>NZ_JANUFD010000007.1 GCF_024807945.1 Pseudomonas sp. JUb42 | reverse complement strand
CTTCAGGTGCTGGTGACCGCAAGGTCGTGGAAGTTCGAGTCTTCTTCTGGGCACCAATTCAACGAAACCGAGCCTTGTGCTCGGTTTTGTGTTTTACGAAAGCTGAAAAAGATTATCGCAAAAATAGTTACGTTTTTAGTTGCATTCGAGCGATAAATCTAATTAAATCAGCGCATTGCCCAGATGGTGAAATTGGTAGACACGCCAGCTTCAGGTGCTGGTGACCGCAAGGTCGTGGAAGTTCGAGTCTTCTTCTGGGCACCAATTCAACGAAACCGAGCCTTGTGCTCGGTTTTGTGTTTTCTGGCATCCGCAAATCCTGTGGGAGCGAGGCTTGCCCGCGAAGGCGGTATTTCGGCCCCAAACAATGCGCCAGATTTACCGACCTCTTCGCGGGCAAGCCTCGCTCCCACGAGATCCTGCCCCCTACGCCCTGAACTGCCCCAGACTCGCCTTGAGCTGCGCCGCCAGCTTGTCCAGCGCCTTGCCGCTTGCTGTGGTCTCCACCACCGCCTGAGCCGCTTTCTCGGCCTGGGCATGGATGACCTCGACGCGACCGCGTACCGCCTGCGCACCCTGAGCCTGATGCTCCGCCGCCTTGGTAGCCAGACCAATGGCCGCGTGAACCTGCTCGACCGACGCCTGCACAGTCAGTTGCAGCCGCGCGCTGTCCCGCAGAACCGCCAGCCCTTCCTTCGCCTGACGCCCGGCCAGACCAATGGTTGCCACCGCTTCCTTGGCCCCACTCTGCAGCTTGGCGATATGTTCTTGGATGTCGCCGGTGGAGCTTTGCGTCTTGCTGGCCAAAGCCCGCACTTCGTCGGCAACTACCGCGAACCCTCGACCGGTCTCCCCGGCACGCGCCGCTTCGATGGCGGCGTTAAGGGCCAGCAGGTTGGTCTGCTCGGCGATGCCATGAATCACTTCCAGCACCACTTCAATCTGTTCGCTTTGCTTGGCCAGACGCTCGATGACCTGCGCACCGTTTTCCACCTGCCCGGCCAGAGCCTCGATCAAACCGCCGACCTGATTGGAAGTACGGGTATTTTCGTCAGTGGCCTGGCGGATATCCACCACCTGCTTGAGCGCTGCCTGCATCGCGTGGCTTTCCGCCTGGGCTTCGTCAGCCATCTGCGCCAGCGCCTGAAGGCTCGCGGCCACTTCGTCACGCTGCAACTCAGCGGCGGCATCGGCCCCGGCATTGCGGCGACTCATGGCACCGATTTCGACACCGGTCTGCTGGGCAACATCACCAGCTTCGCGGACGATGGGCTGCAGCTTGTCGACAAAGCGGTTGACCGCTGCCGCCATATCACCAATTTCGTCATTACTGTCGAGCTTGACCCGCTTGGTCAGGTCGCCCTCGCCTGCCGCCAGATCGTCCAGCGCAGCAATCAACAGCAACAGCTTGTTGACTACACGACGACCCAGGACCACCGCCAGCAACAACAGAACGCCCAGACCGACCAAGGCCAGGCCCACGCCTATACGCCAGCGCAATGTTTCAGCCGCATCCTGTACCGCCGAAGACGTATTGGTCGCCATGGCCGATGCTGCGCCCTGTGCCGATTGCAGACGGGTACGCAAGGCTGCCGAGCTGTCGGCTGCGGCGCTGCTAAGACTGTCGGATACCAATTGTTTGCTACTGGAGAGCAACGTTGCAAAGCGTTTATCCAGAGCCGCTACGTTTTCGTCGATCGACGCCGTGGAAACCCCCATGCGTACCTTGCCGATCTCGACGCCGTTAGGGCTGATTGAGGCCTCAACGTAGTACAGGGAAGGATCGTTCTTGGCGGCATTGAGCACTTTATCCATCGCCCGCTCGCCCTCACCCTTGGCCAAAAGGGCCTTGATGATCGGGTTTTCGCGATTGAGGTAACGCGTGAGGTGCTCGCCGGTTGCGTCGTCATAAACCACGAACAGCACATTGGGATTGCGCTGGGCGCGACGGGCAAATTCCGACAGGGTCGGCGTGTCGTTATCCCACATGGCTCGCGGGGCAACCGCCGCCAGCAACTCGGCCATATCGGTGGCCGAATCCTTAAGATCTTTTTCCAGGGTGGCGCGCAATTGCTTCTGTTCGTCTTTCAGACGCGCCGACAAACCGTCGCTCAAACGTTGCCCGGTGCTGCTCGACAAATTGTTCAGGCTGCTTGTCACCTGCTGACTGGCTTGTTCCAGTTCCGAAGACAAGTGTTGCGAATCTACACCCAGGCGCGTCGCCAGATCGGCTTCGAGCGCAGTCACCGTGCTCCGAGTCAGGGCAACGGCAACCAGGACTTGCACCAAAAGGGCGATTCCGAGGGCAATGAATACGGGCCTTAACAGCCGACTGCGTAACAGAGAGAGGACAGCTGACACGGGAGAAACCCTCCACTATAAGCGCCATTAAAATGATGGCACCTTTTCTGACATTTTTAACAGCAAAGGCCGTGCCGTTCCAGTGACTGGAATCAAGACCAAAAAGAAAAGGGCCGCAATAGCGGCCCTTTCTTTGTACATCAATAACTTATCAAGCGAACGGATGACGCAGAACAATGGTTTCGTTGCGATCAGGACCGGTCGAAATAATGTCGATGGGTGCACCGACCAGCTCTTCGACGCGCTTGATGTAGGCACGCGCAGCCGCTGGCAGCTCTTCCAGGGACTTGGCGCCCAGGGTCGATTCAGTCCAACCCGGCATCTCCTCGTAGACCGGAACCAGGCCGATGTAGCTGTCGGCATCGGTCGGCGCGTCGATGACTGCACCGTTTTCGTTCTGGTAACCCACGCAGATATTGATGGTTTCCAGACCATCGAGCACGTCCAGCTTGGTCAGGCACAGGCCCGAGATGCTGTTGATTTCGATAGCGCGACGCAGGATCACGGCATCGAACCAACCGCAGCGACGAGCGCGACCGGTGGTTGCACCAAACTCGTGCCCGCGCTTGGCCAGGAACGCACCAACATCGTCGAACAACTCAGTCGGGAAAGGACCCGAACCGACGCGCGTGGTGTAGGCCTTGGTAATACCCAGGATGTAATCCAGGTACATCGGCCCCATGCCCGAACCGGTAGCGATGCCGCCAGCGGTGGTGTTGGAGCTGGTGACGTACGGGTAGGTACCGTGGTCAATGTCCAGCAGTGAACCTTGTGCGCCTTCGAACATGATGTCTTTGCCGGCGCGACGCATTTCGTGCAGCGCAGCGGTGACGTCGAGCATCATCGGCTTGAGCAGCTCAGCGTATTCCATGCACTCATCAAGAGTTTTCTGGAAGTCGATGGCCGGCTCTTTGTAGTAATTGACCAGCACGAAGTTGTGGTAATCCAGCAACTCGCCCAGCTTGGCGGCGAAGCGCTCACGATGGAACAGGTCGCCGATGCGCAGACCGCGACGAGCCACCTTGTCTTCGTAAGCCGGGCCGATGCCGCGACCGGTAGTACCGATCTTCAGCTCGCCACGGGCCTTTTCACGAGCCTGGTCCAGCGCTACGTGGTAGGACAGAATCAGCGGGCAGGACGGGCTGATACGCAGGCGCTCGCGCACCGGGATACCCTTCTCTTCCAGCTTGATGATTTCACGCATAAGCGCGTCAGGCGCCACGACCACACCGTTACCGATCAGGCACTGCACGCCTTCGCGCAGGACACCGGACGGAATCAGGTGCAGAACGGTTTTTTCGCCGTCGATCACCAGAGTGTGACCGGCGTTGTGGCCACCTTGGTAGCGAACCACGGCGGTAGCATGTTCGGTCAGCAGATCAACGATCTTGCCTTTGCCCTCATCACCCCATTGGGTGCCCAGGACTACGACATTCTTACCCATAACACTTGTCCTCATTCACGCAAACTGAATGCCGGCGGCGGCCGGCAGGAAAACTCAAGAAGCCAGCGGCACTACCTGCCAACGCTCGCCATGCTGAATCAGTTGCCGGTCACAGTCGGCTTCACGCGCAGCGCTCACCTGCTGCCCGGGCAGAGCCTGAACAACACGCTGACCTTCGCTGCGCAACTGGCAAACCTGCTGCCAGAGTGCCGCATCTGTACTGTCCGGCATCCAGATACCGCCAGACGGTAATTCGATATCTGCGCGACCCAGGGTGACCAGGGTCTTCAAATCGGTGGAGAAGCCAGTGGCGGGACGGGCCCGGCCGAAATCGGCACCGATGTCATCATAGCGACCGCCCTGGGCGATCGACTGGCCGACACCCGGCACGAATACCGCAAACACCACACCCGTATGGTAGTGGTAGCCGCGCAACTCGCCGAGGTCAAAATACAGCGGCAGATCAGGGAAACGCGCAGCCAGGCGCTCGGCAATGGTCAGCAAATCGTCCAGCGCAGCCAGGACCGGCGCCGGCGCGTTGGCCAGGCGATCGCGGGCCGCAGCCAGGACTTCACGACCGCCACAGAGACCAACCAGGGCCTGCAGCATGCCAGCCAGATCCGCAGGCAGGCCTTCGGTCAGGGCGATCACTTCGTCGATGGCCTTGCGCTGCAGAGCATCAAACAACTGTTGCTCGACCTGACCGGACAGACCGGCGGCACGGGCGAGGCCGCGGTAGATACCGACATGACCCAGGTCCATATGGACATCCGGCACATCGGCCAGTTGCAGCATGGCCAGCATCAGGCTGATGACTTCGACGTCGCTGCTCGGGCTGGCATCGCCGTACAGCTCGGCACCCAGCTGGATCGGGCTGCGCGAGGTGGACAGGGCACGCGGCTGCGCATGCAGCACGCTACCGGCGTAGCACAGGCGGCTCGGGCCTTCGCGGCGCAGCGTGTGCGCATCGATACGCGCAACTTGCGGCGTGATATCGGCGCGGAAACCCATTTGCCGACCCGATTGCGGATCGACTACCTTGAAGGTGCGCAGATCGAGATCGGAACCTGCACCGGTCAGTAGCGATTCCAGGTATTCGATATGCGGAGTGACGACGAATTCATAGCCCCATCCCTGGAACAGATCCAGCACCTGACGGCGCGCGACTTCAATACGCGCCGCTTCCGGTGGCAGTACTTCTTCGATGCCATCTGGTAGCAGCCAGCGGTCAACCGTTGCCATTACGCCTTTCCCCTATGATCCGGGCGGCCAGCAGCAGTGCCAGCCTAGAGTGAAGCAGAAAGCGGTCAAAGCAATATTCCGGGCACGACAAATACCCAGGAACTGGCCTTGCAGACCACTCTCCTCGAAAAATCTTGTCGCGAGCCATGCGGGCTACGACCAATCAATCGTGCAGACGCAAAAAAGCCGGGAATTTCCCGGCTGCCGCATCATACACACGTTTTACCGTGCATTCACCCCGCCGGGCAGTTTTGCCGCCCGGCGGATGAATAGATCACGGCTTGGCTTTGCCCATATAGCGGAAGAACTCGCTACTTGGATCAAGCACCATCACGTCACTTTTGTTCGCGAAGCTTTCACGGTAGGCACGCAGGCTGCGGTAAAACGCATAGAACTCCTGGTCCTGACCGTAGGCCTTGGAGTAGATCGACGCTGCCTGGGCATCGCCATCACCACGGGCCTCTTCCGACTCACGATAAGCCTCGGCCAGCAGCACGCGGCGCTGACGGTCGGCGTCAGCACGAATGCCTTCTGCCAGTTCGTTACCCTTGGCCCGGTGCTCACGCGCCTCGCGCTCACGCTCCGTGCTCATGCGCTCGAACACGCTGCGGTTGACTTCCTTGGGCAGGTCGATGGCCTTGACCCGGACATCGACAACTTCGATACCCAGTTCTTTCTCGGCCATTTTGTTCAACGAGCCAGTGATGTCAGCCATCAGTGCGTCACGCTCACCCGACACGACTTCGTGCAGGGTGCGCTTGCCGAACTGGTCACGCAGGCCGGATTCCAGACGACGCGACAGACGTTCGTCGGCAATCTGCTTCAGACCCGAGGTCGCGGTGTAGAAGCGCTCGGCGTCCTTGACCCGCCATTTGGCGTAGGCATCAACCATGACGGCTTTCTTTTCCAGGGTCAGGAACCGCTGGGTCGGCGCATCAAGCGTCAGCAGGCGGCCGTCGAACTTGCGCACCTGGTTGACGTACGGAACCTTCACATGCAGGCCAGGCGACACATCGGACTGCACGACACGACCGAATTGCAGCAGGACTGCGCGCTCGGTCTGGGCAACGATATAGAAGCTGTTCCAGGCCACTACGGCCAGGACCGCGCAAAGGATCAGGGCGATCAGTGATTTATTGCTCATCAGCGACTCTCCCTGGTGCGCACTTCGCGCTGCTGTGGATCCACGCTACGCGCGCCCGTATCCGTACCGGAAGAGCTGGAGCTCGTGGTCGGCGGAGTACTGCTGCGGCTGTTGTCGATCATTTTATCCAATGGCAGGTAAAGCAGATTGTTCTGCCCCTTGTCGCCGGTAATCAGGACCTTGCTGGTGTTGCTGTACACATCCTGCATGGTTTCCAGGTACAGACGCTCGCGAGTGACTTCCGGTGCCTTGCGGTACTCGGCCACCAGCTTGGTAAAGCGGTCAGCCTCACCCTTGGCGCGAGAGATCACTTCGTCGCGATAACCGTTGGCATCTTCGATGATGCGCTGGGCCTGACCACGGGCTTCCGGGATAACCCCGTTGGCGTAGGTTTCAGCCTGGTTGCGCGAGCGCTGTTCGTCTTCACGGGCACGGATCACGTCGTCGAAGGCTTCCTGAACGTCACGCGGCGCGGCAGCGCTCTGCACGTTCACCTGGGTCACGGTAATGCCGGTGCGATAGGTATCGAGGAAACGTTGCAGACGCTCCTTGATCGCACTGGCCATCACTTCACGACCCTCGGTCAGCACCTGATCCATGGCCGTGGAACCCACGACATGGCGCAGCGCACTTTCAGTGGCGTGTTGCAGGCTCACCTCAGGCTGGTCAACGTTCAGCACGAAGTCCTGCAGGTTGGTGATCTTGTACTGCACGGTCAAAGGCACTTCGACGATGTTCTCGTCTTCGGTCAACATCTGCCCCTGCTTGCTGTAGGCACGCTCGCGCGTCACGTTTTCCAGATACTTGCGATCGAAAGGCGGGAAATAGATGTTAAGGCCCGGCCCAACGGTCTCGTGGTACTTGCCGAAACGCAGGACGACAGCCTGCTCCTGCTCGTCCACTACATAAATGGCGCTGTACAGCCAGATAGCCAGCAGAACGAAAAGGCCGATGCCCAGCAGGCCGAAGCCACCGCCACCACCGCTGCGCGGCCCGTTGCCGCCGCCATCACCGCTGCGTTTCTTACCGCCACCGAACAACCCGTTCAGGCTTTCCTGTAGCTTGCGGAAGGCTTCGTCGAGATCGGGCGGTCCCTTGCGGTCGCCGCCACCACGGCGTTTGCCACCCCAGGGATCCTGATTGTTCGAGTTGCCACCCGGCTCATTCCAAGCCATAGCGCTCTCCATCTGATAAAGCAAAGACGCGCCCGCGGCGCGCCGACCCATGCTACAGAATGCCCGTGAATACCGTGTAACGGCTTTCCCGCGCTTTTTATTGCAAAGTGTGTTGTTCAATAAACTCTAGCGGCTGCAATCCTTCGCGACTCACCAGTCGATTGAGCTCCACTCGCGGCAAACGCACCGCCAGCAGGCTGCTGCCTTCTTCGTCATGGGTTTCGCTTTGTACCGCACCCGCATTGAAAAACTGAGCGCGCAGTCGAGCAAAACGCTGGGACAAGTGCAAGGTGCCGACGAACAAATCATCACCCAGCAGCTCGGCCACCGCCTGCTTGAGCAGGTCCAGCCCTCGACCGTCGCGGGCGGAAACCCAGACCCGTTGCGGCTTGCCATTGGCATCACGCTGGATCTGCGGCTCCACGCCCTCGAGCAGGTCGATCTTGTTGTATACCTCAAGGATCGGCAGCTCATGAGCGCCAATCTCGGTCAACACCGCCATCACCTGCTCGATCTGCTCCATGCGCTCAGGCTCATGGGAGTCGATGATATGCAGCAGCAGGTCTGAGTTGCTCGACTCTTCGAGCGTAGCCCGAAAGGCCTCGACCAGCTTGTGCGGCAGGTGGCGAATGAAGCCCACAGTGTCCGCCAGCACGATCGGCCCCAGGTCGTCCAATTGCAGACGGCGCAGGGTCGGGTCGAGTGTGGCGAACAACTGGTCGGCGGCGAATACGTCGGATTGGGTCACCGCGTTGAACAGCGTCGATTTGCCTGCGTTGGTGTAACCCACCAGTGAAACCGAAGGAATGTCGGCGCGCTTGCGCCCACGACGGGCCTGTTCACGCTGACTGCGGACCTTCTCCAGACGCCCCTTGAGCTGGCGCAGACGCACACGCAGCAGGCGGCGGTCGGTCTCGAGCTGGGTTTCACCCGGCCCGCGCAGACCGATACCGCCGCCCTGTCGCTCAAGGTGAGTCCAGCCGCGAACCAGACGCGTGCTCATGTGTTCGAGCTGCGCCAGTTCGACCTGCAACTTGCCTTCGTGGGTACGCGCGCGCTGGGCGAAGATATCGAGGATCAGACCGGTACGGTCGATCACGCGACACTCGAAAGCACGCTCCAGGTTGCGTTCCTGGCTGGGAGTGAGTGTGTGATTGAAAATCACCAGATCGGCCTGTTCGGCCTTGACCTGATCACGCAGCTCCTCGACTTTGCCGGAACCGATCAGGTATTTGGCCGATGGCCGATGACGCGGCACGTTGAAAAACGCGACGGTATCGGCGCCGGCCGAGATGGCCAGCTCCTGAAACTCCTGCGGATCTTCACGCGCCTCAGGGTCCTGACCATCCAAATGAACAAGAATGGCTCGTTCACCACCACTGTGGCGCTCAAAGAACAAAGCAGACTCCTATCAGGCGTTACCTGGCTCAGCGTCGCCCGTTTCGGACTCGGAAGCGCTAGGCAGACGGATTGGACGAACCGGTACAACGGTGGAAATGGCGTGCTTGTAGACCATTTGGCTGACGGTGTTCTTCAGCAAAATGACAAACTGATCGAAAGACTCGATGGTGCCCTGCAGCTTGATCCCGTTCACCAGATAGATCGATACCCCCACTTTCTCTTTACGCAAAGTGTTCAGGTAAGGGTCTTGTAGCGAATGCCCTTTTGACATGTGCCGCACTCCTTTAAGGATCAATAATAATAATTCGAATTCATTGGCTTGAACCGGCCACCCCCCAAGGATAGACGGCTATTGCAGAGACTCAGCCCAATATGGAGACCGATCCCAAGTATTTCAAGGCACGCGGCAGATTGTCGCTCTCCAGACTGTCCAGCCAGTGCAGATTCTCCCAGCTGCGTAGCCAGGTGAACTGCCGTTTGGCCAACTGGCGCGTCGCAATGATGCCCCGTTCCCGCATTTCATCCCAAGTCAGCTTTCCATCCAGGTGATCCCAGACCTGGCGATAACCGACAGCTCGTATCGAAGGCAACCCGGCATGCAGGTCGCCTCTTGAGCGCAATGCCAGTACTTCGTCCAGAAACCCCTGATCCAGCATTTGTGAAAATCGTAGCGCAATACGGTCGTGCAAAACCTTGCGATCCACCGGAGCGATGGCCAGGCTGGCGACAGTATAGGGCAATTGCCGACGCCCCGAAGCGGCTGCGTCGGTACTTTGCGCAGTTTGTTGTTCTCTGTGTGCTGTCATATTCATGCCACTGACCCGGTAAACCTCCAGCGCGCGGATCAGGCGCTGCGGATCATTGGGATGAATACGTGCCGCAGAAACCGGGTCAACCTGTGCCAACTCGTCATGCAAAGCCTGCCAGCCGTGATCCGCTGCCCGCGCTTCCAACTCGGCACGCACCTGAGCATCGGCTGACGGCATGTCAGCCATGCCTTCCAATAGAGTCTTGAAATACAGCATCGTGCCACCGACCAGCAGGGGAATATTGCCCCGCGCGGTGATTTCGGCCATGGCCGCCAGGGCATCAGTGCGAAAGTCGGCCGCCGAATAGCTTTGCGACGGATCGAGAATATCGATCAGACGATGGGGAAACTCGGCCAACTGGGCCCTGGAGGGCTTGGCCGTGCCGATATCCATACCGCGGTAGACCAGCGCCGAATCGACGCTGATCAGCTCGCAAGGCAGCACCTTGGTCAGCTCCATGGCCAGGTCGGTCTTGCCTGCGGCGGTCGGCCCCATCAAAAAAATGGCCGGAGGAAAAGCGCTCATCAGCGACCACGCAGGAAAAGTTTGTCGAGATCGTCCAGGCCCATCTGGGTCCAGGTCGGCCGGCCATGGTTGCATTGGCCGCTGCGCTCGGTGTTTTCCATGTCGCGCAGCAAGGCGTTCATTTCCGGGATCGCCAGGCGGCGATTGGCCCGCACCGCACCATGACAGGCCATGGTGCCGAGCAATTCGTTCATATGCGCCTGCACGCGGTCGCTGGTGCCGTATTCCATCAGGTCGGCGAGTACGTCGTGCACCAGGCGATTGGCCTCGGCCTGCTTGAGCAGCGCCGGGATCTGACGGATCGCCAGGCTTTCCGGGCCCAGGCGCTGCAACTCGAAGCCCAGCTGCTGGAACGTCGCCATGTGCTCTTCGGCGCAATCGGCTTCGCGCTGGCTGACTGCGATGGATTCCGGCACCAGCAGCGGCTGACCGCTGAGGCCTTCGCTGGCCATGGCGATCTTCAGACGCTCGTACATGATGCGTTCGTGGGCGGCGTGCATGTCCACCAGCACCAGGCCGATGGCGTTCTCCGCAAGAATATAGATGCCCTTGAGCTGGGCCAGGGCATAGCCCAATGGCGGAATATCGCCCTGGGATTCCGGCAGGGACACAGCACCGGCAGGTGCGCTACCGGCCGGAAGCGGTGCAAAAAACTCGCGATAGGCGGCCTGGGCGTCAGCCACCGGCACCGATGAGGTAGGTCTTGGCGTGTACTGATACTGATAACCGCTGCCCGCGCCCGACCCGGCAGGCCGGTTATAGGCATCGCCCTGGGGCTGTTCCAGCAGGTTGGCGGCCAGGCGCATCTCGCCCTGGGGGCCGAATTCACCGGCATCAATCCCCGTGACCCGCTCCTGTATTGCCGCAGGCACCGTGCCGGACAACTGGTCTTCCGGGCGCACATCGCCCAGGGCGCGGTGCAAGGTGCCATAGAGGAAGTCATGGACCATGCGCCCGTCACGGAAACGCACTTCGTGCTTGGTCGGGTGCACGTTGACGTCTACGGCTGCCGGATCGACTTCGAAAAACAGCACGAAGGTCGGGTGACGGCCATTGAACAGCACGTCGCGATAGGCCTGGCGCACCGCATGAGCGACCAGTTTGTCGCGCACAGCACGGCCATTGACGAAGAAATACTGCAGGTCGGCCTGACTGCGGGAGAACGTCGGCAAACCGACCCAGCCCCACAGATGCAGGCCATTGCGCTCGATTTCGATCGGCAGCGCCTGCTCCAGGAAGCCCGGCCCGCAGATCGCCGATACGCGCCGCGCGCGGGCGGTGTCGTCATGGGCTTCGTGCAGGCTGAGGACGGTCTTGCCGTTATGGCGCAGATGGAAGGCCACGTCGAAACGCGCCAGGGCCATGCGCTTTATCACTTCCTGCAGGTGATCGAATTCGGTTTTCTCGGCCTTGAGAAACTTGCGACGGGCCGGCGTATTGAAGAACAGGTCGCGCACTTCCACCGAGGTGCCGACCGGATGCGCAGCGGGCTGTACCCGCGACGCCATGTCGCGGCCTTCGGTTTCCACCTGCCAGGCCTGATCGGCGCCACGGGTGCGGGACGTCAGGGTCAGGCGGGCCACCGAGCTGATCGACGCCAGTGCCTCACCGCGAAACCCCAGGCTCATCACCCGCTCCAGGTCTTCGAGTTCGCGAATCTTGCTGGTGGCATGGCGGGCCAGGGCCAGCGGCAGGTCATCGGAAGCGATACCGCGACCGTCATCGCGCACCCGCAGCAACTTGATCCCGGCCTGCTCGACATCGACATCGATACGCCGGGCACCGGAATCCAGGCTGTTTTCCAACAGTTCCTTGATCACCGAGGCAGGTCGCTCGACCACTTCACCGGCGGCAATCTGGTTGGCCAGGCGCGGGCTGAGCAATTCGATGCGCGCGGCATTCTCGGCAACTTCAGCCACGGGGCTTGCGATAACCGGCTCGGCGCTGTCTATCAGAAGGTCTGTCATGGCTGTGACGCCAGCTCCGTATTCGGGATTTTCAGATCCTGACCAATGCGCAAATCATCACTCTTGAGATCGTTGGCACTGCGCAGGGCGGCCGGGCTCATATCGTAGCGAGCCGCAACCATGGCCAGGGTTTCGCCGGAGCGAACCACATGATTGCGCGGGCCCTGGGCCAGCTTGCCGTTATCCCGCAGCCAGGCGATATAAGTGCCCTGCGGCGGATTCTGCTGGAAGAATTGTTTGACCCCTGCATTGATCGAGCGCGCCAAGGCCTGCTGGTGCGAAGCCGCTTGCAGTTTGTTGGCCTCGGCATTGTTCGAGATAAACCCGGTTTCCACGAGGATCGACGGAATATCAGGAGATTTCAGCACCATGAACCCGGCCTGCTCCACTCTCTGCTTGTGCAGCGAAGTCACGCGACCGATGTTGCTCAGAACTTTCTGACCCACGTTCAGGCTCGACGACAGCGAGGCGGTCATAGAAAGGTCCAGGAGTACCCCGGCCAGCATGCGGTCCTTGTCGTCCAGGCTTACAGCTCCGGCACCACCGATCAGGTCGGAACGGTTTTCACTGTCGGCCAGCCAGCGCGCGGTCTCGGAAGTCGCGCCACGCTCGGACAGGGCAAACACCGAGGCACCAAAGGCCGCAGAGGATGGCGCGGCGTCGGCATGGATCGAGACGAACAGGTCGGCGCCTTTAGCACGGGCAATTTCCGTACGTTTGCGCAGCGGGATGAAATAGTCGCCGGTACGGGTCAGTTCTGCGCGATAGCCCTTCTCAGCGTTGATCTGCCGTTGCAGCTCCTTGGCGATGGAGAGCACCACGTTTTTCTCTTTCTGCCCGCTGGAGCCAGAGGCGCCGGGGTCTTCGCCGCCATGACCGGCGTCCACGACA
Source organism: Pseudomonas sp. JUb42 (assembly GCF_024807945.1). Classification (GTDB taxonomy): domain Bacteria; phylum Pseudomonadota; class Gammaproteobacteria; order Pseudomonadales; family Pseudomonadaceae; genus Aquipseudomonas. The sequence continues at coordinate 406,120 of NZ_JANUFD010000007.1, read as the reverse complement.
ATCACGATATCGCGCTTGCCGTTGGGCACCGGGGCGAGTTTGATTTCAGGCTTGGACGGGCTGACCGGCACGGCCGGCGCTGCGGTAACGGTGGTCGGCGGCAGCGCGGGCGGCGGATTGGCGTCCTCGGCATTGTCGTAGAGATCCACGACCAGCCGGTTACCGTATTGCTGGTTCGGCGCCAGAACAAAGCTCTTGGGGGTCACGGCCTTCTTCAGATCGATGACCACACGCAGGTCGGTCGGCGTTCGCTGGGCCGAGCGCATGCTGATGATCGGAGTATTGGCCGTGGCGATATTCAGCGGGCCGCCAAGGGTCGCGCCATTGATATCGATAACCAGACGATCGGGCGACGTCAGGGTGAATACGCTGTGCTGCACCGTACCGGACAGGTCGAAAACCAGCCGTGTGTTATCCGGCGCGCGCCATAAGCGAACACTTCGGACCTGTGTCGCGGCCAATACGTCGACAGCCAGCGCCATCAACAGCAGCCCCATCACAGCAACCAGCGCGCGCATGCGCATACCTGACAACCCCATTTCTATTTGAATTCCAATGCTAAAGCGGCGCACCAGGCTTCCCCGCGCGAACCATGAGGGCTCAGCAACAGCGAGCGGCCTTGTGCTTGGGGCCTAATGGTAATGGTCATGTCAGGCTTTGGCAAAAAGCCTGCACCGCGATCGGGCCACTCGATCAAACAAAGTGCATCCTCTTCCAGATAATCGCGAATCCCCAGGTACTCCAGCTCCTCGGGGTCGACCAGCCGATAGAGGTCGAAGTGATAGGCACGCAGGCTGCCGATTTCGTAGGGCTCGACCAGGGTAAAGGTCGGACTCTTTACCGCTCCCACATGGCCCAGGCCGCGAATCAGGCCTCGGGACAGGGTGGTCTTGCCTGCTCCCAGATCGCCTTCGAGGAAAATCACGCCCACCGCGCCGGTGACTGCGGCAAGGCGCGCGCCGAAGCCCATCATGGCCTCTTCACCGACCAGATTGACGATTAACTCAGACACGGTTGTAGCTCCTCCAAAAGCTGACGAATAACAGGAATCAAATCACTGGCGGCCAGGCCTCGCCCGGCCTGGCCCAACTGCTCACCGGCCCGGGCATGCAGCCAGACACCCAGGCAAGCAGCTTCGAACGGTTCCATCGTCTGCGCCAGCAGCGCCCCGACCAAGCCGGCCAGGACATCACCCAGCCCGGCGGTGGCCATGGCCGGATGACCGCGATCACACAAGGCCAAGCGCCCATTGCTGTCGGCAATCAGACTGCCGCTGCCCTTGAGCACGCAAACGGTATTGAATTTACGCGCCAGGGCCAGGGCCGCCGCCGGGCGATCTGCCTGCACTGCACGGGTTTCGATACCCAACAGACGCGCCGCTTCACCGGGATGCGGGGTGATGACAGAATTTGCAGGCAAACTGACATTACCGTTCGCCAATTGGTTCAGGGCATCGGCATCCCAGACCTGGGCCTTGGACGCATTGGCCGCCGCCGACAGCAGGCTTTTGCCCCAACTGGCCTGACCCAGACCAGGCCCCACGACCAGCACGCTGGCGGCTTCGATCAACCCCTGCACCTGATTGGCCGAACCTACGCCCACGGTCATGACTTCAGGGAAACGACTCAAGGCCGCCACCACATGCTCTTCCCGGGTCGCCAGAGTGACCATACCTGCGCCACTGCGCAGGGCGCTTTCCGACGACAGTAGCGTCGCACCGCCGAAACCATGGTCGCCGCCCAGTACCAGCACCCGGCCGAACAGGCCTTTATGGGCCGAGGGCGAGCGTGGCGCCAGTTGCGGCAGGTTATGGCTGTCGAGGCGAGTCGCGCTGTTTGGCGCCTGGGCGACAATCTGCGGGTCGGCCTGCAAGTCATCGAAGACCAGCTCACCGCAGTAATCCCGGCCTTCGCCCGTCAACAGCCCAAGTTTCAGGCCAATAAAACTCACCGTCAGGTTGGCACGCACCGCCGCGCCCAGGACGCGGCCGGTATCGGCACTCAGGCCCGAAGGAATATCCACGGCGGCGACCGGCTGGCCGCTGGCGTTGATCGCGGCAATGACCTCGGCATAAGGCGAGCGCACGTCGCCGTTCAACCCGGTGCCCAGCAGGGCATCGAGAATAATGGCTGAAGGGGTATCCAGGGCTTGCCCGGACCAGGGCTGGATATCGACGGCACCGGCCAGGGCGCTGGCGTAGGCCGTGGCTGCATCACCGGACAACGCAGCGGGATCGCCCACCGCCATTACCGCGACCTGCCAACCGGCCTTGCGCGCCAACAGCGCAACCAGATAACCGTCCCCGGCATTGTTACCATGCCCGGCCAGTACCGTCAGCGCGCGCCCCTCAGGCCAATGCCGACGAATGGCGCGCCAGGTTGCATGAGCGGCGCGCTGCATCAATTCCAGGCCAGGCGTACCCGCTGCAATCAGCCGCGCATCGAGGTCGCGGACCTGGGCGGCGTTGTACAGTGCGTCGGGTAATTGCGGTTTAGTGTCGAGCATGCGTCTATCGGCTCCGATGTCTGGCAGAATTATACGCATCTTGTTATCGGTTTCCCCTCTGCATGTCCGCTATTAATGCCGAACCACTCACACTCAGCGGCGCTGAGCTGGCCACCCTTGCCCAGTCGATCAAGACCTGGGGTCGTGAGCTGGGTTTCCAACAGGTCGGCATCAGCGGCCTGGAGCTGGCTGAGCACGAACAGCACCTGCAACGCTGGCTGGACGCTGGCTACCATGGCGAGATGGACTATATGGCTGCCCATGGCAGCAAACGTTCCCATCCGGATGAATTGGTGCCCGGTACCCTCAGCGTGGTGTCCCTGCGCATGGATTACCTGCCCGGCGACACCGAGATGACTCAGCGCCTGACCGAGCCTGCAAAAGCCTACGTCTCGCGCTACGCACTGGGCCGCGACTATCACAAGCTGATCCGCAAGCGTGTGCAGCAGCTGGCTGAGCGCATCCAGCAGGCCATCGGCCCGTTCGGCTATCGCGCCTTCGTCGACAGCGCGCCAGTACTGGAGAAGGCCATCGCCGAGCAGGCCGGGCTGGGCTGGATTGGCAAGAACACCCTGGTACTCAACCGCAAGGCCGGCAGTTTCTTCTTTTTGGGCGAGCTGTTCGTCGACCTGGCCTTGCCCGTCGACGCCCCTCACACCACCGAACACTGCGGGCGCTGCACCGCCTGCCTGGATATCTGCCCAACGGCGGCCTTTGTCGGCCCCTATGTGCTGGACGCCCGGCGCTGCATTTCCTACCTGACCATCGAGCTCAAGACGGCGATTCCGGAAGAACTGCGTCCTTTAATTGGTAACCGGGTGTTTGGTTGCGACGATTGTCAGATTGTCTGCCCCTGGAACCGCTTCGCCCGCCCCACCGAGCAGAGCGACTTCCAGCCCCGGCACAACCTGGACAATAGTGAACTGGCCCAGCTGTTTATGTGGGACGAGGCGACATTCCTCAGCAATACGGAGGGATCCCCCCTGCGCCGCGCCGGTTATGAACGCTGGCTGCGCAATCTGGCGGTGGGCTTGGGCAATGCGCCATCGACGATTCCGGTCTTGCAGGCGCTGGAGGCGCGACGGGAGTATCCGTCGGAAATGGTACGTGAGCATGTGGAGTGGGCGTTGAGACAACACAACAGCCGCGATTAGGGCTCTATAGGCGCGATTCTGTGGGAGCGAATTCATTCGCGAAGAGGCAGCTGAATTCGACACCTCTTCAGCGACTGGAATACCGCTTTCGCGAATGAATTCGCTCCCACAATTCGCCGCCGCAATATCCGCTCTCGCCTGCTTATTGCTCGTCCTTATAGACAAATTTCGGCATTTCCCAATGATTGCGAATTGCCAATAACCGCAGCAGCAACCCGGCAAACAGAGTGATGAACACGCTCTGCTCCGTCGGCAGCCCCAGATGCTGGCACAGCAGAAAGCACCAGGCGGCAAGGAACGAGACGCTGGCGTACAGCTCGCGACGGAACACCAGAGGGATATCGTTACAGAAGATATCCCGCAGAATCCCGCCAAACACCCCGGTAATCACCCCGCACACCGAAGCCACCAGCAGGCCATGCCCGGTCTCCAGCGCCGTGGTGCAGCCGATCAGGGTAAATGCCACTAACCCCAGGGCGTCCAGCACCAGAAACAGCGAGCGCAGATGACGCATCAGCGGCGCAATGAAGATTGTCAGCAAGGCCGCGACACTGGTCAGGATCAGGTATTCCGGGTGACGCACCCAGGTCAGCGGATAGTGCCCAAGCAGCACATCGCGCACCGAGCCGCCACCCAGGGCCGTCACGCAAGCAATCAGCACCACGCCGAACCAGTCCATGCCGCGCCGTCCGGCGGACAGCGCGCCGGTCATGGCTTCTGCGGTAATCGCGATCAAATAAAGCGTCAGCAGCACGGAGTCAGGCGCCTTACTTGATGAAATGCTCGCGGTAGTAACGCAGCTCGGCGATGGACTCGCGGATATCGTCCAAAGCAAGGTGGGTGCTGCCCTTCTTGAATTTCAGCTCAGGCGACCAGCGGGCAGCCAGTTCCTTGAGCGTCGAGACGTCGAGGTTGCGGTAGTGGAAATAGTTTTCCAAGGTCCGCATGTGGCGGTACAGGAAGCGGCGATCCTGGCAAATGCTGTTGCCGCAGATCGGCGAGCTGCGCTCCGGCACCCATTGCTGGATGAACGCCAGGGTCTGCGCCTCGGCCTCAGCCATGCTGATGGTGCTCTCGCGCACGCGCTGGGTCAGACCCGAGCCGCCGTGCTGGCGGGTGTTCCACTCATCCATACCGGCGAGGGTTTCATCGCTCTGGTGCACGGCGATCACCGGGCCTTCGGCCAGGGTATTGAGTTCGCTGTCGGTGATGATGGTGGCCATTTCGATAATGACATCGGTGTCCGGATCCAGACCGGTCATTTCCAGATCGATCCAAATCAGGTTCTGCTTGTTCTGCATGTGTCGGCTCCTCAACGTAGGCGCGCAGTTTAGCTCACCCCGGCGTGGTAGACTCCAGCCCGTTTTACCGGCATCACCCAATTAGCTGTTTTATCGACTCGGAACACCCATGGCCAAACGCCAACTCAATCGTCGCCAAAACTGGCGCATCGAAAAAATCCAGGGCGAACGCGCTGCCCGCGCCGCCAAACGCGAGTCCCATACACTGGAGACTCTGGAAGGTGGCGATCTCGGCCCCGAGCAGACGGGCCTGGTCATCGCCCACTTCGGCGTCCAGGTGGAAGTCGAGGCCCAGGAAGGCGAGCTGCAAGGCCAGGTCTTCCGCTGCCACCTGCGGGCCAACCTGCCTGCGCTGGTGACCGGCGACCGCGTCGTCTGGCGCGCGGGCAACCAGGGCATCGGCGTGATCGTCGCGCAACTGCCACGGGGCACCGAGCTGTGCCGTCCGGACAGCCGCGGCCAGCTCAAGCCGGTGGCCGCCAACGTCGATCTGATCGTGATTGTCTTTGCGCCCATGCCTGAGCCCCACGCCAACCTCATCGACCGCTATCTGGTGGCCGCCGAGCACGCCGGGATTCGTCCCTTGCTGCTGCTGAACAAGGCCGACCTGATCGACGAACAGAACGCCCCGGCGCTCAATGCGCTGCTGGCGGTCTATCGGCAACTGGGTTATCCGGTGCTGGAAGTGTCGGCGCATCAGGGCGATGGCATGCAACAGTTGCAAGCCCAGCTCGATGGCCATATCAGCGTGTTCGTCGGGCAGTCGGGGGTCGGCAAATCGTCCCTGGTCAACAGTCTGCTGCCGGAAGTCGAAACCCGTGTCGGGCCGCTGTCCGAGCTGTCTGGTCAGGGCACCCACACCACGACCACGGCGCGGCTGTTCCACTTCCCCCGAGGTGGCGACCTGATCGACTCACCGGGTATCCGCGAGTTCGGTCTCGGCCACGTCAGCCGTCATGATGTCGAAGCCGGTTTTATCGAATTCAACGACTTGATCGGCACTTGCCGCTTCCGCGACTGCAAGCACGACCGCGAGCCCGGTTGCGCCCTGCTCAAGGCTCTGGAAGACGGCCGCGTCCAGCAGCAGCGCATGAACAGCTATCGCTCGATCATCGCCAGCCTGCCGGAGTCCAGCTATTGAGCTGATTCGCGTGCCATAAAAAAACGCCCCGAGGGGCGTTTTTTCATGTCCGCTTACTTGACCTTGGTCGGGTCATCCTCGAACAGGTTGAGCTTCTCGCGCAGCTCGTGGGGTTGCGCCCCGGCCTGTGGGTCCGGCGGCGCCGGTGCCGCACTTGCACCCGGCGCAGAACCGGCCGGCTTGGCCTGCGGAGAAGTTTCCCCGCCAAGGCTGCCTTCGATGCGCTGCTGGGCCTTCTTGGTCAGCACAATGATATCGATACGACGGTTGACCGGATTCAGCGGATGCTCGCGATCGAACAGCGCCGACGAGGCGAAACCGACGACCCGCGCAACCTGAGGCTCAGGATAGCCACCCGCCACCAGCGCCCGACGCGCCGCGTTGGCCCGGTTGGCCGACAACTCCCAGTTGCCATAATCGCCATTGCCCACATAAGGCTTGGCATCGGTATGGCCGCTGACGCTGATCTTGTTCGGCACCGCTTTGATGGTGTCAGCCATGGCCAGCAGGATGTCTTCGAAATACGGCTTCAGGCGCGCGCTGCCCAGGTCGAACATCGGCCGGTTATCGGCGTCGGTAATCTGGATACGCAAGCCATCAGTGGTGATATCGAAGAGAATCTGGTCCTTGAACTTCTGCAGTTGCGGGTTCTCGTTGACCTTGTTCTGCAATTCCTGCAGCAGCAATTTCAGACGTTCCTGCTCCAGCGCCTCGGCCTTGGCTTCAGCGGTCTCCGACTCAATCGGCACGTTATCCGGGGTCGGTGTGGACTTGATCTCGGGGTTCAGGGTCTGGTCAGGGGACATTTCCGGCGAACCGCCCAGGTCGATGACGTAGGGCGAGCCGCTGTCGGAGAAACCGACCGGGTCCTTGAAATAACCGGCAATGGCGATCAACTGCTCGGGTGTGGCCGAGGACATCAGCCACAACACGAGGAAGAACGCCATCATCGCCGTTGCAAAGTCGGCGAAGGCGATTTTCCATGCACCGCCGTGGTGCCCGCCCCCGAAGCGCTTGACGCGCTTGATGATTATCGGCTGATTATTTTCCATAAATCAGCGACCGCGAACCGCTTGCTCCAGCTCGCTGAAGCTGGGCCGATGCGCGGGATAAAGAACCTTGCGACCAAACTCCACAGCCAGCGAAGGCGGCATGCCGGAAGCCGAAGCCACCAGGGAAGCCTTGATCGCCTCATAGACGTTCACTTCTTCCTTGGCATCGTGGGCCAGGCAGTTGGCCAGCGGACCGAAGAAGCCGTACGCCGCGAGAATACCGAAGAATGTACCCACCAGTGCCGCACCTACGTGCATACCGATGGCTGCCTTGTCGCCCGAACCCAGGGACGCCATGGTCACCACAATACCCAGTACCGCCGCAACGATACCGAAACCGGGCATACCGTCGGCAATGCCGGTAATGGCATGGGAAGGATGCTCAAGCTCCTCCTTCATGCTCAGCAATTCCATGTCGAACAGACCTTCCAGCTCGTGGGGGGCCATGTTTCCCGAGGACATGATGCGCAGGTAATCGCACATGTACGCCGTCATGCGCTCGTCTTTCAGCACACCAGGGTATTTGGCAAAAATCGGGCTGGCCGCAGCATCTTCGATGTCCGCTTCGATGGCCATCATGCCTTCGCGTCGGCTCTTGTTGAGGATCTCGTAGACCAGGCCGAGTACCTCAAGATAAAACGCGTGAGTGAAGCGGTTGCTGAACATTTTCAGCGACTTCTTGATCACGAGCTTGGTCATATGGCCGGGGTTGGCCTGGAGAAATGCGCCGAACGCCGCACCGCCGATGATCAGGACTTCAAAGGGCTGGACCAATGCTGCGATTGCGCCGTGGGACAGGACGTAGCCGCCGAGCACACTCGCGAAAACCACAATAATGCCGATTATTTTAGCCATAGGTAGAGGGTACTTACTGAGTCGGGTTCAGGGACATATGCGGAAGTTCGTGAAACTCTTCTTCTACTTATCGGCCTAACTGGGCCAGACTATAGCCAGTTAAGGCGAAAAGCCAGTTCGGTCCTCGGCCCAAAGCTCAGGCAACACAGTCGGGGCCAGTAAATCCAACCGTCAGATTGCTCAAAAAAACTCGTCAAACAGGCCTCCTGCATGCCGTCAGAAACCTCGCATTCGACAGACGTTCCGAACAACCTCACTGCCTGGGTCAAGCACCTGGATAGCCTTGCGCTACCCGTGCCTGCGGCCAATCATAAGAAGGTACAGGGTGCGCTGAATGACAGTCGGCGGTCACTGCGCGACATTGCCGACATGATGCAGGATAGCCCCGCGCTGGTGCTAAGCGTCATGCGCGAAGCCAACCACCACACCACCGGCACGACCGAGCCGGCAGAAAGCCTTGAGATCGCCATCAACCGCCTGGGCCTGGCGCGCACCGAAGTGCTGCTCAACCGCCTGCCGTCGGTGGAGATCGCCGATATCCCGGTGGCCTTCCTGCAACTGCAACTGATCAGCCAGCACGCCACACAACAGGCCAATGGCCTGTTCGCCAGCCGGCTGGCGCGCTTGTGGCAGGACATTCACCTGGGCGCCCTGCTGTTCCTGGCACCGCTCTGGCCCATGGCCCTGGCCCACCCGAAGCTGCTGGAAGACTGGGAACTGCGGGTTATCCACAAGGGCGAACCGGCCCGCAAGGTAGAAAAAGAACTGTTTGGCGTCGCCCTGCTCGACCTGTGCCTGACCCTGGCCGAAACCTGGCGCCTGCCGCTGTGGGTGACCCAGGGCTATCGACTGCTGATCAGCGAGCGTCGGGAACTGGTCAAGGCGCTGCGCATTGCTCGGGAAAACGACGATCCCTTGCAGCAACAACAGTTGATGGACGCCGATCCCAACCTGCGCCGCTGGTTCAACCAGCCGGCCAACACCGTCCTGCTCGGCAACGGCCTGGCGCTGTCGGCGCAACAGGCATGGAACAGCCCGCACTGCATGCGCTGGGAATTGCTCACTTGCCTGTATCTGCAACAGCCCCTGGACGAGACCCAGCAACAAGTCCACCAGAACGCCGCCAGCAGCGCCCGCCAGCATGCAGCTCCCGGCCTGTGGCATCCGGCCGAAGCGCTGATCTGGCCGTGGGACACCCGCCGCGTGCACCGTGGCCTGCTGCCCGCGCCGCCGCCGTCCGCCGATGCGTTGCAGCACTGGCGCCAACTGTGCGCCGAACTGCTGCTCGAGCCGAGCCGCTTCACCAACGCCATGCACCTGACCATCTGTGCCCGCGACGCCCTCAAGGCCTGCGGCATGCAGCGCGTGTTGCTCTTGATGATGGAAAAGACCGGTACCAGTCTGCGCGTGCATCAGTTTGCCGGGCTGCCCAAGGAAGTCGGCGGCACCGTGCTGCATATAAAGGAAAGTACCGTGCTGCAGCGCTTACTGGCGCAGCCCACGCAATTGCGCCTGACGCCCACCAACCAGGCGCAGTTCTCGGCGCTGTTGCCCGGCTCCCTGAAAGCGCTGTTCAACGGCAACCACTGGCTGATCAAGTCCGTGGCCAATAACGGCAAAGTCATCATGTTGATCGTCGCCGATCAGGGCGGCGGGCCGTTCTCGGAAATCAGCGTACAGGCCTTTGGCAAGACCACTCAGTGCATCGAACGCGCCCTGGCCAGCTTTACCAATCGCAAGAGTTGATATCTGAGGGCTTGGTGTACAATTCGCCTCTTTTCGATGATCTGGAGGCACCCATGTCAGTCTTCTCCAGCTTGCCGTTGGTAATCGAACCCAGCGACTTGCAGCCACATCTGCACGCCCCCGAGCTGATTCTGGTAGACCTGACCAGCAGCGCCCGCTATGCCGCCGGCCATCTGCCAGGGGCGCGTTTCGTCGATCCCAAACGTACGCAATTGGGCCAGCCGCCAGCTCCCGGCCTGCTGCCGTCCTTGGCGCAGTTGCAGGAACTGTTCGGCGAACTGGGCCATAACCCGGATGCGGTCTACGTGGTCTATGACGACGAAGGCGGCGGCTGGGCCGGGCGTTTCATCTGGATGCTGGACGTCATCGGCCACAGCAAATACCACTATCTGGACGGCGGCCTGCTGGCCTGGCAGGCCCAGGATCTGCCCCTGAGCAGCGAAACTCCGGCGCCCGGCGGCGGCCCGGTTGCCCTGACCCTGCACGACGAACCGACCGCCACCCGCGAGTACCTGCAGTCGCGCCTGGGCGCCGCCGACCTGGCGATCTGGGACGCCCGCGGGCCAACCGAGTATTCCGGCGAGAAAGTCCTCGCAGCCAAGGGTGGCCACATTCCCGGCGCGGTCAATTTCGAATGGACCGCCGGCATGGATCAGGCGCGCAACTTGCGTATCCGCAAAGACATGCCGCAAATTCTGCAACAACTGGGCATCACGCCTGACAAAGAAGTCATCACCCACTGCCAGACTCATCACCGCTCCGGCTTCACTTATCTGGTGGCGAAGGCACTGGGCTACCCGCGCGTCAAAGGCTATGCGGGCTCATGGGGCGAATGGGGCAACCACCCCGATACTCCAGTCGAGAAGTAACCCGGACACACCGAATTCACTGCGAATACGCTCTAGGAAATTTGATGAAACAAAATTTGTTTATTTTCTTCCAGTACGTCCTGCCCCATCACCTGCTGTCACGGCTGGCGGGCTGTATTGCCGAGTGCCGCGTGCGCTGGTTCAAGAATGCCTTTACCAGCTGGTTTGCCCAGCGCTATCAGGTGGACATGTCCCAGGCCCTGGTCGAAGACCTCACCGCCTACGAGCACTTCAATGACTTTTTCACCCGCGCCCTGAAGCCTGGCGCGCGGCCGCTGGACCAGACGCCCGGCGCAATCCTGTCGCCCGCCGACGGCGCCATCAGCCAGCTGGGCAGCATCGACCAGGGCCGTATCTTCCAGGCCAAGGGCCACAGCTTCAGCGCCCTGGAACTGCTCGGTGGCGATGCCGCACTGGCTGCGCCGTTCATGGGCGGCGAATTCGCCACGGTTTACCTGTCGCCCAAGGACTACCACCGGGTGCACATGCCGGTGGCCGGGACGCTGCGGGAAATGGTCTACGTGCCGGGCCGCCTGTTCTCGGTCAACCAGACCACCGCCGAAAACGTTCCCGAACTGTTCGCCCGTAATGAACGCGTCGCCTGTCTGTTCGATACCGAGCATGGGCCGATGGCGGTGGTGCTGGTCGGCGCGATGATCGTGGCCTCGATTGAAACTGTCTGGGCCGGCCTGGTTACGCCACCCAAGCGCGAACTGAAAAGCGTGCGCTACGACGAAGCCGCTCGCGCGCCCATTCATCTGGAAAAAGGCGCAGAACTGGGCCGCTTCAAACTGGGTTCCACCGCCATCGTATTGTTCGGCCCGAACCAGGTCAGTTGGCTGAACGAATTGTCGGCGGGCGCGCCTGTGCAAATGGGTCAGGCGCTGGCATCATCGAAACTGGCTTGAGGCCAGTCAGTCTGAATGCGAATGGGTGATCCATAAGATGCTCACCCTTCCCTGCCTGGACAGCTCGAAACAAGGACGCGACCGTAGTAAAAGCCTTACCCATGCTGCGGTCTAACACCGACAATGCTAAAGTGACATCATCGGTGTAGTAGGACACTTTGCTTTTAATTGACGTAGACTCCATCGACTCGCTCATGGAAATGCTATTAATCGGTTGATTGAAGCCGCCGTTCGGGCCTGTAAGCAGTTGGAGTTTGCCTGTCACATGAGTAATTTGAGCCTCCCTATGTTGCTGCGTGTTCCTACGCCAACGCAGTCGAGCCTATCGTTCTGTGAAGCCATACCCCGCGACTTGAAGCGCTGGATCTCCACGCTGCCCAAAGCAAACCTCGGCGAAACCGCTCGTCAGCTCTATCAGGGCCTGAGCGAACTCAACCAGTTGATGACCTCCAGCGAAAACCGCCTGCAACTGCTCGAGTTGCTGCGCCCGGAAGTGTATTTCGTCTGCAAGCACCTGGAACGTCACTTCCTCAATCAAGCCATCGTCCTCGACGAGCGACCACGCAAGGTCGCCAACCTCTGCCAGGCCCTGCAAAACCACCTTGCCATTGGCTACAAGCAGATCATCGAGCGGCTATCGCCGAACTTCAATAAAGAGCTGGCCCCGGCCCTGACCACAGCCATGCAGCGCGCGCTGCACTGCCTCAACGGCCCGCTGATCCGCGCCAGCCAGCTCTACTGTCCGGTGCAGGACGGCCTTTGGCTGGAAATGCACCAGATCTACCAGATCGCCCGGCAGAACCAGCTGCAGAACACCCCGGTCAGCGACAGCCTGGCCAGCCATACCCGCACCCTCAGCATCGAGCAGACCTACATCGTCGCGCTGCTGCTGGGCTGCTCGCGCTGCAACCAGATGCGCCAGATCAACATCGGTCGCCTGGCTGATGTACTTGAACCCTGGAGCGCCATGGTCAAGCTGCAATCGCCGGCTGATGGCGAAAGCCTGTTTGCGCTGTCGCCGAAAGCCGACAAGCCGCCCCTGTACAAATCGCTGTTCCCCGACGAGCAGTGGCCGGAGCTGCTGGGCCTCAACCCGCTGACGCTGGCGGCGACCATCAATCAGTACCTTGAACTACCGGCCGAACAACGCTCGCAGTCACCGCTGCTGGTCCCACCGGGATTCTCCACCGACCTGCTGCAACATGTGGCGGCCGCCTGGGGCGATGTCGCCGAACGCACTTTCCAGCGCACGCCGGGCCAGGGCACGCTGAATGTCTGCATCGGCATGAGCGCCCTGCATTACAACGTCGGCGGGCAGAAGTCCTTCAGCGACATGCTGCAAGTGCCTACAGCAGGCAAGGCGGCCGAATTCAAGCTGGAATTAATGGATCACGACGACGATCCCTGGTCGAGCGCCTTCGATACCCAGCGCGGCAATACCTCTCAGGTGCTGCTGCCCTACGAAGAAATCCAGTACCACCAGAACGACGCCGAAGGCAGCGAAGCCGCGGCCAACGCTCAGCAAAGCTTTCAGAACTTTGATCTGCATATCGTCAACCACAGCCCTGGCGGCTACTGCCTGGCGTGGCCAAAAGACGTACCGGACCAATTGCAGGCCGGTGAGCTGATCGGGATTCAGGATGACACGGCGCAAGGCTGGAGCGTTGCCGTGGTGCGCTGGGTGCGCCAAGTGCGCAGTGGTGGCACTCAGATGGGTGTCGAGCTGATCGCACCCTTTGCTCAGCCGTGCGGCCTGCAACTGGTACGCGAAGGCCAGAACAGCCAGTACCTGCGCGCCCTGCTACTGCCGGAAGTGCGCGCCATCGGCCAACCGGCGACGATCCTCGCGCCCTGCCTGCCTTTCCAGGAAGGCAACCATGTGATGATCAATATCGCCGGCGAAGAACGCCGCGGTGCCCTGCAACATCGTCGCGCAGGCAGTGGCAGTTACAACCAGTTCGAATACCAGACCTTCGATGCGCCCAAGTCAGCGCGCAACGATAGTGGTCCGGGACAGGAATTCGATTCGTTGTGGACGTCGCTCTAAACCTGTACTAAATGCCACTCCCTCACGCAGCGTGAGAGGGAGGCTTGCCCGCGAAAGCAATATTTCAGACGAGAAAATGCGGGGAATGTACCGACTCCTTCGCGGGCAAGCCTCGCTCCAACGAGCCAAGGCCAGCCACGCGATTAACCAATATCAGACCCGCCCTTCGCGATCGCGGAACCCCAGCAGATAAAGAATCCCGTCCAGGCCCAGGGTCGAGATCGCCTGCTTGGCCGACTGCTTGACCAGTGGTTTGGCACGGAATGCCACGCCCAAACCGGCAATCGCCAGCATCGGCAGGTCGTTGGCACCGTCGCCCACGGCAATGGTCTGTTCCAGGCTCAGGCCTTCCTTGAGCGCCAATTCCCGCAGCAGGTCAGCCTTGCGCTTGGCGTCGACGATCGGCTCAATGGCCACGCCCGTGCACTTGCCATCCACCACTTCCAGCTCATTGGCGAACACGTAGTCGATCCCAAGCTTGGCCTGCAGCTGCTTGGCGAAGTAGGTGAAGCCGCCGGACAGAATGGCAGTCTTGTAGCCCAGGCGCTTGAGTTCGGCGAACAGCGTCTCGGCACCTTCAGTCAGGCGCAGTTGCGCGCCGATTTCGTCGAGTACACTGACGTCCAGGCCCTTAAGCAGCGCCAGACGCTCCTTGAAGCTGGCACGGAAATCCAGCTCGCCACGCATGGCGCGCTCGGTAATCTCCGAGACCCGCTCGCCCACACCAGCAGCCTTGGCCAACTCGTCGATGACCTCGGCTTCGATCAGGGTCGAGTCCATGTCGAATACCGCCAGGCGACGGTTGCGACGGAACAGCGAATCCTGCTGGAAGGCGATATCGACATTGAGTTCCTGAGCCACGCTGAGGAATTCCGCCTGCATGGCCTTGGCATCATCCGGCTCGCCGCGCACGGAAAACTCGATGCAGCCCTTGCCCTTGTCGGCCGGAGTATCCAGAGGCATACGCCCGGACAGGCGATCGATCTGGTCGATATTCAGACCGTACTTGGCGGTGATCGAGCTGACGCGCTGCAATTGCTCGGCAGTCACTTTGCGGGTCAGCAGGGTGACGATATGCCGGGCCTTGCCCTGCCCGTCGACCCATTGCTGATAGTCCTCTTCGGACACCGCCGTGAACCGCACCTGCTGATCGAGCTTATAGGCGGTGAACAGAATGTCCTTGAGCACCGAAGACCCCTGCTCGGTGCCCGGAATTTCAACCAGGATGCCGAACGACAAGGTGTCGTGAATCACTGCCTGACCAATATCGAGAATGTTCACGCCACCCTGGGCAAGCACCCCGGTGATGGCTGCGGTGAGACCGGGACGGTCCTCACCTGTGATGTTAATCAGGACAATTTCGCGCAAGGCGCACCCCCGCAGTGGAAAAAAACCGCATTCTACCCACTTTCAGTGACCATCGGGCACAGGCAGCGCTTTGCCGCTACTGGGTCGCTCGCTATACTGCGCGGCAACTTCTCCAAGAGAGCCGTGCTCTGTGAACCGGCCCACGCCCGTCAAAACCGATAACTTCTTCCTGCTGATCTTCCGTGCGTTGCGCCACCGTCGAGTGCCGATCGCATTGCGTATCGCCAGCCATAACGTCTTCCTCGTCGCGCTGGCGCTGGTGATCTATGCCGGTGTCATGGGGCTGCAGTTCAAGCAGGCCATGCATGAGCAAGCTGACGCCCTGGGACAGGCCCTGACTACACAGACTGCCACTTCGGCGACTGAACTGCTGGTGTCCAACGACATCCTCAGCCTCAACGTGCTGCTGGGCAACCTGGTGAAAAACCCGCTGGTGGCCCACGCCGCGATCTATAGCGTGGACAACCGCATCCTCGCCGAAGCCGGACAGCGCCCGAAAAGCGGCCTGCTGGGCGAAAGCGAGGGGCTGTACGAGATCAAGATCACCTTCCAGGACGTGATCGCCGGGCATCTGCGCATCAGCCTGGACATGAGTCAGTTCCAGCAGCCGATGACCATCAGCCTGCAAAGCATGGGCATCCTCGCCGGTATCCTGCTGGCGTTGGCTCTGGCCCTGAGCCTGCGTCTGGGTCGGCACATCTCCACACCGCTGCTGCAACTGCGTCTGTGGCTGCGCGATATCGACCCCTATACACCGGCCACTGACCGCCAGGATGAAATCGGTGATCTGGCCCGGCAACTGCGCACCTCCTTCGCACCGCCTGCCCCGGAGCCCGTGCCTGAGCCGGAACCCGAGTACGAGGAAGAAGAGGACGATCACTTCGGCCACGCCGATGAGCACGACGAACCGGCCTTTGAAGTCCGTGACCTGCGCGACCCCGGCTTCGATGAAGCGCCGACGCCGCGCCCGGTACAAAAGCCTCTGGTGCCGCGCGCCCTGGTCGCCGACGAAGATGAAGACGACGATCACGATCCGTTTGCCGATCTGCGCGATCACTCAGCGCCGGTCGTACAGTCGCAGCGCACCGCCGTGGTCGACACCCAGCCACGTCACAGCGCCGTACTGGCCGTGCAACTGGGCGCTCAGGATCAGCTGCGTCGCCTGCCACGGGCACGCCTGACCGATTTGCTGCAACGCTACCGCGACTGCATCGACCAGGCCGCGTCGTTGTATGACAGCGAACTGCATACCCTGAACGACGGCAGCA
Source organism: Pseudomonas sp. JUb42 (assembly GCF_024807945.1). GTDB lineage: Bacteria > Pseudomonadota > Gammaproteobacteria > Pseudomonadales > Pseudomonadaceae > Aquipseudomonas. Next base: position 389,906 of record NZ_JANUFD010000007.1, on the reverse strand, counting down.
CCCTGATGCTGTTCCACAGCCAGGACAGCGGCGATGACTATCTGACCAACGCCATCTGCTGCGGCGAGCTGTTGCGGGCCCTGAGCCATGCGTTGCAGATTGAAGTCGCTGACAGCGGCATCACCTTGCAACTGCAACTGGGCCTTACTCTGGGCGATGGTCTGCCCGGTCTCAGCCAGATCGACCTGCTGCTGACCGAAACCGCCCAGGATGCCCTGGCCCTGTCGCAACACAGCCGCAACCTGCTGCTGGTCGAGCGCAAGATCAGCGACGACAGCCTGATCCGCCAGCGTGCCCGCATCCGCCCCATCGCCAGCCCCGAAGGCGCTTGCTGCGTCGAACGCCTGATGGAGCCCTACCCGTCCATGCTGGAACGGCAACTGGCGCGCATGCACGAAGCACGCAAGGCCTGATACTCCCCGCCTGCCAAGCCCCCAAACAAAAACACCCTGCCGAGGCAGGGTGTTTTTGTTTGGGGGCTTTATATCTATTCAGCGCTCTGCGTTGCATCCGAGTCTGTGCTATTTCACGACAAATGGTGATCCGTGGGAGCGAATTCATTCGCGAAAGCGGGGTTCCAGGGGACGAAGATGCGTCGAATGTACTGGCCTCTTCGCGAATGAATTCGCTCCCACAGATTTGCTCCCTGCCTCGGCTCGGCGTCATAGACGGGGCGGGATCTCCCACGGGACAGGCATTCAGTCGCGGCCTGAAATCTGTTAGAACCTGAACACTTCCAGATCAGTACGAATCGGCGAGGCAATCGGCATCTTTGGCTTCTCAGGCTCTTTGGCCTTGGCTACCGGCGGTTTCTTCGGCTCTTCCACCGGCTGCCAGGCAATTGGCTTGACCGCCGCGCTGACCTGATCGGCCAGGCGCTGCAAGAGAATGCCCTGGGCCTTCACCTGGGAGGCAGAAGTACCGTTGTGGTTTTCCTGCAGGTGCACAAGACGGCTGTCGCGAACCTGGCCCTTGCGGTCCAGCAGGCGCCATTGGGCGTCGAGGATAGCGGGCTGTTGTGCGCCGGAGTCCAGGCGAGTGATGGACAGGACAACCTGCACATCCGGGGTGAAATTGGCGACAGCAGGGGCCATGACCACCCGCTGGCTGTCCAGCTTCCACGACAGTTGTCGCAGCAGCAATTGATCGATGTCCGAAGACAGGCTACCCGCCCAGCGACCATCCGGCGAAGCCGTCAGGCTGCCATCGGGCTGGCGTTGCAGCAGGGTTTCGCGTTGCAGGTAGTCAGCGATGGCAACAGGGCCCAGCACTACGGCCAGCCCTGTATTTTTCGGTTGACCGGGATCGCCACTGTCGAGCTGATAAAGGGCGGTCGGTTGATGCATGCTGCAACCTGCAAGACCCAGAACGCTGGTCAGCAGCATGAGAAGAGGAAGGCGTAAAAGTTTCATCGTCCCGTCCAGATAGCTATTAAAATGCCATCATCGTGTATAAATACTGAATAAAAAACATACAGGCACTCAGCCATTGAAGTGCCGCATCACGTCATATCATCCGTGAATATGCGTCGTGACTCCAGCGATTAAGCACCGATCTTCGTAGGAAAACGAAGACCGATAGCTCTAATCTGCAATTATCCGGCGATTTCCACCAAGAGCGCGTCAACGCGCTGGAAGCCTCGGGGCAGTTTATTGCCGCGCCGACCGCGTTCGCCCTTGTAATGTTCCAGATCGTCAGGCTTGAGCGACAGCGTTCGCTTGCCCGCCTGCAGAACCAGGGTCGCGCCATCAGGAATCACCGCCAGATCGGTGACGTACTCTTCACGAGTGGCCACGCGTTCGCCGGGGATGCCAATGATCTTGTTGCCCTTGCCCTTACCCAACTGCGGCAAGTCACTGATCTTGAATACCAGCAGACGACCTTCGGTGGTCACCGCGGCCAGCCAGTTCTGCTCGCGGTCAGCCACGGGACGCGGCAGGATAACCCTGGCACCGTTCGGCAGGCTCAACAACGCCTTGCCGGCCTTGTTCTTGGCTTGCAGATCCTCGCCCTTGACCACAAAGCCATAACCCGCGTCGGAAGCGATCACATACAGCGCGTCGTCGTCCGGCAGCAGCACGCATTCGAAGGTGGCGCCCGGCGGTGGTTGCAGCTTGCCAGTTAACGGCTCGCCCTGGCCCCGTGCCGATGGTAGGGTGTGGGCCGCCAGGGAATAGCTGCGCCCGGTGGAGTCGATAAACACCGCAAACTGGTTGGAACGCCCCATTGCTGCAGTCTTGTAGCCATCACCGGCCTTGTAGGACAGCCCGGTCGCGTCGATATCGTGGCCTTTGGCCGAGCGAACCCAGCCTTTTTCCGACAGCACGACGGTCACTTTCTCGTTAGGCAGCAGGTCATGTTCCGTCATGGCCTTGGCTTCAGCACGCTCAACGATAGGCGAACGGCGATCATCACCATAAGTCTCGGCGTCCTTGATCAGTTCGGTGCGCACCAGCTTCTTGAGCTTGGCTTCGCTGCCCAGCAGAGCCATCAGTTTGGCCCGCTCTTTGTTCAGCTCGTCCTGCTCATTGCGCAGCTTCATCTCTTCGAGACGGGCCAATTGGCGCAAGCGGGTATCGAGGATGTAGTCGGCCTGAATTTCGCTCAGCTCGAAACGCTCAATCAGGCGGGCACGCGGATGCTCCTCAGTGCGGATGATATGGATCACTTCATCCAGGTTGAGGTAGGCAATCAGCAAGCCGTCCAACAGGTGCAGGCGACGCTCGACCTTATCGAGGCGGAATTGAAGGCGGCGACGCACGGTCAGCACGCGGAATTCCAGCCATTCGACCAACAATGCACGCAGATTTTTCAGCTGCGGCTTGCCGTCCAGGCCAATGATATTGATGTTGACCCGGTAGCTGGACTCCAGATCAGTCGTGGCAAACAGGTGCTGCATCAGCGCTTCGTGATCAACCCGGCTGTTTACCGGAATGATCACAATGCGGCATGGGTTCTCGTGGTCAGACTCGTCGCGCAGGTCGGCCACCTGCGGCGCCTTGGACGGTTTGGCCTGCATCAGCGCGGCAATCTGCTCAAGCACCTTGGCGCCCGACACCTGGTGCGGCAGCGAGGTGACGATGATGTCGCCATCTTCAACGTGGTACACGGCACGCATGCGCACCGAGCCCTTGCCGGTTTCGTACATCTTCAGCAGATCGGCACGCGGGGTGATGATCTCCGCTTCGGTCGGATAGTCCGGGCCCTGGATATGCTCAACCAGCTGCTCGACCGTAGCCTTGGGCTCGTCGAGCAGGCGCACACAGGCGGTGGCCACTTCGCGCAGGTTGTGCGGCGGCACGTCAGTGGCCATACCCACGGCGATACCGGTGGTGCCGTTGAGCAGGATATTGGGCAGGCGCGCAGGCAATACCGCTGGCTCATCAAGCGTGCCGTCGAAGTTGGGCACCCAATCCGCCGTACCTTGCCCCAGCTCGCTGAGCAGCACTTCGGAATAGCGCGACAGGCGCGCCTCGGTGTAACGCATGGCGGCGAAGGACTTCGGATCATCCGGCGCACCCCAGTTACCCTGGCCGTCGACCAGTGTGTAGCGATAGCTGAACGGCTGCGCCATCAGCACCATGGCTTCATAGCAGGCCGAGTCGCCGTGGGGGTGGAACTTGCCGAGCACGTCGCCGACGGTACGCGCCGATTTCTTGTGCTTGGAGTCAGCGTCCAGGCCCAGCTCGCTCATGGCGTAGATGATGCGGCGCTGCACCGGCTTGAGGCCGTCGCCGATATGCGGCAAGGCCCGGTCCATGATCACGTACATGGAGTAGTTGAGGTAGGCCTGTTCGGTGAAGTCAGACAGTGAACGGCGTTCTACACCATCCAGGCTGAGGTCAAGGGAGTCGCTCATGCGGGCCTCATCAGTAGGTATTCGGGCGTGGCAGGCTGCTGCCGCGCCGGGTCTGTTCGATTGGTTTCAAACGGGCTCATCAACGCGCATCCCAGCCATCGGTGGGGGCAGCGAAGCGCCAGACGATCGGGCGTTTCTCGCCATCGGCGCGGGCACCGAAATTATTGTCGATGCCGATCCAGGCCCCCTTGTCGTCGATCACCAGAGCCTCGGTCAGGCCGTAAGGCTGATCGTAAAGACGCATGGGCTGCAGGGCTTCGTCAGCGAATGACCAGCAGCGCTCGATCACACCGGTTTGCAGTGTGCGGCGACAGATGCGATAGGTTGCCCGTTCCAGCGTGAACAGTTTGTCGTGGTAGAGCATCAGGTCGGAATAATCCTGGGACACCTGCTTGCCGCCCAACTGCTTGGGCAGTTGAGTCTTGTCAGTATCCGTATTCAGCACGCAACTGCCATCACAGTGCCAGCCGCTTGCGTCATGCTGTATCGCCAGGAGGCCGCGCTCTTCGCGCTCCGCCGCCAGCCACAGGTGGTCGCCCGCTGCGTTGGTGGCGATGCCTTCGAAGATTGCATTGAAATGCTGCAGCATGCCCTTGGCCCGGGCCTCTTCTACCAGTGTTTTTGGCAGATCAAGCCACTGCGGCGCGCCATCCACCGGCACTTTGAGCACCGTGGCGTAGCCTTCGCTGACCAGATAGCGATTGCCCTTGGCATCACAGCTCACGCCTTCGAAGTCCATCGCCCCGCCACGCACATAGGACGAAGCCTTGGTCATGGAGCGCAAAGTCAGGGGCAGGCCGCTGTCCGGCACCTCTGGAATATCCAGATGATGGGCAACGGCCTTCCACACAGGCTTGCTCATATCGAGGCTATAGAGCACCTCGTCGTCGCGATCGGAGACCGTCCACATGCTGCCGTTGCAGTAAGTCAGGCCCGACAGGTTGCCGCCGGGCATGTCGTCGACGGCATGCTCGGACAGCAGCTTGAGCTCTTCCTGAACCACCATCGGCACCGCGAACACCGGGGCCATGACGACCAGCAACGCTGCCAGCCAGACTCGCATCAAGCCAGGACCTCGGCCAGGTTGCCCTTGGATTCGAGCCAGCTCTTGCGATCCGGCGCGCGCTTCTTGGCCAACAGCATGTCCATCATTTCCGAGGTCTGCTCGATATCTTCCAGGGTCAACTGGACCAGACGCCGGGTGTTCGGGTCCATGGTGGTCTCGCGCAGTTGCGGCGGGTTCATTTCACCCAGACCTTTGAATCGCGTGACCTGAGGTTTCCCGCGCTTCTTCTCTGCCACCAGACGATCAAGAATGCCATCACGCTCGGCTTCGTCCAGAGCGTAATAAATGTCCTTGCCCAGGTCGATGCGATAGAGCGGCGGCATCGCCACGTATACGTGACCGGCCAGGACCAGCGGGCGGAAATGCTGGACGAACAGCGCGCAGAGCAAGGTGGCGATGTGCAGACCATCGGAGTCGGCGTCGGCGAGGATGCAGATTTTGCCGTAGCGCAGCTGGCTGACGTCCTCGGCCCCCGGATCGACGCCGATGGCCACGGCGATGTTATGCACTTCCTGACTAGCCAGCACTTCACCGCCGTCAACTTCCCAGGTGTTCAGAATCTTGCCGCGCAACGGCAGGATGGCCTGGAATTCCTTGTCCCGCGCTTGCTTGGCGGAACCACCGGCGGAGTCACCCTCGACCAGAAACAGCTCGGCACGCATCGGGTCCTGCCCGGCGCAGTCAGCCAGCTTACCGGGCAGTGCCGGGCCCTGGGTGATGCGCTTGCGTTCGACCTTCTTGCTGGCCTTGAGACGCCGACCGGCGTTGTTGATCGCCAGTTCGGCCAGTTGCATGCCCAGCTCGGCATTGGCATTGAGCCACAGGCTGAAAGCGTCCTTGACCACCCCGGAAACAAAGGCCGCCGCCTCGCGAGACGACAGGCGTTCCTTGGTCTGGCCGGAGAACTGAGGCTCCTGCATCTTCATCGACAGAACGAAAGCAATGCGCTCCCAGACGTCTTCCGGCGCCAGCTTGACCCCGCGCGGCAGCAGATTGCGGAATTCGCAGAACTCGCGCATGGCATCAAGCAGGCCCTGGCGCAGGCCGTTGACGTGAGTCCCGCCCTGGGCCGTGGGAATCAGGTTGACGTAGCTTTCCTGCAGGCTGTCGCCGCCCTCTGGCAGCCACAGCAGCGCCCAGTCGACGGCTTCTTTATTACCGGCGAAGGAGCCGCAGAACGGCTCGTCCGGCAGACGCAGAAAATCGGTTACCGAATCCTGCAAGTAGGAGCGCAGGCCGTCTTCGTAATGCCACTCGACCTTCTCGCCGCTGGCCTTGTCTTCGAAGCTGACCAGCAGCCCCGGGCACAGCACAGCCTTGGCCTTGAGCACATGCTTGAGGCGGCTGACGGAGAACTTCGGTGAATCGAAATATTTGGGATCCGGAGCGAAATACACGCTGGTGCCGGTATTGCGCTTGCCGACCGTGCCGATCACCGCCAGCTCAGAGGCCTTGTAGCCGTCGGCAAAGCTCATTTCGTATTCGTTGCCATCGCGTTTGACCCGGACCCGGACCAGGGTCGAGAGCGCGTTGACCACGGAAATCCCCACGCCGTGCAGGCCGCCGGAGAACTGGTAGTTCTTGTTGGAGAACTTGCCGCCCGCGTGCAGCTTGGTCAGGATCAGTTCGACCCCGGACACACCCTCTTCCGGGTGGATATCCACAGGCATGCCGCGACCGTCGTCAGACACTTCCAGCGAGTTATCGGCATGCAGGATGACCTGCACCGACCTGGCATGACCGGCCAGGGCTTCGTCGACACTGTTGTCGATGACTTCCTGGGCCAGGTGGTTGGGCCGCGAGGTATCGGTATACATGCCCGGACGTTTGCGTACCGGGTCGAGGCCCGAGAGGACTTCGATGGCGTCGGCGTTATAAGAGCTAGCGCTGGGATTGGCCATGGGGTCTCGTCATCAATGGTTCGTGAAATTACAGGGCGTCATTTTCAGTGGCCGGGGCAAACCCGGCAAAACTCAACACGGCAGGCAACTGCTCGGCAAACCCTTGGTAGCTATGATCGCCACCGGCCTGGATGCGCAGGGCACAGGCCCGGTAAAAGGCTTCGGCGCGCCGGTAATCCAGAGTTTCGTCGCCGGTCTGCAGCCATAACTGAGTGCGCTGCGGATCCTGCGGAGCCGGTACTTCCAGCTCGGCCAAGGCCTTTACGTGGTCGAGGGTCAGTTCCCAACGCTCACCGGTATAGAGGTTTTCCTGGGGGCCAAGAAAGCCATCGAATAACTGGTGAGGATTGACCGCCGGATTGATCAACAGCGCCTTGAGGCCGTGGCGACGGGCCAAGTGAGTCGCATAGTAGCCGCCGAGCGAGCTGCCGACCAGCAGTGGCCGCCCCAGTTCTTCGATTGCGGCGTCAAGTTGGGCGATGGCCTGACGGGGATGATGGTGCAGTTCCGGGACCCGCAACTGTTCAGCCAACCCCCGGGCCTGCATCAAGGCCGTGAGCTGAGTGGCTTTTTTCGACAGGGCCGAGCTGTTCAGGCCATGGATATACAACAGGGTGGGGGTTTCGCCGGTCACGCCATGCACTCCCGAATTGTTCTGTGTTTGCGCAAAACCACGCAGTTTACAGGGACTCAGGGAGCAAGACTGCCTTTAATACGTTTCCAATAGATGTTGGTGCGGCGTCAGTAACCTTCCCCCCCCAAATCCACCTCAAACGCAAAGCCGGTCACCCGGGAAATCCCGGTCTCCAGCCGTCCGTCGTCATGCAGACGCAACCAACGATAGCCGGGTGGCAGGTCATCGAGTTGAAAGTCCTCGCTGCCCGGCGCGAACTGGATGCAGGTCGAAGGCGATGCCAGCAGGCGTACGCCTTCGCGCACCTGATCGAACATCTGGTGAATATGCCCCCACAGCACCGCCCGGACCTGAGGGAAACGACCCAGCACGGCAAACAGCGCTTCAGGATTGCGCAGGCCGATGGGCTCCATCCAGGCGCAATCAATAGACACAGGGTGATGATGCAGGCAAATCAAGTGATGACGCTGCGGCGCCTCGCTCAAGGCCTGGGCCAGAAGTTGCAACTGAGCATCCTGCAGATAGCCGGGCACCGAACCCGGCACTGCGGAATCCAGCAGGGTGATGCGCCATTGCCCAATATCGATCACCGGCTCAAGAAAGTCGCTTTGCTGTGCAGCTTCGGCCATCTGCGGCAATTCGTCGTGATTGCCCGGCAACCAGCGGACCGGCGCGGCAATCTGCGCGCTCAATTGGCGAAATGCCTGGTACGACTCGACGCTACCGTCCTGGGACAAATCTCCAGTGGCCAGTATCAGATCAACAACAGGTTGTTCGGCCAACACCGACTCAATGACTTTTTCCAGGCTCTGCCGGGTATTCATGCCCAGCAAGCGCCCGTCCGCCTCGGCGAACAGGTGGCTGTCGGACAGTTGGACCAACAGAACTGAAGTGTCTTTAGCGGATGCGCTCGACAATGGCCGTCTCCCAGGGCGATATGCAACGATTATGGTTGCAAGGCCCTGGCACGGCAAACCCAGGAATGAGCGTCAGGTCTCAGTTGTTTACTCTGCATAGAGAATTAATGTGGGAGCGAATTCATTGGCTCTGTCTGCGTTAAGTGTTGCGTACGAGGTATCGCGGATTTCGTGGGAGCGGATTTATCCGCGAAGAAGTCTGCACGATCATGACCTTTTCGCGGATGAATCCGCTCCCACAACATCTGAGCCTGATTCGAGAATGATGGCGCTGCAACTGACTGAATCCATTCGATAAATCACTAGCTGCAACATCTAACGCAGACAGAGCCAATTCATTCGCGAAAGCAGTATTCGAGAGGTATTGCCCTCAATGCCATCTTCGCGAATGAATTCGCTCCCACAATGGACAACGCAGACCACCGACGATCAACGCACCGCCTCAAACTCATGCCCGCACGCCAGGCAATGGCTCAGCCATTCGCCGAGGAACAGATTCAACTGGGCCTTTTCGTCTGGCTGGTGCATGTCGGCGTTGGGGTACGGATAGATGCCACGGAAGCGCCGGGCGTGCTCGGCGCCGATGACTTCGGCCATGCGCGCGTCGTGGTAGACCTGCACTTCCAGTTGCGGCACCGGCAGCCACGGCAGGCTGTGTTCCTGACGGACTTGCAGGGTGGTGGTGTAGGGGCAGTCGAGCAGCACTTCGACGGCCAGCACGCCGAGCATCTGGTCACCCTGGGTAACGGCCACGCGGCGTGAGCGCTGTTCGTTGCGCATGTCCGGCAACAGACGCATCAGACGTGCGTAGTTGGCCTCGCAGGCAGCCTGCAGGCCAGCGAGATCGACACGGTAGCGTTCACGCAAGAGATTCACGACCATAGCCCCCTGACTTCAGTACGGTTCAACGCCAGCCATTGCAAGGCAATGATCGTGGCCGCATTGCATATTCGTCCGTCGCGCACGGCTTGCAGGGCATCGTCCAGTGCCCACACCGTCACGCGAATATCCTCGGCTTCTGCTTCCAGCCCGTGCAGGCCCCCAACCTCGGTTTCGCCACGAGTTTCGCAGCGGCCCAGGTACAGATGCACAAACTCGTCACTGCCGCCCGGCGAAGGAAAATATTTGGTAATCGGCCACAAGGTTTGCAGCGTAAGACCAGCTTCCTCCTCTGCTTCGCGGCGAGCAACTTCTTCAGGCGGCTCGCCGTTTTTATCGATCAGGCCGGCCACCAGCTCGACCATCCACGGGTTGGCAGCCTTGTCCAGGGCACCGACGCGGAACTGTTCGATCAGCACCACTTCGTCATGGCGGGCGTCGTAGGGCAGCACGCAGACGGCGTCGTGGCGCACGAACAGTTCGCGGTTGATTTCCCGGCTCATGCCACCGGCAAACAGCTCGTGGCGCAGGACCAGGCGATCCAGCTTGTAGAAGCCCTTGAAGCAGTTGTCACGCTGGCTGATCTCAACCTTGGTCGGGGTCGAACGGGTGCTGTCATTCATAGGGTTTCTCACTGCGGCGATCGTAGACTTCGCGCCATCCTAACGCGCATCGGCCTCAGTATGCAGCCCCCTGCCATTACACGGACTGGACGCCGGGGCCACAAAAGAACTCTAATCCGCCGGACGGCGAACCGATCAGCGGATACGCAGTCAAACCACCTCGCGATACCGTCTCCATAGCCAAAGCCAAGGAACATCAATGTCGTTTTTGAGGATTACATCGCTGGTTGTGCTGGCCCTTGTGCTGGGCGCCTGCCAGAGCATTTTCCAACCCAATTACCGCACCCCGCTGGCTGTCCAGCGCGATGCCTCCGAAGTGATCAAGCCGGGTTGCACCAGCGCCGAATGCCCGTTGGTCAATATCGATACCGTGCACTTTGCCGATGAACCGCAATTGGACGCCATCGTCGAGCGCACTCTGCTGCAACTGACCCGCAGCGACAGCGGCGGCCCGGTGCTGCCGACCCTGAAGGCTTATCAGGAGCAATTCCTGCGCGACAGCCAGGGCCATATCAACAGCTACTTGCAGGCCAAGGTACGCGAGCAGCATGACGGTCTGGTGGTGGTTGAGCTGTCCAGCTATCTGGACACCGGCGGTGCCCATGGCACGCCCGGCCGCGCCTTCATCAACTACTCGCGTCAGCAACACAAGGTGCTGACCCTGGCCGACATGCTGGTGCCGGGCCAGGAGCAGGCGTTCTGGGACAAGGCGCAACTGGCGCACCAGGCGTGGCTGATCAGCGTGAAGATGGATCAGGACAGCCAGTTCCTGCAAACCTGGCCGTTCAAGAAGACCCCCCACATCGCCCTGACCTACGGCGGCCTGATCCTCAAGTATCAGGTCGACACCATCGCGCCCTACTCCATGGGCCACATCGAGCTGAAGATTCCTTATCCGCAGCTCAATGGCATCCTCAAGCCGGAACTGTTCCCCGGCCGCGGTTGAAGGCTTTACCCAGCATGAACTGCAACACGCCAGCCACAACCAGCGCTGGCAGTGTTGCACCAACGTTAGGGTAGAGATTGGCCAGCAAATGGTAGGTCGCCAGACCGCCCAGCCAGGCCAGCAGGGCCATGCCGTTCAACGCCGTGGCCCGGACCTGGGCACTGCGCCGACGCAGAATGAAGTGATCCACCAGCACTACGCCGAACAGCGGCGCAAACACCGAGCCGATCAGCAGCAGGAAGTTCTGGTACTGCGCCAATGGCGCCAGGCAGGCGATCAGGGTGCAGATCACGCCGATGGCCAGGGCCAGATGCTCGACCTTGGCTTTCAACAGAATCCCGCTGGACACCGCCGCCGAGTGAATGTCGGCAAAGGCGTTTTCCGACTCGTCGAGCAAAATCAGCAACAATGGAATGCCCATCCCGGCACCTGCCAGAGCCAGCAGCAGGGCATTGGTCTCGCCACTCGGGGCGAACGCCAGGGTGTAGGCCACGCCCAGGCCCATCAGCCAGAAGTTACCGATAAAGAAGCCAAGCGCAGTACCGCCAAAGACGCCAGCGGCGCGCTTGCCGAAGCGTGAGTAGTCGGCAATCAATGGCAGCCACGACAGCGGCATGGCGATGGCGATGTCGAAACCCACGGCAAACGGCAGCGAGCCATCACCGGCCTGCGTCCAGAGCGCTGCCAGATCAGCCTTGGCAAAAAGATTCCAGGTCAGCCAGATGCATGCCGCCAGCAACAGCCAGATGCCCCACTTGCGCAGCACCTGCCGCACGAAAGTCAGCGGCCCGCTGACTGCCAGCAAGGTCGCGAGGGCACCGAAGATCAGTGTCCACAACAGCGGATTGGCCCACAGGCTGCCTTCGACAAACGCCTTGGCGCCAAGCAGGCTGGCGGCATCGCGCATGACGATGATTTCAAACGCGCCCCAACCAATCAGTTGCAGCAGGTTCAGCACCGCAGGCAAGGCCGCGCCGCGATTGCCCAGGCTGAGCTTGAGCGCGGCCATGGACGACAGGCCCGTATCGCTGCCGATCACCCCCACCGCCGCCAGCAGCAGGACACCCACCAGGGTGCCGAGGACAATCGCCAGTAACGAGCCGGACAGCCCCAGACCTGGCGCCAGCAAGGCCCCGGTCTGCAAAACCATCAGGCCGATGCCGAGGGAGAACCACAGGGAAAATAGATCGCGCCCGCCGAAGACACGCTTGCCTGCGGGGACGGGGATATCGGGGGAATAAGTACCGGGTGTGTTCATGTTGTTATCTCAATACGGAGCAGCGGCAAGCTTTAAGCGGCAAGCTACAAGTCTGAAGCAAAAAGCAGCACTGCTTTTTCTTGCCGCTTGTAGCTTGCCTCTTGCGGCTTAGACTTTTTTATACAACTGACTACCTTCCTGCTTGAACCGCTCAGCCTGTTCGCGCATGCCCTCTTGCACCGACACGTCCAGCGCCTCGATCTTCTGATTGGCCGCGTATTCGCGAACTTCCTGGGTGATTTTCATCGAGCAGAACTTTGGCCCGCACATGGAGCAGAAATGCGCGACCTTGGCCGAGTCTTTCGGCAGGGTCTCGTCGTGATACGAGCGCGCGGTGTCCGGATCCAGGCCAAGGTTGAACTGGTCTTCCCAACGGAACTCGAAACGCGCCTTGCTCAGGGCGTTGTCGCGGATCTGCGCACCGGGGTGGCCCTTGGCAAGGTCGGCCGCGTGGGCGGCGATCTTGTAGGTGATGATGCCGGTCTTGACGTCATCCTTGTTCGGCAGGCCCAAGTGTTCCTTGGGCGTGACGTAGCAGAGCATGGCGCAACCGAACCAGCCGATCATTGCCGCCCCGATACCGGAGGTAATGTGGTCGTAGCCGGGTGCAATATCGGTAGTCAGCGGGCCGAGGGTGTAGAACGGCGCCTCATCGCAGCACTCCAGCTGCTTGTCCATGTTCTCCTTGATCAGCTGCATCGGCACATGGCCCGGGCCTTCGATCATGGTCTGCACGTCGTGCTTCCAGGCGATCTTGGTCAGTTCGCCGAGGGTTTCCAGTTCGCCGAACTGCGCTTCATCGTTAGCGTCGGCAATCGAGCCCGGACGCAGGCCATCACCCAGCGAGAAGCTGACGTCGTAGGCCTTCATGATTTCGCAGATGTCTTCGAAATGGGTGTAAAGGAAGTTTTCCTTGTGATGCGCCAGGCACCACTTGGCCATGATCGAACCGCCGCGGCTGACGATGCCTGTCACACGCTTGGCGGTCAGCGGGACATAGCGCAGCAATACACCAGCGTGGATGGTGAAGTAATCCACGCCCTGCTCGGCCTGTTCGATCAGGGTGTCGCGGAACAGCTCCCAGGTCAGGTCTTCGGCCGCGCCGCCGACTTTCTCCAGAGCCTGATAGATCGGCACCGTACCGATCGGCACCGGCGAGTTGCGGATGATCCACTCGCGGGTTTCATGGATGTGTTTGCCGGTGGACAGGTCCATGACCGTGTCCGAACCCCAGCGAATACCCCAGGTCAGCTTGGCCACTTCTTCTTCGATGGAAGAACCCAGCGCGCTGTTACCGATATTGCCGTTGATCTTCACCAGGAAGTTACGGCCGATGATCATCGGTTCCAGTTCGACGTGGTTGATATTGGCCGGGATGATCGCGCGACCACGGGCGATTTCCTCGCGGACGAACTCGGCGGTGATTTCCTTCGGGATACTCGCGCCAAAGCTGTGACCGGCATGCTGCTGCTTGAGCAGACCGGCTGCGCGGGCTTCCTGCAGCTTCATGTTTTCGCGGATGGCGACGTATTCCATCTCGGCGGTAATGATGCCCTGCCGCGCATAGTGCATCTGGCTCACGTTGGCCCCGGCCTTGGCGCGGCGCGGGTTGTGCACATGGGCGAAACGCAGGGCGGTCAATTCGGCGTCGTTCAGGCGCTGCTGGCCGAAGTTGGAGCTCAGGCCCGGCAGGCGCTCGGTGTCGTTGCGCGAGTCGATCCACGGCGAGCGCACGTCGGCCAGGCCTTTGCGCACATCAATGATGACGTTGGGGTCGGTGTACGGGCCAGACGTGTCATAGACAGTGACCGGCGCGTTGATCTCGCCGCCGAAGTCGGTCGGTGTGACATCGAGGGTGACTTCGCGCATCGGCACGCGGATGTCCGGGCGCGAACCCTGGACATAGATTTTTTGCGAGCGGGTAAACGGTTGTACCGATCCCGAGTCGACCTGGGCAGACTCACTCAAATGAATTGTGTTTTTTGCTTTTGTACTCATCACGGGCTCTCCAGACATCAGCGGCGGCTTGATTTGTCGGAGGGAGAACCTGAATGACGGACGGACGCACCTTGAGCAGTGCTGAGTGACGAGCAACGGAGAACTGTTCAATTTTTGAACAATCGACCCCGGACGGCACTCAAGAGGACTCGCCGGGAGACGAGAAATCTTGTTCCCTACGCAGGCGCTAACCTGATCAGGTTCAACGGGATCCGGATAACCGATCTCAGCCTCTTCGCAAGGCACCCCGACAAGAACGGGGCAAGTCTAGACTTTGCCACTGCCAAAACGCCAGTCTTATGCTCAATCCTTCGATAAATGGCCGATATGCCGGATTGTTTGCAAGACAGCTCTGCCACTACACTCCCTAGCCTATTGCGGGCCAGAACAATTACGAACAGGGAATGCACCATGCTGCGCAAACTTTCATTGGCTGTCGCCGTGTCGTGTGCCTCCACCGGTCTGGCCTGGGCTGCCGAACTCCCCGCGCCGATCCAGACCGGGCTGGTCAATGTCTACAACGAGGCGGTGAGTAACAACGCCGACCTGGCAGCCTCCCGCGCCGACTACGATGCGCGCAAGGAAGTCGTGCCCCAGGCCCGTGCCGGTTTGCTGCCGAACCTGTCCGCTGGCAGCAGCATCAATAACACCCGCACCAGCATCGATCGCCCGGATGTCACCGCGACCCGCAGCGGCGTGGTCTATCAGGCCACTCTGGCCCAACCGGTTTTCCGCGCCGACCGCTGGTTCCAGCTCAAGGCCGCCAAAGCGGTTAATGAGCAGGCGGCCTTGCAGCTGTCGGCAACCGAGCAGAACCTGATCCTGCAAAGTGCCGAGTTCTATTTCACGGTACTGCGCGCCCAGGACAACCTGGCCACGGCCAAGGCCGAAGAAGCGGCGTTCAAACGTCAGCTGGACCAGGCCAACGAACGCTTCGACGTCGGCCTGTCGGACAAGACCGACGTGCTCCAGGCTCAGGCTGGTTACGACACCTCCCGGGCCAACCGGATCGTTGCCAAGCAGCGGGTCGAAGATGCCTTCCAAGCCCTGGTAACCCTGACCAACCGCGATTACAACGCCATCGAAGGCATCGTTCACACCCTGCCGGTGCTGCCGCCGACGCCCAACGACGCCAAGGCCTGGGTCGATACCGCCTCGCAGCAGAACCTCAATCTGCAGGCCAGCAACTACGCGGTCAGCGCCGCCGAAGAAACCCTGCGCCAGCGCAAGGCCGGGCATGCGCCGACCGTGGATGCGGTGGTCAGTTACAAGCGCGGCGACAACGACGCCCTGGGCTTCAGCAACCCCAACTACACCGGGCAGAACTACGGCGGTGACGTCGAGCAACGCAGCATCGGCCTGGAACTGAATATCCCGCTCTACAGCGGCGGCCTGACCAGCTCGCAAGTGCGCGAAGCCTATGCGCGCCTGAGCCAGAGCGAGCAGCAGCGCGAAAGCCTGCGCCGCCAGGTGGTGGAAAACACCCGCAACCTGCACCGCGCGGTCAATACCGATGTCGAGCAGGTCCAGGCACGCAAGCAGTCGATCATTTCCAACCAGAGCGCTCTGGAGGCCACGGAGATCGGTTATCAGGTCGGTACGCGCAACATCGTCGACGTGCTCGACGCCCAGCGTCAGCTCTATGCCTCGGTGCGCGACTACAACAACACGCGCTATGACTACATCATCGACAACCTGCGCCTGAAACAGGCCGCCGGGACCTTGAGCCCCAGCGACCTGCAGGACCTGTCGCATTACCTCAAGGCCGACTACAACCCGGACAAAGACTTCCTGCCACCGGACCTCGCGACCCTGGCGCAGAAGAATTTCGATAAGCCGGGCAAGCGTTGAGTAATACTTGATTGGAGCGCGATCTATTGTGGGAGCCGGCTTGCTGGCGATAGCGTCGGATCAGTCACTGACGCCATTGCGAGCGCTTCGCACTCGATCGCCACCAAGGCGGCTCCCAGGGGTTCGATATTCGCCGCGCTCTCGCCTTAAGGCATCAACCGCGCAATCCCCTCCAGCAATCGGTTCAACGCCCCCTGATTGGCCTTCATCACCGCCAGCCCTGCCTCGGCCATCTGCCGGGCCTGCTGTGGGTGTTCGAACAGGCGCTGCACGGCGGCGCCCAAACTGACGCCATCGCAGACCTCAACCAGCGCCTGCGCATTGCGCAACATCGCGGCAATTTCCAGAAAGTTGAACAGATGCGGCCCGCTCAACACCGGCTTGGCCAGTGCCGCCGGTTCCAAGAGGTTATGGCCGCCGTTGGGCACCAGGCTGCCGCCAACAAAGGCGCTGTCGGCCAAGGCATAGAGAAACAGCAGCTCACCCATGCTGTCGCCGAGCAGCACCGAGGTCGACATATCCACCAACTGTCGGCTGGAGCGGCGCACGGTGCTGAAGCCCTGCTGCTGACACAGAGCGAACACGCTGTCGAAACGTTCAGGGTGGCGCGGCACCAGGATCAGCAGCGCATCGGCATGGCTGGCGAGCAGCTGACGATGGGCGGCCAATACGCTTTCGTCTTCGCCAATGTGGGTACTGGCAGCAATCCACACCGGACGCTGGCTGGCCTGCCATTGTTCGCGCAACTCGCTGGCGCGTTCGAGCAACTGCGCGTCGATGGTCAGGTCGAACTTGATCGAGCCGGTCACCGTCACGCACTCGGGCCGCGCGCCCAGGGCGCGGAAACGCTCGGCCTCGGCTTCGGTCTGTACGGCGAACAGGCTCATTTCAGCCAGCATTGGCAGGGTCAGCCCGGCAAAACGGGCATAGCCACGGGCCGAGCGCTCGGACAACCTGGCATTGGCCAGCACCACCGCAATCCCGCGCTTGGCACACTGATGGATATGGTTGGGCCACAGCTCGGTTTCCATGATCACGCCCAGACACGGCTGCACACGCTCAAGAAAGCGCCCCGCCGCCCACGGCAGGTCATAAGGCAGGTAGCAGTGCTGGATGCGCGGCTCGTTGGCGAACAGCGCCTGGATACGCTCCGACCCCGTTGGCGTCATGCAGGTCACGGTGATCGGCAGCTGTGGATAACGTTGCAGCAGCGCGCGGATCATCGGCGCGGCGGCGATGCTCTCGCCCACCGACACCGCATGCACCCAGATACCGCCGCGCTGCATGGCAGGCAGGCCGATAGCGAAGCGCTCGCCGATACGTTTGGCATAAGCCGGCGCCTTGCGCGCGCGCAACCACAGGCGCAAAGCCACCAGAGGCAGACCGAGATGAAACAGCAGGGTATATAGCGTTCTATTCATGGGCGCGAAGTCTATCAGCCAATGGCCCGCAAATGCCTTGCAAAACATTCGGCCAGCCAGCGCGCGGCCGGGCCCAGGGGTTGATCGCGGCGCCAGACCATTTCCACCACCAGTGACGGCGGCGTCCAGTCGCTGACCAGTTCAACCATCAGGTTCTGATACGCCGGGTACTGCACTACATGGCGCGGCAGCCAGGCCCAGCCCAACCCGCGCATCAGCAGCTCAGCCATGAAGTAGAAACTGTCGGCGCGCCACATCTGCGGGCTGAGCTGCTCACTGCCGGGATAACCGCTCTGCTGCGGGGCGATCTGCCGATGACGGGCCAGTTGCTGGCGACCAATACGCCGCTCGGATGCCAATGGATGACCAACGGCACAGACCGTGACCATCTCGACACTGCCCAGCACCTGACGCTCCAATGCTTCGGGCATTTGCTCATGGTGAAACAGCAGTCCCAGGTCGGCCCGCCGCTCCAATAACTTGCGCGCCACGTCGCCCTGAGCCGCACTGGCCAGTTGCACTTCGACACTGGGGTAACGCTCAGCCAAGGCTTCCAGGCTATCGAGGACCGGCAGATAAGGCATCGCCTCGTCATGGGCCAGGCGCAGCCGCGCTTCCTCTCCGCGCAGCAGAGCCAGGGCACGGCCATCCAGACGTTCGCACTGACGCAAGACCTCCCGCGCTTCTTCAAGCAACGCGCTGCCCGCCTCGGTCAAGCGTGGCTGACGCCCGCTGCTGCGATCGAACAGGCTGACCCCCAAGTCCGCCTCCAACAAGGCGATGGCGTTGCTGACCGCCGACTGTGCGCGCTTCATATCCCGCGCCACCGCCGAAAAGGAGCGCTGCTCGGCGACGCTGACAAACAGGCGGATATGCTCAAGATTCCATTGCACGGCAGCGGCAACCTATATTTATTTAAGATAGGTAATGACTTTACCCCATCTGGGCAATCACTAAAATGCGGGCCATCGCAGAGGAGATTCACCATGAGCGCGTACTACCTGCTGGCCATTGCCATTTGCTGTGAAGTCATTGCCACCGTTTCGATGAAAGCGGTCAAGGGCCTGAGTACGCCTGTGCCGCTGCTGTTGGTCATCGCCGGTTACGCCATCGCGTTCTGGATGCTGACCCTGGTGGTGCGCAGCATTCCAGTAGGGGTCGCTTACGCCGTGTGGGCAGGAATGGGCATCGTCATGGTCAGCATCGCAGCGCTGTTCATCTACGGGCAGAAGCTCGATATTCCGGCCATGCTCGGCATGGGGCTGATCGTCGCAGGCGTGGTGGTTATCCAGTTGTTCTCGAAAACCGCCGGGCATTGAAGGGCCATTCCCCTATAATGGCGGGATTCTTGTCGCCATTGAGGTGCCCATGCCTTCTGCTATTTCCACTGACGTCCTGATCGTCGGCGCCGGTGCCGCCGGTCTCTGGCTCAACGCCCGCCTGCGACGTCAGGGCTTTTCCACGGTCGTGGTCGAAAGCGCCAGCCTGGGTGGCGGACAAAGCCTGAAGTCGCAGGGGATCATCCACGGCGGCGCCAAATACGCCTTGCATGGCGCCCTGTCCGGCGCCTCCGAGGCCATTGCCGACATGCCGCGTCGCTGGCGCGAGGCACTGGCGGGCAAGGGCGAACTGGACCTGTCCAGCGTGCGCCTGCTCTCTGAAGCCCATTACCTGTGGTCGCCGGGCACCCTGGCGGGCAACCTCACCAGTTTCTTCGCCAGCAAGGCCGTGCGGGGCCGGGTCGATCAGGTCAAGGGCGACGAACTGCCGCCCGCGCTGCAAAACCCCAAATTCAAAGGCAAGGTCTATCGCCTGGCCGAACTGGTCGTCGATGTGCCCAGCCTGCTCGACCGTCTGGCTGAACTGGCCGGGGACAGCCTGCTCGCCGGGCAAACCATCGAGCCGCTGCGTGATGGCGATGAGTTGATCGGCCTGCGCGTCGATGGCCGCGACATCATCGCCCAGCGCATCGTATTCAGCGCCGGTGCCGGCACCGCCGACCTGCTCAGCGCTCTGGGCGTGGTGCAACCGACCATGCAGCGCCGTCCGCTGCACATGGTGATGGTCAAGGCGCCGACCCTAAAACCGCTGTACGCCCACTGCCTGGGCGGCGGGCCGAAGCCGCGTATAACCGTGACCACTCATCCCGCAGCCGACGGCCAGTGGGTCTGGTACCTCGGTGGCGATGTCGCCGAAGCCGAAGGCGTAGCGCGCGAACCAGCGGCGCAGATTGCCGCCGCGCAAAAGGAACTGTCCGGCCTGCTGCCGTGGATCGACCTGAGCCAGGCGCAATGGGCGACCCTGCGCGTCGACCGCGCCGAGCCGACACAAAGCGGTCTGACCCGCCCCGACAATGCCTTCCTCCATCAGCAAGACCGTCTGCTGGTCGGCTGGCCAACCAAACTGGCCCTGGTGCCGGACTTCGCCGACCGGGTGCTGGGCGCCCTCGCCCATGACGAAATCCACCCGACGCCACAACCGCCGCTGCCGACCTTGCCGCGCCCGCCGCGCGCCGTACCGATCTGGGACCAACTGCTGCCATGACTCTACCAACCCTGCACGATCTGCATCGTCCCTTGGGCAGCACTGGCCTGAGCATTTCCCCCCTGGGCCTGGGCACGGTCAAACTGGGCCGCGACCAAGGGGTGAAATACCCCAACGGCTTCACCATTCCTGATGACCATGTCGTGCGCCTGCTGCTGGGCCAGGCCCGGGACCTGGGTATCAACCTGCTCGACACCGCACCGGCCTACGGCACCAGCGAAGAGCGCCTGGGCCCGCTACTGCGTGGTCAGCGCCACGACTGGGTGATTGTCAGCAAGGTCGGTGAAGAGTTCGAGCAAGGCCTGTCGAGCCACGACTTCAGCGCCGCCCACACGCGCATGTCGGTGGAGCGCAGCCTGAAACGTCTGGAAACCGATTTCCTCGACCTGGTGCTGGTGCATTCCGACGGCAACGACCTGGCGATTCTTAACGACAGCGACGTCTACCCGACCCTGGCCGCACTCAAGGCCGAAGGCAAGATCCGCGGCTTCGGTTTTTCCGGCAAGACCGTCGAAGGCGGCCTGCTCGCCCTGCGCGACGGAGACTGCGCGATGGTCACTTATAATCTCAACGAGCAGGCCGAAAAGCCGGTGCTGGACTACGCTGGCGAACACAACAAAGGCATCCTGATCAAAAAGGCCCTGGCCAGCGGGCATATTTGCCTGACTCCAGGCGTTGATCCGGTTGAAGCAAGTTTCACGTTACTGTTTCAACATCCGGGCGTTGCCGGTGCTATTGTCGGGACCATCAACCCGCTGCATCTGGCCCATAATGCAGCCGTTGCTGCCGCTGTCATTCGCCGTCAAGCCTGATTTGGGCGGCCGACCCCAACGCAAGAAGGAGCCGACATGCCGCGAACCCTGATTCGAAAAAACCCCAGCAACTTCAAAACCCTGCCGTTATTCGTCGAAGCCACCCCCGAAGGCCTGAGCTACCAAAGCGTCGGCATGCCGCTGAACTTCTCCCAGACCCTGCAACGTCGGCGCAAGATCGAGGTAGCTGACAGCGAGCGTTTTTCCACTGAGCTGGCCAACCTCGGCGTGTCTGTACGCCTGACCCTGAGCTGGCAGAACCGTGATTACTGGGTGCTGGTGCGCCAACGTCGTCAGGACCGCGGCGATGTGGTGCTCAAGCTGATTTCTGGTTACGTCCCGGCCCAGGAACTGGCCCTGCCGCTGCATACGGCGATTCAGGAAGTCGCCGAAGAGTGCCTGATCGAGACGCCCCAGGGCTGGCTCAGCGGCCGCTTCAACGATACCTGGCTGCCCGCGCCTTATGCCGCAGCCCTGCACTATCGCGAAGCCATGCCCTTTCGCCTGACCCCGCTGTCTGGCGCGGCGCGGCCAGTGCGTTGCGGCAACATGACCCTGATCGAGCGCCCACGGGCCTATGTCCATCTGCCCACGGCGTCTTTGCAACTGATCTACGATCTGCGCCTGGAAGTACCGAGGGAAGCCCGTCCGTTGAGCCTGTTTCATGTCGATGAAATGCTCGAAGACGATCAACTGGTCGCCCGCCTCAACCGCAGCAAGCCCGACCTGTACCTGATGCCTCTGGAAAATGGTGTACCCCTGCCGGAGCTGTACACCCTCAAACGCGACAAGCTGATCCCGGCCAGCACTCGAGGGCTGTATCTGGCGGAAAGCTTCGCGGCTCAGGAAGGTTGGGTGGTGCGCGACGAGCGGATTCGCTGGAAGGACTGGCTACGCCAGCAGGGCCTGACGCCACCGAAGAAAAGCAGGATCAAGAACCTAACCGGCAAGGCCCGGCAACTGCTGCAGATGGCGCGCAGCAGTCTGAGTAAATAGAAAAACTTGTAGATGCCGATTCTGTGGGAGGGAGAGGATTGCTGGAGCTACTGTGGGAGCGAATTCATTCGCGAAAGCGGTATTCCAGACGACGAAGATGTATCGACTTCACTACCCTATTCGCGAATGAATTCGCTCCCACCGTATTCGCCCCATCGAAAGGAGGCCTGCGGGCTTTGTATTACTGCCCGCGAATTTTCTCGACGATAGCCGTGGTCGAGCTGTTCTCGACCAACCCCAGCACCTTCACTTCGCCACCGTAGGCCTGGACGATATCGGCGCCGACCACCTGGTCGATACCGTAGTCGCCGCCCTTGACCAGCACATCGGGCTTGACGTGGGTCAGCAGGTTTTCCGGAGTGCCTTCAGGGAAGCTGATCACCCAGTCCACCGCGCCGAGACCGGCCAACACCGCCATGCGTCGGTCAACACTGTTGATCGGACGACCCGGCCCTTTCAGACGGCTGACCGAGGCGTCATCGTTGACCGCGACAATCAATCGGTCGCCCTGAGCACGGGCCTGTTCCAGATAGGTCACATGGCCCGCATGGAGAATGTCGAAGCAGCCGTTGGTAAAGACGATTTTCTCTTTGTGCGCACGGGCATCGCCCACGGCCTGAATCAACTGGTCCAGGCTCAGCACACCACGCTCGGAACCTTCCTCGCGCTGAATCGCCCGACGCAGCTCCGGCGCGCTGATGGCCGCCGTACCCAGCTTGCCGACGACGATGCCCGCCGCCAGATTGGCCAGGGCCACGGCGTGGGGCAGGTCTTCACCGGCTGCAATGGCGGCAGCCAGAGTAGAAATTACTGTGTCGCCGGCACCGGTCACGTCGAATACTTCACGGGCACGGGCAGGCAGGTGCAAGGCCGGTTGATCCGGACGCAGCAGGGTCATGCCGTGCTCGCCACGGGTGACCAGCAGGCCGCCCAGCTCGAGATCAGCCATCAGCTCGGCGCCCCGAGCGACCAGTTCGGCCTCGTCGACACAATGACCGACGATGGCTTCGAATTCGCTGAGGTTCGGCGTGATCAGGCTGGCGCCACGATAGATTGAGAAATCCTTGCCCTTGGGATCGGCCAGCACCGGAATGCCACGATCGCGGGCAGCGGTGATCAGCGCCTGATGGTTTTTCAGGGCGCCCTTGCCGTAATCGGAGAGCACCAGCACCTTGATGCCGTCGAGCAGGCTGTCGACCTCGGCACTCAGGGCCTGGGCATCGGTGGCGAAGGGTTCTTCGAAGTCGATGCGCAGTAGTTGCTGATGCCGGCTCATGACACGCAGCTTGACGATGGTCGGCTGATGGGCGATGCGCTGGAAACGCGCACGCACACCGGCGGCCTCGAGACTGTTGGCCAGGCTGTCGGCGGCCTCGTCTTCACCCGTTACCCCGACCAGCGACGCCGGAGCGCCCAGGGCCGCGATGTTCAGCGCAACGTTGGCGGCGCCACCGGGGCGATCTTCGATCTGCTCGACCTTGACCACCGGCACCGGTGCCTCAGGGGAAATCCTTGAGGTGCCGCCATGCCAATAACGGTCGAGCATGACATCGCCCACCACCAAGACTGGTGCCTGATCGAAACGCGGCATGGACAACTTCATCGAACAACCCGTAACCAAGAATGAATAGGGGCGCAATGTTAGCACAGGGCTTGTGACTGTCGTGGCTAAGCCTCTTTGCGGTCAGGCATAGACCTCGCTCCAACAAAATCAGACTGCGCCGACCGGCGCTGGCTCATCCAGCCCCATGGCATGCAGACGCGAGTAGTAGCCATTCTGCGCCAGCAGCTCGCGGTGGGTGCCGCGCTCGACGATACGGCCCTGGTCCATGACCAGAATCAGATCGGCGCGCTCGATGGTGGTCAGGCGGTGCGCGATGACGATGGTGGTGCGACCTTTCATCACATGATCCAGCGCCGCTTGAATGTAACGCTCGGACTCGGTATCGAGAGCCGAGGTTGCCTCGTCGAGAATCAGCAACGGTGCGTTCTTGAGCAACGCACGGGCAATTGCCAGACGCTGGCGCTGGCCACCGGAGAGCAGCACGCCGTTCTCACCAACCTGAGTATCGAAGCCCTCAGGCAACTGGTCGACGAACTCCTTGGCATAGGCATCAGCCGCAGCCGCCTCGATATCGGCCCGTGGTGCACCGGCCAGATCGCCGTAGGCAATGTTATTGGCCACGGTATCGTTGAACAGGGTCACGCTCTGGGTCACCTGAGCGATATGACGGCGCAGATTGCGCAGGCGATATTCGTTGATATCGACGCCATCGAGCAGGATATGACCGACTTCATGCTGATAAAAACGCGGCAGCAGATTGGCCAGAGTTGATTTACCACTTCCGGAGCGGCCGACCAGCGCCACCATTTGCCCCGGCGCGGCCGAGAAGCTGATGTCATTGAGCACCTGACGCTCAGTGCCCGGATAGGTGAAGCTGAGATTCTGCACTTCGAGATGACCACTGACGCTGTCACGCTCAAACGAACCGGTATCGACTTCAGGCACTTCATCCAGCTGCTCGAAGATGCTTTCAGCGCCCGCGACACCTTTCTGGATGGTCGAGCTGACTTCCGACAACTGGCGGATCGGCTTGGGCAACAGGCTAGCCGCGGTGATGTAGGCCACCAGATCACCGGGGGTCGCTTCGCCGCGCAGCAGCAGCACGAGAAACATCAGCGCAGCCATTGCACTGTAGATCACCAGTTGCAGCATCGGCGTGTAGATCGAGCCGGTCTTGTTCATGGTCAGCTGTTTGCGGGTGTTGCTCCTGCTGGCCCCGGCGAAGCGCTCCTGCTCGTAGCCTTCACCGCCGAAGCTGCGCACCACCCGATAGCCCTGGATGGTTTCCGAGGCAACGTGGGTGACATCGCCCATGGCGACCTGGATCTTCTTGCTCTGCTTGCGGAATTTCTTGCTGGTGCGACTGACCATTACGGCGATCAACGGCAGAATCGCCAGCATCACCAGGGTCAGCTTCCAGTTCATCCACAGCAGGTAGATGAACAGGAACACCACCGTCAGGCCTTCACGAATCACCACTTTGATGGCGTCGGTCGCGGCGCCGGTGACCATGGTCACGTTGAAGGTGATGCGGGAAATCAGATGACCGGAGTTATGGGTATCGAAATAGCGGTTGGGCAGAACCAGCAGCTTGTTGAAAAGTTCGACACGCAGGTCATGCACCAGGCCCAGGGAGACCTTGGCCAGGAAGTAGTTACTCAGGAACGAACCCAGCCCTTGCCACGCGGCGATCAACACGATCAGCAGCGGCACCGCCTGCAACAGTTGCAGGTCGCGCAGGTACGGCACGTTGGGGAACAGCACAGCCTCGGGGTTGCCCAGGCCGTCGACGAAATACTTGAGAATCCCGGCCAACATCGGCTGGGTCGAGGCGAAAATGATGAAGCCGATGATACTCAGCAGGAAGATGCCGATGTAGGGTTTTACGTAGTTAAGCAGTCGGAAATAGATTTTCAGGCTGGAGCTTTGCCCGGCAATGGGTGCCTTGTCGCTCATCGTAAAGCTCGCTGAAGTTGAAGAACGCGGGATTTTATCACAGCCGCCGATTTGCGCTTTGGCCCAGACCAGCGCACTGGTCAGACCGATCGGCAGCCAGCTGATAAACCACTCGGCCCGTGGCGAACCGGTAAGACTCGCCGCATCGAACTGCATGGCCAGTGTAGAAAACAGCCAAATCCCCATCAGGCCACGGCCAAGCGTCGTATGCCGGGCCCGCCAGGCCTGGACCAGCACCGCCAGCCAGACGCACGCCCACAGCAGCATCCCGGGAATGCCCAACTGAATGGCAGTATGGGTAAACAGGTTATGGGAATGGTCGAACTTCAGGCCATCGGCCACCACCACATCGTAAGGCGCGCCCAGGCCGATACCGGTCCATGGATGCACTGCGACCATCTTCATCACGGCGGCGAGAATTTCCGGGCGATAAGACGAGCCCCGCGCCAGCATCAATGGCTCAAGCAACCAGAAGCCCACGACAGCGACAGCGATGGCCAGCCCCGAGAGCAGATAGCTGCGACGGTCCCGGCACCAGATCGGCATGGCGACGACGGTCAGGAACAAGGCGAGGATCGCCCCGCGGCTCTGGGACAACACAACGAAGGCGCCGGTCAGAGCCAGGGTCAACGCCCAGACCGGCAGCATCGCGCGCTGCTTGGGCGGCCAGAGCAGCGTCCAGACGGCGGCAATACCGACGACATAGGCGCCAAGGATAGGATGGCTAAGCTCACCGATACCCTCCACCCGGGCCAACCAGGGATTATGCTGCATGCCATAGAAGCGCACGATCGACGTCAGCGCCGCCAGGGCCATGCCGATGCCGCCCCACTGCATCAGCCGTACAACGCGGTCGGGATTGGCATTGGCCAGGATCGGGAAGAACAGGACAAACACGGCGATATACAGCATGCGTTTGAATTCGCGGTCCGCCTCTTCCGCGTGGCCCCAGGTCAGGCTGAGGCTGGCCCACACCGCCAGCAGCAGCATCGATACGCAGAGGAAACGCTGGGCACGCCAGAACTCACCAATACGTTCGCGAGCGGACCAGCCCAACGCCAGGGCAGGCACCCACAGAAAAGCGACCAGACCCTGTTGATAGATCTTGTTGGTCGGCGCGAAAGCAATGGCCAGCAGAAACCATAGCAACCCGGTCGATAACCAGGCCTGTGCCCAACGGTTCGTGTACATCCTGACTCCTCTGAAAAACGATATTCGCAACGCAAACTCGCGGCTAAAGCCGCCCCTGTGGGACCGGCTTTAGCCGGGGATAGGCCTTCCCGGTTGAAGCCGGTCCCACAGAAACCGGTCCTATAGTGGTGCAACCCGTCACTTTTCGGCATCATTGCCGGCCAAACCGCTCGCGTTCCTTACAAGGCTTCTACTGATGCAATGCTTTCGGCTCTCTAAAGCCGCTTTAAATCAAATGATTGTCGGTGCCAAAGTTCTGGAGGCCGACAGCTTTGGCGCGAAAGTGTACATGTTGCAGGATGGCAAAATCCTTAAACTGTTCCGTCGCAAGCGTTGGTTCTCTTCCGCACTGCTGCGTCCATACTCCCGGCGCTTCATTGATAACGCCGTGAAACTGGAAAAACTCGGCGTGCCGACCCTCAAGGTTACCCACTTCTATACCCTCGATCAGCCGGGCATGACCGCCGTGCTGTACCGCCCGCTGCCCGGCGAGACCCTGCGCCAGATCACCCGGCATGAGGGTTTCAGCTGGCAGCAATCGATGCCCGCGCTGATCGAATTGATCCGCAGCCTGCATCAATCGGGGATTTATTTCCGCTCGCTGCACCTGGGCAACATCGTCGTCACCCCGGAGAACACCCTGGGCCTGATCGACGTCGCCGACATGCGCTTCTTTCGGGGGCCGCTGTCGAGCAGCCTGAAGAAACGCAACCTGCAGCATTTCGCTCGCTACATCGCCCGCGAGAATCTGACCGAGGCCTTTCCGTTGCAGACACTCGAGCAGGGCGTGCTGAACTGACACGCAACGCTAGTGGATGGACAGCAAGGTACGTGAATCTTCACAAAAGCGCTGCCATGCCTGTTCCGGCGCCAGAGCCTGGTGTTGGGAGCTGGCAACGGTAGCGCCATCCTCCCCGGCAACCTCATCCAGCGCCGCGATCCAGGCCTCGACGTTGCCGACCGGTACGTAATGACCGGCACCGCCCAACTGTTCGCGAAATACCGGCAGGTCACTGACCAGCACCGGCACTCCGGCAATGACCGCTTCCTGAAGCACCAGCCCCAGGCCCTCTTCCCGCGAGGGAATCACCACCCAATCAAAGCCCAGGTACAGCTTGGCCAGACCCGGCTTGTGCCCCGGCAGGAAGACTTTCCCGCCCAGGCCCAGATGCTTGATCTTGCGCTCGAGCGCGCTACGATCAGGGCCTTCGCCGATGATTACCAGGCTGATGTCGGGATGCTTTGCCAGGGAGCGGGCGAAGGCGTCGAGCAGATAGTCAAAGCCCTTGTCCGCGACCAGACGCCCCACCGCACCCAGCACCCGTCCACCGTTTTGCGGCAGGTCGAATACCCGACGCGCCTGCTTGCGCTCCAGCAACCGTGCGCGGAAGGTCTCGGGATGCAGAGCACTGCGCAGCCCCTGCACCGGCAGATGCAGCTTTTCCTGCAAAGCCAGGGCAAGGGTCTGGGAGACGGCCGCCAGGGTCAGACGTTCGGCGGGAAAGGTGCGGAACAGCGCCAGATGCTCTTCACGCAGACGAGTGGCGCCATGGAAGACCACCACGGCACGGATATCCGGCATCTGCCTGAGAATGGGCAACATCACCCGGGCAACGCCAAGACCGTCGAGCAACACCACCTTGGCCCCGCTCTGGATCATCGCCTTGCGCAGGCGGGCCTGCATCCAGGGCTTGAGCAGGCGCCAGACATGCCGTTCCTTGAGCAGGCGCGAGGAAAAGCGCCACTCGTGCACGTCCTTCACCGGCTCGGTGCAACCATTGACCTCACCCTGGAGAAACCAGGTCTTGATCTCGATGGCCGGATCCAGTTGCGAGACGATTTGCTGATGGACCTTGTGCACCGATGAAAACGGCGAACCACTGGACCACATAATATTAATGATGGTCATCGGGTATCGAACCCCGATGTCGGAATCACCGCGTCCGCGCAGGCGCAATCAATCGTTGGTAAAGCCAATGCACACTCCAGACAGCCGCGTGGGCCCGGTCTTCAATGGTTCCGGGGCTGAGCGACCCTTGTCGCTCGCCACGCCGGAACACACCTGTGAAGCCCGAAACAGTAGGTAAATCGCTTCGCCGCTTCCGGCGCCGCCCTGAATAGTCAAATCTTTCAGCCCCTGAGCGCTCGTAGACTCACGAGAGCAGCGTCAGATTCCCAGTACTGCTCGCAAACGCTCTATCCAACTTATTGCAGCCGCCTTCCGTAGCGCGGGCTCAAGCTCTTTGACAATGCGCTGACCAATGGTTGCAAAACTGAACTGCGACATTGCCAGATTACGGCCATTGACAGCAATACGGGCCGCCAATTCCGGGTCGACGCGTAACGTCGCTAATTTCGACTGGAGTTGTGGGATATTTCTGTAGAACACCACGTTCTCCATATCCTGAAGACCGAGTGCGCGATTTTCCGCGTCCCCTTGATCGTAGGCCAACAACACGCAACCACAGGCCATGGCTTCAAAATTCTTGATCATGTACTCGCCCATGCCGACATCGGCACTGACGAAAAAGCGAATGCGATTCAGGGTCTGGCAATACTCTTCGCCGGATTTGGTGCGGGTCACCACCAGCGGCTCGACCTGGCCCAGCTCATCAAGCAAGGCCTTGCGGCCACTATAGGCCACGCTGTTGGTGCTGCCGACGAACGCCAGTTCGATATCCCGCTCAATGCCCTGATCCTGCAACAGAGTCTGGTCGTAGCCCTTGGGCACGAATACCGCGTCGAAGCCCTCTTCACGCAGCCGCTCGCTGACCACAAAACCGGAACTCAGCACACGCGCCCACGGCAACTTGCGGTAATGCTCGCTGAACTTGCCAGTGTACTTGCAGGGAATGTAGTTCTGGTAAGCGTCGTGCTCGAGGATGACCAGATTGGGAAGGGTACGAATGAAGCCAGCCTGACGGATTTCCTGCTTGAAGCGCAGGAAAAACACGATGCGATCGTACTTCGTAACATCCACTTCACGACGGAAATAGGCGCGCAGATTGCGTTGCTCAGCCGATGTCAGCCAGCGCAGGTCGCATTCGCAATGGGCGGCGATACCTTCGTACAGGCGATCCAGAATGGCCCGCTGCTCTTTCTGGACCAGCAATAGAACTTTCATTGTTTTCCTCGCGGCCTCCACAGACCGCTGATTCAAATATCTCTGCGCCAGAACAACTCGTGCCGGCGTACGGCCTTTCTGAAGAATTCGTTCTCGCCTTCGGCCGGCCAGCGCCGCCCGGCCAACAGGTGTTGCATGCCGCGCCGCAGCTTACGCTTGAGCGGCATTGGCGGTTGCAGGTCGTGCATCATGCCTAGGGCCATAGCCTTGTCTCGCTGTTGCTCGACAGTGAGGGTCAGGCTATAGGGGACCAACGGCAATCCAGGATCGAACACCGGCGGCAAGGCGATGCCGCTGTAGGCATCTCCCATGGGCCAGCGATCGTTGTCATGCAAGTGATTGGCGTACCCAAGCACCGTTTGCGGTTGCCACTCCAGTCCCTCCAGCGCCTGCATTACTGCGGCCTGGGCGCAAATATGGTCCGGGTGTGGATCGATAGTCGCGTGGGGCATGACCAAAACCTGCGGGCGTGCTTGCAAAAGCAGTGCCCGCAAATCGGCCAGCAGGTTATTCCAGGTCGGCGCGCCATCGGCATCGCCCGGCAAGGTCATGGAATTGAACTGACGGAACAGGCGGGTATCGCTCAAGTCCGCCTCTCGCGAAGCGATGGCCTGATCCGGTTCAGCCTGCATGGCGGGTAGTTGCAGGCAGAAATAACCCAGCTGCACGCACTGTGTCTCGGGCACTCCGCCCCAACGTGGCACGGCAATGCTGTCCCAAGCGCGCAAACGCCCCTTCAAGCGCGCCGCTTCGGGGCGCGGCACGCCCATCTGCTGATAATGCTCAGCTTCTATCTCGCCGGCAGTCAGGGTCACGATCCAGGTATCGGCAGCCTGACTGTAGAGACCAAACGCAGCCAGCTCGGCATCGTCGGCATGGGGGGCAATGACCATGACCCGCTGCTGCCGCGCATCGGCATGGCGAAAGGCCCACAGGCTTAGCGGCCCCTGCACCCGGCAATGACGTCCGCGCACTCGCAGGCTGCCTGAGTTCAGCGCCTCGGCCATGCCGGTGAGATTGAGGTAGCGCAGCCCGCTGACCCCTCGCTCGAACGCCTGCCGATCATCAACACCGCTGCCGCTCAGTTCGATCACAGGATCGAAGAAACGCCCCAGCCATGAGCTTTTCACGGTCAAACCCAGCACCAGAGTTTCGTCGCCCCGCAAAGAAAGGGGCGCAACGACCTGCAACCGGCCGCCTTCAAGGGTGACACCTGCCACCTCGTTATCCGCAGGGAGGTTGTACTGGTAATCATCGCCCGGCGAGTAGAACAGGTGATCGGCAAACCAGGCTTCATGGGCAACCCAGCCGAACACCGCGAGCAGCGGGATCAGCCACCACGCCAGCAATACGCCTGCAGCAATCAGCAGCAACAGCGCAACCAGCAGGGCCACGCGCTTGTTACGGCGGTGGCGCTTGAGCAACTGCTGCTTGCGGCTCATAACTGAAATACCGGCACGGGGTTGCACCAACGGTCTTTGTATTCGCGGTCGGCGCGGCCGAAGGAGAAACGCAGGGGTTTGTCCAGGGTTCGAGCGTGCTCCCAGGCGCTTTGCGTATTGAGGAAGCTCAAGACACTACCGGGGCTGAAGTCGCGGGTCTCGGGGTCGACGCCACCGTTGACGTACTCGACGCTGATCCACTTCGGCGCTTCGACGCGATAGACCAATTGCACGGCAATCGGCGCGTCATTGAGAAACAGCACCGAGCCGATCAGCAGCTCGCGCAGCAGCTCGACCACCTCGGCCATACGCTCGGCACCCGTCGCCGGGAACCCCCAGCGGCGCTGGAACAGGTCGCAATAGATGGCGGCAAGCTCGGCACCGCTGAAGTCGCTGACCGGCCGCACCACGCCACCCGCCTCTTCCAGCAGGCGCAGTTCGCGGCGCTGGTTATAACGAAACTTCTTCGACAGGTCTTCCGGCGCCCGCGCCATGGCCAGGGATTCAGTCTGGGGCTTGAGGGTGCTGACACGCCCCTGATTGAGTTCGGACAGATAACGCGCGGCGTGACGCACCGGCACCTGGGCATTCTCAGCCACCGGCAGGATCACCTCCGCGTTGCCCAGATCGAACAGGCCCTTCTTGCCGTGGCGCTTGAGCACGTCCTTGGACAGGGCCAGATAACGACCCCAGGCAGGAATCGCAGCCTGCAGCTCGCCGTTGTGCTGCCAGCCCAGATAACGCACGGGAATCCCGGCCAGTTCGGCCAGACGTTCCACTACCAGCGGATGGGTCGCCACGCTACCGCCAAAACGCTGCCACGCCTGAGCGTAGGTCGTCGCGTCAATCAGGTCCCAGCCACGCTCGCGCCAGCCTTGGAGTCGGTTGAGCATCAAGACCCCACGAGCAGGCGGCTGACTTGCGGCAAGTGCCAGAACACATCGCGCACCGCCTGATCACTGAAGCGCTCGAGCAGCCGTAGATCCATCAATTCGGCACAAGCCTCACGCTGCGCGTCATCGAGGCGCGACAGATGCACCAGGCCCTGGGCCAGACGATCGGCATCGCCCAACGGGAACAGCACGCCAACACCCTCGACCACTTCCCTGGCGCCACCACAAGACGTCGCAATCAGCGGCACGCCAGCGGCCATGGCTTCCAGCAGGACCATGCCGAAGGGTTCGTGATCGGAGCTTAGGGCAAACACGTCAAATGCCTTGAACAGGCGGCGAGCGTCGGCGATCTGCCCGGGAAACAGCACCTGAGCGCCAATACCTAGTTCGAGCGCCTGCTGCTTGAGGCGCTCTTCGAGACGGCCCTTGCCGAGAATCACCAACTGACTGTTGGCGGGCAAATCCGGCAACGCCTTGGCAAATCCGCGCAGCAGCGTGGCTTGATCCTTGTCCGGGTGCAGCCGCCCGACATTGCCGACCACCCAGGCCGACGGTGCCAGGCCCATTTCTTCACGGGCCTGCGCGGCGGATAGCTGGCTGGCTTGCAACGGTTGGATATCGATGCGGTTGTACAGCGTCTCGATGCGCTCTTGCGGCCACTTCGGCAGGCTTTTGCGCATGTCGTCGCGCACCGCATCGGACACGCCGAGCAGGCTCAGGCGCTGACGAAACAGGTGGGCAAACAACTTGCGCGAACGACGCTGATAATCGCCAAAGGCATGATGCACGCCGATCACCGGCAGACTCGTCGCCAGCAAGGCGATGTACACCGGCTTGAAGCGATGGGCGATGCAGAAACTGAAATTGCGTGAAGCGACGATCCGCCGCAGATCTCGGATCGCCCCCAGCTTCAGGCCACGGATGGCCTGGGAGCTGTATTCCATGAACAGTACTTCATCCGAAGCGCAGGACGTCGCCACTTCGGAATCGGCTGCACCGGTCAAAAAGACCGTGGTAACCCGGTAGCCCTTGCCCGCGAACAGGCTGGCGTACTGCCGGGCGCAGTCGAGAAACGGCCCGTCATAGCCGTGGCAGAACTGCAGGACTCGGCGTTCAGCCGACCGTGTCATAGAGTTCCACGCCGTCTTTGACCACCAGGATGTCTTCCATGATCAGGTACTCGAGGTCCGAGCCGAAGAACATGTTCAACGCATCGGTCGGCGAGCAGATCATCGGCTCACCACGGCGGTTCAGCGAGGTGTTCAGCGACACACCGTTGCCGGTGAGGTTTTCCAGGGCTTTCATCATGTCGTAGTAGCGCGGGTTGTACTCGCGCTTGAGCACCTGGGCACGGGACGTACCGTCTTCGTGGACCACTTCCGGCACGCGGGTCTTCCACTCTTCAGCCACTTCGAAGGTGAAGGTCATGAAGGGCGCAGGGTGATCGATCTTGATCATCTGCGGCGCCACGGTGTCGAGCATCGACGGGCAGAAAGGCCTCCAGCGCTCGCGGAACTTGATCTGATGGTTGATGCGGTCAGCCACGCCAGCGACGCTCGGGCAACCGATGATCGAACGACCGCCCAGGGCCCGCGGACCGAACTCCATGCGGCCCTGGAACCAGGCTACCGGATTGCCTTCGACCATGATTTTGGCGATGCGCTCAGGCGTGTTTTCGATCTGGCGCCACACCGGCTTGCTCGGGTGACGGGCACAGGCAGCGATCACATCTTCGTTGCTGTAGGCCGGGCCGAGGTAGACGTGCTCCATCTTCTCAACCGGCACACCACGGGCGTGGGACACATAGGCCGCTGCCCCCACCGCAGTACCGGCGTCGCCGGAGGCAGGCTGAACGAACAGTTCTTTGACCTCAGGGCGGGCGATGATGCGCTGGTTGAGCTTGACGTTCAGTGCACAACCACCGGCAAAGGCGATCTTGCCGGTTTCCTTGAGGATATCCCCCAGGTAGTGGTCCATCATCTGCAGCGCCAGTTTCTCGAACAGCGCCTGCATGCTGGCCGCGTAGTGGATGTACGGCTCGTCAGCGATATCGCCTTCGCGTTTCGGGCCCAGCCACTCGATCAGTTTTGGCGAGAAGTAGAAGCCCTTGCCCTTCTCTTTGTAACGACGCAGGCCGATGACGTTGGCCAGTTCGGTGTTGATCACCAGTTCGCCGTTCTCGAAAGTCGCCAGGCGCGAGAAATCATATTTGCTGGCATCGCCATACGGCGCCATGCCCATGACCTTGAACTCGCCGTCGAGCATCTCGAAGCCGAGGAATTCAGTGATCGCGCCATACAGGCCACCCAAGGAGTCCGGGTCGAAGAATTCCTTGATCTTGTGGATACGGCCGTTTTCGCCGTAACCGAAGAAGGTCGTGGCGTACTCACCCTTGCCGTCGATGCCCATGATCGCGGTTTTCTCTTTGAAACCGGAGCAGTGGTAGGCGCTGGAAGCGTGGGCAAGGTGGTGCTCGACCGGCTCGATCTTGATCTTTTTCGGATCGAAGCCCAATTGCTCGAGACACCAGACAATCTTGTTGCGATAGCGCTTGTAGCGACGGTTACCCATCAACAGCGCGTCAAGGGCGCGATCAGGTGCATACCAGTAGCGCTTGGCGTAGTGCCAGCGAGCCTTGCCGAACAGGCTGATCGGTGCGAAAGGGATTGCCACGACATCGACATCGGATGGCTTGATGCCTGCCTGTTCCAGGCAGAACTTCGCCGATTCGTAGGGCATGCGGTTCTTCGCGTGCTTGTCGCGCACAAAGCGCTCTTCTTCGGCGGCTGCAATCAGCTTGCCGTCGATATACAGGGCTGCGGAAGGATCATGGCTAAGGGCGCCGGACAGGCCAAGGATCGTCAATGCCACTGGGTCTAGCCTCTTGAGTCTGCTTGCAGGCGGCAGGCGCCTGGGAAGTATGTGCTCCCGCACAGGGCGCGGTGAGCAGCTAAAGCGCGGGATTATAGCCTAATGACAAGGGATATGGTCGGGGCGACACAAATCCCGCGCCCCACACCGCAGGACCGGCTTTAGCCGGGAGGAGGCCCTCGCGGCTGAAGACGCTCCTACGGAATTACGCTCGACCAAATTTCCCGTCGTTTAACTATCTACTCCCAACACCCTCGCCACTCCTGATTGATTACCCCTCATGAATCCAGGGGCCGTGGCGCCCCTGCCGCCACACCTTTTTTTTGACAAGCAGGATCCCATGACAACCTATACGCCCATCTCCACCGGCAGCGGCGCCGGGCTGGCTGCCGCCTCTGCCGCACTGGCAAGCCTCGATCAACAGAGCCAGACCTTCGAAGATCAACTCACATCATTGCCCCAGGCCGACACAGCCCTGCTGGATGCGATGGCAAGCGCCGACACCGTTGCAGTCGAACGCCATCTCGACGCTCTGCTGCAGCAGTTGGACGACTATTGGCAAAGCCGTCACACCTCGCTGGCAATCAGCATGGAACAGGCGCTGCGCGCCGAAATGACGCTCAAGGTCCACGAAGGCGACCTCGACGCCCGCTACCGCGTTTGCCTGCCTGCAACCGCCGAGCCGCAACCCGATGGGCCGGTGTCGGCGTTTTCCTTATATGTGCAGTTCAATGAAGACAACGACGCCGAAATCACCGGGGCGCTGGTCATGTGCCATGGCCAGGGGCCTACCTTGCTGTGGCTGCCCGGTGTCGGCCTGCTGGGCTTTGCCAGCCGCAGTGCCATGAGCGAAACCATCGCCTCCTGGCTGAATGACAGCAACCTGCGCGGCACTGTGCTGAGAAACGCCGAGCAGCACTTTCAAGACATCTTCCAGACCATCAATGCCGACCCGGAGCTGTTCCTGCCCGACTTCCAGGCGAGCGATGTGCAGTTGCAGGCCATCACGGGTAATCCGTTCCATTACAGCCTTGATCGTCAGCGGCATAAGCAACGTGCGGACGTGCGTCACGCCTGCACAACCGGCAAACAGGCGACGCTCGTCAATCAGGCCATCGCCATGCGCGGCCTGCTCGGCCCCATCGCCGTGCTGGAGCTGCGCGAACTGGCCTATATCGAAGCCAGGCAGCGCAAGCAGCTACCGCACTGGTTCAGACACGCCAACAGCGCCGAGCAGCAGACCTGCCAGCAGCGCCTGCAGGGCTACGACCAGACCCGCACCTTGCTGCTCAGTGCCATGGACGGCGCGACCTCGCCGCAGCAGTTCGCCGATATCCGCCTGCGTACAAGCCTGGCCACCGACCTGGGTTACGACCTGGCCCCTCAGGACCTCATTGTCAGCACCCAACGCACCTTGCCCCTGACCGGCGAAAGCTACACCGTCAGCCATTCGCTCGTGCAACTGGCGCTGTACGGCCTGCACCCGCAGGATCGCAGCGAGGGTTCGGCATTCCTGACCCAGACCCATCTCAGCCTGGACGACGCCCCCATCGCTGCGGACTATCCGCTGCTCACCCCCACCTACATCGCCCGCCTGATCGACGAGCTGAATCTGCGCGTGACGTTCGGTGAGATCCAGCGCCGCACCTTCGCCCTCAAACACAAACAGCAACTGATTCGCGAACTGATCCGCAAGCAACTCGGCGCGCTGGCCTATACCGCCTGGATGCAGGGCCATATCTCGCAAGAGGAGCTGGGCATCGTCGAAAGTATTTCCGGCCAGACCAGCGACCCGGCGGTGAAGCTGCAACTGCTCAGGCTCAATGGCCAGGACATCCCGAGCAAACTGCTGGTACTGCGCAAGGACGATGCTCAGGGTCGCCCCGAGCGCCTGGTGCTGTTTGCCGCCGACGCGCCGCAGGCGCAGCTGTTCAAGGGCTTAGCCAACGAAACACAACTGCTGCATGAACTGGTGAGCTGGAGCGCGCTTGCGCCGATGAGCGACTACCTGGTCCAACAGGTCGAAGCATCCGGCCAGCCGCGC
Source organism: Pseudomonas sp. JUb42 (assembly GCF_024807945.1). GTDB lineage: Bacteria > Pseudomonadota > Gammaproteobacteria > Pseudomonadales > Pseudomonadaceae > Aquipseudomonas. The sequence continues at coordinate 353,116 of NZ_JANUFD010000007.1, read as the reverse complement.
TTGCAGGCCCAGCTCGCAGCGTTGCGTCTGAAGCCCTACCCGCCGGAAAATTTCATGCAGCTGCTGACGGCAGGGGACTACAGCCAGGGTTTGAGTGCACTGGTCTCGGAACAACTGCGCGTCGCCATGGCCGAACAGGCCCGACACACACCTGCCTGGCTCATCCGCGCCAGCACCGAGCAACGCCAGGAACTGCTCGCCCTTGAGCAGGCTGCCTGGGCCGCTGAAGAGCACTACACCGACAAATCCCACAGTCAGGTGCCGGACTTCGAAGCCTACGTGCATCAACGCGCCAGCCAGAAGATCAACCAATTGCTGGGTCTGGCCGACGGTCAAGTCGATCCGGATCAGATCATCATCACCTCCGAGCGCGAAACCCTCAGCTACACCCAGATGCTGCGCAACGGTTATGACGACAGCCTCGGCCTGTTCAGCGCCGGCGCCGACACCTTGGCCACTTTCAAGGGCCCGGAAGGAGTGGACCTGAGTCCGCTGACGCCGCAGAAAGTAGCCCGGTCGGTTCATGGCAAATGGCTCGCCGACGATTACATCGCGCAGATCCGCAGCAACCTGCTAGACCCAGAATCAGTCGGCTACGACTACCGCCGCCAGACCAGCCTGCTGATCAACCAGTTGCACATGCAGGCCGCCGCCCTGCGCAGCCTGCTCAAAGGCCATATCGACGCACCGCAGTATCAATGGCTGCGGGCATCCCTGGACAGGCTGCAACTGAATGACAAGCAAACCCGCGAAGACTTCCCGTTGTTCCCGCTGCAACTGCACATCGACAAGCCCTTTATTGGCTCGGGGCTGGAAGGGATCGACCAATTGATAGTTCCCGCACCGGTACTGATTCACATCGAGACCGTGCAAGGCTGCTTCGTGGTGCTGCCGACCCGCATCCGCCAGGCCGCATTGCTGTACACGCCCCAGGCGCCCGACGGCGTCGAGTTTCGCCTGTTTGCCGATTTCGTCACTTCGCTGCAACAGCCCGGCATGGTTGATTACTACAAGGATCGTTGCCGACTGGCGGCGCGCAGGACACTGTCGTTTTTCCTCAATGACATGAAAAAAGGCGGGGCCAACAAGCCGCCGTTCATCCCTCGGGAATGGTTCAGCGACCTTCAGGATATCTGCTACAACCGCCCGTTGGAGCGCAAAATCCGCGATGTCGAAGACACCACCACCGGTCGTCACGACATGCTGAGCGCATTGGTCTGGACCAGCGTCGAGCTGATTGCCACGGCCATGACGCTGCCCTTCCCGCCCGCCAGTTTTGCCGTGGGCGCCCTGCTGGCCTTCCATGACAGCCTGCGTGCTGTCACAGCCCTGACCAATGGCAATCACGAGGCGGCCAGCGCCTACATCCTCACCTCACTGTTCAACAGCCTCGGCGCCATTGGCGACCTGCACTCCGGCGTCAAAGGTTTCGGTGCCTTGCTGCACAAACTCAAGCCGAGCCACGGTCGCGTAAAGACACTGCAATCGATCAGGCAACCTGTGCAAATCGGCAGGAAGATCGACCTGTATCCAGTGATACTGGCCGAAGAAAGCTTCTGGCTGGGCAAGCCGGTCGCCGAAGGTTACGCACCGTTGTTCCGCAGCCTGTCCGATGGCTCACAGGAACTGCACGCCACAGGCCAATTCGCACGTCGCGATGCCAACGGTATGTGGCGTCCGCTGGGTCACGAAACGAACCCGCCACAACCGGTCCCCGTCAAGGTTTCCCTGAGCGCCGGCTGGCCGGCCCAGCCCCCGCATGCCAAGGGCGTGCGCATCGTCGACAACAAGCCCTGCATCGACCTCAACGGGCAGGTCTACCAAGTGCAATACGACGCCCGCTTGCGCACCTGGAACATCATCGACCCGACCAATCCGTACGCTTTTTATGGCAAGAAACCGGTGCATCTTGACGCCCAAGGCAACTGGCATCTCAGCGCACCCCTGCGCCTGCGCGGCGGCATGGATAGATATAGTCAGCTGCCACTGGAGCGAATCCCGTCACAGGAAACCGCCATTACGCGCCTGGACGATTACCAGCTCCCCGAAGAGATGCATCACCATGCCAATAACATTGTGATCAGCAAATACGATATTGATCCCGTGGTGGGAGATTACTTCGCCGTCGTTTATGCCGACATACGTAACAAATACTCTGCAATGCGCGACAAGCTTTATAACGACGCCAAGGCTTACTTCGCCGCCCCTGCAGCGGTCAGGCGGCCAGCCTTACCGGATCTGGCAGCAGAGACTGATTTCGAAGGACTTGTTCAAGAGTGCTTCAAACAGACCAACGGCCTGGTCATCAGCGAAGCGCCCAAGTCTGTCGTCAGCAAGCGTCTGCTGATTGAGAACATGGCTGCCCTGGCCAAACATGACGTCAAGATCCTGTATATCGAGCACCTGTTCACCGACCAGCACCTGCAGAAGCTCGCCAAATATCGGAAGCTCTCCAGTAACAGCCGGGCAGGCTCCCATGAGATCAAGCAGCACTTTAACCTGCTCAATGATGGTGCCCTGGACAATGCCTCGCGCGAATTCGACTACTACCATCTGGTCAAGGTCGCGCACCGCAACGGCATCGAAGTCCGCCCCTTCAGTTCCAACGTCAGCTACCCCCACAACAGTCATCCGGTGCCTGGTGCCGCTGGCGACGATGCTGCCGGGCAAAAAATGAGCAACTTCTTTGGCCACCAACTGATCTCCGGGGATATCCAGGCCCAACCGGACCGTCGTTGGATCGCCTTGCTCGATCAGAAACTGGCCAACACCCACAGAGGCGTGCCGGGCATCAGCGAACTCGAAGGCGCGATCAGTCTGCGCGTGCACGGCAAGCCCGGCTCGGGCAAGCCGGTGATCCGTCCGGACATAGATGGAGCGCCGGTGGACGACGTGACCATTCGCAGTGATTTCAGCCTTGAGATGACCGGCCCGGCTCCCCGGCGCGCTTCGCCTGATAGCGTCACGTCCTTCGGCCCGGGCAGCAAAATAGACGATGCCCTGCACCAGTACCTGACCGATCAACCCGTTATCGCCATCGACAACCCCTATCCCGGCGATCAGGGCTTCAGATGGAGTGATGCCGACGGCTGGCAGCGTGTCGATCCCCGGCACTGGAAAACCGATAACGCGCCGACACCATTGCAACTGTCGATGATCGATGCGGACTACGAGATACCCGCCCTGCATGGCGAGACCCTGCACGATCTGGCGAACTTTCAAAAGCGCGGGCTGGACCAGGACTACCGCCAGGCCAATGATCAACAGGAACTGGTCCAGGACCTGTTCTTTGCCCGACGCACGGCGCTGCATAGGGATGCCCAGCAGATTGTCATCCGCGAATTGCCGCCGCGTCCGATACTACCCGAGGTACAACCCGACACACGTCCGGCGGACTTCCTCGGCAGCCTGTATGTGCACACCGATGGCGTGGTCATAGGCGAATCACACAGCTCGATCGCCAGCAAAAAACTGCTGATCGACAACCTGCCCGCGCTCTCGCAGCAGAACGTCAAAACCCTGTATCTGGAACATCTGCTGAGCGATCTGCATCAGGCCGACCTGGACCGCTTTGCCGATACCGGCCATATGAGCAAGCGCCTATTGCATGACCTGAAGGTATTGGACCGCGGCCACCGCACGGACCCCACCCAGGTCTATACCTTCGAAAAACTGGTAATCAAGGCGCGCGAGCACGGCATGGAAATCTGCGCCATCGACTGTGTCGCCAGTTATTACCTCAAGGGTCTGCGCGATCCGGCCCCCACCTCACGACAACAAATGCTGAGCTACTTTGCCGCGCGCAAAATCACCAGGCATCAAGAGGTCACCGGGCAGCACAAATGGATTGCCCTGGTTGGCAACACCCATACCAATCTCTACAAGAAGCTGGTGCCGGGCATTGCCGAATTGCAGGGCGGCATCGGCGTACGAGTGGTCGACGTCAAGCCGGGAGCTGGCAATACGGTGATGGCTGATACTGGCGAATTGCTCAGGGACTCGCTCAGCATGGAACAACACTTTGTCAGGGGCGACTTCAGGATCACCCTGGAAACCGTGCGGCCGCAGGCCGCCAGCCCCCGGACCAGCCCGATCGAACAGCGCCTGTCCCGACCGGGAATGTTCCTGATCGAGCAAGGCGCTGACGGGCAGCACCAAGTCGTGCATCGCTCACGGGACATGGCGATTTATCGCACCCATGTACAGACCGATGCCCAAGGTCGGGTGTCGCTGCCAAGAAGTCGCTGGGCGACTATCAATGGCCGGACGTTCGCAGACCTTGACGACCTGATTACGAGCCTCAGGCAGGCGGGGCTGAGCCACATCCGTTAAAGCGCTCAGCTCAAGCCACAGGAACCTTGGGCAGGCGCTGCTCCAGCAATTGGTGCAGCGCACTGTCAACCGGCCAGTTACGCATGAAACGCGCACGGTCCCTGGCGAAGGCCGTCGCAAAGGATGCCTGGGAGCGGTGCTGGCACATGGCATCAAGGTCGATCATCGACCAGCGCCCGTCATGCCAGAACAGGTTGTGGCCCTTGAAGTCGCCGTGGCTAATGCGCTCGCGCAGCAATTGCGCGAACAGCATGTCCAGTGCCTGCAATTCGCTTTGCGGCACCGCGCCCGACTCAACATAAGGGGCGAAGCGTTCGATGATGTCCGGGCCCGACAGGTATTCGGTGACCAGATAAGCCTTGCGCCGCAGCCCCATGAAGCGCTGCTCCTGCAAGGCCAGCGGCTTGGGCGTGGCGATGCCGAGAAAGGTCAGGCGATTGCCTTCGCGCCAGGAATGCCAGGCCCGGCTCGGGCGCCAGAAACGTTTGAGCCAATGGGCGAAATTCTTGATGTTGTAGCGTTTGATCACTAACGCCCGACCCGCCACTTCGACCCGCGCGACACTGGCGGCGCCGCCGGTCTTGTACAGATGGCCCTGATCGAGCAGACCGTCAGCCTGAGCCAGCACCGGCAGCATTGCCGCTTCTTCTTCGCGACGAATCGCCCGCAGTTCGAAGGCCGTGTCGTTGACGCTGAACAGGCTGCAATCGCGGGTGCTTTTGTCGAGAAAATCCTTGAGGCGCCAGTCACGCACCTTGTCGATCTGCTTCTGCAGGGCTTCCAGCGGCAGCGCGTGCTCGCCGTTGCTCAGCAGGTAATACACCAACAGCTCTTCGGTGAACGGCTCAAGGGTGCGTGGCAACTGGGCGAAGAACACGCCGAGGTTTTCCAGCACCTTCTGCCGCGACAACGGCTGCCCGGCCTGCTCAGCCATGACCCCGCCGCCATCGATGAGGTAGAGCAGGCCATTGGCGCGCATCAAGTTGTCCAGGTGCAGATCGGCCTGCCACAGGCCTTTAGCATGCAACTGGCCGATGGCTGCCAGCGCCTCACTGAGCACTGCGCTTTGCTCGTCGGCCAGCGCCGGCAGGTTCTCGACAGCGGCCCAGGCATTGCCCAGGCCCTGGGCATTTTCCAGCAGCTCGAACAACAGCCAGCCGCCCTCTCCATCCTGCAAGCCATCGGCCAGCAACAAAGGCGTAGTCATGCCCTGTTCGGCCAGCAACCGCGCACCATCGCGCTCGCGCTGAAAATGCCGCGCGGCCTTGTTACCGACCAGCAACTTGGCCAACACCGGCCGCCCACGCCAGACACCCGCGCCGACATAACGCTGGCCTGGCAACACCCGCAACAGCGTCAACAATTGCAGCTCGGCAGGCCCGGCGGCATCGGCCAGGGCCAGGCTGATCGGCAATGCCGGGGTGCGCCCGGCCGACTTGAGTTCAGACAAACGCATCAGCGGGGATTCTCGTCAAACAATCTTGTAAACATGGGTACCCATGCCCGGATGCACCCGATCAATTGTGGGAGCGAATTTATTCGCGAATACGGTCTGTCAGGCGCATGGATACAGAACGTGCCGACACCTTCGCGAATAAATTCGCTCCCACAGATATCGCTCCAGATCAAATCAGGCACTGTGCTGCTCACGGCGCTTATGGCTGCCGCGCCGGCCCAGACGCTCGAACCAGGTATCGGCCTCGGCGCTGTTGCTGTCGCCATGCAGATACACCGCAAGCAACTCGCGAACGTCCGCCTCCTGCCACATCGGCGCACGGCGCAGCAGCGGTTCCAGGTCCTTGATGCGATCACGCTGACCGAACAGGATCGGCCGCGTCTTCTCCAGATCAATCAGTTGCGCACGGTAAGCATTGCCCACCGCCTGCAGGAAAATATGCTTCGGATAAAAACAACCGTGGATCTGCCCGGCGCCGTGCAGCGTGCGCGCCAGTTGCCCGCAGGCCTGCAGGATCGCCCGGCGTGCAGGCAGCGGCTGCTCGGCCCAGCCCTGCAACAGGGTATCGAGATCGGTCCAGCCATCCAGGGCTCGAGTCATCAGTATCGCCCGGCGTTCGCCCTTGATCTTCTGCTCGCCAAAGAACACCGCCTGCAATGCCGGAATGCCGAGCTTCTGGTAGCGGCTGATATTGCGGAATTCCCGGGAGAACGACGGCTCGCCAAACGGGTGGTGCAAGGTGTGGGTCAGGTAGTTGCTCTGGCGCTTGAGGTAAAAGCCGCTGCCCTCCAGCTCCAGACGAAACACGCTGCTCCAGCCGCCGCGTCCGGTGTTGGGCTCATCAACCGCATCGAGCTGAACATCCCACAGCGACTGAAAATCAGCCAGGCCATGGCGGGCCAGCAAGGGCTGGTCGCTGCCTGCAATGAAGTGGCTCATTTGGCCCTCGCCTCAAACAAGACGAAATTATTGCTGCTCTGTGGGACCGACTGTGGAAGCGGGTTCTGTGGGAGCGAATTCATTCGCGAAGAGGCCAGCAAACTCGACACAGTTGTATCCCCTGAAATACCGCCTTCGCGAATGAATTCGCTCCCACAATCGCTCCCACAGTGCTCACTCCAACCTGGCTTTTTCATCACAACGCATCCCCATAACGCAGCTTGCGCTGATACAGCTTCTCGGCCTTGACCTCCAGCCACTTCAGCAGCTTCGCCTCTTCAGCCAGGATCTGCCGTAGCGGTTGCTGGAAGTAGCCTTTGAGAAAGCGCAGTTTGTCGCGTTTGGTCAGGCCGATGTCCAGCGCCGAGAAATACAGCGCAGCCAGGTCCTTGTTGCGCCAGCGCGGGGTGATCACCCGGCGGGTCTGGGCGCGGTGCAGGTCGATCACCGAGAGTTTGAAGTCTTCGGGGGTCACCGGCTTGTCGGTATGCAGCAAAAAGTGGCAGATATAGCAGTCGCGGTGGTTGACCCCGGCGCGGTGCATCATGCCGACCAGGCGCGCCACTTCGGCAATGTACGCCCACTTCATGCGCGGCTCGGGCGGCTGGTTGCGCCAGTTGATGCTGACATCTTCCAGGCTTTCGGTCGGCGCCAGCTCTTCGGTGACGATAAACGAATGCTGCTCGGCCGGATTGCTGCCGCGCTCGCCATAGGCCACGGCGGTCATGGTCGGTACGCCGACTTCATGCAGGCGCTCGACGGCGTCCCACTCCTTGCCCGCGCCCAGTACCGGCAGCTTGGCGGTGATCAGGTTCTTGGCGATTTCGCCCCAGCCAATGCCGCGATGGATCTTGACGAAATAACCGCGCCCGTCGACCTCGGTACGCAAGGTGCGCCGACCATCGAGTTCGCGATAGACCTTGCCGTCCAGGGCCTCGACGGCTTCGAACGCATCGCGCTCGCGCCACAGGCTCTTGAACGGTTCAGCAAGGATCAGTTTCATCCGTAGTGCTCCGCCAGAATCACATCCGCAGCGTGCTGCGGCATGCTGTAAAGGTCTGCCGTCTCGGCATAGGCCAGACCATTGCGCCCCCAGGTCACGCGCGCGGCGTTATCCTGGAGCATGCGGCTCAAATAGTCATTGAGCTGGTGTTGCTCAAACGGCTCATCCAGCACCAGGCCGCTATTGGCCTCGGCAATGTAATGGGCATAGCCACACACTGCGCTGACCAGCACAGGGAGCCCGGCCACCAGGGCTTCAAGCAGCACGGTCCCGGTGTTTTCGTTGTAGGCCGGGTGGATCAGCACGTCGGCCCCCAACAGAAAGCGCGGAATATCGCTGCGCCCCTTCATGAAGGTGACGTGGTCGCCCAGGCCCAATGTGGCACTTTGCAATTGGAATACTTTGGGGTCGTCCTGACCGATTACAAACAACCGCGTGCGTTTTTTCAGTTCCGCAGGCAAGGCGGCCAGGGCCTTGAGGCTGCGATCCACACCCTTGGTCTTGAAACCCGAACCGATCTGTACCAACAACAGGTCATCGTCGGCCAGACCGAACTCCTTGCGGAATTCGGTGCGGATCTGCGGCGCATCGCTCGGCGCACGGCGGTCCTGGGCGATGCCCGGCGGCAGCAGATGGAAGCGTTGCAGCGGCGTCGCGTAATGCTTGATGAACAGCGGTTGCTGCACCTCGGAGATCATCAATACCTGGGTTTTTTCGTCCTTGCCGAACACTGAACGCTCGTATTCGGCGAAGTGGCGGTAGCGGCCCCAGTGGCGATACAGCGAGTGGCGCAGGTTTTGTGCCTTGTCTTCAAAGCAGCCGTCGGCAGCGTAGTACACGTCCAGCCCCGGCATCTTGTTGAAGCCGACCAGCCGGTCCACCGGGCGCTTGGCTAGATCGGCGTTCATCCAGTCGGTAAGCTTTTCATTGCGCCGATGGTTGAACAGCGCCTTGACCGGTGCCACCAACACCTCGAAACCGGGCGGCACATCGCCTTCCCAGATCAGGGTATAGACGCGGATCTGATGCCCGCGCTGCTGACACTCCAGGGCAATACGCATGAAATCACGCTGCAAGCCACCGAAGGGGAAATATTTGTACAGCACAAAAGCCAGTTGCATCAGCCTGCTTCCTTTGCCAGCAACAGCGCGCCCAGTTGGCTCGCTACCCGCTCGGGATTCAAACGAGTGAAGCACACCGGCCACTCGCGTTTTAGGTCCAGCCGCGCCTGATCATCGGGCGTCGGTTGGTAGGTGCATTTCTTTTGCATACACGGCGCGCAGGCCGGGTAATCGCCGGCCAGATGCACCTGGGACTTGCCGTAGGCGCCGCTCAGGCCGGGGTTGGTAGGGCCGTACAGCGACAGGGTCGGTACGTCGAACGCCGCAGCCAAGTGACCAAGGCCGGTGTCCACCGCCACACAGGCCTGGGCCTGAGCCAGCACTTTGGCGACGCCTGCCAGATTCAGTTTCGGCAGTACCTGCGCCTGCTCCAGCCCCTCGGCAATCCGCTCGGCGCGCTCACGCTCGACGACATTACCCCACGGCAGGCGCACCTGCAGGCCCTGGGCGATCAGGCGCTCGGCCAGTTGCCGCCAATACAGCTCCGGCCAGTGTTTGGTGGCCCAGGTGGTGCCGTGCAGGAACAGCACGAAGGGAGCAGCATCTGCCGCATCAACCAACCGGCTGCGCTGCAAACCGTAATCGCCGGTGGTCTGGGGCACTTCATAACCCAGTGCCTGGGCAAACAGTTGGCGCACCCGCTCCACCGCATGCTGACCGCGCGGCACGGCATAACCTTGCTTATAAAAGCGGCTGGCCAGGGGTTCCCGGGCCGAGTCACGGTCCAGGCCCACCACCGGCGAGCGGCTGTAGCGAGTCAGCCAGGCGCTTTTCAGCAGGCCCTGGGCGTCGATCACCAAGTCATAGGGGGTATCGCGCAAACGTTGCTTGAAACGTTTCCACTCACCGCTGCGCCAGGTCTGCCAGATACTTTTGCGCCAGCGACGAATCGCCACTGGAATGATTGCGTTGACCGCCGGGTGCCAGCTGGGGATCTCGGCGAAGCCTTCCTCCACCACCCAGTCGAACTCGATACCCGGCACGGCGCGTGCGGCATCGGTCAGGGCGGGCAAGGTGTGGATCACATCGCCCAGGGACGAGGTCTTGATCAGCAGGACCCGCAAGTCAGACGACCTCCGCGGGCTGGCCGCCTACACGCTGCAAGGCCTCGAGCACCGGGGCGGGCTCCAGTTGGCGCATGCAGTTGTAATGGCCGAAGCGACAGGTGCGCTCGAAACAAGGGCTGCATTCCAGGCCCAGGCGGACGATCTCCACCTGATCAGCCAGCGGCGGCGTAAAGCCCGGCGACGTCGAGCCGTAGACCGCCACCAGCGGCCGGTTCAGCGCGGCGGCGACGTGCATCAGCCCGGAATCGTTGGAGACCACAGCATCGGCACACGACATCAGGTCGATCGCTTCGGCCAGAGAAGTATCGCCACTGAGGTTGCTGGCTTCTTCGCGCAGGCCGGGAATCAGCCGCTCGCGGATGCTTTCGCCTACGGGGAAATCTTTCTTCGAACCAAACAGCCAGACCTGCCAGCCTTGGCGAATGCGCATTTCGGCGACTTCGGCGTAGTACTCGGCGGGCCAGCGCTTGGACTCGCCAAACTCGGCGCCGGGGCACAGCGCCAGTACCGGGCGATCCAGGCTCAGGCCGAACTTGGCCAGCGCAGCGTCGCGGCTTAAAGGGTCGATACGCAGGCTCGGGCGCGGATAGGGCGTCGGCAAATCAGCGCCGCGATCAAAGGCAAGGGCCATGAAACGCTCGATCATCAGCGGATAGCGGGCTTTATCGAGGGTACGCACATCGTTAAGCAGGCCGTAGCGGAACTCGCCACGCCAGCCGGTGCGCTTGGCAATACCGGCAAAGAACGGCACCAGCGCCGACTTCAAGGAATTGGGCAGCAGGATGGCCTGGTCATACTGACCCTTGAGCGAACGGCCGATACGGCGGCGAGTTGCCAGCTCCAGTGCGCCATGGCCGAGCGGAAAGCTCAAGGCGGCGCGCACTTCGGGCATGCGCTCAAGGATAGGTCGGCTCCACTCCGGGGCCAGCACATCGATTTCGCACTCGGAATGACGCTGCTTCAGGCACTGGAACAAGGTTTGTGCCATCACCATGTCACCGACCCAGCTGGGTCCAATGATCAAAATTCTCATGCTTTATCCAAAAACGACCAGAAACGATCAGGGAGGCTGACGCCTCCCTGTCATAGCTTTGACACATGCGCAGGTGTCGGGGGATCAACGCAATCCATGTGGGAGCGGATTTATCCGCGAAGAGGCCGGCAGAGCCGACGCATCTCCAGCGCTTGGGGGTATCCATTCGCGAATGAATTCGCTCCCACAGAGTTCGCTTCCACAGGACTCGCCCAAACATTTGTGAATCAGCTCAAGCCCATCCCCGCCCAGATCCGCATCACCTCACGCCGCTCGACCTCGAACTGGTCACCGCGCACGGTGCCGGCCTCTTTCTGCAGGGCCTGGCGGTGGGCGGCGGAGCGGTAGGCTTTATAGGCCTCGCGCAGCAGACTGGCATCGGCTTCGGCCATCAGACCAAGCTGCTCCAGCGTCTCCAGAATGCGAATGTTATCGGTGTAACGCAGCAGTGCCGGGTGTTCCCTGGACCACGCCAGAGCCGCGTATTGCACCATAAATTCGATATCGACGATACCACCGGCATCCTGCTTGAGATCAAAGGCCGCAGTGGCCAGGAAGGCGTTGGCCCCTGTCCCGGCTGTCGTGCCCTTGGTGCCGAGGTTGTCGCGCATCTTGGCGCGCATCTCGCTGACTTCCTGACGCAACTTAGCCAGATCCCGCTCGCGACCGAGGATCTGCGCGCGAATGTCTTCAAAGGCCGCCCGCACATCCGGGCTGCCGACCAAGACCCGCGCCCGCACCAGCGCCTGATGCTCCCAGGTCCAGGCTTCGTTTTCCTGATAGCGGGAAAATGCGCCGAGGGAACTCACCAACAACCCCGAGGCACCGGATGGACGCAGACGCATATCGACGTCATACAGCTGCCCGGAGTTGGTCTGGGTGGTGAGCATATGAATGATGCGCTGGCCCAGTCGAGTGAAGAATTGTGCGCCATCGATAGGTTTAGCGCCGTCGGTCTCGGCGTGAGGGTCACCGTCGTGGATGAACACCAGGTCCAGATCCGAGCCATGACCCAGCTCGATGCCGCCCAGCTTTCCATAACCGACAATCACGAAACTGGGGTTGCACAGGCTGCCATCCGGTCGCGCCGGGGTACCGTGGCGAGCGACCGAGTGATTCCAGGCCAGTGCCAGCACCTGCTCCAGGATCGCTTCGGCCAGCCAGGTCAGGTAGTCGCTGACTTTCATTAAAGGCAGGCTGCCGGTGATTTCCGACGCAGCAACGCGCAGGCCGTGGGCCAGCTTGAAGTGGCGCAGGGCTTCCATCTGCTGTTCGAGGTCGTCTTCCGGGATCCGGGTCAGACGCTCGCGCAACTCCGCCGCCAGCTCAAGGGCCTGGGGCGGGCTGAACAGACGGCTTTCATTGAGCAGTTCGTCGAGCAGCAGCGGGAAGCGGGCGATCTGTTCGGCGATCCACGGGCTGGCAGCACACAACGTCAGCAGGCGGCGCAGGGCGTTGGGGTTTTCCGTGAGCAGCACCAGATAAGCCGAACGCCGCGCCACGGCCTCGACCAGGGGCAGCACCCGTTCAAGCACAAGGTCCGGATTATCGTGTTCAACCGCCTGGGCCAGCAGGCGCGGAATAAAGGCGTCCAGACGCTCGCGACCCAAGCGCTGCATGGCGCGCAATTGCGGGCTGTGGCGCAGATCGGTAAGGCGCTTGAGGGCCTTGGCCGCGTCGACAAAGCCACCCTCGGTCAACTGCCGGCAGGCGCTTTCTTCATCCTGGGATTCTTCCCACAGCGGTAACCACTCGCCGCCGATGATTTCCGCTTCATCTTGCGCAGCATCGTCGCCATCCGGGTCGGCGATGACCTGGCGGAAGTGCCAGTCGACCCGGCCACGCCAGTACATGAGTTTTTCGTGGAAGCTGGCCCAGTCCGGGAAACCCAACATAAAGGCAATGCGCGCCTGATCCCGGTCGCCGTCGGGCAGCATCTGGGTCTGGCGGTCGGCAATCGCCTGAATGGCGTGTTCGGTATAGCGCAGGAACTCGTAGCCTTCGCGCAGTTCGTCAGTGACCGCGCCGGGCAGATAACCCTGGCCTTCGAGGGTCTTGAGCACCTTGAGCAAGGGGCGTTGTTGCAGGCTCAGGTCGCGGCCACCGTGAATCAGCTGGAAGGCCTGGGCGATAAACTCGACTTCGCGAATGCCGCCGGAACCCAGCTTGATATTGTCGGCCATGCCCTTGCGCCGCACTTCCTGCTGAATCAGCTGCTTCATGGTGCGCAGCGCTTCGATGGCGGAAAAGTCCAGATAACGCCGGTAGACGAAGGGACGCAGCATTTCCAGCAACTGCGCCCCGGCGACCTGATCGCCACCCACTACACGTGCCTTGATCATGGCGTAGCGTTCCCAGTCGCGGCCCTGGTCCTGGTAGTACTGTTCAAGGGCGTTGAAGCTGAGCACCAGCGCCCCCGCCGACCCATAAGGCCGCAGGCGCATATCGACGCGGAACACGAAACCGTCGACCGTGACCGGGTCCAGCGCCTTGATCAGGCGCTGGCCCAGGCGGATGAAAAACTCCTGATTATCCAGTGGCCGCTTCACGCCAACCGTCTCGCCGCCCTCGGGATAACCGAAGATCAGGTCAATATCCGACGAAAGGTTCAGTTCCACTGCGCCGAGCTTGCCCATGCCCAGAATGACCATCTGTTGCGGCTCGCCGCTGCGTCGCCCGGTGGGCACGCCGAACTGCTGGCAATGACGCTCGTACAGCCACTGATAAGCCAGATCGATAGAGGCATCGGCCATCGCCGACAGCTCGCGGCAGGTCTGCACCAGATCAACCTGGCGCGTCAGATCGCGCCAGATAATCCTCACTTGCTGGCGCGTACGCTGGCGACGTAGATTACGCCCCAGCTCATCTTCGGTAATGGCGGCGGTGGTCGCCTCGGCGATCTGCGCGCGCATCTCGCCATCGGCGAAGGAGCGCTCCAGCTCGCCGGATTCAGCCAGTTCGATGAGCATGCGCGGATCACGAATGCACTGCTCGGCAACGAAGTCACTGGCCGCGCAGACCCGCTCCCAGGCGGCGCGACGTGAAGCGGGCCAGGCGTCGAAAAGCGCGAGGCTGTCATCTTCGAGCGCTACAAGAGCGGTATGTAGCGATTGTTGAACGCGGGACGCTATGGGCAGCAGGATGGCTGGAAGATCAGCCAGCGAAGGTAGGCTCATGGTCTATCCTTGATGGGCGTGCAAAAGGGCTGTCTGCTGCAATGGCAAGTTTCACGCTTCGTGACGGACTGTCGAACAAAAGTCAGAAATTGCTGAAAAACCGAATTTGGCAGCACCCAGTATTAATTTTTTATTAATTGCGAACCATTTCAACCAACGGTAACGTTTTTCTTCACAAGCGGACAGGAGCTTTTACAGCGTTTCTCTGTAGTTTTACTACTGACCACAGTTTTCGAAAGGCTGAAATGGTCGACGATTTGTAGTAAAACTACACGACGCCGGTACAACCTCCGGTCATCCAAGAATTTATGTCGTCTGCCCACAAGGCCAGTCGCAAACTCAGGCAACCGATTCTGGAAGCCTTTCCGCCCTGGAGCAAGCCATGCAAGACCTCGATCCCGTCGAAACCCAGGAATGGCTGGACGCCCTGGAATCGGTTCTCGACAAAGAAGGCGAAGACCGTGCTCACTACCTGATGACCCGTATGGGTGAGCTCGCCACCAGAAGTGGCTCGCAACTCCCTTACGCCATCACCACGCCGTACCGCAATACGATTCCTGTCACCCACGAAGCACGCATGCCTGGCGACCTGTTCATGGAACGCCGCATTCGCTCGCTGGTGCGCTGGAACGCATTGGCCATGGTCGTCAAGACCAACCTGAACGACCCGGATCTGGGCGGCCACATCTCCAGCTTCGCCTCCAGCGCCACGCTGTATGACATCGGCTTCAACTACTTCTTCCAGGCCCCGACCGACGAACACGGCGGCGACTTGATCTACTTCCAGGGTCACGCATCGCCAGGCGTCTACGCCCGTGCGTTCATGGAAGGCCGCATCACCGAAGAGCAGATGAACAACTTCCGTCAGGAAGTCGACGGCAAAGGCCTGTCGTCTTACCCACACCCGTGGCTGATGAAAGATTTCTGGCAGTTCCCGACCGTTTCCATGGGGCTGGGCCCGATCCAGGCGATCTACCAGGCGCGCTTCATGAAGTACCTGGAACATCGCGGCTACATTCCGGAAGGCAAGCAGAAAGTCTGGTGCTTCCTGGGTGACGGCGAAACCGACGAACCGGAATCCCTGGGCGCCATCGCCCTGGCCGGTCGTGAAAAACTCGACAACCTGATCTTCGTCATCAACTGCAACCTGCAGCGCCTCGACGGCCCGGTTCGCGGCAACGGCAAGATCATCCAGGAACTCGAAGGCGTGTTCCGTGGCGCTCAGTGGAACGTCACCAAAGTGGTCTGGGGCCGTCATTGGGACTCCCTGCTGGCAAAAGACGTCGACGGCATCCTGCAACGTCGCATGGACGAAGTGATCGACGGCGAGTACCAGAACTACAAAGCCAAGGACGGCGCGTTCGTACGTGAACACTTCTTCAACTCGCCTGAACTCAAGGCGATGGTTGCTGATTTGTCCGACGACGAGATCTGGAAGCTCAACCGCGGTGGCCACGACCCGTACAAAATGTACGCGGCCTACCACCAGGCCGTTAACCACAAGGGTCAACCGACTGTTGTCCTGGCCAAGACCATCAAGGGTTATGGCACCGGCGCCGGTGAAGCGAAGAACACCGCGCACAACACCAAGAAAGTCGACGTCGACAGCCTGCGCAGCTTCCGTGACCGTTTCGACATTCCGGTGTCCGAAGCCGACCTGGAAAAACTGCCGTTCTTCAAACCAGAAGAAGGCAGCGCCGAAGCCCGCTACCTGAGCGAGCGTCGCGCCGCCCTGGGTGGTTTCGTGCCACAGCGTCGCGCTTCCAGCTTCAGCCTGCCGACCCCGCCACTGGAAACCCTCAAGGCAATCCTTGACGGCACTGGCGACCGTGAAATCTCCACCACCATGGCTTTCGTGCGGATCCTCTCGCAACTGGTCAAGGACAAGGAAGTCGGTCAGCGCATCGTTCCGATCATCCCGGACGAAGCCCGTACCTTCGGTATGGAAGGCATGTTCCGCCAACTGGGCATCTACTCCTCCGTCGGCCAGCTCTACGAGCCAGTCGATAAAGAGCAAGTGATGTTCTACCGCGAGGACAAGAAGGGCCAGATCCTCGAAGAAGGCATCAACGAAGCGGGCGCCATGTCCTCCTTCATCGCTGCCGGTACCTCGTACAGCAGCCACAACCAGCCGATGATCCCGTTCTACATCTTCTATTCGATGTTCGGGTTCCAGCGTATTGGTGACCTGGCCTGGGCCGCTGGCGACAGCCGCACACGTGGTTTCCTGGTCGGCGGTACTGCCGGTCGCACCACGCTCAACGGCGAAGGCCTGCAACACGAAGACGGTCACAGCCACCTGCTGGCCTCGACCATCCCGAACTGCCGCACCTACGATCCAACCTACGGCTATGAGCTGGCGGTGATCATCCAGGACGGCATGAAGAAGATGTTCGAAGAGCAACAGGACGTTTTCTACTACCTGACCGTGATGAACGAGTCCTACGTACAACCTGCCATGCCGGCCGGTGTCGAGGCCGCCATCGTCAAGGGCATGTACCTGCTCGAAGAAGACACAAAGGAAGCGGCGCACCACGTCCAGTTGCTGGGCTCGGGCACCATCCTGCGTGAAGTTCGCGAAGCGGCGAAAATCCTGCGTGAGCAATTCAACGTTGGCGCTGACGTCTGGAGCGTTACCAGCTTCAACGAACTGCGTCGCGACGGTCTGGCTGTAGAGCGCAACAACCGCCTGCACCCTGGCCAGAAGCCAGCGCTGAGCTACGTTGAAGAGTGCTTGGGCGGCCGTAAAGGTCCGGTGATTGCATCGACCGACTACATGAAACTGTTCGCTGACCAGATCCGTCAGTGGGTTCCGACCAAGGAATACAAAGTCCTGGGCACTGACGGTTTCGGCCGCAGCGACAGCCGCAAGAAACTGCGTCACTTCTTCGAAGTGGACCGCAACTTCATCGTGCTGGCCGCCCTCGAAGCCTTGGCCGACCGTGGCGACATCGAACCTAAAGTAGTGGCGGAAGCCATCACCAAGTTCGGCATCGACCCGGAAAAACGCAACCCACTGGACTGCTAAGAGTCTGGTCAACATCGCATAACGCGCGGCCACAAGGGCGCAAGACAGCCGAACGATGCGGAATTTCCCCAGATTTTTACGGGGTCATGAGCATCCCAAGCTGTCTTGTTGCAACTACCCTCAGGCAGTGCAGCCGAGAATGAACAGGTTCTCCGAAGGAGAGACATTGTGAGTGAACTGATTCGTGTACCCGACATCGGCAACGGTGAAGGTGAAGTCATTGAGTTGATGGTCAAGGTCGGTGATCGCATCGAAGCTGACCAGAGCGTCCTGACGCTTGAATCGGACAAGGCCAGCATGGAAATCCCTGCGCCCAAGTCCGGTGTCATCAAGGCCATGAAGGTCAAGCTGGGCGATCGCCTGAAAGAAGGCGACGAGCTGTTCGAACTGGAAGTGGAAGGCGAAGCCGCCGCTGCTCCAGCCGCTGCCGCCGCCCCGGCTCCTGCTGCCGCCGCACCTGCTGCTGATCCGGCTCCGGCCGCTGCGCCTGCTCCGGCTGCCGCACCTGCTGCTGCCACCGTGCAGGACATCCATGTGCCGGATATCGGCTCGTCCGGCAAGGCCAAGATCATCGAACTGATGGTCAAGGTCGGCGACAGCATCGAAGCCGATCAATCCCTGATCACCCTGGAATCCGACAAAGCCTCGATGGAGATCCCGTCTCCAGCAGCGGGCGTGGTCGAGAGCATCAGCGTCAAGCTCGAAGACGAAGTCGGTACTGGCGACCTGATCCTGCAACTGAAAGTCGCGGGCGCAGCGCCAGCAGCCGCTCCGGCTGCTGCGGCTCCTGCACCGGCCGCCGCGCCTGCGGCAAAAGCTGAAGCACCAGCCGCTCCGGCCGCTGCAGCTGCGGCACCTGTTGCAGCACCTGCTGCTCCGGCCAAAGACGGCGCCAAGGTCCACGCTGGCCCGGCAGTACGCCAGCTGGCTCGTGAGTTCGGCGTCGAGCTGAGCGCAGTCACGGCTACCGGCCCGCACGGTCGCGTGCTCAAGGAAGACGTGCAGGTTTACGTCAAGGCCATGATGCACAAGGCCAAGGAAGCTCCAGCCGCTGGCGGCGCCAGCGGCGGCATGGGCATCCAGCCGATTCCGGAAGTCGACTTCAGCCGTTTCGGCGAAATCGAAGAAGTGCCGATGACGCGCCTGATGCAACTGGGCGCCACCGGCCTGCACCGCAGCTGGCTGAACATTCCGCACGTCACGCAATTCGACCAGGCCGACATCACCGACCTGGAAGCCTTCCGCGTCGCGCAGAAAGCCGTTGCCGAAAAAGCCGGCGTCAAGCTGACCATCCTGCCGTTGCTGCTGAAATCCTGCGCCTTCCTGCTCAAGGAACTGCCGGACTTCAACGCTTCTCTGGCTCCGAGCGGCAAAGCGATCATCCGCAAGAAATACGTGAACATCGGCTTCGCCGTTGACACCCCGGACGGTCTGCTGGTCCCGGTGATCAAAGACGTCGACAAGAAAAGCCTGCTGGAACTGGCCGCCGAAGCCGCTGTACTGGCCGAGAAAGCCCGTACCAAGAAGCTGTCGGCCAATGAAATGCAGGGTGCCTGCTTCACCATCTCCAGTCTCGGCCACATTGGCGGCACCGGCTTCACGCCGATCGTCAACGCGCCGGAAGTGGCGATCCTGGGTGTGTCCAAGGCCACCATGCAGCCAGTATGGGACGGCAAAGCCTTCCAGCCGAAGCTGATGCTGCCGCTGTCGCTGTCCTACGATCACCGCGTCATCAACGGCGCCGCCGCCGCACGCTTCACCAAGCGTCTGAGCGACCTGCTGGCTGATATCCGTACGATCCTGTTGTAAGCGCAATACCTGTTGTCGCAGATGCAAATGTGGGAGCGAATTCATTCGCGAAAGGGCCAGTACATTCGACACATACCTGTCGCCTGGACCGCCGTCTTCCCGGATGAATCCGGTCCCACAGGATTTGCGCCGATTACGGAGACGCCTCACTGTTTCACCGAGCTGCCACGCTCGAACCTCAACCCCGCCGTCTGGCGGGGCTTTTTTTTGCCTCGAATATTACTGCGACAAATCGCCGCCATTACTCATGGAGGCCTTATGCCATCAGCGTTCCGACCAACTGCGCTCCAGATCCGGCACAAATGGCCGACACATTTATAGCACTGAGCCATTGCGCCGACTTGTCAGCCCGCTCCGCATGATGCAACCTTGCCACACGCGACCTCGAAACGGGCTTACGCCCTCGCGCGACCAGAATTCCGAAAGCGAGTTTCTTCATGAAAAGCCAACCCGATGCAGCCGGAAGAACGGCTGCCGAGGTAGTGACGCAACTGCCGGTGCCCTCGCGCCTCGGCATGCTGCGTTTCGAACGGCTGAATGAAGCCAATTGGGCCTTGTTGTACCTGGACCCCAACTGCGAAAAGCAGTTCGGCATGCCCGCCGTCGAGCTTTGCGCTCTGGTCGGTTCGCCCTACGCCAGCCTCATGGAACCCGAAGCTCGTTATGCCCAGCACGACGCCGTGCAGCTGCAACTGGCCACCGCCCCCTATTACCTGGTCCGTTACACCCTGCACACCACTAGAGGCCCGCTGGGCATCCTGGAAATCGGCGAAGGCTATAAACAGCACAACCGCGAGTTGCTGCGTGGCTACCTGATCGTCGTCGATGAATTGTTTGACACCAGCGTCGCCAATGGCGAGCCGGATCTGGAAACCCAGAACAACCGTCTGCAGATCGCCCTGGAACTCAATCAGCGCGCGCAACAGGAACAGCTCGAGCACCTGGAGCGCGTACGCGCCCAGCAGGGCCTGATCCTGCGTCTGGCACGTCATCGCTACAGCACTGATGATCCGGTGCAGGAAGCCGCGCGACTGATCACCAAGAGCGCCTGCCAGATCTACAACATCGCCGGCGCCAGGGTGTGGAACCTCAACGGTCAGATGCTGGAGCCGATTGCCGGCTTCAGCCTCGCCAGCGGCGAATACCATGTCGCCGAGCCCATCGATGTCAGCCACTACCCTTCCTATCTGGAAGCGCTGCACAACAGCCGCGCCATCGACGCCAACGATTTCGAGCACGACCCGCGCACCCGGGAAATCGCCCACGGCCTGACGCCCAGCGACACCAGCGCCATTCTCGATGCCAGCATTCGTATCGACGGCCAGGTGGTCGGCGTACTCTGCCTGGAGCAGAAAGGCCTGCCGCGCCCTTGGCATTCGGATGAAATCGCCTTTGCCGGTGAGCTGGCCGACCACTTCGCCCAAGTCATCAACAACCGTAACCGGCGCAGCGCCACCAGTGCCCTGCATCTGTTCCAGCGTGCGGTCGAGCAAAGCGCCAACGCCTTTTTGCTGGTCAACTGCGACGGCGTGGTCGAGTACGTCAACCCAAGCTTTACCGCGATCACCCAGTACAGCACCGATGAAGTCCACGGCCACAAGCTCTCCGAGCTGCCGGCCCTGGAAAACCTCAGTGAGCTGCTGCTCGACGCCAACTCCAGCCTGAGCACCAGCAACAGCTGGCAAGGCGAGTTCAAGAGCCGCCGCAAGAACCTGGAACCCTACTGGGGCCAGCTGTCGATCTCCAAGGTCTATGGCGACAATCGCGAGCTGACCCACTACATCGGCATCTACGAAGACATCACCCAGAGCAAGCTCGCGCAGCAGCGCATCGAACGCCTGGCCTACACCGATAACCTGACCAATCTGGGCAACCGCCCGGCGTTCATCCGCAATCTCGACGAGCGTTTCGCCCGGGATGCCGATACGCCCATGAGCCTGCTGTTGGTCGACATCGACAACTTCAAGCGCATCAACGACAGCCTCGGCCACCAGACCGGCGACAAACTGCTGATCAGCCTGGCCCGGCGCCTGCGCAACAGCCTCAGCTCCACCGACGTGCTGGCGCGCTTTGCCAGTAACGAATTCGCTGTGTTGCTGGACCACACTGGCCCCGACGCTGGCCAACGCATCGCCAGCCAGGTGCTGATGACTCTCGACAAACCCATGTTCGTCGACAACCAGCTGATCAGCGTCACCGGCTCGGTGGGCCTGGCCTGCGCGCCGTTGCATGGTCGCGACCCGCAGACCCTGATGCGCAACGCCGGTCTGGCCTTGCACAAGGCCAAGGCCAACGGCAAGCATCAGGTCCAGGTCTTCACCGAAGCCCTCAACGCCGAAGCCAGCTACAAGCTGTTCGTCGAGAACAACCTGCGCCGCGCCCTGACCCAGAACGAACTGGAAGTCTTCTATCAGCCCAAGCTGTGCCTGCTCACCGGCCGCCTGCTGGGCATGGAAGCATTGCTGCGCTGGAACCATCCGGAAAAGGGCATGATACGTCCGGACCAATTCATCAGCGTGGCCGAAGAAACCGGCCTGATCATCCCGATCGGCAAATGGGTCGCCCGGGAGTCCTGCCGCATGAGCAAGGCCCTGACCGCCGCCGGTTTCGGCAACCTGCAGGTAGCGATCAACGTTTCCCCGAAACAGTTCTCCGACCCGGAGCTGGTGGCCTCGATTGCCGCCATTCTCAAGGAAGAAAAACTCGACCCGTCGCTGCTTGAGCTTGAGCTGACCGAAGGCCTGCTGCTCGAAGCCACCGAAGACACCCGCCAGCAACTCGACTCGCTGAAGAAACTCGGCCTGTCCCTGGCCATGGACGACTTCGGTACCGGCTACTCGTCGTTCAGCTACCTGAAGAAATTCCCCATCGACGTGATCAAGATCGACCGCAGCTTCATCCGTGATATTCCGGATGATCAGGACGATATGGAAATCACCTCGGCGGTCATCGCCATGGCCCACAACCTCAAGCTCAAGGTCGTCGCCGAAGGTATCGAAACCGCCGCCCAGCTGGCCTTCCTGCGCCGCCATCGCTGCGATGTCGGCCAGGGCTACCTGTTCGACCGACCGATCCCCGGCGAAGAACTGATCGAGAAACTGCGCCGCTATCCACGCGGGCCGTCGGACTGACCGCTTTCCCGTATCCGGATATTTCGGGCAAACTACCCCTCTCTTGATTGTGGGAGCGAATTCATTCGCGAATAGGCCTGTGCATCTGATACATCCTCAGCGCCTAAAATACCGCTTTCGCGGATGAATCCGCTCCCACAAAGTCAGCTTCAGCATATGTCATTCGTCCAGACCACCACCCCACAGAGGAAATGGTTCATGGCCCTGCGTTCGGAAATTCTTGTGAACAAAAACGTCCTGCCCACCAAAGAACAAGCACTACCGGGCCGCGAAACCCCGATGTCCCTGCCGGAAACCCATTTCGTCAACGGCAACCCGCTGCTCGGCCCGTTCTCTGCCAACGTCGATTTCGCCATTTTCGGCCTCGGCTGCTTCTGGGGTGCGGAACGGCGCTTCTGGCAGAAAGACGGCGTGGTCAGCACCGTGGTCGGCTATGCCGGTGGCTTCACGCCGAACCCGACCTACGACGAAGTCTGCTCGGGCCTGACCGGTCATAGCGAAGTGGTATTGGTGGTCTACGAGCCGGAAATCATCAGCTACAACGAACTGCTGGCCATGTTCTGGGAACTGCACAACCCGACCCAGGGTATGCGCCAGGGCAATGACATCGGCACCCAGTACCGCTCGGTGATCTACTGCACCACGCCGGAACAACTCGACGCCGCCAAGGCCAGCGCCGCGGTGTACCAGGCCGAACTGAGCAAAGCCGGGCTCGGCGAGATCACCACCGAAATCGACCAGGCCCCAACCGTCTTCTTTGCCGAGGCCTACCACCAGCAATACCTGGCCAAGAACCCTCAGGGTTATTGCGGCATTGGCGGAACGGGTGTGTGCATGCCGCCGAGCCTGGCGGGGAACTGACAGGCACCGATCAAGCGGCGCCATATGATGGCGTGAATTGTGGGAGCGAATTCATTCGCGAAGGCGGTGCTCCGGGCGATGAAGATGCGGCGAATGTACCGGCCTCTTCGCGAATGAATTCGCTCCCACAAGATTTGCTCCTGCCTCGGTTAGTGTTTGCTGCATGACAGCGCGGCGTCGTAGACGGGGCGGGATCTCCTACAGGTAAAGACCGGCTTCACGCTACTCAGCAATCAACCAATCCATCGTCCAGCCACCCTTGGTCTGGCCCAGTTTCTGCGCCAGATACGGCATCAGCTCGCGCAACTCTTCCTCAAGCCCCCAAGGCGGGTTGGCGATGGCCAGGCCTGAGCCGTTGAGGCTGGCCGGGGTATCGAGTGGATGCACATGCAGCTCCACCCGCAGCAACTTCGGCGCGCCGGTTTCGGCCAGGTCCTGATAGAAACGCTTGAGCAGACGCTGATCCTTGACCGGATACCAGATCGCCGCCACGGTCTGACGCATACGGCCGATGGCCTCTTTCAGGGCCACGGAGCAGCGCTTCATTTCATCAAGCTGTTCGAACGGCGGGTCGATCAACATCACCGCACGCTTCTCGGCCACCGGCAGCAAGGCCCGTGGCACATGCCAGCCTTCGCCCAGATGCACGGCCACGCGGCGGTCGCCCTTCATGTTGTCTTTAAGCAGTTGCCCGTCTTCCGGGTGCTTTTCGTTGAGCAACACACGGTCCTGGGAGCGGGTCAGGCGCCGGGCCAGTTCCGGGGAGCCGGGGTAATAACGCAGGCTGTCTTCCTTGCGATTCATGCGGCGCAGCACGTTCATGTAGTCGGCGGCCAGCTCCGGCAGGTCGTCGGCGTCCCACAGGCGGCCGATACCCTCGATCCACTCCCCGGTGCGCGTGGCCTGATCGCCTTGCAGGTCATACAGCCCAAGGCCCGCATGGGTGTCGATATAAGCGAATGGCTGTTCCTTGCGCGCCATCAGGGCGATCAGGCGGGACAGAATCAGGTGTTTGAACACATCGGCGTGGTTGCCGGCGTGGAAGGCGTGACGGTAATTCATGGCGACTCCTGCAAGGCCCGGCAGTTTAGCAAAACCCGGCGGCGGCAGAGCAGACACATTCGTCAACATTTTCCCGGAGTAAGGCTCGGCTGTCAGGCCCAAGTGTTTGCAGCAGTGGTTTTCATAAATGTCCGGGCAAAAAAACGCCCCGGTCAAGCCGTCACAAAACCGGGGCTGGAGGTGTTGCCTGAGAAATCCACGCGGTGCAGAGGGTGACCAAACCATGCCCCGCGCTGGTGAGCGAAGCCAGTGTGCCCGCTGTACCGACAAGCGAGTTAGTCGAAAACGACATACCCATAGCCATCTCTGACATCTGCGGTTTTCGGGGTTGCTGACAGGACGTCGTACTACCAGAATCGAGACAAGCCCGATTGAAAGGAACAGCGCTCATGATGCATGTGGATTTGATTGACCAGGAAGACTTGATCAGCCAGCTGCGCTCCATTGGCTTCGAAATGCCGTCCGGCGCCACCGCTGAACAGGCTTGCGCCCAGGCCGTTTGCGGCCTGACCGCGGACCGCGCCACGGCGCTGCGGCGTATGGTCGAGCAGTTGCTGACCGGCAGCGCGACGATCCTGCCGGCGGTGCGCCAGGCGATTGATAAGGAGTTGTTGCCGGCTTTGGCGCATTACAAACAGCAGCATGGCTGATCCAGAGCTCCGCTGCTCCCTTATCTATCAGGAGGCACACGGATAGCCGGGAGCAGATCCATCTGCTCCCGCAATCATTAACTCGCCCTTCTTACAACCGCACACTCGCAAACGTCGACTCATTGCGCGCCTGACTCAGCGCCGACATCGGCCCGGACAGCGGCGCCAGAACCATGGCTTGCGGAATCGGCATCATCGCCACCTGTTGGGTGGTGTTGGAACCTACGCGCTCGTCACGCGGTGGAATGCCGAAGTATTCGCGGTAGCACTTGGAGAAGTGCGGCGTGGAGACGAAGCCGCAGACCGAAGCCACTTCGATGATCGACATCGGCGTTTGCTTGAGCAACTGCCGTGCACGGATCAGGCGCAGCTTGAGGTAGTAGCGCGACGGCGAGCAGTGCAGGTATTTCTGGAACAGGCGTTCGAGCTGACGACGCGAGACGGCGACGTACACCGCCAGTTCATCGAGGTCGATCGGTTCTTCCAGGTTGGCTTCCATCAGCGCCACGATTTCCTGCAGCTTCGGCTGGTTGGTGCCGAGCATGTGCTTGAGCGGCACGCGCTGGTGATCCTGTTCGTTACGAATACGCTCGTAGACGAACATCTCGGAGATCGCAGCCGACAGTTCGCGACCGTGATCGCGGCTGATCAGGTGCAGCATCATGTCCAGCGGCGCGGTGCCGCCGGAGCTGGTGAAGCGGTTACGGTCCAGGGTGAACAGACGGGTGCTCATGGCCACACGCGGGAAGGCTTCCTGCATCGACGCCAGGCATTCCCAGTGCACGCTGCAATCGAAGCCGTCGAGCAGGCCGGCACAGGCCAGCGCCCAACTACCGGTGCACACGGCACCCAGACGACGGGACTGACGCGCCTGGCTTTGCAGCCAGCTGACGTGTTCGCGGGTAACAGTGCGCTGAATGCCGACACCGCCACAGACGATCACGGTGTCCAGAGCCGGCGCCTTGTGCATCGAGGCGTCAGGGGTGATCTGCAGGCCGTCGCTGGCCCAGACTTGCCCGCCGTCCACGCTCAGGGTGGTCCAGCGATACAGCTCACGGCCCGACAACTGGTTGGCCATACGCAGAGGTTCGACCGCCGATGCGAGGGAGATCAGCGTGAAGTTATCCAGCAGCAGGAAGCCGATGGATTGTGGTGCGCGGTTCTGAGGCTGTTGAGCCCCTGCATTGAACGAAGTCATCACGTATCTCCTCACACAAAGCGGTTGTAGGCCCCAGGCTGGGCTCTTGTTTTATTGCCCTTCTCGTAACAGGGCTTTACACAATGCATCGCAATTGTCGTGCCTAAACTTGAATGTGCATTCAATAAACCCTGAAAACGACGTCGCGATGCGTCTAGTCAGCTGCGACCAGATGCAATCATTAGCGACCTATGGGATTTACAAGCCGTGTAAATGCTTGTGGGGTGAGCACTTCGGTAGCACTCGGGTGACGCGCCGGGCAGCGACTCGAAAGGGAGTGTCACTGCACTTCACGGGTGACGAGCGGCGTCAGGCGAGACCGCTGATTTCACTGTGACATTACGTAAAGCGCGCCAAAAGGTGGCGGGCGGATACAACGGTGTTCGAAGACGGAGCGCTCAACTTGTGGTCGCGAATTGTGGGAGCGAATTCATTCGCGAAGGCGCAAGTTCAGGCAACAGATTAGCGTCGAATGCACTGGCCTCTTCGCGAATGAATTCGCTCCCACTGAATTTATCTACAAACGATCAGCACTCCACCGCACTGACCGCCAAGCCACCCCGTGATGTCTCTTTGTACTTATCGTGCATGTCGGCGCCGGTATCGCGCATGGTGCGGATCACACGGTCCAGGGAGATAAAGTGCTGGCCGTCGCCGCGCAGGGCCATCTGCGCGGCGTTGATCGCCTTGACTGCGGCGATGGCGTTACGCTCGATGCACGGCACCTGCACCAGACCACCGACCGGGTCGCAGGTCAGGCCCAAGTTGTGTTCCAGACCAATTTCCGCAGCGTTACACAGTTGCTCAGGGGTCGCACCGAGGATATCGGCCAAACCGGCTGCCGCCATGGCGCAAGCCGAACCGACTTCACCCTGGCAGCCGACTTCGGCACCGGAGATGGACGCGTTCTTCTTGCACAGGATGCCCACCGCCGCCGCAGCGAGGAAGTAGTCGACCACATTGGCTTCGCTGACTTCATCGCTGAATTTGACGAAGTAATGCAGCACTGCCGGGATAATCCCGGCCGCGCCATTGGTTGGCGCGGTGACCATGCGCCCGCCGGCGGCGTTTTCTTCGTTGACCGCCAGGGCGAACAGGTTGACCCACTCCATGGCACTGAGGGTCGAGCCGATCACGTTGGGTTTGTTCAGTTCCTGCAGGCTGCGGTGCAGCTTGGCGGCACGGCGACGGACGTTTAGGCCACCGGGCAAAATGCCTTCATGCTTGAGGCCTTGCTCGACGCAATCCTGCATCGCATGCCAGAGCTTCATCAGGCCGCTGCGAATTTCATCTTCGCTACGCCACACCTTCTCGTTGGCCATCATCAGTTCCGACACGCGCAGGCCATGTTGCTGGCACAGGCGCAGGAGCTCTTCGGCGCTGGAGAAGTCGTAAGGCAGCACGGTGGTGTCCATGTCCAGTACACCGCTGGCGGCCTGGGCTTCATCGACGACGAAACCGCCGCCCACCGAGTAATAAGTGTCGCGATGCACTTCACCGCCCTCGCCTTCGGCAATCAGGGTCATGGCGTTGGGGTGGAATGGCAGGTTCTCGTCGAGCAGCAACATGTCGCGCTGCCAGACAAAAGGAATCGGCAGGCGGTTGTCGAGCAGCAAGGTGTCGGTTTCACGCAGGGTGGCGATGCGCAGGCCGATCTGCGATGGGTCGATGGCATCCGGCCACTCCCCCATCAGGCCCATGATCACTGCGCTGTCGCTGCCGTGACCGACGCCGGTGGCCGACAGCGAACCATACAGGCGCACTTCGATCCGTCGTACCGATGCCAGTCGCCCGCTGTCACGCAGGCCCTGGACGAACAGCGCGGCGGCGCGCATGGGTCCAACGGTGTGCGAGCTGGAGGGGCCGATGCCGATCTTGAACAGGTCGAAAACGCTGATAGCCATTGCTGATGAACCTCTGTGGTCGGAACTCCCGGCGCGCAAAGCAGCCGGCGACGGAGCTGCTACGCTGAGCCTCGCGTCCGTCGGAATGGCCGCATCATCGGGCTTTTGCCCTGCGTCACAACGTCTCACACCGACTCACTCATGCCCAGCAACGTCGCCCGTGACAGGGAGCGTCAAGCCATAGCGGTTTACGACAGGCGGGGGCCGCTTTTCGACTCAAAGGCGCTGGAAAACCAGCCTTGCCCCGGAGAAAAAATCTGTAAGCGACGTCACCAACACTGGATACGACCCCCTGTGTACTGGTTACGACCCCCCCTGTAGGCGTTTGATTTTCCCTGTTACATGATCGGTCCGACTCGATCGCCGGCGCAGTGATAGAGCTGTCGTGAAAAAGTGTCGCCACTTAGCTGCCACACCTAGAACCGCCACAGCCATCTGCGCTGATGACGAGAAGAAAACACCACAGGAGTCCACCACCCATGAAAGGTTCCCAATCACTGCTGCTGGCCGTAGCCCTCAGCCTGCCAGTCCTGGCACAGGCCGCCGAACCGGCGCAGTGCAGCACCGTTAACTTTTCCGATGTCGGCTGGACTGACATCACGGCCACTACCGCAGTGACCAGCGTGGTCCTTGAATCGCTCGGCTACAAAACCAAGACCACCATGATTTCCGTGCCGGTGACCTACAAGTCCCTCGCCGACGGCAAGAACATGGACGTGTTCCTGGGGAACTGGATGCCGACCATGGAAAACGACATCAAGGCTTACCGTGATGCCGGCACCGTGGAAACCGTGCGTACCAACCTGACGGGCGCCAAATACACCCTCGCAGTGCCACAGGCGCTGTACGACAAAGGCCTGCATGACTTTGCCGATATCGCCAAGTTCAAGAAGGAACTGGACGGCAAGATCTACGGCATCGAGCCGGGCAACGACGGCAACCGCCTGATCCAGAGCATGATCGACAAGAACGCCTTCGGCCTCAAAGACGCCGGCTTCAAGGTCGTCGAGTCCAGCGAAGCGGGCATGCTGTCCCAGGTTGATCGCGCCTCCAAACGCGACACCGACGTGGTCTTCCTCGGCTGGGCACCACACCCGATGAACAAGCGCTTCAAGATTCAATACCTGACTGGCGGCGATGACTTCTTCGGGGCCGATTTTGGCGCCGCGACCGTGGCGACCAACACCCGCAAGGGTTACACCACCGAATGCAGCAACGTCGGTCAACTGTTGAAAAACCTGGAATTCAACGTCGACATGGAAAGCTCGCTGATGGGCAACATCCTGGACGACAAGATGAAGCCTGAAGCTGCCGCCAAAGCCTGGCTCAAGCAGAACCCGAACACGCTGAAAACCTGGCTGGCCGGCGTTACCACCATCGACGGCAAGCCTGGTCTGGAGGCTGTCGAAGCCAAACTGAAGTAATCCGGATGACAGGCGGGTGCGCCCGCCTGCAGTCCTAATTTTCTCCCGTATGTGGACAATCGATACCATGCTGACTGATCACAAA
The DNA here is from genome assembly GCF_024807945.1 of Pseudomonas sp. JUb42. Taxonomy (GTDB): domain Bacteria; phylum Pseudomonadota; class Gammaproteobacteria; order Pseudomonadales; family Pseudomonadaceae; genus Aquipseudomonas. The sequence goes on along the minus strand of NZ_JANUFD010000007.1, from coordinate 323,837 downwards.
CTCCCCCTGGGGCAGTACATCGCCGCCTTCGTCGAATGGTTGACGCGGCACGGCGCCAACTACTTCGACGCAATCGCCTCCACCCTGGAAGCGATGATCCACGGCCTGACGTTTGCCCTGACCTGGTTCAATCCGCTGGTATTGATTGGCTTGATCGCACTGCTGGCTCATTACATTCAACGCAAGTGGGGCCTGACCGCCTTTGTCGTCATTTCGTTTCTGCTGATCCTCAACCTGGGGTACTGGCAAGAAACCATGGAGACCCTGGCCCAAGTGCTGTTCGCGACCCTGGTCTGTGTAGTGATCGGCGTGCCATTGGGCATCGTCGCCGCACACAAGCCGATGTTCTACACGGCGATGCGTCCGGTCCTCGACCTGATGCAGACCGTTCCTACCTTCGTTTACCTGATCCCGACCCTGACCCTGTTCGGTCTGGGTGTGGTACCCGGCCTGATCTCCACGGTGGTGTTCGCCATCGCCGCGCCGATCCGCCTGACCTACCTGGGCATCCGCGATGTGCCCCATGAACTGCTCGACGCCGGTAAAGCCTTTGGCTCCTCGCGCCGCCAGTTGCTGACCCGCATCGAGCTGCCGTACGCCATGCCGAGCATCGCTGCCGGTATCACCCAATGCATCATGCTGTCGCTGTCGATGGTGGTTATTGCGGCACTGGTAGGCGCTGACGGTCTGGGCAAACCCGTGGTCAACGCATTGAACACCGCTGATATCGCCCTGGGCTTCGAAGCCGGCCTGGCGATCGTATTGCTGGCAATCATGCTCGACCGAATCTGCAAGCAACCTGACGCAAAGGTGAGGTCTGACGCATGAGCATCATCAAATTCGACAACGTCGATGTGATCTTTTCCAAGGATCCACGCGAAGCACTGAAACTGCTGGACCAGGGCAAGACCCGCGAGCAGATCCTGAAACAGATCGGCCAGATCGTCGGCGTGGAAAAAGCCACGCTGGAAGTCGAGAAAGGCGAAATCTGCGTGCTGATGGGCCTGTCCGGTTCGGGCAAGTCCAGCCTGCTGCGCTGCATCAACGGCCTCAACACCGTCAGCCGTGGCAAGCTGTTCGTCGAGCATGAAGGCGCGCAGATCGACATCGCCCACTGCACCCCGGCAGAACTGAAACTGATGCGTACCAAGCGCATCGCCATGGTGTTCCAGAAGTTCGCCCTGATGCCTTGGCTGACCGTTCGCGAGAACATCAGCTTCGGCCTGGAAATGCAGGGTCGTCCGGAAAAAGAACAGCGCAAGCTGGTGGACGAGAAGCTGGAACTGGTTGGCCTGACCCAATGGCGCAACAAGAAGCCGGACGAGCTGTCCGGCGGCATGCAGCAGCGCGTCGGCCTGGCCCGCGCCCTGGCGATGGATGCCGACATCCTGCTGATGGACGAACCGTTTTCGGCCCTCGACCCGCTGATCCGCCAGGGTCTGCAGGACGAGCTGCTGGACCTGCAAGCCAAGCTGAGCAAGACCATTGTTTTCGTGAGCCACGACCTGGACGAAGCCCTCAAGCTGGGCAGCCGTATCGCCATCATGAAAGACGGCCGGATCATCCAGTACAGCGTGCCGGAAGAAATCGTCCTCAACCCGGCCGACGAGTACGTGCGTACGTTCGTCGCCCACACCAACCCGCTCAACGTACTGTGCGGCCGCAGCCTGATGCGCACCGTGGATAACTGCACCCGCGTCAACGGCGAGCTGTGCCTGGATCCGGGCGGCGATTCGTGGCTGAGCCTCAAGGATGGCAACACCATCCAGGGCGCACGCCAGGGCGCGACCCAGTTCGACCTGCAAAGCTGGACACCGGGCCAGGCGGTAGAAGGCCTGGACCGTCGTCCAACCGTCGTGCACTCCAATATCGGCATGCGTGAAGCGTTGCAGATTCGCTACCAGACCGGCAACAAGCTGGTGCTGCAAGAGGGCAATCAAGTGGTTGGCATCCTCGGCGACACCGAGCTGTATCACGCGTTGCTGGGCAAGAATCACGGTTGATCATGTAGGACCGAATTCAGAGGGGAGCGAGTTCTGTGGGAGCGAATTCATTCGCGAAGAGGCCTGTACATTCGATGCATTTATATCGCCTGATACAACGCCTTCGCGAATGAATTCGCTCCCACAATTTACCTCTCAAAGCTCGCTTACATAGAACAACACGTAACACCAGACGTCAGCCGGATGCTGACCGGATAAACCGCAGTTAACTGCTTTTTGTCACGTCCATGGTTTTTTGTTGATTGAGCGTTCAATAAAAAAACCCTAGACTGGCCAATGCCTTGAATGGCCAGGCAATGACTCCGGACACAAGGAGAAACACCGTTATGCCCAAGGTCGGAATGCAACCCATCCGTCGCCAGCAGTTGATCCAGGCCACGCTCAGCGCGGTGGACCAGGTGGGCATGGGCGATGCCAGCATTGCCTTGATCGCACGGTTGGCGGGGGTCTCCAACGGCATTATCAGCCACTACTTTCAGGACAAGAACGGCCTGATCGCGGCGACCATGAGTTACCTGATGCGCGCCCTGAGTGAGGGCGTCACCCTGCGCCGCCTGGCGTTGCGCGATGACAACCCCAGGTCGCATCTGCAAGTGATCATCGAGGGCAACTTCGATGCCAGCCAGGTCAACGGCCCGGCGATGAAAACCTGGCTGGCCTTCTGGGCTTCCAGCATGCACCACCCGACATTGCACCGGTTGCAGCGGATCAACGATCACCGCCTGTATTCCAACCTGTGCTGCCAGTTCCGCCGCGTGCTGCCGCTGGAACAGGCGCGCACCTCGGCCCGGGGGCTGGCGGCATTGATCGACGGATTATGGCTGCGCGGCGCGCTGTCGGGGGATGCCTTCGACACCGAGCAGGCGCAGCAGATTGCTTACGAATATATGGATTTCCAACTGGCCAAGGCGCTGCACTGATGCGCTGACACGCCCGGCAACTCAACGAATCTCGCGAGGACTCTATGGCCCGTTTCGAACTGCAAAAACTCTACATCGATGGCGCCTACGTCGATGCCACCAGTGGCACGACCTTCGAAGCCATCAACCCGGCCAACGGTGAAGTCCTCGCGGAGGTACAGCGCGCCAGCCAGGCCGACGTGGAGCGTGCCGTGGAAAGCGCGGAAAAGGGCCAGAAGATCTGGGCCGCCATGACCGCCATGGAGCGTTCGCGCATCCTGCGTCGTGCCGTTGAGATCCTTCGCGAGCGCAACGACGAACTGGCCGACCTGGAAACCCTCGACACCGGCAAGGCCGTGTCGGAAACCCGCTATGTCGATATCGTCACCGGTGCCGACGTACTGGAATACTACGCTGGCCTGGTGCCCGCCATCGAAGGCGAGCAGATCCCCCTGCGCACCACATCGTTCATCTACACCCGTCGCGAGCCCCTGGGCGTCGTCGCCGGTATCGGCGCCTGGAACTACCCGATCCAGATCGCCCTGTGGAAATCCGCCCCGGCCCTGGCTGCCGGTAACGCGATGATCTTCAAGCCCAGCGAAGTGACGTCCCTGACCACCCTCAAGCTGGCAGAAATCTACACCGCTGCGGGCGTGCCCAATGGCGTGTTCAACGTCCTGACCGGCAGCGGTCGCGAAGTCGGCACCTGGCTGACCGAGCACCCGCGCATCGAGAAAATCTCTTTCACCGGCGGCACCGACACCGGCAAGAAAGTCATGGCCAGCGCCTCGAGCTCGTCGCTCAAGGACGTGACCATGGAACTGGGCGGCAAGTCGCCGCTGATCATTTTCGACGACGCCGATCTGGACCGCGCCGCCGACACCGCGATGATGGCCAACTTCTACAGCTCCGGTCAGGTCTGCACCAACGGCACTCGCGTGTTCGTGCCCAGCTCGATGAAAGCCGCGTTCGAAGCCAAGATCGTCGAGCGCGTCAAACGCGTACGCGTCGGCAACCCGCAGGATGAAAACACCAACTTCGGCCCGCTGGTCAGCTTCGCCCATATGGAAAGCGTGCTCGGCTACATCGCCAAGGGCAAGGCAGAAGGCGCCCGCGTACTGTGCGGCGGCGAACGCCTGAGCGAAGGCGAACTGGGCAAGGGCGCCTTCGTCGCACCGACCGTGTTCACCGACTGCACCGATGACATGACCATCGTGCGCGAAGAAATCTTCGGTCCGGTGATGAGCATCCTCAGCTACGAAACCGAAGAAGAAGTGATCCGCCGCGCCAACGACACCGAGTTCGGCCTGGCCGCCGGTATCGTCACCCGCGACCTGAACCGCGCGCACCGCGTGATTCATCAGCTCGAAGCCGGTATTTGCTGGATCAACGCCTGGGGCGAGTCCGACGCCAAGATGCCGGTCGGCGGCTACAAACAATCGGGCGTGGGCCGTGAGAACGGCATCAGCTCGCTGGCGCAGTTCACCCGGATCAAGTCGGTGCAGGTTGAGTTGGGCGAGTACGTCTCGGTCTTTTAAGCAGCTCCAAGCTCCAAGCGACAAGCTTCAAGCGGCAAGCCAGATCAAACGCAGCTTGAACTACCGCTCATCGACCGCAGCAACACGCGAACTGCTTTTCCTTGCAGCTTGCAGCTCCCCATGGAGATATCTCTTGGAATACGACTACATCATCATCGGCGCAGGTTCGGCCGGTAACACCCTGGCAGCCCGTCTCACCGAAGACCCGGGCGTCACCGTGCTGCTGCTGGAAGCAGGCGGCCCGGACTATCGGTTTGATTTCCGTACCCAGATGCCCGCCGCCCTGGCCTTTCCGCTACAGGGCCGCCGCTATAACTGGGCCTACGAGACCGACCCCGAGCCGCACATGAACAACCGCCGCATGGAGTGCGGTCGCGGCAAGGGCCTGGGTGGCTCGTCGCTGATCAACGGCATGTGTTACATCCGTGGCAACGCCATGGACTACGACGGCTGGGCCAAGTTGCCGGGCCTGGAAGACTGGACCTATCTCGACTGCCTGCCGTATTTCCGCAAGGCGGAAACCCGCGATATCGGCCCCAACGATTACCACGGCGGCGACGGTCCGGTCAGTGTGACCACGCCCAAGGCCGGCAATAATCCGCTGTTCCATGCCATGGTCGAAGCAGGCGTTCAAGCCGGTTACCCGCGTACCGACGACCTCAACGGTTATCAGCAGGAAGGCTTTGGCCCGATGGACCGCACCGTGACCCCGCAAGGCCGTCGCGCCAGTACTGCGCGCGGTTACCTGGACGAAGCGAAGAAACGCACGACCCTGACCATCGTCACCCACGCCCTGACCGATCGCATCCTCTTCGAAGGCAAGCGTGCCATCGGCGTGACGTATCTGGTCGGCGACAGCAATACCCCGACCGAGGCCCGCGCACGCAAGGAAGTACTGCTATGCAGCGGCGCCATCGCCTCGCCACAAGTGCTGCAACGCTCCGGCGTCGGCCCGGCGCAAGTGCTGAAGAAGCTCGACATTCCCGTGGTTCATGACCTGCCGGGGGTCGGCCAGAACCTGCAGGATCACTTGGAAATGTACCTGCAATACGCCTGCACCCAGCCAGTGTCGCTGTATCCGTCGTTGCTGTGGTGGAACCAGCCACCCATTGGCGCGAAATGGATGTTCCTCGGCAAGGGCATTGGCGCCAGCAACCAGTTCGAGGCCGGTGGTTTTATCCGCTCCCGTGCGGAATTCGAATGGCCGAATATTCAGTACCACTTCCTGCCCGTGGCGATTAATTACAACGGCAGCAACGGCGTGAAAGAGCACGGCTTTCAGGCCCACGTCGGCTCGATGCGCTCGCCCAGCCGTGGCCGGGTGCAGATCAAATCCAAGGATCCGCGCGAGTACCCGAGCATCCTGTTCAATTACATGGCCACCGAACAGGACTGGCAGGAGTTCCGCGACGGCATCCGCCTGACCCGGGAGATCATGCAGCAGCCAGCGCTGGACCCGTACCGTGGCCGCGAGATCAGCCCCGGCATCGAGGTGCAGACCGACGAGCAACTCGACAAGTTTGTCCGCGAACACGCCGAGACCGCGTTCCACCCGTCCTGCTCGTGCAAGATGGGCACCGACGATATGGCTGTGGTCGACGGCGAAGGCCGCGTGCATGGCATGCAGGGTCTGCGCGTGGTCGATGCCTCGATCATGCCGATCATCACCACCGGCAACCTCAATGCGCCAACGATCATGATCGCCGAGAAAATCGCCGACAAGATCCGTGGCCGCAAACCGCTGCCGCGCAGCACGGCGGCGTATTTCGTTGCCGGAGAACGGCCGGTGCGGGGCAAGCCTGTGCGGGAGATTAAATAGGAACCTTGTAGGACCGCCTTTTGCCGGGAGGTGTCGGCACGGTCGATACACCTCTATCGCCAGCCCTTGCGACCTCCCGGCTAAAGCCGGTCCTACATACGTGCATCGCTTGATGCTCGCTCTCCAGAGGCCTACTCTAGACGCATTGTTTCAACGCTAAATGCCTGCTCATGGTCATTCTGGTGGGAGCGAATTCATTCGCGAAGGCGGCATTCCAGGCGACGATAATTTATCGATGTGCGGGCCTCTTCGCGGATGAATCCGCTCCCACAGGGATTTCGCAACGTCAGGACTTGCGTAACTTCACTCCAAAATCGGAGCTGCCCTGCATGTTCGATCTCTCCGCCCAGCTCAAGCAGCGGTTTGCCGCCCTGCGCAGCCGAGCCCAGTTCTTCTCCCTGCGTTACGTCAAACAGACCAGCCAACACCTTTCGGTGCGCAAGAACGTCGCCGAGCCGCCGCACCTGAGCAGCGACGAAGGCGCGATGCTCACCGTGCGCCTCAATGGCGTGGAAGCCTACGCCGCCACCAATGACGTTTCCCTGCGCGGTTTGCAGGCGGCTTTGGAGCAGGCAGAAGAGCAGGCCCGGCGTCTGGCGCCCCATGCGTTGCTCGACCTGAGTGAACAAGCGGTGTCGACCGCCCAAGCCGACTACCTGTCGCCCAATCAGCACCTGCTGTTCCCGTCCCTGAGCGATTGCTACGCGTTGCTTGCGCAGGAATCAGCCGCCGTGCCCGCCGACTCACGACTGGTGAACTGGCAGGTCAGCCTGGGCCTGGAAAACGTCGAGCAGATCTACCTGAATAGCGCAGGCGCCGAGATTCGTCAGGCCCAACGCTTTGTTTTCCCCGGCATGAGCGTCACCGCCTACGACGGCCAGGACAGCCAGAGCCGCAGCCTGGGTCGGGAAAACTTTGGTCAGCAGGGCGGCGCCGAAGTCATCGCCCAGTGCGGACTGATCGGCGCGGCGGCCAAAGTCGCCGATCAGGCGCTGCAACTGATCATGGCGCCCAATACGCCACAGGGTCCGCGCGACCTGCTGTTGCTGCCGGACCAGATGACTTTGCAGATCCATGAATCCATCGGCCACCCGCTGGAACTGGACCGTATCCTCGGCGACGAGCGCAATTACGCCGGCACCAGCTTCGTCAAAGCCAGCGACTTCGGCCATCTGCAATACGGCTCCAGTCTGCTCAACGTGACCTTCGACCCGGAGATTCCCGAGCAACTCGCCAGTTATGCCTTCGACGATGACGGCACTGCCGCCAGCAAGCAGTTTCTGATCCGCGACGGCCTGCTGGAGCGGCCGTTGGGTGGCGCACTGTCGCAGTTCCGCGCCGGGCTGCCGGGCGTAGCCAACAGCCGCGCCTGCAGCTGGAACCGCCCGCCCATCGATCGCATGGCCAACCTCAATATCGAGCCCGGCGACAAGACGATGGAACAGCTGATCGGCGGCATCGAGCGCGGCATCCTGATGTCGACCAACCGCTCATGGTCCATCGACGATGCGCGCAACAAATTCCAGTTCGGCTGCGAGTGGGGCCAGTTGATCGAGAACGGTGAACTCAAGGGCGTGGTCAAGAACCCCAACTACCGGGGCATTTCCGCGCAGTTCTGGCGCAACCTCAGCGCCGTGGGCGACGCCACCACCTTCAAGGTGTTGGGCACGCCCAACTGCGGCAAGGGCGAACCCAACCAGGTGGTGCGGGTCGGGCATGCGTCGCCAGCCTGCGTATTCTCTTCGGTCGATGTATTTGGAGGGGATGCCTGATGTCCCATCAACAGCAGTTTGAAGATCTGGTCGCGACGCTCAAGGGCGCGCTGACCGGCACGGAACAATTCACCCTGGCCTACAGCGCCGAGGTCTCGGACTTCATCCGCTTCAACCACGCCAAGGTGCGCCAGGCCGGGCGGGTGCAACAGGCCAGCCTGAGTTTCAAGCTGATCGACGACGGCCGCCATGCCGACCTGCAACTGACCCTCGCGGGCGACACCGAGGTGGATCGTCAGCGCTTGCACGACGCGTTGCAGCAGTTGCGCGAAACCCTGATCCTGCTGCCTCGCGATCCGTATCTGCTGCCCAATACCCAGGACTGGTTCAGCAGCCAGGTACAGAGCCAGCCGCTGCCGGACGCCACCCATGTGGTCGAGCGCATCGACAGTCTGGCTGCGGGTCTGGATCTGGTCGGTTTCTACGCCGCCGGGCCGCTGTATCGCGGCTTTGCCAGTTCCTGGGGCGCGCTGGGCTGGCATCAGGCCAATAGCTTCAATTTCGACTGGAGCCTGTTTCACACCAACGGCCAGGCGGTTAAAGCCAATTACGCCGGACATACCTGGGATGACGACGCCTTCGCCCGACGCCTGCAACTGGCGCGCGAGCAACTGGAGTTTCTCGGCCAGCCCCTGCGCACCCTGGCTCCCGGCCAATACCGCGCCTATCTGGCCCCGGCGGCGCTGGAAGAAGTCATGAGCATGCTCTGCTGGGGCGGCTTCTCGGCCCAGGACCTGGCCAGCAAAAGCAGCCCGTTGCAGCGCCTGTACAACGGCGACGTGCAGCTCAGCCCGTTGGTGAGCATCGATGAGCAGGTCATTGGTTCGCTGTCGCCGGCGTTCTCCGGCGAAGGTTATCCGCGTCGGGATCTGTCGCTGATCGCAGGCGGCGTGGCCAGGGAACAACTGGTCGGCTCCCGCAGCGCCGCCGAGTACAACCTGCAAGCCAACGGCGCCGGTTGGGGCGAGTCGCCCAGTGCCTTGAGCATGGCGCCGGGGACTCTGGCGCTCGAGGACATTCTGCACAAGCTCGGCACCGGCCTGTATATCAGCAACCTCTGGTATCTGAACTACTCCGACCAACCGGCCGCGCGCCTGACCGGCATGACCCGCTTTGCCACTTTTTGGGTGGAGGACGGCAAGATCCAGGCACCGGTCAGCACCATGCGTTTCGATGACAGCGTATACAGCCTGCTGGGCAGCGCACTTGAAGAATTGACCGCAGAGCGGGAACTCCTGCTCTCGGCCAGTACCTATAGCCAGCGCCAGACCGATTCCAATCATCTGCCGGGGGCGCTGATCAGCCGCCTGACTTTGACCTTGTAGTACAGGATTGGGGGATTTATTGGGGCACTCTGTGGAGACAGATTCTGTGGGAGCGAATTTATTCGCGAAGAGGCCAGTACATTCGACGCTCATCTGTTGCCTGAACGACAGCTTTCGCGAATGAATTCGCTCCCACGATTCGCGCTCTCAAACCGCGCCAACAGGACTGCCCCCATAATTTGCCTCCACAAGATTCATCTCAAAGAATAATCAAAGGACCCCTGCCCCACATGCCCACCACCACGCCGATTCTGGATGCCCAAACCCTGCGCTGGCTGCCCTGGGTGGTCGCCATCGCTTTCTTCATGCAAAGCCTGGACGGCACGATCCTCAATACCGCGCTGCCGTCCATGGCCCATTCGCTGTCCGAAGATCCGCTGCGCATGCAGTCGGTGATCATCGCCTACATGCTGACCATCGCCCTGCTGATCCCGGCATCGGGCTGGCTGGCGGATCGCTTCGGCATCAAGCAGATCTTCTTCAGCGCCGTGCTGCTGTTCAGCTTCGGCTCGCTGCTGTGTGCCCTGTCCTGGTCGCTGAACCTGCTGGTCGGTGCCCGAGTGATTCAAGGCCTCGGTGGTGCGTTGATGCTACCTATCGGGCGCCTGATCGTGCTGCGTGCCTACCCGCGTTCGGAACTGGTGCGGATCATGGGCTTCATCACCGTGCCCGGCCTGCTCGGCCCGTTGCTCGGCCCGACGTTGGGTGGCTGGATGGTGCAGTACCTGAGCTGGCACTGGATCTTCCTGATCAATATCCCCGTGGGCCTGGCGGGCTGCTACGCGATCAAGCGCTTCATTCCGGACTTGCAGGGCGGCGGACGGACCCGCTTTGACGGCGTCGGCTTCGTCCTGTTCGGCGCGGCAATGGTGCTGATCACCATCGCCCTGGAAGGTCTGGGTGAGTTGCATCTGTCGCACCTGCGGGTGGTCCTGCTGCTGTTCGGCGGCATGGGCTGTCTGGCGGCCTACTGGCTGCGCGCCGGGCATACCGCCGCGCCGCTGTTTTCACCGTCACTGTTCCGTACGCGCACCTTTGCGGTGGGCATCCTCGGCAACCTGTTCGCCCGCCTGGGCAGCGGCGCCCTGCCGTTCCTCGTACCCTTGCTGCTGCAAGTGGGCATGGGTTATTCGCCTGCTGAAGCGGGGATGAGCATGCTGCCTCTGGCGGCTTCGGCAATGATCGCCAAGTCCCTGGCCCGCTGGCTGATCGAGCGCCTGGGCTACCGCATCATCCTGACCGGCAACACCTTGCTGCTGGGCATCCTGCTGGCGAGCGTGGCACTGGTCGGCGCCGACACGCCGTACTGGGCCTTGCTGGCCCTGCTGGCCTGCCTGGGCGCGGTCAACTCTCTGCAGTTCACGGCGATGAACACCGTCACCCTGATCGACCTCGACGACGCCAGCGCCGCCAGCGGCAACAGCCTGCTGTCGGTGGTCGCGCAACTCTCCCTGAGCTTCGGCGTAGCTTGTGCCGCCGCCCTGCTCGGCGGCTTTACCGACCAGGTCGCGACCGGCGAAGTCAGCAGCGTTCTGGGCGCCTTCCAGCTGACCTTCCTCTCGGTGGGCGTACTGGCGATGTTCGCAGCCGGGATCTTCCTGCAACTACCATCCAAGACCACCGCCAAGGAAGCGACCCAGCCTGCGCGGCAGCCGACGGATGTTGAGCATTAACAGCAGGGCCGGTGGGAGCCGCCTTGGTGGCGATCGAGTGCGAAGCACTCGCAATGGCGTCAACGACTGACACGACGCCATCGCCAGCAAGCCGGCTCCCACCAAACCCCATTACACCCTGACATCCGCTTCGCAATCTGGCATACGTGCCCCCCAGAAATACGTCCACCCGGCGGGAGCCAGCCTGATGGCTTTGCGACCTGATACACTGCGCAACATTTTGTTTTGCAGGTTCAGACCGTGACCAACACCGCTTTCAATACTTTGCCCCTGTCCGCCGCCATGCTGGCTAACCTGGAGTCCCTTGGTTATGCCGAGATGACGCCGATTCAGGCGCAGAGCCTGCCGGTGATTCTCAAGGGCATGGACCTGATCGCCCAGGCTAAAACCGGTAGCGGCAAGACCGCTGCGTTCGGTATCGGCCTGCTGAACCCGATCAATCCACGGTATTTCGGCTGTCAGGCGCTGGTGTTGTGTCCGACCCGTGAACTGGCTGACCAGGTGGCCAAGGAAATCCGTCGCCTGGCCCGTTCCGAGGACAACATCAAGGTCCTGACCCTGTGTGGCGGCGTGCCGTTTGGCCCGCAAATCGGTTCCCTGGAACACGGCGCGCACATCATCGTCGGCACGCCCGGTCGTATCCAGCAGCACCTGCGCAAGGGCTCGCTGGTCCTCGACGGCCTGAATACCCTGATCCTCGACGAAGCCGACCGCATGCTCGACATGGGCTTCTACGACGCCATCGCCGACATCATCAGCCAGACCCCGGCCAAGCGGCAGACCCTGCTGTTCTCCGCCACTTACCCGGTGGGCATCAAGCAGTTGTCGTCCAAGTTCATGCGCGACCCGCAGACGGTCAAGGTCGAGGCGCTGCATGCCGACAGCCAGATCGAGCAGATTTTCTACGAGATTTCTCCCGAAGACCGCATGGACGCAGTCGTGAAGGTGCTCGCGCATTTCCGTCCGCAATCCTGCGTGGCGTTCTGTTTCACCAAACAGCAGTGCCAGGAAGTGGTCGATCACCTGACCGCCAAGGGCATCTCTGCCGTCGGCCTGCACGGCGACCTGGAGCAGCGCGATCGTGACCAGGTGTTGGCAATGTTTGCCAACCGCAGTACCTCGGTACTGGTCGCCACTGACGTCGCCGCGCGCGGTCTGGACATCGACGCGTTGGACATGGTGATCAACGTCGAGCTGGCCCGTGATTCGGAAATGCACATTCACCGCGTCGGCCGTACCGGTCGTGCCGGTGAGACCGGGATTGCCATCAGCCTGGTCGCCCCGTCGGAAAGCCAGCGTGCCCGCGCCATCGAAGAAATCCAGAAAGCCGCCCTGCAATGGAAGCAACTGGACGACCTGAAAAACGCTGGCGGTGGCCCGCTGCTGCCGACCATGAGCACTCTGTGCATCGGTTCCGGGCGCAAGGACAAGCTGCGCCCCGGCGACATCCTCGGCGCCCTCACCGGTGATGCCGGCATCCCCGGCGCCCAGGTCGGCAAGATCGCCATTTTCGACTTCCAGGCCTATGTCGCAGTCGAACGCAGCGTCGCCAAACAGGCGCTGGAGCGTTTGAACAACGGCAAAATCAAGGGCAAGTCGTTGCGCGTGCGCATTTTGTAATTCAAAAGCTTCGCGAATGAATTCGCTCCCACAGGTCATATTCAAGCTCCTGTGGGAGCGAATTTATTCGCGAATGCGTCATCCCAGATACCCGAGGAAACAGCAGTGCCCGTTACTGACGTAGTGATCATCGGCGCCGGTGCCGCCGGTTTGATGTGTGCCCTGACCGCCGCCAATCGCGGGCGCAAGGTGATGTTGATCGATCACGCCAACAAGCCCGGCAAGAAGATCCTCATGTCTGGCGGCGGGCGCTGCAATTTCACCAATATGTACACCGAGCCGGGCAATTTCCTCTCGCAGAACCCGCACTTCTGCAAGTCCGCCCTGGCCCGTTATACCCAGTGGGATTTCATCGAGATGGTCGGCAAGCATGGCGTGCCGTACCACGAGAAAAAGCTCGGCCAGCTGTTCTGCGATAACAAGTCCAGCGACATTCTGGAAATGCTCCTCGACGAATGTCAGAAGGCCGGTGCCAGCCTGCATATGGATACCTCGGTGCAGCAGATCGAAAAAACCGAAACCGGTTACTCGCTGAATACCACCCTCGGCACTCTCGATTGCACCTCTCTGGTCATCGCCACCGGCGGCCTGTCGATCCCGACCCTGGGCGCCACCGGCTTCGGCTATCAGGTGGGCAAGCAGTTCGGTCATGCCCTGCTGCCAACCCGCGCGGGGCTGGTGCCTTTCACCATCACCGATCAGCTAAAGGAATTGTGCGGCGAGCTGTCCGGTACTTCGGTGGATTGCCTGGTCAGCTGCAATGACATGAGCTTTCGCGAAAACATCCTGTTCACTCACCGGGGCCTGAGCGGCCCGGCGATTCTGCAGATTTCTTCGTTCTGGCACCCCGGCGATGCCGTGGAAATCAACCTGTTGCCCGACCATGACGCCGCCCAGTGGCTGGCCGAGCAACAGAGCGAGCGGCCCAACAGCGAGCTGAAAACCCTGCTGGGCGAGATCTTCACCAAGAAGATGGCCACCCTGATTGCCGAGCACTGGTTCGTGTCCAGGCCGATGAAGCAGTACACCCACGCAGAACTTGCCGATATCGCCAATCGCCTGGCGTGCTGGCAAGTGGTCCCGGCCGGCACCGAGGGCTATCGCACCGCCGAAGTGACCCTGGGCGGGATCGACACCCGCGAAGTGTCGTCCAAGACCATGGAGTCGCTGAAGTCACCGGGGCTGTATTTTATCGGCGAGGTGCTGGATGTCAGCGGCCACCTGGGCGGCTTCAACTTCCAGTGGGCCTGGGCGTCGGCCTATGCGGCGGCGCAGTACGTCTGACGGGCGGAGCGCCATCTTCTGTGGGAGCGAGGCTCGCCCGCGAAGAACAATATTTAGGTACGTCTGACACACCGCAGCGGCTATTTCGCGGGCAAGCCTCGCTCTCACATTAAATTTCTGTTGTTCGCTGGAATAAATTTTGCCTAACCGATGTACAGCCCGCCTTCCGGGCTGTACATATTCGTTCAGCGAAATCGATTAATTGCGTACAAGGCTGCTTTGTTCCTCTATGGCATCGACCTCCCTGCGTCAAACCTTCCGCCGCCTGTGGGCGCTGGACAAATTTAGTTACAGCGTGCGGGTATTTATCGCCCTGACCGGCAGCATGGCGCTGTGTTGGTATCAGGATGAGATGGGACTGCTGATCCCGCTGTTTCTGGGGATTATCGCCAGCGCCCTGGCTGAGACTGACGATAACTGGCAAGGCCGGCTCAATGCTCTGGCGGTGACCCTGGTGTGCTTCAGCGTCGCGGCGCTGTCGGTGGAGCTGCTGTTCCCGTATCCGTGGCTGTTCATCGTCGCCCTGGCGGTGGCGACCTTCTGCCTGATCATGCTCGGCGCCTTGGGCGAGCGTTACGGCGCGATTGCCTACGGCACCCTGATCCTGTCGGTCTACACCATGATCGGCGTCGACCAGCGCGGCGGCGAAGTCACTGACTTTTGGCACGAACCCATGCTGCTGGTGGCGGGCGCGGCCTGGTATGGCCTGCTCTCGGTGCTGTGGCAGGTGCTGTTTTCCAACCAGCCGGTGCAACAGGCCCTGGCCCGGCTATTCCGTGAGCTGGGGCAATATCTCAAGCTCAAGTCCTCGCTGTTCGAACCGATCCGCACCCTCGACGTCGAAGCCCGGCGCCTGGAGCTGGCCAAGCAGAATGGCCGGGTAGTCGCCGCCCTGAACGCGACCAAGGAAATCATCCTGCACCGGGTCGGCAGCAACCGCCCCGGCTCCAAGGTCAGCCGTTATCTGAAGCTGTACTTCCTCGCTCAGGACATTCACGAGCGCGCCAGTTCTTCGCACTACCCCTACAACTCCCTGGCCGAAGCGTTTTTCCACAGCGACGTGCTGTTCCGCTGCCAGCGCCTGCTGCGTCAGCAGGGCTCGGCGTGCAAGGCATTGTCGGAGTCGATCCAGTTGCGCCAGCCGTTCGTCTACGACGACAGTTTTGCCGACGCCATGGAAGACCTGCATGCGTCCCTGGAACACCTGCGCATCCAGAGCAACCCCGCTTGGCGCGGCCTGCTGCGTTCATTGCGCGCCCTGACCAGCAACCTCAGCACCCTCGACCGACTGCTGCGCGATGCCAGTAACCCGGACGCCCTGGCCGATGCCACCGATAGCAGCCTGCTGGATCGCTCGCCACAGAACCTCAAGGACATCTGGAACCGCCTGCGCCTGCAACTGACGCCGACCTCCCTGGTGTTCCGTCACGCCCTGCGCCTGCCCCTGGCGGTCTGCGTGGGTTACGCCATGGTGCATTTGATCCACCCGTCACAGGGCTACTGGATCATCCTCACCACAGTGTTCGTCTGCCAGCCGAGCTACGGCGCCACGCGGCGCAAGCTGGGCCAGCGGATCATTGGTACGGCCATCGGCCTGACGGTCGGCTGGGCGCTGTTTGATCTGGTCAGCAGCCCATTGCTGCAATCGATGTGTGCGGTACTGGCCGGGGTGGTGTTCTTCGTCAACCGCACCACGCGCTACACCCTGTCCACGGCGGCGATCACAGTGATGATCCTGTTCTGCTTCAATCAGGTAGGCGACAGTTACGGGCTGTTCCTGCCACGGCTGTTCGACACCCTGCTGGGCAGCCTGATTGCGGGCCTTGCAGTATTCCTGTTCCTGCCGGACTGGCAGGGTCGGCGCCTGAACAAGGTGCTGGCCAACACCCTGACCTGCAACAGCATCTACCTGCGCCAGATCATGCAGCAGTACGCTGCGGGCAAGAGCGACGACCTGGCCTACCGCCTGGCCCGGCGCAACGCCCACAACGCCGACGCGGCGCTGTCGACCACCCTGGCCAATATGCTGATGGAGCCGGGGCATTTCCGTAAGGAGGCCGATATCGGTTTCCGCTTCCTGGTGCTGTCCCACACCCTGCTCAGCTACCTGTCAGGCCTCGGCGCGCACCGCGGCACCGAACTGCCCGCCGAGATGCGCGAGCACGTCATCGACGGCGCCGGGGTCAAACTGGCAGAAAGCATCAACGAGATCGCTCAGAGCCTGGCCGACAAGCAACCCGTGGCAATCCAGAGCGACAGCGAAGAGGCCCTGGCCACCGAGCTTGAGCAGATGCCCGACGAGATGGATGAAAATCAGCGTCTGGTGCAGACCCAGCTGGCATTGATCTGCCGTCAGCTAGGGCCGCTGCGGACCCTGGCGGCGCATCTGATCAAGGAGCATGAGGCAGCAACAGCCTGAAGCTGCAAGAGCCGTAGGAGCAGTTTGTGGGAGCCGGCTTGCTGGCGATCGAGTGCGAAGCGCTCGCAAGCTAGACAGCTGCTCGGCTGCCATCGCCCCAAAATAGCCCCCGCAAAGCATCTGCCGTGTCCTACAAATCATGCAACTTGAACAACCGCTCATAAGTGCCATCGGCCTTCATCGCTTCGATCTCGCGATCGAATTTGGCGACAATCTCGGTATGGTGGGGATTCTTGAAGCTGACCAGGATATGCAGGTTGTTCTCGCTCAGCGGCACGGTGAGAAAGTCGATGGAGTCACGCACTTCGGCTGACTCGCGGGACAGCGCAAAGCGTGCGGCGAACTCGTCTTCAACGGCCAGTTGCACCCGCCCGGCCGCCAGCATGCGCAAGGCCATGGAGAAGCTGGCCACGGGCACTTTCTTCATGCTCGGGTTGTTGTCGAACTCGGGCGAGTAGGCGTAACCGCGCACGGTAGCGACGGGATAAGGGTATAGATCGGACAGCCGGGAAAAGCTGATGGATGAATCCTTGCGCTTGAGAAAACCCAGGCGGTTGACCAGAAACGGCTTGGAAAACAGGCCGATGTGGGTGCGCTCTTCGCTGTACCAGGTATCGATCAGGACGTCATAACGCCCGTCGCTCAAGCCCAGCAGCCCCCTGGCCCAAGGCACCTGATCATATTCTGTGGTGTAGCCGGCCCGTGCCAGAGCCGTACGGATCAAATCCGTTGCCAACCCGCCGTTGACCAGCGAAGTATCGGCATAGGGTGCCCATGCATCACCTGCCAGCCGCAGCACCTCCGCAGAGGTCGGCTGCATGACCAGCAGTGCGGCCAAAAACCCCATGGCACGAAGCGAACGGGACATGCGCGAGATCCTTAGGCGGGCCTGAGCCCGGCATACAACTGACGAGCGCCTGATTGTTCTCGCCACAATCATGGCGATCAGCCTCTATTGAAGACGCATTACAGACATTGCACAACTCATAACACTGTGACCTTTGTGCAGTACATCAAGAAAAACCGCGATCCCAAGCGTTGCATTTTCCCTCGTATCAGCGTTTGTTGGGGAAGCGTGCAGATACGTTTAGTATCGCGTTCAGGTTCTCCTCTGCGAGTCAGCGACATGTCAATCAAATGGATCTGCAAACACCATACCGATCTGAGCAAGGAGCAGCTCTACGCCATCCTGAAGCTGCGCTCGGAAGTCTTTGTCGTCGAGCAACAGTGCTGGTATCAGGACGTCGATGGCCTGGATCTGTCAGGCGACACCTGCCACCTGATGGCCTGGCAGGATGATCAACTGGTCGCGTATTTGCGTCTTATCGACCCAATTCAGCAGGACGGCGATGTCACCATTGGCCGCGTGGTAACAGCGCCCTCAGTGCGCAGCAAGGGTATGGGCCATCAGTTGATGACCCAGGCGCTGGAACAGGCCGAGAAAAAATGGCCCGATCAACCGATCTATCTGTCGGCCCAGGCGCATCTACAGGGCTACTACAGCCGCTACGGCTTTAACCCCGTGGGCGAGGTCTACCTGGAAGACGAAATTCCCCATATCGGCATGCGTCGCGATCTGGAGTGACACATTCACATCGGTGCGTTCAGGGGTAGCCCAGCACCGTTTTGATCCGGGCAAGATGCAAGGTGATCCAGTCCCGGTCGATGGCGCCCCAATCCAGAATGCGATAACGCCCGGCGTGATTGCGCGCGCCCTCTTCCTGCTCGAAGACACATTCGATATCCAGGTCGGCCAGGGCGGCGATGGTGTCTTGAGCCGTGCGGCGTGGCATACCGGTGACCTCGGTCAGCGCCGGAACGCTGCTGGCCAACTGGCTGTCGATCAGGTAGGCCACGTAGAGGCGGCGGTAAAAACTGCTTTTGGTTTTACTGACGTCCATCGTCTTGTCCCTTGAGGTCACGCCAGGTCAGGTAGACCCGCAGATCGAATTCCAGTTGGTGATAACCTGGCTGCATGTGTTCGCACAACTGGTAGAACGCCTTGTTGTGATCGGATTCCTTGAAGTGCGCCAGTTCATGCACCACGATCATCTTCAGGAATTGCGGCGCGGCTTCCTTGAACAGCGAGGCGACGCGGATTTCCTTCTTGGACTTGAGCCTGCCGCCCTGCACCCGGGAGATGGTCGAATGCAGACCGAGGGCGCGATGGGTCAGATCCAGACGATTGTCGAACAGCACCTTGTCGATGTTCGGCGCGTTACGCAGATGCTCCTGCTTCAATGCCAGGGCGTAGGCGTAGAGAGCCTTGTCGCTCTGCACGTCGTGGCGCTCGGCATAGCGTTGCTGTAGGTAGTCGCCCAGCTTGCCTTGGGCAATCAGGTGGCGGACCTGATCCTGCAAGTCATGGGGATAGGCTTGCAGGTATTTGAGAACGAGAGCGGTCATGGAGTCGCGGGACAGATCATGGAAAGAGACCAGTGTACAGAAACGGCCAGTGCGACGGCATGCGCCATGAGCAAAGCCATGCTCGCCAGCGCCCTGCTACTGGTCTGCAGCCTGGCTTACGGCGGGCTCAGCGAGAAGGTAGACCGGGCCCTGCAATGGTCCGGCGACCAGCTCAATCGCTGGGGCGACGCAGACCGCGAGAAAGCCCGCAGCCAGGCCCGTAGCGCCCCCTATGGCGCCGAGCCGCAAGTGCTGATCCGCCGCAGCGGCGTCGATGAATTCGGCGACCCGCGCTTTGCCAATGGCTTCACAGTAGCCGGGCAAACCCTCAAATCGGGAGATACGCTGCAACGTGCCCTGGACGTGCTCGGGCCAAACTCGCGCAAAGGCTACAACGGCACCCAAATCTGGGACGCGCTGGGTATTACCGTGCAATCCGAATGGCCCCATATTCACGACTTCAACCCGGCGGACAAACGCGAGGACCAGCCCATCACCTGGGTCTATCTGCACTTGAACGCCAGCGGTTCAGCCGTGCTCGACGCCGGGGACACACCGGCCAAGCCATTCTCGGGTTATCTGGAGCTGGACCAGGTCGGTATCGACAGCAAAACCACCCTCAAGGACATCCGCACCCTCGCCGACCGCGAAGGCCTGCGGGGCGCTCACGCCTATCTCTATTGCAGCCAGGGGCGAACCGATTGCTATATCGGCGAAGTGCCCGGCAAGCCGGGGATCGAGGTGAAGGTGTATGTGAACGACATGAGCGATGCGCAGAGTACGTTACATGGGCTAATGATCAATTTTTGAGCAACAGGTCCTCTAACGGGAAACATAATCTGTGGGACCGGCTTTAGCCGGGAAAGCGGTATTTCTGGCACAGAAAATTGAGCGGATGTACCGGCCCCTTCCCGGCTAAAGCCGGTCCCACAAAACCGCACTATGCGGCTCACTCAATGGTGCTTAAGCCCCGCCCAGTTGAACGGCTGGGGAAACCGCGCCGCGTCATCGGCCACCATCGGGTGCGCCACAAGGAAGCCCTGGATCAGCTCACAACCGTTATCGGCCAGCCACTGATATTGCTCGTAGGTTTCCACACCCTCGGCAATCACCAGTACATCCAGGTTGCGGCACAGTTCGATGATGCTGTGGGCCACGACCCTGTCCCGCGTTGAGTCGAGCATGCCGGCGATAAAGTGGCGGTCGAGTTTGAGGGTGTCCAGTTCCAGATTGCGCAGATGCGCCAAGGAGCATTCGCCGATGCCAAAGTCGTCCAGCGCCACCCGCACGCCGATCTCATGCAGCATCTGCAGTTGCTTGCGGCTGTGGACCAGGTTCTGCACCAGCGAGCTTTCGGTGATTTCCACCTCCAGCTGACCCGGCTTGAGGCCGCAGCGATTGACTGCTCGCTGCAATTCCGAGGCAAGGTTGGGCATGCTGAACTGAGTGGCACTGACGCTGATGCTGACCACCAGATCATCCGGAAACACTTCGCCCCAGATCTGCCGCTGGGTGGCGCCCTGCTCGAAGATCCAGCCACCGAGCTTGTTGATTAGCCGCGTCTCTTCCAGCAACGGAATGAACAACCCCGGCGGCACATCCCCGGCACTCGGGTGCTGCCAGCGCAACAACGCCTCGAAGCCGCGCAGACGCCCGTCGGCGATATACACCTGGGGTTGATAGACCATGGAGAAGTCTTTGCCGTCGATGGCCGTGCGTACGCTCTCTTCGAGCATCAGCCGCGAGCGGGCGCGGCCGTTCATTTCCTGATCATAGAAACGGTATTGCTGGCGTCCGGCGCGCTTGGCTTCGTACATGGCGACATCGGCAGCGCGCAGCAGGCCATCGAGATTGGAACCGCAATCGGGATAAGTAGCGATGCCGATGCTGACACCAAGGCTGACTTCCACGCCATCGAACTGCCGGCGCCCGGAGACACGTTCGATCAGCTTCTCGGCCACTTTGGCTGCCTGTTCGGGGTAATTGAGGCCATCGATCACTACAGTGAATTCATCGCCCCCCATACGCGCCAGCACGTCGTAGGGGCGCAGACAGTCGCGCAGTTGCCCGGCAACCCACAGCAGCACCTGATCCCCGGCGTCATGCCCGAAGGAGTCATTAATCCGTTTGAACCCATCCAGATCGAGGTAGAGCACCACCAGGTATTTGCCGACGTGGTCGTTGCGCAGCAGCATGCTTTCGACGGTCTGGTAGAAACCGCGACGATTGAGCAGGCCGGTCAGGGAGTCGGTCACGGCCTGATGTTCGAGCTGGCGATAGAGGTCGCGCACCACCGACATATCGAGAATGCTCAGCACCATGGCCTTCTGCTCGAGAGGCAGCGGCGCGCAGGACATTGCCACAGGCAACTGGCAGCCGCCCTGGGTACGCAGGATGGCATCGTGCACACGATAGGTATCGGCGCTACGGTAATAGCGATAGAACCCCGAATCATTCCAATCCGGCACATTGGGCTCGACGAGGTAATCGATCAGCTCCGTGCCACACAGACTTTCCACAGTGCCCTTGAGCAAACGGCAGATCGCCGGGTTGGCGAAGGTGATGATGCCCTTCTCACTGACGACCAGGATGCCTTCGTCGATATTGTCCAGCACCGACGCATTGAAGGCCCGGGCCTGTTCCAGCTCCTGACTGAGGCGTCGCAACGCGCGCTGGTTGTTCTGTTGTTCAAGCAGCGCCGTGACCTTGGGCCTGAGCACTGCGGGGTCGAAAGGCTTGAACAGGTAATCGATGGCACCGCTGGCATAGCCCTTATGCACCGCGTCCTGGGATTGCTCGTTGGCGGTCAGGAAGATGATCGGCGTCAGCCGCGTTCGCTGACTGCCGCGCATCAGGCGAGCGACCTCGAAGCCGTCCATGCCGGGCATTTGCACATCGAGCAGCACCAGATCGACGTCCTTCTCCAGAAGCACGCCCAATGCCTCAACGCCAGAACTGGCCGTGATGATGCACCAGTCCTGGCGTTGCAGGACCGCACGCATCGTCACCAGATTTTCCGGGTAGTCGTCCACGACTAATAAAACCGAGCAGCCTTCAACTGCCTTGGGTTGCACGCATTCCATGCCGCTTCTCTATATGGATTGTTTAACGCAGCCGCTCTCAGGCCCCTCATCCGAGTGAATGTCACTCTAGACCGCTCTACGGGAAACTGTAGTCAGCTAGCGAATAGCCACCTTTAAACCTCAAGCTAACCGACTAACGGTATGCCTGTGCAGGCCTTGCGTACGCTGCTTCTGCCAAAAATGGCGGCACTTTGACGCCATCCGTTCGACGGTTCGACGTTAACAGACCGCTTGCTGAAACGTATAAGGAGTGCCCCGCAAAGGGTTGAGCCAGACGCTTCTGCTGGCAATGAGACAGTTTATAAGGCACTCAAATGATTGATATGGCTTCGTGGAATCTGAGCATCCCCGTCGGTTCACCACCTGCCACTGTCGAAACCTCGCAGCTGATGAAGGGTTACGATGGCAAATACTTCCACTCAGGCTCGGACGTCATCTGGTTCTGGGCGCCGGTGACCGGCTCGCGCACTGCCAACGCTATCTACCCGCGCAGCGAGCTTCGCGAAACCTGGTCCAACGGTGAGTTGCACAACTGGCTGTACCCCGATGCCGACAACTTCCTCAACGCAACGGTAGCAGTCAACCAGGTGCCCTCATCCGGACGCATCGTCATCGGCCAGATCCATGCCTACAACAGCACCGAACCGTTATTGAAAGTGGAGTATCAATTCAAGGACGCGACCGGGGCCGGCGATATCGTGGCCAAGGTGCGCAATCGCTTCGACGACAAGAAAAGCCGGATCATCCTGATTGCCGAAGGCGTGCCGATGAACGAGCCGTTCAAGTACATCATCCACTTGAGCCCAGGCGGCGAACTCAGTGTCAGCGCGCGGAACATGAACTGGAGCAGCCCGATCAGCGCCACCTGGCGTGACAAGCCGCTGTACTTCAAGGCGGGGGTGTATACCCAGGACAACACTGGTTACACCAGCGAAGGCGGCAAGGCCACCTTCTATAATCTGGATATTGATCACAATAAATAAACAAACTGTGGGAGCGAGGCTTGCCCGCGAAGGGCGCGATAAGGTCTATCTGACAGACCGTGCACATCTCTTCGCGGGCAAGCCTCGCTCCAACAGCGTCAGGCGTTTTTGAACTCTTTCTCCGCCGCTGCAAAACGCGCCTGCATGGCTGCCGAGGGCGCCTTGCCGATCAGGCTGAACACCACGATGGCGATGCTGGCGAAGATAAAGCCCGGAATGATTTCGTACAGACCCAGCAGGTTCAGCTGCTTCCACACGATCACTGTGAACGCGCCGACCAGTACACCGGCCAGAGCGCCGTTACGGGTCATGCCTTTCCACAACACCGAAATCAGCACCACCGGCCCGAACGCCGCGCCGAAACCGGCCCAGGCGTAGCTGACCAGGCCCAGCACGCGGTTTTCCGGGTTGGCCGCCAGGGCGATGGCGATCAGCGCAACCAACAGCACCATGGCGCGACCGACCCAGACCAGCTCCTTCTGCGAGGCATTTTTACGCAAGAAGGTCTTGTAGAAGTCTTCGGTCAGGGCGCTGGAGCACACCAGCAACTGGCAGCTCAGGGTGCTCATCACCGCCGCGAGAATCGCCGACAGCAACACACCGGCAATCCACGGATTGAACAGCAGCTTGGCCAGTTCGATAAACACGCGTTCGTGGTTTTGCGTCACCGGACCGGCCACCTCAGGATGCGCCGAGAAGTAGGCGATGCCAAAGAAGCCCACGGCCACGGTGCCGCCCAGGCACAGGATCATCCAGGTCATGGAGATACGACGGGCACTGGCAATCGACTTGACCGAATCCGCCGCCATGAAGCGCGCCAGGATATGCGGCTGGCCGAAATAACCCAGTCCCCAGCCCAGCAACGAGATGATGCCGATGAAGCTGGTGTTGCGCAGCATGTCGAAGTTGTTCGGGTCCTTGGCTTCGATGGCCAGGAAGGTGGTGTCGATGCCGCCGGTGGCCAGCAGCACGATGATCGGCGTAAGAATCAGCGCGAAGATCATCAGCGTGGCCTGCACGGTATCTGTCCAGCTCACGGCCAGGAAACCACCGACGAAGGTGTAGGCGATGGTTGCCGCAGCACCGGCCCACAGCGCGGTTTCATAGGACATGCCGAAGGTGCTTTCGAACAGGCGTGCACCGGCGACGATGCCCGAGGCGCAATAAATGGTGAAGAACACCAGAATAACCACGGCCGAGATGATTCGCAGCACACCGCTGGTGTCCTCGAAACGGCTGGAGAAGTAGTCCGGCAGGGTCAGCGCATCGCCGTTGTGCTCGGTCTGTACCCGCAGGCGACCGGCAACGAACAGCCAGTTGAGGTAAGCACCGGCGATCAGGCCGATGGCGATCCAGCTTTCCGACAGACCCGACATGTAGATGGCGCCCGGAAGGCCCATCAACAGCCAGCCACTCATGTCCGAAGCACCAGCCGACAGGGCCGTGACTACGCTGCCCAGGCTGCGTCCGCCGAGGATGTAATCGGAAAGGTTATTGGTCGAGCGATAAGCCATGAGTCCGATCAGGACCATGGCGGCAATGTAGATCACAAAGGTGATCAAGGTAGGGTTGCTGACACTCATTGATTCTGCCTTGGCTTGTTTTTATAGAGCGCCGGGGTCTGTGCCACCGGCGACGCGACTGATTTTTCCTTGGGAAAACAACAGCCAATGAACGCTTCAGATCCTGCATGCACTGAAGGGGGGCATCCTATTCAACAAAACAAACAAGGTGCAACCCCTTCATGAGGATAAGTTGCACCTACTCCACAAATAAATCACTGCAAGGTCTTTCTTGCTCCCTTTCGGAGCAACAGGCCATTTTTTCAGAATAAAAAGCACTAGCTTTGTGCGCCGAGGGCCACCCATGATTTCTCTCGGGTTATCCGCATGAAATTAAACTGTCAAAAACAGGTTGCACCCGGTTGCACCCCGACAAATGCGCCGCTAATCTTGGGCAAAGCCGAAGCCACACCCACAGTGGCCGACATTGAGGACAAGACATGGCGACCACCACGCTGGGTGTAAAGCTCGACGACCCGACACGCGAACGCTTGAAAGCGGCCGCTCACTCCATTGATCGCACGCCGCACTGGCTGATCAAGCAGGCGATCTTCAATTACCTGGAGAAGCTGGAAGCGGGTGCAACCCTGTCGGAGCTCAACGGTTCAGGCGGCAAGGACAGCGATGACCTGGCCGACGCACCGGTCGATGCCGTTCACCAGTGCTTCCTCGATTTCGCCGAGAGCATCCTGCCGCAATCGGTATTGCGCGCCGCCATTACTGCCGCCTACCGTCGCCCCGAGCCGGAAGTGGTGCCGATGCTGCTTGAGCAGGCCCGCCTGCCGGCACCTATGGCTGATGCCACTTATAAGCTGGCCGCATCCATTGCAGAAAAACTGCGTAATCAGAAGAGCGCTGGCGGCCGCGCCGGTATCGTGCAGGGCCTGTTGCAGGAATTTTCCCTGTCGTCCCAGGAAGGTGTGGCCCTGATGTGCCTCGCTGAGGCGCTGCTGCGCATCCCGGACAAAGGCACCCGCGACGCCCTGATCCGCGACAAGATCAGCACCGGCAACTGGCAGCCGCACCTGGGCAACAGCCCGTCGCTGTTCGTCAATGCTGCGACCTGGGGCCTGTTGCTAACCGGCAAGCTGGTCTCGACCCACAACGAAACCGGCCTGACCTCGTCCCTGAGCCGCATCATCGGCAAGAGCGGCGAGCCCATGATCCGCAAGGGTGTGGACATGGCCATGCGCTTGATGGGCGAGCAGTTCGTCACCGGAGAGACCATCGGCGAAGCCCTGGCCAACGCCAGCCGTTTCGAAGCCAAGGGCTTCCGCTATTCCTACGACATGCTCGGTGAAGCCGCCCTGACCGAACACGACGCGCAGAAATACCTGGCGTCCTACGAGCAGGCCATCCACTCCATCGGCAAGGCCTCCCACGGTCGCGGCATCTACGAAGGTCCGGGCATCTCCATCAAGCTGTCAGCCCTGCACCCGCGTTACAGCCGCGCCCAGTACGAGCGCGTCATGGACGAGCTGTACCCGCGCCTGCTGTCCCTGACCCTGCTGGCCAAGCAATATGACATCGGCCTGAACATCGACGCCGAAGAGGCTGACCGCCTGGAGCTGTCCCTCGACCTGCTCGAGCGCCTGTGCTTCGAACCGCAACTGAGCGGCTGGAACGGCATCGGCTTCGTGATCCAGGCCTACCAGAAGCGTTGCCCTTATGTGATCGACTACGTGATCGACCTGGCGCGCCGCAGCCGTCATCGCCTGATGATCCGCCTGGTCAAAGGCGCGTACTGGGACAGCGAGATCAAGCGCGCCCAGGTAGAAGGCCTGGAAGGCTATCCGGTCTATACCCGCAAGGTGTACACCGACGTTTCCTACATCGCCTGTGCACGCAAACTGCTGTCGGTGCCGGAAGTCATCTACCCGCAGTTCGCCACCCACAACGCCCATACCTTGTCGGCCATCTACCATATTGCCGGTCAGAACTATTACCCCGGCCAGTACGAATTCCAGTGCCTCCACGGCATGGGCGAGCCGCTGTACGAGCAGGTTGTAGGCAAGGTATCCGAAGGCAAGCTGAACCGTCCGTGCCGCGTGTACGCACCGGTCGGCACCCACGAAACCCTGCTGGCCTACCTGGTTCGCCGCCTGCTGGAAAACGGCGCCAACACCTCGTTCGTCAACCGCATTGCCGACCAGTCCATCTCGATTCAGGAACTGGTGGCCGATCCGGTCAGCAGCATCGAGCACATGGCCACCCAGGAAGGCGGTTTCGGCCTGCCGCACCCGCGCATTCCGCTGCCGCGCGACCTCTACGGCCCGGACCGCGCCAACTCCAGCGGCATCGACATGGCCAACGAACACCGCCTGGCATCGTTGTCCTCGGCCCTTCTGGCCACTGCCCACACCGACTGGAAAGCCGGCCCGATGCTCGGCGGCAACGCCAGCGAAGGTACTGCTGCCCCGGTGCTCAACCCGTCTGACCTGCGCGATGTAGTCGGCCATGTTCAAGAAGCCAATCTGGACGACGTCGATACTGCCATCCAGAGCGCCCTTAATGCCGGGCCGATCTGGCAAGCCACGCCGCCGGCCGAACGTGCAACCATCCTTGAGCGCGCCGCCGACCTGATGGAAGCCGAGATCCAGCCACTGATGGGCCTGCTGGCCCGTGAAGCCGGCAAGACCTACGCCAACGCCATCGCCGAAGTGCGCGAAGCCGTGGACTTCCTGCGCTACTACGCGGTGCAGGCACGCAACGACTTCAGCAACGACGCCCACCGCCCACTGGGCCCGGTGGTCTGCATCAGCCCGTGGAACTTCCCGCTGGCAATTTTCAGTGGCCAGGTCGCCGCAGCCCTGGCCGCCGGTAACCCGGTCCTGGCCAAGCCTGCCGAACAAACGCCGCTGATTGCTGCGCAAGCGGTACGCATCCTGCTCGAAGCCGGTATTCCGGAAGGCGTGGTGCAACTGCTGCCGGGCCGCGGTGAAACCGTCGGCGCCCGTCTGGTCGGTGACGATCGGGTCAAAGGCGTAATGTTCACCGGTTCCACCGAAGTCGCTCGCCTGCTGCAACGCAACATTGCCGGCCGCCTTGACACCCAGGGTCGGCCAATCCCGCTGATCGCCGAAACCGGCGGCCAGAACGCAATGATTGTCGACTCCTCGGCCCTCACCGAACAGGTTGTCATAGACGTCGTATCCTCGGCCTTCGACAGCGCCGGTCAACGTTGCTCGGCCCTGCGCGTGCTGTGCCTGCAGGAAGATTCAGCCGACCGCGTGATCGAAATGCTCAAGGGCGCCATGGCCGAGTCGCGCCTGGGCAACCCCGAGCGCCTGTCCGTGGACATCGGCCCGGTGATCGACGCCGAAGCCAAGGCAGGCATCGAGAAGCACATTCAGGCCATGCGCGACAAAGGCCGCACGGTCTATCAGATGGCGATTGCCGACAGCGAAGAAATCAAGCGCGGCACCTACGTGATGCCAACCCTGATCGAACTGGAGAGCTTCGACGAGCTGCAACGGGAAATTTTCGGCCCGGTGCTGCACGTTGTGCGCTACAAGCGCAAGGAACTGGACGCCCTGATCGGCCAGATCAATGCCTCCGGCTACGGCTTGACCCTGGGCGTACACACCCGCATCGACGAGACCATCGCCAAGGTGATCGACAACGTCAACGCCGGTAACGTCTATGTCAACCGCAACATCGTCGGCGCCGTGGTCGGGGTGCAACCCTTTGGTGGTGAAGGCCTGTCGGGCACCGGTCCGAAAGCCGGTGGCCCGCTGTACCTGTATCGCCTGCTATCGACTCGTCCGAGCGATGCCATCGAGCAATCGTTCGCCCGTGGCGATGCCCTGAGCACGCCGGACGTGCGCCTGCGCGACGCCATGAGCAAGCCATTGGCCGCCCTGCAGACCTGGGCCGAGAGCCAGAGCCTCAGCGAGCTCAAAGCCCTGTGCATCAGCTTCGCCACCCAGTCGCAAAGCGGTATCACCCGCCTGCTCACCGGTCCGACCGGCGAGCGCAACAGCTATGCGATCCTGCCGCGTGAGCACGTACTCTGCCTGGCCGACGATGAAACCGATTTGCTGGCGCAACTGGCAGCGGTATTGGCTGTAGGTAGCACCGCCGTGTGGCCGGAAGGCGAACTGAGTCGCACCCTGGCTGCCCGCCTGCCCAAAGAAGTGCAGGCGCGCATTCAGCGTGTGGCCGACTGGACCAAGGACGAGGTGGTGTTCGACGCCGTGCTGCATCACGGCGACTCGGATCAGTTGCGCTCGGTCTGCGAACAGATTGCCCAACGCGCCGGTGCTATCGTCGGCGTCAACGGCCTGTCCCACGGCGAGAGCAACATTGCCCTGGAACGTCTGGTCATTGAACGCGCCCTGAGCGTCAACACCGCAGCGGCGGGTGGCAATGCCAGCCTGATGACCATCGGTTAAGGGTCGTCCTGCTACGAACAACGGGGAAGACGCTCAGGCTCTTCCCCGTTTTTATGTCAGCCCTGAAGCCGGTACAGCACACTGCTGCGCCCTACCCCACTGACCAGAATCTTGTCGTCCGCCTGCACCGCCAGGGCGTAAAAGCGCTCCCCCGGTTGCCCCAGCAACACTTCGCCGCGATTGCCAAAGCTGCAGTCCTTTTCGCCATTGACCAGATAACGCCTGACCACGCTGTCGGGGTAAAGATTACTGGCCAGCACGATAATGCGGTCATCCGACTGCACCGCCACATCGGAATAGGCGCCAGCAATGACGATAGGCTTCCCCGCATTGAAGCCGACATCCAGTTCACCGTGCTCCGTCACCCGAATAAAACACGAGTAGATAGCGCCCTGACCGTCGTAGGACTGAATGATCACCAGCAAACCATGGCGAGTGGCGATCACTCGCTGAATCGACAGCTGGCGATACAGCGAATGGCTCGGCGGGTAAGTAAACCGGCCATTGGCGCCGAATGCCGACACCACCTCGCCGCTATCGCGGTCAAAGCAGCACAGCGTCAGGCTCGAATCGGAAGACGTCCAGGGATGAATATCGGCGGCCACGACCAGATGCCCCTGCTCGCCGGTGATCGCCAGATCATTGAAACGCACGTAAGTGTTATCCAGGCAGAAATCCAGGGTGCCATTGTCGGCAAAAGCGTCGTCCCGCTCACCCCCGGGCAAACGGCGATACAAAGCACCGCCGCATTTGCCGTTGTGCATGGTACTTGAGCACATCCACAGGCAACCGCCTTGTCCTGTGGTGATCATGGGATGGGTGGTGTTGGATTTGGCGCCGGGGGTGGTCAATTGCCAGCGATTCAGGCATTGGCCGTGGGCTGTACAGCGCAGCAGTTCGTCCCGGGATTTGTCGGCAACATTGCCCACCAGCATCAGCTCGCCATGGTCATTGCTGGCAAACCCGGAAAATCGATGGACCGATACCTGCGCCGGTTCGCCGAGCAAGTAACCACCATCGGCAAAGGAACGGTCCAGCTCTCCTGCGGGCGTTGTCCGGGCAGCGGCGAAACGGTGAGTCTTTTCATTCTTGAGCTGAATGCTGCCTATGCAGAGCGAGCAATTGGACTCGAGTGCATAGACTTTGCGCAATTGCGCTTCACGACAATCACGCCCCAATAACAATCGCCCGCGATCGGCGAAATCAGCATCCAGCTCTCCTGCTGTCGAAATGGCCATGATCTTCCTCCTGATCAATTATTTGCCTGACTTCTTTATTAATCAGCTTATACGCCGTGGTCGGCGGGCCTTGATCAATGGATGGGCGGCTTCTTTCTGCACGGGCTTTTTGCAGGGCCGCCTTTAGCCGGGAGGATGTCGGCAGCTGCGTGGACGCTCTCCCGGCTAAAGCCGGTCCTACAGAGTTCATTGCACACAGCACAAGGCCCGATCATCACCCTCATCAATCATGCTGTGCAGGGTTAATTCACCTGACTAGACTCGATGCATTCCAACAAAAGGTAAGCCGCCATGTCCGAGACGCTGCTCAATTCCCGCAATCTGGCTTTCGAGCTGTATGAGGTGTTGGACGCCGAGTCTTTGACCCGCCGTGAGCGTTTCGCCGAACACAATCGCGAGACCTTCGATGCGGCCATCGGCACGGCCCGCACCATTGCCGAGAAATATTTCGCGCCGCATAACCGCAAGGCCGATGAAAACGAGCCGCGCTATGAGAATGGCGCAGCGGTGCTAATCCCCGAGGTCAAGCCGGCGGTGGATGCCTTTCTCGAAGCGGGCTTTCTCAACGCCGCGCGCAGCTTCGAGGCCGGCGGCATGCAGTTGCCGACGCTGTTGTCACAGGCCTGTTTCGCCCATTTCCAAGCGGCTAATGCCGGGACCACGGCCTATCCGTTCCTGACCATGGGCGCGGCCAATCTGATCGAGAGTTTTGGCAGCGACGAGCAGAAACGCCTGTTCCTGCAACCGATGATCGACGGGCGTTTCTTCGGCACCATGGCCCTGACCGAACCCCATGCGGGCTCGTCGCTGTCGGATATCCGTACCCGCGCCGAACCGGCCGGGGATGGCACTTATCGCCTGCGCGGCAACAAGATCTTTATCTCCGGCGGCGACCATCCGCTGTCGGAAAACATCGTGCACATGGTCCTGGCCAAGCTGCCGGATGCACCCGCCGGGGTGAAGGGTATATCGCTGTTTATCGTGCCCAAGTTTCTGGTCAACGAAGACGGCAGCCTCGGCCCGCGCAATGACGTGATCCTCGCCGGACTGTTTCACAAGATGGGTTGGCGTGGCACTACCTCTACTGCGTTGAATTTCGGCGATAACGGTGAGTGTGTCGGCTATCTGGTGGGCAAGCCGCATCAAGGCCTGAGCTGCATGTTCCAGATGATGAACGAGGCACGCATCGGCGTCGGTATGGGCGCGGTGATGCTCGGCTACGCCGGTTACCTGTATTCGCTGGAATACGCCCGTGAGCGCCCGCAGGGCCGACTGCCGGATAGCAAGAGCCCGGACAGCGCGCCCGTGCCGATCATCCGCCACGCCGACGTCAAGCGCATGTTGCTGACCCAGAAAGCTTATGTCGAAGGTGCATTTGACCTTGGGCTATACGCCGCGCGGCTATTCGACGACACCACCACAGGCGAGACCGAAGAAGTGCGCCAGCAGGCCCACGAACTGCTGGACCTGCTGACGCCCATCGTCAAATCCTGGCCGTCGGAGTTCTGCCTCAAGGCCAATGAGCTGGCGATCCAGATCCTCGCCGGTCACGGCTACACCCGGGAATACCCGGTGGAGCAGTACTACCGCGATAACCGCCTGAACCCGATCCATGAAGGCACCCACGGCATCCAGTCCCTCGACCTGCTGGGGCGCAAGCTCGCGCAGAACAGCGGCGCCGGGCTCAAGCAACTGCTGCGTCTGATCGCCACCACGGCCAAGCGGGCCCAGGGCTATCCAGGCCTGGATGCCCTGCGCCAGCCACTGGAACAACTGGTGGCACGCCTGCAAGCCGTAACCCTCGGCCTGCTCGGCGACCTGAGCCAAGGCAAGGTCAACTCGACCCTGGCCAACTCGGCGCTGTACCTAAAAGTCTTCGGCCATACCGTGATCGGCTGGCGCTGGCTTGAGCAAGCGATTCATGCCGAGCAGGGCCTCGCCAAAGGCAACCCGGCAGACACGGACTTCTATCAGGGCAAGCTGCAGGCGGCGCGCTACTTCCTGACTTGGGAAATCCCCGGTTGCCATCACGAGCTGGCGATTCTCGAAAGCCGTGATGACGTCTGCCTGGGCATGCAAGAGAGCTGGTTTTAATAGCGCAGGCCAGCCGGTTGCAGCGGGAAGAAGCGCTCTACCAGTACACGCCCCTCCTCGCCCAGTTTTGCCGCGTACTGCTCGCGGCTGAAGGGCTCGCCGGTGCGCATGTCGTAAAGCCTGTGCCAGACCTTGGGCTGCGGGATTTCGGTGATGCGCACCCGGATAAAACGGTAGTTGAGACCCGTCACCTGCTGAATGCCGTCAATCAGGAAGTAATGCCCGGGCATGAAGATCGACTCGACTTCTTCCTGATCCGAGGAGAACGGCGCAACGGGCGTGGCGCCCAGGTAGTGTTTTTCCGGCAGCTCGAAAACCACCGAGGTGTCGTCAAAGGTGATCGACTCACCACTCAGGGCAAAGTCCGGCGAGTTGCGGCCCGCCTGGCTGCTGCAAAACGCCCGTGCCAGGTAGGGATTTTCGCTGAAAGAACTGATATCGGTGTTGACCAACACGTCCCCGGCCCTGACATCGCTGTTGCGGAAAAAGCTGCCGGAGGTGCCCCGCGCGCCGTTGCCACCGCGATACAGAGTGGCGTTGTTGTTATGCCCTACCGCTTGCAGGTCGTCGGCCAGTTCTTCGATCAGCCGGGCCTGCCCCGGACCTGAAGGCACCCCGGTACGCAGGTAGTTGTTGAAGGCAGCATCCTCGGTCGTATACAGGCTGATACGCCCTCCCACGTAGCGCCCGCTCGCGGTCTTGAAGACCCGATGCACATCACCCCAGCTATCGATATAGATCTCGTCCTGACTCGCGTCCCGACCAATGCGGCCACCGGGTTCGACCTCGGGCAGGTTGATAGCTGCTTCCTGGCGGGCCAGGCCCAGTTGCGATTGAAAGGTCTCGTCCGGCAGATTGAACTGCATGAACACGTCCCAGAAGGCCGAGCGGACCGACCTGATCTGGCCGGGCGGCGTGCCCGCCACCAACTCCGCCGGATTTGGCACCAACTCCCATTCATCCAGGCGATTGAGCCGCACCGGGCGGCCCGCACTGGAACCCGGCGCATCCGGATCGACAATGCCCCAGCGACCCGAAGCCTCGCTGTAGCTCACCCGGTAAGGCATGTCGTCGAGGCTGATCCAGGTCTCACCATTGACCAACTGCTGTACGCCGCGCAGATGCCCGAGCGCTTCAAGGGGCTCGTCAGTCAGCACGACGTTACCTTCAAGCCCCGCCAGATCACTGACTGAGCTGAATTCAAACGTCAGCTCGCTCAGATTGTCAGCCGCAGGCACGGCAGGCGGGGTGGCGTTGCCGATTGTTGCCGCGCGGCTCAGGCCAATCAGTATCGGCAGGTTGAAGACCAAAAAAATCGAACTGAAGATGGCGCCGATCAACCCGGCCTTGCGCTCTCGGGCGCTTTTGCCGTGGATGGCCTGATCGGCATTCAGCGCGACATTGGCAACCCCCGCCCCCACCAACGTCAGCGCCACCGGCCAGCCCAGCGGGGCCAAGCCACCAAACACGCTGATGAAGGCACTCAGGTAGCCGATCCACATGCGCTTGCGCAGATCACTGTTGGAGGTCATCAGGATCTGGGCATCGCTGAGCATTTGCTGTTGGGCAATGTCACGCAGGTGTTCGAACACATCCCCGGTGATGACTCTGTCGGCGGAGTTGATCAGGTTCTGTCCAGCGTGCCATGGCGCGTTGCGGATCTGCCGCAGGGTTTCGTCGAAGGCATCGCCATGCAACTGCCTGGCCGCGTCGGTGCGCAGAAACATGGCCTTGAGGGCATTGCGGGCCGCCGCAGAATCCAGGCGCGAACGCACCCAGCGATAAAGCTCGCGCTGCGAAGCAAAGATATGGAACACCTGGGCGTCCCCAGGCAAATACACGACCTGCCAGCCATTGCCAACGATACGAAAGCCATCGCTGCACACATGACCGCCAATATCAAAGCTGTGCAAGGTGATTCCCGGCCCGGTATGCACGGTAACTTGCAGTGCATGCAGGGTCATGACCGGTTGCAGCTTGCCGACGACCGCGCCGGTCAGTTGCTTGAACTGGGGTACGGTCAGACCACCAATGCGCAATTGATGACCGGCCGCGGCGAGAAATCGCGAGCGGGCCAGGGTGCAGAAATTGTTGCTGTGGGTCGCCCAGAAACTGTCTATGCGCGCGCGGAACAGGACACTGAAATCAAGCGCCCAGAAATCCGTCAGGATCTGCTGCGGCAGCATCGCCACTTCGTTGCGCTCGTCGTACACACCGTGCAACGGCCCATCGGTGTAAAAGCCGCCGTAGAGGGAAAGCTCGTCGCTGGCCTGCTGATCGTGGGTAGAAAAGCGCTGCAGCATCAGCTCGACAAAGGTCATGGACTCCACCGGCTCGCCGCAATGCTGCCAGCCAGTGAAAGTCCGCGGGCTGTTGGCAGCATTGCGAAAGCGGTGCCAATAGACTTTTTCCGGGTCCAGTTGCCTGCCAGTGTGGCGCAGCAGCAACTTGCCTGCTTCGGCATAGGCCACACCGTGGACATCCGGGTAGTCGTCTATGAGCTGTCGCGCCATCTGTTTGAGGCGCTGCTCATCGCGGATGTAACGCACGTCGGCGATGTCTTGGGTGAAGCTGAACGAGGGTTCGATTTGAGGGCGATGCATGGGGCTTTCCTTGGTAGAGAGAAAGGCATGCACGTGAGCAGATTGAGCGGGAAGTGGTGCGGTAACTATGTATCTTCTATGCAGGACCGGTTTTAGCCGGGAGAAAGCTGGTACATCCAATACGTTATCCCGTTGGAGCGAGGCTTGCCCGCGAATTGAGCGATGCATTAATCCAGACACAACGCGTCAAGGCATTCGCGGGCAAGCCGCGCTCCAACGGCATCGGACGCACGATCTTCTGATTAATCATTAGCAATGCTTTGACAGCGAACCAATTCAACAGGTTAGAATCCCTTGGCACGTTGACTGCATGGTCTATCCGTGTGCGTTAACCCCTTTCGTTGTTTATGGAGTACCGCCCTTGGATGCCACCACCATCAACAGCCTGTTCCTGATCGGCGCGTTGCTGGTAGCGGCGAGCATTCTGGTTAGCTCCTTGTCTTCGCGTCTCGGCATCCCGATTCTGGTCATCATCCTCGCGGTAGGCATGACTGCGGGCGTGGACGGCGGCGGCATCGTCTTTGATAACTACCCGACTGCCTATCTGGTGGGCAACCTCGCACTTGCCGTGATCCTTCTCGACGGCGGCCTGCGCACGCGAGTGGCGAGTTTCCGCGTAGCTCTCTGGCCTGCGTTATCCCTGGCCACGGTCGGCGTGCTGATAACTACCGGCCTGACCGGCCTGGTCGCGGCCTGGCTGTTCGATTTGAACCTGATCCAGGGTCTGCTGATCGGCGCCATCGTTGGCTCCACGGACGCCGCTGCGGTGTTCTCCCTGCTCGGCGGCAAGGGCCTGAACGAACGGGTCACCGCCAGCCTGGAGATCGAGTCCGGCAGCAACGACCCCATGGCCGTATTCCTCACTGTCACCCTGATCGACATGCTCGCCAGCGGCGAAACCGGCCTGCACTGGAGCTTGCTCGGCCATCTGGTGCGCGAGTTCGGTATCGGCGGGGTGATCGGCCTGGGCGGCGGCTGGATGATGTTGCAACTGGTCAACCGCATCAATCTGGCGGCCGGCCTGTATCCGATTCTGGTGATCGCCGGCGGCCTGGCGGTGTTCGCCCTGACCAACGCCATCCACGGCAGCGGCTTCCTCGCCGTGTACCTGTGCGGCCTGGTGATGGGCAACCAACCGATCCGCAGCCGCCACGGCATCCTGCATATGCTCGACGGCATGGCCTGGCTGGCGCAGATCGGCATGTTCCTGGTGCTGGGCCTGCTGGTCACGCCCCATGACCTGCTGCCCATCGCCCTCCCGGCGTTGGGCCTGGCGCTGTGGATGATTCTGGTGGCGCGGCCGCTGTCGGTACTGGCTGGCCTGCTGCCCTTCAAAGCCTTCCATGGTCGCGAAAAGGCCTTTATCGCCTGGGTCGGCCTGCGTGGCGCGGTCCCCATCATTCTGGCGGTGTTCCCGCTGATGGCCGGGTTGCCCCATGCGCAGCTGTATTTCAACCTGGCGTTCTTTATCGTGCTGGTCTCGCTGCTGGTACAGGGCACGAGCCTGCCATGGGTGGCCAAGCTGCTGAAAGTCACGGTGCCACCGGAGCCTGCGCCGATTTCCCGCGCGGCCCTGGAAGTGCACGTCACCAGCGAGTGGGAGCTGTTCGTCTACCGCCTCGGCGCCGAGAAATGGTGCATTGGCGCCGCCCTGCGCGAACTGAAGATGCCCGAAGGCACGCGGATCGCCGCACTGTTCCGTGGCCAGCAACTGTTGCACCCGTCCGGTAGTACGGTGCTGGAAGTCGACGACCTGCTCTGCGTCATCGGCCATGAGCATGACCTGCCCGCTCTGGGCAAACTGTTCAGCCAGGCACCGCAACGCGGCCTGGACTTGCGCTTCTTCGGCGATTTCGTCCTCGAAGGCGACGCGCAACTGGGTGCAGTCGCGGCCCTGTACGGCCTGAAACTCGACGGCCTCGATCCGCAACAGCCCCTGAGCCAGTTCATCGTGCAGAAGAACCGCGGCGAACCGGTGGTCGGCGACCAGATCGAGTGGAACGGCACGATCTGGACAGTTGCCGTCATGGAAGGAAACAAAATCCTCAAAGTCGGTGTCAGATTCCCCGAAGGAAGCCGCCCGGGCCCCGGGTTGTTTCTCTAAAAAGCACACCACTGCAGGTAGGCACGAATTCTGTGGAAGCTCTGTGGGAGATCCCGCCCCGTCTGCGACGCCGCGCTGTCACGCAGCAAACACTAGCCGAGCCAGGGAGCAAATCTGTGGGAGCGAATTCATTCGCGAAGAGGCCGGTACATTCGCCGCATCTTCATCGCCTGGAACACCGCTTTCGCGAATGAATTCGCTCCCACGGAATTCGCTTCTAACTGATTGGTATTCGGTATTTGTCCTGAAACACCAACACCCCCTACACTCCCTTTTCTTGCCTAGCTCGACCGGTGTCTATCTTGTCCTTGCGTACCCTGTTCACGGCCTTGCTGTTCGGATTTTGCCTGTCCTCCTTCTCCGCGCTTGCGGCCGACCCTCCGTCTCGCGACACCGTGCAGCAAAGCCTGGACAAAATCGCTGACCGCAAGCTGGCCGACGCCGATCAGAAAGCCTTGCAGCAGGTGCTGGAACAGACCCTGAGCTTTATGGATGCCCAACAGGACAGCGAGCAGAAGCTTAACGACCTCAAGCAGCAGTTGAGCCAGGCGCCCAAGCAGACCACCGACAACCAGCGTGAACTGGCCAAGCTCAAGGAGGCCAAGACCACGCCGGTAGCCCAGCGCTACGGCAACCTCGATGTGCCGCAGCTCGAACAGATGCTGGCCCAGCGCGGCGCCCAGCAGAGCGATCTGCAAAAGGCCCTGAATGACGCCAACAGCCTGACCATCACCGCCCAGACCCGCCCCGAACGGGCCCAGGCCGAGATCAGCGCCAACCAGAACCGCATCCAGCAGATCAACATGCTGCTCAAGGCAGGCAAGGACAACGGCAAGCTGCTCAACGCCGACCAGCGCAACCTGCTCAATGCCGAACTGGCCTCGATCAACGCCCTGAACCTGTTGCGCCGTCAAGAGCTGGCCGGCAACAGCCAGCTACAGGACCTGGGTGGCAGCCAGCGTGACCTGCTGACGGAAAAAACCGCGCGCATGGATCAGGAAATCCAGGACCTGCAAACCCTGATCAACGACAAGCGCCGGGCGCAGTCGCAGAAAACCGTGACCGAGCTGTCCCTGGAAGCAGAAAAATCCGGCGGCAGCAGCCTGCTGGCCACCGAAAGCGCGGCCAACCTCAAGCTCTCCGACTACCTGTTGCGCGGCACCGACCGCCTCAACGAACTGACACAGCAGAACCTCAAGGCCAAGCAGCAGCTCGACGCCCTGACCCAGAGCGACCAGACCCTGGACGAGCAGATCAACGTGCTGCGCGGCAGCCTGTTGCTGTCCAAGATCCTTTATAAGCAGAAGCAGGCCCTGCCGCATCTGGTACTGGATAAAGGCCTGGCCGACGAAATCGCCGATATTCGCCTGTACCAGTTCGATATCAACCAGCAACGCGAGCAGATGAGCAGCCCGAGCGCCTATGTCGACAGGCTGCTGACCACCCAGGCGCCCCAGGATGTCACCCCGGCCCTGCGCAAGACCCTGCTCGACCTGGCGACCACCCGCAGCGACCTGCTCGAACGCCTGAACCGCGAACTCAGCGCTCTGCTCAACGAATCCATCACCTTGCAGCTGAACCAGAAACAACTGGTCAGCACCGCCATCGGCCTGCGTACCACCCTCGACGAGCAGATGTTCTGGATCCCCAGCAACAAGCCGCTGGACCTTGAGTGGCTGCAAGGCATCGGCCCGCGCCTGCAAAAACAGGTCACTACCCTGCCATGGACCTCCAGCGTCAAAGAACTGGCCGACGGCCTGATCCAGCGCCCGCTGCTGTTCCTGCCGTTGCTGTTGGTGATCGGCGTGCTGACCTGGAAGCGCAATGCGCTCTATCACAAGCTGACGCGCCTGCACGCCAACATTGGCCACTTCCGCCGCGATAACTGGTGGCAGACACCCCTGGCGCTGTTGATCAACGTGTCGCTGGCCATGCCAGTGTCCCTGGGCCTGGCCCTGTGCGCTTATGCACTGCAAGTCGATGCACGCGGGCAGAACGCCAATATGGGCGCGGCGCTGCTGCAGCTGGCCCTCGCCTGGCTGGTGTTCTACACCGCGTACCGCACCCTGGCACCGGATGGCGTGGCGCAGCTGCACTTTCGCTGGGAGAAGGCTCAGGTCGAGTTCCTGCGCGGCTGGGTCCGCCGCCTGGGTCTGGTCGTCCTCGCCCTGGTCACAGTGGTAGCAGTGGCCGAGCACCAACCGGCGGCCCTGGCTGATGATGTGATCGGCATCGGCGTCGTGTTGACCTGCTATGCCCTGATGACCTGGTTGCTCAGCCGCCTGCTGCTGGCCAGCCCCAACCATCGCAACGCCTCGCTGTTTCGCAAGGCCATGGCCCTGGCGTTCACCGCCCTGCCGGTGGCACTGTTCCTGGCCGTGTGCTTCGGTTACTACTACACCGCCCTCAAGCTCAGCGACCGCCTGATCGATACCCTGTACCTGATCATGCTCTGGCTGGTCATCGAAGCCACCTTCGTCCGTGGCCTGGGTGTCGCGGCCCGGCGCCTGGCCTATCAGCGCGCCCTGGCCAAACGCCAGGCTGCCAAGGAAAGTGGCGACGGCGAAGGCGTGATCGAAGAACCGACCCTGGATATCGAACAGGTCAACAGCCAGTCCCTGCGCCTGATTCGCCTGGCTCTGCTGGCCGGCTTCGTCGGCGCGCTGTACTGGGTCTGGGCCGATCTGATTTCGGTGTTCTCGTATCTGGACAACATCACCCTCTACGAATACACCAGCGGCACCGGCGCCACCATGAGCATGGTGCCCATCAGCCTCGGCGACCTGATCGGCGCCGCAGTGATCATCGCCATTACCTTCGTCCTCGCCGGCAACCTGCCCGGCCTGCTCGAAGTGTTGGTGCTGTCACGCCTGAACCTGGCACAGGGCAGCGCCTATGCCACCACCACGTTGCTGTCCTATGCCATCGCCGGGATCGGCTTCGTCTCGACCCTGTCGACTCTGGGCGTGAGCTGGGACAAGTTGCAATGGCTGGTCGCAGCGCTATCGGTCGGCCTGGGTTTCGGCATGCAGGAAATCTTCGCCAACTTCATCTCCGGCATCATGATCCTGTTCGAGCGTCCGGTACGGATCGGCGACACCATCACCATCGGCAACCTGTCGGGCACGGTGAGCAAGATCCGCATCCGCGCCACCACCATCACCGACTTCGACCGTAAGGACATCATTGTCCCGAACAAAACGTTCATCACCGGACAACTGATCAACTGGTCGCTGACCGACACCGTTACCCGCGTCACCCTCAAGGTCGGTGTCGACTACGGTTCGGACCTGGACCTGGTGCGCACCCTGTTGCTCAAGGCGGCCAAGGACAACCCGCGGGTGCTCAAGGACCCGGCGCCCATCGTGTACTTCCTCAACTTCGGTGAAAGTACCCTGGACCACGAACTGCGCATGCACGTACGGGACCTGGGCGACCGCAACCCGGTGATCGACGAGATCAACCGGTTCATCAACCGTGAGTTCAAGAAAGAGCACATCAACATCTCCTTCCGGCAGATGGAGGTCTACCTCAAGAACCTGCACGGCGAGGAATACAAGCTGGTGCCGCTCAAGGAAGGCACGCCCGAAGCCACGCCAGTCACTAAAGATGAGCCGATCAAACCGGCCCCCAAGGACGCGCCGGAACCGCCGGAACTGCGCCTTGACTGATTAGTCAGTGGACGCGGCAGGGTTAACCCCAGCAAAATGCTCGGACATTTTGCTGGAGGTGGCCTTTGAAAGCCCTCGACGAACTGACCTTCGACAATCGCTTCGCCCGCCTGGGTGACGTTTTCTCCACATCGGTACTGCCCGAGCCCTTGGCCGAGCCGCGTCTTGTGGTGGCCAGTGACGCGGCCCTGGCATTGCTCGATCTGGAACCGGCGCAGGCCGAAGATCCCGTATTCGCCGAGATTTTCAGCGGCCACAAGCTCTGGGCCGATGCCGATGCCCGGGCCATGGTCTATTCCGGCCATCAGTTCGGCTCCTACAACCCGCGCCTGGGCGATGGCCGCGGCCTGTTGCTGGGCGAGGTTTACAACGACGCGGGCGAGCATTGGGACCTGCACCTCAAGGGCGCCGGGCAGACGCCGTTCTCGCGCATGGGCGACGGTCGCGCAGTACTGCGCTCATCCATCCGTGAATTCCTTGCCAGCGAAGCCCTGCATGCACTGGGCATACCGAGCAGCCGTGCGGCCTGCGTCATCGGCTCCAGCACCCCGGTGTGGCGCGAGAAACAGGAACAGGGCGCGATGATCCTGCGCCTGGCCCCCAGTCATGTGCGCTTTGGCAGCTTCGAGTACTTCTACTACACCAAGCAACACGACCACCTGAAAACCCTGGTCGATCACGTACTCAACCTGCACTACCCGCACTGTCTGGAACAGCCGGAGCCCTATCTGGCGATGTACAAGGAAATCGTCGAGCGCAACGCCGAGCTGATCGCCAAGTGGCAGGCCTACGGTTTCTGCCATGGGGTGATGAACACCGACAACATGTCGATTCTGGGCATCACCTTCGACTTCGGCCCGTTCGCCTTCCTCGATGACTTCGACCAGAACTTCATCTGCAACCACTCCGACCACGAAGGCCGCTATTCCTACAGCAACCAGGTGCCCATCGGCCAATGGAACCTCAGCGCCCTGGCCCAGGCCCTGACGCCGTTCATTGAAGTAGAGACCCTGCGCGAGGCCATCGGCCTGTTCCTGCCGCTCTACCAGGCCCACTACATGGACCTGATGCGCCGCCGCCTCGGTCTGACCACTGCGCAGGATGGCGACGAAATGCTGATCAGCCGCCTGCTCAAACTGATGCAGAACAGCGGTGTGGACTACAGCCTGTTCTTCCGCCGCCTGGGCGACCAG
This sequence comes from Pseudomonas sp. JUb42, assembly GCF_024807945.1. Lineage (GTDB taxonomy): Bacteria > Pseudomonadota > Gammaproteobacteria > Pseudomonadales > Pseudomonadaceae > Aquipseudomonas. The sequence goes on along the minus strand of NZ_JANUFD010000007.1, from coordinate 282,154 downwards.
CCTGCCGCCGATGCGGTGGGCAAACTGCGCGATGACTTCGTCGACATGCGCGGCTTCGACATCTGGGCCGACGACTACCAGAGCCGCTGCGCCCAGGAAGACCAGGGCAGCGACGCCGAACGCCGGGCGCGCATGCACGCGGTCAACCCGCTGTACATCCTGCGCAACTACCTGGCCCAACAAGCCATCGAAGCCGCAGAAAGCGGCGACTACGAAGAAGTCCGCCGCCTGCACCGGGTGCTGTGCAAACCGTTTACCGAACAGGCCGATATGGACCGCTATGCCCAACGGCCGCCGGATTGGGGCAAGCATCTGGAAATCAGCTGTTCGTCGTGAATAGCTGATTTGGCACAGGTTGCGTAGGCAGGGTACGGAAGCAGATTTTGTGGGAGCGAATTCATTCGCGAAGAGGCCAACACACCCGACACCTTGGTATCGCCTGTATTACCGCTTTCGCGAATGAATTCGCTCCCACAAGTTCATCGATCGCCAGCCAGCCGGCGCCTACGTCTTGATCTCTTCTGCATTGTCGATCCTCGCGGCAGGTGATGGATTTTCACCACCCGCCACAGGAACGGGGAGTTTTCTGTTTATGCGGGCGAGCACTTCGATCAGGGTCAGCATGGGCTGATCTTTCTTGCCGGATCTCTGCGCTTCAAGGTCCTCTTCAATAAAACGCAGATTATTGGCCTCGTAGTCAGGGTGATGCATTGCCTGCTCAATCTTTGGCAAGGCCCGGTAATGGGCAACGCACGCTCTGTAGAAGTTCGGGGCACCGCCAGTCTGGCTTCTCTCCAGCTGAGCATCGGCCAATACTCGTTCACGCCATGGCCGTTCGAGCTGCTTGATGCTGACCTTGGCGGCGTCCCGCTCGTTGAGGGTATAGCCTCCATTCTCGTCATAAACAATCAAGGTCAACTGCTCACGGGACAGCCCTGCAAAAGGATTTATGACACGTGAATCGGCTTGATAATTATTGGCTACAAAGCGAGTTGCCTGGAGCGCACGCTCCAGCCGCTCAGGATCGTCCGTGTCAGGCACTTCCTGAGCGCGTCTGGCTTTTATTTCCGGCGCACAACCGTTTGACACTTTATATCCAATCTCACGCCCCAGATCGCCCAGTTGCTGGCGACTTAACGTGCCGTCCCGGATTCGCGCGCGCTCGGCGCTTTCGCTCAATTGGCGGGCAAGGCTGGAAAGCTTTGGAGTGGCAGACAAGGCCTCGGTGCACTTTGAACCTGCACTTTTTTCAACGCCAGCACTGGAAACTTTGGCAAGTGTCATTACGACAGATCCAATTGATCTATCTAGTTGAATACCATTAGTCATTTCGACCTCCTTGGAAAGAAGGCCTGAGCACTCATTGCGAATGCCCAGGCAATAACATTACTGCATGGTGAATTCGACAGACCAATTGTGAGAGGCATAATCGACAGAGGTAATTCTCACGTCACATCGAGCACCGCCTCCGGCTACTGCACTCTTATTCCACTTAGGGGTGCGTACGCCATTGGTAAATGCTTTGGTGTAGGTCGAGGAAAACCGGCAAGTCTTGCTGCCCATCCGATAATCCACGACCGCGTAGCCCATATCCGGGGACACGCTGCTGCGAACGCCATAAACGCTCTGACTTGCGGACTCCACCTCGCTATCGGGCTTGGGACTCGCATTGGTATACGTCATAGTGCCATTACTGCCTACTGCACTGTAATACGCCCTTTCGCTGCCATTATTTTTAAATGTCACATTGACTTGCGGGCCTGCCCAAGCAATCCCGCAAGCAAGTACAGCCCCGGTACAGGCAGCCCATTTCAATTTATTACACAGTTTCATTTCTAACACCTTTTTACTTAAAGAATGCAAAAAGGCTACCGCGACAAAACAAATGTAAACAACTCCTCGAACGGATAGTCCGAAAGGATAAACACCTGTAGGACCGGCTTAAGCCGGGAGAGCGCTCTCGCGGCTAAAGCCGCTCCTACAGGCCGCAACCAACATGTAAGATCTAACAACCTTACACCGTAGGAATTGTCTGATATTTCTTCAACGTATTGTTTCCAACAACTTCTCTGCCTATCCTCGCCGCCGTCACGGATATCCCGTGGTCAGGTTTGACGGCCTGAAAGCAATTGAACGAAAAACAGGTCTGTTATGGCCGCTATACGTGGGGCACCCTCAAAGTGCGCCGGTTTTTTCGTTCAGTTCACCGGTCCGTCAACCTGCGTATAGCTGCCACCCTTAAACAAGGGTGGCTGCCACTAAGGACAGGCCAATGAGTCAATCTCCCACCACCCTGCACACCCCGTTCGGCAATGTGTTCGCCGTGCAATCCGGTATCCCCGTGCGCGATGCCCTGGAGCAACTGGCCCAGGTGCTGGGCAATACCCAGGCGCTGTGCGCCGAAGCGGTGGATGCCGATCTGCGTCAGATGCGCTCGCTGGTAGCCATGATCCATCGTGAACTGGAGATGGGCGAAGGCCTGCTTGAAGCGTCGTTGCGTGCGTTCAACGGTTGATATCCCGCCGCTGCGGCTCCAGATAGAGGGCATTGCCCTTTCCGTCACCGGAGCCGCTCATGTCCGATCCACTGATTATTCCCTGCCCCCACTGCAACGGCCTCAACCGCATCCCCAATGAGCGCCTGGCCGACCAGCCCAAGTGCGGCCGCTGCAAGCAGCCGGTGCTGCTCAATACCCCGTTCAACCTGACCCAGGGCGACTACGCCAGTCAGATCAAGGGCGATCTGCCGCTGTTGGTGGATGTCTGGGCCGAGTGGTGCGGGCCGTGCAAGTCCTTCGCGCCCACCTTCGAACAGGCGGCGCGGCAGTTGTCCGGGCGCTGCCGACTGGCCAAGCTGGACAGCGAAGCCAATCAGCAGCTGTCGGCGCAACTGGGCATCCGCTCGATCCCCAGCCTGATCCTGTTCAAGAACGGCCGGGAAGTGGCACGCCAGAGCGGCGCGTTTCCGTTGCAACAGTTGCTGGCGTGGCTGGGTAGCCAAGGCGTGCATTGAAGTGAAGTAGTCGCAGCGAGTCGGCCGATTTTTCTGTAGGACTCGTCCTATTCGACTTTTCGACGCCCCCGCCGCCCCGATTTGCCCCTAGCATCGCGATTTTCGACTCAACCATGGGTATCAATCGTTATGTCTTATGCAGTCAGGGAAGGCGACCCCACCAGCACCGGCGGATTTGTCATGAGCGCGTCAGCCAGCCATCTGGTCGATCTGCAACGGGTCGCACGGATGGGCGATCCGGTGTGGTGCGCGGCGTGTCAGAGCGTCGGCTATATCGCCCAGGGCAACCCCACTTTTGTCGACGAATTCGTTGCCGTGTCGACCCACGGCAATGCCGTGAAATGCGCCTGCAAACCGGGCAGCCATACCGTGATCGCGACACAAGAAGCCCTTTGCGCCGATATGGAAGCCACCATCGAGATTCCCGAAGACTTGGCCGAAAAGGCGCAAAAGGAAGCTGAACGCATCAATCGCGATATTCGCGAAGGGACGTTCAATCCAACGACGCTCTCACCTTTCTGTCAAAAGGTCTGAGCGTCGAACAATACAGGCGGGAGCGACAGTGAGCCGTTGTGGGAGCGAATTCATTCGCGAAAAGGCCAGTACATCCGACACATGTGTATCGTCTGAAACACCGCCTTCGCGAATGAATTCGCTCCCACAAAGACCGCAAGTCTCAGAAAGCCTGGCCAGAGCCAGACACGATCTTCAACGCTGCGCGTTGGTCTCCAGCAAATGATGCAAATCCACAAACTGCTGGGTCAGTTTGTGTCGAGGGTCCAAATGAATCAGCGGCGTATTGGCCTGATGCGACTCGCGCATTTTCACCGAAGCATTGAGGTACACCGGCAGCACCGGCAAACCCTCGGCAATCAACTCGTCGAGCATCTGCTGGGGCAGGCTGGCCCGGGGCTGGAACTGGTTGACGATAATGCCTTCGACCTGCAGGTCTTCGTTGTGATCTTCCTTGAGCTCGTCGACTTCCTTGATCAAGCCATACAGGGCCTGGCGGGAAAAGCTGTCGCAATCGAAAGGGATCAATACGCGATCGGCAGCAATCAGCGCCGAAACGGCATAGAAGTTCAGGGCTGGTGGCGTGTCCAGGTAAATGCGCTCGTAGTCGCCGTCCAGTTCATCCAGCAACTTACGCAGCTTGTTGATCTTGTGCTTGGCCTCAAGCTTGGGTTGCAGGTCGGCAAGCTCCGCCGTGGCAGTTACCACATGCAGGTTGTCGTAGGGGGTTTCATAGATGTCCACATGGTTCTTCTTGCCGAAACCTGTGGAGAGGGTCTGCTTGAAGAACTCGGCAATCCCCATGGGAATGTCGTCACCCGTCAGCCCTGTGAGGTACTGAGTGGAGTTGGCCTGGGCATCAAGATCAATCAAGAGCGTGCGATACCCTTCATGAGCGCTGACCGCCGCCAGATTGCAGGCGATGCTGGACTTGCCAACGCCCCCCTTCTGATTGAAAACCACGCGACGCATGGGTCGACCTCCCTGTTGCATGAATACGATAAAAGAGGCCGAGTCTAAGCAATGCACATGACAAGGGCGAGCACTTGCCTGCTCAGATACCGAATAATCCGACCGATGCAGTCGTCTACTTCCTACATTTGCACCTTTACAAATTGCTACTATTCGCCGCCACCGGGATAATTCCCGCCACTAGGCCAATTTGCCGCACCCAGGATTGATGACTGGCCAGCCGCCCGGCAGCACCGCAGTAGCAACAAGAAGTAGCCCACAGGGGCGGGATGAGAATTTGATCACCTTCAACATCGCACAATGGCGCGCCTGGGCACCCGGTCTGGCGAGCGTCGAACACTGGCAGCAGTGGTGCCAGCAGCCGACGCATCTGCACAGCAGCGATGAGGCCCCGGACGTGTCGTTCCTGCCGGCCATGCAACGTAGACGCCTGGGCCGTCTGGCGCGCATGGCCTTTGCCGTGGGCTGGCCCCTCGCCGAAGGCTATGAGCGCCTGCCGCTGGTGTTTGTCTCGCGTCACGGGGAAACCCCGCGCACCTTTGAAATCCTCTGCGATGTCGCCAACAGCGAACCGCTTTCGCCGACCCAATTCAGCCTGTCGGTGCATAACGCGGTGATTGGCCTGTGGTCGATCCTGCGCGGCGAGACCAGCGAAATGACGGCATTGGCCGCCGATGGTGATGGCCTGGAACACGGCGTGTTCGAAGCCGCTGCGCTGCTGGCCGAAGGCGCCCCCGCCGTATTGTTGATCATCACTGAAGAACAACCGCCGCAAGCTTACTCACAGTGGATCGACGATGTGCCCTTTCCCTATGCCGTCGGCCTGCTGCTGACCGCTGGCACGGACTGGAGCCTGTCACTCACCACTGCCGACGACAGCAAAGAGCTGCCGCCCAGCCAGTGGCCAAATGCTCTGAGCCTGCTACGCACGCTGAACAGCGCCCAAGGCGCGTGCCGCCACTCCTGGAAGAGACGAGTATGGAACTGGCAACGCAGCCTTTGAGCAAGCGCCGCGACGCCTATTACTGGCGCCTGCTGGCCACGGCCCTGTGTTTTTTCCTGTTCGGCTTGGGCGGGCTGTGCCTGCGCCTGATGATCTTCCCGTTGCTCAACCTGCTGCCGGGCCATACCGAACGTCGCCGCCAGCGCGCCCGTCACACCATCAGCAGGCTGTTCTGGCTGTTTATCCGCCTCATGGCCCGCACCGGCGTGTTGACCTATGAGGTACACGGAGCCGAGCGCCTGGGTCGCCCCGGCCAGATGATCATCGCCAATCATCCGTCGCTGATAGACGTAGTCTTCCTGATCGGCCTGGTGCGGGACGCCAATTGCGTGGTCAAGCGCAAGCTCTGGGAAAACCCGTTCACCTGCGGCCCGGTATGCGCCACTGGCTACATCAGCAACGACGGCAGCGCCGAGATGCTCGACAACGCCGCCGAGGTGCTGCGCAGCGGCCAGACCCTGATCGTCTTCCCCGAGGGCACCCGCACCCGGCCGGACCACGCCCCCGAATTTCATCGCGGGGCGTCAGCCATTGCCCTGCGCGGTGCAGCGCTGATCACCCCGGTGGTGATCAAAGTCAGCCCTACCACCCTGACCAAGGCCGAGCCCTGGTACCGCATTCCGTTACGCCGCGTGCATTTCAGTTTGCGCGTCGGTGCCGATATAGATCCAAACGCCTTTGCTGCAATGGGGCCGCCACCGGTGGCCTCGCGCAAGCTCAACGATTACTTGCATCACTACTTCATCAAGGAGCTCGCCGCAGATGAGCGATCTACATCGTGACATCAAGCAGTTGATCATCGACGCCCTGGGCCTCGAGGACATCAGCGTGCACGACATTGGCAATGACCAGACCCTGTTCGGCGAAGGCCTGGGCCTGGATTCGGTTGACGCCCTGGAGCTGGGCCTGGCCATCCAGAAGCGCTACGGCATCAAGATCGACGCCGACGCCAAGGACACCCGTGACCATTTCGCCAGCGTGGACAGCCTTGCGGCGTTCGTCAGCGCCCGACAAGCGGCCTGAGGACTGATCATGCAAACCCGTGAAGACATTTTCGAGACCCTGCGGGCCGCCCTGGTCGAGCTGTTCGAACTTGAGCCCGAGCGCATCAGCCTGGAATCCAACCTGTATCAGGATCTGGAAATCGACAGCATCGATGCCGTGGACCTGATCGACCACATCAAACGCAAGACCGGCAAGAAAATCGCTGCCGAAGAGTTCAAGTCCGTGCGTACAGTCAATGACGTGGTCGAGGCGGTCTATCGACTGGTCAACAACGCCGCATGAAGCGGCTGACCAGCCTGGGCCTGATCGTGGTCGGCGTGCTCTACCCCTTTGCGGTGTATTACGGCATGGGCCATTTCGCGCCCTGGCAGTTTGCCCTGGCGCTTGGCCTGCTGTGGCTGGGTCGGGCACTGACCGTGGAAAAGCGTCCCGGCGCAATGCTCACCGCCGTGGTCGCCATCGGCTTCTGCCTGTTGCTCGGGGTGTTCGACAGCCCGGCACTGCTGCGCTGGTATCCCGTACTGATCTGCGCGTCGATGCTGAGCCTGTTCGGCCTGAGCCTGATCTACGGGCCGCCGATGGTTGAACGCCTGGCACGCTTGCGCGAGCCGCAATTGCCGGACGTGGCGATTGCCTACACGCGCAAAGTGACGCAGGTGTGGTGCTGGTTTTTTCTCGGCAACGGCCTGATTGCCGCGACACTGACGCTTTGGGCACCCCTGGCGTGGTGGACGCTATGGACCGGTCTGCTGTCCTACGCAGTGATGGGCCTGCTGTTTGCGGGCGAATGGATAGTCCGCCGCCGAGTCAGAGGCGGCGCATGAAATGGAACACGTGAACCGCATGGCTGTTGACTGGATACCTTCTGAGCGCCTGTTGCTCGCCCCACAGTCGGCCCGCGAGCTGACCCAGGCGCCGGCACTGAACCACGCGCAGTTCTGCGAACAGGCACTGAGCATCGCTGCAGGGCTGCAATCCCTGGGCATCAAGCGCCTGGCCGTGCACCTGGAAGACGCCGGTGCATTGGCCATCGCCCTGTTCGGCGCGTGGCGGGCCGGGGTCAGCGTGTTGCTGCCCGCCGACTTGCAAGCGCAAACCCGCGAGCGTTGGTCGGCCCATGTGGATGGCTGGCTGACTGATCTGCCGGATGACCTGCGACTCGAGCAGTTGCAGGCCGCGCCTTTGCCCGCCGCCCTGCTTGATCTGGATGAATGCCGCCTGAGCCTGTGTACTTCCGGCTCCAGTGGCGAACCCAAGCTGATCGAAAAGCGTCTGCGTCAGCTGGTCAATGAGATCGAGGTGCTGGAGCGCCTGTGGGGTGCGCAACTGGGCACGGCCTGCATCATTGGCAGCGTCGCCGCCCAGCATATCTACGGCCTGCTGTTCCGCGTGCTTTGGCCCTTGAGCGCCGGGCGCCGCTTCGTACGTCGACAACTGCCGTTTCCCGAAGACCTGCAGCGCGCCAGCCGTGAGTTCGAAAGCTTTGCCTGGGTCGCCAGCCCGGCCCTGCTCAAGCGCATGGGCGAGAACCTCGACTGGCCGGGCCTGAGTGCCGTGCGCCGGGTGTTTTCTTCCGGCGGCGCGCTCCCTGCCGAGGCCGCCGCCAGCTTGCAGCAACGTCTGGGGCAATGGCCGACCGAGATTCTCGGCAGCTCGGAAACCGGCGGCATTGCCTGGCGTCAGGGCGACAGCCTGTGGCAACCCTTCGAGGGCGTGCAGCTTGGCCAGGATGCCGATGGCGCCCTGCTGATCAGCTCGACCTACATGCCGCCGGGCCATGTCGAACACAGCGCCGATGCCGCGCGCATGAGTACGGATGGCCGCTTTGAGTTGCTCGGCCGGCTGGACCGCATCGTCAAGCTGGAAGAAAAACGCATCTCCCTGCCTCTACTGGAGCAGGCTCTGGCCGCACATGAATGGGTCAGCGAAGCGCGGCTGGGTGTGGTCCAGGAGAACCGGGCGTCTCTGGGCGCCCTGATCGTACTCAGCGAAAAAGGCCTGCATGCCCTGCGCAACGGCGGCCGTCGCGCCCTGACCCAAAGCCTGCGCCAACACCTGATCCCCCACTGCGAACCCCTGGCCCTGCCTCGGCGCTGGCGTGTGCTGCGTCAGCTGCCATTCAACGCTCAGGGCAAGCTGGCGCAAGCCGAGGTCCAGGCGCTGCTCATGGCCCCGCGCAGTAAACAGCCCGAAATACTCAGCCAGCAGAAGGTCGAGGGTGAATGGCAGCTTGAGCTAAGCGTGCCGCCGGACCTGGCTTACTTCAGCGGGCACTTTCCCAGCGTACCGGTGCTGCCGGGGGTGGTGCAGGTGGACTGGGCTATCGCCCTGGGTCGTCAGTTGCTCGACCTGCCGCCGACATTCGCCGGTATGGAAGTGCTGAAATTCCAGCAACTGGTGCGCCCCGGCGACCGGATCAGCCTGACCCTGCGTTTCGACGCCGAGCGCGGCAAGCTGTACTTCGCCTTTCGTAACGGCGATGCGCCGTGCTCCAGTGGGCGGATTCTGTTGGAAGGGTCCGTTGGAGCGAGGCTTGCCCGCGAAGGCGATGTCCCGATCACAGTAAATGCGTCGGATGTACCGACCTCTTCGCGGGCAAGCCTCGCTCCCACAGGCCGCGACCATGCATAACCCCTGCGCAATCATCCCGGTTTTCGACCACGAGCTGCCATTGCCCAAGGTGGTGCAAGCGGTTCTGGCCGCCGGGCTGCCCTGTGTATTGGTGGACGATGCCAGCAGCCCGGCCTGCGCCGCCGTGATGCAGCGATTGGCCGAGGGCGAGAACGTCTATCTGGTTCGTCTGCCGGTCAATCAGGGCAAGGGCGGCGCCGTCATGGCGGGTTTTCGTGAGGCCCGGCGCCTGGGCTTCAGCCATGCCTTGCAGGTGGATGCCGACGGCCAGCATGACCTGGGCGATATCGCCGTGTTTATCGAACATTCCCGGGCACAGCCGGACGCGGTGATCTGCGGTTATCCGCAATACGATGCCAGCGTGCCCAAGGGCCGCCTGTACGCACGCTACCTCACCCACTTCTGGGTCTGGGTCAACACCCTGTCGCTGCAGATCAAGGATTCCATGTGCGGCTTTCGCCTGTACCCCCTGGCGCCGGTCATGCATCTGATCGACCACGTACAGATCGGTAAGCGTATGGACTTCGACTCGGAAATCCTCGTGCGCCTGTCCTGGCGCAACCAGCCCATGCAGTGGCTGCCGACCCGGGTGCACTACCCCGAAGACGGCCTGTCGCATTTCCGCCTGTTCCACGACAACGTCCTGATCTCGAAAATGCACACCAAGCTGTTCTTTGGCATGCTCGGGCGCTTTCCGCTGATTCTGTGGCGGCGGTGGTTGCCATGACGGCTACAACAAATGCCGACACCGTTGGAGCGAGGCTTGCCCGCGAATGCCTCACCGCATTTGTCCAGAAAAACCGCGTCAACGTTCTTCGCGGGCAAGCCTCGCTCCAACGGGTCAGGTGTACCGATGACAAATGACGCCCCCGACAAGCAACACTGGGCCAATCATCAGGAGCGCGGCAGTTTCCTGCTGATGAAGCTCACCGCCTGGGCCGCGCGGCGTCTGGGTCGGCGAGTGCTGAGCCCGGTGTTGCACGGCATCGTTTTGTACTTTTTCCTGTTTGGCCGATCGGCGCGTAAGAGTGCCTGGGAGTATCAGCAGCGCCTGGCCGACTGGAGCCAGCGCCCGGAACTGCGCCCCAGCCACTGGCAGGTATTCGGCCAGTTCATGGCCTTCGCCGACTCGCTGCTGGACAAGCTCGATCTGTGGAACGGCAAGCTGAAGATTTCCCAGATCGAAATCATCGACCAGACCCTGCTGCGCAGCGAGTTACGCAGTGGTCGCGGGCAAATGCTGGTGGGCACCCACCTGGGCAACCTTGAGGTATGCCGGGCACTGGCCGAGCTGGGCGAGAAGGTCACGATGAATGTGCTGGTTCACACCAAGCACGCCGAGCAGTTCAACCGCCTGCTGGGCGAGGCAGGCGCCACCAATCTGCGGCTGATTCAGGTCAGCGAACTGGACCCGGCGATCATGCTGCAACTGAGCCAGCGCCTGGACGATGGCGAATGGCTGGCGATTGCCGGGGATCGCGTGCCGTTGCATGGCGGGCGCAATGTGCGGGTCGATTTCCTCGGTGGTCAGGCGCCGTTCCCCCAAGGCCCGTGGTTGCTGGCCGGGCTGCTCAAATGTCCGATCAATCTGATTTTCTGTCTCAAAGCCCCCCAGGGTTATCAAGTGACCCTGGAGCGCTTTGCCGAGGCCATCGAGTGGCGCCGCAGCGACCGTCAGCAGGTGATCGCCCGGTGGACTCAGCGCTACGCCGACCGCCTTAGCCACTATTGCCTGCAAGCGCCACAGCAGTGGTTCAATTTCTACCCTTTCTGGAAGTCCGATGACGAATCAAGTTCCTGAGCCGGTTACCTTCGGCGAGCGTGCATTGCGGATCGAAGACGTACTGGCCTTGGCCAACCGCCAGGTACCCACGACCCTGCAGAGCGACAGTGCCTTCCGCGAGCGCATTGCCAAGGGCGCGCAGTTCCTCGATTCGCTACTGGGTAAGGAAGGCGTGATCTACGGCGTCACCACCGGTTATGGCGACTCCTGCGTAGTGGCCGTACCGCTGCAACACGTCGAGGCGCTGCCACGTCATCTCTACACCTTCCACGGTTGCGGCCTGGGCAAGCTGCTCGACGCCCAGGCAACGCGTGCCGTTCTGGCAGCACGCTTGCAGTCGCTGTGCCACGGCGTGTCAGGGGTGCGGGTCGAGTTGCTGGAGCGCCTGCAAGCCTTCCTCGATCAGGACGTCCTGCCGTTGATCCCGGAAGAAGGCTCGGTGGGCGCCAGCGGTGATCTCACCCCGCTGTCTTACGTTGCCGCAACCCTGTCCGGCGAGCGTGAAGTGATGTTCCGTGGCGAGCGCCGTCAGGCCATTGATGTACACCGCGAACTGGGCTGGGTGCCGCTGGTGCTGCGACCCAAGGAAGCGCTGGCGCTGATGAACGGCACCGCGGTGATGACCGGCCTGGCCTGCCTGGCGTTCGCCCGCGCCGATTACCTGCTGCAACTGGCGACCCGCATCACCGCGCTGAACGTGGTCGCCCTGCAAGGTAACCCCGAGCATTTTGATGAGCGTCTGTTCGCCGCCAAACCCCATCCGGGGCAGATGCAGGTTGCCGCGTGGCTGCGCCAGGACCTGGCCATCGACGCGCCGACCGCGCCGCTGCATCGCCTGCAGGATCGCTACTCCCTGCGTTGTGCGCCCCACGTGCTGGGCGTGCTGGCCGACAGCCTGAACTGGCTGCGCTCGTTTATCGAAATCGAACTGAACAGCGCCAACGACAACCCGATCATCGACGCCGAAGCCGAGCGCGTGCTGCACGGCGGGCATTTCTACGGCGGGCATATCGCCTTTGCCATGGACAGCCTCAAGACCCTGGTAGCCAACGTCGCCGACCTGCTCGACCGGCAACTGGCGCTGCTGGTGGACGAACGCTACAACCATGGCCTGCCGAGCAATCTGTCCGGCGCCCCGGCCGATCGGGCGATGATCAACCACGGCTTCAAGGCGGTGCAGATCGGCACCAGTGCCTGGACCGCCGAAGCCCTGAAAAACACCATGCCCGCCAGCGTGTTCTCGCGCTCCACCGAATGCCATAACCAGGACAAGGTAAGCATGGGCACCATCGCGGCCCGCGACGCCATCCGCGTGCTGGAGCTGACCGAACAGGTCGCCGCCGCCACTCTGATCGCCGCCAACCAGGGCGTCTGGCTGCGCAGCAAGGCCGCCGATGCGCGCCCGCTGCCACCGGCCCTGGCCGCCATGCATGAACAACTGGCGGCGGACTTCCCGCCGGTCATCGAAGACCGTGCCCTGGAAGGCGAACTGCGCCTGTGCCTGCAACGTATCGCCGAACGCCACTGGAGGCTGCATGCGTAGCAAGGGCTTTTTCCACGTCGACACCGAAGTGCTGGTGCCGTTTTTCGACGTCGATACCATGAACGTCGTCTGGCACGGTCACTACGTTAAATACCTGGAAGTGGCGCGCTGTGCGCTGCTCGACCAGCTCGGCCATAACTACACGCAGATGGTCGAGTCCGGCTACGCCTGGCCGGTGATCGACCTGCAACTGCGCTACGTGCGCGGCGCGGTGTTCGGCCAGCGCCTGACCGTGCGGGCCAATCTGGTGGAGTGGGAGAACCGTCTGAAGATCAACTACCTGATCAGCGATGCCGTGACCGGCGAACGCCTAACCCGCGCCTGCACAGTGCAAGTGGCCGTGGACATGCAGACCCGGGAGATGCAACTGGTCTCGCCCAAAGCCTTTACCGATGCGGTTGCCAAGGTGGTGTCATGAGTATTTTTGCCCTCATCAAGCGCCGGACAGACCGCAAGCGAATCTGTGGGAGCGAATTCAGTGGGAGCGAATTCATTCGCGAAGAGGCCAGTACATACGACGCATCTTCATCGTCTGAAACACCGCTTTCGCGAATGAATTCGCTCCCACAGAGTTCCGGTGATTCAGTAGGTCTTGCGCTGTTTCATAAAAACATCCTGCGCCGTTTTCTGTGCCTCCTCGCCCTGCTCACCCTGACACCCCTGGCCCACGCTTTCGACCTGCCACAGCTAAGCGAGCAACTGGCCAAGCCCGTGGTCGTACGCGGCAACTTCATTCAGGAGAAACACCTGAGAGCCTTGCCGCAACCCTTGGTCAGCAAGGGCCGGTTTGTCCTGGCCAAGGAGTTCGGCTTGCTCTGGCTGCTCGATACCCCACTCAAGCAGGACTACCGCATCGTTGCGGCGGGCATCTCGCGCCGTGACGGGCAGAGCTGGCAACTGCTGCCGAACAAAAGCGCCGGGGCCGAACAAAACCGTCTGTTCCTGGCCGTACTGCAAGGCGACAGCAGCGGCCTGCAACGGGATTTCGACCTGCAACTCAAGGGCGACGCCCAGGCCTGGCAATTGACCCTGACGCCGCGTTCGCTGCTGCTGCAACAGGTCTTCAAGCAGATCAATATCGATGGCGGTGCGTTGGTGCAGCGCATCGAGCTGCTGGAAACCCAGGGTGACAGCACCGTACTGAAGATGCTCGACAGCCAGAGCGTCCCGGCGCTGAGCGATGCGGAGCGTAATGACTTTGCCAAGTGAACGCCTGCTGCCGCGCCTGTTTCTGATCATCCTGCTGGCGGTGCTTGCCGTCGCAGGCTGGCAATGGCGCGGGGCTGCGCCGCTGTCAGCCAATCTCATGGAACTGGTGCCCGGCACCGCCCCGGATGCTCTGGAACTGCTCGCGGAAAAGCGCATGCAGGAACCGCTTAACCGGGAAATGCTGGTGCTGGTCGGCCACAGCGATCGCGAACAGGCGATCAAGCTGGCGCAAACCCTGGCCGGACAATGGCAGGCCAGCGGGCTGTTCGAGAAGGTCCAGTGGAGTTTGCAGGCCGACGTGCCCGCGTTACGCACACAACTGCTGCAAGGGCGTCTGGCGATGTTGCCCGCCGCCGAGCGCACGCAATTGATCGAACAGCCACAAGCTTTCATCCAGCAACGCGTACAAAACCTCTTCGATCCCTTCGGCGGCTTTAGCCTGGTGCCGAGCCAGGATGACTGGCTGGGCCTGACCGGACGTATTCAAAACGGCATGCCCAAGCACGGCTCGGTACAACCGGATATCGGCAGCGGCGCATTAATCGCCAATAGCGACGGCATCAGTTGGGTATTGCTGCGCGCCCGCACCCAGGGTGATGCCTTCGATATGCACCTGCCGTTGCGGGTCGCGGATCTGGTAGACAACGCGCGCCAACAGGTCACTCAAGGTCACGGCCAAATGCTCGCGGCCAGCGGCTTGTTGTATGCCGCCGACGGCCAACGCCAGGCCACCCGGGAAATAACCTGGGTCGGTGGCGGCGCCACGGCGGGGATCCTGCTTTTGCTGCTGCTGGCCTTTCGTCGCTGGCGCGTATTGCTGGCCTTCGTCCCGGTGCTGGTGGGCATGCTGTTCGGTGCCGTGGCCTGCGTGGCGCTGTTCGGCCATATGCATGTGATGACCTTGGTGCTGGGCTCCAGCCTGATCGGTGTGGCCGTGGATTACCCGCTGCATTATCTGTCCAAAAGCTGGACCCTCAAGCCGTGGAAAAGCTGGCCCGCCTTGCGCGTGACCCTGCCCGGCCTGAGCCTGAGCCTGGCGACCAGTTGCATCGGTTACCTGGCCCTGGCCTGGACGCCCTTTCCGGCGCTCACACAAATCGCGGTGTTTTCCGCTGCTGGTCTGGTCGGCGCCTACCTGACCGCCGTCTGCCTGTTGCCTGCGCTGTTCAACAACGTCGAACTGCGTCCGGCGGACTGGCCTCTGCGTCTGAGCCAGCGCTTGCTCGCCTGTCGCGAAGCCCTGCTGCGACACATCGGCACGCCCTGGCTGCTCGCGCTGCTGTTGCTGTTCTGCGTCGGCGGCCTGTGGCACCTGACCACTCGCAACGATATTCGCCAATGGATTTCCGCACCGCCGCAACTGACCCAGGAAGCGCAAAGCATTGCGCGCATCACCGGTTTCCAGCCGACCAGCCAGTTTTTCCTGGTGCGGGGCAAGGATGCGCAGCAGTTGCTGGAACGGGAAACAGCGCTGGGCCAACGTCTTGACCAACTGGTGGACCTGGACAAGCTGCAAGGCTATCTGTCCCTCAACCAGATCGTGGCCTCGCCTGCTGAGCAACAGGCTACGCGCCTGGCCCTCAAACGCCTGCCGGAGTTCTGGCAGCCGCTATTGGATCTGGGCGTACCTGCCGATGCCTTGCAGGCCGAACTGGACAAGCTCCAGGCGCTGCCGCCCGCCGATATCGACAGCGTTCTGGCCGGGCCTTTGGGTGAACCCTGGCGCACGCTGTGGCTCGGCGCGACTGATGACGGTGTTGCCGGCATGATCAGCCTGCAAGGACTCAATGACGCAGCCCTGATGCGCAATCAGGCCGAGGGACTTGAAGGCGTGGTGCTGGTTGATCGGCTCGGCGAACTGAACAGCGTGTTCGCCAAGACCCAGGTCAGCGCCGCTGAATTGAAACTGCTGTCCTGCGTATTGATCGTCCTGCTGCTGATCGCGCCATTCGGCTTCGGCGGCGCCCTGCGCATCGTCGCGCTGCCGTTGCTGGCGGCTCTGTGCAGCCTGGCCAGTCTTGGCTGGATGGGCCAGCCGTTGACCCTGTTCAGCCTGTTCGGCCTGCTATTGGTGACAGCAATCAGCGTCGATTACGCGATCCTCATGCGCGAGCAAGTGGGCGGCGCTGCCGTCAGCCTGTTGGGCACCTTGCTGGCAGCACTGACCACCTGGCTGTCGTTCGGCCTGCTGGCGGTGTCCAATACCCCGGCCATCAGCAACTTCGGCTTGTCGGTCAGCCTAGGCCTGGCATTCAGTTTCATCCTCGCCCCCTGGGCAGCGCACAAGCCGCTGGCGCACACAGCTGAGGCGTTGCCATGATGATTCTGCTGTTCTGGCTGATGACAATGCTGCTGTTCGCCCTGGCTACACGCCTGGGCCGGCGGCTGGGGTTGATCCCCATCGTCAGCCAGCTACTGCTGGCGAGCCTGGGCCTGCCTTTGTTGATGCTGTTGTGGGTCGAGCCGAACTGGCAGCTCAGTGGTGCGCAACTGATCGGCCCGATCTGGCTGAAAACCCTGTACGGCCTGAGTTTTGCCATCGTGCTGGGGCACATTCTCAGCGATGTGATCGACCTGCAACTGGACCGCCAGAGCCTGAAAATCGCCCTGCCCAGCTTCGTTGTGCCCTTCCTCGCCGGACTGGCCTGTGCGCAATGGCTGCTGGCGCAACAGTCCTGGCTCAGTTCACTGGCCATCGGTCTGGTTTTCGCCATCACTGCCATTCCGGTGCTGTACCTGTATCTGCGCCATATCGACTATCCGCCCAGCGCCATCAAGCGTCTGGTGCAGACTGCAATCCTTATCGACCTGGCCTGCTGGAGCCTGTTCGGTCTGGCCCAGGGCAGCCTGCACCTGAGCAGTCTGTTGCTGCCGCTGCTCGGCGCCTGCGCGCCCTTGCTGCTGCGCCTGCTGCAAATACGTCAACCGGTGTTCTACAGCGCGACCTTCTTCGCCTTGCTGGTAGTGGCCGAGCATTACCGGCTCAATGCGTTGATCTTCGGCATCGGCTACCTGCTGTGCATGGCTGGCCTGAAACAGCCGTGGGTCGCGCCGATCAATCCGCTATGGCTGCAACGCCTGCAGAACCTGATGGCGATCCCGCTGATCCTGACCTTCGGCATCATCCAGATCGACCTGCACAGCGCCATGGCCGAGCTGGGCTGGCTGCAACTGGCCGTGCTGATCCTGCTGCCCATCGCCAGTAAAATGCTCGGCAACTGGCTGGGTCTGCGCTGGGCCACGCCGTCGTTCGTCGGGGCCAGCCGCTGGCGCGAAAGCCTGCTGCTGAATATTCGTGGATTGAGTGAAATCGTCTTCCTCAATCTGCTGCTGCAACAACAGCTGATCAGCCCGGCGCTGTACTTCGCGCTGATGCTGATGAGCCTGACCGCCACGCTGCTGCCCGCACTGGCCGGCATGGGGCGGGCGCCGTCTTCCGTCATTTCAATCGAACAGGTAGGGAAATCTTGTGCCCGTAACTGACAGGCAAAACCCGGATAGAGAAAGCCGTCCGGTCGTCGTGATCGGCGCAGGCCCGGCCGGGGCCATCGCTGCCGCCCTGCTCAAACGCAAGGGTCACGATGTGTTGATCATCGAACGCCAGCAGTTTCCGCGCTTTTCCATCGGTGAAAGCCTGCTGTCCCACTGCCTGGACTTCGTCGAAGAAGCCGGCATGCTCGATGCGGTCAACGCCGCCGGTTTCCAGAAGAAGAACGGCGCCGCCTTTGCCTGGAAGCATCATTACAGCGCGTTCGATTTCGGCGACACCTTCAGCCAGGGCACGCCCACTACCTTTCAGGTGCAGCGCGGCGAGTTCGACAAGCTGCTGGCCGACCAGGCCGAGTTGCAGGGCGTGGAAATCCGCTATCAGCAAGAGATCATTGCCGCCGACTTCAGCGCCAGCCAACCCGTGCTGAGCGTACGACGTCTGGATGGCAGCGAGTACAACGTCGAGGCGCAATTCGTCCTCGATGCAAGCGGCTATGGCCGAGTGCTGCCGCGTTTGCTGGATCTGGAAGCACCGTCGAATTTCCCGGTGCGTCAGGCGGTATTCACCCACATCGAAGACCGCATCGACAGCAGCCGCTTCGACCGCGAAAAAATTCTCGTCAGCATCCACCCCGAGCACCGCGATGTGTGGTTCTGGTCGATCCCGTTCAGCAATGGCCGCTGCTCCCTGGGCGTAGTGGCCGCTGCCGAACGCTTCAAGGACAAGCCTGCCGATCTGGACGCCTGCCTGCGCCAGTTCGTCGCTGAAACACCTAACCTCAACAGCCTGCTGGAAAACGCCGTATGGGATACCCCGGCGCGGACCATCGGTGGCTACTCGGCCAACGTCAAAACCCTGCATGGCCCAGGCTTTGCCTTGTTGGGCAACGCTGCGGAGTTTCTCGACCCGGTGTTCTCCTCAGGCGTGACCATCGCCATGCGCTCGGCGAGCATGGCCGCCGGCCTGTTGCATCGTCAGTTGCAGGGCGAGGCCGTGAACTGGCAAAGCGAGTTCGCCGTGCCCCTCAAACGCGGTGTCGATACCTTCCGCGCCTATGTCGAAGGCTGGTACGACGGCAGCTTCCAGGACGTGATTTTCTACCCCGACAGCACCCAGGATATTCGCCGCATGATCAGTTCGATCCTCGCCGGTTACGCCTGGGATGAACGCAACCCCTTCGTCAGCGAACCCAAGCGCCGCTTGCGCATGCTGGCCGAACACTGCGCCGGAGGTGCGGCATGAGCGGCCCGTTCCTGAGCGAGAGCTACGTCGAGGAAACCCGCTTCGGTCTGTGGTTCCTGCGCAGCCACACCTGGCAGCATCATGTGCTGCGGGTCGCGATCAACGATCTGCGCAACCTGTTCGACAGCGAATTGCCCAGCGCTCCGGTGTTGCTGGATGCCGGTTGCGGCCAGGGCAAGTCGTTCCGCCGCCTGCGTGAAGTGTTCGCGCCGTCGCGCCTGCTGGGCGTCGATGCCGACCCGGACAGCCTTACCATGAGTCGCGCCGAAGCCCGCGCTCAGGGTATCGATATCGAACTGATTGGCAGCGACTGCGCAGCCCTGCAGTTGCCCGACGCCAGTGTTGACCTGCTGTTCTGCCACCAGACCTTCCATCATCTGGTGGAGCAGGAACAGGCCCTGGCCGAGTTCTATCGCGTGCTCAAGCCGGGCGGTTATCTGCTGTTCGCCGAATCCACCGAGGCCTACATCGATACGTGGGTGATTCGCTGGTTTTTCCGCCATCCGATGCATGTGCAGAAAAGCGCCGAGCAATATTTGCAGATGATCCGCGACCAGGGCTTTGCCTTCGGCCCGCAGAACGTCTCCTACCCCTATCTGTGGTGGAGCCGGGCCAAGGACTTCGGCCTGCTGGAGCGCTTGAAACTGCGTAAACCCAAACCGTTCGGCCAGCGCGAAGAAACACTGGTCAATGTGGTGGCTCGCAAGCCACTCGAAGGGGCCGTTCCATGATTCGCGCCTTGCTGCTGTGCTGCGCCCTGCTGTTGAGTGCCTGTGCAACCAGTCAGGCGCCGCTGCCGACGATCCTGCCGCACCTGCAAACACCGCTGCAATTGCATATCCAGCGTCATCAAGGCGAGCAGCGCCAGGACTGGCTGCTGATCATTCAGCAGGAACCCCAGGGCCTGCGCTGGTCGATGATGGACCCGCTGGGCATTCCCCAGGCGCGCCTGTTGCTGATCAATGGTCAATGGCAAGCGGACGGCCTGCTGCCGCCCAACCCGGAAGCCCGTGAATTGTTCGCTGCGCTGCTGTTTGCCCTGACGCCCGATACCGAGCTGCGCAATAACTATCCCGAGGCGCAGCGCCAGGGCACCCATCGTCATTTAGAGGAGCGCTGGACAGTCGAATACCACAGCGCCAATGTCTTCGACCTCGACGTTACGCCCGACAAAGATAGCCCGGCATTGAGTTATGGTGTCAGCCCGCTGAATAACGAGACCGCCCCATGACCGCCTATCTCAATGCCGTGGGCCTGATCTGCGCCTTGGGTGAAGGCCGCGCCGAGGTCGCGCGCAAGCTGTTCGCCGCCGACGATTCGGGCATGTGTGCGGCCAGCGGCTGGGTGCCCGAGCGCAGCCTGCCGGTAGGCGCGGTGCAGGCCGAGTTGCCGCCGTTGCCAGCCGATATGGCCACCCATCAGAGTCGCAACAATCAACTGCTGCTGGCAGCGGCGCAGCAGATCGACGGCGATATTGAGCAGGCGATCCGGCGTTACGGCCGCGACCGTATCGGCGTGATCCTCGGCACCAGCACGTCGGGTATCGACGAGGCCGGCCGGGGTATTGCCACCTGGCTGCGCGAGCAAGCGTTTCCCGCTGACTACCAGTACCCGCAGCAAGTGCTCAGCGCGCCGGCCAACTTCCTCGCCGACTGGCTGCAACTGAGCGGGCCTGCCTATGTGATCTCCACCGCTTGCACCTCCAGCGCCCGCGCTCTGCTCAGCGCCCGCCGGGCCTTGGACATGGGCCTGTGTGACGCGGTGTTGTGCGGCGGCGTGGATACCCTGTGCAAACTCACGCTGAACGGTTTTTGTTCCCTGGAAGCCGTATCCGCGCAGCGCTGCAATCCGTTCTCGCAGAACCGCGACGGCATCAATATCGGCGAAGCTGCCGTGCTGTTCCTGATGACCCGCGAGCCAAGCGCCGAACATTCGATTGCCCTGCTCGGTGCCGGTGCCAGTTGCGACGCGCACCATATCTCCGCGCCCGAGCCCAACGGCCGTGGCGCGCAACAGGCCATGCAACAGGCTCTGGATAACGCGGGCATAAAGCCCGGGCAGATCGGCTACCTGAACCTGCACGGCACCGCGACCAGTCATAACGATGCCATGGAAAGCCTGGCCGTGAACGCCATCTTCCCCGACGGCGTGCCCTGTTCGTCGACCAAGCCTCTCACCGGCCACACCCTCGGCGCAGCCGGTGCACTGGAAGCGGCGTTCTGCTGGCTGAGCCTGGCGGCGGATAACACCGCACAGGTGCTGCCGCCGCATCTCTGGGACGGCCAGCCCGACCCTGCGCTGCCTGCCCTGAATTGGGCCACCGCAGACACGCGGCTTGCTCCGGCCTCTTCCCGCTACCTGATGAGCAATTCGTTTGCCTTCGGCGGCAATAACATCAGCCTGATTATCGGAGACGCCCCATGATCGACTGGCCGCTCGCCGAACTGCTGCCCCATGCCGGCGACATGATCCTGATCGATGAGGTCGTGGCGTTCGATGAAGAACAGATCCACACCCGCTTGACCGTCACCCCCGGTGGCCTGTTCAACCTGGCCAACGGTGCCATGCCCGCGTGGGTCGGGGTCGAACTCATGGCCCAAAGCGTCGCCGCTTATGCCGGTTGTCAGGCCCGCGTACGCGGTGAAGCGGTGGAGCTGGGCTTTCTGCTCGGCAGCCGCAAGTTCGAATGCAACGTCGAGCAGTTTGCTGCCGGCAGCCTTTTGCAGATCCACGCCCTGCGCTCCCTGCAGGACGACAACGGCATGGGCGTGTTCGAATGCCGTCTCACGGGGCCGGGCATCGAAGCCTTTGCCCGCCTCAACGTTTATCGTCCACCCCATGCCGCCGAATACCTCAACGAAGGAGCCCGCACATGACTGACTCGATACTGGTCACCGGCTCCAGCCGTGGCATAGGCCGCGCCATCGCCCTGCGCCTGGCCAAGGCAGGTTTTGACCTGATTCTGCATTGCCGTAGTGGCCGCAGCGAAGCCGAAGCCGTGCAGGCCGAAGTCATCGCCCTCGGCCGTCAGGCGCGCATTCTGCAATTCGACGTCGCCGACCGTGAGGCCTGCAAAAGCATTCTCGAACAGGACGTGGAAACTCACGGCGCCTACTATGGCGTGGTACTCAACGCCGGTCTGACCCGCGACGGCGCCTTCCCGGCGCTGAGCGACGATGACTGGGACGTAGTGCTCAGAACCAACCTCGACGGCTTCTACAACGTCCTGCATCCGGTAATGATGCCGATGATTCGCCGTCGCGCAGCCGGGCGCATCGTCTGCATCACCTCGGTCTCGGGGCTGATCGGCAACCGCGGCCAGGTCAATTACAGCGCTTCCAAGGCCGGGGTGATAGGCGCGGCCAAGGCCCTGGCCATCGAACTGGGCAAGCGCAAGATCACCGTCAACTGCGTGGCACCGGGGCTGATCGATACCGCCATGCTCGACGAAAACGTACCGGTAGACGAATTGATGAAAATGATCCCCGCACAGCGCATGGGCACAGCGGAAGAAGTCGCCGGGGCGGTGAATTTCCTCATGTCCGCAGAGGCGGCCTATATCACCCGCCAGGTCCTGGCCGTCAACGGAGGCCTGTGCTGATGAAACGTGTGGTCGTCACCGGCATGGCCGGTATCACTTCACTGGGCAGCGACTGGGCCAGTATCGAAGCCCACTTCAACGCCAACCGCAGCGGTATCCGCCGCATGGACGAGTGGGACCGCTTCACCGAATTGAACACCCGCCTGGCCGGTCCCATCGATGATTACGCCGTGCCCGCGCACTGGACGCGCAAGCAGCTACGCAGCATGGGCCGGGTATCGCGGTTCGCCGTGGGCGCATCGGAAATGGCGCTGATCGACGCCGGCCTGCTCAACGACCCGATCATCCGCGATGGCCGCATGGGCACCGCCTGCGGTTCGTCCACCGGCAGTACCGACGAGATCAAGGCCTTCGGCAATATGCTGCTCAACTCGGTGGCGGTGGGCCTCAACGCCAACTCCTATGTGCGCATGATGCCCCACACCACGGCGGCCAATATCAGCATCTTCTTCGGCCTGACCGGGCGCCTGATTCCCACCTCCAGTGCCTGCACCAGTGGCAGCCAGGGCATCGGCTACGCCTACGAGTCGATCAAGTTCGGTCGCCTGCCGCTGATGCTCGCAGGCGGCGCAGAAGAGCTGTGCCCGACCGAAGCCATGGTCTTCGACGCGCTGTACGCCACCAGCCTGAAGAACGATGCGCCCCAGACCAGCCCGCGCCCTTATGACAGCGGCCGCGATGGCCTGGTGATCGGCGAAGGCGGCGGCATGCTGGTCCTGGAAGAACTGGAACACGCCCTGGCCCGCGGCGCGCATATCCATGCCGAGCTGGTCGGCTTTGGCAGCAACGCCGACGGCGCCCACAGCACCCGCCCGGAACAGGTGACCATGCGTCGCGCCATGGAGCTGGCCCTGGAAGATGCCAACCTGCCGCCGCAAGCCATCGGTTACGTGAACGGCCACGGCACTGCCACGGAACAGGGCGATATCGCCGAAACCTTGGCCACCAGCAGCCTGTTCGGCCCGCGCATGCCAATCAGCTCGCAGAAGAGCTTTCTCGGCCACACCCTCGGCGCCTGCGGTGCCCTGGAGTCATGGTTCTGCATCGAAATGCTCAATCGCGACCGCTACATCCACACCCTCAATCTGGATCAGGTCGACCCGCAGTGCGGCGAGCTGGACTACCTGCGCGGCGAACCCCGGCAGATGAGTCACGAATACGTGATGAACAACAATTTCGCGTTCGGCGGTGTCAATACATCGCTGATCTTCCGACGCTGGTCCTGAGCCGTTATTCACCAAGGAGAGACACTATGAAATTGAAGTCCTGGATCGCTGCTGCGGCCATCACCCTGTCTGCACTGCCTGCGGTCAGTCAGGCCCGCGACACGACGCACTACCTGCCATTTGACGCCGTCATCGCGCAAATGACCCAAGAGGGCAAAATCGACGGCAGCGTGAAGTTCTACCTGGCGGGCGTACAGCCCAAGGGCAAAATCACTGTCATCAGTCCGGGCGCCGTGACCAACAAGAAAACCAACGCCTTTAACAAGACAGACCCTGAAGCCTGCAACTGGGTCGTGCAATCGGCCATCCTGCAACTGCAGGAAGCGGCGAAGAAAGTAAACGCCAACGCCGTGACCAATATCGTCAGCTTCTACAAGTCAGTAGAACGCAAAGACCCGTCGACCTATGAGTGCCATGCGGGCGCGATCATGGCGGGTGTGGCGTTGAAGGGCGATCTTAGTAAGGTCAACTGATCCACTCCCTGCGCAAGCGAATGCTTTAGAACTGAACTCTGTGGGAGCGAATTGTGGGAGCGAATTCATTCGCGAATACATCTCTATCGCCCGAAACACCGCCTTCGCGGATGAATCCGCTCCCACACAGGGCTCCTCCAGCAACTGCTACTGGGCACGCTGCGTAACCAACTCAACAAACGCCCTGGCCCTGGGTGACTGCTGATCCTTGCGCTGCACCAGCCACACCGCGCTGGTGGCGTCCGGGTCAAGCAAGGTCCGGTAGACCACACCGTCGATGCGCATGCGTTGATAAGACGCGGGCAATACCGTTACTCCCAGACCTGCGGCGACCAGGCCGATCAAGGTCATGGCTTCGACAGCCTCCTGAGCGAACAATGGCGTGAAACCGGCCTGTCGGGCCAAATCGAGCAACTGCGCGCGCAGCCCGCTGCCATAAGAGCGCGGGAAGAACACAAAAGGCTCGGCCGCCAGTGCTTCCAGATACAACCCCTCGCCACCGTTTTTCGCCAGCAGGTGATCGGTACGCAACACGGCCACCAACGGCTCACGGAACAGCTCCACCGCCACCAGCGTGTCCGGCAGCGGCAGCGGGCGCATGATGCCGACCTGCATCGACTGGTCTTCCAGCCCCTCGGCCACTTCGCGGCTGCTCATTTCCTGCAGGGCCAGGTGCACATCCGGGAAGCGTTGGCGAAAGGCAAAAATCGCCTGGGGAATACGCGAGGTGAACGGCGCAGATGCGGTGAAGCCGATCTTCAGCTCGCCGATCTCTCCCGACTGCGCCCGCCGCGCCACATCCGCCGCCTTGTCCACCTGTGCCAGTACCAGACGAGCCTCGACCAGGAACAACCGCCCCGCCTCGCTGAGCTCGACCCGACGATTGGTGCGTTCGAACAGCCGTACGCCCAGTTCCTGTTCCAGTGCCTGGATTTGTTGGCTCAGTGGCGGCTGGGAAATACCCAGCAGCTGTGCGGCGCGGCCGAAGTGAAGCTCTTCGGCGACAGCGATGAAGTAACGCAGGTGACGGAGTTCCATGGGCCTTCCTTAAATTCGCTTTAGGTAGGAGCGAGGCTTGCCCGCGAAGAGGCCAGTACAGTCGACACATCTTCTGCACCTGACCTATCGCTTTCGCGGGCAAGCCTCGCTCCTACCGGCCCGGCTATTAGGTCGTTAAACCTATCAAACAGGTCGAATAATATATTGGAAGGAATCATTAGGCAGCTATATTCTTTACTCATCGCCGTCCCCGACCACTCCGAGGTCCACCGTGAGAACTGCTGTTGCCCCTGCCCTGCCTGCCGAAGAGACCGTCCAGGTCGAGTCAGCGATTCCCTTGGGCGATACCTATATCGAGAAAGACACCCCCGCTTTCATGCGCACGGTACTGGCGCTGTTTTCCGGCGGCTTTGCCACCTTCGCCCTGCTCTACTGCGTGCAACCGATGATGCCGGTGCTGTCTCGTGAGTTCTCGATCAACGCGGCGCAAAGCAGCCTGATCCTCTCTGTTTCCACCGCCATGATGGCCTTGGGTCTGTTGATCACCGGGCCGATTTCCGATCGACTGGGGCGCAAGTCGGTGATGGTCTTTTCGCTGTTTTCCGCCGCGTTGTTCACTATTGCCAGCGCCTTTATGCCGACCTGGGAGGGCGTGTTGATCACCCGGGCGTTGATCGGGCTTTCGCTTAGCGGCCTGGCCGCCGTGGGTATGACTTACCTCAGCGAAGAGATCCACCCGCAACATATCGGCCTGGCCATGGGCTTGTACATTGGCGGCAACGCCATTGGCGGCATGAGCGGACGGCTGATTACCGGGGTGCTCAGCGACTACGTCAGCTGGCATATGGCACTGGCGGTCATGGGCCTGATTGCCCTCGTCGCAGCCGGGGTGTTCTGGAAGATCCTGCCCGAGTCGCGCAACTTTCGCGCACGCTCCCTGCATCCGCGCAGCCTGCTCGATGGTTTTGTCGTGCAGTTTCGCGATGCCGGTCTGCCGCTGCTGTTCCTGATCGGCTTCCTGCTGATGGGTTCGTTCGTGACCATGTTCAATTACATCGGTTATCGCCTGCTGGCCGATCCCTACAACCTGAGCCAGGCGGTGGTCGGCCTGTTCTCCATCGTCTACCTGTCGGGCATCTACAGCTCGGCAAAAGCCGGTGCCCTTGCTGATCGGCTGGGCCGACGCAAGGTGCTGTGGGCGTTGATCGTGATGATGTTGATCGGCGTCGCCCTGAGCGTTTTCACGCCGCTGGCCGTGGTGATCGTTGGGGTACTGATCTTCACCTTCGGCTTCTTCGGCGCCCACTCGGTGGCCAGCAGCTGGATCGGCCGCCGCGCGGTCAAAGCCAAGGGGCAGGCGTCGTCGCTGTATCTGTTCAGCTACTACGTGGGGTCAAGCGTGGCGGGTACGGGCGGCGGGGTGTTCTGGCACTACGCGGGCTGGCATGGCATCGGCGTGTTTATCGGTGCATTGCTGGTGGTGGCGTTGGTGGTGGCGTTGCGTCTGGCGAAGCTGCCGCCGTTGCAGGTCAATACACAGATTTAACCTGTAAGAGCTGCCGAAGACTGCGAACAGATCCTGCATCCTGTTCGCAGCCTTCGGCAGCTCCTACTCATCCGTGCAATAGCTTACTGGTGATACTGCGCCGACAACTCATGCACCGCTTCGATAAAGACGCCCGCATTGGCCGGGTCGACTTCCGGGGTGATGCCGTGGCCGAGGTTGAAGACGTGGCCGGTGCCGCTGCCGTAGCTGGCGAGGATGCGCGCGACTTCCTGGCGGATAGCGGTCGGATTGGCGTAGAGCACCGTCGGGTCCATGTTGCCTTGCAGCGAGACCTTCGCACCCACGCGCTGGCGGGCCTGGCCGATGTCGCAGGTCCAGTCCAGGCCCAGGGCGTCGGCACCGGCATCGGCAATGCTCTCCAGCCAAAGACCGCCGCCTTTGGTGAACAGGATGACCGGTACTTTGCGGCCGTCATGCTCGCGGATCAGGCCGCTGACGATCTTGCGCATGTAAGCCAGTGAAAATTCCTGATAGGCCGCCGACGACAGGCTGCCGCCCCAGCTATCGAAAATCTGCACCGCCTGCGCACCGGCAAGAATCTGGCCATTGAGATAAGCCGTGACCGATTGCGCCAGCTTGTCCAGCAACAGGTGCATGGCTTGCGGATTGTCGTAGAGCATTGCCTTGGATTTGCGGAAGTCTTTCGACGAACCGCCTTCGACCATATAGGTAGCCAGTGTCCACGGGCTGCCAGCGAAGCCGATCAACGGCACGCGGCCATTGAGTTCACGGCGAATGGTGCTGACTGCGTCCATGACGTAGCCCAGGTCCTTTTGCGGATCAGGGATCGGCAGGGCCTCGATGTCGGCCATGGTGCTGACGGTTTTCTTGAAGCGCGGACCTTCGCCGGTCTCGAAATACAGCCCCAGACCCATGGCGTCAGGCACGGTGAGGATGTCGGAAAAGAGGATGGCGGCGTCCAGCGGGTAACGATCCAGCGGCTGCAACGTAACTTCGCAGGCGAACTCCGGGTTCTTGCACAGGCTCATGAAGTCGCCGGCCTGGGCACGGCTGGCGCGGTATTCCGGCAGGTAACGACCGGCCTGGCGCATCATCCATACCGGCGTGACGTCAACGGGCTGCTTGAGCAGGGCGCGAAGGAAACGATCGTTCTTCAGGGCAGTCATGTCGGCATCCGGAAAAAAAGTGCGGGCATTTTCTCAGAGCGCGACGCAAAAGGCACGGTAAGTACCGTGCCTTTTATCAATAAAACAGCGATTAGCTACAAGCTTCAAGCGGCAAGCACAAGCGAACCGAGTCAGCTCGAAGCTTGTAGCTTGTAGCTTGCAGCTGGCGTGTTTACACGCCCAGATAATCCAGAATCCCCTCAGCCGCATTACGGCCTTCGAAGATCGCGGTCACTACTAGGTCAGAACCGCGAACCATATCGCCACCGGCGAAGATTTTCGGGTTGCTGGTTTGGTGCTTGAACTGCGATTGCTCTGGGGCGATCACGCGGCCCTGGCTGTCGGTTTCGATGCTGTACTGCTCGAACCATGACGCCGGGCTTGGACGGAAACCGAAAGCGATGACCACGGCGTCGGCCGGGATGATCTCTTCGGAACCGGGGATCGGCTCGGGGCTGCGACGGCCACGGGCATCGGGCTCGCCCAGGCGAGTCTCGACCACTTTGACGCCTTCGACCTTGCCGTCACCGACAATGGCGATAGGCTGGCGGTTGTAGAGGAATTTCACCCCTTCTTCCTTGGCGTTCTTCACTTCCTTGCGCGAGCCCGGCATGTTTTCTTCGTCGCGACGATAGGCGCAGGTCACCGACTTGGCGCCCTGGCGGATCGAGGTACGGTTGCAGTCCATCGCCGTGTCGCCGCCACCCAGGACCACGACCTTCTTGCCTTTCATGTCGACGAAATCGTCCGCCGACTTTTCGAAGCCCAGGTTGCGGTTGACGTTGGCAATGAGGAAATCCAGGGCATCGTGCACGCCCGGCAATTCTTCACCGGCAAAGCCGCCTTTCATGTAGGTGTAGGTACCCATGCCCATGAACACGGCATCGTATTCGGCGAGCAGTTGCTCGACGCTGATGTCCTTGCCGACTTCGGTATTGAGGCGGAACTCGATACCCATGCCGGTGAAGACTTCACGGCGATGGCTCAGCACGGTTTTTTCCAGCTTGAACTCGGGAATACCGAAGGTCAGCAGGCCACCGATTTCCGGGTTCTTGTCGAACACCACCGGGGTCACGCCGCCACGTACCAGTACGTCAGCGCAGCCCAGGCCAGCAGGACCGGCACCGATAATGGCGACGCGCTTACCGGTCGGCACGACCTTGGACATGTCCGGACGCCAGCCCATGGCGAACGCGGTATCCGTGATGTACTTCTCCACCGAACCGATGGTCACCGCGCCAAAACCGTCATTCAGGGTGCAGGCACCCTCGCACAGACGATCCTGCGGGCAGACCCGGCCGCAGACTTCCGGCAGGGTGTTGGTCTGGTGGGACAGCTCGGCGGCGGCGAGGATATTGCCCTCGGACACCAGCTTGAGCCAGTTGGGAATGAAGTTGTGCACCGGGCACTTCCATTCGCAATACGGGTTACCGCAGCCCAGGCAACGGTGGGCCTGGTCGGCGGACTGCTGGGGCTTGAACGGTTCGTAGATCTCCACGAACTCTTTCTTGCGCTGACGCAGCAGCTTTTTCTTCGGATCTTTACGTCCGACTTCGATGAACTGGAAGTCGTTACTCAGACGTTCGGCCATACTCTGGAACCTCTACGGGCAGCTTCAAGCTATAAGCTTCAAGCTGCAAGAATCATGATCGCAGGCATCTCGCGCACTGCTGTTAACTTGCGGCTTGAAGCTTGCCGCTCGCAGCTGCTGTTATTGCGGATTCGCCGTGGTGCTGGAGAGCAACGACTTCAGGCTCGCGGCCTTCGGCTTGACCATCCAGAAGCGGCGCAGGTAGTCATCCAGGTTTTCCCAGAGATTACGCCCCCACTCGCTGTCGGTTTCCGCGACGTATTCAGCCAGCACGCCTTCCAGGTGAGTGCGATAAGCCTCCATCGCCTCGCCGCTGATCCGCTGGATTTCCACCAGTTCGTGGTTGACCCGGTCAACGAAGGTGTTGTCCTGGTCGAGCACGTAGGCAAAACCACCGGTCATGCCGGAACCGAAGTTGTAGCCGGTCTTGCCCAGTACACAGACGAAACCGCCGGTCATGTATTCGCAGCAGTGGTCACCGGTGCCTTCGACCACGGTATGAGCACCGGAGTTGCGCACGGCGAAACGCTCGCCCGCAGTACCGGCAGCGAACAGCTTGCCGCCAGTGGCGCCGTACAGGCAGGTGTTACCGATGATGGCGCTGTCCTGGGTCTTGAACGGGCTGCCTTTGGGCGGAACGATGACCAGTTTGCCGCCAGTCATGCCCTTGCCGACGTAGTCGTTGGCGTCGCCTTCCAGGTACATGTTCAGGCCGCCGGCGTTCCACACGCCAAAGCTCTGCCCGGCAGTACCGGTGAAGCGGAAGGTGATCGGCGCCTTGCTCATGCCCTGGTTGCCGTGCAGCTTGGCGATTTCGCCGGAGATGCGGGCACCGATGGAGCGGTCGCAGTTGCAGATATCCAGGGCGTAGTCGCCGCCGCTGAGACTTTCGATGGACGACTTCGCCAGCTCGACCATCTTCTCGGCCAGCAGGCCTTTGTCGAACGGCGGGTTGCGGTCGACCAGGCTGAACTGCGGCTTGTCGGCAGGGATATGGTCGCTGCCCAGCAGAGGTGTCAGGTCCAGGTGATTCTGTTTGTCGGTTTCACCCGGCAGGATTTCCAGCAGATCGGTACGGCCGATCAGCTCTTCCAGGGAGCGCACGCCCAGCTTGGCCAGCCATTCGCGGGTTTCTTCGGCCACGTAGGTGAAGAAGTTGATCACCATGTCGACGGTGCCGATGTAGTGGTCCTTGCGCAGCTTATCGTTCTGGGTCGCGACGCCGGTTGCGCAGTTGTTCAGGTGGCAGATGCGCAGGTATTTACAGCCCAGGGCGATCATCGGCGCAGTACCGAAGCCGAAGCTTTCGGCGCCGAGGATGGCTGCCTTGATCACGTCGAGGCCGGTTTTCAGGCCACCGTCGGTCTGTACCCGGACCTTGCCGCGCAGGTCATTGCCGCGCAAGGTCTGGTGGGTTTCGGCAAGGCCCAGTTCCCACGGAGCGCCCGCGTACTTGATCGACGACAGTGGCGACGCGCCGGTGCCGCCGTCATAGCCGGAAATGGTGATCAGGTCAGCATAAGCCTTGGCCACACCGGCAGCGATGGTGCCGACGCCCGCTTCTGCCACCAGTTTCACCGACACCAGTGCGGCCGGGTTGACCTGCTTGAGGTCAAAGATCAGCTGCGACAAGTCTTCGATGGAATAGATGTCGTGGTGCGGCGGCGGCGAGATCAGGGTCACGCCCGGCACGGCATAGCGCAGCTTGGCGATCAGGCCGTTGACCTTGCCGCCAGGCAGTTGCCCGCCTTCGCCCGGCTTGGCACCCTGGGCCACCTTGATCTGCAGCACATCGGCGTTGACCAGATATTCCGGGGTGACACCGAAACGACCGGTAGCGATCTGCTTGATCTTGGAGCTGCGGATGGTGCCGTAGCGTGCAGGATCTTCGCCGCCCTCACCGGAGTTGGAGCGCGCGCCCAGACGGTTCATGGCCTCGGCCAGAGCTTCGTGGGCCTCTGGCGACAGAGCGCCAAGGGAAATACCG
This sequence comes from Pseudomonas sp. JUb42, assembly GCF_024807945.1. Taxonomy (GTDB): domain Bacteria; phylum Pseudomonadota; class Gammaproteobacteria; order Pseudomonadales; family Pseudomonadaceae; genus Aquipseudomonas. The sequence continues at coordinate 251,180 of NZ_JANUFD010000007.1, read as the reverse complement.
GCGGAGTCGAAGCGCTTGAGGATCTGCTCAAGCGGCTCGACTTCTTCCATGGCCAGCGGCTGCTCGGCGGTCTTGACCTTGAACAGGTCGCGAATCATCGAGACCGGACGCTCGTCGACCAGTGCGGTGTATTCCTTGAACTTGCTGTAGTCGCCCTGTTGCACGGCGGCTTGCAGGGTCGCGACCACATCAGGGTTGTAGGCGTGGTATTCACCGCCGTAGACGAACTTGAGCAGGCCACCTTGCTGGATCGGCTTGCGCGGGCTCCAGGCTTCGGCGGCGAGGGCTTTCTGCTCGGCTTCGATATCGACGAAACGCGCGCCCTTGATGCGGCTCGGCACACCACGGAAGCTCAGGTCACAGACTTCCTCGGACAGACCGATGGCTTCGAACAGCTGCGCACCACGGTAAGAAGCGATGGTCGAGATACCCATCTTCGAGAGGATCTTGAGCAGGCCCTTGGTGATGCCTTTGCGGTAGTTCTTGAACACTTCATAGAGATCGCCCAGCACTTCGCCGGTACGGATCAGGTCGCCCAGCACTTCGTAGGCCAGGAACGGATAGACCGCCGAGGCGCCGAAGCCGATGAGCACGGCGAAGTGATGCGGGTCGCGAGCGGTAGCGGTCTCGACCAGGATGTTACTGTCGCAACGCAGGCCTTTCTCGACCAGACGGTGGTGCACGGCACCGGTCGCCAGGGAAGCGTGGACCGGCAGCTTGCCCGGTGCGATATGACGGTCGCTGAGAACGATCTGGGTACGCCCGGAACGCACGGCTTCTTCAGCCTGGTCGGCGATGTTGCGCACCGCTGCTTCCAGGCCCACACCTTGCTCGTAATTGAGGTCGATGATCTGGCGTTCGAAACCCGGACGCTCCAGGTTCATCAGCGAGCGCCACTTGGCCGGGGAAATGACCGGCGAGCTGAGGATCACGCGGGAAGCGTGCTCAGGCGATTCCTGGAAGATGTTGCGCTCGGCACCGAGGCAGATTTCCAGCGACATGACGATCGCTTCACGCAGCGGGTCGATCGGCGGGTTGGTGACCTGAGCGAACTGCTGACGGAAATAATCGTAAGGCGAGCGCACACGACGCGACAGCACGGCCATCGGCGTGTCATCGCCCATGGAACCGACCGCTTCCTGACCTTGCTCGCCCAGCGGACGCAGGACCTGATCACGCTCTTCGAAGGTGACTTGGTACATCTTCATGTACTGCTTGAGCTGATCCGGACTGTAGAACGCCGAACCATGGTCGTGGTCGTCGATGGTGGCCTGGATGCGCAGGGCGTTCTTGCGCAGCCACTGCTTGTAGGGGTGGCGCGACTTCAGGCGGTTGTCGATGGCATCGGTGTCGAGGATCTGGCCGGTTTCGGTATCCACGGCAAAGATCTGGCCCGGACCGACACGGCCCTTGGCGATGACGTCTTCAGGCTTGTAGTTCCATACGCCGATTTCCGACGCCAGTGTGATGTAGCCGTTGGTGGTGGTGACCCAACGCGCCGGACGCAGACCGTTACGGTCGAGCAGGCACACCGCGTGGCGACCTTCGGTCATCACGACGCCGGCCGGGCCGTCCCACGGCTCCATGTGCATCGAGTTGTACTCATAGAACGCCCGCAGATCGGGGTCCATGGTCTCGACGTTCTGCCACGCTGGCGGAATGATCATGCGCACGCCACGGAACAGGTCGATGCCGCCGGTGACCATCAGCTCGAGCATGTTGTCCATGCTCGAGGAGTCGGAGCCGACGCGGTTGACCAACGGGCCCAGCTCATCGAGTTCCATCAGATCGTTGGCGAACTTGGTGCGACGGGCCTGGGCCCAGTTGCGGTTGCCGGTGATGGTGTTGATCTCGCCGTTGTGGGCGAGGAAGCGGAACGGCTGCGCCAACGGCCATTTCGGCAGGGTGTTGGTGGAGAAGCGCTGGTGGAACACGCAGATCGCGGTTTGCAGGCGCTCGTCGCTCAGGTCCGGGAAGAAGGCCGTCAGGTCGGCCGGCATCATCAGACCCTTGTAGATGATGGTCTTGTGCGAAAAGCTGCAGATGTAGTGCTCGGTATCAGCGGCGTTGGACACCGACGAACGGCGGCGCGCACTGAATAGCTTGATCGCGAATTCCTGATCGCTGAGGCCTTCGCCACCGATAAACACCTGCTCGATTTTCGGCAGGCGCTCCAGGGCCAGGCGGCCGAGGACGCTGGTGTCGATCGGCACTTGGCGCCAGCCGACCAGATCCAGGCCTTCGGCAAGGATTTCGCGGTTCATGTTCTCGCGTGCAGCTTCAGCCTTGGCGTCATCCTGATTGAGGAAGACCATGCCGACCGCGTACTGGCGCGGCAGCTCTTTGCCGAAGTGCTCAGTGGCAACGGCACGCAGGAACATGTCGGGTTTTTGAATCAACAGACCGCAACCGTCGCCGGTCTTGCCGTCAGCGTTGATCCCACCACGGTGGGTCATGCAGGTCAGGGCTTCAATAGCCGTCTGCAACAGATGATGACTGGGCTCGCCTTGCATGTGAGCAATGAGGCCGAAACCACAGTTATCCTTGAATTCATCCGGATGGTACAGACCTGCTTTCATAGACACTTTCTCACCAGGCTGCCTCTATGCGAGGCAAATTTCTTTTCAATTCAACCGGTTACCATCCACGCCGAACGTTCGTCGGCTTTGCGGGGGCAAATGGGAGGTCATTGTACACAGCGACACAAAAGCCCACAAATTAAACGACGAAGCGTCGCAAATTCGTGTCGCATTTATGAAAGTTTTACAGGCGGATTCCGTGCTAGTCAAAGTCCTTTTGGGTGATTCTGACTAACGCGTCCTGGATTTGGCGTGTGTCTGTAACGCAGACACCACAAGGCGCGCTACCGGAAAGCAGCGCGCCAGTGGGCAATTCAGGAGAGCTGGGTGAGCGACCTGGGTAAGGTCGCTGCGACATCAGCGAGTGGCGCCGAGTTCCTGTTGGATACTGGCGACAGTACGAGGCCAAGGTTTACCAGCCTGAACCTTGGCTGGCAAGACCTTGATGGCGGCCAGGGCGGCAGCGCGGTCGGAAAAACTACCGTAAGTCACGACATACAAGGGCTTGCCCTGCAGCGTTTTCTTGAAGTAACGGTACTCGCCGCCCTGCTCGGCCACGTAGGCCTGAGCGGTCGCTTCGGAACTGGTGCCAAGGATCTGCACGACATAATGACCCGGTGCCTGGCTGCTGTACCAGTTACCGCCCGCAGCCGGTTTGGCCGCGGCCGCTGGCTTCTCGGCCGGCTTTTCCACCGGCTTGGGCGCTGGCTTGGCCGTGGCGACCTGCACAGGAGCTGGCGTCGGCGCTGGCGCTGGCTTCGCCGCCGGAGCAGGCGCTGGACGAGCCGCAGCGGCTGCAGCAGCTGCTGCCGCACCGGCAGGTGGCTGAATGGACGAACGCGGGCCTTGCGGCACGGCACTGGCAACAGCGCCTTGTGGCGGCGCAGCGGTGGTGACGGTCGGTGGCTGGCCTGGCGACGTGGACGGCACGCCATCATCATCGCCATCACCCGAACCGGCCGCCTCGGCCAACGGGCCGCGCATCACGGGTTGAGAATTACCGACCAATGGCAACGGCATCGGCTGGGTATTGCCCGCGAACTCAATGGCCGGACCACCATTGTTGGACTGCTGCGCGACCGGCTTGCCCTGGCCCAGCGGCAATTGCGCCTGAGCGGCAGGTGCTGCGGGTGCAGTGGAGTTGCTGTTGCCACCACGCCCCGGCATCAGCCACGCGGCCAGTACCCCGACCACTACCACGGCTCCTAAAGCCAATACGTGTTTCTTCGGCATTTTGAACCCCATACTTGGACGCTTGACCGCCGTACGACTGGCGATCATCGCTTCAATCATCGAATCTCGGGCCACCTGGTTGATCGCACCAGGCCAGCCATTGGAATGTTCGTGAATATCGCTGATCTGTTCGGCCGTGAACAAGCCGATCCCCTGCCCGGCACCTTCGAGGCGCTGCTCCAGGTATTCGCGGGTTTCATCCTCGGTGTAAGGCTGCAACTCGATGACATGGAAACGCTCGCCTTCGGTCTCACCGGAGACCTTGTCGCACAGCGTTTCCAGGCGATCGATCAACGAAGCCTCACCAAACAGGAACACATGAGGACGCCCCTCGGCAGTCCCGGCCGCCAAAACCAACAGGGCTTCGAGGGCGGAATCGCCGAGTTGTTCCGCATCGTCCACCAACACGTAGACTTCCTGGCCGGTCAGGGCCAGCTGCACGACCTGGGCTTGGATAGTGCGCATGTCGGCATGGGAAGTCCCCAGTGCCTGGGCAACCTGCTGCATGACGCCCGCAGCATCACTGGCGCCACGCGCGGCAACCACCACGCTCTGCACCGATTGCTTGTTGGTACTGGCAACCAGCGCCTGGCGCAACAGCGTCTTGCCACTGCCCTGAGGGCCGGTGACCAACAGGAGCAGCTGGCTGTAACGTGCCAGATGATGAAGCTGCCCCAGCACCGGCTTGCGTTGCGCCGGGAAAAACTTGAAGCCAGGCACCCGTGGTGCAAAAGGGTCATGACTTAACTGGTAATGGCCGAGGAAGGCCTCGTCGGCGTGCAAACTCGTCATGGATTTATCATTAGCCTCTAAGCTGATCCACCAGAGCGCGGTAATCCGTCGCCAGGGTGGCCTGAAGTACTTCTTTCGGATAATCGTCGGTAATCACCGCTTCACCCATACGGCTCAGCAGGACCAGACGCATACGGCCATCAAGCACTTTCTTGTCGACAGCCATGTGTTCGAGGAAGTGTTCCGGAGTCATTTCCTGCGGCGGCACCACCGGCAACCCGGCGCGCTGCAACAGGCGAATACCACGATCGCGCTCCTGGGCGGTGATCCAGCCCAGGCGCGAGGACATTTCCAGCGCCATCACCGTACCCGCCGCCACGGCTTCACCGTGCAACCATACGCCGTAACCCATATGGGTTTCGATGGCATGGCCGAAGGTGTGGCCCAGGTTGAGGGTGGCACGCACGCCGGTCTCGCGTTCATCGGCCCCCACGACCAAGGCCTTGGCCCGGCAGGAGCGCTCGATGGCTGCGGTCAACGCGACCTGATCCAGGCCGCGCAACTGGTCAACATGCTCTTCGAGCCAGACCAGAAAAGGCTCATCGCAAATCAGACCATATTTGATCACTTCGGCCAGACCGGCCGACAGCTCGCGCTCAGGCAAGGTGTTCAGGGTCGCGGTATCGATCAGCACCACATTGGGCTGATAGAAGGCGCCGACCATGTTCTTGCCCAGCGGATGGTTGATGCCGGTCTTGCCGCCCACGGACGAATCGACCTGGGACAACAGAGTGGTCGGCACCTGGATGAAATTGACGCCGCGCTGATAGCAGGCTGCGGCAAAGCCGGCCATATCGCCTATCACACCACCACCCAGTGCGATAACCGTGGTCCGGCGATCGTGGCGTGCCGTCAGCAGGCCATCAAAAATGGTTTGCAGGGTTTCCCAGTTCTTGAACGCCTCGCCATCAGGCAGCACCACCGAGATCACGCTGTATCCGGCCAGGGTGCGGGTCAGCCGCTCAAGATAAAGAGGTGCGACCGTCGCATTGGAGACGATGGCTACCTGACGACCGACGATATGCGGCGCCAGCAGCTCAAGCCGGTCCAGCAGGCCTTCGCCAATATGGATCGGGTAACTGCGTTCGCCAAGCTCGACCTTTAATGTCTGCATGTGTCCCCACATTGAATAACGATTGGGCATCTGCGAGCGGGAAAAAATGGCATAAAGCCATATCACCTGCCTGCTCCAGTGGTCGCCGAGGATAGCGCATTTCTGCCTGCGCTTTAACGGGGAGGAAGCTCTGCCAAGCGCGCGAGGATGTCAAGGACGACCATTCGCGGCGGCCGCTCGTCGGTTTCGATGATGATATCGGCAATCTCGCGATAGAGCGGATCGCGCAGGGCCAGCAGGTCACGCAGCACCTGTTCCGGGTTGGCGGTACGCAACAGCGGGCGATTGCGATCACGGGCCGTGCGGCCTACCTGCTGCTCAACCGAGGCGTGCAGATACACCACGCGCCCCCCGGCATGCAGGGCCTGGCGATTTTCACCGCGCATGACCGCGCCGCCACCGGTCGCCAGAACGACGCCGTCGGCAGCACAGAGCTCGGCAATCATGGCCTGCTCGCGATCACGAAATCCGGGTTCGCCTTCCTTGTCGAAGATCCACGGGATATTGGCTCCCGTGCGCAGTTCGATTTCCTTGTCGGAATCCTTGAACGGCAATCGCAGCTCTTTGGCCAGCAAACGGCCGATGGTGCTTTTGCCAGCACCCATCGGCCCTACAAGTATTAAATTTCGCACAGAATCAACGACTCACAGCAATCGCCGGGTTGTTCATGATACGCGGAGTCAGAAATACCAGCAGCTCGGATTTCTGCTCCGAAACCACGTCGCGTCGGAAAAGGCGGCCAATGTACGGCACATCGCCCAAAAATGGCACCTTGTCGACAACTTTGCTTTGCGTATTAGAGAACACACCACCGATCACGATGGTTTCGCCATCGGAGATCAGCACCTTGGCGTTGACCTCGTTTTTCTTGATCGGCGGTACGCCCAGCACTGTGTTCAGGTAGTCCGGCTCATCCTTGTTGACCTTCACTTCCATGATGATGCGGTTGTCAGGCGTGATCTGCGGCGTTACTTCCAGGGACAGCGCGGCCTGCTTGAACGAGACCGTGGTCGCGCCGCTGGAGCTGGCTTCCTGATACGGGATCTCCGTGCCCTTGAGAATCTTCGCAGTCTCTTTGTCAGAGGTCACGACTTTGGGCTGGGAGACGATTTCACCGTTACCGGTCTTCTCCATGGCACTCAACTCGAGATCAAGCAGGGTGTTACCAGTCATGAAGCCGATGCCGAAACCGGACGTGGCGTTGGCCGCACTGAGGTCGACATAGGGCGTGTTGGAGTTGAGGTTCTCGCCGGTATTGCCCGCCTCGTCACCGTTATCATCCAGACCATAGAGCTGCGCCCTTTTGCCCAGGTTGGTCGCGCCACCCCAACGCACACCGAGTGCCTTGTCATAACCGACGTTGGCTTCGACGATACGCGCTTCGATCATCACCTGACGCACCGGGATATCCAGTTGCGCCACGATGCGACGCAGCTCGTCGAGACGATCCTGGGTCTGGTAAGCAATGATGCTGTTGGTGCGGGCATCGACCGTGACCGAGCCGCGCTCTTTCTCTTCAGCGCCTTCGGCCTGTTGACGGGTCACCGATTTGAACAGATCGGCAATGTCCTTGGCCTTGGCGTAGTTGACCTGCAACAGCTCACGACGCAGCGGTGCCAGTTCGGCCACCTGCTTCATCGACTCCAGCTCCTGACGCTCGCGAGCGGCGATTTCATCCGCCGGCGCGATCAGCAGCACACTGCCGACCTTGCGCTTGTCCAGGCCCTTGGTTTTCAGCACCAGATCCAGCGCCTGATCCCATGGCACGTTCTGCAGGCGCAGGGTGATGCCGCCCTGAACGGTGTCACTGGCTACCAGGTTGAGGTTGGTAAAGTCGGCGATCAGTTGCAGCACCGAACGCACGTCGATGTCCTGGAAGTTCAGCGACAGCTTCTCGCCGGTGTACACCGGTTTGTCAGCCGCGCGGCGGGCCACGTCTTCGGTGGTCAAAGGACGCACGCTGATAGTCAGCTTGCTTTCGGTCTGGTAGGCCGAATAGTCGAAGGCTCCGGCAGGCTCGATTTCGATGCTGGACTTGTCGCCACTCACCGAAGCATTGACGAACTGCACTGGCGTCGCGAAATCCTTTACATCCAGGCGCACGCGCAGCTTGTCCGGCAGTTGTGTCTTGGCGAAATCGACGCGGATCTTGCCGCCCTGCTCCTGAATATCCGGCGCCATGGCCGGGTCGCTCAGGTCGATAATCACGTTGCCCTCACCCAGCTCACCGCGCTGGAAGTCAACATTCTTGATCACCCGGCCCACCGGGACATAGGCCTTGGCCGCAGTCGAAGGCGGCACCGAAACCTGGGCAGCGCCCTTGGTAATGGCTGGACGGGCTGCTGCAGGCTGTGCGGCAGGCGCTGCAGCAACAGGGCTCGGCCCCTGACCCACAACGACGAACAGGCGATTGCCTTCAACCCGCGTGGTATACGGTGCCAGCGTCGTCAGATTGACGATGACCCGCGTGCGGTCCTTGGCTTCGACCACGGTCACGCTGTGGGCGTTACCGGCGCCCAGGTCGCGAGTCTTGCTGGCCAACTGACTGACCACGCCTGGCAGATCCAGGGCGATACGCGCCGGTTGCGCAGTGGTATAGCCACGCGGTTCAGGGACCGGAGTGTCAAAGGTCAGCTTCAGCTCGACCCGGTCTCCAGGCAATGAAGCGACATCCAGCGCCTTCAGGCTGGCGGCCTGGGTCACCGGCGAAATCATCGCAATCCATAGCGATACGCCGATAATCGAGAGAATCCGGGTCATGATGAATTTCCGTTGTTGCATGCTTGTTCCAACCCACTTCATGAGCGTTCTTTAAGGGAGATACTGCGCGGTCGTTCCAGCCAGGCTCCCTCCCCATCAGAAACAATTTCGATGACATCCACCTGCGAATCACTGACCGAGACGATGCGGCCGTTATCGCGGCCCAGATAATCCCCTACCTTGACCCGATGCACGCCACCAGCGCCGCGTAACAGGGCAAAAGTACCGGTGTCGTTGGAGATCGTGCCGACCATTTCAAAGGTCTCGATGCCGAATCCTTCGAGGAACTGCTTGACCCGCGTCTCGTCCGGCTTGATCTGCCGCGAGCCTTTCTGCCGGGCGACGGTGTCGTTCTTGATCGGCGGCTGAAAAGGACTGCGCAGGTTCGAGGCGCTGTAGGCAAAGGCTTCGTAAGGACGAAACTTGGGCAGCGGCTCGATGACCCCGGTGGGCTTGGCCTTCGCTTCGTTCATGAACGTGGTCAAATCGGCAAACTGGTTGTCGTTGCCACAACCGGCCAGCCCCATCAAGGCCGCACTGACGCACAGCAATCGCGCCACCCTCATTTCTTCAGCCCTTCATCGTTGTAGCGGTAAGTCTTGGCCAGGATGCTCATGCGCAACTTCAGCGGATTCTTCGGGTCAGCCGGCTTGATCGCGAAATCATGCAAGGTAACGATCCGCGGCAGGCTGGAGACGCCGCTGGCGAAGGTCGCCAGGTCGTGGTAAGCCCCGACCACGGTGATCTGGATCGGCAGCTCGATGTAGAACGGCTGCACCGATTCGGGCAACAGCTTGATCTCTTCGAATTCCAGATTGCTGCTCAGGCCGGTACGGGTGATGTCCTCAAGCAGGCCGGGCACTTCGGTATCGCTGGGCAACTGCCGCAGCAAGGCGCCGAAGGTATTTTCCATCTCGGTCATCTGGCGCTTGTACGGCTCAAGGTTGGCCGCCTGGAACGCCTTGGTGGTGTACTGCTCCTTGAGCGTGCTCTCACCGATCTGCGCAGAACTGAGCTGGCCTTCAAGGTCCTGGATATAGAAGAAATACCCAAGGCCCAGCACCAGCACCATCAACAGTGCCGAAGCAATGACCTTGACCACCACCGGCCATGAGCCGAGGTTGTTGAGGTCCAACTCGCTGATTTCAACCTTGCGCAGGCTCTCCAGCCATTCTGCGGGCCTCATGGCTTGGCTCCCTCAACCGAAGGCTGCGTCTGGCGCACCGTCAGCTGGAAAGAGTTGGCCTGATCCACAGCACCGGCAGCGGCTGCCTTCACCTCAGTCAGGTTCGGCGACTCCAGCCACGATGAGGCAGCGAGATTACGCATCAGGTCCGACACCCGATTGTTCGACTCGGCGATGCCGCTGATGGAGATGAGTTTGTCCTTCATGGTCACTTCGTTGTAATAGACGCCGTCCGGAACACTGCGGGCCAGTTGATCGAAGACCCGGCCTATGACCTGTCGGTTGCCTTGCAGGTCCTGAATGATCTTCATCCGTTCCAGCAACTGCTTGCGACGTGCCTTGAGGTCGCTGATTTCCTTGATGCGCAGATCCAGTTGAGCGACCTCTTTCTGCACCAGGGCATTACGCGCCAGTTGATTGCTCAGTTCAGCGCTGAGGTAGCGATCGACAAGCATCAACAGGGCAACGGCCACTACCAGCACGCATGCCAAAGCGGTGAGGAAGCGTTTCTTGCGCTCTTCGCGCAGCTGTTCACGCCAGGGTAAAAGGTTAATCCGAGCCATCAGTCAAAGCTCCTCATGGCCAGGCCGCAGGCAATCATCAGGGCGGGGGCGTCACTGGACAATGCACCGGCATTGACCTTGGCGCTCAGAGCCATGTCGGCGAACGGATTGGCGACCAGGGTCGGTGTGCCGATGCGTTGCTGGATCAACCTGTCGAGACCGGCAATGGAAGCCGTACCGCCTGCCAGCATGATGTAGTCCACCGAGTTGTACTGCCCGGCGGCGAAGAAGAATTGCAATGAACGGGACACCTGCTGAACCAGAGCGTCCTTGTAAGGCGCCAGGACTTCCAGGTTGTAGTCGTCAGGCAGGCCGCCCTGTTTCTTGGCAAGCCCGGCCTCTTCCATGGACAGGCCATAGCGACGCTGGATTTCCTCGGTCAGCTGACGCCCGCCGAACAGCTGTTCGCGGGTATAGATGATGCGACCGCGGTGCAGCACGCTGAGGGTGGTCATGGTTGCGCCGATATCCACTACCGCGACGGTGAGCTCTTCGTGGCCGTTGCCCAACTGGGCCGAGAACAGACCGAACGAACGCTCCAGGGCATAGGCTTCCACGTCGACCACTTTGGCGGTCAGTCCCGCCAGAGCCAGGGCCGCTTCACGGACTTCGACGTTTTCCTTGCGGCAGGCAGCCAGCAGTACTTCGACGCGCTCGGGATTGCGCAGCGAATAACCCTGGACTTCAAAGTCGATGGACACTTCTTCGAGGGGATAGGGAATGTACTGGTCAGCTTCGATCTTGAGCTGATTTTCCATATCGTCGTCGCTCAGACCGGCATCCATCTCGATGGTCTTGGTGATGACCGCAGACCCGGCAACCGCAACCGCCGCATTTTTGACGCTGGTCTTGGCCTTGACGAGCACACGCGACAAGGCATGCCCGACGCCTTCCAGCTCAGCGATGTTCTTCTCGACCACAGCATTGGCGGGCAATGGTTCGACCGCGTATGACTCGACCTTGTAGCGTGTGCCGGAACGACTCAATTCAAGGAGTTTTACCGAGGTGGAGCTAATATCGATCCCTAGAAGGGTATTGGCCTTCTTACCAAAGAGTTCGAACACAACCTATTTCCTATGAGTTTCCGTCACTTACGGACAATTTTTTGTTCAGTGCCACCGGCGGCTGCCTTGACAGTAGCGCAAATAACGCTCGCAGACGAAAAATGCTTATAATGCCCAGCGTTTTTTTCGTTTAAACAAGCTTCAAGGCGTGTTCATTTGTTGATGCCTGCGCTTAACCCATTCTTTTTTCTGGAAATCCAAAAGCCTTGATACGCCTGCTGAAGTTTTTCTGGTGGTCTCTCGTCGCCATGGTCTGTGGGCTCGTGCTCGTTCTGAGCGGTGCCTATCTCTACCTGAGCCCCAGCCTGCCGTCCGTTGACGCCCTCAGAAGCATCCAGCTGCAGATTCCGCTGCGAGTTTATAGCAGTGACGGCAAATTGATTGCAGAGTTTGGCGAAATGCGTCGCTCGCCAATCCGCTTCTCCGAGATCCCGCCCAACTTCATCAACGCCTTGCTCTCGGCCGAAGACGACAACTTCGCCAACCATTACGGCGTCGACCCCAGCAGTCTGATGCGAGCTGCTTCACAACTGGTGAAAAGCGGCCATATTCAGACCGGCGGCAGCACCATCACCATGCAGGTGGCGAAAAACTTTTTCCTGACCAGCGAAAGAAGTTTTTCACGTAAAGCCACCGAGATTCTTCTTGCCTTGCAAATCGAGCGCCAACTGACCAAGGACGAGATCCTCGAGCTGTACGTCAACAAGATCTACCTGGGCAACCGCGCCTACGGTATCGAGGCGGCGTCGCAGGTTTACTACGGCAAATCCATCCGCGACGCCAGCCTGGGCCAGATGGCCACGATTGCCGGCCTGCCCAAGGCACCGTCGCGCTTCAACCCCCTGGCCAACCCGGCACGCGCCAAAGAGCGTCGCGACTGGATCCTGGGGCGCATGTTCAAGCTCGGCAAGATCGACGAAAAGGCCTATCAGACTGCTCTGGCCGAACCGCTCAACGCCAGTTATCACGTACCGACACCGGAAGTGAATGCCCCGTACATCGCCGAAATGGCCCGTGCCGAAATGGTTGGTCGCTATGGCAGCGATGCTTACACCGAAGGTTTCCGCGTCACCACCACCGTGCCAAGCGACCGCCAGGAAGACGCCAACCGCGCCGTCCAGGACGGTCTGATCGAATACGACCAGCGCCACGGCTACCGGGGTCCGGAAAGCCGCTTCCCCGGCATGACCCGTGAAGCCTGGGTTCAGGAATTGGTCAAACAGCGCACCATCAGCGGCCTTGAACCGGCCATCGTCACTCTGATCGACAAGAACGGCCTGCGCGTGCTGACCCATAACGGCGAGAAGGAAGAAACCGTTGCGTGGGACAGCATGAAATGGGCACGCCCTTATCTGAACACCAACAGCATAGGGGGAGCGCCGCGCTCGGCAGCTGACGTAGCTCATGTCGGCGACCTGATTCGCCTGCAGCGCAAGCCTGATGGCACCCTGAAGTTCAGCCAGATTCCGACCGCCCAAAGCGCGCTGGTGTCCCTGGACCCGAAAAATGGCGCCATCCGGGCACTGGTCGGCGGCTTTGCCTTCGAACAGAGCAATTACAACCGCGCCACCCAGGCCAAGCGCCAGCCAGGCTCGAGCTTCAAGCCGTTCGTTTATAGCGCCGCCCTGGATAACGGCTATACCGCCGCCAGCCTGGTCAACGACGCACCCATCGTGTTCGTCGACGAATACCTGGACAAGGTCTGGCGTCCGAAGAACGACAACGGCACCTTCCTCGGCCCGATCCGCCTGCGCGAAGCCCTGTACAAGTCGCGCAACCTGGTTTCGATCCGCCTGCTGCAGGCATTGGGTGTCGAGAGCACGATCGATTACATCACCCGTTTCGGCTTCAACAAGGCTGATCTGCCGCGCAACCTGTCCCTGGCCCTGGGTACTGCGACCCTGACGCCGATGGAAATCGTCACCGGCTGGAGCACTTTTGCCAACGGCGGCTACAAGATCTCGCCGTACCTGATCCAGAAGATCGAGAACCGCGAAGGCTCCACGCTGTTTACGGCCAATCCGCCAACCGTGCCAGCGGTTGACAGCAAAGTCGCGCCCAACACGTCGATCTATGCTGTCAATGATGGGCCGGCTTTGACCACCAACGTCACTCCTGCTGCCGTGGACCCTGCGGCCCCGGCTGTGGCCGAGCGCATCGTCGATGGCCGCACTACGTACATCCTCAACAGCATGCTCGAGGACGTGATCAAGCTGGGTACAGGCCGCCGCGCGCTGTCCATGGGCCGCCCGGATATCGCCGGCAAGACAGGTACGACCAACGAGTCCAAAGACGCCTGGTTCACCGGCTACAACGCCGACTACGTGACCACCGTGTGGACCGGCTTCGACCAGCCGGAAAGCCTTGGTCGTCGGGAATTTGGCGGCACCGTCGCCCTGCCGATCTGGATGGATTACATGAGCGCTGCGCTCAAGGACAAACCGCCGCATACCCAGGCCGAACCGGATGGCATTCTCAGCCTGCGGGTCGACCCGGTCAGTGGCCGCGCCGCGACGCCAAGCACGCCGAACGCCTTCTTCGAGCTATTCAAAAGCGAAGATACGCCACCAAGCGTGAATGAACTGGGCAATGGCGTAGTGCCGGGCAGCCCGCTGCCAGCAGATGAGTCGGCGCCGATCGACCTGTTCTAATGCACCAACACGGCATTCTGCGTCCGGATGTGACGCAGAGTGTCAGGTGACTGGTGGCCAGAAGCCATCATTAGAAAACGTAGCGGCTTTAGCCGCGAGATCGCCCTCCCGGCTAAAGCCGGTCCTACTCTCGCCGTCAATCAAATCGCACCCACAAAAAAACCCGCATCGCTGCGGGTTTTTTGTTTATCGCCCAACCTTAACCGTTGAACACGTCATCGACGCTTTTCAGCGGGTAGTGCTTCGGATACGGCAGGGTTGCAACGCCGGTCTCGATGGCCGCTTTCGCTACTGCGTCAGCGATCAGGCCTAACAGGCGTGCATCCATTGGTTTCGGGATGATGTACTCACGACCGAATTCCAGCTTGATGCCACCGTAAGCGTCGCAGACTTCCTGTGGAACCGGCAGCTTGGCCAGTTCACGCAGGGCGTTGGCCGCAGCGATTTTCATTTCTTCGTTGATACGCTTGGCGCGAACGTCCAGAGCACCACGGAAAATGAACGGGAAGCCCAGCACGTTGTTGACCTGGTTCGGGAAGTCCGAACGACCGGTGGCCATGATCACGTCGTCACGGGTGGCGTGAGCCAGGGCCGGAGCGATTTCCGGATCAGGGTTCGAGCAGGCGAACACGATCGGGTCACGAGCCATCAGCTTGAGGTTTTCCGCGCTCAACAGGTTCGGACCGGACAGGCCAACGAATACATCGGCACCATCGAGCGCATCGCTCAGGGTGCGTTTTTCCGTCGCGTGGGCAAACACTGCCTTGTACTGGTTCAGGTCGGTACGGCCGGAGTGGACCACGCCATTACGGTCGATCATGAAGATGTTTTCGATCTTCGCGCCCATGCTCACCAGCAACTTCATGCAGGAGATAGCAGCGGCACCGGCACCCAGGCAGACGATTTTCGCCTCTTCCAGGGTTTTGCCGACGATTTCCAGAGCGTTGATCATGCCGGCAGCGGTAACGATTGCGGTGCCATGTTGGTCATCATGGAAAACCGGAATGTCGCACTGCTCGATCAGAGCCTTTTCGATCTCAAAGCACTCAGGTGCCTTGATATCTTCCAGGTTGATGCCGCCGAAAGTGATGGAGATACGTTTAACGGTGTCGATGAAAGCCTGCGGGCTTTCGGAGTCCACTTCGATATCGAAAACGTCGATCCCGGCGAAACGCTTGAACAGAACACCCTTGCCTTCCATGACCGGCTTGGACGCCAATGGACCCAGGTTACCCAGGCCAAGAATGGCGGTGCCGTCGGAGATCACTGCAACCAGGTTGCCCTTACCGGTGTAGCGGTAGGCCAGCTCAGGGTCACGAGCGATTTCACGGACTGGTTCAGCAACACCCGGGCTGTAGGCCAGCGCCAGATCACGAGCGGTTGCAGTAGGCTTGGTGAGTTCAACGCTCAGTTTTCCTGGTCGGGGATTGGCGTGATACTCGAGAGCGGCAGTTTTCAGATCAGACATGTGTGCATTCCGCTTTTTTATTTCTGTGGGACAGACGGACCGCCGAGGATACGCAAGTAAGAAAGTCCGAACAAGACTGCCCGGTCACTTGTGTCAAGGGGCGCGAGCTACGACTTTACGCTTATACGCGGGACTCCGGGACCCCGCCGCAGAGCGTTCAAACCGCAGGCAGCCGCACAATCATAGGATGACCGATCAGGTTCAGCCAGCGCACCCACCCTTGCCAGACGCCCTCTCGTCGCACACATCCTTGCAGCGCCCTGCGGCGTTGCGCCGCACACTGTCGAGCTGACTGAAAACCTAAATGGAGTAAATCGCGGGTACAAAAAAGGCGCCCCGAAGGACGCCTTTTTGCACAGCAAAACCAGGGATTAGTTGGTTTTGGCAGCGCCGAACGCGCCGAAACGCGATTTGAAACGGTCAACACGACCGCCCACATCCAGCGTCTTCTGCTTGCCGGTGTAGAACGGGTGGCATTCGTTGCAAACGTCCAGGCTCAGAGGCTTGGCGAGAGTGGAACGAGTTTTGATGACATTGCCGCAGCTGCAGGTTGCGTCAATGGCTTCGTAAACTGGATGGATATCAGCTTTCATGGATACTTCCTCGGGCTAGACGTGCCGCCACCCAACACTATTGTTGAATACCGCACGTAATAAGGCTGCGGATACTACCAGACAATTGGAATGACGCAAGTGAACGGCAGCACCGATCGTCTGCTAAGCTCGCCGTCCGCTCACGACCGCAACAGGGAATTTCCCGCGTGCCCGACGCCATCCTGCGCCTTGCCCTGCCCTCACCGCTGCGCCGCCTGTTCGACTATCGCCTGCCCGCTGGCATTGAGCGCAGTGCGCTGCAACCGGGCATGCGCCTGCGGGTGCCATTCGGCTCGCGGCAGATGATCGGCGTGCTAATTGAGGTGGTGGATCATAGCGACGTCCCGGCCGACAAGCTCAAGCCCGCCCTGGCCCTGCTCGATCAGCAATCGCCGATGCCGCCGTCACTGTTCAAGCTGTGCCTGTGGACCTCGCAGTATTACCAGCACGGCCTGGGCGACACCCTCAGTTGGGCCCTGCCGGTGCTGTTGCGCCAGGGCGAGCCGGCCGAGTCGCGCCAGGAGCGCTTCTGGCAAGTGGCCCCCGACGCCAGCATCGACGACCCGCGTATCGCCCGCGCGCCCAAGCAGCGCGAAGCCTTGACTACCCTGGCCCAGCATCCTCACGGCGTTGCCCATCAGTTGCTCGACAAGCTGGAGCTGAATAAAAGCAGCCTCAACCTGCTGCTGGAAAAGAATCTGGTGCAGGTTGAAGTGCGCAGCCACGCGCCGGTCGCGCGCCACGAGCGCTGGCTGGCACAGCCGGAACTGCCGCTCAATACCGAACAGCGCGCGGCCTATCAGGCGATTCGTGCCGGTTTCGACAGCTTTCATGCCTTTCTTCTGGCGGGGGTCACCGGCAGCGGCAAGACCGAGGTCTACCTGCAACTGATCCGCGAGACGCTGGAAGCGGGCAAGCAGGCCCTGGTGCTGATTCCGGAGATCAACCTCGGCCCGCAAACCCTGGCGCGTTTCGAGCAGCGCTTCAATGCGCGTATCGCCCTGGTGCATTCGGCGGTCAACGACCGCGAGCGCCTCGATGCCTGGCTCGCCGCCCGGGATGGCGAGGCCGACATTATTATCGGCACTCGCTCGGCACTGTTTACGCCCATGAAGCATCCGGGCCTGATCATCATCGACGAAGAACACGACGGCTCCTATAAACAGCAGGAAGGCCTGCGCTACCACGCACGGGATCTGGCCCTGGTCCGCGCCCGTCAGGAGAACATCCCGATCGTACTGGGCTCGGCTACGCCGTCTCTGGAAAGCCTGCACAACGCCTATACCGGTCGCTACGGCCTGCTGCGCCTGACCCAACGCGCCGGTGGCGCCCAGCAGCCGCGCTTCCTGCGCCTGGACGTGAAAAGCCGGCCCATGGACAGCGGCATCTCCGGGCCGATGCAGCAGGCCATCGGCCAGACCCTGGCGGCGGGCCAACAGGTATTGGTGTTTCTCAACCGCCGTGGCTACGCCCCGACGCTGCTGTGTCATGACTGCGGCTGGCTGTCCGGTTGCCCGCGCTGCGATGCGCGCATGACCGTGCACCAGCGCTCCGGGGAACTACGCTGCCACCACTGCGGCCATGCCGAACGCGTGCCCCGCCAGTGCCCCTCGTGCAATCAGGTGGACCTGCGCCCGGTCGGCGCGGGCACCGAGCGGGCCGAGGATCGCCTGGCCATCCTGTTCCCGGATTACCCGGTGCTGCGGGTCGACCGCGACAGCACCTCGCGCAAGGACGCGATGAACCAGCTGTTTGCCACGGTCCAGCGCGGTCAACCGTGCATCCTCGTCGGCACGCAGATGCTCGCCAAGGGTCACCACTTCCCGCGGGTGACCCTGGTGTCGATCCTCGATGCCGATGGCGGGCTGTTTTCCGGCGACTTCCGCGCCGCCGAGCGCATGGCGCAGTTGATCGTGCAGGTCGCAGGCCGGGCAGGGCGTGCAGAAGAGCCGGGCAAAGTGATCATCCAGACCCACCTGGCCGACCATCCGCTGTTGGTGCAACTGACCGAACAGGGCTATTTCGCCTTCGCCGAGCAGGCCCTGAGCGAACGCCGCGCCGCCGGATTGCCGCCGTTCGCCCACCTGGCGCTGTTGCGTGCCGAGGCCCATAAACCGGGGCAGGCCGAAGGTTTTCTCGACGAAGCCTGT
This sequence comes from Pseudomonas sp. JUb42, assembly GCF_024807945.1. Lineage (GTDB taxonomy): Bacteria > Pseudomonadota > Gammaproteobacteria > Pseudomonadales > Pseudomonadaceae > Aquipseudomonas. The sequence continues at coordinate 233,027 of NZ_JANUFD010000007.1, read as the reverse complement.
GCCGAAGCTGAGCAACTGGTCAGCGAAATGCAGTTGGGCGGCATCGAACTCCTCGGCCCGGTACCGGCGCCCATGGAGCGCCGCGCCGGACGTTTCCGCGCGCAGCTGCTGGTCCAGGCCAGCGCCCGGGCGCCGCTGCACCGCTTGCTCAATAGTTGGATGCTGGCCCTGGAGCAAATGCCCAGCGGCCGCCAGGTGCGCTGGTCGCTGGATGTGGATCCGGTGGATCTTTATTGATAGATAAGCCCCGTTGGAGCGAGGCTTGCCCGCGAAGAGGCCGGTACATCCGCCACATCTTCACAACATGAAACTACGCTTTCGCGGGCAAGCCTCGCTCCAACGGCGGTTGGCAATGTGGCTCCGTCAACGGATAATGCCCAGTTTTTCCACCCGCGCATCCAGGCGCCGCCGCGCTTGCGGTCGAAAGAGAGCATCATGAAAGACACCATTCGCCAGTTGATCCAACAAGCCCTGACCCGACTCGTCAACGAAGGCGTCTTGCCTGAAGGGCTGACCCCGGCGATTCAGGTGGAAAACGCCCGGGACAAGACCCACGGCGACTTCGCCAGCAATATCGCGATGATGCTGGCCAAGCCGGCGGGCATGAAGCCTCGCGACCTGGCGGAAAAACTCATCGCCGCGCTGCCGGCCGACGAGCAGATCAGCAAGGTCGAGATCGCCGGTCCCGGCTTCCTCAATTTCTTCCAGAATACCCAGGCCCTGGCCTCGCGCCTGGATGCCGCGCTGGCCGATGAGACCCTGTCGGTACGCAAGAATGGTGCGGTTCAGCGCGTCGTCGTCGACCTGTCAGCGCCGAACCTGGCCAAGGAAATGCACGTCGGCCACCTGCGTTCGACCATCATTGGCGACGGCGTGGCCAGTGTCCTGGAGTTCCTCGGCGACACCGTGATCCGCCAGAACCACGTCGGCGACTGGGGCACTCAGTTCGGCATGCTGCTGGCCTATCTACAGGAAACCCCGGCCACCAGCGACGAGCTGTCAGACCTGGAAAACTTCTACCGCGCCGCCAAGGGCCGCTTCGACGAGTCCGAAGAGTTCGCCGAGCGCGCCCGTGGCTTGGTGGTCAAGCTGCAGGCCGGTGATGCCGAGTGCCTGAGTTTGTGGACCCGCTTCAAGGACATTTCCCTGTCCCACTGCCAGGAAGTCTACGAGCGCCTCAACGTTAAACTGACTCCGGCCGACGTGATGGGCGAAAGCGCCTACAACGACGACCTGGCCAATGTCGTCAGCGACCTGAAGAAAGCCGGGCTGCTGGTCGAGAGCAACGGCGCCCAGTGCGTGTTCCTCGAAGAGTTCAAGACCGCCGAAGGCACGCCGCTGCCGGTGATCGTGCAAAAGGCCGGTGGCGGTTATCTGTACGCCACCACTGACCTGGCTGCCGTGCGCTACCGCAGCAACGTGTTGAAAGCCGATCGCGCCCTCTACTTCGTCGATCAGCGTCAGGCCCTGCACTTCCAGCAAGTGTTCGAAGTGGCCCGCCGCGCCGGTTTCGTCAGCAACGGCATGCACATGGAACACATGGGCTTCGGCACTATGAACGGCGCCGATGGCCGTCCGTTCAAGACCCGCGACGGCGGCACGGTGAAACTGGTCGATCTGCTCGACGAAGCGGAGGAACGCGCCTACACCCTGGTCAAGGAAAAGAACCCGGAGTTGGCCGAAAACGAGCTGCGCCAGATCGCCAAGGCCGTGGGCATCAGTGCGGTGAAATACGCCGACCTGTCCAAGCACCGCGCCAGTGACTACAGCTTCAACTTCGACCAGATGCTGAGCTTCGAAGGCAACACCGCGCCCTACCTGCTATACGCCTACACCCGCGTGGCCGGCGTATTCCGCAAGCTGGGCGAACCCTTCGATGCCAACAAGGGTCAGATCGTCCTGGATGCACCGCAGGAGCAGGAACTGGCCGCTCGTCTGGCCCAGTTCGGCGAAATTCTCAACAACGTCGCAGAGAAAGGCACCCCCCACGTGTTGTGCGCCTATATCTACGATCTGGCCGGGCTGTTTTCCAGTTTCTACGAAAACTGCCCGATCCTTGGTGCCGAGAACCCGGAACAACAACAAAGCCGTCTGCGCCTTGCCGCATTGACCGGTCGCACTCTCAAGCAAGGCCTGGATCTGTTGGGTCTGGAAACTCTGGAGCGTATGTAATTTGGCCGTTGCGAAGAAGAAGTCTCCACCCCCGAAACGCGGTGCAAGCCGCTATCAGGCTCCGGCGAAAAAGCCTATTCCGGGTTGGCTGTGGATGGTTGCCGGGCTCACCGTGGGCGCGTTCATCGTTTTTCTGATGAAACTCGAACCCGGTGGCGAGGACGTCAAGCGCGTCAAGGCCGAAGCCAAGGCGGCGAAAATCGTCGAAGCGAACAAGACGCCGCCGAGCCCGACTGCGCCGGTCAAGCCCAAGTACGATTTCTACACGCTGCTGCCGGAATCGGAAGTCATCGTGCCCAAGGAAGCCGTGCCGGAGAAAACCCCGCCGGCCATGGTTGCACCGCTGCCTGCGGTCACGCCTGAACAGGCGGCGAAGATCGACACCGTGCGCGCCCAGGCCGCCCTCAGCGGCCTGACCCCGCCGCCTGCGCCTCCGGTGGTGAACACCGCAAAACCGGCACCGGTGACCCAGTTCTTCCTGCAGGCCGGTTCGTTCCGCAAGCAGGCTGACGCGGACAAGGTGCGTGCGCAGATCATCCTGCTCGGCCAGGCGGTCAACGTGGAATCCGGCACGGTCAAGGATGAAACCTGGTACCGCGTACTGGTCGGCCCGTTCAGCAACCGCGAACAGCTGACGACAGCGCAGAAGCAACTGGCGGGCAGTGGTTTCAATAATCTCTTGTTACAACAGCGCAGCAAATAGCCTGGATTGCCGGGCGCGACTTGTGGGAGCGAATTGATTCGCGAAAGCGGTATTTGGCAAATGATCTCGAAACGTGCCGACCCCCTTCGCGAATGAATTCGCTCCCACATAGCTCCCGCAATACAACCACCAATGCAAACCACCGGTATGCGCCATTCATCCCCCGACCATGGTCAAGGTTGAAATACCCACCCCCACCCCCATATGAGTTTTCACCAGGGCATTTTCGCCCCGCTGTGTGGAGACTCTCCCCTTGACCACCATCGTTTCAGTGCGCCGCCAAGGCAAAGTCGTCATGGCCGGCGACGGCCAGGTTTCCTTGGGCAATACCGTGATGAAAGGCAACGCAAAGAAAGTGCGCCGCCTGTACCACGGTGAAGTCATTGCCGGTTTTGCCGGGGCCACCGCCGATGCGTTCACGCTTTTCGAACGCTTCGAAGGCCAGCTTGAAAAACATCAGGGCCATCTGGTTCGTGCCGCTGTTGAACTGGCCAAGGAATGGCGCACCGACCGCTCCCTCAGCCGTCTGGAAGCGATGTTGGCCGTGGCCAACAAAGACGCTTCGCTGATCATTACCGGCAACGGTGACGTGGTCGAGCCCGAAGACGGGCTGATCGCCATGGGTTCCGGCGGCCCTTATGCCCAGGCTGCCGCTCGCGCCCTGCTGCAGAAGACCGACCTGTCCGCCCGTGAAATCGCCGAGACCGCGTTGAATATCGCCGGCGATATCTGTGTCTTCACCAACCACAACATCACCATTGAGGAGCAGGACCTCGCCGAGTAAGCGTCGCACCGGCCCCGCTCGACGGCGGCCGTGCAGCCCTTGCCTGTCCCAGAGGACCGTCAACTACCATGTCCATGACTCCCCGTGAAATCGTCCACGAACTGAACCGTCACATCATTGGCCAGGACGACGCCAAGCGCGCCGTCGCCATTGCCCTGCGCAACCGCTGGCGGCGCATGCAGCTGCCTGAAGAGCTGCGCGTCGAAGTGACCCCCAAGAACATCCTGATGATCGGCCCGACCGGTGTCGGCAAGACCGAAATCGCCCGGCGCCTGGCCAAGCTGGCCAATGCACCGTTCATCAAGGTTGAAGCGACCAAGTTCACCGAAGTCGGGTATGTCGGCCGTGATGTCGAGTCGATCATCCGCGATCTGGCGGATGCCGCGATCAAGCTGCTGCGCGAGCAGGAGATGGTCAAGGTCCGCCACCGTGCCGAAGATGCCGCCGAAGATCGCATCCTCGATGCCCTGCTGCCGCCAGCCCGCAGCAGCTTCAGCGAAGAGCCGCCGACCAGCGATTCCAACACCCGCCAGCTGTTCCGCAAGCGCCTGCGCGAAGGTCAGCTGGACGACAAGGAAATCGAGATCGAAGTCAGCGAAGCCGTGGGCGTCGATATTTCTGCGCCGCCGGGCATGGAAGAGATGACCAACCAGCTGCAAAGCCTGTTCGCCAACATGGGCAAGGGCAAGAAAAAAAGCCGCAAGCTCAAGGTCAAGGAAGCACTGAAACTGGTGCGTGACGAAGAAGCCGGGCGCCTGGTCAACGAGGAAGAACTCAAGGCCAAGGCCCTGGAAGCCGTCGAGCAGCACGGCATCGTGTTCATCGACGAGATCGACAAAGTCGCCAAGCGCGGCAATGTCGGCGGCGCCGATGTGTCCCGTGAAGGCGTGCAGCGCGACCTGCTGCCACTGATCGAAGGCTGCACCGTCAACACCAAGCTGGGCATGGTCAAGACCGACCATATCCTGTTCATCGCTTCCGGCGCGTTCCACCTGAGCAAGCCGAGCGACCTGGTGCCGGAGCTGCAAGGCCGCCTGCCGATCCGCGTCGAACTCAAGGCCCTGAGCCCGGAAGATTTCGAGCGTATCCTCAGCGAACCTCATGCCTCCCTGACCGAGCAATACTGCGCGTTGCTCAAGACTGAAGGCTTGTCCATCGAGTTCCAGCCCGACGGCATCAAGCGCCTGGCCGAGATCGCCTGGCAGGTCAACGAGAAGACCGAAAACATCGGCGCCCGCCGCCTGCACACCTTGCTCGAGCGCCTGCTTGAAGAAGTGTCGTTCAGTGCCGGCGATCTGGCCGGTGCCCCGGATGCGAGCCCGATCCTGATCAACGCCGAATACGTCAACAGCCACCTGGGCGAATTGGCGCAGAACGAAGATCTGTCGCGCTACATCCTCTAAATCTGTCGGAGCGAGGCTTGCCCGCGAAGGCGTCGGTACATTCGACGCATCTTTTGATACCCGAACATCGCCTTCGCGGGCAAGCCTCGCTCCCACAGGGCCCTCATACCCAGGCTATCTGCCATGACCAAAATGCCCTCCGCCATTCAGCTGCACAAAGCCTCGAAAACCCTGACCCTGAAATACGGGCCCGACGAGGAATACAATCTGCCCGCCGAATTTCTGCGGGTGCATTCGCCGTCTGCCGAGGTGCAGGGCCATGGCAAGCCGATCCTGCAATTCGGCAAGCTGGGCGTCGGCCTGGGCAAGGTGGAACCGGCCGGGCAATACGCACTGAAATTGACCTTCGACGACGGCCATGACAGCGGCTTGTTCACCTGGGAATATCTGTACCAACTGGCGCAACGCCAGGAATCGCTGTGGGACGATTATCTGGTGGAGCTCAAGAACGCCGGAAAATCCCGCGACCCTTCCGAGCAAGTTATCAAACTGATGCTCTAGTCCGCCGCTTGCCGGTTTAGGACGCACTTTCTAATCGGTTTTGTTTCAATGTCCCGCGCAGCGGCCAATGACTGGCCCCGCTTGCGCAAATTTGAAATCTCGCGTAACCAATGACTCTGGCAAGTTCTCTGCATCGATTTGACGCAGAGAAAGACAGTGGGCAAGCGCTCGTGCGGTAGCGCGCCTGTCTGTCGATGCGGTTGTTTACATCATCGGTTACCGAGCAGCAGTACCGGCATTGCCCGTGACGCTGGATCACGGCCAGGCCCGTACTCACCTCAGGACAATGGAGCGTCGTGGATGAGTAACAAAAATAGCGAAGACCTGCAGCAACAGGCCTCTGAACACACCCTTGGGCTGAACCCGGTGGTGGGGCTCAGGCGCAAGGATTTGTTGAATACCGCACGCATGGTTCTGCGCCTGACTGTCAAACAGCCGTTCCTGAGTATCAAGCACGTCGCGCAACTGGGTGCCGAACTCAAGAATGTGATGCTGGGCAAATCGACCCTGCAACCGGCCGCCGATGACCGTCGCTTCGCCGATCCGGCCTGGAGCCAGAACCCGCTGTACCGTCGCTACCTGCAAACCTACCTGGCCTGGCGCAAGGAGCTGCACGACTGGATCGACGACAGCAACCTCACCCCGCAGGACATCAGCCGCGGCCATTTCGTTATCAATCTACTGACCGAAGCGATGTCGCCGACCAACAGCGCGGCCAATCCGGCGGCGATCAAGCGCTTCTTCGAAACCGGCGGCAAAAGCATCCTCGACGGCATGTCCCATTTGGCGAAGGATCTGGTGCATAACGGCGGCATGCCGAGCCAGGTCAATATGGACGCCTTCGAAGTCGGCAAGAGTCTGGGCACCAGCGAAGGCGCGGTAGTGTTCCGCAACGATGTGCTGGAGCTGATCCAGTATCGCCCCATCACCGAACAGAGTTACGAGCGCCCGCTGCTGGTCGTTCCGCCGCAGATCAATAAGTTCTACGTCTTCGACCTGAGCCCGGACAAGAGCCTGGCGCGCTTCTGCCTGCGCAGCAACGTGCAGACCTTCATCATCAGTTGGCGCAACCCGACCAAGGCTCAGCGCGAATGGGGCCTGTCCACCTACATCGATGCAGTCAAGGAAGCGGTCGACGTGGTCTGCGCCATCACCGGCAGCAAGGACGTCAACATGCTCGGCGCCTGCTCAGGCGGCATTACCTGCACCGCGCTGCTGGGCCATTACGCCGCTCTGGGCGAACAGAAGGTCAATGCCCTGACGCTGCTGGTCAGCGTACTCGACACCACCCTGGACACCGACGTGGCGCTGTTCGTCGACGAGCAGACCCTGGAATCGGCCAAGCGCCACTCCTATCAGGCCGGGGTGCTGGAAGGTCGCGATATGGCCAAGGTTTTCGCGTGGATGCGCCCCAACGACCTGATCTGGAATTACTGGGTCAACAACTACCTGTTGGGCAACGAGCCGCCGGTGTTCGACATCCTGTTCTGGAACAACGACACCACACGCCTGCCCGCCGCCTTCCACGGCGACCTGATCGAGATGTTCAAGAACAACCCGCTGGTGCGCCCCAATGCGCTGGAAGTCTGCGGCACGCCCATCGACCTGCAGAAAGTCACCAGTGACGTGTTCTGTCTGGCCGGGACCAACGACCACATCACCCCCTGGACCTCCTGCTACAAGTCGGCGCGACTGTTCGGTGGCAAGACCGAATTCGTGCTGTCGAGCAGCGGCCATATCCAGAGCATCCTCAACCCGCCGGGCAATCCCAAGTCGCGCTACATGACCAACCCCGAGATGCCGGTTGATCCCAAGGAATGGCAGGAAAACGGCACCAAACACACCGACTCCTGGTGGCTGCACTGGCAGAATTGGCTGGGCGAACGCGCGGGTAAACTGAAGAAATCGCCGACTACACTCGGCAGCAAGGCCTATCCGGCGGGTGAAGCATCGCCAGGCACTTATGTCCACGAACGCTAGTGAGCAGTCAACGGTCGACCACAGGGCTTTGCGTATGCCTCAACCCTTTGTATTTCGCACCATCGATCTGGATGGCCACAACATCCGTACCGCAGTGCGCCCCGGCAAGCCCCACCTCACGCCTCTGCTGATCTTCAACGGTATCGGCGCCAACCTTGAGTTGGTGTTTCCGTTTGTCGACGCTCTCGACCCGGACCTGGAGGTGATTGCTTTCGACGTGCCGGGCGTGGGCGGATCCTCGACGCCGCGGCGGCCGTACCGTTTTCCCGGCCTGGCGAAGCTGGCCGCGCGCATGCTCGACTACCTCGACTACGGCCAAGTCAATGCCATTGGCGTGTCCTGGGGCGGCGCGCTGGCGCAGCAGTTCGCCCACGACTATCCCGAGCGCTGCAAGAAACTGGTGTTGGCAGCAACGGCAGCCGGTGCGGTGATGGTGCCAGGCAAGCCCCGGGTGCTCTGGCTGATGGCCAGCCCGCGGCGCTACATCCAGCCTTCCCATGTGATTCGCATCGCCCCGGAAATCTACGGTGGTGCCTTTCGCCGCGACCCGCATCTGGCTGCCAACCATGCGGCCAAGGTCCGCTCGTCCGGCAAGCTGGGCTACTACTGGCAGCTGTTTGCCGGCATGGGCTGGACCAGCATTCACTGGCTGCACAAGATCCGCCAGCCGACCCTGGTGCTGGCCGGTGACGACGATCCGCTGATTCCGTTGGTCAATATGCGCCTGCTGGCCTGGCGTATACCCAATGCCCAGCTACACATAATCGATGACGGACATTTGTTTCTGATTACCCGGGCTGAAGCCGTGGCCCCCATCATCATGAAATTCCTGCAACAGGAACGGCAACGCGCCGTCATGCACCCCAAACCCGCGCCGATTGTGCGCTGAGCTACGCCCCCTGAATAACAAGGAAGCTGTACGTTCCAGCAGCTGTGCCGGACACCGGAGTGTTTTCGCCGCAGCACTACGACCACCTCCCCGTACGGAGGCGTCGTAGGAATATTGATTGATGGCCTGACGAAGGAGTGTTGCCCTCATGCAAGATAAACCCGCAAAAAGCGTTGAACCCAGTACGGAGTCTTACTTCAACGCCCAAAGTGCTATTACCGGTTTGCGAGGCCGCGACCTGCTCTCGACCCTGCGCAGTGTCGCTGCCCAAGGCCTGCGCCACCCGCTGCATAACGTGCGTCATGCCCTGGCCCTGGGCGGCCAGTTGGGCCGGGTGTTGCTCGGCGATACGCCACACACACCGAACCCGCGCGACAGCCGCTTTGCCGATCCGACCTGGACCCTCAACCCCTTCTACCGACGTGGCTTGCAGGCCTACCTGAGCTGGCAGCACCAGAGCCGCAAATGGATCGATGACAGCAACCTGTCCACCGACGACCGGGCCAGAGCGCATTTTCTGTTCAACCTGCTCAACGATGCCCTGGCGCCGACCAACACGCTGCTCAACCCGATGGCGGTCAAGGAACTGTTCAATTCCGGCGGCACCAGCGTGATCAAGGGCCTGAGTCATATGGTCGATGATCTGCTGCACAACAATGGCCTGCCCAGCCAGGTGACCAGGGACGCCTTCGAGATCGGCCGTACCGTCGCCACCACCGTCGGCACCGTGGTGTTTCGCAATGACATGCTGGAGCTGATCCAGTACAAACCCATGAGCGAAAAACAGTACGCCAAGCCCCTGCTGATCGTGCCACCACAGATTAACAAGTTCTATATCTTCGACCTGAGCGCGAAAAACAGCTTCGTCCAGTACGCTCTCAAGAACGGCCTGCAGACCTTCATCATCAGTTGGCGCAACCCCGATGTGCGGCACCGCGAGTGGGGGCTGTCGAGTTATGTCGAAGCCACCGAACAGGCGATGAATGTCTGCCGCGCAATTACTGCCAGCCGCGAAGTAAACCTGATCGGTGCCTGCGCCGGCGGCCTGACCATCGCCGCCCTGCAGGGCCATTTGCAGACCAAGCGCCAGCTGCGCCGGGTCTCCAGCGCGACCTACCTGGTCAGCCTGCTCGACTGCGCCATCGAAAGTGCGGCCTCGCTGTTCGTCGATGAGACGACCCTGGAAGCGGCCAAGCGGCGCTCCTACCAGAACGGCGTGCTGGACGGCCGGGACATGAGCAAGATCTTCGCCTGGATGCGCCCCAACGACCTGATCTGGAGCTACTGGGTCAACAACTACCTGCTGGGCAAGGCGCCGCCGCCGTTCGACGTGCTGTACTGGAACAACGACAGCACCCGCCTGCCCGCTGCCCTGCATGGCGACCTGCTCGACCTGTTCAAGCACAACCCGTTGACCCACCCCGGTGGCCTGGAAGTCTGCGGTACGCCCATCGATCTGGAAAAAGTTACGGTGGATAACTTCAGCGTGGCCGGCATCAACGACCACATCACGCCATGGGACGCGGTCTATCGCTCGACCCTGCTGCTGGGCGGCGAGCGGCGTTTTCTGTTGTCCAACAGCGGCCATGTGCAAAGCATCCTCAACCCACCGGGTAACCCGAAGTCCCACTACATCGAAGCGGCCCGCCTCAGCGGCGACCCTCGTGCCTGGTTCTACGATGCCAAGCAGACCGAAGGCAGTTGGTGGCCGACCTGGCTGAGCTGGATTCAGGAGCGCTCGGGCGCCCAGCGCGAGACCAACATGACCCTGGGTAATGCCGCCTATCCACCGATGGAAGCGGCGCCGGGGACTTATGTGCATGTGCGCTGAGGCGATCGTTTGCAGGACCTGCTTTTTGTGGGACCGGCTTTAGCCGGGAAAGCATTGGTACAGGCAGTAGAGAAATATCGACTGCACCGAGCTTTTCCCGGCTAAAGCCGGTCCCACCGTTATGAACGCGCCGTCAAGAACCCGAATCCCAAACAAGAAGACCGGATGAAAACCCGCGACCGTATCCTCGAATGCGCCCTGTCCCTGTTCAATCAGGAGGGTGAACCCAACGTTTCAACCCTGGAAATCGCCAACGAACTGGGTATCAGCCCCGGCAACCTGTACTACCACTTCCACGGCAAGGAGCCGCTGGTGCTGGGCCTGTTCGAGCGCTTCCAGAGCGAGCTGACGCCATTGCTCGACCCTCCCGCCAACGCGCAACTGGCCGCCGAGGATTACTGGCTGTTCCTGCACCTGATCGTCGAGCGTCTGGCCCACTACCGCTTTCTGTTTCAGGACCTGTCCAACCTCGCCGGGCGCCTGCCAAAACTGGCCCGGGGCATTCGTAATCTGCTCAATGCCCTGAAACGCACCCTCGCCTCCCTGCTGGCGCGGCTCAAGGCCGAGGGGCAGGTGGTCAGCGAAACCCAGGCCTTGGGGCAATTGGTGGAGCAGATCACCATGACCCTGCTGTTCTCCCTGGACTACCAACGCATCCTCGGCCGCGAGGGCGAAGTGCGGGTGGTGGTTTACCAGATCATGATGCTGGTGGCCCCGCACCTGACGCCGGGCTCACGGCATGCGGCGCAGGAGCTCGCGTTGCATTACCTGGAAGATTGACCGAGCTGGTTTTCCTTATCAGGCGGATCAGGGGAAAAATTCTGTGGCAGCGAATGTGTGGGAGCGAATTCATTCACGAAGAGGCCGGTACTTCCGATAGATATTCATCTCACACAAAGCCGCCTTCGCGAATAAATTCGCTCCCACAAAGCTCCTACCGACTTCAGCCCTGCTGCCGTTCAGGTATTCAGCGAGGGCGATATCCCCTCGCAAGCAAACAACCGCTCACTGACAAAATCCACAAACACCCGCACCTTGGGTGACAGGTGCCGACTCGACGGCCACAGCAGGCTCATGGGTGACGGTGCGTTGGTGTGCTCGGCCATTACCTGGCACAGGTCACCGCTGGCCAGGGCGTCCCGGACCAGGAAGTCCGGCATGCAAGCAATCCCCATGTCACTGAGGGTCATGCCCAGCACAGCCTGCATGTTGTTGCAGGTAAAGGCCGTGCGCGTGCTCCACTCCACCTCGCCGGGCTCGCGGGGCAGCGGCCAGTCCTGCAACTTGCCGTTGCTGTGAAAGCGAAAGCGCACGCCGCAATGCCCGCGCAATTCAGCGGGATGCTGCGGGCAGCCGTGACGGTTCAGGTAAGCGGGCGAGGCGCACAGCAGCACCTGTACTTCGGGCAACGCGCGCATATGGAAGCGTGAGTCCGCTACAGCGCCACCACGCAGGGCGACGTCATAGCCCTCCTCGATCAGGTCGACGAACTGGTCGTTGAAATCCACATCCAGTTCAATATCCGGGTAGCGCTTGAGAAACTCCGGCAGGATCGGCAGCAGCAAGTGATAACCCACCGTCATGGTCGTCACCCGCAGCTTGCCACGGGGCGTTTCGGTGCTCTGCGCCACAGCGGCGCGGGCATCGTCCAGCTCGTCGATGATGCGTCGGCAGCGTTCCTGAAACAGCCGCCCCTCATCAGTCAGACGCAGACTGCGGGTCGAACGCTGAAACAGCCGCACACCCAACTGATGCTCCAACCGCGCCACGCCCTTGCCCACCGCCGAGGCCGACAAGCCCAACACCCGCCCGGCGGCCACGAAACTGCCCAGTTCGGCGGTACGTACAAATGCCATCAAGCCACTGAAACGATCCATCCCACATCCCCATTCAAGCGTTTGATTCCGCTATACACGGAATTTTTGCCGTTTTTAAGCGGATTAACGCGCTCTTATCATCCTCGCCAACTTGGCTGCATTACGCCAGGACCCAATGCAGCTCATCCCGGACTTGAGGATTACCCATGAACCGAAACCTGATCCTGCTGGCGGTGTGCATCGCCGCCATCAGCATGCCGCTGAATTTCACCGCGGCCGCCGTCGCGCTGCCCGCCATCGGCCGCGCATACGGTGGCAGCCCCATCGCCCTGAACTGGGTAACCAACGCGTTCATGCTGACCTTCGGCAGCTGCCTGATGCTGGCCGGAGCCCTCGCCGACAGCTACGGGCGCAAGCGCGTATTCGTCAGCGGCGTGACGGCTTTTGCGCTGTTCTCCGCCGCCCTCGTCCTGGCGCCGAATCTGCTGTGTTTCGACCTACTGCGCGCCGCCCAGGGCATCGCCGCAGCTGCTGCGTTTTCCGGCGGCATGTCGGCGCTGGCACAGGAGTTTGAAGGCCCTGCGGCCGTGCGGGCCTTCAGTTTTGTCGGCAGTAGCTTCGGGATCGGCCTGGCCTTTGGCCCGATCGCTTCGGGGCTGATGATCGAGGCCTTTGGCTGGCACATGATCTTCCTGATGATCACCGTGCTCGCTGCACTGGCCTCGGTACTGGGCCTGCGCTATATGCACGAGACGCGCAACCCCGACGCCGCCGGCATCGACTGGCCCGGCGCGATCAGCTTTACCTGGGCCCTGGGGATTTTCACCTACGCGGTGCTGATGGCACCGGAGCGCGGCTGGAGTGATCCGTGGGTGGTGACCTTGCTGGCCGTGTCGTTGCTGTCCTTTATTGCCTTTGTGATCATCGAACGTCGCGTCGCTCAGCCGATGCTTGATCTCACCCTGTTCCGCTATCCGCGCTTCGTCGGCGTGCAACTGCTGGCAGCGGCCCCGGCCTATGCCTACGTGGTGTTGCTGGTGCTGCTGCCGATTCGCTTCGTCGGCATCGATGGCATGAGCGAACTGGCGGCGGGCCAACTGATGATCGCCCTGTCTGCACCGCTGCTGGTACTGCCCATCGCTGCCGGCATGCTGACCCGCTGGCTCAGCGCGTCGATCATTTGCGGAATAGGCCTGCTGATCTCGGCTGGCGGGCTGTTCTGGCTCAGCCATATCCCGACCGGCAGCGCGGCCGTCGATCTGATCTGGCCGATGTTCGTGATCGGCGCCGGGATCAGCCTGCCGTGGGGCCTGATGGACGGCCTGGCCGTCAGCGTCGTGCCCAAGGAGCGCGCTGGCATGGCCACCGGCATCTTCAGCACCACCCGCGTCGCAGGCGAAGGCGTGGCGGTAGCCATCGTCACCGCCCTGCTCTCGGCCCTGACCTCTCGGCACCTGAACGGAGTGAACGTGACCGAAGCCGCGCAACACCTGGTAACCGGCGACCTGCCCGGCGCCCAGTCCCTGCTGCCCGGCACCGCCCAGGCCTTGTTGGTCCACGGCTATAGCGATGCCTTCAGCACGCTGCTGCTGATCCTGAGCAGCATCACCGTAGCGACGGCGGCGGTGGTGTTTGTGTTTCTGGATCGGGGCAACGGCAGCAACCACGAGGCATTGGAGTGCCAGCAGGATCAATTGGCCTGATCCATGGTCAGGCTTCACAAAGATCCCGTAGGAGCGGCTTCAGCCGCGAGAATGCCCTCCCGGCTAAAGCCGGTCCTACGATGTGGGAACCGGCTTGCTGGCGATAGCCTCAACTCGGTCTGACTGAAACACCGCGCCGCCCTTTTCGCGGGCAAGCCGCGCTCCAACGGAATCGCATGTACCTGTGGGAGCGTGGCTTGCTGGCGATAGCCTCAACTCGGTCTGCCTGCCATACAGCGTCGTCTGTTTTCGCGAGCAAGCTCGCTCTCACAGGTCTTGATTCAATCTGCCGCTGTGCCTATCCTCGCCCCGTCACGGCCCATCCGTGATCAGGTTTGACGGCCTGGTTTCATCACTAGTACCGATGCACGTCCCAGTCGTATGCAACGCAACTTTGCGTGCCCGCGTTATGGCGACTGTGCGTGGGGCACTTTCGAGTGCGCCGGGTGCTAGTGTCCGGTCCGTCAACCCGCGCACAGTTGCCACCCTGAATTCGTTTGACGGCGAAAGTGGCAGCTCTGACTTACTCACTAGAGATCTGCAGAATGATTCAAAATCACACTCCACACGCCCATCCGTTCGGCAAACTATCGATAGGCGAAAACCTGTTCATGGTCCAGCCAGGCATCTCGCGAGAGGTAGCCCTTCATCAAGCCACGAACATGTTCGACTGCGCCGCCGACTTGATGACTGAAGCGGAGGATGCCGACGTGCAACTAAGCCGCAAACTCACCCGAACCGCGCTGCATTTCATCGACGCCGGCCGAGCGCTAGTCGAGGTAGCAGCAGAAACCCCGTAACGGTCCAATAAAAAACCCGACCTGCTCTCACAGGTCGGGCTTCGCAAGAATCAGCTCAACGACTTCTTCAATGGTCTCGATCCGCTCCCAATCGCCTGCATCAGGCTTCAACTGATACTGCCATTTCACCTGCATCATGAAGCAGGTAAGGTCGTCATCGATGATGGCGAAATCGCGGACGAAGTTTGTCTTTAGCGTCACTGCATCACGGGGAATGAACCCGATAGTCGAGACGAAGAGCTCGATAATGGCTTTGGTCAGTTGGGTTTTATCCCTTTTGTTTTCCATTCCTCGCCTCGTATGCACAAAGCCCAATGCTAACCAAATCAAACACAGCCAGCCCTGCGGCCACAAAGGGAATTCCACGTCCAATAACACCGAACACCCTGACAGTGCCAAAGGTCGCTTTCGCCATTTTGGCGGCTGTTGGCTGTCTTATAAGAGTGCGTGGAAAAAATCGCATACCGATGAGGCTAGCAATATTGGTGGTCCTGCTTGAACCAACATGAACCCACGCACCGACTGCCGTTTTGCTGATAGGTATGCCAGCTGCGGCGGTCAACGTGGTCGCCACAGTCAAGCCGTAATGCTCTTTGGTGCAGGTCCATAAAGTATCGAAAGTCGTGTCAGGGATTGTTGACTGAGTACGAACACCTTGAATGATTTCATGACCAATCGCCCCTGTAGCCCATTTTTCAGCGGGCAATAACAGCGTACCAGGACATGAAGTCATCATTGAGCTTTGTAGGCTATAGGCTACTCGGCTGTTTGAGCCAATATTGACGCCGTAGCCATTAAGCTCTCTATTGACGTCCATAACCGCTGTGGTGAACTCTTTTTCTTGCTTTACAGTTTCCACTCCTTACCAATGCGCAAGGAGCGTAGCTCGGAGCTATGCAGAGGCGATGTAGGACACGTCCTGATTAATCGAGTGAATTTTCCGCCTTCCTCCTGACCCGACCTTGCAACTATCCGCCGCGTAAAATCTCAAATCCGTTTCAAAATCAGCCCAATAAAAAACCCGACCTGCTCTCACAGGTCGGGTTTTCATGCCGCCATCCGGTTTATCAGGACTGGCTGCTCGGTGTCGCCGGTGCTGCCGGTGCGGCGCTCGGGGTTGGCGCTGCCGATGCTGCGGTGGTGCTGGCCGGGGCCGGGGTGGCCGGTGCGGCGCTGGCGGCGGGTTTGGCCGCTGCCGGTTTTGCGGCGGCAGGTTTCTTCACCGCTGGCTTTTTCGCTGCTGCAGGCTTGGCGGCTGCTGGCTTCGCAGCGGCAGGTTTGGCTGCCGCTGGTTTAGCAGCAGGTTTGGCCGCAGCCGTTTTGGCGGCGGCGACCGGTTTGGCGGCAGCGCTTTTGACGGCTGTTTTAGCCGCAGCGGCAACCTTGGTAGCAGCCGGTTTGGCAACTGGCTTCGGCGCAGGCTTGACCAGCGGCTTGGCGGCAGTTTTAGCGGCGGGTTTGGCAGCTGCGGTTTTCGACACCGGCGTGACCGAGGCACCAGTCAACTTCTCGATTTGCTTGGTGAGCAGATCGACCTTGTTGTGCAACGCCTTGACTTCATTGCGGCTCGGCACGCCCAGGCGGGAGATGGCGCTGTTCAGGCGCTTGTCGAACGCACCTTCCAGTTCACTCCATTTGCCCATCGCCAGGTCTTTTACATCGCCAACGCGGGACTTGGCCTTTTTGGCGGTGTCCTTGGCGGCGTCGACTTGTGCATCGACTTCAGCCTTGGTCTGTTTCTCGGCTTTCTCGCCGTCCTTGACCAGGGTTTCAAAAAGCTTACTGCCATCATTGCTGATCTTCGAGTAAGCACCCAATCCAGCCAGCCAGATCTGACGCGAGTATTTTTCAACCTCGCCGATCCAGGAGCTGCCTTCTTTTTCGATTTTCTTTTTGCCAGCCATCCCGCTCTCCTTATTGTTTACGCTCGACACGTTCCAGCAATGCTGTCAGCTCATCGAGCTTAGCAGAGAGTGTCTCAACATCATGTTTAGATGGAATGCCGATGCGATTCAAGGCACTGGCAACGCGGCGGTCGAAGGCACTTTCGATCTTGTCGAGCTGCACTTCAACGCGGCCCTTGATGCCGGTAACCTCGCCCTTGAGCGAATCAATTTCGCTGTTGGCGGCTTCGAGCTTTTCATTGACGGCGCTCTTGGCGTCTTTCTCAACTTTTTCGCCGGTCTTGATCAGCTCTTTGACGTAAGTGCTGCCTTCATGACCGGCCTTGGCGTAAGCCCCCAGGCCCGCCAGCCAGATCTTGCGGGCATACAGCCGTACTTCGGAGAATGCCTTTGTTTCTTCGGCTTCGATTTTTTTCTTCAAAGTCACTTTGGCCATGTCGCACCTCACGCTCGAAAAATTAGAGGAAGCGCCCCGCGGATTGGGGGCATGGGCACAAAGTACGGAGAAAAATTAGAATGCTCACCCTAGGGTTTAAACAATCAGTTGTTGAAGCAAGCGCCGGACGGTAGGAGCGAACTTGTTCGCGAGGCGGTGTCACAGGCGACCAAGATGCAGGATGTACCGACGACTCGCGAACAAGTTCTCTCCTACCGAACGCGGCTCACCCCAACGCGGCCAAATGCTCGACTGTCTCGGGGAAACGATCAACTAGCCGAATCAATGTCGTAGCCTGCGCATTAGGCTTGGCACGACCCTGCTCCCAGTTTTCAAGCGTCCGGGTATTGGTGCGCAGATACATGGCAAAGACGGACCTGGATAGATTGAGTTTATTCCTGATACCTACCAATTCCTGCGCCGAAAGCGGCTGAAGCTTCTCCAGCTCGACCTTGTGCGTACGCAACGTGAGTTTACCTTCGCGGTGCTCGGCCAAAGCATCGAAGCCTTCGATGATCTCGGCAAAAATGTCACGCGTCATGATTGTCTCCTTGAGCAAATCTCTGCATCCAGCCGAGCCTTCAACGTTTTGATTTGAGCCGGACTCAGGTCTGGCTGCTCACTTTTGTCGTAAAGGGCAAAAAACCAGAACTGCGAACCTTCGATCCACCAGTAATAAATCAGCCTCAACCCACCGCGTTTGCCCTTGTTCCGGCTCTCATCTGAGAAGCGCGCCTTGCGCAGGCCTCCGGTTCCTTGAATCACATCACCCGCTTCCGGGTTCATGAGCAGCCAGATCTGTAGCCTTCTAAAGGCTTCATCGTTCAGGTAATCGTGGCGATAGCGTTGAAATGCGGGCAACTCAATAAAAAGGGCATGCATGATTGTACGTTATCTACGTATAGTTTTATGAGTAACGGGTTGCACGTCAAGACGTGTTATCCGAGGGTGCTCACCATAAAACGAAGGCAGTAACGCAGGCTGTGAGACATGTCTTAAATGTCTGCGGGATCACTCGCTACCGGCCGAGGAAGCGAGCATTGCCCCAATCAAACCAACGCCTTATCCAGCACCTTCTCAACCTCGGTCTTGATCGCGCCACTCATGGCCGAGAGGATGAAGTTGAGTTCGATGGTCACACGGATCAGGGCCGCTTCCACATCGACGCGGCCTTTGGCGCCCTTGCCTTCCAGGGATACGCTGTCGCCTTTCCACTCGTGGGCCAGGCCGTATTTTTCCGAGAGTTTCTGCACCAACTGTTCAGCTTTTTCCCGGGCAGCTTCGTGGCCGAGGGTATGGGCGCGTTCAACGGTGATCTTGGACACTGCAAGGCTCCTTGATGAGGTAATTCGTCGGGCAACTATAACAGTGCGACCCGCTGAATAAACGCGCGTTCCCGGTCAGTTCCTGTCTTACGCCTGAGCCTTGTCAAGACAAAGCGGGCCTCGGCGATTAGAATGGCCGCACTTTATTCCGGTGACAGCGATATGAACGATCAGCGCCAAGGCAACGATGCCGAACCCACCACTCACTTCGGCTTCAAAAACGTACCGGAAAGCCAAAAGGCGGAGAAAGTCGCTGAGGTTTTCCATTCCGTAGCCGCCAAGTACGACTTGATGAATGACGTGCTGTCCGGCGGCATGCACCGTCTGTGGAAGCGCTTTGCCATTGAGCTGTCCGGCGTGCGCACGGGTAACCGTGTGCTGGACATCGCCGGTGGCACGGGCGATCTGACCCGCAAGTTTTCCCATCTGGTCGGCCCCACCGGTCAGGTCGTGCTGGCCGATATCAACGCCTCGATGCTCAAGGTCGGGCGTGATCGCCTGCTGGACCTGGGTGTGGCGGGCAATGTCGAGTTCGTCCAGGCCGATGCGGAAAAGCTGCCATTCCCGGACAACCACTTCGATTGCGTGACCATCGCCTTCGGCCTGCGTAACGTCACCCACAAGGAAGATGCCCTGCGCTCGATGCTGCGCGTGCTCAAGCCGGGTGGCCGCCTGTTGGTGCTGGAGTTCTCTAAACCGACCAACAAGCTGATGTCCAAGGCCTACGACGCCTATTCGTTCGCGTTCATGCCGTTGATGGGTAAGCTGATCACCAATGACTCGGAAAGCTACCGCTATCTGGCCGAATCGATCCGCATGCACCCAAATCAGGAAACCCTCAAGTCGATGATGGTCGAGGCCGGTTTCGACCGCGTGACCTATCACAACATGACCGCAGGCATCGTCGCCCTACATCGCGGTATCAAGCCCTGATGCTGCTGCGTGGCTTGCTCGCCAGCGTCGAGCACGGCATCAACCGTGCCTTGCGCATGGACAGCACGGCCCTGCCGCGCCTGGGTCGCCTGAGCGGGCGGGTGATTGCGGTGGATTGCCGCAACCCGTCGCTGCGGCTGTTTATCCTGCCCAGCGATGAAGGCCTGCTGCTGGCGGCAAACTGGGAAGCCGATGCCGACTGCACTCTGCGTGCCCCGGCGGCGAGCCTGCTGCGCCTGGCCCTGAGCAAGGACAAGACGGCTGTACTGCACGGCCCCGAGGTCGATCTGGACGGTGACAGCAGCCTGCTGCTGGAACTGGTCGGCATCCTCCAGGATCTGGAGCTGGACTGGGAATACGAGCTGCAACGCTGGCTCGGCCCGGTCGCCAGTCAGGTGCTCGGCGGTCATCTGCGCAGCCGCGCGCGCTGGACCCAAGATGTACTGACCAGCGTCAGTCAGAATCTGGCCGACTATCTGAGCGAAGAATCCCGCACACTGGTCGGTCTGCGCGAAGCCGAAGCCGGCTTTGCCGAAATAGACCGGATCAAACTCGATCTGGAACGCCTTGAGGCGCGCTTCGAGCGCCTTTCCCTCTCCCTCAACTCCAGCGATAACGCATGAAGCTGCTTGCCGTCCGCCGTCTGTTGCGCATCCAGCGTGTCGTGATCCGCTACCGCCTCGATGACCTGCTGTTCGCCCTGCCGCTGCCCTGGTGGCTGTTGGCCGTGCGTTTTGTCCTGCCGTGGCGCTGGTTCCCGCGCAAGGCCTCGGAGCTGAGCCGTGGCGCGCGTTTTCGCCTGGCTTTGCAGGACCTGGGGCCGATTTTCATCAAGTTTGGCCAGCTGCTTTCGACCCGCCGTGACCTGCTGCCCGAAGACATCGCCGACGAGCTGATGCTGTTACAGGATCGCGTGCCGCCGTTCGACCCGCAGAAAGCCATCGCACTGATCGAATCGCAGTTGGGCAAGAAGATCAGCGAAGTGTTCAGCCGTTTCGATGTCGAGCCACTGGCCTCGGCCTCGGTGGCTCAGGTGCATGCCGCCCGGCTGAAAACCGGCGAAGAGGTAGTGGTCAAAGTGGTACGGCCCGGCCTCAAGCCGATCATCGCTCAGGATCTGGCCTGGCTGTTCATCCTCGCCAGCACCGCCGAGAAACTGTCCGCTGACGCGCGCCTGTTGCACCCGGTGGATGTGGTCAGCGACTACGAAAAGACCATCTACGACGAGCTGGACCTGCTGCGCGAAGCGGCCAACTCCAGCCAGTTGCGCCGCAACTTCGAAGGCTCGCAGCTGCTGTATGTGCCGCAGGTCTATTGGGACTGGTGCCGGCCGAAAGTGCTGGTCATGGAGCGTATCTACGGCGTCCAGGTCACCGATCTGGAAACCCTGGCCGACCAGCGCACCGACATGAAGATGCTGGCCGAGCGCGGTGTGGAGATCTTCTTCACCCAGGTGTTCCGCGATAGTTTCTTCCACGCCGACATGCACCCCGGCAATATTTTCGTCAGTACCGTGCAGCCGTGGAGCCCGCAATACATCGCTATCGACTGCGGCATCGTCGGCAGCCTGACCCCGGAAGACCAGGACTATCTGGCCCGCAACCTGTTTGCTTTCTTCAAGCGTGATTATCGCCGGGTCGCCCAACTGCACATCGACTCGGGCTGGGTCCCGGCCCACACCAAGCTCAATGAGTTCGAGGCAGCGATTCGTACCGTGTGCGAACCGATCTTCGAGAAGCCGCTCAAGGACATTTCCTTCGGTCAGGTGCTGATGCGCCTGTTCCAGACCGCGCGGCGCTTCAATATGGAAGTGCAGCCGCAACTGGTGCTGCTGCAAAAGACCCTGCTCAATATCGAAGGCCTGGGTCGTCAGTTGTACCCTGACCTGGACCTGTGGAGCACCGCCCAGCCGTTCCTGGAGCGCTGGATGCGCGAGCGGGTCAGCCCCAAGACGTTGTTTGGCAATGTGCAATCGCAGATCGAACAGATCCCGCACCTGGCCGGCATGACCCGCGACCTGCTCGAGCGTCTGTCCCAGCCCCATGCCGTCGACCCGCAGCCGACCTGGCGTGCGCGCGGCGACAGTTGGGTCCTGCGGTTATTGGGCGCAGCCCTGCTGGGCGGAGGCGTGGTGATCGCGTCGAGCCTGGCCGGTGCCGGCAGCGAATGGACCGCCCCTGCCACCTGGCCTGCGTGGGTCATGTTGACCTCAGGGTTGTATCTAGTCGTTCGCCGATAGCCATCGTCATCATGCGCTGGCACACTGTTCAACCCGCCGAGGCCTGAAGCCCGGCTGCCGGAGTAGATGATGAAAGACTGGTTGGACGAGATTAAATGGGACAGCGATGGCCTGGTGCCCGCCATCGCTCAGGATCACAAGACCGGCCGCATTCTGATGATGGCCTGGATGAATCGTGAAGCCCTGGCCCTGACCGCAGCCGAGAACCGTGGCATCTATTGGTCGCGTTCCCGTGGCAAACTCTGGCGCAAAGGCGAAGAATCAGGCCATGTGCAAAAGCTGCACGAACTGCGTCTGGACTGCGACGCCGACGTGATCATCCTGATGGTCGAGCAACTGGGCGGCATCGCCTGCCATACCGGCCGCGAAAGCTGTTTCTATCGCGTCTATGAAGGCGGTGACTGGAAGACCGTGGACCCGGTGCTCAAAGACCCGGACGCCATTTATCACGCAGGACACTGAACATGAGCGATACCTTGTCACGCCTGGCGCAAGTGCTTGAAGAGCGCAAAGGCGCCGCTGCCGACAGTTCTTATGTCGCCAGCCTCTATCACAAGGGTCTGAACAAGATTCTGGAAAAGGTCGGCGAAGAGTCGGTCGAAACCATCATCGCCGCCAAGGACGCCGCCGTCAGCGGCGATTGCAGCGATGTCATCTACGAAACCGCTGACCTGTGGTTCCATAGCCTGGTGATGCTTGCCGCGCTGGGTCAGCACCCACAAGCCGTGCTCGATGAGCTGGACCGCCGTTTCGGGCTGTCCGGACACGCGGAAAAAGCCGCACGTTCAGCCGACTAACCCACCGCTTTCGAGCTTTGAAATTTCTACGAGGAACGCTTCATGGGCATTTTTGACTGGAAACACTGGGTCATCATTCTGGTAGTCGTGGTACTGGTCTTCGGCACCAAGAAACTCAAGAACCTGGGCACCGACGTGGGTGAGTCGATCAAGGGCTTTCGCAAGGCCATGAACGACGAAGAGAAGAACCCGGAACAACCGCCGGTGCAGCCGACCCAGACCGCACAAGCCGCGCCCCAGGGCTCGCCGCTGAACCAGCCGCACACCATCGACGGCCAGGCGCACAAAGTCGAAGAGCCAATCCGCAAAGACCAGGTCTAGTCCCATGTTCGGTATCAGCTTCTCTGAATTACTGCTGGTCGGCCTGGTCGCTCTGCTGGTGCTCGGCCCCGAGCGCCTGCCGGGTGCTGCGCGTACCGCAGGTCTGTGGATCGGCCGCCTGAAGCGCAGCTTCAACGCGATAAAACAGGAAGTTGAACGCGAAATCGGCGCGGACGAGATCCGCCGTCAACTGCACAACGAGCACATTTTGTCGTTGGAGCAGGAGGCGCGCAAAATCTTCAATCCGCAGCAGGCCGAGCCGGTCCCGCCCAGCGTAGAGCCCGCAAGCCCTGCCGTAGCAGCGACTGCGCCAGTCACTGCAGCCGCACCTGCTACCGCTGAAAACGGCCCCGCAGCACCTGCCGAACCGGTACCTGCATCTGCCGACGCCGTGCCTGCGCCCGTTGAACCGGCCGCGAAAGAACCGGCGCCAGTGATCCACACCACTTCGGCAGCCCACGCGCCTTCCGCCAACGATTCGTCATTGCCCCCGCGAGCCCCATGAGCGCTGAAATCCCCGAAGACGACCAGCAAATGCCGCTGGTCTCACACCTGACCGAACTGCGCACGCGCCTGCTGCGTTGCGTGCTGGCGATCTTTCTGATTTTTGCCGGGTTGTTCTATTTCACCCAGAAGATCTACACCTTGGTCTCGGCGCCGCTGCGGGTCTACCTGCCCGAAGGCGCGACGATGATCGCCACTGACGTCGCCTCGCCGTTCATCACGCCTTTCAAGCTGACCATGATGGTCGCGCTGTTCCTGGCCATGCCGGTGATCCTGCACCAGATCTGGGGCTTCATTGCGCCGGGCCTGTACAAGCATGAGAAGCGCATCGCCGTGCCGCTGCTGGTATCGAGCATCATCCTGTTCTACTCGGGGATGGCATTCGCCTACTTCCTGGTCTTCCCGCTGATTTTCCATTTCTTCGCCAGCGTGACCCCGGAAGGGGTGTCGATGATGACGGATATCGCCAGTTACCTGGACTTCGTCATGACACTGTTCTTCGCCTTCGGCGTGGCCTTCGAAATCCCGGTGGCCGTGGTGCTGCTGGTGTGGATCGGCATCGTTGACGTGAAGTACCTGAAGAAGATCCGTCCGTACGTGATCATCGGCTGCTTCGTGGTCGGCATGATCCTGACGCCGCCGGACATCTTCTCCCAGACCCTGCTCGCGGTGCCGATGTGGCTGCTGTTTGAAGTGGGTGTATTGGCCAGTTCGATGATCACCAAGCGTGGCGATCACCCCGACGACCAGCCTGCCGAAGAGCCGCAGGACCAGCCGCCAGCGACCCGGCCGTGAATCTGCTGTTACTCGAAGACGCCGACTTCATTGCGGCGGACCGGGTGGTGCTGCGTGACCGGCGCCTCAAGCACATGCAAGAGGTGCATCGGGTCGAAGTCGGCGACAGCCTGCGGGTCGGCCAGATCGGCGGCCTGCTGGGCAGTGCCGAGCTGTTGCGCCTGGAACCCCGGGAAGCCGAGCTGCGCATCAGCCTCGACAGCCCGCCACCGGCAAAACTGCCTCTGACCCTGCTGCTGGCACTGCCCCGGCCAAAGATGCTGCGCCGGGTGTTCCAGACGGTCGCGACCATGGGCGTGCCCAGGGTCATCCTGGTCAACAGCTATCGCGTGGAAAAAAGCTTCTGGCAGACGCCCTTCCTGCAACCCGAGGCGATACGCGAGCAACTGATCCTCGGCCTGGAACAGGCCCGTGACAGCGTGTTGCCGCAGATCATCATCGAGAAGCGCTTCAAACCGTTCGTCGAAGACCGCCTGCCGCAACTGGCCGAGGGCACCCTCGGATTGGTCGGTCATCCCGGCGACTTCCCGGCCTGCCCGCGTGCCGTGGAACAGCCGGTAACCCTGGCGATCGGCCCGGAAGGCGGCTGGATTCCCTACGAAGTGGACCTGCTCAGGCAGTCGGGGCTACAACCGGTGCAACTGGGCGAACGCATTTTACGCGTTGAAACTGCCGTAACTGCCCTGCTCGCCCGGCTTTTCTAAGTATCGTTTTGCCAGCATTATGGCTACAGTTCGCGCACTAAGTTGCCGATATTAGTTGCACTTACATAAAAACAATAAGCTTCAGGAGCGACGCCATGTATCGCGGGATAGCCCAAGGCCTGGGAAATATAAGCGTGAGCCGCAAGCTCGCCGTCGGTTTCGGCCTGCTGTTGCTGATGACCCTGATCATCACCAGCACCGGCTGGTTCAGCGTGACATCGCTGATCGGCCGCAGCGACAAGATCGCCGCCATCAGCCATATCAGCGATGCCACCCTGGAACTGCGCGTGGTGCGTCTGCGCTACGAGGCTCAATACAGCCCTGAAGCCGCCAAGGCGGTGTATGCCGGCCTGGACAAGCTTGATGAAACCATCAATGGCGCACTCAAGATCATTGAAGCGGGCGATGACTTCAAACGCCTGAACGACCAACGGACCGCCGCCGCCAAATACCGCAGTTCCTTCGACGACATGGTCAAAGCCATTGCCGCTCGCGAAGTCGCCCGCACCAACCTGGGCGTCACCGCCGATCACGCCGTGGACGAGGTCAACAAGATCGAAGAGTCACTGCTGCTGGGCGACAGCATCCTCGAGTTCAACAGTTCCGTCAGTGTCAGCAAGCTGATCCAGCAGGCGCGCTTCCAGGTGCGTGGCTACACCTTCAGCGGCAAGGCCGAGTTTGAAAGCGCCGCGACCGCTGCCATCGACGAAGCTACCGTGGGCATCAATACCCTGGCTGGCGAAATTTCCCCGGAATTCCTCTCCAAGTTGCAGGCCGCTGCGGCCGCCCTCAAAGGCTATCGCGCGGCGGTGGGCCAGTACCGCGATGCCCAGCAGGTGAGCATGCAGGCGCTGGAGAAGATGACCGTCGTCGGCCAGGACCTGCTGGATATCAGCGACGAGCTGATCACCTCGCAGAACGGCAAGCGTGACAGCGACAGCCAGAAAGCCCAGTCGACGCTGGGGTTGGTCACCGTACTGGCGATCCTGTTCGGCATCATCGCGGCCTGGGCCATTACCCGCCAGATCGTCCTGCCGCTGCGCTACACCCTGACCGTGGTCGACCGCGTTGCATCCGGCGACCTGAGCCAGAACCTTGCCGTGGATCGCAAGGACGAGCTGGGCCAGTTGCAGGCCAGTATCCAGAAGATGACCCTGGGCCTGCGCACCCTGATCGGCGGGATCAGTGAGGGCGTGACCCAGATTGCCAGCGCCGCCGAGCAACTGTCCGCTGTCACCGAGCAGACCAGCGCCGGGGTCAACAGCCAGAAAGTGGAAACCGATCAGGTCGCCACCG
Source organism: Pseudomonas sp. JUb42 (assembly GCF_024807945.1). Classification (GTDB taxonomy): domain Bacteria; phylum Pseudomonadota; class Gammaproteobacteria; order Pseudomonadales; family Pseudomonadaceae; genus Aquipseudomonas. The sequence continues at coordinate 207,190 of NZ_JANUFD010000007.1, read as the reverse complement.
CCATGCACCAGATGACTGCAACCGTGCAGGAGGTGGCGCGCAACGCCGAAGAAGCCTCGGAAGCGGCCAAGGCTGCCGATCAACAGGCCCGTGAGGGTGATCGCGTGGTCAACCAGGCCATCGCCCAAATCGAGCGCCTGGCCACAGAAGTCAGCAATTCGACCAAGGCCATGGGCGTGCTGAAGACCGAAAGCGACAAGATCGGCAGCGTGCTGGACGTGATCAAGTCCGTGGCCGAACAGACCAATCTGCTGGCCCTAAACGCTGCTATTGAAGCTGCCCGCGCCGGTGAGGCCGGGCGTGGCTTTGCGGTGGTCGCCGACGAAGTGCGCAGCCTGGCCCAGCGCACGCAGAAGTCCACTGAAGAGATCGCCCAGTTGATCGTCGGCCTGCAAGGCGGCACGCAACAGGTCGCCAGCGCTCTGGACAGCAGCCGCGACCTCACCGACAGCAGCGTCGAACTGACGCGTAGCGCAGGCAGCGCATTGGAGAACATCACCCGTACCGTGTCGGCGATCCAGTCCATGAACCAGCAAATCGCCGCCGCTGCCGAAGAGCAGAGCGCCACCGCCGAAGAGATCAACCGCAGTGTACTGAATGTGCGGGATGTGTCGGAGCAGACCTCGTCGGCCAGTGAGGAAACTGCGGCATCCAGTGTTGAACTGGCGCGGTTGGGCAATCACCTGCAGACGCTGGTGGGACGTTTCAAAATCTAGAACTCTACAAAGACTGATATGGGCTGATTGTAAAAGCGAATTGTGGGAGCGAATTCATTCGCGAAGAGGGCAGTACACCCGATACAGCCATGTCGGCCGGAACACCGTCTTCGCGGATGAATCCGCTCCCACAAATGTGATCGCGTTCAAATAAGGCTATCGCTCAGAAATCTCCTACAACCTCTTCAGGTCGCGCGATCCAACACCCTGCCGATGCGCTGGAAACACGTATCAGCAGGAGATTTACCCATGTTTGGATGGCTCAATCAGGCGCTGGGCAATACCAGCGTCAAACTCAAACTTTCCATGGGCTTCGGCCTGGTCCTGAGCCTGACCCTGGCGATCACGCTGACGGGCTGGCACGGGCTGGACACGGTCATTGCCCGGGCTGAGTCCATTACCGCCATCGGCCAGCTCAACAGCCTGAACAAAGACCTGCGCAGCGCGCGCATTCTGTTTCGCAGCGAAGGCAGCCCGGAGAATGCCGCTGCAGTCGAGGACCTGCTCGGCGAACTCGACAAGCAACTGGATCTGCTGCGCGGTGACGCCGATAACAAAGCCAGCCTGGAACTGCTCACCGAGCAAAGCCGGATCGTCAGTTCGATGAAAAAGAGCTTCGCCGAGCTGAGCGAAGCGCGCAAAGCCCGGGAGGCCCGGCGCGAACAACTTGAACAGCAATCCGCCAGGGCGGTTAAAGCGGTGGAGGACGTCGAGAGCGAGGTGCTCAAGACCGTCAGCCAGGAGCAGGACAACGGTGAGCGCCTGGAGGAGTTCACCAATATTTCCCAACTCAAACAGCAGATCCAGACCGCCCGCTATCAGGTCCAGGCCTACACCATGAACGGTCAGGAGGCCTATGAGGACGCAGCCACGACGGCCATTGGCGAAGCGATCAAGGAGGTCGAGGAAATCGCTCTGGATCAGGCCGACGACAACCTCAAGGGCCTGAAGAACGCCAGTGAAGCCCTGCAACGCTATCGCGGCCAACTCGCCGAGTTTCAGACCGCACAGAACAAGGTCGATGGCGCACAGAAGAATCTGGATACCTTGAGCGAGCAGATGCTCGGCTCAGTTGCCAGCCTGATCGACAGGCAAACCGCTCAGCGCGATCAGGAAGCGGCGCTATCGCGCAACACGTTGATCAGCGTAGCCGTCCTCGCCCTGTTTCTCGGCCTGCTCGCGGCCTGGCTGATTACCCTGCAAATCGTCGTGCCACTGCGCCAGACCCTCGCCGCCGCCGGGCGAATCGCCAAGGGTGATCTGAGCCGCGACCTGGAGAGCCGTCGTCGTGACGAAATGGGCCAATTACAAGACAGCATGCAAGAGATGACCCTAAGCCTGCGTCAGTTGATCGGCAATATCGGCGATGGTGTCACCCAGCTTGCCAGCGCCGCCGAAGAGTTATCCGCCGTCACCGAGCAGACCAGTGCCGGGGTCAATAGCCAGCGCGATGAGACCGATCAGGTGGCCACTGCCATGAATCAGATGACCAACACCGTGCTCGATGTCGCGCGTAATGCCCAGCAGGCCAGCGAAGCGGCGACCCATGCCGATCAGCAGGCCCGCGAGGGCGACAAGGTGGTTAACGATGCCATTGAGCAGATCGAGCAACTGGCGGCTGAAGTGGCCAGATCAACCAAGGCCATGAATCAGCTCAAGCTGGAAAGCGAGAAAATCGGCGGCGTGCTGGACGTAATCAAGTCGGTGTCGCAACAGACCAATCTGCTGGCCCTGAACGCCGCCATCGAAGCCGCTCGTGCCGGGGAAGCCGGACGTGGCTTTGCCGTTGTCGCCGACGAGGTACGCGGTCTGGCCCAGCGTACACAGGAGTCCACCGAAGAAATCGAGGAGCTGATTGCCGCGCTGCAACAGGGCACACAGCAGGTCGCCATCACGCTGGACAGCAGCCGCAGTCTCACCGACAACAGCGTCAGCCTCAGTCGCCGCGCCGGTAGCGCCCTGGAGCAGATCACCCGTACCGTCTCCAATATCCAGGACATGAACCAGCAGATCGCCACCGCAGGCGAACAACAAAGCGCCGTGGCCGAACAGATCACTCGTAACGTGGTGAGCGTGCGCGATATTTCCGATCAGACGGCAGCGGCGAGTGAGGAAACGTCGGCGTCCAGCGTGGAACTGGCGCGCCTGGGCGTGCATTTGCGTGATCTGGTGGGGAAATTCAAGGTCAGCTAGGCGGAGCCAGAAACAACTGTGGGAGCGGATTCATCCGCGAAGGCGGCGGGTCAGACGATAAATATCTATCGAATGTACCGGCCTCTTCGCGAATGAATTCGCTCCCACATTGTTTACTTTATAACTACAGCTCAGGCGTGTACCAAAGCGTGCGCCGGCTCTACCACCGCCGGTTGCAGCGGCAGCAATGGCGAGTGCGGATCGGCTTCGATGGAAGCGCGCCACGCGGCCAGCCATTCGGCGTGACCTTCGCTCCAGACCTGCTCATGCAGACGACCCAATGCCACCGGGTCGCTGAGCAGCATCAGGCGCTCGTGGTTGCTGAGCTTTTCCGGACCGACTTTCAACGCATGGCGAACCCGCTCCTGACGCATCAGCTCGATGGGCTCGGCGAACTTGTGGCGCGAAGTTGCCAGGGCGCAGGCCAAGGCGTTCTGCCGTGGGTCGACGACGGAACGAACAAAACCATCCTTCAGCGCGTGCCAGCGGTTCTCATGGGTGTACTGGTCGGTTGCCAGCAACTCTTGCGGCGGCGCGTATTCCTCTGGGATGAGGAAGAACTTCTCGTCGCGCGCCTTGAGGCCAAGACCAGTACGGCTGGAAATCACCGAGACCGGAATCGACAGCATCAGCGAACCGACGATCGGCGCCAGCCACCACAGGAAGCTCGGGTTCAGCCACGCCACCAGCAGGGCCCAGCAGGCGCCCAACAGGGTTTGCGGACCGTGGCGTTTGACCGCCTCAAGCCATGGCGTGGAGTCGTCGTCACGTTGTGGCGAATTCCAGGTTGCAGCCCAACCGAGAAACGCAGCCAGTACGAAGCGAGTGTGGAACAGCATGCGCACCGGAGCCAGCAGCACCGAGAACAGCATTTCCATCAACATCGACAGCGTGACCTTGAACTTGCCACCAAAGCCGATCGCGCCCTTGGCCCATATCAGAATGACGCTGAGCAGTTTAGGCAGGAACAACAGCACGATGGTGGTAGAGAACAGCGCCACGGCTTTTTCCGGGTGCCACTGCGGCCACAGCGGATACAACTGCCGCGGCTCCATGAAGTAGGTCGGCTCCATCAGTGTGTTGACCGCAAGCAACGCCGTCGACAACACGAGGAAGAAGAACCACAAAGGCGCAGACAAGTAAGACATCACACCGGTGAGGAACACCGCACGGTGCACCGGGTGCATGCCCTTGACCAGGAACAGACGGAAGTTCATCAGGTTACCGTGGCACCAGCGACGGTCACGCTTGAGTTCATCCAGCAGGTTCGGCGGCAGTTCTTCGTAGCTGCCTGGCAGATCATAGGCAATCCACACGCCCCAGCCGGCACGACGCATCAACGCCGCTTCAACGAAGTCGTGAGACAGAATCGCACCGGAGAAAGCACCTTTACCCGGCAACGGCGCCAGGGCGCAGTGCTCGATAAATGGCTTCATACGGATGATCGCGTTGTGGCCCCAGTAATGGGACTCACCCAACTGCCAGAAGTGCAGGCCGGCGGTGAACAGCGGGCCATAGACGCGAGTAGCGAACTGCTGCATGCGCGCATAGAGCGTGTCCATGCCCGACGCCCGTGGCGCGGTCTGGATAATACCGGCGTCCGGCGTGGCTTCCATCAAGCGCACCAGACTGGTCAGGCATTCACCACTCATTACGCTGTCGGCGTCGAGGACGACCATGTAGCGGTATTCGCCGCCCCAACGACGGCAGAAGTCGTCGAGGTTGCCGCTTTTGCGTTTAACGCGACGACGACGGCGACGATAGAAGATCTTGCCGAAGCCCTTGGTCTCGCGGCAAACATCCAGCCAGGCCTGTTGCTCGGCAACGCAGATATCGGTTTCGTTACTGTCGCTGAGTACGAAGAAGTCGAAGCGATCGAGGTCACCCGTCGCCGCAACCGACTCGAAAGTCGCGCGCAGACCGGCGAATACCCGGGCCACGTCTTCGTTACAGATCGGCATGACCAGCGCGGTGCGGGCACCGGCTTCGATCGGCTCGTTACCGGCGCTGGCACCGGAGATGCGGTACTTATCGCGCCCGGTAAGCAGCTCCAGAAAGCCCATCAGAGCGGTCCAGAAACCGGCCGAGACCCAGCAGAACAGGATGCCGAACAGCAACAGAATGCTGCTCTGCAAGGCATAAGGCAGAACCTGCAAGGCGGTCTGCATCAGCGACTGTCGGGAGATTTCGTCGAACGAAACCAGCGACCAACCCTGATACGGCATGATGCCTTTCATGTACCAGCTGGCGACGATGGTCTGACCCAGCATCAACAGCAGCAGGATATAGCGACGGGTCGAACCCACAGTACGCCAGCGCGCCTTGGGCAACTCGCGCTTCTCCGGCTCCGGCGCATTGGTGCGACCGGTCAGGCGCCGCCAGCCACGCACCAGAATATTGGTGCGCCATGGCTCGGGAACAACCTTGGTCCGCTGAATCGGCGGCGTGGCTTTCAGACACACCCGACCGCTGGCGTCGAGGCCGAGCATTTCGGCCTCCTGCAACTCGTCAGCGGTGGCCAGGGTCAGGCGACGGCCTACCGAGACCTGAGCGGCCTCGGTAGTGTCCACGCCCGGCTGGGCCGAAAGACGCTCATGCAACTCACTGAAAGACTGGCAGCCGGCAAGTTCTGCCCGCTGCTCGTCACTCATTGGCAGGTGCGCCAGGTACTCGCTCAGCGAGACTGGCGCCGGTACGGAATTACTCATCGGCTGGCAACTGGTAGCTCCAGGTCTCGGTCAAGACTTGCAGGGTCTTGGCAGATTCTGGAAGGGTGGATGCAGCGCCATGGGCAGGCTGCAGGGACTCTTTACCGTCTTTGACGCGGGCAGCGTCGGCCAGGGCCGCTTCAGGACGGTTAGCAGCATCAGTCTTGGCGGCTTCGGTCACGGCTTCCGGCTTGGCAGCAGCAGCATCAGGCTTGATCGCGTCAGCTTTGGCCGCATCGGCCTTGGCTACGTCGGCCTTGGCTGCATCAGCCTTGGCGGGCTTGCCTGCTTCGGCTTTCGGCGCTTCCGGCTTGGCTGCGTCAGCCTTGGCCACTTCAACCTTGTCGGCGGCTTTCGGCGCCTCCTTGGCTTCTTTGGCGGCCTTGGCGGCTGCGGCTTTCTGCTCGGCCTTGTCTTTCTCGGTGACCAGCAGTGCAGGCTCCTTGCCAGGTTCGGCAGGCAGCTCGCGCAGCAGGTAGGCACGCATTTCAATCGGCTTGTTGTTGTCCTTGACCTTCAGACGCAGGGTCAGGCGGTAGCCTTTGGTCACCGGGTTGTAGCGCAGGTTGTTTTCGACCAGCTCGGTGTTGTCATCGGTAGTGACCTGGCTGCGGATCGTTGGATCTTCAGGCAGGGCGGCCAGTACCGGGCCGACGAAATCAACCAGGAACGCCACGGTGCCGTCAGGCTGGCGGATCAGGTTGGACTGACGCACGTCGCCGATGGAGCGCAGCGTCTGACGGACCCAGCCCAGATCAGGCGAGTGGATGGCTTTTTCGTCCATGGTCCAGTGCAGGCGATAGTTGAAGTCAACTGGCTCGCCCGGTGCTGGCTGGGTTTCCGGCTTCCAGAAGGCAACGATGTTGTCGTTGGTTTCATCGGCAGTCGGGATTTCGACCAGATCAACAGTACCCTTGCCCCAGTCGCCTTTCGGTTCGATCCAGGCGCTTGGACGCTTGTCGTAGCGGTCGTCGAGGTCTTCGTAGTGGCTGAACTCGCGACCACGTTGCAGCAGACCGAAGCCGCGCGGGTTCTCGACCGAGAAGCTGCTGACCGACAGGTGTTTCGGGTTGTTCAGCGGACGCCAGATCCACTCGCCATTGGCGGCCTGGATCGACAGACCGCTGGAGTCGTGCAGCTCGCGGCGATAGTTAGGTACGCGCGAAGGCTGGTTGGCACCGAACAGGAACATACTGGTCAGTGGTGCAACGCCCAGCTTGCCGACTTTTTCACGCAGGAACATACGCGACTTGACGTCGACAACGGTGTTGGTGCCCGGACGCAGAGTCAGCTGATAAGCACCGGTAGCGCGCGGCGAGTCGAGCAGGGCGAAGATCACCAGATGGTTTTCGTCGGTCTGCGGCTTCTCGATCCAGAACTCAGTAAAGCGCGGGAACTCTTCGCCCGACGGCATCGCGGTGTCGATGGCCATGCCGCGCGCCGACAAGCCGTACACCTGGCCTTTGCCGATCACGCGGAAATAGCTGGCGCCGAGCATGGTCATGACTTCGTCGTTCTTGTCATCCTTGTTGATCGGATACAAGACGCGGAAACCGGCGTAACCGAGCTTCTCGGTAGCCTTGGGGTCGAACTTCACGTCACCGAAATCGAAACGACCGGCGTCGTACTTGATTTCGTGAACATCAGTCGCGGTGACTTCGTTGATTTTGACCGGCGTGTCGAAGTGCATGCCCTGATGATAGAAGGACAGCTTGAACGGGGTCTTGTCAGTGGCCCACTCGGCCTTTTCCTCACGGAAACGGATTTTCTGGTAGTCCGCGAACTTCATGTCGCGGAACTCCGCCGGAAGATTGCTCTTCGGCACTTCAAATTTCTTCGCGGCCAGATCCTTTGCCTTGGCAGCTACATCTTCCAGATCGAAAGCCCAAAGCTGGGAAGCGCTGAACAGGCAGATCAGGGCAGAACTCGCCAATAGCGCGCTGCGCAGCCGCTTGCCAGGTGTCTTAGGTGCATTACAGGGACTAACAATCACGAGCAACCCTCGCCGAAAACAGTGAAATAACCAACGGCCAGCTATCAGATGCCGGGTTGGCGAGCAATGTTCCGACTCCTAAAAGACTTGGGAATTCCCCAAGAGGCGTCGAAGCACACTCAAACCAAGATAAATGGACCCACTCACGCGATCCCCGTAGCGCGCGATTATCTAGTAGCGCGCGTGACAACGCATCAGGGGGAACGAAGTATTTATTGCTTTTAAGCCTAATAAATCCGGGCGGACCGGGTTTAGCTCTCCAACAGAAATGTCACAGGGCCATCATTGATCAAATGGACCTGCATGTCTGCACCAAATTGGCCCGCCTGCACCCCTTTGTGCGAGCTTTTCGCCTTGTCGAGCAAGTAGTCGAACAGCTCGGCACCCAGGGCGGGCGGCGCGGCCCTTGAAAAACTCGGGCGCATGCCACTCTTGGTATCGGCAGCCAGTGTGAATTGTGAAACCAACAATAGACCGCCCGCGACATCGCGCAACGACAGATTCATTTTACCGTCGCTATCACTGAAGACCCGGTAGTTGAGCAACTTGTGCAGCAACTTGTCGGCGCTTGCGCGAGTGTCCTGGGGCTCGACGCCCACCAGCACCAACAGGCCCTGATCAATAGCCCCGACAATATCGCCGCCCACCTCGACGCGCGCGCTGCGTACGCGCTGTAACAGTGCTTTCATTTATCTGATTCTCTGCCAAATGCGATGAGAGGAATCATGTGGGAGCGGATTCATCCGCGAAGAGGCCAGTACATTCACTGCATCTGTAGCGCCTGAACGACCGTCTTCGCGGATGAATCCGCTCCCACAAAAACCTCGACACCCTGCAAATTAATCTCAGGCTTCTTCCGGCGGCAGATCCAGCAGGCGCCGGGCCACTTCAGCGGCAGCCCGCACCAACGCATCGGTAATCCCCGGTTCGGCGGCGGCGTGGCCCGCGTCGCGGATCACCTGCAGTTCGCTGTTGGGCCAGGCCTGATGCAGCTCCCAGGCGTTGTCCAGCGGGCAGATCACGTCGTAGCGGCCGTGAATGATGATGCCCGGCAAGTGAGCGATCTTGGGCATGTCGCGGATCAGTTGGTTGTCTTCGAGGAAGGCCTTGTTGGTGAAGTAGTGGCATTCGATCCGGGCAATGGACAAGGCCCGCTGCGGCTCGGAGAAACGATCGACCATGGTCGAGTTCGGGCGCAGGGTCGCCGTGCGGCCTTCCCAGGTGGACCACGCCTTGGCGGCGTGCATCTGGGCGATCTGATCGTTGCCGGTCAAGCGCTTGTGGAAAGCGGTGAGCAGGTCGCCGCGCTCGTCCTGTGGGATCGGAGCCACGTAATCCTGCCAGTAATCGGGGAACAGGCGGCTGGCACCGGCCTGGTAGAACCAGTCGATTTCCTGCTGACGCGCCAGGAATACCCCGCGCAGGATCAATGCATGCACGCGGTCCGGGTGCGTCTGGGCGTAGGCCAGGGCCAGGGTCGAGCCCCAGGAGCCGCCGAACAGCACCCATTTGTCGATGCCCAGGTGCGTGCGAATGCGCTCCAGGTCTTCGACCAGATGCCAGGTGGTGTTGTTTTCCAGATTGGCGTGGGGCGTCGAACGACCGCAGCCACGCTGGTCGAAAGTAACGATACGGTAGAGGTTCGGATCGAAGTAGCAGCGACTCTGTGCGTCACAACCAGCACCCGGACCGCCATGGATAAAGACCACCGGCAGCCCTTCAGGCGAACCGCTTTCGTCGACATACAGCACATGCGGCTCTTCCACGGCCAGATCGTGCCGGGCGTAAGGTTTGATCTGCGGGTACAAAGTCTGCATAGGTGCTCCATAGGTCCTGTTCAGGGGCTTCTATTATTGTGGCGCAGTGGCTGCGAGCCTCTAAATCGAACAGCCAGTGTGGGCCATCATAAACCCGAAACGATGATTCATCATGCTCTGTAGTGACGCATGAATGATGACTGGAACGATCAATGCAAGCGTTTTGCCAATTACCCGACCCGGCGAACGCATGTGATCTCGCTGTGTCGAACCCTGGCGCGTGCTCTGAGTTTTTTAGGATTTTTTCAGGCAATAACCGGGGACACGCCCTACAGTCAAAGAACCCCTTCCTTCGTCTGACTAGCTTGAGGTCGTAATTGATGTCTCAGGAACCACCACTCGTTCGTGACGCTGAAGTGGCCGCTTTTCGCGCCGCTGTTCTCGCTAAACTCACCTATGCCGTGGGCAAGGACCCTGACCATGCGTTCGAGCATGACTGGTTTGAAGCCGTGGCCCTTGCGGCGCGCGACCATATGGTCGAGCACTGGATGGATCACACAAGGCAGATCTATCGCACGGTACAGAAGCGGGTTTATTACCTGTCCCTGGAATTTCTCATCGGCCGTCTCCTGTACGACAGCCTGAGCAACCTCGGCCTGCTGGAAATCGCCCGTGAGGCGATGACTGAGCTGGGCGTGGATATCGAACGTATCCGCCTGCTCGAGCCCGATGCGGCCCTGGGCAACGGCGGCCTCGGTCGTCTGGCAGCGTGCTTCATGGAAAGTATGTCGACCCTGGGCATCGCCGGTCACGGTTATGGCATCCGCTATGAACACGGGCTGTTCCGTCAGGCCGTAGTCGATGGCTGGCAACAGGAACAAACGGAAAACTGGCTGGATTTCGGTAACCCTTGGGAATTTGAACGACCAGAGGTGGTGTATTCCATCGGCTTCGGTGGCAGCGTCGAGACCCTGCTCAGCGAAACCGGCGAACCGCACCAGATCTGGAAACCTGCGGAAACCGTCCGGGCCATTGCCTATGACACTCCAGTGGTCGGCTGGCGCGGCGCCAGTGTGAATACCCTGCGCCTGTGGCGAGCCCGTGCCGTGGGCGATCTGCACCTGGAGCGTTTCAACGCCGGTGACCACTTCGGCGCCGTGGCCGAAGTGGTGCGGGCCGAGAGCATTTCCCGCGTGCTGTACCCCAACGACGCCACCGAGGCCGGGCAGGAACTGCGCCTGCGCCAGGAGTACTTCTTCGTCTCGGCATCGCTGCAGGACCTGCTGCGTCGCCACCTGAACATGCACGCGACGCTGATGGACCTGGCCGAACACGCGGCCATCCAGATGAACGACACTCACCCGTCGATTGCCGTGGCCGAGCTGATGCGCCAGTTGATCGACACCCATGGCATCGCCTGGGATGCGGCGTGGAAAATCACCGTCGGCACCCTCGCCTACACCAACCACACCCTGCTGCCCGAGGCGCTGGAAACCTGGTCTGTGGGCCTGATGGAACGCATGCTGCCGCGGCACATGCAGATCATTTACCTGATCAACGCCCAGCACATCGACACCCTGCGTGCCAAAGGCATCCATGACTTCGACGTGCTGCGCGCGGTATCGCTGATCGAAGAAGACAACGGCCGCCGTGTGCGCATGGGTAACCTGGCGTTCCTCGGTTCTCATAGCGTCAACGGTGTATCGGCGCTGCACACGCAATTGATGCGCAAGACGGTGTTCGCCGAGCTGCACAAGCTGTATCCGGAGCGGATCAACAACAAAACCAACGGCATTACCTTCCGCCGCTGGCTGTTCCAGGCTAACCCGCGCCTGACCGAAATGCTCGTCGAATCACTCGGCCCGGATATCCAGGACAATATGGAAACCGGCCTGCTGGGCCTGGAGCCGTTCGCGGAAAAGAGTTCGTTCCGCAAACAGTTCGCTGACCAGCGCCTGCACAGCAAGCGCGCCCTGGCAGCGATCATCCATGAACGCTTGGGTATCGTGGTCAATCCAGCGGCGATGTTCGACGTGCAGGTCAAGCGGATTCACGAATACAAGCGCCAACTGCTCAACCTGTTCCACACCGTGGCGCTGTATCAGGCCATTCGTGCCGAGCCGGGCACCGATTGGGTGCCGCGGGTGAAGATCTTCGCGGGCAAGGCGGCGGCCAGTTATCACTCGGCCAAGCTGATCATCAAGCTGACCAACGATATCGCCCGTACGGTGAACAACGATCCGACCGTGCGCGGCCTGCTCAAGGTCGTGTTCATGCCCAACTACAACGTCAGCCTGGCTGAAAGCATCATTCCGGCAGCGGACCTGTCGGAGCAGATCTCTACGGCCGGGCTCGAAGCATCGGGCACCAGCAACATGAAGTTCGGCCTCAATGGCGCTCTGACGATCGGCACGCTCGACGGCGCCAACGTGGAGATGAGCGAGCAGATCGGGCTGGAGCACATGTTTATCTTCGGCATGACCTCGCAACAGGTCGAAGCGCGCAAGCGCACCGGGGATTTCAGCGCCCATGCCGAAGTCGCTGCGTCCGGGCGTCTCAACGATGTGCTGCAGGCGATTCGCGGCGGGGTGTTCTCGCCGGATGATCCGAACCGCTATATCGGGCTGATCGACCAATTGCTGGCCTATGACCGCTTCCTGGTCTGCGCCGACTTCGACTCGTACTGGGACGCCCAGGCCCGGGTCGAGGAACGCTGGCACGACTCCAAGGCCTGGTGGCGCTCGGCAGTGCTGAACACTGCGCGTATGGGCTGGTTCTCTTCGGACCGGACCATTCGCGAATATGCCGGGGAGATTTGGAAAGCGTTGGATTAATAAATCTGCACACCTTGTGGGAGCGCGGCTTGCCCGCGAAGGCGCCATCTCAGACGATAAATTTTCACCGTCTGTACCGGCCACTTCGCGGGCAAGCCGCGCTCCCACGAGTCCAGCGCCTAAAGCTGTGATGCCCCTCGCAAAATCGCAAAACCGCGCAATTATTTGTGCTGTGTCCGGTCTGAGCCCTGTCTATTAAAATACATGTCGCTCCCTTCAGACAGGCAAGACAAGGACTTAACCCGTGCAATGGATTCTGATGCTGCTTGGCCTGGTGCTCGGCGCCATGGGCAGCGACTACCCCCTGGACCCCTTCAGCGGTGCTGCCATTGGCGGCGCAGTCGGCTGGGTGCTGGGCATGAGCATTCATGTGTGGCAATTGCGCCGCAAAAGCGCCCGCCAGGGCGAGCAACTGGAAGTGATGCAGAAAACCGTCGAAGCCCTGCAACAACGGCTGTCGATGCTCGAGCACCCACCCACCTCTTCCTTTAATAAGGCAGCCGCCAGTCAACCGGTGCAAGACAGCGCACCGCTGCCCGACACTATCTGGGTAGCCAGCAAGGCAGACGAACCCGAGCTGAGCTGGGACCTGCCTGCTGAAGTCGCAGTTGCGCCTACCCCAGAGCCCGTCGCCTCCGACTGGAACATCGACGCAGTCAGCCCTTCCCGTGCGCAATCACCTGCGGCTCCTACCCCTGTCAACTGGCTGGACCGCGGCCTGGACGCTGCCAAAGGCTGGCTACTGGGTGGCAATACCGTGTTACGCGTCGGCGTGGTGCTGCTGTTCCTCGGCCTGGCCTTCCTGCTGCGCTACGCCACCGAAGGCATTGTTATCCCGGTGGAAGCCAAGTACGCCTCCGTCATCGTCTGCGCCCTGGCACTACTGGGCCTGGGTTGGTGGCTGCGCGGCCGGAATCCGGCCTATGCCTTGACCTTGCAGGGCGCCAGCGTCGGGGTGATCTACCTGACGATCTTTGCGGCGATGAAGCTCAACGCCTTGATCGACCCGGCCATGGGCTTCGCCCTGTTGGTGGCCGTGACTGCCTTCTCTGCGATTCTCGCGGTCAAGCAGGACTCCCTGGCCCTGGCCTGCGCCGGTGCCCTCGGCGGCTTCGCTGCACCGCTGCTGGCGTCCACCGGCCAGGGCGGCAACCATATCGCCCTGTTCAGTTATTTCACCCTGCTCAACGCAGGAATCTTCGCTATCGCCTGGTTCAAGGCCTGGCGCCCGCTGAACCTGATCGGTTTCTTCGGCACCTTCGGTATCGGCGCGGCCTGGGGCATGAAGGCCTACAACCCGGAGCTGCTGTGGAGCACTGAAGGTTTCCTGATTCTGTTCTTCCTGATGTACCTGGCCATCGGCCTGTTGTTCGCCCGACGCAGGCTGGAAGAACTGGCCAGCGGCCCCGAGGATGACAGCCGCACAGCCATGCTGCGCTGGTCGGCACGGCAGAGCAGTTATGTTGATGGCAGCCTGTTGTTCGGCACGCCCATCGTCGGTTTCGGTCTGCAATATGCGCTGGTCGGTCATCTGGAGTTCGGCGCAGCCATCAGCGCCCTGGTACTGGGGCTGATCTATATGGGCATCGCCCGCCTGCTGGCATCGCGCACATCCGGCCGCGCTCTGCTGCTGGTCGAAACCTGTCTGGCCCTGGGCGTAGTGTTTGCCACCCTGGCCATCCCTCTGGGCCTGAATTCGCAGTGGACCTCAGTATCCTGGGCCATTGAAGGCGCGGCGGCGTTCTGGCTCGGCCTGCGGCAGAACCGCATGCTGGCGAGGGCTTTCGGCCTGTTGCTGCAAATCGGCGCCGGGCTCGCCTTCATCAATGAGCTGAACGCCTGGTACTCGCCGCTGTTTGCCCATGGCGATTACTGGACGCCGATGATTCTGTCCCTGGCTGCGCTGATCAGTGCCCTATGCGTGGAGCGGATCAGGACCGCGAGCCTGCTCAATCGCGATCTGCTGTCGACCTTGCTGTTGGTCTGGGGCGGCGCCTGGTGGGGCGTGGGCCTGATCAGTGCGTCGTGGCGCCTGGCGCCACCGGACCTGCGCGTGGTGTTGCTGCTGGCCCTGGCCGCCGCCAGTCTGGCGCTGTGGACCGTGATCAGCGTGCGCCTGCGCTGGCCCGGTCTGGCGATGCTGTGCCTGGCCTTGCTCGGACTGGCGCTGATTCCGGTCAGCGGCATCCTGCTGGCCTACAAGTTCGGCCCGGACTATCACCCGAGCGCCAACTGGGGCTGGCTGGCCTGGCTGGTGTTGTTCGCCGTGCATCTGCGTTCTCTGCGCAGCCTGGAGCAGATCCTTCCGGCCAAGGCCGCTAGCATCGCCCATGTGTTGGGTTGCTGGTTGATCCTCAGCGTCGTCGCCCTGCAGGTACGGGATGTGGTGATGGCATTCTCCGAAACCTACAACGCCTGGCGCTGGCTGGGTTGGGCGCTGGTGCCGAGCCTGTATCTGCTGGCGATGGCTGCGCCACGACAATGGCCTTGGCCGGTGGCGACTCATGGCCGCGAATACCGGGTCTGGGCGGCTTTGCCGGTGGCTGGCCTGCTGCTCGCCTGGTTCTGGCTGGCCAACACCTTCAGCGATGGCAACGCCGATCCACTGGGCTATGTGCCACTTGTTAACCCACTGGAAATCGGCCTGATGTTCGCCCTGACCGGGGTGTTCCTGTGGATCAGCCGCAACCTGCATCAATTGGGCGTCAGCCAGCATCAATGCCAGCGCCTGGCCTGGCTGGTCGCCGGGGCTTCGCTGTTTGCGCTGGTTACGGCCATGGTCATGCGTACCGCTCATCACTGGAGCGGTGTGCCCTGGGCGGCGGATGATCTGCTGGAATCCATGCGGGTACAGGCCGGGCTGTCGATTGTCTGGACCCTGATGGCCCTGGCCCTGATGATCGGCGGCCACCTGCGGGTACGCCGCGAAATCTGGATCGCCGGTGCGGTGCTGATCGGTGTCGTGGTTGCCAAGCTATTCTTCGTCGAACTGAGCAACCGTGGCGGCATGGCGCGGATTGTTTCGTTCATCGGCGTCGGTATCCTGCTGCTGGTCGTGGGCTACTTCGCCCCGCTGCCGCCCAAGCGTGCAGCCCAGGCCACAGTCGAACCGACGCCGGAACCGGATCTGCCATGAGGAAGCCGTACTTGAGTGCCCATGCGTTATTGAAAAGCCTGCTGTGCGCGACCGCCTTGTTGACGGCCAATCTTATCCAGGCCGCGGAAGCTCCCGCTGACTTTGCCAGCCAGACGCCCCTGACCCTCAGCGGCGAAGGCCCTTGGTATCGTCTTGAGCTGCCCCTGGCCGTGCAACTGCAGGCCCGTCAGGCTGACCTCGCTGACTTGCGCATATTCAACAGCGAAGGCCAGCCCCAGGCCTATGCCCTGGCGCAAAACCAGGCTCAGCGTCCGGCCGAACAGCCGGAAGTCGCGGTGAAAATGTTCCCGCTGTACAACAGCACCGACAAGCGCGATGCCGTGCCGGTGGTGCGAGTACAACGGTCGAGCAACGGCACTGTCGTCGAAGTATCGCCCCAGGAAGATATCGAAGCCGGTGATGAAATCCTGCGCGGCTGGCTGCTGGACACCAGCGCGGTCAAGGCGCCGCTGGAGCACCTGACCCTGGACTGGAGCACCGAACATGAGGGTTTCCAGCACTTCAGCATCGAGGCCAGCGACGACCTGCAGCACTGGCAGTCGTGGGGCAGTGGTCAGGTCGCCCGACTGTCGTTCTCCGATGAGCTGGTCGAACAGCGTGAAGTCGCCCTGCCCGGCCATAAGGCCCGTTACCTGCGCTTGCTGTGGACGACGCCGAACGTACCGACCCTGACCTCAGCCATGGTCCTCGGCGCAGCTAACGATGCGCCGCCTGCGCCCCTGAGTTGGTCGCCCGCCTTGAGCGGCAAGCTCGACAAGCCCGGCGAATATCTGTGGGAACTGCCCACTAGCCTGCCGGTAGAGCGCCTGCGTTTCGAGATCGCCCAGGCCAACAGCCTGGCGCCCGGCACGCTGTACGGGCGGCTGGACAGCAAAAAGCCCTGGCAAGCGATCGGCAGTGGCCTGCTCTACCGCCTGACTCAGAATGGCCAGGACGTCACCCAGAATGAAATCCAGCTGGCGGGCTATCCGATTCGGGAACTGAAACTGGAAGTGGACGAACGCGGCGGCGGCCTCGGCCCCGAAGCGCCGAAACTGCACTTTGCCCTGTCGGCGACGCAAGTGGTGTTCCTGGCCCGGGGCAACGGCCCCTTTACCCTGGCCATCGGTAACGCGACAGCGCCTGCGGTAAATCTGCCGATCAATACCCTGATTCCCGACTACAACCCGCAGAAGCTCGTCAGCCTCAGCAGCGCCGCGCCGACCAAGGCGCCGGTGGTCAGCCTGACGCCCCTGGCACCCGCGCCGATGGTGATCGACTGGAAGCGCATCGGCCTGTGGGCCTTGTTGGTGCTGGGGGTGATTTTCCTCGGCTGGATGGCCTTGAGCACCCTGCGCGCCACCCCGCCAAAATCTTGATCCGCATCGCCCGTACGCGGGCGATTTGTGGCTACGCTGTCTATCTGAGCCAAAACAGCAGGCAAAACCTGAACTCAATCCGCTGCAAGCCGGTCTGATGGGCAGTATTACGCTCGCACACGCGGTAAACTGCGCGGGTTTTTCATCCCCATACTTTCGGAGCACTCCATGTCCCGCGTTACCCTAAGTCGCTATCTGATCGAGCAGACCCGCAGCAACAACACCCCTGCCGATCTGCGCTTCCTTATCGAAGTAGTGGCTCGTGCGTGCAAGGAAATCAGCCATGCCGTCTCCAAAGGCGCGCTGGGCGGTGTGCTTGGCAGCATGGGCACCGAGAACGTGCAGGGCGAAGTGCAGAAAAAGCTCGACGTGATTTCCAACGAAATCCTTCTGGAAGCCAACGAATGGGGCGGTCACCTGGCCGGCATGGCATCCGAAGAGATGGACAATGCCTACCAGATCCCCGGCAAATACCCTAAGGGTGCCTATTTGTTGGTATTTGACCCATTGGACGGCTCGTCGAACATCGACATCAACGCCCCGGTCGGCACCATCTTCTCGGTACTGCGTTGCCCGAACGAATACCTGAGTCAGAACGAAGCCCTGAACGAAAAGGCCTTCCTGCAGCCAGGCACCGAGCAGGTCGCTGCCGGTTACGCCATCTACGGCCCGCAAACCATGCTGGTGCTGACCCTGGGTGACGGCGTCAAGGGCTTTACCCTGGACCGTGAAATGGGCAGCTTCGCCCTGACCCACGAAGACATCACGATCCCGGAGACCACTCAGGAATTCGCCATCAACATGTCCAACCAGCGCCACTGGGAAGCCCCGGTACAGCGCTACGTCAGCGAGCTGCTGGCCGGTGAAGAAGGCCCGCTGGAGAAGAACTACAACATGCGTTGGGTGGCCGCGATGGTTGCCGACGTGCACCGCATCCTGACCCGTGGCGGTCTGTTCATGTACCCGCGTGACAGCCGTGAGCCATCCAAGCCGGGCAAACTGCGCCTGATGTACGAAGCCAACCCGATGTCGTTCCTGGTGGAACAGGCTGGCGGCGCCTCCACCGACGGCCACCAGCGCATCCTCGACATCAAGCCTGAAGGCCTGCATCAGCGTGTTGCGGTGTACCTGGGTTCGAAAGAAGAAGTCGAGCGCGTGACTGCGTACCATAAGGGCTAATCAGACCTTGTTGGAGCAAGGCTTGCCCGCGAATGCAACAACGCGGTCTGCCTGACATTGCGCGTGTTGCTGTTCGCGGGCAAGCCTCGCTCCAACGAATAAACCGTGGTGATTCTCCTCCACCACGGAACCAGATCCCGCTTTTCCCTTCTAAGCTTGCGCTATTGCGCCCGCGCAGCCGTTCCAGGCCTGCCCCGCATAAGCATTTCCCCAGGCTCAGGAGCTTCACTCATGACTTTGCGCAACGTCGCCCTACTGTCGTTCTGCGTATTGCTGGCTGCATGCAGCAAGATCAATCAGGAAAACTATTCGAAGCTGTCCGCCGGGATGCCCAAGACCCAGGTCGAAGCGCTGCTCGGCAGCCCGACTGAATGCTCCGGCGCCATCGGCCTGACCAGTTGCACCTGGGGCGATCAGAAGAGCTTTATCAGCGTGCAGTACGCCGCCGACAAAGTGGTGCTGTTCTCGGGTCAGGGTCTGAAATAAATCATGCTCAAGCTACTGCTACGTTTCAGCGTTGCCCTGATGGCTTGTTTCCTGGCCATCGGCTTTGCCCATTCGCAAGAGAATCTGGAGCCCAAGACCGTCGGCCATGTCGACTTCAAGCGCTACCAGGGCACCTGGTATGAGCTGGCCCGGCTGCCGATGTATTTCCAGCGCAACTGCGCGCAATCAGAAGCCCATTACGGCCTCAAGGACGATGGCAATGTCAGCGTGCTGAACCGCTGTCGCGACAAGGATGGGCAGTGGCAGGAAATAAACGGCACCGCCTCGCCGCAGGAAGTCGGCAAGACCGACCGCCTGTGGGTGGTGTTCGATAACTGGTTCTCGCGCCTGCTGCCGGGCATCACCAAGGGCGCGTACTGGGTGCTCTACATCGACGATGACTACAAGACCGCCGTGGTCGGTACGCCGGATCGAAAATACCTGTGGCTGCTGTCACGCACCGCTCATGTGTCCGAAACCACTCGCCAGGAGCTGCTGAGCAAGGCCCAGCAGCAGGGTTACGACACCATGAAGCTGATCTGGCGCACGGAAGACTCGGCTATCGGCAAAGCAACGCGCTGATAAAGAGTCAGCCAAGTAATTCCCGCAGTACCGCAGCGAACGCCCGGCTGCTCTGCTCTTCACCAGCATGACGGCCGTCGCGAATCACCCACTGGCCGTTGACCAGCACATCACGAATCTGCCGATCGCCGCCGGCAAACAGCCAACGGTTGAGAATGCCGTCGTCCGTGGCCGTGGCCAGGTACGGATCATTGCCGTCCAGCACCAGCCAGTCGGCACGCTGGCCGACAGTCAAAGCACCGATGTTCTGCCCCATGGCCTGGGCACCGCCGACCAGCGCGGCATCGAACAAGGTACGCCCGACCATGGGCTGATCAATGCGATACAGGCGATTGCGCCGTTGATCGCGCAGGCGCTGGCCGTATTCGAGCCAACGCAACTCTTCGACCACGCTCAACGAAACATGGCTGTCCGAGCCGATGCCCCAGCGCCCGCCTTGAGCGATGTAGTCCACCGCCGGGAAAATCCCGTCCCCCAGATTGGCCTCGGTAGTCAGGCACAGGCCCGCAACCGCCGCACTGCGCGCCATGGACGCCACTTCACCGGCATCGGCGTGGGTGGCGTGGACCAGGCACCAGCGCTGATCGACATCGACATTTTCGTACAACCACTGCAACGGCCGACGCCCGCTCCAGGCCAGGCAGTCATCGACTTCCTTCTGCTGCTCGGCGATATGGATATGCACCGGGCAAGCCTTGTCGCTGGCGGCCAGTACTTCGCTGATCTGCTGCGGCGTCACGGCGCGCAGCGAGTGGAAACACAGCCCCAGGGCCTGGGCCGGTTGCGCGGCCAACAGCGGCTTGAGCTGCGCCTGCAACGAAAGGTAGCTCTCAGTGCTGTGGATAAAACGCCGTTGTCCTTCATTGGGCGCCTGGCCGCCAAAACCGGAATGGCTGTAGAGCACCGGCAACAGGGTCAGGCCGATGCCCGCGCTGCTCGCCGCCTGGCTGATTTGCAGGGCCAGTTCCGCCGGGTTGGCGTAGGGTTGGCCGGCGCTGTCCTGATGCACGTAATGGAATTCGGCCACCGAGGTGAACCCGCCCTTGAGCATTTCGATATACAGCTGGCGGGCGATGACACCGAGTTGCTCGGGGCTGATCTTGCCGACCAGGCGATACATCAGGTCGCGCCAGGTCCAGAAACTGTCATTGGGGTTGCCCGCCACTTCCGCCAACCCGGCCATGGCGCGCTGAAAGGCGTGGGAATGCAGGTTCGGCATGCCCGGCACCACCGGTCCCTTGAGCACTTCGGCGCCCTGGGCATCGGAGTCGCTGAGCACCTGGGTCAACAGACCTTCATCGCTGACTTCGAAACGGACATTTCTGGCCCAGCCAGTGGCTAACAAGGCGCGCTCGGCGAAGAAGGCGGACATGCTCTGAACCTCATCGGTGTTAAAGTTGTATGTACATATACAGACGTTTGCTCGCTCGGTAAACTCCGGCGAGCTTGCCGCCGCTGCGCTTAATGGATAGCGTGAGCGCACTTTTGTACACTCTGCCATGCTGCCAACGTGCCAGAACCCCATTGAACAAGGATTGCCCTGTGCCGACT
Source organism: Pseudomonas sp. JUb42 (assembly GCF_024807945.1). Lineage (GTDB taxonomy): Bacteria > Pseudomonadota > Gammaproteobacteria > Pseudomonadales > Pseudomonadaceae > Aquipseudomonas. Next base: position 186,676 of record NZ_JANUFD010000007.1, on the reverse strand, counting down.
CCGCCTGCCGTTTCCCTGCTGGCCTCCCAGATGGGCGAAAGTCCGGCGCCGCTGTACGCCCGCGTCAAGCAAATGATCGCCCTGCAGATCCAGAACGGCACTTGGCCGCCGCACCATCGCGTGCCGTCGGAAAGCGAACTGGTCACACAGCTGGGCTTCAGCCGCATGACCATCAACCGCGCCCTGCGCGAGCTGACCGCCGAAGGGCTATTGGTGCGCATGCAGGGTGTCGGCACCTTCGTGGCAGAACCCAAGACCCAGTCGGCGCTGTTCGAAGTGCACAACATAGCCGACGAAATCGCCTCACGGGGCCATCGCCACACCTGCAAGGTGATGATCCTCGCCGAAGAAGCCGCAGGCTCCGAGCGCGCTCTGGCCCTGGACATGCGCGAGGGCCAGCGGGTGTTTCATTCGCTGATCGTGCATTACGAAAACGATATCCCGGTGCAGATCGAAGATCGTTTCGTCAACGCCTTGGTGGCGCCTGACTACCTGCGTCAGGACTTCACCGTGCAGACGCCTTATGCCTATCTATCCCAAGTCGCACCGCTGACCGAGGGCGAGCATGTGGTCGAGGCCATTCTCGCCGAGGCCGACGAGTGCAAACTGCTGCAGATTGAGCCCGGCGAGCCTTGCCTGCTGATCCGCCGCCGCACCTGGTCGGGCCGCCAGCCGGTGACCGCCGCGCGGCTGATTCACCCCGGTTCCCGCCATCGCCTTGAAGGACGTTTCAGCAAATGACCGCTATCACTGTTCTGCGCGCCGTCGACTACCCCCGCATGCCCTGGAAAAACGGCGGCGGCAGCACCGAGGAAATCACCCGGGATGCAGGTGTTGGCCTGGACGGTTTCGGCTGGCGCCTGTCGATTGCCGATATCGAAGCCTCGGGTGGCTTCTCGGTGTTCGCCGGTTACCAGCGCATCATTACCGTGTTGCAAGGCGCGGGCATGACCCTGGACGTGGACGGCCAGACCTCCCGCGAACTGCTGCCCTCGGACCCGTTCGCCTTCAGTGGCGACAGCACCGTCAGCTGCACCCTGCTCGACGGCCCGATCCGCGACTTCAACCTGATCTACGCACCGCAACGCTACAGCGCCCGCCTGCAATGGCTCGACGTACGCCTGCCGCAGCGCCTGTTCAGCTCGGCCAATACCCTGCTGCTATTCAGCGTGGCCGAGCAAGTGGCGGTAGGCATTGGTAACAGCCCGTGGGAAATGCTGGGCAAGCATGACTGCCTGCAGGTGGATAACAACCAGGGCCTGCTGGAAATCGAATTGCAGGCGCCGAGTGCCAGCCGGTGTTGTGTGATTGAATTGAGCGAAATAACCAGCTGAGCCCAAACGGAGAGCAAATTCTGTGGGAGCGAATTCATTCGCGAAAAGGCCGGTACATCCAACACATCTTGGCCACCTGAAATATCGCTTTCGCGGATAAATCCGCTCCCACACTGCTCAACTCCCCGTCGCCCAAAAATATTTTCAAAGCACTGCATCCAGATCCCGTCCCCGCGTGTAGTACCACCAGCAGCCATTCAGGCTGCTGAGCGCGGGTTACTTATCTGGAGATTTCTGCATGAACGCAAAACGCTTGCTCTGCCTGACCGCCCTGATCTGTGTGGCCCCGGTCGCCCTGGCCCAGACCGATCTGCCGGAAACCGTGCGCGTGCCTGCCGGGCACAAGATCAGCATGGAAACCACCGGCGTCGGCGAGATCACCTACGAATGCCGCGACAAGGCCAATATGCCCGGTCAGCTGGAGTGGACCTTCGTCGGCCCCAAGGCCGTGCTCAATGACCGTAGCGGCAAGGCCGTCGGCAACTATTTCGGCCCACCGGCCACCTGGGAAGCCAAAGACGGCTCGAAAGTAACCGGCACTCAAGTCGCCGTGGCGCCGTCCAGCGCAGGCAATCTGCCGTATCAACTGGTCAAGGCCAACCCTGCCGAAGGCAAGGGCGCCATGCACGGTGTTGCTTACATCCAGCGCGTGGCACTCAAGGGCGGCGTAGCGCCGACCACGGCCTGTGCCGCCGCCAACAAAGGCGCCAAGGAAGTGGTCAAGTATCAGGCCGACTACATCTTCTGGGCCAGTAACTGAGCCAGTGACCGCGCAGCGCAGGAACTCGGCTATGCTCCTGCGCACGCCCGGCCATGGATGACTGATTGACGTGTCCTCGTACGAATCCAGCTTTGACTACGAAGCCACCCTGCATGCCTGCGCCCGCGGCGAGCGGCAGGCCTTGCAGCGTCTGTACGAACAGGAAAGCCCGCGCCTGTTGGGCGTGGTCTTGCGCCTGGTACGGGACAAGGGCATGGCCGAGGACATCGTGCATGACGCTTTCATCAAGATCTGGACACGTGCCGCGAGCTTCGATCAGACCCGCGGCTCGGCCCGTGGCTGGATCTTCAGCCTGACCCGCCACCTGGCCCTGAATGTCTTGCGCGACAAGACCTGGGAAGTCAGCGGCGATGACGATCTTGAGCAAAGCGAAGCAACCCTCGAGGGCTGGCAGGAAACCACCGACTCTTTCGACTGGCGCGCCAACCCCGGCCGCGTGCAGCATTGCCTGGAACAACTGGAACCGGTGCGCCGCAACTGTGTGTTTCACGCTTACGTGGACGGTTACACCCATCAGGAAATTGCGCAGAAGATCGGCGCGCCCCTGGGCACGGTCAAGGCCTGGATCAAACGCAGCCTGAACGCATTGCGCGAGTGCATCGGATGAATACACCCACAGACGATATCCACAGCCTGGCCGGCGAATATGTGCTCGGCACCCTGTCGCCCCGTCAGCGCCGAGAGGTTGAACAACGCCTGAGCCGCGAGCCGCAATTGCAGGCCGCCGTCGATGCCTGGGAAGCACGCCTGCTGCCCCTGACCGCGCTGGCAGCACCGGTCACGCCACCGGCCAATCTGTGGGCACGACTTGAGCGCAGCCTGGACAATCTCAATCCCGGCGGCACCGCTCCGACACGCTGGTGGGACAGCCTGGCAGTCTGGCGCGGTCTGGCTGGCGCAGGTCTGGCAGCCACCCTGGTTCTGGGTGTGAACCTTGCCATTCGCCCTGCGCCCTCACCGTCTTGGCTGGTGGTCCTGGTCGCGCCGCAGGACAAGGCTCCAGGCTGGGTAATACAGGCTGCCAACAATAAGGAAATCCAACTGATTCCGCTGGGCGTCGCCGAAGTCCCGGCGGATAAAGCATTGGAATTCTGGACCAAAGCCGATGGCTGGCAAGGCCCGGTTTCCCTGGGGCTGGTCAAGCCTGGCGAGACCCTGCACGTTCCCCTCGACAAGCTGCCGCCCCTGCAACCCAACCAGCTATTCGAGCTGACCCTGGAAAAACCCACCGGCTCACCCATCGGCAAACCTACCGGGCCTATCCAGTTCATTGGTCGCGCGGTGAAGGTCATCTAAGCACGCACCACTGTGTTACCTGACGCCCCAGAATGACGCAAAAACCCGTCACGGTAACAGCTTTGCCTTCCTGCAAGCGTTCCCGCCGCACGCAGCTGGCTTCTCTGAAAGCCTTTGCAACAAAGGCCTTGAGCCGGATATCGAAGTACGTCCAACTCAAAAAAACCAAGTTGGTCTTTCAATTGCATATGCTTGTATGTACAAGTAAAGATGTGTGCGCATGAGCTACAAAGAAGCACCATGCGCCACCCCAACGAATTCGGACCTGCGAGGCAGGTCCTCGCCCATCATCGGGCTGGTTTCTGGATCGATCGCTGAGGAGTTTTTTTCGTGACTGAGAATAATCAAGACTTGAATCAAAAATGGACCCGGCATCGTAACGTCGAAGTCCGCGCTGCCCGTGGCACTACGCTGACCGCCAAGAGCTGGTTGACCGAAGCACCGCTGCGCATGCTGATGAACAACCTTGACCCGGAAGTCGCGGAAAACCCCAACGAGCTGGTGGTCTACGGCGGTATCGGCCGTGCCGCACGCAACTGGGAATGCTACGACAAGATCGTCGAAAGCCTGACCAACCTGAATGACGACGAGACCCTGCTGGTGCAGTCCGGCAAGCCGGTCGGCGTATTCAAGACCCACAGCAATGCGCCACGGGTGCTGATTGCCAACTCCAACCTGGTACCGCACTGGGCCAACTGGGAACACTTCAACGAACTGGATGCCAAGGGCCTGGCCATGTACGGCCAGATGACCGCCGGCAGCTGGATCTACATCGGCAGCCAGGGCATCGTTCAGGGCACCTACGAAACCTTCGTCGAAGCCGGTCGCCAGCATTACAACGGCAGTCTCAAAGGCAAGTGGGTACTGACTGCAGGCCTGGGTGGCATGGGTGGCGCACAACCGCTGGCCGCCGGTATGGCCGGCGCCTGCTCGCTGAACATCGAATGCCAGCAGAGCCGCATCGACTTCCGCCTCAAGACCCGCTACGTCGACGAACAGGCCACTGACCTGGACGACGCCCTGGCGCGTATCGCCAAATACACCGCCGAAGGCAAGGCCATCTCCATCGCTCTGTGCGGCAACGCGGCTGAAATCCTCCCGGAAATGGTCCGCCGTGGTGTGCGCCCGGACATGGTCACCGACCAGACCAGCGCCCACGACCCGCTCAACGGCTACCTGCCAAAAGGCTGGAGCTGGGACGAGTACCGCGCCCGCGCCATCACCGAGCCTGCCGCCGTGGTCAAGGCCGCCAAGCAATCGATGGCCGAGCACGTCGAAGCCATGCTGGCCTTTCAGAAAGCTGGCGTGCCGACCTTCGACTACGGCAACAACATCCGTCAGATGGCCAAGGAAGAAGGCGTGGCCAATGCCTTCGACTTCCCGGGCTTCGTTCCCGCCTACATTCGTCCTCTGTTCTGCCGTGGCGTAGGCCCTTTCCGCTGGGCCGCGCTGTCGGGCAACCCGCAAGACATCTACAAGACCGACGCCAAGGTCAAGGAACTGATCCCGGACGACGCTCACCTGCACAACTGGCTGGACATGGCCCGCGAGCGCATCAGCTTCCAAGGCCTGCCGGCACGTATCTGCTGGGTCGGCCTGGGCCAGCGCGCCAAGCTGGGCCTGGCGTTCAACGAAATGGTCCGCAGCGGCGAGCTGTCCGCACCGGTGGTAATCGGTCGCGACCACCTGGACTCCGGCTCGGTATCCAGCCCGAACCGTGAAACCGAATCGATGCGCGACGGCTCTGATGCAGTGTCCGACTGGCCACTGCTCAACGCCCTGCTCAACACCGCCAGCGGCGCGACCTGGGTGTCCCTGCACCACGGCGGCGGCGTCGGCATGGGCTTCTCGCAGCATTCGGGCATGGTCATCGTCTGTGACGGCACCGACGAAGCGGCCGAGCGTATTGCTCGCGTGCTGCACAACGACCCGGCGACCGGTGTCATGCGCCACGCCGATGCCGGTTACCAGATCGCCATTGATTGCGCCAAGGAACAGGGACTGAATCTGCCGATGATCACGGGCTGATCCGCACACGAAACCGTTGATATCTGTTGGAGCCGGGCTTGCCCGCGAAAAGGCCGGTACATCCGCCAAATTTTTCTCGGTTGAAAAATCGCATTCGCGGGCAAGCCCGGCTCCAACGGGGTTAGGTTCCACAATTCAGACGTTGCAATCAGAACGACACAGGAAGGGGGCAGCCATAAGCCCCATCCACAGGCTGGATGCCTTTTCGACTGCCGCACTACCTTCAGATGATTAGGAGCGTCAAAACAATGAAAACGAAAAAGGCCCTGCTGACGACTTTACTTTCAGTCGGCCTGCTCGCCAGTGGCGCGAGCCAGGCGGCTGGCTGGTGCGAATCGGGCAAGGAAGTGAAGTTTGCCGAACTGAACTGGGAAAGCGCCATGCTGCTGACCGACGTGCTCAAAGTCGTGTTGGACAAGGGCTATGGCTGCAAAGTGGATTCGTTGCCCGGCAACTCCATCACCATGGAAAACGCCCTGAGTTCCAATGACATCCAGATTTTTGCCGAAGAATGGGTTGGCCGCAGCGAGGTCTGGAACAAGGCCGCTGCCGCCGGCAAAGTCGTCGGCGTCGGGGCACCGATTGTCGGCGCCATCGAAGGCTGGTATGTACCGCGCTACGTGATCGAAGGCGACGCCAAGCGCAAACTGGCTGCCAAGGCACCTGACCTCAAGTCCATCGGCGACCTGGCCAAGTACCAGGCCCTGTTCAAGGATGCCGAAGAGCCAGGCAAAGGCCGCTTCTACAACTGCCCGGCCGGCTGGACCTGCGAGCTGGAAAACAGCGAGATGCTGAAAAGCTATGGCCTGGAAGACAAGTACACCAACTTCCGCCCAGGCACCGGCCCGGCCCTGGATGCAGCCATCCTGTCGAGCTACAAGCGTGGCGAGCCGATCCTGGCCTACTACTGGTCGCCAACGCCGCTGATGGGTGAAGTCGACATGGTGCGCCTGGAAGAAAAAGCTGGCGTGAACAAGACCATCGACATCAAGGTCGGTCTGTCCAAGGCCTTCCACGAACAGGCTCCGGAACTGGTCGCGGTACTGGAAAAGGTCAATCTGCCCATCGATCTGTTGAACCAGAACCTGGCACGCATGACCAAAGACCGTATCGAATCGCCTAAGCTGGCGAAGATTTTCCTGAAAGAGCATCCGGAAGTCTGGCACCAGTGGGTCAGCGCCGATGCCGCGAAGAAGGTAGACGCTTCGCTGTAAGCCAGCCCAGGGTCTGTTCGCCCCGGTATATAAGGGGCGAACGGCCTCTGCGGGCGGAGCCTTTGCTCGCCAAGCCTATTTGACTGAGAGCCCTCTATGTTCCCCGAAAGCTTTACCTTCTCAATCGCCAACTGGGTAAATGGCTGGGTCGATTCCCTGGTCACCAATTATGGCGATGTGTTTCGGCAGATCTCCGACACCCTGCTGTGGGCCATCGTCAATCTGGAAGGCCTGCTGCGCATGGCGCCCTGGTGGTTGATGCTGGCAATTGTCGGCGGTATTGCCTGGCACGCCACGCGCAAAGTCACCAGTACCGTGGCAATCGTCGGCCTGCTGTTCCTGGTCGGCGCGGTCGGCCTGTGGGACAAGCTGATGCAGACTCTGGCCCTGATGATGGTGGCCACGATCATTTCCGTGCTGATCGGTATTCCCCTGGGAATTCTTTCGGCCCGCAGCAATCGCCTGCGCTCGATCCTGATGCCCTTGCTGGACATCATGCAGACCATGCCCAGCTTCGTTTACCTGATCCCGGTGCTGATGCTGTTCGGCCTGGGCAAGGTCCCGGCGATCTTCGCCACGGTGATCTACGCCGCGCCGCCGCTGATCCGTCTCACCGATCTGGGCATCCGCCAAGTGGACGGCGAAGTCATGGAAGCTATCAACGCTTTCGGTGCCAACCGCTGGCAACAACTGTTCGGCGTGCAACTGCCCCTGGCCCTGCCGAGCATCATGGCCGGGATCAACCAGACCACCATGATGGCCCTGTCGATGGTGGTGATTGCCTCGATGATCGGTGCCCGTGGCCTGGGCGAAGATGTACTGATCGGTATCCAGACCCTCAACGTCGGCCGCGGTCTCGAAGCCGGCCTGGCCATTGTGATTCTCGCGGTAGTCATTGACCGCATTACCCAGGCCTACGGCAGGCCCCGGCATGAGGCGAGCAAATGAATGGCGCGCAGATGAACAAGATCGAAGTTCGTAACGTATTCAAGATTTTCGGCAGCCGCGAGAAAGACGCACTGGCGATGATCAAGCAAGGCAAGAGCAAGGATCAGGTCCTGGCCGATACCGGCTGCGTGGTGGGTGTGAACGATTTGTCGCTGTCCATCGGCAGCGGCGAAATCTTCGTCATCATGGGCCTGTCCGGCTCCGGCAAGTCGACCCTGGTGCGCCACTTCAATCGCCTGATCGACCCGACCAGCGGCGAAATCCTGGTCGATGGCGAGGACATCCTGCGCTACGACATGGAAGCCCTGCGCCAATTTCGCCGCAAGAAGATCAGCATGGTGTTCCAGAGCTTTGGCCTGCTGCCCCACAAAACCGTGCTCGACAACGTCGCCTACGGCCTGAAAGTGCGCGGTGAAACCAAGGCGTTCTGCGCCGAGCGTGCCCTGCACTGGATCAGCACCGTGGGCCTCAAAGGCTACGAGAACAAGTATCCGCACCAGCTGTCCGGCGGCATGCGCCAGCGGGTCGGTCTGGCGCGTGCCTTGGCTGCCGACACCGATGTGATCTTGATGGACGAGGCCTTCAGCGCCCTCGACCCGTTGATCCGCGCCGAGATGCAGGACCAGTTGCTGGAATTGCAGAAGACTTTGCAAAAGACCATCGTCTTCATTACCCATGACCTCGATGAGGCCGTGCGCATCGGCAACCGCATTGCGATCCTCAAGGACGGGCGGTTAATCCAGGTCGGCACGCCAAAAGAAATCCTCCACACGCCTGCCGACGATTACGTTGACCGTTTCGTCCAGCGCCGGGTGGCAACGCTTTAAACAGGACATCACCACACGCCGCAGCTCATGCGCCACAAGCGCAGGGCATGCAGGAGCCAGCTCTGAGCCAGCGGCAGCCAATTTTCCAGGAGTATCGACGTGAACCAACTGAATCTGATCCCAGGCCAACTGACCCTGAGCCAACTGCGGGATATCTACCTCCAGCCCCTGACCCTGAAGCTGGACGGCAGCGCCGACCAACAGATTAAAGACAGCGTGGCCTGCGTCGAGCAGATCCTGGCCGAGAACCGCACCGCCTACGGCATCAACACTGGCTTCGGCCTGCTGGCATCGACCCGCATCGCCAGCGCCGACCTGGAAAACCTGCAACGCTCCCTGGTGCTGTCCCATGCCGCCGGTGTCGGCGTGCCGATCAGCGATGAGCTGGTGCGTCTGATCATGGTGCTCAAGGTCAACAGCCTGAGCCGCGGCTTCTCCGGGATTCGCCGGGTGGTGATCGATGCTCTGATCGCGCTGATCAATGCCCAGGTGTATCCGCACATTCCGCTCAAGGGTTCCGTGGGCGCTTCCGGCGACCTCGCGCCATTGGCGCACATGTCGTTGGTGCTGCTGGGTGAAGGCAAGGCTCGCCACAAGGGCAAATGGCTGAATGCCGTCGATGCCCTCGCCGTGGCTGGTCTCAAGCCCCTGACCCTGGCGGCCAAGGAGGGCCTGGCACTGCTCAACGGCACCCAGGTGTCCACCGCCTATGCCCTGCGTGGCCTGTTCGAAGGTGAAGACCTGTTCGCTGCCGCGCTGTCCTGCGGCGCCCTGACCGTGGAAGCCGTGCTCGGCTCGCGTTCGCCGTTCGATGCGCGCATCCATGCCGCCCGTGGCCAGCGCGGCCAGATCGATGCCGCCGCCTGCTATCGCGAGCTGCTGGGCGAGAGCAGCGAAGTCTCCGACTCTCACCGTGATTGCGACAAGGTTCAGGACCCCTACTCCCTGCGCTGCCAGCCGCAAGTCATGGGCGCTTGCCTGACCCAATTGCGCCAGGCTGCTGAAGTGCTGTCAGTGGAAGCCAACGCGGTATCCGACAACCCGCTGGTATTCGCTGCAGAAAACGAAGTGATCTCCGGCGGCAACTTCCACGCAGAACCTGTCGCCATGGCTGCCGACAACCTCGCCCTTGCCCTGGCGGAAATCGGTTCTCTGAGCGAACGCCGTATCTCGCTGATGATGGACAAGCACATGTCGCAACTGCCGCCATTCCTGGTGGCCAATGGCGGGGTCAACTCCGGCTTCATGATCGCCCAGGTTACGGCTGCGGCCCTGGCCAGTGAAAACAAGGCGCTGTCGCATCCGCACAGCGTCGACAGCCTGCCGACGTCGGCCAACCAGGAAGACCACGTCTCCATGGCGCCAGCTGCGGGTAAACGTCTGTGGGAAATGGCGGAAAACACTCGCGGTATTCTCGCCGTGGAATGGCTGGCAGCCTGCCAGGGCCTGGACCTGCGTAATGGCCTGAAGACCTCAGTCAAACTTGAAAAAGCCCGCACTACCCTGCGTGACAAGGTGGCGCACTATGACAAGGACCGCTTCTTTGCACCGGATATCGAAGCGGCCAGTGAGCTGCTGTCTTCGGCGTGCCTGAATGAGCTGGTGCCGGCGGGTGTGTTGCCGAGCCTGTAATGATCACAATCTGACCCGGCATATATGAATGCTTGATGTGGGAGCGAATTCATTCGCGAAAGCGGTCTGACCAGCGATATGCATGCGTCGAATGTACTGGCCTCTTCGCGAATGAATTCGCTCCCACAGAATTCGCCTCAACAAAATTCAGTCCCACAGGATTGGCTATCACATTGGCCATAACCTTTTCTGGAGCCCCCGAATGAAAACCCTCTGGCAACACTGTCACGCCGCAACCATGGCGCAGGGCACTTATTCGATCATCGAGAGCGCGGCAATCGTCACCTCGGGCACGCTGATCGAGTGGATCGGCCCGCAGTCGGAGCTAACCGCTACGGATTTTGATCAGATCGTTGACCTGAACGGTGCCTGGGTCACGCCGGGGCTGATCGACTGCCACACTCACACGGTATTCGGCGGCAATCGCAGCGGCGAGTTCGAGCAGCGCCTTCAAGGCGTGAGCTATGCCGAGATCGCCGCTGCCGGTGGTGGTATTGCCAGCACCGTGCGCGCTACCCGCGCCGCCACTGAAGATGAACTGTTCGCCAGCGCCGAACGCCGCCTCAAGCAGTTGCTCAAGGACGGCGTGACCACGGTGGAGATGAAATCCGGCTACGGCCTGGACCTGGAAAACGAACGCAAGACCCTGCGCGTCATCCGCCGCCTGGGCGCAAGCCTGCCGGTCAGCGTGCGCGCCACCTGCCTGGCGGCCCACGCCCTGCCGCCGGAATACGCCAACCGTGCCGACGACTATATCCAGCATATCTGCGACGAAATGCTTCCGGCCCTGGCCGCCGAAGGGCTGGTCGATGCCGTGGATGCGTTCTGCGAGTACCTGGCCTTTTCCCCGGCCCAGGTCGAAAAGCTGTTTATTCGCGCCCATGAGCTGGAGCTGCCGGTGAAGCTGCACGCCGAACAGCTGTCGTCGCTGGCAGGGTCAAGCCTGGCAGCGCGCTATCAGGCGCTGTCGGCAGATCATCTGGAGTTCATGACCGAAGATGACGCCATCGCCATGGGCGCTGCCGGGACGGTCGCGGTGTTGCTGCCGGGAGCGTTTTACTTCCTCCGGGAAACCCAGCTGCCTCCCATGGATGCCCTGCGCAAACATGGCGTGAAGATTGCCATTTCCACCGACCTTAACCCCGGCACTTCGCCTGGCCTGTCTTTGCGCCTGATGCTGAACATGGCTTGCACCCTATTCCGCATGACGCCCGAAGAAGCCCTGGCTGGCGTCACCCTCCATGCAGCGCAGGCCTTGGGCATGGCGCACACTCATGGCTCGCTGGAAGCGGGCAAGGTCGCCGATTTCGTCGCCTGGAATATCGATCGGCCGGCCGATCTGGCCTACTGGCTGGGCGGTGATCTGGACAAGCGCATCGTCCGCCACGGCGTTGAATCACTGATTTAAGGAGAACCCTGTGGATAACGTTCTGACATTCCAGCGCGGCAGCGTGCCGCTGTTGATCAGCATGCCCCACCCCGGCCTGCGCCTGACCCCGGCGGTCGCGGACGGTCTGGTCGACGATGCCCTCGGTCTCTCGGATACCGACTGGCATATCCCCCAGCTCTACGACTTCGCCGCCGAGCTGGGTGCCAGCACGCTGGCCGCCGAGTACTCGCGCTTTGTCATCGACCTCAATCGCCCGTCCGACGACAAGCCGCTGTACGCAGGCGCCACCACCGGGCTGTTCCCGTCGATTCTGTTCGATGGCGTGCCGCTGTTCAAGGACGGCCAGGCACCGAGCGCCGAAGAGCGCGCCCGGTATCTGGCCGAGATCTGGACGCCGTACCACGACACCCTGCAACAGGAACTGACACGGCTGCGCGATGAGTTCGGCTATGCCCTGCTGTTCGATGCCCACTCGATTCGCGGGCATATCCCCCATCTGTTCGAAGGTCGCCTGCCCGACTTCAACCTCGGCACCTTCAACGGCGCCAGCTGCGACGCCGAACTGGCCCGCCGCCTGGAAGCCACCTGCGCCCAAGCCAGTGCCTACAGCCATGTGCTGAACGGGCGCTTCAAGGGCGGCCATATCACCCGCCACTACGGCGACCCGGCCAACCATATCCACGCCGTGCAACTGGAGCTGACGCAAAGCACCTACATGGAAGAGTTCGCCCCGTTCAACTACCGCCCGGACCTGGCCGCGCCAACCCGGGAGGTGCTGAAGAAGTTGCTGCAGACCTTTATTGCGTGGGGCCAGGAAAAATACCCTCGATAGCACCCGTGTGAATCTGTGGGACCGGCTTTAGCCGGTCCCACAAGGTTCCCAAACGCCGTTATTTCTTCAACAACCGCAACCCGTTAAACACCACCAGCAAACTCACGCCCATATCGGCAAACACCGCCATCCACATGGTCGCGGTCCCGGCAAAGGTCATCACCAGGAACACCACCTTGATCACCAACGCCAGGGTGATGTTCTGCATCAGCACCGCCGAAGTATCGCGGGACAGGCGGATAAACGCCGGGATCTTGCGCAGATCATCGTCCATCAGGGCGACATCGGCGGTTTCGATAGCCGTATCGGTGCCTGCCGCCGCCATGGCGAAACCAATCTCGGATCGAGCCAGTGCCGGCGCGTCGTTGATACCGTCACCGACCATACCGACACGATGCCCCTGGGCGTACAGCGCTTCGATGGCTTGCAGCTTGTCCACCGGCAACAGATCGCCCTTGGCCTGATCGATACCCACTTGGGCGGCAATCGCATTGGCGGTGTGCGGGTTATCGCCGGTGAGCATCAAGGTCTTGATACCCATGGCATGCAGCTGTTCGATGGCTTCGCGACTACTGTCCTTGACCGTATCGGCCACGGCGAACAGCGCCAGCGGACCCGACGCATCCAGCAACAACACCACGGTCTTGCCCTGACGCTCCAGCACGTCCAGACGCGCTTCCAACTCCAGCGAACACAGCTTCAGCTCTTCCACCAGGCGATGGTTGCCCAGGTGATAGGTCACGCCGTCGATATCGCCGCGCACGCCACGACCGGTCAGCGCTTCGAAGTTGGCGACTTCATGGGCCACCCCGCCTTCATTGGCCTTGGCAATCGCCAGAGACACCGGGTGATCTGAACGCCCACCCAGGCTCGCCGCTAACGTCGCCGCTTGCTCGGCAAAGGCCGGGTTGAGCACGACGAAATCGGTCTGCACCGGTTTGCCGTGGGTGATGGTGCCGGTCTTGTCCAGGGCCAGGTAGTCGAGCTTGCGACCCATCTCCAGATACACGCCGCCCTTGATCAGAATGCCCTTTCTCGCCGCAGCCGCCAGGCCGCTGACGATACTAACGGGTGTGGAAATCACCAAGGCACAAGGGCAGGCCACCACCAGCAGCACCAGCGCCCGGTAGATCCAGTCAAACCAGGCGGCGCCCATGAACAACGGCGGAATCAGTGCCATGGCGAGGGCAATCAGGAAGACCGCCGGGGTGTAGATCCGCGAGAAGCTGTCGACAAAGCGCTGGGTCGGCGCCCGCGCACCTTGCGCAGCTTCTACCGCATGAATGATTCGCGCCAGGGTCGATTGACTGGCAGCCGCCGTCACCCTGTACTCAAGGGAGCCGGACTGGTTGATGGTCCCGGCAAATACCTTGTCGCCCACGCCCTTTTCCACCGGCAGGCTTTCCCCGGTAATCGGTGCCTGATCGATGGTCGAATGGCCCTCGACCACCTCACCATCCAGGCCCACACGCTCGCCGGGCTTGATCCGCACCATCGCGCCCAGTTCGATGCCTTTAACTTCACGTTCCAGCCAGCTGCCGTCAGCCTGACGGACTGTTGCCAGCTCCGGCGCAAGCTGCATCAGACCGCTGATGGCATTGCGTGCACGGTCGAGGGACTTGGCTTCAATCAGTTCGGCCACGGTAAACAGGAACATCACCATGGCCGCTTCCGGCCATTGCCCGATCAGCACGGCGCCGGTGACGGCGATGCTCATCAGGGCATTGATATTCAGATTGAGGTTTTTCAGGGCGATCCAGCCCTTTTTATAGGTACTCAAACCACCACTGAGGATTGCCACCAGAGCGACCAGTGCCACGACCCAGTTGGGTGCCAGTTGGGTGAAATGAATCACCTCCGCAGACACGGCAGCCACACCCGACAACGCCAATGGCCACCAATGCTTGGCAACCGGTGCGGGCGCGTCGGGTGCATCTACACCCTCTTCCAGCAGATCGGCCTGCATGCCCAGGGTGCCGATGGCTTCGCTGATCAGCGTCGGCGACGGCAGTTCGTGCCAGACGCCCAGCAAGCGGTTGATCAGATTGAATTCGAGCTTCTGCACGCCCGTCATCTTGCCGAGCTTGTTCTGGATCAGCGTCTGCTCGGTAGGACAATCCATCGCTTCGATACGGAAACGGCTGAACTGCGCGCCAGCTACCGGCTCGCTCAAGGTCACAGTCGCTGGCGCAGCTTCAGGCGCGCAGCAGCTATGGGCGTGAGAGCCACAGGCCTTTACCGGCGTGAGCTTGCCATGGCCGTGATCGTGATCGTGATCGTGATCGTGATCGTGATCGTGATCGTGATCGTGATCGTGATCGGTGTGATCATGCGTTGAATGTGTATGTGCCTTGTGTTCCATGAACGGACCCCTTGACTTGCTTGAGGTCAAGTGAACACCCTGTAGCCACTTCAGGGTCAAGCACTCAAACGAGATTGATGCTCATGAAAATTGGTGAACTGGCAAAACTGACCGACGCCCAGGTAGAAACCATCCGCTATTACGAGCGAGAAGGCCTGCTCCCGGCCCCGGCGCGCAGCGATGGCAATTACCGGCTGTACACCCAGGCCCACGTCGAGCGCCTGACTTTTATCCGCAACTGTCGCAGCCTGGACATGACCCTGGATGAGATCCGCAGCCTGCTCAACCTGCGCGACAGCCCCCAGGATCAATGCGAGAGCATCAATGCGCTGATCGACGAGCATATCGAACACGTCAACGCCCGCATCACCAGCCTGCAAGCCTTGCAGCAACAGCTGCTCGACCTGCGCGAGCGTTGCGGCGACGCGGCGGATCATTGCGGGATTCTGGATCGGCTGGAGGCCAGCGGCGGGGTCGCAGCGCCCGAAGGCGAGCCTTCACATGTAGGGCGTAGTCACGGGCATTGAGGGGGAGGAATCTGAGCTAATGATTCTGTGGCGGCTGATTCTGTGGGAGCGAATTCATTCGCGAAGACTGTAGTTCAGACGCTGAAGATGGATTGAATGTACCGGCCTCTTCGCGAATGAATTCGCTCCCACAGAATTCACTTCCACTGAGTTCGCCCCCGCAGAATTCGCTCCCACCATTCTTGCCTGTAACGCCAGCGCTTATACAGCCATCGGCGCCGTCATCGGCGCATGGTGCTCGTAGCCTTGCAGACTGAAGTCCGATGGCTCGATCAGCTCCAGCCACTCAGGCTGATACACGCCAGTCCTGGCAAACTCCGGCACACGATCGGAAATCACCAGCTTCGGCGACGGGAACGGCTCGCGCTTGAGCTGTTCGTTGAGCATATCCAGATGGTTCTCGTAGATATGCGCATCGCCGATGAAATAGGTGAACCAGCGCGGCGTGTAGCCGGTCAGGCGGCCGATCAGGCTGAGCAGCGCAGCGCCTTCGGTAAGGTTGAACGGCGTGCCCAAGCCCAGATCGTTGGAGCGGATGTACAGCGTCAACGAAATTTCTCTGGTCTGCGGGTTCGGGTGAAACTGGTAGAGCAGATGGCATGGCGGCAGGGCCATTTCATCGAGCTGCGCGCAGTTCCAGCCGTGGAACAGGATCCGGCGGCTGCCCGGGTCCTTGATGATGGTGTCCACGCACTGGCGAATCTGGTCGATGGCCTTGTACAGCACCACGTAGGCCTGGCCGTCTTCCTCGGACTGGGCAATCTGCTGGTAGCCCTGGCTGATGGCCCGTTCAATCGCCGCCGGGTTGCTGGTGTCGATACGCTTGTAGGCGGGCCACTTGCGCCATTGCACGCCGTAGATCTCGCCCAGGTCGTCCTCGCCCTTGCGGAACGGGTTGTCCAGCCACTGGGCGTTTTCGTTGGCGTTCTGATCCCAGACCTTGCAGCCCAGCGCGCGGAAGTCTGCCGCGCTGTTGTTGCCGCGCAGAAAGCCGACCATCTCGCCGATCGCCGACTTGAACGCCAGCTTGCGCGTGGTGATGGCCGGGAAACCGTCCTGCAAGTCGTAGCGCAGCATGGCGCCGGGGAAGCTGATGGTGTTCACCCCGGTGCGGTTGGTCTGCACGGAGCCGTGCTTGATCACATGGGCGACCAGTTCCAGATATTGCTTCATAAATCACCTGCATCGAAGAACGCGCCGGGTAGCCCTACCCGGCGTTTCGCTGTTAGACCGCTGCCTTTTGACCGGCAGCAGGCGCGCGATGATAGGCCAGCCAGATCAGTACCGCACCGCCGATGATCATCGGCAGGCTGAGAATCTGACCCATGGTGACCCAGCCCCAGGCCAGGTAGCCCAGTTGAGCGTCAGGTACGCGAACGAACTCGACGATAAACCGGAAGATCCCATAGAACATCGCGAACATGCCGGATACCGCCATGGTTGGCCGTGGCTTGCGCGAGAACAGCCAGAGAATCACGAACAGCGCCACGCCTTCCAGGGCGAACTGGTAGAGCTGCGACGGATGGCGCGGCAGTTGCGCCGGGTCGCTGAACGGCGGGAAGACCATGGCCCATGGCACGTCGCTCGGCTTGCCCCACAACTCGGCATTGATGAAGTTACCGATACGCCCGGCACCCAGGCCGATCGGCACCATCGGCGCGATAAAGTCCATCAGTTCGAAGAAGGTCTTGCCATTGCGTCTGCCGAACCACCAGGCCGCCAGCATCACGCCGACAAAGCCACCGTGGAAAGCCATGCCACCCTTCCAGACCTGGAAGATCAGCGTCGGGTTGGCGATGTACACCGGCAGATCGTAGAACAGCACGTAGCCCAGGCGGCCACCGACGATCACGCCCATGGCCAGCCAGAAGATCAGGTCGGAAAGTTTTTCCTTGGTCCAGGTCGGATCGAAGCGGTTGAGCCGCCGCGACGCCAGCAGCCATGCGCCGCCGATACCGACCAGGTACATCAGGCCGTACCAGTGAATTTGCAGCGGGCCAATGGCGACCGCGACGGGATCAATCTGCGGGTAAGGCAGCATTGCGACTCCTCATGTGAAGCGCCCGAAGGCACCTAAAGCAGAAAATTGAGACCCACGCAGAACAGCAGCGCGGCGAACAGCCGTTTCAGCAGGCGCGGCGACAGCTTGTGTGCCAGGCGAGCGCCGAAACGGGCGAAAAACATACTGGTCAGGGCGATGCCGAGCAGTGCCGGCAAATAAACGAAACCCAAACTATGCGGGGGCAACAAAGGATCATGCCAGCCCAGAATCATGAAACTTAATGTACTTGCCACGGCGATGGGAAAGCCACAAGCCGCCGAAGTTGCTACCGCCTGTTGCATGCTCAGGCTACGCCAGGTCAGGAACGGCACGGTCAGCGAGCCGCCGCCGATGCCGAAAATCGCCGAGGCCCAGCCGATCACCAGCCCCGCCAGGGTCAGGCCAGGCTTGCCGGGGATCTCACGGCGCGCCTTGGGCTTGAGGTCCAGGGCCATCTGTGCCGAGACCAGCAGGGCAAACACACCGATGATCTTCTGCAGGTGCGGCCCGGCAATATAACTGGCCGTCAGGGTACCCAGGCCACTGCCCAACACGATGCCAACGGTCAGCTAGGCAAACACCGCCCAGCGCACCGCACCGACACTGTGATGGGCGCGCACCGAATTGATCGAGGTGAAGACTATTGTCGCAAGCGACGTGCCGACGGCCAGGTGGGTCAAGACTTCAGCGTCAAAACCCTGCGCGGTAAAGCTGAACACCAGCACCGGCACGATAATGATCCCGCCGCCCACGCCAAACAGCCCGGCCAGCACGCCAGCAAAGCCGCCCAGCACCAGATAGAGCAGAAATTCCATGAAGGTCCCCGAAATCAGTCCGGCATGTTACCGGAGCAGCGGCCTCTGCTCTAGCA
This sequence comes from Pseudomonas sp. JUb42, assembly GCF_024807945.1. Lineage (GTDB taxonomy): Bacteria > Pseudomonadota > Gammaproteobacteria > Pseudomonadales > Pseudomonadaceae > Aquipseudomonas. The sequence goes on along the minus strand of NZ_JANUFD010000007.1, from coordinate 168,593 downwards.
GCGCGCGATGGATGTCTGTGAACAGGGTGCGTAGAGTGGGGAAAAACGTAGAAATTCGAGGAGCCTGCATGTGCCTTATCGTTTTTGCCTGGCGACCGTCCCATTCCCAGCCCCTGATCGTCGCGGCCAACCGTGATGAGTTCTATGCACGCCCGACCCAGCCCCTGGCGCAATGGGTCGATGCCCCGCAGGTGTATGCCGGGCGCGATCTGGAAGCCGGTGGCACCTGGCTGGGCCTGGGCGGTGACGGACGCTTTGCCGCCCTGACCAATATCCGCAACCCCGGCCAGCCTCTGGGGCGACGCTCCCGGGGCGACCTGGTGGCGCAGTTTCTTACCGGCGGGCAGCCGGTGGCGGAATTTCTCCTGGAAGTGGCCGGGCGCGCCAGTGAATACGGCGGCTTCAATCTGCTGGTGGGCACTGCCGACACCCTGCATTACCTCAATGCCAGCGATCCCCTGCCCCGGCAGCTCAGCGAAGGCGTTTATGGGCTGTCCAATGCCGGCCTCGATACCCCCTGGCCCAAGCTACTCAAGGCCCGCAGCGCTCTAGCTTCACAGCTAAATGACCCGCAGCCCGAAGCCTTGCTGGCCATGCTCGGTGACCACCAACAGGCACCCATCGCCGAACTGCCCGACACCGGTGTCGGCCTCGCCACGGAAACCCTGCTTTCGAGTGTGTTTATCGCCAGCCCCAACTACGGCACCCGCGCCAGTACCGTGGTGATCGTCAATGCCGACGGCAACCGACGGATTATCGAACGCAGTTTCGGGCCGTATGGCGGGCGGTTGGGGGAGGTAGAGCTGAACATCTAAAGGCGGGCAGAGAACAATGTGGGACCGGCTTTAGCCTGGAAGGCGTCTTCCCGGCTAAAGCCGGTCCCACAGAATGTTACCCATCCAGACAGATCAATGCCCCTTGACCGAAGCCGGGTTGATCATCCGCGACAGCCCCAGGTTGCGCAGGGCCAGTTGCAGCGAGCTGCTGATGACCTGCGGGTTGTCGTTGGTCATCAACTGGGCCAGCAGTTCCTTGGCCTTGCTCAGGTTGATCTGGCGCAGCATCCACTTCACTTTCGGCAGGTTGGTGGCGTTCATCGACAGGCTGTCGAAGCCCATGGCCATGAGCAGCACTGCCGCCGCCGGATCACCGGCCATTTCGCCGCAGATACTCACCGGCTTGCCTTCGGCGTGAGCGTCGCGCACGACGTTCTGCAGGGCTTGCAGCACGGCCGGGTGCAGATAGTCATAAAGGTCGGCGACCCGTGGGTTATTGCGGTCCACGGCCAGTAAATATTGGGTCAGGTCGTTGGATCCGACCGACAGGAAGTCCACCTGGCGCGCCAGATCACGGGTCTGATAGACCGCTGCTGGCACTTCGATCATCACCCCGACCGGCGGCATCGGCACATCGGTGCCTTCGTCGCGCACTTCACCCCAGGCCCGGTGGATCAGGTGCAGGGCCTCTTCCACTTCGTGGGTGCTGGAAATCATCGGCAGCAGGATGCGCAGGTTGTTCAGGCCTTCGCTGGCCTTGAGCATGGCCCGGGTCTGCACCAGGAAAATTTCCGGGTGATCGAGGGTCACACGGATACCGCGCCAACCGAGGAACGGGTTGTCTTCCTTGATCGGGAAGTACGACAGCGCCTTGTCACCACCGATATCCAGGCTGCGCATGGTCACCGGCAGTGGATGAAAGGCGGCCAGCTGTTCGCGATAGATCGCCAGCTGTTCCTTCTCGCTCGGAAAGCGCTGGTTGATCATGAACGGCACTTCAGTACGATACAGGCCGACACCCTCGGCGCCGCGCTGTTGCGCCCGGGCGATATCCGCCAACAAGCCGGTGTTGACCCAGAGCGGCATGCGGTGGCCGTCGAGGGTCACGCACGGCAGTTCGCGCAGGGCGTCGAGGCCCTGGGACAGTTGCCGCTCTTCCTCGACCACATTGGCGAACTGCTTGCGCATGGCATCGCTGGGGTTGGTGAAGACTTCCCCGTGATAGCCATCGACGATCATTTCGATGCCGTCGACCTTGGAATACGGCAGGTCCACCGCACCCATGACCGTTGGAATACCCATGGCCCGTGCCAGAATCGCTACGTGGGAGTTGCCGGAACCCAGCACCGAAACCAGACCGGCCAGCTTGCCTTCCGGTACTTCGCCGAGCATGGCCGGCGACAGCTCTTCACTGACCAGAATGGTGTTATCGGGGTAGACCAGTGTCTGCTGCCGGGCTTCCTGCAGATAAGCCAGCAGGCGGCGGCCCAGGTCCTTGACGTCGGAGGCGCGCTCGCGCAGGTAGGCGTCGTCCATCAGTTCGAAGCGGTTGACGTGCTCGGTGACCACTGAACGCAGTGCGCCTTGTGCCCACTGGCCGGTCTTGATGACGTTGGTCACTTCGCTGCCGAGGGAGGCATCGTCGAGCATCATCAGATAAACGTCGAATAACGCGCGCTCTTCAGGACGCAATTGCGTAGCAAGCTTTGCCGACAGGGTACGCATGTCGTTGCGCACCCCTTCCAGGGCGTTCTGGAATAGCGCCAGTTCGGCATCGATATCGGTAACGAACTTGTCCGGCACCACCTCAAGGTCAGCAGGCGGCAGCATGACCAGGGCCACCCCGACAGCAGCACCGGGCGAACCGGCGACACCGACGAACTTGGCTTCCTGAATGCCCTTGCCCTGACGCCCCAGGCCGCGAATCGAACCGGTGGCCTCGGCGTGGGCAATAACCCCGGCCAACTGGGCGCTCATGGTCACCAGGAAGGCTTCTTCGCCCTCGTCGAACTGGCGACGCTCTTTCTGCTGGATGACCAGAACCCCCACCACACGACGGTGGTGGATGATCGGCGCACCGAGGAAGGACGCGAAACGCTCCTCGCCGGTCTCGGCAAAGTAGCGATAACGCGGGTGATCAGCGGCGTTTTCCAGGTTCAGCGGTTCTTCGCGGGTACCGACCAGGCCGACCAGGCCCTCGTTCGGCGCCATGCTGACCTTGCCGATGGAGCGCTTGTTCAGGCCCTCGGTGGCCATCAGTACAAAGCGATTGCTTTCGGGATCGAGCAAATAGACCGAGCAGACCTGGCTGCCCATGGCCTCTTTGACGCGTAACACAATAATCCCCAACGCCGCCTTGAGATCCTTGGCGGAGTTAACTTCCTGGACGATCTTGCGCAGCGTATTGAGCATGGCTCGGGGTCGAACTCCGTGTCAGTCGCGCGCTAAAAGGCGCGGGGCAAGCTCTTTGAGTGCGCGTCGATACACCTCGCGCTTGAATGTCACCACCTGGCCCAACGGATACCAATAGCTGACCCAACGCCAGCCATCAAACTCCGGTTTACCGGTCAAATCCATCCGCACCCGCTGCTCGCTGGAGATCAGGCGCAGGAGAAACCACTTTTGCTTCTGGCCGATACACAGCGGTTGGCTGTGAGTCCTGACCAGTCGTTGCGGCAGACGATAGCGCAACCAGCCACGGGTGCAGGCAAGAATTTCAACATCTTGCCGTTCAAGTCCGACTTCTTCGTTCAATTCACGGTAAAGCGCGTCTTCCGGCGTCTCCTGTGGGTTGATCCCACCTTGCGGAAACTGCCAGGCATCTTGGTTGATACGCCGAGCCCATAAGACCTGCCCGGCATCGTTTGTCAGAATAATCCCGACATTAGGACGGAAACCATCGGGGTCGATCACGGCAACAACCTCGCAAACGCATGTCGCCGCATTGTTCCACAAAGATCGTGACCCCAGCAACGAGCCTTATAGGCCTTATGTGCGTTCTGGCGAAAACCCCGTATTCTTGTGCTCTTTTTTCAGCTATTTCAGTGAGTAACTTCATGCGCCTGGCCTTATTCGACCTTGACAACACCCTTTTGGGCGGCGACAGCGACCACGCCTGGGGCGATTACCTGTGCCAGCGCGGCATCCTCGACGGTGACGCCTACAAAGCCCGCAACGACGCCTTTTATGAAGATTACCTGGCCGGGACCCTGAACCTGACCGATTACCTGAATTTCAGCCTGGAAATCCTCGGCCGCACGGAAATGGCCCAACTCGACGAATGGCACCGCGATTTCATGCGCGACTGCATCGACCCCTTGATGCTGCCCAAAGCCCTGGCGTTGATCGCCCAACACCGCGAGGCTGGCGACAAACTGGTGGTCATCACCGCCACCAACCGCTTCGTCACCGCGCCGATCGTCGAAAAACTCGGCATCGACACCCTGCTGGCCACTGAATGCGAACTGATCGATGGCCGCTACACCGGGCGCACCACCGATATACCCTGCTTCCGTGAAGGCAAGGTGACGCGGCTCAATCGCTGGCTGGAAGAAAGCGGTTTTAACCTCGAAGGCAGCTATTTCTACAGCGACTCGATGAACGACCTGCCACTGTTGGAGCAGGTCGCCAACCCGGTGGCCGTCGATCCGGACCCAAAACTGCGCGCCGAAGCGCAAAAACGCGGCTGGCCGGTAATGTCCCTGCGCGACTGATCAGGTCGGCTTGGCGACCATCAAATAGAAAATCGCAATAAACGCCAGAAAGGCCGGCCAGCCCAGCGCAAACCACCAGCGCATGTACTGGTCGGCCTTGATCGGCATCGGTGTTCCCGCCGCCAGGGCCTGATCAGCCATGCGGTGGACCTGGATCTGCAACCAGACCACCGGCAGCCAGCACACCCCCGCCAGCACATAGAGCCCCACGCTCCACATCAACCAGCTCTGCTGGGGCGGCCAGCCAGCCAGATAAATCAGGCCGATGCCGCTCAACGGCTGAAAGATGGCCGTAGTGGTGGTAAATGCCCAGTCGGCGAAGACCAAATGCTTGAACGTCACCGCAATGACCTCGACCTTGCCGGTACGCCAGGCCCGCAGCGAGTAATAGGCAGAGCCCGCGCCAAGGCCGAACAGCACCGTGGACGACAGGATATGCAGGGTTTTCAGTAGCAGATAAGCACTCATCGACGCGGTTCAGTCCATAAAAGCCAGAGAGTTGCGACCATCAGCACCAGGTTCTTGGCGACGGCCGCATAAGGGTCGAACCAGTAGTGGGGCAGCACCACGGTGATAAATAGCGTGTAGGCGGCCATCAGCCCGAGTTGCGCCTGCAAGGCACGGCGGCGCCAACGCCCGAGCAGCAGGCCAACTCCCAGCACCGCATCGCAGATCGAGCCGCCGATGACCGCAAGATCAGCCAGGGAGCCTTTGATTCCGGTTTCCCGCATGATGCGCAGGCCCCAGTCGTAACCGGGCCACAGGCAGACAAACGCGGTGCCCAGCCAGATAAACACCATGACTGCCAACAAGAGCGGGCGTATAGCCAGCTGCACGCTCTGGGCGGCGATGGGCCAGTCGGTCAAACGATCCTCGATGGGCGCACAGCGCAAACCGCAGACCGAGGCCAATACCTCAGGGTCGGCCAGATTGTCGCGTTGCGCCATCAGCAGGCTTTGACGATTCAAGGCCCGCCAGGCAAAGCGCTCACCCAACCGCGCGCCCATTGAGGCAAGCCTTGCAGGCACCTTTATATAGCGCCCGACCGGCCAGCCCTGGGAGGCACGCAATTGATCGATCAACTGCGCCAGGGTCATGGGCTGCGAGCCCACCAGTGGCAGGACCATGGATTGCTCCGGCCAATGGCGCAGCAGAGCCAGTACCGCAGCGGTGAGGTCATCGATATGCAGGGGCTGCAACTGGGCCTTGCGATCCAGCAGCGGGATCAGCGGCCATGGCGACAGCCGCGCCAGCCAGGTGCTGCTCGCTCCGCCCGCCCCCAGCAGCAACGAGGGGCGCAGCACCACGGCAGCAATACCCAGTTGCAACAGATAGTCGTCGGCAGCGGCTTTGCTGGCGAGAAACGGCACGTCTGGCTGCCCTCCTGCGCCGAGAGCCGAGATATGCAGCACTCGCAGCCCCTGTGCCGCAGCCAGATCAAACAACGCCCGAGTGCCTTGGTCCTGAGTCAGTCGCAGCGCCTGCTCATCGACACTCAACAGCCCGGCTGCATTGATCAGCAAGTCCGCATCGGCTGGCATGGCGAAGTGATCCGGTACGCTGGCGAGGATATCCAGATCCAGCACTTGCCATTCAACATTGGGCAGCAGGCGCCCCTGACGACTGCGACTGGTGGCGATCACCTGATGACCTGCCGCACTCAAGGCGTCGAGGATATGGCGCCCGACGAATCCCGTAGCGCCGACCACCACTATCTTCATGGCTTTCCTTGCGAGAACGTCGGGTAATCAGATGGGCTTGGCACCCATCAGACCGGCAATGGCGATAAAACAGATGGCACTGAATATCGCCAGCGCCAGGGTAAATTTCGGATTGCCTACAATCACCGGACGGCGCAGGCGATTGAGCCTGACCACCAGCCAGGTCCAGTTCAAGGCACCCAAGATATACAGCACACTGGCCGCCAGCAGCCAGGTCTGCCCCAACGGCCAACCGGCGCCATGCACCAGATACCAGCCACTGACCGGTAAAACCACCAGGCATACCGCCATTAGAATCCAGACGAATAGCCAAGGCCGCAGGACGAGGCGGTTCTGAATGGTCAGGTCACCGGCCCGGCGACCCTTGATCAGCCAACCGGCCAAAACCAGCGCGCTCAACAGCAGAAGCGCGGTCGCTACGACGTGGAGGATTTTTAGCGCAGCGAAGTGTTCCATCGTGAGGTATTCCTTGAAGGGCGCGTTTAAAGCCTAGCAGTCCATTCGGCTAGCTCACTGGGGGAACCGTATGGGAGGGAATTCTGTGGGAGCGAATTCATTCGCGAAAGCGGTATTTCAGACGACGACGGGGTGGTGAATGTTCCGGCCCCTTCGCGAATGAATTCGCTCCCACAGGATTCGCCTCCATAGTCCACACCTGGCATTTTTTTAACCCAGGAAAAGCCGATACGCCGGATTCTCGCTCTCATCCCAGTACGGGTAGCCAATCTCCGCCAATGCCGCCGGGATGAGGTCGCGCTCGTCTTCCGGCACCACCAACCCTGCCACCACCCGGCCATCCGCCGCGCCATGGTTGCGGTAGTGGAACATCGAGATGGTCCAGCGCCCGCCCAGTTTATTCAGGAAGTTGAACAAGGCGCCCGGCCGCTCGGGGAACTCAAAGCGCAGCACCACTTCGTCACTGACACGCTCGGCATGGCCGCCGACCATATGGCGGATATGCAGCTTGGCCAGTTCGTTATCGGTCAGGTCCACCACCGGGAAGCCTTGCTCAGTCAGGCTTGAGATCAGCGCACTGCGCGGGTCGGTGTCCGGATGAGTCTGCACGCCAACGAAAATGTGGGCTTCGCGGTCGGTGTGGTAGCGGTAGTTGAACTCGGTGATCTGGCGTTTGCCGATCGCCTCGCAGAACGCCTTGAAGCTGCCCGGCTGTTCGGGAATGGTCACGGCAATAATGGCTTCGCGGCCTTCACCCAGCTCGGCGCGCTCGGCGACGTGGCGCAGGCGGTCGAAGTTGACGTTGGCGCCGGAGTCGATGGCTACCAGGGTCTGGCCGCTGATACCGTACTGCTCGGTGTACTTCTTGATCCCGGCCACGCCCAGAGCGCCGGCAGGCTCGGTGATCGAGCGGGTATCGTCGTAGATATCCTTGATGGCTGCACAGATCTCGTCGGTACTGACAGTGATCACTTCATCAACATAGTGCTGGCAGATATCAAAGGTATGCTTACCGATCTGCGCCACCGCGACGCCGTCAGCGAACAGCCCGACTTGCTGCAATACCACGCGCTCGCCGTAGGCCATGGCTTGCTGCAGGCAATTGGAGTCGTCGGGCTCGACGCCGATCACTTTGATTTCCGGACGCAGGTACTTCACGTACGCCGCAATGCCCGCGATCAGGCCGCCGCCACCCACCGGCACAAAGATCGCGTCGAGGCGGCCCTGATGCTGACGAAGAATTTCCATGGCCACGGTGCCTTGCCCGGCGATGGTGTCGGGGTCGTCGTACGGATGGACATAGACGTAGCCGCGTTCCTCGACCAGCTTCAGCGAGTAGGCCAGCGCCTCAGGGAACGAATCGCCATGCAACACCACGATGCCGCCACGGGAACGCACGCCTTCGACCTTGATCTCGGGGGTGGTCTTGGGCATCACGATGGTGGCTTTCACGCCCAACGTCTTGGCCGCTAATGCCAGACCTTGTGCGTGGTTACCCGCCGATGCCGTGACCACGCCACGGGCGAGGTCCTCAGGGCTCAACTGCGCCAGCTTGTTATAGGCGCCGCGAATCTTGAAGGAGAACACCGGTTGCAGGTCTTCGCGCTTGAGCAGCACCTGATTGCCCAGGCGCTCGGACAATTGGCGGGCGCCTTGCAGTGGGGTTTCCACGGCGACGTCATAGACGCGGGAGGTGAGGATTTTCTTGACGTAGTGTTCGAGCATCGGGAAAGCATCACTGGCGAAGAGGGCAAGGTCGCGAGTCTAACCCGCGTCCGGATGGACGACCATACGAATGACAAGGCTTTGCGCCTGTCATGTCGTTATAATGCCCGCCCTTTTTGCACGCCCTACCCCGGCACCCGTGGAGCCCCCATGAATCAGGATCAACTCAAACAAGCCGTGGCCCAGGCCGCCGTGGACTTCATTCTGCCCAAGCTGGATGACAAGAGCGTCGTCGGCGTCGGCACCGGCTCCACTGCCAACTGTTTCATCGACGCCCTGGCCAAGCACAAGGGTGCGTTCGATGGCGCTGTGGCCAGTTCCGAAGCCACCGCCGCCCGCCTCAAAGGCCATGGCATCCCGGTGTATGAGCTCAATACGGTCAGCGACCTGGAGTTTTACATCGATGGTGCTGACGAAAGCGACGCGAACCTGAACCTGATCAAGGGCGGCGGCGCAGCCCTGACCCGCGAAAAAATCGTCGCGGCCGTGGCCAAAACCTTCATTTGCATCGCCGATGGCAGCAAGCTGGTGCCAGTACTGGGTGCATTCCCGCTGCCGGTCGAAGTAATCCCCATGGCCCGCAGCCACGTTGCCCGCCAATTGGTGAAACTGGGCGGCGACCCGGTCTATCGCGAAGGCGTGATCACCGACAACGGCAATATCATCCTTGATGTGTTCAACATGAACATCACCAATCCGGTGGAGGTGGAAAGCCAGATCAACGCAATTGTTGGCGTGGTGACCAACGGCCTGTTCGCGGCGCGTCCGGCGGATTTGCTGTTGCTGGGGACGTCGGAAGGCGTGAAGACCCTTAAGCGCTAAGGGTTTGAAACCAATGTGGGAGCGGATTCATCCGCGAAGAGGCCGGCACATTCGATATTACATTCATCGTCTGAACCACCGTTTTCGCGGATGAATCCGCTCCCACAATGTGCACCACAAAAACGCCGAAGGGTTTAGAGCACCCGGCTCTCAAACCGGCTATGCCCCGGCAGCTCCAGCACGATCTCGTCCCCTGATACAAACGGGCCAACGCCCGCTGGCGTACCGGTCATGATCAGGTCACCGGCCTGCAGCGAGAAGTTCGCCGCCATGTGCTGAATCATCGGCACGATGGGGTTGAGCATGTGGCTGCTGTTGCCGTCCTGGCGCACTTCGCCGTTGATGGTCAGGCGAATGGCGATATCGGTCAGGTCGGTGTAGGTATCCGCCGAAATGAACGGAGCAATGACCGCCGCGCCGTCGAAGGACTTGCAGCGCTCCCACGGCAGGCCCTTTTCTTTCAGCTTCGACTGCAGGTCACGCAGGGTCAGGTCCAGGCCCGGTGCGTAACCGCTGATGGCGTCGAGCACTTCTTCCTCGGACGGATGCTTGCTCAGCGGCTTGCCGATCAGCACGACGATTTCCGCCTCGTAATGCACCGAACCCCGGTCAGCAGGAATGCTGAAACCGCCTTCCAGTGGCACCACGCAGCTGCCCGGTTTAATGAACAGGATCGGCTCGGTCGGCACCGGATTGTCCAGTTCCTTGGCGTGTTCGGCGTAATTGCGGCCAATGCACACCACTTTGCCCAAGGGAAAGTGGATGGTGGTGCCGTCGACGTATTTGTGTTGATAGCTCATGGCGCTGTCCTTGTGGGTCAAACCGCGAAAATTTTGCCGGGGTTCATGATGCCATTTGGATCGAACACTGCCTTGACCGCTTTCATGTATTCGATTTCAACCGGCGAACGGCTGTATTCAAGGTAGTTGCGCTTGGTCATGCCGACGCCATGTTCGGCGGAAATCGAGCCGTTGTACTTCTGTACGATCTCGAACACCCACTTGTTGACCGTGGCGCATTTGCCAAAGAACTCATCCTTGTCCATGTTTTCCGGCTTGAGGATGTTCAGGTGCAGGTTGCCGTCGCCGATGTGGCCGAACCAGACCACTTCGAAGTCCGGGTAGTGTTTGCCGACGATGGCGTCCACTTCGGCGAGAAATGCCGGAACTTTCGATACAGTGACCGAGATATCGTTCTTGTACGGAGTGAAGTGGGAAATGGTTTCCGAGATGAACTCGCGCAGTTTCCACAGGTTGTGTAGCTGCTGCTCGCTCTGGCTCATCACGCCGTCCAGTACCCAGCCTTCTTCCACACAGTGCTCGAAAGTCGCCAGTGCTTCGTTGGCCACCTCTTCAGTAGTCGCCTCGAACTCCAGCAAGGCATAGAACGGGCAGTCGGTGGCGAACGGTGCAGGCACGTCGCCGCGTGCCATGACCTTGGCCAGGCATTTATCGGAGAAGAACTCGAACGCGGTCAGGTCCAGCTTGCCGTGGAAGGCATGCAGCACTGGCATGATGGAATTGAAATCGGCGACACCCAGAACCATGGCGGTCAGGTTCTTGGGCGCACGATCCAGGCGCATGGTCGCCTCAACGACGAAACCGAGGGTGCCTTCGGCGCCGATGAACAGCTGACGCATGTCGTAGCCGGTGGCGTTCTTGATCAGGTCTTTGTTCAGCTCGAGGATATCGCCCTTGCCGGTGACCACTTTCAGACCAGCGACCCAGTTACGGGTCATGCCGTAGCGAATAACCTTGATCCCGCCAGCATTGGTGCCGATATTGCCGCCAATCTGACTTGAACCCGAGGAAGCGAAGTCCACCGGGTAATACAGCCCGTTTTCTTCAGCCAGGTTCTGCAACTGCTTGGTCACCACGCCCGGCTGGCAGATAGCAGTGCGATCCGTGAGGTTGAGATCGAGAATCTGGTTCATATAGTCGAATGAAACCACCACCTCGCCATTCGCCGCCACGGCAGCTGCGGAAAGGCCAGTACGACCACCGGACGGCACCAGGGCAACGTGATGCCTGTTGGCCCACAGGACGATGGCCTGGACCTGTTCGGTGGTTTTCGGAAAGACAATGGCGACCGGTGCTGGCGCGAAATGCTTGGTGTAATCCTTGCCATAGAAGACCAGGGAGTCGGCATCGGTCAGAACCTTGCCAGGCTCAACCAGGGTCTTCAGCTCATCTAACAGGGCAGGCTGGATCATCGACGGCGCTCTCGAATAATTCATGGTCGTCCTGAGAACTGCTCACGTTCAGGAATGGGGTTTCGCGGGGGGCTTATGCTAGCATACGCCCCCCGTGAGTCGAGCCAGCGCCACTCCGGGCCCCTGCCAATTTTCTTCGGGACACAGGTTTACGCAGATGAGCAAGACTTCCCTCGACAAGAGCAAGATCAAGTTCCTTCTTCTCGAAGGCGTCCACCAATCCGCCGTTGACGTCCTCAAGGCCGCCGGTTACACCAGCATTGAGTACCACACCAAGTCTCTGCCGGAAGCCGAGCTGAAGGAAAAGATCGCCGACGCTCATTTCATCGGCATCCGCTCCCGCACCCAATTGACCGAAGAGCTGTTCGACTCCGCGAAGAAACTGGTCGCGGTCGGCTGCTTCTGCATCGGCACCAATCAGGTTGACCTGAACGCAGCGCGCGAACGCGGTATCGCCGTATTCAACGCCCCTTACTCCAACACCCGTTCGGTTGCCGAACTGGTTCTGGCCGAGGCGATCCTGCTGCTGCGCGGCATCCCTGAGAAAAACGCCTCCTGCCACCGTGGCGGCTGGATCAAGAGCGCGGCGAACTCCTTCGAGATTCGCGGCAAGAAACTGGGCATCATCGGCTACGGCTCGATCGGTACTCAACTGTCGGTCCTGGCCGAAAGCCTGGGCATGCAAGTGTTCTTCTTCGATCCGCTGACCAAGCTGCCATTGGGCAACGCGACCCAGGTCGCCAGTCTGAACGAACTGCTGGGCCTGGCCGACATCGTCTCTCTACATGTGCCTGAGCTGCCGTCCACCCAGTGGATGATCGGCGAGAAAGAAATCCGCGCCATGAAAAAGGGCGCCATCCTGATCAACGCCGCCCGCGGTACAGTCGTGGAACTGAATGCACTGGCTGACGCGATCAAGGACAAACACCTGATCGGCGCCGCCATCGACGTGTTCCCGGTCGAACCGCGCTCCAACGACGACATCTTCGAAAGCCCGCTGCGCGGCCTGGACAACGTGATCCTGACCCCGCACATCGGTGGTTCCACTGCCGAGGCGCAAGCCAACATCGGTCTGGAAGTCGCCGAGAAGCTGGTCAAGTACAGCGACAACGGTACCTCGGTGTCCTCGGTCAACTTCCCTGAAGTGGCCTTGCCGGCTCACCCTGGCAAGCACCGTCTGCTGCACATCCACGAGAACATTCCGGGCGTGCTGATGGAGATCAACAAGGTCTTCGCCGAAAACGGCATCAACATTTCCGGTCAGTTCCTGCAGACCAACGAGAAAGTCGGCTACGTGGTCATCGACGTCGATGCCGAGTACTCGGACCTCGCTCAGGAAAAGCTGCAGCACATCAAAGGCACGATCCGTAGCCGCGTTCTGTTCTGATTGCCCTGCTGCAAATAAAAAGGAGACCTTCGGGTCTCCTTTTTTGTGGGTGCGCTATCTGGACTGGAATGCTTTCCATCGTGGGAGCCGGCTTGCTGGCGATGGCGGCGGATCTATCACAGCCGCTGCTGCGAGCGCTTCGCACTCGATCGCCACCAAGGCGGCTCCCACACCAGCAAGCCGGTCCTACAAATTGGAGCAGTACCAAAGATCCTTACTTGACGTTAACCGTGATCTTCTTCGACTCAACCGAAGGATTGAGCGGGATATGGCTCTTGTCGCCCATGATCAGCTGCAGGGTGTGCTTGCCCGGGCTGAGGGTGATTTCGGTCTCGGTCTGACCCTTGCCGAAGTGGCGGATGGTGTCGTTGTTGGGCAGCGGGGCATTCAGGTCAGGCTGCTCCTTGAGGTCAACCATCAGATGGTGGTGCGCGGTGTCCGGCACATCAACACCGGCGGGGGCGACGCCCATGCCCTTGAGACCGAATTGCACCTTGAACGTGCCCGGCACAGTGGCGCCGTCTTTCGGGGAAATAATGTAGACCTCGGCACCGGCTGGCGAAGGCGTGCGCGGGATGTCGGCGGCCTGGGCCAGCAAGGACGCGCCCAGCAGCAGGCCAGCGATAGTGGTTTTGGCAAATAAGGTCTTCATGGTCTCTCCAGTGATTGTTATGACATGCACGTCTGACTGCGGACTGGACACTTGGGTTCAAGGCAGTCCTAAGCGTAGGTCAGGCCCATGCAATATCACTTTTTCCGGATGAGAGACCTTTGTGTAGAAGATTTCATGTGTGAGGCGGATTCGGTAAGCGGAATTAAGGGGGTGAAGTTTGTGGGAGCGAATTCATTCGCGAAAGCGGTATTCCAAACGATACAAATGCATTGGATATTCTGGCCTCTTCGCGAATGAATTCGCTCCCACAACTCGCTTGCGCTGGCGCTGTACTCAGAAATCACGCGCGACTCCGTATCTTAGAACAACTCGCCACTGCGCCGCCGAAACCAGCCGGTCAACGACAGCCGCTCACGCGTCGCAGGCAACACCTCGTGGGGCATGTCCCCGGAGAGAAACACCACCAGGCAACCACCCGTAGGCTGCACGTCGTAGCTCGTTTCACCCTCGAGGTACATGCGCAACTGCCCGCCATGCTCGGGCAGCCAGGCATCATTGAGGTAGAGCACTGCCGACACCGTGCGCGCATCGTCGTCGCGGAAGCGGTCCAGGTGCTTGAGATAGAACGCGCCCGGCGGATACAGGGCGAAATGGCTTTCGAACTCTTCCAGCCCCAGAAACAGGCCGCGATTGAGCGCCTGACGCAGGCTGTCCATCAGATTCAGGTAGGCATCGCAGGGTTCGGCCTGGCCGGGCTCGAGCCACTGGATATGATCGCCACGAATCCCTTCGTGCACCTCTTGCCCAGGGCCACGACCTACCCCGGCAGGCGTCAGCTCGCCTTCGGCCGCACGTTTGCGGCACTCAGCGGCCAGTTCGCGGGTCAGACGCTCGGGCAGGAAAATATTCTGCTGCGACCAGCCGCGTGTGGCTATGTCGTCAACGATTCGTAGCAGCAGCGGATGATCAGGGGAGATTTGCATGTCGCGCATAGTATCCATGTGCCTTGAAATCCGACAGAGCCGTTGTTCGCCTCTGGATTTAAACCTTGAGTTTTCATTGATTCAGGGCAGTCATAACTCGACAAGCCCCCGCTACCACCCGGAGAATAGCGGCCTGCCGACAGGAGTCCTTCATGCGCCGTTTGTTTGTTTTGCTGTTGATGTTCTGCACCATGCCCGCGTGGGCAGACAGCCACGACCAGTTGTACAAGGCCGCCGGCTGGCCAGAACAGCGCGCACACTTCAACGATGCGCTCAAGGCGGCCCAGTTGCGCTACCGCAACAGCCTGCCGCCCGCCGTGTTCGACGCCCTGGTTAATAACAGCAACCAGCGTTTCGCCCCCCAGACCATGGACCAGCGCGCCGAACAGCGCCTGCGTGAAAGCCTGCGCGACCCGAAACCGGCCCTGCAATTCTTTCAGTCGCCACTGGGGCGCAAGATCGTCACTGCCGAACTGACCGCAACCCGCGCCGATCAGTTGGCCAAGAACGCCCAGGGCTTGCCCCATATCGAAGCGGGCTCGACCCGGCAACTGCTGATCGGCCACCTGGCCCAGGCCCTGCCTGCGCGTGAGGCCGGCGCCGAAGTGAGCCTGGCGATTGCCGGTGTCGCTGCCGACAGCCTCAGCCAGATGATCCCCGGCCTGCTCGGCGGCGGCCAGGCCCAGGGTATGCTTGAAGGCCAGCGCGAACGCCTGATGGCGCAGATCGGGGCCGACCTCAACAACACCTTGCTGTACGTCTACCGCGATCTGTCCGACCCGGAGCTGGAGGAGTTCTCCAACTTCGCTGAATCACCTGACGGCAAGGCCTACTATCAGGCGGCGCTGGCGGCGATTCGGGCAGGGTTGGCGGTGGGGCAGAATCAGTAGCCCAAATCCTCTGGGAACCGTTGTGGGAGCGAATTCATTCGCGAAAGCGGTATCCCAAATGATGCAAATGCATTGGATGTACTAGCCTCTTCGCGAATAAATTCGCTCCCACAATTCCCACAGTGCTCTGTTGTTTCAGCAGGTTGTGCGTTGTTTGATGGGGGTGATTCAACCCATCCGCTGCTGCACAAACTCGAAGTAACGCTCACGCAATTCCGGCAGTTCGTTGGCCAGGTGATGCCTTGCGGTATGCAGCATGAGAATCTGCGGCTGAGTGAATTTCTCGTTAAGCACCGCCAGGTTATGACTCCAGTCAACGGTCATGTCCGCTTCACCCTGGATAATCATCGGGCTGCGAGTACTGCGCGGGGCGCTTTCGATGCGGCTGATCCAGCGTGCCAGGGCGCCGACCCAGGCCGTGGGCAGGCGTTGCGGTTGCAGTGGGTCAGCAAGCAGAAATGGCAGGAAGGCCGGGGCATTGGAATTGTCGCTGAAGCGCCGGGCGATGTCCTTGACGAAGGGCTTGAGCAGGTAATAGCTGAGCTTTGACCAACCCCAGGCGCGTGGCCGGACCAGCGGCGCCAACAGGATCGCCTGGCCCTGGGCCGGGCTGTCGTTGCCATGGTTGAGCAGATGATCAATGACGATGGCACCGCCCGTGCTTTGCCCACACAGATGCCACGGTTTGGGCAGTTGCAGCGTCTCGGCCTCGGCGAACAGACCTTGCAGCACCAACTGATACTCGGCGAAGTCGTTGATGCTGGCGCGACTGCCACTGGACAGGCCATGCCCCGGCAGATCGCAGGAAATCACCGCAAACCCCTGGGTCACAGCCCATTCGACCACATGCCGATAAAGCCCCATGTGATCGTAGAAACCATGCATCAGGAACAACGTTGCCTTGGGTTGCTCCGGCAACCAGACCTGCCCGACGATGTCATAGCCCGCCGCCTCGAAACGCCCGAGCCAACTGCGACTGAGCAATCCGCTGTTGGCAAAGGACAAACCATAGAAACGCTGGTACGACAGCCCTTCGGCAGGTATCAGTTGCCGAGTGTCCAGCGCTTGCAGGCGCGGGCGCAAGGTTTCGGGGGCGAATGTCGTAGGCATGGGATTTCCAGATTCAGGCGGGCCGTGTGGCGATATTCAGCTGTCTCACCGGGCATGGCAAGCCACGCCCCAATAATCAGAAGCGTCTGACATGAACATCACCCGACGAACTATAGCGCTAAGCCTGCTGGCGGCGATTTTTGCCGGTGGCCTGTGGCTGGCCTATGACTGGTTTCAGGGCCGTTACCTGCGCGTTTTCAGCGAGCAAACGGCACTGTTTGCCGGTGACGGCCTGAGCCTGCCTGCGGCATTGGCCGGGCCGGGGCGAATTCGTCTGGTGCATTTCTGGGACCCGGCCTGCCCGTGCAACGTCGCCAACCAGCAGCACTTGGGCGAGCTGCTCGAACGCTTCGGCGACAGCGTGGACTTCTATGCCCTGCAGAAAACCGGCAGTCACGGACAGTTGCCGCAGAACCTGAAGCGCCTGCAGATCCTCGATAGCCTGCCCGGCGCCGAACACATCAGCGCCAGCCCCGCAGTGGCGATCTGGGACCGCGACGGCAAGCTCGCCTATTTCGGGCCGTACAGCGAGGGGCTGACCTGCAACTCGGGCAACAGCTTTATCGAGCCGATCCTCCAGGCGTTGAGCGCGGGTCGGGCGGTTGATGCGACCCATAGCATGGCGGTGGGGTGTTATTGCCCGTGGCTATCAGCCAGGTAAAGAAATTAGCGTTGGAGCGAGGCTTGCACGCGAACCAGCCAACGCGGTGTATCAGACAAACCGCATTGTGGCATTCGCGGGCAAGCCTCGCTCCAACGAACGGCTATGGCGTTACGGCAGCCTCACTGCGTAAATGCGCCTTGTACTCCAGCATCACCGGCAGTTTGGTCGCGACGGTTTCGTCGAGCACTTCGGTATCCAGCAGTCCCTGCCCGCCCAGTTGCAGCACGGTCAGGCCGCTTTTGCCGACCTTGGCGCTGGCGCGCAGGCTGGTCATGAGCTTGCCGACTTTGGTCAGCGCGCGATGGTAGTCAGCGCGTTTGCCCAGGTCGTAGCGGGACAGATTGACCTGCGGCCGCAACCAGTCGCCCCAGTAGAACTCCAGAAACTCCGGCGGCGCCCCCTTGGTGCTTGGCCGCCCATAAGCCGCGCCCCGGACGAAGTAGACCAGGCTGCGGAACGGGTCGTTCTGCAGGTTCTTCAGGCCCAGATGCTCGGGCAGTTGCTCGGGCTTGATGATCTGGCCGTTGCCGTCCTTGAGCCAGACCTTATGGGCCTTCTGCATGCGCTGCCAGAAAGTCGCCATGTCCGGGCTGTCGCTATAGTCCGCAGTGACCCGAACCCACATTTTCAGCTGCGCGCCCGCTCCCGGCTGCTCCCAGAACGTGGTGAAGGTGTGATGGCCGTCGGTCAGGTACATCTGCCCGCCCGGCCCGATCACCACGGTTTTCATTTCCTTGGGATGGGTGCCGACCCTGGTTTCACACTCAAAACTGCCAGGGTGCAGCAGATCAGCGCTCTTGGGCACGTAGTGGGCATCGCCCTGACCGTTACTCTGGCAGTACTCGTTGAACAGCTTGCCGCGGTGCTTGGCGAAGCGGCCGAGGTTGAAATAGATCTGGTCATAACCGACCACGGTTTGAGTGGGATGCAATTGCTCGAGACTGACCTCGACCACACTGCCCACTTCGGTTTTAGCCAGAGCAAAAGCCTGAGTGGTGCCCAGGCTGAGTAACAACGCCAGCGACCAGGAAGTAATTCGCATCGTGAAGACTCTTGGATTGAAGTGCGTGGAGCTTAATCGAAATGCACACGCGGGTGGTGTAGCCTGCACAGCTTGCTCGAATCACTGACAGAGACGCTGGATGAAACGCAGTCTGCTCACCCTCGCCGCCCTTGTTGTCATCGCGCTCGCCGCAGGTGGCTGGTACGTGCACAGCAAACAGCCGCAACGTGACGGGCAAATGACGTTAGCGCATCTGCAGGCGCCGGTCACCGTGCGCTATGACGAACGCGGCGTGCCGCATATCCGTGCCGAGAATCAGGTCGACCTGTATCGCGCCCTGGGTTATGTCCACGCCCAGGACCGGCTGTTCCAGATGGAAATGCTGCGTCGCCTGGCCCGGGGCGAACTGGCCGAGGTGCTGGGACCAAAGGTGGTGGACACCGACAAACTGTTTCGCAGCCTGCGCATCCGCGAACATGCCGACGCCTACGTCGCCCGACTGGACAAACAAAGCCCGACCTGGCTGGCCCTGCAAGCCTATCTGGATGGCATCAACCAGTTTCAGGACACTCACGCCAGGCCGGTGGAGTTCGACCTGCTGGGCATCCCCAAACGGCCGTTCACTGCTGAAGACACCCTGAGCATCGGCGGCTACCTGGCTTACAGCTTCGCGGCGGCATTTCGTACCGAGCCGCTGCTGACCTACGTTCGCGACCAGCTCGGCGCGGACTACCTGAAAGCGTTCGACATGCCTTGGCAGCCTCAGGGCTCACTGGCTGCGGCCCCGGCATTGTCAGCGACCGACTGGAAAAGCCTCAACGACCTCGCCCGCCTGAGCAATCAGGCACTGGAGCAAGCCGGGCTGCCGCAGTTCGAAGGCAGCAACGCCTGGGCCATTTCCGGCAGCCGTACCCGCAGCGGCAAGCCCTTGCTGGCCGGGGACCCGCATATTCGCTTCTCGACACCGGCCGTCTGGTACGAAGCGCAACTGTCCGCGCCCGACTTTGAGCTGTACGGACACTTCCAGGCGCTCAACCCCTTCGCCCTGCTCGGCCATAACCTGGATTTCGGCTGGAGCCTGACCATGTTCCAGAACGACGATCTGGACCTGATTGCCGAGAAGACCAACCCCGACAATCCCAATCAGGTCTGGTATCACGGCGCCTGGGTCGATATGACCAGCAGCCAGCAGCAGATCGCGGTCAAGGGCGCCGCGCCGGTCACGCTGACCCTGCGCCAGTCGCCCCACGGACCAATCGTCAATGATGTGGTCGGCAGCACCGCAGGCACCGCGCCCATCGCCATGTGGTGGGCGTTCCTGGAAACCGACAACCCGATCCTGCAGGGCTTCTACGAGGCCAACCGCGCCGACACCCTGGACAAGATGCGCAGCGCCGCCGAAAAGATCCAGGCGCCCGGCCTGAATATCGTCTGGGCCAATGCCCAGGGTGATATCGGTTGGTGGGCGGCGGCGAAACTGCCCGTGCGTCCGGAGGGCGTAGACCCTGGCTATATCCTCGATGGCAGCACAGCCCAGGCCGACAAGAGCGGTTTCTACCCGTTCAGCGACAACCCCCATGAAGAGAATCCGGCGCGGGGCTATGTGCTGTCGGCCAATACCCAGCCGGTCTCACCAAGCGGCAGGCCAATCCCCGGCTACTACAACCCGGCAGACCGTGGTCGTCAGTTAAACCGCCAGCTCAGCGATGACCATGTGCGCTGGGACATTCCCGCCAGCCAGCAACTGCAACTGGGCACCAAGACTGACTATGCAGCACGCATCCTCAAGCCGTTGATCCCGATTCTGCGTCAGGTCGCCCGGGATGCCGACGAGAAAGCCCTGGTCGAGCAACTGGCGGCCTGGCCGGGGGATTATCCGATCGATTCGGTGGGGGCAACGCTGTTCAATCAGTTTCTCTATGAACTGACCGAAAAAATCTTCCACGATGATCTGGGCGATGCCTTCTTCGACACCCTGCTGTCCACCCGGGTGATCGACGACGCCTTGCCGCAAGTGGTGGCCGACGCCAATTCCCCCTGGTGGAACAACCGCCATTCGCCTGCACCGGAAAACCGCAACGATATCGTCAAGATGGCCTGGCACTCCGCTGTCGAGCACCTGCGGTCGCTGTACGGCAATAACCCTGAAGAGTGGCGCTGGGGCAAGGCCCATACCCTGACCCACGCCCATCCGTTGGGCGTGCAAAAGCCGCTGGACAGTTTGTTCAACGTCGGGCCGTTTGCCGCGCCAGGGACCCATGAAGTGCCCAATAACCAGTCCGCCCGCATCGGCCCTGCACCCTGGTCAGTGAGCTATGGCCCCTCGACCCGGCGCCTGATCGATTTCGCCGACCCGGCCCATAGCCTGGGCATCAACCCGGTCGGGCAAAGCGGCGTGGTGTTCGACAAACACTACGCCGACCAGGCCGCCACCTATATCCATGGCGGCTATTTCGAGCAGCATTTCAGTGAGGCGGATGTGGCGGCGCATACCGAGGGCGTGTTGCGGTTGGTGCCGGTCCAGCCTTGAGACCAACTCTGTGGGAGCCGGCTTGCTGGCGATGGCGTCAGATCAGTCACTGATGCCATTGCGAGCGCTGCGCACTCGATCGCCACCAAGGCGGCTCCCACAGGTTAGCGCGGTGTCAGAAACAAACCCTACAACGGTGCAGGCGCCCTGCGGCTATCCGGTTGTTTCCAGGAATCGGCCGCACTCTCTTCGATAGCCAGCTGAATCGCCTTGCGACGACGCTCTTCGGCGCGGCGGCTGAAGAACCAGACCAGGAAAGTCGCAAGCGACACCGCCAGCAGAATCAGGCTGGCCACGGCGTTGATCTCCGGCTTCACGCCCAGGCGCACCGCCGAAAACACTTCCATCGGCAAAGTCGTCGAGCCAGGCCCGGAGACGAAGCTGGCCAGCACCAGGTCATCCAGAGACAGGGCAAACGACATCATCGCCCCCGCCGCCAGGGATGGTGCGATCATCGGGATGGTGATCAGGAAGAACACTTTCCACGGCCGTGCGCCCAGGTCCATGGCTGCTTCTTCGATGGACATGTCCAGCTCACGCAGGCGCGCCGACACCACCACCGCGACATACGCCGAGCAGAAGGTGGTGTGGGCGATCCAGATGGTGACGATGCCACGCTCCTGGGGCCAGCCGATCATCTGCGCCATGGCCACGAACAACAGCAACAGCGACAGACCGGTAATCACTTCCGGCATCACCAGCGGCGCCGTGACCAAGCCACCAAAGAAAGTGCGACCACTGAAGCGGGTAATCCGCGTCAGTACGAAAGCCGCCATGGTGCCCAGGGCAACCGCAGCCACCGCCGTGTAGCAGGCGATTTCCAGGGAGCGCATGACCGAGCCCATCAACTGGGTGTTATCCAGCAGGCCTACATACCATTTGATCGACCAGCCGCCCCAGACGGTCACCAGCTTCGAGGCGTTGAACGAGTAGATCACCAGGATGACCATGGGCGCATAGATAAACACCAGGCCCAGCACCAGCATGATGTTCGAGAATCGAAAGCGGCTCATGCCTTGCCCTCCAGCTCTTTGGCCTGACTGCGGTTGAACAGGATGATCGGCACGATCAGGATCAACAGCATCACCACCGCCAGGGCAGACGCCACCGGCCAGTCACGGTTGTTGAAGAACTCTTGCCAGAGTACGCGGCCGATCATCAGGGTTTCCGGGCCGCCAAGCAGCTCAGGAATGACGAACTCGCCCACCACCGGGATAAATACCAGCATGCAGCCGGCGATGATGCCGTTCTTGGACAGCGGCACGGTGATTTTCCAGAAGCTGTTGAAGGTGCTGGAGCCCAGGTCTGATGCGGCCTCCAGCAGGCTCTGGTCATGCTTGGCGAGGTTGGCGAACAGCGGCAGGATCATGAACGGCAGGTACGAATAGACCACGCCTATGTACACCGCCAGGTTGGTGTTGAGGATCTGCAACGGCTCGTTGATCAGCCCCAGCCACATCAGGAAGCTGTTGAGCAGGCCGTTATTGCTGAGGATGCCCATCCAGGCGTAGACGCGGATCAGGATCGCCGTCCAGGTCGGCATCATGATCAGCAGCAACAGTACGGTCTGGGTTTCCTTGCGCGCCATGGAGATGCCATAGGCCATGGGATAACCGATCAACAGGCACAGCAGCGTGCTGAAGAAGGCCATCTTCAATGAACCGAAGTACGCCGAGATATACAGGTCATCGCCGGTGAGCAGGGCGTAGTTGGCAAAATTGAAGACCAACTGCAATTTCTGCTCGGCGTAGGTGAAGATCTCCGTGTAGGGCGGGATCGCCACGTCGGCTTCGGCGAAGCTGATCTTGATGACGATCAGGAACGGCAAGGCAAAGAACAGGAACAGCCAGAGAAACGGCGCGCCGATCACCAGTTGCCGGCCACCGGGGGTTATACGGTCGAGCGCTCGCTTGAGCTTGCGCACTTTCATGAGCGCAGGACCACGCCGCTGTCGTCTTCCCACCACACGTAGACTTCATCGCCCCAGGTCGGCCGCGCGCCCTGGCGTTCGGTGTTAGCGACGAACGACTGCACCAGCTTGCCGCATGGCAACTCGACGTAGAACACCGAGTGACCGCCCAGATAGGCAATATCGTGGACCTTGCCCCGGGACCAGTTGTGTTCGAAGGTCGGCTGCTCGGTGGTGACCAGCAGTTTTTCCGGACGCAAGGCGTAGGTGATGCGCTTGTCTTCCACCGACGTCGTGACGCCGTGGCCGACATAGATATTGCGCTCCAACTCAGGGCTGCGAATCAGCGCATGGCCTTCCATGTCCTCGATCACTTCGCCTTCGAACAGGTTGACGTTACCGATGAATTCACAGACCAGGCGGCTGGTCGGGGTTTCGTAGATATCGATCGGGCTGCCGATCTGGGCAATCCAGCCCAGGTGCATGATGGCGATACGCTCGGCCATGGTCATGGCCTCTTCCTGGTCGTGGGTCACCATCACGCAGGTCACGCCGACGCGCTCGATGATCTCCACCAGTTCCAGCTGCATCTGCGAACGCAGCTTCTTGTCGAGGGCGCCCATGGGCTCGTCGAGCAACAGTAGCTTGGGTTTCTTCGCCAGCGAGCGCGCCAGTGCCACACGCTGACGCTGGCCACCGGACAACTGGTGCGGCTTGCGCTTGGCGTACTGGGTCATCTGCACCAGCTTGAGCATTTCCATGACCCGGGCGTCAATCTCGGCCTTGGGCAAGCGGTCCTGCTTGAGGCCGAAGGCGATGTTGTCAGCCACGGTCATGTGCGGGAACAGCGCGTAGGACTGGAACATCATGTTGATCGGCCGCTCGTAGGGCGGCATATCGGTGATGTCCACGCCATCGAGGAAAATCCGGCCTTCGGTCGGCCGCTCGAACCCGGCGAGCATGCGCAGCAGGGTCGACTTGCCCGAGCCCGAACCGCCGAGCAGGGCAAAAATCTCGCCTTTGTTGATTTGCAGGGACACATCGTCCACGGCAATCGTCTCATCGAACTTCTTCGTGACCCGATCGATCTTGACCAGCACCTGCTTGGGTTGCTGACCGCCATCGAGGGATTTCTTATAGGCGCCGGAGGCAACTGCCATGGGTGAAACTCCCAACTGGTTATTGCAGCCCGACCGCACAAGCCGGGCGCTGGATAATTATTTGCCCGACTTGACCTTGGTCCAGCTACGGGTCATCAGGCGTTGCACCTTGGGGGGCAACTCGGAATTGACGAACAACTTGTCGAGCACTTGCTGCGGCGGATACACCGCCGGGTCGGTACGAATCGCCTGGTCCATGTCGTCGCCCGATTTCGGATTCGGGTTGGCGTAGCCGATTTCGTCACTGACCTTGGCGATCACGTCCGGCTTGAGCAGGAAGTTGATAAAGGCGTGGGCTTCCTTGATGTTGGCGGCATCGCTGGGGATCGCCAGCATGTCGAACCACAGGTTGCCGCCTTCCTTGGGAATCACGTAGGCAATATTGACGTCCTTGCCCGCTTCGGACGCACGCTTCTTGGCCTGGAATACATCGCCGGAGAACCCGGCAGCCACGCAGATATCGCCGTTGGCCAGGTCCGTGATGTACTTGGACGAACTGAAGTAAGTCACGTAAGGCCGCACTTTCAACAGTTTCTCTTCAGCCTTTTTATAGTCGGCTTCATTGGTGCTGTTCGGGCTCAGGCCCATGTAGTTGAGCACCGCCGGGAGCATTTCGTCGGCGGAATCAAGAAAGGCGACGCCGCACTTTTGCAGTTTCTTGATGTTTTCCGGCTCGAACAGCACGGCCCAGGAATCGATCTTGTCGACGCCCAGCACCTCCTTGACCTTGTCGACGTTATAGCCGATGCCATTGGTGCCCCACAGGTAAGGCACGGCGTATTGATTGCCGGGATCGTTCTTTTCCAGGCGCTTGAGCAGGGCCGGGTCGAGGTTTGAATAGTTGGGCAACTGCGACTTGTCGAGTTTCTGGAAAGCCCCGGCCTTGATCTGCTTGCCGAGAAAATGGTTGGACGGCACGACCACGTCGTAGCCGGTATGCCCGGCCAGCAACTTGCCTTCAAGGGTTTCGTTGGAGTCGAACACGTCGTAGACCGGCTTGATCCCCGTAGTGGCTTCGAAGTCCGCCAGGGTGGTCAGGCCGATGTAATCGGACCAGTTATAAATATGCACCGTGGGTGCAGCGTGCGCGCTGACGGCCACGGCCAGGCCGAGCCCCGCGAGCAGGGTGTTGCGAAAGAAAGGGCGAAGCGAAGAAATAGACACGTGAACAATCCTTTTCAGTTTGGGGTCTGGTGCCCGTGTCGGACCGGCGCGCAACTTACCTTTGATAGCTGCGGATCGCAAAAAAACCTTATGTGACAGTGGGTTGAACGAGCTCCCAGCTCAAGGCACATCTATGCCTTGAAATGAGATCCCGTGGGAGCGTGGCTTGCCCGCGAAGGGCTCGACGCGGTACATCTGATACTCCGCGCCGCCCTATTCGCGGGCGAACCACGCTCCCACAGAAGCAAATATCAACCCGGGTTATTTACCCGATTTAATGGTGGTCCAGCTGCGCGTCATGATGCGCTGGGTGGCCGCAGGCAAGTCAGCGATGGCGTACAACTTGGCGACAACATCAGCCGGTGGATAGACACCCGGATCTTCAGTGATTTCTTTGTTCACCAACGGCGTGGCCTTCTCGTTACCGTTAGGGAAGCCTACCGAGTTGGTGATGTCCGCCATCACTTCAGGCTTGAGGATGAAATTCAGGAACTTGTAGGCGCCTTCGACGTTTTCCGCGTCTTTCGGGATTGCCAACATGTCGTAGAAGCTGCCTGCACCTTCCTTCGGAATGTTGTAGCTGACTTCAACCTTGCCACCGGCTTCTTTTGCACGGGACTGAGCCTGGTGGATGTCACCCGAATAACCGACGGCCACGCAGATGTTGCCGTTGGCCAGATCCGAGATGTACTTGGACGAGTGGAAGTAAGCGATCGAAGGACGGACTTTCATGAACAGAGCCTGAGCCTTGTCGATGTCTTCCTTCTTCTGCGAGTCGGTCGGCAGGCCCAGGTAATGCAGGGCGACCGGCAGCATTTCGGTTGGCGAATCGAGGAAGCTGATACCGCACTTCTTCAACTTGGCGGCGTTTTCAGGTTTGAACAGCAGGTCCCAGGAGTTGGTCGGTGCATCGGCACCCAGCGCTTCCTTGACTTTGGCCGGGTTGAAACCGATGCCAATCGAGCCCCACATGTACGGGAAAGCATGCTTGTTGTCCGGGTCGCTGATGGACACGGCCTTGAGCAGGGTTTTGTTCAGGTTGCCGTAGTTCGACAGCTTGGACTTGTCCAGCTCCTGATACACACCGGCCTTGATTTGCTTGGCCAGGAAGTTGTTCGACGGCACGACGACGTCATAACCGGATTTGCCGGCCAGCAATTTGGCTTCCAGGGTTTCGTTACTGTCGTACACGTCGTAGACGACCTTGATACCCGACTCTTTTTCAAACTTCTCGATGGTGTCCGGTGCAATGTAGTCGGACCAGTTGTAAACGTGAAGTACCTTGTCGTCCGCGTGAGCGGCGGCCACTGCGCCCATCAGGGACAGCGCGAGGAGGGTCTTGCCAAATGTTTTCATGCGTACAGCTCCAGTATTTTTTATGACTGACCATTGGGAGTAGCGGCGATTCAAACAACCGTTAGTCTGGCAAGTTCCTGGGCAGGCTTACAAGCGGGCAAACCTGCCGTACTACGCAACCGCCGAAAGTTTCATGTTCCGGCCGTGCTTATATCAGCCCTGTAGAGCCTTCAGTGTCAGATCCAGGCACTTGCGCGCCTTCTCTATCAGCTCGTCGATTTCGGCAAAACTGATCACCAGGGGCGGCGAAATGATCATGGTATCGCCCACGGCGCGCATGATCAGACCGTTGTCGAAACAGAACGTCCGGCAGATCATGCCAGCACCCCGGCCGACATATCGCTCGCGCGTGGCCTTGTCCTTGACCAGTTCGATGGCCCCCAGCAAGCCGACACCGCGAACCTCACCCACCAACGGATGATCGCTCAGCTCACGCAAACGCTTTTGCAAGTATGGTGCCGTTTCGTTCTTGACCCGCTCGACGATTTTTTCGTCGCGCATGATGCGGATATTTTCCAGTGCCACAGCAGCTGCGACCGGATGCCCGGAATAGGTGAAGCCGTGGTTGAAGTCGCCGCCCTCGTTGATCACCTTGACGATTTCATCGCGCACGATCAGGCCGCCCATGGGGATATAGCCCGAGGTCAGGCCCTTGGCGATAGTCATCATGTCAGGCGCAAGGTCGAAATAATCGCTGCCGAACCACTCACCGGTACGGCCAAAACCGCAGATCACTTCGTCGGCGACGAACAGGATGTCGTAGCGCCCGAGGATTTCCTTGATCTTCGGCCAGTAGGTGGCGGGCGGCACGATCACGCCACCGGCACCCTGGATCGGCTCGGCAATGAACGCACCGACGTTATCCACGCCCAACTCGAGAATCTTTTTCTCCAGTTGCTCGGCAGCCCAGGTGCCGAACTCGTCCGGCGTCATATCGCCGCCTTCACCGAACCAGTACGGCTGCGGGATGTGTTCGATACCAGGGATCGGCAGATCGCCCTGCTCATGCATATACGTCATGCCGCCCAGGCTTGCACCGGCCACGGTCGAGCCGTGATAGCCGTTGACCCGGCTGATAATGGTCTTTTTGTTCGGCTGGCCCTTGAGCGCCCAATAGTGGCGGACCAGACGCAGCATGGTGTCGTTGCCTTCGGAACCGGAACCGGTGAAGAACACATGGTTCATGCCCGCCGGAGCGATATCGGAAATGGCCTTGGCCAGTTCCAGCGCCGGCGGGTGGGCGGTCTGGAAGAACAGGTTGTAATAAGGCAGCTCGCGCATCTGTTTACTGGCGGCGTCGGCCAGTTCTTCGCGGCCATAACCAATGGCCACACACCACAGGCCGGCCATGCCGTCGAGAATCTTGTTGCCTTCGCTATCCCAGAGATGCACGCCCTGGGCCTTGGTGATAATGCGCGGGCCTTTCTCTTTCAGCTGTTTGTAGTCGCTGAACGGGGCCAGGTGGTGCTCGGCGCTGAGGGCCTGCCACTCACGGGTTTGCGGATTATTGGAACTCATACAGCACTCCATATGCTTGGGTGGGGCACCCGGCATCGGCCGGGCGCCTGGCGTATCAGACGGCGAAGAGCAGGAATTCCCGCTCCCACGAGCTGATCACGCGCTTGAAGTTTTCATGCTCGGCGCGTTTGACCGCGACGTAGCCCTTGATGAATTTCTCACCGAGGTATTTCTCGATGGTCTTGCTGTTTTCCATGCGCTCCAGGGCATCTTCGATGGTCAACGGCAGGCGCAGGTTACGGCGCTCATAACCACGACCCACCACTGGAGCACTGGGGTTGATGCCTTCGGTCATGCCGATGTAGCCGCACAACAAGCTCGCGGCAATCGCCAGATACGGATTGGCGTCGGCACCGGGCAGACGGTTCTCCACACGACGGTTCTGCGGCCCGGCATCCGGCACGCGCAGGCCGACAGTACGGTTTTCTTCGCCCCACTCGACGTTCACCGGTGCCGAAGTGTCCGGCAGGAAGCGGCGGAACGAGTTGACGTTGGGCGCGAACAGCGGCAATAGCTCGGGGATCAGCTTCTGCAGGCCACCGATGTGGTGCAGGAACAACTGGCTCATGGTGCCGTCAGGGTTGGAGAAAACGTTCTTGCCGGTCTGGATATCAATAATGCTCTGGTGCAAATGCATGGCGCTGCCGGGCTCGCCGGTCATGGGCTTGGCCATGAAGGTCGCCGCCACATCATGCTTGAGCGCGGCTTCGCGCATGGTGCGCTTGAATACCAGAATCTGGTCGGCCAGGGACAGGGCATCGCCGTGACGGAAGTTGATCTCCATCTGCGCCGTGCCGTCTTCGTGGATCAGGGTATCGAGATCCAGATTCTGCAACTCGCACCAGTCGTAGACGTCTTCGAACAACGGGTCGAATTCGTTGGCGGCTTCAATGGAGAAGGACTGGCGGCCGGTTTCCGGTCGACCTGAACGACCGATCGGTGGCTGTAACGGATAGTCCGGATCGTCGCTGCGCTTGGTCAGGTAAAACTCCATTTCCGGCGCCACGATGGGCTGCCAGCCTTTGTCGGCATAGAGTTTCAGGACCTTCTTGAGCACGTTGCGCGGCGACAGCTCGATGGGGTTGCCCTGTTTATCGTAAGTATCGTGGATCACCTGAGCAGTCGGCTCGATGGCCCAAGGCACCAGATACACCGCGTTCTGGTCGGGGCGGCAGAACATGTCGATGTCCGCTGGGTCCAGCAGGTCGTAGTAGATATCGTCTTCGACGTAATCGCCGGTCACCGTCTGCAACAGCACGCTTTCAGGCAGCCGCATGCCCTTTTCAGCGATGAATTTGTTGGTCGGGGAAATCTTGCCGCGGGTGATCCCGGTGAGGTCGCCAATCATGCATTCGACTTCGGTGATCTTGTGTTCTTTCAACCAATCGGTGAGCTGGTCGAGGTTGGTACTCATAAATACCTCAGGGGGTCATTTCCTGATCCGCGGATCAGGCGTTTTTTGACGCATCGGCGTCTCGTTGTCTTGCCCGCTTTCGGCAGGCATCGCCAAAGGCCTGGAAAATCGCCAGGTAGTGGGGATTGTCGGTGACTTGCCATTCCGGGTGCCATTGCACCCCCAGGACAAAAGCGCCGCCTTGCAGCGATACGGCTTCAATCAGACCGTCAGGCGCAGTCGCTTCCACACGCAGGGGCGGCGCCAGGCGCTCGATGCCCTGCCCATGGATCGAATTGACTGCAATTTCAGCGGGCAGGCCAAAGGATTCAAGCAGGCCGCCGGGCTGAATGTGCATGGGATGACTGGGTGCGTACTGGACTTCGACCGGTTCATTGTCCGGCTCACGATGGTCCATGAAGGTTCCGGTTTCATGAACACGCTGATGCAGACTGCCGCCCAAGGCGACATTTAATTCCTGAAACCCGCGGCAAATGCCCAAAACAGGCACACCCGCCGCCACGGCGTCACGAATTAGCGGTAAGGTGGTGCTGTCGCGTGCAGGATCATGAGCAGTTCCCGGTGCGCTGGCAGGACCACTATAGTGATAGGGTTCAACATTGGAAGGCGAGCCGGTGAACAACAGTCCATCGAGGCTTGCAAGAATTTCGGAGGGATCGAGCAACGGGCCCAGTGAGGGCAGGATCAGCGGCAGGCCCCCGGCAGCTACGGCTACCGCGCGGACATACTTGTCGCCACTGATGTGATAAGCGTGATCACCGATCTGCTTCGTGCATGAAGTGACGCCTATCAATGGCAAGCGAGACATGAAACCCCTCCGGCATTATTGCTGTTTTGGGTCTAAATCGAGCTTAGCCTTGTTCATTTTTTTACACAACACCCCCGTAAAAAATAGAACACAGCCCGCTCAAGCCCGCAGTTCCCAAGCCATAACACAGCCCATAATCGCCCTAATTTGCAGCAAAAACGGCCTTTTGGCGCCCTTTTAGGGCAAAACGAGGCTCTCTTGACTTCATCGGGCCTTTCGGATTGACTGAAACCCGCAAGACTCGATGATTGATATTTTCAACAACAAAGGTGTTGCATCATGTCGGTACCCCCGCGTGCCGTTCAGCTCAACGAAGCGAACGCGTTCCTTAAGGAACATCCTGAGGTTCTGTACGTTGACCTTCTGATTGCGGATATGAATGGTGTGGTGCGCGGCAAGCGCATTGAACGCACCAGCCTCCACAAGGTTTACGAGAAAGGCATCAACCTGCCGGCCTCTTTATTTGCCCTGGATATCAACGGTTCGACGGTGGAAAGCACCGGTCTGGGCCTGGATATCGGTGATGCTGACCGAATCTGTTATCCGATCCCCGACACCCTGTGCAACGAACCCTGGCAGAAACGCCCTACCGCGCAACTGCTGATGACCATGCACGAACTGGAAGGCACGCCCTTCTTCGCCGACCCGCGTGAAGTCCTGCGTCAAGTGGTGAGCAAGTTCGATGACATGGGCCTGACCATCTGCGCCGCCTTCGAGCTGGAGTTCTACCTGATCGACCAGGAGAATGTGAACGGCCGCCCACAACCGCCCCGCTCGCCTATCTCAGGCAAACGCCCGCACTCGACACAGGTCTACCTGATCGACGACCTCGACGAATACGTCGACTGCCTCCAGGACATTCTGGAAGGTGCCAAGGAACAAGGCATCCCGGCCGACGCAATCGTCAAGGAAAGTGCTCCGGCGCAGTTCGAAGTGAACCTGCACCACGTCGCCGATGCGATCAAGGCCTGCGACTATGCGGTCCTGCTCAAGCGCCTGATCAAGAACATCGCCTACGACCACGAAATGGACACGACCTTCATGGCCAAGCCCTATCCGGGTCAGGCAGGTAATGGTCTGCATGTCCACATCTCGATCCTGGATCGCGATGGCAAGAACATCTTCACCAGCGAGGATCCCGAGCAGAACGCCGCATTACGTCATGCGATCGGCGGTGTGCTCGAGACCCTACCGGCGCAGATGGCGTTCCTTTGCCCGAACGTCAACTCGTATCGCCGGTTCGGTGCTCAGTTCTACGTGCCAAATTCGCCAAGCTGGGGCCTGGATAACCGCACGGTTGCTGTACGTGTGCCAACAGGTTCAGCCGATGCCGTGCGTATCGAACACCGGGTTGCCGGTGCCGATGCCAACCCGTATCTGCTGATGGCATCTGTGCTGGCAGGGGTGCATCACGGCCTGACCAACAAGATCGAGCCTGGCGCGCCGGTCTCGGGCAACTCCTACGAGCAAAACGAGCAAAGCCTGCCAAACAACCTGCGCGATGCCCTGCGCGAGCTGGACGACAGTGAAGTAATGGCCAAGTACATCGATCCGAAATACATCGATATCTTTGTCGCCTGTAAGGAAAGTGAGCTGGAAGAGTTCGAACACTCCATCTCCGACCTTGAGTACAACTGGTATCTGCATACCGTTTGATTCGGGGTGTAGTACAAGGACGCCGCAGCCTGGAAGGGTTGCGGCGTTTTTTTGTATGAGAGTAACGCTTCCCAGCGCATTCGCTGGAGCGAGGCTTGCCCGCGAAGAACGCTAACGCGCTTTGGCTGAGAAACCGTGACGCATGTTTCGCGGGCAAGCCTCGCTCCAACAATTAGATACAATGCCTGCCATCCCCTATGGAGAGCAGCCATGCCCCGCCCCGCCACACCTCGCAAACCCCGCGCCCGCAGCCAGGCCAGGATCGACTCGATCCTCGATGCCGCACGCGAGCTGCTTGCCGCCGAGGGCGTGGCCAGTCTGTCGATCTACAGCGTGGCCGAGCGGGCACAGATCCCGCCGTCGTCGGTTTACCACTTTTTCGCCAGTGTCCCGGCGATGCTCGAAGCCCTGACCGCCGACGTGCATGCAGCCTTTCGCGCCAGCCTCCAGGCCCCGGTGGATCACGACACCCTGCACAGCTGGCGCGACCTGTCGCGCATCGTCGAAATGCGCATGCTGAAGATCTACAACGACGATGCTGCCGCCCGCCAGTTGATCCTCGCGCAGCACGGCCTGACCGAAGTGAACCAGGCCGACCGCCAGCACGATATCGAGCTGGGCCACCTGATGTTCGAAGTTTTCGACCGACACTTCCAGCTACCGGTCCTGCCCGATGACGTCGACGTATTCGCGCTGGCCATGGAACTGGGTGACCGGGTCTACGCGCGCTCGATGCAACTGCATGAACAGATCACACCGCGTATGGCGGAGGAAGGCATGCGCGTGTTTGATGCTTATATGTGTTTGTATTTGCCGCCGTTTTTGCCGAAACGGTGAGCGCACCGCGCCCGCCTGGCACAACGACAGGCTGGCTAACTGGGTAGTTTATAAGCGAGCCATCCTTAGTAGTCGTTTATCTTGGAGCACGCACCCGAGCAGCAGTACTCGTAAAGGAGGCTAAGTAATCCTGCGCCAATCCAGTCCAATGTGTTTCCACTTTTGCATAGTGGCCACGCTGATAGTTATAACTACTAATATACTTCGGATAAAGACCACTGGAAATCGCCCCCTCATAATGCTCTTTCAACATTCGACTATGACTGATAACTGTATATAACTGCTTCCGCTTAAGCTCAAAGTTCATTGCCGGAGAATAGTTTTTCTCCTCTATATTCATCCCCATATAGGCCTCCAATTCATTCCGAATTTGCCTACGGCTTTGCTGGTTTAATATCCCTGAACCAACCTGAACTGACGAACCATTACCCGTTGGAAATGATGACGTAGATGCAGCGGCGATGACACCGTTTTCACCTCTAGGATTTTTCTCCCCAGATCCCAAAAGCGAGCCAACGCTACCGGAGGAGCTGCCTGCCTGCCCACTAACCTGCGAAAGAGTTGTTTGAGTGTCAGTCGATGCCCGAACATTTCTTGAAGGGCGTGAAGAATACGGCTTGTATGAGGTCCTTACTGCGCGGCGTCGGCTCATAAAAATACTTAACTTAATATGTCCCGTCGGATCCCGATAATTAACCGGATCCCCCTGACAATACGCATACGCATTCAATCCACCCTCACCAAACGGGCTCAAACTGTCCGGGCTATTAAACCGCATCAGCACCGGATTAAAAGCCCGATAACCATTCCCCAGCAAATAATGCCCGGTAACTACATCGCGTCGCTCGCCGCTGAAACCCAGCAAGGCATTCAAACCACTGTCCGCCGGAAGATGACCATAGGCGGTATAGGCCAGCGACTCGCTTTCGACAGTATCCGTACGCTTCAACAACGAGCGCTGCTGATCCGTCACCAGCAAACTGGTTTCGCTATTCCCGTCCGAGCGTTGCTGCTGAGCCAGCAACTGATCGTCATGCTGAAAGACCGTACGCAGCAACGCCCCCTGAACTTCCGTCGCCAGACGGCTTTTCTGGTAAAAACGCGCAATCGGCGCTTCGCCCACCGGCGAAGCGCTCGCCAGCCGGTCGAGGGGATCGTAGCTGTAACGGCATGAGGAAGGCGCCATGGCGTGCTCCGGACAATCAGTACAGGCTCATCATCCCGCTGACTCCAACCGCTGTATACCTAGCAGAACTGCTAGGTTTTGCACACACAGCAAAAACCCCGGAGGGCTTCCACCGTCCGGGGTTGTTGTATTGCCATCGCTTACAGCTTGGCGATGGAGACTTCGGTGGATTTCACGAAGGCAATTACTTCGCTGCCAACCACCAATTCCAGCTCTTTGACCGAGCGGGTGGTGATCACGGAAGTGACGATGCCGGAAGCGGTCTGTACGTCGATTTCGGACAGTACGTCGCCGGTGACGATTTCCTTGATAGTGCCTTTGAACTGGTTGCGTACGTTGATGGCTTTGATAGTCATGAGAGTCTTCCTGTTTGCGATAGGGAGTTAATTGGCCCAACGCAATTGCGTGGGCAGGGGTGAAGTCGGTTCGGGTTCCGGTGGCGCTCCCGGCAACGAGAGCACGCGGTTGAGTACTTCGGTTTCCAGTGCGGCCAGGCGATGTGAACCCCGGGCCCGCGGGCGTGGCAATTCGACGACAAGGTCCAGGCCGATACGGCCCTCTTCGATCAGGATCACCCGGTCGGCAATGGCGACCGCTTCGCTGACGTCATGGGTGACCAGCAGGACCGTGAAGCCATGTTTGCGCCACAGGCTCTCGATCAGTTGCTGCATCTCGATGCGAGTCAGGGCATCGAGAGCGCCGAGAGGTTCGTCGAGCAGCAACAGACGCGGTTTGTGAATCAGGGCGCGGGCCAAGGCTACACGTTGCTTCTGCCCACCCGACAGCGCCGCAGGCCATTCATTGGCGCGCTCGGCCAGGCCGACGGCTTCAAGCGCATCCATGGCTTGACCACGCCAATCGCCACTCAGGCCCAGGCCGACGTTGTCGATAATGCGTTTCCACGGCAGCAGGCGTGCCTCTTGGAACATCAGCCGGGTGTCTTCGCGGGCATCGCTGAGCGGTGCGGAACCGGCCAGTAATTCGCCCGTCGTCGGCTTGTCGAGCCCGGCCAGCAGGCGCAACAGCGTGCTCTTGCCGCAGCCGCTACGACCGACCACGGCGACGAATTGCCCGGCGGGAATATGCAGGTCGATGTCCTTGAGCACTTCCCGATTGCCGAAGGTTTTCTTCAGGCCATGTACCGCCAGCGGGATACCGCGCAGCAAGTGCGGCGGTTGCTGTTTCAGACTGCTCATGCGGCACCGCCTTTGTGAACTTGATAGGCCGGATGCCAGCGCAGGCACACACGTTCCAGACCCCGGGCTGCCAGGTCAGCCAGCTTGCCGAGGATCGCGTAGAGGACAATTGCCAGAACCACCACATCGGTCTGCAGGAATTCACGAGCGTTCATGGCCAGATAACCGATACCGGAGCTGGCGGAAATGGTCTCCGCAACGATCAGCGTCAGCCACATGAAGCCCAGGGCAAAGCGCACGCCGACCAGAATCGAAGGCAAGGCGCCCGGCAGGATCACATGCCAGAACAGCGCAAAGCCGGACAGGCCATAACTGCGCGACATCTCCACCAGAGCTGGATCGATATTGCGAATGCCGTGATAGGTGTTGAGGTAGATCGGGAACAGCGTGCCCAGGGCGACCAGGAAAATTTTCGCGCTCTCGTCGATGCCGAACCACAGGATCACCAACGGGATCAGCGCCAGGTGTGGCACGTTGCGAATCATTTGCACCGAGCTGTCCAGCAGGCGCTCGCCCCACTTCGACAGGCCGGTGATAAAGCCCAGTACCAGACCGATCCCGCCACCGATGGCGAAGCCGATTGCCGCGCGCCAGCTGCTGATCGCCAGATGCGCCCAGATATCACCACTGACCACCAGTTGCACACCCGCCGCGACCACGGCACTGGGTGCCGGCAGGATGCGCGTGGACAGCCAGCCGGCGCTGACCGACAGCTGCCAGACCAGCAACAACAGGATGGGCAGCGCCCAGGGCGCCAGCCGGTGAATGATGCGTTGACTCATGGAGTTGTCTCCTTGGTGGTCTGAACGGTTACGGTGCTTTAGCCACGGCAGCCGGTGGGGTCCAGATCACGTCCGCAATGCTTAGCGGCTTGGGGATCAACTTGAGCTGGTAGAAGGTGTCGGCGATTTTCTGCTGAGCCGCAATCACTTGCGGGGTAATGAAGTAAGCACCGTAGCCCTGACGCTTGACCGAGATTTTGGTGATGTCCGTTGGCAGGCCGAGCAGTGGCGCGACCTGTTGGGTCACTTCATCCGGGTTGGCCTTGGACCATTCGCCCACGGCGCGCACTTCGTCGATCAGGGTCTGGATGACTTTCGGATGCTGTTGCGCATAGGGTTTGGTGGCGAGGTAGAACTGGTTGTTATCGACGATACCGGTGCCGTCACGCAGGGTACGGGCCTGCAATTGTTGCTCGGCGGCCGCCTGGTACGGGTCCCAGATCACCCAGGCATCGACACTGCCGCGCTCGAAAGCGGCACGGGCGTCAGCCGGTGGCAGGAAGACAGTCTGGATATCGCTGTACTTGAGTCCGGCATCTTCTAATGCCCGCACCAGCAGGTAGTGAACGTTGGAGCCCTTGTTGAGCACGACCTTCTTGCCTTTCAGATCCTTGACCGAAGTGATCGGCGAATCCTTGGGTACCAGGATCGCTTCACTGGTCGGCGCCGGCGGTTCGGCCGCGACGTAAAGCAAATCGGCACCGGCAGCCTGGGCGAACACCGGCGGGGTTTCCCCGGTAACGCCAAAGTCGATCGCGCCGACGTTCAAGCCTTCCAGCAACTGCGGGCCACCGGGAAACTCGGTCCATTGCACCTGCACGCCCTGCTCAGCGAGGCGCTTTTCCAGCGAACCCTTGGCCTTGAGCAGCACCAGCGTGCCGTATTTCTGATAACCGATGCGCAGAGTGTCCGCCTGAGCCTGAGTGACGGTGGCGAAGGACACTGCCGCGATAAACAGAGCGGCCAGGCCTTGACGCAAATTGACAGTGCCCATGGGCGCTCTCCAATGATCAGTGAAGTGGCGGATATCGCCGGATATGCAGTGACCTTAACAGGAGTTTTTTATATCTATAAATCTTATTTATTCATTTGGTTATGCATAAAGGATATATAAAATATCAAGGTGGATTTGTGGGAGCCGGCTTGCTGGCGATAGCGCCATCTCGATTGCCTGAACCGACCCAATCGCCAGCAAGCCGGCTCCCACCCCTCATTTCAATTCAAATGCCCCTGTCATCCGCCATAAAAAAAGGGCCGATAAATCGGCCCTAAAAATCCTCTGCTTGGTGAGTACGTGAAAGCTTAACGATTGGGTTGCGGGGTCAGGCGCAGATACGGCGTGACGGCCTTATAGCCCTTGGGAAAGCGCTGCTTGATCTCTTCTTCGTCCTTGATTGACGGCACGATCACCACATCATCGCCATCCACCCAGTTGGCCGGGGTCGCGACTTTGTAGTTGTCGGTCAATTGCAGAGAATCGATCACGCGCAGGATTTCATTGAAATTGCGCCCGGTGCTGGCCGGATAGGTAATGGTCAGGCGCACCTTCTTGTTCGGGTCGATCACGAACAGTGAACGCACGGTCAGGGTGTCGTTGGCATTGGGGTGAATCAGGTCGTAGAGATCGGAAACCTTGCGATCGGCATCAGCCAGGATCGGGAAGTTGACGAGAGTGTTCTGGGTGCTGTTGATGTCGTCGATCCAGCGGATATGCGAATCGACCGGGTCCACCGACAGGGCAATGGCCTTGACGCCGCGCTTGCTGAATTCATCCTTGAGTTTGGCGGTAAAGCCCAGCTCCGTGGTGCAGACCGGCGTGAAGTCCGCCGGGTGGGAAAACAGTACACCCCAGCTGTCGCCAAGCCATTCGTGAAAACGGATACGGCCTTCGCTGGAATCCTGTTCGAAGTCGGGGGCGATATCGCCCAGTCGCAGGCTCATGGTGATGCTCCTTGGTTTGCCAGGTTATGGCAGCCACTGTGCATCGAATCGTTAAAAATTAAAAAGAATAGATAACGATTTAATTAGATGATTTGTGCATAACAAATATAGCGCTTTGTTCGGGCGACTCAGGCATAAAAATACCGGGCAAAAAAAACCCCGCCGAAGCGGGGTTCCTTTAACTCAGCTCAACACACTTACTTGAAAGCGTAGGTGTAGTTGAAGATCAGACGGGTCTGATCCTGGTCAGCTGGAGTACCGCTGTCGCCACGGTAGGTACCGCGACGCAGGGAAGTACCGAAGCCTTTCAGCACGCCGGACTGAACAACGTAGTCCAGACGAACGTCACGTTCCCACTCAGAGCTGTCGCTCTTGTCAACAGCAGTGTTGGCTGCCTTGATGTCGGTACCGTGCAGGTAAGCGAACGCTGCTTTCAGACCTGGGACGCCCAGACGAGCGAAGTCATACGAGTATTGACCGAAGGTGGTGTTCTCACCGGCACGGGCAAACTGGTTGATCATACTGTCGGTGAACAGGTAGAAGCTGGAACCGCCTTCGCCTTCGGCGTGAGTATTGCTCAGGCCGTTCTTGGTGACGTTGCCTTGGTTCAACCAGACCATGCCGCCGTCGTCGTTCACACGCTGGTGACCGAGCATGAGAGCGTGGCCGCCGAGGGTGTAGGTGAACATTGCCGACCAGGTTTTGTTGTCGACTTCACCAACGTTCTTGGCATAGCCACCGTTGTTGTTGAAGGCATAGCCGGTAGCGTTTTGGCCGTTCTTGCCATCGGAGCTGCTGTCGAACCAACGCAGGTCGGTTTTGAACGACTGGTCATCAGCGATCTGGAAGACGTGAGTCAGGCCCAGGAACGTCTGCTTGTAGAAGTCTTCCAGCTGCGAGTGGTAAGCCTGCAGGGTCAGGTCTTTGGTGACCTTCCAGTCAGCGCCAGCGAACATGAAGTTGTTGGAGTCCTGGGTTGCACCAGCAACGGACAGGCCCGAGTAGTTGCTCGATGCACGAGCAGCCTGATGCTCCAACTTACCAACGTTGAAAGTTACGTTGTCGATTTCTTTCGACGTGATGGTGCCACCGGAGAAGCTCTGTGGCAGCAAACGACCATCGTTGGAAACCAGGATTGGCAGGTTAGGTGCCAGGGCATTACCAATTTTCAGCTCGGTCTTGGAGAACTTGACCTTGGCGTTGGCGCCGGTACGGCCCCACTGGTCCATGGAGGAACCATCTTTCTCGGTCGGGAAGAACGAGTTAGCTGTGGTAGCGGTGTGGTGATCGATACCGCCGCCCAGGTGGATACCCCACATGCTTTGCACGTCCAGACCGAAGCCCACAACGCCTTGGGTGTAGCCGGAGTTGAAGTTGAACAGCAAGCCTTCTGCTGTCTCACGCTGATCCTGTGCGCGACGGCCTTCACGGACGTCGTTTTCGAAATACATGGTACGAGAACTGATGGTTGCCTTGCTGTCTTCCAGGAAACCAGCTGCACCAGCCTGCTGAGCCAGGGCACTTACCGCTACGGCCAGGGCCAGGGTGGACTTCTTCATTGTTTCGCTCCTCTTGAATCTAATTTTTGTATCCACGGTGCCGAGCTAATGCCCTGACCCGCGGTTGCGCGATTAGCGCCAGACCCGACTCGGAGAGTCAATGGTGCTGGTCACCTCTAAGACTAAAGTACTAGACCGCGTGTGCCGGTAGCCTCCACGGTATGCAAAAAACCCTTA
The DNA here is from genome assembly GCF_024807945.1 of Pseudomonas sp. JUb42. Classification (GTDB taxonomy): domain Bacteria; phylum Pseudomonadota; class Gammaproteobacteria; order Pseudomonadales; family Pseudomonadaceae; genus Aquipseudomonas. The sequence goes on along the minus strand of NZ_JANUFD010000007.1, from coordinate 129,325 downwards.
AACCTGAAAAGACTTATTGGTCCGCTTTTCAGGCGAAACGGTTATATGTGTCAAACCATGTCAGCCATGCCGTTGTGGAGTGTATCGGCCTATTCGGCTAATTCCCAAAAAATATTTGCGCACCGTTCATCAGATCGATTCGCTTGGCCGTACTGCACGACCGGATGCTGACTGACCGGTCACTCTCCTTGAGTCGCTCGCGGCCCATATTTCTCGGCACAACAGCCCAGACACAGGACTGTAACAATCCTCTCACATGGATTGTTACAGTTGTAATCATGGCGACACACAAGCTGAACTTTTCCTGAAAAATTTGTCAAAGGCACCCCGCAGCACCAAAATTCTCGATAACACACCTCGCATCCCCTCATAAGCTCATGCCAAAAGGTTATTTATTTCGGCATTATTAGATCATTTAGTCTCATCGCATTCCCCGACCTGCCCTGCTTCGGAGCTTCGCGATGAAACTGCATTTCTCTCTACGTCTACTGGCTGCACTTTCACTGACCGGCGCTTCGTACCTGGCTCAGGCCGCTGACTTCACAGTCGCTTACCAGACCACCGTCGATCCGGCCAAAGTCGCGCAAACCGATAACGCCTATGAAAAGGCCACGGATTCGAAAATCTCCTGGCGCAAGTTTGATAATGGCGCCGATGTCATTACAGCCATTGCTTCAGGTGACGTACAGATCGGTTATCTGGGCAGCAGCCCGCTGACCGCCGCCGCAACGCGCAAGCTGCCGGTGGAAACCTTCCTCATTGCTACCCAGATCGGCGCTGCCGAGGCCCTGGTGGCACGCAACGGCTCCGGCATCGACAAGCCTCAGGACCTGATCGGCAAGAAAGTCGCCGTGCCCTTCGTCTCTACCGGCCACTACAGCCTGTTGGCGGCGTTGAAGTACTGGAAGATCGATCCGTCCAAGGTGACCATCGTCAACCTCGCGCCACCGGCCATTGCCGCCGCCTGGAAGCGCGGTGATATCGATGCCACCTACGTATGGGATCCGGCTCTGGGCGTGGCCAAGGAAACCGGCAAGGTGCTGATTACCTCCGGCGAGCTGGCCAAGGTCGGCGCACCGACCTTCGATGCCTGGATCGTGCGCAAGGACTTTGCCGATAAACATCCAGAAATCGTCAAAGCCTTCGCCAAGGTCACCCTCGACGCCTACGCCCAGTACCGCAAGGACCCGGCAGCCTGGATCGCCAATACCGCCAACGTCGACAAGCTGGTGCAACTGTCCGGCGCCAAGGCCGCCGACGTTCCCGGCCTGTTGCAGGGCAACGTCTACCCACTGGCCGCCGATCAGCAGGCTCTGTTGGGTGCACCGACTATCGAGGCCGTGACCAAGACCGCCGCCTTCCTTAAAGAGCAGGGCAAGGTCGACGCCGTACTGGCTGACTACTCGCCTTATGTCAGCGCCAAGTTCATCACTCAATAAAGGAGGGCCGGGTCATGGCGGTATTACAGCTGGAGCGCATCTGCGCACAGTATCCCGGTGCAGCCGAGCCGGTACTGTCGGATATTTCCCTGACTCTGGGCCCGAACCAATTGCTCGTGGCACTCGGGGCATCAGGCAGCGGCAAGACCTCGCTGCTTAACCTGATTGCCGGTTTCGTTGCCCCCAGTGCCGGGCGTATCACCCTGGACGGCGTAGCGGTCAACGGGCCGAGCGCCGAACGTGGCGTGGTGTTTCAGGACGATGCCCTATTGCCTTGGCAGGATGTACTGGCCAACGTCGCCTTTGGTCTGGAGCTGGCGGGCCTGCCCCGCGAGCAGCGCGAAGCCAGGGCGCGGGAGATGCTGGCCCTGGTGGACCTGGCCGGTTTCGATAACCGCCGTATCTGGCAACTGTCCGGCGGTCAGCGCCAGCGCGTCGGCCTGGCCCGGGCATTGGCCGCCGACCCGCGTGTGCTGCTGATGGACGAACCCTTCGGCGCGCTCGACGCCTTTACCCGCGAGCAAGTGCAGGAGTTGCTGCTGCAAGTCTGGCAGCGCACCGCCAAGCCGGTATTCCTGATCACCCACGACATCGAAGAAGCGGTGTTCCTGGCCACCGACCTGATGCTGCTGGCCCCCAATCCGGGGCGCGTGGTCGAGCATCTGCAACTGGACTTCGGCCGACGCTATGCCGCTGGCGAGTCCGCCCGCGCAATCAAATCCGACCCGCGCTTTATCGAGACCCGCGAACACGTGCTGTCCAGCGTGTTCTCGCAACGCGGAATCACTCGGGAGCAACGCGCATGACTATTAATAGCTATGAATGGCCGGAGACGACCGATGCCCCCGGCAAGCCCCCTGCCGTCGCGCCACGCGTGCGTGGCTATATAAGCACTCGCACCATCAGCCTGCTGACCCTGGCGACGCTGCTCGGCGCCTGGTGGCTGGTGACCGCCGCGCAATGGATCGACCCACTGTTCCTGCCGCCACCGTCAGCCGTTCTGGAGAAAGGCTGGCTGCTGATGACCAAGGGCTACATGGACTCGACCCTCTGGCAGCATCTGGGGGCGAGTCTGCAACGCATCGGCCTGGCCCTGGGCGCGGCGATCCTCAGTGCTGTGCCGGTGGGTATCGCCATCGGCCATAACCGCATCGCCCGGGGCATCTTTGACCCGCTGATCGAGTTCTATCGCCCGGTGCCACCGTTGGCCTATCTGCCGTTGATCGTCATCTGGTGCGGTATCGGCGAATTCTCCAAGGTGTTGCTGATCTACCTGGCGATCTTCGCCCCCGTCGCCATCGCCACCGCTACCGGCGTACGTACGGTTGACCCGACCCGGCTGCGGGCTGCGCAGTCTCTGGGGGCCACGCGCTGGCAGTTGATTCGCCATGTGATTGTGCCCAGCGCCCTGCCGGACATTCTTACCGGTATCCGCATCGGCCTGGGCGTCGGTTGGTCGACGCTAGTTGCCGCCGAACTGATCGCCGCCACCAGTGGCCTGGGCTTCATGGTTCAGTCAGCGGCGCAGTTTCTGGTCACCGACGTAGTCGTGCTGGGCATTCTGGTCATCGCCATCATCGCCTTCGCCATGGAAATGGGCCTGCGCGCCCTGCAACGCAAACTGGTGCCATGGCACGGGCAGACGCACTAACGGGCATTCGTGCATCACTTTGGGAGTCTTCCTGCGGAAAATGCGCGAATAGCGTGCAAAACCGCTTCGCAAATCTTCATTTACTCGCCGACCGTTCATTCCCGAACGGCTCTGAAAACTCAAAAGCCCCGTCAGACAAGCGTTCTGACGGGGCTTTTGGCTTTTATCTCAAGTTTCTTACGAAGTTCTGGCAAAACTGGCACGGCCTCTGCAATAGGTATTACATCACCAGTTTTGGGGACCTTGGTACAGGCAGGCCGGGGATTCCCCTCTTTTATTCCTCCCGGAGACTGACCTCCAGTCTCCAGCGCCCGTCCACCTTTACTGAGCGCCAGTCGCCTTGTATCGGACGGGCCGCGAGAAGACCCAACACCCACTCCCCCTTGTTATCGCGCTGCAACTTCCAGTTGACGATCTTGCCGTCCATTTTCAGCTGACCGTTCCATGGCTGGCCGAACGCCTTGAAGTGCAGTGCCACCGTGCCGTCGACCTGCTCGCCGCGTATTTCAGGGTCTTCGTTGAAATACAGGGCCAACCCTGCGGGCAACACCTCGATCTGTAGCAGTTCCAATGGTTCAGGCTGGGTCAGACGGCCGATCATCAAGCCCACCATCACCCCGAAAATTGCCATAGCCCCCAAAACCCGCGGCCATGCCTTCAGTCGCGGGTCCTCTTCGGGGGTAGAATGCATGCCGTCCTTCAGTTCGGAGCCGTGCATGTTTCACGTCATCCTTTTTCAACCAGAAATTCCGCCGAATACCGGCAATGTCATCAGGCTGTGCGCCAACACCGGCAGCACCCTGCATTTGATCGAGCCACTGGGCTTCGAGCTGGACGACAAGCGTCTGCGTCGGGCCGGGCTGGATTATCACGAATACGCCACGCTCAAGACACACCCGGACCTGGCCAGCTGCCTGGCGAGCCTGGGCCAGCCACGGCTGTTTGCTTTTACCACAAAAGGCTCAAAACCTTTTCATGACGTCAGCTATCAGGATGGCGATGCGTTCATTTTCGGGCCAGAGAGCCGGGGTCTGCCAGCGGAAATTCTCGACGCGCTGCCCGGCGAGCAACGCCTGCGCCTGCCCATGCGCGAGGGCTGTCGCAGTCTGAATCTGTCCAATACCGTGGCGGTGGCGGTGTATGAGGCGTGGCGGCAGCAGGGTTTCAAATAATCGAAGGGAAAGGTAGGCGACCTGTGGGACCGGCTTTAGCCGGGAAGACGATATTCAATACAGTGAATGTCTATCGAATGTACCGACCTCTTCCCGGCTAAAGCCGGTCCCACATCAGTTCTGCATTCAGCCCATAATCCCGCGCACGATAAAGAACAATATCGAAGGCCCCAACAGGCAGCCCAGGCCGGTGTGAAAGGTCGCAGTCAGGGCGCCGTAAGGCACTAGGCGGCGATCCGTGGCAGCAAGCCCCGCGGTCACGCCGCTGACCGTGCCGGCAAGACCGCCGAAGACCATGGCCGAGCGCGGGTTATCCAGGCCCATCCAGCGCGCCGCCATGGGCGTGCAGACCATCACGATAATCGCCTTGATCAGCCCGGTAGCAATCGACAACGCCATGACATCAGAGCTGGCACCAATCGCTGCGCCCGTCACCGGGCCAACAATGTAAGTCACCGCACCGGCACCGATGGTGGTCATGCTCACGGCATCGCGATAGCCGAAGGCATAAGCCATGCAGCAACCGACGATAAACGGCAGCACAGTCCCCAGCAGCAGCGACAAGGCACCGATCAGCCCTGCCTTGCGCGCTTCGGTGGCCTGAACTTCAAAGGCCGTGGCGACAATGGCGAAGTCACGCAGCATCGCCCCGCCCATCAGGCCGATACCGGAGAACAGCGACAGATCGGCCAGGCCTTTTTGCCCGCCGGTCATGGTGCCGCCGACCCAGGCCAGGATCAGGCCGATGACGATGGCAATCGCCGAACCGTGGACCCGACCAAACGTCAGGTGCTTGGACAGCAGCACGGAAATCCACATGACGATGCCGACCACGGCAAATGCGGTTACCAACCCCTGGCTGACCAGGTCTTTTTGAATGAGATCCCACATATCAGCGCGCCCCCGAAGTAGCGGTGGCAGGCATGATCAGCGGCTCTTCCAACGGCGGCAGCGGCTCGCCCTTGTTGGTCCGGCTGATCAGAGCAATGGTGCAACCGCAGATCAGCACCGAGCCGATCGCCGCCAGAATCGCCACCGGCCCGCCCTTGAGCGCGGTCACCACGTTCTGTTGCGCCGCCATGGCCACGACCACGGGGATATACATCGCGCCCCAGAAGCCGACGCCCATTTCGCAGCCTTCACTCATGCCGCCGCGCTTTTGCATGTACAGGCGCGCGCAGATCAACAGGATCATGGCGATGCCGACCCCGCCGACGTTGGACTTCACGCCCAGTAGAACACCCAGCAGGTCGCCTAGAATCACCCCCGCGAGGGTGCAGATAGCCAGTAATGCCACACCGTAGATAATCATTGTTGTTATGCCTCAGATGTCGTTGTCGAAGTTGTTGTTTTTGTCCTTCGAAGCGGTACCCGGTCTATGGAGTGCGCAGGCCCTCCTCACGCGATAACGCGACCAGACTGTCCAGACGGGCGCCCTGGAAGGCGACGGCCGTACCTTGTTCGAACACTTTGCGCGCCAGCCCGGTGAGCACTGCGCCGGGCGGCCATTCGATCTGCAGGCGGGCACCGCGCTCGTAGGCGGTCTGCACGGTGCTGCGCCAGTCGACAACCCGGCTCATATTGAAAGCCAGGTCATCGCGGAGTTTGTCGGCATTGAGGATCAGCCGGGCGCTGCTGCCGCTCAGGTAGCGGGTGCGCGGTGCCTGCATTGGCACCTTGGCGAAAGCTTCGGCCAACTGCTGTGCCGGCTCATCGAGCAAGGCGCAATGAGATGGCACGCTGACCGCCAGGCGCCGGGCCTGGGCGCCATCGCGGCCAGCCAGGGCAGCAACCGCCGTCATGGCCTCGACGCTGCCAGCGATCACAAACTGATTGTCGGCATTGATATTGGCCAGGAACACCGGCGACTGCGGGCTATGGACCTGGGCAACCAGACGCTCTACCTGGCCCTGTTCGAGGCCGATCAGCGCGGTCATGCCATAGCCCTGTGGATACGCCTGCTGCATCAATTCGCCGCGCAGGGCCACGAGGCGCACCGCATCGTCGAAGCTCAGCGCTCCAGCAATCACCGCTGCCGGATAAGCACCAATCGACAACCCGGCGACGAGATCCGGCACCTGCCCCTGCTCCAGCAGCAGGCGGGCGCAGGCCACTCCGGCGATCAGCAGGCAGAGCTGCACGGCCCGGGTCGATTGCAGCGCTTCGACGGAGTCGAGCAAGCGCACATCCTCGCCCAGCACTGCACAGGCCTCGTCGATACAAGCCCTGACCGGCGCGGCATCGGGCAATTGATGCAGCATCTTTGGCTGTTGCGCGCCCTGGCCGGGAAACACCCAGAAACTGCTCATGCCGATAACTCAACGAGTTGCCAGGGGTTATCCACCAGGCAGGCACCGGTTGCGCTCTTGAGCAACACCTGCCGCGCAGAACCAGCCCACTCACGCAGCATCAACGCACCGCACGGGGTTTGCAGTTGCACGTCGATACGGCACGGTGCCGACTCCAGACGCTCGACCAGTTGCGCAGCCCAATCACGGCTGATGAAGGCAGGAGTGCGCAGGATCAGGTCCAGATCGCTGCCTTCATGCAGTGCGGGAATGCCGCTGGCCAGTTCAAAACCGGCGCTGCCGGTGACGCCCCAGGGCAGGCCGAGGGACATCATCAGCGGGCGGATCCCCTGCAAGGCGCGCAAAGCAGGCCAGTTCAGGGGCCTTTGGAGCGAGGCTTGTCGGGATGCCGCATCACCGCGAACCCGGTGTTTCAGCCGCAAGAAATACGTTGCGTGGGCCGCCCTTTTCGCCGGCAAGCCGCGCTCCAGCGTCAGCTGTTCAGGACGCACGATGCGGGTGATATCGGAGGTCTTCATGACCGTCGCAAAGCGCTGTTCCCGCCCGGCCCCACGCACCCCCACCGCCACCCGCCCCGGCGCAACCATTGCGCGCCGGACCACCACCGGATGACCTTGCTCCACGACCTCGCGCACCCACGCCGGGGCGTCCAGGGGCAGCGCGCTGGGGCTCAGCCCCCAGAGCAGGTCGTGAGGCAGCACGGTGTTCATTACCACTGCGCCCGCAGCAGTTCGCGAACCCGCGAAGACGCCGCACGGTTGCTCGCGCCCAGACGACTGCGCAGATCACTGCTGCCAGCACGCACATCGGCAATCGCGCTGAGCAGCACCTCCTGCACCTGCGTCAGATCGGCACCGGTCGGCTGGTCGATCTGGCTGACCGACAGACTCTCCCAGAGCAGGCCAAGGCTGGCGTAGCTTTCAATGTCGTAGGCCATGGGCGGGATGCTGGCGGCGAGTTTTTCCAGTTCCTCGACGCTGCGCAGAGTCACCCGCGCCGCCGAAGCCTTGCCCATGGCATGCACCATCACACCGGGGTCGCGCAGAGCGATCAGGCGGTTGGCCTGATAGCCGTGAGCGAGGAAGGCACCGGACATGGCCTTGCCCACCAACAACCCAATCACCGGATGCCCGGCCAGACGCGCACGGGCATAGCTGTCCACCGCACCGGCCAGGGCCTGATGGATGCCCAGAGCTTCTTCACGACGCCCATAGGCTTGGCTCGGCACGTCGATAATGGCGATCAGCGGGCGTTTCTGCGGGCTCTGCCGATCCGCTTCGATCAAGTCATCGACGGCCTTGGCCAGACCCCAGCCTTCGAGCAGGCCGACTTCGCCACTGCGCGCTCGAGGAAAACGGTTGCCGGGGTCAGCCACCACAGCGACCAGCCGCACCGGCTGCTCGCCCAGCAATGTATCAGCGGCCAGCACCGATGCGGGCAGGCCGGGCACCGTCACCGCGTCCACGCTCAACGCGTTAAACCAGTGCAAACCTCGTTGCGAAGCAGTCATTGCGGCTCTCCCCGATAAAGACGGCGAACGGTCTGTGGATCAATCTGGGCGGTGGTATCCAATTGCAGCAGACGCTCAAGAAACAGCGTGTACTGGCCGCTGCGCTCGCTGGCCGGGCGGCCCTGTTTGAGCCAGCCCTCGACTTGCGCCTGAATCGCCGCGACATCGTCGGCCGCATAGCCGTCCACCAGCTCACTGGCGAAACGCTGCTCGCCCCCGGTGAAGCTCCAGATAAACGGCCGGTCGCGTGAGTCGTATTCTTCGATGCCCGCTTCCTGCTCGATCACCTGTGGGCCGTTAAGGCCAAGGCGTGCTTCCTGCGTCACCAACAGATAGCTGCACAGCCCCGCCGCAATAGACATGCCGCCAAAGCAACCGACGCTACCCGCTACGACACCTATCACCGGCTGGTACTGGCGCAGATCGACGATGGCCGCGTGAATTTCAGCAATCGCCGCCAGGCCCAGATTGGCCTCCTGCAAACGTACGCCGCCAGTTTCCAGCAGCAGGATCGCCGCCGTGGGAATACCGTTGCGGTTGTCTTCGGCCGCCAGTTCCAGAGCGCCGGCCATTTTTGCGCCGCCGACTTCACCCATGCTGCCGCCTTGAAACGCACCTTCGATGGCGGCAATCACGACCGGCTTGCCGCCGACCGTGCCCTTGCCCACCACCACGCCATCGTCGGCCTGGGGCACCACACCCTGACGGGCCAGCCAGGGCGACATCTGCCGGTCGAAGGGGCCGACCAGCTCACGGAAACTGCCTTCATCAAGCAGGGCACGGGCGCGCTGGCGGGCACCCAGTTCGATAAAGCTGTGTTGCTTGAGCAAACGCGCGCTGTCAGTCATTACGTAGCTCCTCAAAGCCCTGCTCCAGACGCAGACGTACCACGCCCGGCGTCGCGCCAAAGTCATGGATATCGATAGCCAAAGCAGGCGGCAGCTGATCGCTGAACATGCGCTCGAACAGATGCTGCCAGCGGGCGGCGGCGCCATTGACCGACGTCACCACATTGATCGACAGCTTGCCCGGCTGACCCGGTTCCAGCAGCACTTCCAGGTCGCCCGAACCAACGCAGCCGACCAGGGCCTTGCCCAGGGGTGGTTGCCCGGCGGGGAATTCAAAAGACAGGGTTTCCATAGTCAAACACTCCTCGATGGAGAGCCGAGCGCAGGCTCAAGGCTGTCGATAAGCAGGCAGGCGGCGAGCAGATCCGCCGCGCCGCCGGGGGATGCGTTGAGGCTCAGCAATTGCTGATCCAGTTCATGCAGGCTGCGGCGCCCGGCCAGGCTGGCGCTGCCACCGGCTTGCAATACCCGGCGTGCACCGTTTTGCATGGCGTGCAGGCCTTCAGGCCCGGCGCGGTAGAGCACACAGGTATCGCCCAGGGTGGTCATGATCGCCAACAGGGCATCGAGGCGAGCGTTCTGCTCACCCGTCCCGGCCTCGCGGCTGCGCTGCAACTGCGGCAAACCGAATTGCAGCACGGCAGGAAAGCCCATCTGCGCCTGTTCCCGGGCGCCGAGCACACCGTAGCGGCGGGCGACCTGCTGACCATGACTGTCGCCTTGCCTGGGGACATGGCGATCGTCGATCAGCGCCAGCCGTGCCGCCCGCAGACTCAAGGCCGCGGCCGCACAATCTTGCGGCGCCAAAGCCGCCGCCGTAACCAACAGACCCAAGGCCCAAATGGCGCCGCGATGAGTATTCACGCCCGCAGTGGTATGCAGCATGGCCGCCTCGCCTTCGCGGCCGATACGACCAAGTGCTTCGCGCAGCGGCACGCCGATTTCGCCGATGACCTGAGCCGCCTCGGCCATGGCCTTGAACATTGGCCACAGCGACAAGGCCGACGCATGCATCAGGCCCAGGTGCAGGTCGTCGTGGGCGCCACTGCCGCGACGGTCAACCAGTGCCGGCTTCGGCGACAGATCGGCTTCGTCGATCAGCGCTTCCACGGCCAGGTCGGCCAGATGATCGGCCAGGGACAGGCTTTCGGGTTGGCGTTTGAGCGCGCGCATCACCAGCTCCTGAATTTTGCAGGCGGGTTGTACAAACCACCGGACCACTCGACCAGCTCGGCGATGCTCTTGGCCGCCAGCAATTCACGGCTGGCGTCGGTGCGGCGGATGCCCAGGTCTTCCGGCAGAGCAATCAGGCCCTCACGACGCATGCGCGCGGTGTCCTTGGGGTTATGCCGCAGGCCGATGACGGTAACGCCAGCCACGGCAGCGATCATGGCCTGACGCTCTTCCAGGTTGCGGGCCTTGTACAGGTAGGCGATGCCTTCTTCGGTGAGCAAGTGGGTGACGTCGTCGCCGTAGATCATGATCGGCGCCAAGGGCATGCCGCTCTTCTTCGCCACGTCCACGGCGTCCAGGGTCTCGACAAAGGTCGGCTTGCCGCCTTCCTGGAAGGTCTCCACCATCTGCACCACGAGTTTTTTGCCGCGCTCCAGATAGGCCTCAGGGCCATCGCCGGTCTGCTGGCGCATATCCAGCCAGGCCGGGGTGCCATGACGACGCCCGCGCGGATCGTGGCCCATGTTCGGTGCGCCGCCGAAACCGGCCAGGCGACCGCGCGTCACGGTGGAAGAATGACCATCGCCATCGACCTGCAAGGTGGCGCCGATAAACAGGTCCACCGCGTACTGCCCGGCCAACTGGCACATCATCCGGTTGGAGCGCAGCGAGCCGTCGCGCCCGGTAAAGAACACATCCGGCCGGGCGGCAATGTAGTTCTCCATGCCCAACTCGGTACCGAAGCAATGCACGCTCTCGACCCAGCCGCTTTCGATGGCCGGAATCAGGGTCGGGTGCGGGTTAAGCGTCCAGTTGCGGCAGATCTTGCCCTTCAGGCCCAGGGACTCGCCGTAAGTCGGCAGGATCAGCTCGATGGCAGCGGTATTGAAGCCGATGCCGTGGTTGAGGGACTGCACGTTGTGTTTTTCGTAGATGCCGCGAATCGCCATCATCGCCATCAGCACATGCACCGGCTTGATATGGCGCGGGTCGCGGGTAAACAGCGGCTCGATATAGAACGGCCGGTCGGCCACTACGACGAAATCGACCCATGACGCCGGGATATCCACCCGTGGCAGCTCGCTGACGTCGTCCACCAACTGGTTGACCTGAACGATCACGATGCCGTCGCTGAACGCCGCCGGTTCGATCAGCGCCGGGGTGTCTTCGGTGCTCGGCCCGGTGTAGATATTGCCCGCGCGGTCGGCCATGAAACCCGCCGACAGCACGACGTTGGGGATCAGGTCCACCAACAGCCGCGAGTACAGTTCGATATAGGTATGAATCGCGCCGATTTCCAGCTGGCCGTCTTCGAGCAACTGGCTGATGCGCAGGCTTTGTGTACCGGCGAAAGAAAAGTCCAGCTTACGGGCGATGCCGCGTTCGAAAAGATCCAGGTGCTCGGAGCGGCCGACGCTGGGCATGATCATGTGCAGGTCATGCAGCTTGGCCGGATCGACGCTGGCCAGGGCGCGGGAAAGAAAGTCCGCCTGCTTCTGGTTATTGCCTTCCAGTACCACGCGGTCACCCGGCGCCAGCAAGGCCTCCAGGGCGGCGACGATCTTGTCGGTCGGCAATACCACGCCGTCAGCCAGGGCACTCACACGCTCGATGCGTCGCAGCTTCTCAGTGCGACGACGGGACCAGCGTGGGTCCAGGTTGGTTATGGTTGTCATGCTCGCTCCACGAGTTTTGCGGTCGTGGGTCACCTTAGGAGCGAAGGGGGTCGGGCATCAATCAAGCAGCGTGCGTGATCGTTACGGTTGGAGTAATGGTTCTGGCACGGTGCTGTCTCGCAGCAAACACTTGGCAGGGGGCGAGAGTAAATCCTGTGGGAGCGAATTCATTCGCGAATAGGCCGGTGCATCCGACGCCTATACGGAGTCTGAAACACCGCCTTCGCGAATGAATTCGCTCCCACAATTTGCTCCCAAAGAATTCGGTCCCACAAGGGTCCCAAGGTTTAGCGTTTAGGCCGTGCGTTGCTCATGTAGCGACTGGATCTGATGATCCGCCACTGCCTTGGCCATATCGACCAGGTACAACGCCGCAAACGCCAGGTGGCGGTTGGTGCCGCTTTGTTGATCGCCGGATTCATACATCACCGCCGCAGCGCTGCGCAGCAGGTCGAAGATACGAAGCAGAGCTTCTTCGGTGGTGTGGGGTGGATCGGGGACGAGCTTTTTAATCATGGTGTATCTCCGTGGGCTACTGGAGCCATCTCTGTCACCGTTTCCACACGGTTATAGAGGTGGCAGCTATGAACGGGGTGGAAAACCGAGCCACGGATCCCTCGGCCAGACCGAAGTCTGCCCGAACATAGCTGCCATAAAGCACCTGCCCGAAGGCAAGTAGCTGCATGGAGCTCATCGAATCTGTGGTACGGGTTTCCACACCCGGCCACTGATTTACAGTGGCGCGGAGCAGACTAGAGACGGAATTCGACGAGCACAAGCGGCCGGGATTGTTTAGGAAATTTCACTCAATAGAAAGAGAGCGGTCCTTCAGATTCGTCACTTTTTTTGTGTCCAGAACCCATGTGGGACCGGCTTTAGCCGGGAAGGCGATATTCCAGGCCATGAATAGGCATCGGCTGTATCGGCCTATTCCCGGCTAAAGCCGGTCCCACAATATTGCGCAGCGCCTACAGGGATCGTATTTCAGTTCAAGCAGCGGGATGCATCAACCCGGCATCCACCAACCACTGCTCCAGCCCGATCAGGTCAGGTACCCGGGCCACGGTCTCGCCCACTTGCACGGCAGCCAATTCGAGTTCGGTCAGGGGCACGTCGACGTAGCTGAGCTGGCTGTCGAGCTTGCAGGAGCGGGGAATCCCTTGCGTCAGCAAGGCAATGAACTTCAGCTCGTTGCGCCCGCCCAAAGCGTTGAGTACCACGATACGTGCGCGACCGCCGACCTTGGTGCGGCCACCGCAGGCGGCTTCGAAGCTGAGCAGCGGCAGGGTCAACTGGCGCCAGCTGATCGGCCCGAGAAACCATTCCGGCGCGCCCTCTTCCGGCGTGCTGTCCTGATAATCGATCAGTTCGGCAACCGCGACATTGGGCAACAGCAGATAGCGGTCGCTCAGGGGCAGCAGCAGGCCGGTCAGGGTGGTGAGGCGGCTGGATTGGAAGCTGCTCTCAGACATTCACCTGACTCCAGTGGGTAATGATGCTCTCCAGCAGCACCGACTCCTGATACGGCTTGCTCAGGTAGTCGTTGACGCCGATGGCCATGGCCCGGTCGCGGTGTTTCTGCCCGGAGCGTGAGGTGATCATGATGATCGGCAGATCCTTGAGGCGTTCGTCGTGGCGGATCTGACTGGCCACTTCGAAGCCGTCCATGCGTGGCATTTCGATATCCAGCAGCATCACGTCGGGGGTGTGTTCCTGCAGCAACGCCATGGCGTCCACACCGTCCTTGGCCGTCAGTACGTTCATGCCGTGACGCTCTAGCAGACGGCTGGTGACCTTGCGCACGGTCACCGAGTCGTCCACCACCATGATCAGCAACGGGCGCACCGGCTCGGCATCGGGGAACACCTGCTGGCGACTGAAGATACGCCCCTGCATGGCGCGGATATGCCCCGGCAGATCAAGGATCAGCACCACATGGCCGTCGCCGAGGATGGTCGCGCCGGTAATGCCCTGCACGGCGGCGAACTGCGGCCCCAGGCTCTTGACCACAATCTCCCGGGAACCGGCGAGACTATCGACCTGCACCGCAACCCACTGCTCATGCAGATGCACCAACAGCACCGGCACGGGCTGCGACTGGCCGATCAGGCGTGGACGCAGGCCGTTATTGAGCAGTTCGCCCAGATAGCGCAATTCATAACTGCGCCCGCCGTACTGGTAGCACGGCGGGTTGGTTTGGTAACAGGCTTCCAGTTCGCCGGGCATGACCCGCACGATGCCTTCGATGGTGTTCAGCGGCACGGCATACTGTTCCTCACCGCACTGCACCATCAACGCCCGGTTGACCGACACCGAATACGGCAAGCGAATGCGGAAACGCACGCCCTTGCCGGCCACCGAATCGATGACCATGTTGCCGCCCAGTTCCTTGATTTCGGCATGCACCACGTCCATGCCGACGCCGCGCCCGGAGATCTGGGTGATGGTCTCGGCGGTGGAAAATCCGGCCTGAAGAATGAATTGCAGAACGTCGTAGTCGCTCAGCTCGTTGTTGGCGTCGATCAGACCGCGCTTGATGGCCTTGCGGCGTACAGCGGCCAGATCGACCCCGGCGCCGTCGTCGCTCATTTCAATGACGATGTCACCGCCTTCATGGGTCAGGCTCAGGGTGATATGGCCGCTTTCCGGCTTGCCTGCGGCCAAGCGCTTCTCGCTGCTCTCCAGACCGTGATCGACGGCATTGCGCAGCATATGCTCCAACGGCGCGACCATGCGTTCCAGCACGTTGCGGTCCATCTCGCCTTCGGCGTTGAGCACATCGAAACGGACTTTCTTGCCCAGCTCACCGGCCACCTGACGCACCACCCGGCGCAGCCTGGGCACCATGCGTTCGAACGGCACCATGCGCGTACGCATCAGGCCTTCCTGCAACTGGGTGTTGACCCTGGCTTGCAGCATCAGCAGGTTTTCCGCGTCGTGGGCGCGGGCGGCGAGGGTTTCCTTGAGGTCCAGCAGGTCGGAGGCGGACTCGAACAACGCCCGTGACAGTTGCTGCAATTGCGAGTGACGGTCCATTTCCAGCGGATCGAATTCTTCGTAGCCAAGGCGCTCGGCCTGAGTCGAGTCGCTGCCGTGAGCCCGGCCCTGGGTCTCGACATCCAGACGGCGCAACTGGTCGCGCATACGCTCGATGGTGGTTTCCACTTCCGTCAGCGTGGCGCTGAAATCGCTGACCTGCTGTTCGATGCGGCCACGGAAAATCGAAGTTTCCCCGGCCAGGTTGACCAGGTTTTCCAGTTGCCCGCCATCGACCTTGACCATTTCCGGCGCCGCCCGCTCGCCCTCCGCGTCGCCCGCAACAGGCTGCGCGACGGGGGCGGCAAAGGGTTTCGGCGTGCTATCGGCGCTGCCGTTGGCAGCAGCCACACGGCGGATACTGTCGATCAGCAGCGCGGCACTGGGCAGCGGCTTCTGCTCACGCACCGCATCGAGCATGTCGGCGAGCAGGTCATGGCCGCTTTGCAGCAGGCTGAACATCATCGGGCTGGCCTGCAACTGGCCGGCCGAGACACCTTCATAGAGCGATTCAAGCTCGTGGGCCAGATCGCCGATGGGCGCAATTTCAACCATCCGCGCACCGCCCTTGAGGGTGTGCAGGTCGCGCAGCAGGTTTTCCACTTCCAGAGTGTTTTGCGGGTCGGCCTGCCAGCGCTCAAGGGCGGCCCCTGAGCTTTCGCTGATATCGAACCCTTCTTCGAGAAAAATCTCCAGCAGCTCGGGGTCGCGCTCTTCCGTGACGGTTTCGGCAGTCTCGACAGGTGCAGTGACATCGCTGCTCACGCCTTCAAGCGCATTGCCAGCCGTACGGAACTGCTGGATCGCCTCGATCAATGGCTGCGGATCGGCGAACGGCTGATGCCTTTGCAACTGCTCCAGCATCAATGCCAATTGGTCATGACTGTTCTGCAACAGCTCGGCCAGCGCCGGCGAATAGCTGCAACGGCGGTCGATCAGGCTTTCGTAGAGGTGTTCGAGCTCATGACCAAGATTGCCGATTTCGCTGATTTCGGCCATTCGCGCGCCACCCTTGAGGGTGTGCAGGTCGCGTTGCAGCGAAGACAGCGGTGCCGGGTTTTCAGGGTCGGTCAGCCAGCGCTGCAAGGCCTGGTTGGCGCTGTCGAGGATATCCACGGCTTCTTCGAGAAAAATCTCGACGATCTCGTCATCCAGATCCGCCGCACCGGCAACCGCTTCAGTGACGCTGCCGAGCTCGGTAATGCTCGTGCGCCCACCCTCGCTCTTGATCAGGCCCATGGCTGCTGGGTCCAGGGCTTCATCGAGCAGCTCGCGCAACGCGCTGACCCGCTCCGGCCGCGGCTCGACCGCCTGCCCGGCGGCCACCTGATCAAGCATATTGATCAACGCTTCATGGGCCTGCTCGGCCTCATCGAAGAAGCGCTCGCTGACGACCAGACTGCTTTCTTCGACGGCGCCATACAGGTCGAGCAAGGCTTCGCACAGCTCATCGACCTGAGACAGATCGGCCAGATGCGCGCCATGACCCAGGGTGGTCAGCTCGTCCAGCAGCGCGCTCAGTTCCAGCCGCTCGCCCGGATGCTGGCGCCAGCGCTGCAACAGGCTTTCGGCGTCGAGCAGAATGTCCATGCCTTCAGCGAGAAAGCCCGCGATCAGGTGTGGATTGGGCTTGATGCGCAGGCCGTTATTGCTGGCGCTGAGCGCTGCGGCGAGACGCTGTTGCAGCAGGCTCTGGGCGCTTTCGATGACCTTGGCGGCACCGGGGATGGCTTGCAGCGGCGTGCTGTCCAGTTGCTCCAGGCCCTTGTGGAACAACGCTTCGGCCGAGCGCAGCAGGTTGATATCGGCCACTTCCAGCGGGATCAGGTGAGCCTTGAATTCGCGCACCAGTTGATCCAGCGGGCTGGCCAGTTCGGCGATCGGCTGCACCCCGGCCATATAGGCGCTGCCCTTCAGGGTGTGCAGGGCGCGCAACAAGTCGTCCGTGATGGCTGGCGACGTGTCGCTGCGTGCACTTTCCAGAAAGCGCTGCAGGTTTTCCAGGTGGCCGAGGGCTTCCTGACGGAAGATCTCCAGCAGTTGCGGGTCCAGCGCTTCGTCGGCCGGGGCGGCGATGACTACGTCCGGCAGCACGATACCTTTGGCCAGCGCATGAGCGCGGGCTGCCAGGACATCGACATCATCGCGCTGGCGTTGGGCGCGGCGGGCGAAATCCTGAAGCACCTCCGGCAGCAGCGCCAGAATGTCGTTGAGCAGGCGTTGCACATGGATCGAAGGCTCGACGCTGCGCTCCAGCACGCGGTTGAGCAGGTTTTCCACCGACCAGGCCAGCTCGCCGAGAATCAGTGCCCGCACCATCCGGCCGCTGCCCTTGAGGGTGTGGAAGGCCCGGCGTACTTCGGTCAGGGCCTGGGTATCGGTGGTATCGACACACCAGCGCGGAATCGCACGACGCAACACCGCAAGCACTTCGTCGGCCTCTTCGAGGAAGACCTCGCACAACTCTTCATCCACGCCGTCTTCATCGGCGGGCGGTGGCAGCAGGCTGGCGGGCATATGCCGCGCTGGCGGGTTGACCGCCGAGACCGGGCTGGCGAGGACTTCGGCGATAGTCTGGGTCGGGCTGACCAGGGCCTGGCGTTCCTGCAACTCGTGCAGTTCTTCGTGGCTGATCACCTCGTCGAGCAACGGCACTTCCATGGCGTTGGGCGTCGGCGTGTAGCCAAGGCGGGCGAGGCTTTCCTGAGCCATGTCGAGAATCTGGTCGCCCGGCGCTTCGTGGTCCTCGCCCATGCGTTCGAGGTAGTACTCAACCCCGGTCAGCGCGTCGGCCAGGCTGTCGAGCTGGGTCCACGAAGGACGGGTTTCGTCCACCAGCAGGTGTTCGCGAATGTAGTCATTGCACGACGACAACAAGCCAGACGCCCGCGCCAGGGGGATCATCGCCAGGGCGCCACGCACTTGCACCAACAAAGCCGACAGCGGCTCCAGGCGCGCCCGATCCCACTCGCCGTCGATGTAGTCGACGATCACGTCCTTGGCCTGTTGCAGCACCACCCGGGCCTCGCCAATCACCAACTGGTGAATTTGCGTCAGATCGGTCGTGGGCAGGCGGCTTTCTTCGCGGCTGGCCTGCTCGACCGTACCGGCCATGCCCGCCAGAGTGGCTTCGACATAGAGCAGCGCCCCGGCGACGTCCATCAAGGCGGCGTCACTGGGTTCACGCTGGCCCTGAGCCAGCCCCTGAACCACGCTCAACTGGTCGATGATGACTTTGCGCGGCTGGCCAAAACCCAGCACGGCCAGGGTATCGGCGATCTGCCGAAGCGGCGGCAGCAAGGCATTGAGTTCGCTGACGTGCTGGCGGTCGCCACGAACAAACACGTCCAGGCGTTCCTTGACCCGCACCAGCTCTTCGCACAACGCCACGATCACCGAGCGCATGGCATCGCGATCCGGCCCGGCCATGCGCGCGCGTTCTTCGTTGACCAGGGCGCTGTCCGGCAAGGCCTCGGCGAGGGCGTACTGATCCTTGAGGTCGAGCATCTTCGGCGCTTGGCTGTCGGACTTGGCGATATAGAACAGCAGGCTTTTGAGCAGCTCATCCGGCGCCGGCTGATTGATCCCTTCGATGCCCTGTTCCAGCAAGCGCTTGAGTTCCTTGTCGGCATCCTTGAACAGGCTGCGCAGCGCCGGGCTGTTGGTGAAGTTGCCGTTGACCATGGTCTCGACCAGTGCCGAGGCGATCCGCCAGAGCGGCCCGAGCGGCGCGTCTTCGCAAAGCAGTTCAAGGCGCGAGAACACCTTGTCCATCAGGCCAAGCTGCGTCTGCACATCCTGCTCGCGCATCAGGCCGACCAGTGCAGCTTGCAGGGTCTGGCGCAGCTTGCGCAGCAAGGCGGGCAGTTCCGGGGTGTCGCGTTCGGCCAGGGCGGCTTCGTCCAGTTCCGGGAGCACCGCCAGTTGCGGCGCGAACAGGCTGGTTTCCGAGAGCAGGCTTTCGCCCCGGGCGCTGCGCAGGTCGTTGAGCAGCGGCAACACCACCAGGGGCAGGTCGCGGCGCGCAGAATGCACGCGGTCGAGATAGATCGGCAGTTGGCTCAGGGCCTGGAGCAACAGTTGAATGCTTTCGGTGCGCTGGGCAACGCGGCCTTGCTGCAAGGCCAGGGCCAGCTGTTCGATCTCTTCGGCGAGCAGGGCCGCGCCGTAGAATTCGACCATTTGCAGGCTGCCGTGAACCTGATGCACGCAGTCCAGACACTCACCGAGCGCCGACGCATCCGTGGTGTCGACGAACACCTCAAGCGCATGGCGGGCCTGCTTGAGGGTATCGGCGATTTCGCCCTTGACCCATTCCAGGGCCACATAGTCATGCCGGTCAGCCATGATGTCGTACCGAATGACGTGTCGTCAGATTGTTCATTTTTTGCACATCACGCCCGGCCTTTCGACGGCGGCAAGGTAAACCCGGAGACCGAACGACGCATCTCGCTGGCCATTTTCGCCAGGTTACCGATGCTTTCGGCGGTGGCGGTGGTGCCCGAGGTGGTCTGCGTGGTGGTCTGCTGGATCACCAGCATGGTCTGGGAAATCTGCCCCGCCGACGACGCCTGCTGCCGGGCGGCGTCAGTGATACTTTCGATCAGCTCGGCGAGAACCCGTGAAACCCCCTCGATCTCTTCCAGCGCCACCCCGGCATCCTGGGCCAGACGGGCACCGCGCACCACTTCACTGGTGGTCTGCTCCATGGAGATGACGGCTTCGTTGGTGTCGTTCTGAATAGCCCGCACCAACGTCTCGATCTGTTTGGTGGCCGAGGACGAACGCTCGGCCAAACGCTGAACCTCGTCGGCTACCACGGCAAAGCCACGCCCGGCATCGCCAGCCATGGAGGCCTGGATCGCCGCGTTCAGGGCGAGGATATTGGTCTGGTCGGCTATGTCGTCGATCAGGCTGACAATATCGCCAATTTCCTGAGAAGACTCGCCCAGACGCTTGATCCGCTTGGACGTGTCCTGAA
Organism: Pseudomonas sp. JUb42; assembly: GCF_024807945.1. Taxonomy (GTDB): domain Bacteria; phylum Pseudomonadota; class Gammaproteobacteria; order Pseudomonadales; family Pseudomonadaceae; genus Aquipseudomonas. Next base: position 109,530 of record NZ_JANUFD010000007.1, on the reverse strand, counting down.
TCTGTTCGCGAATGTTGTCCATGCCGTTGATGGTGTTATGCACCACCTCGTTGCCCTTATTGGCAATGGTCACCGAACGTTCTGCCACCGCCGAGGACTCGGAAGCGTTGGCCGATACCTGGTCGATGGACTGGGCCATGTCGTTGATCGCATCTGAAGCGGCGCTGATCTGCAGGGCCTGATGGCGGGATGCAGCAGCCAGTTCCATGGCCGTGGTCTGGGAGTCCGCCACCGCCGACGCCACCTGTTCAGCGGTCAGGTTAATGGTCGCTACCAGCTCGCGAAGTTGGTCGATGGAGTAGTTGATCGAGTCGGCAATCGCGCCGGTAAAGTCCTCGGTCACCGAGGCAGCCACGGTCAGGTCGCCGTCGGCGAGATTCTCGATTTCATCCAGCAGACGCATGATCGCGGTCTGGTTGCGCTCGCTTTTCTCTGCGGTTTCGCGCAGCTGGCGATTGGTCTCGCGGACCATCACCAAGCCAATCAGGATGATCGACATCAGCGCCAGCAAGCCGAGGATGTAGCCGCCATAGGTGTTGGTGGAACGGCCATTGGCCAGGTGTTCCAGATCGTTGGTCAGCACGGAAGCCTGATCGAGCAGGCTCTGGGAAGTGTTGAAAATCTTGCCCGCCGCCTCGCGCACCTGGAACAGCTCAGGGGAGGTTTCGAGGATTTCATCGACCGAGCCGGAAACGAACTCGAACAGCTCGGAAATTTCCGCGAGACGTGCCCTGGCGTCGCGGTCTTCGACCTGAGTGATCTTCATGGTCGCGTTGCCTTCGAGCATACCGTTGAGCACCCGGCCGAACTGGCTGGCATCGCGGCCAAAGGCATCGGCGGCCTGCACGGCGGTTTCGTCGCCGGACAGCACGGTATTCACTGAGCCGAGAATCCGCTCGGCCAAAAGGGATTGGCGCTGAGCCACCGCGACCTGACTGGCCGGGGCTTTGTTCTGCAGGAGGATGTCGACGACTTTCTCGTACTCGACCTGCAATTGCGGAATGGTTTCGGCCAGGGTCGCGGCCACCTGATGCAGCGATAACACCGTCTGTTCGCTGGCGAGGATCACGTCGGTGCTTTTGCGCAGGGTTTCCCAGTCGTTCTGCACCGCTTTCAACTCATCGCGCACCGCCACCGGGGCCGCAGGCAGGCCGGTGGATTTGTCGCCCTTGTTCAAGTAGCCCCAGCGCAGGTCGAAATCATTGCGCGCGTCGGTCAGCAGGCGAAACGCCTGGGCCTTGCCGGCAGCGGCCTCGGTGGCGTTCTTGGCGATGCGTTGGGACAGCACGCGCAGCTCGCCGGCATGCCCGATATATTGCTTGTCGTAGTTCGACTGCGTGCTCAGGTAGGCGAAGTTGACGAACAGCAGCATGATGAAAATGATCAACGCGATGAACAGCACGACAATCTGCGAGCGACTGCGTGCACCTTCCAACGACTTGCCTGGCTTGCTCATTAATCAGGCCCCCGCCTGGACCAACTGCTGTTTTGCGTCCATAACCCAAAGCCTCTGTCGACTTGCCCGTGCCCTACAACGCCACGTCCATGAACTGCGGACACTGCGCCAACAGGCGCGGACTGAAAATCAGCCAGGCCTCCTCGCGCAGGAACTGGCCCTGGATAAAGGGCGAAAGCTTGTCTTCGCAACCGCCCAGGGCCTCAGCCATCAGGGCGCGTTGATTGAAATGCTGCATGCCGAGAACCTCATCGACAACCAGCCCGGCGAATACATCCTGGTGTTCGACCACCAGTACCCGGCGTTGTTTGCGCACAGGTGACAATTCATGACCGAAGAAGGCGCACAGGTCCATGATCGGCAGCAAACGCCCGCGCAGGTTGGCTACGCCCTTGATCCACGGCTTGACCCCCGGCAGGACGGCGTAACGCGGCTCGTGGAGAATTTCACCGATTTCGCCCATGGGCGCGACGAAACAGCGACCGCCCATGCGAAAGCCGATACCGCTCCAGTCCTGCTGCCGGGTTTCCTGGGAGGGTAAGCCGGCGGCGAGGGAGCGGCAGCGCTGGTCGATATCGAGCAGCAGCTGAAACGCGGTCTGTGACTCAGCCATGGCAATCCGGCCTTAGCCGGCCAGTACCGCGTTCAGGGTCTGGATCAGCAGGTCTTCGGTCACCGGCTTGGTCAGATAGTCGCGAGCACCCTGGCGCTTGCCCCAGACCTTGTCGGTTTCCTGATCCTTGGTGGTGATCATGATCACCGGGATCCCGGCAGTGGCAGGGTCCTTGGTCAACTGGCGCGTAGCCTGGAAGCCATTGAGGCCGGGCATGACGATATCCATCAGTACCGCGTCGGGGTTTTCCTGACGGGCCAGGGCCACGCCGTCGGCGCCGTTTTCAGCCTTGAGCACCTCATGGCCGTTGCGCTCCAGCATGCCGGTCAGTTTGTACATTTCAGTCGGCGAATCGTCGACGATCAGTATTCGAGCCATGTTGTTCCCCATAACGGAGTGAATGCCCGCGATATCACATCGCAGGCATCAGGGTATGTGTTGTTCCACTGCAACGAATCCGGGCACATGAGCCTTGATCGCGCTGAGCAGCTCTTCCTTGCTGAAAGGCTTGGTCAAAAACTGGTCGGAGCCCACGATCCGCCCCTTGGCCTTGTCGAACAGGCCGTCCTTGGACGACAGCATGATCACGGGCGTGGACTTGAACGCCCGGTTGTTCTTGATCAGCGCGCAGGTCTGATAGCCATCCAGGCGCGGCATCATGATGTCGACGAAGATGATACGCGGATGATTATCGGCAATCTTGGCCAGGGCATCGAAACCATCCACCGCAGTGATGACTTCGCAGCCGGCGTTCTTGAGCAACGTCTCGGCCGTACGGCGAATGGTCCGGGAGTCATCGATGATCATGACTTTCAAGGCTGTGGCGTGCTGTTCCATGTCTGCTCTTCCGTCGCCGCAGCGACTGTCTGGCGCGTCGTGCGCGGCACAGGAGGCCCGTCGCCTGCCGCCTGCCTGCCCATATAAAGGCAAAGGCCGGGGTCGGGTCGGACGCCGAGCCTTTTTAGCACACTCTCCAGACTCAATCCATAAAGCCCTGAGAGGTGTGCCTGCCCCTTGACCCCGGACAAGCGGAGCGCCACCCTGACGCCTGTTTTCGGGCCGCCAATGGCCCCTACCGATCAGAGGATATTGCCCATGAGCGTTCGCTTAGGGATTGTCATGGACCCCATTGAGCGCATCTCCTATAAAAAGGACAGCTCGCTGGCCATGCTCTTGGCCGCCCAGGAACGCGGCTGGTCGTTGTTCTACATGGAACAGCACGATCTGTATCAGGCTGAGGGCCAGGCCCGGGCGCGGATGCAGCCGCTCAAGGTGTTCGCCGATCCGGCCAAGTGGTTCGAACTGGAAGACGAAATCGACGCCAACCTCGCCGATCTGGACGTGATCCTGATGCGCAAGGATCCGCCGTTCGACATGGAATTCGTCTACACCACCTACCTGCTGGAACAGGCCGAAACCGCTGGCGTACTGGTGGTCAACAGGCCCCAGAGCCTGCGCGACTGCAACGAAAAGCTGTTCGCCACGCTATTCCCGCAGTGCACGCCGCCGACCCTGGTCAGCCGCCGCGCGGACATCATTCGCCAGTTCGCCGAGCAGCACGGTGACGTCATCCTCAAGCCGCTGGACGGCATGGGCGGCGCCTCGATCTTCCGTCATCGCGTCGGCGATCCGAACCTGTCGGTAATCCTGGAAACCCTGACTGCCCACGGCACCCAGCAAATCATGGCCCAGGGTTACCTGCCGGCGATCAAGGATGGCGACAAACGCATCCTGATGGTCGATGGCGAACCCGTGCCGTATTGCCTGGCGCGTATCCCGGCAGCCGGTGAAACCCGTGGCAACCTGGCCGCCGGTGGCCGCGGCGAAGCCCGCCCGCTGACCGCCCACGACCGCTGGATCGCCGCCGAAATCGGCCCGACCCTGCGCGAAAAAGGCCTGCTGTTCGTCGGCCTCGACGTGATCGGCGAGCACCTGACCGAAATCAACGTCACCAGCCCGACCTGTATCCGCGAAATCGATAATGCCTTTGGCACCAATATCGGCGGCATGTTGATGGATGTGATCGAGAAGAAGCTGGCAGCCCGCGGTTAAACAGGGCCGTTGGAGCGAGGCTTGCCCGCGAAGAGCGATGACGTGGTGTATCTGAAACACTGCGCCACCCGATTCGCGGGCAAGCCTCGCTCCAACAATCATGCGCCGCCTGTAACACCGCCGCATCACGCTGACTGACTGACTGGCTGACGAGACGCTGGTGCGCTTCGATGTCATAACAAAGAATGGTAACGCCGACTTTCTACTATTTTTCAATCGATCATAGTGCGTCAATATTATTATTGCGGAGCAGGGCAACTCTTGGCGGCAGCCTGGAGTGACTTGGCGTAATCCATATAGGTTTCGGGATCGTACGGCTCGGCAATTATCTTGAAGCTGGATCTGTTTTCGCTATCAAGCCACTGATCAACATTTAACGCCCATCGCCGACCTTCATGCCAGGTCAGCAAATCAAAGGCGTGTAAACTCAGATTGTTATCTTCACCTATATAGGAGAAGCGATAATAAAGTTTTTTGTACCAACCTTCGATCCCTGTTATCGCCTTGATCGCTAACCTTGCCTGCGCTTCTTCGGCATCGCTCAGATAGAACATTCTACCGATAGCCAGTTCGCCAGACTCCTCAAGTTCGACGAAGGGTGCTACCAGTGGTTGACGACTGACCAGGCGAGAGTTGCTGCAGTCGAAGACCCATTTACCCGTTTTCACAAAATCGTCGGCGTAAACGACTACACCATTGCCATAGTCTTGCTTATAGATGCTTGTCATTGTCTTTAATCCGTAATGAGCTGCGACTAGCAGTAACGGCGAGAGCATGATTATTGCGGCCCATGAATTCTTACTTCGGTAGAAACTCAAGGTGACCTCCCCAAACACCAAGGGGTGTATCGCCCGAAATCACAAGCAGATAGCCCCTGAGAATGAGCTGATGAGCGCCGCCAGCAGTTGGGCCATGAACGGCTTGTCTACCGAGCCATCCGGCTGTATGGCGCTGAGTCCGACGATTCACTGCGGAACGGGACAGCTTTTGGCGGCAGCCTGCAATGACCTGGCATAATCCATATAGGTTTCGGGGTCGTAGGGCTCGGCGCTTATATCGAATCTCGGTCCGCTTCCGCTATCAAGCCAATACCAAACACTCAAGGCCCATGGCCGACCATCATGCCTGGCCAGCAAGTCAAATATATGTAAATTCAGATCGCTGTTTTCACTCAGATGGGAGTAACGGTAACGTAGTTTTTTGTACCAGTCTTCGATCCCCGTTATCGCCCTGATCGCCACCTTTGCTTGCTTTCTATCGGTCGCATTAAGGTAGTACATGTCATCGATATCCAGCCTGCCTGACTCCTCAAGTTCGGCTAGAGGAATTGGTAGCGGCTGACGGCTGATCAGACGAGAGTTACTGCAGTCGAACACCCACTTACCTGATTTTACAAAATCGTCGGCGTAAACGACTACACCGTTTCCGTAGTCTTGCTTGTAGACACTTGTCATTATCTTTAATCCATACTGAACCGTGACCAGCAGTAGCGGCGAGAACATGATTATTGCGGCCCATAAAATTTTACTTCGGTAGAAACTCAAGTTGACCTCCCGGCGCACCGACGGGTGTATCGCCTGAAATCACAGGCTTGGTCGCTCCTGCAGACTGGTAGGTGAATTTTAAGCTGGCATTGTACTTCTCACGCTCGCTTTCCAACTCTTTCCATCTCTTACACCACGCCTCGTGTGGCACCGCACTACCATTAACCTTACATGACTTACTCCGCTGCCGATCTCTAAACGACCCCCAGGTATTCTTGTAATCCGAACGCCGAACAAACGCCCTCACCTTGATCCGCAAATGATCAGCCAGCAACTGCGCCAGACTTTCATTGGTCTGCGGGAAAAACTGAATGCCATCTTCGACAGGATATTCGGAGCGGTTGCCCATGCCGGTGCGACAGGCATAGCTGTCCAGCCGTGCCGTACTGGAGAAAGCCGAGGGCGAGATTTCTCTGTAATTCAGTACATTAAGGGCCAGCCGATAGCCCCCGGCCAGCTCATAACCGAAGGCAATCTGATGCGGTATGCCATGGCTGAACAGGGACAGGTGCTCGATGGGCGATCGTTCGCGGTTTTTGCCCTGGTTCAGGTAGTCGATCAACTCATCTGCGGTGGTGACCTCGACAAACCCGGCGCCGTAGTTTTCGGCAGAGGCGCGTGCTGCGCTGAGCATGGCGTCGGTGTAGGCGAGAATGGACGCCTTCATTGAGGAACAGTGCAGCTCTTGGCGGCGACTTGAAGCATCTTGGAGTGATCCATATACGTTTCAGGGTCGTAAGGTTCGGCGATTATTTTGAAGCTGGATTTACTTCTATCATTAAGTAACTGCGAGACTTTCAATGCCCAAGACCGACCGTTGTGGCGGCCAAGAAAACCAAAGACATGGACCTCAATATAGCTGTACTCACCCAATATAGAGTAACGATAATTTAGCTTATTGTACCAGCCGGCTACTTCCACTAATGCTCTGATGGCCTCGACTGCCTGATTTTTTTCTGTATCTTTCGAAAGGTACATACCTCCAATATTTAGCGTGTCCGACGCCTCAAGCTGCGCTATTGGTGCAGGCAGCGGCTGACGGCTTATAAGGCGCGATTTATTGCAGTAGAACACCCAATTCCCGGTCTTAACATAATCGTCGGCATAGATCACCACGCCGTTACCAAAGTCTGTCTTGTATATACTCGTTATTATTCCTAAACCGTAGTAAACCGCAACCATCAGTAACGGCAAAAAAATAATTATTGCAGCCCAAAAATTCTTATTTTGGTAGAAACTCAAGATGACCTCCCCGCACACCAACGGACGTATCGCCTGAAATCACAAGCAGATAGCCCCTGAGAATGAGCTGATGAGCGCCGTCAGCAGTTGGGCCATGAACGGCTCGTCTACCGAGCCATCCGGCTGTATGGCGCTGAGTCCGACGACTCACTGCGGAACAGGACAACTCTTGGCGGCAGCCTGCAGTGATCTTGCATGATCCATATAGGTTTCGGGGTCGTAGGGCTCGGCGCTTATATCGAATCTCGGTCCGTTTCCACTATCAAGCCAATACCAAACTTTCAATGCCCATGGCCGACCATCATGCCTGGCGAACAAATCAAATATATGTAAATTTAGATTGCTATTCTCACTCAGGCGGGAGTAGCGATAATGTAGCTTTTTGTACCACCCCTCAATTCCTGTTATTGATCTGATCGCTTCCTTGGCCTGTTTTCTATCGACATCGCCAAGATAGTACATATCATCAATAAATAGTCTGCCGTACTCTTGAAGCTCCGCTATAGGAGCTGCCAGTGGCTGACGGCTGATCAGGCGAGAGTTGCTGCAGTCGAACACCCACTTACCCGACCTCACAAAATCGTCGGCGTAAACGACTACACCATTGCCAAGACCCCGCTTATATACACTTGTCATCATCTTTAATCCGTAGTGAGCCGCGACCAGCAGTAACGGCGAGAACATGATTATTGCAACCCATAAACTCTTACTTCGGTAGAAACTCAAGGTGACCTCCCGGCGCACCGACGGGTGTATCGCCTGAAATCACAGGCTTGATCGCACCTGCTGACTGATAGGTGAATTTTTTGCTTTCATCGTACTTCTCACGCTCGATTTCCAACTCCTTCCACTGCTTACACCACGCCTCGTGTGGCACCGCACTACCATTAGCCTGACACGACTTACTCCGCTGCCGATCTCTAAACGACCCCCAGGTATTTTTGTAATCCGAGCGCCGAACAAACGCCCGCACCTTGATCCGCAAATGATCAGCCAGCAACTGCGCCAGGCTTTCATTGGTCTGCGGGAAAAACTGAATGCCATCTTCGACAGGATATTCGGAGCGGTTGCCCATGCCGGTGCGACAGGCATAGCTGTCCAGCCGTGCCGCACCGGAGAAAGCCGAGGGCGAGATTTCTCTGTAATTCAGTACATTAAGGGCCAGCCGGTAGCCCCCGGCCAGTTCATAACCGAAGGCAATCTGATGCGGTATGCCATGGCTGAACAAGCACAGGTGCTCGATGGGCGATCGTTCGCGGTTTTTGCCCTGGTTCAGGTAGTCGATCAACTCCTCTGCGGTGGTGACCTCGACAAACCCGGCGCCGTAGTTTTCGGCAGAGGCGCGTGCTGCGCTGAGCATGGCGTCATTGTAGGCCGGGGTGAACACTACCAACGTGCGGCTGAGGTCGGGTTTGCTGCGCTTGAATTCAGCCAGTTCGCGCACGGCCTGGGCGATGAACATCATCTTATTGCCCGAACCGCTGTCATGCTGGCTGCCGGCGACCGCGATCAGCTCGGGGGTCAGCGAAGCCCTTGTCGGGATGGATGAGCTGCCCGAGGAAGTGGCAGAAGTAGCGCTTTTCGACTCAGGCGACAGGCCAGCGACCTGCGGATTTGATTCAGCCCGGGTATCCGGCTGACTCACCGGTTGAGCAGCGGCTCGACTAGCTTGCAGCGGCGCGCTGACTTCCCTGCTGTAGGTGGCGGTCAGTATTGTGGGGATTATTTGCGCCCGGCAGGGGCAGCCGCTAAAGCTGTCCAACGTACCCGCCACTTTTATGCCCATATTGGTAAAGGTCGGATCGCCACCACAGATCTTATAGACCTTGCCGTCCTTGCCGCAGCTGACCCTGTGACCTTCAAGTGCATGACTCAGCCCATCCCAGGAGATGGTCGGGTCGCCGTCCAGAACCTGGCCACCGCACGTGGTTTTGTCGCCTTGATTGATGTAATACCCCATGAGCATCATCGACTCAGCCCTCGACATCAGGCAGAAAATCTTCCGCCATCGGGACGCCTTCGCGTACCACCAGCAGAGCCCCGCCATAGGGTGTGTTGATGATTTCGTCGCCATTGCTGAGGCGGCTGCCGACCACGGCGATATTGCGATTGCCTCGGCCCGCACCGGTCACGATTTGCGCCGCCAATCCATCACCATAGATAACGTAATCGCCGACCTGCGCGGCACGCACCCGCTGACCATTATCCAAAATGGCTTCCATTGCTGATGTCGCCTGCTGGATCACCCCGCCATTACGAGTCTGACTTCCCTCAGTCGCCATTCGGTAGACAGCAATTGCCGGATGAGCCTCGTAGTAAGCCTGTCGCTGACGAACAAGCTCCATGGACTCTTCACTGAACCCAGCCAATTGCTGCTCTGTAAAAGGCGAGCGGCCCAGCGTGCGAAGATACTCTGGGGTGACTTCGTTGGTGTAAACGGGGTGCAAGGGTGCTGTCATTTCCATCATCCTGATTCTTTGGTTGAGCGCGGTCTTCGTGATGCAGGAACCGAAAACCGGTATCCGTCACGGCAAGGTGAAGGACGCTAAACGAAAGCAACGGATGGCTCTGTAGGGGGATTCTCAAAAGGCCTAGGGAAGTGTCTCGAAAATGAGGAGCTGTTGCGCTACGTAGATCTGGCCCACCGCGTTAAGCCTCTCGCCATCAAGTTGGCTCCTACCACCAGCGCTCACCCGCTTGACTGACTGTTGTTATCTGAAAGGGAATGAGATCTCGTAGGCGCCATGAGGGTGGTTTTTTGGTACGGTATCAGGCCTACAGCCCATATTTGAACGTCAGACTGACTCCCCAACACACCACCACGGCACCTCATTCGTCGTCGAGTTGAGTCACATCACTCTGCTTCATCTGATCCATGACAAAGCTTCACCGCACATTGCGTTATCATGCGCAGCCTGTAACACCGCCGCATCACACTGACTGGCTGACGAGACGCTGAACCGCCACATGACTTCCCTGGCCGCCAACGATCTGCCCCCCGAACTCGCTGATGCGCGCAGGCGCACGCCTGACCGGCTGGGCTATACCCTGCTGATCGCGGCAATGATTCATTTGGTCATCATCCTTGGCGTGGGTTTCACCTACGTCAAACCGGAGCAGATCACCCAGACCCTGGAAATCACCCTCGCCACCTTCAAAAGCGAGAACAAGCCCGCCGCTGCGGATTTTCTCGCCCAGGACAATCAGGAAGGCAGCGGCACCCTGGACAAGGCCGAAATCCTCAAGACCACGGAAGTCGCGCCCTACCAGGACACCCAGATCAATAAAGTGACGCCACCGCCCACTTCCAAGGCCGTGGAAAAGCAGGAAGCCTCCAAGACCGCCGTCACCACCAGCGCCCGCTCGCCGCAGAAAGCCGTGGCCAAGCGTGACGAGGTCAAGCCCGAGCCCAGCGCCAAGGAAGCCCCGGCCAGCGACAACACGCAGATGAGCGCGGAAATCGCCAGCCTCGAGGCCGAACTGTCCGCCGAGCAGCAGCTCTACGCCAAACGCCCGAAGATCCACCGCCTCAACGCCGCCTCGACCATGCGCGACAAGGGCGCCTGGTACAAGGACGACTGGCGCAAGAAAGTCGAGCGGGTCGGCAACCTGAATTACCCGGACGAAGCCCGCCGCAAGCAGATCTACGGCAACCTGCGCCTGCTGGTGTCGATCAATCACGACGGCTCGCTGTATGAGGTGCTGGTCCTGCAATCTTCCGGGCAACCGCTGCTGGATCAGGCCGCGCAACGCATCGTGCGCCTGGCCGCGCCGTTTGCGCCGTTTACCGGCGATCTGGCGGATATCGACCGGCTGGAAATCATCCGCACCTGGAAATTCTCCAAAGGCGACAAGCTCTCCAGTAATTAAATGACGTGAAAAGTTGTCAGCCTTCTTTACCGGCGCCACACTAAGACTCATGAAAAACGTCTCCCCAAGCTATTTCAAGCATCAGTTCCTGATCGCCATGCCCCACATGCACGACCAGAACTTCGCCCAGACCTTGACCTACATCGTCGAGCACAACGCCAATGGCGCCATGGGTTTGGTCATCAACCGCCCGCAAAGCCTGTCGCTGGCCGATATCCTCGAGCAGTTGCGACCGGAAATGGAGCCACCCGTGCGTTGCCAGCACATTCCGATCCATACCGGCGGCCCGGTGCAGACCGATCGTGGTTTTGTCCTGCACCCCAGCGGCCAGATCTTCCAGGCCACGGTGGAATTGGGCGGCATCTCCCTGTCGACTTCACAGGACGTGCTGTTTTCCATCGCCGACGGCTACGGCCCTGATCAAAATGTGATCACCCTCGGCTATGCCGGCTGGGATGCCGGGCAATTGGAGGCGGAAATGGCTGCCAATGCCTGGCTCAATTGCCCGTTCGACCCGGCAATCCTGTTCGACGTGGACAGCGACCAGCGCCTCAACGCCGCCGCTGCACGCCTGGGCGTGAATCTCAGCCTGTTGACCAGTCAGGCGGGCCACGCCTGATGGCCGGATTGCGCCTGTTATTGGGATTCGACTACGGCACCAAACAGATCGGCGTAGCGGTCGGCCAGGTCATTACCGGCCAGGCCCGGGAACTGTGCACGCTCAAGGCGCAGCAGGGCGTGCCGGACTGGAGCCAGATCGAAGCGCTGATCAAAGAGTGGAAGCCCGACGCCATCGTCGTCGGCCTGCCGCTGAATATGGACGGCACTCCCAGCGAAATGAGTGAGCGCGCGGAAAAGTTCTCGCGCCGTCTCAATGGCCGCTTCAACCTGCCCGTGTACACCCATGATGAACGCCTGACCACCTTCGAGGCCAAGGGCGAACGCCTGGCCAGGGGCGGCCAGCGCGGCAGTTATCGCGACAACCCGGTGGACGCCATCGCCGCCGCACTGCTGCTGCAGGGCTGGCTGGAAGCCAATACCGACCTGTTCGGTGACTGAAGCATCGCTTTGCTATACCCGGATTCCCGTTTCAGCCCGGGCGACGTCAAACGCCGCCCGGCCCTTCAAGGAGCAACCATGAGCCTGCCCAACCCCGCCGGACTGATCAGCCAGATGGCGACCGACCTTACCGCCCTCCTGGGCAAGCGCGGCATCAGCGAACCTCGCTTCATCGGCATTCGTACCGGTGGCGTGTGGGTCGCGCAGGCGCTGCTGCAAGCGCTGGGCAGCCAGTCGCCACTGGGCACCCTGGATGTTTCCTTCTACCGCGATGACTTCAGCCAGAACGGCCTGCACCCTCAAGTGCGCCCGTCCGAGCTGCCGTTCGAAATCGAAGGCCAGCACCTGGTGCTGATCGACGACGTGCTGATGAGCGGCCGCACCATCCGCGCCGCCCTCAACGAGCTGTTCGACTATGGCCGCCCGGCCAGCGTGACCCTGGTCTGCCTGCTGGACCTGGACGCCGGCGAACTGCCGATCAGCCCGGATGTAGTCGGCGCCACCCTGGCCCTGGCGCCGAACGAGCGGGTCAAACTGACCGGCCCTACGCCCCTGGCCCTGGAACTGCAAGACCTTTCAACCGCCTCCGCCGCCCTTTAAGAGTCCTTTGCGATGACGCCTCTCGACGCCAAGCGCCCGCTGCAACTCAACCATCAAGGTCAGCTGCGCCATTTCCTCTCTCTCGACGGCCTGCCCCGAGAGTTGCTGACCGAAATCCTCGACACCGCTGATTCCTTCCTGGAAGTCGGCGCCCGGGCGGTGAAAAAGGTCCCGCTGCTGCGTGGCAGGACCGTGTGCAATGTGTTCTTCGAGAACTCCACGCGCACCCGCACCACCTTTGAACTGGCGGCCCAGCGCCTGTCGGCCGACGTCATTACCCTCAACGTGTCGACCTCCTCGACCAGTAAGGGCGAGACCCTGTTCGACACCCTGCGCAACCTGGAAGCCATGGCTGCCGACATGTTCGTCGTACGCCACAGCGACTCCGGCGCGGCGCACTTCATTGCCGAGCACGTCAGCCCGGAGGTCGCCATCATCAACGGCGGCGACGGCCGCCACGCGCACCCGACCCAGGGCATGCTCGACATGCTGACCATCCGCCGCCACAAGGGCAGCTTCGAGAACCTCTCGGTGGCCATCGTCGGCGACATCCTGCACTCGCGGGTCGCGCGCTCCAACATGATCGCCCTCAAGGCCCTGGGTTGCCCGGACATCCGCGTCATCGGGCCAAAAACCCTGCTGCCGGTGGGCGTCGAGCAGTATGGCGTGAAGGTCTACACCGACCTCAAGGAAGGCCTCAAGGACGTTGACGTGGTGATCATGCTGCGCCTGCAACGCGAACGCATGCAGGGCGGCCTGTTGCCGAGCGAGGGCGAGTTCTACCGTCTGTTCGGCCTGACCACCGCCCGCCTGGCTGGCGCCAAGCCCGACGCTATCGTCATGCACCCGGGCCCGATCAACCGTGGCGTAGAGATCGAGTCGGCGGTGGCCGATGGCGCCCAGTCGGTGATTCTCAATCAGGTGACCTACGGCATTGCCGTGCGCATGGCCGTACTGTCCATGGCAATGAGCGGCCAGACCGCACAACGACAATTCGAACAGGAGAACGCCCAGTGAAGCTCAGCATCCTCGGCGCTCGCGTCATCGATCCGGCCAGCGGCCTGGACACAGTTACCGATCTACATCTGGAGGCGGGCAAGATCCTCGCCATTGGCGCCGCTCCAGCCGATTTCACTCCGGTAGACACCATCGACGCCACCGGCCTGATCGCCGCTCCCGGCCTGGTCGACCTTAACGTCGCCCTGCGCGAGCCGGGCTACAGCCGCAAAGGCAGCATCGCCAGCGAAACCCGCGCCGCCGCAGCCGGTGGCGTGACCAGCCTGTGCTGCCCGCCCCGGACCAAGCCGGTACTGGACACCTCGGCCGTCGCAGAACTGATCCTCGACCGCGCCCGGGAAGCCGGGCACAGCAAAGTGTTCCCGATTGGCGCCCTGAGCAAGGGCCTGGACGGCGAGCAACTGGCCGAGCTGGTTGCCTTGCGCGATGCCGGTTGCGTGGCCTTCAGCAATGGCCTGAAGACCTTCCACAACACCCGCACCCTGTGTCGGGCACTGGAATATGCGGCGACCTTTGACCTGACGGTGATCTTCAACTCTCAAGACCACGATCTGGCCGAAGGCGGCCTGGCCCATGAAGGCCCGACCGCTGCTTTCCTTGGCCTCGCCGGTATTCCGGAAACCGCCGAAACCGTAGCGCTGGCCCGCGACCTGTTGCTGGTCGAGCAGAGCGGCGTGCGCGCCCACTTCAGCCAACTGACCAGCGCCCGCGGCGCCGCGATGATCGCCGAAGCCCAGGCGCGCGGCCTGCCAGTGACCGCCGATGTCGCGCTGTACCAGTTGATCCTCACTGACGAGGCGCTGATCGACTTCTCCAGCCTCTATCACGTGCAGCCGCCGCTACGCACCCGCGCCGACCGCGACGGCCTGCGTGCCGCCGTCAAGTCCGGGGTGATCCAGGCGATTTCCAGCCACCACCAGCCCCACGAACGCGACGCCAAGCTGGCACCGTTCGCCGCGACCGAGCCGGGCATCAGCAGTGTCGAACTGCTGCTGCCGTTGGCCATGACCTTGGTAGAGGATGGTTTGCTCGACCTGCCCACCCTGCTTGCCCGCCTGAGCAGCGGCCCGGCCGCGGCGCTGCGTCTGCCGGCCGGTAAGCTTAATGCCGGTGCGGCGGCGGATATCGTGCTGTTCGATCCGGCGGCATCGACCGTGGCTGGCGAGACATGGCTGTCGCGTGGCGAGAACTGCCCGTTCATCGGCCACTGCCTGCCCGGCGCGGTGCGCTATACATTGGTGGATGGGCGGATCAGCCATAGCGCCTGAGGGCTGCACCACACCTTGTGGGTACGAAATCTGCGGGGACGATGTGGGAACGACGCAGGAGCGAATGTGGGAGTGAGTTCAGTGGGAGCGAATTCATTCGCGAAGAGGCCGGTACATTCAACGCATTTGCGGCGATTGAAATACCGCTTTCGCGAATGAATTCGCTCCCACCATTCGCCCCACTGAATTCGCTCTCACAGCATTCAATCCTTGGGGATTTTGCAATCAGCCCCTCTGCGCATTCCTGATGGATATCTGGTCATTCAGCGTCCAGAAGTCATACAGCACGCCAAACCCGCCCAGGCCCAGTGTCAACAGGTAGATGATCCCGCTGATCCATTTGCCCTGGTACATGCGGTGCACTCCGAAGACCCCGAGGAACGTCAGCAACAGCCAGCCGACGCTGTAATCCAGCGCGCCGCTGTTGAAGCGCATGTCGGCCTCACGGTCCATGCCGGGGATCAGGAACAGGTCGATAAACCAGCCGATGCCGAACAGCCCGAGGGTGAAAAACCAGATAGTGCCGGTGACCGGCTTGCCGAAATAAAAGCGATGGGCGCCGGTGAAACCGAGAATCCACAATAGATAGCCAAGCACCATGCTATGGGTGTTTTGCGGGGGGGCATCTTGACGATAGCCGTTCATAACGAGCCTCTTTGACAGTCATAGAAAAAATGTGCGTAAATTTTGTGACTTTGGTGACTTTGTCCGACGTATGGCACTGACCACCCGGACAGCCCTCAAACCCTTGTGGGTAAAGGGATTGCGTAACAATTTGAGACAGTCTGTCGCAGAATCCGAAAGGATGCGACTGTAAAACTATTGATTTGAGGGGTAAGACATTCACCAAAAGCTGTTATAAAGTTGCGCGCTGACCAAAAAGAGCCCTGCCGAATGCGTCCATTTTTCAAGACATGGCTAACCATCTGCCTATTTATGCCACTGGCCGCCCATGCCACCAATCGTGAGCAACAGCTTCCTGCGAGCTTTAACGGTCACACTGCGAAAAGTCATTCTTCGCCTGTCACCGCTTCCAACACCGAGACTGAACCAACGCCTGTAACCGCCGCGCCAAAACATCGGGGCAGCAAAGTTGTCGAGCACGACACCCAGGCTGAAGCCAAGGAACCGGCAAAGAAGACTGAAACCGCCGCAGCAGCCCACCAGGATTCGAAAAAGCCGAACTCCAAGGTCGCTACCAAAGAGTCGAAGAAAGCCGCCACAGCCGCTGCCAAGGACTCCAAAAAGGGCACCACTACCGTGGTTGCTGACAAGGGTTCGAAAAAAGGCACCGCCAAGGTCGCCAGCAAGGATTCGAAGAAGGCTGCAGCCGCCACCGTTGCCGCCCATAAAGACTCGAAGAAAGGCAAACCTGCCGCACCGACCGACACTGTTGTCAGCCGGGCCATGGATGCCGTCGGTACGCCCTATCGCTGGGGCGGCACCAATCCGAAGAAAGGCCTGGATTGCAGCGGTCTGGTCAAATACGCCTTCACCGGCGTCAAGGGTGCCAACCTGCCACGTACTTCCAATGCCATGGCCGCCGGCCACGGGCAGAAAGTCGATCGCAAGGATCTGAAGCCGGGTGACCTGCTGTTCTTCAACATCGAAAGCCGCAAGGTTGATCACGTTGCCATTTACCTGGGCAACGATCGCTTCGTCCACGCCCCGAGTCGTGGCAAGTCGGTGACCGTCGATACCCTGAAGAAACCGTACTGGGACAGCCACTACGTGGTCGCCAAGCGCGTGACGCCACCGGTGCCGAACGGCCCGAAGAGCACGATGCGCGTGGTTCAGCGTTAAGTGATCGATGCGTCGGGTATAACCCCGACGCATATCCCGCAATAGCCAAAACCCCGATCAGAAATTGTCGGGGTTTTTTGCATGTTCACGCGCCACATCCCGCGTAATCACGCCCTGCACCACCAGATCCTTGAGGCACATGTCCAGGGTCTGCATGCCCAGCGAACCCCCGGTCTGAATCGCCGAATACATCTGCGCCACCTTGTCTTCCCGGATCAGGTTACGAATCGCCGCCGTCCCCATCATGATCTCGTGAGCGGCAACGCGACCGCCGCCGACCTTCTTCAAGAGGGTTTGGGAGATCACCGCGTGCAGGGACTCGGAGAGCATGGAACGAATCATCGACTTCTCCTGGGCCGGGAACACGTCCACCACCCGGTCGATGGTCTTGGCCGCCGACGTGGTGTGCAGGGTGCCGAAGACTAGGTGACCGGTTTCCGCCGCCGTCAGGGCCAGGCGGATGGTCTCCAGGTCGCGCAGCTCACCGACCAGGATCACGTCCGGGTCTTCGCGCAGTGCCGAACGCAGCGCTTCGGAGAAACCCAAAGTGTCACGGTGCACTTCACGCTGGTTGACCAGGCACTTCTTCGACTCGTGGACGAATTCGATGGGGTCTTCGATGGTCAGGATATGGTGATGGCGATTGCAGTTGAGGAAGTCGATCATGGCCGCAAGGGTCGTCGACTTGCCCGAACCGGTCGGGCCGGTCACCAGAACCAGGCCGCGGGGCACGTCGGTAATCTTGCGAAACACTTCTCCCATGCCCAGCTCGTCCATGCTCAGAATCTTCGAGGGAATGGTCCGGAATACGGCGCCCGCGCCACGGTTCTGGTTGAAGGCGTTGACCCGGAAGCGCGCCACGCTCGGCACTTCGAAGGAAAAGTCTGTTTCCAGGAACTCCTCGAAGTCCTTGCGCTGCTTGTCGTTCATGATGTCGTAGATCAGCGCCTGGACCTGCTTGGCGTCCAGTGGTGGCAGGTTGATTCTGCGCACATCGCCATCGACCCGGATCATGGGCGGCAAGCCGGCCGAGAGGTGCAAGTCCGACGCGCCTTGCTTGGCACTGAAGGCCAGCAGCTCGGTAATATCCATACAGCTCCTCAATCACATAGAATGCCGCAGACTTTAGCCCTGCTGGCGCAAATCAATGTCCACGATAGCAGCGAACATTTCAACGCTCGGCGCACGAATTCACGCTGCCGCCACGAAGGCGCAACGCGATCCTGCCGCCATCGGCCTGCTGGCCGTGAGCAAAACCAAGCCCGCCGAGGCCCTGCGCGAAGCTTATGCCGCGGGCCTGCGGGATTTTGGCGAGAACTATCTGCAAGAAGCCCTGGGCAAGCAAGCTGAATTAAGTGACCTGCCCTTGTGCTGGCATTTCATCGGCCCCATTCAGTCGAACAAGACTCGCGCCATCGCCGAGAACTTCGCCTGGGTACATTCCGTGGATCGCCTGAAAATCGCCCAACGCTTGTCCGAGCAGCGTCCCGCCGAGCTGCCGCCTCTGAATATCTGCATTCAGGTCAATGTCAGCGGCGAAGCCAGCAAGTCCGGCTGCGCCCCGCAAGACCTGCCTGCCCTGGCCAATGCCATCAACGCCCTGCCCAATCTCAAATTGCGCGGCCTGATGGCGATTCCCGAACCGACCGAAGACCGCGCCGCCCAGAGCGCGGCTTTTGCCACCGTACGCAACCTGCTGGACAGCTTGAATCTGCCGTTGGACACCCTTTCCATGGGCATGAGCCACGACCTGGAAGCCGCCATCGAACAAGGCGCTACCTGGGTGCGTATCGGCACAGCCTTGTTTGGCGCCCGCGACTACGGCCAGCCATGACCTTTGAGCCAAGGAACCCTTTATGAGCACTACGCGTATCGCCTTTATCGGCGCCGGAAACATGGCTGCCAGTCTGATCGGCGGGTTGCGCGCCGAGGGCGTCGAGGCGGCCGCCATCCGCGCCAGCGCCTTGAGCGTCGAAACCCGTGAGCGCATCAGCCTCGCCCATGGCATTGCCACCTTCGCCAGTAACGCCGAAGCCATCGACGGCGCCGACGTGGTGGTACTGGCGGTCAAGCCGCAGAAGATGAAAGACGTCTGCCTGGCCTTGGCCCCGTCGCTGAAACCGAATCAGCTGATCGTATCCATTGCCGCCGGGATCACCTGCGCCAGCATGAAAACCTGGCTCGGTGAGCAGCAACCCCTGGTGCGCTGCATGCCCAACACGCCCTCGCTGCTGCGTCAGGGCGTAAGCGGCCTGTATGCGACGGCGGGCGTCACAGCGACCCAACGCGAGCAGGCTGAAACCCTGCTGTCGGCTGTAGGCATCGCCCTGTGGCTGGACGAGGAAAAACAACTGGATGCCGTAACTGCTGTCTCCGGCAGCGGCCCGGCCTACTTCTTCCTGCTGATTGAAGCCATGACCGCGACCGCCGTGAAACTGGGCCTGCCGCCGGAAGTCGCGAAAAAATTCACGCTGCAAACCGCTTTGGGCGCGGCGCTGATGGCCACCGGCAGTGATGTCGATGCGGCCGAGCTGCGCCGTCGTGTCACGTCACCGGCCGGCACCACGGAAGCTGCGATCAAGGCATTCCAGGCCGGCGGCTTCGAAGCCCTGGTCGATACCGCGCTGGCTGCTGCCGCGCACCGCTCGGCGGAACTCGCCGAGCAACTGGGTAAATAATTTCTTAGGCCATAGAGGAGCAGACCGATGATCGGGCTGAACACCGCTGCAATTTACGTCCTGCAAACCCTGGGCAGTCTGTATCTGCTGATCGTGCTGTTGCGCTTCGTGCTGCAATTGGTGCGCGCCGACTTCTACAACCCCCTGAGCCAGTTCGCCGTACGCGCCACCCAACCGCTGCTCAAGCCGCTGCGCCGGATCATCCCGAGCCTGTTCGGCCTGGACATGTCCTCGCTGGTGCTGGCAATCATCGTGCAACTGATCCTGATGGCCCTGACCCTGCTGCTGGCGTACCACACCACCGGTGCCCCGCTGCAACTGCTGGTCTGGTCGATCATTGGCGTGACCGCGCTGTTCTTCAAAATCTTCTTCTTCGCCCTGATCATCAGCGTGATCCTGTCCTGGGTCGCCCCGGGCAGCCACAACCCCGGCGCCGAACTGGTCAACCAGATCTGCGAACCGGCCCTGGCGCCGTTCCGCCGCATCCTGCCCAGCATGGGCGGCCTGGATATCTCACCGATCCTGGCGTTCATGGTGCTCAAGCTGTTGGATATGCTGGTCATCAACAACCTGGCGGCCATGACCGGTATGCCGGATGTGTTGCGTTTGTTGATCTGACAAACAGCCTGTAGGAGCGAGGCTTGCCCGCGAAGACATCGGTACATCCGACACATCTTCCGGGCATGGAAAGACGCCTTCGCGGGCAAGCCTCGCTCCCACAGGATTGTGTTTCCCTGGTGCGCCTCAGCCCTCCCGCTATTCCTTGGTTGCCCCTCCCCCCCGCGGTCTTTAGACTTACGCCTCATTTAAGCGAGAGCAGGGTCGATGTCCACGGTCTTTCCCAAAGATTCTGTCGGTCTAGTCACACCGCAACTGGCGCACTTCAGCGAACCCCTGGCCCTGGCCTGCGGGCGCTCATTGCCAGCCTACGATCTGATCTATGAAACCTACGGCCAGCTCAACGCCGAGCGCAGCAATGCCGTGCTCGTCTGCCACGCCTTGTCCGGGCATCACCATGCCGCTGGTTTCCACAGTGCCGACGAGCGCAAGCGCGGTTGGTGGGACAGCTGCATCGGCCCCGGCAAGCCGCTGGATACCAACCGTTTCTTTGTCGTCAGCCTGAACAATCTCGGCGGCTGCAACGGCTCCACTGGCCCGAGCAGCGTCGACCCGGAGACCGGCAAGCCTTTCGGCGCCAACTTCCCGGTGCTGACCGTGGAAGACTGGGTGCACAGCCAGGCGCGTCTGGCCGACTACCTGGGCATCGGTCAATGGGCCGCCGTGGTGGGCGGCAGCCTGGGCGGCATGCAGGCCCTGCAATGGACCATCACGTATCCGGATCGCGTACGTCATTGTCTGGCTATCGCCTCGGCACCCAAGTTGTCGGCGCAGAACATCGCCTTCAACGAAGTGGCGCGCCAGGCGATCCTGTCCGACCCGGAATTCCACGGCGGCGACTTCCAGGCCTTCGGCGTGATTCCCAAGCGCGGGCTGATGCTGGCGCGAATGGTCGGGCATATCACTTATCTGTCCGATGACTCCATGGGCGAGAAATTCGGCCGTGGCCTCAAGAGCGAAAAGCTTAACTACGACTTCCACAGCGTCGAGTTCCAGGTCGAAAGCTACCTGCGCTATCAGGGTGAGGAATTCTCCGGACGCTTCGACGCCAACACCTACCTGTTGATGACCAAGGCACTGGACTACTTCGACCCGGCCGCCGCGTTCAACGACAACCTGGCCGCGACCTTCGCCAACGCCACCGCCAACTTCTGCGTGATGTCGTTCACCACCGACTGGCGTTTCTCCCCGGCGCGCTCGCGCGAGCTGGTGGATGCGTTGATGGCGGCGAAGAAGAACGTCTGCTACCTGGAAATCGACGCGCCCCAGGGCCACGACGCCTTCCTGATCCCGATCCCGCGCTACTTGCAGGCGTTCTCCAGCTACATGAACCGAATTGCACTCTGAGGACACCATGAGAGCCGACCTGGAAATCATCCAAGACTGGATCCCTGCCGGCAGCCGGGTACTCGACCTCGGCTGCGGCGACGGCGAACTGCTGGCCTGGCTGCGCGACCACAAGCAAGTCACCGGCTACGGCCTGGAAAACGACGCCGACAACATTGCCCGCTGCGTGGCCAAGGGCGTCAATGTCATTGAGCAGGACTTGGACAAGGGCCTGGGCAACTTTGCCAGCAACAGTTTCGACGTCGTGGTCATGACCCAGGCGCTGCAAGCCGTGCACTATCCGGACAAGATCCTCGACGAAATGCTGCGGGTCGGGCGCCAGTGCATCATCACGTTCCCCAACTTCGGTCACTGGCGCTGCCGCTGGTACCTGGCGAGCAAGGGCCGCATGCCGGTGTCCGAGTTCCTGCCGTACACCTGGTACAACACACCGAACATCCACTTCTGCACTTTCGGCGACTTCGAAGAACTGTGCCGCGAACGCGATGCACGGGTCATTGATCGGCTGGCCGTGGATCAACAGCATCGTCATGGCTGGGCCAGTAAACTGTGGCCTAATCTGTTGGGTGAGATCGGCATCTATCGGGTCAGCAGCCCCGGCCTGCAAGACCATAAGATCGCCATCTGAAACACCTGATACCTCATCTTTACGATCAGGCTGGAGCCGCCTTCCAGCCTCGACCAGGACATCGACACACGACATGACCAACCTCACTCAGCTCGTCCTGGCCAGCCATAACGCTGGCAAGCTCAAGGAACTCCAGGCCATGCTCGGCGCCAGCGTGCAACTGCGCTCAATCGGCGAATTCAGCCAGGTCGAGCCCGAAGAGACCGGCCTGTCGTTCGTCGAGAACGCCATTCTCAAGGCCCGCAATGCCGCGCGCATCTCCGGCCTGCCAGCTTTGGCCGACGACTCCGGCCTGGCCGTGGACTTCCTCGGCGGCGCGCCGGGCATCTATTCGGCCCGTTATGCCGACGGCAAGGGCGATGCGGCCAATAACGCCAAGTTGCTGGAGGCCCTCAAGGACGTGCCGCAAGAGCAGCGTGGCGCCCAGTTCGTCTGCGTCCTGGCCCTGGTCCGGCATGCCGATGACCCATTGCCGATCCTCTGCGAAGGCCTGTGGCACGGCAGTATCCTCACCGCCGCCAGCGGCGAGCACGGTTTCGGCTACGACCCGCTGTTCTGGGTGCCGGAGCGTGACTGCTCCAGCGCCGAACTCGGCCCGGCAGAGAAGAACCAGATCAGCCACCGCGCCCGTGCCATGGCGATCCTGCGCCAGCGTCTGAGCCTGTAATGACCGACACCCAACCGCTGTTTGCCGGCGCTGACGGCTTTTCCTCCCAGGCGCCGCGCCAGCCGCTGCCACTTTTGCCGCCGCTGTCGCTGTATATCCACATCCCGTGGTGCGTGCGCAAATGCCCGTACTGCGACTTCAACTCCCATGCCGCCAGCCCCGTACTGCCGGAAGAAGAGTACGTTGACGCGCTGCTGGCCGACCTCGATCTCGACCTGCCCCACGTCTACGGCCGCGAGCTGCAATCGATCTTCTTTGGTGGCGGCACGCCGAGCCTGTTCAGCGCCCAGGCATTGGGTCGCCTGCTCAAGGGCGTGGAGCAGCGCATCCGTTTCGCCCACGACATCGAAATCACCCTGGAAGCCAACCCAGGGACCTTCGAGCAAGAGAAATTCCGCGCCTATCGCGGGCTGGGCATCAATCGCCTGTCCATCGGTATCCAGAGTTTCCAGGAAGCCAAGCTCAAGGCCCTGGGACGCATTCATAACGGCGACGAAGCGATCCGCGCCGCCGACATGGCGCGCCAGGCCGGCTTCGATAACTTCAACCTCGACCTGATGCACGGCCTGCCCGATCAGTCCGAAGACGATGCCCTCGGTGATCTGCGCCAAGCCATCGCCCTGGCGCCGACGCACCTGTCCTGGTATCAGCTGACGCTGGAGCCGAACACGGTGTTCTGGAACCAGCCGCCGACCCTGCCCGAAGACGACATTCTCTGGGACATTCAGGAAGCCGGTCAGCAACTGTTGGCCGATAACGGCTACGCCCAATATGAAGTCTCGGCCTACGCCCAATCTGGCAGGCCCGCGCGGCATAACCTCAATTACTGGAGCTTCGGTGATTTCATCGGCATCGGCGCCGGGGCCCATGGCAAGCTCAGCCATCCCGATGGCCGAATCCTGCGCACCTGGAAGACCCGCCTGCCCAAGGATTACCTGAACCCGGCCAAGGCGTTTCAGGCCGGCGAGAAGCTGCTGCCCCTTGAGGAATTGCCGTTCGAATTCCTGATGAACGCTTTACGTCTTACAAATGGTGTCGAGGCTGCATTATTTCGCGAACGCACGGGTCTAAGCCTCGATTCGCTGGCCCAGGCCCGCCGCCAGGCTGAGCAGCGCGGCCTGTTGCAGGCCGATCCGAGCCGTCTGGTGGCTACGCCCCAGGGTCAGCTGTTCCTCAATGACTTGTTGCAATACTTTCTGATCTAAGGACCCTGCATGGATCACATACTCGAGTTCCTCGCCTCCATCTCGCGCTGGAGCCGCAGTAACCTCTCGGAAATCGCCCTGGCCCTGGTAGGGTGCCTGCTGGTGTTGTTCGGCGCAGACTTCAAGGGTTGGGTCGAACAACGCATCAGCGGCCTGGCAGGCGCCTTGCGCGTGCCCTTCATGGCCTTGCTGTGTACCATCGGCAGCGGCCTGGCGCTGATCTACGCCACGCCCTGGATCGTGCGCGGGCTGGGCCAGTTCAATAACTACAGCCTGGCGCCGGTGTTGGTGGTGGTGTTGATATTGATCGGGGTTGTGGCGGACAGGAAATAAAACCAATTGTGGGAGCGGATTCATCCGCGAAGGAGCCGGTACACTCGATACATATCTATCGTCTGAACTGGCGCTTTCGCGGATGAATCCGCTCCCACAAAGTGCAACAAGTTTTGATCAATCCTGCTTTTCGAACTTCAAATCCCACACACCATGCCCCAACCGCTCACCGCGGCGTTCGAACTTGGTGATCGGCCGTTCGGCCGGGCGCGGGACGCATTTGCCGTCTTCGGCCAGGTTGCGATAGCCGGGGGCGACGTGCATCACTTCCAGCATGTACTCGGCATAGGGTTCCCAGTCGGTAGCCATATGCAGCACGCCGCCGACCTTGAGCTTGCTGCGCACCAGCTCGGCGAACTCGGGCTGGACGATGCGGCGCTTGTGGTGACGGCTCTTGTGCCATGGATCCGGGAAAAACAGCATCAAGCGATCGAGGCTGTTGTCGGCAATGCAGCGGTTGAGCACTTCGATCGCATCGCAATCGTAGACCCGCACGTTGGTCAGGCCCTGGGTGAGTACGCCATTGAGCAGCGCGCCGACGCCTGGGTAATGCACTTCGACCCCGATAAAGTCCTGATCCGGCGCCGCAGCGGCCATTTCCAGCAGCGAATGGCCCATGCCAAAGCCGATTTCCAGGGTGCGCGGCGCCGAGCGGCCGAACACCTGATCGAAATCCACCGGCGCATCGGCAAGCGGCAGGACGAACAGCGGACGCCCTTGATCCAGGCCGCGCTGCTGGCCTTCGGTCATGCGACCGGCACGCATCACAAAACTCTTGATGCGGCGGTGCTGGCGTTCCTGGCCTTCTTCGGCTTCAGGCAACTCTGGGGGCGGAACGTGCGAATCAGTCATCAACGGGCTCTTATCAAACAACAAGTTTTAACTCTGTGGACCGGCTTCAGCCGGGAATACGCCTTCGCGGCTGAAGCCGGTCCCACAGGTTTAGCGGATCAGACCATCCAGCGGCGAGGAGGCGCTGGCATAGAGTTTTTTCGGCATGCGCCCGGCCAGGTACGCCATGCGACCGGCAATGACCGCGTGCTTCATGGCTTCAGCCATCATGATTGGCTGCTGCGCGTGAGCAATGGCCGAGTTCATCAGCACCGCTTCACAACCCAGCTCCATGGCGATGGTCGCGTCGGAGGCCGTGCCGACACCGGCATCGACCAGCACCGGTACTTTGGTTTCTTCGAGGATGATCTGCAGGTTGTACGGGTTGCAGATCCCCAGGCCGCTGCCAATCAGGCCAGCCAGGGGCATGATCGCGATGCAGCCGATTTCGGCCAGCTGGCGGGCGACGATCGGGTCATCACTGGTGTAGACCATCACGTCGAAACCGTCCTTGACCAGCACTTCGGCGGCCTTGAGGGTTTCGATCACGTTGGGGAACAGGGTCTTTTGGTCGGCCAGAACTTCCAGCTTGACCAGGTTCTTGCCGTCCAGCAGCTCACGGGCCAGGCGGCAGGTGCGCACGGCCTCGATGGCATCGAAGCAGCCGGCGGTGTTCGGCAGGATGGTGTAGCGATCCGGCGGCAGGACGTCCAGCAGGTTCGGCTCGCCCGGGTTCTGGCCCAGGTTGGTACGACGCACGGCCACGGTGACGATCTCGGCGCCGGAGGCCTCGATGGCCAGGCGGGTCTGTTCCATGTCGATGTACTTGCCGGTGCCTACCAGCAGGCGCGACTCAAAAGTCCGGCCAGCCAGGATAAACGGCTTGTCGCTGCGAACGTTGCTCATCGGAAATCCTCTTCAGGGTTGAGGTTCAAGCAGATTGGATCGGTCGTCGGTGCCAGGTGCCGCTCGCCGGGGCTAGCCGCCGCCGATGGCGTGGACCACTTCGACCTGATCGCCTTCTTTGAGAGTCGTGGACTCATGCTGGCTGCGCGGCACGATATCCAGGTTCAGCTCGACTGCGACCCGACGTCCGGTCAGGTCCAGGCGGGCCAGCAATGCCAGGACAGTCTCGCCCTCGGGCAGCTCGAAAGGTTCACCGTTCAACTGAATGTGCATGCGAATGGCAGCCATCATTTTAAGGGGCGAGCATTCTAGCCCGATCAGTCGGGATGACCAAGGCAAAGCCACGCCATTCGTCTATGGCATGACTTGAGGGTCAAACGCCGCCGAGACGCCAGGCGGTGATCCCCAGAAACGCCCAGCCAACCAGAAAGCACAGGCCGCCAAACGGGGTAATGATGCCCAGCTTGCCGACGTTGGTCAGGGTCAGCAGGTACAGGCTGCCGGAAAACAGCACAATGCCCAGGGTAAAGGCGATGCCCGCGTAGCTGACCAGCCGCCCTGGGATCTGCGCGGCAAGCAGGGCCACGCCGAACAGCGCCAGGGCGTGAATCAGCTGATAGAGCACGCCGGTCTGGAAGATCGCCAGATACTCCGCGCTCAAGCGGCCTTTGAGGCCATGGGCGGCAAATGCGCCAAGGCCCACGCCGGTAAAGCCGAAGAAAGCGGCCAGCATCAGATAGCTACGAAGCATCAGGGACTCCAGTCAAAAATCGTTCAATCACACACGGTCTGTATAATGGCCCGCTCAACGGGTTCGGCCAAGCCATCTCTTATGCAGCGTAATCTCTTTCGACGTCTCTTCATCCTGCTGAAATGGTTCGCCGTGGGCAGCTTTTTGCTGGTCCTGGCCTTGCGTTGGGTGCCACCGCCCGGCTCGGCGCTGATGGTTGAGCGCAAGATTGAATCATGGATCGATGGCACGCCTATTGATCTGCAACGCACCTGGCAACCGTGGGACAAGATCTCCGACGAGCTGAAAATCGCCGTGATTGCCGGGGAAGACCAGAAGTTTTCCGAGCACTGGGGCTTTGACGTCGATGCGATCCAGGCTGCCGTGCTGCACAACGAAAAAGGCGGCTCGATCCGCGGCGCCAGCACCTTAAGCCAGCAGGTGTCGAAGAACCTGTTCCTGTGGTCAGGCCGCAGTTATGTGCGCAAGGGGCTGGAAGCCTGGTTTACCGTGTTGATCGAGACGCTGTGGTCCAAGCAGCGGATTCTTGAGGTGTATCTCAATAGCGTGGAATGGGACGACGGCGTGTTCGGCGCGCAGGCGGCGGCCGAGCATCACTTCCATATCAACGCCAGCCAGCTGTCAGCGCAACAGGCCAGCCAACTCGCCGCCGTACTGCCTAACCCGCGCAAATGGAGCGCCAGCCGACCGGACAGCTACGTCGCCAATCGCGCCGCCTGGATTCGCCAGCAGATGCGCCAGTTGGGCGGTGATGATTATCTGGCTAGCCTGAATCACAGTCGTAAATTCTAAGATCGTCTTCTCCCCCGTTGGAGCGAGGCTTGCCCGCGAAGAGGCCTGTACAGCCGATGCATCCTCTGTGCGGCGCGCACTGCCTTCGCGGGCAAGCCTCGCT
The DNA here is from genome assembly GCF_024807945.1 of Pseudomonas sp. JUb42. Taxonomy (GTDB): domain Bacteria; phylum Pseudomonadota; class Gammaproteobacteria; order Pseudomonadales; family Pseudomonadaceae; genus Aquipseudomonas. The sequence goes on along the minus strand of NZ_JANUFD010000007.1, from coordinate 82,147 downwards.
CCAACGACGCAAATAAAAACGCCCCGATCAGATCGGGGCGTTTTTTTTATACGACTTGCTGTTTTAAGCAGCAATCGACAACTTGAGCTTGTTCATTGCGCTCTTTTCCAGCTGACGAATACGCTCGGCGGAGACGTTGTACTTCTGCGCCAGGTCGTGCAGCGTGGCTTTCTCTTCCGCCAACCAGCGCTGGTAGAGAATGTCGCGGCTGCGCTCGTCGAGCACTTCCAGCGCCTGGTGCAAATTGGCGGTGGAGTTGTCGGTCCAGTCGGAGTCTTCCAACTGGCGAGCCGGGTCGTAGCGGTGGTCTTCCAGATAGTTGGCTGGAGACTGGAACGCGCTGTCGTCGTCGGCTTCGGCAGCCGGGTCGAAGGCCATGTCCTGACCGGTGAGGCGGCTTTCCATCTCGCGCACTTCACGGGGCTCGACACCGAGGCTTTCGGCGACACGATGCACTTCTTCGTTGTTCAGCCAGGCAAGACGTTTTTTCTGGCTGCGCAGGTTGAAGAACAGCTTGCGCTGGGCCTTGGTCGTGGCGACCTTGACGATGCGCCAGTTGCGCAGGATGAACTCGTGGATTTCCGCCTTGATCCAGTGGACCGCGAAAGAAACCAGGCGCACGCCCATTTCCGGGTTGAAGCGCTTCACGGCCTTCATCAGGCCAACGTTACCTTCCTGGATCAGGTCAGACTGAGCCAGGCCGTAACCGGAATAACTGCGTGCGATATGCACGACAAAACGCAGGTGGGCGAGAACCATCTGCCGAGCCGCCCCCAGATCCTGCTCATAATAGAGACTCTCAGCCAGTTCACGCTCCTGCTCGGGTGTCAGCAATGGAATGCTGTTGACCGTGTGCACATAGGCTTCCAGGTTCGCACCCGGGACTAAGGCATAAGCAGGTTGCAAAGAAGTGGTCATACGAAAAAACCTCCGACTCACATGACTCGTGCAGTTCAGCACTGCGAAATTGACCGGGAACCGCGAAACAAGTTCCCTTAAGCTGAAAAAGTCAATAGTTGAACGTGTATCAATAGCATTTTTACCGAGGTGCCAGCTCTCTAAGGTGGCGTGCCACCGCAATCCATGCACCGATATACCCTAACAGCACCGCCCCAAGCAAGAGCGAGAGACCATCTGCCGCAGGTACACCGGCCAGGGCAAAGTCGCTGCCGTACAAGCCTGCCAGTTCGACAACGGCACCGTTGAGCCAGTTCAGGCCATAAGCCAGAACGCCCCAGGACAGCAATCCCGCCCCCAGGCCATACAGCGCGCCCATATAAAGGAAGGGCCTGCGCACATAGCTGTCGGTACCGCCGACCAGCTTGATCACTTCGATCTCGACGCGGCGGTTTTCGATATGCAGGCGGATCGTGTTACCGATCACCAGCAAAAGCGCCAAAACCAATAGCACAGTCAGACCAAAGACAAAGCGGTCGCCCAGCTTGAGAATCGCTGCCAGACGCTCGACCCAGACCAGATCCAGCTGTGCCTGCTGCACCTTGGGCATTTCTGCCAGACGCGTACGTAACGCCTCTAGCGCGGGCTTGTCAACTTCGTTCGGCGTAACGACCACGACACCCGGCAACGGGTTCTGCGGCAATTCCTTGAGCGCCTCGCCCAGGCCCGACTGCTGCTGGAACTCCTTGAGCGCGTCGTCGCTGCTGACATATTCAGCATCGGCGACCCCGGCAATGGCCTTGATATCGTCGCGTAGCTTGGCGCCTTCGGCAGGGCTGGCGTCGAGCTTGAGGTACAGGGAAATCTGCGCCGCACGCTGCCAGGAACCACCCAGGCGCTCGACATTGCTCAGCAGCAATGACAGGCCCATGGGCAGGCTCAAGGCAATGGCCATCACCAGACAGGTAAAGAAGCTGCCAATGGGCTGCTTGCCCAGGCGCCGCAGGCTGTCCAGCAGGCTGGAACGATGGCTTTCCAGCCAGGCCGCGACCAGGGTGCCGAAATCCGGACCGTCATCGTCATGATCGTGGCGTTTCTTTTTCGGTGGTGTCGGCTCGGCAGCTTTAGCCGCAACACGCTCTGACACTTTCGGACTGCTGCGTGTAGCACTCATACCCCGGCCTCCCCGTCACCGATCAGGCGACCACGTTGCAGGGTCAGCATGCGATGACGCATGCGTGCAATCAGCGCCAGGTCGTGGCTGGCGATCAGCACACTGGTGCCCAAACGGTTGATATCTTCGAATACACCCATGATTTCCGCCGCCAGGCGTGGGTCAAGGTTGCCCGTAGGTTCGTCGGCCAGCAGCAAGGCCGGGCGATGCACGATGGCGCGAGCGATACCCACACGCTGTTGCTGACCGGTGGACAGATCGCCAGGATACAGCTCGGCCTTGTCCGACAGCGCCACGCGCTCCAGGGCCGAATCGACGCGCTTGGTGATCTCGGTCTTGGACAGGCCGAGGATCTGCAACGGCAGCGCTACGTTATTGAACACCGTGCGATCGAACAGCAACTGGTGGTTCTGGAACACCACGCCTATCTGCCGACGCAGGAACGGAATCTGCGCATTGCTGATCTGGCCCAGGTCCTGCCCGGCCAGCAGCAGCTTGCCGGTGGTCGGGCGCTCCATGGCCAGCAGCAGGCGCAACAGCGTGCTTTTACCGGCGCCAGAGTGGCCGGTCACGAACAGAAACTCACCACGTCGAACTCGAAAGCTCAGCTCGTGCAAACCGACATGACCATTCGGATAGCGTTTACCGACCTGTTCGAAACGAATCATGGGCGCTCCCGCTCCGCAAACAGAGCCTGGACAAAGGGCTGGGCCTCGAAGGTGCGCAGGTCATCAATGCCCTCGCCCACCCCGATATAGCGAATCGGCAGACCAAACTGCTTGGCCAGGGCGAAAATCACCCCGCCTTTTGCCGTGCCATCAAGTTTAGTCAGGGCTAGGCCGGTCAGTTGGACCGTCTGGTTGAATTGCTTGGCCTGGTTGATAGCGTTCTGCCCGGTGCCGGCATCCAGCACCAGCAGCACTTCGTGCGGCGCGTCGGCGTCGAGCTTGCCGATGACCCGGCGAACCTTCTTCAACTCTTCCATCAGATTGTCTTTGGTGTGCAGACGACCGGCAGTGTCGGCGATCAGCACATCGATGCCACGGGCCTTGGCGGCCTGCACGGCGTCGAAGATCACCGAAGCGGAATCGGCGCCGGTGTGCTGGGCAATCACCGGAATCTGGTTGCGCTCGCCCCACACCTGCAATTGCTCGACGGCAGCGGCGCGGAAGGTATCACCGGCGGCCAGCATGACTTTCTTGCCTTCGAGCTGCAGCTTCTTGGCCAGCTTGCCGATGGTGGTGGTCTTGCCTGCGCCATTGACGCCGACGACCAGAATCACGAACGGCCGACGCGTGGTGTCGATAACCAGGGGTTGCTCCACCGGTTGCAACATCGCCGCCAGCTCGGCCTGCAACGAGGCATACAGCGCATCGCTGTCGGCCAATTGTTTTCGGGCGACCTTCTGGGTCAGGCTCTGGATGATCACACCCGTTGCCTCGACACCGACGTCGGCGGTCAGCAAGCGGGTTTCCAGCTCTTCGAGCAATTCGTCATCAATGAGCTTCTTGCCGAGGAACAGGCTGGCCATGCCCTCGCCAAGGCTGGCGCTGGTTTTCGACAGGCCCTGCTTGAGGCGAGCGAAGAAACCGGCCTTGCCTGGCTCGGCGACAGGTACAGGCGCAACCACGGCAGGCACGGTTTCAATAACAGGAGCGATCACGGGCGGCGCGGCGACGACAGGTGCAGGTGCTACCGGAGCCGGGGCAATAACCGGAGCAGGCGCAACAACGGGCGCAGGTTCAGGCGCGGGCTCGGGAGCTGGCGCAACCGCCTGCGGAATGATCGCCGACTCAGGTTCACCCATCGGAACATCAATACGCGGCAGTTCAGCCTCGGGCTCAGGCGCCACAGCCGGGGCCTGATCTGGAATAGACGGCGTGACATAAGCCACCTGCTCGTCGACCAAGGCCACCGGCTCTTCGGCAACCGGCAGGGTCAGCCAGGGTTGCTCAGCAGGAGCACCGGGTTGCACCGACTCAGCCACTGGCGGCACAGGGCTCGCCTCGGGCGCGGCAACCGGTGCTACCGGCGCTTCGGCGACAACCGGGGCAATCGGCTCGACAACCGGCTCAGGGGCGGCAACGGGAGCTTGCGGGGGTTGTTCGGCGACGTTGTCCTGCGGCTTCTTGCGCAGCCATCCGAACAGGCCTTTTTTCTCGCCAGCCGGGGCTGGGTTCTTCTTGTCGTCGTTGGAACCAAACATGGAGGACGGCTATCTCACGGTAGCGATGCGCCAGAGCGGCGCCTCGGAAAATTCTGACATGCAAAACAGACTGCGTTTAGCACCGCTTGTTCGCACAAGCCTGTAGTGTTTCGCATCAATTCGAGCAAATTTAATGTTCATCGGGCATCACAAGGCATTTCAGCCGTGGTCCCGGATCGAACGGACCAGTATCCTAACACCCCCGCGCCCGCCGACGCTAAGTTCAAGCAGGCCGCCTTACAGGTTCAAAATACGAATGAATGCTCTAGCCCGCCGCGCCGCTGGCCTGCTGCTCGGCACACTTTGCCTGCCCATGACCGTATGGGCCGCCGACCCGCAACCCACCCACGAATACACCCTGGACAACGGCCTCAAGCTGGTTGTGCGTGAAGACCATCGCGCCCCGGTGGTGGTCTCGCAGATCTGGTACAAGGTCGGCTCCAGCTACGAAACCCCGGGCCAGACCGGTTTGTCTCACGCGCTTGAGCACATGATGTTCAAGGGCAGCGAGAAAGCCGGCCCCGGCGAAGCCTCGCTGATCCTGCGTGACCTGGGTGCCGAAGAAAACGCCTTCACCAGCGATGACTACACCGCCTACTACCAGGTCCTGGCCCGTGACCGCCTGAGCGTAGCCTTTGAGCTGGAGGCCGACCGCATGGCCCACCTCAAGCTGCCCGCCGACGAGTTCAGCCGGGAAATCGAAGTCATTAAAGAAGAACGCCGCCTGCGCACCGACGACAAGCCCGGCGCCAAGGCTTACGAGCGCTTCAAGGCCATGGCCTACCCGGCCAGCGGCTATCACACGCCGACCATCGGCTGGATGGCCGACCTCGATCGTATGAAGGTAGAGGAGCTGCGCCACTGGTACGAATCCTGGTACGTACCGAACAACGCCACCCTGGTCGTGGTCGGCGACGTGCAGCCGGACGAGGTCAAGGCCCTGGCCGAGCGTTTCTTCGGTGCCATCCCGCGCCGCGCCGTGCCACCGGCGAAACAGCCCCTGGAACTGCCTGAGCCGGGCGAGCGGCGCATCACCGTGCATGTGAAGACCCAACTGCCAAGCCTGCTCTACGGCTTCAACGTGCCGAGCCTGACCACCGCCACCGATCCGCGCTCGGTCAACGCCCTGCGCCTGATCTCGGCCATTCTCGACGGCGGCTACAGCGCGCGCATCTCCAGCCGCCTGGAGCGCGGTTCGGAAGTGGTCTCCGGCGCCTCGTCCAGCTACGACGCCTTCACCCGTGGCGACAGCCTGTTCATGATCAGTGCCTCGCCCAATACCCAGAAAAAGAAAACCCTGGCCGATGTCGAAGCCGGGATCTGGGGCCTGCTCAACGAGCTGAAAACCAAGCCGCCGACCAGTGAAGAACTGGAGCGGGTGCGCGCCCAGGTGATTTCCGGGCTGGTCTACGAGCGTGACTCCATCACCAGCCAGGCCAGCACCATCGGCGAGCTGGAGACCATCGGCCTGTCGTGGAAACAGATCGACAACGAACTGAGCGACCTGCAAAGCGTGACCCCGGCCGATATCCAGCTGGCCGCCCGCACTTATTTCACCCGTGAGCGCCTCAGCGTTGCGCACGTTCTGCCTGAGGAGAAAGCCCATGAGTAAGCGCACGCTACTGGGCCTGTTGATCACTGGCGCCCTGATCGCCCAGCCGTTGCTGGCCGACGAAGCCCCGGCACCCGCCGCCCCTGAAGCCACCACTGCGGCGCCCGCCGCACCCGCCGTAAAAGCCGAGCGCGGCAGCAACCTGGTGTCCCTCAAGGAACTCGACAGCAAGGCTCCGGCCCGCCGCAGTCTGAATATCCAGACCTGGAACACCGCCGAAGGCGCCAAGGTGCTGTTCGTCGAAGCCCACGAACTGCCGATGTTCGACCTGCGCCTGACCTTCGCCGCTGGTAGCAGCCAGGACCAGAACGCCCCCGGCATCGCCGTGCTGACCAACGCCATGCTCAATGAAGGCGTCAAGGGCAAGGACGTCGGCGCTATCGCCGCAGGCTTCGAAGGCCTCGGTGCGGAGTTCGGCAACGGCGCCTACCGCGACATGGCCGTGGCCTCGCTGCGCAGCCTGAGCGCCGTGGACAAGCGCGAACCGGCGCTGAAACTGTTTGAAGAAGTGACCGGCAAACCGACCTTCCCGGCCGACTCCCTGGCGCGGATCAAGAACCAGCTGCTGACCGGCTTCGAATACCAAAAACAGAACCCCGGCTCCCTGGCCGGTAAAGAGCTGTTCAGCAAGCTGTACGGCAACCACCCGTATGGCCATCCAAGCGAAGGCACCGAGAAAAGCATCCCGCCGATCACTCTGGCCCAGCTCAAGGCCTTCCACGCCAAGGCCTACGCTGCTGGTAACGTGGTTATCGCCCTGGTCGGCGACCTGTCCCGCGACGAAGCTCAGGCCATCGCCGCCCAGGTCTCCGGCGCCCTGCCCAAAGGCCCGGCCATGGCCAAGCTGGCCGAGCCCGGCACCCCGGCCTTCGGTGAAAGCCATATCGAGTTTCCGTCCAAGCAGACTCACCTGATGCTGGCGCAACTCGGCATCGAGCGTAACGACCCCGACTACCCGGCCCTGAACATGGGCAACTCGATCCTCGGCGGCGGCGGTTTCGGCAGCCGCCTGATGACCGAAGTGCGCGAAAAACGCGGCCTGACCTACGGTGTGTCCTCGGGCTTCACCTCGATGCGCGTGCAAGGCCCGTTCATGATCAGCCTGCAGACCCGCGCCGACGTCAGCGAAGGCACCCTGAAGCTGGTCAAAGACATCCTGCGCGACTTCCTCGCCAACGGCCCGACCCAGAAAGAACTCGATGACGCCAAGCGCGAACTGGCCGGCAGCTTCCCGCTGTCCACCGCCAGCAACAGCGATATCGTCGGGCAACTGGGCGCCATCGGCTTCTATGACCTGCCGCTGACCTACCTGGAGGACTTCATGAACAAGTCCCAGGACGTCACCATCGAGCAGATCAAAGAGGTCATGAACAAACACCTGAGCGCCGACAAGATGGTCATCGTCACGGCCGGTCCGACCGTGCCGCAGAAACCCTTGCCGCCGCCCACCGACAGACCTGCTGAACAACCTCTCGGGGTTCCGGAGCACTAATGGCCAATCCACGCCCAAAGAGCCATAACGGCCTGGGCCAACTGCGCATCATCGGAGGCGAATGGGGCAGCCGTCGCCTGACCTTCCCCGACGCCCCCGGCCTGCGCCCGACCCCTGATCGCGTGCGCGAAACCCTGTTCAACTGGCTTACCGCGCACATCGAAGGCGCACACGTGCTCGACGTCTTCACCGGCAGCGGCGCGCTGTTCTTCGAAGCCCTGTCCCGTGGCGCCAGCAAAGGCCTGGCCCTGGACAACAACGGCGCTGCGGTCGCCAGCCTGAAACAGAACCTGGCCCTGCTTAACTGCACCACCGGCCAGATCGCCCAGACCGACGCCCTGCGCCACCTGGAAACCGCCCCGGCCGAAGCCTTCGACGTCGTCTTCCTCGACCCGCCCTTCCACCAGGGCCTGCTGGCCAGCGCCTGCACCCTGCTGGAAAGCCACGGCTGGCTCAAGGAACACGCCTGGATCTACACCGAAAGCGAAACCCCACCCTCCACCACCGGCCTGCCCGGCAACTGGCGCCTGCACCGCGAGAAAAAGGCCGGGCAGGTGTATTACGCGCTGTGGCAAAGGGGCTGAGCCAACCGCCACGCAGAACCACAGAACCAAGGTGGGACCGGCTTTAGCCGGGAAGACGGTATAGCAGGCGAGCAATTCTATTGACCCTGCCTACACCTTCCCGGCTAAAGCCGGTCCCACGAAGCCACACAAACTCAACTGCTTGGGCTATTCCTGGTGGGAGCGATGCTTGCCCGCGAAAGCTTCCTAGCAACGCCTCGACACCCTCACGCCTGACGCGATCAGGTAGGCGCCAACTCGTCGGCGAACAGCCGCGACACGGTACATCAGGGACCCGCCACCACCTCCCGCCAACCATTACTCACCCAAAACGATTTTTTTTGAGCGTAATCAGTCATCTAGGGTTTACAAGCAGCAAAGACTCTATATACTCAGCGCCCATTACGCCGGTATAGCTCAGTTGGTAGAGCAACTGACTTGTAATCAGTAGGTCCCGGGTTCGACTCCTGGTGCCGGCACCATATCCAGCTCCATCGCATTCCACCGAATGCCTTGGAAGCCCCTAAAACCCGCCCTTTGGCGGGTTTTTTCGTTCCAAGACCCTCCGTCGGGATCCAACAAAATACCCCATCCCCGGGGGTATTTTTAGGGTACAGCGTCTTGCCTGCATGGAGAACGTACCCTTATGCCTCGTCTAGCCGTTCCTCTCAGCGACCTCAAATGCCGTACGGCGAAACCTCGCGAACGCGCCTACAAGCTGTTCGACGGTGGCGGCATGTACCTCTTCGTGAAACCCAATGGCGTGAAAACGTGGCGATTGCGCTACTTCAAGCCCAGCGGCAAAGAAGGCACGCTGATCATCGGCAACTACCCCATCATCTCGCTGGCCGTCGCGAGGACCAAGCGCGATGAAGCCAAGGCCCTGTTGATCGACAACCTCGATCCTATGGAAGAGAAGAAGAAAGCGAAGGTAGCGGCTCAACGAGCTTCCCTGCTTTTCGAAACCGTCGCCCTGGAGTGGCACGCCGAAATGTCCCGGCGCTGGACAGAGGGGCACGCCAAGACCGTCATGAGTCGGTTGCGCACCCACGTATTCCCCCTGATCGGCCAACGCCCCATCGCCGAGCTTGATACCCATGATCTGCTTGAGATCACTCTGCGTATCAAAGAGCGCGGCACCATGGACGTTGCCCTGCGTGTGCAGAACTATCTCTCCACGATCATGCGGGGCGCGAAGCGGGCGCGGCATATCAGCCAGAATCCGGCGCTCGATCTGGCGGGGTCGATTCATGCCCCGCGTACCGTGCACCGCCCTGCCCTCTCACTCAACCGCCTCCCCGAACTACTCAGCCGAATCGACAACTACAACGGCCGTGAGCTAACCAAGCTGGCTGTACTGCTGACGCTGCACGTGTTCGTGCGTTCCAGCGAACTGCGCTTTGCGCGCTGGGATGAGTTCGACCTGCAAAGGGCGATGTGGGAAATCCCGGATACCCGTAAGCCAATCGACGGCGTACGCAATTCCACCCGTGGCACCAAGATGAGCGGAGACATACAGATGGTGCCGCTCTCTCCCCAAGTCATTGCGATCCTTGAGCGGCTGCGCGGCTTGAGTCGCTTCTCCGAACTGGTGCTGCCTGGTGACCACAAGTACTGGAAGCCAATGTCTGAGAACACGGTTAACCAGGTGCTGCGCAACGTTGGCTATGACACATCCAAGGAAGTATGCGGGCATGGATTCAGGACCATGGCCTGTAGCGCCTTGCTGGAGTCAGGGCTGTGGACAGACGCGGCTATTGAGCGGCAGATGAGCCACAAGGAACGCAATCGCGTGCGCGCCGCCTATATCCACAAGGCCGAATTTCTGGAGCAGCGCAGACTGATCATGGCGTGGTGGAGCAATTACATCGATGCCAACAGATCGGGGCATGTCACTCCGCATGAGTTCGCCCATCCAGCTGGCGACAACATCACTCCCTTGCCAAGTGGGCGTGGCGCATTCAATCGTCGGTGAACCCTTCAGAACACTGTTGTCCGCTCTTTAATTCGGGTCCATCCAAACAGGGCTGCAAAGCCGCCCTGTTTGGATGGACCTCGCTTTGCAAAGCTGACAGCCGACACGAATCCTTTGGATGCCATTGATTTCCACCGGTGGATAATTTCATGCACAAGCCCAGAAGCCAGGAAAATAGCGGCGTTGACCAAAATTATCCACAGGCGTAGAACTGAGGTTGCAAACGCTGTCTTGGACAGCACCCAGGTGACCCGAGCCTTCAAGGTCACGCCGCTCCTGCGGTGGTTCTCCCCCCAAATGGCGATTCGCGTCCGGCAGCTCGCCCGGTCACCTCCCCGGTGATGGATGCCTACTTCACATCTTGGCCCTCGTGCGCCAGACAACACCTCCTACTTCGCTGCCCTGCAGCAACCTATCCGCTTGGCCGAATCTTGCGCCAACCTGCGCCCGTCTCTTTCTACTGGAAAGAGACGGGCGCTTCTAGCACCGCTGCAGCCCTCATCGCACTTGGCTTTGCGGCTACTCCACTCGTGACAATCGGCGTGACAAACGCCGATGTCATCAGCAACAGCGCTGTAGATGATGGTGCCGCAGACCACGGAATGGACTGCACCTGACTGACAGTCAGGCATGCCCCAGTCATCGCATTGCTGCGTTCACCCGGCTCAGGATCTCGCGGCACTGGTCTCGTCAGCCAATGCAGCCTCCGCCCGCCCACCGGTAACGGTGCTTAGGAGGCCAGATCATGAGATGCCCTTGCTCCCGGACGTAAGGAGCCGCCAGTCCCGCGTTAGAGGACATTCCCCACAGGTCGCAGGGGCCTTGACCCCTGATAACACTCAACATTCTTGGCGGGATGACGTGGGGCGAGGATCGGAGACCAGGCGATGAGGTGATTCGAAATGGCATTGGTGGGTAGACGCGATGGCCGAAATTTCGGCTATGGCAGGCAACTGAGCTATGCAGGGCCGCAGGCGTTGAAAGACATGTTCGGCGGCGGCCACTACGGCACGGTGAAGGCACACTGTGATCGGTGGCAGGCATTCGTCAGATGGTGCCGCTCCGAACAAGGGCCCGGTATCAATGATGCGCGGCAGATTGATCGGAAGGTATTGGCGGACTATGCGGCGTACCTGCGCGATGCGGTTGAGTGCGGTTGCCTCGCCATCAGCACCGCACAAAACCGCCTATCCAGCGTTAACAGGACCATGGCAGCGCTTCGCGGAGATCAGCATGTGAAACTGCCAAGTCCGAGCAAGGCGTTGGGTATGCAGCGCAGCGGAGTTCGACACTCGGTGCCAAAGGGCCAAGACCGCAAACAGGTTAAGCAGATTGTCGATGTGCTTTGCCGCGATCATCAGCTACGGGTCGCTGCAATCGTTCTGTTGGCGCGAGCCACCGGCATGCGCTTGCGTGAGGCCATCCTAGCCGACTTGCCACGGCTGAGCCGTGAGGCTAAGGACCTAGGCAGGATCAACATCCAGGATGGCACCAAAGGCGGCCGAGCTGGCGCCTCAGCGCCACGATGGATTGCGGTGGACCACCATGTTCGAGACGCACTTGGGTTTGCACGGCAGGTGTCGCCTGCGGGCAGCCGCAACCTGATTGCGTCCAACGAAAGCTATCTGAATGTTCTGCAGGAAATCATCCGCCCAGCGCGGGACGTCATGCATGCTCACAAGCTCAAAGGCTTCCATGAACTACGAGCGGCGTACGCATGTGAACGCTATGAGCAAATCACCCAGCACCCCGCGCCTATCAACGGCGGCCAATGTTGCCAGGCAGATAGGAACCTAGATCGTGAGGCTCGGAGGCAAATCAGCTATGAGTTAGGGCACGGTCGGATCGATGTGGTCGGGGCCTATATTGGAGGACGCATATGAGTAAGCCATTCGATATGGACCTGTTCTTGGCTGCGGTGTTGACGGGATCGTACGCAACGCGGCAGCGCCATTTACGGCAAGCTAAGCTCATCCAAGCAGAGATATCTGAACGCTGGCAGCTAGAAACACCTTGGGGTTGGAAGAAAAAGCATGTTGCTTGGTTTCTCGACCACCGACTAGCGAGGCGATGCAAGGCAACTCGATATTACTACCTGCTGACCGTGCGGCTGCTGGCTCGTCGCTTAGAAAGAGCATGGGCCTTCAAGGACTAAGGAGGTCTGACTTTGATAATCACGGCCGACTGCAACCGACCCAAAGCTTACAGGGGCTAAAGGCAGCAATCGCCAGTCATGACGAAAAAGCGGCTTAGTGTACCGTAAGCTTGAATTCGTTTAATCTAAGAGCAGCCTATAAAATCACCAGCCTGGTTTATATGAACAAAAATTACGAACCTTCAATTTGGGAAGCAATGTCCACAGCGTCCGCAACGGCGACAGATTCAGAAAGATACTTAGCCAAATTGGCTAAGAGAGCTTTTCTGAATTTCTGGAGCTACTCTAACCCGTACACTGACGAAGGCGAGGGCAAAGAACTATGTGATTTTTTGGTGGTTTTTGGGAACGATGTACTTATTTTTTCTGACAAGCATTGCAAATTTCCAAATCATCAGGATATTAAAGTTTCATGGCACCGGTGGTTCAGAAGTTCTATTAAAAAATCAGTAGATCAGCTGACAGGTGCAGCTTCATTTATTGAAAGGTTTCCAACGCGAATTTATATTGATTCAGCTTGCAAGATCCCAATTCCGGTTCCGCTGCCCCCTCTTAATGCCAGAAGAGTTCATTTAATTGCCGTTACTCGTGGGTCGGCCGAGGCAGCGAAAAACTCTTGGGGGAACGGTAGCTCCAGTAGCCTTATCATTAACACGGCAATAAACGGATTGGGCGAAAAAGATTATCCTTTTATGATCGGAAGGCCCCTCCACAAAAAACGCTTCATTCACATTCTCGACGAGTTGACACTTGATATTCTACTCACAGAGCTAGATACGGCTTCTGATTTTGTGGATTACCTAGTAAAAAAAGAAGAATTCTTATCAAGTGCTAATTTAATGGCTTGTGGTGAGGAAGAGCTACTTGCAGCCTACCTTTCTAATCCTCTTCCAGATTTTAACGGTTTTTCGTTTCCGCAGTTGCCACATCCTGAGAAATTAGCAATTCTTAAGGAAGGAGGATGGAGCCAGTTTTGTCGTAGCGATGCATATTCTCTTTGGAAGGAACACCTAGAATTAAGCTATGAGTGGGATCGTTTGATCGAATATCAGACGTCTCATATCCAAAGGGGGACAGCAGGAGTTCTCCATAAGTACGACGCGGATATCAAGGACCTGCATGCGCATGAATTAGTCCTAAGAAAGATGGCTGAAGAGGGACGTCTCACGAGGCGGCTTCTTGCTGAAAGCTATGATTTTTTACTCTCGAAACAATTAGTCAGAAACGGAGAGAACAGATTTTTTCGGGCGCTTGTTGGTCCAGTGAGAAACAAGAGGGCTTATGTTCTTTTGGTTCTAATTTGCACGCCTGGCCAGGATTATGATGAATATAGGGAAGCAAGGAGAGAGTCGCTTGCTGGCTATTGTCGAGCGATCAAATTGAGAGTCGCTGGTATCGAAGAGGTAGTTGGGATTGCTTCGGACCCAAAGAGCTCCCCTATTTCAACTCAGGACTTTTTGTATATGGAGTGCAGAAAGCAACTCTCCCAAGAGGAGAAGGAAGCGGAGCTTGCTTTTTTGCGTTCTCTGGGAATCTGGAAAGAGAAGTGGGTTTGCGTATAACGTTGGATATGGAGGCAGGTCGGAATTGGCAATGATGCCTACCTGGCCGCCGTCGAAGCCGTCGAGGCCAATGCATGAATTGCGGAGAGGGCCGTTTTGGATCGAAAGCGATCGGTCATCACTGACCGCTATCGACCCATTGCGGACGATCATTCAACCAATTTAAACCATGGCTCTCGTTCTGACTGCTTCGAAACACAAACTTTCGCTTATCCTTCAGGTTGTCCGCTACTAACTCAACGAAGGGAACTTGATGAGCGACAAAAACGAGGTTCTGGAAGAGTTACGCGAGGTGATTGGAGAGCAGTCGAAGCTCCTGAATTTGATACTCTTTACGCTCTCCGAAGGGCCAGTGCTGCGCGAGGGACAGTGGCTGTCCTGCCGTTTTGAACCCAACCAAGCTCGGGCTACGGTGGCAGTTGCCATGGGCGCCGGCCAATCGCTTGGCACTGTCCTGACGAACTCAGCTGAGCGAGGACTTCCGGTCCGCGACCTGTATCCCATTGCTCGGAGCGTGGTGGAGGGATTTATCAATGCGGCATTCTTCGCTACCCAGCCAGTTGAGGTTTCTGTACGCGCTCTTGCGCACATTCGTTACGCTGCGTGGAAGCATAAAAATCGCGTGATCGGTACTGGGGATTTCATGATGACCCTTGGCGATGATCCAACCCCCAAAGCGACAGCGGCCAGACTCTTTCCTGAGTTTTCCGGGCGGGGACAGGACTCATGGTGTTCGCTCGATGCTCCGTCAAGGATCAATCGGATTGGGCAGGTTGTGCAGGCGTCCGGGGGCGCGCTCCTGGGTGCCTATGGCGGTATCTACTCAGTGTCCTCAGAAATCATCCACGGATCCGTCTACGGCATGAGCTATTTCATGAGCGCATACACAGGGCAAGCGCGGACCACGGAGGCTTTTCAGCGCGGCACTGAGGAACAGATGATCGACATCCTCTCAGCCGCTGCGCATGCAGCCAGTGGTTTCATTTCTGCCTACGCGAATGTTCATCAATATGGCCCACTGGTGCTTGAAGAACACGAGTTGTTCAAACGGCTGTTCAAAGCAGCCACTGGAGATGCTTGGGTAGGTGGAGATCCCCCCGCTGCCAAGCCTAAGCGCTGACGCATTATGGCCCCCTCAACCTCCCCTGGCGACGGCATCAACTGCCGAATACGAAAAAAATGTCGCTTTTGAGCATGACTGTCTGACACCGGCCTGAAGATTCTTCCAGCACACGTTGACCAGCAATGCGTGCCGTGATATCACTTTAACATCGGGCTCGGGGCACGATTTAACTTTCCACTGACTATATGCGGTGGCCACTGCAAGGGTTGCTTTGCCTGATCGCGCTATACGTTGACGTTATCGATGGCGCTGGTAGAAGAGAAAATAGCCCCGAGACCCGGTACTACGAATGGATATCGAAGAAATTTTCAAGAATTTGTTTGGCCCCGGCTTTAGCAGCCTTGATGGATTCTGCCAGTTACTAGAGATTGATCAAAACAAATTGCTGAACTTTCTTTACAAAAGGAAAGGCAGCCATTACGTAAGCTTTTCCATTCTAAAGAAAAACAAAACCCATCGCACCATCAAAGCCCCTAAAAGGGTGATGAAAAAAATTCAGCATGCAGTATTGCCGCATCTGGAAAAATTTTATTCCCCAAAATCTTCCAGCCATGGCTTCGTCAAGGGCAGGAACGTCAAGACAAATGCTCAGATCCACGCCAGAAAGAGATATGTGTTCAATGTTGATCTGAAAGATTTTTTTGACAGCATTCACTTCGGGCGAGTCAGAAACCTATTCATGGCTCATCCATTCAATGCACCTCATAATGTTGCGACGGTCATGGCACAAATCTGTTGCAGCGATGGGAAATTAGCTCAGGGCGCCCCTACGTCACCTCTGATTTCTAATATGATATGCCGCAAGCTTGACTCACAGCTACAGGCGTTAGCAAAGTCAGGAAAATGTCATTTTACTAGATATGCTGACGACATCACATTTTCGTTTACCAGCACCGCAAAACATCTACCGAAAGACATTGTCGAAATCTCCGAGGACGGCAGAGCGATACCTGGGCGCGAGCTGGAAGAAATCATCAAATCCAATGGATTCATCATAAATCCTGAAAAAACGCGTCTGCAGCACCGAACGCAGCGACAAATGGTAACTGGGCTTGTCGTTAACGATATGCCGAACGTCACAAGAGACTTCATCCGTTTAACGAGCTCAATGATCAACGCCCTAAAGCGCTACGGGCCTGAGCTGGCAGAGGCCAGATATCTGGAGATCCTCAAGGGCGAAAATCAGCCACTGCAGCCTCGACAAATTCTGCGGACAAAGGACAATGCTGGAGATTTTTATATCAAGGTGGTCAAAGGACGACTGAACTACATCCAGATGGTTCGAGGGCGAGGTGACAAAATATACCGTCGATTGGCGTACGAGTTCACAGTAGCAATAGGCAAAGAAAATACTGAGTTCAAAAAATCACCAGAAGAAATTTTAGGCAACTCAATTTTTGTCGTGAACAATATCATTGACGAAAGCCAAGGAACAGCCTTCCTTCTGGAGGGGGTCGGCATCGTAACCAACGAACACGTCGTGACCGGGGTATCCAAAACCATCGCTCGTCACTCCATTTCATTCCACCGTGCCGGTGACCTGAAAGAATATACCGCAGAGCTTATCCTTTCGGACAAGAAAGCAGACTTGGCTATTTTCCAGCCCAATGAGGAGTTTAAAAACATACCTGCCCTAAAAAAATGTGATAAGACTATTATTCGCCCCACCGACCCGGTTCTATCTATCGGCTTTCCTAAACATCGAGACGGTACAGCCCACTACATCGCGAAAGGTAACACTACTCAACGGCGTCGACAGGTGGACCTAGACCTTTGGCTGGTAGATTTCACGCTAATGGAGGGAAACAGTGGAGGTCCTATGTTCAACGACTCAATGGAAGTAATCGGTGTCACAGCCAGAGGCGCTAAAAACAATATCGACGCCGCGTTTTACGGTTTCATACCATTAGAGAGCTTGAACAACTTTACAAAACGAGCCGACTTTATTCTCCTAAAAAGGTTGTACGACTATATGGGGGAAGGAAATTTAAACCTCTTGCCCGACATTCCCGGCAAAGGGATTTTTAGCAGAAATTATCAAACAATTTTTCATAAGACACGCTTTCAAAAAGGCTAAATCAGCTTGATGGATGACGGCGTTTTTCAAGGTGGTTTTCGCATCAACCTCCCAGCTACGCAGCTTGCTTCTCGTGCTGTTGCTCCCGGTGTGTTCCCGGCACCATCGTACGCTGAGGACATTTGGGCTATTTGTGACCACCTCGAACACTTGGCGCCCACCTCGGAAGCATCTGGGGCGTAGTTGGGTAGTAAGCGAAGTCCAGCATCTTTGCATCACCTGGATAACCTCAAGCGTTCTCGAAGGCACAGCAGCTGTAGAGATGCTGTTTCAACAGCTCCGAGATCGGATGCTGTCGGCACTCGGGGACTATGAGAGCAAGTGGCTGCTTAGCTAGTGAATGAGAGGATCGGTAACAGCAAACGCCCTCCCAAAATTCCCGATTCGATTCCACAGAAAGCCATAACTAGCTGATTTTTTTATAGATACCCTTTGAGGTATGTAAAAAATCCACCAAATTCCAGTCCCGCCAAAATCGGGGCCTACCAGCCAACAACCGTTCGTCTGGTGCCGCACCATACAAAACAAGGGCTTGCAGCGATGCAGGCCCTTTGTTTTTCTGCTGCACGTACAATTGCACGTACAATTAAGCTCGGTTTTATTGTCTACCCCTTAGATTCGCACTGAACTTCTACCTCGCGTCACCAATTCATAATCGCCAACTCCCCGCTGACCTCCGCTTTGCCCAAGCGCTGATTGGTGTTCGAGTACCTGATCGACAGCTGCTCAAACCGGAACCCTTAGAACACCTGACGGATATCCGGGTGGTCGTTGATGCTGACCATGACCTTAACCTGGCACCGCCGCATGAACCCATTCCGCCTGCCTGAATTCCAGGGCGATAGGCAGCGTTAAGGAGGGTTCTTGGCTAGATTATTCTTCTGTGATAGCGTTTTGCCTTTCCCCCAAGTTTCGCTCAGGAGTACCAGGGATGGCAGCCTCACAGTATTTCGATCAGGTTCAAAAGCTATACATCGCCTACTTCGGGCGCCCGGCTGATCCAGTGGGCCTGAACTACTGGGCTGCGAGCATAGACGCCGCTGGCGGTAATTTTGATAGTGTGGTCAGTGGCTTCTCTTCCTCGCTGGAGTCCAAGGCACTTTACGCTGGCAGCGATACTTCGCAGCTGGTTACCTCCATCTACGTCGCGCTGTTCAACCGGCCTCCGGAACCGGCAGGCCTGGCGTACTGGGTGGGGCTGATTGATTCGAACACTGTCACGGGCCCGCGCGCGGCTTATCAAATCATGACTTCAGCCGGGCCAGGTGATGCAACCGCGATTGCCAACAAGGTAGCGGCAGCCAACGCCTTCACTGCGAACATTGACACCAGCGCAGAGCTGGCTGGTTACAGTGGCGCAAGTTCCGCCGCGATCGCTCGGGCCTGGCTGGCCAAGGTCGATGCGACGCCCTACTCGATCGCCAACCTGACGAGCGACGCGACCAAGGGTGTAACTGATGCCACTGGCGTTCAGCTTGGCGTGCCTACAACACCTACTGGCCCATCATTCACCGCCACTAAAGACGGCAGTAACGTGGTGACACTCACCAACGCGGGCATCGGAACAATCGGAGTATCGGTAACCGAAGTCGGTGGCGTTTACACATTTACAAACAGCGGCGGCGTTGCAGGTACCGCAACCGTTACCGGCCCCATAAGCAGCATTGTCCTTAGCCCTTCCAACGCATCGTTGACGATTACCAGCAGCCTGGCCAACGGCATCATATTTTCTAATGGCACCATCAGGCTTTCGGATACTACTGCGGTGAGCGCAACCTTGCTCACCAGTCTTGAACAGACGTCCCCGGCTTTGATAGACGCGACCCGTATTCCTGGCATTACTGCGGCCACTGACGCCCAGGCCCTCGCGTTGCTAGTCACCAACAATGGCAACTCGGGCAACAAGATCTGGACGGCACCTGATGTCGCAGTGACGCTTACCAGTGGTAGCTCCCTCGGCGCAACTCTCAAATCAATCGACGATGCCACCACCGGACTGGTGAATGGTACTTCGATCGGGATGATCAACAGCGCCACAGTGGCGCAGGCCAAGCAATTACTGGTGACCGGAAATGGCACCGCGTTTACTCATAACGCTGCAGTGGCAGTAGCCCTGACTGACCTCAGCGCCAATGCCGCTGATATCAACCAGATCGACGCTTCGACCACAGGTTTGATCACCACTGCGCTGACCAACATCAACGGTGCAGTGGCCGACGTAAAAACCTCACTGGAAGCCATTACGCTTGGCAGCGCGCTGTCCGCGCCAGGCCTGAACAGTGTAAGTCTGACCAATGCGATAACCACTAGCGCTCTGGATAATGTGGTATTTGCTAATAACACCACGCTCACCCTGGCTAATGTCACCGGCAATGCGCTGACGCTGGCTGATGCAACGGTCGGCGCTGGCAAAACCTTGACCGTTGATGGTTCGGCTGTAAGCGCAAGCGGCATTATCCTTGACGGCACCCTCGAGACAAACGGCATCCTAACTTTGATTGGCGGCTCCGGCGCCGACACGCTTACTGGCGGCGTGCTCGGAGACACCCTGACGGGTGGTGCGGGTGCTGATACCTTCGTATTCACCACTCCAGCCAACTCCACTAGCTCTGGGTTCGACTCCATTACTGATTTCACCTCAGGGATCGACAAAATCAAGACTGGTGTTTTCGGTGGCGTTGTGCAAGTGCTCCAAGGCGCGGGCTACACGGCAGCAGGTACTGGAAATTTAGCATCGGATATTGCCTCCGCCATCACAAACGCGGGTCTCAGCGGTATAGCCAACACGGCTTACGTGGTCACCATTACAGGGGCCGGAGCGGGAAAATACATCTATCTAGATACCGATGGTGTCGTAGCAGTGGGCGCCAACGAACTGGTGATCAAGTTAACCGGCACATCCAGCACCTCCCTGGCTGCTGGCGACTTCATTGCTTGATGATGTCATCTAATCAGCCTTCATCTTTAATGGCTGATATTAGATAAATAAAAACCCCGCGAGCCGAAAGGAGGCGGGGTTTCTTTTATCAAGACTAATGCGCCTCACACACATCCCTGATGTACGCCTGCGCAGCCTTCAAGGCTGCTTGGTCGGCGATGATTCCGGCGCGGATATCGAAAACAGACTGTCCAGCAGCTGGAGCGAGTTCGATGGTGCCTTGATCAAGATCAGGGGTTTCTCAGCTGCGCCGATCCCAATCGTAATTCCGAAATAAAACCCTCGGAGAGCCGGAAATATGCGGTGCAATCACTCGTGCCTTTACTGATAACGACCGGTTGAAGGTGGTGCTCACGCATGAGCTCTTCGAGCAATTTGTACTCAAAAGAGTGAAAGAGCTGAAGCGGCGTATTTAAGCCAGCCGGACAAAATGCCGTCTATTCACCATTTCTGGCCACGCTATTTGCCAGGGATACGTCGTTACCGATGCACAAAGCCTACGGCGCCCCCACACCTTCCCAATACCCAGCGATATCAAGATGACGGCATCCGATCGACATATCTTCTTGATCGCTGTCTTTAACGCTATGGTAACAACCTGTTTCAAGCAGCGGCCCCCATCCTCAGCCCATCCCAACAAGGAGGTCCCCATGCTCGGCATCGTCCAATTCCCGCTATTCGTACTGGCCGTCGTCGCCCTCAACGCAACCCCAGGGCCCGACATCGCCTACGTAGCAGGCCAAAGCATGGTTCACGGTCGACGCGCGGGGATTCTTTCTGCCTCCGGCGTCGCCCTGGGCGGGTGTCTGCATACGATTTGTTGTGCCATCGGGCTGACGGCGCTGCTGGCTACTTCGCCTTCGGCGTTCACGGCGATCAAATGGTTGGGTGGTCTGTATCTGATTTATCTGGGGGTGCGGACGCTATTTTCGAAAGTCTCCACTGATGAGCTGCGCCCCGAGATCCCGCTGTTGAGTAATCGGAAGCTGCTGTTTCGCGGCTTCCTGACCAATGCGTCCAATCCCAAGGTGCTATTGTTTTACGTGGCCTTCTTTCCGCAATTCGTCACCCCGGACAGCGCTGACAAGACGGCGGCGTTTTTGGTGTTGGGTGCGGTTTTTGTGGTTCTGGGGTTTATCAATGACGTCGCTGTTGCGTGGCTGGCGGCCAAGGCCATGGGGGCTGTCAGTGGTCGTCCGCAGATACGGAAGTGGATCGATCGGGTGATCGGTACCACGTTTATCGGGATGGGTGTTCGCCTGGCCCTGACGCATAAGTAAAAGGTCGGGCTGGCTGGACAACCCCGAGGTCCGCTCGCAGGTCGGCCTGTGTGGATACGCACCGAAAGTTTTTCGTTTGTACCCCCTTCATAGATGCCTGTGCATTCGCTGACGCAGTGAGCATGGGTCGTACCTGCCTTGCTCCACATTTCCTGAAGCCACCCTTGGCCGGCCCGCTGCCGACGTTGCGTGGCGCATCCATGGTGGGATGCTCTTCATCCGCGAGCGTTGACCAAACAGTCTCAAAACGACACTAACCGTCTCATTTACGACGAATGATGGCTAGTAGCCTCATTTTTGCCTTTCCCGTCGAACGATTTTCACAGCACCCTCTCGAACCGATACAAATCCTGTACAGAAAATAGTTTTTGTACAACTACTGCCACCTGGGATGCACGGATAGTCGCCACGCAATGCGGCCATTTTGGGTGCCACAACGAGGCCTTCGGGCGAGAAAGTCTAATGTTAAGAGCACTCAAGATTCAGGCCCGGACGCTGCTGTGTTTCGCCGTCATGATCGTAATGTTGATAGGGCTGGGTCTGTTTTGCGTGGCGCAGATGGGTGAGATTCGTCAAACCGTCGAGGGGATGGAGTCTCGGTCCATACCGGGCATCAATTTGAGCAATGAGCTGGGCGCGAACGTCTCGCGCCTGCGCATCGCGGCGTATCAGGTGCATGCGTTCAGTTCGGCCGCCGACCACGCGGCCGCAGTGAATACCATCACCAAGCTGGAAACCCAGATCGACAAGAACCTTGCCGATTACCGCCTCAGCGCTGACACCCCGGCCAAGCAGGATGCCCTCGGCAAATTTTCCCGCGCCTATGAAAGTTACAAAGCCGGCGTATTGCTTGAGTTGAAGATGATGGAGACCGGGCGTGCCGATGACGCTGCGGCCCAGCTTCATGCAATGGGTGCCTTCGGTGCCACGATCAACGAGCAGACCGAGCTGTTGAACCAGCTTGAGCGTGAGCACGCCCATCAGGCGGCGCTCGATGCCGCGCAGACGTTCAGCCAGGCGCGGCTGGTGGCGCTTATTGCAATTGGCCTGGCGATTGTTGCTTCGCTGATCTTGAGCTGGCGTTTCAGTTTGAGCATCAACAAGCCTCTGAGCGCAGCGCTTGCGACTTCAAAACGCATTGCCGCCAACGATCTGTCGGGCACCATTGACGGCTCCGGCACGGATGAGCCCGCGCAATTGCTGCAGTCCCTGAGTGTCATGCAGACCAACCTGCGCAGCACCATCAGCCAGATCACTCAGTCCACGGACCAATTGTCGACAGCCGCCGAGGAAATGAGCCAGGTCATGGCGCAAAGCAGCCGCGGGTTGCTTTTGCAGAATCAAGAAATCGATCAGGCCGCCGCAGCGTTCAACCAGATGACGGCTGCCATCGATGAAGTTGCCCGCAATGCGGTGTCGACGTCCTCGGAGTCGAAGGCCTCCTCGGAAACCGCGCAACAGGGCCAGAATGAGCTTGGCGAAACCATTGTGTCGTTGAATACGATGGTCACTCGCGTCAATGCTACGTCAGAGCGGGTGCAGAGCCTGGCGCAGCAGACGGTCGATATCAGCAAGGTGCTGGATGTGATTCGATCGGTCGCCGAGCAGACCAATCTGCTCGCACTCAACGCCGCCATCGAAGCGGCCAGAGCCGGTGAAGCAGGTCGTGGATTTGCTGTCGTGGCCGACGAAGTCCGGGCACTGGCCCAGCGCACAGGGCAATCCACCCGCGAAATCGAAACCTTGATCGGCAAAGTGCAGCAGTCGACCCGCGAAACCGTGGATGCAATGCAGTCCAGTGCTGAGCAAACGAGCGAAACCCTGCACCGGGCCAATCGCACCGATCACGCGCTCAATCTCATCACGACGGCGGTGGGCGTGATCAATGACCGTAACATCGTGATCGCGACCGCCGCCGAGCAGCAGGCTCAGGTGGCGCGTGAGGTAGACGGCAACCTGATGCGCATCCGCGACCTGTCCCAGCAAACCTCCCAGGGCGCCGAGAAAACCAGTGCTGCCAGCCATGATCTTTCCAGGTTGGCCATTGAGCTGAAAGCCATGACCAATAGATTTACGGTGTGACCAAGTCTGCCCGCAGATCAATGCAGCCGTTCTAAGGTCGCCCCCTGAGTACAGAAACAACCCGTCAAAAAGCGGGTTGTTTTTTGCTATTCAAGCCAGTCGATCACACCCGCATTTTTTTGAAGTTATGCACCGCGTCAGCCCCTTCCGACAGCACTCCAAAACCCCATCCGTAAGACCACAAAACCCCGCCATGTAGGATCCATCTGAACTTTCTGTCCCATCGTTTTCCCGCCTTGCGCGAGGCCCAAACCGGCCTCTAACCTGCCGCCGCGGTCACTTGGCGACCGTATGCAAGGCCGTTGCCCTCGCGGGTTTCGGCTCAACCATTTTGGGAATTTGATCATGCAAGAGACAACAAACTCGACGACGAATGTCGTCCATTTGTTCAATCAGAAAAAGGGAGGTATCACGCCTCAGGACTCGCTGGGGTTTGCGTCTGATTACCTGACCTGCGCCATTGCCGTGGCGACTCGTCTGGCTGCTTACTTGCCGGCGGAGTCGCAGGACAAGTCGCGCAAGATGTTGAGCCTGCTCAAAGAGGCGCAAGAGTTGATCAAAGGCGCTATCGCGATGATGCCGAGTCCATCGACGCGGTAAAGCGCCAGTAACACACGGTTGAACGGGAAAAGGCTCACTTTTTAGTGGGCCTTTTAGGTTTCTGCGGCACGCCCTCTTCAACTACTTGGATGACTTCTAAGGGAATGTCGATATGCCAATGTTCAACCCTCCTCATCCGGGCGAAATACTCCTCGACGATGTTTTGCCCGCGCTCGATATAGACATTGCCGAATTTGCCCGGCGTCTAGGCTATGCGCCGCAGGCGCTTTTGCGAGTGATGCAGGGTCATGCGCCTGTTGATCAGGATCTCGCTATGGGTCTTGAGCGTACAGGTATTGGCAGTACCAAAGTCTGGCTGGCGGTGCAGGCCGATTGGGACCTGTGGCAGGCGCAATCAGCAAACAAATAGAAACCAATTGTCAGCCCCAAAACCCCCGCGCTGTAGGACGCTTCTGAAGTTTGCGTATACCCTCTTTGCCGTGTTGCGTCGCTTGTAAATCACGGCCTAATCTCCCGGCTCGCTGCATTTCGCAGCCGGTTTTGACAGACCGATTCACTTAGCCGCAACACCCGCCAGGCAACGCTATGGCGGCTGTATGTGGGGCACACGTATGTGCGCCGGTTTGCTGGGTGGCCGGTCTGTCAACCCGCGTACAGCCGCCACCCATTGGTTGACAGCAAAGGGACGGTTCAACCATTGAAGGAAATTCGATATGTCTGGTTACACGCTACACACCCATAGCAAGAGTCCCTTTTTCGATCTGGAAGAAATCCAGACAACCCTCTCCCTGCTCCCCCATACGGCCGCAGAGCCCATCCTGCATAAGCTGTCGTCGTTAAATAGAGGATTGGAAGCACTGGGCCAGACCCTCCAGAGCGCCACTGATGTAAGCGATGCCCTGGCGCTGGTGGTGCTGATGATGGACAGCGCGTACGACCGCAAGCTCGATGCCGAGCAGGTGCGCTGTTTGCTCGCGCCGTTGCAGGAGAAACTGGGCAAGGCGGTTGAGGGGATGAGGTTGGTTATGTAGCAAAATCAGGTGAGACCGGCGCCAGACGAGAGTACGCCTTCCCGGCTGAAGCCGGTCCCACAGGATAGGTATTTCAACCGAGCTCAATTCACGGAATCAAAATCACCTTATCCCCTGCCCCTTCATTCACTTCGGCATAGCGTTGCAGCCCTTGGCTCAGAGGTGTTTCCAGCAGGCCGTCAGGCAGTGGCAGCAGGCCCTGGTCGAAGAATTTGCCGAACTGTTCGAGCATGCCCGCGCAGGTTTCGCTGTTGTAGAGCAGGGAGTTGATGCCAACCACGCAGCCGCCTTTGCGGTACAGGGCCAGGGCCGGGAGTTGCACGTGGCCGTCGACCGGGGCAGCGATGATGGCGATGCGGCCGAAGGGGGCCAGGGCGCTGACGGCGGCGGGCAGCCAGAAGCCGGTGGTGTCGAAGATCACGTCGGCGCCGCCTTTGAATACGGCGTTGACGCTGGAACCCAGGTCTTCGGCCTTGTCCAACAGGATGCCGTCATAGCCTTGGGCCTGCAGGGCCTTGAGCTGTTCCGGGCGGCGTACGGCGGCGAGGATCTTGGCGCCGAGGATTTTTGCCAGGGCCAAGGTCGCGCTGCCCACTGCGCCGTTGGCACCGATCACCAACAAACGCGTGTTGGCGTCGACCAGACTGCGTTGCAAGGCATCCCAGGCGGTGGTGTAAGGCACGCCAAGGCTGGCGGCCTGGGCGAAGTCCAAAGCCTTGGGTTTGTGCGCAACGCCTTTGGCGGACAGGGTCAGGTACTGGGCGTGGGAGCCGTCGCGGAAGAAGCCCAGGTCACGGCCGGTGCCCCAGACTTCCTGGCCGATCAGGTCTTGCGGGCCTTCGACGACGACACCGGCAAAGTCGCGACCGGGAATGCGCGGCAAGGTGGTGTAGGGGAAACGACCGAGGACGTTTTTCACATCGCTGGGGTTCAGGCCCGCTGCCTTGACCTCGACCAGCACTTCACCTTCGGCAGGCACAGGCTTGGCCACTTCAACGAATTCCAGGGCTGCGAGGTCGCCGGTACGGGAAAATTGCAATGCGTTCATGGTGTCTCCGGACGTCAGAAAATTCACAAGAAGGGGTCAGGCAAACCAGTGGGCGAACAGCTGTTTGCCCATGGGCCAGAGTTGTTCACCGAGCTGCATGCCCAGCAGGCCGACCAGCGCGACAGCAGGTGGCGCGGGCGAGCGGAAGTCGAGGACGCCGTACAGCAGGCCGACAGCGGTGCCGATGGCGAGGGAAATGAGGTAGCTCATAAGTGGCTCCGTGCATAAGCACCGCGTGGCGATGCATCAGGTATGCGCAGAGTGTAAGGACGGGGCGAAAAAGCTATCGGCCAAGGACTTCTGAATTTCGGCCAGCTTGTCTCAGGTCTGGCTGACCGGGTATTGCGAAGGCGCCATGCCCAGCTCGCGGCGGAACATGTCACTGAAGCTGCTCGGCGAATAGCCCAGGGAGCGGGCGATGGTGCTGACCGGCACGCCCTGAATGATCTCCGCCACGGCGGTGGCCAGTTGCACCTGACGGCGCCACTCGGCGAAGCCCATACCGAGGGCGCTCTGAAACAGGCGCGACAGGGTGCGCACACTGGCCCCGGCATTTTCCGCATGTTGTTCGAAGGGGATATCAAGGGAAGGATCGCTCATCACCGCCTGACAGAGATTTTTCAGGCGCCTGTCGGAATCGTCCGGCAGGGGGATTTTCAGCAGCGAGCGCCGGGCCCGTTGCAGTTCGAGCAGGGCCAGGCCCACCAGGGCGTCGTAGTACTCGGCTTCCTGATCCCGATCCAGCGCGACAAGGCCGAGAATCAGCTCGCGCATCAGCCCGCCCACCTCGAACACCTGCACGGTCTTTTCCATCGTCGCGGCAATGGCCGGGCGCAGGTAGATATTGCGCATCTCAAGGTCGGTGACCACGCGAATCCCGTGAACCACCCCGGGCGGCAGCCACACCGCCCGTTGCGGCGGCACGACAAAGGCCTCGACCGGCGTTTCCACCCACATCACCCCGGACGTGGCGTACAGCACCTGCCCCCAGACGTGCTCATGGGGCTCGATAAAACGCCCACGAGGATAGGTCCGCGCCAGGGGCTGCACGGGGACGGCGATATCGCTGAGGTCAGGCGGTGCGGCGAGGGCCATGATGGATCTGGCTTGAATAGAGTTGTTACATGTTAGCGAGATTGTTGGCATCGCGGTCAGCCTTGCGCCCTTTTGCGGCACTAACTGACAAAAAAACGCCCCGACAAGTCGAGGCGTTTTTTCAAGCGGCCGATTATTAGAACACGTTAATCGGATAGTCAATGAAGATACGGGTTTCGTTACCTTCGCTGTTGTACGCGCTGGCGTTGTCGGACACGCGCAGCCACGAGTTGCGCAGGCGTACCGACAGGTCTTTGGCCGGGCCGCTCTGGACCACGTAGCTCAGCTGGCTGAACAGTTCGCGTTCTTCGCCATTGCCACGGTTGGTGCCGTCGTCGATGTCGTCGCCGCGCACGTACGCAACCTTGTAGCTCAGGCCCGGAGTGACCAGAGTGGACAGGTTGATGCCGTAGCCCAACTGCCAGGAGCGCTCGTCCTTGCCGTTGAAGTCGGACCAGTAGGAGTTGGCCAGGTAGATGGTGTTGCCGCCATCGCCCGTGCCGCCAGCGTTGCGGTAGCCGCCGTAGTTGTAGCCGGTTTCACCGGTGCTGCGCTGGTGCGCGATGGTGAAGGAGTGGATGCCCACGGCCCAGGTCGCGGCCAGGCTCCAGATCTTGTTGTCGCGCGCGTCGTCGACGGCGAAATCACGATCCAGCTTGGTCTTGTAGCCGTTGAAGTCCAGGGTCAGGGACTGGCTTTCTGGCAGGGCGAAGACGTAGTTCAGGTTCAGGTACTGCTTCTTCAGCACATCTTCGTCGTCGGAGCCGTAGAACGAGGCGCTGAAGGCGTCGGTGAACTTGTAGCTGGCACCGTAGACGTTGATGCTTTTCAGGTCGCCACTGTCACGACCCTGAGCGCTCTTGCGGGCTTCCTGGGTGAAACGACCGGCAACGATTTCCAGGTCCTTGATCTCTTTGGAGGAGATGTAAGTGCCTGTGTAGGTTTCCGGCAGCAGACGCGAGTTGTCGTAGCTCAGCACCGGCAGTTGCGGCATCTGGTCGCCGTACTTGATGGTGGTGTTGGAGAAGCGGGCTTTCACCGCGCCGCCCATACGACCCAGGGTGTCGGCGGCTTCGCCGCTGTCGCCTTGCTTGAAGAAGTCGATGCCACCGGCACCGCTGCGGCCTTTGCCACCGTCCAGACGCACGCCGTACAGGCCGAAGGCGTCAACGCCGACGCCGATGGTGCCCTGGGTGAAGCCGGAGCTGAAGTTGGCAGTGAAACCCTGGCCCCATTCGCCACGGTCGTCTTTGCCATTCTTGTAGTCACGGTTGATGTAGGCGTTGCGCAGGAACAGGTTCAGGCTGCTGTCTTCGACGAAACCCTTGGCGTCGGCCTGACCTTCGGCCATGGCTTGGCCTGCGCTCATGATGCTCACGGCGAGCAGAGCGAAACGTGCATTAAACATCTTGTTTTCCTTAGGCAGATTAATCACGCGCGCTGTGGCGACGGCCCTGTTCGGGTGTCTGATGCTTGCTCGCGGCACAAAGACCGGCGGGGCAAGCGGCACGAAATCATCGCAGTGGACTACTGATGCACGTTTATGGCACACGGCCACAGGCGGAGGACGCGAATCCTAGCCGTGGGTCGTGGAGGTGTCAATTTCGGGGGTTACAGAAATATTGCAACCGGTTTGCGAAATGGCTGGAAAGGGGGGGCGCTCAGTCCTTGAGCACATTAAGCAAAGCTTCAAGCTCGACGTCGTCGATCAAGCCTGCGGGGTAACGTTGCAGCAGCATTTGCCGAACGTCCGGTCGCTGAGGCTTGGAGGTTTTCGTAGTCCTTAACCAATCCGCCATCAGCTGGCGAGCTTCGCTACTAGCAGACAGACCACGAGCGCGATGCGACTCAATACCTGCGTTCATAGGACAACCTCTTGGTGCGTGAGGGGCTAAATGTACGTGCGTTTTGTTACAAAGCAACGAAACGACGCAATACCCGCCGTCGGCTAATCGCGGGAATAAACGCGCAAAGCGTTACCCACAAAAAAGCCCATCGTCGGATGGGCTTACCACAGCAAGAACGAGACCAACTCCGTAACAGGGGTGTTACGAGCAGGTTACTTTTCAGGCGATATGGGGGGCTGGCTGCTGTTGTGTCAGGCAGTGAATATTGCCGCCACCCAGCAGCAGCTCACGGCCCGGCACCATCACCACCTCGTGTTCGGGGAAGATTTGCTGGAGGATTTTTCGTGCGGTTTCGTCAAGAGGGTCGTCGAAGCTGGGCGCGATGATGCCGCCGTTGACGATCAGAAAGTTTACATACGAGCCGGCCAAGCGCACCGAAGGGTTGCGCTCCTGGCTGCCGTGCACTTGATCGACGCCTGCGCATTCTTCTTCGGTGGCGAACAACGGACCCGGAATCGGCATCTTGTGCACGATGAACGGGCGGCCCTTGGCATCACGGGAGTTTTCCAAAATACCCATTGCTGCCTGGCAACGTGGGTAGTTGGGGTCTTTGGGATCATCGGTCCAGGCCAACAACACTTCGCCCGGACGCACGTAGCAACAGAAGTTATCCACATGACCGTCGGTTTCGTCATTGAACAGGCCGTCGGGCAGCCAGATGACTTTATCCACAGCCAGGTTGTCGCTCAGGACCTGCTCGATGGCTTCGCGGGTCAGGTGCGGATTGCGGTTGCGATTGAGCAGGCACTCTTCGGTGGTGATGAGGGTGCCTTCGCCGTCGACATGGATCGAGCCGCCTTCCAGCACGAAGCCTTCGGTGCGATAGCGCTGACAGCGCTCCATGTGCAGGACCTTGCCCGCCAGTTGTGAGTCGAGGTTCCACGGCGAATACAGGCCGCCATCGAAACCGCCCCAAGCGTTGAAGTCCCAGTCGACGCCGCGCACTTCACCCTGATCGTTGATGACGAACGTCGGCCCGGTATCGCGGACCCAGGCGTCGTTGTTACTGATTTCCACGACGCG
The DNA here is from genome assembly GCF_024807945.1 of Pseudomonas sp. JUb42. Classification (GTDB taxonomy): domain Bacteria; phylum Pseudomonadota; class Gammaproteobacteria; order Pseudomonadales; family Pseudomonadaceae; genus Aquipseudomonas. The sequence goes on along the minus strand of NZ_JANUFD010000007.1, from coordinate 52,346 downwards.
GATATTCGGCATGTCGAGACGCGCGCAGGCGTTGTCATACTGCGCGGCGGACACCGCAACGGTCACTGGCTCGAAACGGGCAATAGCCTTGGCCACGGCGACATGGGCGCTCTGCACCGGCTTGCCGCCCAGGCGCCAGTTGTCCGCACGCTCGGGCCAGACCATCCAGGTCTGGGTCTGCGGCGCCCACTCGGCAGGCATATGGAAGCCATCGGCGCGTGGGGTGCTGGTAAGTGTGGTCATCGATCAAGGCTCCAGGGGCGGCTTACCACCATAGCAGGCGGGGTGTGACAATCTTTGGCGCTTTTATAGCCGATATAAATCCGCCTTAAAACATTAAAAACCATGAATACCGTAAATAACCCCAAAATAAACAGATATTAATCTGTCATTAGAATCGTTGGAGCGAGGCTTGCCCGCGAAGAGAGCCGTACATCCGATACATTATCTGAGGCTGAACGATCGCATTCGCGGGCAAGCCTTGCTCCAACGGGCTTAGGTCGTGAGTTCTGCGAGCACCTTGGAAACCCTATCCACAAAAAAATCCACACTCTGGCGTGTCGTGCACATCGGCGGTTTGATTTTGAGGATGTTCAGGTAATCCCCGGTCGGTTGCATAAAGATGCCCAGTTCGCGCAAGCGTTCGCACAGGGCGGCGGTTTCTTCGGTGGCGGGTTCCAGGGTCTGGCGGTCGCGGACCAGCTCCAGGCCCAGGTAGAAGCCCATGCCGTGCACTGCGCCGACCAAGGGGTGGTCATCAGCCAGGGCTTCGAGGCGGGCCTTGAAGTGATCGCCCACTTCCCGGGCGTTTTCCCACAGGCTTTCCTGCTCCATGACGTCAAGCACCGCCATGCCGATCGCACAGCTGACCGGGCTGCCTCCGGCCGACGAGAAGAAATAACCTTCGGCCTCCAGCGCTTCGGCGATTTCGCGGCGGGTGATCACCGCGCCCAGCGGGTGGCCGTTGCCCATGCCCTTGGCCATGGTGATGATGTCCGGCACCACGCCCTGCTCTTCGAAGCCCCAGAAGTAGTGGCCCAGACGGCCATAGCCGACCTGGATTTCATCGGCGATGCACACCCCGCCACGCTCGCGGATCTTCTGATAAACACTCTGCAGATAACCTTTGGGCAGAGAAATCCCTCCGGCATTGCCGTACACCGGTTCGCAGATGAACCCGGCGATCTGACGCTGCTGCGCATCCAGTTTTGCCAGCACCTCATCGACGCTGCGCACGTACTCGGGGCCGCTGTCCGGGCCCCGGAATTCGCCGCGCCAGGTGTTCGGCGCCATCACCGGATGGACCCAGTCCGGGCGGGTACTGAGGGCTTGCGGGTTGTCGGCGATGGAGGTGGAAATCGCGTCGGTGGCCACCGTCCAGCCGTGATAGGCCTCCAGCACGCTGAGCATGTCGCGCCCGCCGCTGTAGGCCCAGGCCAGACGAATGGCCAGGTCATCGGCCTCGCTGCCGCTGTTGACCAGAAAAACCCGGTCCATGCCCTCAGGCGCCAGTTCCAGCAGGCGCTCGGAGAATTCGGCAATCGACGCATAGTGAAAACGCGAGTTGGTATTGAGCAACGACCACTGGCGGCTGGCGACCTGGGCCATGCGCGGATGACCATGGCCGAGCACCGCGACATTATTGAGCATGTCCAGATAGGAGCGCCCCTGCATGTCGATCAGGTGGTTGCGCCAGCCGCGCTCGATCTGCGGTGGCGCCTGGTAGTAATGCTTTTGCGAACGGGCAAAGCTGGCGTCGCGACGGGCGAGCAACTGCGCCGAATCGGCCAGGGCCGGGGCGTCGCAATCAAAGCCCAGCAGTGCCGCAGGTGAAGGGCACAGGGTTTGCCAGGCCGCCGCCCAGCCGGGTCGGGCAAACAGCGGCGGGCTGAGTTCGGGTTGCGTACAGAGTTGCACCAGTACCGTGCCATTGGCCAGGCCAAGCACGCCGCCTGCGGCCACCTCACGGCCCATGCCCAGTTCGCCGGTTGCACCCCACAGGCGCAGGCTCAGTTGATCGCTGCTCAAGAGCAGCGCGGCATCGGCGGTCTGGCGCAGGGTTCCGGCGAACGGTGCATGCAGGGCCGTGCCCGCAGGCAGGTACAACTCCACATGCAGGGCGCAGGTGTCCGGTTCATCGGAGCTGTCGGGGCGAGTGCGCGACAAGCGATATTCACCGTAGCGGCTGCTGGCCTGGCCGGTCTGTTTCGCGGCCAGCTGCAACAGGCGCTCGTCGATACCCTCCTGCTCCCAGTTGCCCGCGCTGAAGTGCTCGCTGAGCACGCCGAGGTCGACCAGAGTGAAGGGTGCACCCTGCAAACCTGGCAGCAACGGCGTCATAGCCAACGAGGGCGACGCGGGTGCAACCATTCCCAGTGCCGACAGAATCGCTGCCTCCATCAAGGCCATGGGCACCGAGGTGGCGACGTCGAAGATATTCCACTCACTGGCCAGGTTGGTCTGGATATAGGTGTTACCCGGCTCGACACTGGCCTGTTGTTCACTGCTCAGTACCAGCACCGCCGAGCGGGCGACAATCAGCGGCCACAGGGCCTGCAACTCTGCCAGGCTCAACGGGTTGATCGCGTGATAGGCGTGAATGGCCGGGAGGATATACAGCGGATCGCCATCGGCATGGTGCAGCAGCGCCGCGCAGGTCACCGACAGGTCGGCAATGCGCCAGGTGCTGACCAGATCGCCGAAATCGATCAGGCCTTGCAGTTGCCATTGGCGCTGTTCATCACGGGCCCAGACCACGTTGTATTCGGTGATATCCAGATGCACGGCCTGAAGCGGCAACGCCGGGATCAAGGGCAGCAAACGCTGATGGGCCTGCTCGGCGGCGGCGGCGATGCAATCGCGCGCATCGGCGTCGACCAGCACTGGTAATAGGTGCTTGATCAGGGCCTGGGCATGGCGTGGGTCCCATTGCAGGGTGCGCTCAAGGCCTGGATGACTGAACCCGGCCAGGGACAAATCCACTTGGGCGCAGAGTTCGCCCAGGCCCACCAGCACATGCCGGTCCAGGCGTGGCAGATGGGCCAGGGACTGACCGTCGATAAACGACAACAGACGTGCATGTACCGGCTGATTGCCGATGTCCAGGGACAGCAGCTCTTCGCCGGTACTGGCCGCGACCACAGCCGGCACTCGCGCCGCCGAGTGCCGCTGCAGATGCCCCAGGGCGGCATGTTGCGCGGCCAGTTCAGTGGTCGAATACGCGCCATGGCAGATTTTCAGGACATAGCGCCCCTGCCCCGTATCGAGCAGGAAGTTGCGGTCCTGCTGGCTGCCCAACTCGGTCAATGCGCCACTAAGGCCGTAATGCTTCGCCAGCAGTTGCAACGCCTGTTCGGCACTGACGTCGGGGCATGGCAGGCTGGAGCGGCGAATCAATGTAGCGAGCGGCATGGGGACCTCGGAATCTGAATTAACAGTATTTTTTGTGGGACCGGCTTCATAGCACTGGTGGGAGCCGGCTTGCTGGCGATCGAGTGCGAAGCGCTCGCAGCAACGTTAGCGCCTGATCTGGCGCCATCGCCAGCAAGCCGACTCCCCCCTGTCATTCCAATCCAAAGAGCTGTGCCACGCTTGATAAGCGCGTGCGATGCGGTGAATCAGGCACACTGGATTATCGTTCTTCGCGGGCAAGCCTCGTTCCCACAGTGCGGCGTGATCGCCAGGGTGGCCCCTCACTATAGAGCGCCGGTATGGCGACAGCCTTTCGGGCCCATTAACCGGCATTTTTATGACGTACCGCGCGAACGCAATCAATATATTTCATCACCCGCCGATGGCTTCCTGGTCAATGCTGCTTGCGCGACCCGGCTTCGCCCCACAAGCTATGCTCCATATGTCCGACGTCCACCAAGGAAGAAGGCTCAATCCAATGCGCATACTGGTTACCGGCGGCGCGGGCTTTATCGGCTCCGCGCTTATCCGTCATCTGATCCAACATACGGACCACGATGTTCTCAATTTCGACAAACTGACCTATGCCGGCAACCTCGAATCCCTGGCCAGCATCGCGACCAACACGCGCTACGAATTCGTCCAGGCCGATATCGTCGATCAGGCCACGGTCAGTGCGGTATTGGTGCGCTTTCAGCCCCAGGCCATCATGCACCTGGCGGCCGAGTCCCATGTTGACCGTTCGATCGATGGCCCGTCAGAGTTTATCCAGACCAATATCGTCGGCACCTACAGCCTGCTCGAAGCCACGCGCCGTTACTGGCTGACGCTGCCCGAAGGCGAGCGTGGGGCGTTTCGCTTCCACCATATCTCCACCGACGAGGTGTATGGCGACCTGCACGGCGTCGATGATCTGTTCACCGAAACCACGCCCTACGCGCCCAGCTCGCCGTACTCGGCCAGCAAGGCGGCGTCCGACCATCTGGTCCGGGCCTGGCAGCGCACCTATGGGCTGCCGGTGGTGATCACCAACTGTTCGAACAACTACGGGCCGTTCCATTTCCCGGAAAAGCTTATCCCGCTGGTGATTCTCAATGCCCTGGCCGGTAAGCCGCTGCCGGTGTATGGCAACGGCCTGCAGGTGCGCGACTGGCTGTTCGTCGAGGACCACGCCCGCGCCCTGCTCAAGGTGGTCACCGAGGGCGCCGTCGGCGAGACGTACAATATCGGCGGCCATAACGAGCAGAAAAATATCGATGTGGTGCGCGGTATCTGCGCCCTGCTCGAAGAGCTGGCCCCGGAGCAACGCAAAGGCGTGGCGCACTATGCCGACCTGATCACCTATGTGGTCGATCGCCCCGGCCATGATCAGCGCTACGCAATCGACGCCAGCAAGATCGAACGCGAACTGGGCTGGAAACCGCAGGAAACCTTCGAGACCGGCCTGCGCAAGACCGTGCAGTGGTACCTGGACAACCTGGAGTGGTGCCAACGGGTTCAAGACGGCAGTTACCAAGGACAAAGACTGGGTTTCACCGACCCCAAGGATCTGATCGCATGACCAAAGGCATTGTACTGGCCGGGGGCTCCGGCACCCGCCTGCACCCCATTACCCTCGGCGTTTCCAAGCAACTGCTGCCGATCTACGACAAACCGATGATCTACTACCCGATCTCGGTGCTGATGCTGGCCGGGATTCGCGAGATCCTGGTGATTTCCACGCCCCAGGACTTGCCGCAATACCGCAGCCTGTTGGGCGATGGCAGCCAGTTCGGCGTGCACTTCCATTACGCCGAACAGCCCAAGCCCGATGGCCTGGCGCAAGCCTTTTTGATTGGCGAAGAGTTTATCGGTGATGACTCGGTGTGCCTGATCCTGGGCGACAACATCTTCCACGGCCAGCACTTCTCCGAGCAGCTGCATCGGGCCGCCGAGCATACCTCTGGGGCCACGGTCTTCGGCTACTGGGTCAAGGACCCGGAGCGCTTCGGCGTGATCGATTTCGACGAGAACGGCAATGCCCTGTCCATCGAAGAAAAACCCAAGGCGCCGAAGTCCAGCTACGCGGTGACCGGCCTGTATTTCTACGATAACGAAGTGATCCGCATCGCCAAGGACGTCAAGCCATCGCCACGGGGTGAGCTGGAAATCACCGACGTCAACAACGCCTATCTGGAGCGCGGCGACCTGCGCGTCGAGCGCTTTGGCCGCGGCTTCGCCTGGCTCGACACCGGCACCCACGACAGCCTGCTCGATGCCTCGCAATACGTGCAGACCATCGAACACCGCCAGGGCCTGAAGGTCGCCTGCCTCGAAGAAATCGCCTATCAGAACGAGTGGATCGACCGCGAGCACCTGCTCGAACGCGCCGCCTACTTCGGCAAGACCGGCTACGGCCAGTATCTGTTCAAGCTTGCAGGGGAACACCCGTGAATGTGATTGCCAGTGATTTGCCTGATGTGCTGATCATCGAGCCTAAAGTTTTCGGTGATGCCCGGGGCTTCTTCTATGAAAGCTTCAATGCCAAGGCCTTTGCCCAGGCTACCGGGATCAGCACCGAGTTCGTTCAGGACAACCATTCGCGCTCGCAGAAAGGCGTGCTGCGCGGCCTGCATTACCAGATCGAAAATGCCCAGGGCAAACTGGTGCGGGTCACTGCTGGCGAAGTGCTGGATATCGCCGTCGACATCCGCCGCAGCTCCAAGACCTTCGGCCAGTGGGTCGGCGTGCGCCTGTCGGCAGAAAACCATCGTCAGCTGTGGGTGCCGCAAGGCTTTGCCCACGGCTTCGTGGTGCTCAGCGACTACGCCGAGTTTCTCTACAAGACCACCGACTACTACACCCCCGCTGCCGAACGCTGCATTCGCTGGGATGACCCCGAGTTGGCCATCGACTGGCAACTGGACCAGGCGCCGCTGTTGTCGGGCAAGGACCAGCAAGGCAGCGACCTGAAAGACGCGGACCTGTTTCCATGAAGCCTATGAAGATTTTGATCAGCGGCCGCCACGGCCAGGTTTCCCAGGCCTTGCAACACAGCCTGGCGGATCTGGGCGAGCTGGTGGTACTGGGTCGCGACGAGCTGGACCTGGCGCAACCGGCGGCCATCGTCGAACGCGTGCTGGCCCTCAAGCCGGACCTGATCATCAACGCAGCGGCCTACACCGCCGTGGATCAGGCCGAAAGCGATGCGTTGGCGGCGTTGCGGGTCAATAGTCTGGCCGCCGGAGCCTTGGCCACAGCGGCCAAGGTGCTGGCGATCCCGCTGATTCACTACTCCACCGACTACGTGTTCGACGGCAGTAAAGTCGGGCGCTATAGCGAGGACGACCCGGTCAACCCGCAGAGCATCTACGGCGCCAGTAAGTGGGCCGGTGAACAGGCCATCGCGGCGGTGGGCGGGCAGTACCTGATCCTGCGCACCAGTTGGGTCTACTCCACGGTCGGCAAAAACTTCCTGCTGACCATGCAACGCCTGCTGCAAGAGCGCGACGAGCTGTCCGTGGTCAGCGACCAGATCGGTGCACCGACCTGGGCAGGCACCATCGCCGCCAGCACCCGCCAGTTGATCGAGCGCTGGCAGGCTGGTCAGGCAGGCGAATGGGGCACCTATCACCTGACGGCGAATGGCGAGACCTCGTGGTTCGGTTTTGCCGAGGCCATTGGTCAAGATTTGATCAATCAGGGCAAACGCTGCGCCACCCTCAAGGCCATTCCCTCCAGCGCCTACCCCACCCCGGCCACCCGCCCGCTCAATTCGCGGCTGGATTGCGGGCGGTTGCAGGAACAATGGGGCGTGCATCAGGCGCATTGGCATGGGGCGTTATTGGAGTGTCTGGCGGCGCAGGGCTGAGAACGCCACCTATTGCCGAGATTTTACTGAGCAAAAGCTATCCCGTTGAAATGAGCCAAGTGGGTGGCAACAAGTGCCAAACGCTACCCCTGAGGTGATTGACCTGGCGCCATCGCCAGCAAGCCGGCTCCTACAGCATAATGCCCAGCATGAACTCATCGACCGTCCCCCGCCGCCCCCGCTGGCGCAGTCTCGCCCTGTTGGCCCTGTGCCTGACGCCGCTGCTGTGGCCGTTGCAACACCTGGCCGAGCACTATTACCGCAGCGAGCTGGTCAGCCAGAACCGCCAGACCCTGGACCTTTACGTCGCCAACCTGCTCGGCACCCTGCACCGTTACGAGACCCTGCCGCAGATTCTCAATGACCTGCCGGTGCTGCGCGACACCCTGCTGATGCCGCAGAGCCTTAACAACGTCGATAAGGCCAACCACCTGTTGCGTGATATCGCCCAGCAGACCGGCGCCGACGTCATGTACCTGATGAATACCAATGGCCGCACTCTGGCCGCGTCCAACTGGGATCAGCGCGATAGCTTCGTCGGACGCAACTTCGCTTTCCGTCCGTATTTCAACGAAGCCATGGCGGGCAAGCTGGGCCGCTTCTTCGGTCTGGGCACCACCTCGGCCAAGCGTGGCTACTTCTTCGCCGGTGCCGTGCATGATGGCGATCAGGTCATTGGCGTACTGGTGATCAAGGTCGATCTGGACCACACCGAAACCCTGTGGGGCAAGACGCCGGAACAGCTGTTGCTGACTGACCAGAACGGCGTGGTGATTCTGACCTCGCGCCCGGACTGGCGCTTTCGGGCGACACGCCCGCTGACCAATGCCGAGAAGCAATCGATTGTTTCGGTGCAGACTTATCCGACCAACGATCCCCTGCCCCTGCGCCTGGATGAACAAGCCTGGCTGACCCAGACCCAGCAGATCGACGAAATCGGTTGGAGCGTAAATATTCTCGCGCCCCGCGCCCTGATCGACCGCCCGGTACGCACTGTGGTCGCAGTCGGCGCGGCAGCCTTGCTGGTGTTGATCTCGCTGCTGGGCATCATGATGCAGCGCCGCCGCCACTATCTGGACCGCATCGCCTTCGAAGCCAAGGCCCGGCGCGAGCTGGAAATGCGCGTGATCGAACGCACCAGCGACCTCGAAGGCCTCAACAGCCGCCTGCGTCAGGAAGTCCTGGAGCGCGAGCAGGCCCAGCAGGAACTGGTCCGCGCTCAGGACGAACTGGTTCAGGCCGGCAAGCTGTCGGCGCTGGGCACCATGTCGGCGAGCATAAGCCATGAACTCAATCAACCCCTGGCGGCGATTCGCAGTTATGCGGAAAACGCCGAGGTGCTGCTGGACCATCAACGTACCGACGACGCTCGTGGCAACCTCAAGCTGATCAGCGAATTGACCGGCCGCATGGCCTCGATCATTGCCCACCTGCGCGCCTTTGCCCGCCGCGACCGCCATGCCCCGGAAAGCGTCGCCCTGCAACCGGCGCTGGACGATGCCCTGGCCCTGCTGGCCAAACGCCGACGGGCCATGGACGTGGAGCTGATCCGCGACCTGCCCGCTGCGACCCTGTGGGTGCAGGCCGGGGAAACCCGTCTGCGCCAGGTACTGGGCAACCTGCTGGCCAACGCCCTCGATGCCCTGACCGAGAAAGGCCCGCCGCGCAAACTCTGGCTCAGTGCCGAAACCAGCGCCGAGGGCGTCAACCTGTACATTCGCGATAACGGCCCGGGGTTTTCAGCCGAAGCACTGGCCCGGGCCCGCGAGCCGTTTTTCACCACCAAGACCCGCACTCAGGGTCTGGGGCTGGGCCTGGCCATCTGCGATACGCTGATGCGCGCCCTGGGCGGCGAATTGCTGTTCGCCAACCACCCCGACGGCGGCGCCCTGCTGACCCTGCGTCTGCGAGCCGGTGCCTCCGGAGTCAACCTGCAACCGCCAGAGGATCTTTCCGCATGAGCATGGACACCGCCATCGACAGCCGGACCCAGGTGTTGCTGATCGACGACGACCCCCATCTGCGCCAGGCCCTGAGCCAGACGCTGGACCTGGCCGGGCTCAAAGTCATGTCGCTGGCCGAAGCCCAGGGCGTGGCCGCGCGCATCGAGCGGGACTGGCCGGGCGTGGTGGTCAGCGATATCCGTATGCCGGGCATCGATGGCCTGGAACTGCTCAAGCAGCTGCATGAGCAGGATCCGGAACTACCGGTGCTGCTGATCACCGGTCACGGCGACGTCCCCCTGGCCGTGCAGGCCATGCGCGCCGGGGCCTATGATTTTCTGGAAAAACCCTTCGCCAGCGATGCCCTGCTCGACAGTGTGCGCCGTGCCCTGGCCTTGCGCCGCCTGGTTCTGGATAACCGCAGCCTGCGCCTGGCCCTGAGTGATCGTCAGCAACTGAGCACTCGTCTGGTCGGTCAATCGGCGCCGATGCTGCGCCTGCGCGAACAGATCGGTGCTCTGGCCGGCACACGTGCCGACGTGCTGATCCTCGGCGAAACCGGCGCGGGTAAAGAAGTGGTGGCCCGGGCGCTGCACGACCTGTCGAGCCGCCGTAACGGCCCGTTCGTGGCAATCAACGCCGGGGCTTTGGCCGAGTCGGTGGTAGAAAGCGAGCTGTTCGGTCACGAGCCGGGGGCGTTTACCGGGGCGCAGAAACGCCGCATCGGCAAGTTCGAATTCGCCAATGGCGGCACGCTGTTCCTCGATGAAATCGAAAGCATGAGCATGGACGTGCAGGTCAAACTGCTGCGGCTGTTGCAGGAGCGCGTGGTCGAGCGCCTGGGTGGCAATCAACAGATACCCCTGGATATCCGCGTAATCGCTGCGACCAAGGAAGACCTGCGCCAGTCGGCGGATCAGGGCCGCTTCCGTGCCGACCTGTATTACCGCCTCAACGTCGCGCCGCTGCGCATCCCGCCCCTGCGTGAGCGTGGCGAAGACGCCTTGATGCTGTTTCAGCACTTCGCCGACGCCGCCGCCCTGCGCCATGGCCTGGGCAAGCACGAATTGCAGCCGGGCCAGCGCGCCCTGCTATTGCGGCATAACTGGCCGGGCAACGTACGCGAACTGCAAAACGCCGCCGAACGCTTTGCCCTCGGCCTGGAGCTGGAGCTGGAAGGCAAGGAAGTGTCTGCCAATGCCAACGGCGGCTTGAGCGAACAGGTGGAGAACTTCGAACGCGCCCTGATCGCCGCCGAACTGACCCGCTCTCACAGTTCCATGCGCAGCCTCGCCGAAGCCCTGGGCCTGCCGCGCAAGACCTTGCACGACAAGTTACGCAAACATGGGCTGAATTTCGCCGATAGTGCGAATAGTCAGGATGATCATGAATGATCGTTACATGGTGGGAGCGAATTCATTCGCGAAGGCGATGTTTTGATCGATAGAGATGTATCGAATGTATCGGCCTCTTCGCGAATGAATTCGCTCCCACAATTCAGTTCCGCAATTCGCTCCCACAGGATCGACCAAAATCGCGGCTACCTGTACTACTGGATAACAAATGACTGAGCATATGGCCCACGACCTCGAACAGGTCCTGCACCACGACATCCCCCTGACCCGCGACATGGGTCTCAAGGTCCTGAGCTGGAAAAACGGGCAACTGCGCCTGCATCTGCCACTGGCACCGAACATCAATCACAAGAGCACGCTATTCGGCGGCAGCCTGTATTGCGGCGCGGTGCTGGCAGGTTGGGGCTGGTTGCATGTGCGCCTGCGCGAGGCGGGGATCGAGGACGGGCATATCGTCATTCAGGATGGCCAGATCAGCTATCCGCTGCCGGTCAAGAGCGATGCCGTGGCCATCTGCGACGCGCCGGATGCGGCACTCTGGGACAAATTCATCACCACCTACCAACGCCGCGGACGCGCGCGGCTGGCGCTGCACACACGGATTGTCGCCGAGGGCAGTGAGGCGGACGCGGTGCGGTTTGTCGGGCAGTTTGTGTTGCATCGCTGAGGCTCATCGCCTGGTTGAATTGGAGCAACTCTTTACTGTGGGAGCGGATTCATCCGCGAAGGCATCGGTATATTCACTGGCGAATTCGCGGATGAATCCGCTCCCACAATCGGCTCCTGCATCTGTCAGTTCGAACGCGCCAACGCCAACATCTTCTCACGCCACTGCGCCTTGGCCGGCAATGCCAGGAAGAACGAATTAAGCAGCGACTCCCTGGGCGGATAGGTAAACACCTCACCCGACAACTCCAGCACCTCGCCCCCGGCACCCTCCAGTACGCCTTGGGCGGCGGCGGTGTCCCATTGTGACGTCGGCGCCAGACGCGGGTAGAAATCGGCGGCGCCTTCGGCCAGCAGGCAAAACTTCAGCGAACTGCCGATATTGGCCAGTTCCAGGCTACCCATCGCCTCTTTCAGGCCACCGAGCAGACGCTCCTGCTCCGGGCTGCTGTGGCGGCGGCTGGCAACCACGGTGAAGGCTTCGGCCGGGGCATTGCGCACGCTGATCGGCGCCAAGTGATTTTCGTCGTCACTGCGCCAGGCGCCCAGACCGTCACCACCGAAATAGGCGCGGTTGTTGGTCGGCATCGACACCACACCGAACACCACGCGCCCGTTTTCAATCAACGCGACATTGACGGTGAATTCTTCGCTGCCGTTGATGAACTCCTTGGTGCCATCCAGCGGGTCGACCAGCCACCAGCGCTGCCATTGCGCCCGCTCACTGACAGGGATATCGGCGTCCTCTTCGGACAACACATGGATGTCCGGCGCCAGGGCCAGCAGACCATCGACCAATACGTGATGGGCCGCCAGATCGGCCGCAGTCACCGGGGAATCGTCGCTTTTGGTATTCACCGCGACATTGGCCCGCCAGAACGGCAGGATCGCCTCACCGGCCTGGCGCGCCAGCTTGATCACCGGGGCCAGCAAAGGATGGGGCAGTTGGGCAAAAACGTCGGTCATGGCAAGAACACTCCGCGCTGGGTCAGCAGGTCTCGGGCCAGATACAGCGCCGCCAGGGCACGGCCTTCGCTGAACTGCGGATGCTGGACCAAGCTTGATAGCTCGCGCAGGTTGATCTTGTCCACGCGCATCGGCTCGGGCTCATCGCCCGGCAGGCTCTCTTCGTAAAGGTCAGTGGCCAGCACCACCTGAATTTTCTGGCTCATGTAACCGGGTGACAGGGACAGCTCAGTCAGATGCTCCAATTGATGCGCGCCAAAACCGGCCTCTTCCTTGAGTTCGCGGTTGGCAGCGGCCAGCACGTCTTCGCCCGGCTCGATCAGGCCCTTGGGCAGGGACAGCTCATACTCATCGGTGCCGCCGCAATATTCTTCGACCAGCACGGCATGCTCAGCGTCAAGCATGGCGACGATCATCACCGCGCCATAACCGGTGCCACGTCCCACCAGCCGCTCATAGGTCCGTTCGACCCCGTTGGAAAAACGCAGCTGCAACTCCTCGACCCGGAACAGGCGACTGCTGGCGACGATTTCGCGGGCGAGGACGGTGGGTTTCTGGCGCATGGCAAGCTCCTTGGCGTAAGCGGGGTACTATACCGTGGCTTTTCCGATTGTCTGTGTCGCAAATGCCTACGATTTGACCAAAGAGACTTACGAATGCCCTCCCTGCCCTGGCGTGATATCGATACCGTCCTGCTCGACATGGACGGCACCCTGCTCGATCTGCATTACGACGACCACTTCTGGCTGCAACACCTGCCCCAGCGTTATGCCGAGCGCCACGGCATCAGCGCGGCCCTGGCCCTGGAAGAAATCCGCCCGATCTTCGAGAAGAATGCCGGCACCCTGAACTGGTACTGCCTGGACTTCTGGACCGCCGAGCTAAACCTGCCGTTGCGCCAGCTCAAACGCGAAACCGCGCACCTGATCGCCCTGCGCCCGGATGCCGAGACCTTTCTGGCGGCGATCCAGAAGGCGGGCAAGCGGGTGATCATGATTACCAACGCCCATCGCGACTCGCTGTCCCTGAAGATGGAACGCATGCAACTGGCGCCCTATTTCGAGCGCCTGATCAGCTCCCATGACTACGGCTTCCCCAAGGAAAACACGCAGTTCTGGGACGCCCTGCAGGCCGATATCGGTTTCGATGTGGCACGCTGCCTGTTTATCGACGACACCCTGCCGATCCTGCGCAGCGCGCGCAGCTTCGGGATTGCGCACTTGTTGGCGGTGAAAGAACCCAATAGCCAGAAAGGCCCGAAGGACACCGAGGAGTTTGCGGCGGTGGGGGATTACCGGGAGTTATTGGAAGGGTTGTAACCGAACGCGATTTCGTTGGAGCGAGGCTTGCCCGCGAAGAGGTCGGCACGGATTATCAGGAATACCGCGTCAAACCTGTCGCGGGCAAGCCTCGCTCCAACGAACCTTATTGATATCTCTTAACTATTGCGGAATCCGCAACACCTGCCCCGGATAGATCTTGTCAGGATGGGACAATAGCGGTTTATTGGCTTCGAATATCTTGGTGTACTTGCCGGAGTCGCCGTACTCGGCCTTGGCAATGGAACTGAGCGTATCGCCCGCCTTCACCGTCACGAAGCGCGCCTGCGCAACCTGCGGGGCGGCTGCATGTACAGTCATGCGATCCTCAACATGCTTGATGCCGTGAGTATTGCCCACGGCCAGCAGGACCTTTTCCTTCTGCTCCTGCGTCGCCACTTCACCGCTGACAATAACTTTGTCGCCTTCGACGACTAATTGAATACTTGGATCATCCAATCCCGCATTCGCCAGATGTTTCTTGAGTTGCGCCGGGGCATTTGTGAGGTGCAACAGGTCGAGCAGTTTTTCGCCCGCCTCTTTTACGAAGCTGAACAGGCTCATAACCGTTCTCCTTCATTTATTGTTGTTACTGCCGTCCCTGTTAACTTTAGTTCGAACTGCCTGGCGGGCCGAGCGTTCCGACCAGCGTTGCACCAGCACTTGGGCGTATGTGCGCGTAGAATCAGGCGCCTGCCTTGCGTCCCGGAGTGAAGATGGACATCAAACAACTCAAATTCCTGATCGCCCTCGATGAAACCCGACATTTCGGCCAGGCCGCCGCGCGCTGCAATATCACCCAGCCGACCCTGTCCATGCGCCTGCGCAATTTGGAAGAAGAGCTGGACTTGCCCCTGGTCAACCGCGGCCAGCGCTTCGAGGGCTTTACCGCCCCCGGCGAACGGGTGCTGGCCTGGGCCCGGACCGTACTGGCCGCCTACGATGGCTTGCAGGCCGAAGCCGCAGCTTGTCGCGGTAACTTGGTCGGGACCCTGCGCCTGGGCGTGGTGCCGCTGTCGAGTTTTGACCCACTGCCGCTGCTGCGCCGCCTGCACGAAATCCACCCGGAGCTGAATTTCGAGCTGTCGTCTCTCAGTTCCGAGCAGATTCTCGAACAACTGGCGAGCAATCGCATCGACCTGGGCGTGTCCTATCTCGAACGCCTCGATACCGAGCGTTTCGATTCGCTGGAACTGGCCGAGACCCGCATGGGCCTGCTTTACGATCAGCGCCATTTCAACTTCGATGAGCCAGCCCTGGGTTGGGCACAACTGATTGAAATGCCCCTGGGCCTGCTCACCAGCGGCATGCACTTTCGCCAATCCATCGATTACAACTTCCACAGTCGCGGCCTGCACCCTCGCCCGCTATTGCAGACCGATGCCGTGCATCAGTTATTACAGGCGGTTCATGGCGGCCTGTGCTGCGCCATCATGCCCCTGGACGGCGGTCTGGAAACCCTTACCGAACACCTGCGCCTGCATCCCATCGAAGATGCCCGAACCCTCGCCGGGCTGGGCCTGATCATGCGTCGCAGTGCACCGCGTTCGGCACTGGCCGAGGCGTGCTTCGCCCTCTATCAGAAACTGCGCGAAGAACATTGATCGACGTCATCTATCGGTGCATCAGAACCACCGATTAGACGCCATCCGACAAGAGGCATAGGCTGTTAGCTATCACTCTGCCGGTACTTAACCATGCACGCCAAGCGCACGGTCAGCACGGCGCCCGCACAGTATTCGCCTGCGCCTGCCGCCAGCCAGTCCTACAGTTACTCGAATCTTACGGTCGATGATTCGGCGCAGACTGCGCTCGCCGAAGAGGTCGCCCTGGCCATTGCCTACAACGGCATCAGCCAGGCGGTCATGCTGGTGACCCCGACCGATCTCGAAGACTTCATCGTCGGTTTCAGCCTGGGCAGCGGCATCATTGCCTCGCCCGATGAAATCTACGACCTCAAGCTCAGCGGCTGTGGCTCGGCGCAACATGCCGAAGTGGAAATCGCCAGCCGTGCGTTCTGGAACCTCAAGCAACAGCGCCGCCAGTTGGCGGGCACCAGCGGTTGCGGCCTGTGCGGCGTGGAAGCGGTCGAGCAAGCTTTACCCGAACTGAATGTATTGCCCGGCGCACCGCTGCCGCCTGCGCAATGGCTGGAAGGCCTGCGTCAGCGCATAGGCGAGTTCCAGCCTCTGGGTCGTTATTGCGGCGCGGTACATGCCGCCGTGTTTATGGACGATAAGGGCCAATTGCTGCTCGGTCGCGAAGATATCGGCCGACACAACGCCCTCGACAAGCTGATCGGCGGCCTGATCCGTCAGGACATTCCTCTGGCAGGCGGCACAGCCATTGTCACCAGTCGTTGCAGCCTTGAGCTGATCCAGAAAGTCCTGCGTGCCGGCATCCAGACCTTGGTCAGCCTGTCCGCCCCCACCGGCCTGGCCCTGCAATGGGCGCGTCGGCACAACCTCAATTTAATTCACCTGCCGCAACACAGTGCGCCGCGGGTCTATAGCCCTGCGATGGAGAGTCAAGCGTGAGCATGCACAATCAAGCCGACAAGACCCCTACCCCACGTTACAAGCCGTACAAAGGTGCGGCGGGCGGTTGGGGCGCACTGATCAGCGTGACCCAGGCCTGGCTGACCAGCGACAACGCGCTGAAAAACCTGCGCATGATGCTCAAGACCAACCAGAACGGCGGCTTCGACTGCCCCGGTTGCGCTTGGGGCGACTCGCCGGAAAGCGGCATAGTCAAGTTCTGCGAGAACGGCGCCAAGGCGGTGAACTGGGAAGCGACCAAACGCCTGGTCGGCCCCTCGTTCTTCGAGCGCTACAGCGTCAGCGCCCTGCTTGAACAAAGCGATTACTGGCTTGAATATCAGGGCCGCCTGACCGAGCCGATGGTCTACGACGTCGAGACCGATCGCTATAAGCCGATCAGTTGGGACGGCGCCTTTGCCCTGATCGCCAAACACCTGAACAACCTGCCAAGCCCGAACATGGCCGAGTTCTACACCTCGGGCCGGGCCAGCAACGAAGCCGCCTACCTGTACCAGCTATTCGTGCGCGCCTACGGCACTAACAACTTCCCTGACTGCTCGAACATGTGTCACGAAGCCAGCGGCGTTGGCCTGTCCCAGAGCGTCGGCGTCGGCAAAGGCACTGTGACCTTCGACGACTTCGAACATGCCGACGCGATCTTCGTCCTCGGCCAGAATCCCGGCACCAACCACCCGCGCATGCTCGAACCATTGCGCGAAGCGGTGAAGCGCGGCGCGCAGGTGGTGTGCGTCAACCCGCTCAAAGAGCGCGGCCTGGAACGCTTCCAGCACCCGCAACATCCGCTGGAAATGCTCACCAACGGCTCGGAACCGACCAACACCGCGTATTTCCGTCCGGCCCTGGGTGGTGACATGGCCTTGCTGCGCGGCATGGCCAAGTTCCTCCTGCAATGGGAACGTGAAGCCCAGCAGGCCAACGCCCCTTCGGTGTTCGACCACGCGTTCCTCAACGAACACACCCACGGCGTGCTGGACTATCTGGCCGCCATCGACGACACCTCGTGGGAGTCTATCGTCGAGCAGTCCGGCCTGACGCTGCAGGATATCGAGCTGTCGGCGCGGATGTACCTCAAAGGCAAGAACGTGATCATGTGCTGGGCGATGGGCATTACCCAGCATCGCCACTCGGTGCCGACCATCCAGGAAATCACCAACCTGATGCTGCTGCGCGGCAACATCGGCCGCCCGGGCGCCGGTCTGTGCCCGGTGCGCGGCCACAGTAACGTGCAGGGCGACCGCACCATGGGCATCAACGAGCGCCCTCCGGTGTTCTTCCTTGATGCTTTGGAAAAGCGTTTCCAGTTCAAGGTCCCTCGCGAAAACGGCCATAACGTGGTCGAGGCAATTCATGCCATGGCCGAAGGCCGCGCCAAGGTGTTCATCGGCCTGGGCGGCAACTTCTCCCAGGCGACGCCGGACAGCGCCCGCACTGTGGCGGCCCTGCGCAACTGCGACCTGACCGTGCAGATCAGCACCAAGCTCAACCGCAGCCACCTGACCCACGGTAAAGACGCACTGATCCTGCCGTGCTTTGGCCGTACCGACATCGACATCCAGGCAAACGGCCCGCAAGCCGTGACCGTGGAAGACTCGTTCAGCATGGTCCACGCCTCCAACGGCCAGTTGAAACCGCAATCAACCCAGATGCGCTCGGAACCGGCCATTCTCGCCGGTATCGCCAACGCGACCCTGGGCAAGCAACCGGTGGACTGGCTGTGGCTGGTAGAAGATTACAGCCGCATCCGCGACCTGATCGCCGACACCATCCCAGGCTTCAAGGACTTCAACGAGCGGGTCAAGAATCCCGGCGGCTTCTACCTGGGTAACGCCGCCGGCGAGCGCCGCTGGAACACCGCCACCACCCGCGCCAACTTCAAGGCCAATGCCCTGCCGCTGGACCTGATCCACGAGAGCGTTCGTTCGACCGGGCAGATCCCGGACCTGATCATGCAGTCCATGCGCTCCCACGATCAGTACAACACCACTATTTATGGCCTGGACGACCGCTATCGCGGGGTCAAGGGCCAGCGTGACGTGTTGTTCGTCAACGAAGCGGACATCGTGCGCCTGGGCTTCCAACCGGGTCAGAAGGTCGATATCAGTTCTATCTGGGGCGATGAGCATGTGCGTCGGGTCAAAGGTTTCACCCTGCTGCCATTCGATATTCCGGCCGGCCAGGCTGCGGCCTACTACCCGGAAGTGAACCCGCTGGTGCCGCTGGAAAGCGTCGGCGCGGGCAGCAGCACACCGACCTCGAAGTTCGTGGCAATCAAACTGGAACGGGCGAGCGAGTCGGCGCGGATTATCTAACGCCGGCAATGGATAGGGGCCGAACGCTGTGGGAGGGAGGGCGAATTATGTGGGAGCGAATTCATTCGCGAAGAGGCCGGTGCATCCGCCTCAGACACATCTCCTGAAACACCGCTTTCGCGAATGAATTCGCTCCCACAGCAATAATCGCTCTGACAATGCGCCGGTGCAGAAAACAAAAAAGGCCCGTTTCCTGCGAAACGGGCCTTTTGCTTAAGTAACTTATGACCACTCAAAACCAACTAAGTTTCATAGTAAAAACAACATGTTAGTTATTTGTGTAGCAGTCGTGTTACTCGTCGGAAACGAGTTGAGAGATTGTTAGTTGCGCCTCAGGATCGCGCCGTCATCCCTATGAGATTCACTACATGAAGTATTCCTCGATTCTGCTGTTGTCTCTTACTTTGGCCAGTGGTTTCGCCTCGGCTGGCGGAACTGCAGAGGCTGGTGTAGGCGGAGCATTGGGTGGGGTACTCGGCTCGGTAGTCGGCCAACAATTGGGCGGCAGTACCGGTTCGGCCATTGGTGCAGGCCTGGGTGGTGCAGCAGGCGGCGCGGTGGGTGCTGACCGGCGCAACCGTACCGAAGCCGCCATTGGCGGCGGCCTGGGCGCTGCAGGCGGCAACGTGATCGGACGCAGTGTTGGTGGTAATACCGGCAGCCTGATCGGCGCAGCCGCAGGCGGTGGTGCCGGTGGCGCTCTGGGCAACTACATGGGTAACGAAAGCCGCGACGACGGCCGTAACGACCGTCGCTACCGGGGTCGCGATGACCACCGCGACTACCACGGCCGCCGCGGTCATGCTCGCGGCCACTACCGCCATCGCTAAGTCCTGAAGGGCTGGTTCAAATTCAGACCAGCAAAACCTGCATGGCCAGGCGCAACGCCTCAGGAATGGCTACCGGACGATTCGAAGCACGGTCGACAAAGACATGCACGAAACGTCCGGCGGCACAGGCTTCTTCCTCGCCAACTTTAAATACCGCCAACTCGTACTGCACCGAACTGTTGCCCAACTTGCTCACGCGCAGGCCAACCTCGATCATTTCCGGGTAGGCAATCGAGGCAAAGTAATCGCAGGAAGAACTGACGACAAAGCCGACAACGGCGCCATCATAGATATCCAGCCCGCCGCGCTCTATCAGGTAGGTGTTCACGGTACTGTCGAAAAAGCTGTAGTAGGTGACGTTATTTACATGACCGTAGATATCGTTGTCATGCCAGCGCGTGGTGATCGGCTGGAAGTGTCGGTAATCAGTGCGTTGCGGGGTTTGCTCGGGCATGGACAGCCTCTTGTTCAGGGGGGGGCGGGCAAGATTTGTTTCGGGATCGACACGCAATACTAGCAAACAGCTATAAAGGCGGTTTACCCTTCGCCGCACGGACTATTGCCACGCCCAAAGAGACCAGTGAAACGGAATGGATTCCCAGAACCAGCAAGCCGACGACGGCATCATTCGCATCCAGCGACTGACCCCGGACCAGTTCGACGTAGTGCTGGGCCCTGCCAGCAAGCGCAAGCCTGCTGCAGCCCGCAGACGCCCGCCCTATGAACTCTATGCCATCATCCTGGGGATCGTGATCGTCAGCGCTTTGCTGGTCGCTCAATTATTGCCACGCCGTCCTGCGCCGACGCCCGCTATCGACCAAGTTGTTGCCGCGCCTGTTACGGATACCCAGCCAGAGCCCCAGCTCACGCCTGTCGCGCCCGTCGCTGCTGCGGTTGCACCTGTCAGAACGCCGCAACCCTCCGCCGCAAATCCAATTCAGCTGGAGCCTTACGACGGTCCCAATGTCGTTACTCGCCCGCAGCCCGTCGAGGTGCAACCGTTGGACAACTGCCTGAAAGACGGCAATGTCATCGACGAAAACGTGCTGAACTGCCGCTTTGGCCAATTGCCGCGCCCGGAGCGCAAGCCGGTGGCCCAGGGCATGGTCTCTTCCAGTTACATGGCTGAGTTAAAGGCTGAAAAGGCACGCAACAAGCCAGCGCGCTCCACATCTGCGGCGGAATATACGACCATCGCTATTCGCGAATGGGACGGCCGCAATCGCTACGAGGCAAAATGGCGCAGCATCGATAACCACGTTGACAACGCCAGCGTCTGCGCCAACTTCCCTGCCGAATCCGTCGAACGACGCGAGTGCCGCAAGGCCGCCAAAGTATTTTTCAAAGAAGCCTGCAACGACTGGGGCATACGCTTCAGACGCGACCGTGACGACGCCAGCAAGAGAATGGAGCAGCGTTATTGCGAGGCTATGGGAAGTTACGAACCCTAGGGTTGATCAACGCTAACGAGGGTATCTAACGCGTACGAACACCTCTGTTTGGTTGAATCGTTAGTTGTTCGAAAAAGTATCGATAAATCTACTCATTAATACTGGCCTTGCGCTTTTATTGGCCTTACCCTCCCTTGCTGACAACGCTTCGCATCAAGGATGAGCAATGAGCGCAAGGAATTATCGAGACCTGGAAAAACCGGGTAGCTACGAGCCCCTAAGCGTGGACGACGAGGACAGGCCGCAGCGCAACCGCAAGCGTCGTTCGGGTATCACCCGAGCAGTCTGTTGGGCCAGCCTGGTGTTAGCGCTATGCATGGCCGCGGTTGTTTTCGCCTTCAGGGATTTACCACCACTGGTAAAACCTGACGCCATTGCTTTCCAGACCCCATACCCGGTTGTGGCCGACCCCGTTCCGCCGATCTACACCACCACTCACGCCCCGGCGAAGCGCCCACTGAGCGACTGCATCAAGCCCGGCAACCTCATCGATGAGGCTGTCGCGACGTGTCATTACGGCCAGTTTCCCCAGGCAACGACCCAGACCAACGGAGCGGGCCTGGTATCTGCGCAATATATGGCGCGGCTCAAGGCCGATCGCCCCGCCCCCCATCAGAATCGTACAGCGCTTGCCAGTGTAGAGCAGGCGACTATCTGGCAATGGGATGGCAAGCGCACGTACTTCGCCCAATGGCTGGTAGAAGCCAATCGCATCGATGACAGCAGTGTCTGCGGCAATTACCGGCGCGGCTCAGTGGAATATCGCGAATGCCGCAAGGGTGCAAAAGTGTACTTCCGCGATCAGTGCCAGAGCTGGGGCAAGCGCTGGGATCAGAGCGGAGGCGTTGGCAGCAAGGTCGCCCAGGAGCGTTTTTGCAGCGCGGCGAGCAACTTCAATCCGATAGGCTAAATCGCTGAAATTTTTTTCAAATCACCGAGAAAAAACCGAAAAAAGCCGAGGCTTCGCGGTTTTAGTAATGCGCTTCGGGAATCGGCAAAAAGGGCGATTTTACGAAATGTTGTTTTCTTACAACGTTTTGCATATTTGGCATTGTTAGTGCGGGAGCGGATTCGTCCGCGAACAGGCCCGTACATTCGATGCATCTGCGACGCCTGAAACAGTGTCTTCGCGGATAAATCCGCTCCCACAGAATCCGGTTCGGTACAGACCAGGCCAAAAAAAACCGCCCCGAAGGGCGGTTCTTTTCAGTCAGCCAGTCCGATTACAGCTTCGGACCCGCTGCCTTGATCGCGTCGCTCACGTCGAACTTCTTGAAGTTTTCGATGAACAGGGTCGCCAGGGCCTTGGCCGACTCATCGTAGGCCGCCTTGTCTGCCCAGGTGTTGCGCGGGTTCAGCAAGCCGGTTTCTACGCCTGGAACCAGTTTCGGGACGTCCAGGTTGATGGTTTCCAGGTGCTCGGTTTCAGCACCGATCAACGCACCGCTCTGGATCGCTGCGATCACGCCGCGAGTGGTCGGGATGTTGAAACGCTTGCCGACGCCGTAGCCGCCGCCAGTCCAGCCGGTGTTGACCAGATAGACCTTGGAGCCGAAGCCGCGGATGCGCTTGATCAGCAGCTCAGCGTATTCGCCAGCCGGACGCGGAAAGAACGGCGCGCCGAAGCAGGTGGAGAAGGTCGACTTGATGCCCGCGCCTGAACCCATTTCAGTAGAGCCAACCAGTGCGGTGTAGCCCGACAGGAAGTGGTACGCGGCCTGTTCTTCGCTGAGGATCGACACTGGCGGCAGTACGCCGGTCAGGTCGCAGGTCAGGAAGATCACGGCGTTTGGCTCGCCACCGAGGTTTTTCGGTGCGCGCTTTTCGATCAGTTCGCGCGGGTAAGCGGCACGGCTGTTCTGGGTCAGGCTGTCATCGGCGTAGTCGGCTTTCTTGGTGACCGGGTCCAGGACCACGTTCTCCAGGACCGCGCCGTGCTGGATGGCTTTCCAGATAACAGGCTCGTTCTTCTCGGACAGGTCGATGCACTTGGCATAGCAACCGCCTTCGATGTTGAACACCACGCCAACGCCCCAGCCGTGCTCGTCGTCACCGATCAGGTAACGGCTTTCGTCGGCCGACAGGGTGGTTTTACCAGTGCCGGACAGGCCGAAGAACAGCGTTACATCGCCTTCTTCGCCCATGTTGGCAGCGCAGTGCATCGGCAGAACGTCGACCGCTGGCAGCAGGAAGTTCTGCACCGAGAACAGGGCTTTCTTCATCTCACCGGCGTAACGCATGCCAGCGATCAGGACTTTTTTGGCGGCAAAATTGATGATCACGGTGCCGTCGGAGTTGGTGCCGTCACGCTCAGGCTCGCAGACAAACCAAGGAGCATTCTGGATCTGCCACTCGTCCTTGCCAGCCGGGTTGTACTGTTCAGGATTGATGAACAGGCAACGGCCGAACAGGTTGTGCCAGGCGGTCTCGGTGGTCATCTTGACCGGCAGGTAGTGCGCCGGGTCAGAGCCTACATGAACGTGGGAAACGAAACGCTCGCGCTCGCCCAGATAGGCAGCAACGCGGTCCCACAGGGCGTCGAACTTGTCGGCCGGGAACTTGCGGTTGATCGGTCCCCAGGCGATGGCGTCCTGAGTGCTCGGCTCTTCAACAATGAAACGATCGACTGGCGAACGGCCAGTACGATGACCCGTTTTCACAACCAGTGCGCCGGTATCAGACAGTTCACCTTCTTCGCGCTGCAGAGCTTCTTTAACCAGCTCGTCGATGCTCAGATCGGTGTACACGGTGTTGTTTGCTTGCGTCATGAGGGTCCCCGTCGGCCAGTGGCCGAGTGTTCCGAACGTTTTTGTAGTAAAAAAACAACCACTACTACAGCTTAAAAGTGGGCCGGATTATGCCAGAACTGCCTGAAAAAGGTAGGACCCTCCGGTCAGAACAGGCCCTGGGCTTTCCAAGGGCCGTTCCGAGCGCAATCAAGACGTTATCAATGGCGCGTATCGGATGGGGAGTCGACGCCGCCACCGGCGAACAGCTGGGCGATGTCAGCGGCATCGAATAGATAGCGCTGGTTGCAGAACTGACAGTCGATCTCCACCGAGCCGTTATGTTCCTCCACCAACTGCAGGGCGTCTTCCAGACCCAGGCTGACCAGCGCATTGGCCGAACGCTCGCGCGAACAACTGCAACGGAACTGCAACGGCTGCACTTCGAACAGCCGCACCACTTCCTGGTGGTATAGACGATGCAGGATGGTTTCGTTGTCCAGGCTGAGCATTTCTTCGGCGCTGAGGGTATCGGCCAGCGTCAGCAAATGCTCCCAGCTGGCGGCGCGCTCGTCCTGATCGGGAAGGCGCGCAACGGGCAGTTGTTGCAGCAGCAGGCCACGGGCGCGCTTGCCATCGGCTTTAAGCCAGAAGCGCGTACCCAGTTGCTCGGACATGACGAAGTAACTGGACAGGCTGGCAGCCAGGTCCACGCCGTCCAGGGCAACGATGCCCTGATAGCGCTTGCCCTGGCGCGGATCGATGGTCAGCGCCAGCGAACCGTCGGGCATCAGGTCTTGAAGCCCGGCACCGGGGGTAATCAGGGATTCGTCGTAACGGGCGATGCCGCGCAGCTCGCGCTCGCTTGAGCACTCGACCATCAGCAGCGGCACGGCGCCACTGGAACGCGCCTGAAGAATCAGCAGACCATCGAACTTGAGGGTGCCGACCAGCAGCGCAGCCGCCGCCATCAGCTCACCCAGCAATTGCGCGACCGGCTCGGGGTACGGGTGTTTGGCCAGCACTTCGGCATAACTGCGCTCAAGGGCAACCAACTCGCCACGGGTGTCGCTGTCGTCGAAGATAAAACGCTGGGAGAAATCGATATCCGGGAATTCATGCATAAGAGAGGGCATCTGAATAATGACAAAATGTGTTCAAGCGACTATAAATCGCCGTTTGGCACCGAGGCGGTGCGGATTAAGGGGCAGTTTATGGAGTATCCGGCACTCTTCCAAGCCAGGTGGAACGTCCGCCAGCTTGTGTTGTGCAATTTGATCGCCTTCGCCCTGTTGGCGATCTGGGCATGGCCCATGGGGCACGCGCTGCTCACTCAATTCGACGAGTGGCTGTTCCATCTGCTTAACCGACCACTGGAGCAGAACGCCATGTGGTTGAACGTCTGGACTGTCGCCAGTATGCGGCCTTTCGACGCTATCGTCGGCCTGATTCTGTTGATGTTGCTTATCAAGGGGAATTGGGTGTTCAAGGCGATTCAGGTGCGCTCAGCGATCTTCGGCTTCGTCTCGATCCTGCTTCTGCTGCTGGTCATCCGCACGCTGTTTTCCAAGCTGATCGACGGCACCCCGTTGCAGCACGACAGCCCGTCGCTGGTGCTCAAGGATGCCATTCGGCTGAGCGATATCTTCCCGCATCTGGAAAAGCGCTGGGCCTTGAAAGACAGTTCCGGCCAGAGCTTCCCCGGTGACCACGCTTCCGTGCTGCTGATCTGGGCCTTCTTCATGACGGTGTTCAGCCGCACCTTCGTCCAGCGCCTGGTGATCTGGGCCTTGTGCCTGCTGTTCATGATGCCGCGCCTGGTGGCGGGTGCGCATTGGGGCCAGGACGATTACATCGGTGGCGTGATGATCGCCCTGCTGGCCCTGGGCTGGGGTTACTACACGCCGTTCGCGGCCGTGGCGACCAACTTCTGGCTGAAGGTGACCGCGCCGATCTTTAGGCTGCTGGAGCGTTTGCCGCTGCTCAATCGCATGAGCGTGGTCAGCGGCCGTTAGTCGCTGCTGTGAAACTGAAATAGCTGCCGACGCTGTTTCTTGGTCGGCTTGCCGTCGGTAGTAACGCCCAGATTGCCTGCCTTGCGCTGGGCTGCGGCGTTCTCCCGACGGGCGATACTGTCCGGCGTCTCGCTGTAGAGCGTCTGCGCCTCAGGTGCGCCACGACGAACGATCGACAGCGCCTGAACCACCACCGTGCGCTCGTCAAATCCGGTACGTATCTGCAACTCGTCGCCTATATGCGGCTCCTTGCCCGGCTTGCACCGTTCGCCGCGACAATGCACCTTGCCACTTTCAATCGCCGCCTTGGCCAACGCCCGGGTCTTATAGAACCGCGCAGCCCACAGCCATTTATCCAGACGAACCTTGTCGTCATCTTCTGGTTTTTGTGCCATATGGATTCCTCGGCAGAATTTATCGGAACTGTACTACGTCATATCGGGCACGCAGTAATGGATCTTCGCGGTTAGACTGCAATGACCGGATCCGGCCCCTGCTCAAGGAGTGTGAAGTGACTGAATTTCCTGAATCATTGATCTCTCCCTCCACCAGTTGCGAGGGCTGCAGCCAAAATACCCCGCTCGGATTTGAATTCGACTTCGCCTATCAACCGATCATCGACCTGCGCGACCGCTCGATCTTTGCTCATGAAGCTCTGGTAAGGGGCACTAAAGGTGAAGGCGCGGCCTCGGTGCTGGAACAGGTCAACGACAGCAACCGCTATCGTTTCGACCAGCAGTGCCGCACCAAAGCCATCAAAGGCGCTTCTCATCTGGGAATGAGTTCGTATCTGTCGATCAATTTCATGCCCAACGCGGTCTATCGTCCCGAGCTGTGTATTCGCAGTACCCTGGAAGCAGCGCGAGAGCACAATTTCCCGCTGGAAAGGCTGATTTTCGAAACTCTGGAAAGCGAACACATAGATAACTATCGCCATCTGACGCACGTTCTGCGTGAATATCGCGAATTCGGTTTCAAGACCGCCATTGACGATTTCGGTGCCGGCTATTCCGGCCTGGCGCTGCTTGCTGATTTTCAGCCCGACCTGCTGAAACTGGATATGGGCCTGATCCGCAATATTCATCTCGATCGGGCTCGCCAGGCGATCGTGCGCGGGGTTGTCACAATGTGTACGGACTTGGGGGTTACAGTCATCGCCGAAGGCATTGAACAAGCCGAAGAACGTGACTTTCTCGCCGATTGCGGGATTTTTCTGATGCAAGGCTACTGGTTCGCCAAACCTGCATTCAAAGCATTGGCCCAGGTCGACCCTGGCGTCTGGCAGACAGCGTGATAAGTACGGAATCGCCTTGAAAACATTCGATCATCTGACAGTTATCGGCCTGCGCGAGTGGGTGGCGCTGCCTGACCTAGGGGTCGCCGGCCTGCGCGCAAAAATCGACACCGGGGCCAGCACATCCAGCCTGCATGCCACGGAAATCGAACCCTTTGAACGCGACGGCCAGAAGTGGGTCCGATTCAACGCTCATCTGGGCACCCTGGTACAGCTGCGCCATCGGCGTTGCGAAGCCCAGTTGGTGGCTATGAAAACCATAAAAAGTTCCAACGGTCATTCCCAGGTGCGCTATGTGATTCGCACCACGCTCGCCATGGGCGACCGGGTGTGGCCCGTGGAATTCACCCTGGCCTGTCGCAAGGCCATGCGGTATCGCCTGCTGCTGGGTTCCAACGCTTTGATCGACGGCCAACTGGTCGTCAATCCGGGCATTACATATGTTCAGGACAAGCCGGCATTCCCGGCCTCTACTACCTCTGCCACAGGTGCTGCATGAAGATCGCTGTGCTTTCGCGTAACCCGCGTCTGTATTCAACCCGTCGACTGGTCGAAGCTGGTATTGAACGTGGCCATGAGGTGGTGGTGATCGACACCCTGCGCGCCTACATGAACATCGCCAGCCACAAACCGCAGATTCACTATCGCGGCAAACCGCTGGAAGGCTTCGATGCGGTGATTCCGCGCATTGGCGCCTCGGTGACGTTCTATGGCTGCGCGGTGTTGCGCCAGTTCGAAATGATGGGCGTATTTCCACTCAACGAATCGGTAGCCATTGCCCGCTCCCGGGACAAGCTGCGCTCACTGCAGTTGCTGTCTCGACGCGGCGTCGGCCTGCCGGTAACCGGCTTTGCCCACTCCCCGGACGACATCCCCGACCTGATCCAGATGGTCAACGGCGCCCCGCTGGTGATCAAGGTGCTGGAAGGCACCCAAGGCATCGGCGTGGTCCTGTGCGAAACGGCCACAGCGGCCGAATCGGTGATCGAGGCGTTCATGGGCCTCAAGCAGGACATCATGGTTCAGGAGTACATCAAGGAAGCCGGGGGCGCCGATATTCGCTGCTTCGTAGTCGGCGACAAGGTTATCGCCTCGATGAAGCGCCAGGCCAAGCCGGGGGAGTTCCGCTCCAACCTGCACCGTGGCGGCAGCGCCAGCCTGATCAAGATCACCCCGGAAGAACGCATGACCGCCATTCGCGCCGCCAAGGTCATGGGCCTGAGCGTTGCGGGTGTGGATATCCTGCGCTCCAACCATGGGCCGCTGGTGATGGAGGTCAACTCCTCGCCGGGTCTGGAAGGCATCGAGACCACGACCAACAAGGACGTGGCCGGGATGATCATCGAGTATCTGGAGAAGAACAGCGGGCCGCATATGACACGTACGCGGGGGAAGGGCTAAAAACGCAGCTACAAGCTACAAGCTGCAAGAAGGTTTGGCCTCGCTTGTAGCTTATGGCTTGAAGCCTGTAGCCGCCTTCAGACCGCATCCCTTGGAAGCATCAATCCCAACGGCAACCGCACCCGGGCCTCAAGCCCGCCGCCGGAGCGGTTGCGCAACTCGACAATCCCGCCATGCATCGAGGCAATGCGCTTGACGATCGCCAGGCCCAGCCCGGTGCCCTTGCCGCTACGGGCGCGGTCGCCGCGAATGAAGGGGTTGAAGATCACGTCCAGCTCGGAAGGATCGATGCCGGCGCCGCGGTCCAGAACGCTCAGCACGACATAAGGCGCGCTGCTGTCGCCGGAGACATAAGCCGCCACCTCGATACCACTGCCACCATGGTGCATGGCGTTGCCGATCAGGTTGGTCAGCAGGCGCTTCATCGACACTCGCCGCAACGGAAACGGCGGGATGGGCTCCAGGCACAGGCGTATCTGTTCTTCCGCCGTGTTGAACGGCGCCACGACTTCACGCACCAGATCACCGAGGTCGACTTCTTCGATCTGCTCATCACGACCATCACGGATAAACGCAAGGAACTGGTCGAGAATCGCGTCCATGTCCTCGATATCCCGGACCATGCCCTGGGTCAGTTCGTTGTCGTCGACCATCAACTCCAGTGACAGCCGTAGGCGCGTGAGCGGTGTGCGCAGATCATGGGACACCCCCGCCAGCATCAGCTCGCGCTCCTGACCGGCTTGTTCGACATCCTCGGCCATCTGGTTGAAGGCGCGGTAAACCTCGGTCATTTCGCTGGGCGTATCGCTGACCGGCAGACGCACGCTGCGCCCCTGGCCCAGTTGCCGCGCCGCGAACACCAAACGTTTGAGCGGCTGATTGAGCTGACGTACGAAAATCCAGGCACTGGCGGTCGACAGAAAGCCGATGGCGAGAAACCAGCCCAGCACACTCCAGATCTTCTGCCCGCGCAACGGATGCGGATACAAGGGCACCTTCAGCCAACCCTCCCCCAGGCTCGGCGCCCGCACCCACAGCGCGGGCGGTGCGTGCACGCGCAGGCGAACTTCGGTGTCTTCACCCAGCTCGGCCTGCATCTGCCGTTGATAGATCTCGCTGTAGGGCCAGTGCTGCTCACCCTCCGGCACCCCGCCGCCTACCACCCGGATCAAGCCCGCTGCCTCGGCAATGGCTTCGCGATCATGCTCGTCGGCCGCCCAATAGGCGCGCAGCGTCAGCGCCACGCCATGGCTGTACTGACGGTCGACCAGCACGTCTTCGTTCATCAGCAGATAGACGAAGGTCAGTGCCTTGGAAAACAGCACGACGATCAGCACCAGCCAGAGCGTGCGAGAGAAAAAGCTTTGTGGGAACCAGAGCGGGGTCTTCATAGAGGGGCTTTTGAGCTGTGCAGGAGCGGCGAAAAAATGTGCATATCGCACATACACGAACGTCGATAACCCCGCAAAGGGTTACCGACGTATTGGGCAAAAACAGCGCTCTGAACGCCTGAATGCACCTTATTGCTTGGTGCCGGCGCCATCCGGCACAAATACATAACCCACACCCCAGACGGTTTGAATGTAACGCGGCTTGGATGGATCAGGCTCGATCAGGCGGCGCAGACGGGAAATCTGCACGTCGATGGAGCGCTCCAGAGCATCCCATTCGCGGCCGCGGGCCAGATTCATCAGCTTGTCCCGGGTCAGCGGCTCGCGAGCGTGCATGACCAACGCCTTGAGTACGGCAAACTCGCCGGTGGTCAGCATATGTACTTCTTCACCGCGCTTGAGTTCGCGGGTCGCCAGGGACAACTCATAGTCACCGAAGGACACCGACTCGTCTTCGCTGGCCGGAGCCCCAGGAACCGGCGCAGCCTGGCGACGCAGTACTGCCTTGACGCGCGCCATCAACTCATCGGGGTTGAAAGGTTTGGCCAGATAATCGTCGGCGCCCAGTTCCAGGCCCTTGATGCGGCTAAGCTCATCGCCCTTGGCGGTCAGCATGATGATCGGCACCTGATTGTTCGCGGCGCGCAGACGACGGCAGGCAGACAGGCCATCTTCACCGGGCAGCATCAGATCCAGCACCACCAGGTTGAAGACCTCACGGGACAACAGCCGGTCCATTTGCTCAACGTTGGCCACCGCCCGGGCGCGGTAGCCCTTGCTGGTGAAAAAACGCTCTAACAGGCTGCTCAAACCCGGATCGTCATCAACGATCAGGATTTTTTCGCCTTCAGCAATTTGTGCAGTGCTGCTCATTGGATGCTCCTCTAATCTCGGCGCGCATTATGGCGTAGCTAATGTGAAGCGCACCGTGTGCATTGTTAGCAGATTTTACGGTAGCCGCCTTTTGCG
Source organism: Pseudomonas sp. JUb42 (assembly GCF_024807945.1). GTDB lineage: Bacteria > Pseudomonadota > Gammaproteobacteria > Pseudomonadales > Pseudomonadaceae > Aquipseudomonas. Next base: position 21,889 of record NZ_JANUFD010000007.1, on the reverse strand, counting down.
GCCTTTTCACTGCTCGAATGGGGGCTGTTACATCGGTGAATCCCCTAACCCGGCTTCGCTGGGTATAATGCGCCGCCTCGAAAGTCAGGCAACGCCAGACAATAGCAGTTCGCTAGTATCTTGGATTTTTTGCTCACATCGTCGCCAGGTGGTCTTTATGGACAGCATTAACAGCCGCATCGCCGAAGAACTCGGCGTACGCCCACAACAGGTCGCAGCGGCCGTAGCTCTACTGGATGAAGGCTCCACCGTACCCTTCATTTCCCGTTACCGGAAGGAAGTCACCGGCAGCCTGGATGACACGCAGCTGCGTCATCTGGAAGAACGCCTGCGCTACCTGCGTGAACTCGACGAGCGCCGCGCCAGCATCCTGGCCAGCATCGAAGAGCAAGGCAAACTGACTCCGGAACTGACCCGCGACATCAATCTGGCCGACACCAAGACCCGCCTCGAAGACCTTTACCTGCCATACAAGCAGAAGCGCCGCACCAAGGGCCAGATCGCCCTGGAAGCCGGCCTTGGCGAGCTGGCGGACGGTCTGTTCAACGATCCGAGCCTGAACCCGGAAGGCGAAGCCGCGCGGTTCGTCGATGCCGACAAAGGCGTTGCCGATACCAAGGCCGCCCTGGAAGGCGCCAAGTACATTCTCATGGAGCGCTTCGCCGAAGATGCCAGCCTGCTCGACAAGCTGCGCAGCTTCCTCAAGCACGAAGCCGTGATCAGCGCTCGCGTCGTGCCTGGCAAGGAAGAGGAAGGCGCCAAGTTCCGCGACTACTTCGAACACGACGAACCACTGAAAAGCATGCCGTCGCACCGCGCATTGGCGATTTTCCGTGGCCGCAACGAAGGCATCCTCAGTTCGTCGCTGAAAGTCGGCGAGGAACTGCCGGGCACCCTGCACCCGTGCGAAATGATGATCAGCGAACGTTTCGGCCTGCAGAATCAGAACCGTGCGGCGGATAAATGGCTGGGCGAAGTGGTGCGCTGGACTTGGAAGGTCAAGCTTTACAGCCATCTGGAAACCGACCTGCTGGGCGAACTGCGCGACGCTGCGGAAACCGAGGCGATCAACGTGTTCGCCCACAACCTGCATGACCTGCTGCTGGCCGCACCTGCCGGCCCACGCGCCACCCTGGGCCTGGACCCGGGCCTGCGCACCGGCTGTAAGGTCGCCGTGGTCGACTCCACCGGCAAGCTGCTGGACTACGCCACGGTCTACCCGCATGTGCCGAAGAACCAGTGGGACCAGACCATCGCCGTGCTCGCCGCCCTGTGCGCCAAGCATTCGGTGGACCTGATCGCCATCGGCAACGGCACTGCCAGCCGCGAGACGGATAAACTGGCCGCCGACCTGATCAAAAAATACCCAGGCCTGAAAATGACCAAGGTCATGGTCTCCGAAGCCGGTGCCTCGGTGTATTCCGCTTCCGAGCTGGCTGCCAAGGAATTCCCGGACCTGGACGTGTCGATCCGCGGCGCCGTATCCATCGCCCGTCGCCTGCAGGACCCGCTGGCCGAACTGGTGAAGATAGACCCGAAATCCATCGGTGTCGGCCAGTATCAGCACGATGTGTCGCAGCTGAAGCTGGCCCGTGGCCTGGATGCGGTGGTGGAAGACTGCGTGAACGCCGTCGGCGTCGACGTCAATACGGCTTCGGTGGCACTGCTGGCGCGGATTTCCGGCCTCAACAGCACCCTGGCGCAGAATATCGTCTCGCACCGTGATGAAAACGGCGCCTTCAAGACCCGCGCGGCGCTGAAGAAAGTCAGCCGTCTGGGCGAGAAGACCTTCGAGCAGGCCGCCGGCTTCCTGCGCGTCATGAACGGCGACAACCCGCTGGACTCCTCGGCGGTGCACCCGGAAGCCTATCCACTGGTGCAGCGTATTGCCGCTGAAACCGACCGCGATATCCGCTCGCTGATCGGCGACGCCAGCTTCCTCAAGCGTCTGGACCCGAAGAAGTACACCGACGAGACTTTCGGCCTGCCGACCGTCACCGACATCCTGCAAGAGCTGGAAAAACCCGGCCGCGACCCGCGCCCCGAGTTCAAAACCGCTGAATTCCAGGATGGCGTGGAAGACCTCAAGGATCTGCAACTGGGCATGATCCTCGAAGGTGTCGTCACGAACGTTACCAACTTCGGCGCGTTCGTCGATATTGGCGTCCATCAGGACGGTCTGGTGCACATCTCGGCGCTGTCCGAGAAGTTCATCAAGGACCCGCGTGAAGCCGTGAAAGCCGGTGACGTGGTCAAGGTCAAAGTCATGGAAGTCGATATCCCGCGCAAACGCGTCGGCCTGTCGATGCGCATGAGCGATACCCCCGGCGAGAAGATCGACGGTGCCCGTGGTGCGCGCCCAGGCTCAAGCCCGCGTCAGTCCTCGACGCCAGCGCCACGCAAGGAAACCCAGACCGCAGCCCCGGCCAACAACGCCATGGCTTCGTTGTTCGCCAACGCCAAACAACTGAAGAAACGCTGATGGATATCCCTGAGAACCTGACCCATAGCGCCTACTTCCGCACCCTTGGCTGCGATGTCCGCAGCCTGGACGAAAGCGGTGTTGCCACGGTCGCCCTGGCGCTGGAACCGCACCTGCGCAACCGCGGCAATGTGATGCACGGCGGGGCGATCTTCAGTCTGGTCGATATCACCATGGGCCTGGCCTGTTCCTGCGCCCATGGCTTCGACCAGCAAAGTGTCACGGTCGAGTGCAAGATCAACTATGTGCGCGCGGTCGGCGATGGCGAAGTGCTGTGCATCGCCAAGGTCTTGCACGCCGGGCGGCGCACGCTGGTGGTCGAGGCAGAAGTCGTGCAGGGCGACAAACTGGTCGCTAAAGCGCAAGGCACGTTCGCAGTGCTATAGCCGTGTCGGTTTGATTTGGAGTAATTTCGGCACTACGAAAGCAGTGCCGAAACCTTCTCGGCACTGCGATTAGACCCCGTGATCGGACCCGGCGTTTCTGACCCAGACCAGGCGACAACGCCAGTTTCTTTCTTCACCCTTGTAGATCGTCTTTTCCACCCCCATATCGGGGCGAATGATGCGTGAAGGAATCCATCTTGAGCGAACTTCTCAACCGCCGTCTGGCTCTGCTTGGCGAGCGCGCAAACCTTAGCCTGTTGGAACAGTGCCTGCACGGTATCGAGCGTGAATGCCTGCGCGTGACCGGTGAAGCCCGTCTGGCCCAGACCCCGCACCCGGAAGCCCTGGGCTCGGCACTGACCAACGGTCTGATCACCACGGACTATTCCGAGTCGCTGCTGGAGTTCATCACACCGGCTCTGGCCAGTCCGGCCGAAACCCTGGACAGCCTCGACAAGATTCACAGGTTTGCCTACAGCAAGCTGGGCAACGAGTTCCTCTGGAGCCCGTCCATGCCCGTCCCGCTGCCTGCCGAGGAAGACATTCCGATTGCCTATTACGGCACTTCGAATATCGGCAAGCTCAAGTACGTGTACCGCAAGGGCCTGGCCCTGCGCTACGGCAAAACCATGCAGTGCATCGCCGGGATTCACTACAACTTCTCCCTGCCCGAGGCCGTCTGGCCGCTGCTCAAGCAGACCGAGACGTTTGACGGCGATGCCCGGGACTACCAGTCCCATTCCTACATCGCGCTGATCCGTAACTTCCGTCGTTACAGCTGGTTGCTGATGTACCTGTTCGGTGCTTCGCCTGCGCTGGATGCCGGTTTCCTTCGCGGCCGTTCGCATCAGCTGGAACAGTTCGACGCCGATACCCTGTATCTGCCCTACGCCACCAGCCTGCGCATGAGCGACCTGGGTTACCAGAGCAACGCCCAGGCCGATCTGACGCCGTGCTACAACGACCTGATCAGCTACACCGACAGCCTGCGCAAGGCGGTAGCCACCCCGTATGCGCCGTACGTCGAAATCGGTACGCACAAGGACGGCGAATGGATTCAGCTCAACACCAACGTGTTGCAGATTGAAAACGAGTACTACTCCACCATCCGCCCAAAGCGCGTGACCTACTCGGGCGAGCGGCCGATTCAGGCGTTGATGTCCCGTGGCGTGCAATATGTGGAAGTGCGCTGCCTGGATATCAACCCGTTCCTGCCGACCGGTATCGACCTGCAGCAAGCCCGCTTCATCGACGCCTTCGTGCTGTACTGCGCCTTGCAGGAAAGCCCGCAACTGGCGAACAACGAATGCAGCGGCGCGTCTACCAACTTCCTCACCGTCGTGAAGGAAGGCCGGCGTCCGGGCCTGGAACTGCAAGGGCCCAACGGCAACGTCGAGCTCAAGGTCTGGGCCACCGAGTTGCTTGAGAAAATAGCGCCGATTGCAGCCTTGCTGGATCAGGCTCAGGGCGGCGACGAGCACGCCAAGTCGCTGCAAGTTCAACTGGCCAAGGTCAAGGACTCGTCCCTGACGCCATCGGCACAGATTCTGGCGAGCATGACCGAACACAAGGAAGGCTTCACCGCTTTCTCGTTCCGCCAGAGCCAGGCTCATGCCGAGTACTTCCGCAGCCAGCCACTGAGCGTCGAGGAACAGGCTCGCTTCGAAAGCCTGGCCAGAACCTCGATCGCTGAACAGGCGGAGCTGGAGCAGACCGAAGAGCCCGTCGATTTCGACACCTTCGTCGGTGCCTATCAGGCGAGCATTCTGGCGATCAGTAACTAGCGTGCTGTAGACGTCGGCTTGCCGGTGTGGGAGCCGCCTTGGTGGCGATCGAGTGCGGAGCACTCGCAATTGCGTCGGTGACTGATCCGACGTCATCGCCAGCAAGCCGGCTCCCACAGGACCTCATTCCATATCGGATTTTCTGCTCGTACGCACCTCCCGCGCCGCATCCGCCATCGCCAACCAGCTCCGTCTGGCCCGCACATAATCCTGGGTGGGCCTCAGTCCGACAAAAAACTCGATGGTGTCCTGGGCCGTGTCGTGAAAATTCACGCACTCAAGGGCTATCAGGCGATGGTCGATCAGCTCGACGAACAACTGCGCCAGAGACTGCGGGGTAAACACCCAGCAGTGCACGTCGTGATAAGCCCCTGAATCCAGTATCTGCCGTGCAATTCCCTGCGCATCGCCGAGGCTATGGTGATGTTCAAGCCGGTCAGGCTCGATCAGCCCGCGCCACGCCTTGGCGCCATCCAGTTTGACGACGTTGAGCACATAATCCATCACGATATGCGCCAACGGCCAGCGCGCTTCGACCAGATGGGCATACAGCACATCGCTCAAGCGAGTTGTGTTCCTGAGGTAGTCAAAGGTGAAGCGCTTGTCCGGCACTACCAGCCGAATCTCCCCGCCCTCCTGCAGGATCGACGTCAGCTCGTTGAGCCAGCCGATCAGGTCCGGCACATGTTCGATAACGTGAGAGGCGACGACATAATCGACCTTGCGACCCACCGCCTGCGCCAGGGTCTTTTCAGCGAGAACAGCCGTTACCTCGACTATTTCATCGATCTGTACATCCGGGTCATGACGGTATTTGTCACGCAGCGCTTGGGTACTGGCGTGATCGGCGTAGATGACTGCGTGGTCGGCAGCCTTGATGAAGGGGCGGCATAGCGCACCGATCTCCAGGCCAAGCGTACCTTCCAGGGTCAACCCCGACAGCAGCTTTGCTCTTCGGTCCATTGGCATATTCCTTGTTTGAGGACCCGACAACAGGTTGCACAAGGATCGCAATGAGTGGGTCGCGTGATGAGTCTGACGGCAAACTATAGGCTATCGGCGCGGCCTGGACTGGCAGCGCCGACGGCCGTCAATTACAGCGCTTTTTCGAAGATCTTCGAATTACGCTGGAAGTTATACAGCGACGCACGGGCGGCCGGCAGGCGCTCGACGCTGCTCGGCTCGAAGCCGCGCTCACGGAACCAGTGCGCGGTGCGGGTGGTGAGGACGAACAGGGTCTTGAGGCCCAGTTCCCGCGCCCGTGTTTCGATGCGCTCAAGCAGCTCATCACCGCGACCGCCATGGCGGTACTCGGGATTGACCGCCAGGCAAGCCAGTTCGCCGGCCTCGGAATCGGCGATTGGATACAGCGCCGCACAGGCAATGATCAGGCCTTCGCGCTCGACCACGCTGAACTGCTCGATCTCGCGCTCCAACACTTCACGGGAGCGGCGCACCAGAATGCCCTGCTCCTCCAGCGGCGTGATCAAATCCATCAAGCCACCGACATCTTCGATAGCGGCTTCACGAACCCGTTCGAACTGCTCCTGAGCGACGAGAGTACCGCCACCGTCACGGGTGAACAGCTCTGTGAGCAAGGCGCCATCTTCGGTGTAGCTGACGATATGGCTGCGGCCCACGCCACCGCGGCAGGCTTCGGCCGCCGCATCCAGCAGCTCGGCCTGATAGTTATTGCCCAGCCGTGCCAGATGCGCCGGAACCTGCTGCGGACGCAGTTCACGGACCAGTCGGCCGTTCTCGTCGAGCAAACCGGTTTCTTCACCGAACAGCAGCAGCTTGTCGGCACCCAGGTCGATGGCGGCGCGGGTGGCAACGTCTTCGCAGGCCAGGTTAAAGATCTCACCGGTCGGCGAATAGCCCAGAGGCGACAGTAGGACGATATGACGCTCGTCCAGCAGGCGATTGATGCCTTTGCGGTCGACGCGACGGACTTCACCGGTGTGCTGGTAATCCACACCTTCGAGCACACCGATCGGCCGGGCGGTGACCTGGTTACCACTGGTCACCCGCAGCCGCGAGCCCTGCATCGGCGAGGCGGCCATGTCCATGGACAGGCGTGCTTCGATAGCGATACGCAGCGCGCCCACGGCATCGATCACGCACTCAAGGGTCGGCGCATCGGTAATCCGCATGTCGCGATGGTAATGCGAGGTCAAGCCGCGAGCGCTCAGGCGGCTTTCAATCTGCGGGCGCGAACCATGAACCAACACCAGTCGCACGCCAAGGCTGTGCAGCAGCACCAGGTCGTGGACGATATTGCCGAAATTGGGATGTTCCACACCGTCGCCGGGCAGCAGAACGACAAAGGTCCGTTCCCGGTGGGCGTTGATATAGGGAGACGCATGGCGAAGCCAGTTCACGTAATCGGGCATAACCTGAAAAGCCTGTAGAAAATTGGACGAAGGACAGCAACACGCACAACTCTGTAGTCGTTATCGTCGGAACAGGCTTGGCAACACGTGCACTCTCCTTTTATCTCTGGGATTTTCCTGTGGGACCGGCTTTAGCCGGAAAGACGCATTCCCGGCTAAAGCCGGTCCCACATTACATCGCAACATCCAAATCCGCTCACTGCGGGCTCAGGCAATAATGTTCAATCAACTGTCGCAACAGGGTCACTGTAGGCTGCAAGCGTGACATTTCGAGGTATTCCCCCGGCTGATGCGCACAAGCGATATCGCCAGGGCCTAAAACCAGGGTCTCGCAACCAAGGCGCTGAAGATAAGGCGCTTCGGTGCCAAATGCCACTGCTTCGGCAGTATGACCGGTCAAACGTTCCGCCACCCGCACCAGTTCAGCATCGGCGAGCTGTTCGAAGGGCGGCACTTCAGGGAATAGCGGCGCGTAATCGATCTGCACCTTATGGCGCTCGGCCAAGGGCTGCAGCTTCTGCTGGATCGCCGCGCGCAGCACGTTCGGGTCCATGCCCGGCAGCGGGCGCAGGTCGAATTCCAGGGAGCACTGGCCGCAGATCCGGTTGGGGTTGTCGCCGCCATGGATACAGCCGAAGTTAAGGGTCGGCTGCGGCACGCTGAACTGCGGATTGCGGTACTCCTGCTGCCACTGCGCACGCAGGCCTTTCAGCTCACTGATGGCGTCGTGCATGGCTTCCAGCGCGCTGTGCCCCAGGCTCGGGTCGGAGGAATGGCCGCTGCGCCCAAGAATATCGATGCGCTCCATCATCACGCCCTTGTGCAGGCGGATTGGCCGCAGCCCGGTCGGCTCGCCGATCACCGCCGCACGCCCCAGGGGCCGACCCGCTTCGGCCAGGGCCCTCGCGCCGGCCATGGAGCTTTCTTCGTCGCAAGTCGCAAGAATCAGCAACGGCTGCTTGAAGGGTTGATCAAGCAGACCGCGCACCGCTTCGATGGCCAGGGCAAAAAAGCCCTTCATGTCGCAACTGCCCAGGCCGACCCAGCGCCCGTCGACTTCCGTCAGCTTGAGCGGATCGGTTTTCCACAATGCCTCGTCGAACGGCACGGTATCGCTGTGCCCGGCCAGCACCAGGCCGCCAGGGCCGGTGCCATAGGTGGCCAGCAGGTTGAACTTGCCCGGCGAGACCTGCTGGATATCGCAGGCAAAGCCCAGGTCGCCCAGCCAACCGGCCAGCAGATCAATCACTTCACGGTTGGACTGATCCAGCGACGGCTGGGTGCAGCTCACCGAAGGTGCGGCGATCAGGGCGGCGAACTGGTCTTTCATCGACGGCACGGGCATAGACATTCCTCAAGGCGGGGCGACACGCCAGTTCATCATAGGGCCAGATGCTGTCTGGAATAAACCGTTACCGGGCATGTCCTGTACACTGCACGCCATCGCGCAGCCCTGCCCCCCCCGGCTGCGCCTCCCGTTATCAGCTTTACAGCGTCTGGACTCCCGGCCATGCACAAAGAAACCGAAATCAAACTGCGCGTCAGCCGCGAAACCCTGGCGGCGCTGCGTGAACACCCGTTGCTGAAAAAGCGCAACAAAAGTGGCTGGGAACGTCTGGAACTGTTTAACCAATACTTCGACACCCCCGAGCGCGACCTGGCCAACGCCAAGGTAGCCCTGCGCCTGCGTCGTGATGGCGATGCCATTATCCAGACCCTCAAGACCCGCGGGCAAAGCGTGGCCGGGCTGTCCGAGCGCAACGAATACAACTGGGACCTGGCCAAGGCCAAGCTCGATATCAAGAAGCTCGACGGCGAATGCTGGCCCGAGCAGCTGGCGGACCTGGACAAGAAGACCATCAAGCCACTGTTCACCACTGACTTCGTCCGGGAAAAAGCCGAAATCGCCTGGGGCCGCGGCAAGACCAAGGTAGTGATCGAGGCCGCCCTGGATCTGGGCAACGTCATCGTCGGCAAGCAGAAGGAAGAAATCTGCGAGCTGGAACTGGAACTGCGTGAAGGCGAACCTGCCGCGCTGCTGGAACTGGCCGCCGAGCTGGCCCAGACCCTGGCCTTGATGCCGTGCGATATCAGCAAGGCCGAGCGCGGCTACCGCCTGTTCGACGCCAACAGCTACTCCCTGAGCCTGCCTGCACCGCAGCTCGACGGCGAAACGCCACTGGACGACGCCTACGCCGCCCTGGCCTGGCATCTGCTGGGCAGCAGCCAGCGCCTGGCCGAGCAATATCGCTTTAATGGCCACTGGCGCCTGCTGCAGGACTGGGTCGAGCAACTGGCCGAACTGCGTGCCCTGACCACCAGCCTCGGCCAGGCCGCCCCGCGCACCGCTACCAGCGAACTGCGCGGCGCCCTCGACGCCCTGCTGGAAGACTGGCGCCCGCTGGTTCAGGCCGGCCAGGAAGACGGTGACGTCCGCGCCGCCGCCCACGCGCAGTTCATCGAAGAACTGCAGGATCCACGCTGGGGCCTGTTCTCGCTGAACACCTCGCGCTGGCTGCTGGCTCGTAGCTGGACCGCCGAGCGTAACAACCGTGGCAACCGCCAGGGCGCCGCCCTCCTCGCCAGTTGGCTGCCACGCTTGTTGGCGGACGAAGCCACCGCCCTGCAACTGAATCGCTATCAGCAGCAACCGGAAGACCTGGCCGAGCAACTGCCGCGCATCGAACGTATCCAGGCGTGGATGCACCACGCCCGCCAGGTCCTCGACCTGCCGGAAGTCGACCGCCTGTACGGCGAGCTGAACAAACTGGAAGAACTGGCCAACCAGCCGATCAGCGATGAAATCATCGACGCCCGGGTTGAGCAGACCATTGCCGTGTTGCAGAACAAGGCGTGGAAATTGTTGCTGAAAATGTAACCTCGCGCTGCAAATACAATATGTGGGAGCAAGCTTGCTTGCGAAAGCTATCTGTCTGCCGCCGAAAAATGTGCAGGCTGAACCGGCGTCTTCGCAGGCAAGCCTGTTCCCACATTCACAAGCGCCCTGCTGAACCCGAGGAGCAAGTCACCCCACCGGCAAACTCGTCGTCGATTTGATTTCCGACAACGCCACAATCGAGTTCACTTCTTGAATCCCTGGCACCATCGACAGCTTTTCGAAGAAGAAGCGCTCGTAGGCTTCGATATCCGGCGTGACAATCCGCAACAGAAAATCCACCGCTCCCATCAGCACATAACACTCCAACACCTCAGGAAAACCACGAATCGCGTCGGTAAATTCCGTGAAATTGGAGCGTCCGTGAGCGTTGAGTTTGACCTCGGCGAAGATCTGCGTGTTGAGGCCGATCTTCTTGCGGTCGAGCAATGACACCTGCCGGCGGATCACCCCTTCATCCTTGAGCCGCTGAATCCGCCGCCAGCACGGCGACTGCGACAGCCCGACCTGTTCTGCAATCTGCGCGCTGGACAGGGAAGCGTCCTCTTGCAGCAGCGCGAGGATCTTGCGGTCATAGCCATCCAGCTCAATAGACATAACTATTTCTCTTTTTGAGGTTTTCACGCATTAACTAGTCGAAACAAGGCTAATCCATTCGATCATGGATCAGAAATTTCTTTTTCTACATGCAAGAATTTCCCCAGTCGAAACAGGAGACGCCCCATGCCCAACCTCGAAGCCGTGGAAACCGCCCCACACCGTCCGGACACCTGGTCAGCCCATAACAGCCACTGCCTGGCCCAGTACAGGATTCTTGCCGAGGCCGAGCCTGACCTGTTGTGCCGGGTGCTCAATCTGTTCGCCATGCAGTACCTGATCCCGCAACAGGTGAACGTGCAGCAGGCCGAGGACATGCTGATGATCGATGTGCAGATCGACCGTCTGTCGTGGCATCGCGCCCAGGTGATTGGAGAAAAAATGCGCAACCTGATCAATGTTTGTACAGTGGAGCTGGAACAACTCGGGCATTCCCACGTCTCAATTCAATCCGTCTCCCTGGCTGCCAGCTGAGCACCGCTGAAAATAATCGCAACGCTTAACCACACAGAGGGCGCAACAACTGGCACGCTTGGGGCTACTCTTGCTGATCGTTATGAGCTGAACCGCCCAAAGGAAGCTGCATGTCCGTCCTCGCACCATCAACCCAGGACCGCTGGCTGGATCTGAACGAGCTGCTGCGCGATCTGGTCGCCGAAGGTTTCATCGACCAGGCCAGCGCCGAGCACGCCATGACCCAGCGGCGCAGTGCCGCCAACATGCAGCTGCACCCGTTGCAGTTCATGGCTGCGCAACAACTGGATGACCTCAAGCGTCCGGGGCGCAAATTGGACCTTGAGACCCTCACAGTGTGGCTGGCCGCCCGCGCCGGGCAACCGTACATGCGTATCGACCCGTTGAAGATCGACAGCGCCTCGGTGACGCCGCTGATGTCCTACGCCTTCGCCCAACGCCACAAGATCCTCGCCGTGGCGGTGGACCGCGAATCGGTGACCATTGCCAGCGCCCAGCCCTATGTCAAAGCCTGGGAAGCCGACCTGACCCACGTCCTCAAGCGCTCGATCAAACGCGTGGTGGCTAACCCGGCAGATATCCAGCGAGTGGCGGTGGAGTTCTTCCGCCTGGCGAAATCGGTCAGCGGCGCCAATGCCGTCGATCAGAAAATGAACAACATCGGCAACTTCGAACAGTTGCTCAAGCTCGGTTCCAGCGATCAGGAACCCGACGCCAACGACGCGCATATCGTCAATATCGTTGACTGGCTGTTCCAGTACGCTTTCCAGCAGCGCGCCAGTGACATCCATATCGAGCCGCGCCGGGAACAAGGCACGGTGCGTTTTCGCATCGACGGCGTGCTGCACAACATCTACCAGTTCCCGCCCCAGGTGACCATGGCCGTGGTCAGCCGCCTGAAAAGCCTGGGTCGGATGAACGTCGCCGAAAAACGCAAACCCCAGGATGGCCGGGTCAAGACCACCACGCCCGATGGCGGCGAAGTCGAGTTGCGCCTGTCGACCCTGCCCACCGCGTTCGGCGAGAAAATGGTCATGCGGATCTTCGACCCGGAAGTGCTGCTCAAGGACTTCGACCAGCTCGGTTTTTCCAACGATGACCTGCGCCGCTGGCAGGACATGACCTGCCAGCCCAACGGCATCATTCTGGTCACCGGCCCCACCGGTTCCGGCAAGACGACGACGCTCTACACCACGCTGAAGAAGCTGGCGACCTCGGAGGTCAACCTCTGCACCATCGAAGACCCCATCGAGATGGTGGAACCGGCGTTCAATCAGATGCAGGTCCAGCACAACATTGACCTGACCTTCGCCAGCGGCGTACGCGCACTGATGCGCCAAGACCCCGATATCATCATGATCGGCGAAATTCGCGACCTGGAGACCGCCGAAATGGCCATCCAGGCCGCCCTTACCGGTCACTTGGTGCTGTCCACTTTGCACACCAACGATGCGCCCAGTGCCATCAGCCGCCTGCTGGAACTCGGGGTGCCGCACTATCTGCTCAAGGCCACCATCCTCGGCGTCATGGCCCAGCGCCTGGTGCGAACCCTGTGCCCGCACTGCAAGGCGCCTATCGAGTTGAACGAGGTGGACTGGCAAACCCTCACCCGCCCGTGGCAGGCTCCGGTGCCAGCCGGCGCCCATCGCGCCGTCGGTTGTATCGAGTGCCGGGAAACCGGCTATCGCGGCCGCGCCGGGGTGTACGAGATCATGCTGATGTCCGATGGCGTGCGCGACCTGATCAGCGCCGACCTCGACCTCACCGCCATGCGCCGCCAGGCGTTCAAGGAAGGCATGCGCAGCCTGCGTCTGTCCGGCGCACAAAAGGTCTCGGCGGGGCTGACGACGCTGGAAGAAGTGCTGCGGGTTACGCCGCAGAGTGAGCAGCGCTAAAGACAGACCATTCCCGCCGATTGCTTTATATGTGGGAGCGAATTCATTCGCGAAGAGGCAGGTACATTCGACAAATCTTCATCGACTGGAATGCCCTCTTCGCGGATAAATCCGCTCCCACAACCGGCGGCTAATCGATGTATTAATAAGTGTAAAACAGGGAAAAGTTATGCAACTAGGTACCGTCGTCCTGCTGTTCGTCGTTCTGGCGATCGTCATTCTGTTCATGGGTTTCAAGGTGGTGCCCCAGGGCTATCAATGGACCGTCGAACGCTTTGGCCGCTACACCACCACGCTCAAGCCGGGCCTGAATATCATCGTGCCGGTGATGGATCGCATCGGGCGCAAGATCAACGTGATGGAAAGCGTGCTGGATATCCCGCCCCAGGAAGTCATCACCGCAGATAACGCCACGGTACAGATCGACGCCGTGTGCTTCTTCCAGGTGGTCAACACTGCCCAGGCAGCCTATGAGGTGAACAACCTCGAACATGCGATCCGCAACCTGCTGCAAACCAATATCCGCACCGTGCTCGGCTCCATGGAACTGGACGCCATGCTCAGCCAGCGCGACAACATCAACGAACGCCTGCTGCGCACGGTCGACGAAGCCACGGCGCCGTGGGGCATCAAGATCACTCGCATCGAGATCAAGGACATCAGCCCACCCGCCGACCTGATGGCGGCCATGTCCGGGCAGATGAAAGCCGAGCGCATCAAGCGCGCCCAGATACTCGAAGCCGAAGGCCTGCGCGCCGCCGCGATTCTCACCGCCGAAGGCAAGAAGCAGGCGCAGATTCTCGAAGCCGAAGGCGGTCGTCAGGCGGCCTTCCTTGAGTCTGAAGCCCGGGAGCGCCAGGCCGAAGCAGAAGCCCGGGCAACCCAAGTGGTATCGCAAGCGATTGCCAGCGGCAACGTGCAGGCGGTCAACTATTTCGTCGCGCAGAAGTACATCGACGCCCTGGGCAAACTGGCTTCGGCCAACAACAGCAAGGTCATCCTCATGCCGCTGGAAGCCAGCCAGGTGATTGGCGCCGTGGGCGGTATCGGCGAGATCGTCAAAGCCACCTTCGACAGCAAGAAAGTCTGATGTGGGACTACCTGCAAAACCTGTCGTTCTGGGACTGGCTGGGCCTGGGCACGGTGCTGCTGATTCTTGAAGTGTTCGGCGCCGGCGGCTATCTGCTGTGGGTCGGCATCGCGGCGGCGGGGGTCGGCGTGCTGACCTTCCTGCTGCCCATGCACTGGACGATTCAATTTCTGCTGTTTGCCGCGCTGTCGATCCTCACGGCGGTGTACTGGTGGCGGCGCCAGCGCAGCGTCAATCGCCCGTCCGATCAGCCGGGGCTGAACATGCGTGGGCAGGAACTGATCGGCCGCACCTTCGCCGTGCACACCGCCATTGTCGAAGGACGCGGCAAGATCAAGGTCGGGGATGGCGTGTGGATCGTCACCGGACCTGATGCGCCGGTTGGCGCCCAGGTGCGGGTGGTGGCGCAGGATGGGGCGATTTTGCGGGTGGATATAGCCTGATCCGATCAGTAAGAGATCTCCCCCCGCGCGCTGAGGCGCTCCCAAGACCTAGGGGGAATGGGAGAAAATCCCGTGGGAGCGAATTCATTCGCGAATGAATTCGCTCCCACAAAGTTACCGTGATCCAGTAAGTTTTGCCTCGCTCCCAGGCAGGCCTTGGTTGCTATTCAGCCGTCGACGGCTTTTCCCACAAGTTGATCCCGCCTTCCACCGCAAAACGGTCAATCTCAGCCAGCTCTTCAGCGCTGAACGCCAAATTCCTCAAGGCGCCGACGTTTTCGACAATCTGCTCCGGGCGGCTGGCGCCAATCAGGGCCGAGGTCACCCGTGGGTCACGCAGGGTCCAGGCCAGGGCCATTTGCGCCAGGCTCTGGCCGCGACGCTGGGCAATTTCGTTCAGTGCACGCACATGGGCAATGTTCTCTTCCGACAAGTGCGAGGCCTGCAGCGAGCCGCCACCGGGACGATTGACCCGGGCATCCTTGGGAATGCCGTTCAGGTATTTGTCCGACAGCAGGCCCTGGGCCAACGCGGTAAAGGCAATCACCCCGGCGCCCAGCTCTTCGGTAGCGTCCAGCAGGTCTTTCTCGACCCAGCGATTGAGCAGGTTATAGGCCGGCTGATGAATCAGCAGCGGCACATTCCACTCTTTCAGCAATGCCGCGATCTCACGGGTTTTCGCCCCGGAGTACGAAGAGATACCGATGTAAAGCGCCTTGCCCTGCTGTACAGCAGTGGCCAATGCGCCTGCGGTTTCTTCCAGCGGGGTGTCGGGGTCGAAGCGGTGCGAATAAAAGATATCCACATAGTCCAGGCCCATGCGTTGCAGGCTCTGGTCGAGGCTAGCCAGCACGTACTTGCGCGAGCCGCCGCCCTGGCCGTAAGGCCCCGGCCACATGTCCCAACCGGCCTTGCTGGAGATGATCAGTTCGTCGCGGTAGTGCTTGAAGTCTTCGCGCAGCAGACGGCCGAAGTTGATCTCGGCGGCGCCGTAGGGCGGGCCGTAGTTATTGGCGAGGTCAAAGTGGTTGATACCCAGGTCGAATGCGGTGCGCAGCATGGCGCGCTGGACATCGATCGGCGTGCTGTCGCCGAAGTTATGCCACAGCCCCAAAGACAACGCAGGCAGGACCAGCCCGCTGCGGCCAGTACGGCGATAGGGCATGGCTTCGTAACGATTTTCGGCAGCGATATACGTCATCGGATCCTCTCTTGTTGAATGTTGTCGGACGATTACCAGTGTGTAGCAATCGTTTGCGTTGTCCAGTGAAGAGTCAGAGTGCCGGCTTCTGCCAAACGGCTTGCTGGATGTCGACCCGCTTGGGCAACAGATGGTTGTCGTAGAACAGATCGGCGGTCACTTGTTGGGCCGCAATGGTCGCGGCGGTGACCGGCTGGCTCGGCGAGGCCGGGCGATGGTCGATGTACTGGGCAATCACCGTGGCAGGCAGACCCATGCTGCGGGTGAGGATATCGATGCTGGCCTGACGCTGACTGCGGGTCAGGTCCTCGGCAGCGCTCAGCTCATTCAGCACCTGCTGGATAAACTCAGCATTGGCCTGGGCATAGGCGCGGCGCGCGGTGTAGACCGGCCCTGACAGGCCAAGCCCTTCACCGTCGGCGAGCAAGTGGCTGCGGCCTTCTTCAAGGGCGATGGAGTAGTACGGGTCCCAGATCGCCCAGGCATCGATACTGCCGTTTTCAAAGGCCGCCTTGGCATCGGCCGGGGTCAGGTAAATCGGCTGGATATCCTTGAAGCTCAACCCCGCCTTGCTCAAGGCGCGCAGGACCAGATTGTGCGAAGTCGAGCCTTTCTGGAACGCCACCTTGCGCCCTTTCAGATCCGCCACGCTGCGCACGGCGCTGTCGTTACGCACCAGAATCACTTCCGCGTGGGGCTTGCTCGGCTCACTGCCGACGTACACCAGATCGGCTCCGGCAAGTTGGGCGAAGATCGGCGGGATATCCCCGGTCGAGGCAAGGTCGAGGCTACCAACGTTCAGGGCTTCGAGCATCTGCGGCCCGGCGGGGAACTCGATCCATTTGATCTTCGTGCCGTTAAAGCGCTGTTCCAGCAGGCCGTGCTCCTTGGCCAGTACCAGTGTAATGGAGCCTTTCTGGTAACCGATGCGCAGTCCCGGCGGGGCCGCAGCCCAGATGGTGCTGGCAAAGGCCCAGAGCGCCAGCGTCAGGGCGAACAATGTGCGTATTCTCATAAACAACCTATGACTGTTTGAATTGAAATCGATTGGCTGGCCGCTGCAGCCCCAAATTCTCCCGCAACGTGCTGCCTTCATACTCAGTGCGAAACAGCCCGCGTCGCTGCAACTCCGGCACCAGCAAGCGCGCGACATCTTCCAGGCCGCCAGGCAGATGCGGCACCAGCACATTGAAGCCATCGGCGGCGCCCTGTTCGAACCAGACCTGCAGCTCGTCGGCGATCTGCGTCGGTGTACCGACCAGGCTGTAATGCCCGCGACCTCCGGCGATGCGGCGACCCAACTGGGCAAGCGTCAGTTGCTCTTGCCCTGCCAGCTCGGTCAGTAACAGTTGGCGGCTGCGCTGACCGCTGTCAGTCAACGGCAACTCAGGCAGCGGCCCATCGAGGGGATAGCCCGACAGGTCGAAGTTACCGAGCATGCGCCCCAGTAACGCCACGCCAACTTGCGGCTCAACCAGCGCCTGGAACGCCTCGAACTTCTCCCACGCCCGCTCGGCACTTTCATCGACCACGATAAAGACACCCGGCATGATCTTCAGCGAGTCCTCGCTGCGCCCGTAGTCGGCCAAGCGTGCCTTGAGGTCACGGTAAAACGCCTGGGCGTTGCGCAATGAAGTCTGGGCGGTAAACACCACTTCGGCCGTCTGCGCCGCCAGATCGCGACCGGTTTCGGACGATCCGGCCTGCACCACCACGGGCTGCCCCTGGGGCGAGCGGGCGACGTTGAGCGGGCCTTTCACCGAGAAATGCTCGCCCTGATGATTCAGCACATGCAGCCCGCTCGGCTCGTAGTAGCGACCGCTGGCCTTGTCGCGGATAAAAGCATCGTCAGCCCAGCTGTCCCATAGCCCGGTCACGACCTGATGAAACTCCCGAGCACGGCTGTATCGCTCGGCATGCCCCAGGTGCTGGTCGCGACCAAAGTTCTGCGCCTCGGCAGCGGCATCGGAGGTCACCAGGTTCCAGCCGGCCCGGCCACCGGAAAGGTGATCAAGGGAGGCGAACTTGCGCGCGACATGGTACGGCTCGTTATAGGTCGTGGTCGCGGTGGCGATCAGGCCGATGTGCTCGGTCACCGCGCTCAGGGCGCAGAGCAGGGTCAGCGGTTCAAAATGATCGGAGCGCGCCATATGGCTGGCAATATCCCCGGTCGGCGCCGCCACGCTGTCGGCGACGAACAGCGCATCGAACCGCGCCGCTTCCGCAACCTGTGCCAAGTGGCGGTAATGGCGAATATCCAGCCCGGCATTGGCGGGCACATCCGGGTGGCGCCAGGCCGCGACATGGTGCCCGGTGGCCATTAAAAACGCGCCCAGCTTCATTTGACGACTCATAACCTGTTCCTTAGCGATTCATTGAGGGTTGTCGCACGCAACGGCTCAAAAATCCTTACGCAACTGCACGCCGAAATAGCGCTCGTCGTCTCTTGGGACGGCGCGGTAGATGTAGCCGGTGCCACTGGCCAGCATCGGCGAATAGGACTTGTCGGCGAGGTTCTTCGCCAGTAGCGCTACACGCCAGCCATTGCTGTAGTCGGCCAGGGCCGCGCTGGCGTTCCAGATGCCGTAGGCGCCCTGCTTGGTGTCCGGGTTCTGGCTGATGTCGTACTGCACTTCGCTCTGCCAGCTGTAATCGGTGCCCAGCTCGATATCCAGGCCGTTATCCAGCGGGATGGTGTAATCGGCGCGCACGTAGCTTTTCCAGTCCGGGCTGTAGGGCAGCGTCTTGCCATTGACGTTGCAGGACGCCGCCGCGCCAGGCGGGCACTGGAAGCTGTCGATGCGTGCCTTGGTGTAGGCCAGGGCGCCGGAGAACTTCAGATTGCGCGTTGCCTGCAGGGCGTAATCCAGCTCGACGCCCTCGGTGCTGACGCTGCCTGCGTTGATCAGGCGGGTCACCACTTGCCCGGCCACGGTGTCGTAGAAATTAGCCTGATAGTTGTCGTAGTCGCTGTGGAAAACCGCCAGGTTGGTGGTCAGGCGATTGTTCCAGCTGGTCGCCTTGATGCCGACTTCCCAGGTGTTGGAGGTTTCCGGCTTGAGCGCATCGGTGTCACGCGGCTGCATGTTGAAGAACACGTTGTACGCCGGGCCCTTGTAGCCACGGGAATAGGTAACGTAGCTGGTGACGCTGTCGCTCAGGTCGTATTGCAGGCCCAGGCGCCCGGACTTGCCGTCTTCATCCACCGAACCCGAACTGCTGGTGGCTGGCTGAATGCCGCTGACTGTCGTCGCCGAGGTCGAGACTCGGCGGTGATCGTATTCCAGTTCGTCGTGGGTCCAGCGCAGGCCGGCGATCAGGCGCAGATCCGGACGGAAGTTGAAGGTGGCTTCGCCAAAGACCGAGGAACTGTCGCTGGTGGTGCTGTAGTCCGCCACCCCACGGTCCTGTCGAGTCGTGGTGATCAGCGTGCGCTGGTAGGTTTCGGTGTCCTTGCCGTGCATGTAGAACAGGCCACCGACATATTCGAGAAACTCACCCTTGGGCGATGCCAGGCGCAGCTCCTGGGAGTACTGGTCGTAGTCCAGGCGGCCTTTGTCTTCGGTGCCGGGGAAGGCCGCAGTGATGGTGCCCAGGCGGTCGCCGTCCTGATACTGCGCGTTGTTCCAGCCACGCCAGGCGGTGATCGAGGTCAGGGTGTAGTCGCCCAGTTTCCAGTCGAGCTGGCCGGACAGGCCTTGTTGATGTCGTCGACATGGCTGCGAAAATCACTGCTCAGCTTGCGGCTGTCACTCTGCGCGCTGACCGGCGCCAGGGCGCTGGCGAAGGCCGGGGTCAGGGCCTTGCTGACCACGCCATTGGGCGTGTCGTCCCTGGACTGCATGTAGTCGGCGGCCAGGGTGAAGGTCACGTCTTCATTGGGCGTGAACTCGAGCTTGCCGCGAATGCCCTTGCGGTTGTAGCCGTTGACCTCCTGGCCATTGAGCTTGTTGTCGACATTGCCGTCGTAACTGCCGAACAGGGTCGTTACCGAGCCCTTCAAGGTGCCGGGAATCAGGCTGCCGCCAATGCCGAAACGGGTGCGGCTTTCATTGCCGCTGTAGTACGACTGATCGATATAGCCGTGGGTCTCTTCGGTCGGCGCCTTGGTCACCACGTTGAGCACACCGGCGGAAGCGTTCTTGCCGAACAGCGTGCCTTGCGGGCCGCGCAGGACTTCGATGCGGTCCAGGTCGAGCAGATCCAGGGTGGCCTGGCCGGGGCGGCCATAGACCACGCCGTCGATCACCGTGGCCACGGTCGGCTCGACGCCCGGCGATGTGGAGATGGTGCCGACGCCGCGAATGAACAGCGAGGTGTCCTTGTTCGATGCGCCGGTACGGAAGTTCAGCGACGGAATCTGCTGGACGATACTGGCCACGCCGTTGCGGTTATCGCGCTCCAGTTGCTCGCCGTCGATCACCGATACCGCTACCGGCACCTTTTGCAGCGACTCTTCGCGACGGGTTGCCGTAACGGTCACTGACTTGAGCACGGGTTCCTGACTGCTGACGGCTTCGTCGCCGGAAGTAGCGGCCTGCACCATTGGCAGTGCGGCCAGGCTGATGGCTTGGGCCAGCAGCGTGCGTTTGACGATTTCCCCGATTGTGTTTTGCATGGTGTGCCTGCTCGATATGCCCTGATCGGTCAGTCTTCTGCGGACTGACGCCTGAAGTTGTGTACCTGCGCGGTTTTGGGCATTCGCTTGAGCGAGTAGCAGACAAACCAACTTGGTAGCGCTAACATCATCAGTATCAGCAAGGGACGAATAGATCGTCAAATAATGAAAAATTACTTTTATATGCCTTTTAAACCTATGCGGATGATTGCCCATGTCGGATGACTCGCCAGCCACACGCAAACGCAAGGGCGTCGGCCGGGTAACCCTCAATACCGTGGCCAGGCACGCCGGGGTCTCGGCCATTACGGTTTCGCGCTATTTCAATCAGCCGGACCAGGTCTCGCCGGAGCGCCGCGAGCGCATCGCTGAGGCCGTCAGTGAGTTGGGCTATGTGCCCAATCTGGTGGCCGGCGGGCTGGCCTCGGCACGCAGCCGTATCGTCGCCATGGTCATTCCGAACATCTCCGGGCCGATCTTCGCCAACACCATCCAGGGCTTCAGCGACACCCTCAGCCGCCACGGCTTCCAGTTACTGCTGGCATCCAGTTACTTCTCTGAAGAGCAGGAAGAAAGCGCGGTGCGGGCCTTTCTTGGCTGGTCGCCAGCGGCGTTGGTGCTGACCAGTCATTTCCACAGTGCCGCGACGGAAAAGATGATCGAGCAGGCAGATATCCCGGTGGTCGAGACCTGGGACTATCAGCCCGAACGCGGGCCGATGCAGATCGGTTTCTCCCACGACGAAGTCGGCGTGACGGCCGCCCGCTACCTGCATGACAAGGGCTATCGACGCATCGCCTTCGTGCAGAACAGCGCCGTCGGCGACCTCAGCGCCCTTGAGCGGCGCAACGGCTATGCCCGGACCCTGGAGTTATTGGGGCTGCAACCCTGGGTGTTCGCCCCGGAGCCGGACCTGGCGCCATTCGAGGCAGGCAAACAGGCCATGCAGCAGTTGATGGCAGGTGAACAGCGCCCCGACGCGATTATCTTCGCCAACGACAACCTCGCCGCCGGCGGCCTGCTCGCGGGGCAACGCTCGGGCCTGCGTATCCCCGAGGACTGCGCAATCATGGGCTTTGGCGACTACCCTTTCGCCCACATGCTGATGCCCAGCCTGACCACCATCAAACCGCCCGCTCTGGAGATCGGCGTGCTGGCGGCGCAGCGGGTGCTGGAAAGCCTCGGAGTGCTGGTGCCGGAGGGTGAGATCCAGCGGCTGAATCTGCTGGATTGCCATTTGATTGAGCGCGAGAGCACCTGACACCATGCGTCAGTAGGAGCAACTGTCTTCAGTGCCTTTGATCACGACTAATTACCTCAGGGCGTCGTAAGTCCTGCCCCGCCGAGCAAGTCGGTGTCTTTCTGGCCTCAGCAAGGCATCGACGGCGAATCAGATAACTTCAGAACGCCAGGGCGTGCCATCACGCAGCATTGCATTCAAACGGACAATCACCCGCATACAAGCTACGATCGCCACCTTCGCGCACTTACCTCGTTCTCGTAAGCGTTCGTACCTCGCCTTGAAGCCAGCGTCGTACCTGACCATGACCCACGCGGCCATGTACAACACCCGTCGTATCTTCCCTCGACCGCCTCTGACATAACGGGGCTTTGATCCTTCACCGCTGTC
>NZ_JANUFD010000006.1 GCF_024807945.1 Pseudomonas sp. JUb42 | reverse complement strand
GCAGATCGTGTTGGTGCTGCGAAAGTAGCGTCTGATGGTGCAGATCGTGTTGGTGCTGCGAAAGTAGCGTCTGATGGTGCAGATCGTGTTGGTGCTGCGAAAGTAGCGTCTGATGGTGCAGATCGTGTTGGTGCGGCGAAAGTGGCGTCTGACGGCTCGGATCATACCAACGCATCCCGAGTAGCGGCTGACGGTTCGGATCATGTGGGCGCAGCGAAAGTAGCTTCCGATGGCTCGGATCACACGAATGCCTCAAGAGTCGCCGCAGATGGCACTGATCATGTTGGCGCAGGACGCCTGGCAGCGCTGGGTCGCCACGGCGGTGTCGGTTCTGACTCGGTGGCAACGTTGTACAGTTCGGATGAATTCAATCCGGGTGACAGCCAATAGGGAAACGCTGATATCTCGCTGGCGCAACTAACCAATGTGGAACCTGCGTTTATTCAGTGGGTTCAGCTCCATCTGAGAAGAACCGAGCAGGATAGAAGGGGAGCCAGGTGCTCCCCTTATTCATTTCCTCTCCCCACCAATCCGCTTCCCTGGGCGTGCTGCAATCTGGCTGGCCTGGCCGTCGCGCTGTTTGCCGGTGCGGGCTTCGCTGATCAGGGCCGGAATCAGCGGGCCTTCGGGCAGGTTCTTCCAGAAGCGTGCAGGCAGATGGCCCTGCATGACTTTTTCGTTCAGCCGGGCCGGGTTGAAGATATGGCTGTAGTAGGCCAGCCACAGATCGCCGTGGGGATCGTCGGCGTTCTGCGCCAGTTGCTGCCACGGCGCGGGGCACTGACGGTGATACAGCAGCTTCTCGCCGTCGTAGTACACCCCGTCTTCCGGCGTCGCAATCAGCCAGCGATGGCGTCCCATGCGCCCGACAAAATGTTCGCTGGCACTCTGCAATATGTCATGGGCAGGTTCGTGCCATGCCACGTATTGCGGGCGTGTGCGGTCTTGCGGCTCACTTGCGGGTAATTCGATAAAGCGCACGAACGCGTGCAGGTGATGAGCTTCACGGCTGATACTTTTCAGCCGTCGATGCAGTTCGCTGCCGAGCTTGTCACCGGCCATCATCGCCGTGCGATCGCCATGACTGACCCGCCATAACACCTCGTACAACAGGCTCCAGCGCTGATCACCGCGATAGCAGGCGGCGTTTTTCAGCAGGTCCAGCAACGCCAGGGGGATGCGTGCCTGAAAGGGGCCGGGCTGATCCAGACTGGGCGCTTCACCGGCAAACAGATCGGCGTCCTGTTGCCCGGCCCAACTGACCTGGCTCGGATCGATCTCATGGCTGAGCAGCCAGCGCGCTTGCTGGCGCCAGGTGTCGAACAGGTCGTCACAGTCCAGGCTGATCATCCCCATAGGCCCATCTGCTGCGGTTGCGGTTTGTCGCGCAGTTGCCCGTGAAGGATCGCGCTGCTGGTTTCGGCGAGCGGCGGGTGGTAGTCGCTGGTGATGATGAAGGGTCGGGCCTTGATCAGCACGCAGCGCATGCGGGTCAGGTCTTCATAGCGGATTTTGCGCTGGCGACGCAGTTCGATCAGGCGCTGAGTGGTGCGCAGGCCGATACCAGGGATGCGCGCAATCAGGGTCGCTTCGGCGCGGTTGAGATCCAGAGGGAACACCTGGCGATTGTCCAGGGCCCAGGCCAGTTTCGGGTCGATATCCAGAGCCAGGTCGCCGGGGCCTTGCAGCAGCTCGCTGGCGCGGTAGCCGTAGCTGCGCAGGAGAAAATCGGCCTGATAAAGACGGTGCTCGCGCATCAATGGCGGGGCGGCCAGGGGTACGCTTTTCGGGCTGTTGGGGATCGGGCTGAAGGCCGAATAATAGACCCGGCGCAGGCCGAAATTGCCGTATAACGCTTCGGCGCTGTGCAGGATAGTGCTGTCGTCGGTGGCATCGGCGCCGACGATCATCTGCGTGCTCTGCCCGGCCGGGGCGAAGCGCGGCGCGCGCGGTTCGCTGCGCACCGTCTGTTCACCGATATGAATGGTCTGCATGGCCTGCTTGATCGATATCACGTCTTTTTCCGGAGCCAGAGTCTGCAGGCCGGCATCGGTGGGCAGCTCGATATTGACGCTGAGGCGGTCGGCATAGCGCCCGGCTTCCTCGATCAGCAGGGGATCGGCTTCGGGGATGGTCTTGAGGTGGATGTAGCCGCGAAACTGATGTTCCTCGCGTAGCAATTTGGCCACGCGAATCAGTTGCTCCATGGTGTAGTCGGCGCTGCGGATGATCCCGGAGCTGAGAAACAGCCCGCTGACGCAGTTGCGCCGGTAGAAATCCAGCGTCAGGGTCACGACCTCTTCGGGGCTGAAGCGCGCCCGGGGCACATCACTGGAGCGGCGGTTGACGCAGTATTGGCAGTCGTAAAGACAGAAATTGGTCAGCAGGATTTTCAGCAGCGAGACGCAGCGGCCATCGGGGGTATAGCTGTGGCAGATGCCCATGCCATTGGTCGAGCCCAGCCCACCCTTGCCCTCGGAACTGCGCTTGGGCGCGCCGCTGCTGGCGCAGGACGCGTCATACTTGGCGGCGTCCGCGAGGATGCTGAGCTTGTCGATCAGCTCCATGAAATACTCCGATACTGTTTTTATGTACAGTATCGAGTGGTGGGGGATTGCACAAGCGGCAATCTGCCCAGTGGCATGAAATCCGCAGGCAGAGCGCATGTGTTACCGCACCAGATGACGTTCGATATCCGCGGCAGGAGCGAACTTGGTGGGAGCGAATTTATTCGCGAAGGCGCACTTACAGGCGATACAAATGCGTTTGATGTACTCGCCTATTCGCGAATGAATTCGCTCCCACACTTGCCGCCACAATCGCTCCTGCCCGGGCGCATTTATTCTGTGGGTTGGGAAGTCAGTATATTTAAGGGGTTTACCTTGCAACTGGAATGGCTCGAAGATTTTATCGAACTGGCGCGTACCCGCAGCCTGTCCCGGGCCGCGGAGAACCGCTATGTGACTCATCCTGCGTTCGGCCGGCGGATCAAGGCGCTGGAGGATTGGGTGGGTGTGCCGCTGATCGAGCGCAAGCAACCCCTGGCCCTGACGCCTGCCGGGTTGCTGTTTCTCGATGCGGCCAGCCAGTCCATCGCCTTGCTTGGTGCGGCCCGTGCGCAGTTCCAGGGCTTGGGGATCAATCGTGACGCGCCGTTGCGCATTGCTACCGGCCGCACCCTGGCGACGGCGTTCTTCCCGGACTGGTACGCCTCGCTGAAAGAAACCTTCGGCCATTTTCCGGTTTCCATTGTCACCAGTGGCTCCCAGGAAGCCATCACGCGGCTGTCGGCCGGGGATGTGGACGTACTGCTGATCTTCTCCAGCCCCCTGACCCAGATTCTCGTCGACCCCGAGCGCTGTGACACCCTGGTCCTGGCCAGGGAAGAGCTGCTGCCCGTCAGCGCGCCCAATGAAAAGGGCGAGCCGCAGTTCCGCATCGACGCCGAATCCTCGGCGTCGACCATTCCCTGGCTGGCGTTTTCCCCGACCCTGGCCCTGCGCGGCGTGCTCGCCCAGCACCTGGCCCGGTTGCCCCAGCGCCTGGCCCTGCGCATGACGTATCAGGCCGACTCCTACGATGCCATCGAGCGCATGGCCCAGCGCGGCAATGGCCTGGCCTGGCTGCCGCGCATGGTGGTCAAGGACTCTCTGGCCTCGGGCGAACTGGTGATTGCCGGGGGGCCGGAGCTGATCATCGGCTTTGACATTTCCCTGCATCGGCTGCGTTCCAACCAGAGCGAACCGTTGATGAGCATCTGGAATGGCCTGTCATCGCTGCACCAGGATGGGGCCTTGGCGAAATAATCTGCTGTTTTGCTCCTGTTAAAAGCCCTTTGCGCTGCGTGCTGTGCCGAAAAAGCTCGAGGTTGTGCTGAATCGGCAATTGTCCTGGCCCCGTTGGTATAGCACTTTGCTTCCAGGTTGAAGGCGTTTGCGATCAACCACTCACTGATAAAAACAACGCCGTCGCCGCTGACGATGGCTGCCGAAACTGTGAAGAAAATGGGGCCAACCATGACAGTGCAATCCACCGCCGCCAACACGGCACACGTGTCCTCCCGACGCGGACCCTGGAAGGAGATCGTTGCCGCCAGTATCGGCAACGCCCTCGAATTTTATGACCTGTTGATCTATGGCTATTTTGCCGTGGTCATCGGCAAGCTGTTTTTCCCCAGCGATAACGAAACCACCTCGCTGTTGCTCAGTGTCGGTTCGTTCGGCATTTCCTTTCTGATGCGCCCGCTGGGTGCCATCGTCCTCGGCTCCTACGCCGACAAGGCCGGGCGCAAGGCGTCCCTGACCCTGTCGATTCTGATCATGATGATCGGCACGGCGATGATTACCTTTACGCCGTCCTACCAACAGATCGGCCTGGCAGCGCCGCTGCTGATCATCGTCGCGCGGATGCTCCAGGGCTTCTCTACCGGCGGTGAATTCGGAGCGGCGACGGCCTTTATGGTCGAGCACGCCGATGCGAAAAAGCGCGGCTTCTTCGCCAGTTGGCAGTTGTCGACCCAAGGCCTGGCGACTGTGCTGGCTGCCGGGGTCAGCGCCTTGCTCAGCTATGTGCTCAGCGACGTGCAGCTCAATGACTGGGGCTGGCGTGTGGCGTTCGGTGTCGGTCTGTTGATTGGCCCGGTGGGTTTCTATATCCGCAGCCAGATCGACGAGACCCCGGACTTCCAGAAGATCCAGGCCGACGCGCCGAAGAAAACCCCGCTGCGTGATGTCTTGATCAAGGGCCATGTCAGCCTGCTGCTGGCCATTGGCGTGGTCGCCGGTGCCACCGCGTTCAACTACGTGCACAAGCTGTACATGCCGACCTACGCCCTCAAGCAATTGAACATTGCTGCGACGTCGTCCTACCTCGGTGCGCTGGTCACGGGTCTGACGTTGATGGTCATGGCCACGGTATTCGGCACGCTGTCCGACCGTTACGGGCGTTTCCGGGTGCTGACCATTGCATTGCTAATCACCGGGTTATCGTCCTATCCGATGTTCGTGCTGCTCAATATCTACCCGGCGGTGACCACCTTGCTGCTGGTCCAGGCCATCGTCGGCATCCTGATCGCCGCCTGCCTGGGGCCGATCCCGGCGATGCTTGCCGATATCTTCCCGACCAGTATTCGCGGCACTGGCCTGGCGCTGAGTTACAACTTCTCGGTGACGCTGTTCGGCGGTTTTGCCCCACTGATCGTGACCTGGATGATCGAAGCCACCGGCAGCAAGCTGGCGCCGAGCTTTTACGTGATGGTCACCGCGCTGATCAGCGTGATTGCCGTGATCTGCCTGGGTCGGCGCATGCGTCACGCCCCGCAGCACTGATTTCCTCTTTTCAAGTTTTGCATCTGCCACGCCTCACAAGCGCTTGTGTGGATGCCTGTTACTGCCCGTTGGAGAAGACTCATGAAAACTCTGGAACAAGTTCGCGCTGCATTGAAACCCTATCCGGTTGAGGTGGAATTTCCCGATATCCGCCAATGGCAGGAGGGCAATGACGGCATCGAGTATGTGTACAGCTTCGACAGCGGCGTCGCCGGGCCGCATGTGATGATCATGGCCCTGACCCATGGCAACGAAGTCAGCGGTGCCATCACCGTTGACGCCATGCTGCGTGCCGGCCTGCGCCCACGTCGCGGTCGCCTGAGCCTGGGCTTCGGCAACGTCGAGGCCTATCACAGCTTCGATCCGCAGAATATCGACGCCACCCGTTATCTCGATGAAGACATGAACCGCGTCTGGCTGCCAGAGAAGCTCGACGGCGAACAGACCTCGGTGGAGCTGCGCCGGGCTCGCCTGCTGCGGCCGCTGATCGACAGCGTCGACCTGCTGCTGGACGTCCACTCGATGCACGAAGAAGCGCCGCCGGTGATGATGTGCGGCGCGCGCAGCAAGGGTCGGGCGTTTGCTGCCGCCCTCGGCGTGCCGGAAACCGTGATCGTCGACGCCGGTCACGCCAATGGCCGCCGCATGCGCGACTACGGCGGCTTCAACGACGCCGCCAGTGGTCGCAACGCCTTGCTGATCGAGACCGGCCAGCACTTTTCCAAAGTCAGCGTGAAAGTGGCCCTGGATACCGCTGCGCGTTTCCTGGTCATGACCAAGGTGGTCGAGGAGGCCGATGTGGCGGACTTCATCAGCGGCACTCCACCCGCAAGCCAACGTTTCCTCGAAGTCACCGAACCGGTGGTTGCCCGGACCATGGACTTCACCTTTGTTGATGATTATCGCGGCCTGGAACTGATCGAGCGCGCCGGAACGGTGATTGCCTACGACGGCGGCGAGCCGATCGTGACGCCTTATGACAACTGTGTGCTGGTGCAACCGTCCTTGCGGCACTTGGGGCCTGGAGTGACGGTGGTGCGGTTGGCGAAGGTGTTGAATTCTCAATAGCTGTAACTGGTGTAGGAGCGAGGCTTGCCCGCGAAGAACGATAACGCGGCGTAACTGATCAACCGCAGCGACCGGTTCGCGGGCAAGCCTCGCTCCTACAGGGGCGGGGGCTGTTAAAAACCATGGCTGCCACGAATCAACTCATAGGCCCGCCGGGCCAACGGGTTGACCGTATTAGGCCGGATCCACAGGTGATAGGTCACATCCGGCAGCCGCGGCAGGCCGTCGTTTTCCCCCAGTACGCGCATGTCCGGGCCGAGCATTTCCATGCTTCGCGGCGTGACGCCGAGCCCGGCGCGGGTGGCGGCTTTGATGCCGATCAGGTTCGACGCCAGGTAGGCCTGACGCCAGGGAATATTGGCGCGTTCCAGGGCTTCCAGGGCGTAACGGCGATAGATACTCGGCTCATCCACCAGAATCAGCGGCAGGGGTTCCCCCGGTACATGAATGTACTGCGCCGCACAAATCCACCAGACCGGCGAAGTGCGCAGGGCGAAGCCTTCGAGCAGCGGGTCTTCGCGGGTGGAAATCACCATGTCTACCTTGCCCCGGTGCAGGTCCTCCATCAGGAACGGGCTGCGGCCCACGTCGATTTCCAGGCGCAGGCGCGGTGCCGAGAGGGCGATGCGGCTGAGAATCGGCGGCAGGATGGTGTCGGCGATATCGTGGGGCGAGCCGATGCGCAGCACGCCGCTGAGGCTGCTTTCGCGCAGTGAGTTGAGCGCATCGTCATTCAGCGACAGCATCTGCCGGGCATGGCGCAGCAATTGACGGCCGGGGTCGGTGAGCTGTTTTTGCCGTCCCTGTTTGTGAAACAGGCCGACGCCCACCTGTTGTTCCAGACGCTGCATATGCTGGGTCACCGACGATTGAGTGCGGGCCAGATGCAGGCCAGCCTCGGCAAAACTGGAATGGTCGGCCACGGCGACAAAGGTGCGCAGCAGTTCCAGGTCCAGGGTCGAGGTGACGTGCAGGGAGTCGGTCATAGCAGGGTGGTCATATCAGGACGATAGCGCAATACATTACGATTTTTTATGTAAATGAAAAGCCTTTCTTTCGTTGTGTGGCTAAGTAGCCCGTAAATGCTGAGTATTCCTTTCTTGACAGCTTTTTTTGATCAGAAAGTTATAACTATATTTGATATTTGAATTTCCGTTCCCCCCACGTCAGCCCCTAGGATGCCCAGCCATCAGGTCGGGGTACGCCGATCGCTGTTTTGGGGAATGATGAATGCCAACTGCTCACTCGCTCGCTTCGCGCTGGCTACCCGCTGTACTGGGTAGCCTGATTTCTCTGACCGTCAGCGGCGTGGTGCAGGCCGATGCCACCCTGGACAAGATTCAGGATCGCCATCGTCTGGTGGTGGGGGTGCTGCTGTCGGGCGGGCCGTTCGGCTCCATCGACCCGGCGACGCAAAAAGCCACCGGGATGAATGTCGATATGGCCGAAGACCTCGGTCGTCGCCTGCAGGCCGAAGTCGAACTGGTGCCGGTATTGCCCGCCAACCGCGTGCAATTCCTGCAACAGGGCAAGGTCGATCTGCTGATTGCCAACATGGAGTGGACCCCGGAACGCGGGCAGATTCTCGGCTCGGTGCCGACGCCGTTCTACCGCGTGGGCGGCACGGCGGCGGTACTCAAGGACAGTTCGATTCATACCTGGCAGGACCTCAAGGGCCAGCCGGTGTGCACCTCCCAGGGCAGCAGCTATGTCAAACCCCTGAGCGAGTTCGGCGCTGAACTGAAGGCTTTTAAAAGCTCGTCGGAATCCCTGCTGGCCCTGCGCGGCAATAACTGCGTTGCCGCTGTGCACGACGCCACGCTGATCAATCCGCTGATTGCCGCCGCTGGGGAGTGGAAGGATTACCGCGCCATTAGCCCGGAGCTGAACCCGGCGCCGTCGGTGATCTGGACCCGTCTCGGCGAGAGCGATACCCAGGCGCGCCTGGACACCATTGTCAAGGACTGGCATCGCAGCGGCTGGCTGATCGAGGCGGAAAAGCGCCATCACATTACCCCGGCATCCCCGGCCCTGGTCGAGTTGCAGAAGCAATTCCAGGCCACTGGCGCCTGATCCCTCGTTCGTGGTTTTTGATAAGGCAATACGTATGAACCTTTTGTTTTCCGGCAAGACCCTGGCGGCCCTCGGCCTGTTGCTGTGTGCCAGCCTGGCCCAGGCGGATGCCACGTTGGACAAGGTCCAGCAGCGGCACAAAGTCAGCATCGGTGTGATCCTCAGCGGCCCGCCGTTCGGCACCATCGACCCGGCCACCGGCGAGCACCTGGGTTACAACGTCGAACTGGCCAAAGGCATTGCCAAGCAACTGGGTGTCGAGGTCGAGACCGTCTCGGTGTTGGCGCCCAACCGCGTACAGTTTCTGCAACAGGGCAAGGTCGATCTGTTGATCGCCAATATGCAGTACATCGACGAGCGCGCCGAGATCCTCGATTACGTGCCGACCCCTTATGAGGAAGTCGGCGGCGCTGCGCTGATCCGCAAGGGCGCCGGCATCGCCAAGTGGGAAGACCTCAAGGGCAAGCCGGTCTGCGTATCCCAGGGCAGCAACTTCATCAAGCCGTTGCAGGAAGTCTATGGTGCGCAGATCAAGGCGTTCCGCAGTCAGTCCGAGTCGCTGCTGTCGTTGAAAGGCAATGGTTGCGTGGCTGCGGTTCACGTAAGCCCGACCATGCATGCGCTGTTGGATGATCCGGACTGGTCCGGCTTCGAAATTCCCCTTGCCGATGATCTGATCCCGTCGAAATCGGTGATCTGGGTGCGCAAGGGCGAGCATGATTTCCAGGCGCGTCTGGATGCGATCATCCGCGATTGGCACCGCAGTGGCTGGTTGATTCAGGTAGGCGAGCGTACCGGTATGGCACCCTCGGCAGCCCTGCGTCAGTTACACGAGCAATTCAAGAATGCCGCACCCCTGGCGGTGACGCCGTGAGTCAGCCGCTATTCGCGGCCTTGCAGGCGCTGCTGGGCGATGCCTATGCGCAGCCCGGCAGCGAGGCCAGCCAGTATCTGACCGACAAACAGGGCAGCTATACCGGCGAGGTCGTTGCGGTGGTGCGCCCGGCGGACACCGAGCAGGTCGCCGCTGCAGTGCGCCTGTGTCGCGAACATGGCGCGCCGATTGTGGTGCAGGGCGGCAATACCGGCCTGATGGGCGCGGCGACACCGGATGCCAGTGGGCGCAGCGTGCTGTTGCGTCTGGATCGGCTGAACCGGGTACGTGAAGTCGATACCGATAACGACACCCTGACCGTAGAAGCCGGCTGCATCCTGCAAAACATTCAGGACGTTGCCCGTCAGGCCGGACGCCTGTTCCCCCTGAGCCTCGGTGCCGAGGGCAGTTGCACCATCGGCGGCAACCTGGGCACCAATGCCGGGGGCACGGCGGTGCTGCGTTATGGCAATACTCGCGAGCTGACTCTGGGCCTGGAAGTGGTCACCGCCGAAGGACAGATCTGGCACGGCCTGCGCGGTCTGCGCAAGGACAATACCGGTTACGACCTGCGCGACCTTTACATCGGCAGCGAGGGCACCCTGGGCATTATCACCGCCGCAACCCTCAAGCTGTTCCCGCTGCCCAAGGCCCAGGCCACGGCGTTGCTGGCGTTTGATTCCTTGGCCCAGGCGGTGAGCTTCCTGTCCCATGCCCGTGGCGGTTTCGGCGCCAGCCTGACCGCGTTCGAACTGCTCGGCGCCGATTGCCTGGCATTGCTGCGCGAACAGTTTCCCGAAGGCCCGCAGCCCTTTGCCAAGGCCGATCTGCCGTGGTTTGCGCTGCTGGAGCTGTCCGATAACCACAGCGAAGAACACGCCCGTCAGGCCTTTGAAGAGGTATTGGGCGAGGCGTTCGAAGGCGGTCTGCTGGCCGATGCGCTGATTGCCGAAAGCCTCGCCCAGAGCGAAGCCCTGTGGCTGCTGCGCGAGAACATGAGCGACGCGCAACGCCGCGCCGGGCGCAATATGAAGCACGATATCTCGGTGCCGATCTCGCGCATTGTCGAGTTCGTCGCCCATACCGATGCGCTGTTGCAGGAACATTTCCCCGGCGTGCGCAACTTCACCTTCGGCCACCTGGGCGACGGCAACCTGCATTACAACGTTGCCCATCCCGTCGACTCAACGGTGGACGCGCATATGGCCAACTACGCCGCTCTAAGCGCCTTGGTTCACGACAGTGCCCACGCTCACGGCGGCTCGATCAGCGCCGAACACGGCATCGGCCAACGCAAGCTGGCCATGCTGCCGCGCTACAAGAGCGAAGTGGAGCTGGACCTGATGCGCCGGATCAAACAGGCGTTGGATCCCTTGAATCTGTTGAATCCAGGGAAGGTGCTGTCGACAGCGGAGCCCGACCCTGTGGGAGCGAGGCTTGCCCGCGAAGACGATGTTTCAGGCCCAAAAGATATTTCGGATGTACCGGCCTCTTCGCGGGCAAGCCTCGCTCCAACGCCATTTAATTCGACAAAAGGGGCAGACGCATGAGCGTTCAGCTTTCAAAACGCGTCCAGCGCGTCTCGCTATCGGCCAACGCCGCCGCGAAATCCCAGGCCACGGCCCTGCGTGACGCCGGGATCGATATTCTCGATCTGACCACCGGCGAGCCGGATTTCGATACCCCTGAACACATCAAGCAGGCGGCCTATGCCGCCATCGCTGCAGGCGCAACCAAGTACACGCCGACGCCTGGCGTGAAAGCCCTGCGCGAAGCGGTGCAACGCAAACTCATGGAGGAAAATCGCCTGGAGTACGGGCTGCCCTCGATTGTCATCGCCAATGGCGCCAAGCAGATCATCTTCAATGCTTTCGCCGCGACCCTGGACGACGGCGACGAAGTGCTGGTGCCGGTGCCGTACTGGCCGTCGTTCCCGGACAGCGTGCGTTTCAATGGCGGTGAGCCGGTGTTTATCCGTTGCGAGCTGGAGCAGGGCTGCAAGCTGACTGCCGCGCAATTGGACGCAGCCATTGGTGAGCGCACGCGCTGGCTGATTCTCAACGGTCCCGGCAACCCCAGCGGCGCGGTGTACAGCGAAGCGGAGTTGCAGGCCATCGCCGAGGTCTTGCGTCGTCATCCCAATGTCCTGGTGTTGCTGGATGAGCTGTACGAGCACATTCGTTTCGACGGCCGCCCGGCCTTGAGCCTGCTCAACGTTGCGCCGGATCTGCAAGAGCGTTGCCTGTTGGTCGGTGGCGTGTCCAAGACCTATGCCATGACCGGTTGGCGCATCGGCTTCGGTGCCGGGCCAAAGGAGCTGACGACCGCCATGACCGTGGTGCAGTCGCAATCCACCTCCGGCGCTTCGTCGGTGGGGCAGGCGGCGGCCCTGGCGGCCTTTACCGGTGGGCTGGATTTTCTGCCGGAGCAGGTAGCGGCCTATCACCAACGGCGTGATCTGTTGGTGGAAACCCTCAGCAGCGTCGATGGCCTTGAGGTATTGAAACCCGAGGGCGGCTTCTTCGTGTTTATTCGTTGCGCCGGGCTGCTGGGCCTTTATCGCCCGGATGGCAAGCGCCTGGACAGCGATGCCGATGTGGTGGATTACCTGCTGCAATCGGGTGTGGCCGGGGTGGCCGGGAGTGCCTACGGTCTGTCGCCCTGGTTCCGCCTGTCCATTGCCACCGCCAGCAGCAGCGTGATCGAAGCCGGGCAGCGCATTGCCAGGGCTTGCGCTGCCTTGCGCACAGAGGGTGAGCAATGACCCAAGGGTTACAGGCGTTCGTCCACTGGGCTGCCGGGTTTGGCCTCAACTACAACTTCCTGCTGGATGCGTTCCAGCGCGGCTCGTTGATCGATGGCGCCGAAACCACTTTATGGCTGTGCCTGGCGACTATCATCGGCAGCCTGTTGGCTGGCTTTGCCCTGGCGGCGCTGCTGACGTCCGGCAAGCCCTGGCTGGCGAAACCGGCGCGGCTGTTTATCGAAGTCACGCGCAATACGCCGACCCTGGTGCAGTTGTATTGTGCCTTTCTGGTCCTGAACATGCTGCTGACCCAGGCGGTGGGCGCGGCCAATCCGCTGACGCCGTTTGCCTGGGTGGTGATCGTGATTTCCCTGCATAAGGGCGCCTTCCATGCCGAGGCCCTGCGCGCCGGTATCGAGGCCGTTCCTGCGGTAACGCTTGAGGCCGCCAGTTCCCTGGCCTTCAGCAGCCGCCAGCTGCTGCTCAATGTGCAATTGCCCCTGGCCGTGCGCTTCGCTTTGCCCTCGCTGGTCAATAACCTGATCGATCTGGTGAAGATGACCGCCGTGGCCTCGGCCATTGCCGTGGGTGATATCACTTACGCCTCGATCATGATCTGGACCCAGAGCGATAACGTGCTGGAACTGATGATCCTGATCCTGACCTTTTTCGGCCTGCTGAGTTTTGTCGTCAATTTGCTGGGTCGCGCCCTTGAAGCGCGCCTGAGGATGCCCGGTTATGGCCACTGATACCCTCGCCACAGCCGTGCCGAGCTGGCCGCGCCGCCATGGCGGCAAGTTGCTGATCGCGATCATCGCCCTTGTCTGGCTGGCCTTCGTTGCGCCCGGCAGTCCGGTACTCAGGGCGTTGGTGCAATGGTCGCCGGCACTGGCAACGGGTTTTGCGCAAAACATTCTGATCAGCCTGTTGGCCATTACCCTCGGCTCGCTGCTGGGCCTGTTGGTCGGTGCCTTGGGCCTGTCGCCGCTGTGGCTGGTGCGGTTGCCGTCGCGAGTGTGGGTGCAGCTGTTTCGCAATGCGCCATGGCTGGTGCTGATCTACTTCACCACCTATGTGTTCCCGTTCGAGATTGTGATCGGTCACACCTATATCCCGTTTCCCGACTGGATCAAGGTCACCCTGGGCCTGGCGCTGCCGGCCAGTGCCAACGTCGCCGAGATCTTTCGCGGCGCCATCGCCTCAATCCCCAGCACCCAATGGGAAGCGGCGCGCTCTTTGGCTTTCACTCGCGGACAAATTTTCCGCTCGATCATCCTGCCGCAGTGCCTCAAACGCATGTTGCCGCCATGGATGAACCTCTATGCCGTGGTGACCATGGGCACCGCCCTGGCTTCATTGGTGGGTGTGCACGATGTGATCGACACCGCGCAGATCGCCAGTAATACCGTGAACCAGACCGGCTTTACCGTGATCGTCTACTTCAGCCTGCTGGCGCTGTTTTTCGCCTATTGCTACCCGATTTCCCGCCTGACTCATTACCTGGAGCGCCGTTATGCCTTCTCTTGAAACCGGCGCCGCGCCCCTGATCAGCCTGCGCGATATTCACTTGTCGTTCGGCAGCAATCCGGTGCTCAAGGGCATCGATCTGGATGTGCAGCGCGGCCAGGCGGTGTCGATCATCGGCCCGTCCGGTTCGGGCAAGTCCACCATCCTGCGTTGCATCACCGGCCTGCTGTCGCCCCAGCGCGGCACGATCCGCGTCGGCGATACCCAGGTGCAACTGCTGACCCGGGAAGCCGAGCGCATCGAACTGCGCAAGCGTGTGGGTTTTGTCTTTCAGCAATACAACCTGTTTCCCCATCTGTCGGTGCTGGAAAATCTGGTAATCGCGCCGCGCAAGGTGCTTGGTCTGGATCGCCAGGCCGCCGAGCAACAGGCTCTGGCCTTGCTGGCCAAGGTGCGCATGGAACACAAGGTCGATGCCTATCCGGGCCAGTTGTCCGGTGGTCAGCAACAGCGGGTGGCGATTGCCCGGGCCCTGGCTATGCGCCCGGAACTGATGCTGTTCGACGAAGTGACCTCAGCCCTGGACCCGGAAACCGTCGGCGAAGTACTGACCGTGATCCGCGAGCTGACCGAAGAGGGCATGACCTGTGTACTGGTCACCCATGAGATGCGGTTTGCCGAGGAAGTCAGTGACGTCGTGTACTTCACCGAGAACGGCCGCATCGTCGAACACGGCAGCGCCGAGCATATTTTCCAGCGACCGGGCAACGAACGGACCCAGGCATTTTTGCGCCATGCCCTGGGCGAAAACGGCCGCCGTACGCCGCAGAACAATGATCCATGGCTGCTGGGTAACCTTGGCCGGTATAGCCTTTCCGTATGAAGCAGCAATGTGGGAGCCGGCTTGTCGGATCGCCGCACCGTGGCGATCGAGTACGTAGCGCTCGCAACGGCGGCGGTGACGTCACTGACGCTATCGCCAGCAAGCCGGCTCCCACAGTCCAAACCATAAAGACAACTCAGGAGCACCCTGTATGAGCACCTTGAACCGTGGTGAAGTCGTCGAAGCTTTCCTGCAACAGATTCGCGCCATCAACCAGTGCGGCGTTGACCGTGAAGCCCTGAAGGAAATCGTCGCGCTGCTGGAGCAATTGGCCGAGCGCCGTGACCTGTTCAACTTCGATACCTTTCCTGCGCCAGTGCCGGGGGAGGGCGACACGGCTTTCCGCTATCGCCTGAACGACGACGGCGAAACCCCGACCCTGTACATGAATTCCCTGCTGCCGGGTAAAAGCACGCTGCCGCACAACCATGAGACCTGGGCGGTGATCGTTGCCGTGCAGGGCCAGGAGATCAACTACGTGTGGACCCGTCACGATGGCGATGATCCACAGTTCACGCGCCTGGTGCTGGAAAAGGAAGTGGTGGTGCAGCCTGGCACGCCGATCAGCTTCCTCGGTGAAGACCTGCACGGCATCAAGGTCGAAGGCGAACAGCCGACCCTGCATTTCCATCTGTACGGTCGCCCGCTGGAGTCCCTCAACGGTCGCTACGGGGTCAATGCCGAAGGCAAGATCCTCAACTACAACGCCTCGCAGATGGCGCCTTCGATTCCGGCCTACGCATGATCGACTTCTACTACTGGCCAACCGGCAACGGCCTGAAAGTCGCGATCCTGCTCGAAGAACTCGAGCAGGACTACCGCGTACTGCCGATCAATATCCGCACCGGCGAGCAGCGCCAGGACAGCTTCCAGCAGATCAGCGCCAATGGCCGCATCCCGGCCATCGTCGATCACGTGCCGGACAATGGCGGTGAACCCCTGAGCCTGTTCGAGTCCGGGGCGATCCTCAATTACCTCGCCGACAAGGCCGGGCGTTTTCTGCCTGCGCCGGGCAGCATCGAGCGTCAGCGGGTGCAGGAGTGGCTGTTCTGGCAGGTGGGGCATATCACTCCGTATCTGAGCCAGTTGCAGCTGTTCAAGGAGAAGGCCCCCGAGCCGATTCCGTTCGCTCTGGACCTGCTCAACGCTGAGGCGACCCGCCTGTATGGCGTGTTGGAAAAACGTCTTGGCCAGCAGGATTTCGTGGCGGGCGAGTATTCGATTGCCGATATGGCGATTTTCCCGTGGATCCAGCCGCTGCGTCAGGGCCAGGACCTGGCGGGTTACCCGCATATCAATGCCTGGCGCGAACGCATCAAGGCACGACCGGCGGTGCAGCGGGCGTATGCCAAGGGCCGTGATGTTGCGGCTGCCGAGAAGTCCCTGGCCTTGCAATGACTTGTTGGAGCGAGGCTTGCCCGCGAAGTGGTCGGTACATTCGACACATATTTTGAATCAGGAACACCGCCTTCGCGGGCAAGCCACGCCTCCACAAATCGGATTCCAATTTGTTTTATGAGAACCCCATGACTCCAACCATCACCCCCCAGCAACTTCAGCACTGGCTGTTCGACGGGCAGGAAATTGCCCTGTTCGACGTGCGCGAGCATGGTCAATACGGTGAAGCGCATCTGTTTCATGGGGTGAACCTGCCCTATAGCCGTCTGGAGCTGGAAGCCCGGCGTCTGGCGCCTAATCCGGCCGTGCGCCTGGTGATCTACGATCAGGACGGCGGTGAGGTTGCCGTGCGAGCCGCATCGCGTCTCACCGAGCTTGGCTATACCCAGGTGCATAGCCTCGTCGGTGGCGCTGAAGGCTGGCAGGCTGCGGGCCTGCAGTTGTTCGCCGGGGTGCATGTGCCGTCCAAGGCCTTTGGTGAACTGGTCGAAGAGGCCAGCCATACGCCGCATATCAGTGCCACTGAACTGGCGGCATGGCAGGCCCGTGGCGAGCCGCTGGTACTGCTCGATGGTCGGCCGTTCGACGAATACCGCAAGATGACCATTCCCGGTTCCCTGTGCTGCCCCAATGGCGAGCTGGGTTATCGCCTGCATGAACTGGTCAAGGACGACATCACGCCCATCGTGGTCAATTGCGCCGGGCGCACCCGCAGCATTATCGGCGCCCAGACCCTGATCGACCTCGGCGTGAAAAACCCGATCTATGCCCTGGAAAACGGCACCCAGGGTTGGTTCCTTGCCGATCTGCCCCTGGAACATGGCAGCACCCGGCGCTATCCCGACGTGAGCGCCAATACAGGGCTGGAGCAACCGCGTCAGGCCGCTGCGGCCCTGGCTCAAAAGGCCGGCGTGACCACGGTCAGCGCTGCACAGGTTCAAGCCTGGTCCGGTGAGGTCGGGCGCAGCCTGTTTCTTTGCGATGTACGGACCGCCGAAGAATTTGCCGCTGGCACTCTGCAGGGCGCGCAGCACACGCCGGGCGGCCAGTTGATCCAGTCCACCGATTTGTATGTCGGCGTGCGTGGCGCGCGGTTGGTGTTGGTGGATGCCGACGGCATTCGCGCGCCGATTGTTGCCAGCTGGCTGCGGCAACTCGGTCACGAGGCTTATGTGCTCGCTGATGGCATTCACAGTGGATTGGCACTGCCGGTCGTGAACGCTGCACAGGCGACTCTGGCGCAGATCGATGCGCAGACCCTGGCCGCCGCCTTGCGCGACGATGCCGTGGCGCTGATCGATTTGCGTGCGAGCATGACCTTCCGCAAAGGTCATATTAGTGGTGCGAAGTGGTCGATCCGGCCGCTATTGGCCAAGGCCGTTACTGAGGAAGCCCGGCCATTGGTATTGATTGCCGATGACCCGCGTGTCGCGCAGTTGGCCCTGGCCGAGCTGCCGAGCGTGCAGCAGCAACAGGCACGCTGGCTGGCAGGCGATACCCAACAGTGGCAGGCGGCAGGCCTTTCGGTGCAGGAAGATCCGGCCAACCCGGCCAACGAGCAGTGCATCGACTTTCTGTTCTTCACCCACGACCGTCATTCCGGCAACAAGGATGCGGCACGGCAGTACCTGGCCTGGGAAATCGGCCTGCTCGCACAGATGACCGAACAGGAGGTACGCAGCCTCAAGCCTTTGCACGGAAAAAAGTCGCCAACTGAGCAAGTGGCCACCCGTCTGATCCATGCCGCACGGACGACAAAAGGCGAGGGCGGTCGCCCGGTGAACGTGCCGGTCACGCGCTTGAGCACCGTGCTCTTCAACAGCCTTGGCGAGATGCGCGATGCCCGTCAACGGCGGGATACCGAGCGGGTCCTGAGTTACGGCGCCCGGGGCAACCCTACAGCCTTTGCCCTGGAAGATCTGGTCAGCGAACTGGAAGGCGGTTATCGCACCAAGTTGTTCGGCACCGGCCTGGCGGCGGTGGCGCAGACCTTCCTGGCGTACCTGCGTCCCGGCGATCATGTGCTGATCACCGACGCGGTGTATTCGCCAGTGCGCCAATTGGTTCGGGAGTTTCTGCTGCCGTTCGGCATCGAGGTGGATTATTTCGCCGCCGACGGCCAGGGTCTGGAAGCGCAGCTCAAGGGCAATACCCGCATGGTCTACGCCGAAGTGCCGGGTTCGCTGCTCTACGAACTATGTGATTTGCCGGCGATTGCCGCGCTGTGCAAGCCGCGGGACATCCTGCTGGCAGTGGACAACACCTGGGGCTCGGCGTACCTGTACCGGCCGCTGCAACTGGGCGCGGACATTTCCATCATGGCCCTGACCAAATACCTGTGCGGCCATAGCGATGTGGTCATGGGCAGCGTCTGCACCCGTGAAGAGGTCTGGCAGCCCTTGGCGAACATGAGCGAC
Organism: Pseudomonas sp. JUb42; assembly: GCF_024807945.1. GTDB lineage: Bacteria > Pseudomonadota > Gammaproteobacteria > Pseudomonadales > Pseudomonadaceae > Aquipseudomonas. The sequence goes on along the minus strand of NZ_JANUFD010000006.1, from coordinate 404,325 downwards.
ACCTTCGGCACCACGGTCAGCCCGGACGATGCCTACCTGATCCTGCGCGGCGCCCGCACCATGGCCGCCAGACTGCAAGTGCATCAGCGTCAGGCGTTGCAGGTTGCCCATTGGTTACAGGCTCAGCCACAGGTCAAGCGGGTATTCCATCCGGCCTTGCCCGGGCATCTGAATCACGCACTGTGGCAGCGCGATTTCAGTGGCAGCAATGGCTTGTTGTCCTTTGAATTGAAGAGCAGCGATACCCGCCAGCTCGATGATTTTATCGGTGCATTGCAGCTGTTTGGCCTGGGGGCATCCTGGGGCGGTTATGAAAGCCTGGTCACGGTGGCGGGCTTGAAGGATCGGGATAACCCGGCGGATCGCGGTTTGAATCCGGTGTTGCGTCTGCATATCGGGTTGGAGGATGTGCATGACCTGATTGCCGATTTGCAGCGGGGTTTTGCTGCAATCTGATCCCCCACCAAGAAGGTGGGAGCGAATTCTGTGGGAGCGAATTCATTCGCGAATAGGCCGGTACATCCGACGCATCTTCACCACTTGGAATAACGCTTTCGCGAATGAATTCGCTCCCACAGGTCAGGATCAATGAAGATGAAAAAAATCTAATGTTATCTAGTAACATTATGGCTTTTGCTATGTAATACTGTAACAAATAGTTGCAGGTTACCCTCTCGTGAAAGCTCCTCGCGTTCCTTCCATCACCGGCTCGATGCTGGCCCGATCCGCTGTGCACCGCTTGCTGCTGGCCCTGGCCATGCTGGTCCTGTTATGGCTGGCCATTGTCTGGGCGGTGGCGATTCCATGAGTGCAGCCATCGCATTGGATAACCTCACCGTCGCCTACGAGCGGCGCCCGGCCGTACATCACCTCAGCGGGCGTTTTGAGGCGGGCAGCCTGACGGCGATTGTCGGCCCCAATGGTGCTGGCAAGTCGACCCTGATCAAGGCCATTGCCGGGACCATGAAACCGGCAGAAGGGCGCGTCGATCGCGGTGCCCTGGCCACCCGCACCCTGGGCTATCTGCCTCAGGCTGCCGAGATCGACCGCAGTTTCCCCTTGAGCGTGGCCGACACCGTGGCCATGGGCGCCTGGCGCAGCATCGGGCCGTTTCGCGGTTTGAGCCGCGATCAAGGTCGGCGCACTCGCGAGTCGCTGCAGGCAGTGGGGCTGGAAGGCTTCGAAGGGCGCAGCATCGGTTCACTGTCCTCGGGGCAGTTCCAGCGCGTGTTGTTTGCCCGGCTGCTGTTGCAGGACGCCGCAGTGATTCTCCTCGACGAGCCCTTTACCGCAATCGATGCCCGCACCACCAATGACCTGTTGCAACTGGTGCGCGCCTGGCATGGTCAGGGCCGCACGGTGATCGCGGTGCTCCACGATATCGATCAGGTGCGCCAGCACTTTCCGCAAACCCTCTTGATGGCCCGTGAAGCCATTGCCTGGGGCAATACCGCCGAGGTGCTGAGCGTGGAGAACCTGCGCAAGGCGCGCAATATGGCCGAGTTCTGGAGCGCCGATGCCGAGCTGTGCGCCGCTGAGTCGGACGATTCAACAGGAGCCCGCTCATGATGCTGTATGACGCGGTGATCCAGCCCTTTGTCGAGTTCGGTTTCATGCGTCGGGCCCTGGTGGCGTGCCTGGCCCTGGGTATCGGCTCCGGTCCCGTGGGTGTGCTGCTGATGCTGCGGCGCATGAGCCTGGTCGGCGATGCCATGAGCCATGCGGTATTGCCGGGGGCGGCGGTGGGCTTTCTGTTTGCCGGTCTGTCGCTGCCGGCCATGGGCTTTGGCGGCATGATCGCCGGGCTGTCCGTGGCGCTGTTGTCGGGGTTGGTCAGCCGCCTGACCAGCCTGCGCGAGGACGCCAGTTTTGCCAGTTTCTACCTGACATCTCTGGCTGCGGGGGTGTTGATCGTGTCGCTGCATGGTTCCAACGTCGACCTGCTGCATGTGCTGTTCGGCACCATTCTGGCCATCGACTCTGACGCCATTTTCATGGTCGGCGCCATTGCCTCCTTCACCCTGGTGCTACTGGCGCTGATCTACCGGCCATTGGTGCTGGAATGTTTCGATCCCGGCTTCCTGCGGGCCGTGGGCGGGCGCGGTTCGCTGTATCACGTACTGTTCCTGTTGTTGGTAGTGCTCAATCTGGTCGCCGGGTTCCAGGCGCTCGGCACGCTGATGGCCGTGGGCATGATGATGCTGCCCGCCACGGCAGCGCGCTTCTGGGCCAGTTCATTGGGCGCGCTGATGCTGATTTCGACCCTGGTGGCGACCCTGTCCGGGTTTATCGGGCTGATCGTGTCCTATCACATGGGCGTCGCTTCCGGCCCGGCCATCGTCCTGACGGCCAGTGCCTTCTACGGCTTTTCGTTGTTGTTCGGACGCACAGGGATCCTGCGTCGATTTTTCCCCAAGCCTCACCTGGTCAACTAAACCTTAACGAGAGCAAAACCATGAAGAAATCCATGCTATTGGGCGCGATGGCAGCCTTTGCGCTGTCTGCGTTTTCTGTTCTGGCCCAGGCCAAGCCCCTGGAAGCGGTCGCGACCTTCACCGTTATCGCCGACATGGTGCATACCGTTGGCGGCGACCGCGTGCATGTCACCTCGCTGATTGGTCCCAACGGCGACCCCCATGTCTATGAGCCGACCCCGGCCGACGCCCAGGCGTTGAAGCAGGCGGACGTCACCTTCGTCAGCGGTCTGCATCTGGAAGGCTGGCTGGATCGCCTGATCAAGGCGTCGGGCTACAAGGGCCAGCCGGTGGTGCTGTCCAACGGCATCAAGACCCGCAGCATGGATGAAGACGGCAAGCGCATCACTGACCCGCATGCCTGGAACAGCGCGGCAAATGGTGTGATCTATGTCGGCAATATCATCACTGCCCTGAGCAAGGCCGACCCGGACGGGGCTGCCGAGTACAAGGCCAACGGCGAGCGCTATATCGCTCAGTTGAAGGAGCTGGACAGCTACGCTCGCACGCAGATCCAGGCCATTCCCAAGGCTCAGCGTAAAGTGCTGACCTCCCATGACGCGTTCGGTTACTTCGGCGATGCCTATGGCGTAACGTTCCTGTCGCCATTGGGCTTCTCCACCGAGGCAGAACCATCGGCGGCCGATGTGTCGAAACTGATCCGTCAGATCAAGGCCGAGCACGTCAGCGCCTACTTCTTCGAGAACTCCGGTGATCCGCGTCTGGTCAAGCAGATTGCCGATGCCAGCGGCGCTCAGCCGGGCGGTGAGCTGTATGTCGAATCGCTGTCGCCAGCTGACGGCCCGGCCGCCAGCTATGCGCAGATGTTTCGCTACAACGTCGACAAGCTGGTTGTGGCGATGAAGGGTAAGTAACCACGAATTGTGGGAGCGAATTCATTCGCGAAGACGGTGTTTCAGACGATAAAAATGTATCGACTGGAGTGTCTTCTTCGCGGATGAATCCGCTCCCACAGGTGGCATGTGCCTGAAGCCTGAGTTTTTTAGCGCACGAACTTGAAGACGGTAGTCTGGGTATAGGTCTGCCCCGGATTCAAGCGTGTACTGCCGAAGTTGGGCTGGTTGGGTGCATCAGGAAAGTGCTGGGTTTCCAGGGTAAACGCACCCCAGTGCGGATAGACCTTGCCGGCCTTGCCCTTGATGCTGCCATCGAGGAAGTTGCCGGTGTAGACCTGTACGCCGGGCTCGGTGGTAAACAGTTGCAGGCGCCGGCCAGAGGCAGGGTCGAACACTTCGGCAGCAAGTTTGCTGACTTTGCCCTGGTTATCCAGCACCCAGTTGAAGTCAAACCCGCCTTGTTTCTGTTCCGCGAACTTCAGCTGCGGATGATCGTCCTTGATGTGTTTGCCGAACTCGGTGGGCTTGAGAAAGTCCATCGGCGTTCCGGCTACGGGCGCCAGTTCTCCGGTCGGAATCAGCGTGCCATTGACCGGTGTGTAATGCGCCGCATGCAACGTGGCGACCTGTTTGAGCACATCACCGCTGCCCGCACCCGCCAGATTGAAATAACTGTGGTTAGTCAGGTTCAGTACCGTCGGTTTGTCGGTGACGGCCTTGTACTGAATACGCAGTTCATTCTTCTCGTTGAGGCTATAGGTGACTTCGGTCGTCAGATTGCCGGGAAAGCCCATCTCGCCATCAGCTGAAAGATAGGTCAGCTTGACCCCGACCCAGCCTGGTTCCTTGCTCGGTTCGGCCTTCCACACCCGTTTGTCGAACCCTTGGGTACCGCCGTGCAAGGCGTTGGTCTTGTCGTTGAGGGGAATCTGATAGGTGGTGCCATCGAGGCTGAATTTGCCTGCGGCCAGGCGGTTGCCGAAACGACCGATGGTCGCGCCGAAATACACTGTGCCGTTGTTCTGATAGCCCTGGACATCATCGAAGCCCAGAACCACATCGTCGACCTTGCCGTTCTTACCTGGCACCAGCAGCGATTGCAGGGTGGCGCCGTAGGTAATGATGTTGGCTTCGACGCCGTGGCTGTTACGCAGGGTGTATTTCTCGACCGATGCGCCGTCGCTGGTGGTACCGAACGGAATCGGTTTGGCCAGCTCAAGGCCGGCGGCATTGACGCTGAGGGTGGCAATCATCAAGGACAGTCCCAAAGGAGTGGCAAAGCGGTTACGGATCATCAGAGTTTTCCTTTTTTTGTTGTTGTTCGAAAGGGGTACTACGTTGTGTTGATTCAGGGTTCAAACGACCTCGCTGGGCTAATTGGTAATACTATTTGATGGATTTACGTCGGATAGTTCGTTGTATAGAGCAAAAATCTTAGCTTGAAAATTAAATTGTAATACTATTTAGTGGTCGGGTAGCGCAATGTGGTACTGACCCTGAGCATTCCGGCGTTTTCTACCGGTTTGACAGCCAATGGTGTGATGATTAGCCTCCAGCTAAGACCAAAAGCCAGTGGAGTGCCAGCGCTCATGCGCAGTAATTTTCATGATTCGACGGTGGACCGCCTCGGTACCTGGATCGCCGCAGGACATGTGGAACCGGGCCAGACCCTCAAGGTCGAAGCGGCATTGTGCGAAGAGTTGGGTGTCAGCCGTACGGTGCTGCGCGAGGCGATCAAAACCCTGGTAGCCAAGGGCATGCTTGAGGTGGGACCGAAGGTCGGCACACGGGTTTTGCCGCTGCGCCAGTGGAATCTGTTCGACCCGCAGGTGGTGGGCTGGCTGGCGCGCAAGGGGCTGACGGAAGGCTTCGTCAAGGACCTGCTGGACCTGCGCCGGACCATCGAACCCATGGCGGTGCGCTGGGCCTGTGAAAGGGCGACACCTGCGCAGATTGCGGCGATCCAGGCAGCCTACAAGGTGCTGGCGCTTTCGGTGGCGGACAAGGGTGACTACAACCTGGCGGACCGGCAGTTTCATGAATTGGTACTGGCGGCGAGCCATAACCAGTTCATTGAGCAGATGTTGCCCGCTGTCGGAGCGTTGCTGGCGGTGTCCTTCGAGGTTTCCTCGGCTGTACCGGGGGAACTGGGTCGCACGCTACCGCTGCACAAGGAGTTGGCTGATGCCATTGCCAGCCGTGATGCGGCGCGGGGTGTCTGGGCCTGCATGACCCTGATCGAGCAGGCGGCCGAGGTGATCTCGGGTTCCTTTGCCCGGCAGGAGACTCAGGTCGTTGCGAGTGACACTCGGTTACATAGTGTTGATTGATAATATGATATGACTGGTTGTGTGGTGTTTAACGAGGTTGCCGGACCGCTGCCGTGGGCCTGCAACCGAACCGCAAGAAAATGCTGGACGCTGTAGCTATTCAATAAAAATAAGGAGTTAGCTATGTTGAGTCGTCACGGGATTCGTTCCCTGTGCTGTGTCGCCGTCGCCACTGCCATCCTCGGCATGGGGGCCGGTGCATCCGCTGCCGATAAAGTGAAGATCGGCTTCCTCGTCAAACAAGCCGAAGAACCCTGGTTCCAGACCGAATGGCAGTTCGCCGAGAAGGCCGGGCAGGAACATGGTTTCGAGGTGATCAAGATCGCCGTGCCTGACGGCGAGAAAACCCTGACCGCGATCGACAACCTGGCCGCCAACGGCGCCAAGGGCTTTGTCATCTGCCCGCCCGATGTATCACTGGGCCCAGCCATCGTCGCCAAGGCCAAGGCCAATGATCTGAAAGTGATGGCCGTGGACGATCGCTTTGTCGACTCCAAGGGCAAATTCATGGAAGACGTGCCTTACCTGGGCATGGCGGCCTTTGAGGTAGGCCAGAAACAGGGCGCAGCCATGGCCGATGAAGCCAAGAAGCGTAACTGGGACTGGAAAGAAACCTACGCCATCATCAACACGTACAACGAGCTGGACACCGGCAAGAAGCGCACCGATGGGTCGGTGGATGCGCTGAAAAAGGCCGGTCTGCCTGAAGACCATATCCTCTTTACCCCGCAGAAAACCCTCGATGTACCGGGCAGCATGGACGCCACCAACGCGGCCCTGCCGAAATTGCCTGCGGCAGCGAAGAAGTTGATCGTTGGCGGCATGAATGACAACACCGTGCTCGGTGGCGTGCGCGCCACGGCGGGTGCCGGGTTCTCCCCGGACAATGTCATCGGTATCGGCATCAACGGCACCGACGCCATCGATGAACTGAAAAAAGCCAAGAGCGGCTTCTTCGGATCGATGCTGCCAAGTCCCGACAAGGAAGGCTACAACACCGCCTTGCAGATGTATGAGTGGGTCACCACCGGCAAGGAGCCTGCCAAATACACCGCGATGGACGACGTCACGCTGATCACCCGGGAAAACTTCAAGGAAGTGCTGACCAAGATTGGTCTGTACAAGTAATCACGGTGTGATGGCAATTGTTGTAGGGCAGGGTAAGAGCTAAAAGGCGGGAGCGATTTGTGGGAGCGAATTCATTCGCGAAGAAGCCAGGCGTTGCACAGGCCTCTTTTGACTGAATAACCGCTTTCGCGAATGAATTCGCTCCCACGATTAACGCCTACAGTTCGCGCCTACCTTGGCCTCTGCGACAACTAAAAGGTTATGCGTTGTTCGACAGGAGGTTGCATGCATCAGCAAGCGATCCAGCAACAGGCAACAATCGGTGGCAGCCTGCGCTTCAACGGGATCGGCAAGACCTTTCCCGGCGTGAAGGCGCTGTCGGATATCAGTTTCGAGGCCCGGCCCGGCACAGTCCATGCGTTGATGGGCGAGAACGGCGCGGGCAAATCGACCCTGCTGAAGATTCTCGGCGGTTCGTACCAGCCCAACAGTGGCGATCTGCAGATCGGCGATCAGGCCCTGGCGTTCAAATCCACCGCTGACAGTATTGCTGCCGGGGTGGCGGTGATTCACCAGGAACTGCACCTGGTCCCGGAAATGAGCGTCGCGGAAAACCTGCTGCTGGGCCATATGCCCAACCGCATGGGCCTGCTCAATCGCCGGGCCATGCTGCGTCAGGCTGGCGAACTGCTCAAAGGCCTGGCAGACGAGATCGACCCGGCCATGCGCCTGGGCAATCTGTCCCTGGGCCAGCGGCAACTGGTGGAAATCGCCAAAGCCATGTCACGCAATGCCCATGTCATCGCTTTCGATGAGCCGACCAGTAGTTTGTCGGCGCGGGAAATCGACCGTTTGATGGCAATCATCAGCCGTCTGCGGGACGAGGGGCGGGTGATTCTCTATGTCTCCCACCGCATGGAAGAAATTTTCCGTATCTGCGACGCCGTTACTGTATTCAAGGACGGCCGTTTCGTACGAACCTTCGAGAACATGGCTGAATTGGACCATGACCGCCTGGTGACCTGCATGGTCGGGCGCGACATCCAGGACATCTACAACTATCGGGCGCGTGAGCATCAGGGCCCGAGCCTGCGGGTGACCGGTCTGCTCGGGCCGGGCTTGCAGGAGCCGGTGAGTTTTGCGGTAGACAAGGGTGAGGTGCTGGGCTTCTTTGGTCTGGTCGGTGCAGGACGTACCGAACTGTTTCGCCTGCTCTCGGGCCTGACTCGCAGCACTGCCGGGACACTGCAACTGGACGGCAAGGCGCTGATCCTGCGTTCGCCGCGGGATGCCATAGGTGCCGGCATTTTGCTCTGTCCGGAGGATCGCAAGAAGGAAGGCATCGTGCCTCTGTCCAGTGTCGCCGAGAACATCAATATTGGCGCACGGCCGCGGCATGTCAGCCTCGGTTGCCTGATTCAGGGCCGCTGGGAGCGTGACAACGCAAGGCAGCAGATCCAGGCCATGAACGTCAAGACGCCCTCGGCGGACCAGCAGATCATGTTCCTCTCCGGTGGCAACCAGCAGAAAGCCATTCTCGGCCGCTGGCTGTCGATGCCGATGAAAGTGCTGCTGCTCGACGAACCGACCCGAGGTATCGATATCGGCGCCAAATCCGAGATCTACCAGATCATTCATAACCTGGCCGCCCAGGGCATTGCGGTCATTGTGGTGTCCAGTGACCTGATGGAAGTCATGGGTATTGCCGATCGCATTCTGGTCATGAGCGAGGGCGCTATCACTGGCGAGTTGATGCGTGACGAAGCCGATGAATCACGTTTGTTGCAACTGGCGCTGCCGCGTAGCCGTGGCTGAGTCCTACCTTTAAATGCCGGCGTGAACTACACCGTGAAAAACAAGAAAGAGGTGCGTATGTCTAGCGAAACCAGCCTGCGGGCTCCCCGCCAGGGCCTGAACCTGCGGCGTTTTTTTGATGAATGGGTCATGCTCCTGGCAGCCCTGGGGATCTTCGTGCTGTGCGCACTGTTGATCGACAACTTTCTCTCACCGCTGAACATGCGTGGCCTGGGTCTTGCCATTTCCACGGTGGGCATTGCCGCCTGCACCATGCTGTTCTGTCTGGCGTCCGGGCATTTCGACCTGTCGGTCGGTTCGGTGCTGGCCTGCGCCGGAGTGATTGCCGGGATTGTCATGCGCGATACCGACAGCGTGTTTCTCGGTATTTGCGCAGCCCTGGCCATGGGCCTGATCGTCGGGCTGATCAACGGTATTGTCATCGCCAAGCTGCGTATCAACGCCTTGATCACCACCCTGGCGACCATGCAGATCGTCCGCGGCCTGGCCTATATCTTCTCCAACGGCAAGGCGGTCGGGGTCTCGAACGAGGATTTCTTCGTCTTCGGCAATGGTCAGTTGTTCGGCGTGCCGGTGCCAATCCTGATCACCATCGTCTGTTTCATGTTCTTCGGCTGGCTGCTGAACTACACCACTTATGGCCGCAACACACTGGCCATCGGCGGCAACCAGGAAGCCGCTTTGCTGGCCGGTGTACATGTTGACCGGACCAAGATCATCATCTTCGCCGTGCACGGCCTGATCGGTGCCCTGGCGGGCGTCGTGCTGGCCTCGCGCATGACGTCAGGCCAGCCGATGATCGGCCAGGGCTTTGAGTTAACGGTTATTTCTGCCTGCGTACTGGGCGGGGTGTCGCTCAGTGGCGGGATCGGCATGATTCGTCATGTGATTGCCGGGGTGCTGATTCTGGCAATCATCGAGAATGCGATGAACCTGAAGAATATCGACACCTTCTACCAGTACGTGATCCGCGGCACGATCCTGTTGTTGGCGGTGATCATCGATCGACTGAAGCGGCGCTGAAACGCCCCAGGCCAATTGAGTGCTGCCTGTGACCGGGCAGGCTCAATTCAGGCGTGAGGTGATGAAGATCAGGCGCATAACGGCCACGGCAAGGGTCTCGGCATCATTCTGGATGTTCTCCAGTTGGCTCTGCTGCTGCGCTGCCTTATCGATATCAGCGCGAGATTCGGCCAACTGGGTCAGTTGATAAAGGTTGTCGGTCATATCGTGCAGATTCATATGCAGGCGTGATATCACTTTGGCCATGCGCTCGGCGCCGGGGTTTTGCCAGACCTGGGAGTCCTTGGGGGAAAAGCCGTCGGCCCCCAGTGACAGGCTTCCAGCCGACAGGCTCATGCCGGTCACGACATAAGCAACGTCGACACCGACTTCAGCGACCCGGGACAAATAATCCGCCCGCGGGGAGCGCACGCCATTTTCGTAGTTACCCTGTGCGTTGGTTTCGACGCCGCCAATAGCGCCCAATGCGCTTTGCGAAAGTTTGAGCCTTAGTCGCTCTTGCTTGAGACGTTGCCCAATCCCTGACATAGATAGATAGTTCCCGTGAAATCACAAAGACCTTGGCGGCTTTATGGTCTTTAGTATCAATTTGTCCTGCCGCTTGTAGTGCAACCCTGAATCGGCAGTCCAGCGGTCATCAATAGTTGCAAAGATACCCCTTTCCAGTTCGGTACAGGAATAATTTTTTGTACGCTTTTGTACGATCTTTTTCCTGTCTTAAACTCTAAAGTGCCCGCGTTACAGCGTTTTTAGTTAGGTGGCTAATGGCCCGCCAACGGGGGGGAGGTGGCCATTTGGAGGGAGGCGAGGTGGAGTGCATACGTTGTATTTCCGGGGGGCTTCGACTCAGTCAGGGTGGTGAGTCGAAGCGATGACCGGCTGGTCATATAAAAGTCAGCGCCTTGCGCAAGGCGTGCTGTATCACCGGTTAATAGCCATGCCGGTCAAATAGGCACAGGAATGGTTAATCAGGACAGTTTGCCGTGCCTGTTTGCACCCATTGTTTTGCTGTCGTCCCCATGAGTGTGGCCAGTTTTCCTACTGCGCGTTGATGGGCCACAACCAAATCTTCCATGCCGCTGCCAGCCGTTTCGCGAATCAGGCTGCTGCAGGTCAGGTTTTGCCGTTTCGGGCCGCTGTTACGCAAGTTCAGGCTCCATACCACATCAATCAGGGCGTATTGCCCGGGAATCGATTCGAAGCGGCGTACGTCGGTGCGCACCGACAGCACCGGTTGCTCGCTGTTTTTCGGCAGCCCTGCCAGATCACGGGTGCCCAGACGCTGTTCCAGCTGGGCTGTCAGCGCGTCGTGGAACTCATCGGCCAGGGGGGCGCCCCAGCGTTCACCCTCAAGAATGACCAGGCTGCCATTGCTCTGACGGACTACCAGGGCCGGTTGGTCGACTTGTACCGGCAGTATCACCGGCAGCATTTCCAACTGCAAAGGCGTGATTGCCTGAGCATTGGAATGTGGCGCCAGCGGGGCGACCAGGGTGTAGTAATGGGTCGGCTGGGACGTACAGGCGCTGATCGCCAGCGCGCCGGCCAACACCATGAGTTTCAGGCGCAGGGTCATTGTTCTGGCTCCAGGTTGATCTCACGAGAGGATGGGGCGGCTTTGTAGGAGCCCGGCGCGGCGTCGCCGGTGCGACCGCGAATAAGGGCTTCAGGGTGACGGCCGAGATAATCGGTGAGGACTCGCACCGAGCGCGCCGTGCGTTGCACTTCGTCCATGGTCTGGCTCAGTTGCTGACGTGGCGCCGAGTCTTCACCCAGGGATTCGTTGGCGGTGGCCAGGGTCTTCTGCACCTGCTGCAAGGTGCCGCGCATCTGCGGCAGGACATCGCCATTGACCTGTTTCATAGTCTTCTGCAATTCCACCAGGCTGCCATTGAGGTTGTTTGCCACCTGATCGATTGGCAGCTTGCTCAACTTGTCGACGAAGGTTTGCAATTGCTCCTGCAACTTGTCGAAGCTGCCCGGAATGGTCGGAATTTCCAGCGGTCGCAGCTTCGGATTGAAGGCCACTCGCGGTGCCTTGGGATCGAAGTCCATGGCGATATACAGCTGACCGGTCAACAGGTTGCCATTGCGGATCTGGGCGCGCAGGCCGTGCTCGACAAAACCGCCAAGGATGCGCGCGCTGATTTCATCCGGATCACCCTTGCCGCCGATCTGTTCCAGCTTGTCGTTGGCCGCGCCCAGGCGTTTGGGATAGATCACTGCACCGATGATGCCGGGGAAAGTCTGGGTCTTGGTGTCGTAGTCCAGGTCCACCGACACCACTTTGCCGATATTCACCCCGAGGAAGTCCACCGGGGCGCCCACCACCAGCCCACGCAGGGATTGATCGAAGCGCATGCGGATATAACGGGCATCGCCGTCGGGTGGGGCCAACGCCGTGGCCTGGTCATCGAAAATGGTGAACTCGGCGTTGGCATCGGCCGCTTTCGAGTTGGGGCTGTAGTTGGGTTCGCGGAAGGCGATACCGCCGGAAATGATCGACGTCAGGGACTGGGTGTCGATTTTCAAGCCTGCGGCGCCGATGGTGACGTCCACGCCGCTGGCATTCCAGAAACGGGTATCGGTGGTGATGTACTGATCGTTGGGCGAGTTGATGAAGATCTCGACATCGACGCCTTTGCCTTCCTTGGCCAGGTGATAGGACACCACCTGACCGACCTGGATACGCCGGTAATAGATCGGCGAGCCGATGTCCAGGGAGCCGAGGTCGTCGGTATGCAGGATGAAACGTTTGCCTTTCTCGCCGAAGCTGACCGGCGGCGGCGTTTCCAGACCTGCGAAGCGGTCGGTGGTTTCTTCGTTGCTGCCCGCGTCTGCCGCAATGAAGGCGCCGGACAGCAGTGTGTCGATGCCGGTGATGCCATGAGCGCCGATGCGCGGGCGCACCACCCAGTAGTGGCTGTCCTTGCGGGTGAACGGCGCGGCGCTGTTATTCAGCTCAACGGTGGTCAGCACGTGGGTGCGGTCGTCGCTCAGGGAGATGGCGGTTACGGTACCGATTACCACGTTCTTGTACTTGACCTGGGTCTTGTTGGCTTCAAGTCCTTCGGCGGTACGGAAGGTGATTGTGATCTTCGGCCCGACATTCATCCAGTCATGCACGGCCATGGACAGACCGATCAGCCCGGCGACGATGGGGACCAGCCAGATCAGGGATATGCGCGCGCCACGGCGTTTAACCGTGGGCCGGGCAGGCGAAGGGGGTAGGGCATTGTCAGACATCTTCAACCTCTGCATCCCAGATAAGCCGGGGATCGAAACTCATGGCGGCGAACATCGTCATCACCACCACCAGACCAAAAAAAAGAATACCGATGCGCGGCTCTATGGTGCTCAGTTCGCGGAATTGCACCAGAGCCGCAACCAGGGCTACCACCAACACATCGAGCATGGACCAGTAGCCGATCAGTTCAATGAAGCGATACAGCCGCGCGCGTTCACGCATGGCCCAGGTACTGCGGCGCTGGACCGTCACCAGCAGGGTGCCGAGTACGACGAACTTCAGGCAGGGCACCACGACACTGGCGATGAAAATCAGCAGGGCAATGTCCCAGGAGCCGCCTTCGATGAATTCAAGCACACCGCTCATGATGGTGTTCTGGCTGCTGCTGCCAAACAACGTTGTGAACATCACCGGCATCAGGTTGGCCGGGATATAGAAAATCAGCCCGGCGATCAGAAACGCCCAGGTTCGCGCGATGCTATTGGGCTTGCGCGCATGCACCGGGGCTTCGCAACGCGGGCAGGTGCTGGTCCCGGCCGGGCAGACGTAGCCGCAGGTGTGGCAGAGGCATACGTCATGTTCATGGGCGAAGGGGATGCCATTCATACAGGATGCACTCCCGGTTCGTCCCACAGGCGGCGGATATCCTTGCCCGCAATCAGGATGATCAACACCATCAGCATGGCCATGGCCCACAGACCCAGGCCCGGATGCACGTCAAGCATGCCGCCCAGCTTGACGATGGCCACCAGGATGCCCAGCAGACAGACTTCCAGCATGCTCCAGGGACGCAAGTGCTCAAGGGTGCGCATACACAGTTTGAAACCGGGTGCTACGGCGCCACGGTGGGCATACAGCAGCAGCCAGAACAACAGGGCTATCTGCAACAGCGGGGCGAGGATAATGGCCAGGCCGGCCACCAGGGCAATCAAGGTGATACGGCCTTGGGCCAGGGCCTCCACGGATTGCCACAGGGTGACCTGATTGCCCAGCCCCTTGAGGCTGATGCTGATCACCGGGAAAAAATTGGCAAACACGAACAGCAGGGCAGCGGCGATGGTCAGCGCCAGCAATTGTTCGATGCTCAGACGATGCCCGCGCCCTAAAATGGCATCACAGCGGGCGCAGTAGGCTGCTTCGCCTTTTTGCAGCGACGGCGCTTCGTATAGAGAGTCGCAGTGCTCGCAAATGATCAAGTCCGAACGATCTTTCATGGGGCGCAAAGTGGTCGATGCCGTGATGGGGAAGTACTGAATAAGCTCAAGCGCGCAAAGATACCGGTTTCGTCGCGTTCAGGCTCGTTTTTGTCGCGACTGTTTGTCGCAGGCGAGCGTGCGGCGCGCTACTCAGATGGACCGCAGGGCGGGGTCGCCGTTCATGATCGGCAGACGATCCGGACAAATAAATCCGTCGCTGGCGGGCAATGAAGAAAAAGCGCAGTGATAGACTCGCGCCACTTCAGAACGAGGAGCAGATCAACGTGCGCAAGATGGTAATGATTTTGGCGGTACTGGCGGTAGCCGGCTGTGATTCGGGCAAGCCGGACAAAACTCCTGCTGCCGCTCCGGCAGCCCCTGTCGCCGCCGTGGCAGCTGCGCCGCAGTGGGACGTCCAGGTCGTGGCGACCGAAGCCCTCACCGATATTACGGCCTGGTTGCTGGAGCACGGTTATCCGTTCCAGATCGACGCCAACCGTCGAATCCTCATCGGGCCATTCAGCTCCAAGGCCGATGCCGAGGCCAAGAACCAGGAACTGGCTACCAAGCTGATCAACGCCCATCGTGCGGCGGGTGCGCAGGTTGTTGAGCATAAATAAGCCGGTTGGCTTGTTTGTAACGCGATTTAGTCTGACGCAAAACCTTGTGGGATCGGCTTTAGCCGGGAAAGCGCAAGCAGGGTCGATACATCTCTATCGTCTGCCATGTCCTCTTCCCGGCTAAAGCCAGTCCCACAAAAACCACATTAATTCAGTTAGTTGCAGCGATCTTTTATCTATTAACGACGGCCGAGCAACAAACCTACAACCAGACCAAAACCGGCGGAAACCGCCACGGTCTGCCATGGATGGCCGCCGATATAGCTTTCGGTAGCTTCGACGGCTGGCTTGGTGCGATCACGGACGCTGACCACGGAGTCCATGGCCTGCTTGAGCTTGAGGCTCAGCTGCGCACGCAGGGTTTCGGCTTCTTCGCCCACCAGCGAAGCGCTGTCCTTGAGCAGTTTGTCCGACTCTTCGATCAGCGCCTGCAGTTCGCTGAACGCCTGATCCTTGATCTGTTCGGCGGCATTCTGGGCAGATGTTTTACGAGCCATGGTGTTTTCCTTTCAGTGATGGATGGCAGTATGCAATGGAGTCATTCACATAGAGAAAAGTTGCAGGTATCTGTAGGACCTGAACTTATTCGCTCGTCACATTGCGTCCGAGTGTGCGCTGCAAGGGTGTAAGATGCAGCGGTTTTTATGTCGCAGGTAACCGCTATGAGCTTCAATCTGGCAAATCGCCCCCTTCATGAGCGCGCAGCGCTTGAAGATGAAAAATCCCGACTGTTCGATCTGTGGCAAAGCAACCTGGGCAAGGCCAAGGGCGATGCTGCGCGCCTGATCGGGGAAAAAGCCAAGCGCAAGGGCAAGTGGTCCGAGTGGGTCCGCGCCGAACTGGACGCCATGAGCCCGCCGGAGTACGCCAACATGGTGCGCAGTGAAGTCAATCGACTGATGGCGGCCGCCAAGTAAGCCGACTGACTGATATTCATATGGCTCATATCATTTAGCAGTGATTCGGTATTTCTTCATGTGAGGCTGCGTTGGAGAATCGCCACATTCTCAGTCAACGGAGCTTTCCCGCATGTCTAAATCCATCGTTGCCGCCCTGCAGATCGGTGCCTTGCCCGGCGGTAAAGCCGAGACCCTGGAACAGATTCTTTCCTTTGAGGCCGCCATTCTCGAATCCGGCGCCCGCCTGGTGGTCATGCCTGAGGCGCTGCTCGGTGGTTACCCGAAGGGCGAAACCTTCGGTACGCAGCTGGGTTATCGCTTGCCGGAAGGGCGTGAGGCCTATGCGCGCTACTACGCCAACGCCATCGATCTGCCAGGACCGGAAACCGACTCGCTGGCTGCCTTGTCGGCGCGTACCGGTGCCAGTCTGGTGCTTGGGGTAATCGAGCGGGCGGGCAATACCCTGTATTGCACCGTGATCTTTATCGAGCCGGAAGGCGGCCTGGTGGCCAAGCACCGCAAACTGATGCCAACCGGCACTGAGCGGCTGATCTGGGGCAAGGGTGATGGCTCGACGCTGCCTGTTATCGACAGCCAGGTCGGCCGCGTTGCGTCGGCGGTGTGCTGGGAAAACCAGATGCCGTTGCTGCGCACAGCCATGTACGCCAAGGGTGTCGATGTCTGGTGTGCGCCGACGGTGGACGAACGGGATATCTGGCAGTGCACCATGCGCCATGTTGCCCATGAAGGGCGGCTGTTTGTGATCAGCGCCTGTCAGGTGCAGCCGTCGCCCGAGGCCTTGGGTGTCGAAGTGGCCAACTGGCCAGCACAGCGCCCCCTGATCAACGGTGGCAGCCTGATCGTCGGTCCAATGGGTGACGTGCTGGCCGGGCCATTACTGGGTGAAAGCGGCCTGCTGTGTGCCGAAATCGATACCGACGAACTGGTCAAGGCGCGCTACGACCTGGATGTGGTCGGCCATTACGCGCGGCCGGATATCTTCGAGCTGGTCGTCGATGAGCGGGCCAAGCCCGGCGTGCGCTTCATTCAGGATTGATCCCTACCATTCGTTATTCAGCGGTTGTGGCAGGCTCAGTACGCCGCTGTCGCTGAAGCGCATCGTGCCGAACAGGCCGCCCGCTAGCTTGCCGTGCAAGGTGTACGGCAGGTTGTCCAGGCTCTGGCGTTCGCTGACGCCCACCACCTGACGCAGCGCGGCAAAGGCCGAAACGCTCACCGGCACTACCAGCACCGCTTCAGAAAAGCGCCCGATGGTGCCTTGCTGATCGCTCACCCCCGAGGCAAGCAACTTGCCATTAACGTCCAGATCCAGGGCGACGCCGCTGTAATCGATGGCGGTTTCATTGGGGTTCTGCAAACGCAGTTTGACTGCCAGCCGTACCTCCAGGCCTTGGCCGGGCAAGGGCTCGATACCCACCACATTGATATTCAACGGATCATTATGGGGAAACAGCGCACAGGCGCTCAGGGTCAGTAGCAACAAACTGGTGAACAGCATACGGATGAACTGTACGGGCATGCGCCGGGCTCCGGGCTGATGGCTACCTGATCTCAGACCTCCCCGGCGCGCAGAGATTCGTTATTGACCAAATCGCTCATCGATTGCGCCTGCTTTGACCATTGCCTCGTCATCGCGGCAGCGCGACTATCTTTGTCATTGCAACAACCTCCCCAATTCAAAAAACAACATGGAGAACCTCTTATGCAGCTCAAGGACAAGGCATTTCTAGTCAGTGGCGGCGCTTCGGGACTTGGCGCGGCCACCGCGCGCATGCTGGTCGAGGCTGGCGCCAGGGTCATGCTGGTCGATCTCAATGCCGAGGCTGTTGCTGCTCAGGCCGGGCAGTTTGACGGGCAAGCGGCGTTTCATGCTGGCGACATCACTCAGGAGGCCGTGGCTCAGGGCGCTGTGGACGCTGCGGTAAAGGCTTTCGGCCATCTTCACGGCCTGGTCAATTGTGCCGGTATTGGTGGCGCGGAGAAGATTCTCGGCAAGGAGCAGCCCCATCGCCTGGAAAGCTTCAGCCGCATCATTAATGTCAATCTGATCGGCAGCTTCAATCTGCTGCGTCTCGCCGCCGAGGCCATGGCCAACAACGAGCCGAACGGCGAGGGCGAGCGCGGGGTGGTCATCAATACCGCCTCCATTGCCGCCTACGACGGGCAGATCGGCCAGGCCGCTTATGCGGCGTCCAAGGGCGCAATTGTCAGCCTGACCCTGCCAGCGGCGCGGGAGCTGGCACGCTTCGGTATCCGGGTCATGACTATCGCTCCGGGTATTTTTGAGACGCCAATGATGGCCGGGGTTGCCGAGCCGGTGCGCGAAGCCCTGGCCGTGGGCGTGCCGTTTCCGCCGCGGCTGGGCAAGCCTGACGAGTATGCGGCGCTGGTCCGGCATATCGTCGAGAACAGCATGCTCAACGGCGAGGTGATCCGTCTCGACGGCGCCCTGCGTATGGCCGCCAAATAAGCTCAGGAGAATTCCATGTCCAAGCCCTTGCAGGATGACCCGGTGGTCATTGTCAGCGCCGTGCGCACGCCCATGGGCGGCTTTCAGGGTGATCTGCACAGCCTGACTGCGCCGCAGTTGGGTGCGGCGGCGATCAGGAGCGCAGTAGAGCGTGGCGCGGTCAGGCCCGACGCGATTGATGAAGTGCTGTTCGGCTGCGTGTTGCCTGCCGGGCTCGGCCAGGCCCCGGCACGTCAGGCAGCGCTGGGGGCGGGGCTGAGCAAGTCGACGCCCTGCACAACCCTTAACAAAATGTGCGGCTCGGGTATGCAGGCGGTGATCCTCGCCCATGACCTGTTGCTTGCGGGCAGCGCCAGAGTGGTGGTGGCCGGCGGCATGGAAAGCATGTCCAACGCTCCGTACCTGCTGGACCGTGCACGTAGCGGCTACCGCATGGGCCATGGCCGGGTTATCGATCATATGTTTCTCGACGGCCTGGAAGATGCCTACGAGCCGGGACGCCTGATGGGCACCTATGCCGAGGATTGTGCGCAGGAATATGGTTTCAGCCGGGAAGCCCAGGACGCCTATGCAGTGGCCTCCCTGACTCGTGCTCAGGCGGCTATTGGTGATGGCCTGTTCACTGCCGAGATCGTTCCAGTCGAGGCGAAGGTGGGCAAGGAGCTCAGGCTGATCAGCACTGACGAGCAACCGCCCAAGGCACGGCTGGACAAGATTGCCAGCCTCAAGCCAGCGTTCAGGGCCGATGGCAGCGTCACGGCGGCCAACTCCAGCTCAATCTCCGATGGCGCGGCGGCCTTGCTGCTGATGCGCCGCTCCGAGGCTGAACAGCGCGGCCTCAAGCCCTTGGCGATCATTCATGGTCATGGGGCTTTCGCTGATGAGCCTGGGCTGTTTCCTACAGCGCCTGTTGGCGCGATCAATAAGCTGATGCAGCGCACCGGCTGGAGTCTGGAGCAGGTGGATCTGTTCGAGATCAACGAAGCGTTCGCCGTAGTTGCCCTGGTGACCATGCAGCAATTGGGGTTGGCCCATGAAAAGGTCAATGTGCACGGCGGCGCCTGTGCTCTGGGGCATCCGATTGGTGCGTCGGGGGCGCGTATTCTGGTCAGCCTGATCTGGGCGCTGCGTCAGCGGCAATTGCATCGTGGGGTGGCGGCAATCTGTATCGGTGGTGGTGAGGCGACGGCGATTGCCATTGAGTGTGTTTATTGAGTGAGGGGTTCATTGCAGTGGTAATGAGTAAAAATGATCAAACAAAACATATAGTTATTAATATTATTTAAAGTAAATTGTCTTTATCATTTCTAATGATAAAAAGGATAAATATCAATGAGTTACGAAACACTGCTGCTTGAGGTTAGAGATCGGGTAGCCCTCATTACCCTGAACCGTCCTCAGGCCCTGAACGCCCTGAATGCCCAGCTGATCCGCGAACTCAACCAGGCTCTCGATCAACTGGAAGCCGACCGGGGCATCGGTTGCATCGTCCTTACCGGTTCAGCCAAGGCCTTTGCCGCCGGGGCCGATATCAAGGAAATGGCGCAACTGACCTACCCGCAGATCTATCTCGATGACCTGTTCTGCGATAGCGACCGCGTTGCTGCCCGGCGCAAGCCAATGATCGCTGCCGTGGCCGGCTTTGCCTTGGGTGGCGGTTGTGAGCTGGCGTTGATGTGCGACTTTATCCTCGCCGCCGATACTGCCCGTTTCGGTCAGCCGGAAATCAAGCTGGGTGTGCTGCCGGGCATGGGCGGCACCCAGCGCCTGACCCACGCCGTAGGCAAGGCCAAGGCTATGGAGCTGTGCCTGACCGGACGCCTGATGGATGCCGAAGAAGCCGAGCGGGCCGGTGTGGTAGCGCGGATCGTGCCAGCCGCCGGGCTGCTGGAGGAGGCGCTGAAAGTCGCGGCTGACATTGCGGCCAAATCCCTGCCGGTGGCGATGATGGTCAAGGAAAGCGTTAATCGCGCCTTCGAGGTCAGCCTCGCCGAGGGCGTTCGTTTCGAGCGCCGGGTGTTCCATTCGTTGTTTGCCAGTCATGACCAGAAAGAGGGCATGTCGGCGTTCATCGAAAAGCGCGAGGCGGTCTTCAAGGGTTGCTGAACAGCAAGAGCTGATGGCGGCTCCAGTTCTGCTGGAAATACACCGCCAAGGGCACGCAATGGCCTGGATGAATCAGGCACAGTTGCTGGGGCGTCCTGCGGTATTCCTCGGCCAATTGCCGCTGCTGCTCGCTACTCAGGCCCAGATAGCCCTGATCATCAGTCTGGCCTTCGAATAGCAGGTGACGGGGGTCCAGGCGTGCCAGATGGCTCAGGTCGGCCGTGGGCATGCGTACGATGTACCAACTGCGCCGAGCCAGGGGGCGACCGCTCAGACCGGGTTTTTCAGTCAGACGCAGGTCCTGGCGGCTGGCGTTACGCGGGCTTGCGCAGGCTGCACCTGGCCGCGCACTCAAGTTGATGCCATCGACGCTCAGTTCCATGCAGGCACCTGCGCCATCAAGTTGCAGGCTGGGGGCTTCGATCAGCAAACGCTGGTCATGCCTGAGATGCAGGGTCGCCAGCCCCGGCGCCATTTCAATGTCATCGATCTGAATCCGGATACCTCGTGCCGCCTGCCGCAAGCCACAGATCACCGGGCGTTCCGGGTCATTGTCAAAATGGCTGACCCAGACCGCCGTTGTGGCACCACGGCACAGGAGTTCGCCATCAGCGATTTGCGCTGGCACTCCCGGGCTGTCGGTATCGTCGGGTGCTTGCCAGTCATAGCGGATCGGTAGACGCCCCTGTGAATCTGTTGTCAGCAGGCCTTCTGGCGTGGTCAGCAGGGTGGCGGGCGAAACGCCGTGAATCCGGGGTCTGGGATGGTCGAGGGATGGGCGAAAAGGCATGGCCCAGGGAATGGCGGTAAAGCTGTTGGCGTAGCCCGGTTCAGCCGTTGCAGATAGCGTTGATTCAAGGATCCTCGCGCAATCGTATTCGTCTGCGCCTGCCAGTACCTGGGGCTGCCAGGCGTGATGACGGACTTGCGTCAGCAGCCATTGATCGTTGTACTGCGCCACCGGGTGGCCGAGTACCTGAGCGACTTGCCCGCTGCCCAGGCTGGCGCGGTCACTGCGACCCTCGACCCGATAGCGTTCACAGCGGATGCGCTCCAGCGCCCGCCGCCCGGCCTGGCGCTGGCGAATTTGGCGGGGATCGCTGCGATTGTCGTAGGCCGGGTGCAGGTAATGTTGATTGGCTTCGCCCTGGATCGGTGGTCCCGTCGGTTCCGGCTCATGGCTTTCATCTTGCAGATTTTCGGGTTGACCCTGGCTGGGCAGGGCCCAGAGCGTTTCGCTCAAGTGACTGAGCCCGACGGGGGCGGATGAAGCACTCAGCGAGCGCCGGAAGCCCAGAGGTTGCGGCAATGTAGGAAAGCTGCCGGGATCATCGGAGAAAATCAGCAGATGCTGGTTGCGACTGTGCTCGAAACGAAAGTGAATACCTTCTTCTTCGCACAGACGCTGTAGCAGGTGCAGGTCGCTTTCGTCGTACTGCACGCACAGGGCGCGTGGCGGATAGAGACCGGTGGTGGGCTCGAAACGGTAGGCGTCTTCCTCAAGGCCATGCTCTGCCAGTAGTCGCATAATCAGTTGCGGCACGCTGAGGTTGCGCAAGATCCTTCTCTGCCGACGATGCTGAAGCCGCTGCAGGTCAGGCATCAGGCTGACACGATAGTGGCTCAGGTCGGTGCCTGCGTAGCGCTGACTGGCCCCGCCAATATGCCCGTGCAAGCCTTCTTCGCCATCGCCCAGGCTCAGGAAGGCATGACGGTGCAGTAACTGATTGAGGTCCAGCAACGGGTTGTCGCTGAGCAAGTCAATGTCGAAACGATAGGGTTGATTCAGTGCATCCTGGCCGTTGAAACCGATGACCCGCAGGGGCATCGGTGTGTCATCAATGACCAGGGTGATTGGCTCGTGCGTGTTCCGGCACATTCGCTTGCGCTCCCAGCTAGAAAATTCCAGGGGGCGAAGGGTACGAAATGCGCGCCTTCCTTGGCATGGCTGCAAGGTTTTTCAGAAAAGGACTACAAAGCTTTAGGTTAAATCAGTCATGGCGCCAAGTGGCCCTAGTGTGAAGACAATGACGTGAGAGGGGTTTCATCCGGCGTCATCGCGTATAAAATGCGCCGGTTACTATTTTTCAACGTGTTGCCGCAGCACCTGTCCTGATGACCGGGTGAGGGCGGCAGGACGCAATCGAATCAAGAGAGCAAGCATGGGCGCACAGTGGAAGGTCAAGCATAAAGAAGCAGCAGCCAACGCCAAGGGGCGTATTTTTGGCAAGCTGTCCAAGGAAATCATGATCGCCGCGCGTTCCGGCGCTGACCCGGACATGAACTCCCGGTTGCGTCTGGTGGTTGAGCAGGCCAAGAAGGCCTCGATGCCTCGCGAGACTCTGGAGCGGGCAATCAAGAAGGGCGCGGGCCTGTTGGGTGAGCACGTCAATTTCGAGCGTCTGACCTACGAAGGTTTCGCGCCGCACAAGGTGCCGGTGATCGTCGAGTGCCTGACTGACAACATCAACCGTACCGTGTCGGAAATCCGTGTGCTGTTCCGCAAGGGCCAGCTCGGTGCTGCCGGTTCCGTGTCCTGGGATTTCCTCTATCAGGGCATGATCGAAGCCACCCCGGACAACGCCGACGCTGATCCTGAACTGGCTGCCATTGAAGCCGGTGCCCAGGATTTTGAGCCAGGCGAAGACGGCGCCACGCTGTTCCTCAGCGAGTCCACCGATCTGGACGCCGTGTGCAAGGCGCTGCCTGAGTTCGGCTTCACCGTGACTTCGGCGCAGTTGGGCTATCGCCCGAAAAGCACTGTGGATGGCCTTAGCGATGAGCAGATGGCTGAAGTCGAGGCGTTTCTCGACGCCATCGATGCCCATGATGATGTGCAGAATGTGTATGTAGGGTTGGCGGGGTAAAGGCTTGGCTACGAGCTGGGAGCTAAGAGCTAAGAGCTAGGAGCTACGAGTTACGAGCTGTTAGCTTAAGCTCGAGGCTCGCAGCTAACAGCTGCTTCACCTCAGCCATCGTCGGGCGCTGCATGACATCAGCCTGCACACACTGTTCCTGCAATGCCCACACGGGGTCACCCGGCGGCAGCTCGCAGCGTTCCAGCAACTCGCCCAACAAAATGCCAAAGGCCCGGGTCTCGATGCGTTCCAGCATCGCGGCTTGCTCAGCGCGCGGGTGAAACGCCGCTGCACCGAAATCCCCCAGCAAGCATTCGCCCTGCGGGCTCCACAGGATGTTATGGGCATACAGATCGCCATGGATCATGCCGTGGCTGTGCAGATGGGCCGTGGCTGAGGCAATGCCGCTGGCGATGCGCAGGGCTGTGTCCTGCTCCAGGCGCAGTCCGGTGGGGTAGATATCCCGGGTGCAGGATTCCAGGCTGGGCGGGCCGGCCAGGTTGATGAAGGCTGGATCGATCAGGTCCAGCACCAGTGCGGCGCGACCTTCGGGATGGTCAGCGATGCGGCCTTCAACCCGGATCAACTGCTCATGCACACCCGCGACCAGGCAGGCGGCCATTTCGTCGAGGGGCGAGCCGTCGCTGGTGACGTGGCCTTTATAGACTTTGACCGCGACAGCCAGCGGGTCCTGCCCGGGCCTTTGCCACAGTGCCTGCTGAATGACCCCCGAAGCGCCTTCGCCAAGCTTCTCCCCGAGTTGCAACTGTTGCCACGCAATTGCAAGCACATCAATGGCGGGTACTGGCGGGGAAAGTGGATTGCCGCCATGGGCCAGCCAGGCGAGGGCGGGCATTTGCAGCAGCCAGTCGGGTAACCCGGTCAGTTGGTTGACGGCAATGCGCAGCAGTTCCAGGCGCTGACAACGGGCCAGGCTGTCGGGCAGGCGTTGCAGACGGTTACCGGCCAACATCAGCTTTTGCAGGTGAGCACAGTTGCCAAGGGCCTCGGGCAGGCTGTCGATCTGGTTGTCGGTAAGGATCAACGAGCGCAGCTGCGGCGGCAGGGCTTCGGCGGGGACGTGGCGAATGCGATTGGCCTTGAAACCGATCACTTGCAACTGTTCACAGCGGCCAATACAGGCGGGCAGCTCGATAAAGTCGTTGTCGGAGACGAACAGGATGCGCATGTGCCGGAGCCGATAGAGATCATCGGGCAGGCTGCTCAAGGCGTTGCCGCTGAGGTTGAGCACTTCCAGGGAGTCGGCCAGCTCGAAGATCGCCCGAGGGAATTCAGTGAGTCCGCAGGACAGGTCCAGGCGGCGGATGCCGTGGAGTTTGCCGGTGTTCAGGTCTTCGAGGCTGTGCATGGAAGTGTGAGGTCAATGGCCGTTGGAGGCGGCCATTCTAACAGGCTGTCAGGCCAGCTTCAGGCACCGATCAACCAACTGCAGAGTACGTTCCAGGCTTGGCGGCGCATCGGCGTAGAGCAGGCGGTAGATGATTGGCGCGACCACGGTGTCGATCAGTTCGACGGTGCAGGGCGCGCGCTCGCCCCGAGCCAGCGCGCGATCAATGATGATTTGCAACTGCTCCTGAACGATGGCGACACATTTGCCCGAGCAGGTGGTGGCGCCGGTGGCGACCACGTCACGCATCAATTCCCGGCCCGGAGCGGAACTCATTTCCTCGAGATAGGCCTCGGTCCAGGTGTGCAGATCTTCACGCAGGTTGCCGCAGTTGATCGGCTCGTCCGGGCGCAGGCGCTCGACCGCAGCATCGGCCAGCAGAGTGGTCAGGTCGCCCCAGCGACGATAGATGGTCGAAGGCGTGACCCCCGCGCGAGCGGCGATCAGCGGCACGCTCAGGGCGCTGCGCTCATGTTCGAGGAGCAGGTCGCGAACGGCGGTATGGATCGATTCCTGCACGCGGGCGCTGCGGCCTCCGGTGCGTATGCCTTCTTTAATAGCCATGGGGCAGACCTTAACACAAAGTATTTGCTTTAATTCGAATCAACTCGCACACTTTATAACGCTAAAAATTAGCTTTAATTATGTGCGCGATTGGAGAGTGTACCCATGTCTATACCTTTGCAGAACCCGGGCAGCGCCGATCGGCCACACAAACACTTGGGTTTTCTGGCATTTACCACGTTGTGCTTCTTTGCCGCCTCCAGTGCGCCGACGCCGCTCTACCATCTCTATCAGCAGGATTGGGGCTTTTCCGCAGCAACGTTGACGCTGATTTTCGCGGTTTATGCCATGAGTCTCCTGGTCGCATTGTTGGTGGTCGGCTCGCTATCCGACTACCTGGGCCGACGGCCGGTCATCTTCGTTTCGCTGCTGCTGGAGATCGCGGCCATGCTGCTGTTTATCTTCGCCAGTGACGTCGGCTGGCTGATTGCCGCGCGGGTCATGCAGGGTTTCGCCACGGGCATGGCCACCAGTGCCCTGGGCGCTGCGCTGTTGGACAGCGATCAGAAGCAGGGGCCGCTGATCAACAGCATCGCGCCGATGTTCGGCATGGCCGCAGGTGCACTGGGCACCGCGGTCCTGGTGGAGTTTGCGCCATTGCCGCTATTGCTGGCCTATTGTGTTCTCCTGGCGGCTTTTGTGTTCCAGGCGCTGTATCTGTGGCGGATAGCCGAGACCGTCAGTCCGCAACCGGGCGTCTGGCAGTCGCTCAAGCCCTCGCTGCATGTGCCGACTCAAGCGCGGGGCACGTTATGGGCCGTGTTGCCGGCAGATATTGCCGCCTGGTCCCTGGGAGGCTTTTTCCTGTCCCTGACGCCCTCGCTGCTGGCCGCAGCCACCGGTTCGACCTCGGCGCTCAATGGCGGCCTGGCTGTGGCCGCGCTGACGCTCAGTGGTGCGGTGGCAATCGTCAATCTGCGCCTGCGTGAAGCGAGTCTGGCCTTGTGGGTGGGTGTCTGCTTCCTGCCACTGGGGGTTGCGGTGATTCTGGCGGCGGTCAACAGCGGCTGGCTCTGGCTGTTCTTCGTGGGTTCGGTGGTGGCCGGGGTAGGCTTTGGTTCCAGCTTTCTCGGTGCCTTGCGCATGCTCCTGCCGTTGGCCCATGCCCATGAACGCGCAGGGCTGTTATCGGCGTTCTATGTGCTCAGCTACCTGGCGTTCTGTGTGCCCGCGCTGATGGCCGGGTTCTCGGCCAGGCATTTGGGGCTGATCACCACCACTAATATCTATGGCTCGGTGGTGATCGTCCTTGCGCTGCTGGCGTTGGGTGGGTTGCTGGTCAAGCGTGCTGAGCGGCGGCGGGTGGCTGCATAGCGTCGGGAAGTACGAACAAGTGGGAGCAAGCTTGCTTGCGAAAGCTATGTTTCAACCGCTTAAGTGATGGCGGTTGTACTGGCCCCTTCGCGGGCAAGCCCGGCCACAGGTGATCATTCCCACAGTTAATCATGGGTCAAATCAGATCGCGTTATGCAGCGCCTGTCGGGCCTGTTGCGCGGCAGGATCATCCGCCGGGCCGACCACGGCGTAGTTGTAGCCGCCCCCTGACCAGTAATCCGCCTGCAACTCACCGTCCCGGCGACTGCCCTGGGGCAGCAAGTGGTTGCGCTCTCCCGGTGGCCGAATATAGAAGCTGAGCTTGCGCCCGTCCGCATCGGCGTAGACCACCATGGCTGCGGCGCCTTGCTCGGTGCTGGTCATGCGCCCGCCCACGGGCTTGAAGCCTGCGGCTGCAAGGTCAGGCAGGCGATTGGCCCGGGCAAAGTTCTTGTCCAGCCAGCCCTGAGCGTCGCTGACCTTGGTCGGGTTCCAGTCAGTGGCCATGTCGTCTTTTACCGCGAACATGCGATAAGCCTGCACGGCGTCCGCCATGGGCGGGGTGGCGGTACTGAGGGTCATTTCCCGGGCCTGCCAGCCGCTGAGGCCGCCGACGCTGACGGCAATCAGCAACACCGCAGCGGTGGCGTAGTGCCGGTAGGATCTTTGGCGCATGGTCTGGCGGATGAACGCCGGATCCAGCTCCGGATTGGCGCTGCGCTGCAAATCGCCGCTCAGGGCGGCACGCAGGTGCTGGGCGTCCAGTTGCCAGTCCTGTACCTGACGGGCCACCTCGGGATGGGCCGCCAGCCAGGTTTCCAGGGTCTGCCGGTCGGCATCGCTCAATTGGCGGTCGACGTAGGCGTGCAGGTCGCGTTCGCTGGGGGGCAGGCTGATCATTTCAGTATCCGCAGGGCAGGGGGCGTGATTTCACCGTCGCTGAGTTGCCGCAAGGCCTGGCGGGCCCTGGACAAACGGGACATGACGGTACCGATCGGGACATCAAGAATTTCGGCGACCTCCTTGTAACTCAAGCCTTCCACCGAAATCCACAGCAACAGTGCGCGCTGCTCGGTATTGAGGCCTTCGAACGCCTGCAAGGTGGACTGGGCGACCACTGTGCGCTCCACCGACGGCTGATAGTCGTCTTCACTGGCACCGGTAAAGAAATCCAGCATGCGCCTGTACCGGCGTGAGCGGCGGTGGGCGTCGAGGAACTGGCGATAGAGAATGGCAAACAGCCATGCGCGCAGATCACCTTCCGGACGTTTGTCGCTCCAGGCGGTCAGGGCTTTCTCCAGGCTCGACTGGACCAGGTCGTCTGCGCTAGTCGGATTACGCGTTAGCGATACCGCGAAGCGGCGCATTCGCGGGATCAGCTCACGTAATTGGTCGTCGATGTCATGCATGGCTTGCGGCATCCGGGGGCAATGTAATGGATCGTTATGATCAGCAAGACGTCGCTACCCGGAGTCTATTCCATGAAGCCGCAATTATTTTGCCAAAATGTTTCTCAGCGCAGCACCGAGACCATTTCCGACAGTGTGGTCAGCACATCCTTGGCCAACTGTGCAGAGCGCTGGCCCGACCAGCCGGTGCGCAGATCCGGCGCGTTATCGTTGTCCTTGAACGGCATTTCCAGGGTCATGGCCAGGCACTTGAAGCGCTCGCCGACACTGTTGCAGGCCAGGTTCATATTGGCCTTGCCAGGCGCCGAGCGCGGATAGCCATGAACGCTCTGGAAATCCACGGTGATTTCCCCCAGACGCTTGCGGAAATGTGCTTCCAGCTCGGCCTGTTGCGGGGTGTAGCCGGGGTTGCCTTCGCAGGCCGCAGTGAACACGTAGGGAATGGCTTCGTCGCCGTGGACATCGAGGAACATGTCGACGCCGTACTTTTCCATCTCCTGCTTGATGAAGAACACCTCGGGGCTCAACTCCGGGGTGGAGTCCTGCCAGGCACGGTTGAGGTCCTTGCCGCAGGCATTGGTGCGCAGATGGCCATGGAACGCGCCGTCCGGGTTCATGTTCGGCACCAGGTACAGGTCGGCGGCGGCGAGCAGGCTGTCGAGCACCGGGTCGTCGCGCTGTTGCAGGCGCTCGATGATGCCTTCCATGAACCATTCGGCCATGTGTTCGCCGGGGTGCTGTTGGGCGATGATCCAGATGGCCCGTTTGCCGGCACTGCCATCGCCTTTGCGCAGCAGCGGGATATCGCGGCCTTCGACGCTCTTGCCGGTGGCCAGCAGCTCGGTGCTAGCCTGGTCCAGAGCCTGGCCGATCAACCAGTCATGACGTTCGCGGCTATAGGGTTCGAAGTAGGCAAACCAGATCTGTGGCTGCTCGGGAGTGATACTGAAGTTCAGCGCGCGGCCGTCGAACTGGCTCGGCACGCGAAACCACTCGACCTGATCGTAGGAGGCCACGGCGTTATAGCCGGTCCAGGCATGGCTGTAGCTGGACTCATGGGCATTGCCGAGGCTGAACGCGTGGCGCTGGCCGACCTGCATGCCGTCGACCTTGAAGTGAAACCACTGGAAATGCGCGCTGCGGGTGTCGGGGCGAATGGCCAGCTTGAGGTCGGTGGGATTGCTGGCGTCGACGACCTCGATATTGCCGCTGTCGAAATCGGTACTAATGGTAAGTGGCACGGATTGATCCTTGTTGCGTGAATCGCGCCACTTTACACGGATTAGAAACTCAAGGAGAACGCTTCGGCGGTTACCAGCAAGCTGCAGACGAACGCGGTGAGCAGATACCAGCCGATATAAGCCCGGCGCTTGCGCTGATACCAATGACTGCTGGCCAAATGCTCGGCAGCGGGCAAAAGCTTGCGCCAGAGCTGTTCTGTGGCTTCAAAAGCATTCAGGTGCTCGGGGGCGGCGTCGAGCCAGTGACGGAATTCGATGCGTTGGCTCGGTGTGGCCTGGGGGCTTTGCAGGTGCACGTACCAACACACGGCAGCCTGGGTGTCTGCGGTCTTGACGGTGCAATGGAGCAGGGCACGGACCATGGCGCTTTCGACCTGGCGCAGATCAATCTCGAGAAAGCTGGCGATATCGGCATAGGCCATGCCATCGGCGCGGCTGAGCAGGAAGATCTGCCGGGTACGCCGGGACAGCCGGTTGAGGCTGCGACACAGTTCAAGGGTGCGCGGATCGGCAGGGGTGATTTCAGGATTGGGCAAGCGGTACAAAGAAAGCCGGCTACTCATAATGAATGGCTCGCAGATCTTTCGGAGGGGTTCGTTCCATCGAAGGGGGCATCGTCCTTGATGCTGCGACAGAATAGTCAAATGCGAATAATTATCAAGTGATAATTTTCATCAAATGCCATTTATATGCCACTAACCGGACTTTTGAACGCCTTCATGGGGCTTGGGTTCAATAATCTTTGCTATGATCCGCGCCATCGCAAAACGACACGTCTTCATTAGCCTGAAGCAACGAGAAAGACCTAAAAAAAAGACCCGGCAAGAAGCCGGGTCAAAAACCGTGATTAGCCTGATGAGGAGATAATCCAGAAGCCGACCTAAGACTTCTGGTTTATCCAACTGACCTTGCGGCCAGTTGCTTGCAATAATAATCATTATCATTTGCAAGTCAAAGATTATTTTCGCACCTATTGAAAATAATTATCATCCTTCCTTCTGGTTTGGCTTGAAACGCACCGAGCGGCGATCAGGCAAGGCAAAAACAGGCGAGGGAGCGGAGTTTAGCCCGCTAAATGAGCATTCCGAGTCTGTTTTTAACGCAGCATGATCGTCGCGCAGGAAGTTTGAAGCCAAAGCTCAGTCCAGCGGCAGCTCTGTGGTCCTCTTCACCTCGCTCATGGCGATATTGGAATGGGCCTCCTGTACGTGCGGGCTCTGCAGCAGATGATCGCGTAGAAAGCGCTCGTAGCTGGCGATATCCTGCACCACCACCTTGAGCATGAAATCCATATTCCCGGCCATGGTGTAGCACTCCAGCACCTCCGGGAAGCCGATGATGGCCTCCTCGAATTCGGCGAGAAAGCGCCGTCCATGCCCGGACAACTTCACATCGACGAACACCGTCATGGTCAACCCCAGCTTGCGCGGGTTGAGCAGGGCAACCTTGCGTTCGATCACGCCTTCTTCCTGCAAACGATTGATGCGCCGCCAGCACGGTGATTGCGACAGCTCGACGCGCTCGGCGATTTCCGCGGCGGAAAGGTCGGCATCGTGCTGCAACAGGCGCAGGATCTTGCGGTCGATGGGGCTGAGTTTTACCTGCATGAATTGACCCTTTATCTTGTTTTTATAGAAACGATCATGCGCAGTATCAGCGGATTCGCTGTCATTTAGAAAGAAAAAGCCGCCCGGTAACAGGCAGTATTTTGCTTGTGACCGCCGGGTCGACCGTCCCGGCTGCTCGACATCTCGATAATAAAAACAAGGGAGTCTCGAATGTCTTTGGCTGATATTCGTCTGGATGATAAGTACCGCCTGGCAACCGGCAATCTGTACCTGACCGGCACTCAGGCGCTGACCCGCCTGCCCATGCTGCAAAAGCAGCGTGATGAAGCCCGTGGCCTGAACACTGCCGGGTTTATCTCCGGCTATCGCGGCTCGCCATTGGGCAACCTCGACAAGAGCCTGTGGGACGCCAAGGATTACCTGCAACAGAACGCAATTCACTTCCAGCCCGGCATCAACGAAGAGTTGGCGGCGACGGCGGTGTGGGGCAGTCAGCAGGTCAATCTGTTTCCCGAAGGCAAATACGCCGGGGTGTTTGCCCTGTGGTACGGCAAGGGGCCAGGGGTCGATCGCAGCGGCGACGTGTTTAAGCACGCGAACTCTGCTGGCACCTCCGAGCATGGCGGCGTACTGGTGCTGGCCGGCGACGACCACGGCTGCAAGTCGTCGACCATCGCTCACCAGAGCGAGCACGCCTTTATCGCCTCGATGATTCCGGTGCTCAACCCCAGTAACGTCCAGGAAATCCTCGACTACGGCATCATCGGTTGGGAGCTGTCGCGCTACAGCGGTTGCTGGGTAGCGATGAAGACCATTGCCGAGAACGTCGATTCTTCGGCGGTGGTGGAAGTCGACCCACTGCGAGTGAAGACCTGCATCCCCGAAGATTTCGTCCTGCCCGAAGGCGGCCTGCATATTCGCTGGCCCGATCCGCCCCTGGCCCAGGAAGCGCGGCTCAACACCTACAAGATCTACGCCGCCCGGGCCTTTGCCCGCGCCAACCAGTTGAACAAAGTGGTGATCGACTCACAGCAGCCGCGCCTGGGGATTATCACCACTGGGAAATCTTACCTGGACGTACGCCAGGCTCTGGAAGAGCTGGGCATCGACCTGGAGTTGTGTGACAAGGTCGGCATCCGCGTGCTCAAGGTTGGCATGAGTTGGCCCCTGGAGCCGGTGTCGGTGCACGACTTTGCCGAAGGCCTCAGCGAGATTCTGGTGGTCGAAGAAAAACGCAGCGTCATCGAAGACCAGCTTACCGGCCAGCTATACAACTGGCCGGTGGAACGTCGCCCGGTAGTGGTTGGCGAGTTCGATGAACAGGGCCGTTCGTTGCTGCCCAACCTCAGCGAACTGACCCCGGCGATGATCGCCCGGGTGATCGCCAAGCGCCTGGCGCCGTTCTACAGCAGCCCGCAGATCGAAGCGCGCCTGCAATTCCTGACCGACAAGGAAAAAGCCCTGCAGGCGCCGCTGTTCAAGACCCAGCGCACTCCGCATTTCTGCTCCGGCTGCCCGCACAACACCTCGACCCGGGTGCCGGAAGGTAGTCGTGCTCTGGCCGGGATCGGCTGTCACTACATGACCATCTGGATGGATAGGGAAACCGATACCTTCACCCAGATGGGCGGCGAGGGCGTCACCTGGATCGGCCAGGCGCCTTTTACCGAAACGCCTCACGTATTCCAGAATCTCGGCGACGGCACGTACTTCCACTCCGGGCATCTGGCGCTGCGGGCGGCGGTGGCTTCCGGGGTCAATATCACCTACAAGATTCTCTACAACGACGCCGTAGCCATGACTGGCGGCCAGCCTATCGATGGCGTGCTGCGGGTCGATCAGCTCAGCCGCCAGGTGTTCAACGAGGGCGTCAAGCGCATTGCCCTGGTCTCCGATGACCCGGATAAATACCCCAGCCGCGAAGACTTTGCGCCCATCACCAGTTTCCACCATCGGCGTGACCTGGACGCCGTGCAGAAAGAACTACGCGAGTTCAAGGGCGTCTCGGTGATCATTTACGACCAGACCTGCGCCACGGAAAAACGTCGGCGGCGCAAACGCGGGACCATGCCTGATCTGGAAAAACGTGCGCTGATCAACCCGGCGGTGTGCGAAGGCTGCGGTGATTGCGGTGCCAAATCCGGTTGCCTGTCGGTGCTGCCGAAGGAAACCGCCCAGGGGCGCAAGCGCGAGATCGACCAGAGCGCCTGCAACAAGGATTTCAGCTGCGTCGAAGGCTTCTGCCCAAGCTTCGTTACCGTGCATGGCGGTCGTCTGCGCAAGCCGGAACTGCCGGTGCAGGTCGCGGCTTTCGCCCAATTGCCGGAGCCGCAACTGCCAAGCCTGGACAAGCCGTTCAATATCCTGCTGCCGGGCGTTGGCGGGACCGGTGTCACCACCGTTGGCGCCATGCTCGGCTATGCCGCCAATCTGGAAGGCAAGGGCTGCAGCGTGCTGGATCAGGCCGGTCTGGCGCAGAAGTTCGGCCCGGTGGTCAGCCATATCCGCATTGCCGCGCATCAGGCCGACCTGTTTGCCGTACGTATTCCGGCGGGCGAGGCTCATCTGCTATTGGGTTGCGATCTACTGGTCGCAGCGGGCCCGGATGCCTTGGCCAAGCTGAACGTGGCCAGCTCCCATGCCGTGGTCAACAGCCAGCAGACGCCGACCGCCGAGTTCACCCGTAACCCGGACGCCGAGTTCCCGGCTGAAGCCATGAAGCAGAGCATTCGCGACGCCGTCGGTGCCGAGAAGACTCATTTTGTCGAAGCCACCGACCTGGCCACCAAGCTGATGGGCGATAGCATCGCCAGCAACCTGTTCATGCTTGGCTATGCCTATCAACTGGGGCTGATCCCCCTGACGTCGGCGGCTATTGAAAAGGCCATCGAGCTCAATGGCGTGGCGGTCAAACTCAATCAGCAGGCGTTCCTCTGGGGCCGTCGCGCTGCCCATGACTTGCCCGCGGTAGTTGCAGCGGCCAATCCCGGTGCCGTCAGCGAGCCAGTGGTTGAGGATATGACGCTGGATCAGCGCATTGACGCCAATGTGCGCATCCTCGGCGACTATCAGAACAGTGGCTACGCCGAGGGTTATCGGTCATTGGTGGCGCGGGTGCGCCAGCTCGAAGCCGCACGTTTCCCTGGTCAACAGGCCGTGCTGAGCGAAGCAGTGGCGTTCAACTACTTCAAGCTACTGGCCTACAAGGACGAATACGAAGTGGCGCGGCTGTACAGCAACGGCGAATTCACTCGCCAGCTTGAGGCGCAGTTCGAAGGGAATTACCGGCTGGAGTTTCATCTGGCGCCGTCCTGGCTGGCCAAGCGCGATCCGAACAACGGACAGCCGCGCAAACGCAGCTTCGGACCGTGGATGCTGAAAGCCTTCGATGTGCTGTCCCGCTTTAAATTTCTCCGGGGCACCGCCTTCGATCCGTTCGGGCGCAGCCTGGAGCGGCGTCAGGAGCGTGAGCTGATTGCCAGCTACGTCAGCGATATTGAGCTGATCATGCAGCATCTGTCGGAGAAAAATCGCCATACAGCGCTAAGTCTGGCGCGGTTGCCGGAGCGCATTCGCGGTTATGGTCACGTCAAGGAGAGTGCGATGAAGGCAGCGGCATTGCAGGCGGTACGGATGCGCCAGAGCCTGATCAGTGGCGAGGTTGAGTTGCCGAAGTTGTATGAAGTAGCTGCGTGATAAGAGTGCGCTGAATCAGCATTGGAATGAGGTCTAATGTGGCCGACTTGCTGGCGATGGCGGTGTATCAGTCAACAGCGTGTTGGCTGTCATACCGCTATCGCCAGCAAGCCGGCTCCCACAATGCATAGCGTCAGTCTTGACTCAGTTCCACCAACACTGTCCCTTCGCTCACCATCTCCCCCTCACTGCAATACAGCGCCTTGACCGTCCCGGCCTGGCTGGCGCGGATGCTGTGCTCCATTTTCATGGCTTCCAGCACCACCAGTTGCGTACCGGCCTCGACCTGCTGGCCGACTTGCACCAGTACCCGCACGATACTGCCGTTCATGGGCGCGCTCAGGCCGCCTTGCGGTGCATGCTGGGCATCGACGGCGGCTATCGGGTCGAAGCGGCGGATGGCGTGCAGCTCGCCGAGCCATTGCAGGTACAAGGTCGCACCGCGACGCAGGGCCAGGTGTCGGCGGCCGATGTCGTCCTGATCGAGCAGCAGGTGTTCACCTTGCAGTTGCATGCTGGCGCGGCTGAGGCGAACGCGTTGTTGCTGGTCGTTACAGCTCAGGTGCAAATCGATCTCCGCAGGCAGGCCGATACGCAGGCCATTGCCCGCGGCCCAAGGCGAATGGGTATCGTCCTGGCGAATGAGCGGCGGTTCGCTCTGCTGGAAGGCCGCAGCGGCTGCCTGCCAAAAGGTATCGTCCAGGGGCGCGGCCTCCGGCAACAGGTCGGCCTGGTAGCGCGGAATAAAACCGGTATCCAGTTCAGCCGCGGCAAACGCCGGGTGGCTGATAATTTTGCGCAGGAAGCGCAGGTTGGTCCTGACCCCGGCCACCACGAACTCGTCGAGCATCGCCAGCAGACGCAGGCGCGCCTGTTCGCGGTCGTCGCCCCAGGCAATCAGCTTGCCGAGCATCGGATCATAGAAAGGGGAAATGTCATCACCCTCGGCGACGCCACTGTCGATGCGTCGACCGATGCCCGGCTGCGACTCGCGATACACCTCGAGTCTGCCGGTGGCAGGGAGGAAGTCGTGATCCGGGTCTTCGGCATACAGGCGCACTTCGATGGCGTGGCCGATCAAGGGCACCTGTTCCTGAGTCAGAGGTAGTGGCTGGCCCTGGGCCACGCGAATCTGCCATTCCACCAGGTCCAGACCGGTGATGAACTCAGTCACCGGATGCTCGACCTGCAGCCGCGTGTTCATTTCCATGAAGAAGAACTCGCCCCGGGAATCGAGAAGGAATTCCACGGTTCCGGCGCCGACATAACCGATAGCCTGGGCCGCGCGCACGGCTGCTTCCCCCATGGCCCGGCGCAGTTGCTGGCTGAGGCCGGGGGCGGGGGCTTCTTCGACGACTTTCTGATGACGGCGCTGGATCGAGCAGTCGCGTTCGTTGAGGTACAGGCAATGGCCCTGTTGATCGGCGAAGACCTGGATCTCGATATGCCGCGGCTTGAGCAGGTATTTCTCCACCAGCATGCGCGAGTCGCCGAACGACGACAGCGCCTCGCGCTGGCCCGAAGCCAGGGCTTCGGCCAGTTCGCCGGGGTGTTCCACTA
This sequence comes from Pseudomonas sp. JUb42, assembly GCF_024807945.1. Lineage (GTDB taxonomy): Bacteria > Pseudomonadota > Gammaproteobacteria > Pseudomonadales > Pseudomonadaceae > Aquipseudomonas. The sequence goes on along the minus strand of NZ_JANUFD010000006.1, from coordinate 368,581 downwards.
CCTTCATGCCTTTGCCGCCGCCACCGGCCGTGGCCTTGAGCAGTACCGGATAGCCGATGCGCTCGGCGGCGGCACGGAAGGTGTCGATATCCTGGGACTCGCCGTGATAGCCCGGCACCAGTGGCACGCCGGCTTCTTCCATCAGGCGCTTGGCCGCAGACTTGCTGCCCATGGCGTCGATGGCCGAGGAGGGCGGGCCGAGGAAAATCAGCCCGGCCTGCTCTACGGCCCGGGCAAATCCGGCGTTCTCCGAAAGAAAACCGTAACCGGGGTGAATCGCTTGGGCGCCGCTGGCCTGGGCGGCGGCGATGAGTTTGTCGATGATCAGGTAGCTGTCGGCGGCCTTGCTGCCGCCCAGGTCGAAGCGGATATCAGCTTCGCGGCTGTGCCGGGCCTCACGGTCGGTGGCGCTGTGTACTGCAACGGTGGTCAGGCCGAGTTGTTTGGCCGTGCGCATGATGCGGCAGGCGATTTCGCCACGGTTGGCCACCAGTAGAGTGGTGAGTGTGGTCGGGGCGCTCATGGGCGCGACTCCTTTTTTCGGGGCTGCCAGGTGGGTGGGCGTTTGTCGAGGAAGGCGCGCAGGCCTTCCTGACCTTCGCCGCTGATACGGATGCGGGCAATGGTGTTTTCACAGTAGCGCCGCCGCGCCGGGGTCAGCTCGCCATCACCCATTTCCCGCAGCAGGGCCTTGCTGACGCGCATGGCCTGGGGGCTGTTGAGCAGCAGATTGTCGATCCACTGTTCGACCTGTTGTTCCAGCTCCGCCGCCGGATAGCATTCGGCAACCAGGCCCAGTTGTTGTGCCCGCACGCCATCGAAGCGCTCGGCGGTCAGGGCATAACGCCGGGTCGCCCGCTCGCCCATGGCCTGCACGACAAAGGGGCTGATCACCGCCGGAGCCAGGCCGATGCGTACTTCCGACAGGCAGAACTGCGCGTCATCGGCGGCAATGGCCATGTCGCAGCAACTGATCAAGCCCAGGGCGCCGCCGAAAGCCGCCCCCTGGACCACCGCCAGGGACGGCATTTTCAGGCGTTCGAGGCTGTACATCAGCTCGGCCAGTTCCCGGGCGTCATCCAGGTTGGTGTTGTAGTCGAGGTTGGCCGATTGCTGCATCCAGGCCAGGTCGGCCCCGGCGCTGAAGTGTTTGCCACGGCCGCGAATCAGCAGGAAACGCAGGCTCGGGTCAGCCTGCAACTGATCCAGGGCGACGATCAGTTCGCGGATCATCTGGGCATTGAAGGCGTTGTTCTTTTCCGGGCGGTTCAACCACAGGGTCGCGAAGCCACGCGGGTCGCCGATCAGTTCGAGGGTATGGAAGTCGCTCATGGGTCACATCCGGAAAAGGCCGAACGTGGTCGGCTCGATAGGGGCGTTGAGGGCGGCGGACAGGGCCAGGGCCAGAATGTCGCGGGTCTGGGCCGGGTCGATGACGCCGTCGTCCCACAGCCGGGCGCTGGAGTAGTAGGGGTGGCCTTGGTGTTCGTACTGGTCGAGGATTGGTTGCTTGATCTCAGCTTCCTGGGCTGCGCTGAACGGCTGGCCATTGCGCTCGGCCTGTTCGCGCTTGACCTGGACCAGTACGCCAGCGGCCTGCTCGCCGCCCATTACGCCAATCCGCGCGTTGGGCCACATCCACAGCATGCGCGGGTCATAGGCGCGGCCACACATGCCGTAGTTGCCGGCACCGAAGCTGCCGCCAATGATTACGGTGAATTTCGGCACCTTGGCGCAGGCCACCGCGGTGACCAGCTTGGCGCCGTGCTTGGCGATGCCGCCGGCCTCGTATTTCTGCCCGACCATGAAGCCGGTGATGTTTTGCAGGAACAAGAGGGGAATGCCGCGCTGGCACGCCAGTTCGATGAAGTGCGCGCCTTTCTGCGCGGCTTCGGCGAACAGAATGCCGTTATTGGCCAAAATGGCGATGGGGTAGCCGTGCAGATGGGCGAAGCCGCAGACCAGGGTCGTGCCAAACAGCGCCTTGAACTCGTCGAAGACCGAGCCATCGACCAACCGGGCAATCACTTCACGTACATCGAAGGGTTGCTTGGCGTCGGCGGGGATTACGCCATACAGCTCCTCGCTGGCATACAGCGGCGCAATGGGCGCCAGGCTGTTGAGGCGGCCCTGTTTGTGCCAGTTGAGGTTGGCGATGCAGCGCCGTGCCAGTTCCAGGGCGTGCTCGTCGTTATCGGCGTAGTGATCGGCAACCCCGGAGGTGCGGCAGTGCACATCGGCGCCGCCCAGGTCCTCGGCGCTGACCACTTCACCGGTGGCAGCCTTGACCAGTGGCGGGCCGGCGAGAAAGATGGTCGCCTGCTGGCGAACCATGATGGTCTCGTCAGCCATGGCCGGGACATAGGCGCCACCGGCCGTGCAGGAGCCCATGACCACGGCGATCTGGGCAATGCCCTGGGCACTCATGTTGGCCTGGTTGAAGAAGATCCGCCCGAAGTGCTCGCGATCCGGAAACACCTCGTCCTGACGCGGCAGGTTGGCGCCGCCGGAGTCGACCAGGTAGATGCACGGCAGGCGATTCTGCTGGGCGATGGTCTGGGCGCGCAGGTGTTTCTTCACGGTCAGTGGATAGTAGGAACCGCCTTTGACCGTGGCGTCGTTGGCCACGATCATGCATTCGACGCCTGCGACCCGGCCGATGCCGACGATCAGTCCGGCAGCCGGGACTTCTTCGCCGTAGACCTCATGGGCGGCCAGTTGCGCCACTTCCAGAAAGGGCGAGCCTATATCGAGCAGGCGGTTGATGCGCTCCCTTGGCAGCAGCTTGCCCCGGGAGGTGTGACGCTCCTGGGCCGCCGGGCCGCCGCCCTGATAGACCTTGGCCAGTTTCTGTTGCAGGTCCTTGATCAGTTCCAGCAGGCTGGCGCTGTTCTGAATGAATTCCGGCGAGCGCGGATTGAGATGAGTCGGCAGGATAGCCATGGGTTACTCCAGTCAGTCCGGTGGCTTCAGCGGGTTTCGTTGAACAGTTCGCGACCGATCAGCATGCGCCTGATCTCGCTGGTACCCGCGCCGATCTCGTAGAGTTTGGCATCGCGCAGCAGGCGTCCGGCGGGGAATTCATTGATATAGCCGTTGCCACCGAGAATCTGGATCGCATCCAGGGCCATCTGCGTGGCGCGCTCAGCCGTATAGAGGATTACCCCGGCTGCGTCCTTGCGCGTGGTTTCGCCGCGCTCGCAGGCCTGGGCCACGGCATACAGGTAGGCACGGCTGGCGTTGAGCTGGGTGTACATGTCGGCGACTTTGCCCTGGATCAGTTGGAATTCGCCGATGCTCTGGCCGAACTGCTTGCGGTCATGGATATAGGGCAAAACCACATCGAGACAGGCCTGCATGATCCCGGTTGGGCCGCCGGAGAGCACCACGCGCTCGTAATCCAGGCCGCTCATCAGCACCTTGACCCCGCCATTGAGGGTACCCAGCAGGTTTTCCTCGGGTACTTCGACGTCATCGAAGAACAGCTCGCAGGTGTTGGAGCCGCGCATGCCGAGTTTGTCGAACTTGTTGCCACGGCTGAAACCTTTCCAGTCGCGCTCGACGATAAAGGCACTGATGCCGTGGGCGGCCTTTTCCGGCTCGGTCTTGGCGTAGATCACGTAGGTGTTGGCGTCCGGGCCGTTGGTGATCCAGGTTTTGCTGCCGTTGAGCACGAAACGGTCACCGCGTTTGTCGGCGCGCAGACGCATCGATACCACGTCTGAGCCGGCATTGGGTTCGCTCATGGCCAAAGCGCCGACATGCTTGCCGCTGATCAATCCTGGCAGGTAGCGGGCTTTCTGTTCGGCATTGCCGTTGCGCTTGATCTGGTTGACGCACAGGTTGGAGTGAGCGCCATAGGACAGCGCCACCGACGCCGAGCCGCGGCTGATCTCTTCCATGGCCACTACGTGGGCCAGGTAACTCAAGCCGGTGCCACCGTATTCTTCCTCCACGGTAATGCCCAGCAGGCCCATGTCACCGAGTTTGCGCCACAGGTCAGCGGGGAACAGGTTGTCCCGGTCAATCTGCGCGGCGCGGGGAGTGATTTCGGCGGCGACAAAGGCTTGTACCTGGTCACGCAGCATGTCGATGGTTTCGCCATGGGCGAAATTCAGGCTGGGGTAATTCATAAAGGGGCAGTCCTGTTGTTATTGGCTGAATGGATATTACCTTTACGTTAACGTAAACCTGTTGCGGGTTGAGGTCAATTGGTGAGCGACGAGGGCGTGGGGTATTTTTGGAATGAGGGCTGGGAGCCGGCTTGCTGGCGATGGCGGTGGTTCGGTTAACGATGGAATTGCGAGCGCTGCGCACTCGATCGCCACCAAGGCGGCTCCCACAATCGAGGGTGATTGACGAAAGCCGGAAAGCACAAAGGGGAGCCTAAGCTCCCCTTCAAGTTTGTTTGCATGCTCTTTTTGTTTTGGGTGGCCTATTGTTGTTTTTGGCGACCGACCCTCTGGCTGCTTTGTAAGCGACCCCCATTCGGGGTCAAGAGCAAACGTATTTTTTTGAGCGCTGATGCTGCTTTCATCCGCTTCTTGCGAAGCCCGATCCAACCTGTCTGTCGCTACCTTGAGGTAGTTTTATTGTTCTGTGTCAGGTCGCGAACCCAAGGGGTTCCGTAAAGCCATCCACTCCAAAAAAATCTGTTAGCTGCGTCTCTGTCCGTGTTGTTCTTGTTGTGTCAGAGCCGATACGTGTTGTTTTTATTGGGGTGCTGCATGTTTTTTTATTTTTGTTGTACTGAAGATATAGCACAAGCCGTGCCAACTTCGGTAAAGCCTTTAAAAACAGGGAGTTGCAGGTTTCTGTGTTTTTCTTGTCCTGGTTTTCAGGACTAAAACTGTTTCCGTGTTACCCGTTACCGGGGTCTCGATGGCTCTAGGGTAACACTCTGTGACAAGTTGTCGCACCTCAGGCCGACAAACGTGCCTTCGCCACTCGCGAGCCGGTGGCCCGTCCCAGAGCCCTGGAGATGCCCAGACCCGCGTCAATCAGGCGATCCAGGTCGATGCCGGTGTCGATCCCAAGGCCATCGAGCATGTACAGCACGTCTTCACTGGCGACGTTGCCGCTGGCGCCTTTTGCATAAGGACAGCCACCCAGCCCGGCGACGGAGCTGTCGAAAACGCTGATGCCTTCCAGCAGGCTGGCGTAGATATTGGCCAAGGCCTGGCCATAGGTGTCATGGAAATGCCCGGCCAACTGCTGGCGTGGAACACGAGCGGCCACGACCTCCAGCAGGGTCCGCGTCGCACCCGGCGTGCCGGTGCCGATGGTGTCGCCCAGGGACACTTCGTAGCAGCCCATATCGAGCAGTTCCCGGGAGACAACCGCGACCTGTTGCGGGCTGATAACACCTTCATAAGGGCAGCCCAGCACACAGGACACATAACCGCGCACCTGAATGCCGTTGGCGCGGGCGGCCTCCATGATCGGCGCAAAACGCTCCAGGCTTTCCTTGATCGAGCAATTGATATTGCGCTGCGAGAAGGACTCGGAAGCGGCGGCAAATACCGCGACTTGCCGTACCCCGGCGGCGAGGGCGTCTTCGAAGCCGCGCAGGTTCGGCGTCAGCGCCGAGTAGGCGACACCCGGGTGCTGGTCGATGGCGGCGAAGACTTCGGCGGAGCCGGCCATCTGTGGCACCCACTTGGGCGAGACGAAGCTGCCGACCTCGATGTGGCGCACGCCGGCGTCGGTCAGGTCATTCACCAGGGCGACCTTGTCGGCGATGCTGACCGGGTTGGCTTCGTTCTGCAGGCCGTCGCGAGGACCGACCTCCACCAGGCGCACGGATCGGGGCAGGGACATGGGGGTCTCCAGTTAATTGTTATTCGAGAAATATCTATTAACTTGATGAATTCTCAGGAAATTCTTTCAAGCTCTGTGCGGCAGCGTTCTTCGGCGGTATCGAGTTCCAGCTGCATTTGCTGGATGTCCAGTAGCTGCTGTTCCAGCTGCCCACGACGCTCTTCGATTTTGCCGAGCATAGTGTTCAGCTGCTTCTGATTGCCGCCACTGGGGTCGTAGAGCTCGATGAGTTCGCGGCATTCGGCCAGGGAGAAGCCGATGCGCTTGCCGCGCAGGATCAGCTTGAGGGTGACTTTGTCCCGGGCCGAATAGATCCGCTCAAGCCCGCGCCTTTCCGGTGTGAGCATGCCTTGTTCTTCGTAGAAGCGGATAGCCCGGGTGGTGATGTCCAGCTCCCGGGCGAGGTCGGAGATGCTGTAGGTCTGGCTGCTCATGGCAAGGCTCAATGGAAACGTGCCGCTAACCTAAGACGTGCTTGACGTATACGTCAAGCGCGTTGGCTGAGAGCCTTGAGTATTTTGCTATCCCAGAAATAACCTTAAGCATTGATAAGTTATATATATCAATCAGTTATGTTGTGATTCTAAGGTTTTATCGAGTTTTTTCTCTTGAGTCGTCACCCACTGGCACAGCTCAATGATCTGCTCGCGCATCCAGCGATTGGCCGGATCCTGGTCGGTGCTTTCGTGCCAGTACAGGTGGGTTTCGACGGTGGGCACATCGTTGACGGGCAGGTAAACATAATGCAGGTCGTTGCGGCGGGCGAAGCGCTCCGGCACGGTCATGACCATATCGGTCTGCTGCAACACCTGGGAGGCCATCAGGTAATGCTGCGAGCGCAGGGCGATCTTGCGCTGGATGCCCATCTTGCCCAAGGCCAGGTCAACATGACCGAGGCCACTGCGGCGACTGGAGATATGGATATGGGTCAGGGACAGGTAGTCATCGAGAACGAACGCTGCCTTGTGGGCCAATGGATGACCCTTGCGCATGGCGCACACATAGCGGTCTTCCATCAGCTTGACATGGCGCACCTGAGGGTCGGTGTTGAGCGGCGCATCGACGGCGAAGTCCAGGCGTCCGGCGGCCAGTTCCTTGGTGGTCTCGCGGCGTTTGGAGAGGAAGCTTTCGATGGTCACGGTTGGGGCCAGGCGGCGCAGACGCTGGAACAGCAGGGGCAGGATCACCGCTTCGGTGAGGTCGGTCATGCTGATGCGGTAGTTCTTGTTGGCCTGCAACGGATTGAAGATGCGGCTTTCCTGCACCGACACCCGCAGCAGGGACAGCGCATTGCGCACCGGGCCGATGATGTTTTGGGCCATGGGCGTCGGCACCATGCCTTGGGCGGTGCGCACGAACAGCGGGTCGTTGAAGGTCTCGCGCAGGCGGGCCAGGGCGTTGGACACCGCTGGCTGGGTGATGCCGACAATCTGGCCGGCGCGGGTCAGGTTGGCTTCGGTGTAGATCGCGTCGAAGACAATGAATAGATTCAGATCGACCTTGCTCAGGTTCATGGGATGCGCCTCCGGATTGCTTATTGTTTTTAGTGATGCTCAATCAGCCGATCATATATCGGTTATGAATGTTTATACACGCCGAGAATAGGTTAGATAAATGCAGGTCGCTGCTCTAGCATCGTTTTCATGACAACCGATCCCTTATTGCGAAGGTAGCTCTCATGGATTTTGCGTACTCCCCCAAGGTTCAGGAACTGCGTGAGCGCGTCACCGCGTTTATGGATACCTATGTTTATCCGGCCGAGCCGGTGTTCGAACGTCAGGTCAGCGAAGGCGACCGCTGGCAGCCGACAGCGATCATGGAAGAGCTCAAAGCCAGGGCCAAGGCCGAGGGCTTGTGGAACCTGTTCCTGCCGGAGTCCGAACTGGGTGCGGGCCTGAGCAATCTTGAATACGCGCCGCTGGCGGAAATCATGGGCCGCTCGCTGCTGGGCCCGGAGCCGTTCAATTGCTCAGCACCGGATACCGGCAACATGGAGGTGCTGGTGCGCTACGGCAGCGAGGCGCACAAGCGTCAGTGGCTGGAGCCGCTGTTGCGCGGTGAGATCCGCTCGGCCTTCGCCATGACCGAGCCGGACGTGGCTTCGTCGGACGCCACCAATATGGCCGCCCGCGCTGAGCGTCAGGGTGACGAATGGGTAATCAACGGCCGCAAGTGGTGGACCTCCGGTGCCTGCGATCCGCGCTGCAAGGTGATGATCTTCATGGGCCTGAGCGATCCCGACGGTCCGCGCCATGCCCAGCACTCGATGATTCTGGTGCCCACCGATGCGCCGGGGGTGACCATCGTGCGGCCGCTGCCGGTATTCGGTTATGACGACGCGCCCCACGGCCACGCTGAGGTGCTGTTCGACAACGTGCGCGTGCCTTATGAAAACGTGCTGCTGGGTGAGGGCCGTGGCTTCGAGATTGCCCAGGGTCGCCTTGGCCCTGGTCGCATCCACCACTGCATGCGTTCCATCGGCATGGCCGAGCGGGCGCTGGAGTTGATGTGCAAGCGTGCGGTCACACGGGAAGCCTTCGGTCGCCCTCTGGCGCGTCTGGGCGGTAACGTCGACAAGATCGCCGACTCGCGCATGGAGATCGACATGGCACGGCTGCTGACCCTCAAGGCGGCCTACATGATGGATACCGTGGGCAACAAGGTGGCGAAAAGCGAAATCGCCCAGATCAAGGTGGTGGCGCCCAATGTCGCCCTGCGGGTGATCGATCGTGCTATCCAGATTCACGGCGGTGCCGGGGTCTCCAACGACTTCCCGCTGGCCTACATGTACGCCATGCAACGTACCCTGCGCCTGGCCGACGGCCCGGACGAAGTACACCGCGCGGCGATCGGCAAATACGAGATCGGCAAGCACGTGCCCAAGGAAATGATGCGTAGCGAGCGGCGTTAAGTAAAACGACGCAATTCCCTTGTGGGAGCCGGCTTGCTGGCGATTGCGGTGGCTTGGTCAGCGATGATGAGTCTGGCGGACTGCGCTGGCTTTGACACCGCTATCGCCACCAGAGGCGGCTCCCACATCGATCTCAGATGTCAGGCCGCCACGCTTAATTAACCCACACCTCAACCCGTCGATTCTTGATCCGGCCGTCGTCGACATCGTTGGCGGCCACCGGCATTTCGTCGCCAAAGCCAAGCACATCGTTGGGATTGACGCCGTTTTTCATCAGTTCGCGCCGCACCGCCATCGCCCGCAGTTTTGACAGCAGGGTGGCGCGGGCCGGGTCGTCCTTGGCATCACCAAAGCCCACCAGAGTGACACGCTGATCGTGGCGGTCACGCTTGTTCAGGTAATCGGCAACCCGTTTCAGGTCACGTTGTGCCTTGCTGTCGAGACGGGCGCTGCCCTGGGCGAAGCGAAAATTCACGGACAGACGCTCGGCCTGGCGGGTCAGGGCCTGATATTCAGCGGGCATCTGTGCGGTCGGCTGCACTTTGATCGGCTGCACGGTCTGCGCGACAAAACCGTTTTGCGCAACGATGGCCTGGCCTTCCGGGCTTTGCGCAAAGGCTACCAGGGCGTGGGCCCAGGGCTGATGCAGCTCTGCAGGCAAATAGAGGTACAGGCGCCGCGACAGAGGATAGTCCTCGGTGGCGATCAGGCTGATTGTCGGCAGCATGGCCTTGGAGTCACCGTCGATGATCGCCAGGGCCTTGGCCCGACGCACGTAAGGCATGCCGATAAAGCCGATGCCCTGGCGATCCTGGCTGACCGTATCGGACAGTTGCTCGCTGGACTCGAAGCGCTTGGCCGAGCGCGACAGGTTCTTGCCATTCTTGGCCAGTACCAGTTCGTTGAAGGTATCAAAGGTGCCGGACTGCTCATCACGGGCATACAGATGAATGGCGCCACCGATGCCGCCGACTTCCTCCCAGTTCTGGATCTGCCCGGAAAAAATCTGCGCCAACTGCACGGTGTTGAGTTCCCGCAATGGATTGCCGGGGTGCAGAATCACTGCGACGCCATCGATGGCGATGGTTTGCTCGGCCCTGGCGGCGCGCAGGTCGCCGATGCCGCTTAACTCGCTGACTTCCTTGTCCTTGATCGGACGGGAAGATGCAGCGAGATCGGCGCTGCCGCTCTTGAGCGCGGCGAAACCGGTGCTTGAGCCATGGGCGGCAACGCTGACACTGACGGTTTGTCCACTGGCGGCCGTGCCCATGAGGGTGACTTCGTTGGCGGTGCTGCCCGGTTCGCTATGCACCTGCTGCAGACCTTGCTTGCGCATCAGGCCTTCAACCAGGGCCGGCCCCAACTCTGCGCCAATGGTGTTTGAGCCCTGAATACGCAGGGCGGGCGTGCCCTGGGCAGGCAGGGGCAGGGCCGCTGAAGCGGCGACAGGAAACACCGCTGTGCCCAAGAGCATCAGCAGTGAAAGGGTACGAAAAGTAAGAGTGCGCAGCATCTGCGGCACCTCTGCAGGACAGAAAGTGCCGGGAGAATAAGACAGACTGGTTGCGGGAATATGACAGGCGGTCACAAATCTGTCCCGCCGGTCAGATCAGGCTCAGCTCAGTTCCAGCCAGATCGGCGCGTGGTCCGAAGGCTTTTCCATGCCGCGCAGTTCGTAGTCGACGCCAGCGGCCTTGATTCGTGGCTCCAGGCCCTTGGAAGCCATGATCAGGTCGATGCGCAGGCCACGCTTGGGCGCGTCTTCGAAACCGCGGCTGCGGTAGTCGAACCAGCTGAACTGGTCGACCACCTCGGGGTACAGATGGCGGAAGCTGTCTACCAGACCCCAGGCCTTGAGGCGTTCCATCCACTCGCGCTCTTCCGGCAGGAAGCTGCACTTGCCGGTCTTGAGCCAACGCTTGGCGTTATCCGGGCCGATGCCGATATCGCAATCCTGGGGAGAGATGTTCACGTCGCCCATGACCACCAGTGGCTGGTCATTCTTGAACTGGCTTTCCAGCAACTGCTGCAGGTCGTTGTAGAAGCGCTGTTTGGCCGGAAACTTGGTCGGGTGGTCGCGGCTTTCGCCCTGGGGGAAGTAGCCGTTCATGATGGTCACCGGCAGGCCGTTGGCGTCGGCGAAGGTGCCCCAGATAAAGCGCTTCTGGGCTTCCTCATCATCGCTGGCGAAACCCTTGTGCAGGGTCAGTGGGGCCTGGCGAGAGAGCAGAGCAACGCCGTAATGGCCTTTTTGCCCGTGAAAATGCACGTGATAGCCCAGTGCTTCGATCTCGGCCTGGGGGAATTGCTCGTCGCAGACCTTGGTTTCCTGCAGGCCGATGACGTCAGGCTGGTACTTGTCGATCAGCGCTGCCAGTTGATGCGGTCGGGCACGCAGACCGTTGATGTTGAACGAGACGATTTTCATGGCGTGCAGTCCTCGCGAAAAAACGCAAAGCCTAGCCGATGCTAGGCTGCAAGAACAGGGTTGAACTGTCGGCGGCGCGCGTTACTCGAAGCTTGTAACGCTGCACCCATGACAGCGCGGTATTAACGAGGTCCACTGCATGTCCGAATCCACTGCCGACGTTCGCCAGCTCGACAGCACCTACAGCCGCGAGACACGTTCGCTGCTGTATCACGCCTACCGCCACGAGCCAAGCTTCGCCTTCCTGTTCAATGCCCAGCGCTCCGGCTACGAGCACCGCGTGCGGGCGACCATTCGCGAGCTGGTCAATCAGCATTTTCTGCAAGACCTGCCTGCATTGGGTTTGTTCATCGAGGATCGCCTGGTGGGTGTGGCCCTGATCACGCCGCCGCAACGCCGACTGGAAATTACTGAAAGCTGGGCGTGGCGCTTGCGCATGGTCTTCAGCGCCGGTTTCAACTGCACCCGGCGTTATCTGGAGTATCACCAGGACGTTCAGGCCTGCATTCCCTCCAGTGCCGTGCATGTCCTGCCTTTATTGGGCATCCATCCGGAATTTCAGGGGCATCATCTTGGCGAGCAGTTGATGACGGCGTTGCATGCGTGGTGTGCGGTCGATGAGTCGTCCGAGGGCGTCGTGCTGGACACGGGGAATCCGAACTATCTGGAGTTCTATAAGCGACAGGGTTACGAGGAGATCGGCGAGGTGGCTGTAGGACCTGTCCGGGAGCATGTATTTTTCCACGCCAAACCTGAGGTTTCTGCGGCCGTGATGGCGTAACGCTATGAACTTTCTGGCTTTTGTCAGGTTCTAGCGCTTCTTGTCGCCCGTGTTAGCATCTGCGCCCATGAAAGTGTTTAACCGATTCAGTAGCGGTTTGTTTCTCTGTTTTTTCAGCGCTCTGGCCGTTGCCGAGGCGCAGTTGCAAGTCAGGGTGACCCCCGCCAATCCCGAACTCAAGGCCAATGTCGAAGGCTATGTGGGCAGCCTCGGCGAGCGCGATGCCGAGGCCCTGCGCCATTTCAGCCTCGGCGCCGAGTTGCAGGCGCAGAAGGCTGCCCAGGCCCTGGGTTACTACCACTCCACAGTCGAAAGCAAGGTCACCAGCGGCAAGACCCCGCAGTTGGTCATCAGCATAAAGCCCGGCGAGCCCATCCATCTGCGTAATGTGACCGTACGGATTGAGGGCGAGGCGGCCACGCTCAAGTCGTTTCGGGTCCCGCAAAGCGATGTGCTCAAGCCCGGCGCGGTGCTCAATCACGGCCACTACGAAGACGCCAAGCACTTGATCCAGAATCAGGCGTCGCGTTTCGGCTTCTTTAGTGGGCATTTCGTCAGTCAACGTCTGTTGGTCGATCCCCAGGCCGGGGTTGCCGATATCGAGCTGGTTTATGACAGCGGTCCGCGCTACCGGCTGGGCAAGGTCAGTTTCAAAGGCGACGCACCCTTTGATGAAGACCTGCTGCGGCGCATGGTGCCCTTCAAGGAAAACACGCCCTATGACGCGGAGCTGATTGCCGAGCTGAATCAGGCCATGCAATCGAGCGGCTATTTCGAAGGGGTGCGGGTCGATGCTGCACCCACGGCGGCGCAGAATCAGGTGGTGCCAGTCAGTATCGATCTGGATACCCGCAAGCCCCGAACCATGGGCCTGGGCCTGGGTTTCTCCACTGACGTGGGCGTGCGCGGCAAGGCCAACTGGACCCGCCACTGGGTCAACGCCCACGGCGACAGCTACGGCGCGGAAATGGAACTGTCGGCGCCCCGGCAAAACGTCGGGCTGTGGTACGAAGTCCCCCTCGATCCGCCCCTGACCGACAAACTGCGCTTTGCCGGTGGCTATCAATATGAAGAGATTGCCGGTACCGACAGCCTCAGCAAGCTGCTGACCGTCGGCCCCGAATGGCACAGCAAGTTGCCCAGCGGCTGGGAGCGAGTGGTCTCACTCAAGCTGCAGCGCGAGGAATACCGGCTGGGCGACGATGCCGGTTTGAGCACCTTGCTGATGCCGGGTCTCAGTTATTCCTACCTGCGCAGCGACAATCGCATCGATCCGCACAAAGGTTATCGCCTGCAGTTCGATACCCAGGTCGCAAAGGAGGGCATTGTCTCGGACTCTAACCTGCTGCGCGGTACCGCGCTGATCAAGGGCCTGACCACCCTGGGCGAAAACCATCGCCTGCTGGGGCGGTTGCAGATCGGCGGCAATGCCACCAACGGCTACAAGTCGATCCCGCCGTCATTGCGTTTCTTTGCCGGTGGCGACCAGAGCGTGCGCGGTTATGACTATCAGTCACTGTCGCCGAAAAACTCCGATGGCGACCGCATCGGCGGGCGCTACATGATCGCAGGCAGCCTTGAGTATCAATACTCCATTGCCGAGAAGTGGCGAGTGGCAACTTTTATCGATGAAGGCAGCTCATTCAACAGCCTGGAGCTGCCCAGCCTCAAGCGCGGCGTAGGTATTGGCGTGCGCTGGATTTCCCCGGTCGGGCCAATACGTCTGGACCTGGCCCATGCGCTGGATGATCCGGGAGGTATTCGTTTGCACTTTTCCATGGGGCCGGAATTGTGAGTCGGCCTGGCGTGTTGCGCGGTTTGAAAATTACGGGTCTGGGCCTGCTTGGTCTGTTGCTCGCGATCATGGCGTTGGCCTATTGGGCTTTGGATTCGCAAACGGGTAGCCGGTGGGTATTGGCTCAGGTGCCGGGTTTGCAGGTTGACGGCTTCGAAGGTGAGTTGGCCGGGCAATGGCATGCCGAGCAGCTTGTTTGGGCGCAGGACGGCACCCGCGTCGAGGTTTCAGCCCCGGTACTGGCCTGGTCACCGGGCTGCCTGCTGCAACTGACGCTGTGCATAGATCGCCTGCAGGCTCAGCAAGTCCGGGTGCAATTGGCGCCTTCACCCGGCGAACCGACGCCAGGCCCCATCACGCTGCCGGATCTGAAATTGCCCCTGGCCCTGCGTCTGGGTGACGTGCAGCTGGGCAGCCTGCAACTCGATGGTGTCGAGCAATTGCGCGACCTTAAGCTTGCCGCCCACTGGACCGCTGCCGGCCTGCAGATCGATACCGCGCATCTGCAACATGAGGCCTTCGTCGTCGATATGACGGGTTTATTGAATCCCCAAGGCGACTGGCCGTTGACGGCCAAGGGCAGCGTGCAGATGCCGGAGCAGGGCGGGCAACCCTGGAGTCTGGCGCTGGATATTCAGGGCGACCTGCTCAAGACCCTGGGACTTCAAGCCCACAGCAGCGGCTATCTGCAAGCTGAGCTAAATGGCGAACTGCAGCCCCTGGCCGAACACCTGCCAGCCAAAGTTACGATCAGCGCCGACAGCTTCAAGGCCAGCGCCGATCTGCCCGACACCCTGCAACTCAACCAACTGAACCTGAGCGCCGACGGCAATCTGGAGCAGGGCTATCGCGTCAATGGCACTGCCAGCCTGCCTGCCCAAGGTCAGGCGGTTGCTCTGAAGCTGCAAGGCCGCGTCGACGCCAAGGGCGCTGACATTCAGGCTCTGGAACTCAAGGCGACGCCTGAACAGCACTTGAGCCTGAGCGGCAAGCTGGACTGGCAAAAAGGCTTGAGTGCCGATGCCCATGTCGCCTGGCAGGATTTTCCCTGGCACTCGCTGTATCCGGCTATCGCGCAACCCCAGGTCAAGGTCAGGATCTTCAATGGTGACCTGTCCTATACCGATGGCCGTTATCTGGGCAACTTCAATGGCCAGTTTGATGGCCCGGCCGGGCCGTTCAGCCTGAACAGCCCGTTCAGTGGCGATCTGGAGCGAGTGTTTCTGCCGCAGCTGGAGGTAGTTGCAGGCCAGGGTAAGGCCAGTGGTCACCTGAACCTGCAATTTGCCGATGGCATCGGCTGGGACACGGCGCTGGACCTGAGCGCCATCGATCCGGCCTATTGGGTCGCCGAGTTGCCCGGTACCCTGGCCGGGCCGGTGCGCAGTCAAGGCCAGTTCAAGAATGAGCAACTGAGTCTGACCGCCGATCTTGATCTCAAGGGCCGCCTGCGAGGGCAGCCTGCACTATTGCAGGCCAAGGCCGACGGGCTCGGTGAGCATTGGAATCTTCAGGCCCTGGATATCCGTCTGGGTGACAATCGCATTCAGGGCAAGGGCAGCCTGCAACAGAAGTTACAGGCGCAACTGGATCTGAACCTGCCTCGTCTCGGCCAGCTTTGGCCCGGCTTGCAAGGCCAGATCAAGGGGCGTGTGGACGCCAGCGGCACCGTGCAGGCGCCCCAGGGGCAAATCGCGCTGCAGGGCACTCGCCTGACCTGGCAGGACAATAACCTGCAAAGCCTGAATCTGGATGCGCGACTGGACAGTGGTCAGCGCGGCACCCTTGTGCTGAAGGGTACGGCGATCAAGCTGGGGGATACGGCCCTAGGTACATTGCAGGTCAACGGCCAGGGCGATCTCAAGCGTCAGCAGGTAAAACTGGACCTGCAAGGCCCATTGCTGAAGCTGGCGCTGGCTCTGGATGGCAATCTGGACAAGGGCAACTGGCGCGGACGCCTGGCCAGCGGCGATATCCAAAGCGGTGGGCAGGACTGGCGCCTGCAGCAACCGGCCCGACTGGAGCGGCTGGCCGACGGCAAGCTCAACTTCGGTGCTCACTGCTGGGTCTCCGGCGCTGCCAGCCTGTGTGGTGAAGATCAGCGTCTGGCGCCTGATCCGCGCCTGCGTTATCACCTCAAGCAGTTTCCGTTGGACAGTCTGGCGCAATGGCTGCCCAAGGATTTCGCCTGGAAAGGCCTGCTCAACGCCGATGTACAGGTCGATATTCCAGCATCCGGTCCCAGCGGCCAGATCGTCATTGATGCCGGTGGCGGCACCCTGCGCATGCGCGATCAGCATCAGTGGCTCGATTTCCCGTATGAGCAGCTCAAACTGAGCAGCAAACTGACCCCCAAGCAGGTCGATACTCAACTGAGTTTCGTCGGCGGCAAACTGGGCGCCTTGCAGCTCTCGGCGCGCATAGACCCGTTGGCAAAGAACAAGACGCTCAGCGGCAATTTCACCCTGACCGGCCTGGATTTGTCGGTGGCCCGGCCATTTGTCGCCGGGGTGCAGAAGCTTAATGGTCATCTCAACGGCAGCGGTACCCTGTCGGGCAGCCTGTTGACGCCTCAAGTCAATGGCAGCGTAACCCTGAGCGACGGCGAAGTTTCCGGGCCCGAGCTGCCGGTGGATCTGCGCGAGCTGAACGTCAAGGCGCTGATTGTCGGCAACAATGTGCAACTGGAGGGCGGCTGGAAAAGCGGTCCGGCCGGGCAGGGCAGCCTCAATGGCCGGATTGCGTGGGCCGATGCGCTGACGGTGGATCTGCGCGTCAAGGGCTCGCAGCTGCCGATTACGGTTGAGCCCTATGCCAAGCTGGAATCGGCGCCGGACCTGCATATCAGCCTGCAGGGCGACAAGCTGGCGATTGCCGGGAAAGTGTTGATTCCCAAAGGCGTCATTACCGTGCGGGAACTGCCGCCGTCCACGGTCAAGCTGTCGGATGACACCATCATCATTGGTCAGCACACCGAGGCGGGCAAGCCAGCCATGGCGATGGCCATGAATATAGACGTGGAAGTCGGTTCGGACGTCCTCAGCTTCAGCGGTTTTGGTCTGACCGCCAATCTGCGCGGCCATGTGCATATCGGCGACAACCTGGATACCCGCGGTGAACTCAACCTGATCGATGGCCGTTACCGGGCCTATGGCCAGCGCCTGACCATTCGCAAGGCTCGGCTGTTGTTTGCCGGGCCGGTAGATCAGCCTTATCTGGATATCGAGGCGATTCGCGAAGTGGATGAGGTGATTGCCGGGATTCGCCTGAGCGGCAGTGCCGAACAACCCACCACCACGGTGTTCTCGGAACCGGCCATGAGCCAGGAGCAGGCGTTGTCGTACCTGGTGTTGGGTCGGCCGCTGAACAATACCGGCGAAGACAGCAATATGATGGCTCAGGCCGCATTGGCCCTGGGCTTGGCCGGGGGATCGTCAACGGCAGGAAAACTGGCCAGCGACCTGGGTATCCGTGACTTCGAGTTGGATACCTCAGGCAGCGGCGAGAAGACCAACGTAGTCGCCAGCGGCAAGATCACCGACAAGCTGAGCCTGCGCTACGGTGTTGGCGTATTCGAACCGGCCAACACCATTGCCTTGCGCTACCTGCTAAGCAAGAAGGTCTACCTGGAAGCGGCGAGCGGTGTCGCCAGCTCCCTGGATATCTTCTACAAGCGGGATTTTTGACAGACAGCGAAATAAACGCCGGAAATGTAGGACCTGCCGAAGGCTGCGAATGGATGACACACCGATATCGCAGCCTTCGGCAGCTCCTACAAACCTCATTTATACCGCGTGATAACTATCAGCCATTCACCATCTTCAACGACTCCTCGCCATACCGCTCTCCGGCAATCGCCTCTACCGGGAACAGCTCCTTGAGCGCCTGTAACTCGGATGGGCTCAGCTCGATGTCAAGCGCCGCGACGTTCTGCTCCAGGTACTTGCGCTGCTTGGTGCCGGGAATCGGCACAAGATCATTGCCTTGGGCCAGCACCCAGGCCAGGGCCAGTTGGCCCGCTGTTACGCCTTTCTCAGCGGCCAAGCGTTGCACTTGCTCAACCAGCAACAGGTTTTTGCCGAAGTTCTCACCCTGGAAGCGCGGGTTGGTGCGGCGATAGTCGTCGGCGGCGAAATCGTCCGGGTTTTTCAGGGTGCCGGTCAGGAAGCCTCGGCCGAGCGGGCTGTAAGGCACAAAGCCGATACCCAGACGACGGCAGGCGGCGAGGGTGCCGGTTTCTTCCGGGTCGCGGCTCCATAGCGAATATTCGCTTTGCAGCGCAGTGATCGGATGGACTTTATGGGCTCGCTCCAGGGTGCTGGCCGAGGCTTCGCTCAGGCCCAGATAGCGCACTTTGCCCGCCTTGACCAGTTCGGCCATGGCGCCCACCGATTCTTCGATGCTGACCTGCGGGTCGATACGGTGCTGGTAGTACAGGTCGAGGGTGTCGATCTTTAGACGTCGCAGGGTGGCATCGATGGCGCTGCGGATGTACTCGGGGCTGCCGTTGATGCCGCGGGCGCCGGGGTTGTTGGGGTCGCGGACGAAACCGAATTTGCTGGCGATCAGCACCTGGTCGCGTTTGCCTTGCAGGGCCTTGCCCAGCAGTTCTTCGTTGGTGAAGGGGCCATACATGTCGGCGGTGTCGAATAGATTGACGCCCAGTTCGATGGCGCGGTGCAGTGTGGCGATGGCTTCCTTGGTATCGGCGCCGGTGGTGTAGAAATCAGTCATGCCCATGCAGCCGAGCCCGATGGCGGATACCTGGGGGCCATTGTTGCCTAATTGACGGGTTTGCATGTGAGGTGCCTTGTGTCGATTGATGGTGACCTATTGTGACTGCTCGACAGAATCGGGATAAACCGGGTAAAACTGCTTTCACTGTTTAGATAATCCAAACAATCCTGACGAGAAAGCCCAATGGATCGTTTCAATGCCATGCGTGTGTTTACGCGCATCGTCGAGCTGGGCGGCTTCACCCGCGCGGCCGATAGCCTGCACATGCCCAAGGCTTCGGTGACCATCCTGATCAAGCAACTGGAAGCGCATCTGGGTGTGCAGTTGTTGCATCGCACCACCCGCCAGGTCAGCCCGACCCTCGATGGCCAGGCCTACTATCAGCGTTGCGTCAACCTGCTGGCCGATCTGGATGACACCGAGGCGGCGTTTTCCTCGGTGAGCAGCGCACCGCAGGGTGTATTGCGCATCGATATGCCGGTAGGTTTCGGTCGTCTGATCGTGATGCCCGCGCTGCAGGAGTTCAGTCAGCGCTACCCCTTGATCGAGCTGGAGATCGGCATGAGCGACCGTTCGGTGGATCTGATTCGCGAGGGTGTCGACTGCGTCATTCGTGCGGGGGTGCTGCTGGACGCATCCCTGGTGGCGCGGCCCTTGACCCGGCTGACCCAGATCACCTGTGCCAGCGACGGCTATCTGCAACGCTATGGCACGCCCGTGACCCTGGAAGATCTGCCACAGCATCGGGTTATTGAATATTTCTCTGCCAGTACCAACAAGCGTTACGGACTGGAGTTCATGATCGATGGTCAGGAGCGCGAGATCCTCATGCCTCGGGCTTTGTCGATCAATAACTCTGACGGTTACCTGGCTGCCTGCGAGGCCGGTTATGGCCTGGCGCAAACGCCGACCTATCACGTTGTCGAGCAACTGCGCAGCGGTAGCCTGCGTGAGGTGCTGAGCGATTTTAGGCCCCCGGCCATGCCGTTGATGGCGCTGTATCCTCCCCATCGGCAACTGTCACGGCGGGTGCGCGTTTTTGTCGATTGGCTGGTGGAGTTGTTTGCGCGTGAAGAATTCCAGCGCAGGCTCAATGGTTGAGTGAAATCCTCGGCAATGGGGTAGGTGACCCAGGCATTTCGTGGTTAACTTCCGGCTCGTTTCAACCCTGAAAACCTTTCATCCTGACAATAAGGACTCAGCTCATGGCTCAAGTGACTCGTAGAGGCGAACCGGTACAAATCAGCGGCGAATTGCCCAAGGTCGGTACTGCCGCCCCGGAACTGAAACTGGTTGGCGCCGGTCTTGCCGACGTGACCCTGGCTGACTTTGCCGGCAAGCGCAAAGTGCTGAATATTTTCCCAAGCGTCGATACTCCGACCTGCGCTACTTCCGTGCGCAAGTTCAACGCCCAGGCCAACGAACTGGCCAACACGGTGATCCTGTGCATCTCGGCTGACCTGCCATTCGCCCAGGCGCGCTTCTGCGGTGCCGAAGGCCTGGAAAACGTGCAAAATCTGTCGACCATGCGTAACCCGGAGTTCATGCAGAACTACGGCGTTGCCATTGCCGATGGCCCGATGGTCGGCCTGACCACTCGCGCCGTGGTGGTGCTGGACGAAGCCAACAACGTGCTGCACAGCGAACTGGTTGCCGAAATCGGCCAGGAACCTAATTATGAAGCTGCGTTGGCCGTATTGAAGTAATAGTTGGTAATACTCGCAGTATCTGGACGGTCCGGCCTTGCCCGGGCCGTTTTTATTTATGCTTCAGACGCTTAACAACGTAAGCACTAGGTAAATTGCCGGTAAAGGCCCTTTGCTTAGCGCTCACGAGTGCTTATTGTTCAGCCTCCGAAAAATTTATTGCCGTTTCAGCAAGGATCACGCTGAAACGCCGGTAAAACAGAAGCCCCACGCGCAATGGTTGAGTATTCATGCAATCGTCTGGTCCCCGTAATTCCCGTCGCTGGCTGATCAGCCTGTTGGTCCTGTTGATTATCGTTGGTCTGTGCTGGTGGTTCTGGCCGGGCTCGTTTGCCAATAAAGGCACGGATGCCCCGGCCAAGGGGACTCAGGCGGGTCACTCCGGTGAGCGTGGCGAAGGCCGTCGTGCAAGCGGCGCCAGTGCCAGCCCGGCCAAGGCCATGCCGGCACGCCCCGGTTTTGGCGGTTCCACCGGGCCGGTGCCGGTACGGGTTGCGCCGGTTACCCTGGGTGACTTCCCGATCTACTACAAGGCACTGGGCACGGTCACCGCGATGAATACCATCAACGTGCGCAGCCAGGTGGCCGGGCAACTGGTCAAGCTGTACTTCCAGGAAGGGCAGATGGTCAAGGCCGGGGACATGCTCGCCGAGATCGACCCGCGCAGCTACCAGATCGCCCTGCAACAGGCTGAAGGCACCCTGGCGACCAATCAGGCACTGCTGAAAAACGCCCAGATCGATGTGCAGCGCTATCGCAGCCTGTTTGCCGAAGACAGCATCGCCAAGCAGACCCTCGATACCGCCGAATCTCTGGTCAATCAATATCAGGGCACCATCAAGACCAATGTGGCGGCGGTCAACGACGCCAAGCTGAACCTGGACTTCACCAAAATCCGCGCGCCGATTACCGGGCGGGTTGGTCTCAAGCAACTGGACGTCGGCAACCTGGTCGCGGCCAATGACACCACGGCCCTGGCGATCATCACCCAGACCAAACCGATCAATGTGGTGTTCACCCTGCCGGAGAAAGACCTGTCCAACGTCATCGCTCGCTATCACAGCGGCGACAAGTTGCCGGTGGAAGCCTGGGACCGTGGCGACGTCAAATTGCAGGCCAATGGCGTGCTCGCCAGCCTCGACAACCAGATCGATATCACCACCGGCACCCTGAAATTCAAGGCCCGCTTCGAGAATCAGGACGAGACGCTGTTCCCCAACCAATTCGTTAACGCCCGCCTGCGCGCCGACACCCTCAAGCAAGCGGTGATGGTGCCATCGGCGGCCGTGCAGTTTGGCACCACCGGGGCGTTCGTCTATGCCCTGGACGGCGACAAAAAGGTCAAGATTCGTACGATCAAGACCGGCCCGAGCGACGACAAGTCGACGGTCATCAGCGAGGGCCTCGCCGCAGGTGATCGCGTGGTTCTTGAGGGCACTGACCGTCTGCGCGACGGCAGCGACGTGGAAGTGGTCAACGACAGCACCGAAGTGCCGAAAAGCCCCGGCCAGCAGTTGCAGGGCAAACCGAAGAAAGAAGAGGGCGAGCCGGCCCCGGCCGTCAAGGCGCCAGCCGCCAGGGTGGACGCGGTCAAGGTGGAAAGCGACAACGCATGAATATCTCGCGGCTGTTCATCCTGCGTCCGGTAGCGACCACCCTGAGTATGCTGGCCATTATCCTGGCCGGCCTGATCGCCTACACCTTGCTGCCGGTTTCGGCCCTGCCGCAAGTGGACTACCCGACCATCCGGGTCATGACCCTGTACCCCGGCGCCAGCCCCCAGGTCATGACCAGTTCGGTCACTGCACCGCTGGAGCGGCAGTTCGGGCAGATGCCGGGCCTGACCCAGATGGCATCCACCAGCTCCGGTGGCGCTTCGGTGATTACCCTGCGTTTCAGCCTCGACCTGAACATGGACGTGGCCGAACAGCAGGTGCAGGCCGCGATCAATGCCGCAACCAATCTGTTGCCCACCGATCTTCCGGCGCCGCCGGTGTACAACAAGGTCAACCCGGCTGATACCCCGGTGCTGACGTTGGCGATCACCTCGCCGACCATGCTGCTGCCCAAGCTCAATGACCTGGTCGACACGCGTATGGCGCAGAAGATCGCCCAAATCAGCGGTGTCGGTATGGTCAGCATCGCCGGTGGCCAGCGCCAGGCGGTGCGGATCAAGGTCAACACCGACGCTCTGGCGGCCAACGGCCTGAGCCTGGCCGATGTCCGCACGCTGATTGGCGTCTCCAACGTCAACCAGCCCAAGGGTAACTTCGACGGTCCGACCCGGGTGTCGATGCTGGATGCCAACGACCAGCTCAAGTCGCCAGCCGAATACGCCAACCTGATTCTGGCCTACGCCAACGGCGCGCCGCTGCGTCTCAAGGACGTCGCGCAGATCGTCGACGGCGCGGAAAACGAGCGCCTGGCGGCCTGGGCCAATCAGAACCAGGCGGTGCTGCTGAATATCCAGCGTCAGCCGGGTGCCAACGTCATCGAGGTGGTGGACCGGATCAAGACCCTGTTGCCGAGCATTACCGACAACCTGCCGGCCGGCATCCATGTCGCCGTACTGACCGACCGCACCCAGACCATCCGCGCCTCGGTCAAGGATGTGCAGCACGAACTGCTGATCGCCATCGTCCTCGTGGTGCTGGTGACGTTCCTGTTCTTGCGCCGCTTCAGTGCGACCCTCATTCCGTCGGTGGCTGTGCCGCTGTCGCTGGTCGGCACCTTTGGCGTGATGTACCTCGCTGGCTTCTCGGTCAATAACCTGACGCTGATGGCCATGACCATCGCCACCGGTTTCGTGGTGGACGATGCCATCGTCATGCTGGAAAACATCTCCCGGCATATCGAGGAAGGGGAGACGCCGTTGCAGGCGGCGCTCAAAGGCGCGCGGCAGATTGGCTTCACCCTGGTATCCCTGACCATTTCCCTGATTGCGGTATTGATTCCGCTGCTGTTCATGGCCGATGTGGTCGGGCGCCTGTTCCGCGAATTTGCCATTACCCTGGCGGTGGCGATCCTGATTTCCATGGTGGTGTCCCTGACCCTGACACCGATGATGTGCGCGCGGTTGCTCAAGCGTGAGCCGGAGCCGGGCGAGCAAAGCCGCTTCTATCGCGCCAGCGGTGCCTGGATCGACTGGCTGATCGAAGCCTACGGCAACAAGCTGCGCTGGGTGCTCAGGCATCAGTCGTTGACCCTGCTGGTGGCCGTCGCCACCCTGGCCCTGACCGTTTTTCTTTATCTCATCGTGCCCAAGGGCTTCTTTCCGGTGCAGGACACCGGGGTGATTCAGGGTATTTCCGAAGCGCCGCAGTCGATTTCATTTGCCGCCATGAGCGAGCGGCAGCAGGCCTTGGCCAAAGTCATCCTGGAAGACCCGGCGGTGGCCAGCCTGTCCTCCTATATTGGTGTCGATGGTGACAACGCCACGCTCAATAGCGGTCGGCTGCTGATCAACCTCAAGCCCAATGCCGAGCGCAACCTGACCGCTGCGCAGATCATCCAGCGCCTGCAACCCAATGTCGATGAGGTCTCCGGCATCCGTCTGTTCATGCAGCCGGTGCAGGACTTGACCATTGAGGACCGCGTCAGCCGCACCCAGTACCAGTTCAGCATGTCGTCACCGGATGCCGATCTGCTCAGCCTGTGGAGCGGACGTCTGGTCGATACCCTGAGCAAGCGCGCGGAACTCACGGACGTCACCAGCGACCTGCAGGACAGGGGGCTTCAGGTGTATCTGGCCATCGATCGCGATGCCGCCAGCCGACTGGGTGTGACCGTGGCCACTATCACCGACGCGCTGTATGACGCCTTTGGCCAACGGCAGATTTCCACTATTTATACCCAGGCCAGCCAGTACCGGGTGGTGTTGCAGGCCGATTCGGGCACTACCCTGGGCCCTGAAGCCCTGGAGCAGATCCACGTCAAGACCACGGCGGGCGGGCAGGTCAAGCTGTCGAGCCTGGCCCATGTGGAACAGCGTCAGGCGCAACTGGCAATTTCCCATATCGGCCAGTTCCCGGCGGTAATGATGTCGTTCAACCTGGCGCCGGGAGAGTCTCTGGGCGCGGCGGTGGACGTGATCAATCAGGTGCAGCAGGACATCGGCATGCCAATTGGCGTGCAGACTCAGTTTCAGGGCGCGGCGGCGGCTTTCCAGGCGTCGCTTTCGAGCACCTTGCTGCTGGTCCTGGCGGCGGTGGTGACCATGTACATCGTGCTGGGTGTGCTCTACGAGAGCTATATCCACCCGATCACCATTCTCTCGACCCTGCCATCGGCAGCCATCGGCGCCTTGCTGGCGCTGCTGATCAGCGGCAACGATCTGGGCATGATCGCCATTATCGGCATCATCCTGCTCATCGGCATCGTCAAGAAGAACGCGATCATGATGATCGACTTCGCCCTGGACGCCGAACGCAATCGCGGCATCGCCCCGGACGTGGCCATCTATGAAGCGGCGCTGCTGCGCTTCCGGCCGATCCTGATGACCACCCTGGCGGCGTTGTTCGGTGCCGTGCCGCTGATGTTCGCCACTGGTTCCGGCGCGGAGCTGCGCCAGCCGCTGGGTCTGGTGATGGTGGGCGGGTTGCTGGTCAGCCAGGTGCTGACGCTGTTCACCACGCCGGTGATCTATCTGTTCTTCGACCGCCTCGGTCGTCGCTGGGGCCGCAAGCCTGACGCACCGGCAAACCTGGAACGGGCGGACGCATGAATCTTTCCGGCCCATTTATCCGCCGTCCGGTCGCGACCCTGTTGCTGAGTCTGGCGATCATGCTGCTGGGCGGCGTCAGCTTCGGCCTGCTACCGGTGGCGCCGCTGCCCAATATGGACTTCCCGGTGATCGTGGTCTCGGCCAGCCTGTCCGGGGCCAGTCCGGAAGTAATGGCCTCCACCGTGGCGACGCCGCTGGAGCGTTCCCTCGGCGCTATTGCCGGGGTCACCACCATGAGCAGCCGGTCAAGCCAGGGGTCGACGCGGATCACCCTGCAATTCGATATCAAACGCGATATCAATGGCGCCGCCAGGGAAGTGCAGGCGGCCATCAACGCCTCGCGCAATCTGCTGCCCAGCGGGATGCGCAGCATGCCGACCTACAAGAAGATCAACCCGTCCCAGGCGCCGATCATGGTCCTGTCGATGACCTCCGACGTGCTCAAGAAGGGTCAGCTGTACGACCTTGCCTCGACCATTCTGTCCCAGAGCCTGTCCCAGGTGCAGGGTGTGGGCGAGGTGCAGATCGGTGGCAGTTCGCTGCCTGCGGTGCGTATCGAGCTGGAACCGCAGTTGCTCGACCAGTACGGCATCTCCATGGATACCGTACGCACGGTGATTACCGGTTCCAACGTGCGACGGCCCAAGGGTTTTATCGAGGATGCCCAGCATAACTGGCAGATTCAGGCCAACGACCAGTTGAGCAAGGCCAAGGACTACGAGCCGCTGATCATTGCCTACCAGAACGGCGCGGCCCTGCGCCTGAAGGACGTGGCCAAGGTCAGCGATGCCGTGGAAGACCGCTACAACAGCGGCTTCTTCAACGACAAGGCCGCTGTGCTGCTGGTGATCAACCGCCAGGCCGGGGCCAACATCATCGAGACCGTTGCACAGATCAAGGCGCAGTTGCCAGCGTTACAGTCGCTGCTGCCGTCCAACGTCAAGCTCGACCTGGCGATGGACCGATCGCCGGTGATCAAGGCGACACTGCATGAAGCGGAAATGACCCTGCTGATCGCCGTGGTGCTGGTGATCATCGTGGTATTCCTGTTCCTCGGCAGTCTGCGCGCCTCGCTGATTCCGACGCTGGCGGTGCCGGTGTCTCTGGTAGGCACCTTCGCAGTCATGTACCTGTACGGCTTTTCCCTGAATAACCTGTCACTGATGGCGCTGATTCTGGCCACGGGGTTGGTGGTGGACGATGCCATTGTCGTGCTGGAGAACATCTCCCGGCATATCGACGACGGTGTCCCGCCGATGGAGGCAGCGTTTCTCGGGGCCAAGGAAGTGGGTTTTACGCTGCTGGCGATGAACCTGTCGCTGGTGGTGGTGTTCCTCTCGATCCTGTTCATGGGCGGGTTGGTGCAGATGCTGTTTCGCGAGTTCGCCATTACGCTTTCGGTGGCGATCGTTGTCTCCCTCGTGGTGTCCCTGACCCTGACACCGATGCTCTGCGCCCGCTGGCTCAAACCCCACGTACCGCAGCAGGAAACCACCCTGCAACGCTGGAGCCGCAAGGCCAACGACCGCATGGTCGTGGTCTATGACCGCAGTCTGGGCTGGGTGCTGCGCCATCAGCTCCTGACCTTGCTGACGTTGTTCGCCACCATCGGGCTCAACATCGCTCTGTATGTCGTAGTGCCCAAGACCTTTCTGCCGCAGCAGGATACCGGCCAGTTGATGGGCTTCGTCCGTGGCGATGACGGCCTGTCATTTTCGGTCATGCAGCCGAAAATGGAGACCTTCCGCCGGGCAATCCTCGCTGACCCGGCAGTGGAAAGCGTTGCCGGTTTCATTGGCGGCAACGGCGGCACCAATAACGCCTTTATGATCGTGCGCCTCAAGCCGATTCAGGAACGCAAGATTTCTGCCACCGAAGTGGTCGATCGTCTGCGCAAGAACATGCCGCCGGTGCCGGGCGGGCGGGTATTCCTGCAGCCGGACCAGGACCTGCAACTGGGTGGCGGTCGCGAGCAGACCACTTCGCAATATCAGTACATCCTGCAGAGCGGTGACCTTGGCCTGTTGCGCGAGTGGTATCCGAAGGTGCTGGCGGCGCTCAAGGCCACGCCGGAGCTCACGGCCATTGACGGACGGGAAGGGCGTGGCGCCCAGCAAATCACCCTGAAGGTCGACCGCGACACGGCCAAGCGTCTGGGTATCGACATGAGCGCGGTGACCGCCGTGCTCAATAACGCCTACAGCCAGCGCCAGGTGGCAACCATCTATGAAAGCCTGAACCAGTACAAGGTGGTGATGGAGGTCAATCCCAAGTATGCCCAGGACCCGGTGACCCTCAATCAGGTGCAGGTCATCACCTCCACCGGTGCCCGAGTACCGCTGTCAGCCATCGCCCGCTACGAGAACACCCTGCAGGATGACCGTGTGACTCACGACGGCCAGTTCGCCTCGGAAACCATCTCTTTCGACCTGGCCGACGGTGTGGAACTGGAGAAAGCCACGGCAGCCATCGAGCGGGCAGTTGCCAGTGTCGGCCTGCCCAGCGATGTGATCGCCAAGATGGCTGGCACGGCCGACGCCTTCGCTGCGACCCAGAAGGCCCAGCCGTTCATGATTCTTGGCGCGTTGCTGGTGGTCTACCTGGTGCTGGGTGTGCTGTATGAAAGCTACATCCACCCGCTGACCATCCTCTCGACCCTGCCGTCGGCCGGCGTCGGCGCGCTGCTGAGCATCTACCTGCTGGGCGGGCAGTTCAGCCTGATTTCCCTGCTCGGACTGTTCCTGCTGATCGGTGTGGTGAAGAAAAACGCGATCATGATGATCGACCTGGCCCTGGTGCTGGAACGCACCGAAGGCATGAGCCCGCTGGAGTCCATCCGCAGCGCCTGCCTGCAGCGCCTGCGGCCGATCCTGATGACTACCATGGCAGCGATCCTCGGCGCCTTGCCGCTGTTGCTGAGCAGTGCCGAAGGTGCGGAAATGCGTCGCCCCCTGGGCCTGACCATTATCGGCGGGCTGGTCTTCAGCCAGGTCCTTACGCTTTACACCACCCCGGTGGTCTACCTCTATCTCGACCGTCTGCGCCATCGCGTCAATCAATGGCGTGGCGTACGCACCGATGCCGCTCTGGACACTCCGCTATGACCGCTCACCTGACTGCCAAAACCCTCAATCCATGGCCGCTGCGTACCTTGCAGTTGGCGCTGTGCGTGGCGCTGCTCGGTGGCTGCGCGGTAGGGCCTGACTATCACAAGCCGGACGTGACCACGCCTGCGCAGTTCAAGAACGCCGAAGGCTGGAGCCAGGCCAAGCCTGCCGATGCCTTCGCCCGTGGCGCCTGGTGGGAAATCTACGGCGACAGCCAGCTCAATGGCCTGGTCGAAACCCTCAACAGCTCCAACCAGACCGTGGCCCAGTACGAGGCCCAGTACCGCCAGGCTCGTGCCCTGGTGCGCAGCGCCCGCGGGGCGTTTTTCCCGACGGTCGACCTGTCCGCCGGCAAGACCCGCTCCAGCCAGGGCACCGGCAGCAGCAGTTCCAGCCTGAGCAGCTCGAGCAGCGGTATTCGCGATACCTACAACACCCAACTGGGCGTCAGTTGGGAAGCGGACATCTGGGGCAAGCTGCGTCGCGGCCTGGAAGCCGACACCGCCAGTGCCCAGGCCAGCCTCGCCGACCTGGCGTCGATGCAGCTGAGCCTGCAATCGGAACTGGTGCAGAACTACCTGCAACTGCGGGTGATCGACGAACAGAAACGCCTGCTCGAAGCCACAGTGGACGCCTATGAGCGCTCCCTGAAGCTGACCCAAAACCAGTACCGCGCCGGTATCTCCGCCCGCGATGCCATCGCCCAGGCCCAGACCCAGTTGAAAAGCACCCAGGCCGACCTGATCGACCTGCAATGGCAGCGCGCCCAGTATGAAAACGCCATCGCCGTGCTGATGGGCAAGGCGCCGTCCGAGTTCAGCCTGGCGCCGACCACGTCCATTCCCGCGCTGCCGCAAATCCCGGCGTCAGTGCCGTCACAACTGCTGGAACGCCGCCCGGACATCGCCGCCGCCGAACGTTCAGTCATGGCCGCCAACGCTAATATCGGCGTGGCCAAGGCCGCCTACTACCCGGACTTCACCCTCAGCCTCAGCGGCGGCTACAGCAGCAGTACCTTCAGCAACTGGCTGACCCTGCCGAACCGCTTCTGGTCCGTAGGGCCGCAACTGGCCACGACCCTGTTCGACGGTGGTCAGCGCTCGGCCGAGGTCGACCGCACTGAAGCGGTGTACGACCAGACCGTCGCGCAATACCGTCAAGCCGTGCTCAACGGCTTCCAGGAAGTGGAGAACTACCGCGTGCAGCTCAAGGTTTACGCCGACGAAGCCGTGGTGCGCGCTGAGGCACTTGATTCAGCCCGGGAATCCCTGCGCCTGACCAACAACCAGTACAAGAGCGGGCTGATCGGCTACCTGGATGTGGTCAACGTACAGACCACGGCCCTGAGCAATGAACGCAGTGTGCTGACGTTGCTGCAAAGCCGCCTGGTGGCCAGCGTGCAGCTGATTGCGGCGCTGGGCGGCGGTTGGGACGCCGGGCAGGGGTTGCAGCTCAAGGATTGACTGGTTGATTGGGGCCTGGCGGCGTGCAATGCGTCGCTGGGTATGTAAGTGCGATATTACTTCCAACTCCTGCTAATGAGCTTGGACTTCAATGTTTCCAGCTTGGTGCTGACTTATCTCTATTAAACAATATTTATGTTCGTTAAACGGAGCTGGTTTTTGTTAGTTGGAATAGAGTTTGAAGTTTGCGCGTAGGATATTTCCGATGTTGTCGGCGATTTTTCCCAAAGTTGCTTTGTGGTATGGACTCGCGATGAAGGATAACTCAGTGTTCGGTGTCTGATATATGAGCTGTGCCTACGTGTCCGGCTTCATCGCTTTGCCATCGTGGATTTAAGACGTTCTTCTCGTTGTTGACTCCTGCAGTTGGCCTGCGAGCTTCTCTATTTTCGGCACAGCAATGGCGAATTTTTAGGTGAGATGAGGATGTTAGTCATATGAAGAAAATAACTGAGTTATTGGTGGATCATCTGGATGTGTCCTTCGGCACGTGTTTGAAGGGGCTCTGATCATGGCCAGCCCACTCAAGGTGTTCTTCGACCACACCCGCCACAAACTCCGCGTCAGAGGCCTCGACGCCAACCTCGACATCCTCGCCTTCACCGGCACGGAGCGGTTGAGCGAACCCTATAAATATGTTGTGGAATTCACCTGCCCCGAGCAGGACATCGCCGTGGACCGCATCCTCGGCAAACGCGCCGATTTCACTCTGCACCGGATGCCTGCCACGTTTACGAAAAAACGGCTTAGCTCGTCCGACATCGTGCCCGAAGCGCCCCTGCGCACCCTGCACGGCATGATCACGGACTTCAAACGCCTGTCCAGTTCCCGCGACGAAGCCCGCTATGAAGTCACCTTGCAACCTCGCCTGGCCTTGCTGGGCAAGGGCAAACAGTTTCGCATCTACCAACAGCAGTCCGTGCCGCAGATCGTTGAAAGCGTCCTGCGCAGCCGTCACGATTTCGAGGGCCAGGACTTTCTCTTCAGCCTGGTGCGCGACTACCCACGGCGCGACCAGGTCATGCAATACAACGAAAGCGACCTGGCCTTTATTTCGCGTCTGCTGGCCGAGGTGGGCATCTGGTATCGCCTCACCCGTGACGAGCGCCTGAAGATCGACGTGGTGGAGTTCCACGATGACCAGCGTCACTACATCAGGCCGCGTATCGAGTTGCCGAACCTGCCATCGTCCGGCCTCAGCGACAGCGGCCAGGACAGCGTTTGGGCTCTGCAGACCCAGCATCAGGTCGTCGAAAAAACCATCAACTTCCGCGCCTACCATCACCGCGATGCCCGTGCCTGGCTTGATGGCGAAGTGGACCAGACCCGAGGCGACCCCACCACCTACGGTGAGGCCTATCACTACGGTGAACCCTACAGCGTGCTCGGCGACAAACTGGCCAAGGACGAAGACCTGCAAAGTGAAAGCGGCTTCTTCTATGCGCGCCTGCGTCACGAACGCTACCTCAACGACCAGGCCCGCCTCAGCGGCATCAGCAGCCTGGCGACCCTGGCCCCGGCGCAGATCCTCAAGATCACCGACAACGCCCTCGACGCCTTCAAGCCCGGCGCAGTGATTACCCAGGTAAAACTCACCGCCGCCCGCGACCGCAGCCTGGAAGTGACCTTCCAGGCCATGCCCTATGCCGAAGACATCTGCTTTCGCCCACCGCTGCTGCCCAAACCCCAAATCGCCGGCACCGTGCCGGCACGAGTCGCCAGCACGCGCGCCAATGACCCCTACGGCCATATCGATATGGAAGGCCGCTACAAGGTCAACTTCCTGTTCGACCGCGACACCTGGAAACCCGGTTGGGAAAGCATGTGGCTGCGCCTGGCCCGGCCCTACGCCGGTGACACGCATGGTCTGCACCTGCCGCTGATCTGCGGCACAGAAGTGGCCGTGGCCTTCGAACAAGGCGATATCGACCGCCCCTACATCGCCTACGCCCTGCACGACAATAAACACCCCGACCACGTCACCCTGGGCAAACGCGACTACACCCGCAACGTCCTGCGCACGCCGGCCAACAACAAACTGCGCATGGAAGACCGCCGGGGTGAAGAACACGTCAAGCTCAGCACCGAGTACGGCGGCAAGAGCCAGTTGAATCTGGGGCATCTGGTTGATGCCGAGAAGAAGAAACGTGGTGAAGGGTTTGAACTGCGCAGCGATGGCTGGGGGGCGATACGTGGCGGCAAGGGTGTGTTTATCAGTGCCGATGAACAGGCCAAGGCGCAAGGCCAGGTCCTCGACATGGCCGACGCCGTCACACGTCTGCAAGACGCGGGCGAGCAACTGCAAGACCTGTCCAAAGATGCCCAGGCCAGCCAGGCCGATCCCGCCGATGTACAGGCGCAACTCAACCTGCTCAAACAGGACCTGGATCAACTCAAATCCGCCGTCCTGCTGCTCAGCGCCCCCCAAGGCATCGCTCTGACCAGCGGCCAGCACCTGCAACTGACGGCACGGAAAAACCTGATGCTCAACGCCGGTCACCAGACCGATATCAGCGTGGTCAAGCGCCTGTTTATCGGCGTCGGCGAAGGCCTGAGCCTGTTCGTGCGCAAGCTGGGTATCAAGCTGATTGCCAATCAGGGCCCGGTGAAAGTGCAGGCGCAGAACGACAGCCTGGAACTGCTGGCGCGGCAGGGTTTACAGATCATCAGCACCGAAGATGAGATCCATATCACCGCCAAGAAGAAGATCGTCCTTAACGGCGGCGGCAGCTACATCAGCATTGATCCGAACAAGATTGAGTCGGGGACGGTGGGGGATTACCTCGTTAAATCCGCAGTTTTCCAATACAGCGGCGCAGCCAGTCAGCCACTGGGTATGCCACAAGCACCTCAACTCACCAAACAAGAGATCGAGTCCTTGGGGCTCACGGACTTCTCTGGCTAAAGCCATTGCACAAGGAGCAAAACACACCATGGTCAATTACGCCCCCGACTTCTTGCGGTTCAAACAACCCTACGACCCGTTCTCGCCAACACTAGACGCGCTGCCCATCCTTTCGCCGTTGCTGTCCGAGGTCCGCGCCAATGCCGTGCCGGTGGTAAAGAACTGGAGCCACCCGTTCAAAGACAACCGCAATCCATTGCAGCAACTGACCCATCTGGCCAAGGCAGTGGCAGGTTTCTATCCGTTGGGCGCCAGCGGCCTCTGGCATGGCGGTATCCATTTCGACGGCGGCACGGCCGACACGCTGGATCAATCCAGTGTCCACTGTTTGGCTGATGGTGAAGTGGTGGCATACCGCATTGACCGGCATTCGCCGACCACGATGTACTGGGTCAACAACATCACCGTCAACAAACCCTTCTCGCGCAACTTTGTGCTGGTCCGCCATCGCCTCCAGTTGCCGAAAGTCGAAAGCAGCGAGGTCGAACCACCCAGCCTGATCTTCTACAGCCTGTACATGCATCTGCAGGACTGGGCGGTATACGAGGGCGACGAAACCATCGCACGCCCGCCGTTCTGGTCCGAAGGGGCCACCCGTTACGTCAAGCAGGACGTCAACGACATGCATATCCGTTACCCGGACCAACAAGGCCTGAACGTCCGGGCTCATGGCCCAACGGGCCCCATTCTCGATCTGGCGCTACGAGGCAGTCAGGTTACGGTCAGCGGCGAGGGGAATTTCCGCAAGCTGGAAAGCACCTCAGGCCCGGACTACCTGAAGGATGCCGAGGGTGCCCTGCGCGGCTATATCTCGGCCGATTACTTACGCCCCATCGCTGGCGGCCAGTACCGAATTCACTGTGCAACGAAACTGAATATCCGCGCCGAACCGCGCAGCCGTGACCGGTTTGGCAAAGAAGTCGAAGTCCTGGGGGCGCTGCCCAACGGCACGGAGGTCACGGTCAGCGGTGAAGGCGCCTTCCGCAAACTGGAGCACATCAACCAGTACGTGCACTACCCGTCGCTGCAAGGCAAACAGGAACCCTTGGCGCAGGATCAAGTAGTCGTTCTCGACCAGCCTGTCCCCATCAAGGCCGGGGATCTGATCGGCCATATCGGCCTGTATCAAGACCAGGGCGCGCAGCAGCCGGAAAGAAAGCTGCACCTGGAGGTATTCAGCGGCGATGACGTCGAAGTCTTCATCAAGAACAGCCGCGCTTGGGCGCAACGTCTACCCGCCACCAGCAAGACCTGGCTGAAGCTTGCCAAGGGCACGCCTGTCGTCGCCCATCAAGAGCACTTCAGCCCTCAATATCCACCCACGCTCAGCGCCGCCAGCACTCCGAGCGACGCCGACCTGCAGGTTCCCAAAAGTCTGCTCGATGGCTTACCCGCCGAACGCAAGATCACCGTCCCCGCTGCGTGGGATCGCAAGACCTGCAACTGGTATCGCCTCGACGGCCTGCTGCACGACGCCAATAACACCTTGCTCGATGGCTGGATATGCGAAGAGGTCGGCGTCACACCTTGGGTCAGCCCATGGGAGTGGGACGGTTATGACGCCCTGTTCAACTTCGATCCTCCACGACTCATGCTGGCGTCTTACCTGCGCATCGCCAATCGCTTTGACGATGTTCAACTCGAACGCTTTGGCCCAATCGCCGACGCGGGAGACAAAGGACCGATCAAGGAACGTCTGTACGACATCATCGACCGCAACCGCGACGGTCAGATCACCGCTCCGGAATTGCGCGCGGCACTCAGCCTGCCGGCCCATGCGCAATCCATCTCGCAACTGATCTTCCACTCTGAAAGCGAGTGGTACCACACACCGAAGAAGTGGGATGCCCTGGATGAACTGCTCGGGCATAGCGGCTCGACGCCGAACTTGAATTGGCTGGCGGAGAAAGACCGGATCAAGCAATTGGGTTGGTGGAGTGAGGTGGCAGAGAAGGTTGGGTTGCAAGAGAGCGGGAAGGTGTACCACTTTCACCCGCTAGGAATGAGTAGTAAGTTTATGGGAAATACATACGCGAGTTCAATATGCAAAAAATGCAGTTCTGTTATACATTTGACCAAAGAGTTTTTTGAGGAGATATGTGGTGATAAAGTGGCGGAATCCTTCATTAACTCAATGGTAGAAGCCTCTGGGCAGCTGTTTAGAAAATATGATGTGGATAGCTGTGATCAGATTAAGCATCTTTTAGCACAAGCAAAAAAAGAGACCGGTGGTTTTGTATATCTCCGAGAGTCCTTGAATTATTCAAGAAGGACTTATACATCCGCAAAGCTTTACAGAATGGCGCCGACCGCAATTAACGCAGGTTTTGCTAGGAAAGGAATTACATTTGCGAACGAATCGGAAAAGCTAATATGGATTGATGAAAACCTGATTGGAAATGATGCGGCCTACGGCGAACATTGCTTCGGGAGTAAAGAGCAACCGGGGAAAGATTTTCGCGGGCGGGGGCTGATCCATCTTACGCATTATGAGACATATAAGAAGTGTGCAAAAGAAACTGGCCTTCCAATTGACTCCAATCCTGAGCTTTTAGAAACTGATTTTTCAGTGGCCATAGAGACCGCTTTGTGGTTCTGGAAGAGTAGGAATATAGCGACTATTGCTGAAAACATTTCACTTTCTGGAGATGCCGCAGTCATTGCGGTAACACGGCCGATAAATACCGGATTGGAAGGACTGTCTGAGCGACAACGATTCAAACGAGAGATTTCTCCTATATTTAATCGCCATTTCCGAAGCGGGTGTTCTAGAAATGATTAAGTTTATGCTGCCTCTGTTTTGTTATTGCTTGTTTTCGGTTGCACTTGCAGATGATCGTGCATGCAGTGAGTTAGGTCTGAAAGAAGCCTATCGATCGGTAGCTATAAATGGCGTAGTAGCATGCTTTTTTCACATGGAGGCGGATGACAATACAGGAGGAAAAATATCTGCTGTCTCTCACAAAATATCCATGTATTCAGCGCCTGAATCCGGAAGGCTAGAGCTTATTTATGAATTTCCATATGCAGGGACCAAGGGGCGGATAAATGATGTTTTTTTACAGTCCATTGAAGGTGAGGCAGAAGAGCTTTTATTTGTCATTCACAGCATGGATAAACCAAGCGCGTGGGAGTCGGTAGGTGATATTTATGATGTGAGTGTGTTCAGAAGTCGGGAGCAAAGGTTGCTTAGGGACGAGAAACTTTCTAGTTATTTTGATATTGGAGGGGACTTTGTAAACTCTGAGGGTGGCTCCACTTACGTTTATCCCTATAAAAATAGGGAGTCAATCAAGAATGCCTTGCGGTCGCCAATTTTTCAGGCTGTCAAATCATCGTTAGTGATTAAGGGTGTCGTCAACGGAAAAGCTTTTCTATACGGGGGAGATACAGAACCTACTATTCAAAATTCAAGTAATATGTATTTGATAAATGGTGACGACGTTGAGGTGATGACCTCGATGGCTGGGTTTTGCAAAATATTATACTCCTCAAAGAAAGGGCCGATTGTTATGTGGATGCAATGTAATAGAATAGATTCTAAGTGAGCAGGTTGTGGTTTAGCGCGCCAATTGAATCGCTAAGTTTGTTGGGGGTTTCAGATGGTTTTTGCTCATGAAACCTAATAAGTAATCGAGGGTGCAGTCTGTTGGTTAGAAATGTTTTAGTTATTGCCTTTGGCTTGTTGTTCTATGTGGAACTTGTCGGGGCTGATGATTTTCGGCAGCCATTTTATTCGTCGCTCGCGCGGGATGTTGCTAATTGCAATCATTTCGGAGAGTGCACAGCGGATATTGGTGAATATGGTCGCGAAATATTGCTTTCGTGCGAAACACGAAAAGCGGCAGTGATGTGGAATCGTAAAAGGCCAGGAGCATTTCTCATTGCCTGTGATTGTGAATGTACATCTCACGATAATGTCGGTTGGGTAATAGATTTGAAGACACCATTTGAAGAACGACGGATTCAAAAAATCCATCTTGGGAAGAGCGTCACTATTGAAGGTTTGAGTCAACGACCCCTTCTCATTTTTGACATGATGTCTTCCCACTCACTATGTGAGACCGTAGACGGTGAGGAACTGAAAAAAAGTATTTTTGTATCCTTAGCGAAATACTCTACAGGCATTGACGTAGATCCATATTGTTTTTCTCCTGTTTACATAGTTGAAGGGGGCGGTTATTTAGAGGCTAAAACAAGTAATAACCAAGATAAGCATCGAGAGCTTCCTCGTATTGAAGATAGTAGCTCTGCAGTAGGGGTGGAGGTTATTCAACATATAATCCATCTGTCAATTGCGAAGGGTGAATAAGTGTTTTTATAGGGGAGGAGTTTTTAATGTTGCTCGTAAATTTAACTAGGGGCGCAAAAAAAATGGGGCTTTGACAAAAGTCGTTAGCTGGCGGGAATTTTTAACAGGGAGAACAGAAGAATGTGCTATGCACGAATTAAATAATCAAAATATGGATTTTTCCATAGAGTGGCGAAAGGTTAATTGATTGTTGTAATTAGTGACAATCAATCCACTTAAATTCATTTTATATACGGAGCATCCCTATATGAAGGGTGTCATTCGAATAGATGACAAAACAACAAGTGACGGCAAAGTCCTTTCTGGCTCTAGGGCCATGAAATTCGACGGTATCGGCGTAGCTCGCAAGGGCGATCCGGTGGAATGCCCGACCCATGGTCGAACAGTGATTGCGGAAGGACATCCGACTTTCAAGGACAATGGCATGCCAGTGGCTTTTCATGGGCATAGCTGTGCGTGCGGCTGTACGTTGATTTCGTCACTGCCCCGAGCGAGTTAGTCATGCCAGTCAGATTGGATAAAGTTCCTGCGACGGCATTGCGGTCCTCACGACCTCGCATCTGGCTTTGGCTGGGGTTATTGCCGTTGTTCTTGCTGATTGGGATGGCAGCGGGAGTTCTGTTCAGCACTCAATCCTTAGATCAGCAGCCATCCAGCTTCTGGAAGATGGTTTTCGGCGTGCCCATGGCTATCTGGGGCGTGCTGGGTTTTGTGCGATTAGCCGGATATATCGGCCAACAAAGCGTTGCGGACGGTTGGGATGAAGCTCGCCAAGAGGACTTGACGCGCAGGATTCGTCGTGGCCGACGTTCTCAGCAGGTCTTGGGCATGAGCCTGTACACAGCGTTGCGAGAACCATACGTTCAACCTGCCGCTCAACTTGATTCGCTGTTGAACAAGAACCAGGCCATTAAGACCCAGCCATCCTCGCAAGGTGAAACAACGCTGCACAGTCGTTTGCCAGCGAGGAGCGATGAGACCGTTGAGGCGATGCTATGTCGGGTATTGGGAGAGGTGCTTGGAGATATGGCGCAAGCGCTGGCGCCATTACCTCACAATCAGCCGCTAACGCTGTTGCTGGATGTCGATAGTCCTTTACAGAGGAACGAACTACGCAGGCTATGGGAAAAGGCATGGTTTGATTCCAGCATTCGTCAATCGTGCGAATTCATCGACGGCGACGGCTTATCTGCGGTGGATCAATGGCTGGACCAGCGTATTACTGATCAGGCGCTATTGATGGTGGTGGCACTGCAAATTGCCCCGTCACAGCCCACTGGCACGGCCGAAGCGGCAGTCGGGTTGTTATTCGGTAACCGACTGACGCAAACGACCTTGCCGCCGTTGGCTTACCTGCATCGCCCTGAGCAGGCGCGTGAGCCTGACACCGAATCGTCACTGCTCTATGCCACGCGTCAGGCCCTGGATTGGGTGCCGGTGGAAGCGAAGTCCATTGAGCAGGTCTGGCAAGTCGGCATCGACCGGCAGCGTGATGCATCAATACCCGTGATCCTGACCGACCTGGGACTGCCGTCGAAGCCTAAACAAGGACTCTGTGATCTGGATGCTCTGCTGGGTCATCCGGGACACGTCTCCCCGTGGCTGGCCATTGCCGCTGCCACGCAGAACCTTCAACGCGGCGTCGGGCCGCAATTCATTTTCAGCGGCGAGCCCTCGGTTGAGGCAGGGCTCTGGTGCACGGTCGTAATGCCTGCACCACCGCTTTCCAGGTAGGAAACTCAATATGCAATTTCGACGCTCTGTGAGCATAGGGGCTGTAGCTGTCGCGCTTTTGTTGCTGGGCGGGGCCCTGGGGCTAGCTGTGTGGCAGTTCCCCGAGCGGCTGGGGATGCGCACTGGCACTGATCAACACGCGTTTTGGTTGTGGGCGATCACGGTGACGACGCTGGTCACGGTTATGTTCCTGGGCGGTTATCATTGGTTGGGGCGGCAGGTGGGGCGTTCGGGGTATTCGCCGGGGCCTGCAGACGATGTGCTTGAACTGGCGCCAGCAAAGTCCAAGTCCGCAGAGCCAAACCCAGGGATGAAGGCGCGTGCTTATCTGCGCGAACACTACGGCCCTCTCTGGCGCTACAAGGTACGGTTGCTGCTGGTGGTCGGCAAACCCGAACACGTCGAAGCCATCGCCCCCGGCCTGACCGACAAGCACTGGCTGGAAGGCCAGCACAGCGTATTGCTGTGGGGCGGCCGAGCGCAGGATGAATTGAAGGTCACCTTTGCCGAGCAGTGGCAGGGCCTGAGTCGCTGGCGGGCGCTGGACGGGGTGATCTGGGCGCTGGACAAGACCCGCAGCAGCGATGCGGCGGCGATGAGTCAGGGCGTGCGCCGCCTGCAGGATCTGGCGCGCTCGCTGCACTGGCAGTTGCCGATCCATCTGTGGCAGGTCTGTGCCAGTCTGTCGCCGCAGACCGGGCGTGACACCCAGCCGGTGGGCGTAAGCCTGGCGGCACGCTTTACCGCGCAGCAATTGGAAGACAGCCTCACGCAACTGGTGGACCCGCTGCGTCAGCTTGGCTGGAAGCAGATGAAGGTCAAGATCACCCATGACTTTTTGACGCGCCTGTCCCGTGATTTGCACGTGGAAGGCATTGCTCGGTGGCGCAAGGTCCTGACGCCGCTGCTCGGCGAGTTCGCCTACGGTTTGCCCCTGCGCGGCCTGTGGTTCAGCCTGCCGTTGCCCGCCGCTCAAGCGCAGGATCTGCAGAGTAACCATTGGTGCGCGGACGCGGCCTGGCAGGGCGTGCTCGGCGAGCGCGGCGGTAAAGGCCGTCGCCTCGGTTGGCCTGTTACCCGGATGGTTTATGCCGTGTTCATGGCGTCGGCGCTAATCGGCACCATCGGCCTGCTCCTGTCCTTCAACGGCAACCGTGCGCTTATCCTCCAAGAGCAAAACACCCTGACCTCTCTGCAACAGGCGCAAACCCCGCACGAGCAAATCCTGGCCCTCCATAACCTGGCCCACGAAGTCGCGCGCCTGGACTACCGCGCACAAAACGGCGTGCCCTGGCACTTGCGCTTCGGCCTCAGTAAAAACGACATCCTTCTCGACGCCCTGTGGCCGCGTTATGTCGAGGCCAATTCCCGGCTGATCCGCGACCCCATGGTCGCCCATCTGCAAGGCCAGTTGAGTGAGTTGGTCGCGCTTAAACCCGGCAGTCCGGAGCGGGCCGAAGCAGCGCGGCATGCCTATGAGCCGCTCAAGGCCTATTTGATGTTGGCGCAGCCGCACAAAGCCGATCCCGCATTTTTGATCAAAGCCATGAGTGACAGTGCGCCGGTGCGCGATGGACTTAAACCCAATCTCTGGCAGTTCTACGTCGAACAATTACCCGCCCATCCGGACTGGCGCATCGATGCCGATCCCGTGCTGATTGCCAAGGTCCGGCAGATCCTTATCGGCCAACTGGGGCAGCGCAATGCCGAGGCCGCCTTGTACCAGCAGGTGCTCGACCGCAGCGCCAATCAATTTCCCGACCTGAATCTGCGGCAGATGGTCGGCGATGCCGAGGCCTGGACGCTGTTTTCCACCACGGCCAATGTGCCGGGCGTGTTTACCCGTCAGGCCTGGGAAGGTCAGGTGCGTCGCTCCATCGATGAGATTGCCGAGGCGCGGCGTGAGGAAATCGACTGGGTGCTCAGTGATGCGCCCGGCGAACTGGCGGTGGAGTTGACCCCGGCGATGCTCAAGCAGCGCCTCACCGAGCGCTATTTTCAGGACTACAGCGGCGTCTGGCTGGATTTTCTCAATAGCCTGCGCTGGCACCGGACCGATAGCCTCGGTGAAGTCATCGACCAACTGACGATGATGAGCGATGTGCGTCAGTCGCCGCTGATTGCCCTGGTCAATGCCCTGGCCTACCAAGGCCGTGCGGGGACTCGCAGTCAGGCCTTGGCCGACTCTCTCATTAACTCCGCACAAAAGTTGATCAGCCAGGACAAAACAACCGCCATCGATCAACTGGGCCAAGGCCCGAGCGGCCCGCTGGACGCCACCTTCGGCCCCTTGCTGGCCCTGCTGGGCACCGACCCGGAAAACAAAGGCAACGCCAGCCTGAGCCTGCAAGCCTTCCTCACTCAAGTGACGCGGGTCCGCCTGAAGCTGCAACAGATCAGTCAGGCAACCGATCCTCAGGCCATCAGCCAGGCCCTGGCGCAGAACGTGTTTCAGGGCAATAGCGTCGAGCTGACCGACACCCAGGCCTACGCCAACCTGATCGCCGCCAGCCTCGGCGCCGAGTGGGGCACGATTGGCCAGACCCTGTTCGTCCAGCCCCTGGACCAGGCCTGGCAGCACGTGCTGCAACCTTCGGCGCGGGCGCTTAACCAGCAATGGCAGCGGGCAATCGTCGACCACTGGAACACTGCTTTCGCCAGCCGCTATCCCTTCGCCGCCACCAACAGCGACGCCTCGTTGCCCATGCTCGGGCAACTGATCCGTGCCGACTCCGGGCGCATCGAGCAGTTTCTGCAACAGCAGTTAAGTGGGGTGGTGCGCAAGGAAGGCAATCGCTGGGTCGCCGACCCGCGCCATAGCCAGGGTTTGCGCCTGAACCCGCAGTTTCTCAAGGCCATCAACCAGCTCGGCGAACTGGCCGACGTGCTCTACACCGACGGCGGCATGGGCCTGAGTTTCGAGCTGCAGGGCAAGCCGGTGCGGGACATCGTCAACACCACCTTCGTGCTCAATGGCGAAAAGCACCACTACTTCAACCAGCGCGAATTCTGGCAACGCTTCAACTGGCCGGGGCGCGGCGATCACCCAGGGGCGATGCTGACCTGGACCAGCGTCAAGGCCAGCGAACGCCTGTACGGCGACTTCGCCGGTACCTGGGGCCTGATTCGCCTGTTGGAAAAAGCCAAGGTGACCACACTGGACGACGGCGACAGCCGCTACCGCGTGGAAATCACCGCCCCCGACGGCCTGAACCTGACTTGGCATCTGCGCACCGAGCTGGGTGCGGGGCCGTTGGCGTTGCTCAAGCTGCGGGGGTTCAAGTTGCCCAGGCAGATTTTTCTCGAGAGCGGCGGGGCGGGCGGAACATCTTCGCACCGTGGCTAGGGCTGAATAAGCCGGTTTACTCTGTTATGGGGGTAAACCCGTTGGCATCAATTCAAATGGTTGGTTATGCCTTCACAAGTTACCCACTAGCTTGTAGGACTATTCCGACAATTTAGAAGAGTTTTCCTAAATGTCAGTATGGCTATGGATTAGTTGCTCGAGATAATTCACCGTTACCGGGTGTGAAGCACATCTTAACTCTTGTGACTAATCTACTGCGATAACATGGCAATTTACTTTATCTGACGACTGCCCATTATCAAGGCGGTCCTTCAAGGACTAATCCGTACGCTTCGATTGACGATCAAGCCTCTATCTTGAGGCTTGTTTGTGTTCGCTGGCGGGCGCTGCGTTCCTGCATGCATGTCTGAAAGATGCTAGGCCATTAAGCGGTATCCATCTGTAGCACCCGACTCAAACTAGTGTCGGAATGAAGGATTTCTGGTTGTATGTATAAAACATGTGTTAACGAGCCGGTTTATGCACCGGCACCTTTCCCTCGTGAAGGACGATTGTCTGTTGAACCGCAACAGATAATGGCAAATTACTATAAACAAGTGGGCGAGGTTGGCTCGGCGGACGAATCACTGGCGCCGCATAATCTGCATATCAGTGTTTTCTTCGATGGCACCCGGCATAACGAAACCTACGATACCCGTCAGGCCGCGCCACCGTGTCCGACCAACATCGCCCGTCTGTACCACGCCACCCTGGCAGAGCCGCAGGATGGTTGCTTCGCTTGTTACATCCCCGGCGTCGGCGCTCCTTTTCCGGAGATCGGCGAGCTGGACTTCACTACCCTGGGCATGGCCTTCGCCAATCGGGGTGAAGACCGGATCAACTGGGCGTTACTGCAATTGGTCGATGCCCTGACAGTCACCTTGACCGAGCAGTCTGTGCCGACAGCGATCTTGCAGGAAAAGCTCCGTGCCATGGCGACCACCTGGCCGCTGACGGCGCTGGGCAAGGGACGGCGGCGCCGGGCGCTGGTATCGCTGCTCAAGCCATTGCGGGCCCGCCGGGTAGCCGGTCAATCCGCACCCGCGCAGATCAGGCTCTATATCTATGGCTTTTCCCGCGGTGCGGCCCAGGCGCGGACATTTGTCAGTTGGTTGAGCGAATTGCTCCTGACTTCAAGCGACGCGGTGATTCCTCAGCAGCAGGTGTTGGGTATTCCTCTGAACATCGAGTTCCTGGGCCTGATTGATACCGTGGCCTCTGTAGGCAGTGCCCGTGCCACCCCCTTTACCGAAGGCCATATGGACTGGGCCGATGGTACTCAGTCGCTGCCCGACAGCGCGCGCTTTCCGGGCTTGATCAAGGTTTGCCGCCACTATGTTGCGGCCCATGAGCAACGCTTGTGCTTTGCCCTGGACTCGATTCGCTACACCGATGGCTATTACCCCGATTTTGCCAGGGAGGTGATTTACCCTGGCATGCACTCGGACGTCGGCGGTGGTTACGCGCCAGGTGCGCAAGGCAAGGCTCGTGGAGGGCAGGGCGAATTGCTCTCGCAGATTGTCTTGCACGACTTATATGCCGCCGCGTTTGCCGCAGGTGCGCCCCTTACTGTGACGCAATTACCGGACGCGCTGCTGCAGATCCAGCCGCAGCGCCAGATGAGTCAGGCGGTGCAACAGGAGTTCGAGATCAGCGCGCAGTTGATCGAACGCTTCAATGCCTGGCGTCACACCCTGAGAATGCATGAGGAAGCCCGTTGCCCGGCGACCGCAAGCTATGAAGTCACACGCATGAGATGCAGCCTGGAGGAAATTCTGGTCGAACAATTGGGTTGGTTGACCGGTTGGCGGATTGAACGCTATGGCCGTGGTAGCTACGCCAACCAGCCCTTTTTCGGCCTGGCCATGCAGGCTAATACTTCCCGGCAGGCCGCGTTGAAGGCCGAGCGTCAGACCGAGATCGACGCCATCAAGGCCCAGCGCAGCAAGATCCGTGGTCAGCCCGATGAGTTGCAGATCCTCAAGCGCTATATCTGCCCGCCGCCGTACCAGGGGAGCATCGATCAGCAGCAGATGCGCGAGGCCGCCATTGAGTTCGAGCATGACTATCACGGTTGGCGACGCAATCAGACCAGTACGGCAGGTTGGGTGGCGGACGTGCTGCTCAAGGATACGATCAACCTGCTCAACGACGATGATGAGCCGCGAGAGCACAAGCAGATCAAGAACATTGGCGAGCAATGTCGTCAGAAACTGTTTGATGAGTCCTTGCCGCAGGCTGCATTGATCGCACTGCTTGACGAGCATGTGCATGACTCGCGTGCCTGGTTCCTGCACGACACCATCGGTTCACGGGAGCTATGGGGCAATTATTTCCGTTACCGGACGGTGATTTTCGACAGTCGCACCAACAAGCGTGTTACGTCGACAAAGAAAGTTGGACGGATGGTCGGCGTGAGCCTGGTACTGGGAGCGTCTGCCGCAGTGGCGGGAGGGCTGGCTTAAGCGTCGTAGGGGCTACCGGGAGGGGGAGAAGGTTGAGATAGAATGCGCGACGACGGGCGGCGTGGCAAAGAGCCATATTTTCCGCAGGAAAACCTCTACAAGTCCCTTGGCTCTTGTACAATTGTCACATTATCGCGTGCATGGAGGCTCATCTCCTCGTGGGTCTTTCCAAACTATGATCGGCAGCTACTCTCCCTCCCTCGTCTTGATTTCCACTCTGGTGGCCATTCTTGCCTCCTATACCGCTCTGGATCTGGCCGGGCGCATCGCCTCGGCCCGAGGCCGTGCTGCGTGGTGGTGGATGGCCGGTGGGGCGTTCTCCATGGGGGTGGGCATCTGGTCGATGCACTTTATCGGCATGCTGGCCTTCGAGCTGCCCATCGATCTGGGTTTCGATCTGGGCATCACTCTGCTGTCGCTGCTGATTGCCAT
Source organism: Pseudomonas sp. JUb42 (assembly GCF_024807945.1). Lineage (GTDB taxonomy): Bacteria > Pseudomonadota > Gammaproteobacteria > Pseudomonadales > Pseudomonadaceae > Aquipseudomonas. The sequence goes on along the minus strand of NZ_JANUFD010000006.1, from coordinate 323,916 downwards.
GCTTTCTTCAGGCTTTGCCCTGTGGCTGGTCAGCCAGCCGCAGCTGCCCAAGCTGCAGCTGGTCCTGGGAGCCTTGTTCATGGGGGCCGGTATCAGCGCCATGCACTACACCGGCATGGCCGCCTTGCGCATGGAGCCGGGTCTTACTTACGAGCCGGTGTGGCTGATCCTGTCGTTTGTCATCGCCATCGTCGCCTCGGGCGCCGCGCTGTGGATTGCCTTTCGCCTGCGCCAGCAAACCCCCTGGGTCAAGCTGGTCCGGGGCGGGGCAGCGGTGATCATGGGGCTGGCGATTGTCGGCATGCATTACACCGGCATGCTCGCAGCGAACTTCGCGGACAACAGTTTCTGTGGCGCACTGATCAACGGCATTCGCTCCGATGGCCTCTATAGCCTGGTGCTGATCACCTGCCTGGCGGTGTTGACGATCACCCTGATGGCGTCGATTCTCGATGCGCGGATGGAAGCCCGTACCGCCGAGCTGTCCAACTCCCTGCGCAAGGCCAACCGTGAGCTGACCCACCGGGCACTGCACGACACCCTGACCGGCCTGCCCAACCGCGAACTGCTGGCGCAACGCATCGAAGAGGCGATCCAGCGTGTCAGCGGCACAGGCGGCTGTTTTGCCCTGATGTTCATGGACCTGGACAGCTTCAAGCCGGTCAACGATGCCTTCGGCCATCATGTCGGCGATCAGTTGCTCTGTGATGTGGCGGCGCGCCTGCGCGGCAACCTGCACCATGAAGATACCTTGGCGCGGATCGGCGGTGACGAGTTCGTCCTGCTGGTGGAGCTGCGTCATGCCGAGGATGCGGCTTCCATTGCGGCCCGTCAGGTCAGCGTGGTGTGCCAGCCGTTCGCCCTGGCCGAACATACCGTGCAGGTCTCGGTCAGCATCGGTATCGCCATTTATCCGGGCAAGGGCCTCAACGCCCACGAATTACTGATGAATGCCGATGCCGCCATGTACCACGCCAAGGCGGCGGGTAAGAACGGCTACAGCTTCTTCGAAACCTCAATGAATACCGATGCGCGCAACCAGTTGCAGCTGTTGCAGGACTTGCGCCTGGCCCTGCGCGAGAAGCATTTCTGCCTGTATTACCAGCCCAAGTTCGACGCCGTCAGCGGCCTGCCGGTAGGCGCCGAAGCACTGTTGCGTTGGAATCATCCGGAGCAGGGTCTGGTCGCGCCGGACCGTTTTATCGGCCTGGCGGAAAAAACCGGGTTGATCATTCCCATCGGCGAATGGGTGCTGGACGAAGCCTGTCGGCAGATGCGCGAATGGTATGAGCTGGGTTACGTGCACTGGCGCATCGCGGTGAACCTGTCGGCGCTGCAGTTCTGTCACGCGGGGCTGGTCAATACAGTGGCGTCGGCGCTGGTGCGTAACCGGCTGCCAGCCAATTGCCTGACCCTGGAAATTACCGAAACCACCGCCATGAGCGATGCCGACGCGAGCATGGAAGTGTTGCAGCAACTGGCGGACATGGGCGTAGACCTGTCCATCGACGATTTCGGCACCGGTTATTCGAGCCTGATGTACCTCAAGCGCCTGCCGGCCAACGAGCTGAAAATCGACCGTGGCTTCGTCCGCGATCTGGAACAGGACAGCGATGACGCGGCAATCGTTTCGGCAATTGTCGCCATGGGGCAGGCGCTTAACCTGCGCATCGTTGCCGAAGGCGTCGAAACGGACCAGCAGCAGAGCTTCCTCACCCGTCTGGGGTGTGATTCGCTGCAAGGCTATCTGCTCGGCCATCCACTCCCTGCCCAGCGCTTTATCGCCGATATCCATAGCGGCGAAGCCCGTCGCTTGACGCTGTCGAGCAGCGAGCAGCCGGCATCGCCGGTCGGTGGTGTTTAACGCCATTCGCTGGCACGATGCTTCCTGATGGTCAGCGCTGCCTCTGCCGCTGACCCGTTTGGCTATGCTGTGTGTCTGTAACGGTTACGAGATCTATCCATGGAAAAAGTCCTCCTGATCACTGGCGGTTCCCGTGGCATTGGCGCGGCCACGGCGCTGCTTGCCGCCCGCCAAGGTTATAAAATCGCCATCAATTACCTGTCCGATCACCAGGCCGCCGAGCGCACCTGCGCGCAAGTGCGCGAGCTGGGTGCCCAGGCCATCACTGTGCAGGCCGATGCCAGCAACGAAGACGAAATCATTCGTCTGTTTGCCAGGGTCGATGCCGAACTGGGGCCCGTGACTGCCTTGGTCAACAACGCCGGGACCGTGGCCCAGTCGTCGCGTCTGGAAGACATGTCCGAGTTCCGCATGCTCAAGATCATGACCTGCAACGTGATCGGGCCGATGCTGTGCGCCAAGCACGCCTTGCTGCGCATGTTGCCGCGCCATGGCGGGCAGGGAGGCAGCATCGTCAACGTGTCGTCGGTCGCCGCACGCCTGGGGTCACCCGGTGAGTACGTCGACTACGCCGCCTCCAAGGGCGCGCTGGACACCTTCACCATAGGTCTTTCCCGGGAGCTGGCGGGCGAGGGCGTACGGGTCAACGCCGTGCGGCCAGGCTATATCTTCACCGACTTCCACGCCTTGAGCGGCGATCCTTCACGGGTCAGCAAACTGGAACCGGGCATCCCCATGCAACGCGGCGGCACCGCTGAAGAAGTGGCCGAGGCGATTGTCTGGCTGCTGTCGGACAAAGCCTCGTATGCCACCGGGACCTTTATTGATCTGGGCGGCGGGCGCTGAAGATCAAGCAGGGTTGGGTGCTTGTGAGTTGTGGGAGCGAATTCATTCGCGAAAGCGAAGTTTCAGGCGATGGCGTTGTATTGGATAGTCCGGCCTCTTCGCGAATGAATTCGCTCCCACAACGGACTCTCATCGGTCGGTAGTGGTTAAGCGCTGTTGGACAACAACGACCGAATAATCCGCCCCAGTGTCTCCATCGCCTTCTCGCAATTATCATCCCATGGGCTGCCGTAGTTCAGGCGAATGCAGTTGGCAAAGCGCCGGGTCGCCGAAAAAATCGGCCCCGGCGCGATGCTGATGCCTTGTGCCAGGGCCATCTTGAACACCTTCAGCGAATCCAGCTGTTCCGGCAGTTCCACCCACAGGAAGTAGCCGCCCTGGGGCTGACTGACCCTGCTCTGGCCCGGAAAATAGCGGGCGATGGCAGCGAGCATGGCCCGTTGCTGGTCTTCCAGGGCATAGCGCAAGCGCCGCAGATGACGGTCGTAGCCACCATGTTGCAGGTAGTCGGCAATCGCCGCCTGAGCGGGCATGGAGGGTGACAGCGAGGTCATCAGCTTCAGCCGTTCGACCTTCTGCGCATAACGCCCGGCCGCGACCCAACCGATCCGGTAGCCCGGAGCCAGGCTCTTGGCGAACGAACCGCAGTGCATCACCAGACCCTCGGTGTCGAAGGCCTTGGCCGGTTTCGGCGCGTGCTGGCCGTAATAGAGTTCGGCGTAGACATCGTCCTCGATCAGCGGCACCTGGTGCTCGCGCAGTAACTCCACCAATGCCCGCTTGCGGGCTTCCGGGACAATGGCGCCGGTGGGGTTCTGGAAGCGGGTCATGCACCAGCAGGCTTTGACGGGGTGCTTTTCCAGGGTCTGGGCCAAGACCGCGAGGTCGATACCGTCCCGCGGATGCACGGGAATTTCCACCGCCTTGAGCTTGAGCCGTTCCAGCACTTGCAGGCAGGCGTAAAACGCCGGGGCTTCGATGGCGACCAGATCGCCTGGCTCGGTGACCGCCTGCAGGCACAGGTTCAGGGCTTCGAGGGCGCCGTTGGTGATCAGCAGTTCTTCCATGGGCAGCATCAGCCCGCCGACCATATAGCGCAGGGCGATCTGCCGGCGCAGTTGCGGATGCCCCGGCGACATGTCGGTGACCACCATGCGCGGGTCCATTTCCCGGCTGGCCGTGGCCAGGGAGCGCGACAGGCGTTGCAGCGGAAACAGCAGCGGGCTGGGGAAGGCCGAGCCGAACGGCACGGTGTTGGGGTCCTTGATCGAGTCGAGGACCGAGAACACCAGTTCGCTGACATCGACTTCGGTGGACTCATTGACCGCGCTGTGGGCCTGGGGCTCCAGGAACGGCTGCGGGGTGTTGCCGACGAAGCTGTTATTGACGAAATAGCCCGAGCGCGGCCGGGCACTGATCAGGCCACGCCGTTCCAGCAGGTAATAGGCCTGGAACACCGTGGAGGGACTGATGCCGTGGGTCTGGCTGGCATAGCGCACCGACGGCACGCGCTGGCCGGGGCCGAGTACGCCACTGCGGATCAACTCGGCAATGTCATCGGCATATTTCTCGTAGCGCTTCATGCTGTCTGGCGCTCTGCTTGATGGGGTTGGCATACGTTACTCGATCAACGGTTGAGCGGGGCAACGAATCGACTCGTCGCGGTACTTTGAATAGCGGGCTGGTCCAGGTCGATGATCTGGAAGGTAATAGGCTGGGAGCTGCTTTTCGGCCGCTCGGCCAAGAGGGCGACGGAGACCGGGAAGTCGCTGATTTCCCCTGCGTTGAGGGCCAGTTCGCTGCTGCCGTGCAGTTCGAAGGCGTCGCCGCCATCCGTGCCAGTCAGGGTGAGGCGATAGTGCTGGCTGTGCTGGGTCTTGTTGATCACCTTGAGCGTGTAGATATTCTCGATCTGGCCCAGGGCGTTTTCGCGGAACAGGCCGCGATCCTTGTTCACATCCAAAGACACCATGGGCCGTTCGTGCAGCGCCAGGCCAAGGGCGCCGATCATCAGTACCAGCACGCCGACATAACCGAGCAGGCGCGGGCGCAACCAGTGGGTCGTGCCGCCGAGCAACTCGCGCTCTGAGGCATAGCGGATCAGGCCGTGGGAGTAGTTCATCTTGGTCATGATCGAGTCGCAGGCATCGATGCACGCCGCGCAACCGATGCACTCCATCTGCAGGCCGTCGCGAATGTCGATGCCGGTGGGGCAGACCTGCACGCATAGCTGGCAGTCGATGCAGTCACCCAGGCCCAGAGCTGCCGGGTCAACTTCACGTCTGCGCGGGCCACGGTTTTCGCCACGGCTGCTGTCGTAGGAAACCGCCAAGGTGTCCTGATCGAACATCACGCTCTGGAAACGCGCATAGGGGCACATGTGCATGCACACCGCTTCACGTAGCCAACCGGCGTTGAGGTAGGTGGCGCCGGTAAAGAACAGCACCCAGAACAGGCTGACGCCACCCATTTGCAGGGTCAGCAGCTCATGGGCCAGGGGCCGTACCGGGGTGAAGTAGCCGACGAAGGTCAGGCCGGTAAGCAGGCTGATGAGCAGCCACAGCGTGTGCTTGGCCGAGCGCCGCAGCAGCTTGTTCAGGCCCCAGGGCGCGGCGTCGAGCTTGATGCGCTGGTTACGTTCGCCCTCGGTCAGCTTTTCGCACCACATGAACAACCAGGTCCAGGTGCTCTGCGGGCAGGTGTAGCCGCACCAGACGCGCCCGGCGAAGACGGTGATGGCGAACAGGCCGAAGGCGCAGATGATCAACAGCCCGGACAACAGAATGAAGTCCTGAGGCCAAAAGGTTGCGCCGAAGATATGGAACTTGCTCTCGGACAGATCCCACAGTACCGCCTGGCGATCCCCCCAGTTCAGCCACAAGGTGGCGAAGAACAGCAGGAACAACACTCCGGCGCCGGACAGGCGCAGGGTACGGAACAGTCCGGTGAAACTGCGGGTATGGATCAGCCCGCCACGCTGCTTGAGGCTGGCCCTTGCGGGTGTGGGGGCTTGGCTGTCCAGAAGCTGGGTGGGAATTCGCTGGTTCATGGTGGAACTCACAGGCTGCAGTGGAATGCGTGCACTGTGAGGGGCAATCTGTTTGCAGAACAGATTCAGGTTTTTAAATTAAAACCATATCAGATGTCTGGAAGGCAACGGCAAAGCCCCTCTGGGAGCGAGGCTTGCCCGCGAAGAGGCCAGATTGACAGACGCATAACTTGCATCAGATATACCGCTTTCGCGGGCAAGCCTCGCTCCCACAAGGGGTTTATCGGGTCGAATAACGGGTAACACCATAATCCGTCATCGCCCCCGCTTCGCCATTGACCCGCATCAGGCTTCTTTCTTGCTTTGCCTTTGTCTGTGGGGCGGGTGGGCTACGCTCCATCACGGCGAGGAAAGTCTTTGAACTTTTCTCATTGAGCAGCGTTCGGACTTTAGTGGGAGCAGGGCAGGCGGGTATCCCGGCAGGTCCTGGCTCGATTGATATTCACTGCACGGATTAGCAAAAGAGCGCCGCGAATGCCCCGTACTGGAGCGTTCGGGCGTGAGGAGTGACGCTCGATGAATGTGACTGCCGACCAGCCTTATGGCCCGGATTCCCTGGCTACCGATGTATCCCAATCTTCCCGCCCACTGCCGCTGACCCAGGCCCTGCAATTACCCCGTATCGTTATCGAGGATACGACGCCGGTGATTGAAGGTGGCTTGTTCGCGGCCAAGGCCATTGTCGGCCAGCCGGTCACGGTGACCAGCAAGGTCTATGCCGACGGTCACGACAAGATGGCTGTACGGGTGTGCTGGCGCGCCGCCGATGCGCAGGACTGGCAATCGGCGCGTTTGCTCGAACTGGGTAACGACAGCTGGACGGGTGAGTTCGTCCCCGATCAGGTCAGCCGCTATGACTTCCGCCTGGAAGCCTGGATCGATCAATACGCCAGCTATTGCTACGAGCTGGAAAAGAAATTTCACGCTGCCGTGCCCATCGAGCTTGAGCTGGAAGAAGGCCGCCTGCATCTATTGCACGCCGCCGAACGCAGCCAGGGCGAATTGCGCGGGCAGATCGACAGTGTGCTGCAGCGTCTGGAGCAGACCGATCTCGACGGTCGCGTAGCTTTACTGCTTGACGGTGAGACCGCAGCCGCCATGGCCCAGGCTGACCCCCATGCCTATCTGAGCCGCAGTATCGATTTCCCTCTGGATGTGGAGCGGGAACGGGCGCAGTTCGCCAGTTGGTACGAGCTGTTTCCGCGCTCGATTACCGATGACGCCAAGCGCCACGGCACCTTTAATGACGTGCACTCGCGCTTGCCGATGATTCGCGACATGGGTTTTGACGTGCTGTATTTCCCGCCGATCCATCCCATAGGTCGCGCCCATCGCAAGGGGCCGAATAACTCCCTGACCGCCGGCCCCGACGATCCCGGCAGCCCGTACGCCATCGGCAGCCCTGACGGTGGCCATGAAGCGATTCACCCGCAGCTGGGCTCCCGTGAGGACTTCCGCAATCTGGTCGCCGCTGCGGCCGATCACGGACTGGAAATCGCTCTGGACTTCGCCATTCAGTGTTCCCAGGATCACCCGTGGCTCAAGGAGCATCCGGGCTGGTTCTCCTGGCGTCCGGACGGCACTATTCGTTACGCGGAAAACCCGCCGAAGAAATACCAGGACATCGTCAACGTTGATTTCTATGCCGCCGATGCCATTCCCAGCCTGTGGCTGGAACTGCGCGATATCGTGCTGGGCTGGGTCAACGAAGGGGTGAAAATCTTCCGCGTCGATAACCCGCACACCAAGCCGCTGCCGTTCTGGCAATGGATGATCGCCGATGTGCGCAGCCAGCACCCGGAGGTAATGTTCCTTGCCGAGGCGTTCACCAAGCCAGCGATGATGGCCCGTCTGGGCAAGGTCGGTTACTCCCAGAGTTACACCTACTTCACTTGGCGCAACAGCAAGGCCGAACTGTCGGAATACTTCGCCCAGCTCAATCAGGCGCCTTGGCGCGATTGCTACCGGCCGAATTTCTTCGTCAATACCCCGGATATCAACCCGCCATTTCTGCATCACTCCGGGCGTCCGGGGTTCCTCATTCGTGCAGCCCTGGCAACCATGGGCTCGGGCCTGTGGGGCATGTATTCAGGCTTCGAGCTGTGCGAAGCGGCACCGGTGCCAGGCAAGGAAGAGTACCTGGACTCGGAGAAATACGAGATCCGTCCACGGGACTTCACCGCGCCGGGAAATATCATCGCCGAGATCGCCCAGCTCAACCGTATCCGCCGACAGAACCCGGCGTTGCAGACCCACCTGGGCCTGCGCCTGTACACCGCCTGGAACGACAACATTCTGTATTTCGGCAAGCGCAGTGCCGATGGCAGCAACTTCATTCTGATCGCGGTCAACCTCGACCCGTTCAATGCTCAGGAAGCGCATTTCGAGTTGCCACTGTGGGAAATGGGCCTGGCCGACGACGCAGAAACTCAGGGCGAAGACTTGATGACCGGCCATCGCTGGACCTGGTACGGCAAGAACCAGTGGATGCGTCTGGATCCGGCGTACCAGTCCTTCGGTATCTGGCGTATCCAGTCCTCGAACCCGGCCTAAGGAGCAACCGTTCATGGCAAAGAAAACCCGGAACGCAGCCTTTATCGAAGACCCGCTGTGGTACAAGGATGCGGTGATTTACCAGGTTCACGTCAAATCCTACTTCGACTCCAATAACGACGGGATCGGCGACTTTCCCGGCCTGATCGCCAAGCTCGACTACATTGCCGAACTGGGCGTGAACACCATTTGGCTGCTGCCGTTCTACCCGTCGCCACGGCGCGATGACGGCTACGATATCGCCGACTACCGTGGCGTGCATAACGACTACGGCACCATGGCCGATGCCAGGAAATTTATCGCCGAGGCCCACAAGCGCGGGCTGCGGGTGATTACCGAGCTGGTCATCAACCATACCTCGGATCAGCACCCATGGTTCCAGCGCGCCCGGCATGCCAAGCGCGGCTCCAAAGCGCGGGATTTTTATGTCTGGTCCGACAGCGATCAGAAATATGACGGCACGCGGATCATCTTTCTCGACACGGAAAAGTCCAATTGGACCTGGGACCCGGTGGCGGGCCAGTACTTCTGGCACCGTTTCTACTCGCACCAGCCAGACCTGAACTTCGACAACCCTCAGGTGATGAAAGCGGTGCTGGAAGTCATGCGCTACTGGCTGGACATGGGCATCGACGGCCTGCGTCTGGACGCGATTCCCTACCTGATCGAGCGCGATGGCACCAATAACGAGAACCTGCCGGAAACCCATCAGGTGCTCAAGCAGATCCGTGCCGAGATCGATGCCAACTACCCCGACCGCATGCTGTTGGCCGAGGCCAATCAGTGGCCGGAAGACACGCAGCTTTACTTCGGCGACAGCAAGGGCAAGGACGGCGACGAATGCCACATGGCCTTTCACTTCCCGCTGATGCCGCGCATGTACATGGCCGTGGCTCAGGAAGACCGCTTTCCGATCACCGATATTCTGCGCCAGACCCCGGAAATCCCGGAAAACTGCCAGTGGGCGATTTTCCTGCGCAACCACGATGAGCTGACCCTGGAAATGGTCACCGACCGTGAACGCGATTACCTGTGGAACTACTACGCCGCCGACCGCCGGGCGCGGATCAACCTGGGCATTCGTCGACGCCTGGCGCCATTGGTACAGCGCGATCGGCGCAGGGTGGAACTGCTTAACAGCATGCTCCTGTCCATGCCGGGCACGCCGACCCTGTATTACGGCGACGAAATCGGCATGGGCGACAATATCTACCTCGGCGACCGGGATGGCGTGCGCACGCCCATGCAATGGAGCATCGACCGTAACGGTGGTTTCTCCCGCGCCGATCCGGCCAGCCTGGTGTTGCCGCCGATCATGGACCCGCTCTACGGCTATCAGTCGATCAACGTTGAAACCCAGAACAACGACCCGCACTCGCTGCTGAACTGGACCCGGCGCATGCTCACCGTGCGCAAGCAGCAGAAAGCCTTTGGTCGCGGCACCCTGAAAATGCTCTCGCCGAGCAACCGCCGCATCCTCGCCTATACCCGCGAGTACACCGGGCCGGACGGCAAGACGGACATTATTCTCTGCGTATCTAACGTCTCCAGTGCCGCCCAGGCAGCGGAGCTTGAGCTGTCCCAGTACGCCGGCATGGTGCCGGTGGAGATGCTTGGTGGCAGTGCCTTCCCGCCCATCGGCCAGTTGAATTATCTGCTGACCCTGCCGCCCTACGGCTTCTATTGGTTCGCCCTGGCGGCGGAAAACCAGATGCCGAGCTGGCATGTGGAACCGGCGCAAAGCCTGCCGGACTTCACCACTCTGGTATTGAAGAACCGTATGGAAGAACTCCTCGACGAGCCGCTGCGCGGCACCCTGGAAAAAACCTCGCTGACCCAGTACCTGCCCAAACGTCGCTGGTTCGCGGGCAAGGGCCAGCCCATCGAGAATGTGCACATTGCCTATGGCGTACGCTTTGGCGACGCCGAGCGCCCGGTGTTGCTCAGCGAAATCGAAGTGTCTGCAGGCGAGCATCAGGGTCGCTATCAGTTGCCCCTGGGCTTCCTCGCCGAAGACGACTTCAGCAGCCCCTTGCCGCAACAGCTGGCGCTGGCGCGAGTCCGCCGTGGTCGTCAGGTCGGTCTGATCACCGATGCCTTTACTTTGCAACCGTTCATTCACGCGGTCATCAAGGGCATGCAGGACAATACCGTGCTGCAAAGCAATAACGGTGAGCTGCGCTTCGAGCGAACTGCCCATATGGCCGGTCTGGGTCTCAACGAGGCATCCGAAGTGCGCTACCTGTCGGCCGAGCAGTCCAACAGTTCTGTGGTCGTCGGCGGCGCACTGGTACTGAAGATGATTCGCCGGGTCGCTGCCGGGACTCACCCGGAACTGGAAATGGGCGCCTATTTGACCAATGCCGGCTACACCCATATCTCGCCGCTGCTGGGTTCGGTGGTCCGGGTCGAGGAGAGCGGGCAGGGCAATCTGCTGATGATTGCCCAGGGCTACCTGAGCAATCAGGGCGATGCCTGGGAATGGACCCAGAACAACCTGGAGCGCGCTGTACGTGATGAGCTGGCCCATGGCCTGTCCGGCCAGGATCAGCATTTCAATGCGCTGCTGGAACTGGCTGATTTTTCTCGTCTGCTGGGCCAGCGTCTGGGCGAGATGCACATGATTCTGGCGGCACCGACCCGCGACAAGGACTTCGTTGCCGAGCCGACTTCGCTCAAGGACAGCCAGGCCAGCGGCAAAAGCGTCGCTGCCCAGGTCGAGCGTGCCTTACAGTTGCTCGAACAGCATCAGGAAAGCCTGGAACCGGGCGATCAGCCGTTGGTGCAATCCCTGCTGGGCAAACGCAAGCAGTTGCTCGCCCATGTGCAGGACCTGGCCAAACGTTCGGTGGGTGGTCTGCGCATGCGCGTGCATGGCGACCTTCACTTGGGCCAGGTGTTGGTGGTCAAGGGCGATGCCTATCTGATCGATTTCGAGGGCGAGCCTGCCCGGCCGCTGGAAGAGCGTCGGGGCAAATACAGTCCGTTCAAAGATGTCGGTGGCGTATTGCGTTCTTTCGATTACGCTGCGGCCATGGCCGTACGCAGTGCCCAGAGCGTGGATAGCTCTGCCGAAGCGAGCGCTGCACGCCAGCGCGTCGCGCAAACCTATTTGACCCAGGCACAGGAGGCGTTCATGCAGGGCTATCGTTTGGCCACCGCAGAAATCCCCCACGCCTGGAAAGACCCCCAGGGGGAAAGTGCCGCACTGGAACTCTTTACCCTGGAAAAAGCCGCTTATGAAGTGGCCTATGAAGCCGAGAACCGCCCAGGCTGGCTGGCGGTGCCGTTACGCGGTTTGCATGGGTTGCTGAGCCTGTCTGATGGAGATGCATGATGAATTCCCTTGATAAGAACGGCGCGGCCTCCCAGCTATTGCCCGCCGCCGTGGACATGGACGCGCTGATCCGTGCCGAACACCGCGACCCCTTCGCCATCCTCGGCCCCCATGGCGATGGTGGCCAGGGCCAATACATTCGCGCCTATCTGCCCGATGCCTTGAGCGTGCGGGTACTGGCCAAAGACTCCGGCGAAGAGCTGGGTGAACTGCCGATGACTGAAGTGCCGGGCTTCTTTGCCGGACATTTCGACCACCGCATGCCCTACCTGCTGAAGGTCAACTGGGCCGGTGGCGAGCAGATCACCGAAGATCCCTATAGTTTCGGCCCTTTGCTCGGTGAGATGGACCTGTACCTGTTCGCCGAAGGCAACCATCGCGACCTGAGCAGTTGCCTGGGCGCGCAATTGATGGCGGTAGACGGCATCGACGGTGTGCGCTTTGCCGTATGGGCGCCCAACGCCCGGCGGGTGTCCGTAGTAGGCAACTTCAATAATTGGGATGGCCGTCGTCATCCCATGCGTCTGCGTCATCCTTCCGGCGTATGGGAAGTGTTTGTCCCACGTCTGCAACCGGGGGAAACCTACAAGTACGAAATACTCGGCAGCCACGGCATCCTGCCGCTCAAGGCCGATCCGGTGGCCCTGGCCACCACCCTGCCGCCGGACACCGCTTCGAAAGTCGCCGCGCCTCTGCGTTATGAGTGGCAGGATCAGCAATGGCTGGACAGCCGCACCGCGCGCCATGCCGCCGATGCGCCGCTGTCGATCTACGAGCTGCACGCCGGCTCCTGGCGCTGGCACCACGGCGGTGAGGGCGAGGCGGATCGGCCGTACAACTGGCACGAACTGGCCGATAACCTGATTCCTTACATCAAGGACCTGGGTTTCACCCATATCGAGCTGATGCCAATTATGGAGCACCCGTTTGGCGGTTCCTGGGGCTATCAGTTGCTGTCGCAATTCGCCCCGTCAGCGCGTTATGGCTCGCCGGACGATTTCGCCGCCTTCGTCGATGCCTGTCACCGTGCGGAAATCGGCGTGATCCTTGACTGGGTGCCGGCGCATTTTCCCACCGATACCCACGGCCTGGCGCAATTCGACGGGACCGCACTATACGAATACGGCAACCCCCAGGAAGGCTTCCATCAGGACTGGGACACGCTGATCTACAACCTCGGTCGTACGGAAGTGCATGGTTTCATGCTGGCTTCGGCGCTGCATTGGCTCAAACATTTCCACGTCGATGGCCTGCGGGTCGATGCTGTGGCCTCGATGCTTTACCGCGACTACTCGCGCAAAGCCGGGGAGTGGGTGCCCAACCGTTATGGCGGCCGGGAAAACCTGGAAGCCATCGATTTCCTGCGCCATCTCAATGATGTCGTAGCGCTGGAAGCACCGGGTGCCTTGGTGATCGCCGAAGAATCCACGGCCTGGCCGGGCGTGACCAACACCACGCAGCAGGGTGGCCTGGGCTTCAATTACAAATGGAACATGGGGTGGATGCACGACACCCTGAAGTACATCGAGCAGGACCCGATCCACCGCCAGCATCACCACGACCGACTGAGTTTCGGCCTGGTCTATGCCTGGTCGGAGCGCTTCATTCTGCCGATCTCCCACGACGAAGTGGTGCACGGCAAACACTCGCTGATCGACAAAATGCCTGGCGATCGCTGGCAGAAATTTGCCAACCTGCGGGCCTATCTGAGCTTCATGTGGACCCATCCCGGCAAGAAGCTACTGTTCATGGGCTGCGAATTTGGTCAGTGGCGCGAGTGGAACCACGACACCGAACTGGACTGGCATTTCCTCGACTACAGCGAGCATAAGGGCGTGGTGACCCTGGTCAGTGACCTGAACCGTTTGTACCGCTCGGAAAAGGCCCTGCATGACCAGGATTGCGTACCCATGGGCTTCCAGTGGCTGATCGGCGATGACTCTGCCAACAGCGTCTATGCCTACCTGCGCTGGAGCAAGGAGGGCGAGCCGATTCTGGTAGTGGCTAACCTGACGCCGGTGCCGAGGGAGGGCTACCGCATTGGCGTGCCATTTAGCGGTGTGTGGAGCGAGCTGCTCAACAGCGATGCGCAGACCTATGCCGGTTCCAATATGGGCAATGGTGGCGGCGTGCAGGCCGAGGAGATCAAGAGCCATGGACAGCCGATGTCGTTGGCCCTGGACTTGCCGCCGTTGGCCGTGTTGATTTTCAAGCCAAGGGCGGAGCAGTAATCACTGCTTTTAAATTGAAATGAGATCCTGTGGGAGCCGGCTTGCTGGCGATGGCGGCAGAACAGACGATGAAATTGTTGCCTGTTACACCGCCATTGCCAGCAAGCCGACTTCTACGGTTTTGGCCTGGACCGCACCGGCTACCCGGCCTTTCGCGCCCGCGCCGACAGCAACATAGTCAACCCAAGCCCAATCAAGGCAAGCAACGCCGCGCTGAAGAAAATCCACGTATAGCCCAGATTCAACGCAATCGCGCCCATCACCGGCCCGGCAATCGCCAGGGCCAGATCGAAAAACACCGCATATGAACTCAACCCGGAGCTGCGACTGCTGACCGGCACCTGCTTGATCGCCTCGACGCCGAGGGCCGGATACACCAGAGACAGGCCGAAACCAGTGAGCCCCGCGCCCATCAACGCCACTGCCGTATTCGGCGCCAGCCACAGCAGGACCAGGCCCAAGGTCTCGACGATCATGCACAGGATCGCCGAATGGAAACCGCCAAAACGGTTGATGGCGCCGATAAACAGGATCCGCGCAACGATAAAGCACACACCGAACACGCTCAGGCAATACGCCGCGCCTTCCCAGCCCAGGCTGACGTAATACAGGGTAATAAAGGTGGTCAGGGTGCCGTAACCGATGGACGCCAGGGTCAGGCTGACGCCATAAGGCGCCACCCGGCCGAATACCGCCCAGAACGGCAGGCGCTCGCCGCGAATCACCGGCACCGAAGGCTTGTTGCGGATGATCAGCAGCGCCATGCCCGCCAGCAGGAACAGCACGATCCCCAGGCTGCTGAAGCCCCAGGCTGAGGTCATCACCACACCCAGCGGTGCGCCAATGGCGATCGCGCCATACGAAGCGATACCGTTCCAAGAGATCGACCGCGCCGTATGTTCAGCGCCTACCTTGCCGATGCTCCAACTGATGGTGCCGACACCGATCAACCCTTGGGAAATCCCCAGCAGCAAACGGCCGACGATCAACACCGACAGACTGGCCAGGGGCAGGCTTTCCAGCAGCACCGCCAACAGGGTCAGCACGCCGCTGATGGCAATGCCTGCAAGGCCGAAGACGATCGCCCGCTTGGTGCCCACGCTGTCGGACATGCGCCCGGCGAAAGGGCGGCTGAGCAGGGTGGCCAGGTACTGCGAGCCAATGGTCAGCCCGGCAATCACCGCGCTGAAACCCAGCTGGTTATGCACATAACCGGGCAACACCGCGATGGGCAGGCCGATGCAGAGGAAGGCGATAAAGGTGTAGAAAACGATGGCAATGATTTGCAGCGTGACGCTCATCGAACCGGATTTGGCGGCGACAGGATCAGGCGTGGGATCGGCAGACATGGGTACTCATTCGCGGGCAGGCGGTAGTCGTACGACATCATCGCCCGAGGCCGTGGCAAATGAAAGCAGGCTAACGATATTGTCCGTTATGGCCTGTTACAAATGCAAAAAAGCCCTGTCATCACGACAGGGCTTTTATCAACCAAACCTTGCGCTACTCCGATCTAAGCAGCATTTTTAGCTCAGATAACAACACCCTGGCTACGCAGGTAATCGTCATAGGTGCCGCTGAAGTCGGTCACGCCATTGGGGCTCAGCTCGATGATGCGCGTGGCCAGGGACGATACGAACTCGCGGTCGTGGCTGACGAAGATCAGTGTGCCCGGATAGTTTTCCAGCGCCAGGTTCAGCGCTTCGATGGATTCCATATCCAAGTGGTTGGTCGGTTCGTCCATGATCAGCACGTTTGGCTTTTGCAGGATCAGCTTGCCGAACAGCATGCGGCCTTGCTCACCACCGGAAATCACCTTGACCGACTTGAGGATCTCGTCGTTGGAGAACAGCATCCGGCCCAAGGTGCCGCGAATCATTTGCTCGCCTTGAGTCCACTGACCCATCCAGTCGAACAGGCTGACGTCGTCTTCGAAATCGTGGGCGTGGTCCTGGGCGTAGTAGCCCAGCTCGGCACTCTCGGTCCACTTGACGCTACCGGCATCCGGAGTCAGTTCATTGACCAGGGTGCGCAGCAGGGTGGTCTTGCCGATACCGTTCGGGCCGATGATCGCCACGCGCTCGCCGGCTTCAACCTGGAAGCTGAAATCCTTGAACAGCGGCTTGCCGTCGAAGCCTTTGGCCATACGCTCGACGATGACCGCCTGACGGTGCAGCTTCTTGGTCTGTTCGAAACGGATGAACGGGCTCACGCGGCTCGATGGCTTGACTTCGGCCAGCTGGATCTTGTCGATTGCCTTGGCGCGGGACGTGGCCTGCTTGGCTTTCGAGGCGTTGGCCGAGAAGCGGCTGACGAAGGATTGCAGTTCGGTGATCTGCGCCTTTTTCTTGGCGTTGTCCGACAGCAGTTGCTCGCGGGACTGGGTCGCCACGGTCATGTACTCGTCGTAGTTGCCCGGGAACAGGCGCAGCTCGCCGTAGTCCAGGTCAGCCATGTGGGTGCACACGCTGTTCAGGAAGTGACGGTCGTGGGAGATGATGATCATCAGGCTGTTGCGCTGGGTCAGCACGTTTTCCAGCCAGCGGATGGTGTTGATGTCCAGGTGGTTGGTCGGTTCGTCGAGCAACAGCACTTCCGGATCAGAGAACAACGCCTGAGCCAACAGCACGCGCAGTTTCCAGCCTGGCGAGACTTCGCTCATCGGGCCGAAATGCTGTTCGATGCCGATACCCAGGCCCAACAGCAGTTCACCTGCGCGAGATTCGGCGGTATAGCCGTCCATTTCGGCGAACTCGGTTTCCAGCTCAGCCACGGCCATGCCGTCTTCTTCGGTCATTTCCGGCAGCGAATAGATGCGATCGCGCTCGGCCTTGACCTTCCACAGCTCTTCATGGCCCATGATCACGGTATCGATCACGGTGAATTCTTCGTAGGCGAACTGATCCTGGCGCAATTTACCCAGGCGCACATTCGGCTCCAGCATCACCTGACCACCGGAAGGGTCCAGATCACCGCCAAGGATCTTCATGAAGGTGGATTTGCCGCAGCCGTTGGCGCCGATCAGGCCGTAACGGTTACCGCCGCCAAACTTGACCGAGACATTCTCGAACAAGGGTTTGGCGCCGAACTGCATCGTGATGTTAGCTGTGGAGATCAATTACTTTACCTATCAATGACTTAGGTTCGATTGCTGACAACCGGAACCGATTCGATACCAATTTTGAGTTTTGCCGGCTCACTCAAATCCGAGCCTGAGTTGATCATCGCGCAAACGTCTACAGCAGCATCGACAGGGATGTGTCGAGCTGCGCGGGAAGATGTATGCGGGGTTCGTGCCAGACTTTGGGCGGCATTGTCGCATAGGTGTGACGACAGTTGTACGACGGTCAGTGTTTGATTGGTCGGGCAGGTGGGTGGTTTGGCATCTCCGGTTGCCCGAGGAGCATCAAAACAAGGCTTTTGCTTCGTCACTGGCGGACAAAAACTGACCGCCTCGATTGGAGTCCGATTTTTGCAAGAACAACGGCATTCCTGATACAGAACTTCCCATCGGCAAACAATAATCCGTTGGTACGGCGCAAACGCTTCTCTTTGATTGAAGGCACGCTTGAATCATGCTGATCTATGTTTACCTCCAACCATGAGACCAGCCATGACCACCCTCAAAATCACTGCCGGCGGCTTTTCCTTCCTCGCCCAAACCAACCCTGACGCCCCGCAGACCGTGGCAGCGTTCCTGCAGCTGCTGCCTTACCGCCAGAAATTCATCCATGTGCGCTGGAGTGGCGAAGGCTGCTGGGTGCCGCTGGGCGATTACCAACTGGCGCTGGACGGCAAGCCCATCGATTTTGAGAACGCCACCAGCCATCCTTCGGTGGGCGATATCCTGTTTTATCCCGGCGGTTACAGCGAAACCGAGCTGCTTGTGGCCTATGGCTCCTGCTGCTTCGCCAGCAAGATGGGGCAACTGGCGGGCAATCATTTTCTGACCATCGTCGAAGGCAAGGAAAACCTGCGCAAGCTGGGGGTCAAGACGTTGTGGGAAGGTGCCCAGGATGTGCTGTTCGAACTGGCGTGATGCGGGGGCGATGATAGAATCGCGCTTTTTCCGCAAAGGCATGCCATGAAAACTCTACTCTGTGTACTCACTGCCGCGTTGCTGGCCGGGTGCGCCGCGCCTTCAGGGATGGCGCGCTCGGGTGGCCCGAAGCAGACCCTGACCAGCGACAAGCCAGAAGCCGCCGTGGCGCAATGCCTGCAGATTGCCTGGCAGGATGAAAAACTGTTCGGCAATAGCTTCGATGTGTTCATGAACCCGAGAGGCGAGGGCGGTCATACGGTGTTTACCACTGAGAACGAATTCTTTGCCGATGTGTATGCCCAAGGGCGCGGTACGTTGGTCGAGTACTACACCAGGCGCAGTGGCGAGGTTTCGGAGCGGCGGGTAGCGGCTATCGCGACCTGTCTCTGAATCTATGTGAGCGAATTCATTGGCTCTGTCTGCGTTAAGTATTGCGTATGAGGTATTTCGAATTCTGTGGGAGCGGATTTATCCGCGAAAAAGTCATGATCGTGCAGACTTTTTCGCGGATAAATCCGCTCCCACAACATCTGAGCCTGACTCGAAATCGATGGCGATGTAACTGGCTGAGTCCACTCGATAAATCGCTGGCTGCAACACCTGATGCTAACGAGGGCTCAGCCACTTGCGGTGTACCCTTGAAGTATCAAAACAAGGCTTTTGCTTCGCTCATGATGGACAACACGCAAATGCCATGATTGGAGCGCAATTTTTGTCGGAGCTGCCTTGGCCTCCGAAACACCATGCTGTCTCTCAACAAAACAGTAATCCGTTGGAGCGAGGTTTTCCCGTGATGCCAGGGCGCGATGTGGCCTACCTCGTCGCCCGGTTCGCAAGCTTGACTCCAACGAGGCAGCGGCTCCAGGCGCGCCAATCTAGGGAGGCACGGCCTGTTTAATTGTATGTCTGATTAAATCGTGTAGATCCATGATCTTCGAAGTTTTTCATGACACCAATGTGGGGCAGGTCGTCCTCCCCTTTTGGGATCACTCCTTCGTTCGCCGCCAGGGGGCAAGGGCCGCTGAGGGCGGGTTATTTGCGCCTCTCTGCTGAAGTCGTGAACTACTTCAAGACGGGGGAAGTGGCTTGCAGACGCGATTGGATCAGGCGCTGCTTGAGTACGTCAAGCGCACCAACCTCACTATACGCTCCCGTTGTGATGCCCTGGCTGTTATTAGCGCTATGCTGAAAGCGTGCCGTCTCTTGCGGTGAATGCTTTAAATGCGGTGTATGTTATCGCGCTATAATCTATCGTTCGATTTTTAATTGGTCCACAATTGACAGTGCTATACATGGCGCGTGATTGCGTCACATGCATTGAAAGGTACGTGAGGTGACCAAAATGGTTGGTTATGTAAAAGGCGCTGTAGGGGTGGCGCTTGTTGTATCGTCGGCTTTTAGTTCGCTAATTGCTAGTGCCGATGTAAACCCCGCTCCTTTAGATCCCGCAAAGGTTGAAGGTTGTGTGGACTTGCTGAGGGCTGCGCCCGCGATCTTTGAAGGCTCGTCGAAGTTTAGTAGCTATGATTTTAGCGTCATTTGGTTGGCAGGCAAGGATACTTCTCAGGCATTCACTAATTGCATAAAGTCTACAGGTGCCGAAAGTGAGGGTGAGGGCCATTATGACTATCTGGTGATGGTGGAATATGATAGCGCTCCTGGCGCGCGAATCGACTTTAATCCTGACGATTCGTTGGTATATGATGATTTTCCCCCTGTCAATTTCAAGGATACGAAAGGGGTGCGCTATCTTTACAGCGATAGTTATAAGAGAAAGTATCTCCTGGATCTTGTTGAAAAGCGGCGTTATCAGTTAGTGCGTATTCCTCCGGCTGGGAGTATTGAGTCACTCGGTACGTGGGATGGTGTTTATAAAGATCCCATTAACGGATGCCGAAATAATTATGGTGATGGTTGTGGATCCCGATATGAAATTAATCCTAATGGGGGGTATTCGAAATTGAAGTGAGTTTGCCAATGTACTGAAACTGGTCTGAGGCTGGTGGGTTTTAAGCGGTTTTGAAACCAAGCAGTTGAGGGGGTTGTCGAATAAATAAAAGTTTGCCCGCGCGTCTGTGTGCGCTGGAGTATAAAGCTGCTTCCCTCATCATGAGAAACTGCCTGATGCGTCGTGGGAGCGAATTCATTCGCGAATAGGGCCCTACAAACGATACATGTCTATTGTATTCACTGGCCTCTTCGCGAATGAGTTCGCTCCCACAGTTTGCCCTGGTGGTTTGTGTATATCCCGCTTATCCGGCGCTGTTGAGCCCATTCAACTCGCAATACTCCGCCCATTCCATTCCGGCCATCTCGGCCACTTCCTTATGTACTTCAAGGCGCTGTGCTTCGAAGTGCTGCGGCGATTCGGTGGTCAGTTGCAAGGTCAGTTCCCAGGCGAACAATCCCAGGCGTTGCGCTTCTTCCTCGAAGGCTTCGTGCAGGCGCTCTTCCCGGTATTGCTGTTGCGTCAGCCCCGCAGCCTGGGCGGCAAGGGGGTTGAGGTGGTCCAGGGTTTCCTGCAGTGCGGGGCGATCCGCGAGAAAGAGTGCCAGCGCACGTTGATGCGGCTGTTCGGGCAGGGACATGGTGCTCCTTGGGAGTCGTATGGATGTAACTGCGAATATAGCACTGCGCCTTTGTGGCGCAATCGCGCACTGCATTGGGGCCTTGTTACCCAGCGCTGGGTGAGCCGGTAGCAGACGGTTACCCCTTGCATTCACGCCAGCCACCGCTGCGGCAATTGTTATTACCTTGATCTGAATCGCTTTTTTCGGGCTTGCCCGGGCCATGGGGTTCTGTGGCACACTTTCTGCTGTCTATTCCGTTGTTACATACCTAGTTCCGGTATAGCGGAATAAACACTTATCTCGGCGGAGTTCATGTCATGCATCGCGGACCTTCCTTTCTAAAAGCTTGTGCATTTGCGCTGGCGGCAACAGCCACCCTGGTCACTTCGGTGCAGGCAGCCGACAGCAAACTGGATACGGTATTGAAACGCGGCACTCTGGTGGTCGGCACCGGCAGCACCAACGCCCCTTGGCACTTCCAGGGTGTTGACGGCAAGCTGCACGGCTTCGATATCGATATCGGGCACATCATTGCCAAGGGTCTGTTCAACGACCCGAGCAAGGTCGAATACGTGGTGCAGTCCTCCGATGCGCGAATTCCCAACCTGCTGACGGACAAGGTCGATATCACCTGTCAGTTCATCACCGTCACCGCCAGCCGCGCCCAGCAGGTGGCCTTCACCCTGCCGTACTACCGCGAAGGCGTCGGCCTGCTGCTGCCGGAAGCTAGCAAGTACAAGGAAATCGACGACCTCAAGGCCGCCGGTTCCAGCGTTACCGTGGCCGTGTTGCAGAACGTCTACGCCGAAGAACTGGTGCACCAGGCCCTGCCTCAGGCCAAGGTCGATCAATACGACAGCGTTGACCTGATGTACCAGGCGGTCAATTCCGGCCGTGCCGATGCCGCCGCCACCGACCAGTCCTCGGTCAAGTATCTGATGGTGCAGAACCCTGGCCGCTATCGTTCCCCGGCTTACGCCTGGAGCCCGCAGACCTACGCCTGTGCGGTCAAGCGCGGCGACCAGGACTGGCTGAATTTCGTCAACACCACCCTGCATGAAGCCATGACCGGCGTGGAGTTCCCGATGTATGCCGCGTCGTTCAAACAATGGTTCGGCGTGGATCTGCCGACGCCTGCGATCGGTTTCCCGATGGAATTCAAATAAGTCGAACCTTGATTGATGGGGCAGGGTGGGCCGCAAGGCTTGCCCGTCCCTGGTATTGCTGACCATGAACTATCAGTTGAATTTTTCCGCCGTGTGGCGCGATTTTCCCAGCCTGCTGGCGGGGTTGGGGCTAGGCCTTGAGCTGGCACTGATCTCCATTGCCATCGGTTGCGTGATCGGCCTGATGGCGGCTTTTGCCTTGTTGTCGCGTTATCGCGCGCTTCGAGTGCTGGCCTCGGTCTACGTCACCGTGGTGCGCAATACGCCGATTCTGGTGCTGATTCTGCTGATCTACTTTGCCTTGCCCGGACTGGGCATTCGCCTGGATAAGCTGTCCTCGTTCATCGTCACCCTGTCGTTCTACGCCGGGGCCTATTTGACTGAAGTGTTTCGCGCCGGCCTGCTGAGTATTCACAAGGGCCAGCGTGAAGCCGGGCTGGCCATTGGCCTGGGTGAATGGCAGGTGCGGGCTTACATCCTTGTGCCGGTGATGCTGCGCAACGTTTTGCCGGCGCTGTCCAACAACTTTATATCGCTGTTCAAGGATACCTCCCTGGCCGCGGCCATTGCCGTGCCGGAACTGACCTATTACGCACGCAAGATCAACGTCGAAAGCTACCGAGTGATCGAAACCTGGCTGGTGACCACGGCGTTGTATGTCGCTGCCTGCTATCTCATTGCCATGCTCTTGCGCTACCTCGAACAGCGCTTGGCGATACGCCGTTAGGAGGCTGTGATGAATCCACCACTCACTTGGCTGCAAGTGCTCTGGGCCGCCCGGGAAACCCTGTGGTCAGGCTTTTTGACCAGTATCCAGTGCTCGGCCCTGGCGATTGTCTGCGGCACGTTCATCGGCCTGTTCGCCGGGTTGGCCCTGACCTACGGCAACACGCTGACACGCCTGCCGTTTCGCCTGTATGTCGACCTTATTCGCGGCACACCGGTATTCGTTCTGGTACTGGCCGTGTTTTACATGGCCCCGGCCCTGGGCTGGCAGATCAGCGCTTTTCAGGCCGGTGCCCTGGGCCTGACGCTGTTCTGCGGTTCCCACGTTGCAGAAATCGTTCGCGGCGCGCTGCAGGCCATCCCTCGCGGGCAACTGGAGGCGGGCAAGGCAATTGGCCTGACGTTCCAGCAGTCCCTGGCATACGTACTGTTGCCCCAGGCGCTGCGGCAGATCCTGCCGACCTGGGTCAACTCGTCCACCGAGATCGTCAAGGCTTCGACCCTGCTCTCGGTGATCGGCGTCGCCGAATTGCTGCTCAGCACCCAACAGATCATCGCCCGGACGTTCATGACCCTGGAGTTCTATCTGTTCGCCGGTTTTCTGTTCTTTATCATCAACTACGCCATCGAGCTGCTCGGGCGATTCATTGAAAAACGGGTGGCCCTGCCATGACCAATATCACTACCGCAACAGTCGCCCCGGCGCTGTTGAGCATTGAAGGCCTGCACAAGTCCTATGGCGAAGTCGAGGTGCTCAAGGGCGTCGACCTGCGCATGAACAAGGGCAACGTGGTGACCCTGATTGGCTCCAGCGGCTCGGGCAAGACCACTCTGCTGCGCTGCGTCAATCTGCTGGAAGAGTTCCAGGGTGGGCATATCCGCCTTGACGGCCAGGACATCGGCTACAGCGACATCGACGGCAAGCGCGTGCGCCATGCCGAGCGGGTCATCGCTCAGCACCGCGCCATGACCGGCATGGCGTTCCAGCAGTTCAACCTGTTTCCGCACCTGAGCGCCTTGCAGAACGTCACGCTGGGCCTGCTCAAGGTCAAGAAGATGCCCAAGGATCAGGCCGTCGCACTGGCCGAAAAATGGCTCGACCGGGTCGGCCTGTTGCAGCGTCGCGATCACTTTCCGGGGCAACTGTCCGGCGGTCAGCAGCAGCGCGTGGCCATTGCCCGCGCCATTGCCATGAATCCCAGCCTGATGCTGTTCGATGAAGTCACCTCGGCGCTGGACCCGGAGCTGGTTGGCGAAGTGCTCAGCGTGATCAAGGACTTGGCCGAAGAGGGCATGACCATGTTGTTGGTCACCCACGAAATGCGCTTCGCCTATGAAGTGTCGGACCAGATTGTCTTTATGAACCAGGGCCGCATCGAGGAACAGGGCCCACCCAAGACATTGTTCGAGCAGCCGAAATCCGCGCGCTTGAGCGAATTCCTCAAGAACATCCGCTTTTAAGCTCACTGACAGGAGATCCCCATGAGCATTACTCGTTACGGTGCAGGCAGCACCGCTGGCGGCGGCCAGCCCCGTCCTTTCGCCCGTGCCGTCGAAGCCGATGGCTGGCTGCATGTGTCCGGCCAGGTGCCTGCCGTTGATGGCGAGATCATCAATGGCGGTATCGTTGAGCAGACCCACCAGACCATGAAGAACCTGGTCGCGATCCTCACTGAAGCTGGTTACGAACTCAAGGACGTGGTGCGCGTCGGCGTCTGGCTGGAAGACCCACGGGACTTCTGGAGTTTCAACAAGGTCTTCGGCGAATACTTCAGCCCCGAACACGCCCCGGCCCGGGCCTGCGTGCAGGCCAATATGATGGTGGACTGCAAGGTTGAGATTGATTGCATTGCCTATAAGAAAAAGGCGGTGTAACCAACTCCATTACAGAGGTGAACTCTGTAAGGTGGGAGCGAATTCATTCGCGAAAGCGGTGTTTCAGGCACTAAAGATGTGTCGAATGTACCGCCCTCTTCGCGAATGAATTCGCTCCCACCATTAATTGCTTTCTTGTCCGGGTTTGTTGCCTAGCGCGGTATGAGAAGTGTGAAGGTAAACTGCGGGGCAATTTTCCATGGACAGCACCGACATGACCGAAGACACCATCAAACGCAGGGCCCGTGGTCTGGACCGGGCGTTCGATATTCTCGATTTCCTCAAGGAAAAGGGTACGCCCTTGCGGCCCAATGAAATCGCCAGCGGCATTGGCAGCCCGAAATCGACGGTCTATGAACTGGTTGGCTCGCTGCTGGAACGGCGCATCCTGGAAACCGTCGGCAAGGACGGCCATGTCTATCTGGGCCGGCAGTTGTATTTCCTTGGTCAGGCGCACCTGCGTCATTTTGACTTCACCCGCGAAGCCGAAGCCAGCCTCGGCGAGATCGTCAGCCAGACTCGGGAAACCGCGCAAATGTGCCTGCTCAATGGGCGTAAATACACCGTGGCGCTGATGAAAGAGGGCGAGCGGCACTTCCGTATTTCCTCGGATATCGGCGAAGACGCGCCGATTCCCTGGACGGCTTCCGGTCGCCTGTTACTGGCCCATTTGAGCGACCAGGCGATCCGTGACCTGATCGACCCCGAGGATTTCATCCTGCCCGACGGTGAGCGATTGCCGCTGCAAACCTTCATCGATCAAATTCGTCGCGCGGGGGAAGAGGGCTTCTTTTCCTTCGACAGCGTCGCCGACACCTTTACCCATTGCTTCGCCTCCCCGGTCCGGGACGAGCATGGCATCTGCATGGCTACCCTGTGCATCGTCGCGCCCCGGGCCGACGCGAAGAAAAACTACGACGAGTATCGCCGGGTGCTGATCGACAGCGCCAACGGCCTGGCTCGCCGGATCAATGATTGATGGGGCTCAGTTCCAACCCCATCCAATACTGAACGACCGGCTGTAGGACCGGCTAAAGCCGGTCCTACGGATCGCGTTCCAATTCAGCATCCAGTGTTTTGTTTCAGGAGAACAACAATGAGCATTGCCGCTGTAGAAAAAGGCGCCGCGCAACCCGGTGACAGCCTGGTCTGTGATGTCAGCCTGCCTGCCCTGGTCATCCATCAGGAAGCGCTGCAACACAATATTCGCTGGATGCAGGCTTTCGTCAGCAACAGCGGTGCCGAGCTTGCGCCCCATGGCAAGACGAGCATGGTTCCGGCGCTGTTCCGTCGCCAACTGGAAGAAGGCGCCTGGGGCATCACCCTGGCCACTGCCGTGCAGACCCGCGCCGCCTATGCCCATGGCGTGCGTCGGGTGCTGATGGCCAACCAGTTGGTCGGCGCGCCGAATATGGCGCTGATCGCCGAGCTGCTTGCCGACAGCCAGTTTGATTTCCACTGCATGGTCGATCACCCGGATAACGTCGCTGCCTTGGGCGAATTCTTCGGCGCCCGCGGCCTGCGTCTGAACGTGATGATCGAATACGGCGTGGTTGGCGGTCGTTGTGGTTGCCGTTCCGAGCAGGAAGTCCTGGCCCTGGCTGCTGCCATCGCCGCCCAACCGGCCCTGGCCCTGACCGGCATCGAAGGCTATGAAGGGGTGATTCACGGAGATCAGGCTGTCAGCGGCATCAAGGCTTTTGCGGCCTCGCTGGTCAGCCTCGCCGTGCAGTTGCAGGACAAGGGCGCCTTTGCTCTGGACCGGCCCATCGTCACCGCCTCGGGCTCGGCCTGGTACGACTTGATCGCCGAAGCCTTCGACGCCAAGGCTGTGCGCGAGCGCTTCCTCAGCGTGCTGCGTCCTGGCAGCTACGTGGTACACGACCACGGCATCTATAAAGACGCGCAATGCTGCGTTCTCGACCGTCGCACCGAGCTCACCGAAGGCCTGCGCCCGGCCCTGGAAATCTGGGCTCATGTGCAATCCATGCCGGAGCCGGGCTTTGCCGTGATCGCCCTGGGCAAGCGCGACGTCGCTTATGACGCTGGTCTGCCCATGCCGCTGCTGCGCTACAAGGCCGGTGTGCTGCCTGCTGTGGGCGAAGACGTCAGCGCCTGCAAGGTCACCGCGGTCATGGACCAACATGCCTTTATGACGGTGGCGCCGGGTTGTGAGTTGAAGATCGGCGACATCATTGCCTTCGGCACTTCACACCCCTGCCTGACGTTCGATAAATGGCGTTCGGGCTGCCTGGTCGGTGACGACCTGGCGGTGATCGAGTCCTTCGATACCTGTTTCTGAGGGCCAGCCCATGCCTGAATCCAATCTGCGCATCGCCCTGATCGGCGAATGCATGATCGAGTTGCAGCAGCATGCCGATGGCAGTCTGCACCAGAGCTTTGGCGGCGACACGCTGAATACCGCCGTCTACCTTGCCCGTCTGCTGGGCAGCCGGGCGCAGGTGGACTACGTCACGGCCCTGGGCGACGACAGCTTCAGCGACGCCATGTGTCGGCAGTGGGCGGCAGAAGGCATCGGCCTCGATCAGGTCCAGCGTCTGCCGGGGCGTTTACCGGGGCTGTATTGCATCCAGACCGACGGCAATGGCGAGCGGCGCTTCCTGTACTGGCGCAATGAAGCGGCGGTGCGGGACTGCTTCACCACGGCGGCGGCCGAGCCGATCCTCAAGGCTTTGCCGAAATACGACGTGCTGTATTTCAGCGGCATTACGTTGGCCGTGCTCGGCGAGCAGGGCCGGGCGCGTTTGCTGCAAGTGCTGAGCGAAGCGCGCAGTCGCGGGGCGAAAGTGGTGTTCGACAACAATTACCGGCCGCGTTTGTGGGCCAGCGTCGAGCAGGCCCGGGCGGCTTATCGGGATTGCCTGCAACAGGTGGACCTGGCGCTGCTGACCGAGGACGACGAGCAGGCCCTGTACGGTTATGCCGATACCGGGCAACTGCTGGCGGCCTACGGTGATATCGCTGAAGTGGTGGTCAAGCGTGGCGCGCAACATTGCGTGGTCCAGGCTGCAGGCCAGCGCTTCGAGATCCCGGCCCAGGCGGTCGCCCAGGTGGTCGACACCACGGCGGCGGGGGACTCGTTCAGTGCCGGGTATCTGGCCGAGCGGCTGCTGGGCGCGGAGCCGGTCACGGCGGCCGAGGCCGGGCATCGGTTGGCCAGTACCGTGATACAGCATCGCGGGGCGGTGATTCCTTTATCCGCGATGCCGCAGTGATCTGTTGGAGCGAGGCTTGCCCGCGAAGACGGTAGATCGGACCCTGAGTATCCGTCTGATGTACTGTCACCTTCGCGGGCAAGCCTCGCTCCAACAGTGATCCGTGGCTGTAACACCTTGTCTTTTCGAAATATTTTGTTGCGAGAAATCATCAAAAAAGTCATTTATTTGACCGGCGGATGCAACCACTTGGGGATTTGCGCGTCTGATTGCTGCGTTCTTCATACCGAAATAAATTGCCACTACTCTCAGACAGCCTAAGCAAAGACGGGCGATTGATCGACAGGATGTCATCCAGGGCTGCACGGCGGCCCGCCTCAACGGTCGTACTTTCCTAAACGTATACCCGGACTGCCATCCCCCATGACTTTTTTCAAAGCGCCCCTATTCAGCCGTATACGCAAGCACGGCAGGTACTATCTTTTGCCTGTGCTGATCATTACCTCGTCGGTGTTCAGCCTCGGTGCCGGATTGGGCGTGCATGCGGAGCCGGCCAACGGCACCCAGACCCTGGTGTTCCTGCGCCACGCCGAGAAGCCTGATATGGGCCTGGGGCAACTGAACTGCCAGGGCCTGAACCGCGCCATCGACCTGTCGGAGTTACTGCCCAAGGAATTCGGCAAGGCTGACTTCATCTTTGCCGCCAACCCCAGCCGCCACGTCGAAGAAGGCGCCGGGGATAAGTCCTACAGCTACCTGCGCCCTCTGATGACAGTCGGCCCAAGCGCCATCAAGCTCGGCCTGCCGATCAATATCGACTACGACGCCAACGACACCACCGATCTGGCCGCAGAGCTGCTGCGCGACAAATATCATGATGCAACGGTGTACACCGCCTGGTCCCACGGCTATCTGCCAGAGCTGGTCAACAAGGTGGCGCAGCAAGCCTCCGGCCACAAAGTAAAACTGGTGGACGACTGGACCGGTGACGATTTCGACTCGGTGCTGGTCCTGACCCTCAAGTGGGTCAATGGCAAGGCATCGCTGGAGTATGAAAACTACAAGCAGGGCTTGAACAATGGGCCGGTGGGTTGCCCGAGCTGACACCTGATCGATTCTTCAGACGACCCGTTGGAGCGAGGCTTGCCCGCGAAAGGCCAGTGAATCCGATAGAGCTATATCGTTTGAAATATTGTCTTCGCGGGCAAGCCGCGCTCCCACAGGTTGGTGTTTCCTCTGCTTGATCACGACGCCCTGGCCATCCGCCGCAACCCCCAGACCATCGCCGCGCCCATCCCCAGCATCGCCACGATCAGTGCCGTGTAAGACCACCACCACGGCAGTGGTGCGGTCATCATGCTGTATTCCGACATCCCGCCAATCCCCGCCACCAGATTCAGCGGCAGGAACACCACGTTAATCAGTGTCAGCTTGCGCAGCAGGTTATTGGTGCTGTTGTTGACCAGATTGCCCCGGGCATCCATAAGCCCGGCAAATACCGTCGAATAGATCTCTGCCTGTTTGTAGCACTGGTTGTTCTCGATGATCATGTCGTCGATCAGCCCCAGGCAATCACTGCTGTAATGCTTTTTTTCGGCGTGGTTGCGCAAGCGGGTCAGGACTGCGCCGTTGCTGTGCAGCGCGTTGATGTAATAGACCAGGCTCTCACTGAGGTTGAACATCTGCAGCAGATGGCGGTTTTCCAGGGACGAATTGAATTTCTGCTGTAACTCCCGGGCGACCATCTTGATCACCTTCAGGTGGCCGAGATAGTGATGAATATTGTTGAACAACAAGTCCAGCAACACATCCATCGGCCCATTCATCATCTCACGACGGCCAAGCCCGCTCAGGGGCTGGTCGTCGTTGCAGATCAGCAGCAGGCAATCATCACGCAGCAGCAGGCCGAACGACGATACATCGAAGGAGAAGTTGTCCTGCCCCGAGTAGCTCTGCGGGCGCTTCCAGATCAGAAACAGCGAGTCGGGATGAAACTCGATACGCGACACCTCGTCCGGGTCCAGGGCCGAGGCCACGGCGTGCTCATCGAGGCGAAAGTGCAGGCGCAACCAGTCGTGGTCGCCGACATCGGGTTTGCTGCACCATAACACCTGGGCAGGTTGTTGCGTGGCGGGGTAGAGCCGACCGTCTTGCAGTCGCAGTGACTTGATCATCGCCTCACCACGCCTGGCCGAGGCGCTTGATTTCCAGGCGGCGGACAAACTCCTCAAGCACCAGGCTGTAAAGATCATCTTTCAGATAGGCATCTTCGATACCGGCATCCAGGTTGGGATTGTCATTGACCTCGATCACCACCACCTTGTCCCCGGACTGCTTGAGGTCGACCCCATACAGACCGTTGCCGATCAGGTTGGCGGTACGCAGCGCCAACTCCACGACAGCGCGGGGTGCCTCGTGGACGGCCATGGTCCGGCATTCGCCGTTGATCTCGCCGCCCTTGGCCTTGTGGTTATAGATCTGCCAATGGCCCTTGGACATGAAGTACTGGCAGGCAAAGATCGGCTTGCGATTGAGAATGCCGATGCGCCAGTCGTATTCGGTGTAGAAAAACTCCTGGGCCAGTAACAGCACGGAGTGTTCGAACAGTTGCGCGGTCGCTTCAAGCATTTCCTCGCGGTCCTGCACCTTGATCACCCCACGGGAAAAGCAGCCGTCGGGAATTTTCAGGACCAGGGGAAAGCCCAGCCTTTGGGCAACCCGATCCAGATCGTCGGGGCGATCCTTGTAGAGGATCTCGGTGCAGGGCATGCCCAGCCCCTGGCGTTTGAGCAGGTCGGTCAGGTAGACCTTGTTGGTGCAGCGCAGGATCGACGCCGGATCGTCCATCACCACCAGGCCCTCGCTTTCGGCCTTTTTGGCGAAACGGTAGGTGTGGTTATCGACGCTGGTGGTCTCGCGAATCAACAGCGCGTCGTATTCGGCCAGGCGGGCGTAGTCTTTCTTTTCGATCAGTTCGACATCAATGCCAAGGCCTTGGCCGACCCGGATGAAGTTGGCCAGCGCCTTGGCATTGGACGGCGGCAGTTGTTCCAGCGGGTCATGCAGGATCGCCAGGTCGTAGCGGGCCACGCGTCGCGAGCGCGGTTGACGCCAGATCTTGCGGCTGAAACCGTCCAGGGCCAGGGCGAATTCGTCCTGTTGAGCGTCGCGCAGACGCGGCAGTGCGCCGGCCTTGATCCCGGTGATATGCCAGTTACCGCGCTTGCGGAACTCCACCAGCAGGATCGGGCAGGGAAAGGCTTCGAACAGTTGTCGGGCCAGGTCCTTGAGGGGCGCGAGGGTGGTCTGGCCGAAATACAGGCTGAGGGTAAAGGCTTCGGTGTCGTTATAAGGATGATCGAGCAGGGTATGTTCGAGTAACTTGTCCAGGTCATCCAGGGCCAGACCGTACAGCGATTTACGGGTCAGTTCGCTAATGGTTTTTACCGAGGGCAATGCGTGATGGCCGCGGGCTTCGGCCAAGAGAGAACAGTAGTAACCGTGACCAAGGTATTTATAACTGCGGCACAGATTGATGACTTGAACGCGCTTGCCACTGTTGTCGGGTTGCGGTTTTTCCAGGTAGTCCTGGGCGCTGATCAGGTCCTCGCTGGGAAAGTACGAGGCCCAGTCCTCAAGGCGTTCAACGATGATCAACAGTTGGCTCTGGCTGCTGCCTGCCCGGCCCGACGCCATGTTTTTCGTGATTGCCGAACGGGAAAGTTGCGTCGATACTTCATTCATCTTCACCGGCACCGCAGACATAAGTAGTCGATCCATTGGGGAACAAGTCGTTTCTATTAAGCATGTGCTTTTGGAAATGTCCCGTTTCGTTACTTAACTTTTACGGCGGTGCCCATGAACTTTATATATCGCGATGCCACCGCGGCGGATGTCGACGCATTGATGCAATTGGAGAATCAATGCTTCGCCATGGATCGGCTATCGGCGCGCAATTTCCACTGGATGGTCAGCCGGGCCAACGCCTGCCTGATCGTCGCCGAGGGCGGCGGGCAATTGTGCGGCTATGCTTTGGTGCTGTTCCATCGCGGCACCTCGCTGGGGCGTCTGTATTCCCTGGCGATTGCCGATTCGGCCAGGGGCCTGGGGCTGGGCCGACAGTTACTGGGCAAGGCCGAGGAACAGGCCCGCAAGCGTGATTGTGCCTACCTGCGTCTGGAGGTGCGCCCCGATAACCCTACTGCCATCGGCCTGTACGAGCGCATGGGCTATCGACGCTTCGCCGAAGTCGAGGATTACTATCAGGATCATGCCCCGGCCCTGCGCTACGAGAAGCGCATTCTGCAACCCAGCGCCAGTCAAATGCGTCAGGTGCCGTATTACCAACAAACCCTGGATTTCACCTGCGGCCCGGCGTGCCTGCTGATGGCGATGAAAGCCTTGCAGCCTGCGCGTGCCATGGAGCGGCGTGAGGAGCTGCAACTGTGGCGTGAAGCGACCACGGTGTTCATGACCTCCGGCCATGGCGGCTGTAGCCCGCAGGGGTTGGCCCTGGCGGCGGCCCGACGGGGTTTTGCCGTGAGCCTGCTGGTATCGGTGCCGGGGCCGTTGTTTCTCGGTGGTGTGCGCGATGAGCACAAGAAGCAGGTGATGCGCCTGGTGCATGAAGAGTTCGAGCGCGAGTTGCAGGCCAGCGATGTTCGTCAGCTGCATAATCAGCCACTGAACCTGCCGCGTTTGCTGGCCGAGGGCGGCAGGCCGCTGGTATTGATCAGCAGCTACAGGCTGACCCGCTCCAAGGCGCCGCATTGGGTGATGGTCACCGATTGCGATCAGGACTTTGTTTATCTGCATGACCCGGATATCGACCATAGCCAGCATCGACAGGCGCTGGATTGTCAGCATTTGCCGGTGAGTCATTCCGATTTCAATCGCATGAGTTGCTTTGGCGCGGACAAATTGCGGGCGGCGGTGATTCTGTTTGCTGGATTGGATGAGTAACTGCAGGCGCTGGCCCCGTCAATAGCGCCGCGCTGTTGCAGAGTAAACAGTTGGCGGGGGGTGTTAGAAAATCTGGTGGGAGCGAATTCATTCGCGAATAGGCCAGTACAGTCGATGCATCAGTAGCTTCTGAAATTCGGCTTTCGCGAATGAATTCGCTCCCACAGAGTTTTGTAGAATCAGTAGATTCTGGGCTGTTAGAGGCCGGCTTACGCGTTAAAGACGCGCTTGAGCCCCACGCCACAACCGCGCTTCAATCGCCCGGTTCACATCACAGGTTTCCTGCATCAGCATATGCGCCGTGCCGGCGAGGGCAACGAGGTCGTGTTCGTCGGCGCCGGTGCATTTGAGGTTGGCCAGGGTGTCGAGGAATCGGGTCACGAGATTGACCCGCAGCACGGTGCAGGCGTGCAGGTCTTTGAGTGAAGCCTGGGTATCGAGCATCAGGACAGGGCTGTCGAGGCCGGGGTGGGAGAGGGGGGTATAGCGGTCTTGCAGGTTATTAACTGTCATCAACAAACCTCTACGTCTAAATGAATGCCGCCTGCATCGTCGTCAGGCGAATGGGTGGCGGCTACATATGGATTGACGACCGGGACGCAGAACCGGTAGATCCGAGGATCTTCCATACGCAGCCGCCATAGCACGATTGAGGATCAAAAGTGTTTAGCTGAGGCGTAAAGCTTTGCGTCGGATCGTCAAATCCGCTCGTTGCCGAGGCAACGAAGGCGCGCAGATTAGAGCCTTGGCAGGACGCAAAGGCGGTATTTATATCTACTCCCTTCTCTTTTTTCAGCCCGCGACTATTACCGGATATTCCAGGCCGCAGCGCTGCCCGCGTATAGAGTGCGTATCAGCCGGGGCCAGCGCGTAAAGATCCCGTAGAGTCGATTGCGCCGCGAACGCGGGAAGTGGATTACTGCCGGGGTTGTCTTCCACCACAGGGCTTTCCCCATGAATAACTCAACCCTCGGCATGCTGATCCTGACGTTTATCGCAGTGTTCGGTGCGATCAGCTTCTTCTGTGAGTTCTTCCGCGCCCGCCCGGATAAAACTGTAGGAGCTGCCGAAGGCTGCGAAAGCGGCGTGTCAGATAGTGTCGGTTCGCAGCTTTCGGCAGCGCCTACACAAAGATCGCATCAATCAGTAAGGTGATGAGCCGTCATGGCACACACCCACTCCTCATTGGTTGGCTCGATCACCACCTTGACCCGGCTGGCTGCGGTGGAAATCACCGCTGCATGAGCACGATTGGCGGCGTCATCCAGTTCGATACCGAGATAGCTCAACGCCGCACATAAGCGCCGCCGGATCTCGGCATTGTGCTCGCCGATGCCTGCTGTAAATACCAGCATGTCCAGGCCGCCAAGGGCCGCCATCAGGGCGCCGACCTCATGCAGGAAACGTCGTTGATACAACGCCAGCGCCATCGCCGCTCGTGGCTTGTCGGCTTCGCACTCAAGCAGCACGCGCGGATCGGCGGAAATTCCCGAGACGCCGAGCAGGCCGGACTCGTGATAAAGCATATGGCTGACCTGCTCCAGGCTCAGCTTGCCGATTTCCATCAGGTAGATCACCGCGCCGGGGTCGAGGGCGCCGCTGCGGGTGCCCATCATCAGGCCGTCCAGGGCCGAGAAACCCATGGTGGTGACGGCGCTGCGCAGTTCTTGCATGCCGCACAGGCTGGCGCCGCTGCCCAGATGCGCGACCAGCGTGCGGCCCATGGCCAGTGCGCCGTAACGTTCGGCCAGGGCCAAAGACTGATACTGGTAGGATAAACCGTGAAAGCCATAGCGGCGCAGGCCGTTTTCCCAGGCGGTCCAGGGCAGCGGCAGGATTTTCTCGACGTCGGGCAGGGTCTGGTGAAAGGCAGTGTCGAAACACACTACCTGGGGCAGATCCGGACGGCTGAGCAACAGGGTTTCGATGGCATCCAGGGCAAAGGGTTGATGCAACGGAGCCAGGGGAATGTAGCTTTTCAGGTCGGCCAGTACCGCAGCATCGATCAACACCGGTTGGTGGTATTTGACCCCGCCATGCACCACGCGATGGGCAATGGCCCGGATAGCCCGGCCTTCAAGCTTGACCCGTAACCGCTGGCGAATGTGATCCATGGCCGCGTGGTAGGGCTTGCCGGGGTCCAGGGACAGCTGACAGGGTGCGCCGCTGTCTTCACTGATGGTCGGATTCGCTCCGGTAATGCCTTCTACTTTGCCTGACCAGCGGGGCTCGCGTGGCAACTGACCGGTCCCGACATCGAACACTGCGAACTTGATGCTGGAGGAGCCGGCGTTGAAAACCACGATCACTTCACCATCGGGGTGTTTGTTCATGAGCATGGTTCCTCAAATCCTTTGAAGGGATGCTGCTGATGCAGGGACTTGTAGGAGCTGCCGCAGGCTGCGAACTGGTCCGTCTGAACCGCCGCTTAGCTCCTACAGGATCTCAGTCCCGTTCAGATCATAGCGTTGTCTCAGGGCAAAACGCCCAGCACCGACCAGATACGCCGGGTATCAACATCGGCGTTGACCAGTTCGCCAAGCAGCTCGCGCAGCGGCATGTGCCCCCACTCGATGGCGCGCTCGATCAGGTAGGGCACCGGGCTGTGGGGCTCGACACTGGCCAGGTAGTCGGAAATTACCTTGAGCTGCTGATAGGCGGCATCACGGGAATCGGGGAAGCCCATGGCCACGGCGGCAACCGGCGCCGCAGGTGCCTCCACGGCCACCGTTTCCACCACCACGTCCAGCAGGACCGGCGCCACAACAGGTTGCGGGTGCATGGCGATCAACTCCTGCAAGGTCTGGATAACCCGCTCGATGGCGGCTTGCAGGGCGCTGAAGCTGGGCGCTTCGTCCAGCAGGTGTGCATCGCTCCAGCGGTTCAGCTGTGCAAGCTTCTCGATGCAGCCGTGCAACACCTGGACCTGCTGCTGGATCTCGGCCAATGGCACGCTCAGCACCATGTCCTGCCACAGCCGCAGATTGGCCTGACCCTCGGCGGCTTCCGCGAGGGAGCGGCGGTCTTCGCTTTTATTGCGTGCCTTGCGCAGGGTGTCCTGCCATTGCATCTGGGTCGGCGTTTCGACATCGCGGATATGCGCATCGAGCAAGGGCGTGCGCGAGCAGAGTACCTCGACGTACTTGCGCGCCATCCAGGCCAGAGGTGGCCCGAGCCAGCTGGCTTCCTCGTTTTGCGGGCGTGGATACAGCGCCGCACCGTAGCGCTCGCCCAGTTCGCACAACAGCTCCAGGGACGCATACAGACCATCGAAACGGTAACGTTGCAGCCAGGCTTCACCCAGCCAGGCGGCCACCGTCAGGTCCTTGCCGCGATGACCGAGCAGGTCGCTGGCGAGCATTTCCACCTTGCCCCAGTCGGCCCGTTTGAGTTCGCTTTCCCAGACGCCCATCGGCAGGCTGCTGTCATCTTCTCGCCGGGCCTCGTGCAACACCGCGAACTCGGGTTCCTGCTGCAGGTCATGCCCGGCCGGGTCGGCGCCGGGGATGGGGGCGAGCAGGGCCGGCAGTTGCTCGCGCAGGCTGGCGAGGGTGGAAGATTCGATCATGGCTGCGTCTCGATACTGCTCACAGGAAGCGGATAAACCGTGTTGTAGGGCGACGGCGGTACGCTGACCGGTAACGGCGTCAGGGTCAGGGGCTGCTTGCCGCCGATGGCTTTGATGGCGAACCGCAGGAACATCTGCGCATTGGCATTGCTCTTGGCGTCAGAGCGCACCGGCACATGCAGGGCCAGCGGCCGGTCATCGTCATTCTGACTGGTGAACAGGCTGCTGGCCTGGTTGCTGCGGATAAAGCGCAGCAAGGCCCAGGGTCCTTCGTAGGACCAACTGGCCTGCAGGTCGTTAATGGCCAGGTTAGGTTGCGTCGAGTCATCCTGCGGTCGCTGGTTGCTGCCCTTGGCCCAGCGCAGGGCCAGGCGTACCGGCTCGCCTACCACCCAGTTGGCGTGGCTGATGCTCTCGGCGGGGTAGCTGACTTCCCGGGCACCGGTCGCCAGGTTCCAGTCAATGACCTGATCGGCACCGCGCTCTTCTTCACGATCGGTGCGCCAGCGCACTTCCAGGTCCAGGCCGCGCAGGCCTTCCTTGTCGCGAATCAACAACGGGCCCAGCCACAGCCGGGCATTTTGCAGGTTGAACAGAAACTCGGCGGCGGCACCGCTATTGATCGAGTTGCTGCCTTGCAGGCCACTGTAGGCATCGGCCTTGTATTTATCGATCAGCTCAAGGAACTCACGGACCCGGTCAGGGTTGGCATCGATGCCGTTATCCTTGGCCACGAAAGGAAAGCGTCCGGCCAGATAGGTATTGAAGTAGGTACTCAGTTGCTGCCAGGCCATGGATGCCTTGGAGTCCTGCAGCGCGGCGCAGCGCAGGTGTGCCTGGTCCCAGGCGTTGCGGGCCAGGGTCGCCAGGCGGCCGCGACCGTCGGGCAGAGCGCTGGCGCCGAGGATCTTGCTGCAGGTGCTCAGGTCCATGTCGTTGAAGTCACGGACCAGCAGTTGCTGATAGAGCAGGGGCGGTGACGTCGGGTTCTGTTCGCCGAACTTCTTCATGGCCAGGGTGGTTTCGACAAACTCGTCGACGATCATGCCTTCGCCGGTATTCAGGTATTCGCGTTGGGAACCGAGCCAGTCAATGGCCGGCCGGATGCTGTCGACGCCATCGCCGATCAGGCTGAACTGCCGGCCCAGGGAGAGCTTGAGCGATTGCACATCCGGCTCGCGGAAGCTGCGCAACGACAGGTTGGGCGTGCCGTCCCACTGACTGAAGTCGATGGGCAGGTGCAGCAGCGGCAGGCGCTGCAGATCTTCAGCGGCGCGGCGCAGGTCGCTCATGGCCCGGCCATTGAGTTCGCG
Organism: Pseudomonas sp. JUb42; assembly: GCF_024807945.1. Lineage (GTDB taxonomy): Bacteria > Pseudomonadota > Gammaproteobacteria > Pseudomonadales > Pseudomonadaceae > Aquipseudomonas. The sequence continues at coordinate 286,638 of NZ_JANUFD010000006.1, read as the reverse complement.
ACGCAGCAGTTCGACCTGGCGGCTGTCACCGACATCACCCAAGGCCTGCAGAACCTGGCGCGCCTTGTCCACCGGCAGGTTGAACGACGCTGTCAGACGGGTCTGGCTGATCAGCACCGAGCTGTCGGCCTGGGCATTGAGGCGTTTCCACATGGCGCTGCTGGCGGCACGTCGGGCCGCGCCGATCATGCCCTGGCGATAGTCGACCGGCAACGCGGCGACCTGCTGTTGCAGGAACGCCTGATAGCTGGTGTAGAAGTGCAGAGCGGCGTCCAGCCCGGTGGTGTCGAGGTTGTGCAGGCTTTCACCGGAATCGGAGATGGTGCCGGCGCGGTTCAGCGCCGCCTGGCTGAAGTCCTCGCGCAACAGCGCGTCGATGCCCTGGTCGAGCTGATCGAGATTGGTTTGCAGGGCCAGCACGCCGCCGCTTTGCTCGCGCAGGATGCCCAGTTGATCCTCGCCGCGTTCCAGCCAGCGCTCATGAAAGGTGCGTCGGGCCGTGTCGGCGTAGCGCTGCACCTGATCCACCGTATTAACGTTGATCAGGCTGCTGTGCCGGGCCTTTTCCAGGTCGGCCTGATAGCCCGGCGTCAGTTCGTTACCTGCAGCCTGACTCCAGGCGGTATTGGTCAGTGCTACCAGTTGGCGCAACTGATCGAAGGAGTTGCTGATCGCCTCCAGATCGGCCAGGTCACTGCGCTGGCTGCTTTGCAGATTGCGCAGCTGCTCGTTCAGCGGGCCGCCGATGTTCTTGTAGTTGGCGCTGGCGAACAGGGTGTCCAGCCACAGGCGCATGGCCGCCAGGTAACGGGCCGAAACCTTGGGCTTGGCGCCGTCCATGTCCAGCGAGGTCGACAACGGCTTGAGTGGCACTGCCAGCACCTGATTGTACTGGGCGTTGAGTGGCAGGCTTTTGGGCACCATATTAAGGCCGAACAGGTCGTTGGCCAGGCTGACCGCGTCGTCCAATGGTCGCTCGTCACCCTGAACGCTCTGCACCAGACGTCTGTTGTGTGCTTCCAGGCTGACTGCATCGTTGACGATCTGGATGGCCTGTTGGTAAGCGTTGGCGCTGCTCAGGGTGGTGTTGTCGCGTTGCGTCGGGGTGACGCCGGTGAGGCTGTCGAGGTCGCGCTGCAGGCGGCTGTGGATCGGCTCGAACAGTTGCTCCCGCGCCCGGACCCGCAGTTCCTGTGCCAGTTGCTGATCGAGGTTGGAGAACCAGGAGCCGGGCAGGGTCAGGGCGCTCAGTTGCCAGCGCGGGGTAAGGATCAGCAGGCGCCAGAAGCTCTGGATGCGTTGCCGCGCGGCATCATCGTCAATGGTCGGCGGGGTGTGCAGTTGATCGTCATACAGCAGGTCTGCCAGGGATTGGGCATCGCTGCTGCGGTCTTGCCAGGCCCAAATCATGCCTGCCAGCCAGAGCACCGCGAATACCAGGGTGCCCAGGCCCAGCATGCGCTGCCAGCGCTGGCGCAGATGCAGGATGCGGCCGATGGGTTGGGCCAGACCGTGTTCGGCAACGATGCGCTGACGCCACAGGCGCTGGCTGAACAGCGGCGGCGGGAGCTTGACCGGGCCGGTCTCAGCGAACGGATCGACGTTGTCGGCGTCGCTGTCGACCTTGGCTGTCGCGCTGAGGTAGATGCCACGCAGGCGCGGTGCCTCGCCCAGAGCGTTGCCCTGAAACACCGGGTCGCACAGTGACTGCAACGGGTCGTTGAGGTTGTGCAGTTGTTGCGGCAGCAGGTACAGGGTGGTATCGAGCTGACCGCGCAGGGTGCCGATCTCCACCAGCAGATCGCTCAGGGTCTGCTGCATCAGGCCGACACCCTGGCTGATCCAGCTCGGGTGCCAGTGGGTTTGTGTGCCGTAGGGCGAGGTCCAGCCCAACGGCGTGCCGAGGGTGCTCAGGGGCAGCACGTCGATCAGTTCCGGCAGGCCTTTGAGGCCTTCACTGGCGGTGATCACCATATAGACCGGCAGGCTCAGGCCCAGGCGTTGTTGCAGATCGATGAACTTGCGCCGGGCGGCAGCACCTTCGGCGGCACTGTCGCTGTCGCCGGACAACTGCTCCATGGCATGCAGCCAGATCACGCCGTCCAATGGTCGCCGGGCGCGGCTTTGCACCAACAGGTCGAGCAACTGACGCCAGAGTTTGAGCTGCACACCGGCGTTTTCGCCATGGCTGAACAGCGCCTGGGGCAGTACCAGTACGGCACCCTCGGGGCCGTACCACCAACGCCCGAACCAGGCCGGCCGTGCCACCGGGGTCAGGCCCCAGCCCTGTAGCAGCGGCTCGCTGCGTTCGTCATCGCCGACCATCAGCAGCCAGGGCGTTTCGTAGCGGTCGTTGACCCCGAGTAACTGCTCCCACTCGTTAAGGGCGTTATAGAAGCTGCGGCTGGCACCGTTGAGGTGGACTATGAAGTATTTCCAGGCCAGCACCGCAACCACCAGCAGTAATAACAGGCCCAGCAGGATCAGGCTCAACTGGCTCATCAGCGTGCCTGCTCGGTGATGAGTTTCTGCGCGTCCTGATACAGCTCCGGCTGTACGCGCTGCTGGATGCTCCACCACAGGCCCTGGCTGATCGCCAGGCACAACAGCAGGCCCAGGCCTACCGCCAGCGCCAGGCGATAACCGTCAGGCATGCTGTTGCGCAGGGGCATTTGTTGCGGTTGCCGGGCGGTGGGCAGTTCCAGTTGCGTCTGCACCTCATTGAGCGATGGGTGGCGCTGGCGGCTGAAGGCAAACAGCGCACGCCGCCATTTTTCATGCAGCCCCTTGCCGTTGCCGGTGCGCAGGCGCCCCTGAAAACCGAGGATCAGGCAGTGCAGGTAGACATTGGCCAGGTCGCGCAGGGCCGGGTCGCGACTTTCCAGCAGCTTGCGGATCGCCACCGGAATGCGGTCGCCCGCCGAGCGGGTATTGAACAGCCGCGCCTCCATGGGCTGGGTTTCCCAGGCACCCTGGCCGGCCCAGTTTTCGAACAACAGACACTCGTCGAGCAGACCAATGAAGGCGTAGAGCGTGGCTTTGGCCTGATCGCCCTGGGCTTCGCCGACTGCGGCAAAGCAGTTGCGCCACAGGCGCCGGGCGATATGGCTGATCTCCTCGGCCACCCGCGCTTCCTGAATTGGCGCCGGGCTGGTCCGCGGCAGGGCCTGCCAGAACAGCAGCCATTCACTCCAGGCGCGGTTGAAGGCGGTGCTCAGCGGTGCGTTGGCAAACGCGCTGATCGAGGGCGAAGAGTCGTTGTCAAACATGAGCGCTCAGTCCTTGATGCAATTCAGTCCCGTTTGCTGGGGTCGAAAATGAGGATGTCGGCTGGATCGACCCAGCCGCTGCCGGGCGGCACGAACAGGCACAGGTCGGTGTCCGGCACGAACCATTCGCCACGGGCCTGCAGCTTGAACAGGCGAATCTCCTCGCCAACCCCGTAAGCCACCTGTTCGTTGCGTTCCAGTGCAGTGAACTTCAGGCCGTGCTGACGCTGACGGCTGAGGGACGGCAATTGCGGGCGGGAGGCGATAATGGCCCGCTCCAGCCATTCACGAGCGGCCTGGGTGGTAGTCCCCGAAGGCATGCGCAAGCCGATGACCAATTGCTGCTCGGAGCTGATGCGATCCTGCAGTTCGATGAAGAAGTGCTTGTCCTTGTACTGGAAGCTGCGTCGGCGATAGCCCACGCGAATGCCATTGAGACGCTCATTGAGCCATTCCAGCACTTTGTCGAAGCCGCTCTGCAAATCCTCATAGTGCAGCGGCGCAAAGGCTGGCACGCCTTGCTCCGGTTGCAGGCTGGCGAGGGCACCGGCCAGCCCGACCAATTGCAGGTACAGGGTGGCCGGATGGGCGATGCCGGTTTCCAGATTTGCCTGTAACTCCGGCAAACGTGCCCATAATGCGCTCAATTGCATGCGCAGTTCGGCGCTTTCCAGGGTGTGGCCGCTGTCCTGAGATTGTTTCAGGCGTCCGGCCAGAAACTCGCATTTGCGCCGCACCAACAGGCATAAGTCACTGATCTGGGCGTTGAGCGGCGAGTCATGCAGCAGCGTGGGGCAGGGCGGCGTGTACGGCATCAGGCGGATGGTCTGGTCTTCGAAGCCCAGACGGACCAATGGCAGACGCTTGGCGTCCAGCAGGTCTTCGTACCTGGCCAGACGCAGGCGTGGACGCCAGACCGTGACCCGGTCGACATTGGCTTCGACCCTGGCACTGTTGAGGTCGCGCATTTCGCTGATATTGCTGTCGCGCAGCCGCCCCTTGAGCGGCTCCAGTTCATCGTTGCGGGTCAGCGGGTCCACGGCGAGATAGATCAGCAGGCTGTCCTGATCGGCGAAGTCCTCGGGCGTGAGCTTGAGTTGCAGGGGAAAGTCCTGGTCCAGCCGGGGGTCGAAATCCACCACCAGCCCGTCGGGCATTATTGCATCCAGATCGGTGACATGCAGGGTTGCGCCACTCAGGGCCAGGCTGTCTACCTGCAGGCTGCGCACGCCCCAGTACCAGGGATGGGCGGCCTCGGCCAGACGGGCACTCAGGGTTTCTGCACGCAGGCTTTGTAACTGAAAATGCTGGGGCAACAAGTGCATGCCCTCAGACCAACAAACTGCATCCGGGATACCGCGCATCCTTCACTCCTGGCCATCCTGAGAAAACTGACTTCACTGACCCTGAGCATCGAGCAGGCGCATTTCCCGCGAGCCGATCTTGAGCCAGATACTGTTCTGCGCATCCAGCAGCAAACGGTGGGCTCCGGGAGTGTTATAGCGGGCATAGATCAAAAGTCCATCCGCCTTGTGGCTGTGCAGCGGATTATCTTTCAGGGCCATGAATTGCCCCGGCACCACTTCCAGGCTCCACACCGTGAATCCAGTGGGGTAGTCGCGCTGCAACTGCTGACGTTGCTCGAACCACTGACTGGCGGGAGTGCCCTTGAGGCGCTCGAGCATCTGCGCATCGTTGGCGGCGACAAAATCCAGGGCAACGGGCGTGTTGTTGTTGGCCTTGGGTTCCACATCAATGGTGACACTTTGCAATTCCACCCTGGGAGGAAACAGACCACAGCCACTGATCAGAAAAATACCAAGGAGGATTGCCGCTGCTCGAAATCCTGGGAACCAAATGGGCTTCATGGCATTCCAAAATAAGTTTTTCAGTTTGTTTCTTGATTTCTTATAGACCTCTTCTAAGGTTTTGCACAGTTGGTGCGGCCAAGGAATTTGCCGCGCCCGTCCGCGCAGTTCTGTCGTCGAAATGTCGGCAGATACGCCAGAAGGAGTAGGGCATGGCCGCAAGTGAAAGTAAGCAGCGTTACCTGGGGCGGAACCGTCCTCCGCGTGTACAGATCACCTACGACGTTGAAATAGGCAATGCCTTCGAGACCAAGGAACTGCCGCTGGTGGTGGGGATCCTCGCCGACTTGTCTGGCAAGGTCACGCCGTCCGAATCGATGGATAAACGCGGATTCGTCGATATCGACCGCGACAACTTCGACACTGTGCTCAGGCAGATCAAGCCGAACCTGGACTTCAAGGTCCGCAGCCTGTTGGGCGGCGGCGCCGAAAACCTCAAGGTCAGTCTTGAGTTCTCCGCTTTCGATGATTTCAGCCCGGAAAACATCGTCGACAAGGTGCCGGTCCTCAAAGACCTGTTCGATCGTCGGCAGAAGTTGCAGGACCTGCTGATCAAGCTCGATGGCAACGAAGTGCTGGATCAGAGCCTGCGTGACAGCCTGGCCACCAAAGAACAGCGCGAAAGCTTCCAGAAACTGCTGACGGATGCGGGAACCCCGGCACCTGCGGCGCTGCCTGCACCTGCGCCGGCCGCCGAGAAAAAGGCTGACAGCGTAGTCGCCGATGAAGGCGACACCAAGGCTGATCCCGCAGCGCCGGCAGACGGCGACGACGTGACCAAATCCTGATTCGTTTTCCCTTCATGGAGGAACTGCGATGGCCAAGCCCACCAGTAGCACTGAAACGACCACCACCACGACGCTCGCCGCACCGTCCCTGCTCGACAATATCGTCGCGACGATGACTCAGGAACCGGACGATAAACAGAAGGAATACGCACGGCTGATGCTCAGCGCGTTCACCGCTGAAGTGGAAAGCACCAAGGTCCAGGCCAACGAGGACATGCTTGCGACCATCAGCCAGCGTATCGCCGAGCTGGACACCATGATCAACGCCCAGCTCAACGAGATCCTGCACGCCCCCGAGCTGCAGACCCTTGAGGCGTCCTGGCGTGGCCTGCATCAACTGGTAATGAATACCGAGACTGGCACTTCGCTGAAACTGCGTCTGTTCAACCTGACCAAGGACGAGCTGCGCAACGATCTGGCCAAGGCCATCGAATTCGACCAGAGCACCTTGTTCAAGAAGGTCTACGAGGAAGAGTACGGCACCTTTGGCGGCAGCCCGTTCAGCGTGCTCATGGGCGACTTCGAGTTCGGTCGCAGCGCCCAGGACATCGACATGCTGACCCGCCTGTCGAACGTCGCCGCCGCCGCCCACGCGCCCTTCATCACGGCGGCTGCCCCGCAACTGTTCGATATCAAGAGCTTCGCCGACCTGTCGGTGCCCCGTGACTTGTCCAAGGTCTTTGAAAGCGGTGCCCTGATCAAGTGGCGCGCCTTCCGCGAGACCGAGGATTCGCGCTACGTTTCCATGGTCCTGCCGCACTATCTGGCACGTCAGCCCTACGACCCGGAAAACGCGCCGGTGCCAGGTATGTCGGCCTTTACCGAAGTGGTTTCGGTGGACGATGACAGCGCGGCCAACGACGCCGATGGCGGCACACCTGAGAAAAAACTGCTGGCGCCGGACCCGCGCAAATTCCTCTGGGGCAATGCGGCCTGGCTGTTAACCCAACGCATTACCGAAGCCTTCGCCCAGTACCGTTGGTGCGCAGCGATTCGTGGGCCGGAAGGTGGCGGCACCTGTGCCGACCTGCCGGTGTACACCTTCAGCACGCCAGCCGGTGACCTGGCGTTGCAGTGCCCGACCGAAGTGGCCATCACCGACCGCCGGGAAAAGGAGCTCGACAGCCTGGGCTTTATCGCCCTGTGCCATCGCAAGAACAGCAACCTGGCGGTGTTTTTCGGCGGCCAGACCACCAACAAGCCCAAGACCTACAACACCTTCGAGGCCAACGCCAACGCGCGTATCTCCGGCATGTTGCCGTACATGCTCGCCGCCTCGCGCTTTGCTCATTACCTGAAGGTGATCCTGCGCGACAAGGTGGGCAGTTTCGCCACCCGTGACAACGTGCAGACCTACCTCAACAACTGGATCGCCGATTACGTGCTGATCAACGATAACGCGCCCCAGGAAATCAAGGCGCAGTATCCGCTGCGTGAAGCCCGGGTCGACGTCACTGATGTGCCAGGGCGTCCGGGCAGCTATCGGGCGACAGTGTTCCTGCGTCCGCATTTCCAGCTCGAGGAGCTGACCGCGTCTATCCGTCTGGTTGCCGCATTGCCACCACCGGCTGCGGCCTGATAACCGCTGCACCGCCCGCCGTGACCTGGCGGGCGCTTCCCAGCCTGCAAACCGAACAAGGAAATACACCCGATGGATGCGATCATTCTGGACCTGGGCGCCACGATCAAGGGCGACTCCCTGATCGAAGGCTACACCGATAAAATTGAAATCATGTCTTACAGCCATAACGTCGCCATGCAGGTCACCAACGACGTCAGCAACTCCGAACGCACGTCAGGCAAGCCGCATATCGGCGAGTTCACTTTGACCAAGTTCGTCGACTCGTCGACTCCGACCCTCAATACTTATTGCTGCGCTGGCAAGCCGATCCCCGAAGCCAAGGTGATCGTGGCGCGCAACGCCGCTGAAGAGAGCGGCCAGGTCATGCCCTTCATCATCTACACACTGAGCAACGTGATCCTGTCCAACGTCAGCGTCAGCGGTGGGGCCGGTGGCAAGCCGGTAGAAACCATTTCCCTGAACTTCACCAAGATCAAATGGGAGCTCACTGCGCAGAAAGACGACGGCACCAAGGAAGGCACGGCGGCGACCACGTGGGACCTGGCAGCGAACAAGCTGATTAAGGCCTGATGGCTGCCGGTTTCAACGACTGAAAGCTGTTGTGCAGGAGAACCGGTCCGGCAGCAAATACGTGGGAGCGAATTCATTCGCGAAAAGGCCAGTACATTCGAGACAAATGTATCTCCTGTGCTGACGCTTTCGCGAATGAATTCGCTCCCACAGAGTTCCTCTGATTCAAAGGCTTTGTGCTGTTCGACATGTGTTTGATCTTCCTTAAAAGATCGGAAATCCCTTATGCGCGTAGCACTTTTCGATCTGCTGGCCGACGGTCAGGAAGAGGGTTTCAAGGCTGACGATCCCGAGCGGATCGCTGAGTCGATCCGCCTGGAGCTGGAGCGTCTACTCAATACCCGACGCAGTGAACGGGTGCATGGCATGACGCCGAGCGTGGTTGACTATGGCATTGGTGACTGGAGCATTCTCTATGCCGATCGTGAGGAAGACCACCGCACGCTGATGCGGGAGATGCGCAAGGCCATCAACCGTTTCGAACCGCGTCTGGTACTGGAAGAAATCGATGTACAGGCTGTCGCCGGGCAACGCAGCCGCATGACGGTACGGGTGTTCGGGCATATTCGCGGCATGGCGAAATCAGGCATGGCGTTCTCCATGAGCCTGGGTGAAGGTGGTTTTGAGGTCAGGCATGAGCGATTCGATTGACGCGGCACTGCTGGACTATTACCAACGTGAACTGACCTGGCTGCATCGCGCCGGGGTCGACTTTTCCGCCAGCCACCCAACGCTGGCGGCCAATCTGAAACTGTCGCCGGCGGGCTCTCAGGACCCCCACGTCGAACGCTTGCTGGAAAGTTTTGCACTGCTGGCGGCACGCCTGCAACGGCGGCTCGATGACGGTTACGCGCAATTCAGTGACGCCTTGCTGGAACAGCTGTATCCGCTGATTCTGCGGCCTATGCCGTCCTGCGCCATTGCCCGTTTCCTGCCCAAGTCTCCCGAAACCAGCCTGGCCTCCGGGTATGTCCTGCCGCGCGGGACGTCGGTTTTCAAGCAGCCGGACAAGGCCCAGGCCGACAGCATTTACTTTCGCACCTGTGCTGACCTGACGTTGTGGCCGGTGCAGGTCGATGACGTGACCCTGCTCGACGGCGACCGGGCGTTGGCCGATGGCGGGCTGGCCCAGGTGCCGTCATCACTGTGCCTGCATCTGCGGTGCACGGATAAAAAGGGTTGGCAGGCGTTAGTCGGCGAGTTGACGACCCTGCGCATCCACCTGTCCGGCTCGCCGGGCAACCGGGCTTTTCTCTATGACTTGCTGGCAGCCCATAGCGTCAAGATGAAATGCGTGGTGCCGGACGGTCTGCGCCAGGACATTGATGGCTTGCCGGTGCCGGTGGGCTTTGCCGGTGATGAACATCTATTGCCGGAAGAGGACGGGGTACATCCGGGCTTGCGGTTGTTGGTCGAGTATTTCTCCTTTCCGGAGAAGTTCGCCTTTTTTGACATTCCGCTGAGCATTCCCCCTGGGGCGACTGATCGTCTGCAGGTGTATATCGGTTTTGATATTCCGCCTGAACGTCAGGTCAGCCTGCAACGCGAAGACATCTCTCTAGGCTGTACGCCGGTGATCAACCTGTTTGCGCGTACCGCCGAAACCCTGCGTCCGGACGGCACGCAAAGCGAACACCGACTGGTGGCTGACTCCCATCGCCATGACAGCACGGAAATCCACAGCATTCAGAACATCCGCGCTACCACCGATGGTCAGCGCTTTCACGCCGTGACGCCGTACTACGGATCCCAGCACGGCACCGAAAGGAATCCGCTGTTCTGGCATGCCCGGCGGGTCAGCGGCTATACCCCGGACCGCGCGGGCACCGAGTTGCTGTTGAGCCTGGTCGACAGCGACTTCAACCCCGGCCAGACGCTGCCCGGCCACAGTTTCACGGCCAAGGTGCTGTGCACCAATCGGCACATGGCCGAGCAATTGCCGGCCAATACCAAGCTCAAATTCGAAAGCAGCGGGCCGGTGGCGGAAATAGTCCTGCTCAAAAACCCGACCGCGCAGTCCATCGCGCCGCTCAAGGGCTCGTCGCGCTGGCGTCTGGTGTCGCAACTCAACCTCAATCACGCATCCCTGGTCGAAGGCCCGCACGCGCTAACTTCTCTCAAGGAGATGCTGACCTTGCATAACGTCCGCGACGATACGACGGTGCAGCATCAGATCAACCACATCACCGGCCTGCACACCCTGCGCGTGGTCGACCGGGTCGGCGAGGATGCCTGGCGCGGCTGGCGCAATGGCCTGGAAGTACGCCTGAATCTGCCGGCCAAGTATTTCGCGGGTAATAGCCGGGTATTGTTTTCCGGGGTGCTGGCGCATTTTTTCGCCCTGTATGCCAATGCCAACGGCTTTATTCGTACCGTGCTGGTCGATGGCGATAAGGAGATCAAGACATGGCAACCGAGCAGCGACCCCGGCCTGATTCTCTAGGGGCGTTACTGCGCCGCGCACCTCAACGGTTCGAACTGGTGCAAGCGTTGATGATCCTTGAGCGCGAGCAACCGGATGTCCCGTCGCTGGCCTGCAGCAATGACCCGCAACAGGAGGTCGTGCGTTTGCGCGGCCCTTTGCTGCCGGAGTTTTCCGCGAGCCAGATCGGCAGTCTGCGCGAGGGTCCTGTACCCCATGAAAAGGACGCCGCAGCGCCGTCGCGGCTGGTCCTGCACACGCCGGTGTTTGGTCTCGGCGGGCCTGACGGCCCTTTGCCTTATGCCTATCAGGAGTGGCTGCAACAGCGTGCGCGGCTCAAGGACCGCGGCACCATGGCGTTTCTCGATCTGTTCCAGCATCGCCTGCTGAGCCTGCTATACCGGGTTCAACTCAAGCACCGCGTCGCCTTGCCCTACCAGGCCCCGGAGCGCAGTCCGGTCTATCAGCAATTGCTGGCGCTCTGCGGGTTGCGGCCGCGACCGATGGACACCCTTGCCCGGATTCCGGAAAAAGCCCTGATCGCCCGTGCCGGTCTGCTTGCCAATGGCCGGCGCTCATTGGCGGGGTTACAAAGCCTGCTCAAACATCACTTTCAGTTGCCGGTGCGCCTCGAAGGGTTCCAGGGCGGCTGGAGCCAGATTGCCGAGGCCAATCAGACCTGCCTGGGGCGCGCGGGGCGTAATCTGACACTGGGCCGCAACGCCATTTGCGGCAGCCGCGTGTGGGATCAGCAGCGCGGTGTGCGGATCACCCTCGGCCTGCTGAAGCGGGAGGCCGCTGAAGTTTTTCTGCCGGGCAGTGCCGGTCACGTCGAGCTGCAGGCGCTGGCTTCGTTCTATTTCGGCGCCGATCTGGTGTGCACGTTGCGCCTGCTGTTCATTCGCGCCGAAACCACCGTGCTGGGTCACGCGCAGCCATCTCGCCTGGGGTGGAGCAGTTGGCTGAATCGGGTCGAGCGCGACGGTGAATTCAGTGTCGACCTGACACTGCAACAGCACATGGTGCCCTGACATGGACATCGCCGCGCTGATCTCGCGCCTCAACAGCCCGTGCCGTGAGGCCATGGAGCGGGCCGCACAACGCAGTCAGCAGTGCAACCAGCATTTCGTCGAAACCGAACACCTGATCCTCGAACTCTTGGATATCGACGGCGGCGACCTGGCCTTCCTGCTACCAGCGTTGAACGTGCAGCGCGAACGCCTGAGCGTCGAGCTCAATGCCACGCTGGACAGTTTCAAGACCGGCAATACCCGCAATCCGTTGCTGTCGCAGCAACTGGTGGCGTTGATCGAAGACGCCGTGATCGAAGCCAGTGTGCTGGGCTTTAACGGAGTGCGTTCCGGGCTGTTGCTGCTGGCGTTGGTCGATCGCGATGAGCATCGTGCCGCGCTGCCGGGCAGCATGCCGTCCCTGGCCGGTATCAGCCGCGAAGCCCTGCGCAGTCAGCTGGCGGCCTGTATCGAACGTTCCAGCGAATCCAGCACCCCGGCCCGAACGGCTCATGGCTCGGCGCAGGCGAGTGACGACAGCCCGTTACTGGAGCAGTACACCCAGGACCTTACCGCCGACGCTCGCGAGGGCCGTATCGACCCGATCATTGGTCGCGACGGAGAAATTCGCCAGTGCATCGACATCCTTCTGCGGCGGCGACAGAACAACCCGATCCTGGTTGGCGCGCCGGGCGTCGGCAAGACCGCCGTGGTCGAAGGGCTGGCCCTGCGCATCGCTCAGGGGGACGTTCCGCCAGCCTTGCAGGGCCTGAGCCTGCGGGTGCTGGATTTGGGGCTGCTGCAGGCCGGGGCCGGGGTCAAGGGCGAGTTCGAGCAGCGTCTCAAAGGGGTGATCGAAGGCGTGCGCAGTGCGTCGGGCAAGGTCATTCTGTTTATCGACGAGGCCCATACGCTGATCGGTGCCGGGGCCGCTGAAGGCCAGAGCGACGCGGCCAATCTGCTCAAGCCGGCCTTGGCCAGGGGAGAGCTGCGCACCTTGGCCGCCACCACTTGGCTGGAGTACAAGAAATACTTCGAAAAGGATCCGGCGCTGGCCCGGCGTTTCCAGTTGGTGCAGGTCGAAGAACCGGATGAGTACACCGCCGTGCAGATGCTGCGGGCTGTCGCCGGGCGCCTGGAACAGCACCATGGCGTCGAGGTGCTGGATTCAGCAATCCAGGACGCGGTCAAACTCAGCCAGCGTTATATCTCCGGGCGGCAGTTGCCGGACAAGGCCATCAGCGTGCTCGACACCGCCTGCGCCAGGGTCGCCCTGGCCCAGCACGACGTGCCCCCGGCGCTGGAAAGCCTGCGTCATCGTCAGGCCTCGAACCTGAGTGAACTGCAACGCCTGCGCCGCGAACAGGCTACCGGCCACGAGCACACGCAACGTATCGAGGTGCTGGAAGTTCAGGAGCGCGAGGACCATCAATCCATTCAGGAGCTGCAAATACGCTGGAGCCAGGAGCGAGAATCGGTGGTGGAGTTGCTCAAGACCCGTCACCAACTGCTGGAACTCACTGAACAGGTCGACCCGGCCAGTGATGACGCTGAACTGGACAACCGCATCGATCAACTGGCCGTGGAACTGGCACGCCTGGAAAGCGGGTTGGCGGTGATTCGTCAGGACGACATTCTGGTTCCGGAACAGGTGGACTCACGTATCGTCGCCGCCGTGATTGCCGGCTGGACCGGCATCCCGCTGGGCAAAATGCTCGCCGACGAAGCCTATGCTTTGCGCACCCTGGCGCACCGCCTGGGGCAACGAATCATGGGCCAGGGCCCGGCACTGGCGGCCATCGCCCAGCGCTTGCAGGCCTACCGCGCCGGGCTCACCGATCCGCACAAGCCGGTAGGTGTGTTCCTGCTGCTCGGCCCGACCGGGGTGGGCAAGACCGAGACCGCCTACGCGCTGGCCGACGCTCTGTACGGCGGCGAGCGCAATCTGATCAGCATCAACCTGTCGGAATATCAGGAGGCTCACACAGTCAGCCAGCTCAAGGGCGCGCCGCCGGGGTATGTCGGCTACGGCAGCGGCGGGGTGTTGACCGAGGCGGTGCGGCGCAAGCCCTATAGCGTGGTGCTGCTGGACGAAATCGAAAAGGCTCACCGCGATGTGCTGGAGGCCTTTTATAACGTCTTCGACAAGGGCGTAATGGAGGACGGCACCGGTCTGGTGGTGGATTTCAAGAACACCGTGATCCTCGCCACCAGTAATGTCGGCGCCGAACTGCTGCTTGATACCCCGGTACGCCAACAGGCCAGCGAGGCGTTCAACGCTCGATTGCAAACGACCCTGCATCAGCACTTCGCCTCGGCCTTTCTGGCACGGATGACGGTTATTCCGTACCGCGCCCTGGATAACGCCGTATTGGAAGGGATTGTCCTGGCCAAGCTGGAAAAACTCCGCGCCCGCTACCTGGCCGCCACCGGCAAGCGTTTCGATTACGACGACGGCATCGTCAAGGCCGTACTGGCCCGCTGCAGCGCGGCGGGGGCGCGGGATGTGGAGCATGTATTGATGAATCAGGTGGCGGGCAGGCTCGCCCAATGGGTATTGGAATGAGGATGCCTTGGAGGCGCCCGCAGTGTACGGGTGACTGAACCGATGTTATCGCCAGCAAGCCGGCACCTAACCACACAATCATCAAGAGGTATCGATGCCCCGTTCTACCGACAGCAATACCAGCCTCTCGCTGACCGCTTCAGCCGTCGCTGACCTGTACCCCGACGCCTGGCGCGGTGAGGAAAGTCTCAATGGCCTGGGCTGGCAGGCCCTGGACGGCCATAGCGAGACGCCGCTGACCCTGAGCAGCGCCATTGCCAGTCATGTCACGATCAACCTGCACAGTGGCGAAAACACGCGGATCATTGATGCCTTGTGCGCCGAAATCCGTCAGTTGCCGGGCGATGCCACCGCTGATCATTACCAACTGGTGCTGCGTCCCTGGCTGTGGTGGCTGACCCTGGCGCGCAACAATCAGGTGTTCCAGAACCTCAGTACCAGCGATATCGTGACGGGTATTTTCAGTAAGCATGGCTTCACTGATTACACGCTCAAACTGACCGGCAGCTACCAGCCGCGTGAGTACTGCGTGCAATACGGCGAGACCGATTTTGCCTTTGTCTGCCGTCTGCTGGAGGAAGAGGGCATCTTCTGGTTTTTCAGCCATGCCGACGGTATTCATACCCTGATTCTGGCCGACAGCAACGACGCTTTCCTGCCTTGCCCGAACGGCGCCAGCATTGCCTTCCTCGGTCAGCAGATGGGCAATCGCGAATTGCTTGGCGTGCGTTCCGGCGGTATCTGTCGGCAGGCGGTGTCCGGCACCTACAGCGCTACGGATTATCAGTTTGTCACGCCGACCACTTCGCTGTATGGCCAGGCAGCTGCCGAGAGTGGGCCGTTGACCGTCTACGAATACCCCGGCGGGTTTACCGAAAAGGCCCGTGGCGATGCTCTGGACAAAGTACGCATCGATGCCCTGCGCAGCGCGGCCATGCGTTTTGTCGGCGAGAGCGACTGCCGCTGGTTGCAACCGGGCTACAGCTTCACCCTGACCGGTCATGATGACAGTGCGGCCAACATCGAGTGGGTGGTGACGTCGGTCAGTCATGATGTCGATCACGAGCACTATCGCAATCGCTTCGAGGCCATTCCCAAGTCCACCCACTATCGGCCTCTGCGCCTGACCGCCAAGCCCCATATGCATACCCAGGTGGCACGGGTGGTGGGCAAGGCCGGTGAGGACATCTGGACCGACCAGTACGGACGCATCAAGATCCAGTTTCCCTGGGATCGTCTGGGCGAGAAGAACGAAAGCAGCTCGTGCTGGGTGCGGGTCGCCCAAGGTTGGAGCGGCAAGGGTTTCGGCATGCAGTTCATTCCGCGCATCGGCCAGGAAGTAGTGGTGACTTTTATCGACGGCGATCCGGATCGCCCGCTGGTCACCGCCTGCCTGTACAACGGCGAAAATGCGCTGCCTTACGAACTGCCGGCCAACCAGACTCAGTCCGGGATCAAGACCCAATCCTCCAAGGGCGGCGACGGATTTAATGAACTGCGCTTCGAAGACCTCAAGGACAGTGAAGAGGTATTTCTCCAGGCGCAGAAGGACCTCAAGGTCAATGTGCTCAACGACACCACGGCCACCGTCGGCCACGACGAGACCCTGACCGTCCAGAATACGCGCACCCGTACGGTCAAGGAAGGCAACGAGACCGTGACCCTGGAAAAGGGCGACCGCAGCGTCACCTTACAGACCGGCAACGATAGCCTGGACGTCAAGGCCGACCGTACCCTCAAGGTCGGCGGCAATCAGACCCATACCACTAGTGGCAATTACAGCCATACGGTCAAAGGCAACTATTCCCTGACCGTGGACGGTAATCTGACCATCAAGGTGACCGGCACCCTGACCCTGCAAAGCGATGGAGATTTCATGGCCAAGAGCAGCGTCAGCCTCACTAATCAGGCCGGCACCGCCCTGACCAACAAGGCGGGCACGGCGCTGACCAATCAGGCTGGCACCAGCCTGGACAACAAGGCGGGCACCACCATGACCAACGATGCCGGGGTTAGCCTGACCAACAAGGGCGGCGCCGAGCAGACGGTGGATGGCGGCGCGATGCTGACCATCAAGGGCGGTATCGTGAAGGTCAACTGAGGAGCAGGCGATGGATACATCAGGCAAGATCGAAGTACAGCGTCCCTCCAGCCTGTTGCAGGCCAACCTGGCCGAAGGACAACTGCACGGCACCTCGCGCATCAGCGAGGACGGCAGGCCCCAGGCCGTGCTCAGTTATCGCAACGGCGTGCAGGACGGCCCGATGCTTATCTACCACTCCAACGGCCAGCCCAGTGCGCGCATGAACTACCGTCAGGACAAGCTGCACGGGCCGGCACAATTCTACGGTCCCCAGGGCAAGCTGATCCGCGACGCGCAGTATCAGAACGGGCTGCTCCATGGCGTGGTCAACAGCTACTTCGAAGACGGCACCCTGGCTTCGCGCGAGCATTACCGGCTGGGCCAGTTGCATGGCGCGTCCCAGCGCTTTCATGGCAACGGCAAACTGGCGGCGAAGATGGACTATGACCATGGCAAGCTGCTGGAGCAGGGGCGCTCGTTCAACCCCGATGGCCGACCATTGAACGAGGAGGGCAAGGCCATGGGCCGCTGGCAGGCCTGGTGGCTGAAGTGGCGGCAGCCGCCGGAGATCTGACTGTTATTGTTGTAGCGGGGCTTGCCCGCGAAGATGCAGGAGCTGCCGTAGGCTGCAATAGCGGTGTATCAGGTCGACCCATTCGCAGCCTTTGGCAGCTGCTGCGGGATGGTGTTGACCAAGCGATAGTCGCCATGTCAGGCATCTCACCGATCACGGAATCAACATCTGCACCTGCCCTGGATACACAATCTTGATCACCCCGGCCCAGGTACACATGAGGATGCTGTTGGCGTCCAGCGACGGCATCGGCCCCAGCAGCATGGTCGGTGCACCGCCGGGGATCCACGGCGCGGCGGTGGCCGGGATGCACGGCATAGGCACCAGCACGCCCAGTGCCGCCGCAGTGGCTGCGGCAACCATGGGGTTGGCCAGGCTCTGGCACATGCCGAAGGGCAGGATATTGACCAGGGGGATATGGTCCATCAGGTTCGCCGCCGGCATGCTCGACACCAAGGTGCGATTGACCGGCAGCACATTGAGCATCGACGGTGCGACGCCGAAGCTGCATTGCAGGGTGGCACCGGAACAGACTTGCGG
Organism: Pseudomonas sp. JUb42; assembly: GCF_024807945.1. Classification (GTDB taxonomy): domain Bacteria; phylum Pseudomonadota; class Gammaproteobacteria; order Pseudomonadales; family Pseudomonadaceae; genus Aquipseudomonas. The sequence goes on along the minus strand of NZ_JANUFD010000006.1, from coordinate 269,366 downwards.
ACATCCCATGGGCGAGACCTGTTGAAACCTTGTGAGGTGCTGAAGTCTAGGTTATCTGGCGCAAAGTTCTCACGCGATTGTGGGCGTTTGACGTGGTGCTTTGTAGCGCGCGCGAAAACCCTTCAGTAGCTCCCGCAGACTCGCGTTATAGCTATCTAGATAGCCAACTCCCGATGACCTTTAGCCAGACTGAGCAGCACCATCAACCCCAGACTGGCCGCCAGCCCGCCCACCAGAAACACCACGCCGTAACCGAAATGGTCAGCCAGCAAGCCGGTCACAGGTCCCGTAAGGCCATAGGCCAGGTCCTGGAAGGCGGCAAACCCACCCATCGCAGTGCCGCGCAGATGCGGCGGTATGCGGCGCACCACCTCCACACCCATGGCCGGGAAGATCATCGAACAGCCGAGCCCGGTCAGGAAGGCGCCGACCAGGGCCACCTCGGGGCTGCTGGCACTCCACAGCAGGTATTGGCCTGCTGCTTCGATCGCCATCGATACCATCGCCACCGGAATACCGCCGACGCGGTCCGGCAAATGACCGAACAGCACGCGCATCAATACGAACGCTGCGCCGAAGCAGGTCAGGCCGAGCCCGGCATGGGGCCAGCCCTGATGCAGGAACAGCAACGGGATAAAGGCGCCGATGGCGGCAAAGCCGACACCTTGCAGGCAGACCACCAGGCCGGGCTGCCAGATCTGCCCGATGATCCGCCAGAACGATGGGCGCTCACCGACGGCAGGTTTCACTGCGGCCAGGGGCAGGACCATCGCCAGGCCCAGCAACGGCACCAGGGCGCAGGCGGTCATGACCCCGATGACGCCGCTTTGCTCGAACAGGTAAAGCCCCAGCGGACCACCTGCGGCAAACGCGCCATACATGCCCATGCCGACAAGAGCGATGACCCGCCCTGAGCGCTGTGGCCCCATGATGCCAAAGCCCCAGGCCAGCAAGCCGACCAGGGCCATGCTCTCGCCAAGACCGAGCAGCAGCCGCCCGACGATCAGCACGGCGTAGGCCAGTACCGGCGACAGGCCATGCCAGCCACTGAGGAGACAAATCAGCCCCGCCACCCCATAGACCCACAGACCTCGCACCAGGGCGTACTTGCCACCGTGATGATCTGACAGGCGACCGGCCAGGCTGCGGGTGAGGATGGTGGAGACAGAGGTGATGCCCACGGCCAGCCCGGCCAGGGCATTGCCCAGCTCGAGTTGACTGCTGACATACAGCGACGTCACCGGCAGGGACATCGCAACGCACAGATAAGATAGGAACAGCGCCAGGGTAATCCACATGACCTGATACAGGTCGGGGTCCGAGCGTCGGGAAAGTACGATTTTCAAGCCATTACTCCTAGGCAGCCATGGCTGCGCCACCTGCATCGACAGGCAGGTTGTTGAGACGAAGGGGTGGAGGTGTTCAGGTGGTCGCGCGAGTCGCTGAATGACCGGGCCAGTATGGAGGGCGTGGGCAGGCCTGGGTATTCGCGTTCTTTGGAGCACCATCCTCTGTAGGACCGGCTTTAGCCGGGAGGGCGCCCTCGCGGCTAAAGCCGTTCCTGCGAGCTAGTGCTACTCGCGTTTTTTCGGCTCCCGGACGGGCGTCACGGCAACCTTGAGCAGGAACGCCTATACCCAATAGGTGGCCTGGTCGGCGCGATCGTCATACGCCAGCCGTCACGCCTAGAGGAGATTTCCATCATGACAGTCAAAGCCATTCCCGAAGGACAACCACGAATCACCGCGTACCTGGGCCTGCAAGATGCCAATGCGGCCATCAAGTTCTACACCGAAGTCTTTGGTGCCCATCAAATGTTCCGCCTGGACACCCCCGACGATAAGGTTGGCCACGCTGAGCTGCGCATTGGCGAATCGGCGCTGATGTTGGCCGATACCTGTGATCAGTCGCCCTTTGGCAAGTCTCAGGACGGACTGATTGCCCTGCACCTGTATGTCGAGAACGTTGACGCCTGTTTCAAACGCGCCATCAACAAAGGCGCCATTCAGATCAGCGCAATCAAAGACCAGTTCTATGGTGACCGCACCGGCACTTTGCGTGATCCCTATGGTGTCATCTGGTTTGTAGCGACCCACAAGGAAGACCTGACGCCCGACGAAATCCGTGAGCGCGCCGCAAAGGTATTCAACTGAGGGAGGAGGGTGTGTACGGGGGTATAGCCAAAGACTTACATAGACTTGCGAAAACCTCCCGTATACACCGCCTGAGTAGAAGCATAAATTGGATCCATCAGTTGAAGCGCAGGAGTGCTTCACAGATCAAGGACGGTCTACCATTGCCTGGATGGCTACCGACAGGATGTTGGGATGGATTTGATAATACGACCCGCTTCGGCGGGTTTTTTATTGCCGGCAATTTGATGAGCACGACCTGAACCGTTGGCGTCAGACGCGCTTATTTGAGCAGCCCCTGCACCAACTTCGGCGTCAGGTAATGCGGCCCGTCGAACAGGTACAGCGGATAACCGCCATAGGCCGCGATCTGCGGCTTTAGCTCGGCCACCGTGGCTGAGCGAAAACCACCGCCAACCTTGGGCCGGAATGCTTCGACAATGACCTTGACGCGATTGGGCCCCAACCTTTCCCGCAGGGCATCGGCATATTGCCGGGCCACCGGGGCGGTGCGGGTGTAGACGCCAACGCCGTCCTGGAAGAACACGCCGATATCATCCGGCAACCAGCTCTTGAGCCAGTCGGCAGTGGCGGCGGGGCCAATATTGCCGCCGTCGTAGACGCTGATCCACAGCGGCCGGGGCAGTTTGGCCAGCAGGGCAGGCAGCTCCTTGGCGCGACTCCAGCTCGGGTCGACCTCAGCCGGAAAGTACCAGCCGGTGACATTGAGCGGCGTCTTGACCTTGGCCATGCGTTCGGACAACACCGCCAGTTCTTCGATATTGTCCCTGGAGCGGTTTTCGCTGAAGAATCCGGCCAGGCCAAGAATCACGTTCTGTGCCCAAGGCTCTTTGCCGATGCGCGACCAGTCAGGCAGCACTGGCACTTCGGGCAGGCCTGCGCCGGGCACGAAGGATTGGCCATCCACCGCCGTCCATTGCACCAACAGGTCGTGCACACCAAGCTTTTGCCAGTCGCCGCGTATGCCCACGGTCTGGTTATCCGGCTGCCAGACAATACCCACCAGCGCCGGGGCGGGCGCTGACGGCAGGAAAATGTCGGCGGCGATCGCCAGCGCTCCGACCAGCAGGGCTGCGAGCCCGGTCTGCGCCAGTCGGGATTTGCCCGGCAGGCTCACCATGAGTAGGTCAGCCGGGCAAACACGCCTTCGGCCTGGTCATCGCCGTACACCTTGGCCCGGTACTGCACCGAGAAGTCGACATAGGACTGCGGCGCCTTGTGCTGGGTCTCGCGGAACCAGTAGCGCACGCCGATGCCCACGCCCGCACCACCGGCATTGCCGGATGAAGTCTTGTTGCGGCCAAAGGCATCGGTGCTGCTGTGCATCTGCGAATCATAGTCGGCGGCCAGCACCACATGGGGGAACAGCACCAGGCGCGGGCTGATGCGGTCCATGCGGATGCTGCGACCCAGTTGCCATTCACTGTTGAAGTAGTTGCGCTTGTCCTTGAGATAACGCCCGCCCTCGACATACAGGTTGGAGGTCCACCAACTCGGCACATCTACGCGCAGATCGGTGCCGATGCTCGAGCCGTAGCCCAGGCGCAGCAGCCAATCGCCCTTGGCGTTGGAGCCGGCCAGAGGGAAGGTGCGCTCGAAGGCGGTCATGACGTTGTATTCGCTGAATGGCTTGAGGCGCACACCCACCGCGCCTTGCAGGGCATCGAGGCCCTTGTCGTTGCCGCTTTCCTTGTTCCACAGCGTATCGGTGACCCGGCCGTACAGCTCAACGAAGCGCGCATTGTTGTAGCCCGCCGGGCGCCACGATACTTCGGTGCTGTTCTGCAGGCTGTCATTGCTGCTGCTCGGCGCACCGCTGAGGCCGTTGGTACTGCTGGCCCCGCGATAAGTGGTGGTGTTGGTCACGCCCCATTCCCGGGACAGGTCGGACACCGCGCGGCGGGTGTCGAACACCTGTTGATCCGGCATGTGCAGGTCGCCGGTCTGCTGATAGTCGATGACCCGCTTGAAATAGGCGATGGCCTGGGCATCGTCGCCCGCGCGCATGGCGCTGTAGGCGGCGTCCTGGACTTCCTTGGGCTTGAGCTGGTTCTGCCGGTCCAGACGCTTGAACTCACGCAGGGCCCTGCGATCATCCCCGGCCTGAGCGAGGAAGTAGGCAATCTGCACTTCATCACCAGTTTTCAGCTCGCCATTGGTTCGGGCTTTCTGCAGGCGCAGCAGGGCTTCTTGCGGCTGACCAAGGGCGGCATACAGCGACGCTTGCTCGCGCAGGGGCAGGTTGCCCACCGCCAGGGCCTGGGCGTAGTCCTGGCGGGCGCCATCCTGATCGCCGAGGCGTTGGCGCATCTGCCCGCGCTGGGCCAGCAATACTGCGTCGTTGCCCTTGAGGGCCAGGGCTTCGGTGGCGGCCGAACGGGCCGCCGAATATTGCCCCTGGGCGATCAAGGCACTGACCAGCAGGCGCCGATAGGCGACTTCTGCGGGGAAGCGGCGCACCACGTCCCGGGCAAAGCTCACGGCGCTGTCGTTGTCGCCACGGGCGAGGGCGGCATAACCCTCGGCGGCGTTATTGACCGCCATCTGCTCATGGATCGCTTGCAGGCGGTGGTTCAGTTGCGGCGACGGGCCGAGTTCCTGAACGGCTTCATTGATCGCCACCTGGGCTTCGTCGAGGTGCTGCTGACGCTGCAAGGCTTCGATCAGCATCATGTGGTAATCGGCGTTATGCGGTGCCTGTGCGATGGCCTTGCGGGCGAACTGCGCGGCCTGGTCGTAATTGCCGCTGGCGTAGGCTTTCAACGAGCGGTTGCCGTCCAGATAACCGGGCTTGGGGTGGGCACCGGGATAACGTTCCGGATGGTCGCGGCGATCCTTGTCGCGCTCGGCCAGCAGGATCAACTTGCGCAGGTCCTGCACGTCATCACGCTGACGCAGGGCTTCCCTGGCCTTGGCAATCGCCAGGTCATAGTCCTTGTGGTTGTAGGCTTCATACGCCTGATTGGCGATGGCGTAGGCCGGGCCGCTAAGGGGCAGCGGCAGGACTTGTGCCTGGGCCAGCAGCGGCAACAGGCCAAGGCCGGCGGTCAGGGACAGCATGGGGAGCTTCATAGGGAGGGCTCCTGAGGCGTGGTAGAGGAATGGCGGTGCTGCCCGGCTACGGCCTGTTCGATGGTGGCGCGGGACAGCACGCCGGTATCGACCAGGTAGTCGCCGATCCGCCCGTGCAGCTGCGGGCGGTAATGGCGAATGGCGCGGTTGAAGGTCTTGCGGTCCAGCAGGCCTTGTTCGATCAACAAATCGCCGAGCAGTGGCGTAGTGGTCGGCAATGGCTGACCGGCAACGGTGTCGAGGCGACGCAACTGGGCGAGGATTTCGCTTTCCCGGGCGATCAACTGCACCGGTTCGGCCCCCAGTTGCTCGCTGATCTGTGCCAGACCATCTTCGGGCAACGGGCTGGCCACGGCGATCTGCGGGCGGCCTTCGCTGGTGTCGGCCAAGGGCACAGCGCGCCAGCGCAGGCAGTACTCATCATCCAATCGCGCTGACAGCTGCATCTTGCTGGCCAGATCGAAGACCCGGGGCAGGTCGCTCTGGAAGGCGATGGCTTCAGCGAGGGTTTCGTCGTCGAGCCAGCCATGGCTGAGCAGAATCTGTCCCAGGGGCATCTGTCGGGTCTGTTGTTCGACCAGGGCGCTTTGCAGGTTTTCGTCGTTGATCGCCTGCCAGGACAGCAGCACGCCGCCCAGTTTGCGCGGCGCCTGGGCCACCAGATCGGTGGAGGGGAAGTCGTGCATGGTTTTGTCCCAGACCAGTTTGCGGTTGAGCAGTTTGCCTACCAGAAACATGCGCCAGGCCCGGGCGGCGGCCATGAAGTTGACGAAGTTGCCCACCACCATGCGTGGAATCGATAGCAGGCCGTGCTGCCAGCCGTAGAGCACTGTGGTGAAGTAATACCGGTGAGCAATGCGCCACAACAGGGCAATCCCGTTGGCCAACAGCAAGTAACTGATCAGCCCGTTGCTGTCGAAAGGTGTGGGGAAACTGGTGTTCCACAATCCGCTGCTGCGTAGCACGATGAGCGCGAGCAATTGCACGAGAATCAGATAGGCAATGATGCTGACAAAAGACGTCACCACCCCTTTGCGATCACGAAACAACAAGTAGCGGTTGGCAAACGACCCGGTCCAGCCCACCTGTTCCCAGCCCTGCAGGCCTATGCCCAGGGTCCAGCGGGCCTTCTGGCGGAAGGCGGTGCGGAAGGTATCGGGAAAGAATTCGCGTACGCACAGGGGCATTTCCAGGTTCGATTCATACTGCGGACGGAACCAGGACTTGCGCAGCACCCGGTACTGCACCGGGAAGCGCACGAAGATCGAACTCATGCCGTAGCGATACAGCCGCGCACCGACGTCGTAGTCTTCGGTGAGGCTGTCGGTATTGAACGGCTGGTTCTGGGTTTCGTCGGCCAGCACTTGCAGGGCGCGTCGGGAGAAGCAAGTGCCGACCCCGGCCGAGGGCACGCTGTCGGTCATGCTTTCCCGGACCACCAGATCCTTGCCGTGCCATTCGGCGAACTCGTCCATGTAGGTCCCTGCGACCCATTCGTACCAGTTGCGTTCCAGCGACACCACCGGCAGCTGGATCATGTCCTTGCGTGGCAGCAGATAGTTGAACAAACGCAGTTCCAGCGGGTGCAGCACGTCTTCGCTGTCATGCAGCACGACACCGGCAAAACTGATGCCGTGGGTCTGTTCATGCAGGAAGATCGCCTGGATCACCCAGTTCAGGCAGTCGGCCTTGCAGGTCGGCCCGGCGTGGGGCACTTCGACCCGGTGCAGTTGCTTGTAGCGGCGACGCATGCGCTCGACTTCGTCGATGGTGCGTTGATCGTTGATATAGGTGCCGACAAAGACCACGTACTGCTGGTAATCCAGGGTCGAGACCATGTTCTCGATCATCGGCGCGATGACGTCGTACTCCAGCCAGGCCGGCAGCATGATCGCCAGGGGCTGCTGGTCCCGGGCGAGCAGCTGTTCCACGGTGAGCGGGCGGAACTGGCGCTCGGCGGTGAACTTGCGGTACAGGCGCCTGGACCAGTACCACAGGTCGATGACCAGGTCGTCCAGGCTCGATACCAGGATGATCGCGCCAACGATCACCGTGGCGATTTCCAGGGCGCTGTAGTAGTGGGCCAGCCAGTAAGGCCAATAGAGCGACGTCATGGTCAGGCCCCGTTACTGGCGCTTGCGGCGGGCAGCACGGCCAGCGGCAATCAGCAGGAGAACGACGATCACGCCGCCAGGAATCAGCCACAGCCACGACGGTTTGCGCCAGGCATCGAGGCCTTTGTCTTCGTCGTCATCGATCAACTGGCTGCCGTTCGGATCCTTGCTGTCGAAGGTGCTCAGGGCGCCACTGTCGCCGAGGATGCTGACGTTGCCCCGCTCAAGCAGTACCGGCCGGGCAAAGTCCGGGGGCTGCCCGCCAAGGGTGCGGTAGCTCAGGCCATGCTGGCCGCCGGACTCGACCACTTGCAGGGCGGCCAGGTGATTGAGGCTCTTGAGGTCGAGCAGGGTCTGCTTTTGCTGATGAATCAACAGATGACCGCTGGTGTCGACTTGCACAGCCTCATCGCTGCCCTTGACCGGCAGTTCGAAGGCCAGGAAAGCCTTGTCCGGGCTGACGGCAGCCTGGCCGTCAGCACTCACCGTCAGTTGCGCGCGCAACGGCGAGACACCCCCGGCGCTGGCGATGCGGATCACTTGCGGCAAGCTGCTGACCGGGTGCGCGAGATAGCTCTGGGGCACCAGCAACTGGCTGGCCACGGCGAAGCGCGCAGCGATGCCGGAAAAGTCGTCGCCCTGAGCGGTCTTGTCGAGGACGACATGGCTGGTGGGCAGGACCGAGACCGGGAATGGCTGTGGCGTCTCCCGGCACTGGTCGCTGACCGGCTGGCGCTGGAACGACACACGCAGAGTGTTTTGCGCGGCCAGGGCGTAGCGTGGAATGCGCGCTTCGATGCGTTGCTTCTGGCCGTCGGCCTGCAGCTGGCTGGCGCCGATCAGATAGTCGTTGAAGAACAGCGTGGCCACCGGCGGCGTACCGGCCACTCCCGGCGAAGCGCTGACGTCGATGACCGCCTTGACCGGCACGCGGCCGTCATAGGCGACGCTGCCCAAGGGGAATGATGTGCTCCAGTCGGTCTTGGCCAGCACATCCACGGCACCGGGCTTGCCGCCCAGGCGGCTGAGGGCGACGCGATCGTCTTTGCTCAGTTCGCCGACTGACTCTTCGCCCAACGTCAGCTGGCGATTGCGCGCCAGTTTGTTCCAGGCGGAACCGAACAGATCAATGGCCTGGGTCGTGGCCTCGGGCTTGATCATCAGCAGCGGGTGAGCGCCGAGCATCGCCAGGCGCACGTTGTCGCCGCCAGTGTTGCTCAGTGCGGCATTGACGTGACTCTCACGCCAGCGGCCCAGGGCGTCAGCCGCAGTGGGGTCAAGGCGCTGCACTTGAGTGCTCAGGGCATCCAGCGCATCGCTGACCGCCTTGAGCAACTGCGGGTCGCTGACCGCCAGATCGGCGTTCAGCGCAGGCAACTGGCCGAGCATCAATAAGGCGCCGATCTGCGCCGGGTCGTTCAGGGTCAGCAGGCCCTTGCCGTTGAGGCTGGCGAAGGCCGGGATGGATTTCAGTTCGTCGGGCACGCGCAGTCCGCTCAGGTCGATGCTGTCCTGCAGCGACGGAAACGCAACAATCCGTGCCTGTTTGCCGATGCGTTCCAGAGCCACACCCAGACGCCAGGCGGCGTCATAACTGGCGGTGCCGAGGGTTCCTGGCGCCACCAGAATACCGGGCTTGCCGGGCAGGGCGTTCCAGGCCGCGCCGACGTCGTGCAACTGATCGGCGTCGTAGCTGTAGCTCAGGCGCGTGTGCGGGTCGATGCGCAGCACATTGCCGATAGCGCGGTCGTCCTCACAGTAGACCCGCGCCACCACCGACGACCAGGCAATGCCCAGGCGTACCGAGCCGCTGTCTCGCGCAGATTTGTCGACGCCGATGGCGAAGCTGGCATTGCCTTCGCCGTCGTTGAGGCCCATGGCCCGCACCGGGTAGCCGTCCAGGGACAGCAACAGGGTGTTCTGGCCGGCCTGACCGTTGAGATAACTGCCCTCGAAATTCAGGCTGGCGTCGGTCAGCGGTACATCGGCCGGCACCGGCAGGTACAGCTCGCGGCGAGCATCACTGGCATTAAGAATGATTGGCCGGTCAATGCCCAGATCCTTGAGTTCTATGACCCTTTGTTGCCGGGTGTCGGCGCTCATGCGGCTGATCGCCTGGCTCAGCGGGGTTTCGGCAGCCAGGGCAAAAGTCGGAGCAAGGGCCAGCAGACCCATGGTGCAGGCGAGCGCGTTCCACGCGGCCGTGTTCACGGTAACGGAATACTTCATTCAGGCAGATCTCGGCTAAAACGGAAGTTGTTGGCGCAGGGGCTGGCAGGAGCGAGGCTTGCCCGCGAAGGCAATGGTTCAGATCACGACAATGGTCCTGATATACCGACCTTTTTCGCGGGTAAGCCTCGCTCCTGCGATCAAATGTGCTCGCTAATGCACCCGCACCGAGCGCAAGGGCATCGACTGATGCAGCGCCTCGGTGGCCTCGCTGCGCCGCGCCGTCGGGGTGGCGACAAACTCATCCACCGCACGGCCCATCAGCACATCGACAATCCGCCCGCAGGCCTGACCGTCGCCATAGGGATTGCTCGATTGCGAAGCACTGCGCCAGAGCAATGCATCGTCAAACAGCATGCTCACACCCTGAACGATGGACTCGGGGTGCGTACCGACCAGGCGCACTGTGCCGGCCTCAACAGCCTCGGGGCGCTCGGTGACATCACGCATCACCAGCACCGGCTTGCCCAGAGATGGTGCTTCTTCCTGCACGCCACCGGAGTCGGTGAGGACCACATGGGCACGCTGCATCAGGCGCACGAACGACAGGTAATCCAGTGGCTCGATCAAATGCACATTGGGCAGCCCGCCCAGATGCTCGTTGACCGGCCCCTGAACATTGGGATTCAAATGCACCGGATAGACGATCTGAATGTCATCGCGTTGGGACAGGGTACGCAGCGCCTGGCAGATGTCCTGGAAACCATCGCCGAAGTTTTCCCGACGATGGCCGGTGACCAACAGCATTCTGCGCTCGGGCAGCAGGAAGCTGAACTGGCGGTCCAGCGCGGCACGCAACTGGCGGTTCTGCTCGATACGGCGGGCAGTCATCTGCAAGGCATCGATCACGGTATTGCCAGTGACGAAAGACTTGCCTTGCAGGCGCTCACCCAACACATTGCGCCGGGCCTGGGCGGTAGGGGTAAACAGGTGATCGGCAATCAGATCGATACTGCGCCGGTTCATCTCTTCCGGCCACGGCTGATGGATATCACCGGTACGCAGACCCGCTTCGATATGACCGATGGGGATACGCCGATGGAAAGCGGACATCGCCGCGACCATCGCAGTTGTCGTATCGCCATGGACCAGCACACGATCGGGCTGCATTTCTTCGAGCACCGGGTCGATGGCCGAATACAGCGCCGCCGTCAGGGTATTGAGGGTTTGCCCAGGGGTCATGACTTCAAGGACGTAATCGGCCTTGAGATCGAAGGTCTGCAGTACCTGTTGCAGCATGCTCTGATGCTGGCCGGTAACGCAGATGCGCGAGTCGATGCCAGGTTCTGCTTCAAGAGCCTTGACCAGCGGTGCCATCTTGATGGCTTCCGGCCGGGTGCCGAAAATCGAAAGAACTTTCAGTCTGGATTGTGCACGAGCCATTGAATCCTCCCGCGCATTTGCATGCGCTGCACAGCAGTGTCCTTGAGCCAAAATGGATTCAAGTCACTAGCAGGTAGTTATGGTTAGGTGCATTTAGCGAAACAAAAGTTCGACTGCCACTTCAATGTGCAATGCAAAGTCCCTGTTACCGGTAACGGGACGGATTATTAGCAAATAAAAAAGAACGCTGCAAAACGGTTTTTTTGATTTTTTACAACTTTTTATCAAGTGGGAAGTGTATGAAACTTTCCCTGAAGTGGAGGGTCAATTCTAGCTTGGGTGTTAATCGGAAGTGTTGGGAGGTATTGGGTGAAACGCTTCAGTGATGCGTCCTGCCGAGGTGGCAGAACGTGCAGGGTGCGGGAGAATGATAGGTCTGTTTGATCGATCAGAGAAGGGGGGCAGTGTAATATTATGGACAGCAGTCGAAGTTTGAAAGTGTGCTGCCGGTTACAGGAACAAATAGTGGATTGAACTTGCGAGGTGTAGTGACTGTCGCCGTTGGAACTTGAATAAAGCGCCACTGATCAAATGATAGGTGGCACTTTGCCTTACTCTCTGGCAGTCAACTGCCTTGTAATGGTTTGCCATCCTTGAAGAAGTAATCCTGCCATGACGCCGGCTTGTTCTTGATCGCGCCGACCCGATACATGAACTCGGCCAGTGGGTAAGTGTTTTTCGGCGTGATGGTGAAGTCGAAATCCGGGTTGTCGATGATCTTCAGTAGGGTCGTACGGTCGATCTTGGCCTTGGTCACACGGATGTAAGTATCGGCTGCGGCACCCTTGTCCTTGCGGATAAAGTCTTCGGCTTCAGCCAGCGCATCGATAAAGGCCCGATATGTCTTGGGATTGTCGGTGCGGAATTTCTCCGTGGCAAACAGCACGGTGGGCGAGTTCGGGCCCAGCAAGTCGTAGGTATTGAGCACCACATGCACGCCGGGGGCCTGGATCTCCTGCTCCTGGAACGGCGGGTTGGAGAAATGTCCGGTCAGCTCGGTGCCACCGGCGATGATGCTGCCAGCGGCATCCGGGTGGGGCAGGTTGACGGTGTATTTGTCCAGGCGCGCATAGTCGGCATCACCCCAGAGCTTGGCCGAGGCATATTGCAGGTAACGCGACTGCACGGAAACGCCCACGGCCGGCACGGCAATGCGGTCCTTCTCGGTAAAGTCAGCGATGGTCTTGACCTTGGGGTTATTGCTCACCAGGTAGTAGGGGAAGTTGCCCAGGGAGGCGACCGCCTTGACGTTCTGCTTGCCATGGGTGCGGTCCCAGATGGTCAGCAACGGGCCAACCCCGGCCCCGGCAATATCCACCGACCCGGCCAGCAGCGCATCATTGACCGCAGAACCGCCCGAGAGCTGTGTCCAGTCAACCTTGATCTCGACACCGTCCTGCTTGCCATGTTTCTCGATCAACTGCTGATCGCGCACCACATTGAGCAGCAGATAGACAATGCCGAACTGTTCGGCGATGCGCAGTTGCCCTTCAGCCTGGGCTGCACTTGGCATGGCCAGGGTACCGGTCAGCAGCGAGGTGGTGAGGCCCAGCGCGGTGGTCAGGCGGGAAAATCGGGGGATGGTTTTAGGCATGATCGGCTCCGGATGCGTGAGATTGAATTCCGCTTTCCGGTAGACGATATAGGTATAAGTATTTTTATTTAAATAACAATATTGAATATCGATATGGCGGGGATCAGCAAGGCTGGTGGGAGCGAATTCATTCGCGAAGAGGCCGATACATCCGACTCATGTGTATCACCTTGACTACCGCTTTCGCGAATGAATTCGGTCCCACGAGGGGGCATTGATTAAGGGGGGGGGGCCAGGTCCATCGCCGATGCTATTGCGAGTGCTGCGCACTCGATCGCCAGCAAAATCGATTGTGTAGGCGCTCATGAGATGTCGCCTTTATTAGCCTCTTCGCGGGCAAGCCACGCTCCAACGGATTCATCTGAAGCCTGGGAGCAAAACAGCATTTTTTCCTTTAACCCCCTCGCCGAAGGCTCTAGGCTGATAGGTCGCCCGGCCACAACAACAATCCAGTGAGCGCCCCATGCCTGAATCGCTGCAAAAATACCTGTCGCTGCATGACTTCGAGGCCGTGGCGAAGAAGCGTTTGCCCGGCCCGCTGTACGCCTATGTATCCGGTGCCGTGGAGGACGGGATTTCCGTCAGCGCCAATCGCCGTTCGTTTGAGCAATTCGGCTTTATTCCCAATGTGCTGGTGGACGTGTCCAAGGTCGATATGACCACGACCCTGTTCGGCCAGACCTACTCGGCGCCCATTGGCCTGGCGCCCATGGGGATTTCTGCCCTGACCAGCTATCGCGGTGATCTGATCCTCGCCAGCGCCGCCGCTGAGAAACAAGTGCCCTTCATCATGAGCGGATCCTCATTGATTCGTCTGGAAGAGGTGGTCGAGGCCGCGCCACATATGTGGTTCCAGGCGTATCTGCCGGGGGATCAACAGCAGATCGACGCGCTGATCGACCGGGTCGCTGCCGCCGGCGTGCAGACCCTGGTAGTGACAGTGGATACCCCGGTCGCAGCCAATCGCGAGAACAATGTCCGCGCCGGATTTTCTACGCCTCTGCGGCCGAGCCTGAGCCTGGCCTATCAAGGCGTGACCCACCCGCGCTGGCTGTTGGGGATTTTCCTCAAGACCATTCTCAAACACGGTATGCCGCACTTTGAAAACAACTACGCCACGCGCGGCGCGCCGATCATGTCCAAGAGCGTGCTGCGCGATTTTTCCGATCGCGGCCATCTGAATTGGAAGCATGTAGCGGCCATTCGCAAGCGTTGGCAGGGGCCGATGATTCTCAAGGGTATCCTCAATCCGCGGGATGCGATCAAGGCGCGGGCTATGGGTATCGATGGCATCATCGTGTCCAACCATGGCGGCCGCCAGCTCGATGGCAGCGTCGCACCGTTGCAGGTGTTGCCACGGATTGTCGAGGCGGTGCCGGATACCGTGGTGATGATCGACAGCGGTATCCGTCGCGGCACCGATGTGATGAAGGCCATGGCCCTCGGCGCCAAGGCGGCCTTTGTCGGCAGGCCATTCAACTATGCGGCGACGGTGGCCGGGCAGGCCGGTGTGGCCCACGCCATCAAGCTGATCTGCGATGAATTGAAACGGGACCTGGGCTTGCTCGGCGTGTCTTATCCGACCAGTCTTGACGCTTCGGTCCTGCTGGAAAACCGCTGATGGTCACGTTCAAACAGCTGGAAGCGCTGTACTGGATCGCGCGCCTGGGCAGCTTCGAAGCGGCGGCGGCCAAGCTGAATATGTCGCAGTCGGCGATTTCCAAGCGTATTGGTGAACTGGAAGAAACCTTCAGCGAGCCGATCTTCGACCGTGTCCGGCGTAACTCGCGTCTTACGCCACGGGGCGCCTTGCTGCTGGATCACGCCACCGACCTGTTGAACAGGCGTGACCAGATGCTGCTGGAGGTCAGTGACAAGTCGGCCCTGGTCGGGCGCTTTCGTCTTGGCGTCACCGAGCTGACGGCCATGACCTGGCTGCCGGCCCTGGTCGAACGGGTCAATGCCGTGTACCCCAAGCTGGAGCTTGAGCCTTCGGTGGACGTGGGTTCCGGATTGTTTCGCCAACTGGAGCAGGATCAGCTCGACCTGATCGTGGTCCCGGCTGTATATGCCGATGCCCGTTTTGTCAGCCTTGAGCTGCCCAGCGTGCGCAATACCTGGATGTGTTCACCACGGCTGCTGGATAACCAGCAAGTCTGGTCGCTGCAAGCCCTGTGCGGGCAGGTGCTGCTGACCCAGGGCGGTTCTTCCGGCGCGGGGCTGCATTACCAGCGTTGGTTCGCCACCCAGGGCGTGAGCTTCGAGCGAACCATCAACGTCAACAATCTGCTGGCGCAGGTCGGCCTGGCCATTTCCGGTCTTGGCATTGCCTACCTGCCCAAGGACTGCCTGGCGCATTTGCTGGAGCAGGGCAGCCTGTGCGAGCTGAACAGCGAACCGGCATTGCCGGACAGTCCTTACATAACCCAATACCGCGGTGATCGTTGGGCGGGGGTCAGTGCGGACATCGCGCGGATGGCTCAGGAGCTGTGTGATTTCACTCGTTTGCTGATTGCGCGCTAAGGCTGCTTGAAACTGCTTATGGAAAAAAAGCGATGGTTAGTCAGTCGTTAATATCGCTAAAAGTATTTGCGACGACTGCATAAGATCCAAGGCACTCTCCAACAACAAAGGGTGCCGCCATGAGCTTCCCAGGATTTCGCGTCAATCCCGCCGTTCCACCTCTGAACAATGAGGTGATCCGCGCCTTCGATCACGTTGTCACCCCCCATATCAGCGACAACCTTGGCCGCCATATCGGTGCCCGTGGCCTGACCCGCTATAACCGCACCGGCAAACTGGTGGGCACGGCGCTGACGGTCAAGACCCGGCCCGGCGACAATCTGTATATCTACAAAGCGATGATGCTGTTGCAGCCCGGCCACGTATTGGTCATCGACGCTCAGGGCGACGCCAATAATGCGGTGATCGGCGAGCTGATCAAGCTCTATGCCTTGCAGCGCGGTTGTGTAGGCTTTGTGGTGGATGGCGCCATCCGAGATGTCGCCAGTTTCGAGCACGTTCCCTGCTATGCCCGCAGCGTGGTGCATTGCGGTCCTTACAAAGAGGGCCCGGGGGAGGTTAATGTACCCGTGAGCATCGGCGGCATGCTGGTTTCGCCAGGGGATATTCTCGTCGGCGACGAAGATGGCCTGGTGGCGTTCCCCATGGATCAGGCCGAAGAGGTCTTGCACAAGGCCGGGCTCCACGCCGAGCATGAACAGCGGGTGATGGCGGAAATCGCCACGGGTGCGCTGCAGCAAAGCTGGATCGACAAGGCCCTGGCCGCCAAGGGCCTGCTGGATTAGCGATCAGCGCTGACCCCGTTCGCCAACCGACACAAATCAAATAATATCGGTATCGTCATGATCAAGACCCTTTCCAAGAAAGGCGGCTTTCGCTGGATTGTCGCCGGGCTGTTCTTCCTCGCCTACATGATTGCCGGCGCGGACCGCGCCAATATCGGTGTGGTGGTGCCTTTCATCAAGCAGGAATACGCCCTGAGCAACACCGATATCGGTGCCCTGGCCAGCCTGTTCTACCTCACCTATGCGGTGGTGCAGATCCCCGCCGGTTATCTGTTCAGTCGCTGGGGTATTCGCAATCTGCTGACGGCGTCCCTGGTGCTGACCTCCATCGCCACACTGCTGATCGGCATGACCAGCAACGTCTTGCAGCTCAAGTTTGCCCGCGCCTTGCTCGGTGCCGCCGAAGGCCCGATCAACATCGGCATCGTGTCGATCATCAACCGCTGGTTCCCGGCGCGGGAAAAGGGCCTGGCCACGGGGATCTTCATGTCCTCGATCAAGTTTGCTCCGGCCTTCGTGCCGCCGCTGTGTGCATGGATCGTGCACCTGTACGGCTGGCGCGAAGTGTTCTATATCTTCGCCTTTCCTGGCCTGCTGGTGGCGGTGCTGTGGTGGTGGCTGGTCAAGGATGATCCGTCGAAAAGCCCGTATTGCACCCCGGAGGAAGCCCGCTATATCGACGAGTCCGACGCGCCAGTCAAGGCGCCGACTGCGTTGGCCCCACGCCGTAGCTGGCTGGATCGCTTTATCCGTACCCGTGACATCGACCTGCTGCACGACAACGCCAGCATCCTGCGCTCATGGAATATCTGGGCCTGCGCCCTGGGCTATTTCCTGATGGTCGGCATCACCTACGCCATCATGACCTGGGTGCCCACTTATCTGGTCTCGGTCAAACACTATTCGGTGATGAAAATGGGCGCCGTCGCCGCTGCCCCTTGGGTCGGCGCGATCATCGGCAACCTGCTCGGTGGCTGGCTCTCGGACAAGGTCTTCGACAAGCGCCGCAAGCCGGTGATGCTGATTACCTCGTTGGCCACGGTCGTGACCATGTTCGTTCTGCTCAATTCGCCGGATGATCCGATCCTGTTGGCCGGGGTGTTTCTGGTCGCCGGGATCCTGCTCAACATCGGTTACTCGACCTTTCTCGTCTATCCCATGGGCCTGGCAACCAAGGACAAGGTGCCGTTCGCTGCGTCGATCATTAATACCGGTGGCTCCCTGGGTGGTGCCTTCGCGCCTTTCGTGGTCGGCGTGCTGCTCGATAACTACGACTGGAACATGGTCTTCACCTTCCTTGGCGTCTGCTCGCTGCTGACTTTTGTCGTGCTGCTGACCATGATCGAGCCGCGGCCCAAGGCCAGCGCCGTGACCCAGCAACCCCTTGTGCCGAATGGCCCCCACGTCGCCAGCAACGCTTGAATATCAAGGACACCTTATGTCTACGCTTTTGCACAATGCCGTGATCAGTCGTCTGGACCTGTGGATCAACCCCATCTTCGACGAACTGATTGAAGCCACTCCGGAACTGGCCTTGCAGCGCCTGATCCGGGCCGATGAAGCCGGGGTCTGGTCCGGGCTGCGCCGCACCAACGCCTACCACATCACCGCCGCCAAGGATGAGCTGCCGAGCCAGTGGTTCGCCAACCAGGCGTTGATTGAACAATGCCCGCAGTTGCTCTGCGTATCGTCGGGCGGGGCGGGCTACGACACCGTGGACGTCGAGGCCTGCACCCGCGCCGGTATTGCCGTGGTCAATCAGGCCGGAGCCAACGCCAACTCGGTGGCCGAACATACCTTCGGCCTGTTACTGGCCCTGAGCAAACGCCTGATCGAATCCAACCGTCGTCTGCGTACGGACCGGGGCTTTGCCCGGGAAGACTTGATGGGCGAAGAAATTCACGGCAGTACCCTCGGCATCATCGGCCTGGGAGTGATTGGAGAGCGCACCGCGCGGGTCGCCAATGGTTTTGGCATGCGGGTGCTGGCTTACGATCCGTACCTGGATGCCGAGACTGTTCGAAATCGGGGTGCGGAGCCGGCATCCCTTGAGCAATTGCTGGGGGCTGCGGACTTCGTCTCCCTGCATTGCCCGCTCACGGCCTCGACCCGTCACCTGATGGGTGCCGAGCAGTTCGCGGCGATGAGGCGCGGGGCGATTTTTCTGTCCACCGCGCGAGGTGGCATCCACGATGAAGCGGCGCTGTTCGATGCGCTGAGTCGGGGCCATCTGGCCGGCGCCGGGCTGGATGTCTGGGAAGTCGAGCCGCCGCCCCATGAGTCACCCTTGCTGCGGTTGGAACAGGTGATCGCCACCTACCATACCGCCGGGGTCAGCCATGGCGGACGACGTAATGTGGCGCGCTCATCGGCGTTACAGATTCAGGCGATGCTAAGGGGAGAGCGGCCGCCGCACCTGATCAACCCGCAGGTTTGGGAACACTTTATCGAACGGTTGAATCAGGCCGCCTCAATAGCCTGAATTGACTATCCTGCCCCGTCCTTCGACGCGGCGCTGTCGTTCAGCAAACAATCGATGGGGGCTGGGCGCACATCCTGTGGGAGCGAATTCATTCGCGAAGAGGCCGGTACATTCGAGTTATATGCAGCTCCTGAAATATTGCATTCGCGAATGAATTCGCTCCCACAATTTTCCCCACAGAGTTTCGATGATTCAGTAGGTTTTGCGTTGTCTGATAAGAGCCGCTCATCATTTGTTACGGTCGGGCCCGTCCCAAAGACTCGACTGCGCCACCCCCATCGCCGCATCCAGCCCGCTTTTCACACTGGCCTCAAGCCCACCAGCGAGCATGCCATTGATCCCCGCTGCACTGACGCCTTTGTAGTCCAACAGCGTCTGTAACAACGCCTCGAAATCCCGCTGCGGTGTGATCAGCTGACTGGCCTGTACCACCACCGCCGCCACGGCCCGCCGGGCAATGGGTTCGGCAATGCCCTGCGCAATGGCGCAGTTGTACATGGCCTTGGCCAGCAGAGCAGGGTAGGACGGGCCCGTACCGGTGAGGCCGGTGAGGTAGTCCAGCTCCCGTTCGCTATGCACTTCATCGGCCTGGCCACAGGTTTCGAACAGTTGTTGAACCAGGGCTTTATCAGCGGCTTGGACCCGCTCACTCGCCAGCCACGGGGTATAGGACTGGCGAGTTTCCAGGGCCGCATTGGGCATGGCACGGATCACCCGCTGGCTGCCGACATGGTTTTGCAGGTCGCTCATGCACACGCCCGCCACCAGGGATATCAGCAATCGGTCCTGCATATCGATGCGCACGGCGGCCAGGTCTTCAGGTCGTACCGAGAGGATCACCATGTCGCTTTGCCGGACCAGATCCTGATTATCGGCGGTGATACGCACCCCGGACAGAATCCCCGGTTCACTGAGGCTGCCGGAGCGACTGGAAAGGATCAGTGCTGCGGGGTCGAGCCACTCCGTCTGCACCAGTGCCGTGGCAATGGAGCGTCCCAGCCATCCCGTGCCGCCGATAATGCCGATGGTCAAACCGTGCATGATGTCCCTCAGTCAGTGGCTGTAAACAATCGGGCCACCTTAACATCGGCATGATCACGGCGGCACCGTGATTAGCGCTGCAACAGCAGATCCAGATTCTGCACTGCCGCACCGGCCGCGCCCTTACCGAGGTTGTCGAATACCGCCGCCAGCAAGACCTGACCGTGGTTTTCGAAGACCATCAGGCGCAGGTTGTCGGTGCCGTTAAGCGCCTGAGGATCAAGCACCGCCATGGCCTTGGCATCCTGCAGCGACATGACTTCCACGCAATCAGCTTCGGCATAATGCTGGCTCAGGCAGGCATGCACCTGGGCGGCATTGGTACCCGGTGCCAGCAAGCGCAGTTGCAGGGGAACGGTCAGCACGATGCCCTGGCGAAATGCACCATAAGCCGGCGAGAACAGCGGCCGCTCACTAAGACCACTGTATTGCTGGATCTCCGGCACATGCTTGTGCGCCAGGCCCAGTCCATACAGTTGGAAGGCCGGGGCCTGGGCTGCGTCTGCGCCTTCATATTCATCGACTCCTGCGCGGCCCTTGCCGGAGTAGCCCGACACCGCGTGAATGCTGACCGGATAGTCCGCGGGTAACAAACCTGCCTGCAGCAACGGGTGCAGCAGCCCAATGGCGCCGGTCGGGTAGCAGCCGGGATTACTGACGCGCTTCGCATGGATGATCGCCTGTTTCTGTTGCGCGCTGATCTGGGCGAAACCGTAGGTCCACTCGGCGTGAGTCCGGTGCGCCGAACTGGCGTCTATCACTCGTACCTCAGGGTTTTCGATACTGGCTACCGCCTGTTTTGCCGCCTCGTCGGGCAGGCACAGAATGGCGATATCACAGTTGTTGATCGCCTCGGCGCGGCGTTGGGCATCCTTGCGCTGCTCGGCTGGCAGGGTCACCAGGCGCAGATCCTTGCGCTGGTGCAGGCGTTGGTGAATCTGCAACCCGGTGGTGCCTTGGTCGCCGTCGATAAATACAGATGCAATGGTCATGGATGCGCTCACAGGCAGAAATCAACAGCGCTTATCTTCGGCGCAGGCGTAACATAGGGAAAGTTGAATTTGATAACGGTAAGATTCATATTTTCTGAACGTTAGAGGTTTGTATGCGTGAAATCAGTCTCGACCGCCTGCGCACGTTGGTGGCGATTGCCGACCTGGGTTCCTTCGCCGAAGCGGCGCGGGTCTTGAACCTGGCGCCGCCGACCGTGAGCCTGCATATCGCCGATCTGGAAGCGCGTGTCGGCGCCACGCTGCTGTCCCGCACCCGTGGCCAGGTGCAGCCGTCGGTCATTGGCCAAACGTTGGTCGAACGGGCACGGCGCTTGTTGGCCGATGCCGAGCAGGCGCTGGAAGATGTGCAGCGCCAGGTGTTGGGGTTGGCCGGTCGGGTGCGGGTTGGTGCATCCACCGGCGTCATCGCTCAGTTGATCCCCCATGCGCTCGAGGTGTTGGAGCAGGATCATCCGGATATCGACGTGCAGGTCGCCGTACTGACCTCGCAGCAGACTTTGCAGAAACTGGCGGACGGCAGCCTCGATATCGGCCTGGTCGCCTTGCCGCAGCCGCCGGTCAAGGGTTTGCAGCTCAAAGCATGGCGACGCGACCCGGTCATGGCCTTCCTGCCTGCGCGTTGGCAGAGCCCGGCACTGATCAGCCCGACCTGGCTGGCCGCGCAACCGCTGATTCTCAATGACAACAGCACGCGCCTCTCGCGCCTGACCGCCGAGTGGTTCGCCAGCGACGGCCCGCAACCGGTCGCACGCATTCAACTCAACTACAACGACGCGATCAAAAGCCTGGTGGCCGCCGGGTACGGCGCAACCCTGCTGCCCCACGAAACCTTGACGCCATTGCCCGACAGCCGCATCGCCATGCGCCCGCTGAACCCGCCGCTCTGGCGCGAACTGGGCATTGCCCATCGTAGCGGTGAGATAGAACGCACGACCCGGCATGTGCTGGAGGTGTTGTGGGGGTTGAGTGTGGATTGATGCGATTCGCGATTACCAACAAAACAGTACTCACTGAATATCGGAGTTCAGTGGGCGCCGTCCCGCCGCTAACGCGCCACGCTGTCGATTAGCAAACCCTTGGCAGGGAGGAGTTTTGTGGGAGCGAATTCATTCGCGAAGAGGCCGGTACATTCGATATATAGCGCCTAAAAAGTGCATTCGCGAATGAATTCGCTCCCACGGGTTTTGCTCTACGACAGCGCAGGATCGCGCACAAAATCAAAAGGCTGTGCTGGCTTCAATCTCCCGCAGATACGCACACAACATATCCGCCATGGCCCCGGCATATTCATCAATTTCGGCAGTGCTGCGTGGCTGTTCGGAGAAGCGCTTGCCCACGGTGCTCATGGTCAGATTGACCAGGTCGGCCGCCAACAGCTGTCTGGCCTCGCTCGCGTTCGGCACGGCTTCACGGATAAATGCGAAGATTCTTTGCGCACCCTCCGCCCTGACTTCCTGAACTTCAGGGGCATGGCGATAGAGTGGGGCGGCGTCGCTGAGGGCCGTACGCATTTGCGCTTCTTCGCACTCGGAGTGTACGAAGGCGTGGATCAGCAGGCGCAGGCGTTCAAGGGGCGGCTTCTGGCGGTCCTCGAGAATGCTGCTGAGCAAGTCCGTGGTCTGGCGCCACTCATCGTTCTGCAAGCGAAACAGAATCGCTGCCTTGTTCGGGAAATACTGGTACAGCGAACCAATGCTGACGCCAGCCCGTTCGGCAACCCGAGCGGTGGTGAACAGCTGTGCGCCATCCTTGGCCAAAACCTGAGTAGCAGCCTGCAGAATGATGCCGATCAGCTCGGTCGAACGGGCTTGTTTCGGCTGCTTACGCTGGGAAATCCTGGGGTTCTGGCGATCGGTCATGGCGGCCCTGGAAACGCGAATATTAAATGTGAGGGATTCGTCGCATTCTAATCCGGTGTTCACATTAGTGCATCTGAACGGAGAATTGCATGAATACCTTGACCTCTATAACTGCCTTGCTCAATCGCCTGTTTACCGAGTCAGAAGCCACTTCACCGGTGAACAGTGCCGCCTTTCGCGACTTGCCCGAAGGCGAGTTGAATCGCTTGATGCACAGCAAAACCGAGTACCAACAGCTGTATTCCCATCTCAAGGATTTTGCCCTGCCGGTGTCCCGGGAAACCGGTGCGCTGCTGTATATGCTGGCGCGCAGCAGCAAGGCCAGGAGCATTGTCGAGTTTGGCACGTCTTTCGGGATTTCCACTTTGCACCTGGCCGCAGCCCTGCGTGATAACGGCGGCGGTCATTTGATCGGCAGTGAGTTTGAAGCGGATAAAGCCCAACGCGCTCGGCAGAACCTGGCGGCGGGCGGGTTGCAGGATCTGGTGGAGATTCGCGAGGGAGACGCCTTGCAGACCCTGGCGGTGGATCTGCCCGACGGCATCGACCTGGTATTGCTGGACGGCGCCAAGTCGCTGTACATGGAAGTACTGGCCCTGGTGCAAAAGCACCTGTGCCCCGGCGCGCTGATCATTGCTGACAACGCTGATTACAGCCCAGAGTACCTGGCGCTGGTAAGGGCGCCAGGCAGCGGGTTCCTATCGATTCCCTTTGCCGAGGACGTGGAACTGTCCATGTGGCTGGGCTGAATCAGGCCGTTGCGGCTACTGCGTGGAACGCGTAGTCGGTATAGCCGACCTCGGTTCCACCGAAGAAGGTCGGACGGTCGTAGGCGTTCAATGGCAGATTCTGGCGCAGGCGCTCCGGCAGATCAGGGTTGGCGATGAAGTGGCGGCCGAAGGCGACCAGGTCAGCGTCACCGGCTTGCAGGATCGCCTCGGCACTTTCGCCATTGAAGCCGCCAGCGGCAATGATGGTGCCTTTGTAGTGCTTGCGCATCAGCTGTGCGGCGATCGGGGCCGGGTTGGCATTCTCATCTTCGATATTGCCGAGGATCCGCGGCTCGATCAAATGCAGGTAGGCCAGGTTTAACGGCGCCAGTTGCTGCGCGACATAAGAGAACAGAACTTCTGGATTGCTGTCGCCCATATCGCCCCAGGTGCCGCTCGGACCGACTCGCACACCGACGCGGTCGCTGCCCCATACCGAAATCAGTGCCTGCGTGACTTCCAGCAAAAAGCGCGTGCGGTTCTCGATGGAACCGCCGTAACTGTCGGTGCGCTTGTTGCTGTTGTCCTGCAGAAACTGATCAACCAGATAACCATTGGCACCGTGCAGTTCCACGCCATCGAAACCGGCCTTGATACCGCGCTCTGCTGCTGTGCGGAAGCTTTCAACCAGTGCCTTGATTTCGTCGATTTGTAGGGCTCGGTTGGGTGTGTTCGGCACCCAGCCTTCAGTGGTGTAGGCCACGCCGCCGTGGAGAATTTCCGAAGGCCCGACCGGGATGCTGCCAGCCGGTTGTACATCGATATTGGACTGGCGACCGGCGTGATACAGCTGCAGGAAAATCTTCGCGCCCTTGGCGTGCACGGCGTCGGTGACCCGTTTCCAGCCGGCGATCTGGCTGTCTTCGAACAGCCCGGGAGCGCCCAGGTAACCGTTGCCATTTGCGGCGGCGATGGTCGCTTCACCAATCAGCAAACCGCCTTCGGATGCGCGTTGGGCATAGTACTCAGCCATCAACGGGCCGGGCTTGGCGCCGGGCTCGGCGCGCATGCGGGTCAGGGGTGCGAGGACGACGCGGTGGGCGAAGGTGTAAGGGCCTACTTTGACGGAAGAATGCAATGTGGACATGAGAGCCTCGGTATTCAAGCGGGTGAAAGCCCTGCGCCGTGGCGCGCTGTTGCACTGGCGGCGTCCGGGGGCTTTTGTTCCCGGCCAGTAGACGCGATTCATCCCGGCGGATAAACGGGCCGACTGTCCCAACACTTCGGACTTTTTGGGCGGTAATGCCCTCAGCGATGACCCAGCAGGCCCAGGCATTGCTGCAAGACCGGCGAGACATCCCCAGCGCGATAACTGACCACTATCGGCGACGTAGCACTGCTGTCGAGCAACGCGGTGTAGCCGATATCGTCGCGATGCAGGCGTTGTACCGAGGCCGGCACCAGAGTGATGCCGATCCCTGCGGCGACCAGACCGATGGCGGTCTGCAGTTCGTTGACGGTTTGGGCAACGTGGATATGCAGGCCCTGGGCGGCAAATATGCCCAGTACATGGTCAGCGTAACTGGGGCGCGGGCTGCCCGGATACAACACAAAAGGCTCGGCGGCCAACTGTTCCAGCGTCGCCGGCTCCGCCAGCAGCGGGTGGCCAGCGGGCAGGGCGGCGACCAGCGGGTCTTCCCGGAGGACTTGTTGGGTAATGGCCGGATCGTCGAACAGGATGCGGCCAAAGCCGATATCGATGCGCCCGCTCTTCAGGGCTTCGAGTTGCTGCAAGGTGATCAGCTCCGACAGGCCCAGTTCGATATCCCCCAGGCTGCGCAGGCGGCGGATCAGGTCGGGCAGGGCGCCGTACAGGGTCGACGGGGCGAAACCGATACCCAGCCAGCGTTTCTGGCCTGCGGCTACCCGCCGGGTATCGTCACTGATCCGCGCCAGCTGTTCGAGC
Organism: Pseudomonas sp. JUb42; assembly: GCF_024807945.1. Taxonomy (GTDB): domain Bacteria; phylum Pseudomonadota; class Gammaproteobacteria; order Pseudomonadales; family Pseudomonadaceae; genus Aquipseudomonas. The sequence goes on along the minus strand of NZ_JANUFD010000006.1, from coordinate 244,442 downwards.
AACTGGCTGGAGTGCTCATGAAAGAAGCGCCCGGCCTCGGTCAGGCGTAACGGCCGGGAGCGCTCAAGCAAGGCCACCCCCAGTTCATCCTCGAGTTGCTGGATCTGCCGGCTCAAGGGCGGCTGGGCGATATTCAACTGTTCGGCGGCGCGGGTGAAGTTGAGGGTCTGGGCCAGCACCCGGAAGTAGCGTAAATGACGAAGCTCCACGATACCTCCAGGGTATCAAACCAGACCTATTCAATATTGGACGCTGTGCCGGTGCAGCGTCAATCTGTGGCCAAGAACAAACACAACACAGCCGGAACGTCCCATGACCGCCATTACCATCGAACGCTTCGATACCCAGATTGTTGACTTGCCCACCATCCGCCCGCATAAGCTGGCGATGCATACCATGCACGGTCAGACCTTGGTGATCCTGCGTATCTACAGCAGCGACGGCATCATCGGCGTCGGCGAAGCCACCACCATCGGCGGCCTGGCCTATGCCGGGGAAAGTCCGGAAAGCATCAAGGTCAACCTCGACAAGTGGTTTGCGCCGCTGCTGATCGGCCAGGATGCCACCAACCTCAATGCCGCCATGCAGCGCGTCGATCGCGGTATCCGTGGCAATACCTTCGCCCGCAGCGCCGTGGAAACCGCCTTGCTCGATGCCCAGGGCAAGCGCCTGGGCCTGCCGGTGGCCGAAGTGTTGGGCGGCCGGGTGCGCGACGGTGTCGAAGTGGCCTGGACCCTGGCCAGCGGTGACACCGGCAAGGATATTGAAGAGGCCGAGCGCATGCTCGACCTGCGTCGCCATCGGCATTTCAAGCTGAAGATCGGCGCCGGGGAGCCGGTCCGGGATATTGCCCACGTTGCCGCGATCAAACGCGCCCTGGGCGACCGCGCCAGCGTGCGGGTGGATATCAATCAGGCCTGGAGCGAAGCGGTTGCAATTCGCGCCTGCTACCTGTTGGCCGACGCCGGGGTCGAGCTGGTCGAGCAACCGCTATCCCGCTACGACCGTGCGGGCATGGTGCGTCTCAGTGCCCACAGCCCGATTCCGTTGATGGCCGACGAAGCCATCGAGTCGGTGCCTGACAGCTTTGCCCTGGCGCAAATGGGCGCGGCGTCGATTTTTGCCCTGAAGATCGCCAAGACTGGCGGCCCCAAGGCCGTGTTGCGCACAGCGGCGATCGCCGAGGCGGCAGGTATCGGCCTGTATGGCGGCACCATGCTCGAAGGCAGCATCGGCACCCTGGCCTCGGCCCACGCTTTCGCCACCCTCGACAAACTGGAATGGCACACCGAGTTGTTCGGCCCGTTGCTGCTCACCGAAGACATTCTGGTCGAGCCACCGGTCTACCGCGATTTCCAACTGCTGGTGCCGCGCACCCCGGGCCTTGGCCTGGAGCTGGACGATGAACGCCTGGCGCGCTTTGCCCGCCGCTGATTTCTCCAATAAAAAGGACACCACGCGATGCTCTTTCAAGTCCGCATGACCGTCAAACTGCCTCCCGACATGCCCGTCGAACAGGCCAACCGGCTCAAGGCCGATGAAAAGGAACTGGCTCAGCGCCTGCAACGTGACGGCGTCTGGCGCCACCTCTGGCGCATTGCCGGGTTGTACGCCAATGTCAGTATTTTCGATGTGGCGGATAACCAGGCACTGCACGACACCTTGATGCAGCTGCCGCTTTACCCCTATATGGAGATGGACGTCACGGCGCTGTGCCGACATCCGTCTTCGGTTCACGACGACGATCGCTGAGTGGACATAACCCCGTGGGAGCGAATTCATTCGCGAAGAGGCCGGTACATTCGACGCAATTGTGTTGCCTCAAATACCGCTTTCGCGAATGAATTCGCTCCCACAAGAATTGCATTCACCTATGTCTCCTGCGTAGCACCTATATCAACAAGAACAAAGAAATGATGAGGACCACCGCCATGACCATCCGTATCTCGCAAACTGCCGAAGTCCAGCAATTCTTCGAGGGCGCTTGCGGCTTTGACCAGGCTGGCGGCAGCCAGCGCATGAAGAATGTCGTGCACCGAGTGCTGAACGACAGCATCAAGATCATCGAAGACCTGCAGATCACTCCTGAAGAGTTCTGGAAAGCCGTCAATTACCTCAACGAACTGGGCAGTCGCCAGGAAGCCGGGCTGCTGGTCGCGGGCCTGGGGCTGGAGCATTACCTTGACCTGCTGATGGATGCCGAAGACGAACAGGCCGGCCATGTCGGCGGTACGCCGCGGACCATTGAAGGCCCGCTTTACGTAGCGGGTGCGCCGCTGAGCGAGCACTTTGCCCGCCTCGATGATGGCCAGGACCCCGGCACCGTGCTGTACATGACCGGTCAGGTCCGAGACACCGATGGCGTGCCACTGGCCAATGCCATTGTCGATGTCTGGCACGCCAATACGGGAGGTACCTATTCGTATTTCGACCCGTCGCAATCGGAGTTCAATCTGCGTCGTCGTATCCAGACCGATGCCGAAGGCCGCTATCGCTTGCAGAGCATCGTGCCGTCCGGCTACGGCTGCCCACCGGATGGGCCGACCCAAAAGCTGCTCGATCAATTGGGCCGTCATGGTCAGCGCCCGGCGCATATCCACTTCTTCATCTCGGCGCCGGGGCATCGCCACCTGACCACACAGATCAACCTGGCCGGAGACCAATACCTGCACGACGATTTTGCCTACGCCACCCGTGACGAGCTGATCGCCGAGATTCACTTCAGCGACGATGCCAATGGCCGTCGCGCCGATATCGACTTCGATTTCGTGCTGCAACCCACCGCTGCGCCCAAGGACGAAAGTCGCCATGTGCGGGTGAGGGCGCTGGAAGCCTGATGCACTGCATTACCTAACCAGCCGCCCCCACAGGTCTTGCCTGCGGGGGCGTTTTGCCTTGAGTCTGAGCCTAATACAACTATAAGAGGCGCAACCATGACCGTGCTATTGAGTGAGCGCAGCCGGATATTCGATCGTGCCGATGCCTATGCCGTGTCGGATTACGTTAACCAGCATGTGGGTAGCCACTGCATTCGCCTGCCACGCCGCGGCCGCCCCGAGGCGAGCATCAGCCACCGGACCTTTTCCAGTCTGGACCTGTGCCGCATCAGCTATGGTGCGCCGGTGCAGGTCACTTCTACGGCGCTGGAAACCATCTATCACCTGCAAATTCTCCTGCAGGGTCATTGCCGCTCCAGCGCCCGGGGAAAGGAACAGGTGTTCGGCCCCGGCGAAGTGTTGCTGATCAACCCCGATGACCCGGTGGACCTGACCTATTCCGCCGACTGCGAGAAATTCATCGTCAAATTGCCGGTGCGCCTGCTGGAAAACGCCTGCCTCGAACAGCACTGGAGCCTGCCCCAGCAGGGCATCCGTTTTATCGCCGCGCGTCACGAGCTGGCTGAAATGGGTGGCTTCCTGCAACTGCTCGGGCTGATTTGTCACGAAGCGGAGAATGCCGCCGAAGCACCGATGCAGGCGCTTTACGAGCGCATCGTCGCCAATAAACTGCTGGCGCTGTTGGCCAGCAATGTCCTGCGGGTCATTCCCCGGCCCGATGAAAGCGGCGGTTTCGAGCCGGTACGCCAGTTCATCGAAGAACATCTGTGCGAAGACATCAGCATCGAGCAATTGATGGCCGTGGCCAGGGTCAGCGAGCGCTCGTTGTATACCCTGTTCGAACGCCAGGCAGGTTTGTCTCCACGCGACTACATGCGTCAGCGCAAGCTGGAAAAGGTCCATGCCGTGCTGCAACTGGCCACTGCGCGCAGTGTGACCGAGGTCGCTCTGGATCATGGTTTTTTGCATTTGGGGCGCTTCTCCGAGGCTTATCGCAAGCGCTTTGGCGAGCTGCCGTCGCAGACCTGGCGGCGCCAGCGCCAGGCCACGTAGCAAAGTATCAGGGCGTCACCGGGGTTTTCAGCGCCGGGGCGCCCTGATAGCGATCATGCAGGGCGACAATCAAGGGTGAGGGCTGCATCCGGTATTGCTGGCCCAGCGCCAGTAGCCAGCCGCTGGCGTGCCAGTCCTGGACGATGCGATCCAGCAGTTGCTGCATGCGCGGTTCCTGTTTGCGCAGCCAGATGACCGAGTCGGCGGGGACGAGATCCTCGGCAATGGGAATCTCGAACCCCGACCATTCAGGCTGGCGCAACAGTTCGTGCATGATCGGGCTATTCAGCACCACGGCATCACAACTGTTACCACGCAGGGCCAACAGTACTTCAGACTGGCCCCGATAGGCCTTGAGGTTGACGTGATAGTCCTGGGTCAGGGGTTGCTGGAAACTCGCGCCCTGGGAGATGCACACGGTCTTGTCCTTGAGATCCTCCCAGCGACTTATCCCCGAATTGCGTGGAGCCACCAGGGCGCCGCCCAGCTGTTCGTAAGGTGTCGGCACATAATCGAGCTTTTCACTGCGTTCCGGTGTGACCGTCATATTGGCGATCAGCAGATCCACCTTGCCCTGTTGCAGGAACACCGCCCGATTGGCAGCCACCACAGGCACGACTTCCGTCTCGACCCCAAGCTTGTCGCCGATATCCCGGGCCAGGTCCACGGCAAAACCGAACGGCGTTTGTGTACCGGGTTTATAGGTACCAAATGGCAAACCGCTGAGGTTCACGCCGATGCGCACCTTGCCGCGTTCCTTGATAGTGGTGTACAGGTCATCCGCCTGAGCGAGGGGCAGGGTCAGGAGTGCAGCAGCTGCCAACAGGCAGGCAAGTAGTTTCTGTGTCATCAGGGCTGACCAACCGGTTCATTGTGGCTATCGAAAAAGGTATGCAAGGTTTCGGCGTAGAGCGCCTGCCCGGCGGCGCTGTCCCAGTCGCTGAACAGGCGGGCGTTCGGCGCCAGCGCGGCGATTTCTTCGCCTACGGCTTTGGGGTGGCGGGCATCGTTGCCCGGCAGTACCAATAGCGGTGTAGCGCAGGCGCGGACAAAGTCACGGCTGACGCTGTAGACAAAGTCACTGCCAAACAGATTGCGCTCTATTGCCGCCATCACCCGCATATCCAACTGACGCCCCTGGGCCAATAACTTCTCACTCCATGAGTTGAAGGATTGGCGACGCAACTGCAGGTTGTCATCACTCTTGCCAATCGGCTGTTGCAGGACGGCAGACAGGACGCGTTGAGGCGCCAACTCGATAATCTTCAGTGCGAAGGAAGGGCCGATGCAGGCGCCGATGATATGGCAGCGCTCGATGCCCAAGGCATCGAGTAGCAACAGATGGTCCTCAGCGTAAGCCTGCCAGCCATCGGATTGGCTGATCGGTGCGGTCGAGCGCCCGGCATTGCGCTGATCCAGGGTCAGCACGGTATGGCGATGGGCAAACGCTGCAACGGGGCTGACGCCACCCCGTGGCCGCCCATCTTCGCGGTAGTTCCAGAGTTCGCTGCGCGAGTGCAGGCCGCCTGGGGCGAGGGCCAGCAGGACAGGGCCTTCTCCGGCTATTTCGTAGTGCATATGTGTGCCGTTAGGCAGGTCTATCGCAGGCACCGATCGCTCCTCTGTGGTAGGGCTTGTCATTGAAAATGAGCCGATCGTGCCGTGTCCCGTCCGGGAAAATAAACAGTTGATAGTGCATATGCTTATGGTTTGTCCCGGTTATAAGTCGCGCACTATTGGATCTATGCCTGCGCCATGAGGGCTGTAGGCACGGGGCGGTATTGACCGATACCCACTGATATCAGGTTTTGTAATGTGTTGAGGCGCGATGTTTATGCAATCAGGCTGCTGCACTCAGCGGACAACGATTTGCAGCCAGCGGATATTGGGGGACGAGGCAAGCACATAAGGTGAGGGGGCCTGATACAAGAACAACCGAGGGCCTACGCCATGATCAGCACACTCGACCGACTCGCCCGACAACTGCGCGACTCCGTCCACGAAGACCCCGCCACCGGCGTCTTCCGTTGCCGCCGCGATATCTTCACCGACACCGAACTCTTCGCCCTGGAGATGAAACACATCTTCGAAAGTGGCTGGGTCTACCTGGCCCATGAAAGCCAGGTGCCGCAGATCAACGACTACTTCACTACCTGGATCGGCCGTCAGCCGGTGGTCATCACCCGGGACAAACAAGGCGCGCTGCACGGTCTGGTCAATGCCTGCGCCCACCGTGGCGCCATGCTCTGCCGCCGTAAACAGGGCAATAAGGGTTCGTTTACCTGCCCGTTCCATGGCTGGACGTTCAGCAATGCGGGCAAGCTGCTCAAGGTCAAGGACGCCAAGACCGGCGCCTATCCCGACAGCTTCGACTGCGACGGCTCCCACGACCTCAAGCGCCTCGGCCGCTTCGAGAACTATCGCGGTTTCCTGTTCGGCAGCCTCAGCGAGGACGCCCCGGAACTGAGCGACTATCTGGGCGAAACCCGGATCATCATCGATCAGATGGTCGATCAGGCCCCCGAAGGCCTGGAAGTGCTGCGCGGCAGTTCCTCCTATGTCTACGACGGCAACTGGAAGCTGCAGATCGAGAACGGTGCCGACGGCTATCACGTCAGCTCTGTGCACTGGAACTACTCTGCAACCATGGGCCGCCGCAACTACGAAGCTGAAGGCACCCGCACCGTTGACGCCAATGGCTGGTCGAAAAGCCTGGGTGGCGTCTATGCCTTCGAGCACGGCCATATCCTTTTGTGGACGCGCCTGCTCAACCCTGAAGTGCGCCCGGTGCACGCCCACCGTGAAGCCCTGGCCGAGCGCTTGGGCCAGGATCGCGCCGACTTTATCGTCGACCAGACCCGCAACCTCTGCCTCTATCCCAATGTGTACCTGATGGATCAGTTTTCCACGCAGATCCGTGTCGTGCGGCCCATTGCCGTGGACAAGACCGAAGTGACCATTTACTGCATGGCACCCAAGGGCGAAAGTGCCCAGGAGCGCGCAACGCGGATTCGGCAGTACGAAGATTTTTTCAATGTCAGCGGCATGGGCACACCGGACGATCTTGAGGAATTCCGCGCTTGTCAGACCGGCTACCAGGGCGCGACCACCTTGTGGAATGACCTCAGCCGTGGCGCCAAACAGTGGATCGAAGGCGCCGATGAGAACGCCAGGGCCATGGGCATGAGCCCGCAGCTCAGTGGCGTTAAAACCGAAGACGAAGGGCTGTTCGTACGCCAGCACGCCCACTGGGCGGCGAGCCTGCAACGGGCCATCGAGCGGGAGCAGCAAGGCTTGATCGCCACGGACAAGGAGGTGCACTCATGAGCATTTCCCGCGACCAGTTGCTGGACTTTCTCTACCGCGAAGCGCGCCTGCTCGATGATCGCCAGTGGGACGAATGGCTGGAGTGTTATTCGCCCAAGGTGGAGTTCTGGATGCCGGCCTGGGATGACCACGACAGCCTGACCGAAGACCCCCAGAGCGAAATCTCGCTGATCTACTACCCCAACCGTGACGGCCTGGAAGACCGGGTGTTCCGCATCAAGACCGAGCGCTCCAGTGCCAGCACCCCGGAGCCGCGCACCGCGCATTTCGTCAGCAACCTGGAAGTGCTGGCCAACGACGGCGAGTCCGTCGAGCTGCGCTTCAACTGGCAAACCCTCAGCCATCGCTACAAGACCACGGATATGTATTTCGGCACGTCCTTCTACCGTCTCGATGTGCGCGGCGGGCAGCCGCTGATCACGAGCAAGAAGGTGGTGCTGAAAAACGACTACATCCACCAGGTCATCGATATCTACCACATCTGAGGACTCGCCCATGACATACGCCATTGCCCTGAATTTCGAGGATGGGGTGACCCGTTTTATCGACTGCAAAGTGGGCGAGAAGGTGCTGGATGCGGCCTTCCGCCAACGTATCAACCTGCCCATGGACTGCTCGGACGGTGTCTGCGGCACCTGCAAATGTCACTGCGAAACCGGTGCCTATGACCTGGGCGACGACTATATCGAAGACGCCTTGAGCGAGGATGAAGCCCTGGAACGCCAGGTGCTGACCTGCCAGATGGTGCCGCAATCGGACTGTGTAATTGCCGTGCCGGTGCCGTCCAGTGCCTGCAAGACCGGCACCGGGCAATTCAATGCCACGGTGGCCAGTATCACCCGGCATGCCGATGCCGCCGTAGACATCAGTTTTGAACTGGATCAGGCGCCAGTATTTCTGCCCGGCCAGTACGTGAATATCGGCGTTCCGGGCAGTGGCCAGACCCGTTCCTACTCCTTCAGTAGCCGCCCCGGCGACAAGCGCGCCAGTTTCCTGATCAAACAGGTGCCCGGCGGCCTGATGAGCAGTTGGCTGGAGCGGGCAAAGGTCGGCGATAGCGTGGCCATGACCGGGCCGCTGGGCAGCTTCTATCTGCGCGAAGTCAGCCGGCCATTGCTGTTTCTCGCCGGGGGCACCGGCCTGGCGCCGTTCCTGGCCATGCTGGAAGTGCTCGCCGAGAGCAAGGCCCGTCAGCCTGTGACCTTGATTTACGGTGTGACCCGGGATCAGGACCTCGTCATGGTCGAGGCCTTGCAGGCATTCGCCGCGCGCTTGCCTGATTTCAGCTTCGTGACTTGCGTGGCGGACCCCGCCACCGGTCATGAACGGCAGGGCTATGTCACCCAGCATATGGCCACCGAGGTCCTCAATGACGGCGATGTCGATGTCTACCTGTGCGGGCCGCCACCCATGGTCGATGCCGTGCGCCAGCACTTCAAGAATCAGGGCGTGAATCCGGCCAGCTTCCACTACGAGAAGTTCACCCCCAACGCCGTCTCTGCTCCCGTGACCACTGGCGACGCTGCCTGAGGGATTCACCATGAACTCACGTTTCAACCATAAGGTTGCGCTGGTTACCGGCGCAGCCCAGGGTATCGGCCGCCGAGTCGCCGAGCGTTTGCTGGAAGAGGGCGCCTTGCTGGTGGCCGTCGATCGCTCGGATATCGTCCATGAACTGCAGCACGACAACGCCCTGATCCTCACCGCTGATCTTGAGCAGTATGAAGACTGCGCACGGGTAATGGCCGCGGCCAAAGCACGTTTCGGCCGCATCGATATTCTGGTCAACAACGTTGGCGGGACCATCTGGGCCAAGCCGTACGAGCATTACCAGCCCAACGAGATCGAGGCAGAAGTGCGCCGCTCGTTGTTCCCGACGCTGTGGTGCTGCCATAGCGTGCTGCCTTACATGCTCGAACAGGGCCGCGGCGCCATCGTCAATGTTTCCTCCATCGCCACCCGTGGCGTCAATCGCGTGCCCTATGGCGCGGCGAAGGGCGGGGTGAATGCCCTGACCGCCTGCCTGGCCCTGGAAACCGCCGGCAGCGGCATCCGCGTCAACGCCACCGCACCGGGCGGCACCGAAGCACCGCCACGACGCATCCCGCGCAACAGCCAGGCGCAAAGCGAGCAGGAGCGCGTCTGGTATCAGCAGATCGTCGACCAGACCCTCGACAGCTCCCTGATGAAACGCTACGGCAGCATCGACGAACAGGCGGGCGCGATCCTGTTCCTGGCCAGCGATGAAGCGTCGTACATCACCGGCGTGACCCTGCCGGTGGGAGGTGGCGACCTGGGCTGAAGCCACGGCCTTACTGCGGACACTGACTCACAACAACAATAATGAGAGCACTGCCATGCGTACCCATGATGTCCATTCGCTTATCGATAATGCCCGTTTCAGCCGCTTTCACTGGTTGGTGATGGGCCTGTGTGCCTTGCTGTTGATCTTCGACGGCTATGACTTGTTCATCTACGGCGTGGTCCTGCCGGTGATCATGAAGGAGTGGGGGCTCTCGCCCTTGCAGGCCGGTGCTCTGGGCAGTTATGCGCTGTTCGGCATGATGTTCGGCGCTTTGGCATTCGGCAGCCTGGCCGACAGGATCGGCCGCAAGAAGGGCATTGCCATCTGCTTTGCGCTGTTCAGCATCGCCACGGTGATCAACGGTTTCGCCAGTTCGCCCACCGAGTTCGGCATTTGCCGATTTATCGCCGGGCTGGGCTGCGGCGGGCTGATGCCCAATGCCGTGGCGCTGATGAACGAGTACGCGCCGAAGAAAATGCGCAGCACCCTGGTGGCGCTGATGTTCAGCGGCTATTCCCTGGGCGGCATGCTCTCGGCGGGTGTCGGCATCTACATGCTGCCGCGTTTCGGTTGGTCGTCGATGTTCTTCGTCGCGACCATTCCGTTGTTGTTGCTGCCGCTGATTCTCTATCTGCTGCCCGAGTCCATCGGCTTCCTGATTCGTCAGGGGCGCACGGAACAGGCCCGGTTGCTGCTAAAGCGTCTTTCGCCGGAAACCGTGCTGGATGCAGATGATGTCTTGCAGATCAGCGACGGCAAAGGCCGCGGCGCTTCGGTGCTGGAACTGTTCCGCCATGGCCTGGGTCTGCGCACTCTGGCGATCTGGGTGGCGTTTTTCTGCTGTCTGCTGATGGTCTACGCCCTGAGTTCCTGGCTGCCCAAGCTGATGGCCGGGGCGGGCTACAGCCTGGGTTCGAGCCTGTCGTTCCTGTTGGCGCTGAATTTCGGCGGCATGGCCGGTGCCATTATCGGCGGCTGGTTGGGGGATCGGCTGAATCTGATCAAGGTCATGGTCGGCTTCTTTATCGCCTCTGCAGTGTCGATCAGCCTGCTGGGGATCAACAGCCCGATGCCGGTGCTGTACCTGCTGATCTTCGTCGCCGGGGCTACCACCATTGGTACGCAGATCCTGTTGTACGCCGGGGCTGCGCAGCTCTATGGCCTGTCGATCCGTTCCACCGGACTGGGCTGGGCCTCGGGGATCGGCCGCAATGGCGCCATTGTCGGGCCGTTGCTGGGCGGTGCGCTGATGGGCATCGAACTGCCGTTGCAGCTGAATTTCCTCGCCTTTGCCGTCCCCGGCGCCGTCGCAGCCCTGGCCATGACGGCCTATGCGCTGAGTGAGCGGCGGGGTGTGGTGGCGGTGGCTGGCGTTCAAGCCTGAGGCCATCAAATACAGCCTGTAGGAGCTTCAGCCGCTAGGGTGCCCTCCCGGCTAAAGCCGGTCCTCCGGTTGCACCTTTGCGGCACGGCATCCCCATAAAAATAAGACAAAGAGCGACGACATGAATCAGCGGACCACGCAACGCATCTGGTTTTCCCTTATCGGTGTGCCCCTGGCGGCCAGCGCGGGTGAGGGCGGTTTTATCGAGGGTTCCAGCGCCACCTTGCAGGCGCGCAACTATTATTTCAGTCGCGACTTTTCCGACATTGTCGGCGCCAACAAACAGTCCAAGGCCGAGGAGTGGGCCCAGGGTTTCATTCTCACCTTCAAGTCCGGCTACACCCCGGGGCCATTGGGTTTTGGCCTCGATGCTCTGGGTACATTAGGCCTGAAACTCGACAGCAGCCCGGACCGGGTCAATACCGGCTTGCTGCCGGTCAAGGATGACGGCCGCGCCGCCGACGACTACAGCCGCCTGGGCCTGACCTTCAAGGCGAAGTTATCCAATACCGAGCTGAAAGTCGGTGAGCTGCAACCGAACCTGCCGGTCCTGGCCTTCAGCGATATCCGCCTGCTGCCCCCGAGTTATCAGGGGCTGAATATCAGCTCCAGCGAGATCAGCGGTCTGACGCTACAGGCCGGGCACCTGACCGGCACCAGTCTGCGCAACGAGGCCGGCGACGAGAAAATGGTTGCCATGCTCGGCCACGTGCCGCAACGCCAGGCCGAGAGCGATGCATTCAACTACGTCGGCGGCGACTATGCCTTCAACGACAAGCGCACAAGTGTCAGCGTCTGGCATGGCCAGCTCAAGGATATCTACGCGCAGGATTTCATCGGTCTAAAACACAGTCAGCCCGTAGGCGACTGGGTGCTGGGTGCCAACCTCGGTTACTACGATGCGCGTGAGGACGGCTCGCAACTGTTGGGCAAGATCGATAACCGCGCATTTTTCTCGCTGTTGTCGGCCAGGCGGGGCGGTCACACTTTCTATGCCGGTTATCAGGGCATGTATGGCGACAGCGCCTTCCCTCGGGTGTTTGCCAATATCACGCCGCTGGGCAACGAGGTGCCGACCTATGAGTTCGCCTATACCGATGAGCGTTCCTGGCAGGCCCGTTATGACTACGACTTTGCAGCACTGGGCCTGCCGGGGTTGACGACCACCGTGCGCTATATCAGCGGCAACAATGTCGATACCGGCGCGGGCTTCGAAGGCAAGGACCGCGAGCGCGACCTGGATGTCGGCTATGTGGTGCAGAGTGGCCTGTTAGGCGGCTTGGGTATTCGGGTGCGTAATGTCATGGCCCGCTCGAATTACCGCTCGGATATCGACGAGAACCGTCTGATCCTCAGTTACACCTGGAAACTGCTCTGACTCAGACGCCGCCCTGGCAGGTGCCCATCACCCGGTAGGTGACGGTGTGGCTGACGCCCTGGCTGTCGAGATAAACCATGGTTGCCGGTTCCACCTGGCAACTGCCGGGCACTGCGGTAGTGGAAACGACGTGCTGGATATCCGGCACGTTGCTGTTTTCGGCAGCCATGACGCTGCTGCTGGCGAGAACGATCAAGGCGAATGCGGCAACTTTGCTGTTCATATTCAAATCCTCTGTAAGTAGGGTCCATTTTATTGATTCCTCAGTCGGGATAAAGCCGCAAACCGGTGATGGACTCGTACGTTTCAGGTAGCAATCAAGGCGCAACTCTCATGGATTTACTTAACGGCATGCAGGTATTCACCAAGGTAGTCGACAGCGGCAGTTTTGCTGCGGCTGCCCAAGCGCTGGATGTTTCCGGCGCCCAGGTTTCGCGGCTGATTGCTGAGCTGGAAAAGCACCTGGAAACCCGCCTGCTGCAACGCACCACTAGACGCCTGGGGCTGACCGAATCGGGGGAGCGTTTTTTGCTGCGCTGTCGCAAGATTCTCGAAGACGTGCGTGAGGCCACCGCCGAAGCGCGGGGTTCGCATTTGAATCCGCGGGGGCGTCTGCGGGTGCATTGCATGAGTGGCGTGGGCGTGTTGATCACCCCACTGATTGCCCGCTACAGCGAGCGTTATCCGGACGTCTGCATCGAACTGACCCTGTCCCAGCACAACCCCGATCCCTTGGAGGAAGGCCATGATGTGGTGATTTCCATTGCCCACTCGCTGCCTGATTCGGCACTGGTCAGCCAGACCATCGGGCAACTGTTCAGCGTGCCCTGCGCGGCACCCGGCTACCTGGCAGGCCGTGAAGTGCCAGGTCATCCAAGCCAGCTATTGCAGCATCGACGTCTGCATTTGCAGGACTTTCAGGAGGATGTCTGGCTGTTCAAAGAGGGAGAAGAGCAGATCGAGATCTCATCGGACGGCGCCTTTACCACCAATGTCGCCGACGCCATGGTCAAGGCCACTCAGGAAGGCATGGGCATCAGCCTACTGCCGTTCTTCAGTACCACACAGGCCTTGCGCGAGGGCACACTGCTGCGTCTGCTGCCCGATTATCGGCTACGCGAGCGCAATATCTTTGCGCTGTATCCTTCACGGCGTTTTCTCGATGCCAAGGTGCGGACTTGGGTGGCGTTCCTGCAGGAGCAATTGCCGCTGCTGTTGGCTGGGCATGTGCGGGTGATTGAGAATCCCGAGTATTGGGCGAGGTGATACATGGGCTGGATCTCGCGCCATCTTCGGCTTGGGAGCGAATTCATTCGCGAATAGGCCAGTGCATCCGAGGCATTTGTATCGTCTGTAATACCGCTTTCGCGAATGAATTCGCTCCCACATAGTCCGGTGCCTGAGCGGGTTTTGGATTTTTGGCAGTCAACCGTGCAGGAAGTCCAATACTGACCGCGAAAACACCTCGACCGCCTCGACACTCGACAGGTGCGCTGCCTCAAGGGTGACCATCCGTGACCCGGCAATCCGCTCCAGCATGAAGTGCCCGTCATCCGGGGTCGTGACCGGATCAGCCATGCCCGCAACTACCAGCACCGGCAGCTTGATGCCGACGATCTGCTCGCGGAAGTCGGCATCACGCACGGCGGCGCAACTGGCGGCGTAGCCTTCGGGGGAGGTGTTCTGCAGCACGCTGACCACGGTGTCCACTTCGCCCGGATGAGAAGCGGCAAAAGCTGGGGTGAACCAACGGGTAATGGTGCCTTCACGCAGCGCGCGCATCCCGGCTGCGCCGTCGCTCAATACCGCTTCGATGCGCGGATTCCAGATATCCGGGTTGCCGATTTTTGCTGCGGTATTGCAGACCACCAGGCGACCTAAGCGCTGCGGCGCATTGATACCCAGCCACTGGCCGATCAGCCCGCCCATGGACAGGCCACAGAAGTGCACGCGCTGCAGATCCAGGGCATCGAGCATGGCCAGGACATCGCGGCCGTGCTGTTCGATGCTGTAGGGGCCGGGAGTAACCAGGGAGCGACCATGGCCACGGGTGTCGTAGCGCAGCACGCGAAAATGCTGGCTGAGCGCCGGGACCTGCGCGTCCCACATGTGCAGGTCCGTGCCTAGAGAGTTGGACAGCACCAGCACCGGCGCAGTGGCCGGGCCGTCGAGTTGATAATGCAGGTCGCCGTCGGCAAGGGTGACGGTGGGCATGAGCTGATCCTTCGTTTTGTTCAAGTGTCGGAACTCTAGAACGTCGACTCGAGTAGCTCAATGACCGCCGCTATTTCCTGTTCGCTGACCGCACATTAACGGGCTAAAGGTCGATCACCAGATCCGAAGTAGGCTTGCTGCAACACAGCAGGCGCAGGCCCTTGTCGATTTCCCGCTGACGAATGCCGCCCTTGTGCTGCATATCCACGGTGCCTTGCAGCAGCGCGGTCTTGCAGGTGCCGCAGACGCCCTGGCTGCACGACGACGGCACGATGGCCCCGGCCTTTTTTGCCGCCGCCAGTACGGTCTGCTGCCCGGACATGCTGAAGCTCTTGCCGGAGCGGGACAGGGTAACGGTGAAGGTGTCTGCCTGCTGGTCGGCGACGGGCGCCACTTCTTCCAGGGTCTCCTCGTCGAGCCGGGAGATATCAAAGCTTTCCTGATGGAAATGCTGGAAGTCGAAGCCCGCTTCCTGGAGCAGCGCATTGACCCCGGCCATATAACCGCCTGGTCCGCAGATAAATACTTCCCGCTCCATGAAGTCCGGCACCCAGCGCGCGAGCAGGGCCAGATCGAGGCGGCCCAAAGGGTGTGGCCAGTCGCTGTGTGCGCCTTGGCCTTCGCACAGGTTGAGTACTCGCAAACCCGGAGAAAGCGTCTGCATGCGGGTCAGTTCAGCATTGAAAATGATATCGGACGGCGTGCGGGCGCTATGCACGAAGGTGATATCCAGGTCCGCACCGAGATCGACACTGGCCCGTGTCATGGACATCAGCGGTGTCACGCCGGAGCCTGCGGACAGGTACAGCAGCTTGCGCGCCGGATGCCCGATCGGGGTAAAGCTACCAGCCGGACCGCTGCCGCGCAGGGTATCGCCGGCACGCAGGTTATCGTGCAACCAGTTCGACACCGGCCCGCCCGGCACACGCTTGACCGTGATGGAGAAGGTGAACGGCCGGGTCGGCGACGACGACAGCGTGTAGCAACGCGCTAGCGTCTGCCCGGCGATCACCGGCGAAATAGTGATGAACTGGCCGGGTTCGAAACTCAGGGCGCGAAAGTCCGGGCAGGTGAACCAGAAGCTTTTGACGTCGTGGGTTTCATCAAGCACGGCGCAGCAATGCAGGTTTCTCTGTTCGCCGCTGTTCCATTGGGCGCCAAAGGCGCTCCAGGTATCCGGATCGGTGAGGCGTGGCGCACACGGGTCGAGAATTCTTTCATGGGCAGTCATGGCAGGCCTCATACCCCATGGGCCGCGAGACGCGCGGCGTACCAGCGGGAAAACTGATCGACATAGGACTCGGTAAAAGCCGAGAACGGGCCGGGCGCGTAGGCCGGATCCTGGGTGCCGCTGTGGGTGATGGCGACCAGGTCGGCGTCCTGCAGGTTGGTAGCGTTCCACACCTCGGTCAGGGCGTCGCGGTTGTAGTCCACGCCCTCGACCGCATCGGCATGCACCAGCCATTTGGTGCGGACCAGCGTTTTGTCGGCGGCCAGCGGAATGATGTAGGAAATCACCGCGTGATCGCTCATCACATGGGTCCAGGAGTTGTGAGTCCACAGGTGCATGTCGCCCAGATCGCGGCGAGTCAGGTCGGCGAACAGACGGGTGCAGGCAACGCGAGTGTCGAGGGTCTGGGACTCGCCATTACCGGCGATCACCAGGCGCTGGGAGCGGAACTGGGTCACGGCGTCTTCGCCCAAGTGTTCGATGGCATCACAGATGAAGCCGTCGTCTTCCCAGTTCTGTTTGGTCGCGGCGTTGCGCTGGTGATATTCATCCAGGGCCAGCAGGGACTCTTCGCTCAGGCCATCGGTGCAGAAGCCGAAGTCTTCCGGCAGGAAGGACGCGGTCAGTTCCGGGTGGGTCCCGGCGCAGTGATAGCATTCGCGGTTGTTCTCGATGACCAGTTTCCAGTTGCCGTTCTCGATGATTTCCGACTCATGAGCGATCTTGGCGCGGCTCAGGTCGTACTGGGCGAAGCGCGGGGTCATGGTCTGCTCCAGCAGCGAGATATCCGCCGGTGCTTCGTCCGCCAGGCAGACGAAGATATGCGCGCCGACCACCTTGGTGTGCACGGGAATCAGGCTGCGGCAGGTGGCATCGAAGTCCTTGCCCATGTGCGCCGCATGCTTGAGGCTGCCGTCCAGGTCGTAGGTCCACTGGTGGTAAGGGCAGACCAGCATGCCCACGGTGGACTTGCCGGCGGGTTTAAGGCGCGCGCCGCGATGACGGCAGACGTTGCGAAAAGCCTGCACCTGCTCATCGTCGTCCCGTACCAGCATGATCGACGACTTGCCGATATCGATGGTCGATACATCGCCCGGTTCCGCAATATCCGCCGTCACGCCGACCAGGATCCAGTGTTTGGTAAAGAAAATATCGACATCGTTGGCAAAGATATCTTCGCGACCAAACAAGTCGCCGGGCATGCCATGCCCTGGAGTTCGAGCCTGGACAAGTTCACGATGGGATTTAACGGCGATAATATTCATGGAAGTCTCAGGCTCGATCTAATAATAAGTGGATAATGGTGCAAGTATTGGTACAGCGCTAAATATCGTCAATGCGCCTTATTCTTAACCTCGCATAACTTGAAGTTATGCGACCTCGGCAATCAACTTCTCATGATTTCAAGTTGGCGCGTCGCCACGCAGCCAGTCAATCAACGACAGCATCAGTGGCGTCGGCGTACGACCGTTGGGCACCACCACGTAGTAGGCGTCCCGGGGCCTGACCACCAGTGAGGTCAGGCGCACCAGCTGACCGCTGGCAAGCATGGGCTCCAGCAGGCGGCCCCAGCCCAGGGCAATGCCATGGCCTTGCAGGGCGGCCTGAATGGTGTCGGTATAGGCACTGCAGCGCAGGCTGTACTTGAGTTTCGGCCGACTCGTGCCCAGTTCCTTGAACCAGCTGTTCCAGGTCATCCAGCCTTCCAGGGTGGTGTCGGAATCAATCAGCTCCACATGCAGGAAATCTTCCGGCGATGCCGGAGCGCAATGGCTGGCCAGCCATCCCGGTGAACACACCGGAAAGACTTCTTCATCGAATAAGTGAATCGCCGTACCGTCATCCCACCTGCCATTACCAAAACGCACGGCCAGGTCGATATCATCGCCGCGCAAGTCCGGGGTCAATTGTTGGGTGATCAGGCGAAGTTGCAGTTCCGGTTGTTGCAAGCGCAAGGTACTGAGTTGCGGCAATATACGCAGTTGTGAAAATGCCGACGTACTGGCGAGTACCATCTTCTGTTCGGTAATACCTTCGGTGATCTTGTCGAAGACACTGGCCATACGCTGCATGGATTCGGACACCACTGAATACAGCACATAACCTTCGCCCGTCAGCTGGATGGCCCGGTGCAGGCGATGGAACAGCCGCGTGCCGAGGGTTTCCTCCAGGTATTTGATCTGCTTGCTCACCGCTGCCTGAGTGACCCCCAGTTCCTGGGCGGCCAGGGTAAAGCTGCTCAGCCGCGCGACTGCCTCGAATTCCAGCAGGGCGGTCATGGAAGGGATCAACCGGCGGTAGCCCTTGACCTTTTTATCGTCGGGCATGGTGTCTATTTCCCGGTAATCAATTGAATTTTTCTGCGCTATCGCACAGCAAACACATCACTCATGTGGGACCGGCTTTAGCCGGGAAAGCGCTGGTACAGCCGATACATTTCCTAAGCAGGAATGACGCCTTCCCGGCTGAAGCCGATCCCACAGGTCTCATTGCCGCTCAGGCGATCTGTGTTGATTTCAACCCGCCTTGGCGGTCAGGCGCAGTACTGACCACCGGCGCTGGCGGCGCAAGGTTCTTGCCCAGCAAAGCCCGATACAGCTCAGCGTCGCCAAGCACGCCGACAATGCCCTTGTCGCTGTTCTGCACAATCAGCGAATGCCCGGTTTCATAGCGGATATTCAGGGCATCACGCATGCTGGTATCGGCGGCGACCAGCGTTGGCAGGCGGGCGAGGGTGGCGGTGGCCTGGCTGCCGCTCCAGACCTGCACCTCACAGGGCACCGTGCCTTTGCGGGTGCTGACCAGACGCCGCGACGGATCCACGGTCAGCCACAGGTCCTGCCCGGCATCCAGGCAATACTCGCCAACACTGGCCTGGCAATCCTGCAATGCGGTCATCAGGCTGCTGGCGCGCAGCACATTCAGCGGATTGGTATGGGCGACGAAGGCCCGTACGTAGTCATCCGCCGGGTTCAGCACAATCTCCTCGGGTTTGCTGTACTGGATGATCTTGCCGTCTTTCATGATCGCGATGCGGGTGCCCAGCTTGAGCGCTTCGTCCAGGTCATGGCTGACGAAGACGATGGTCTTGTGCAGCTTTTTCTGCAGGTCCAGCAGTTCGTCCTGTAGACCCTGGCGGATCAGCGGGTCGAGGGCGGAGAAGGGTTCGTCCATCAGCAGGATATCGGCGTCCATGGCCAGCGCCCGCGCCAGGCCGACCCGTTGTTGCATGCCGCCGGACAGCTCGTCCGGGCGCTTGTTGCGCCAGGCGGTGAGGCCCACCAGTTCGAGTTTCTCATCGACCCGCTTACGCCGCTCTTCGGGCGCTCGACCTTGCATTTCCAGGCCGAAGCTGATGTTTTCGCTGACCGTCAGCCAGGGCATCAGGGCGAACTTCTGGAACACCATGGCTATGCGCTGGGTGCGCATCCGTTTCAGTTCGGCGCCAGAGCAGTGGGCGATATCGATCTGTGCCCCTTCATGCTCGACGAACAGCTTGCCGCGACTGACGCTGTTCAAGCCGTTGATGCAGCGCAGCAGGCTGGATTTACCCGAGCCGGACAGGCCCATCAGCACACAGATTTCGCCCTTGTTGATTTCCAGGCTGGCTTTTTCCACGCCGACGATCAGGCCGGTCTGTTTGAGAATTTCGGGGCGTGACAGGCCTTGGTCGAGCAGCGCGAGGGCAGGTTTGGGGCGGTCGGAGAAGATGACGTCGACGTCTTCGAAACGAATGATGCTCATGCGTCACCTCCCAGGGTACGGTCGCGTTGTTTGCAGATGCGGTCGAGCATGATCGCCAGCAGCACAATAGCCATGCCGGCCTCGAAGCCCAGGGCGATATCGGCGGTATTCAGCGCGTTGACCACCGGTTTGCCGAGGCCGTCGGCGCCGACCAGTGCAGCGATGACCACCATGGACAACGACAGCATGATGCACTGGGTCACCCCAGCGGCGATGCTGGGCATGGCATGGGGCAGTTCGATGCGCACCAGCAACTGCGCCGGCGAGCAGCCGAAGGCCTTGCCGGCATCCAGCAGCTCCTCGGGCACATCACGGATGCCCAGGTAGGTCAGGCGGATCGGCGCGGCGATGGCGAACACCACGGTGGAAATCAGCCCTGGCACCACACCCAGGCCGAACAGGGTCAGAGTCGGGATCAGGTAGACGAAGGTGGGGATCGTCTGCATCAGGTCGAGCACCGGGCGAATCACGGTATAGAAGGTCGGCTTATGGGCAGCGAGGATGCCCACCGGTACGCCGACGATGACACAGACCAGGGTGGCGAAACTGACCTGAGCCAGGGTCTCCATGGTCTCCTGCCAATAACCCAGGTTAAGGATCAATAGAAATGAAAGAGCGACGAATATGGCCAGGGATAACTTGCGCTGCACCCACCAGGCGAACCCGGCAAACAGCAGGATCAATATAAATGGATTGAACCAGAGCAAGGCGGAAGAAAAGGCGGTCATGGCGGCAGAAAGTGCGAAGGAGATAAAATCGAACAGCTTCGCGCCGTGTTGCGTCAACCATTCTACATAGTGAGCGATATAAGCGCCCAGCGGAAGTTTATCGTCAGTGATCCACATAATGGCACTCTGTCAATTTGATTAATTGAGTCATGTCTGTGCAAACAGGCATGTCGTTAGTTATAGATTGGCAGTCGTGGTGCTGGAAGGAGGTCGTTACGAGACAGGTCGGTCATCTGGGTTATACGCTTTTATTATTAATTGATTGTTGGGCAGCGCTGGAGCAGATAGTTATATAGATGCCAGGGATTCACAAACTATTTAATTGTGCGTAGTGATGAGAAAATCTCATGAATGCCAGCGTACGCTACACCTGTGGGAGCGGATTTATCCGCGAATGAGGT
The DNA here is from genome assembly GCF_024807945.1 of Pseudomonas sp. JUb42. Lineage (GTDB taxonomy): Bacteria > Pseudomonadota > Gammaproteobacteria > Pseudomonadales > Pseudomonadaceae > Aquipseudomonas. The sequence goes on along the minus strand of NZ_JANUFD010000006.1, from coordinate 223,840 downwards.
CGGTAAGCTTGAACCATCTATTACACCTGGAACGACGTTTTCGCGAATGAATTCGCTCCCACAAAGGCGTATCAAGGCACCTGCTGCAACAACCACTCGCGGAAATACCGCACCAGCGAATGATTGCCCGCCATCCCCGGCCGTTCCAGCAGGCAGAACTGCGCTTCGGTGCGTAGAACCTGGCCGACGGGCCGCACCAGTGCCCCCGTCTGCAGGTGGTCGCCGATCAGGTTGGACCAGGCCAGGGCAATACCCTGGCCGCTCAAGGCCGACTGGATCAGCATCGAGTAGTTATTGATATTGACCCGATGCCGCGGTGTGCGCGGTGCCAGATCCTGGTATTCGAACCACTGCTGCCAGCCAATCCAGTCCCGTTGCGGGTCGTCGAGGGTCAGCCAGGTGGCGGCCGCCAGTTGCTCGATATCCTCCAGGTGCGGGTGCTTGGCCAGGTAGGCCGGGCTGCACACCGGAAACACTTCTTCGGGGAACAGCGGCGTGACAATCATGTTTTTCGGCGGGGTGCTGCAGTAATACAATGCCAGGTCGCAATCCAGACGGGATGGATCCTTGACCTGATCATGGGCGATGATGCGCAGGTCGACATCTTCATATAAACGCTGGAAGTCGCCGACCCTGGGCAGTAGCCAGAGCGCGGCAAGGGCCGAACTGGTCATCAGGGTGATCTGCCTTGCGCCTTGCCAGCGGCGTATCTCGCCGGTTGCCGTGGCCAGTTGCTTGAGTAACCCTTGTACGGTCTCGAAATAGCCGCTGCCGATATGGCTCAGGTTGACTTCCCGGGTGTTGCGCACGAACAGGCTTTCACCCAGGTATTCTTCGAGCAGGCGGATCTGCCGGCTGATCGCACCCTGGGTGACATTCAGTTCCCGTGCCGCCGCGGTAAAGCTCAAATGCCGCGCAGACGCTTCAAAGGCCACCAGGCTATTGAGCGGCGGTAACGGCTGGATTTTCATAGATGACCCTGTGTCGTGCGAATGTACAAAGGTGTACATCAAAAGGTCATGAGCGTACAGTAAATTAACGGATATTTGACCAAGGTGAGTCGCGGATGTCGCAAACAGGCAAGGCACGCAGTAAAACCCAGGATTCCGGCTGGCGGGGCTCGCCCGAGGGCTGGCTTGAAGCCGCTTACGATGCCTTGAAGGAATCCGGTGTGGATGCGGTGCGGGTTATGCCCCTGGCCAAGCGCCTCAACCTGTCCCGTACCAGCTTTTATTGGTTCTTCGAGGATCGGGAGCAATTGCTGACGGCCTTGCTGACGCGCTGGCGCGACAAGAACAGTGGCGGCATGGTCAAGCAATGCGACAGCTATGCCGAGAACATCACCGAGGCGATCCTCAACGTCTTCGAGTGCTGGTTGAACCCTGAACTGTTCGATTCCCAATTCGAATTCGCCGTGCGCAGCTGGGCCTTGCAGTCTGCCGAAGTGGCAGCGGAAATCGCCATCGCCGATGAAGCGCGAATCGGTGCCCTGGCACTGATGTTTCGTCGCTTTGGCTATGAACCTGAAGGCGCCGACGCCCGGGCGCGGACCATTTACCTTACGCAGATCGGCTATATCTCGATGAAGACCACCGAGGACATTACTGAGCGCTTCCGGCGTATCCCGCATTACGTCAGCATCTTCACCGGCAAGGCGCCGAAACGCCGTGAGCTGGACCGTTTCTTTGGCAAGTTCGGTTTCGCCGAAAAGTCCCCCGGCGAATTCGTCGCCTTGAGCGATACGTTCGAAGAAGCTCCGGTCGAAAGCTGAGTTGACGGCCCATGGACAAAGGCCCTCATGACGAGGGCCTTTGTGTTTCTAGAGCAAGCGCTTACTCGGCCTTGAAGCAGTACACGGCGAGCTTGTTGCCATCCAGGTCGCGGGCGTAGGCAGCGTAGGCATTCTCTGCCCAGCCACGGCCACCTGGCAGACCTGCGCAGGTGCCGCCATTGGCCAGTGCGGTTTCGTGGAACGCCTGCACAGCGGCACGGTTTGGCGCTTCAAAGCTGACGGTCACGCCATTGCCGACGTTGGCCGCCTTGCCGTCGTTGGGCTTGAGGACGAAGAACGAAGGCTTGTCGACGCCCCAGATGGAGCCGGCGTCGTCGAGGTCGGCGACGCGATTCAGGCCGATTTGCTTGAGCACGATGTCATAGAAGGCGCGGGCCTTGTTCAGGTCATTGGTGCCGACGGTGACATGGGTAAAGACAGACATGGTTTTTCCTTTGGCTTGGGTTGTTGTTATTTAAATGTCTTTGAGCAAACGCAGCGCATCGAAGATCGCCGCATGGGTGTTGCGGGCCGACACGGCATCGCCGATACGGAACAGCTGGAAGCGCCCCTGCGGATTAGTCACCAGGCCCTGCACCTTGCCGGCGATCAGGTTGTGCTGCTCCACGGCACCGCCGTTGCTGGAGTGCTCGCGCAAGTCGAAATACAGCTCGTCCAGGGGCAGGGTGCCGTGGTTGATCACCACTTGATCGACCACGCGCTGCTTGCTGACCTTGCCGTAATCACTGGCGAAGTTGACCAGCAACTTGCCGTCGCGGCGCTCCACCGAATCGACCCGATAGGTCACAGTGAAGGTCACGTCGAGGTCCTGCAGACTGCGCATATAGGGCACCAGGTTCATCGCCATGACCTCGGGGGCGAAAGCCCGGTCCGGAGTGACGATTTCCAGAGTTGCGCCGCTGTTGGCGATGACTTCGGCCGCCTGCAAGGCGGCATGGTCTCCGGCATCATCGAAGATCAACACGTTCTTGCCGGGCTTCACGTCGCCGGAAATGATGTCCCAGCTCGATACCACCAGCTCATTGCCCGCGCTCAGCACTTCGGTGTGGGGCAGGCCGCCGGTGGCGACGATCACCACGTCCGGCTCATGGGCCAGCACGGTGTCAGCCTCGGCCCAGGTATTGAAGTGGAAGGTCACTCCCAGTCGCTCGCACTGGGCCATGCGCCAATCGATGATGCTGATCATCTCGCGACGACGTTCGCTCAGGGCGGTCAGGCGAATCTGCCCGCCGGGCTGATCGGCCGCTTCCAGTACCGTGACGCTGTGGCCGCGTTCAGCTGCCACACGTGCGGCTTCCAGGCCTGCGGGGCCGGTGCCGATAACCACCACTTTGCGCTTGACCGCGGCCGGGGCGATCTCGTGGGGCATGGTGGTCTCGCGACCGGTGGCGGCGTTATGGATGCAGTACGCCGCGCCGCCCTGATAGATGCGGTCCAGGCAGTAGTTGGCGCCCACGCACGGACGGATTTCTTCTTCACGCTTTTCGATGATCTTGCGCACGATATGCGGGTCGGTCATATGGGCGCGGGTCATGCCGACCATATCCACCTTGCCCGAAGCGATGGCGTGGCGGGCGGTGGCGACATCGGGAATCTTTGCCGCATGAAAGGTCGGGAAACCGGTGGAGGCGCGGATTTCCCCGGCGAAATCCAGGTGCGGCGAGTTGCGCATGCCCTGGATCGGAATCACATCGGTAAGCCCGGCGTCGGTGTCGATATGGCCGCGCACCACGTTGAGGAAGTCGACCAGACCGCTGTCCTTGAGCATATGGGAGATGGTCATGCCTTCCTGGGCGCCGAAGCCGCCGGGCAGGTCTTCGTCGCCGGTGTAGCGCACGCCGAGCAGGAAGTCTTCGCCGCACTGCTTGCGGATACCGCGCAGGATATCGAAGGTAAAACGCATGCGGTTTTCCAGGGAGCCGCCGTACGGGCCGTCCAGATCATTGGTCAGCGGTGACCAGAACTGGTCCATCAAGTGGCCGTAGGCTTGCAGTTCCAGGCCATCGAGGCCGGCAGCCTTCATGCGTTCGGCGGCATCGACGTAATCCTTGATGATCCGCTCGATATCCCACTCTTCCATCTTCTTCGGAAAGGCCCGGTGCGAGGCCTCGCGGCGGTGCGACGGCGAGACCACCGGCAGCCAGTCGGCCTTGTCCCAGCGGGTACGGCGACCCAGGTGAGTCAGCTGAATCATCACTGCGGCGCCGTGTTCATGGCACTCGTCAGTCATATCCTTGAGCCATTTGACCACTTCGTCCTTGTACGCCAGCACGTTGTTGAATACCGGCGGGCTGTCCCGTGAAACAGCAGCGGAACCGGCGGTCATGGTCAGGGCCACGCCGGCCTTGGCACGTTCGACGTGATAAGCGCGATACAGCGCCTTGGGCATGCCATCGACCGGGTAAGCCGGCTCGTGGGAGGTGGTCATGATGCGGTTACGCAGGGTCAGGTTCTTGATCTTATAGGGCTGCAGCAGCGGATCGCTGGACATGGTGTTGCGCTCCTTGAAGGGAACATCAGGCTTGGTTTGACGCGAAAGTATGCGAACTGTACATTTGTGTCAATCACTGTGACGTAGGTGTACATTTCGCTTGCCTGGCCCTGAATGCCTCGCTAAGATCGGCCGAACTGGCAACAGGGACCGAGCGTTCTCTGGCTGTCGAGACAACAGGGGGTAACCATGAAAGTGCTCGTTGCGGTGAAACGTGCCATCGACCCGAACGTCAAGGTTCGGGTCAGGGCAGATGGCGCGGATGTCGAGTTGAACGGGGTGAAGATGGCCTTGAACCCGTTCTGCGAAATCGCCGTCGAAGAGGCCGTGCGCCTGAAGGAGCAAGGTCTGGCCACGGAAGTGGTAGTGGTTTCGGTGGGCGCGGCAGTGGTTCAAGAGCAACTGCGTACCGCCCTGGCGCTGGGTGCCGATCGGGCGACACTGGTGGAAACCACCGGCGTGCTTGAGCCGCTCAATGTGGCCAAGTACCTGGCGAAAATCATCGACAGCGAAAAACCCGATCTGGTGTTGTTCGGCAAACAGGCCATTGATCAGGAAAACAATCAGACCGGGCAGATGGTTGCGCAACTGACCGGCATGGGCCAAGCCACGTACGCCTCGGCGCTTGGCTTTGCTGATGGCGAATGGCGCGTCGAACGGGAAGTGGATGACGGTGCCCAGACCCTGGCACTCAAGGCCCCGGCGATCGTCACCTGCGATCTGCGCCTCAATGAACCGCGCTATGCCTCGCTGCCCAACATCATGAAAGCCAAGAAAAAGCCGCTGACCGTGGTGCCCGCCGAGAGCCTCGGGGTCACCGCCAGGGTGCACAGCCGCCTGCTTGAAGTACTGCCGCCGGTGGTGCGCAAGGCCGGTATTACCGTGGGTTCGGTGCCGGAACTGGTCGACAAACTGAAAAACGTCGCGGGGGTTATCTGATGCGTACTCTGGTTATCGCCGAGCAGGCCAATGGTACGCTCAAGACTGGCAGCCTGTGTGCCATTGCCGCAGCTGCGTCCCTCGCTCAGGACATCGATGTGCTGCTGATTACCGGGGCGGATGTTGCTGGGGCCGAACAGGCGGCACTGACGACGGGCGTCAGCCGGGTATTGCTGTGCCAGACCGCGCACGCACTGGCCGATAACCTGATCCCGCTGATTAGTGATCTAGTGAGCAAGGGCTACAGCCATGTGCTGGCCGACGCCAGCAGCCTTGGCCGCAGCGTCCTGCCCGGGGTCGCCGCCAGCCTGGATGTGGGCATGCTTTCCGATGTGACGGAGATCGTCAGCGCCGACACCTTTCTGCGGCCGATCTATGCCGGCAATGCCATCGCCAGGGTGCAGTCCCTCGACGCAATCAAGATATTCACAACTCGCGCCTCGGCTTTCAGCCCGGCGGGTCCGGCTGCGCAGCCTTGTGAGGTTGTCGCATTCGATGGCGCACAGGCTGCGGCCAACGTGCGTTTTGTCGCTGAGCGCATCAGCGTCAGCGCACGTCCCGACCTGGCCAACGCCCGGGTGGTGGTGTCCGGCGGGCGTGGCATGCAGAACAAGGACAACTTCGCCTTGATCGAGCGGGTCGCCGACAAGCTCGGCGCCGCCGTGGGCGCTTCCCGAGCGGCAGTGGATGCGGGGTTTGCCGCCAACGATCTGCAAGTCGGCCAGACCGGCAAGATCGTCGCCCCGCAGCTGTATATCGCCGTGGGCATCAGCGGTGCTATCCAGCATCTGGCCGGGATGAGTGGATCGAAAGTCATAGTCGCGATCAACCAGGACGCCGAAGCACCCATCGCCCAGGTGGCGGATTACATGCTGGTGGCGGATCTGTTTGAGGCGTTACCGGCGTTGGAGTTGGCATTGTGATCGTCAGGATCAAACACAGGTGTGGGAGCGGATTCATCCGCGAAGGCGCAGGCCCCTTCAACATTGTGGTGATGGTCAGATCACATTCGCGAATGAATTCGCTCCCACCCTTAACCTGCCAATACCCAACGTTCTGCCGGAGATAGATAAGTGCAACGCGAGCAGATGGAATTCGATGTCGTCATTGTCGGCGGTGGCCCGGCCGGGCTGTCCAGCGCATGCCGCTTGAAGCAGCTGGCCAACGCTGAGGGCCGCGAGCTTTCGGTGTGTCTGGTGGAGAAAGGCTCGGAAATCGGTGCGCACATCGTCTCGGGTGCGGTATTTGAAACCCGCGCCCTGGATGAGCTGTTTCCGGACTGGCAAACCCTCGGGGCACCGCTGCATACCCAGGTGCTGCGCGACGATATCTATTGGCTCAGCGATGGCGAAAGCGGGCGCAAGATCCCTCAGTGGGCTGCTCCGCAGACGCTGCACAATCAGGGCAATTACATCATTTCCCTGGGCAATCTGTGCCGCTGGCTGGCCGAGCAGGCCGAGGCTCTGGGCGTGGAGATTTATCCGGGTTTTGCTGCCAGTGAGCTGATTATCGAAGACGGCGTGGTTCGGGGCATCGTCACCGGCGATATGGGCGTCGGCCGCGATGGCGAGCCGAGACCGGACGTATATACGCCGGGTATGGAGCTGCGCGGTCGTTATACGGTGTTCGCCGAGGGCTGTCGCGGTCACCTGGGCAAGCGCCTGATCAAGGCCTTTGCCCTGGACGAGGATGCCGATCCGCAGCACTACGCCATTGGCATCAAGGAAATCTGGCAGGTCGATCCGGCCCTGCACGAAGAAGGCCTGGTGGTGCACACCACCGGCTGGCCCCTGGATGATCACAATCCCGGCGGCTCGTTTCTCTACCATATCGCCGACGGCCAGGTAGCGGTGGGGCTGATCGTCGATCTCAGTTACGAAGACCCGCACTTGTCGCCCTTCGAAGAATTCCAGCGCTACAAGCATCACCCGCTGATCAAGCGCTATCTGCAAGGCGGCAAGCGCACCAGTTACGGCGCCCGGGCCATTGCCAAGGGGGGATATAACTCGTTGCCGAAAATGATCTTCCCCGGCGGCGTGCTGGTGGGGTGCGACGCCGGCACACTGAATTTCGCCAAGATCAAGGGCAGCCATACGGCAATGAAGTCGGGCATGCTCGCGGCGCAATCGATATTCGAGGCGATCAGCGCCGACGCCGATCCGGTCCAGGCATTGGGCGGCTACGAGCAGGCCTTTGCGGACAGCTGGCTCGGCGAGGAATTGCGCCAGAGCCGCAATTTCGGCCCGGCCGTACACAAGTTCGGCGCGCTACTGGGCGGGGCCTTCAACTATATCGAGCAGAAGTATTTGTCGGCGCGCACGCCCTTTGTCCTGCGCGATCTGGCCCGGGACCACGACCGACTCAAGTTCGCGGCCCAAGTGCGACCACGCAATTACCCGAAACCGGATGGCATTATCAGTTTTGATCGATTGTCATCGGTATTTATCAGCAATACCGCCCATGATGAAAATCAGCCGATCCACCTGAAGTTGACGTCGACCGCCATTCCCATACACACCAATCTGAAACTTTATGATGAGCCCGCCCAGCGTTATTGCCCGGCGGGGGTCTATGAGATCGTTCACCTGGACGGCGAGCCCTCGTTACAGATCAATGCGCAAAACTGCATTCATTGTAAAACCTGCGATATCAAGGATCCGACGCAAAACATTAACTGGGTGGCGCCGGAAGGCGGAGGAGGGCCGAATTACCCGAATATGTAATGACCGTTTTACTGAACCTGAGTCTGTCCAGATAAGAGTGCTTGATAAGGCTCTACTGTTAATAACAAGAAAGCGTTATCGCTTGAACTGCCAAGCCATATCCATAAATTGATAGGGGAGATGCACAATGGTTGCTTATTCACCGTATAAGAAAATGCTTTTCGGCTTGTTCGCCGGGGTCACGCTGGCCACTGGCAGCCTGTTTGCACAGGCCGCCGAGCAGGAGCCCATCAAGATTGGCTGGGTCAACTGGTCCGACACCGAAATCGCCGTCAAGTTGGCCAATATCGCTATTGAGGATCAGCTCAAGCAGCCGGTAAAACTGGTCATGGCCGATATCGGCATTCAGTTCCAGGCCATGGCCAACGGCAACATCGACCTGATTCCGATGGTCTGGCTGCCTAGCACTCACCAGGCATTCTGGGACAAGTACAAGGACAAGCTCGAAGACCTCGGCGTGCTCTATGAAGGGCGTATCGGCATGGCCGTTCCGACCTCGATTCCGGTCAGTGAAGTGGCCAGCGTTGAAGACCTGAACAAACCGGAAGTGAAGAAAAAGTTCGAAGGCAAGATTCTGACCTCGGAAGTAGGCAACGGTCAGTACAAGCTGACGCTCAAGGCCATCGAAGCTTACAAACTCGACGGTTATAAGATGGTCGCGTCTTCGGAAAGCGGTATGTTGAGCGAGCTGGATCGTAATAACAAACGCGATAAATGGTCGTTGATCAACGCCTGGAGCCCGCACTGGATGTTCTCCAAGTGGTCGCTGCGCTACCTCGATGATCCCAAGCATATGTTTGGTGGTGTAGAGCAGATCCACGCCGTGGCCCGCAAAGGCTTCAGCGCCCAGCATCCGGAAGTGGCCCGGTTCTTCAGCCATTACGCCATTCCCCAGGCTGATCTGGAAAAGCTGATGGCACAGGCGCGTGACAGCTCGGCAGACAAGGTGGTGGCCGAGTACTACGCAGCCAACAAGGCCAAGTTTGCGGCGATGTTCAAGGAAGGGGCGGTGGCTGCGCAGTAACGGACTGAGTGACAAACCTGTGGGACCGCCTAAAGCCGGTCCCGACAGGCCACATTGTTCAATCAAAGCCCGGCGCAGTAAGTCTGCAACGGGCTTTTTCGTTCTCAGTGAGTGCCGCGAGGAATGGTCTTGAGCAGATCAGCAGGGCTGATATGACCGACTACGTTGGCGCCCGGCTGTGGCAGGCCGAGGATATGGCCCTTCATCTTGCCGATCACATGCATCTCGCACGGCTTGCAGTCGAACTTCAACGTCAGCACTTCGTTGCCATGAATCAGTTGCATCGGTGCGACCTTGGTTTTCACCCCGGTGACACCCTTGGCCTGTTTCGGGCACAGGTTGAAGGAGAAGCGCAGGCAGTGTTTGGTGATCATCACCGGCACTTCGCCGCTTTCTTCATGGGCCTCGTAGGCCGCGTCGATCAGCTTGACGCCGTGACGGTGGTAGAAGTCCCGGGCCTTCTGGTTGTAGACGTTGGCCAGGAACGACAGGTGTGCTTCCGGGTACACCGGCGGCGGGCTGGTTTCGGCTTTGCGTCCGCCCCGAGGGTGGGCTTTTACGCGCTCTTTGGTCAGGGCTTCGATCACTTCACGGCGCAAGGTCTTGAGCTGCGAGTTGGGGATGAAGAACGCCTGTGGCGCATCCAGCTCGATGTGGGTGGCGTGATACTGGGTGGTGCCCAGTTGACCGAGCAGGTCATGTAGCTGTTCCAGCGCCTGTTCCGGCTTGTTGGCGGCACCGAACGGGCCGTCCAGCGTGACGCTGGCGCTGACGCCTTCCTCGCTGGTGGCGGTCAGTTCCAGGCGTTCTTCGCGCAGGCGGGCCACCCATGACAACCCGATACGGCGCTCGGCGGAGGTCTTCTGCAGGGCCTGTTGCCAGTTATGGTCCAGGTTGCGGTTCAGCGGATGGCTTGGGCGCAGACGAAACAAGCCTTCGGGCATTTCGTTGGGCTCGACGCGATAGCGATAACGCTTCTCGCCGTCTTCCTCGAACTCACCCTTGGGCTCGGCGATATTGGCGCGGAAACCCACGACCTCGCGCTTGACCAGCACATTGAGGCCGTCGCCGTTGGACAGCGGCTCATGGGTGATCACTTGCATGTCACGCTTGCCGACTTTCTCGACCACGCCCACGGCCAGGCCGGTGAAGGTCGGCGAATCGAAAGCGCCGATATCGATCTTGCGATCGCTGACGAAGTAGTCGGTGCTGCCACGATGGAAAGTCTTTTCCGGATCCGGCACGAAGAAGTGCGCGGTACGGCCGCTTGAGGCGCGGGCCAGGTCCGGGCGGTCTTCGAGAATCTCGTCCAGACGCTGACGGTAATAGGCGGTGATGTTCTTCACATAGCCCATGTCCTTGTAGCGGCCTTCGATCTTGAACGAACGCACGCCAGCATCGACCAGAGCACGCAGGTTGGCGCTCTGGTTATTGTCCTTCATCGACAGCAAATGCTTTTCATAGGCGACGACGCGGCCCTGATCATCCTTGAGGGTGTAGGGCAGGCGGCAGGCCTGGGAGCAGTCGCCACGGTTGGCGCTGCGCCCGGTATGGGCGTGGGAAATATTGCACTGGCCGGAGAAGGCCACGCACAACGCACCATGGATAAAGAATTCAATGGCGGCATCGGTCTCGGCGGCAATGGCGCCGATTTCCTGCAGGTTCAGCTCGCGGGCCAATACCAGCTGGGAAAAACCGGCCTGATCGAGAAACTTGGCCCGATCCAGGGTGCGGATATCGGTCTGGGTGCTGGCATGCAGCTCGATGGGCGGAATATCCAGCTCCATCACCCCCAGGTCCTGGACGATCAGCGCGTCGACACCGGCATCGTAGAGCTGATGGATCAGCTTGCGCGCCGGTTCCAGCTCATCGTCATGCAGGATGGTGTTGATGGTAGTGAAGATCCGCGCGTGATAGCGCCGGGCGAATTCCACCAGGGCGGCTATATCGCTCACGTCGTTGCTGGCATTGTGGCGGGCACCGAAGCTCGGGCCACCGATGTACACGGCATCGGCGCCGTGCAGGATGGCTTCGCGAGCGATGGCCACGTCACGGGCAGGGCTCAGCAGTTCCAGATGATGTTTGGGCAGGGACATGGTTTTTAATTTTCTGGTCAGGTTGCACGGTCAGGTCGCGCATTGTAACGGCGAAACGCCTGACCGGCACCCTTGGACTGCCCGATGGACGCGGGTTTACGCTTTTGCCGCCATTGCAGTGACCTCAACGCGCATACCTTCTACCGCCAGCGCTGCCACGCCCACTGCCGCACGCACAGGCCATGGCTTGGCAAAGAAGCGCTTGTAGACGTCATTGAATGCAGGGCGGTCAGCGATATCAGTAAGGTAGATGGTCAGGTGCAGGACCCGGTCCATGGAGCTGCCGGCACGTTCCAGCGCAACTTTCAGGGCCTGCAGGGTGCATTCGCTCTGGGCAACGATGTCGCCCAGCTCCAGGCTGCCATCGGCACGAGTCGGCACCTGGGTGGAGACCAGCAGGCCGCCAAAACCGGCGACGTCGGAAGAAATGGAGTCGGCATCCGGGTCGGGAGTGAAAGTAATGTCTTGGTTTGCCATGGGGTTCTCTTGTCTGCGGGTTAAAGGGCGGGGCGAACCTCTGCGCCCGGGGGCTATTTGATCATGGGGCTTTTAACCCAGACAACCTTGCGGCGTTGCTCCGTTCGTTGTACGCATGAAGGTCTATGCTGGTCTGCTTGTACTCAACAGCTGAATCAACAGAGGTGACTGCAATGACCAAGACTTACAGCTACGCCGCCAAGGACGCCAAGGACTCGCTCAAGCCATTCACCTTCGAACGCCGCGTACCCGGCGCCGATGACGTGCAGATCGAGATTCTCTACTGCGGGGTTTGCCATTCCGACCTGCACACCGCCCGCAATGAGTGGCACAACACGCTGTATCCCTCGGTGCCGGGTCATGAAATCGTCGGGCGGGTGACTGCCGTGGGCGCTGCGGTCAGCACGTTCAAGGTCGGTGATCTGGCCGGTGTCGGCTGCATGGTCGACAGCTGCCAGACCTGTGCCTCCTGTGCCGAGGGCGAAGAGCAGTACTGCGAAAACGGCTTTACCGGCACCTATAACGGGCCGGTGTTCGGTGGCGAAAACACCTACGGTGGCTACTCGGACAATATCGTCGTCAAGGAAAAATTCGTCCTGCACATCGCCCACGGCGATGCAAACCTGGCGGCCGTTGCACCCCTGCTGTGCGCTGGGATCACCACCTATTCGCCGCTGCACCACTGGAAGGTCGGGCCGGGCAAGAGGGTCGGCGTGGTTGGTCTTGGCGGCCTGGGCCATATGGCGGTGAAGATCGCCCACGCCATGGGCGCCCATGTGGTGTTGTTCACCACATCGCCGAACAAGCGCGAAGACGGCCTGCGACTGGGTGCCAATGAGGTGGTGGTGTCGAAGAACCCGGATGAAATGGCCGCAGTCGCCAACAGCCTGGACTTCATTCTCAATACTGTGGCCGCACCCCATGACCTGGACGCCTTTCTGGCCCTGCTCAAGCGTGACGGCACCATGACTCTGGTCGGCGCGCCTGATAGCCCGCATCCGTCGCCGAACGTCTTCAATCTGATCTTCAAGCGTCGCAGCCTGGCGGGTTCGCTGATCGGTGGCATTCAGGAAACCCAGGAAATGCTCGATTTCTGCGCCAAGCACGGGATTGTTTCGGATATCGAGATGATTGACATGCAGAACATCAATGAAGCCTACGAACGCATGCTCAAGGGCGATGTGAAGTACCGTTTCGTCATCGACATGGCCAGCCTTAAGAAGGAAGCGGCGGCGGCCTGATTACCTCTGACGTAATTGAGCGGATGCCTGTGATCGATAGGATTGCAGGCACGCCCGGACAGGCTCCGGGCGTTACAGACATCGGCTCATAACCCACACAGGTCAATCACTATGTCGGCTTTTACCCTCTATACCGCCAGCACCGCCCCTGAAAAATCTCGTCCAACCCTGGTCATGCTGGAAGAGAAATTCGGTTTCCTGCCCAACGTCATGGCCACCATGGCGGCCAATCCGGTGCTGCTCAATGGTTTTGCCGGCAGCTTCGCAAGTTTCCATGGCGGCAGCCTGGATGAGTGCGAAAAACAGATCCTGCTGCTGACCAACGCCGTTTCCCTCAACTGCCCATGGACCGTCGCGGCTCACTCCACCTTTGCCCTGGAGGATGGCGTGGCAGCCGGCGACGTTGAGGCCATTCGCCTGGGCAACCTGCCCCGCGATGTGAAATACGCTGCGCTGTCGGCACTGGCCAAATCCCTGATGCACAATCGCGGGCATATCGCTGAAACGGAAATCGACAGCTTCGTCGCCGCAGGCTACTCGCGCGAGCAGGTGCTGGAAGTGATCGTCAGCCTCGGGATTTCCACCATGGCCGCGACCACCACCAACCTGGCACAGACGCCGATTGAACAGCGCTTCCAGGCTCAGCTCTGGTCAGCGTCCCTCTGACTGACACAACGCTGCACCCATAGGAGCGGCTTCAGCCGCGAGGGCTTCCTCCCGGCTAAAGCCGGTCTTACGGTGATTGTTGTATCGTGCATAAACATCCAGGGAGACCCACATGGCCAACGCTCAACCCAGCGAACTGGGCATATTGCTGCGCCAATGGCGCGGCCGGCGAGGCAAGAGTCAGCTGGATTTGTCGCTCGACACTGGCGTCTCTCAGCGCCATATCAGCTTTATCGAAAGCGGACGCAGCATACCGAGCCGGCCGACGCTAATGGGCCTTGCCCAATCTCTGGAAGTGCCCTTGCGTGAGCGCAATGCTTTGCTGATCGCCTCAGGCTACGCGCCGGTTTACGGAGAAAACGCGTGGAATGACACCCAGATGCAGAGTATCCACAAGGCTCTGGAACGCATGCTGCGTCAACACGAACCGTTCGCGGCGGTGGTCATGGACCGTCACTGGAATGTGCTGACCAGCAACCAGGCGGCGCCGCGCTTTTTCGGCCTGTTTACCAACATGGAGGCGCGGCCCAAGCCGCGCAATCTGCTCGAATTGATGTTCGATCCCCACGGCATGCGGCCCTTTATCGCTAATTGGGAGACCACTGCAGCCAGCCTTGTTCAGCGTGTACATCGCGAAGCGGTCGGGCGGGTGATCGACTTGCAAACCCAGGCATTGCTGGGCCGCTTGCTCGGCTATGACGATGTGCCCAACGAGTGGGCAACGCTGCCTGCCACCCGCGACTTGCCATTTGTGCCGATGTCATTTGCCCATGAGGGCAGGGTGCTGAATTATTTTTCCATGATCACGACCGTCGGCACACCCCAGACCATTGCGGCCGAAGAGTTGCGCGTGGAGTGCCTGTTTCCGGCCGATGACGAAACCGAAGCCCGTCACCTGGAGCTGATGGCCTGAGGCCGCACGCTGCTGCCGCGTACCGTCAGGACCACGGGAAAACGGTGGGACTGCACCGGTTCGCCGGCAATACGCTTGAGGAGTGTTTCCACGGCGCGCACGCCTTGCGCATGCATGCTGGTGCTGATACTGGTCAATTGCAGGTGCGCGGCCAGCGGTGTGTCGTTGTAACCGACCACGGCAATATCGCGCCCGACCGCCAGGCCGCGGTTGCTCATGGCGCCGAACAGGCCGATGGCAAGGAAGTCGTTGACCGCAAAGATTGCGGTAGGCGGATGCGGATGGGCCAATAGCTGCTCACCAATGCTGAACCCCGCCTGAGTATCGAAGTGACCGGTGATGATTCGCTCAGGTGCAATGTCGATCCCTTGCTCGCGGTAGTACCCGACAAAGCTGGCGGTCCGTTCCCTGGCGTTGCTGCTGTGGGCTTCGCCCGCAATCACCGCAACCTGCGTATGACCCTGAGCGAACAAGTGTTCAGCGGCCAGGCGTCCGCCCATTTCATCATCTGCCGTGATTGAACAGTGTTGACCACGCCTGCGGCTGACCAATACGAAGGGCACTTGCCGCTGCTCCAGCTCTTCGAGAAAACCCGGCTCTGCGGTGCAATGCACGTCACTGACGATCAAGCCTTCGACGTTGCGCGCCAGAGCACGCTCGGCCAGTTCGCGCTGCCGCTCGGGGCGATCCAGGGTATTGGCGACGAAGGAGGTGTAGCGCCGGGCACTGGCGGCCTCGTCTATGCCTTCGTACACCGTGGCCAGGACAATGTCCGACAGCCTCGGCACCAGGATCGCGATCTCGCGGCTGTGCCGGGTCTTGAGGGTGCGGGCGTGGGTGTTGGGCTGATAGTCCAGGCTTGCTGCCAGCGCGCGAATACGCTCGATGGTTTCCTTGGACGCGGCGCGCCCGGCGTGATCGAGGCTGCCATTGAGCACCCGCGAGACCGTGGACACATGCACGTTGAGTTGTTGGGCAATACCGCGCAGCGTGGCCGGACGTCTGTTCATGGGGTGCCTGAAAACGCAGGAGAGCAGGGCGCAAATACTCGCATTTAGCGGTGTGCTTGCACAGGTTGCGTTATGCCCGTGGAAGGCGGGCAGCGCGTTTGCGCCAGGATGGAGCGCGGCGTACCAAAAGATTGCACAAACGTTTGGGTAACGCTACCCAAACGTTTGGGCGAGTAAATTTTTCAAATTTTGGTGATTTCTAACTAACTGAAATATAGGCAAATCCTGGCAGCCGGATAAGTGTTGGAGAAAACGCCGGTGCAAGTTGGTATGAGCATTGCGTTGACCTCGTCAGCTCTGCTTACCTGACTGATGGGAAACTCGCCATGACGCTTGCTTCAGCATTTCGCGCACGTAGTTTTACCCGACTGGCATTGGCCTCTTCGGTCGTGATCGGTGCCTTGTCGCCACTCACCGCCATGGCTGAAAGCACGTTGCGGATCGCCATGACCGCCGCCGATATTCCGCTGACCCACGGTCAGCCGGATCAAGGCTATGAAGGCAACCGCTTCACCGGTATCACCATGTTCGACTCCCTTGTGGAGTGGGATCTTTCCCAGAGCGATAAGCCCAGCTCACTGGTGCCGGGCCTGGCCACCGAATGGGCGGTCAAGCCCGATGATCACACCCAGTGGGTGTTCAAACTGCGTCCGGGAGTCAAGTTCCATGACGGCACCGCGTTCAATGCCGATGCCGTGGTGTGGAACGTCAACAAGGTGCTGGACAAGCAGGCGCCGCAATTCGCCCCGGGGCAGATCGGCGTAACCGTATCGCGGATGCCGACGCTCAAGAGCGCGCAGAAGATCGACGACCTGACCGTGGTCCTCACCACCAGCGAACCGGATGCAGTGCTGCCGTTCAACCTGACCAACCTGTTCATGGCCTCGCCCACGGCCTGGCAGAAAGATTTTGCCGCCGTGCCCGCCACTGTCACCGACCCGGCCGAACGCTCAAAACTGGCCTGGACTGCATTTGCCGGTCACTCGGTCGGCACTGGCCCGTTCAAGATGGACCGCATGGTGCCGCGTCAGGAACTGGTGCTGGACAAGAACGCCGGTTACTGGGACCCCAAACGCGTACCCAAGGTTGATCATGTGGTGTTGATTCCGTTGCCGGAAGCCAACGCTCGCACGGCGGCCCTGCTGTCAGGCCAGGTGGACTGGATCGAAGCGCCGGCGCCCGACGCCATGGATCAGATCAAGAGCAAGAAATTCAAGATCTACGCCAATGCCCAGCCGCATATCTGGCCTTGGCAGTTCTCCTTCGCACCGGGCTCGCCGTGGCTGGACAAGCGCGTGCGCCAGGCCGCCAACCTGTGCCTGGATCGCAGCGAGCTGAAGGCCTACCTCGGTGGCTATATGCAGGAGGCGACCGGCACCTACGAGAAAGACTCGCCCTGGTACGGCAACCCGGACTTCAAAATCCGCTTCGATCAGCCTGCTGCGCAAAAGCTGATGGCCGATGCAGGCTTCAGCAAGGACCACCCGGTCAAGGTCAAGGTGCTGACGTCGGCCTCCGGTTCCGGGCAGATGCAGCCGCTGCCGATGAACGAATACATTCAGCAGAGCCTGAAAAACTGCTACTTCGACGTCGATATCGCGGTGACCGAATGGAACACCCTGTTCAGCGGCTGGCGTCTCGGCGCCAAGGACCCGGCTGCCCAGGGCGCCAATGCGATCAACGTCAGCGCTGCGGTCATGGACCCGTATTTCGGCATGGTCCGCTTCGCCAGCGCCAAGGCGTTCCCGCCGGTGTCGAACAACTGGGGCTACTTCAGCACACCGAAAGTCGAGGAGCTGATCACCTCCGTGCGCAACTCGTTCGACCCCAAGGCGTTGGATGAGGCTGCGGGCAAGCTCAATGCGGCCATCGTCGACGAAGTCCCGTTCCTGTACGTCGCCCACGACATGGGCCCGCGCGCCATATCGCCGAAGGTCAGCGGTGTGGTGCCAGCCCAGAGCTGGCTGATCGATCTGGCGCTGGTCTCCAAGCAGGATTGATAAACGAATGTGTGGGAGCGGATTCATCCGCGAAGAGGTCGCTACCTTCACCATTTCGGTGACTGACAGCCTGTATTCGCGAATGAATATGCTCTCATCAAACGACGTGCAAGTTACTGAATCACAAAGACTCTGTGGGAGCGAATTGATTCGCGAAAGCGGTGTTCCAGGCGATGAAGATGCGTCGAACGTACCGGCCTCTTCGCGAATGAATTCGCTCCCACAGATTTTCTCCTTGCCTCGGTTAGTGTTCGCGGCATGACAGCGCGGCGTCGTAGACGGGGAGGGATCTCCCACAAACACGGGCCATACCTCTGACTGACAGGAACCGACCTTATGCTTGCCTATGTCCTGCGTCGTCTGTTGCTGACGACGCCCATTCTGTTGGGCGTGGCACTGGTGTGTTTCATGCTCGTGCACATGGCCCCCGGCGATCCGCTGGTATCGGTAATGCCGCCGGACGCCTCCGAAGCCCTGCGCGAACAGCTGATTCAGGCCTACGGCTTCGATAAACCGCTGCCGGTGCAATTCGGCCTGTGGGTCTGGCACGCGATGCAGGGCGATCTGGGCATGTCCATCGCCAGCGGCCGCCCGGTGGCCGGGGAAGTGCTCGGCGCCGTAAGTTACTCCCTGCGCCTGGCGATCCTCGCCACCTTTATCGGCTTTGTGCTGGGCAGTTTGTTCGGTTTCGTCGGCGGCTATTTCCAGGACAGCTGGCTGGACCGCATTGCATCCGCCTGTTCGGCCATCGGCGTCAGCGTGCCGCATTACTGGCTGGGCATGCTCATGGTGATCGTCTTTTCCTCGCAACTGAGCTGGCTGCCCGCGACCGGTGGCGGCCCCATGGGGCAACTGGCGTGGGCGTGGGACTGGGCGCACTTGCAGTTCATGATTCTGCCCGCGATCACCCTGTCGGTGATTCCCACCGGGATCATCGCCCGCACCGTGCGTGCCCAGGTGGCGGAAACCCTGTCCCAGGAATTCATCATCGGCCTGCGCGCCAAGGGGCTGGGCGAGTGGGGGCTGTTCCTGCATGTGGTGAAGAACGCCGCACCCACGGCGATGGCGGTGATGGGCCTGCAGATCGGCTACCTGATGGGCGGCTCGATTCTGGTGGAGACTGTATTTGCCTGGCCAGGCACCGGCCTGCTGCTCAATTCGGCGATTTTCCAGCGTGACCTGCCGCTGTTGCAGGGCACGATCTGGGTCCTGGCGCTGTTTTTCGTCGTGCTCAACCTGCTGGTGGACATCCTCCAGACGTTGCTCGATCCACGAATCAAAAGGGGCTGAGCATGAATCTGTCGATGCTGCGTCCGTCCACCCCGGCCATTGCGCCGGTTGAAAGTTCGCCGGGCTACTGGCGTGAAGTATTTGGCCGTGTCCGTCGTGATCCGGTGGCCCTGGCGGTCGCTGCGGTGATTCTAGTGCTGCTGATTCTGGCAGTACTGGGCCCGTGGATCGTCCCAGGCGACCCGTTCACCACCTCAATGTTCAAGCGCCTCAAGCCCATTGGCACTCAGGATTTTCCCCTGGGCACCGACGAACTGGGTCGCGACCTGCTGTCACGCCTGATGCTGGGCGCGCGGCTGTCACTGTTCATGGGCATCACCCCGGTGATCCTCGCCTTCTTCATCGGCGGTGCCATCGGCGTGATTGCCGGTTACTTCGGCGGCCGCCTGAACAGCCTGATCATGCGCAGTGTCGACGTGTTCTACGCCTTCCCCTCGGTGCTGCTGGCCATCGCCTTTTCCGGTGCTTTGGGCGCCGGGGTCAATAACGCACTATTGTCGTTGACCCTGGTGTTCGTGCCGCAAGTGGCGCGGATCGCCGAAAGCGTCACCACTCAGGTGCGCAACCGCGACTATATCGAGGCGGCGCGGGCCTCCGGGGCGGGGGCGTTCACTATCATTCGCACGCAAGTGCTGGGCAATGTGCTGGGGCCGATCTTCGTCTTCGCCACCGGCCTGATCTCCGTATCGATGATTCTCGCCTCGGGCCTGTCGTTCCTCGGCCTTGGGGTCACGCCGCCCGAGCCCGAATGGGGCTTGATGCTCAACACCCTGCGCACGGCCATCTACACCCAACCGCTGGTGTCGGCGTTGCCTGGCGCAATGATTTTCATCACCTCGATCTCTTTCAATGTGCTCGCCGATCGCTTGCGGGCGGCCATGGCAATCAGGAGCTGAGCATGACCAAGCTTGATATTGGCGGCCCTGCGCAGCCACTGTTGACGGTGACGAAACTGGTCAAACACTTCCCGGTCAAGGGCGCGCTGGGCAAACGCAGCGTCGTGCGTGCGGTGGATGGCATCGATTTCACCGTGCGCAAGGGTGAAACCCTGGGTGTGGTGGGCGAGTCCGGTTGCGGCAAGTCCACCACCGCCCGGCTATTGATGCAGTTGATCGAGCATGACAGCGGTGAGCTGGTGTTCGATGCCATGACCGTCGGCGGTCATCAGTTGCCGTTGCGCGATTACCGGCGCCAGGTGCAGATGGTGTTTCAGGACAGCTACTCGTCCCTTAACCCGCGCATGACCATGGAGCAATCGGTGGCGTTCGGGCCTTCGGTGCATGGCGTCAGTCAGCGCGAATCGCTGCAACGCGCGCGCGACCTGCTGGGCCGGGTGGGCCTTGAGCCAACGCGCTTCGCCGGTCGCTACGCCCATGAGCTGTCCGGTGGCCAGCGCCAGCGAGTGAATATCGCCCGGGCTCTGGCGGTGGATCCGCGTCTGGTGATCCTCGACGAAGCGGTTTCGGCCCTGGACAAGTCCGTGGAAGCCCAGGTCCTCAACCTGCTGCTCGATCTCAAGGACAGCCTGCAGCTGACCTACGTGTTCATCAGCCACGACTTGCATGTGGTGCGCTACCTGTCGGACCGGATCATTGTCATGTACCTGGGCGAGATCGTTGAAGTCGGCCCGGCTGAGTCACTGTTCGCCTCGGCGCAACATCCCTATACCCGAGCCTTGCTGACGTCCATGCCGTCAATGGATCCGGCGCAGCGCACGTTGGTTTCGCCACTGTCCGGTGACCCACCAAGCCCTATCGATCCGCCATCAGGTTGCCGCTTTCACACCCGCTGCCCCCACGCTGAAGCCATTTGCGCGCAAACGGCGGTGCCTTTGACCCTGATCGACGACGAGCATTATGCCGCCTGCCTGATGGTCAAGCCGGGGGCAGGGCATAGCCGCAGTCCGGCGGCCGAACTGATTTACCAGGGGGCGCAGGCATGAACGAACAACCCATGGTCGATGTGCGCGACCTCAAGGTGCGCTTCAAGCGCGGCGGGCAAACCCTGTCGGCGGTCAATGGCGTGAGTCTGCAAGTGGCGCCAGGTGAAGTGCTGGCCTTGATCGGCGAGTCCGGTTCCGGCAAGAGCGTGACCCTGCGCGCGCTGATGCGTCTGCACTCGGAACGCACCACCCGTATAGAAGGCACAATCGAGATTGCCGGGCAGGACCTCATGGCCTTGTCCGGCAAGCAATTGCAGGCGCTGCGTGGGCCGGTGGCGGCGATGATCTTTCAGGAGCCGCTGCTGGCTCTGGACCCGGTCTACACCATCGGCCAGCAGATCATCGAAGCCCTGCGCCGTCATCAGCCCATGTCCCACGCAGAGGCGCGAACGACCGCGGTGGAGGCCTTGCGCCGGGTACGTATCCCCAGTCCCGAGCTGCGTCTGGACGCCTACCCCCATGAGATGTCCGGAGGCATGCGGCAGCGGGCGATGATTGCCCTGGCGCTGTCGTGTCAGCCAAAGCTCCTGCTGGCGGACGAGCCCACTACAGCCCTCGACGCCACGGTGCAAATCCAGATTCTGATTCTCCTTCGCGAGTTGCAGCAGGCCTTGGGCCTGTCGATCATTTTCGTTACCCACGATATTGGCGCGGCGGTGGAAGTCGCTGACCGCGTCGCGGTGATGTACGGCGGCCGTATCGTCGAACAGGCACCCCTGGCCGAACTCCTGAATAACCCGCAGCACCCTTATACCCGTGTGCTTTTGGGCACCAGACCGAAGGAGGGACTGCGCAAGGGCGAACGCCTGACCAGCATTCCCGGCGCACCGCCGGACCTGGCCAATCTGCCGGTCGGTTGTGCCTTTGCGCCACGCTGCCTGTTGGCCAGCGACCTGTGTCAACGCCAGGTTCCTGCCATTGAAGACGTCATTGCCGAACACTCAGTGAGTTGCCATCACTGGAACCAGGTGCCTGTTCAACTTTCTCGCGAGACTCTGTCATGAGCGATTCTGCGTTTGCCTTCATGCCTTATCCGGCCGTCGATGTGCCCCGTGCGGCAAGCGGCTTGCTGACGGGCTACACCTTTGCTGCCAAGGACCTGTTCGATGTTGCCGGCTACCCGACCGGGGGCGGTAATCCCCATGTATTGGCGATGTCCGGAATCAAGACCGCCACGGCGCCGGTGATCCAGCGCCTGCTGGATGCCGGAGCCGAGCTGATCGGCAAGGCCCATACCAACGAGATGGCGTTCTCCATGAGCGGCAAGAACGCTCACTACGGCACACCGCGCAATGGCGCGGCCCATGACCGTATCCCCGGCGGTTCTTCTTCCGGCTCGGCGTCGGCGGTCTCCAATGGTTTGTGCGACTTCGCCATGGGCAGCGACACGGGCGGCTCGGTGCGCACGCCTGCCAGCTACTGCGGCCTGTTCGGCCTGCGCCCGAGTCACGGGCGCATCTCCCTGGAGAAAACCCAGGCACTCTGTGAAAGCATGGACACGGCCGGTTTTTTCACCCGTGATGCAGCTTTGTTCGGGCTGGTCGGCGAGTGCCTGTTGGGCGACGACCCGCAACCATTGCCCGACGCTCCCGAGTTGCTGATCAGTGATGAGCTGTTTGCCCTGTTGCCTGCCGAATCTATGGATGCCCTGGCGCCCGCTATCGCGCGGATAAGCGCCCACGCCGGCCCATTGCACACGTTGGGCGGGGAGCTGCCGTCGTTGAAAGAGGCCTACTGGGCGTTCCGTTATATCCAGGGCCGCGAAGCCTGGCTGGCCCAGGGTGCGCTCATCGAACGCGAGGGCCTGACCCTCGGCCCGGACGTTGCCGCACGTTTTGCCTGGGCCAAGGCTGTCACCGATGATCAATATGAGAACGCCTGCGCCTTTCGCGAAGACTTCGCGGCGCGCTGGAAAGCACTGCTGGGCAACCGGGTGCTGGTGATGCCCACGGTGCCGGACATAGCACCGCTGCTGAGCGCCAGGGATGAAGAGATCGAAGAAACCCGGCAGATCTCCCATCACCTGCTGGCGATTTCTGTGTTGTGCCGCACGCCGCAACTGAACATGCCGCTGACCATCAAGGATGGCGCACCGCTGGGTATCTCTTTGATGGGCCCGGCAGGCAGTGATTTGAGCCTGGTGCGCCTGGCCGTGGCCATTGCCGGGAGCGCCGCATGAATACTCGACTCAGTCCCGATGTAGCTTTCGACAGCAGCGCGCCGTTGATCAATAGCCAGCGTCTCTGGCAGTCACTCATGGACCTGGCGCAATTGGGGGCGACAGCAAAGGGCGGCGTATGTCGTCTGGCGCTGACCGATCTGGATCGCCAGGCCCGGGATCTGTTTGTGCATTGGTGCGAACAGGCCGGTTGCAGCGTCAGCGTCGACGCCATCGGCAATATCTTCGCCCGGCGTCCCGGTCGCGATCCGCAGCGTGCCCCCGTCATGACCGGCAGCCATATCGACACGCAGCCAACTGGTGGCAAGTTCGACGGTTGCTTTGGCGTGATGGCGGGGCTGGAGGTGATCCGCACCCTCAATGACCTGCAACTGGAAACCGAGGCGCCCATCGAGGTGGTGGTCTGGACCAACGAAGAGGGCTCGCGCTTTCCGCCCTGCATGATGGGCTCGGGGGTCTTTGCCGGAAAACTTGATCTGGCCGAGACCCTGGCCAAGCAGGACGAACAAGGTCTGGTGGTGGGGGAGGAATTACAGCGCATCGGTTACGCCGGTCACCGCGCGGTACTCGGGCACCCGGTGGGGGCCTACTTTGAGGCGCACATTGAACAGGGGCCGATTCTTGAGGATCAACGTAAGACCATAGGCGTGGTCATGGGTTGTCTGGGGCAGAAGTGGTTCGACCTGACCCTGAGCGGTGTCGAGGCCCATGCAGGTCCCACGCCCATGTCATTGCGCAAGGACGCTTTGGTCGGCGCCGCCGATGTGGTCACGGCGGTGAATCGCATCGCCCTGGCCAGTCAGCCCCATGCCTGCGGTACGGTCGGCTGCCTGAATATTCATCCCGGCTCACGCAATGTGATTCCCGGCGAAGTGAAAATGACCATCGACTTCCGTCATTTGCACGCTGACAAGCTGCAAAAGATGGTCGACGACCTGCGCCAGGTTATCGAGCAGACCTGCCAGCACCACGGCCTGACCTTCGAGTTGACGCCGACAGCCGATTTCCCGCCACTGGACTTCGCACCACTGTGCATCGATGCCGTGCGCCAGGGTGCCGGGCAACTGGGCCTGAGTCATATGGACATTGTCAGTGGCGCAGGGCATGACGCGATTTTCATCGCGGAGCTCGGCCCGGCCGGGATGATATTTGTCCCTTGTGAGGGCGGCATAAGCCATAACGAAATCGAAAATGCCACGCCGCAAGATCTGGCGGCCGGCTGCGCGGTGCTCTTGAGGGCGATGGTCAGCGCGGCTCGGTAGTGATGCCTGATGGCGCCCTGGGGGTGGGCGCCAGATTATTGCGGGTGGTCCATTGGCAGGCTGGAAGTGCGGTAGTTTTCAGTACACCCGTACCCAGTTGTTAAATAGTACTTAACCTATCACATAAAAGTATAACTTGGCTTAAGTGCTTATATTTCCCCAATTATTCAGTGGCAATAAGCCAGCGCGTAATCTATTGCGCCGCCCCTCCATATCCCTTATGTTGGCGGCGCTTGTTCTGAATCCAAAAAATACCATAACTATAACCTGACCACTTAGACAATAACCCTTCTATAGGGGTGATGTTGTCGAGATGGCGGGTACACCTGCAATTACTTAAATCTCCTGAAAAAGAGTGTCGCGTACGATGTCCATCCAACGATTTTTCAATCTCATTTTCTTCGTCATTATTGCCTGCGCAGCCTTGCTGTGCGGGCTGATCCTACTGCTGGTCAACAATCAGCTGACCCTCAGTGACCGCCAGGACAACCGCTACCAATCCTATCTGTTGGCCGACCAGTTACGTCAAAGTTCGGATGACCTGACACAAATGGCCCGGGCATTCGTGGTCACGGGTAATCCAGATTATGCAAAGCGTTATAACGATATTCTCGATATACGTAACGGCAAACTCGCGCGCCCCGTTGATTATCAACGGCCGTACCTTGACTTTCTATTGGCCAATGAATCGGCGCCCCGTGGTAATGGCGACAGCGTTGCACTTAAGGAACTGATGCGGCAACAGGGTTTCAGTAGCGCCGAGTTCGATAAGTTGACCGAGGCCGAGGGTAAGTCCAATGGTCTGGTGACACTGGAAACCCAGGCCATGGACGCGGTGCGCAAGCAGGGCGGGGCGATTGCCGGTGGGGCGAACCAGCCGTTGATGCAGGTCTACAGCCCGCAATACTTCGCCGAAAAAGCCAAGATCATGCATCCGGTTGATGACTTCTTTCAGCTTCTGGAAAAGCGCACGTCGGGTGAGGTCACGCAACTTCGCAATGTAGGCGAGAGTTACATGCACGCAGTCATCGCCTTGGTCATCCTGCTGATCATTATTGCCGTTGTCGGCATTCTGGCGATCCGGCGCAAGGTCAGTGGTGCTTTGGAACGCCTGACCGGCGATGCCAGCAAGGTCGCCAGTGGCAACCTGGATATCAGCATGGACCCCAACACCCAGGGTGATTTCGGCGAGCTGTCCAGCGCCTTCCGCAAGATGGTCAAGAGCCTGAAAGAAGTGGTCGGCAGTGTGATTTCTTCCAGCGAGCAGTTGCAAGTGTCCTCCGGCCAGTTGAAGCGCGCAACGCTCAATACCCAGGCCAATATCCGTCAGCAGCAAGCCCATACCACCGAGGTGTCCGCAGCCATCAATGAAATGGCCGCGACGGTGCATGAAGTGGCCAGGCACGCTGCCGAAGCCGCCTCCACTGCACGCGAAGCGGACAACGCAGCCGCTGACGGGCAGCGCCTGGTCGGGCAGATGGTCGGTACCATTCAACAGTTGTCGGTGGATATCTCCGGTGCGTCGGACGTGGTGCGTGCCGTGGCAGGTGATACCGCGAGTATCGGCAGCATTCTCGAAGCCATCCGCGGTATCGCCGACCAGACCAATCTGCTGGCCTTGAACGCCGCCATTGAGGCTGCCAGGGCAGGGGAGCAGGGGCGTGGGTTTGCCGTGGTCGCCGATGAAGTCCGCAGCCTTGCGCAGCGCACTCAGTCGTCGACCATGGAGATCCAGGGCATGATCGAGCGCCTGCAAGCCAGCGCGCAAAAAGCCGTGGAGGTCATGAGCCAGAGCAGCATTCAGGCTGAGAGTGGCGCCCGTCGCGCGGAGAGTGCCAGTGATGTGCTGGATCGCATTACCGCGACCAATCAGACCATCAGCAGCATGTCCATTCAGATTGCCAGTGCTGCGGAACAGCAGGCGGTGGTCGCCCAGGACATCAGTGAGCGCGTCGAGAAGATCCGCAACCTGGCCAATGACAACGCCGCCAGCGCCAATGAAGTGAATGATTCGAGCATCAATCTCTCCGATCTCGCCGGGGAGCTACATGCCCATGTGCGGCACTTTTCGGCACGCTGATGGCGCAGGGCATTAAAGCGTGGAAGACGCCTTGTTGGCGATAACCCGCTGAACAATATCACTGCTGTGGGAGCGGTTTATCCGCGAAGACGTCTGCACACTCCACGACCTTTTCGCGGATAAATCCGCTGCCACAGAGTTCGCAATAGCGCCTTCGCAACTCTGCGATATGGCATGCGCGAGCACCCTGGAGCGAGTGTTATTCCTTCACGTCCATAAACTCTTTAGCCCAGGCCACATAGCTTTCAGGCAGGGTGTAAGTATGAGTCAGCTCCGTGGCACTGAGGTTCGAGGTGCTGTGGGTGACCTGGCGCTGTGCGCGCAGGCTGTCGTAGGTGGCCTTGATCGCGGCGAAGTACGCGCCATGTCCGGCGACCACGACACGCACGCCGAGGCTCGCCAGCAGCTGCATATCAGTGAGCTTGGGATTGCCGTAGGTCACCAGCATCAGCGGCACGCTGAGTTTTTCCGAAATCTGCCGCAGATGCTCGACGTCCTTGATGCCCACGATGCAGATGCCGTCGGCACCGGCCTTTTCGTAGGCCTGGGTGCGCAGGATGGCGTCTTCTACCGACAGCACACCGGCGTTGGTCCGGGCAATGATCGACAGCTGCGGATCGACACGGGCTTCCAAAGCAGCCTTGACCTTGCCGATGCCTTCCTCGATGGAGATCAGGTCGGTGGACTTGCGACCGAATTGCGCAGGCAGCAGTGTGTCTTCGATGGTCAGGGCAGCAACGCCAGCGCGTTCAAGTTCTTCGACGGTGCGCATGACGTTCAGCGCATTGCCGTAGCCGTGGTCGGCGTCGGCAATGAACGGCAGTTGTGCGACACGACCGATGCGAGTGGCCTGCTCGACGAACTCGCTCAGGGTGATCAGGGCAAAGTCAGGGGCTGCCAATACTTGCAGCGACGCCACCGAACCACCCAGGATACCGACCTCGAAACCCAGGTCCCCGGCAATGCGTGCGGACATGGGGTCGAATACCGAGGCGGTTTCAAAGCATTTCTGCGAGGCCAGCAGTTCTCGGAAATTACGGCGCAGCGCTGAATGGGAGATTCTGGACATGACGTTTCCTGGTTCTGGTCATCATCGAAAAACGATCAATGCCAATTCAAAAGTGGCGGCGAGACTACCATGTGGGAAAACACAGGGTTATGACGTTTGAGCATGGCCTATGCGTGAAACACATGAGGCGGATGGGGCGCTCGCAAACCTTTGCGGCGGCAATATTGAAAATGTAGTGGCGTTGGTGGCCTGGCGCCAGTGTTTTCGGTATGGCGTCGCGCCCGACGCCATTTTCCGTGAATGTACGAAGAAATATCATGCACCAATAGCGGGCGTTAAGCGCTACTGTTTTCACCCGCATGTTTGCCATTGTCCTTCGCTGGCCGCACATACAATGCTCGCCTGTTCACCTTGCAGGCAGGCTCATCATACGGCTGGCGCGGCGGCCATGATTTCGGTTTCGGGCACTGCGATATGGCGCTCCCCAGGCGTAAGTATCACCTTGCGGCAATCCTCTTCTTTTTTGTCGAAGATTGCGTAACCAAGGGCTGCGTCCTCAAGCGACATGCGATGAGTAATGATTGCCTCGGGCGCCAGGCGACCTGCTTCGATATGTTGCAATAGCTCGGGCAAGAAACGCTGCACGTGGGTCTGGCCCATCTTGAATGTCAGCCCCTTGTCGAACGCATCGCCAAACATGAAACCGTGGATGAACCCGGCGTAGACGCCAGGAACGCTGACCGTCCCGCCACGTCGCACGGCAGCGATGCATTGGCGCAGTGCCTTGCCACTGCTGCCTTCCAGTTTGAGCGCGGTGAGCAGCGTTTCGGTCGTGCTGCCCTTGGCCTCGAAGCCGACGGCATCGACTACACCATCGACGCCGCGCATGCCTGGGGTCTGCCGGATGATGGTGTCGGCCGGGTCGTCATCCTCGTCGAAGTTGATCGGAATCACACCATAGGTGTGCTGGGCATAGGAGAGACGGTAGGCATGATGGTCAATCATGAAGATGCGTTCTGCACCGAGCATTTTTGCACAAGCCGCGCTCAATAGGCCGACCGGTCCCGCACCGAAGATCGCGATGCTTGAACCTTGCCCGATTCCGGTATTGCTGACCGCTTGAAAAGCCGTGGGAAGAATGTCCGAAAGAAAGAGCACCTTGTCGTCTACCAAGGTTCCGGGCACTTTAAATGGCCCGGTATTGGCTTTAGGCACCCTGACATATTCAGCTTGGCCGCCGGGTATTCCGCCGTAGAGGTGGCTGAAACCGAATAGAGCCGCGCCAGACGGGATCGATTTCTTGTTGAGAATTGCCCCTCGTCCGTCGTTGGTCGTCTCACAGGCTGCGAAGAGCTCCTGCTGACAGAAAAAACAATCGCCGCAAGCAATTACGAAAGGAATGACCACGCGGTCGCCACGCTGCACAGCGGTCACCGCTGAACCGGTTTCTTCGACAATGCCCATGAACTCGTGGCCGAAAATATCGCCGTGTTCGGTGGCGGGGATTTTGCCTCGGTACAGGTGCAGGTCTGAACCGCAGATGGCCGTGGCGGTGACGCGCAGAATAATGTCGTCCGCCGCTTCTAGAATCGGGTCCGCCACAGTTTCCACCCGGACGTCATGGGCGCCGTGATAAGTAAGTGCTCGCATGTTTGATAGCTCCGGTCTATTTAAGTAGTTACCTCTTGTCGGTTAATCACTAATGGCCAGGGTTTTGATTAATCGATTTATGAGGTCGTAAGATTGACGGCCGCAGACCATAAACATCGCCTGTCTTAAACAGCCTTACTTACTTGATCCATCACTGCCGCCTGTTGGCGACGCTAGAGGGCGTCTGCAAAAGGCCGTCCCTGGCGCTGGTCAATCCTTTGCTCATCGGTTTTTTTGCACCTCGGCAGTTTTCGGCAAATCGTTGGGCAACAAGGTCCCCACGCCGAATACATTTACCGCCATCGCTACCTTGAAGCCTCGTTTTGCCTTGCGCGCAGACATTTCGAAGTGACTCAAGGTGGTTGCAAATGTAGCTTCGGGGTCTGGCATTTCTTCAGTCATGAACACGGTGTTCTGCCTCCAGGTTAAAAATAAAGCGCAACCGCCACGAGACGGTTGCATTGCTTTTACTCATCCTTGCCTTGAACCATGCCAGAGCCGAGGTCGGCGCCAGTAATCGGGTCCGAATCCGGATCGGACTGAGTGCGCAGTTTCAGTTGTTCAAGCAATTCCTGATCTTTGGCTGACAGCGCCACGCTCGCCGTGCCGTCGCCACCGTCCACTGCAGGTTGTGGGTTTTCTACGTATTCCCATTGATCGCCCTGATTCCATGGGCCGCGCACGTTCGGTTCACCCGACATATTGAAATAGGTATTGGTGAACTCCGGCATGCCAGGCAGCTTGCCTTGGGGGAAGTTCGGCTGGATGGCATGCAAGGCCTTTTCGAAGGACAACTGGTGGGCGATTTCCCGGGTCATCAGGAAACCCAATGCCTCTTTCACGCCTGGATCGTCGGTGACATTCATCAGCCGCTCATAGACGATCTTGGCGCGGGATTCGGCGGCAATATTGGAGCGCATATCGGCAGTCGGTTCGCCAATGGTATCGATGTACGCAGCCGACCAGGGAACACCGGCAGAGTTGGTCAGCGGGGCACCGGCGCCATAGAGAAGGCTGGTGATATGAGAGTCATTACCTGCGCCGTTGATCGCCCGGTACAGTTCGCCTTCCTCTTCGACACCTTCGGCCAACTGGCCTTTAGCGCCTTTGTTGAGCATGACGATAATGGAGCCGACGATTTCCAGGTGGCTCAGTTCTTCAGTTGCAATAGACATGAGCAGATCCTTGCGCCCCGGATCTTCTTCCGCCAGCGCCTGGGTGAAATAACGCCCTGCAGCGGCAAGTTCACCTTGCGCACCACCGAATTGCTCCAGCAGTAAGTTGGCCAATCCAGGGTTGGGTTGGGCGACACGAACGGTATATTGCAGGCGCTTGTTGTGTAGAAACATGGTGGCTTCCTCAATTCGGGCTGAGTAGTTGGTTTTATATGTATGCAAACGTGCATGCATAAAGTGTGAGGGGCCTAGGGTGAAATCGATTCTTTTAGTTTGTCGGCATGCGACGAGTGGCTTTAGCTGGAAAGTTCAAGCGCATCGCCAAACTATCAACTAAACGGTCATGTGCAGTGAGGTCAGTAGTTTGAGTGAGTGCCAGAAAACCGCAGATCCGTTGAAAGCGAACTAACCACTGTGGTTCCGGTCCGCTGTCGGTGAACACCATTCCATGCACATAACCGAGGTCATCGTCGCTCTTGTCCAGAATCCTCACCCACGCCGCCGATGAAAACGAACTGACTGAACATAACGCCAAGATGTTCGGCTCGCCGAAGGAACGCCTGGATTTCTATCGCCGGGAAATCCAGTACGAAACCAGCATTCTCGCCAACCGGACCGACGCCTATCTGGCAGCGCAGTCCTTCCTGGTCATTGCCTTCACCTCGTCCATGGGCAATCTCAATCCGGAGTGGGGCAAGCTGTTTACTCTGGTTGTGCCGCCGTTCCTGGCACTGCTGGGCATCCTCAGCTCGCTGAACGCCTGGCCGGGTATTCGTGCCGCCTATGAAATCATCGATCACTGGCATTACAAGCAGGCCAATTTGCTCCAGAGCGAGCCTTTAATGGGGCTGGCCTATGACGAATCGCCGCTGTTCTGCGAGCGTGAGTCAACCCACAAGGGGTACCGCAAATCCCTGCTGTTTTCGCTGCGCACGCCGTGGATTTTCGCGGTGTTCTGGTCGTTGCTCGGAGCCTGGTCGGTGTATATCCAGTTCGGTAATCCTGGTGCATGAGCCTCAGATGGAACCTTGGAAAAAAGACGGAGGTCTACCGATCAATGGCCCCAGGGCCCGGCAAGCCAAGGACAACGATCATGAGTAATGGCAAAACACCTCAGGAAAATCCCAACCCGCACACCCTGCCGGGTGAGGTAGAGCGGGCCAACGACGCCCTGCGCTCCAATGATCCTGGCAAGGGGCAACGCGACTCCACTGCACAATCGGTGGGTAAGGAGGAGGTTCACCGCCAACAGAGGAAAAAAGCTCAAGAGCAACCCAGAGACCAGTCATCATGAACAGCGCGCCACCCCAGACTCTCTGGTTCAGCGACGATGGCGTGATCCCCAACAGCCAGCTTCCGGTGTTGCTGTACCGTGAAGTGCCGTTGGCCTCGAAAGACAAGGCCGCAGGGTTGGAGCAGTTGTTCAACGAACATGACTGGCCTGCGCAATGGCGCGCACAGGTGTTCGACTATCACCATTACCACTCCACTGCCCATGAGGTGGTCGGCGTTGCCAGAGGGCATGCCCGGCTGCTACTGGGCGGCCCGTCCGGTCAGACGATCGAGGTAGGCGAAGGGGATGTATTGGTGCTGCCCGCAGGCACCGGTCATTGCAGCCTTGAACAAAGTGAAGACTTCCTGGTGGTCGGCGCTTATCCACGAGGCCAGGACAACTACGATATTCAAAGGGCCGAGCCCGCCAATCACCAGCCATCACTGCGACGTATTGCCCAGGTTGCGCTTCCTGATGCTGATCCGGTCGAAGGGCGAACCGGTGCGTTGATGGCCGTTTGGGGAGCGGTGTCGTTATGAATGAATCATGCTGCTGACGCAAAAGAAACTTGCTGCAGGGGCAGGCTTGTTACCCGCAGCCATGATGCTCGCCACTACCAACTGAGCCTGAATTGCGCTGTATTCGCCAGCAGACAATTAATTCGCTAAGGCACGGGCAACTGTTCTGAGAGATTTTTTAGCGCGATCCATGGTCGAGCTGGCAAGTGCTATAGATATCCGCTATTTGCCCAGGTCAGTCGATTGCTTTTTTACCGGTGAATAGTATGTTTATAGTGGCGTGAACCGATGCTGATTGACTGTTTCATCTAATAATAAAAAGCGAGGCGTTCCATGAGTTGCCTGATTTGCGCGGGGCCGGCAGAGCGAATTTTTTGCGCGGACAGCTGGGAAGAATGTAAATGTCCCCAGTGTGGGCATTACCGGATTTCTGATTCGCTGGTTCTGGCGTTAATGGAACAGGGCCAGATATTCGATATCGCCAAGGCCCGGGAATGGCTGGCGATGAAGAGAATTCATTGTGCGGTGCCGGGTATCGAGTCCGTGGAGGGGTTGCTGCATTCCTGATTTTTTGAGTGCCTCCTTGCTGTTGATGGTTGTGGGATCAGTCATCCGAACACTGTGGGAGCGAATTCATTCGCGAAAGCGGCATTCAGGACGATAGAAGTTAGTCAGATGTACTGGACTATTCGCGAATGAATTCGCTCCCACGTATTCTCTCCATACCCGCGGGGTGCCTGCCAACTGCGCCATGTCGCAAATCTTCAATCATTCGTGCAACGCCTCCAACTGCCTCAACGTACCTGACCGCTAGCATGAGCGCGTACCGGCCCATTCGAGGAAGCGCTCATGTTCACACCCGTCCTGGCACTGATGAGCCGCACACGCTATCTGCACAAGTTTTCCCTGATCTTTCTGGTCTTCATGGCGCCGTTTAGTTGGCTGGCAGCAGGCAAGCTGGTGGATTTACAAGGCGAGCTGCAAAATGCGCGAATGGAGTTGCAGGGCTTGCAGGCGTTCAATGCAGCCTTGCCGGTATACAAGGCGGCGCTGGATCTGGCCGCGCTGCATGTGCTGAGCCATGCCCGCAATCAGCCGGATGTGCTTGCCGCCATCGAGACCGGGCGTCGGCAGCTCGAGCAGACCGGGCAGGCCGTCGGCGACTGGCTGGCCGCCACGCCCTTTGCCTCGCGCCGTTTTATGTTCAAGGACCCGTCAGCAAGCCTGGGCGCACCTCAGGCCAATCAGGTGCTCAGCGCTCTGTATCTTGAGGAAACCCGCGGTGCGCAGGCGCAATTGGCGACCCTCAAGGCGATCGGCGCGGATTCGCGGCTGACCATGGACGGTGATCCGCGTTTGTACCGCGCCACCGATCTATTGATCAGCGAGATACTGCCGCTCTACGCCACTCTGGCTCAGACGCGCGGCTACGCGGCTTACGTCAGCGCCTACGGCTTTCTGGAGTCCACCTCACGGGCGACGGTGATCAATCAACCGGCCTTGCTGGAGCCTTATATTCAGGCCCGCAGCGGCGCAGACAATCCTCAGGCCCGTGGACTGCTGGCCGATGCAGCGCTGGCTGCCAGTTCCCGTTATGCCAGCAGCATCGTCGAACCCTATTCGCAGAATGGCAGCTACGACGAAGAGTCCATCGCCCTCTGGCATGAGCGTTTCGACAGCTATCAGCCCAGCGTCGACAAGCTCGACGCAGCGTTCCGTGCGGTGATTGACGACAGCACGGCACTGTTGAGCGAACGGGTCGCGGGCAGTCAGGAGCGTCTGCTCGGTTATGCCGTGCTGTTGGCCGTGATCGTCCTGGTGATCATTTATCTGTTCGGCGGCTTCTTTCTTTCGGTGCGCGAGGCGATCCACGGCATTCGCGATGGCATGCGCCGCTTTGCCGCCGGGGAACTGGGGCATGTCCTGCAAATCCGCGCCAGGGATGAGCTTGGCGATGTCGCCGATGACTTCAATCGCATGCGCAGCGGTATCGCCGAGTTGATCGTGCAGGTCAGCCGCTTTTCGTCCGAGACCCAGGGGAAGGCCGGGGATCTTAGCCAGAGCGCTTTTGCCAGCCAGCAAAGTGCCGACCGCCAGGGCGCCGAGCTGGAACTGATCGGCACCTCCATGAGCGAACTGGTCAGCAGTGTGCAGGAGGTCAGCCGCTCTTCCCAGACCATGGCGGCGCGTGCCGGTCGGGTCGGTGATACCTGCCGTGAAGGGAGTCGACAAGCCAGTTCGGCGGCCAACGGCATCCACCAGTTGTTCAAGGAAATGGACCAGTCGATCCTGGCCATTCAGGCGGTGGATGAGCAGAGCAGGGCGATAGCCCAGGCCGTGGGGCAGATCCGCAGCGTGTCCGAGCAGACCAATCTATTGGCCCTTAACGCCGCCATCGAAGCTGCACGAGCCGGTGAGCAGGGCCGTGGTTTTGCCGTGGTGGCTGACGAGGTACGCAGTCTGGCAATCCGCTCCCAGGCCCTGACCGGGGAAATACAGCACACCATCGAACAGTTGCAGCAACAGGTAGGCAACGCTGTAGGTACCATTCAGAGCAGCCACGCCAGTGCTTCGACCCGGGTCGGCGAGGCCACCCGTACCGCCGATATCTTCCAGGGCATCACCCAGGATATGGACGAGATCATCGACCATAATCTGCAGATCGCCTCGGCCACGGAACAGCAGGCGCAAGTTGTTGAAGGGGTGGAGCGCAATACCCTGGAAATCCGCAGCCTCAGCGAGGGCAATGCCAGCGAGGCGCGACATACCGTGCGGGTCAGCAACGAGGTGGCTGGCATGACCCGGGAGGTGCATCGGTTGATCGCCCATTTCAAGGTCTAGACAGCGCCTTCATGGAAATTCCATGCAACGATTGCGCACTCGCGGGCTCATATGCACACGACCTGCGCCGTTCGTGCCGCGATGATTGCTTAGTGCGACGGCCCGATGTACTGGACTGCGAGTGAATGTGCTTATGACAACGACGGACAAGGATTACGTGGCATGGCTGGTTGAACAATCCATGCTCAATGCCGCCCGGCAGCGGACCCGCCTGTATTCCGGGCAAGGAAGATTATGGCAACGGCCCTTCGCACAAACCCGGCCGCGGGACGCGTCAGCACTGGCTTCGGTATGGTTCACCGCCTATCCCGCCTCGATCATCACCAGCGAAGGCGGCACGGTCTTGCAGGCCCTGGGCGATGAAAGCCTGTGGCATGCGCTGTCGGAAATCGGCATCCAGGGCATTCATAACGGCCCGCTGAAGACCTCAGGCGGGCTCAACGGCCGTGAACATACGCCGACCATCGACGGTAACTTCGACCGCATCAGCTTCGGCATCGATCCGGAACTGGGCACCGAAGAACAACTGCAAAACCTGACCCGAATCGCCGCCGCGCATAATGCGGTGATCATCGATGACGTGATTCCTTCCCATACCGGCAAGGGTGCGGATTTCCGTCTGGCCGAGATGGCCTATGAGGACTATCCCGGTCTCTACCACATGGTGGAAATCCGCGAGGAAGACTGGCCGCTGCTGCCTGACGTGGAGCCGGGGCGTGACGCGCAGAACCTCAGCCCGCTGCAGGTCGATGCCCTGCGCGACAAGCATTACATTGTCGGCCAGTTGCAGCGGGTGATCTTCTTTGAACCCGGCGTCAAGGAAACCGACTGGAGTACCACGCCCGTAGTCATCGGCGTGGATGGCAAACCGCGGCGTTGGGTCTACCTGCATTACTTCAAGGAAGGCCAGCCCTCGCTGAACTGGCTTGACCCCAGTTTCGCCGCGCAACAAATGATCATTGGCGACGCCCTGCATGCGGTCGATGTGATGGGCGCAAAAATCCTGCGCCTGGACGCCAACGGCTTCCTTGGCGTTGAGCGCAAGCTCGATGGCACGGCGTGGTCAGAAAGCCATCCGCTGTCCATTACTGGCAACCAGTTGATTGGCGGGGCGATCCGCAAGGCTGGCGGCTTCAGCTTCCAGGAGCTGAACCTGACCATCGACGATATCGCCTCGATGTCCCATGGCGGCGCGGATCTGTCC
The DNA here is from genome assembly GCF_024807945.1 of Pseudomonas sp. JUb42. Classification (GTDB taxonomy): domain Bacteria; phylum Pseudomonadota; class Gammaproteobacteria; order Pseudomonadales; family Pseudomonadaceae; genus Aquipseudomonas. Next base: position 188,045 of record NZ_JANUFD010000006.1, on the reverse strand, counting down.
TATGACTTCATCACCCGTCCGGCCTACCAGCATGCTCTGTTGATGGGCGATGCCGAGTTCCTGCGCCTGATGCTGCGCCAGGTCCACGCCTATGGCATCGACCCGGCCTCACTGATCCACGCCCTGCAAAACCATGACGAGCTGACCCTGGAGCTGGTGCATTTTTGGACCCTGCATGCCCATGACACCTTCATGTATCAGGGCCAGACCTTCCCCGGCAATATCTTGCGTGAGCATATCCGCGAGCAAATGTACGAGCGTCTGGCCGGTGAGCACGCACCCTACAACCTGAAATTCGTCACCAATGGCGTGTCCTGCACCACCGTCAGCATCATCACGGCGGCCTTGGGTATACGGGATTTGCAGGCGATCAAACCGGCGGATATCCCGCAGATTCGCCAGTTGCACCTGCTATTGGTGATGTTCAACGCCATGCAGCCGGGGGTCTTCGCCTTGTCCGGCTGGGACCTGGTAGGGGCGCTGCCACTGGCGGCGGAACAGGTGGCGGACTTGATGCTCGATGGCGACACCCGCTGGATCCACCGTGGCGCCTACGATCTGGTCGACCTCGATCCGGAGGCGATTGTTTCTTCAGGGCAGATGCCCAAGGCGCAGAACCTGTACGGCAGCTTGCCGGAACAGTTGAAAGATCCGGAATCCTTCGCCTCGCAGCTGAAGAAAATCCTCGCTGTGCGTCGGGCCTATGACATTGCCGCGAGTCGTCAGGTGCTGATCCCGGATGTCCAGCATCCCGGCCTGTTGATCATGGTCCACGAACTGCCAGCCGGGAAGGGTATGCAGATCACCGCCCTGAACTTCAGCGCCGAGCCCATCACCGAAACCCTGCACCTGCCGGATATTGGTCATGGGCTGGTAGTGGACATTATCAACGAGAGGGTTGAGGGTGACCTGACGGCTGAAGGCGCCTTCACGATTGACCTTGCACCATATGAAGGTCTGGCGTTAAGGATTGTCAGCACGTCGCCCATGAGTTGAGTGGGGCTATTTCAGGGAGATCATATGTACGACGAATATGAATGGCTGAACGAACCGAAAAGCTGGTCGATGCTTGGCGACCAGCTCACTTGGACCACCGACGCTGCCACCGATTTCTGGCGCGAGACCCACTATGGTTTTGTCCGGGACTCCGGGCATTTCTACGGGGTCAGGACCGGTCCTGAATTCACCGCCCAGGCCAGGGTTTCTGCTGATTTCAGAGCACTCTATGATCAGGCCGGGCTGATGGTGCGCATCGATGCCGAGCATTGGGTGAAGATCACGATCGAGGTCAATGACGGTGTGCCGTATCTCAGTACGGTCGTCACTGATGGCGTGTCCGACTGGTCTACCGGCCTGTTCAATGGCGATACGGCGGGGTTCTGGCTGCGCGTGACTCTGCAAAACGGTGTGCTCAAGGTCCAGGCCTCGACCGATGGCGAGCATTGGCCGCTGATTCGCCTGGCGCCATTTCCCCAGGCCAGGCAGTACTGGGTCGGGCCCATGGCCTGTACTCCGGAGCGTGGTGGCCTGCAGGTCACATTCAGCGAAGTCAGCGTGACCGCGCCGAATGGCAAGTCACTGCACGATCTGACTTAGGCTCTGTACGAAAAATGCCTGCGCTCGGTGATGCTGCGTTAAAAACAGGCTCGGACGACTGAAAGGAGAACGTCCGAAGGACGGCCCGAAGGGGCCGCGTAGCGGATAATGCTCATTTACAGCCAGTAAAGTCGAGCGCGACCCCGGCCGTTCCTCGCCTGTTTTTGCCTTGCCTGACCTTCGCTCGGCGACTTTTCGTACAGAGCCTAGAACTGCTCGGCATCCAGCGCGTACAAAGAGCCGCTGCCGCCACGGACGCAAGCCTCCAGGCTGTCGATCCGCGGCAGCAAGCGTGCGTAGAAGAACGCCGCTGTGGCTCGTTTGGCGCTGTAGAAAGGCACGTCGTCGGCGATTTTCTCTTCGGCGAGCCCCGCCATGCGTGCCCACAGGTAGGCGTAGCTGACATAACCGAAGAAGTGCAGGTATTCCACGCAACTGCTGCTGACGATATTCGGCTCGGTAACGGCCTGTTGCCTGAGCCAGAGGCTGAGATCGACCAGTCGTTCCAGCGCTGCGAGCAACTGCCCCGCGTAGGGTGATGCGCTGCCTTGGGCATACTCGCGAATCTCTTCGGCAAAGATGCCCAGCGCCGCACCGCCATTGCCCAACACCTTGCGCCCGAGCAAGTCCAGCGCCTGAATACCGTTGGTGCCTTCATAAATCTGCGCAATACGCACATCCCGAACCAACTGCTCCTGACCCCATTCGCGAATGTAGCCGTGGCCGCCGAATATCTGCTGGCCGTGGACGCAGGTTTCCAGGCCGATATCGGTGAAGAATGCCTTGGCCACAGGCGTCAGCAGCGCCACCAGGGACTCGGCGCGCAGGCGCTCTTCAGGATCAGCAGTGAATTTGGCCAGGTCCAGTTGTTGTGCGACATAACAGGCAAACGCGCGGCCGCCTTCTGTCATGGCTTTCATGGTCAGCAGCATGCGCCGCACATCACCGTGGACGATGATCGGGTCGGCAATCTTATCCTTGGCCACGGGGCCGCTGGCCGAGCGGCTTTGCAGGCGTTCCCTGGCGTAAGTGCGGGCGTTCTGATAGGACACCTCAGCGCAGCCCAGACCCTGGATACCGATGGAAAGGCGCTCGTAGTTCATCATGGTGAACATCGCCGCCAGACCGCGATTACTCTCGCCGATCAGCCAGCCAGTGGCGCCATCAAAGTTCATCACGCAGGTGGCCGAGGCCTTGATGCCCATCTTGTGCTCGACAGAGCCGCAACCCACAGCATTGGCCGCACCGAGGGAGCCGTCGTCGTTGACCTGCATCTTGGGCACCAGAAACAGCGAAATGCCCTTGGGCCCGGCGGGTGCATCAGGCAGCTTGGCCAATACCAAGTGGATGATGTTTTCTGTCAGGTCCTGCTCGCCGCCGGTGATGAAGATCTTGCTGCCGGTGATGCGATAACTGCCATCGGCCTGGGGTTCGGCGCGGGTGCGGATCAGGCCCAGGTCGGTGCCGGCGTGGGCTTCAGTCAGGCACATGGAGCCGGCCCAGCGGCCTTCATACATGGCTGGCAGGAAGCGTGCCTTGAGGTCCTCGCTGGCATGGGCATCGATGGCCAGGCAGGCGCCGGAGCTGAGCGCCGAATACAGCGCGAAACTGCTGTTGGCGGCGTAGAGCATTTCCTCGAACAGCACGGCAAGCATCTTCGGCGAGCCCATCCCGCCGAAATCTGGATTGCCGCTGAGCCCGACCCAGCCACCTTCGATATAAGTGGCATAGGCCTGGCGAAAGCCCTTGGGTGTGCTGACTTTGCCATCCTGCCAGTGCACACCTTCCTCGTCACCGCTGCGATTGAGCGGCGCCAGCAGGCCTGCGGTGACCTTGGCTGCTTCTTCAAGAATCGCATCGGCGGTGTCGGCATCCATACGTTCGGCCAGGGCGGGCAGCCTTTGCCACAGCGCCGCAGCGTCGAACAGTTCGTTGAGCACGAAGCGCATGTCACGCAATGGAGCGTTGAATTCTGGCATTGCGAAACCTCTTGTATTGAAAGCATCAGGCTTGGCTGGAGTGCGACAGTCGTTGCCAAGGTTCACTTGTCCAACACAGCGTAGGCGATGCAAAGGCTTTAATGCGTTCAATCGTCGTGGTTCCTTGTCCTTTGTACCGATTGCCGTGAAAGGTCAGGTGGCACTGGCAGGCGCCGGTTGTTCGAGCCGGCAAATACTGGCAGGCTGCTCGCCACTTTTGCTGCAGAGCCGTATCGATGGATAACTACTCGCAGATGCTGGCCTTCATATGGGCGACCGAGCACGGCAATTTCTCGGCTGCCGGTCGTGCCCACGACCTGACCCCCTCGGCCATGAGCAAATTGATCAGCCGCCTTGAAGATCGCCTGCAAGTGCGACTGTTTCAGCGCGGCACTCGCAGCCTGACCCTGACCGAAGAAGGCGCGGCCTACCTGGTCAGTGCCCGGGAGGTGATCAATGCGATGGCTGAAGCGGACTCCCTGGCCGAGGCGTTCCCCAACCGGGTGAGCGGATCACTGCGCATCCACACCATGACCACCTTCGCCAAGCACCAGATACTGCCGTGGCTGCCGGAGTTTCTGGCGACCTATCCCGGCCTGACGGTGGATATCCAGGTGGGTGCGCAATATGTCGATCATTTCGAGCAGGGCCTGGATCTGGCCATTCACAGTGGTGTACTGCCCAGCTCATCGCGAATAGCCCGCAAGATAGGGGAGAGCGCCTGGATCACCTGCGCGTCCCCGGACTACCTTGCGCGGCGGGGAGCGCTGCAGCAGCCCGGTGATCTGCTGGCCCATGACTGTTTCAACTTCGGTTTCGACAGTGTCTGGAACAACTGGCAATTCCAGGTCGAGGGTGAGGTAGTAAGTATTCCGGTGGTGCCCAAGGCGGTATTTGCCCAGGGCGACTTGCTGCGGGAAATGGCCCTGGCGGGGGCTGGCATCGTCAAGCTGGCACAGTTTCATATCGGTGCCGACCTGAAAGCCGGTCGACTGGTGCCTGTGCTCGACGAATTCGTCATTGCGGCGCGCGAGCCGGTTTACCTGATCTATTCCAATCGCAAGCATCTGAGCCCGCGGATCCGCGTGTTCCGCGACTTCATGGAACGCAAGCTGCTCGAGAATCCGTGGCACTGACAGCAAAAAGGCAGCTTTGCGGCTGCCTTTTCTATTCTTGAATCAGAAGGTCGGTGGCGAGACTGCGCTGACCACGATACAGACCTCATCGAAGGGGTTGCGCATGCGGTGGGGCAGGCGGCTGTCGAAGTAATAGGCATCGCCGGCCGACAGAATCCGCACCTCGTCGCCCACGGTCATTTCCAGGCGGCCTTCGATGATCACGCCGCCTTCTTCTGCCTCATGGGAGTAAAGCTCTTCGCCTTCCTCGCCGGTATCGGCGCCAGGTTCGTAGCGTTCATGCAGGATCATCATCGAGCTGTTGGTCAGGTTCGCACCCACCTGGCGGTACGACAGCTTGCGCCCGTCAGCCAGTTCGACCAGCTCACTGGCCTTGTAGAACACTGCGCGATCCACCACTGCTGAATCGGAGAAAAACGCACTCAGGGTGACGTTCAGCGGACGCAGCAGGCGTTTCAGGATGCTGACAGAGGGGCTGGATTTATCCCGCTCAATGATTGAAAGGGTCGCATGGGGCACGCCTGCCTGTTCGGCCAGGCCGCGTATCGACAGGCCCCGGCTCTGTCGCAGCGCCTTGAGCCGTTCGCCTACCGACGCGGTCTCTTGGTCTGCGATGGCCTCTTCGGGCAGATCTTCAGGCGCATGTGGGTTGCGGCTGATCGCCGATGTATCTGTCACGGTTGATTCCTCAAATGAACGGCCCGCAGCGGCAAGCTCGACAGGCCGTCTGCGGGAACAGCTGAATCCTGGCGTGGGCTCTCACGCGTACCATCGTGGGGTAAAACGCACCATTACCTCCCACTCGATGGTGGCAAAAGTAACACGGGTGGCAGGCTATTCGGTGACAGTTGTGATGACCAGACAACTGAAAAGCGGTGAAGTGGGCCACTGGCAAGCAGAGGGCGACAGCAAATGGCAGGCGCAAAAAAACGTCGCTGGCCGTTTACACGGGCGATTGCGGGTTTTTCGCGCGCACAGGAAATAAAACTTGCTTCGCACATTTTGCAGTGGTAAATATTTTTACCACCACAACACAACATCTGCGTCGAGGTTCTAAATGCACAAGAAGCACAAGCCATGCCACGCTTTAGCCGCACTCGCCTTTGCGGTCGCCGGCCTCGCCGCCTCCCAGGCCGCCAACGCTCGCGACCTGACCATTGTTTCCTGGGGAGGAAGCTTTCAGGACGCGCAACGCGAGATCTTCTTCGCACCCTACGGCCAGAAGATCGGCAAGAAGGTCCTCGACCAGAGCTGGGACGGCGGGGTAGGTATTCTCGACGCCAAGGTCAAAGTAGGTAACCCGACCTGGGATGTTGTTGAAGTCGAAGCCGAAGACCTGGCACTGGGCTGTGAAACCGGGCTGTACGAGAAGATCGACTGGGCCAAGGTCGGCAACAAGGCCGACTTTATCCCGGAAGCGGTCAATGACTGCGGCGTCGGCGCCATCGTCTGGAATACCGGCGTGGCCTGGGACGGTGACAAGCTCAAAACGGCCCCGACGTCCTGGGCGGACTTCTTTGATACGACCAAGTTTCCCGGCAAACGCGGCCTGCGCAAAGGCCCGAAATATGCTCTGGAGTTCGCCCTTATCGCCGACGGCGTGAAACCAGCCGACGTCTACAAAGTGCTGCGTACGCCTGAGGGGGTTGATCGCGCTTTCAACAAGCTCAACAGCATCAAGTCGAGCATCGTCTGGTGGGAGGCGGGGGCACAGCCATTGCAGCTGCTGGCGGCGGGGGATGTGGTCATGAGCTCGGCCTATAACGGCCGCATTACCGGTTTCAACCGCAGCGAAGGCAAGCATTTCCACTTCCTGTGGAACGGCAGCGTATCCGCCATCGACTCCTGGACCGTGCCCAAGGGCACCGAGAACAAAGCCGCCGCCATGGACTTCATCGGTTTTGCCAGCAAGCCCGAGAATCAGGCCAAGCTGCCCAAGTTCATCGCCTATGGTCTGACCAACAAGAAAGCCAACGACCTGGTTCCGGCTGAGTACAAGGCAGACCTGCCGACCACGCCGGAAAACCTGGCGCAGTCCGTGCCGCTGGATGTGGAGTTCTGGGTGGATAACAGCGAGAACCTCAACCAACGCTTCAACGCCTGGATCTCCCAGAAGTAACAAGACTGCCGCCCTCACAGGGCGGCGGCTCCAGCCTGCAATATTCAGAGGTTCAGAATGCTTAACCTAGTTGGCGATGTTTCCAGTGCAGCCCGTATCCTTCCCGACCTGAATGGAGAAAAGCTGTTTATTCAGAGAGGTGAGGGTGCCTATCTCTGGGACGACAAAGGCCGCAAGTACATCGACACTGCCTTGGGTTTTGGTGCCGTATTGCTGGGGCATGCCGATGACACGGTGAACGCGGCAGTGGCCCAGGCATTGATCGATAGCGCCGCGCCGTCCTGGGCCCATGTCCGCGAACACAGTGCAGCAACGGCGCTTGCCCGGCACACCGGCGAACTGAGCAAGGTCATGTTCACCAACTCTGGCAGCGAAGCCGTACATCTGGCCTGCCGTGCGGCCCGGGCTTATACCGGCCGCGGCCGGATCGCCAAGATGGCGGCGGGTTTCGATGGCTGGTTCGATGATGTCAGCTTCGGCAACGTGACCTCGGCTGAGGCGTGTTTCGAAACAGGCGCACGTCCTGCCACCCAGCGCACTACCCTGATCCGCTTCAACGATTTTGATGACGTGGAGCGACTGTTTGCCGAGGACCAGGACATCGCGGCGGTGATCCTCGAACCGATGCTGGCCAACGCCGGCTGCATCATGCCGCTGCCGGGCTATCTCAAGCATGTGCAGGACATCGCCCATAAACACGGTGCTCTGGTCATCTGCGATGAGGTGCTCATGGGCTTTCGCCTGTACGCCGGGCTGGCGGGCCTGCGCGAGGGCCTGGACCCGGATCTGGCCAGCGTCGGCAAGGCGATCGGCAATGGCGTACCGGTCTCTGCCGTGGTCGGCAAGCCGCATATCCTTGCCGGTTTCGCAGAAGGCCGAGTGGCCCGTGGCGGCACTTTCAGCGGCAACCCCATGGCCTGCGCGGCGGTGAGCAGCACGCTCTCTCTGCTGGACGAGTGCGACTATGAGCGCCTGATCCAGCGCGGCAATGATCTGCGCGAAGCGATCGAGGCAATCTTCGAGTCCCACAACGTCACCATTAGCACCAGCGGCTATGGCAACGTTTTCGGCATCTGGCTGGCACCCGCGGCGCCGACCACCTACGACCGCGCAGCACAAATCGCCAATCCGGAATTTACCAAGGCTCTGCATCTCGCCCTGCGCGAGGAGGGTGTACTGATGATGCCGTCGCCTTACGGGCGCATCTATATCTCCTTCGAACATAGCCAGATCGTGATCGAAGAAATGAAAGTGGCGTTTGAAAAGGCAGCGGGAAAGCTGAGCCGGCAGTTCGGCAATGCCTGATAAAAAGAAGGCCCAAAGGCCTCCTATTCAACATAACGCAACTTCCTGAATTGGAATGCGTTCTCTGTAGGACCTGCTTTAGCCGGGAGGACGTACTTGAAGCCTACGCTCTCCCGGCTAAAACCGGCCCTACCAGGTGTTTGCAGCGTGACAGCCCTTAGCTATCCACTTCGGCCAGAATAATGGCAGCGCCACGTTCCGCCACCGCCATCACCGCGCCCTGGATATTGCCCGACACCATGGACGGGATCACCGAGGCATCGATAACGCGCAGGCCCTGCAAGCCATGCACGCGCAAGGACGAGTCGACGACCGCGCCTTCATCCTCGCCCATGCGGCAGGTGCCGATGGGGTGGTAGATGGTCTGGCCGTTGTCCTTGGCAAACTCCAGCCATTGCTCGTCGGTAGCTGTCTGCAAACCCGGGCTTTTCTCTTCCTCGACATACGCCTGCATTGCCGGTTGCTGCATGATACGGCGAGCGATCTTCATGCCTTCGATCAGGCTCGTGCAATCCTCTTCCTCGGTGAGAAAGTTGGGCCGTATCGCCGGCATGGTGTCCGGATCCGACGACTGGATATGGATGCTGCCCTTGGATTTGGGCCGCAACTGGCTGACACCGATAGTGAAACCGGGGTGCCTGTCGAGGATGCGTTCGGCGGCGTTGGCATAACTGGCATGCACGACAAAATACTGCACATCGGGCGTGGCCATATCGTCCCGGGTCTTGATGAAGCCGTGTACCAGGCCGGTACCCAGGGTCAGGATGCCGGTCCGGCGCGAGAAATACTCGGCCACCGCCAGGCCCAAACGCCAGCCTCGCGCCAGTTCATTGAGGGTCAGGGTATTTTTCAGGCGCCAGTTGACCCGTGTCGCGAAGTGGTCGATGTAGTTCTCGCCGACGCCCGACAAGGGGTGCTTCACGGCAATACCAAATTGACTCAGCACCTCTACGCGGCCGATGCCGGACAACTCCAGGATCTGCGGCGACTGGATCGCCCCGGCACAGAGAATCACGTCACGGGAAGCGCTGACGGACACTTCCCGGCCATCCTTGCGATAAGTGATACCCGTGCAACGTGTGCCCTGCAGATCCAGGCGCAGTACGTGGGCGTCGGTTTCGATATGCAGATTGGCTCGGTTGCGCGCCGGCTTGAGATAGCCGTCGACCACACTCCAGCGCCGACCTTTGTGCTGGGCCACTTGGTAGTAACCGAAGCCGGTCTGGTCGTCGCCGTTATAGTCGCGGTTCCAGGCATGGCCGTCCTCGCTCGCGGCCTTGAGGAAGGCATCGGCAACCGGGTAGCGCTCGCTGACCTGATGAATATGCATGGGGCCCATGTGTCCGCGGCTGGCGTCGCCCTGAGCGTAGTTCTCGAAAGCTCTGAAGTAGGGCTTGAGGGTATTGAAGTCCCAGCCTTTTGCTCCGGTCGCCGCCCAAGCGTCGTAATCGCCTGGCTGACCGCGCACGTAAATCATGCCGTTGATCAAGGTCGAGCCGCCCAGGCCCTTGCCTCGGGGCACGGAGATTTCCCGGCCACGGGTATTGGCTTCTGCCTGGGTCTTGAAGCGCCAGTTATAGCGCGTGTCCACCAGCAGCTTGCTGAAACCGGCCGGAATCGGAATCCACAAGCTTTTCGGCTCGCCGCCAGCTTCCAGCATCAGCACCCGAAAGCGCCCCGACTCAGTTAGGCGATTGGCGAGGATGCAACCGGCGGTGCCGCCGCCAACGATGACATAGTCGAACTCAAGCATGATTATTCTCGTTATCGTCAGTAGCCATTGCTGCCGCCATCAATTCGATCTGACACAGCAGCATCGGCAGGCCTTCATGAGTCCGGCAGCCCATCTGTGCGGCTGCACGCAGCAGCGGTGTAATCGCCGGCTGCATGATGATTTCGGCGACTGTCTGTGCGGGATTCAGGGTGCTGACGTCGAATGGCAACGGATCGGCCTCCCGCAGGCCCAGGGACGTGCCATTGATCAATAGCTCATCGCCGTCCGGGCGGGCACTGCCGACCTGCAGGTCCAGCCCTGGATAGGCGGCGCCGATCCGCGCCACCAGCTCTTCGGCCTTGGCCCGCGTACGGTTGTAGATAGTCAGTCGCAGAACACCAGCGGCAGCAAGGGCGAAGGCGATGGCATTGGCCGCGCCGCCAGCGCCTGCCAGGTAGACTTTTTTTGCTCGCGGGTCGATACCGGCCTGCTGCAGACCGGCAACAAAACCGGCGCCGTCGAGAATGTCGCCATGCAGTAATCCCGCCTCGGTACGCCGCACAACGTTGACCGCTCCCACCAGGCGGGCAGCTGCTGAAACGCTGTCGCACAGCTCGACAATCGCCGTCTTGTGCGGGACGGTGACGATAAAACCATCGAGGCTCTGGATCCCGCGCAGGCCCGCGACAACGCCGGGCAGATCCGCCGGGCTGACATGCAAGGGCACCATGACCCGGTCTTCGCCACGGGAGGCAAAGAGCCGGTTGATGGTCTCTGGGGTTTTCACATGATGGATCGGGTCGGCAATGATGGCGTATACCCGGGTGGTACCGCTTATTTCGGGACTCTTGTTCATTTTATTCATGCCAGTTTTTAGATGGTTTTAATGCGGCGGGCGAAGTTATCGCGCCTGGAAAAATGCAGGCACCAGAACGCTTGCGATGACGTGCGCCTGCTACTGGAAAAAGTACTGAGTGAACTGTGACCGCGTTGATTACCACCATAGCGCCGGGGTTGGCGCCACGTCCAGAGTCCAGCTATGACGAGAATTCACACCTACTGTGAATGCAGAGAAGAACGGTGCGGATTAGTTGCCTGGGCAACTTGCTGCGTGACTAATCGATTGCAGAAAAGCCAACAAAGCAGGCTCATCAGTGCAGCACACATTCAAGCGAAACCAGGGCGTTTGCGGCATGCCACTGCGAAACACCTTGCCCGGCGCAAGGACGATCCCTGCAGCTGCGGCAAGACGCCAGATTTCGTCCGAGCTCTCATACGCAGGATGCCGGGCCCAGACAAACTTGCCACCCAGGGGCCGGCAGAAAAGTTCGAAACCCATGCTTTCCAACAACGCTTCGGTATGCGCCAGCCGCTCGGCCAGGCGTGTGCGCAAGCGTTCCAGTGAGCGCCGGTAATGGCCCTCAGTCAGGGCGTGGAACACCAGGCGTTCGTTGATCTGGCTACTGGTGATACTGGTGATCATTTTCAGACTGCACAGATCGCGCACGGCGGCTTCAGGTGCGGCGATAAAGCCGACTCGTGCTGCGGCCGACAGGGTTTTGGAAAAGCTGCCGACGTAAAACACCCGATGCAATTGATCCAGCGCGGCGATACGCGTGGAGGGGGTGTCGAGGAAGTCGGCGTAGGTGTCGTTCTCGACGATATTAAAATCGTATTCCTCGGCCAGTCGCAGCAGGCGGTAGGCATGACCTGGCGACGTAGTGGAGCCGGTCGGCGTATGCAGTACAGACTGAGTGAACATGACCTTGGGCCGATGGGTGCGCGCCAGTTCTTCCAGTACCTGGATATCCGGGCCGTCGGCCGTACGCGGCACTGGCAGTGCCTCGATCCCTTGCAGCTGCAGGTTGCTGAACAGATTGAAGTAGCCGGGGTCGTCGACCAGTACCGAGTCGCCGGGGCGCAGCAGATAACGCATGATCAGGTCAACGGCCTGGGTGGTGCCGTCAGTCAATAGCAACTGGCTCGAAGGGGTGTGGATGCCGAGGTCGCTCAGGCGCGTCTGCAACAGATTGCGCAAGGGCAGGTAGCCGTACGGGTCGCCGTATTGCATCAGGTCCGAATCGAGACGGGTGGCGGCGGACTTGAGGCTGACCCGCAGCATGTCGCTGTCGAGCCATTGCGGTGGCAGACGGCCGGAACTGACATTGAGCAGGCCATCGTCGTTACTCAGGTGCGCGCGCAATTGCCAAAGGTGATCGAAAGCCTTGGCGAACGGGCTTTGGCTGACATTACGGGTAGCCGAACGGCGCGGACGCCTGACGAAAAAACCGCTGCGTGGCCGTGATTCGATGTGCCCCAGAGCAACCAGGCGCTCATAGGCTTCGGTGACGGTATGGGCACTGACCTGATGCTGACGGGCAAAAAGGCGGATCGACGTCATTTTACTGCCCGGACGCAACGTGCCCTGATTGATCAGCTCTCCGAGCTGCTCGACGATCTGCTCCACCAACGACATTTTCAGATTGCTGGACAAGCGAATCAGCGTCATTACCCCCTCCTTATCTGTACTGGTGCGAAACCAGTACAGCCACGCCCGTTGAGTGAACTTCTGTACCTCGCGACCCCAGTGTCGGCGAGCTTAGCATGGCCCGGTGTAACGCAATTGCCATGACAGTTGTTCCGGCAGTTGCCCCTGTACCCACTCAGCGGAACCGTCCCATGCAATCGATACAACCGCAAGTTTTTGACCGTGAAGGTCATCAGCCAGGCGCAGACACAAGCCTGTCTCTGAGCCGGCAACTGGCCGCCTGGAGCGCCGATACCACCCTGATTTTTTCCGGGCTGGCGGTGCAGCGGGCCGAAATCGCCATCACTGACGTCATCGGCTGTCTGCTGGGCGGTCGCAAGGAACCGGCGGTGCTGAACGCCGGACGGGCGTTTGCCGGCGAGGGTGGCGGCGCCAGTGCCGTGACCAGCCAGGTGCCCGTAGCCGCGACCTGGGCGGCGCTGGTCAATGGTTGCGCGGCCCATGTGCTGGACTTCGACGACAACTTCTTTCCGCCGGTAACCCACGCCAGTGCTGCGCTGGTTCCGGCCTTGCTGGCTCTGGGCGAGGAAATCGGCGCCAGGCCTGCCGCCATCGTGCGCGCCTACATCATTGGCCTCGAAGTGCAGGCGCAGATCGGCAAACGAGTCAATCCGGCGCATTACGCTGCCGGCTGGCACGCCACGTCGACCATTGGCACCCTCGGCGTGGCCGTGGCCTGTGCGGTGCTGTTGCAACTTGATGCAGAGGGGATCGTGCATACCCTGAGTATCGCCAGCAGCCTGGCCGGGGGCAGCAAGCGTCAGTTCGGCTCGATGGTCAAGCCGCTGCATGCAGGCTTCGCCGCGCTGCACGGGGTGATGGCGGCAAGGTTGGCGGCAGCCGGAATTACCGGTGTCGAGGACACGTTGCAGGGGCAATGGTCATTTGCGCAGTTATATGCGGGCCAGCCTCACACGGTCGAAGCGCCCGTGTGCCTGTTTCCGGATGCGCCGCTGGCCATCGAAGAATTTGGACTGGTCGCCAAGCTTTACCCATCGTGCATGTCCAGTCACCTGGGCATCGACGCGCTGCTGGCCTTGCGCGCAAGTCACGCATTCAGCGTCGCGCAGATCGCCAGGGTCGATCTGTATTTGCCGGGCTTCATGGTGGCGAACCTGCGTTATGAGCAGCCGCGCACGCCGACCGAAGCGCGCTTCAGCATGAATTTTTGCGCGGCGGTGGCGCTGCTCGATGGTTCGCCGCGCCTGGGTCATTTCAGCGACGCAACTCTGCTGCGCCCTGACATACAGCAGTTGATGCCGAAGGTGCATCGCCATGAGCAGCAGGTTTCCCCGCAAGCGGCGCAGTTGCCCTGGGGCGGTGATTGTCTGGCACGAATTGCGCTGCAGGACGGCCGCACCCTCGAACAGCACTGGAGCTACCCGAAGGGTTGCCCGCAGAACCCCTTGAGTGCCGAGGAGCAATGGCAAAAGTTCAGCGACTGCGCCGCAGGCAATATCGGTGATCAGGCCCTGCGGCCGCTGTTCGACGCACTTTGCGGTTTCTCCCGGCTACCCGGCCTGGACATTCTCACGGCCAGCCTGCGCTGGCACTCCTGATCCAACCTGTGGAAACCGCCATGACGAATACAAGCGAAAACAACAAGCCGTCAGCCAACCGCAGTCTTGCGCCGGCCTATAGCAGTCGACACAAGACCTTCGTACTCATCACGCTGCTGATCTCGTGGATCCTGGCCAATGCCGACCGCATGGCCATGAGCATCGCCATTATCCCCATCACTCAGGAGTTTGCCCTCGACGCCAAGGACGCCGGCGTGTTGTTGGGTTCGTTCTATATCAGCTACGCGTTGATGCAACTGATCGCCGGTTGGCTGGCCGACCGTTTTGGCTCCCGCGCAGTACTGGTGTTCTGCGTGGCCTGCTGGTCGGTGTTCACCAGCCTGACCGGCATGGCCGGATCGTTCTTCGCTCTGGTGGTGATTCGCGTGCTGTTTGGCCTGGGTGAGGGCGGTTTCGCCCCGGCCAGTACCGTCACCATTGCCGAAGCCTTTCCGCGACGGCAGCGGGCGCGGGCCAAGTCCCTGATCATCGGCGCCTCGTTTATCGGCAGCGCGGTCGGCACCGGCGCCATCGCCGCATTGATGCATGCCCACGGCTGGCGCTTTGCCTATCACGTATTCGGCGCCATCGGCGTTGCCGTGGCGCTGATGCTCTGGTTTGCCGTCAAGCCGTCGCCGAAACGCGAGGCTGGCGCCCGGGCCAAGGGCTTGTTCGCTGATTTGTTACGCCAACCACTTTTGCGCAAAGCCATGCTCATCTTTTTCTTCAGCAATATCGTCTATATCGGTCTGGTTTCCTGGATGCCGAGCTTTCTGGTCAAGACCCGGGACATCGACATCCTGCGTGTGGGATTCGCTTCGTCCATCCCGTACCTGGTGGCCTTTGCCTCGCTCAATGGCGTCGGCTGGTTGCTGGATAAGGTCGGCGACGGTCGCGAGCGGATTTTCATGAGCGTCGGCGCGGCCATGGTGGTGCTGTTCCTCGGCTTGATGATGTTCGCCGACTCACTGCCCTGGCTGTTGACCTTCTGGACCCTGAGCCTGGTGGGTTACACGGCGATCTATGGCACAGTGTTCGCCATCCCGCTCAAACACCTGGCAGACAGCTCAGTAGGCACGGCTTCCGGCATCATCAACTTCGGCGGCCAGGTCGCCGCCGGGATCGGGCCCATGGTGATCGGTTGGCTGGTCAGTATCGGGCAGGGCTCCTACAGCCTGGCGTTCGGGTTCCTGCTGGCGGCCGGAGTGGGTGCCTTGCTGATGGCGCTCAGTTGGCGACCGTCGCCGGTTACAGCCGTGGCGCAGGTTGCCTGAGCCCACGGTGATCATGAATGTTGTTCAACGGCACAGCGCAAAGGCGTAATCGCTGTGCCCGCGTACAAAGACAGTGGCTTCAGGCTGGCCGAAACTTCAGGATGGATCGACGTTATCCTCGCACCACCAAAATCATAATAAATAGAGAGAACGCCATGTCACACAGCGCCGCTGCCGTTCAGGCAACCGATGACGACAAAAATGCCGTCTATAAACGCATCACCCTGCGTCTCATCCCGTTCATTTTCATCTGTTACCTGTTCAATTATCTGGACCGGGTCAACGTCGGCTTCGCCAAACTGCAAATGCTCGATGCCTTGAAGTTCAGCGAAACGGTCTATGGCCTTGGCGCCGGGATCTTCTTCATCGGCTACGTGCTGTGCGGCGTGCCGAGCAACCTGGCGCTGAACAAGTTCGGCCCGCGGCGCTGGATTGCCCTGATGATGATCACCTGGGGCGTGCTCTCTACCTGTCTGCTATTCGTCAGTACCCCTGCGCATTTCTATACCCTGCGCCTGTTTACCGGGGCGGCTGAAGCCGGCTTCTTCCCGGGCGTGGTGCTGTATCTCTCGCAGTGGTTCCCGACGTTCCGCCGCGGCCGGATCATGGCCCTGTTCATGTCGGCGATTCCGGTTTCCGGCCTGCTGGGCAGCCCGTTCTCCGGCTGGATCCTCAACCATTTCGCCTCGGGGCAGGGCGGTCTGGCCGGCTGGCAGTGGATGTTCCTGCTGCAAGGCATCCCCACCGTGATCCTCGGCGCCCTGGCGTTTTTCCTGCTCAGCGACAGCTTCGCCAGCGCCAAATGGCTCAGCGCCCATGAGCGTGAAGTGCTGGAAGCCGATCAGGCTACTGATCTTGCCAATAAACCGAAGACCACCAGTGATTCCCTGGCGGCGGTATTCCGCAACCCGGCGATCTGGGCCTTTGGTCTGATCTACTTTTGCATCCAGAGCGGCGTCTACGCCATCAACTTCTGGCTGCCGTCGATCATCAAGAACATGGGCTTCGCCGATAACCTGGTAATTGGCTGGCTGAGCGCGATTCCTTATCTGTTGGCAGCAGTGTTCATGCTGTTGGTGGGGCGCTCGGCCGACCTGCGTAAAGAGCGTCGCTGGCATCTGGTAGTGCCGATGCTGATGGGTGCTGTGGGCTTGCTGATCGCAGTTAATTTCGCCACTACACCGGCCATCGCCATCCTCGGCCTGACCATCGCGACCATGGGCGCGCTCACTGGTCTGCCGATGTTCTGGCCGGTACCGACCGCCATGCTCAGTGCGGGCGCAGCGGCAGGTGGCCTGGCCTTGATCAACTCCATGGGCCAGATGGCTGGTTTCCTCAGCCCGTACCTGGTCGGTTTCGTCAAGGACGCTACCGGCTCCACGGATGTGGCGTTGTACTTGCTGGCGGCGGTGATCATTGGCGGGAGCGTACTGGCATTGCGTATGACCCGAACATTGCGGGTTTAACCGGCTTCGAATGGCGCAAAACCTACTGATTCTCCATAACGCTGTGGGAGCGAATTCATTCGCGAAGGCGGTTTCGGCACAACAGATGCGTCGGATGTACTGGCCTATTCGCGAATAAACTCGCTCCCACAAATACACAGGATCTCCGTGAGTGGAGTCCGGCCGGGCATAATCAGGCCTGGATATAGACCACATGAGTATGGGTGTACTCATACAACCCATGCTTGCCATCCGCGCCGCCCACGCCGGATTTGCGCACGCCGGCATGGAAGCCCTGCATGGCCTCGAAGTTCTCCCGGTTGATATAGGTTTCGCCGAAATCGATCTCGCGAATCGCGTACATGGCCTTGCTCAGGTCACGGGTGTACAGCGATGACGTCAGGCCGTACTCGCAGTCGTTGGCCAGGGCGATGGCTTCGTCGAGGTCGTCGACTATCTGGATCGGCAGCACCGGGCCGAAGATCTCCTTGCGCATGATCTCCATATCAGCGCTGCATCCTGCCAATACTGTCGGTTGATAGTGGAAACCCTGACCGAGGTCGGCGATCTGGCCGCCGGTGATCAGGGCCGCGCCTTGTTCCTGGGCCTTCCTGACCTTGGCCGCTACGCTGTCCAGCCCTTGACGATTGATCAACGGGCCCATCTCCACTGACGCATCAGCCAGCGGGTCGCCATAACGGGTCGCGGCCATGGCGGCGCTGATTTTCTCGATGAACTGATCGGCCACCTTGCGCTCCACGTAGACCCGCTCGGCGCAATTGCAGACTTGCCCGGTATTGATGATCCGCGAGTCACGAATGGCTTTCACCGCCAGCTCCAGGTCGGCGTCGGCCAATACGATGGCCGGAGCCTTGCCGCCCAGCTCCAGATTGAGCTTGGTGATGTTGGGCGCGGCGGCGCTCATGATCCGCGCGCCGGTTTCAACGCTGCCGGTGAAGCTGATCATATTCACCTGTTCATGGGCGGACAGGGCCGCACCCACCCGACCGTCGCCGCAGACCACGTTGAACACACCGGCAGGCAGGTCGGTTTCTGCGACCAGGCGGGCGAATTCGAAGCAGTTATTCGGGGTTTCTTCGCTGGGCTTGATGACGATGGTATTGCCGGTCACCAGCGCGGGAGCCATCTTGCGTGCGATCAAAAAGAACGGGAAGTTCCACGGCAGGATCCCGGCCACTACGCCCAAGGGCTTGCGGAACATGAAGATATTCTCGCCGGGACGGTCGCTGGTGATGATCTCGCCTTCGATGCGACGCGCCCATTCGGCCATGTAATCGAGGTAATCGGCGGTGAAATTCACTTCCACCTCGGCCAGGCCATAAGTCTTGCCCTGTTCCAGGGTGATGGTGCGGGCCAGATGGGCGACGTTTTCCCGCAGTTTGCTCGCGATCTGGCGCAGGAAGCCGGCGCGTTCAATCGCCGGGCGCCGGGCCCAGGTCGATTGTGCGGCGCGAGCGGCGGCCAGGGCTCGATCCACTTGTTCGGCATCCGAGGCGGGCACCTGGGCCAGTACTGCGCCGGTTGCCGGGTTGAGCACATCAAAATGTTCGGAACTGGGGACGAACTCACCGTTGATATAGTTTTTGTATACGGGTACTGAGGTCATGGTCGGGCTCCTTGGCAGTCAATAGGTTTGCGAAGCAGGGCGTTGCTGCTCGGGTTCGCGATAGCGCGCCAGATTGCTCAGCGCGGCCTGGCGCATCAGGCTGATATCGATGGCTACGGCAATGAATTGGCAGCCCCAGCTCTGATAACGCCGGGCATCTGGTTCGGCCGGGGCGAGAATGCCGCTGAGCTTGCCCGCCGCCAGGGTGGCGTCGATGGCGTGGCGGATCTTCTCCTGCACCTCGGGGTGAGAGGGGTTACCGATATGGCCAAGGCCGGTGGACAGGTCCGCCGGGCCGATGAACACCGCGTCAACGCCCTCGACGGCAGCGATGGCCGCAACGTTATCCACGCCGGTACGGGACTCGACCTGGACAATCAGGCACAGCTCCTCATGGGCGGTATTGATGTAGTCGGGCACGCCGTCCCAGCGGGTGGCGCGGGTCAGACCGCCACCGACGCCACGGATGCCATGGGGCGGGTAGCGCATGGCCCGGACCAGAGCCCCGGCCTGTTCTGCCGTCTCGACCATGGGAATCATCAAGGTCTGGGTGCCGATATCCAGCAGTTGCTTGATCAACACCGGGTCATGGCCGACGGCGCGCACGATCGGCGCGGTCGAGTAGGGCGCCACGGCCTGCAGCTGAGCGAGGATCGATGGCACGGTATTGGGCGCATGCTCGCCATCAATCAGCATCCAGTCGTAACCGAAACTGGCGGTGATTTCCGCACCGTAGCCGGTGGCGAATCCGGCCCAGATACCGTATTGCGGTTCACCCTTGGCCATGGCGGCCTTGAACGGGTTGCGGGGCATTTTCATAAGGGACTCCTGTCGAGCGAATGGGCGCGATCAATGCTGATAAGGGCGATGCAGCTGACATTCGGGATTCAAAGTGACGCCGAAGCCAGGCTGATCGAGTTTCGACAGGCGCATACGGCCATTCTCGGGCACCGGCTCGCCGAGCAGTTGTGGATGGAACATCGGCACGACCTGGTCAGCCTTGGGCGCCATCATCAGAAATTCGGCGAAAGGGCTGTTGGTACGGGTGGCGACAAAGTGGTAGCTGTACACCGATGAACCGTGGGGCACGACCATGGCGCTGTGAGCATCAGCCAGGGCGGAAATCTTGATCAGCTCGGTAATGCCGCCGCACCAGCCGACATCCGGCTGGATAATGTCGCAGCAGCCCATTTCCAGCAGCATACGGAAGCCCCAACGCGTGGCTTCATGCTCACCCGTAGTCACCAGCATCCCCGGAGGTACGGCCTTTTTCAGGGCGGCGTAGCCCCAGTAATCGTCTGGCGACAACGCTTCCTCGATCCACTTCAGGCCAAATTCCTGGGCGCCGTGGGCCAATTTGGTCGCGTAGTTCAGGTCAAGGCTCATCCAGCAGTCGAGCATCAGCCAGAAGTCCTTGCCGACCCGCTCGCGCATCACCGCCAGTTCCTCAAGGTTCTTGCGCAGGCCTTCCTCACCTTCCGCCGGGCCGTGGTGCAGGGGCAGCTTGCCGCCGATAAAGCCCATCTTCTGCGCCAGATCCGGACGCGCGCCGGTGGCATAAAACTGCAGTTCGTCGCGCACTGCGCCACCAAGCAACTGGTGCACAGGCTCCTTGCGCACCTTGCCGAGCAAGTCCCAGAGCGCCAGGTCGATACCGGAAATGGTATTGATCACCAGCCCCTTGCGCCCGTAGTACTGGGAGGAAAAGTACATCTGGTCCCAGATGCGCTCGATATCGGTGACCTTGGCACCTTCGACGAAACGCGCCAGGTGCTTCTCGACGATATAGGCCGCAGGCTCGCCGCCAGTCGTCACGGCAAAGCCGATATTGCCTTCGGAGTCCTCGATTTCCACGACCAGGGTGCCGAGCACATTGATGCCGAAACTGCGCCGGCTCTGGCGATACTCGGGGTATTTGCTCATGGGCGTGGCGATATGGTCGTCGATCCAGTGACCGTCGCCCTGGTCGTGATAATCGGCACCGCCGCCGCGCAGAACGAAGGCTCGCACATGTTTGATGGTTGGAATGGCCATGGTTGATCCCTCTTTACAGCTGAAAGCTGGGTTGTTTATGTGACGCCGACGGGCGCGGGGCACGTATGCCCATGACCAGTGCGGCGGCAATCAAAGTGGTGATGGCCAGCAGGTACAAGCCTGCTGCCGGGGAGTGAAAGGCGCCTTCGGCCCAATTCTTCAGAATCGGCGCGATAAACCCGCCGAGTGCGCCAAAGGAGTTGATCAGGGCGATGGCGCCTGCTGCGGCCGAGCCGGCGAGGAAGCTGCCGGGAAAGGTCCAGAACACCGGCTGCACGGCGATGAAGCCCGACGCGGCGAAGCACAGCGCCAAGATGCCCAGCAGCGGACTGGTAAAAGTGACCGAAGCGGCAATGCCCAGGCCCGAGACCACCAGGGTCAAGGCCGCGACTGTGCGACGTTGGCCGGTGCGATCAGCCAGGGCGGGAATCTGCCAGGCAGCGAGCAGGGCACACAGCCAGGGCACGGCGCTGACCAGGCCGACCATCAAGCCGACTTTGGTGCCGAGCAGTCCAGCCACCTGGGTGGGCAGATAGAACACCACACCATAGACGCTGGCCTGGATCAGCAGATAGATCAGGCACAGGTACAGGACCGCAGGCTGGCACAGGACCTTGAGCAGGCTGCCGTGGCTCTGCTTATGGCTGTCTTCGGCATCCAGGACGGCCTGCAATTGGCTGCGTTCTTCAGGGCTTAGCCATTTGGCGTCGGCCGGACGATTGTCCAGATAGAAGTACGCCCAGATGCCCACGGCGGTAGCCATCAGGCCTTCCACCGCAAACAGCCACTGCCAACCGTGGCTGCCCATGAAGCCGTCAAGCTCAAGCAGCAGGCCGGATAGCGGGCTGCCGAAGATAAATGCCAGCGGTGCGCCAAAGTAGAAGAAGCCCATAGCCTTGCCCCTGGCGGCGCCGGGGAACCAGTAGGTCAGGTACAGAATGACGCCAGGGAAGAAGCCCGCTTCGGCAACACCGAGCAGAAAGCGCAGTACGTAGAAGGTGGTTTCGGTATGAGCGAAGACCATGGCGGCAGAAATAAGCCCCCAGGTCACCATGATCCGGCACATCCACAGGCGTGCGCCGATTTTATGCATGATCAGGTTGCTGGGTACTTCGAGCAGCGCGTAACCGGCAAAGAATACCCCGGCACCGAAAGCGAACGCGGCGTCACCGATACCGGTATCGGCCTGGAACGCCTGCTTGGCGAAGCCGACATTGGCGCGATCGAGGAACGCCATGATGTACATCAACAGCAGAAACGGCAGCAGCCGCCAGGAGACCTTGCGCAGCAAGGCAGCAGGTAGAGTGTTCACGTCAGTTTCCTTTTATTGGAATTATTTGACTGCGTAACGGGTACAGCGTGTTTGTGCCGAGGACTCTACTGCGTCCTTACGATGCGTGACTAATCGAATTAAGCTTATAGTTGATACCTTAAAGTTATCGATTGCCGAGCGCCGCATGAGTATTGAACGATCCCCCCAGCAACTCTTTGGCCGGTTGCGCTACAAGCATTTGCAGATGCTGGTGGTGCTGGGCTCTAGCCTGAACATGCATCGCGCCTCCCTGAGCATGAACATGTCCCAGCCTGCGGCAACGCGCATGCTGCAGGAAATCGAGGATATGTTTGGCTGTGAGCTGTTCGAACGCTTGCCTAGGGGCATGCGCCCGACAGCCCTGGGTCGCCAGTTACTGCGCTTTGCCGAAGCCGCGCTGGGCGGTCTGGACCGTTGCGCCGCCGACCTGGCAGTGCGCAAGCAGGGTGGTTATGGCTATCTGTCCATCGGCACCATCATGGGCGCGGCGCCGGACCTGGTAATCAATGCTGTGGCACAAATCAAGAGCCTCAACCCGCAGCTGCGTATCCGTATCATGGGTGACACCAGCGATCAGGTGATCCAGCTGCTGGAACAGGGGCGGGTGGACATCGCCATTACCCGGCGCAGCTTTGGCGACGACCATGAGCAATATGAGTTCGAACCCTTGGGCAATGAACGCTTGCTTGCCGTGGTCCACAGCGGTCACCCGTTGGCGCGGCGGCCGAAACTGGAATGGGCTGAATTGGTCCGGGACTGGCCGTGGATCCTGCAGCCAGAAACCAGCCCGGCGCGAATCGCCATCGAACAGGCCCTGCAACGCCTGGACCTGCCGATTCCGCCGGACATCATCGAATGCAGTTCGGTGTATTCCATGCAACAACTTGTGCAACTGACCGACGCAATCATGGTGCTGTCTGAATCGGCCATGCGTGACTACCTGAAGATGGGCCTGGTAGTGGCCTTGCCGGTCACTCTCGACGCGCAAATGGCGCCGTTTGGCCTGCTGCGGCGCAAGGGCGAGCCGATGAGCCAGGAGTTACAGCAATTTGTCGAACTCCTGCGCGAGCGAGCATTGGAAGCCAACTGAGTCTGTGGGAGCGAGGCTTGCCCGCGAACCTTACAACGCGGTCCTCCTGGCACACTGCGTCGTCCCATTCGCGGGCAAGCCTCGCTCCAACGGAACTGAATCATCACCCCCCTTTAACCGCCGCCCTCTGCTCCTGCCTGATCTGCGTGGTGGTCTTGCCCTGCCAGCCCCAGTTATCAGTCTCCACTTCATCGATCACCATAAAGGTCGATATCGGTGGCTTGCCCAGCACCCGGAACAACAACTCCGTAGTGCCTTCGATCAGGGCCCGTTTCTGCTCGGCGCTGACGCCTTCGTTGGTCACGCGAATATTGACGTAAGGCATATTCATTTCTCCAAGGACAAGGGTTACCAGGTACCGGCAGCCGCGCCGCCGTCGACGACTATCACGCTGCCGCTGGTGAAGCTGGAGTCGGTGAGATACAGCACGGCATCGACCACGTCTTGCGGGTTGCCGATGGTGCCGCTGGGCGATAGGCCCTTGAGGAAGTTCTGCGTGCCCTCGTCCTGATTGTGCAGGGGCGTATTGATGATGCCGGGTGCCACGGCGTTGACTTTGACGTTGAACGGCGCCAGTTCCAACGCCAGGCCACGGGTGGCGCTGTTCAGGCCGCCTTTGATCAATATCGGCAACAGCGCCGGGACCTTGCTGTTGGGCTGCATGGCGATACTGGCGCTGATGGTGACGATATGCCCGCCGCCGTTTGCCGACATATGCCTGGCCGCTGCCTGGGAGGGGTAGAAAAAACCCATCAGGTTGGTGCCGACGATGGCGTTGACCTCGGCTTCGGTGTAATCGCCAATAGCATTGGGAATGAACACACCGGCGTTATTGATCAGGATATCCACCTTGCCGAAGGCGCTGATAGCGGCATCGAACAGTGCCTTTGCGGTTTCGGCCTGGGCGATATCGCCGGCCACCAGCCGGAAATTGCTCGGGTTGCCGAGTTTGGCGGCGGCCGCCTCGAGACGCTCAAAGGTGCGGGCATTGCCGACCACGTTATAACCGCGATGCAGGTAGGCTTCGGTAATGGCGAAGCCCAGGCCGCTGGACGCGCCGGTGACAATGACGGTGGGTTTTTTGTTCATGCTGATGTGCTCCAAGTGGGCTGAATGGCGATTCGGTTAGCCCACTTTACTTTTGCGCATCAGTACGATAAATCGCCTGCTGAGTAATTGAATTGATACCTCATGTAATCAATAGAGACGTCTATGCCTCGCCATTTCGATGATGTGCAGTTGGGCAGTATCGAGCTTTTCTGTCTGGCGGTTGAATTCGCAAGTTTTACCGCCGCAGCCAATGCGGCCGGGGTGACGCCTGCGGCGGTCAGTCGCTCGGTGTCGCGCCTTGAAGAACGCCTGGCGGTACGCCTGTTCGTGCGAACCACGCGGCACATCCGCCTGACCGACGCAGGGCGCAGCTACTACGAACAGTGTCGGCAGGCCTTGGCGCAGTTGGTGGACGCTGAGCGGGAAGTGACAGGCCGACAGAAAGCCCCCAGCGGCGAGATCCGCATCAGCGCGCCCACGCCTTATGCGCACTATCGTCTGCTGCCCAGGCTTGCAGAGTTCCGCCTGCTGTATCCGCTGGTCAAGGTCACGGTGCATGTCAGCACCCGCAATATCGATTTTGCCGAGGAAGGTTATGACCTGGTGGTGCGTGGCAAGGCACCGCAAGATACCTCGCTGATTGCACGGCCTTTGGAGGACGCCGAACTGGTCATCGCCGCATCACCTGCTTATTTGCAGGAACGGGGTACGCCAGCAAGTCTTGAAGATTTGCAAAACCACGACTGCATTCAGTTCGAACTGTCGAGCAGCGGGCGTAACGTGCCGTGGCTGTTTGTCGACAAGGGCAAGAGCCTCAGTCTGCAGACCTCTGGCAACGTCACCTGTCTGGAGGATTACCTGGCCACGATCACCATGGCCCGACACGGCGCCGGGCTGGTCCAGGCCTACCGCTTTGTCGTCCAGGACGACATGGCTCGCGGTAGCCTGGTCGAAGTGCTGCGTGACTACGGCGGCGCCAGCAGGCCGTTTCTTTTACTGTATCCCCACGCCAGGCATGTTCCGTTGCGGGTCAGGACGTTGATCGAGTTTCTGACCGATCATCCGCCCTTGACCTCGCCATCACGGTACTGACCCCAGGCCTGATGCAGTTGCTCCATCGAGGCCGGATCGTAATCGATGCCTGGCAGGGCTTCGCTGTCCCAGTGGCCGAACAGGTCTTCGCCGCGAACCAGGGTGGCGCGGCGGCGGCCTATGGTGGAGGTGACATCGGTGGGAATGTAGAAGAAGGCAAAACCGATGCGCCGATCATCGGTGGTGTTGCAGCGTGAGCTATGGGCGGTGCGCTCGTGGTGGATCGAGAACTCTCCGGCGAGCAACGGCATCTCCAGGCCAAGGCTGTCATCCACGCCGACCAGCGACTGCCCCTTGGCGAGCATGTTGTCTGCGGCAAAGGTCTCCTCATGCAGATAGTCCGGCTCGTGATGGGAGCCCGGCAGGATACGCAAACAGCCGTTTTCCGCCGTCGCATCGGTAAAGCCGACCCATACCGTGACCTCCTTGTGCGGCGCCAGGCCGAAGTAGGTCGAGTCCTGATGCCAGGACACATAGCGCGGGTCATTGGCATTCTTGGCGAACACGGACGCGCCGAATAAAAGGATATTCGGCCCGATCAGGTCTTCGACCGCATCGAGGATCCGGGGATTGCGTGCCAGTTCGACAAAGGCCGGAGAAGCGAGGTGAGCCTTGATCTTCAGCGAGCGGTTGGCATCCTCACCCACATGCGCCTCATAGGCCTCGATCCGGGCGCGGTAACCGGCCGCGTGTTCGGTGCTCATGGCGCGAAAGGGATACACGTAGCCGTGTTGCTGGAAATGCTCGACTTGTGCTGGGGTCAGGTGCTTGGTCATGGCGGGTCTCTTAGGGATGAAGTGTCAACGATCCCCTTAGCGAGAAGCGTGCCGATACCGCACACATGGCCCGAAAACCCTTGAAAACACTGGATTAAAGCCTGCGATAGGACAGCTAATACAAATAGGTGCCATACCACATAAATAGCCATTTTAAGTAAACATGCTTTGTAGTCACGCATGTGGTGTGTTGATGAAAAGCCAATATAAACAGGGATATACGCCGTCTCTTTGGTGCTCGTCAGGATGTTTTACGCCCGCCAATCAAGACTCAATCGTATTTGCAGCAGGTGCGACACTTTGATCAATTGAGAGGCATGCCACATAGTTTCAGGATTATTTTGGTGCGGTTCTGCCCTTGGCGTGCCCGGAACCGCCCAATTGAAATGCTCAGTAGCGCCGAAACCCTTTAAAACAGAGGGCCGGCCGAACAAAAAATTATGTGGCATGCCACTTGCTTCGTTCCATGCAGCGCCTCCCGGTGCTGCCACCTCCGGTTCATTCTGATGAACCGGTTTCAAATGGACCCAGCAAGGAATTTCCATGACGGCTCTACTGCACAACCTCAAGTGTCGCAAGCTCATAGGCAAGTCGGTGGTGACATTGGTGATGGCGATGACCGCAGCACTGGCCAATACGGCCATGAGTCATGCGGCTACCCTCGATGAAGTCAAAAGCCGCGGCTATCTGCTCGTGGCAACCGAAGATGACTATCGTCCCTTTGAGTTCATGGAAGAGGGCAAGGCCACCGGTTACGACAATGAACTGTTGGCCCTGGTGGAAAAATCCTCCGGGGTGAAAATCCGCCAGCAAGTGTTGCCCTGGGCGGGGATCCTGCCAGGGGTGACCACCGGCAAGTACGACATGGCGCTGTCGGCAGTACTGGTGACCACGGCGCGCAAGGCCACCTTCGACTTCTCGTCGCCCACCGCACAAACCACCACTTATTTTGCGACCAAGAAAGGCAGTTCGATCCTCAAGCCAGAGGATTTGATCGGCAAAACCGTCGGCGCCGAAACCGGTAGTGCGATGCTCACCGATCTCAAGGACTTCGATACCAAACTCAAGGCCAAAGGCAAGGGCCTCAAGGAAATCGTCGAATACCACGGTTATCCCGAAGCCTATCAGGACCTGGGCAATGGTCGTCTCGACGCTGTCGCCAACACTGACCTGTCATTGATTTCGCTGGTCAAGGAGCGCAGCGACATGTTCGTCATGGGCAAGCCGATCGGTGAACCGACCTACCTGGCCTGGGCCGTGGCCAAGGGCAACACCAGTGTCTTGAAAATGGTCGACACCGCACTGCTTGAGCTGCGCAAGAACGGCGAGATGTATCGCCTGCAGAAGAAATGGCTCGGTGAAAGCCATGAAAACATGCCTGCCAACGTTAACTGACAGACGCCCATGACCGCATACGACTACTGGAGCATCTTGCTCGGCGCCTTATCGACGATAGGGGTTTCGCTGGTCAGCATCATCATCGGCGTACCGCTGGGGCTGGGACTGGCCCTGGTACGCTGGGGCAAGGTGCCGGTAGCTCGACAGCTGGTGTTCACCTACGTGAGTATCATGCGTTCGTGTCCGGCGGTGACGCTGATCCTGTTGATCTTCTTCGCCTTGCCGCAGTTCGGCATCTCTCTGGACCCGGCGACGGCAGGCATTCTCGCGTTGACGCTGTCGACCGCTGCGTTCAACTGCGAGGTCTGGCGCGGCGCGTTGATTGCCTTCCCGCAACAGCAATACGATGCAGCTCTGGCTTTCGGCATGCGCCGGGGCCAGCGCCTGCGCCTGATCGTTCTGCCCCAGGTGTGGCGTTCGAGCCTTCCTGGCCTGGTCAATGAAATGACCATGTTGCTCAAGTCCAGCCCGGCCGTGGCCGTGATCGGCATGGTCGAGATTACCCGTGCCGCCCAGCGGGTCGGGGCGCGCACCTATGACCCGCTGCCACCGTTTATCTTCGCTCTGCTGCTCTATAGCGTGATCGTTTACCTGTTGATTCGCCTGCAGCGCCATCTTGAACGCCGCAGTACCGGGCAAGAGGTGGCCGTATGAGCAATGATTTCCTGACCATCTGGGGCCAGTTGCCGGATATCGGCAGCGGCTTCCTCAATACCATCATCCTGGTGTGCATTGCCGCGTCGGCTTCGTTGCTGCTGGGGATTGTGCTGACGCCGATGCTGATGTCTTCGCGTCCCGGCATCGCCCGTGTCGCCAACGGCTTCTGCGACGCCATGCGCTGTGTGCCGTTCCTGTTGTTCGTCTACCTGATCTATTTCGCCTTGCCGTCCATGGGCGTGCGCCTGTCCAACTGGACCAGCGGCGTGCTGGCACTGGTGCTGTATAACTCGGCCTACATGGCGGTGCTGCTGCGCGCGGCGTGGCAGGACTTGCCCGCTGACACCATCGAGTCGGCGCGGGCCTTCGGTTTTCACGGCGTAGGCCTGATGCGCCGGATCATCATGCCCCAGGTGCTGATGCGAGCCATTCCCAGCCTGGGCAATCAGCTGATTCAGATCGTCAAGGACAGCGCCTTTCTTTCGATCATCGCGGTGACCGAGCTGACCAGTGTGATGAACTCGATCCAGTCCACTTACTTCATTCCGTTTGCTGCGTTTCTCTCGGCGGTGCTGCTGTATTGGCTGCTGTGCCTGTGCATCGAGATCCTGACCAGCCTTCTGTCCCGCTACGCCGAGGAGCGTCGAACGTGAACGCACTGCATCAATCCCCCGACACTGCGCCTGTGGCGACGCAGACCAAGGTGCTGCAATTGCAGGGCATCTCCAAGTGGTTCGGTGATAACCACGTCCTCAAGGATGTGTCCCTGGACGTCATGAACGGCGAGGTCGTCTGCCTGTTGGGGCCGTCTGGCTGCGGCAAATCCACCTTGTTGCGCTGCATCAACTGGCTGGAACAGCCCAACGCCGGCAGCGTGTTCCTCAATGGTCAGCGCATGGGTGCACACAAGGGCGGGCTGAAAATGAACGACGCGGATCTGGCGCAGATGCGTTCGCGGATCGGCATGGTCTTCCAGCATTTTGCCTTGTGGCCGCACCTGACCGTATTGCAGAACATCATGCAGGCGCCGTTGCATGTGCTCAAGCGCGACGCTGGCGAGGTGCGCCAGGAAGCCCTGGCGCTGCTGGCCAGGGTCGGTCTGGCGGAGAAAGCCGAGATGTTTCCCGCGCGTTTGTCCGGCGGCCAGAAGCAACGCGTGGGGATTGCCAGGGCGCTGGCGATGAAACCGGACATTCTGCTGTTCGACGAGCCCACCAGTGCCCTGGACCCGATGCTCGTCGGCGAGGTGCTGGAAGTGATCCGCGACCTGGCAGGCGAGGGCGCGACCATGGTTATCGTCACCCATGAAATGGAATTTGCCCGCCAGGTCGCCAGCCGCGTGGTGTTCATGGATGCCGGTGTGGTCGTTGAAAGCGGTGCGCCGGCACAGTTCTTCGGCGCGCCCCAGACCCAGCGGGCGCAGCAGTTTCTGGCGCGTTTCCACGGCGGCACGCCAGCGGCGCGTTAACCCACTTTATGCCACACAGAGGCCAGCTATGACTGTCGAATCACAACCCTCCAGCCAGGGCATCGGTGCTTCGCTCTCACGCAAGGAAGACGATCGCTTCATGCGCGGACGCGGCAACTACATAGGCAATATCCGCTTTGCGGGCATGCGTGACGTCGCGTTCGTGCGCAGCCCGATCGCCCACGGTCACATCCTGCAGATCGAAAAACCCGAGGGCCAGGAAAGCGCCGTCTACACCATCGATGACCTGATCGGGGTCAAACCCATCGTCGCCAATTCCGGCCTGCCCGGCTTCAAGACCTCCGAGCAGCCGGTCCTGGCCAAGGGCAAGGTGCGCCAGGTCGGCGAGATGATCGCCATGTGCGTGGCTGACAGCCGCGCCGAAGCCGAGGATATCGCCAGCGCGACGTTCGTTGACTTCGACGAATTGCCCGCTGTGGTCGATATGCTGGCCGCCCGTGAGCCCGGTTCGGCACTGGTTCACGAGCACTGGGGCGATAACGTCTTTCTGGAAACCCATGTCGATGCCGACCTTGATGAGATTCGCCAACGGGCGGACATCCATGTTCACCGCGTGCTGCGCACTGCCCGGCAAAGCATGGCGCCCATGGAAGGCCGCGGCGTAGTCGCCTATTGGGATCGCCGCCTGAGCCAGTTGGTGGTGTACACCTCGGCGCAGATGCCGCATATCAATCGCACCGGCCTGGCCGGTTGTCTGGGGCTGGATGAAGGCAGCGTGCGGGTAATCTCCCCGGATGTCGGCGGCGGCTTCGGTTACAAGGGCATTCTGTTGCCGGAAGAAGTCTGCGTAGCCTGGCTGGCCATGCATCTGGATCATCCGGTGCGCTGGATCGAGGATCGCCGCGAGCAACTGGTGGCCAATGCCAATTGCCGTGAACACCATTACGACATCCATGCCTACGCCGACCGTGACGGTCGCCTGCTGGCGGTGGACTGTCTGGCTCATGTGGACTCCGGGGCTTATTCGTCCTACCCGTTTTCCGCTTGCCTGGAAGCGGCGCAGGTCGCCAGCATCCTGCCTGGCCCTTACAAAATGGAGCGCTACCGCTGCCGCACCTGGTCGGTGGCGACCAACAAGCCGCCGATCCTGCCGTATCGCGGCGTGGCCCGAACCGGCGTGTGCTACGCCATCGAGACAGTGATGGAAGCCATTGCCGTCGAGGCGGGCCTGGAACCCTCCGAGGTACGTCTGCGCAATCTGGTTCTGCCTGAAGAAATGCCTTATGACAACATCACCCGTAAACACTTCGACAGCGGCGATTACCCCGAGTCAGTGCGCCGGGCCATGCGCGCGATCGATCTGCCCGCCGTGCGCGCCCGTCAGCAACAAGGCGAGGCGGATGGGCGGCTGATCGGCGTGGGCATGGCGGTGTTTTGCGAGCAGGGCGCTCATGGCACCTCGGTGTATTTCGGCTGGGGCATCCCCATGGTGCCCGGCCGCGAACCGGCCAGCCTGCGTCTGACCCCGGACGGCATCCTGGAAATTCGAGTCGGCGTGCATTCCCACGGGCAGAGCATGGAAACCACCCTGGCGCAGATCGCCAACGAAGTGCTGGGCGTTGACCCGCAGCGGGTGCGGATTGTCTTTGGCGATACTGGCATGACCCCTTATTCCACCGGGACCTGGGGTTCGCGCTCCATTGTCATGGCCGGTGGCGCCGTAGGGCAGGGCTGCAAGTTGCTGCGCGAACGCCTGCAACACGTGGGCGCCTGGCTGCTCAAGGACCCGCAGGACAGCGTCACCTGGGTCGACGGCGGCGTCACTGGCCCGTCGGGGCAGATCGGTTTGAGTGAGCTGAGCCGGATCTGGTATCTGCAGCCCCAGCGTCTGCCCCCCGATACCCACGAAGGCGGTTTGGAGGTGCACACCACCTATCAGGCCCAGCGCGACACCGGGACCTTCAGCTATGCCTGCCACGCCGTGGTGGTCGCGGTGGATCCGCAACTGGGCAAGACCGAGATACTCGATTACGCCATCGTCGAAGACGGCGGCAAGCTGATCAACCCGATGGTCGTCGATGGCCAGGTCTATGGCGGTGCCGCCCAGGGCATTGGTACTGCGCTGTACGAAGAAATGCTCTACAGCAAGGAAGGCCAGCCCCTGGCCTCGACCCTGGCCGATTACATTTTGCCGGGGGCCACCGAGGTGCCGTCGATTCGTATCGAACATATGGAAACCCTGGCGCCTTATACCTCATTCGGCCAGAAAGGCATCGGTGAGAGCGGCGCAATCGGTTCGCCTGCCGCGATCGCCAACGCCATCAACGACGCCTTGCGCCCGCTGGGTGTGGAAGTCTCGCAATTACCTCTATCACCGCGGGTGGTGTTTGCCGCGCTGGCAGGAAAGCGCCGTCAAGCCAAGTCCAAAGAGCCCATGGAGGTGCTGTCATGAAGGCGGTGATGTTCGATTATCAGCAGCCGACCAACGCCCTTGAGGCCGTCAAACTGCTTCAGGCCAGCGACGGCATGGGCAAGATCGTTTCCGGCAGCCAGTCCCTGGGGCCGATGATGAATCTGCGCCTGGTGCAGCCCGAGCAGTTGATCGACGTACGTCAACTGAGTGAACTGCGTGCCTGCGTGGAAGAACCGGGCGCAGTCATCCTCGGCGCGGCCACGACCCACGCCAATATCGAAGACGGTGTAGTCGCCGACCCGTCACAGGGCCTGATGCCGTTCGTGGCCAAAGGCATTGCCTATCGTGCGGTGCGCAATCGCGGCACCTTGGGCGGCAGCCTGGCCCATGCCGATCCGGCGGCAGACTGGGTCAATGTCATGGCCTTGCTCGACGCGGACATTTTGCTGCTTGGGCCGAATGGCGAGCGCAGTGTCAAGGCGGACACCTTCATGATCGGCGCCTTTACCACCGAGCTGGCCGAGGACGAAATCATTCGCGCCGTGCGCATCCCGCGCCTGAGCGCCAGTGCACGCTGGAGCTATTACAAGTTCAATCGCAAGACCGGCGAGTTTGCCGAAGCCATCGCCGCCTTTGTCGATGACCCGCAGCGCGGGGTGCGTCGGGCGATTATTGGCGCGGTGGATGGCGCGCCCCAGGTGATCGAACAGGCCGGTGCGCTGATCGATGCCTGGAACGATCAATTGGCCGATCCCTGGCTCTTGGCCGCCGGCATCGAGCCAGACAGTTACGAATATGAGACCCGTCGTGTTGCGCTGCAGCGCGCGGCCCGGCAACTGTCCAGCCCCCGAGGAACCCTGGCATGACCCAATTGATACTCACGGTCAACGGCAAGCAGGTCAGCGCGGATGTCGAACCGCGCACCCATCTGGCCGACTTCCTGCGTGAAGAGCGCGGCCTGACCGGCACCAATATCGGCTGCGAGCAGGGTGTTTGCGGCGCCTGCACTCTGATGATCGACGGTGCACCCATGCGCTCCTGCATCGTCTACGCGTCATCCTGCAACGGCGCAGAAGTGCGCAGTATCGAGGACTTCGACAATGATCCGGTGATGATCGAACTGCGTGCTGCGTTCACTGCCGAACATGCCCTGCAATGCGGTTACTGCACCCCCGGCATTCTCGCCACTGCGCGGGATATCGTGCTGCGCATTCCCGACGCCGACGAGGCGCGGATTCGTCATGAACTGTCCGGCAATCTCTGCCGTTGCACCGGCTACGTGGGGCTGGTCAAGGCCATCAGCCGGGTCCTTGAACAACGTCGCAAACGGCTGTCGGCCTGACAGCCACGAGGAAAGAATTGATGGATATCGAACAAAGTTTCAGCGTGCCTTTCAGCCCGGACCTGGTCTGGAAGAGTTTTCTCGACGTCGAGGGCATCGTCACCTGCCTGCCCGGTGCTTCTCTCACGGCGCCGCCCCAGGATGATCAGTTGAGCCTGGCCATGACCGTCAAGCTCGGCCCCATCGTTGCTGCGTTCAAGGGCGAGGGCGAAATGAAGCTCGACGAGAGCGGCCACAGCGGTGTCGTCAGCGGCCAGGGCAGCGACCGCAAGAGCGGCTCGCGGGTCAAGGGCACGGCGCAATTCGTACTGCTGCCGGAAAACAACGGGACCCGGGTCAATATCGTCGTCGACTATTCCATTACCGGCTCCCTTGCGCAGTTTTCCCGTGGCGGCATCGTCCGTGAGCTCGCCACACGGATGACCGACGCCTTTGCCGCCAACCTCAAGCTGCGCCTGGAAGCGGCCAATGAGGAGTTGGAAGCAGCGCCTGTGCAAGCGCCGATGCCCGAGAGCGGTGCCATTGCAGATGCGTCACCGGTCCAGCCTGAACCTGCGGCCAAGGCTTACAGCGCCGCCCCGCAAGCAGCTCCCCTGGATCTGGGCAATATGTTCTGGAGCCTGTTGCTCAATCGCCTGCGCAGGCTGTTCGGCCTGAAGGAAAAGCAGCGTTGCCCGACCTGCGGCAAATGACGGGCCGGAGTGGGTAGATTCTATTCTCGCTCCAGCTTGAACGGCGCGCTGCCCACATCATTGTTGGCTTCGACCAAGCGGATCAGCTGGAGCATGAACAGGGCGCGCTGCTCTTCGGGAATCTGTTCGATGGTGCGGTCGTGGGCGCGCTGGACGTGCGCATCCATCTTCTTCAGCAGATAGAGCCCCTTGCGGCTGAGCTTGACCAGCTTGACCCGCCGATCCTCGGTGCTTTGGCGGCGTTGCAGCAGGCCACGGGTCTCCAGGCGCGGGATCACTTCAGCAACGCTGGTGCGTTCAAGGCCGATCTCGTGGGACAGCGAGTTCTGGTCCATTTCACCGTGGGTGCTCAGCGCGGTCATCAGGCTGTACTGCACCGGCGTGATGTTGAATTCCCGGGTTTCACTGAGGAATAACCCGACGTGAATCTGGTGCAAGCGCCGAATCAAAAAGCCAGGGCGGCCGAGCAGGGATGAGCGGCCAAGCGCAGCATCCAGCTCCGTTTTCAGGTCATCGTCTTGCATCGTACTCATAAGCAACGCAAACCCTGTGTCAGTCATCTAGTCGAAAGCGTCGATTATAGCGATAAAAGTGGCATGCCTCCTTGTTTTTAAATGCTTCTTGCCGCCAGTTTATCTGGATGGTCAGCTGCGTCAGATCAAGGATAACCATCAGATAATGTGGTATGCCACTTAGTGCGCAAGCATGGTGCGCAGGGGCTTTAAATGGTGCAGGAGGCATTCTCCAGACTCACTGCGGCGAGCCAATAAAGAAGGTATGCCACATTTATTTTAATAAAATATTATCGTTATTAATCAGATACATATGTTTTATATTGTTCTAGGATAAAACGCATTGGCACATTGATTGCGTCGAGGCTCGTACTCAAGGCATTTCAAGAGACACTCATGAAAAACATCCTTCTCTACGGTGGTCGTGTCATCGATCCGGCAAACTCTATCGATACCCTGTGCGATCTATTGATTGAAGGGGATCGCATCAAGGCGGTCGGTCAACTGCGGGGCACCGACGCCGCTCAAGGCGCCGAGCTGATCGATTGCAGCGGCAAGCTGGTCTTGCCTGGCCTGATCGATACCCATAGCCACGTTTATCAGTACGTCACCGGGCGCTTTGGCCTGAATGCCGATATGTGCGGCGTGCATTCCGGGGTCACGACCCTGATCGACCAGGGTGGGGCGAGTTGCATGACCCTGCCGGGCTTTCGCCAGTTCATCGTCGAACCGTCCGAGAGCCGCGTACTGTCGTTCATTTCGGCGTACCTGGTCGGGGGGCTGGAGGGGCATTTTTACCCGGAACTGTATCGCCCCGAATGCGCGGACGTTGCCGCCACGGTGAAATCGGCCTTGGCCAACCGCGATATCGTCAAAGGGATCAAGGCCCACGCTGAACTCGGCGGCTTTGCCCGCTGGGGCCTGGATGTCATGAAGAAGGCCGCGCAAATCGGTGAGCAGACGTCGCTGCCGGTGTATATCCACTTCGGCCAACTGTGGCCGATGCCGGACGAGCCCACCTACGACATCGATCCGGACAGCATCTTCCCCCAGGTCCTCGACGTGCTGAAGCCCGGTGATGTGCTGGCGCATCCCTTCAGCCGGCATCCCGGCGGTTTCGTCGAGCAGAACGGCGAGATGCATCCGCTGGTCAGCGAGGCCATCGCCCGCGGCCTGAAAGTCGACGTAGGCCATGGTTCGCACTTCAGCTACAAGATGGCCGCCAAAGTGATCGAGGCGGGTGTGGTGCCCGATACCCTGGGTTCCGACATGCATGGCTACAACACCACAGTTCCGGCACCGGCCGGCACCCCGGACGAGCATCCGGACGAAGAGCACCTGTTTGCCGGCACCTCGCGCTTTAGCCTGGTGTCGACCATGGTCAGCATGATGGCCCTGGGTTTGAGCCTTGAACAACTGGTGCCGATGGTCACCAGCAACGCCGCAAGACTGGCGGGTATGAGCGATGAAATCGGCAGTCTCGGCGTTGGCCGTGAAGCCGATGTCAGTGTGCTCAGTGACGAGGAGGGCGCCTGGCTGCTGCGCGATAACGAAGGCACCGAAGTGATCGCCAGGCGCATGCTGCAACCGCTGTTCTGCCTGCGTGCGGGCAAACGCTTCGATGCCACCGCAGCAATCCTGCCTGTCCCTCGCGTCGCCTGATAAAGGGTTCAGCCATGACTGCTCAATCGTTCTCGCCTGAGGCAGATGACCTCGCCCTGCAAGGCGCCCTGACCCGGCTTTACGCGGTGCGCCCGGTATGGGCCGCCGTGCGCAGTGCCCGCGAGGCTACAGGGCTGGCACCGATGACCCTGCTGCACGCCGGGCCGCCGTTCAGCGACCCCTGTCAGCCCAGTGCGCCGGTTTTGTCCTCCGCTGTATTGTGCTGCCTGTATGAAGGTTGGGCGGATACGCAAGCCGAGGCCGAGGCGATGATTGCTGATGGTCGGGTGAAACTGCTGCCAGCCCAGAGCCATCGGGTTGTCACGCCCCTGGCGGCGGTCATTTCACCGTCCACCAGCCTTGTCGAAGTGCGCGACGGCGGGCAAACCAATGGCCCGCGCTGCTGGTCATTGCTCGGCAGCGGAGCGGGTGCGCAGTTGCGTTTCGGCAGCCGGGATCCGGCGATTCTTGCCCGTATGAGCTGGCGTGATCAGCATCTGGCGCCCGCGCTACAGGCTGCCCTGAGCAAAGCGCCGATCGAGCTGATACCCCTGGCGGTGGCGGGGCTGCGCGGCGGTGATGATCTGCACAGCCGCACGACCTCTGCGACCACGGCGCTGTTGCAGCGCCTGTCCTCGGCAGTTGATGCCGATGTCACCGCCATGCTCGAAAACACCCCGCTGTTTTTCCTGACGCTATGGATGGCCAGCTGTTACCTGATGCTTGACGCGACGCGCAGCAGCGACCCGAGCCAATCGACGAAACTGCTACTGGCTCTGGCTGGCAATGGCAGCGACGCGGGTGTGCGCCTGGCGGATGACCCCGATCGTTGGCTCATCGCCCCGGCCCATGTTCCCCAGGGCCCGCGACTGGGGCCGGAGCTGATCGAGGCCTGTCCGATGCTCGGTGACAGCGGTGTGATCGATGCCGCCGGGTTTGGTGCTCAGGCCTGGTTTTATGCGGTAGACACAGCCGAGCCCTTGAACGGCTGGTTGCCGGGCGGGACAAATAAGCGTGCGGCCTGGCTGGTCGGCGCTGCGCCGCAATTCAGTATGTTCGGCCTGGGCAGTGCCATTGATGCTTCGCGAGTCGTTGATGGCGAACTCACGCCACGGGTGGCGATTGCCATGCTGGACGCCAAAGGCGCAAAGGGTTTGCTCGGGCGCGGGGTCTGCCTGACCGATCCGGCGCTGTTTGGCGCTGTCAGAACGGGCATGCCCATTAACGATGCATCAACACTGGCGAGCCTCAACCATGCGTTCGAACGCTATGAGCGGGCTCTCACCAGTAACGACGTCGCCGTACTCGACGAACTGTTCTGGGACAGCCCCCATACCTTGCGCTACGGTGCCGGGGAGCATTTATACGGCTACGACGCGATCCAGGCGTTTCGTCGCGCCCGTCCCGGTAAAGGGCTGGAGCGCAAGATTCTGCAACGTTCTGTCACCAGCTTTGGTCGGGACTTTGCCGTGACCAATATGGTGTTCAGCCGCGAAGGGCAGGCGCAGCTTGGGCGGCAGACGCAAAGCTGGGTGCGCATGGACGGCCATTGGCGCATCGTTGCCGCTCACGTCAGCGGGATGAGCCTGTGAACCCGTACCTGTGGCCGGGCCTGCACGGTGCGTTCGTGACCGACGGCTTTGGAGAATTGCCGTCACCCGTCGAAGTGGTTAATGAACCGCGTCTGAAATATATGCGCCTGGCCGTGAAAGATGTCTTTGCCATCGACGGCATGACCTGTGGCGCGGGGAATCCGCAGTGGCTGGCGCAGCAGTCCATTGCCGGAGAAACAGCCCCGGTCGTGCGCATGCTGTTGGCCGAGGGCTGCCAATGGATCGGTAAAACCGTGACCGACGAGCTGACGTACAGCCTGGCCGGGATCAATGTTCACTACGGCACTCCGGTCAACCCCGTCGATGCCGAGCGTTTGCCCGGTGGCTCTTCATCCGGTTCGGCAGTGGCCGTGGCGGCAGGGCATGCGGACCTGGCCCTGGGCACTGACTGTGGCGGCTCGATTCGCCTGCCGGCCAGTTATTGCGGGCTGTGGGGGATTCGGCCTACCCACGGGCGGGTCGCGGGCCATGGCTGTTTTAGCCTGGCGCACAGTTTCGACACCGTCGGCTGGTTCGCCCGTGATGCAGGCACCCTGGGCACAGCTCTGGAGTGCCTGCTGCACAGCCGCCTTGCGGTTTCTGCCTCGCGCTGCGTAAAACTGTTGGTCAGCGAGGATGTGATCAATCTATTGGATGAGCCGGTGCAACGGGCGTTCGAACACTGGTTGCTGGAGCAGGCGATTGTCTATCGACGATTGCCTGCCGGCACGTTGCCGTTGGACAGTTGGGCCCAGGCGTTGCGCACCTTGCAGGCCGCAGAGATATGGCAGCAACATGGTGCGTGGGTACAGCGCACGACGCCGCAGTTCGGTATCGATGTCGCCCAGCGCTTTGCCGCTGCGGCCCTGATTTCCCCTGAACAAGTCCTGGCCGCCGCACAGGTACGCAGCCAGGCGCAAAGCCTGCTGACGCAGCTGTTGAGTGAAGATCATCTGCTGCTGTTGCCGCCGGTTCCGGGTGTCGCGCCCAGGCTTGATGCATCTGCGCAGGAGGTCAACGATACCCGCGCGCGTTCGCAAAAACTGCTGTGCCTGGCCGGGCTGGCAGGGCTGCCGCAAGTGGTTATGCCCTGGCAGCGGATCGATGGTGCGCCGGTGGGGCTGTCGATAATGGGGTCACGTTTTGCTGATGAGGCGGTCTTCGAAACAGCAAGTCTTCTGCACCATCAATCTATCGTTCAATCTTCCGGGAAACGCTGATGCCGCATACTCTCAATCCAGCCCGAGGCACACGAGCCATGGCCGTCGCGCCACATTCCCTGGCGGCGCAAAGCGCCCTGGCCGTCATGCGCGAAGGCGGTAACGCTGTGGAAGCGATGATTGCCGCTGCGGCGACTATCGCAGTGGTCTATCCCCACATGAATAGCCTGGGCGGTGATGGTTTCTGGCTCATCGCCAAACCGGGGGAAAAGCCCATGGCCCTGGATGCCTGCGGCGCAGCGGCAGCGGGGGCCTCGCTGGAAGGTTATCGCGAGCGCGGCTTGCAGAGCATTCCCTTTCGCGGCGGGCTGGCGGCCAATACGGTGGCTGGCACCGTCTCGGGCTGGCAGGCTGCATTTGACTGGCAAAGTGAGTGCCTGGGCGGGCGCTTGCCACTGCCGCGCCTGCTTGAGGATGCGATTGGCTACGCTCGGGACGGTATTCCAGTCACCGCCAGCCAGAGTCGCTGCACCCTCGACAAACAGGCGGAGCTGACCTCAGTCAACGGTTTCGCCTCGACGTTCCTGCTCAATGGGCAAGCGCCGCTGACCGGGCAACGCTTCAAGCACCCGCGCCTGGCCGACACCCTTGAGCGCCTGGCCAGTGCTGGGCTAAGCGACTTTTACCGTGGCGACCTGGCGCACAGCATCGCCCAGGAGCTGGAAGCGGCGGGCAGCCCCCTGCGCCTGGAAGACCTGCAACGCCACCGTGCCGACTGGCGCGAACCCTTGGTCCTCAAGCATTCACGAGGGCAGGTCTACAACTTTCCACCGCCGACCCAGGGCCTGGTGTCGTTGCTGATCCTCGGCCAACTGGATCGCTTGCTGACGCCGGACATGGACGCACTGGGCGCGCCGTTCGTACATGCCTGCGTTGAGGCGACCAAGCGGGCGTTTGCCATTCGCGATCGCCACATCACTGATCCGGCTTATATGGAGCATGAGGCTCAGAGCTTCCTGACCCCGGAACGCCTTGATGCCATGGCCAGCGCGTTCGATGCCGATCAGGCCGCGCCCTGGGGCCAGGGCGTCGGTCCTGCCGATACGGTATGGATGGGAGTGGTGGACGGCGAGGGCGTGTCGGTCAGTTTCATTCAGAGCCTCTACCATGAGTTTGGCAGCGGTATCGTGCTGCCAACCAGCGGCCTGAACTGGCAGAACCGGGGTTGCAGCTTTTCCCTCGACCCGACCGCACGCAACCCGCTGACGCCGGGACGCAAACCCTTTCATACCCTCAACCCGGCCATGGCCCGGCTCGACGATGGGCGCACGCTGGTCTACGGCAATATGGGTGGCGACGGGCAACCGCAGTCGCAAAGTGCGGTGTTCAGCCGCATCGTGACCTTCGGCATGAACCCCCAGGCCGCCATCGACGCACCGCGCTGGCTGCTGGGGCGGACCTGGGGCAACAGCAGCGACAACCTCAAACTGGAGGCGCGCTTCTCACCCGACTGCGTCGATAGCCTGAAAGCACGCGGCCATGATCTGCAAATTCTTGAGGATTACGACGAAAGCATGGGCCATGCAGGAGCAATCGTTCGTCACCCGGATGGCTTGCTGGAAGGGGGTAGCGACCCACGCAGTGATGGCGCCGTGGCCGCGTGGTAATAGGCAAACATTAATTCAATTAAGGAATATAAAAATTCGTTTTAAATATTATAAAGAATAAGTCTTCCTTGCTAGCATCACGCCACCGGAACACCGGACATACAGCACACCCCATTTTCAGGAGCCTTCATGTCCGGCACCTATGCAACTCACACTGAATACGTGGGCGGTTTGTTCAACAGTCATTACAACTGGCTGTGCAACCGCTTGCGCCACTCTCTGCACGAAGGTATCAGCGCCGAAGACGTGGCTGCCGATGCTTTCATCCAGTTGCTTTCGCGCCCTGAAATACTGCCGATCCATCAGCCCCGGGCTTTGCTTACGACCATCTCCCGGCGCCTTATCTATGAACTGTGGCGCCGCCGGGACCTGGAACGGGCTTATCTGCAGGCTTTACAACACGAAGAAGACGCCGAGGTGACGTCGCCTCAGGATCTGGCCCAGATGCTCCAGACCCTGGCCGCGATTGAAAGACTCCTCGATGGGCTGCCCGCCAAGGTCAAGGCCACCTTTTTGCTGTCCCGGGTCAATGGCCTGACTTATCCGCAGATCGCTGAAGAGTTGGGTATCTCCCAACGCTCGGTCAGCGTTTACATGGTCCAGGCCATCCAGCGCTGTGTCTGCCGGGGTGTCGACTTATGAGGTACGAATGCCTCAATCCCCACCCTTCATCCGTCGCGCCAGCAGATAAAGCCCTAGCCCGACCAGTGCCGTCGCCGCACCGATATAACCGGTACTGGTCCAGCCCAGTCCGGCAGTGATCGCCATCCCGCCGAACCAGGGACCCAGGGCATTGGCCAGGTTGAACGCCGCATGATTGGACGCCGCCGCCAGGCTTGGCGCTTCGTGGGCGATATCCATCAGGCGGATCTGCAAGGGGGCTGCCAGGGCGACCATGGTTCCGACCAGACCGATGGCGAGCATCACGCTCCACAATGCACCGGCAGCGAAGGTGAAGAACAGCAGCACCGCTGTCGACCACACCAGAATCAGGCCCACCGCGCGGAACTGCATGCGGTCGAATAGCTTGCCACCGATGATATTGCCGGTGATGCCACCGATGCCGAAAGCTGCCAGGCCAAAAGGGATCATCTGCGGGCTGACGCGGGTCACGTCGAGCATGGTCGGGGCCAGGTAACTGAAGACACAGAACATCCCGGCAAAGCCGATGGCACCGATGGACAGGGCCATCCACACCTGAGGCTTGGTAAAGGCGCGCAGCTCCTTGCGTGGGTCGCTGCGCGGTTCATCATGACGATCGGGCACGAAACGCCAGACCAGGGCGATGGTGCAGACGGCAATCAGCCCCACCAGCAGGAATGCCGAGCGCCAGCCGAAAAACTGGCCGAGGAACGTCGCGACAGGGTTGCCTAGCAGCATCGCCAGGGTCAGGCCCATCATCACTCGCGCCACGGCACCGGCACGCTGGTCGGTCGGCACCATGCTTGAGGCGACCACCGCAGCGATGCCGAAATAGGCCCCATGGGGCAGGCCGCTGATAAAACGAAAGGCAATCAGGCTGCCAAAAGTCGGGGTAAAAGCCGTGGCTAGGTTGCCCAAGGCGTAGAGCAGCATCAGCAACAGGAGCATGTGTTTACGCAGCAACCTGGCGCCGAGAATGGCCAGCAGCGGCGCACCAACCATCACCCCAAGGGCGTAGGCACTGATGGCATGGCCGACCTGGGGTTCGCTCAGGTGCAGGTTGCTGGCGATGTCGGGCATCAGGCCCATGATGGCGAATTCGCCGGTACCGATGGCGAAGCTGCCCACGGCCATGGCCGCTTCCATTTTGGCGGCGGCACGCGCGGGCAGGACATGCCCGTGTGTTTGCTGGATGGACATGGCTTGCTCCATTGAATATGGGAAAACCGCCGATCCTAACAATCGACGGTGAAGGCGTCTAGAACAGCCTTTTGCGGGAGAGTTCCCGGCGCGGGTCCCTCATTGAAGCGGCTTGGGCCGAAGATGCCGCCCTGGCGGCGGCATCCGGCGAACCACTCAGCGGTAGCGTTCGAGCCAGTGCGCGTAAGGCGCGGGAAGGGTCCAGGAAGCCTTGTCGACACCCAGTTCCTTGGCGGCAAAGTATGCCCAGTGCGGATCGGCCAGATGGGCGCGACCCACGGAAACCAGATCCAGCTGACCATTGGCAATGGCTTCATGGGCCAGTTGCGGAGTACCAAAGCCCCAGGCGGAGGTCACCGGCAGGCCGGCTTCACGGCGCACACGCTCAGCGATCGGGCCCATGAACGCGGGGCCCCACGGGATGTTGGTTTCCGGGATGGTGAAACCGACACTGACGCTGAGCAGGTCGAGACCACCGGCCTTGAAGCGCCGCGCCAGTTCAATCGACTCGGTCAGGGTCTGCTCGTCACGACCGTCATACTCAAGAACGCCGAAACGTGCGGTAAGCGGCAGGTTTTCCGGCCACACTTCACGTACAGCGGCCAGGGTTTCGAGGAGGAAACGGCTGCGGTTGTCGAAGCTGCCGCCGTAGGCATCGGTACGCTGGTTGGAGTGCTCGGAGAAGAAACTCTGGGCCAGGTAACCATGGGCGAAGTGTAGTTCGATCCATTCAAAACCGGCTTCACGGGCACGACGCGCGGCATCGACGAAGTCCTGGCGGACCCGGGCGATGTCGTCCAGGGTCATTTCCCGAGGCACTTTTGGCAGGTGAGCACCGAAGGCGATAGGGGAAGCGCCGATGGTCTGCCAGCCATTGGCGTCGGACTCGGCGATATGATCGTCACCTTCCCAGGGCCGATTGGAGCTGGCCTTACGCCCGGCGTGGGCGATCTGAATGCCCGGCACGGCACCGGCCGCCTTGATCGCCTGCACCGCCGGGATAAACGCCTGGGCATGGGCATCGCTCCAGATGCCGGCGCAGCCAGGGGTGATACGGCCTTCAGGTGCCACGGCGGTTGCCTCAACCACCACCAGCCCTGCGCCGCCCCGGGCCATACTGGCCAGATGCACATGGTGCCAATCGTTGATGATGCCGTTGTCGGCCATGTACTGACACATGGGTGGAATCGCGATGCGATTGCGCAGGGTGACGTCCTTGAGGGTGAACGGCTCGAACAGTGCTGACATGGGTAGATTCCTGAGGGGATGGTAATTCGTTTGTTCGATAGTATTCGAACTATGGCGTAAATTGAAGCCCCCCGTTATTATCTGACCCCATGCGAGCCTTCAAACATCCACCCCCATCCGACTTCGTCCTCGAGCGTGTGCTTTACGCCCTGAGCGACCCTGTGCGCCTGGACATCGTCCGTTGTCTGTCGCGCGTCGTCGAGGCATCCTGCGGCGAACTGGATGGCGGTCGCCCCAAGTCCAGTGTTTCCCACCACTTCCGGGTCTTGCGCGAAGCGGGGCTGGTGCAGGCCCGCAATGTCGGGACCACACACATGAACTCGTTGCGAACCGAAGAGCTCAATGAGCGTTTTCCGGGATTGCTCGAGTGCATCCTGTCTCAGGTTTGAGGATTACCTTTTTCGTCGAAGGCAGACACCAGTTCATCGATGCGATCAGGCACCCTCGGAGTCTTTGACAGAACCAGGCAGCGCTGCGTGCCCACGTATTCCTCAATGAGGAACAACGAATCGCCGACGTCGACCCCCAACTCCTGTAGCGCCTGATCCGGTATGCGGATCGCACCGTCACCGTCCCATTCTTCAATGGTGATCTTGATTGCCGTTGTGTTTTCCATGGGTTTTCCTGGTCTGGAAGTATGTGGCGGCGATTCTACTCGCCTTGCGCCATTGCAACGCCCTGAGTCCTCGGAGGTCAGAGCCATCAGCGTAGGAGTTTTCCAATAGGGCGGGCGCTTCATGGTGTTGAAGTTCACAAGTATCGTCATGGCGATATTGGCTGTTGCTGTTATGTATATGGGCTGCGGACTGCTGGCCGTTGGCGGCACTCCAGCCTATGCCCTGATCGGTACAGGCGTGCTGATGACCGCGGCGTTGTTGTTCCTCAGGAAGAGGGCAGCGCTGACGTTTTACGCCCTGTTGATGTGGGCGATTCTGGCGTGGATCGTTGGCGAGGTCGGCTTCGATAAGTGGCAGTGGATCCCGCGCGGTGATGTGTTCGCCCTGCTGGGATTGTGGCTGGCGTTGC
Organism: Pseudomonas sp. JUb42; assembly: GCF_024807945.1. Classification (GTDB taxonomy): domain Bacteria; phylum Pseudomonadota; class Gammaproteobacteria; order Pseudomonadales; family Pseudomonadaceae; genus Aquipseudomonas. The sequence goes on along the minus strand of NZ_JANUFD010000006.1, from coordinate 143,749 downwards.
CGCCGGTGGTACGTCGGCTGACGGTAAACGGACGGGGCTTTCATCCGTTTCTCGGCGGCACCGTGTTGCTGATGATGGCGTTGGTGGCTGGCCTGCTGTTCTACGACCCCTATCCGCAGCTGGGCACAATCAGCAATCCGCCGTCTGCCGGGGTGGCCGGTGGAGCAGGGGACGATTGGGCCGCTTACGGCGGCAGTAACGACGGCCAACGCTTCTCCAGACTCGATCAGATTGCCCTGGGCAACGTGAAAAACCTCAAGCTCGCCTGGGAATATCACACCGGCGATCTGCGCGATCCGGACAAGGATGCCGGCGAATATACCTTTGAAGCGACGCCGCTGAAGGTCAATAACCAGCTCTACCTCTGCACCGCGCATAACGAAGTGCACGCCCTCGACCCACAGACCGGTCACCTGAACTGGAAGTACACGCCGCAGAAAATTCGCTCCTATCTTCAGCAGCACCAGACCTGCCGGGGCGTCAGCTACTACGCGGCACCTGACAGCCAGGCTGCAACGGCGCAGTGTGCGAAAAGGATCATTACTGCTACCGCAGACGCCAAACTAATTGAGCTGGACGCCGACACCGGCAAGCCCTGCGAAGATTTCGCAGAGAACGGGATCCTCGACCTGAGCGCCAATATGGGCAAGATCCGTCCCCATGCCCTGATGCAGACGGCCGCCCCCCTGGTAGCAGGCAAGCTGATCATTGTCGGCGGGTCGGTGATGGACAACGGTTACAACGCGGGCAACCCGTCCGGGGTGATCAGGGCCTACGACGTGCTCAGCGGCAGGTTGGTGTGGAACTTCGATCCGGCCCAACCGCAGAACACTCAACCCATTGTTGCTGATCAGGACTACGCCCAGGACACGCCCGTAGCCTGGGGCACCCTCAGCGCCGACATGGGCAATAGTCTGGTCTACATACCTTTTGGCAACGCCTCGCCGGATGAGCTGGGGCGCAACCGTGACCCTGACAGTAACACCGAGAAGTTCCGCGACACATTGGTCGCCCTGGATCTGCAAACCGGTGCTTTCAAGTGGAAATTCCAGACCTCATACAACGACCTGTGGGATCGCGATAATCCCGCGCAGCCGTCGCTGATCGATCTGGGCGAGGAGGGCCGCAAGCAACCGGCGGTGGTATTGCCGACCAAGACCGGCAATATTTTCGTGCTCAACCGACTAACCGGTAAACCGATTATTCCGGTGGACCAGGTCAAGGTTTCGACCCAGGGCGGCGTGGCCGGTGAACATTTTGCCAGCAGTCAACCGGTATCCCGGCTCAACTTCATCCCAGAACCGCTCAGCGAAAAAGCCATGTGGGGGCTGACGCCTTTCGATCAGATGTCCTGCCGCATCAGCTACCGCAAGTTGCGCTATGACGGCAATCCGTGGACGCCCGGCACCGAGTCGGGAACCCTGGTATTTCCGGGCAATATCGGCGTATTCAACTGGGGATCTGTGGCGGTTGACCCGCAACGGCAGTTGCTGATCGCCGCTCCGGTACGCCTGGCCTACCGTTACACCTTGTTCAAACGTAGCGCTGCCAATGCCGAGCAGCGCTTGTTTACCGAAGAAGGCAAACCGTACTGGAACGAAAACTTCGAGGGCGACTACGCAATCCGGATCAAGCAGTTCGTCTCCGCACTGGATATCCCCTGCATCGCGCCGCCCTGGGGTACCATGGTCGGCGTTGACCTGAACAGCGGAAAGACCCAGTGGCTGCGCCGTATCGGCACCACCAAAAACCTGAAGACCAGTTTTCTGCCGGGCGGTTTTCCCATTGCTCTACCAGTAGGCATGGTGGCCCACGGCGGGCCGTTGATTACAGCAGGCGGGGTGGTTTTCCACGGTTCGACCGCCGATAACTTTTTTCGCGCCTACAACGTCAATACGGGCGAGCTGCTTTGGCAGACTGAATTGCCTGCAGGCGGGCAGGCCACGCCTTCCACGTATATAGGCCGGGACGGCAAGCAGTATGTGGTGATTGCTGCCGGTGGTCACGGCGCCATGGGGGTGACGCTGGGGGACAGTGTGATGGCGTTTCGTCTGGAGTAAGTGTCATGGAATCAGGCCTATGCCGCAGGGCGTGAAATCGTCGTGATATCCTTGCCCGTCAGCGATATATAAGCCGAGACCTCCATGAAGTTCATTCACCAGCGAGAGCACCTGAACGAAGACGATATCGTCGTCATCGAGTGCTCGAACACCTGCAATATTCGACTCATGAACGACGCCAACTTTCGCAGCTTCAAGAATGGCGGACGTCATAGTTATCACGGCGGAGCGTTCGACAAGTTTCCGGCAAAAATCGTGGTGCCCAGCACCGGGTTCTGGAACATCACCATCGATACCGTCACGCAACGACCGATCAGCGTGACACGCAAGCCCAACCTCAAGCACTCGATCAAGATCGTGCGCCGCTCCAACAGCCGGCTTCAATAGTTGTACCGTATTTACGCGTAACACCTGGCCAAGGGAATACCATGCTTTTTGTTGTGATGCTGGGCGGCAAACATCCCAAGGCTGCGATTGAAGTTCATGATGTCGCCTTCGTTGTTGCCACAAGTCTGGAGGCAGCCTATCCGCAACTGCGCCAGAGCTGGTTCGGCAAGCCTGCGGGGCTGCATATCGACGCCTGGATGGCCGTCGATGGAGTGGAGAACTTCAAGGTGGAAATCAGCCTGCTGGCTCCCCGGCCAGGGTCGCCGCGTTTGTATTTCATCAATCTGGGCGGCTATGACCCTCAGGCCTTTGGCGAAGCGCATCACTATCTTCTGGTCGTGGCGAAAGACAAGAACGAAGCCAAATCCAAAGGCAAGCAGCGGATGCTTGCGCAATGGAGCAAGCCTCATACCGATGCGGTGATGGATATTGATGACTGCCTGCCGATCGACCTGGTAGACGGTCGTTATATCCATCTGGTCGAAGGCGAGCACAGCGGTGTGGTTCAGCGCAACGACTACATCGTTATCTGATTCCCGCTCGCCAGACGCTGTAACTGCCACCACAGCGTCTACTCCCGCCAACCAGTCGGCTGCCGCCAGGCACATCGAAGAAAATCCGCCTACGCTGCTTAAAGATTTGGATTACGCGTCGATAGTTCTTTTACAGGTCTACCTTTTCCATGGAAGTCAGGAGCCCGTATGCGCCTTAGAAATCTCAACGTAGCCCCACGTGCAGCGCTGTTCTTTACGCTGATCATTGCCCTGGTTTTTGTGCTTGGCGTCGTTGCGGTAGTGCAGATGCGCCATCTGCGCGAAGCGGAAAAGGAGGTCGAAACCAACTGGATGCCCAGCGTGCGGCAAACCGCACTGATGAACGCCGGGGTGATGCGACTCAGGCTTGAAGTCCAGCGGGCCATCGCCGGACGCGAGGACATGCAAAAGACCATCGAGACCTTCCCGGGCTTTCGCAAGGCATTCTCGGATGCCGTGGCTAACTATGAGCCCTTCATCACAAGCGATCAGGAACGCACGCTTTATCAGGCGGTCAAGACCTCGGCCGAGGCCTATTCCAGTCAGCTGGATCTGCTTGGGCCGCTCATGAAGAGCGGGGATCTGGCCGCGATAGGTAACCTGAACGTCAACGGTATCCGGCCCATAACGTCGAAGATGGAAGGGCAGATCAAAGAGCTGACCGACGCCAATAACCTGGGCGCGGCGGCAGCAGGCGACAACGCCGCCAGTCTTTATTCCCAGGGACTCTGGCTGGTTGTCGGCCTGATTGCCGGGGTCGTGCTGCTGACCATCGGCCTGGCAATCATGCTGACCAGAAGCATCACGTCGCCCATTGGCGATGCCTTGTCCGTTGCCGAGCGCATTGCCGGTAGCGATCTGTCCCGAGAGGTTCTGGTAAGCGGAACCGATGAAGCGGGGCGGCTGCTCAAGGCGCTTGCCCAAATGCAAGAGAACCTGCGCGCCACCATCCTGGAAATATCCGAATCTTCCACTCAACTGGCTTCGGCGGCAGAAGAAATGACCGCAGTCACAGAAGAGTCCAGCCGCGGTCTGGTGGCGCAGAACGATGAAGTCAATCAGGCCGCTACGGCGGTCACCGAGATGAGCGCTGCGGTGGACGAAGTCGCCCGTAACGCCGAATCGGCCTCTGAAGAGTCAAAACGCACCCATGGATTCACTGAAGTCGGCCTGGATCGTGTGGCCCAGACCTTGAAGTCGATTCAAAAGCTGAGCGGCAACGTGGAAAACACCAGCGACCAGATTCAAGGCCTGTCGAACCGGGCACAGAGCATCAATAAGGTGGTCGAGGTCATTCGCGCCATCGCCGAACAGACCAATCTCCTGGCGCTCAACGCAGCCATTGAAGCCGCACGCGCCGGTGAGCAGGGGCGAGGCTTTGCCGTGGTTGCGGACGAGGTGAGGGCGCTGGCCCACCGCACCCAGCAGTCGACGCAAGAAATCGAGCAGATGATCACGGCCATTCAGGGCGAGTCAGAACAGGCCGTGCAATCGATGAATACCAGCAAGGAACTGGCGACCGAATCCCTCGATGTCGCGCAGCAAGCCAGCAGCTCGCTGGATCAGATTGCCATGGGCATCAGCCAGATCAACGAACGCAATATCCTCATCGCCGCCGCGTCCGAAGAGCAGGCCCATGTGGCCCATGAGGTCGACCGCAACCTGATCAGCATTCGCGAACTGGCGGCGCAGAGTTCAGCGGGGGCGAGCCAGACCGCCGTGGCTTGCAGCGAGATGTCGAAGCTGGCGGTCAATCTCAATCAGTTGGTAAGCCGGTTTGTGGTGTGAGGGCTGCTTGACTCCTAAAGGAGTTCACTCCTGACGGAAGGCTCATCAAGCTTGATCAGCTTGCCAATCGCCTCATGCAGCCGTTCGAGTTCGAAAGGCTTGCGCAGGACAACGGCGTTGAAGATAGAGTCCAGGGCCAGGGTATCCGAGAAGCCGCTGACAAAGATGATCGGCAACTCGCGCTGGATCGTTCGGGCTTTTCTGGCGAGGTCGGCTCCGTTCATGCCCGGCATCAGGAAATCCATGACGGCGATGGCGCAGCTATGGGATTCCAGGATGGTTAATGCGGCAGCGGCATTGGCGGCTTCATAAACCGTATGCCCATGCGACTTGAGTGATTCGGTTATTACGCTGCGGACATTATCGTCATCGTCGACGACCAGGATAGCTTGCCCCGGCAGGGGAACCGCCATCGCACTGCCGGGTTGCGGTTCATCTGCGCCCACGGGTTGGGCCGCGCCAGCCTCTGCTTTTGGCATGGACAGTACGACCGTAGTGCCTCTGCCGACCGCACTGATAATGCGCAGATCTCCACCGCTCTGGCGACAAAGACCATAAGCCTGCGCCAACCCCAGGCCGCTGCCTTTACCATGTTCTTTCGTCGTAAAAAACGGCTCACCGGCCTTTCCAGCGACTTCCGGAGTCATTCCGATACCGGTATCAGTGACCACCACCTCCACCGTCGATTCGACCTGCGAGACGTTGCCGACACTGATGGAAAATTTCCCACCGTCTGGCATGGCATCCCGTGCATTCAATGCAAGGTTGACGATGGCCAATTCAAATTGCAGGGGATCTGTCTGTATCCAGATCTCCTCATCAGCCAGCGTGATTTCTACATCAATCCGGGGGCCGAGGGCATTGCCGAGCAGTTCCTTTGACGCCTTGATGATTTCATTGAGCCCAACCGCTCTTACATCAAGGCGCTGGGTTCTGGAAAAGGCGAGTAATTGGGCCGTCAGCCTGATCCCTTTTTCCGTTGCCTGAGCCGCTCTGGACAGATTTTTGAGCGCTGGAGAATCGGCTGGCAGTTTACGCTGGACAAACTCAAGGTTGCCGGACACGGCCATCAACAGATTATTGAAGTCATGCGCTATCCCGCCCGTTAGTTGGCCGATGGCTTCAAGGCGCTGGGCACGGTACATCGCATCTTCAGCGTTTCTGCGCTGCTGGGTTTCATTTTGCAGAGCCTGGCGCTTTTCATGTAATTCAAGTTCTAACGCTGCCCGAATATCGCCTTCCAGACGTTGGTTGATACGCTGTTCGTCGTCCAGCCGAGCAAGTATGACGCCGTCCCTGATGATTAGCGCGACCAATGGAAGAAACATCAGAACGACCACCAGGGCGATCGCGGTCGCGGCCCCTATGAGTTGGGTATTGACCGCATAGATCAGCAACCAGCCGGTGACCGGCAACATCGCGGTCAGTGTCAGTTGCCGTCGGGTGACTGAACCGGGTCTTCTGGCCGAAACGACTATTGCCATCCAGCCCCTGGACTGTGTCAGTAATGTAGCCCCGGCCAGGCAAAGCAGGGCGAGGGCCGTATGCAGGGCCATGGTGTTGAAGGGATAGAGTGAGTAAAGATCTTTGACGCCGTAGACATAACCCAGGGTTCCCAGCCCGGCAATAACCAGCGTAGCGGCCGCCAGCCATTCACTGATGTTGTGCTTGCCGATTGCACGCATCGTCTGTGACAACGCCAGTAACGTCAGGCATGTCGCCGTGGCGATCGAGGTGAGGCCAACAGGCGCTGAGCGCTGGGGGAACAACAGGGCGGCGGTCGATGGGCTGACCACGTCCCGGCCGATGAGCACATGACTCATCAGGACCACAGTGGTAATGGTGAAGGTTACAACCAGGCAGCTCCACATCAGCCATTTTGATTTATGCACCAGCAGATTGGCTGAAGCCACGCAGATCAAGCCGATCGCAGTAAGAGGCGACATTCCCTGAAGCCCTGCGCCCAAACGTATGAGGCCGGAAACGTCCAGTAAATAGCCCATCAATGCCAAAAGGCCCACCACAATCGCCGCACTGCACAGCCATATCGAAGCTATTTCAAATCGTCTGAGCAAAGCCTGGTCAGGCATACCATGGCCAGGCTTCTGGGCCAAAAACGCTGCAGTTTTTACGTCGGCTGGAGGCATAAATCTCTCTTGAAATTGAACTTCCTCGGGTACAAGTCCTGGGAGGCAGGAGCCACTTGTCCGCTACAACCCTGCATGTTTTGGCCTTCCTTACAGGCAGGTTTACCGACCGAAAGTCGACATTGGTGGAGAGACTAGACCATGTAGACGAAACGCAACGAGTCTTTCGGTCCACGACTAAAGGGGGGGTTAATAACGGCGCCGCCTGAGCGATAGTGAACTGTGGCGCCTCAACGTGGCCTTAACTTCACAAGCCAGGCAGGAGCCCCCTGATGAACAACGATCAATTCAACCAGTACGACGCTGAACGCTTCAAGCAACGAGTGGCGCAGGAACTGGGCATCACGCTCGAAGAGCTGAAGACCTGGATGATCAACGATATCGAACGGGTCACCGAAGGTGGCAGTGAAGTCGGTCACATGGTGGTGTTCCGGGAATCGACGCCCGTTGAAGTCCTCGATAAATTACGCAATCGACAAAGTCAGTTCACCGCCATGACCGGGGTGATAACCCACGACTGAACCGGCTCCATCATCAAAGCATAAGGATTCCCCGCTTATGATTGGCAAGTTCGCGCTCGCCCTTGGCGCAGCACTGATATGTTCTTCCACTGTACTACTGGCTGCCGATCCCGCCGGGCCGACCGTCATCCAGGACAAGGGCGCTTATAAAAAGCTGCTGGGACAGCACAAAATGACCCTGCAATGGATTAGCTGGGACAAGGACAAAGCCGGTCTGGGCACGGTGGAGGAGCGCAACGGCACGCTCTACCTTAGCGGTCAGCAAACGTCCAACGAGACGAGTGACAAGCTGATGGTCGATGGCATCATCACCTCGGTCAGCGCCAAGACTTTCACCTTCAAGGGCCGCATCGTCACCCAGGTTTCCTATCTCGCCGGGGGCAAGGCCTGTGTCCGCGACGGCGAATACACCTTTAAGATCACCGGCGCACGCAAGTTCTGGCGCATGCAGGAAATGGACAACCCTTGCGATCCGCCGTCGGTGGATTATGTGGATTTGCGCTTTGATCAATGACCGCATTAAGCCCGCAAAACATATGAGGGGGAGGGCGGGTCTGCCGCTCTCCCGGTCCTGAGGTGTTTAATTGCCGGTTTCAACTGTCCGCAACCAGTATGCGCTCCAGCTTGATCATCCCGGTTTCCCTATGATCGGTGTAGTAGGGCACTTCGATTTTTAACAGATCAAACTCTCCATCATCTTTCATGGGGATTTTGAATTTCGACACCCCTTTATGCGCCTGTATGTCCACATTATCTCTGTATGGGTCGCGCAGATCCGCTTGATACTCAATCGTCAGCACCAAATGATGCCCGCCCTGGGTTAAAAAACCTCCGGTGCTGTGGGAGGAGGTGAACTCGGTCTCAAACTGCACGCCCAGTGTTGACCAGGTCTGGAAGATATACATTTCTCCGTCATTCGAATCCTGCAGATCTTGCCCATTGCGATTGCGGCGCTGAACAGTCGCCTTCCAACGACCATTGATATTGGGCAGTGAGATTCCAAGCACAATACGCACCAGGTTATTTTTCCAGAGATCGAGTTCAACCCGCCTGACCATGAACAAATAAACCACCACGGCCGCCGGAGCCGTCAAGGCTATCGAGGCTCCCCAGTACGTGGTAATCCAGGCAAATATCGAGGCGATGGTGCCTACGATCACGCTGGCTCCGGCCGCCAGTTTGTAAAGCGCCTGGGTGCGTTCTGTGGAGTTGAGCAAATCATTAACGGAATAGGTATGCAGCGACATGGGGCGTTCCTCATTATCGTCTTGCGCCGTTGGCGCTTGGGAATTGCTAGACGACAGGAGTCAACGGTCATACGCGATGGGATTGGCTCGCTTAGCAGCATCAGAAGCGTAGTCAGGCAAACTGATTTCGTACAGAGCGCGCAACCGGCTTAAGGTCACCTCGAAAAGGCGACGCCCAGCGTATCCAGTACTATGCTATTGCGGCATTGGCTCGCATCTGTCCAGCGACTGGCCCGATGGCAAGTGGGTTTTATGAACATGGAGGTGCGCATTGCAAGTGCAAGAAGAAGTATTGGAAATTCTTGTAGTAGACGATCAGGAAGAAAACCTGGAGGAAATGCAGGAGTTACTTGAGGAACTCGGCAGAACCGTTCGCTGTGTGAGCTCCGGTACTCAAGCACTGGAAGTCATGGCCACCGGGAAAATTGGCCTGGCGCTGCTGGATGTTCAGATGCCGGGCATGGACGGTTTTGAAGTCGCCCGGCGAATGCGTGCTGATCCCAATAGCCGGTTTACCCCGATCATCTTTGTCTCGGGCATGCGCCAGACCGAGGCTGTGCTGAATCAAGGCTATTCAGCCGGCGCGGTAGACTTCATGACCAAACCGGTGAATCCGACCATGCTGCTGCATAAGGCACGGATTCTACTGGAGCATGATCATTACCGGCGCAGTCTGCTGCGCACCAGTGAGCAACTGGAGCGCGAGCGCTCATTCAACGCCTCGATTCTGGACAATACCGCCGAAGGTATTCTGGTTGTGGACAGCGACGGTCTGATCCGTTTCGCCAACCCGGCCATCACGCGCATGCTCGGTTGCGCCGGCGATGAACTACAGGGCACAGAGTTACAGGCGTGGATCGAAACACCTCATGAAGAGAGCTGGCAGACCTCGCTGTGGCTGGATCACTTGCAGCGCGGCGAAAATCTTCGTCTACACGACGCCAATCTGCGCAGTCGCGATGGGCAGATCATCCCGGTTGCCTTGTCATGCTCGCCGTTGCCGGACGGGCAGCAGGCCATGACGGTCCTGGCGCTGGATATGTCAGCGGTGCGAGAGCTGCACCGCAAGCTTGAAGTCATGACCATCACTGATCCGCTTACCGGGCTGCTCAATCGCCGCGGATTCATGCAGGCATTGGAGGCCGCCATTTCGCGTAATCAACGCACAGGGCGCCTGGGAGCATTGTTATTCCTCGATCTGGATGGCTTCAAACAGATCAACGACAAGTTTGGCCATGACCGTGGCGACGAGGCTTTGCGCTGGGTAAGTGTTCAGTTACATGCGTGTTTACGACCGTATGACCGATTGGCGAGGATTGGCGGGGACGAATTCACAGTCATCATTGAAGGCGTTGACAGCCGCGAGGACGTTGCTGCAGTCGCCGAGAAACTGGTCAAGCAAGTCGCAGCGGACCAAGACAGCTTCCTGTTGGGCGCAAGCATAGGCATTGCCTGTCTGCCTGAAAGCGGGAGCAGCGTCGAAGAGATCATGCGTGCTGCAGACTCCGCGATGTATGAAGCCAAGCATCGAGGCAAGGGACAGTATCGTTTTCATAAGCCAGGCGCTTAGGCGGGTTGAGCTGTTGCCAGGGATAGGGCATGTGGAATCGGGTTAATCAGCTGGGGCTATGTGTGTGACCAGCCCTTAAAAACCGCCCCCCCCTGAACGCCCCATTTTCCGCCTCCATCCCCCCTCCGAACAAAAAACACGAAAAAAAACCGCGTGTTTTCGTAATTTCATTTCCATACCAAGCAAAAATTTTCAGACCCAACCCTTTGAAATTCATGAGCTAGTTAATTTCACGAATTTATTCTGGTTTGACGCCAAAAATTTAGATGCTAGACCTCAAACATGGCTATGTAATTTGAGGCAGTTATGGCGTAAAGCCATTAATGGTTGGATGTACATAGCCTTGATCAGGAAGTTTGCTTAAACCGGATAGTGATGAATGCCGTACCTAGGCAACTTCTTCTACCTAACAGCGAAACTGATGAGGCTTATCATGGCTAATGAACATCAACCGAAGCTGAGAATCGTGAAAACCGGAGGCCCTAAAGTTCTGAGCCTCAGCATGAGGACTGCGGGTAACCAGTATTTTCCAGGCCTCCCGGCTTCATGCCAACTGCTTCCCAAACTCAGATTCCTAAGAGTGGCCGACCAGCTCCTGCTCTGCGTAAACAACTCAGGTGAATCAGAGTTCAAACCGGTCTCGATGACTGCGTACTCAGCCAAGCCGGTACTCACGCCTGTGTCAGTAGAGACACTCGCGCAAACTGACGAGGTGGAGCTTGGTAAGCCGTGGCCGCACAAAGTCCAGATGGACATGAAGTCCTTGGACGCCAGGTCGCTGCGCGGAATCATGGAACTTGCCCAAGATCCTCTGGAGTTCTCTCCCGACACGGAGGAGGTAGTGGAACGCGCGTTCCAGGCCTCACTTAAGCAAAGCATTGGCAAGCGGGCCTTTTGGGAGCTTGTCAGGTCAGAGTGCCAGGCAATCGGCATCAAAGCACCGTCATATCAGTTGGTGGCACGGCGGTTAGATTGCCTGTTCTCGCGTGAGGTGCTGCGGTATCACCCATTGACCCGCCAAGGTCATGTGAGTCACTCGGAGGGCTTTCCATCGGAATAGCCCAATACCACAAATCCCTGGCAGCGCAACATACTTTTGCATTGTCAGGGAATTATCGACCAGCACGCCGCTCCACTCGCAGCACGATATCAGCACGTCACAGCGCGCCGATATCGCAACTCTTGCGCACTGAGAGCGACGACGGGTCAATTGGAGGTGTGCCATGGGCACATATACCAACCCAGATGGCAGTAAACAACTTGTAAGCTTCGAAGGGCAACTTTGGGTCGTTGAAGATATCGACACACCCACTCGCAAGTTGCACCTTAAAAATCTTCGCAATGACACCTTGAGGCTAGTGAATCCGGCGCTAGTGGAATCGGTCGAGCATGACACGATAGTCAGGGCCGCTGAGGCCACGATTGCAGAGAAATCTGCGAAGCGTGCATTGATACTCGGAGAGGACTTCACCCCAGAACAGAAAGAGAAGGCGCGCCATCGCTTCGAGATTATCGAAAAGCAGTTTGCCGGTACGCTGTCGGCCGAGGCGGCTGCGAAGGAGTGCGGTCTGAGTTTGCAGCGCTACTACGAAATACGTCTGTTGTTCAATGCCGAGATTGGCCCAATCAGTCTTTTAGGCAAAAAGCGGGGCCGCAAAAAAGGCACCAAGACGATAGCCCCAGAAGTTGAGCAAATCATAGCGGATCAGGTATGGCTCTACCGGGGGCATGGCGCTTCATACCGTACGGTATGGAAGGGAGTGCAGGCGGTTTGCGCTGAACTGAAGATCAAGGACGTGCCGTCGTATGAGACGGTATGTGATCGGATGAATAACCTTCCGGAGCATGGCAAGGACGTCCAGGTGCATGGCAAAAACCACGCCGATGACGTCTTTAAACTCCGGGACGGGTTTCGGGAACTCAGCCGGCCTCTTGAGCAGGTGCAGATCGATCACACCGTGGCCGACGTATTCCTTGCCAGCCGTTATGATCGCGAACACCCGGTGGGGCGGCCATGGATCACGATTGCCATCTGTGCCAAGACGAAGGTGATCCTCGGCTTCTATGTCAGCTTGCGTTACCCCAGCCTGTGCAGCGTTGCTCACACATTGAAGCATGCCGTATTGAGCAAAGACGCATTCATGAAGAGCTTGGGGCTGGAGGATCACGATTACGAGTTCCACGGTGTCTTCAACGAGCTGCTGACTGATAATGCGAGGGAGTTTCGGTCAGCAAATCTCGTAGCTGCCTGCGCCCTAGAAGGCATCAAGCTGCGTCACCGCTCGCAAAAACAAGACGGCGGTATCTGTGAGCGTGCGCTCGGCACGCTAAACATCGGGTACGTTCAGATGTTACCTGGAGGAACGGCGTCCAGGACTCGCAAGGATCGAGACTACAACCCGGAGAAGCACAAAGTCCTGACGTTGGAGGATTTCATCCAATACTTCACGCTGGCGGTGTGTGAATACCACGACACCGCAGGCGAGGACGGTAAGACCCCTCGGGATCGTTGGCTTGAAGCACTGCGCGATGAAAACGGCCGGCCTGTTGTTCCTCGCAACGTCCACGATGTGAAAAACTTCATCATTGAGGTCATGCCTGAAAAGCGCCCCGTGATGAGCAAGACCGGACTCAAGGTCAACGGCTTCCGCTACTCCAATAACCTGCTGCGTCACATGATCGGCAAACCTATTCGGGTCAAATACGATCCGGCGAACTTGTCGAGTATCCTGGCAAGGTTTGAAGGCCAGTGGATCGAAGTTCCTTGCTGCGAGAAGACCACTGGTACGCTGACGGCCAAGGCGATCCTACAGAAGTATCTGAAGCGGGCAGGCAAGCTGGGCGAACGTGCGGTGAAAGCATTCTTGGCACGCTCTGAACAGCTGAGGCAAGCCATTCTGGCTGACATTCCTGCACTGCGGAAGCAGCGCGAAATCAACGAGGCTGACAAGAACGGTGCGCTCCTGATTCATCACGAGCGGTCAAAGAAAAAGCGTAAGGATGCCACCCGCAACTTCTCGGTTCCCGTTGAACCATTTGAGGGGGAGTAACCATGGACTTATCGCACCTCGCTCCTAAGGTTCAACAGGTGGCAATGCTTGATGCATCGGAGCGCATCCAGCTATGCGATAGCCCGGTGTGGATCAAAACCAATACCAGCCAGACTTTTATCTCCGACATCGAGCGGATGGTCAAGGCGACCCGCATGGGCAGCCGAACCTGCATGGCGCTGATTGGAATCAGCGGGATCGGTAAAACGAAGATGATTGAGCAGGTTGAGGCACGGCTCAACGCGCCTGACTCCACCCAAATTCTCAATATCGATCTGTCTGAGTATGGCCGCTTCATTGACCTTCAGCAGATCTTCTTGAGCCGTTTAGGGTTTACGGAATCAGTCAAATCGCTTTGCACTGCAAGCGGTATCAATCGCATCGCAGAAAGGATCAAGCAAATGCACCTTGCGGTTTGCATTCTTGATGAAGGCAATGCGTTGGCTGGCGTGAAAAACATGCTCCTGCAACCCAATTACACATACCTGCGCGCGATGGCCAATCGTGACTTTGGCATTAGCTTGGTCGTGGCTGGGACTGACGAGCTCAAGGCCTACTTGGGGATGGATCCCCAATTGCGCTCTCGGTTCGGGGTGTGGGAGGTACCCGAATGGAGCGCCGAAGGAGAAGACTTTTCTCGCTTTCTCAAGGCATTTGTTCGATTCATTCCACTGCGCAAGCCGTCCATACTAGACACTCCGGAAATCCAGGAAATGCTCATCGTCAATTGCCAGGCGAGTACCCGGGATATTGTCCGGGCACTGATCAGTGCCGCCAAGCTGGCAATCGAACTGGAGCACGAATGTATCGACGAAGAGCTGCTGGACAGCTGTTTGGAAGCTCGACTGCCCTGTTTCCTTGAGTAAATCAACATGGGCCGACGCTGGATTATCAGCTCTGCAAACCAAGCGCCGCTCGACCGCGTTCTCGCGCTAATCAATCAGAACGGAGATAGGGCACAGGGCAGGTTGTTCATTGTTCGAGGCGAGGCGGGGGCGGGTACCAGTGCCTTCGCCTCACGTCTCCGAGCGCTGCTCGACAGCAGGCAGGCGCGCACGCTTTATGTCCCGAGAATGCCATTCAATTCCGACTTTGTTTTTTCTTCCCACGTCCTGAAATCCTTGGGCTTGCCTCCTTCAGCCGCACTCACTTCGGGCCGACGCGTTGAGCGCCACTATAAAGCGGCCATGCAGCTTAGGCGTTACGAGGCTGTCATTTGCGAGGATGCTCATGACTTTTTTCATAAACACCAGCCCAAAGTTCAAGGGATTTTCGATTCGATCCAGGCTCTGACGCAACCGCCTTACAGTCATTGTGTAGTGCTTTGCGGCCTGCATGACCCGCTGACGGCTGTGGGCCATAAAGCCACGGCTATGGGTATAGAAGTGACGTTTTTCGACCTTGAGGCAATGAGCTGCGATCGCTCATATCTTACCTTCGTCCGAGACGTGATCGCCGCAAATCAAGGACACCGTTTTCCTCCATATCTTCCAGAAGCTAATGCTACGGTATCGGCACGCACGTCTCCCAAAACCGTCAACAACCCTGAAACCCCCGAAATCCCCGAAACGCCGGAAACGCCGGAAACCCACGAGAGACTCGTTGCTTCCGAAAGCGCACCTCTAGCCGCCGACACCAAGCTGAACGAACTCCCGATCCTTTCTTCCAGCGAGTCGGCGCTTGCTGCGGAGCAGGCTGTACTCGGTGCGGCGTCCTTTATGGCACTCAAACAATCACCTCTGACGGCGCAGGGCATCAATGTTCAGATGTTGCACGAACATACCAAGGGGCTGATCGGGAACACCGTGTCAGTGCTCAAAGGGCTTCTGGTGGCTGTTGAAATAGCAGAGCAAGCCACTGCTGGAGATAAGGTTCGTCGGGACGTTGGAATGGAAACTGCCTTAACTGAGGCGGTGATCGGGGGGAATGGCTCACCGTTGAAAGTCGATATTTCGGCCCTTCCAACGATGGATGACCATGATGGCGAGGGGACGCCCTATCCGACCGCAACCTCTGGCGGGCTGCAACTGCTACTGCCCATTGGCCCTCCAGTGGTGCACCAGATGGAGATTCAGCTAGAGCTTGCGCTTGATATGCCACTAAACGTGCACACGGGGCCCAAGGCATCGATTATCGCGAAGGGCGAGATGAACTCAGCCATGCAGCAAAGCTTCACGAGGTCAATCAGGCCGCTGGAGCCCGCGAAGTCGATCGTCACGCCATCGGTGGGCGATACTTCGGGATCTCCCGAGACACACGCCTGGGAAGCCGCCGCGATTCGGACTAGCACGATGTCGGCCGCATGCAACAAGACGACCCAGGGCTCTATCCACAAAAAGCGGAAGCTTTTTCAGAATCTTCTGGCACCTATTTACGACGAGACATTAGGGTCGTGGCTCGATCGAAACGCGAACACCGGTCAAGCTTCCATGATCCACCAAGGGTTTCTAGATTGGTGTATGGGACTGCTGCGGTTGGAAAATGAATCTTCAAAGCTGTCAGCTGGGGAGGGCGCCTACGAGGCTCCTTGGGCGAGGCCATCAGCACTCGATGAACAAGATGGCCAGACGCGACCTTGGGATCCTAACGCGCTTCTCGGGACTTCACGATCACGAACAATGGGCATGACCATCAAAGAGTTGGAGTACGACGATCTGTATCGATCTGAGTCGTTCCTGAACGTCTTCCCCAGACCTTTGGCTGTTCACCTGGCTGAGCGCTTTACGCTGCCGGCCAATGCAACGGCGCAGCATGATAATCGCCGCTATTGTGCTCAGTGCCTGGCAGACGACGTCATGGGGATGAAAGCCCCAGCGCTAAGGCGGTCATGGCGTGACCGTGGCGCGGCGGTCTGCACGGAACATCGGCAACCTGTTCTTCTTCAACAGCTGGAAAAAGGGCATTTGAGCAAGCCAGCCGGTGCTTGGCAGGCCTATATACAGCAGACGTTGAACGGGCATTTTGATCATGGGGTTGGGTTAGTGTCTCGGCACAGCTCCGGTTACCAATCGGCTTCGAATGAGACCAGGGTTTGCCGAGCAGTGCGACGTATCCAAGACTGGGTAGCGAACTCACCCGCGACACCTTCTGTGCAGCATCCGTCGAAATATTGCTTGTACTTCATACTCGGATTTTTCCTGTATCAGCCCAACCTCGTTAGTGATGGCGGCGTCGCTCGGTGGTTTTTCAAAGGAATGAGGGGAGATAAGCTAGACACTCCTAGGTACTGCAAGCCTACCGTGAGTCAGATGGTCAAAAATATCGAGACGGCGGCGCCGCGCTCACTCGCAGTCGGGTATTTATTGCTCGGAACGGCCTTCAATCTTTTGGCAGAGAGCGAGATGGACTTGCTTCGTCGAGAGTTACATTTTACTGAGGCCCTGTTTCCAAAGAATCGCGACGAGCTCAAACTGATGGCTCTATGTTTCCAGCGCTATCATCTAACTGCTGTCTGGGGAAGCGCTGTAGCAAGTTTGCCTGCGGGAGATCTATTGCATCTGGAATGGCTGTTTAATAAGAGTTGATGGGCACCGTTATCCGAGATCGAAGTTAACGTATAAATCACGCTTAACTCCAGCTCTCCAGCCCACTCAAAGTCAAAGGCCAAATCCGAAATCTAAATTCCACGGCAACGTGCTACAGGTCAGGTGCCGTGAAGGGCTTATAGATAACCTGATAAGAATGCATTTCATTGCAGGCAGGTTTTATAGATCCAGGATCTTTGAAATTGCCAGGTATTGAAAAAGCACGCACTCTGGGCACATTACCCAGTAGGGAGTCGCAATTGGATAGGTTACCTATAAAGGCTTAATAATGAATTTATGGTTGAACGCAACCCTGTCCATTAGTGTGTTTCGATGCGTGGAGTGATGGTCTGTGTAGGTCGCCGTGAGGATGCCCACGCCCATCGGATCGGGTAGGGCTTGCCTCGAGTCGAATGATCGTGATATCCGGCGGTCGGACGACGACATCGGCACAAGCGGCTGCATTGAGGCGGCGAGGTGTTGAGCACTGACAATATACGCAAAAATCGAGATTTCTCGACCGCCTCAAGATACCCAGTATAGAGCGGTTGCACGCGCGCCGTTCGCCTTTCTTACGTGGTCAAAACGATGGGCGCGAGGTGTCTAAATCTTAAATCCGCATTTGCACGATTTTGCCATAAATTGACAACATGCGAGCTTGGCATAGGCTTCAAGCTAATAGTGGCACCATTTTCGGCGTCCGTATGCAACATGTGAGATTGTTGCAGTAGAGGAGTTAATGTCCCTATCTCTCTGATTTTTATGAGCGATTTTAGTGTTTCCTCAGATTGCTTGGCGCCAAGGGGCTCATGATCAGGCCAGAATTCGCCATGTAGTGGGGGCAATACCTAGACAGAGTGGCAGGTTTGCGATGCAACTTACTGATTTTGCAGACCTTATTGCTTCAAAGTGGACAAAAGCCGTGAACGTCTTTAAGCAAGCTGGGCATTGCGCTACACTCAAATCAGGCCAAAAACATGG
This sequence comes from Pseudomonas sp. JUb42, assembly GCF_024807945.1. Taxonomy (GTDB): domain Bacteria; phylum Pseudomonadota; class Gammaproteobacteria; order Pseudomonadales; family Pseudomonadaceae; genus Aquipseudomonas. The sequence continues at coordinate 125,941 of NZ_JANUFD010000006.1, read as the reverse complement.
TGAGCAATCATGAGTCGACCACATCCGTTCGTGAAATACTTGCAGCTGCAGAGTCTGCTGGCCCGTGTCGCGGATGAGATGCGCAAGCTCGAGACTAGCGATGTCAACTACCGTCTTGATCGGGAGTTTAGCGGCAAGCTCGACGACTTGATCCAGCGATATGGCTATACAGATGATGAAGTGGTACGGATTCTAAAGCTTATTCACGAACATGAAGCTCATGGTCACAAAGGTATTTTGCGACTCTTCAATCGTATACAACCCGAGGACAAACTTGATCTGAGGTCGTCAGATGTCGGTGTTGAGCGCAACTCGCCAAAGACTCCACATGATCGTAGGCCGTCGGAGGTTGTGCAGGCCGACAGAGTTAAAGATGAGGTGGCCTGAGCGATGTTAAGCATGATGGTAAACCAGATTTGAGCACTGGCTGGGTAAGTTAATTGTCAACACAGCGCGCATCTCAATGCTGATTACGGCAAGGGGGGAACCAATGACAGCTATACTGGATTACATATCCCACATTGAGCAGATCGAAAAACTCGAAAATAGCTCAGACCTCGAGAAAGACATGCGTTTTTATCAGGAGCTCGTGGCTCTTAAAGCTCAATACAACTACACTGCCGCCGATGTTCTGCGGTTGTTAAAACCGGCTACATCAGTTGCCGCACCGTCTCTTGTAGATGAGTTGTTTGAAGTTCTGTTATCAGAAGATAAGTTGGCTTCAGTCGCGAATTCCACTGCTAAGACGCTAAGGCGCTACCGCAACCCCCATACAGGTGAGGTTGTAGAAACCCGGGGATCGAATCATAGTCGGTTGAAGGAATGGAAGAGAGAGTACGGGGCTGACGCTTTGGCTGCTTGGAGGGAGCTTTGAGGTACTGGAGGTACGAGTAGCTGCTCAATTTAGCCGGGCTAATGTCGCGGGCTCGCTATTGAATGTTATCCGGCGATGTCGAGTCGAGACATCACCTGAAGGTAGGGACATATCATCACCAGCGCTCGTTATCTCCAGACGGCGCTTTCATGCCAATCTTGGACGCCCTGCATGCCCACGAGTGACGCTATGTCACGCCGATATGCCTAGTAAAGCGATCTACCGCCTGCAGTAAAGTTGGCCAGGAATGCTGAGTACAAGCAAGCTGATTTCAATGCTCAGCCTCAGACTTGATCCAACAACCCCTTTACACCTAAGTCGCCCCTGCGGCACATACCCCATATCGAACACCGAATACGAGCCGTTGGTGCAGCCTGCTTTACGGTATGGCGCCTCAATCAACATCAGGTGAATGAGTTGATCGAGGGCGGCCATGCGACGAGCGCTATGCGGAACGACGGCTTTTCCGATGCTCCGGGCTTGTGAGACTAAGACCGTCGTACCAAGCATCACTGAGTCATGACGACGCATCTAAAATTATTGTTGAGGAATCCCGTTCTCCGTTGGGGCCTCTTGAGCATCTTCCCTTGGGACATCGACCGCATTCGGAAGCAGGATCTTGCGCCAGCTCAAGGCTTCGTCCCCCATAAATGTATGCTCGGCGGCCAGTAGTCCTGCATGACCAGGATAGTTGTTGACGGCGAAAGCGAGTAGAGCCCTGCTTTGCTCGATATCGCCCACGCTGCGGTAGCGCTCGGCGAGGGTGAGACTGATAGCCGCTTCGAAAAGCCTAGGTACTTGTAAGCCGCTGGGCTTTGATCGCTTTTTGAAAAAGTCGTCGTGGCCTTCGCGGTGCACTTGCAGATCCCACAGTTCTGCAGGATCGATGGCATAGCACAGCAGCACAAGGGCTTCGGCTGACAACGTGTCTAAATACTGTTGTAGCGCTTCATGCACTGTGTCGCAGTTGGGCGATCGACACTCTTCAGGAACGCTGATGTTGAACAAAATGTGAAGGACTGCCATAGCGTGGCGATCACGCTTGGGTGCCTGCGCAACGGTGCGTTCGATATCGGCGAGCACTGGGCGCAGATCAGTCATTTGAGCATCTGCACTATGAGTTTCCACAGCTGCCAATTGCTGAAGGAAGCCTTCCAGACGTCTAGGCGCCTCCTTGGGAGAGCTTAAAGGATGTCCTACCCAATACTGCGGTGCCAACTGCATCACCACGACGCCCGATCGTTCCAAGCTGTAATCATAGATCTCCTGTTCCAGCTTAGGGCCTCGATGGACGAAGGATCTGATTACATGACGAGTCAGGCGGGCAAGCCCTTGGAAGGTAAGTGTCGGCTGCCGGTTGACATAGCTCACCTCGGAGTGGCCATGAGGAAGAGTCAGCTCGTGCGGAAGCGCCTGGATCTGATGGACGTACTTTGACCGCAAGGTGTAAGCCTGCCGCAAGGCTTCAACCAGCTCGCATTGAGCAATGGGATGACCAACCAGAGCGTCACCCGTTCGGTAGTAGCTCTCGTCGACATGACTCAGCACGAACTCTCGATATCGGCGCCCGAGCGAAAGGTGCTCCGAGGCCAAAATTGCGCCCCTGACAGCTTGTGCGGCGACGGGATCTGCCGATTCAAGTGCCGCATCAATGGCGTCCCGTTTTCGCTCGTCAACATCGTTCCATGCCGAACTGTAGCCATCGAATTCTTGTGCTAGCGATTCTATAGCGGAGACTATCAAGGTGTAGGCAAGCCCCAGATCGTCTCGAATGCGATGGACGCCTGACACGTACGTCTTGATTGCCCGCATCGCGCCAAGATACAGACGACGCTCAAGGCCAACCAGTTGTTCACAAAAATCGACTAGCTCCTGAGCATCTGATTGGTGGACGTAGAGCTCAGAGTCGAAGCAACGTCGAAGGAACTGCGAAGGAGGGTGATAGGAGCTCAACCCCGGCGATCCGTTGGTCATTTGAGCCGTCAGTTCATGATCGGGCGTTACGATCGCATTGAGCGCAAAAGAGGCCACGGCTGAAAAGTCCTGCATGTAGGACTGGACGGTGTGGGACACCAAGATTCCCGGAGCATCCTCGCCCTGTTCAATATGCTCTTCCAGTTCATAGACCAAAGCCTGGCTGCCTGTCCTACCGTCGGTACTGCGCAGCGTGCCGACTTTCGTGACTATGTCATCGCGCCAAGGCAGCTTCAAATTTGTGTAGAGCACGCCCCTAAGCTGGTTGGTTCTTCCAATCCCTGTTGCATACAGCTTACCGGTATTGATCTGCAGCACGAACAGCTCCTGATAACCATAGGGGTCGCCGGCCCCAACAGGCCATCATGATACCTGACGGCAAGCCGTGGGCATCAAAGGTCACAAGATGCCGCCTCGTATTCGTTGTCAGAAGGCTCGAAAGACGCTGCTTAACCCGAGGCCCACCGCTGGCGCTTCGTCCAGCCGCTCGCGCCACGTGCCTCAGTGATCTCCAAGTGCAGTATTAGCTGGCAACTCATAATTCGATCCGGCCATGAAAATCACTTGGCATAGCGGGGTGAATCAGAGAACGTAGGTTCTTTTGTGCTGCGGCATCGTGTATGCGAGGGCTGGGAGAGAGACACATGACAGGGGTTGATGAGGCAGTTTGTCCAAACGAGTCCACGCAGCGCAGTCTTGACGCTGATCGCGCTGTCATTGCTCCTGATGACGATGCCTTTGGGTACTATCCATTCGCTAAAGCTCTCACCGATGCAATTCGCAAGACCCCGAGCCCCACCGGCGTAGTAATGGCTCTAAACGGCCCTTGGGGCAGCGGAAAGTCCAGTCTCATGAATCTCATCAAGTTCAACTTGGCTGAGCAGAATGATCATAAGACCCTGGTCGTGGAGTTCAACCCGTGGTGGTTCAACGGGCGGGATCAATTGGCTGGTCAGCTTCTTACTCAGTTTCACAAAGCGCTCAGCGGAGAAAGCGGAGCATTGCGGGATGCGGGAGACGCGCTGGCGAAATACGCGGGCATGCTCTCCAAGGCAGTTGCCTACTCGACTAGCATTCCTTGGCTAGACAAGGTACTCACGCCGCTTCTGAAACTCCTCGGGCGCAAGCCGGTAGATGTCCCTAAAACTAAAGCAAAGATCAGCGGTGCCTTAGCAAAGGCGAATCGTCGCGTTCTCATCCTGGTTGACGATATCGACCGACTGACACCGTCAGAGATGATGGAGGTCTTTAAAGTGGTTAAGGCGTTGGGTGACTTCCCCAATGTCATCTATCTGCTTTCCTTCGACCGGGACGTTGTCGCTGAGGCCATTGGCAAGGCAGTGAGTGCGGACGGGCAGGCGTATCTGGAAAAAATCGTCCAGGCATCTTTCGATCTGCCCACCATCTCCCAGGCGCAGCTCAATGCACACTTTTCCCAAGAGCTCGATAAATTACTCAGTGCTATGGCGGTGCCCGCTGTTGCCCCTCGCTACTTCGAGAATGTTTTCTTTGACGGCCTCGAGCAGTATCTGCAAAAGCCGCGTGACATCGTGCGAATCCTCAACATCCTGCGCGTTACGTTTCCCGCTGTGGTCGGCGAAGTGAACTGGGTCGATTTCGTCGCTCTAGAATTCCTGCGTCTGTTCGAGCCAATCGCTTATCAGAAGATTCGACAACACCCCGGAATGTTCACTGGTGCACCTGGCATGAGTGAGGATCTGAGACCGGTATCCGCTTTTCATGAGGCATGGTTGGGAGAGGTCTGTGAGTTCAGGCGCTCAGGTGTGCGTGCCTTAATGTGCCGGATGTTTCCCAAAATTGACGCCGCATTCAACCGCCAGTACTACGGGGGTTACGATGGCTTTCGGTACATGAACCTTAGCTGCGCGGAGTTTCATCCGGTGTACTTCAGCTTCGGCGTCCCCGATACGATCCTCAGCCGAGCGCAAGCCGATGAGTTGATTGCGCTTGCACCTGACGTCGGGCGATTCGCTGATGCATGGCTGGATCTAAAAAAAATCCGACGCCAGGACGGGCATTCCAAAGCAAGGGAGCTCCTAGATTTCATCGCCAGGCTGCCCAGCGACACTGCCCATGAGCGTGCCGGTGAGCTGCTGTCCGCAATCCTCAGTGTCCCTGAAAGCTTGCTCACTGAAGCAGACGAAGCTGGCTCATTTTCGATGCCAAACAGTTGGCGGATCACAGGCACGCTTCAGCACCTACTAGGTATCATCCCGCCAGCCTTACGAGCAGAGGCTTTGCATTCAGCGGTAATTCAGGCAAGAGAAATCCCGGCTGCAAGCCATCTACTTAGAAGGCTTCGAACCGATTTGCCTCACGCAGTGGAGATGGAGGGGCTAGACGTCGCTGCGGTACAGCACTTGCAACAGCGCTTGGCGACGCAGGTGATGCAGATGAGCCTGCAGGACTTGCTCGATTTTGATGATCAGCAATTGCTGATCCACATATTGGTGGAGGTGATGGGGGAGCAGCATCTACGAGATCGATACCAGCCGATTCTCAGCGATCCGCCTCTGCTTCTGCGTTTTCTGGAGGGATCTGTTTCCACAGGTTCTTTAGAAGTGCAGGGTGACAGGGTATCTAGACGGGTGCTTAATGTTCCCTCGGCAGCGTTAGACCGTATCACTGGTCGTGATCATGCACGGACACTCGTCGAAGCGCTACGCACTCAGCCCGGGATGTCTCCAAGTCAGACTCAAGTGATCGAAGCATATCTTCGGCTCGATTTTTTGGGTGCTGACGATGCTACCGCTATCGACTAATGTCGTCGCCGGGCAGTGGTATGCGTAGGATTGACTTTTGAAGGGTTTTTTCGGAGGATCCACGACGGGCCATCCTGGCGGCCTTCAGTCCTAGATCCTGTGAAGCAATCGCGCCAGCGCTGTGTGCAAGACCCTCACCCTTTCCTTTTTCAGGTGGTGGAGACTAGGACGCCATTACCTGATGAGGGATTGTCATGAAGTTTCTCGAATCTCAGCTTCACCAGCACATTCGATATATCGCTAAGCAGCGCTCCTCTCATCCAATACGGCCGGTGAGTTCTGCTGCGCTTTCGTTGCTCAAACGGCAGACTGCCGGTGAACTCAAGTTGAATCACTGGCTTCAAATCACGGCCCGAGAAATGGGGATCGACTATAACGATGTCTCGAAGGAGGGCAGGGCATGCGCGGCTTACTATGAAAGAAATTGTTCAAATGGCAGCTGGAAGCAGCCCGTCAGGCTTCTCTATACGCCTGAGCTTTTCCATGCCCAACTGAACGTTTTGATCGAGGCTGCGGACAAATGCCAGTCGATCGGCTTTGTAGCCCGCAAGCGAGGGGTTTCTTTCGAACAGTTTCACTTCAGCCAAGAACTGCATAACCATCTTTACACTGTAGTGGAATTTGAAAGTCTCAGCTTTGCAGGCCTGCACGCGCCCAACAGTGTCTTCAATTCCGTGTGGGCAGAGCTGACCACGGATTTCATTGGAGCAAATCTGGAGAATTGCCGGTTTATGCACATGGACGGTATGTACGCAACTTGGCCAGGCATCCATGTGTATGAAGGCGTCTTCACAAGGGCAAATCTCGCTGGGGCCGACATGCGCCGCTCTTACTTGCGTGGCTCAGATTTCTTTTCCTCAAGGCTTGAAGGCGCTGACCTGCGGCAGGCCAATCTTAGTGATTGCGGGCTGTCTGGTTCTTTCGGAAAATTTCTCACATCTGAACCTATAAGCTGATGTTTGCGGCGGGCATTAGCGCATCTCTCTAAGCGGGCTGCCCCTTCATTGAATCGATCTGAACATGGTCAATGCAGAATGTAGTCATGCGGTAAGCGTCTGCCGAACACGCTTCAGAATCCCCAGATCAAGGGTGATGGTATCCACCTAAAATACGTGGGCACCATCGCCCTTGATTCGAGGAACACCCTGCGGCAGCGCACCACCTATCCCAAACCCTTCAAGGCCCAGGTTGTCCAGGAATGCCTGAGCTAATGTGTCGATTGCCAGCGTGGCCCTGCGGCACGGCATTAACGCCAACGTCATCCTTATGTGGCTGTCGACTTACCGCGACAAGGCGGTTGGGCGACATCGTGTATTCGAACTTGGATGATGGTGCGGTGCCCATCGACCATAACCCGGTCGAAAATACGATCAGGCCATGGGAGCCTAGCCGTTCCAACTGGCTCTTCGCTGGATCGCTGCGCAGCCGTAAACGGGCAGCGGCGATCATGAGCATGATCCAGTCGGCACGCATGAATGGGCATAATCCGTACGCGTATCTCAAGGATGTGCTGCTGCGGTTGCCGACGTAGAAGGGCAGCGAGATCGAGGCGTTGCCGCCGCATAGTGGATGGCTGACTGACCCGTGTAAGATGTAATCCCCGTGCGCTTACAGTAACGTGATCGTGACGACTGTTTGCAGCAACGCTGGGATGCAAAGGGTCGCAGATATGAGCATGCGCAGGGAAACGACTGAGTTGGGGCTGTGCTCCAGTTCTCCACACGGGGTACTCTCTGCAGGACATTTAGCGAGCATAAAGTTAAGTCGCGCATGCTGCTTCACAAGACACGCCGGAAAAGTGATTCCAGCCCAAGGGCTATACGCCACTGCACGTACCCGTTGTGTAAATTTATCGGAAACACCAAATGGCACGGGCTTTTACAGTGGTTGCGGCGTGCCCAGAATGATAGGAAGTTAAGGAAGACTCATGAGTGCCGAACAACACAATCCTCGTAAACAATTCAAAGATGCGCTAGACAAGCTTGATCTCAAAAGAGCGACTGAAGCGCTGCAAAACCTCGATTCAGATGACGTTACAGCAGGCTTCGCTAGCAAGATGGCACAGCCAGGTGGCTTCCAGATGCGGGCGGATCGCAAGAAGCGAAATCAGTTCTATTCCTCGCTTCTGAACGACACTTCCATGGATCGGCACCCTGAAGCACAATCGTATGCTCAAGACCTGAACGAAAAAATACAGATCATCGAGCAGTGCTTCGACCAGATACGTGCGAATCTACCTCTCTGTGAGATCTCCAGTTATCCGGCGGATATCCAGTTCTGGAGCCACATCGAACGCGCAGCTGGGGAGCTTAAAGAGCTGAAGGCTCTGAGCAAAAAAGCGATGGTAGCGTTGGAGGCCAAGGCCCGAGCCGAACGGCGATTTCTTATGCCCGAAGCGCTAATGGTCAAGACGCCAGAGGGTATAGAGGTAAATATTGATGCGGCCTACTCAAACGCTGCCACTACACTCAGCTTGACCCTGAAAATGATGGCCTTTGAGCACAAACTGTTGCTCAATGGCAAGCTCGCTGCCCCGACGAAAGTGCAGACCACCGATGAGCATCGGTATAAAGCGGGAAGCATCCAGCTTTTTGCGGTGTCATGGAACGCATTGGAGGATATCGGCAATAGGACACTTTTCTTCGGGGGACAAATCGGTGATATGAAAACCTTGGGCATCCCGCGTACCAAGCTGGATGAGGCCATTTATAAAAAGTTTCCAGACCCCATTTTCTTTCACCGCGCGCCTTCCGAAGATGAGGTGTATGATTTCCTGGCAAATCGGCGCCAGCATGCCTGGGCTGTCCAGAACTCTAATAGCCTTCTGCAAGGTAAAACCCTGCGAAAGGCTGTCATGGCCAAGGGGGCGAAAGTACCCGATCTTTCGGGGGCACCTTTCGTATCCGAGGATGAGGGCGTCACTCTAACGACGCTGTCGGAGATACTGTCGTTCGATGTTTTCTCTGACCAAGATCGCCATCATGGCCTTACTTTGCGTGAGTGGGTACGTGGCTACTGCGCGTTGAAACTCATGGCCAAAGCCAAGGAAAAAACGTCGGCTTCCGGCCTAGTCACCTTTGATAAAGCAGAGCTGGAACAAGGTCTGGTTGATTACCGGATTCCCCAATCAGTCGTTGCCACTTTGATTGACCACCTGACCTTCGGCACTGACAGCCGTGACCTGTATGACTCACCACTGATCCGATCGCAGGATGACCAATACTCTCTTCTGGCCGAAATCCTTGTCAGCTGCAATGTGCCCAACGTCCTGTTCTCTAGGCTGGGCTCCCTTGAAACTCAAGTCGACAAGAAAGGCAAAGGCTTTGAGGACAAGGTTGTGTCGTTCCTCGGGGATCTCGGCTACCCATGCAAACCCGCTAAATTCAACATCGACGGTGCTCAGTATGAGTACGATGCGCTGTTTATAATGGATGACACATTGTTTTTGGTTGAGTGCAAAAACAATCTGTTGTCCGGGAATCATGCAGTCCCGGCCCTGCGATACAGCAAATTCATCACCGACACCGTCAAGCAGGTTAAGCGTTTGGAGCAAGGTTTGCGAGCCCGTCCAGAGGTTATAGAGTCGCTGTTCGGCAAAAAACTTGAAGACTTAACTTTGGTTCCGATGATTTTGAACTCGCTCCCCTACTCTAGGGAGCCGATTGACGGTGTTCATATTTCCGATTACTCGGCGCTCAGCAAGTTCTTGACCGAAAGTACCATCTCCGAATCTCATAAAAAAAATGGCAAGAAAAAGATCAGGAAGGTCATTCATCGACTGTGGTCAGGCGAGCGTCCCACCGCTCAAGAGCTGCTCGACTATCTGGCTTTTCCACCTCAACTGAAGTTCATCGTCGATCACTTGAATTATCAACTTTTCCCAAGGCCAATGTCCGAGAGTACGATTTTTTTCTCTCGCGTATTGGAAGTAGATGAAACTGCAATGCAGCAAGCTAAACAAGACGCGCCACACGTCAAGTGAAAGAGTGGCTGATGCTAGCACGCTCTGGCTTCCCCATTATCTGGCTCAAGAATCGTCTCACCCCAGCCACGTCCCCCCCCCGAAGGCCGGCTTTCGAAATGCGACATGATCGGAGGCGGGGAGTGAAAAGCCTCTAGGCGTCCGGAGCACCAAAGCCTTGTATGCGCCTGGAGAACGCACCTACCGAACTGCAGCATTAAGGGCGATCGCGTCCGCTTATATTCTAGCGGACGCGATCACTCTTATCGCCAGGGTTCACATGCGCCAACGAAGCTCTTACCGAAGCCCTTCAAAGCCCCATGCCGTGCAGGAATGCCTGCAACCGGGTACGTTAATTTCAAGTGTCGCCATCAGCCATGACATCAACACCAATTATTCGCAAGTGGCTGCCGATCTACCGCAACAACCCTGTCGCGGCACTTCCGGCGTTCGTACCACTGCAACCCACGCCCAAGGTACGGTTAACGGCGCGTCGAATAGTCTCTCGCCCCCAGTATTTGGCAGATGTCCGGGGGTACAAACCCTCTTCTCATCGAGTGGGTATTGCTTGCTCTGTTTGAGGGTGCTGACGGCATGCTGTCTGCTTACTGGGCCAAGTATCGCACGATGACATCTTCGGACGCGGGCAGGTAGCCGGCCCACGTCCTCTCGGCTCGCACCGCGTGAGGAAATTCAACCAGCTGGCTTGCCAAACAGCTGACGGTGAAAGCGAACTGATCGGGTGGACGTAAATCTACCGAACGCCCCCCGCTGACTCGGCAACTCTTTTCTCCAGAGCCGTGGCGTTTGTCTCACGAACCATGATGAACACGAGAAAGAAGATACAGAGGATTGCGGCACCACCCGCCAACATCCCAATCGCCCACTGCTCCCCGATGATGTCTTCAATTTTTTGGTTGTAGGTGCCCAGCACCAGGCTGCAGACAACGTCTTTGTCCCACTGATCTTTGAACGGATCCAGGCCATCTGAGAATAGGCAGTATTGATTGTCTACCGTCCATTGGGCATCACTGTCCCACGGCAACCAAGTGCCAGCGCCATTGAAGGCCTCGTTTGGCTGAACCCAGAACGAGGTATGTGTCTTTTTGACCGTGAGCAGCGCATAGGGAGTTTGCGTGAACACGTAGGCCCAAAAGAGCAGAAATCCTGCTGTGCACTGCATCATGGTTCGCACAGCTCTGCGCCGGAGTTTTGAGGGAATTCTGAAGGCAAGCTCGTTTGCATCGAAGTAGCGACGTGCCCGGCACAGCTCTTCGATAGTTAGCTCATGTTGCTGCAGCCACGAAAGCAGCTTGGTCATGTGCTTGGAGGTCTTGAGTTGCAGTCCGAACCACAGATTGAAGCGCTGTAGGTCTTCATGATCTGCCCACACACGCTGCGCAAATTTGCTGTTGAAGTCTTTCGTCGCCCCGAGCAGCTGATGCCATCGGTAGACCACATAGAACATCGCATTGGTTCTTAGCATCACATAGGCCATCAGCGCTAACGCGCCGATGTAGGGGAGTAGCTTGATGGTTACGTCGATCCACTCAAGCGGAGATTTGACGAGCTGTTCAGACAATGGGGCGCTTCCAACAAAAACAACAGACGGGTAGGGTGGAGTGGCAGTGGGGCGCTGCTACCTCATGTACATCTGTTTGGTACGATTCATTTTGATGACAAAGCTGTCCGCGAGAAGACCACCTGTTTCCAGCACGACTTCGTCTTTTTTCGCGCTGCGAATGTCATAGCGCTGAGACCTGGCTAGCAGCAGACCTCGCTCAATCGCGGATTCTTCAGCACTGGGTGAGAGGCCATGGACGCTCATGTTGGTGAGCGATTTGTTGGCCACTCGAACCTGCACATCCAGCAACTTGATTTCCAATTCGTCATCAGTGGCTTGCCATTCTCCATTGCCATCGAATCTATAGCTTGTGGTTTCTGTGGTAGATGATGAAGGAGCAAAGACAGTGCTCTTCAGTAGGCCATTGATTCGGTATGTTTTGTTGCGAAAATATTCGATAGTGCCTTCGAAGCTGGCGACTCCATTGGGTTCGGGGTATTGGAATTTCTCATGCCACATGCCCAGCAGTTTTGGGTTCAGGCTATCGGATGACCTAGGGGCGAAGAAGTAAGCTGCCCAAGGCCCAACGATCGTCGAAAAACCTTGGAGCAGCGCGAATAGAAAGACTACCGCTGTGATAATTGCCCGCCAGCCAATCCGATACCTGCTCCATCTCATACTCTGCTATCCATGCTCTAGAAAATTCCCTCTTGGTTTGTATGACCAAGCGCCCTATGCATCGGATTCTCGATGCCACAAGTCGTGCACTGTCTGCTTGGGCAGCCCCAATTTTTCGGCGATCTGCTTCTGCGTCAAACCCTCGATCTTGAGAAGGCGCACTTGATCCAGTCTGGTTTCGTCGACTGGCTTGCCGGGCTTACGCACTACCAGAGCGTCATCCTTGAGTTGCGCTTTGAGCACTTCCAACAAACCGGCTTGCTGATGCTCTGAAAGCTCGGCGGTGAGCCGGCTCAGGATGGATTCAAGAGGCTCGTTTTCACGGATGGCTAGCGTGAGCGCAAGCAGAGTCAGAGGGCTGGTGCCGAGTGCCTTGCTGAGCAGGTCGAGCTTGTCCAGCGTGATACCAGACTCCCCTTTTTCGAGTTTTGCGAAGTAGGTACGAGTGCCTGCCTCGGACAACCCCTCCTGTGAGAGCCCTTTCCGATTGCGAAGAACTCGCAGCACAGCTGCAAACGCAAGCTTCAGGGTCATGGGCGATCCTCAAAGGGGAGGATAAAGCCACGTTGCATAGTCCGTTTCTACCGTATATAGTAATCATTGCCGGACTGGTGGGGTGCGGCTGTTTCACGGTGGTGTTGGCCCGTCCCATTTTCTTGGCTCTTCTGTCCAACGGATCTTGGAATTGGCGCTTTGCGGCGGCGGGGGAATGCCTCCCGCACCAGGATCAATTTACCCGTAAACCGTGCAGTCGGTGGATGTGTGTGACTGATTCAGCGCTGTGCTGTGGATGGCTTCGGGCGAGTCAATTCAGCAATAAATCGAAAGCTATGGCGCTATGACGCTTGGGTTTCGCCCCCCCTTCACAGCTGAGCTTGTAGATCGCGGGAGCATGAGATTTAGCTATTACCTAATTGTTGAGGTTTGGTGAACATGCAATAGGACAACAAGTCGCGAAGCCGTACTGCATCGTTAGGGAGTGGATGCTGATCGAGATAGAGGTGACCAACGAGTACCGCGAATCTGTTGCTGGCGACGGGTGCAACCATGCGTGCTCTACGCGTCCAGCGTCTTTGCCCATAGTGCGAACAGGTGGCAGATTGGAGAGCTGGATTCGGTCAGCTTTCCAAAGGTCGTTCACCGACAGCTATGGGTTTGAAATGAGCAAGACCCTTTACATTTTGATGGGCCCTGGTCAGAGAAAGAGATCCAATCTTCAGGGGTCATGTCCATCGTTAATCTCCACTGAAAATTGAGGGTGAGATGCCTGTTTCTTTTTTCATGAGGATCATGCTCATTGTAGGCATGTGCTTAGACCAGCTATGTGGGCTAGGGCGTGCAGTTACATGCCATCAAGGCGGGGCCTGACTCATGCGACTTCTCGTAATGTCGGATCTCCATGTCGAGTTCCAGCCCATCGAGCTGCCCGACCCCGCCCTGTATGACGTTGCGATCTTGGCAGGGGACATCAACATCAAAGGCCGAAGTTCCAGTTGGGCTTGCGACCACTTTTCAAAAGAGACACTTCTCGTAGCCGGGAACCATGAATTTTACAAATCGAGTTGGAATAAAACGCTCAATCAGTTGAATAACCCTCAGGCTGCCCATGTTCAATTCCTGGAGCAGCGCACGCTTGTGATAGACGGTGTCCGCTTCTTGGGTTGTACCGGATGGGCTGATTTTGAAGGTACCGGGAATGCGCCATTGGCGATGCTTGAGGCTCGGGCGCTCATGAACGACTACAAAGTCATTCGCGTAGAGCCGCAGTATCGAAAGCTCGTGCCCCACCAGACTCGCAAGGTCGCGCAAGAGTCTCGTATGTGGCTGCACCGCGAGCTCGCGCGACCGTTCGAGGGAAAAACGGTTGTGGTGACTCACTTCCCGCCATTGATGCACTTTGTGCCGGACTACGGAAAGCATCCGCATCTGAGGGCAAGTTACGGCAACAACTGGCAGGAATTCCTGGATATGAAAATTGACCTCTGGATCTTTGGACATACTCACGTGGCTGTCGATGAGACGATCAACGGAATCAGATTTGTGTCCAATCCAAGAGGTTATCCAGGGGAAGAGGTCGATTTCAACAACCAGTTTGTGGTCACGCTTTGAATAGCTTGAAGCGGGCGAGTAGAGGTTTTTTCAGTGCATTTTCCAGCTTCATTGATCCAGGCCACAAAGCTCAGTTTCGAGGGCCAAGTTCACGGGTATTTGCTAGACGCCCGTCCCTGCGGTTTGGGTTTCAAAGCAGCAATTTTCTTCGACTCCCGAAAACGATTTGAAAACGGTGACACGATCGTCACCGATGACGCGGCAGCATTAGAAGAGCGGCATGGCTATTCCATAGTAGTCACCACTGCCGGCGACCGATACGTCATCGTGAGCTTTCTTATCTTCATGATTGAGGAGGTCGACGGGGTTGAACAGACCGTGGTGTTGTCGATGACCCGAGACGCTGTTGCGCGACCGTGATGCCTGACGAACCAGGCTCGTGAGGTAAGGCAATGGATGTGCAAGGAGTTCCCATGTCATACCACGATATTGAACAGATCATTGGCCCAAGCGCTGTAATGCCTGGGGTGGTAATTGATCTTCAAGAAGCAATCCGAATGACGCAGGCGAGGTTCCCGGACAGAAGCTTTTGCGTCGTCAATGAGTGGGTCTGGCTTGACCTAGATGCGCCGGAATTGGTTGTTCAGGAGTTGGCCTTGGAGGGAAAGAAGCCGGTGATGCTGCTGATGCTCAGTGTCATCTTCAATAACACCACCAAAAGCAGCATCGCCCAATGGCAACGCTCGTCACCGTTGGTTGATTTCAGCGACGGCATGTTTTTCGAGACGCAGAATAAGGTCTACGTTTTGATCAATCATGGTCGTAGAAAAACGATGTCGCTGTCGGCAGTGGTTCGCGCCTTATGAGTTTGGAAAGGGGGGGCCGTGATGATTGCAGCTGTGCTGTTCCAGATGAGCAAACCGTTGTGATTAGTGGAATCATCTTCGACGCTTTCGGTACCCTTGTGCGGATTGGTCAGCGGACGAATCCTTATCGAGAACTGATGCGTGAAGGGCGTCGACAGGGGCTCGCCCTGACCTCGGACACGATGCATTTCGCGATGACAACGAACCAGCCGCTGGACGCGGCGGCGTCGCAGCTGGGCATTGCACTTACTCCGTCAAAGCTCGATGAGTTGAGTCTCGTACTGGAAACGGAGTTGTCGTCGATTCAGCCTTTTCCCGATGCCGTCGAAGCCATAGGGTTGCTACGAAAAGCTGGGTTCCGAATCGGGATTTGCTCAAACCTTGCCTATCCATATGGCCCGATCGTGAAAAGCTTTTTCCCAAATTTGGACGGATATGCCTTCAGTTATCAGCTGGGATGCGTGAAGCCAGATCCTGTCCTCTACCAATCCGTTTGTAATCAAATGGGGGTGCAGCCTAGCCATTGCCTTACCGGTGGAGTAGGGCGGGTGCTGATGATTGGCGATTCTCAAAGGTGTGATCGCGACGGCCCACGGGCTGCGGGAATCATGGGATTCCATTTAGAGCGCAAACCCCACCGACAGATCCGAGACCTCAACCAGTTCGCGAGCCTGGTACTTGAACAATCCATGGACATTTGAAGTGGTAGGTCATTGCACGTATCGGCGCCGGGAAGTTATATCCCTCTATGCTGGGGATCTCGAACCGCCTGGCCGCAATGAGCTGGTTGTAGACGCAATGCTCTGCGTGACCTTCTGTGTCTCATTAAAAAGCCCCAATCGATTGTGGGCATCCTCCGGGAGAGAAGTATCAAAGGTGACACCCCATGAGCTTGGGAAGTCGGTTTTAGCGCAGCTTGGAACGTAGACCGACGGGTGATAATCAACCGGGCAAGGCTGGCTTGAACTGAGACGCGCTCTGGCATACTGGACGACCTGGGCTTCGAATAGTGTGGGATCAGAGCTCCGTTCGCGCATGGAAATCCTGGGGATGGGGCGATCACGTCCGCTTAGAAATATGCGGACACCATCGTCCTTTATGCTGGAGTTCGGTAGGTGACTTGGCCTGACGGTTCCCGGCTTCGATTACTGATCTGAAATTGTGGGAGTATCGGGATACGAGGAGGGTAATTTGGAGGCCGGTAACCGAGGCTGATGCTCGGCATCAGCTGCATAGCTCTCGAGAAGTGGTGCCCGCGTCAGTAGTACTCGAACCCGAGCCTTCAGGCGTTGCCCCTCTGGATGCCCGCAAGCGATCAATCTGCCGATGCGTCCCATCAACCGGCGCGCTTCTTTTTCATCCTCTGCTCTAAGCTGGCGCAGATCGCCTTTGACTCGATCCTCCAGTTGCTTCACAGCGGCGCGTATAGCCAGGCGTGCTTTCTTAGGAAGCCCCGGAATTGGCTTGTCCACGACCAGGCCAGTAACCGTCACTGCCTCTGCGCTTTCGCCTGAGAGTAAAGCCTGCCCGCGTTTTCGGACGTGCAACTTGCTTCGCTTCTGCAAGCAACCTTTCTGACTGAGCATCCACGTGACAGATGCAATGACTTGGGTGGTAACAGCTGCCGGGATAGGACTCCTGCTGGAGACAGTGATGTCATCCGCGAAGCGCGAGTAGGCCAGCCCTTGAGCCTCGAAGCGAGTGACTAGTGCCGGCTCAATATCCCAGAAAACCAGATTCGCCAAGTAACTACTTGTACTTGCCCCTTGTGGCACTTGTCCCTCTCGGGTGACTAGATTCGCAAGCAAGGAAGCTACGTCTGCGGAGAAGCGAAACAGGCCTACAAATAAACGCTGGATGTGCTCGGTGGTGATCGACGGGAAAAAATCGGAGATGTCCTGAAGGATTACCTTTTTGGCGCCGGTATGAACCCGAGCATTTGAGTAGATGCTGCGAGGGAGCTTCCGATCTCTAATACCGCCATGCAGATACCGTGGGTAGACAACCTTGCGGAGCATCCGATCTACGATCTTACGCTGGATGGTCTTCAGCGGCTCATGGGCATCATAAGTGTGTCGGGGAGTTATGCCGTCTTTCTTTGTTTGGGGCACGTAGCGATACAAGCGGGAGGCACGCTGAGCGAGCGCAAGAAGTCTCTCAGCAGGTTCTCCTAGAGCACGTGCCAATGCATTGATGCTGTGTATGGGGGAGTGTGGATAGAGCGGAGCATCCATGTCCAAGCTTCCGATGATAGGCCGGCTCTGAAGAACCGGCCCGTCTGAATTCGAATGATGTGGTTTGTTGTGTCATGGGAGGTTCTCTAGAAATGGAATTACTACCGTCTCGACAAAATCCCAACCCTCAACAGCCTTTTCCCATAACCAGATGCATAGACGAATACGTGCGATCCACTTCAGCAGCGTCACTGCCTTTGCTTTTACCCACGCAATCCGACCTGCTTTAGGTTGGGGTGCAGCTACCTCGACGACACGGGCATCTTCACTGTTGTGCATTGACTGACGAGCCTTGCGGCGCGCCAGGTTCTTTAAATTAACCATGACTGATGTTCCTAACGACAGGCGAAATTGCCCCGCCGCTAAGCATTCCGGGCCGAAAGGAACGCTGAAGATGCCACTACAAACCACAGTTCTGCTTATCAAGTCCCTTGATAAGCCGTCCGCCGCATTACCGCCGCATCGCATTTCGCCACAACGCATCAACGGATAAAGACAAACCCTCGGATAACCTTGGGGATTACTCTAGGCGCTAAGCACTGAGGAGCGATGGGCAGCGACAACCTGCGCGACGAAGAAAGCCAAGGAGAACACCAAGGCGACCAGTTTCCTGGTCAACAACCGCAAGCCCGAATATTGAGTCATGTTTAAAGAGCACCTGGGTGGTAACACCCAGCAGGGACAGTTTTTAGCAGAGTTTTCGAACCACCTACAACTCATATTTGTTGCGAAAATTGTTTTTCTTCGTGGTCGATTTTTTGACACCAAAAAATGCCAAATTTCAGTGGGTAAGCGCATAGTGTTGCGAGGCGCGAAGCGGGGCATCGAAGTGTACTGGGGGCCTCTCTCAAACCCGTCATGTGACGTATGCTTGGCGAAGGCAGCTGACCTAGCATTAATGCTCAAATTGACGATGGCTCAAATGACTCGCATGCCAATTGACCACGTCGATTTTTGGCTCCGCTTGAGTCGGGAAGGTCGAGCCTGTAAACCTATTTTTTGATCTGTAAACCGACGTGGTTAACAGGTAAGACAAGTGGTTTACAAGGCCGTTGAATCTTCTACAGGTGGACGTCCTAGATGCTGACGGGACTCGGCTCACCGGGCTGATCAGACCCGTAACGCGTCTTCTGACTTCTGACCAGGGTTGGGCTGAGAGGAGATGCCGTACCTAGCGCTTAACGTCCTTGCGCGACGAAACCGTCACCGGCGTTATGCTTGGGACAGCCCTAGATCGAGAGTGACGAGCATGGATCACGGAGGAGGACAGTATTGCTACGTCCAGTAGCCGTATTCGCATATCAACGAGCGGGCAGGGTGGATTTTTCCGGAATTGACACGCCTGTGGCGTGGGGCTGACCAACGCCTTGTAACCATGGCCTGTAGAAAGGGGCCTCGATTGTTGCGACAAGCGGTGGCCAACTCCTCGGGCCCTGTCCCTAGCCTGCAGAGATGTGACAGCTTCAGGCAGCACCGAACGTGCATGCCCGATCATCTCCAAGTCTGATCTGCGCATGCGTTGGCGTTAGGATGCTTGGGCATCTTTGGACTTCAGCAAATCTGCGATCTCTGCAGCGATCTCATCAATGGTGTGCACCGCTGTACTGCGCGCCACCTTGTCCGCGATCGAAGAACTGAAATCCATCACCTGCTGCTTGGTGATGTTGTGCCAAATCGGCAGCAAGATCTGTTCGCCTGACACCGAGCGGGTAACGATCCCGTCCAGTTCGTAGTTCGTCCATCCCTTCTTGACAAACGAGGGGGACAGTACTACTAGTCCAACACGGCTAATAACCAGGCCCTTATCAATTTTCTGGCGCAAGCTGTCCCCGATACGAAGGGTCATTTCGTCGAACCATACCTTGAGCCCAACTGCAATTAACGCATTGGCCAGCGGCCTGACAAATTCGTCCTTGTCCTCAGATGCGTGAGATATGAACACGTCGTAGGTTTGCCCGTTCGACTGCGCCGGAGCTGGAACCTCGCTGCGGACGAGGCTTGGCACCTCAGAAAGCGGACGACGATAGATTTCCGGAACCCCACTAGGCAGTGCACGTGACGTCCGCCCCCCACCGCTACCAGATGAAGAGGACGATGAAGACGGTGAAGAGTACGAGGGGGAGGAATACGAGCGTGCTCCATAGCCGCCATAGCGGTTTCTACACGCAGGACAATTGGCTGCCGCGCTTGCGGAGCGGTGGCCCTTACTGGGTGCGGTACATGTCGCCATATCGATTCTGACTCCCCAAGCGCAAACGTGCGCCTTGTCCGTGTCCCGCCTCAATGGCAAGGTGAGTGGCATTAGCGGGATAATCCCATAGGTTCAGCGCTAGAAAGTTGTGTCTTTTCGAAGGCGCCTGGGCTGAAGGATCACTGATATTATTGTGCCACGCAACCTTTGGCTTACGTGCGCTCGGAGCATTGATGTAAATCGATAGCTGGCGTTATTTTTCTCCAAACCACCTGCTTTGATATGGTTCGAAGACCTAGTTGATGCGGTGTCCTCACAGGGTGTTTTTGGACTCAGAATGCACCCGACCACTGCCTGTGCAGACTCCAGACATATCAAGGGTGCGTGTTCACTTGTGGTTGTACACGGGGGAGTGCAGAAGCCTGTACGAAGCATTTCTCGGGCAGCGTTGGCTCGCACATGATACAGAGCGGCTTGGATCGCAATGCCTATGCAGCGCTTCCGGTCAACACTGGGCCGCTATATCTGGGTAAAGATTTTGTTCACGTCTTCGACAAGATATCGCTCGAAGTACTGATACTCGAGATTAGCACCCTCAAAGACTTCATCGGTTACCTAGGAGCGTGCAAGGCGGGGCCTGCCCGCGCGGCCAACCCACCAAATGACATGCCCGCGTCCACGTAACGAAGCGCCGACTTCATATCCTTCCACCCCACATAGCTCATCAACCCCTTGATGTCCCAGCCGTTGGCCGATGCCCAAGTCGCAAATCCTCGTCGCATCGAGTGGGTGCTATAGAGCTCCTCAGGTAGTCCGGCTTCCTTGAAGATGCGGCGGAGCATGGGAATCAGGCTATGAGGTTGGATGCCCTTGTCCGCAAGATTTCCCCAGCGATCCAGCCGGCGAAAGACTGGGCCCTTCGCGAGGCCTGCAACGGTAATCCAGTTGATATAGGCCTCGACCGGACAGAGCATTGTCAGTGCCGGCGTCTGAAAAGTTGTCCCCTCGTGCAGGCGATCACTCTTGGTGTGAGGTAGGAAGAACGTGATGCCTTCACCACTATAGGCTTGTGTGTTCTCTACCGTGAGCCTGGCAAGCTCGTCCCCGCGAAATCCCCGCCAGAATCCGATCAGCACCATTGCAATCGAGCGTCGGTGGCGCAGCAGAGTCTTGTAGTCACCGCGATCGAGCGCGGCAGCGGCTTCCGCTTCAAGCCATTTCACAGCCTGTTCGAGATGTCTAAGTAAAAGAGGAGCGGCTTGCTTGACCTGCGCGGGATGCACGACACGGATGCCCTTGATCATCTGGCGCACATTGGGCGTCTTGGTTGGGTCGGGGAATCCCTGTGTGATGTGCCACTGAGCCAGCGCGGCCAACCGTTGCTTGAGCGTGCTGATTGCATGCTTGTCGGCGTACTCGGCCAGGTAGCGAACGATACCGTCGCCGGTGGTGGGCAGGTAGCCGCCCCACGTCACTTCGAAATGCTCGATCGCAGCCCGGTAGCTCTTGCGAGTGTTTTCCCGGGTGCCTGCCTTGAGGTACCGATCAGCCTTGTCCATCACCTTTCGCCTTCAAAAAACTGCGTGATCCCAGCATTCCACACTTACCCCGGCAGGCTAAAGACCTTTTAAGGGTAAAGAAGCCATAAACTTCTATTATGGCTTTATACAGAATGAATTTTTTATTTATCATTCTAATGATAATGTGTCACGTAATTACATGACATGTAACACAGAATGAAATCGTAGGAGACTCCATGGCCCGTGGCGGCATAAACAAAGCGGTGGTGCAAAAAGCGAGGCAATCTCTACTCGCGAAGGGAGCGTACCCAAGCATTGATGCCGTGCGCGTGGAACTGGGGAATACCGGGTCGAAGACAACCATCGCCCGATATCTCAAAGAGATCGAATCCGTCGATCCGCGCCCGCCATCCTCTCGGGAGCGCCTGAGCGAAGAGCTTTCAGCGATGGTTGGAAACCTTTTGGATCGGCTTATGGAGGAGGGTGGTGAGTCGATCGAGCAGGCTCGATCAGCCTTTGATTTGCAACGGGTAGGACTTGAGGGGCAGATCGCTAATTTACAGTCCGAGCTGACCGCAGCGCGCCGGCAGCTGGACACGCAGCAATCAGCGATTGAAACCCAAACCGCTGACCTTCAAACCACGCGGTCTTCGCTCCAAGCCGAGCTGACGCGCAACGCGGGGATCAGCCAGCGCTGTAGTGATCTGGAAGCCTTGGTCGCTGATAGGGATAAACAGATCCAGTCCCTCGAAGAGAAGCATGTTCACGCGCGTGGCGCGCTGGAGCATTACCGGGAGTCTGTGAAGGAACAGCGCGATCAGGATCAGCGTCGGCACGAATCGCAGCTTCGCGAGGCACAGGTAGAGCAGCGCAAGCTTCAGGAAACCTTGGCCCTGAAACAGGACGACCTGACACGCCTGAATCGCGATAACGAGCGGTTACTGGGAGAGTCCCGTCAGCAGACCAAGACACTACATGCCCATGAGGCCCGCATTGAGGCTCTGACCGCCGAGATCCAAGGTTTGAAGATGGCCGAAGCGAAGTCCGCTGGCGTAACCGAGCAGCTTCAGGAGCAGTTAGCTGCACTTAGGCAGGACGCAAAGGCTCTCAATGAGGCCGCAGCCAAAAGTAGCGAGCGCGAATTAGAGGTAAGGCTGCTGCTTACGTCTGCTCAAGCCGAGAATCAACAACTGCGGTGTGATCTCTCCATTGCAAATGAAAGAAGCAAGATCGATGGCGCAGCCGCTTCTACACCTCCAAGCCCAGGTATTAGGCCCTCAAAGACGCCGAGGAAGTGAGCATGAATCTCTATACGTCTAATCTCAAACCCGCCGAAGCCATCGCGCTGAAGCAAGCCCATCAGCAACTGGCTGGAATAATGGCAAATGGTAAAACTCCGGCGGCGCTCATGTGTCGCGCAAGCCGCATTCAAGCCGATGGCCAATGGCAAGCCTCCATTCGGTCAGCCGCGTATGAGGGTAACCATCTCTCCAGGCAGCAGCCTCGTCAATCCGCGCCAAGCCAGAGCGCTCATAAATCCGAATGAACGACTGCGTATCGCTGGTGCGGGAAAGCCTGACTTGTACATCCAGTCGTGCTCAGTCCGCGAGCACCTCTTCATGAGAATGGTGCTCCAAGCCCGGATCTGCCCAAACTCAGAATACTGCTCGACAATGTTGCATCCTCGCCTCCTGGTTAACTCTGCATCAGATCATGCGTGTGGGGTATCAATCCATGAACGCTAACTCAGCTCGCAGGATCGAGATGGGGGAACTCTGGGGCCTGCGCGGTTTGCGAGCAGGCAATGAGTTGGGCCTAGCTAACGGGCACTCTCACGCAGGGAAACGTAACTCGGACAGCCCACCACTTTGGTGAATGTCTTCCAACTCTGAACTTAACTTGACGACCATCTCTTGCGCCGGCTGACCGGTGCTCTCGCTCAGCGTCAGTGTGAGGAGGGTGATTGGGCTTAGTCCAAGGCGCAGGCTCAGCTGATCAAGCTTGTCCAGCGTAATGCTTGATTTCACGGTCTTGAGCTTGGACAGTTAGGCGCGACTCGTTACGTCACCAAACCCACGCTGACCGAGATTGCGGGTGCTTCGTACTGCCCCCCGCAATGCACCCGTGAATGATTTAAGTGACATCAATCCTTCATGAAATGAAATTTCCGGCCAACGTCATCCGTTGGATTCTATCGGCGTCACAAGATGTGCGCACGCAGGAGTACATTTGTGCTCTCGATGCTTTTCGAGCTCCGCTCTCTTAGCCAGGGAAGAGGTTTCAATACGAGCAACCACATTCCAGTGCACAAAGACGTTAAGTGGGTACCCATCAACTCGCTTTTTCATTGGAAGACTTTACTGGATGTCGCAAGTGGGTGGCACATAGCTATCTACTTGCCTACAATCCGGGCCTTGCCCCTTATCGCGATGGATCCGCGTAGCCGACGGTTCGATCGCCTCAGAAAATGGATTTAGCTCATGTGGCACGATAACGAAACCACGACGGACTACCTAAATTTTGGGGTAGTCGCAGATGCGTGCGCGAGTCTTCTAAAACAAAGTGCCGGCGAGCCCATCTCGATCGGCGTGTCAGGTGGCTGGGGCGCGGGTAAATCCTCCTTGGTGAAGATGATTGCTTCACGCCTGGCCGACCTGCCTACTGGTGCAGCGACACCGCCCACAGCCACCCAATCAGATCCTGCAGCCACCACCCAGAACACTCGCTACGTTGTCATCACGTTCAACCCTTGGCTTTATCAAGATTTTGAGAGCGCTCGCAGTGCGTTACTGCAGATCGTTGGCGATGAGGTGCTCAAACTAGCCAAAGGTGATCAGACACTATGGAACAAAGCTGTCGACCTGATGCGCAGGATCAACTTGCTCAAGCTGGTACAGGTCAGTACTGAGGCAGCGCTCACCATCAAGACCGGGCTGCCCATAGGCTCGGTGGGCAAGGCAGTCGTCAAAGCCATGGGCTGGTTCAAATCTTCAACAGGGGATGCTGGAGAAGACCAGGCGGCTGGCGCAAAAAGTGGCGACGCCGAGGGCAGTGATGACGAAGGGGCTGCAGATTACTTTGGTCTCAAATCGCTCGGTATCTTGAACCCGGCCAACCCCATGTCTCTTCCGAACGAGATCCAGGCATTCCGCGATGCGCTGGAGCAATTGCTCGGTGAGCTCGGGGTGACCTTGGTGGTATTTGTCGATGACCTCGACAGGTGCCTACCTGAAACGGCCATCTCGACGCTAGAGTCTATCCGCCTTCTGCTGTTCCTCAAGCGTACGGCATTCGTGATCGCTGCTGACAATGACTTCATTCGCGGTGCGGTCAAGAAGCACTTTGAAGGAACCGATATCAACGACGACATCGCGACTAACTACTTCGATAAGCTCATTCAAGTACCTCTGCACGTACCTCGTCTTGGCGTGAATGAGGCCAAGGCCTATCTGGTACTGCTCTTGCTGGAACGCGAGGCCAGAGCTGGAGCGTTCGCGCAAGACAAGTTTGAGAATGCCAAGCGGCTCATCCCCAAAAGGCTGAGTCAAAGTTGGCAGGGCGAGACCATCACCTCCCAATTCCTATTTGAGCTGGTCGATGGTGACCTGAGGCTTCAGGAGCTTATGCAGCTCGCCGAGGGGCTTGCGCCACTCATGTTCAACTCCACCGCAATCAGTGCCAACCCACGACTGATGAAGGGGTTCCTGAACACCGTGTTCTTGCGTCAGTCACTCGCCGCACCTCAAGGGATCAAATTGGATGTCCCTGCGCTAGCCAAATGGCACCTGCTTGAACGCTGCAACGAAGACCTCGCCAAGACGCTGTCCTCACTGGTGACTTCCGACAATGACGGCGAGGTATCCATTCTTCTCGAGGCTGAATCTCTTGCCGCCAGCGGAGCAGGGCTGCCCGATAACTTCCCGGATGAGTTTTTTGTGAGGGAGTGGCTGCAGCTAGCCCCTGCGCTGGGAGCTAGGGACTTGCGCCCATTGCTTCACCTCAGTCGCGACTCGGCTACTAGAGACTTTGGCGATGACAACATGACACCCGCTTCGCGACAGCTTCGGGACATGTTGAAGAAAGCGTCCAGCGGTAACGATCCACTGACCCAGGCCATCCGAGCCTTGGATACCACGCAGGCTGAGCTCGCCATGGTGAAGGCTTGGCAGGGCACCGTCACCTCCCGCTCTTGGAAGAATAAGACCGAGATGGTCATGCTAATTGAACCCTGCAAGGTGCACACATCCCTGGGTAAACGCGCCGCTGTCCTACTGGCCCAAGCGCCAGCGAAATCGGTAGGGCCGGGGATCATCCCCTCTCTCGCCAACCAGTCCTGGGCCACAGATGTTCTCAAGTCCTGGAAGGAACATTCGGAAATAGCGGGCAATACGAAGAAAGCAATCGATCTGGCGCTAAGGAATGCAAGCTGATGGGTACCTCAACTTCGAGCAGTGGTGGTAAAGCAGGCTCACCCTTCGATCCAGAGTGGCTGGATCAAGGGGAGGGCGGTGCAGCGGGAGCAGGGCCCGGCGACGACGCACCGGAAACCGAAGGCACCGACGACATGCCTGGTGGGCAAGACGATAATGCCGAGACTGGTCAGGAGTGTGATGTAGCGCCTGATCGCCGGTTCATGCCGGCTCGCGCCAAGCTGGGTAAGTACCTCTCGGGTGGTGGCAGAGACGCGCTCCGTGGTGCCGCCAGCAGCATGATCAATAAGGGAATGGGCGGTTCGGCTCGAGCTGCGCGAACAATGCGCGGGGTTGCTCAGGGCGCCGGCCGTTTGGGTGAGTTCCTCGAAGCCGTCCGAGATGGCAGCACCCAGCAAGCGATCGACTGGCTGCAGCGCGTGCGTGGCCAGAATCTTTCGGCAGAAGACCTGGTGCTGGAACTCATCAAGGAAGTCATGCCTGACACCGGGAGCATCGATGATGAATCGATGCGCAACGCAGGGTCGGACGCGATGGCCTTGCTGTACCAGAAAGACCCAGACGTCGATGTCTTCATCCTGACCGATGAGCAAATCAACTCAGTCATCGGTTTCACAATCGGGAACGCTGTGTGCAACCGACTCGATGAGCAACTAGGCCAAACCTACGAAAAACTGAAGTATTCGCCCCTTCAGGTGCAAGAGCTTCGAAACGATGTTCAGGAATGGGTACACGGTGAGGTAGAGCGGATCATGGAAGGGTTAGCAGGCCAACGATTGGATTGCCAGACCCTGGCGCAAACCGTCCTCCAGAACGCATTGGAGATCTTTGCAGAATGATCAAGGTAATTTGTGCCAGAGCTGAGCAGCTGCCCGCTGAACTTCAACCGGGCGAACGCGCCTTTTCGTACTTCAAGTCCGCCCGGAGAGAGGGTGTTGGCACCATTGCCAAGGGCTGGCATGGATCTCTCAAGCGCAAAGGCTTCCGGCCTAGCCCGGCCACCTGGGATTTCGTTCAGTTTTGCCTGGCGGTGTGCGCAACCGATCTGTGTGGGATGCGCAAGACCAGCGCTGATGGTTGGACGCGTACGATTGAGCTCAGCGTCGGCTTGCATGAACCACTGCGATGGGAGCCTTACAGAGCCGAGTTGGAACAGCTGCTCAAAGTTTTGACCGGGGATTACTGGACGCTGATCTTCACCGGCGCGGGCATGCCGCCACCTGAAGGAAAGTTCGTTGCCAAACCTCAGGACTGCGTGTCGTTGCTGTCGGGAGGCCTTGATAGCCTGATCGGAGGGCTCGATCTGGTAGCTCAAGGGCGGCGTCCCTTGTTTGTCTCGCAACTGGCGCATGAGGACTCGCAGCGCCAGCGAGATTACGCCCAACTGCTAGGCGGCGACGGAGCTCACTATCAGTGGAGTCACGGCATCAGCTTCAAGGGCCCCAAAGAACCTTCAACGCGTGCCCGATCCTTGGCGTTCTATGCGTTCGCGGTGCTGGCGACCTCGCGGCTGGCCGACCCTCGCCCCACGTTGTTCATTCCTGAGAACGGGTTCATCTGCGTGAATCCGCCGCTTGTCCCAGGGCGCGTATCGAGCTTGAGCACTCGCACGACGCACCCACTGTTCATAGCCAAGCTCCAGCAGGTGCTGGACGGTATTGGAGTGAATGTGCAGCTGGAATTACCCTATCGGTTCAAGACCAAGGGCGAAATGATGAACGACTGCCTTGATCCGGTGCGCCTGCAGCAGTTGGCGTGGCAGACGACCAGCTGTGGGCGTTTCCGCACCTATAACCGCACGCACTGCGGACGCTGCGTACCTTGTATGATTCGTCGCGCTGCGTTCAGAGCATGGACGGGAGGGAATGATGCCACCCAGTATGTGTATTCCAGCCTGGTCGGGAGCGATAAGTCCAGCGGCCCTGATGATCCAATGGCTGTGGCACAGGCTGTCTTGACGACCCGGTCTAAGGGTATCGACAGATTTCTGGGCGCCTCGCTCGCGTTTGCTCCAGTAGATGAGCGCCCACAGTATCGCTCAGTGCTCACGCATGGCATTCAAGAACTTGAAGCCTTGTTAACTGGAGATGGCGTACTTTGATGGACTTCCACTGCCACCTCGACCTATACCCCAATGCCCGTGACGTTTATGCGCAGGCACAGGAGAGGAACGAGTTCACGTGGCTTGTCACCACCAGCCCCCGTGCGTTCACCGCGACGTCCAGAGTGCTGGGTGGAAGCGACAAGGTGCTGATCACTCCCGGACTGCACCCGGAGATCGTTGGCGCCCGTCACGCTGAGCTCGACATGCTGCTTGAGCAGATCAGACAGGTGAAGGCAGTGGGCGAGGTCGGCCTGGATGGCTCAAAGCGCTTTCAGGCGAGTTACGACGTACAGCGCAGCGTGTTTATTGCCGTCGTTGCGCAGTGCGCAGCCCTCGGCGGTCGAGTGCTGAGCATCCATTCGCGTCAGGCCGTTAAGGATGTGCTGGCCGTGTTGCACGATCATCCGGGCTACGGTACTGCAGTGCTGCACTGGTTCACTGGAACCACCACGGAGCTCAACGCGGCAATAGCACAGGACTGCTGGTTCAGTATTGGCCCAGCAGCCTTCAATTCGGCAGCGGGGCAGGCCTTGGCCAAGAAACTCCCGCGCGATCAGGTCGTCCCTGAAAGCGATGGGCCATTTGCGCAGGTAGATGGTGCCAGTGTCATGCCGTGGAGTGCAGGTCAGACCGCGCAGTTTTTGGGAAAGGCATGGGACGTCACTCCTGCGGACGCCATGCATGTTCTGGAGTCGAATTCTCGTCGGCTTCTTGGCCTGATTCGGGGACAGGGCCGACCCGAGCCTTAAAGCCCGTACAGGTTAGCCAGGTGGGCGGTGAATTGAGGATGGATGCATGGAGCAACTGAACCGAGCCAAACGTTACCTCAAAAGGATCGAGAGGCTGTATGCAGGGGTATTTTCATCGATGGCACATGATGAGGAAGAATACTTCGATGATGTCCTATCGTTTTTCATCCACTGTTATCACGTCAGGGACTGGGCACTCCACCAAGCAGGGGCAGTCTTGCGAGCTCGGGAGATCGACGCGTTCATCGACCTGAACGAGCCCCTCAGAATTTGTACAGATCTCGCAAACGGTTCCAAGCACTGCAAGCTCATGCGCACACCGCGCTCCGGCCACCAGCCAACCATCTCACAACCACAGAAACTTTACTCCACGTGGTTTATAGGCGATGGCGGTGGAGAGGTACTCCAATGCAGCTACCGCGTCGAGAGCAATGGCAAGTCATTCGACGTTCGAGAGCTTGCCTGCGAATGCATCACCTTATGGGAAATGTTCCTGAATTGCCCAAGACTGACGGATTAATCCAAACCGCTCGTTGGCCGAGAAGGTGTGAGTCGGGGATGTAGGCGAGGACGAACAAAGCTCTAGAAACTGTCCACAACGCGCCGCTCTCGTTGATCAATCACGACCACTCCGAGCTCGATGGTTTCCATCTCTTCTGGGATAACAACCAGCCCTCGCGAGGGCTCGCCCGGCGTCAGGTCATCGCAGGTCGCTTCAAGGTCAAATAGAGATAACGGTACTGGCTGAGACTGAGCTGAATATTCTGAGGCTGGTGGTTGGACATGGCACGGTGCTCGGGCGGTCGGTTGTCTTCAGGCTATCGAGTTACTGGCCCCTGTGGCAATTCCAGCGCTCATGGGCAGGCGGGCTCAGAGCCTCAGCAGGGTTGATCGTCGCAGACTTACAGTGACGACAGCAGCCTCTGGAGCTGACCGTGCTCCCAGGTGCTGAGCAACTCCAGAGGATCGGTACCGAAACGCTGAGAGGAGTCGAAGGTGTATTCGCGACCATCCGGGCTGTAGCAGCTATTGCAGTAGTCCAGCTTGTTACTGTCGTTGGAGAAGGTCAGAACCCAGCCATTGGCCTCGACCGTCATGAGCCCGGTCTGCGTTTGAGTCCAGCCCAGATTACCCAAACGCTGCATCACTTGCTGTCCCAGCGCAATATCACGCAGAACCTGATACACCTCTCTCGGTGTGAGTGGCTGTGAATGCACGCGCGTTCTCCCTGAATAGGGCGTTAATTGTCCCTCATTCCTTAAATCCAAGCCACTCATACGTTTCTACATAGAGGCGACGTTCTATGAGGAAGATAACTGGGCCTTTGGATTCAATGTCAGCCAACTCGACTGGTGATGAGGTCTTCCAGGCAGATCACCAACGAGCTGGTGCTCGGCCGGAGCAAAGCGATTGAAATAAGGAGGCGAGCTGTTCCCCCGCATCTTGGTATCCGTACGCACGCGGCGCAGCAAAACTGCTCCGACTGTAACGGAAAAGCGCAGTCGTCAGCGTTTTAACGAGCATTTAACCGACTGCATGTCGGCGCGCAGGTCTGACCGCCGCACTGAACCGGCGCCCGATCCATGACACGCCTTCAGACGGCCAGTGCCGGGCAGGGGGCTAGAGACAGAGGGTAGGGCGGCTGCCCTGCAAGGCACCGACATCAACCGGTTTCAGGACACCATTGAGAAAGTGCACGAAGTTGAGTTGAAATCAAAACAGCTTAAGGGCATTGATACATCACCGTTCATCAGTGAGGTACAACAATGCGTGGAAGTTACAGCAGCAGCTCGTCTGCCGGGATCTTGATCTTTTTGGCCGTGGTTTTGTGTTTCTGTGCCGTGGTCACCTTGGCTGCCCAGGTACATCCAGACATCGCCACGACCGGCGCTGTCGTGGGGAGGGTGGGTCTGGCCTGGTTCTTAGGATACTGCCTCGGCCAAGGGCTACTGGGCGTCGGCCTCAGCTACAGCTGGCCAGTGTGCCTGGGGCTCTCCTGGATCGCACTCATGCCTGCGTTCAGCGTTTGGCTTGACGAGGATACCTACGCCTGGCTCGAGCCTTTTTGGTCTCAATGTGCAAGTGTAGTAGCAGTAGCGCTTCTCGCGTTTCGCATCAGATCATTCGTAGCGTAAGTCGGATCGGGGCGTGACCATGAAGACCTCAGACTGAGGTCGAGGCGCGCCCTGCGATCGATGGCATCATTCATTCTTCTGGTGCACTCGACAGGTTCGAGAAGTACTAAATGAACCTTCTGACAAACCAATGCTCTTTTATCCTTCTCAGCAACCCCTAGCGCCGGATTTACTTGATTCACTCCCATATTCTGCATGATATCGCTGCACCGCCGCCTCCATTTCTGCAACGTACCTTTTAAAATCGGCGACGGCATACTCCAAAAAACGTTCGTCCATCAGGACGTCGTCAATAAAGTTGACCGACACCCCCTCAGTTCTTCGAATAGCTGACAATACCCTTTTTTCCGAAGGGCTCTTTTTACCAATGCGCGTGCTTATCTCCCTGTAGCCCTTAGCAGTGCCGTCGCTGTGAGCCATTACGTTCCTGATAACAGTCAGATGATCCAGGTCTGTGATGTCTTTGCCACCAATGACTTTTTTGAGCATAGAGTGGGCCTTTTCTAGTGGCCCCATACCCTTGAGCTCCCCCTCAAACCCAGTGAGTTCAAGCATAAACTCTAGGCATTGACTCATACGGTGTTCGAACAACCCAAACATCGTAAGAAATGCTGAGCGTCGCGTGAGTTGGGTGATCACAAACTTGTGCGTCGATAGCACTTCTTCATGGTCATAACCGATAGAAGAGCCGCATGAGTAGAACGTCCGTTGCCGCATTTAGCTTTCACCGTACTGATCGTACGTTTCTTCTTCGTGCTCATGCTCCTTTATCGAATCGTCGGCTTCCTTGAGTGCAAGCGCTACATTTTTTTCTGCCTGCTCTGCGAGCATTCGCAGGACAGAGATGGACTCGCTGAGGGCCCACATTTGAACACTGAAATTAAAGTCGAGCTTGGCCAAATTGCCTCCCTGCAGGCTCATTTTGAAGACACACGATTTCTCGGCAGATCTGATATCTGCCCAGCGTACATAATCCCTCCACGTCTCGATATCCCAGCTGGCGCCCACATAGACATCTGCGCATCAAGTGCACGCCATGGATCTCGGAGGGCAGGGCTCTTAGCTTCAGCTGTCAGGGGACTGATCTGACCCCCGCATGGCTTCCAACAGCGCTTCAAGCGCATCGAACAAGCGTTGATCTTCACGGGCATCCCCGGTTTCCGGCCTGTACGTTTGGCAATGCCGCATCAAAGCATCAAAATCGTTGCGGTTGAGGTCAAACTCAATAAACATCTAAACCCTCCAGGTGCTCGCTTCAGCGATCGCCGGTATAAGTATTTACCGCGACTTCCTTTCAGGCGAAATCTCGCGGGTGACGGTTAGGGAAGGGCAGTAGTTGGATACATGCTTGGAAATGGCTGTGTGGGCGCGGGCTACTGAGCACTATGGTGCTGATCTGGAACACATACTGGACTCAGCCCTTTCGAGCTACAAAAGAGCCCCGGGGCTTGAGTCGCCATCGCGCCTTTATACGCAAGACCTCGGTATCGAGGGACTGGAGGCGCTGCACAGAGCGTTGATTCGAGGCCGGGCTAGCCGCTTTCACGTGCTCAACCCTGGCATTGAAATTCGCCAATCCCTGCGATTACATCTGGTTCATAGCTTGCGTCGCCGTCTTCTCGATGATGGCCAGGCTTCAGAAGAAATGCGCGATCAGCACTTTGCTATCGACTTAGGCCTGTAGCTTGATGCGCACCAGTTAGTTGATCCGATACCCACCATTGCCGATCTATGCGCGGAAATTCGTGCGCACCGTATCAGCTGTCATGCCGATGCGGTGACTGCAGCAGCACGCCCCGACGATCGACTGCACACGACATCGACCGTAAGCAGTGAAACCAGGAGATAAGCTTGGATATCCCAGTTCCGTTCAACCTCGTCGTCAAGGCTGCAGAGTGGATTTGGCAGCGAGTTACCAAAGCCTTGCTGTACAAAACCTATGCTGCGTCACATGAAAAATGGGCTATTCGCCACCGGCTAGGGGCGCGATGGGATCCCTTGGGCAAGCACTTGGAGTATTCGGTGCGCCTTGCACTGCCTACAGATCCAGAGCCACGGATCTCGCGTTTGGCGCTGCGCGCAACTGGAGAAAGCCTTGCGAAAGTTGACTTGTATTTCGAAGCAATTGGGGCAGGCATTCGATATCAGGAGAAAGTATCGGTATGCGATGTGGACACTCGCCCAATCGTCTGGAACCTCACGAATGTCCCCGTCCAGGCATTCGTGGGCGGTGAGGAGTATGGCATTGCATTTTCGGTAGAGGAGATCCAGCTGCGGCAGTGTGTCATCCAGCGATCAACTGGTGCTGAATTACCTGCCCAGGACTCCGTAACGTCTTGCATGACCCAGAGCTGGCTCCTGAGCGATGAGTGGAGACTTCGCTGGGGAAATCGCTGGAATTGCAATGCGATCAAATTTGCCAAGAGCGAGATCGCGCTTTATTGGCGATTCAGGTTTGGCCTACCTGCGTACCGCGTTTACACACCCTGCGCTTCCTCAGAACGGAAATTGAGTATTCGCCCTGTATTGCAGGCGCTGGGACGGCTCATGGCCCTGCCAACCTTTGTAAGGGCCCAATTCTGGCTAGCTATTTGGTCTGGGCTCTGGGTAATGGACGAGGATGACAGAATTTGCTTCCGGTGGCGTGACAGTAGGATAGAGAGCGAGGCGCAGGACGGTTGAGTCTGCCTTTTGAAGCCGCTGTTCGCACACAGCAAGGCAATCAGGTTCTTCGGGAAATTGGTCGCGCCTCGCCAGACTATCGTCTGCTGATGCTGATCATGATGGAAAAACTCACTGCGACTCGAAAACAGCTAGAGGTGGCGCTAGGGTGATCACGCCTAGTGTTCTTTTGATGGGCCGGATAGCATCTCATCATTGGAGGCTGGAACGCTCTAGGCTGACCTCGCCAACCGTGATGACTCGCGCTGAAGTGTTGTGTCAGTGCTCTGCACGCCCGCTCTGGGTGATTTTTGAGGAAGATGGGTAAGATGGATCCCTACAAGCGCGCTCATTATGTCAGCAGGCTAGCCAGTGAAATTGGCGCGATAGGCCAATCCTTCGAGGCTTTCGGGGGGCTAGTGCTGACATTGGCATTGAATGTGCCGGTCAACACTCAAGGAATCAATCCCAGAGGCTTCCCCGTTGCAGGCGTGGTTGATGGAGTATCACCAGATGGCTTACAAGCTGCTGAGTACTCCGCGCTCGAAAAGTACTTCTCGCCGCCCATGGTCAAAGCTCAGTCGGACGTGCGCCATGCATTGAGCAAAGCACCACATGCTAGAGAAATCTACTTGCTCGCTGGCGCCAACAAAGCACCTCAAATCTCGCAGTCTTTTGAAATCAGTGTGCTGGGCTGGCCTGAGATGGCCGGCCGCTCCCTCAAGGTACTTGGTGCGGGCGAGATCGCCGCTGTGATCATCGATCACGCCCTGGACAATGAGGAGGCCGTACTCAAGCTAAGTCATTACCTTCCGTCTCTAGCGAGGCTCTCCGAAGAAGAGGCCGCGCAGGCTCTGGCCAGAGGTTGACGGCTTGCTAGATGGCCTCTTTGTTGCGTGCAAGTGTGTGGTTTTAGCTGGCTTGGGAGGCAGTGGTAAATCCGATGCCGCCGCCGCTTATGCTCACCGTAACAGGCACCAATACCAGACCGTGCTTTGGCTTTCGGGAGGCGATATCAAAAAGGTTGAGGATCTCCATGCTGTGTCAATCACACGAATGGGAGAAGCGCGCAACGTGGCTGGCCTACTCAAAAGCCGTCCATGCTTGGTGATCATAGATGATGCAAACGATGCGCTTGATCCAAAATCCCTTTCACCATTGTGCGGCCCCGATTCCCGCGTGCTGTTGACACGCAGGGCGGTTACAGCCGATGCACACGAAATACCGCTGATGTCCAAATCCAATGCGCACCAATTGTTTAGCCGCGACGTGACAGGATGTCCCTCACGGACATGGGACAAGATATGGCAGTCAGTAGGAGGACATCCTCTTACCATCAGCCTGCTCAACGCAGCGGTTCGCGAAGGTACGACCTGGGACGAGATCGAGCAGGACTGCCAAATGCCTGGCGCGCTCGAATCCGATGGTCTTGCCTTGGCAGAACGGCTTCTAGGTCGGCTACGGAGTGCCTCTGAACAGGGGCTTGCGATCTTTGAGTGGGCAGGCGCTTCACAAGTGGACGCCAAGCTTGTGATGGCACTTTCATCTCCCGCGCTGGTGAGGACATTACGTAAGTATGGCCTCACTGCTCCGAGCCGACCGGGGCTTCTGAGGCTGCACGATATTGTGTATGCAAGCCTCTCAGGTCAACAGTGGTGGACACAGTCCAATCGAGACCTGATCACCAATAAGTTCGACGACTACATGAGTGCGGCGGCACTTCGCACCGATCTTGCGTTTTGGTCAGCAGCACTCAGCCTCAGCGCCAAGATCGAGCGACTGGTTGAGGGAGGCGACTGCCGACCTGCTTTCATCTACACCATGCTCTCTGTATGGGCACCTTCGAAGGTGCGACCAGAACTATTGGGTGATCCGTTGGTAGATGCAGAACTACTCAGTAACGGCGCCAAGCAACCGTCACCCATAGCCACGATGGCCTTGATCGAAACTGTCGAGAAGCTCTATCTTCAAGATAAGAACACTTCGCTGAGCCATGCGCAGCAGATGCTTGATCAGCGGTTCGAGGTCTTTGACAGGCTGGCCATGGCGAAAGGGCTGACCCTCAAGCAACAATCCGAAATCCAGCATCACAAGGCAAAAGCGCTGGTTCGGCTGAACCGCGTTACTGAAGCACTGGCCATTTTCGATGTAGTGAGGGCTGGGCCTCATCCTCTGCCGGAAACTGAAATCCAGATCATGCGCCTTCTCAAAAGAGGTGATGTTGCTGATCAGGAGCGCGCGGCCGATATCGCCAAGAAGATTTTGACTGCTGCAGGAGCCAGTGAACTGGTCTCACATTCAGTATTTTTTGCAGCGGTTGAGTTGGCTACCTGGTTGCGCCGGTCTGACTTGATCATGCCGCTTGAGTCTCTCATCACAACGATGCTCGTTGAAGCTGCAGAGCTGGGCATCTCCCAAGCTCTTCAGACGATGTCTTCTGTATCCAGATTCCTCTCCCGGGAAGCCCCGGAATTCCTAAGCAGGCTGGTGACAGCGATGCCTGCCCACGTGATCGATGATCTGCCCCTACCGCAGGACAGATTTGCCTGGGCCGATATTCTGTTTGAGGTATCACGCATCGCTGCCGCATCTGCGGAATCAAAAAGGACAGAATCGCTGCGCCTGTTCGAGTCACTCCCGCCTCAGAGCTTCCACAGCCAACGCCATGCTGAACTGCTGCTTCTGATGCGAAAGCCTGGCGAAGCCAAAGCTATGCTAACGCTGCGTCACGATCTGGCTACCGGCCCCTTTGCCCAACGACTCATGGCGCTCGCCGAATACCAATTGGAAAATTTCAACGCTGCTCTGGAGTGGATTGATCGAGCATTCAGTAATCTGGCACCTAACCAATCGAAGTACCTCTACGAGTTCCATGAGCATCGCTTCGATATTTTGGTCAGCACGCCTGGTGCGTCTCTGGTGCCCGAAATGGAAGCAGCGATCGCGTCATGTGCCACTGGGAAAGAGCGTGAGCGCTTGAACAAGCGTTTGGCCGATTACCTGAACAGCACCGGTTGATTCCGGGCGTCCCCCAGACCGCACCGATGCACCTTGTTGGCCTGTCTGTGCTCTGAAACTTTCAGTTTTAGAGCCAGCCAATGGCTCATCCACTGCCCTCCCGAACAGCCGTAATCAAAAACGGCCTTTCCTCAGCTTCTATGTCATGGTTGCTATCACCGTCTCACGGCTTCCGACCGATGGGTGACAGCCGGAGTCACGCATCGTGAATTGCGCTGAAGCCAACCGCAATGCCATTTTGGGGTCAGGTCTGAGGAAGACATGGTCGCCGTAGGATCAATCCGACGCCGATTGATCAGCCATACAAGGTCGCCGTGACGCCAGACAGACTGCCCGCGCTTCACACTCACGAAGAATATAGGGGCATGATGCGAGATCTCGACACTGCAGGCCATTGGATGCGGGGACAGTTTGCGCTGAAGCGTGCAAGCCCGAGCGCTGCCGCTCTGAAGCAGTCCACCGCCGGTGCTTCCCAAATGGCAGCAGACGCTTGCCAAGCAATCGACGATAATCTCAGCTCGACCCAGCCACATGGCCGGCGTGAGGCATAGCTAAAGCGGAGCGCACTTTCTCATGAGCACTTTGTCCCCTGATCAACACGAGCGTTACCTGGAAGTGCTCGAAGCAGCAGAGAGCCTGTATGGCGGCGATATTGATGCGGCAATGCGCTGGATGTCTCACCCAGTCAAGGCCTTTGATGGCAAAGCTCCTGCCGACATGGTCACAACCAGGCTCGAGACCGACACGGTGACTGAGTTCATCAGGCGTTTAGAGCATGGGATTGTCGCCTGAACGCTTTGGGCACCTTGATTGCGGCGGCATCTTAGAAGAACTCGATATTTCAGGTAGCATGATGGGGCCTCTGCGGGCCCGGCCGGGACTGCCCCTGAACTGTTTAGGACTTACATATGAACGGGCATTCGGACGCCTTCATTCAGCTCGATCGTACATTCTCCAAAATCCTACTCGCTTCTGATGCCACTGATGACACCGACCTAGGTGGCCGCCATGGCGGCCAAGGTAAGCTCTCCTGGCCTGACCTCCTCATCCACAATCGAGTGATTCTGTTGTCTGAGGCCGGTTCAGGAAAAAGTGCTGAAATCCGAAATGTCGCATCTGAGCTCCGCAGCCAGGGCAAATTTGCATTCTTTCTTCGCATTGAGAACGTGATCCCGGACTTTGAGGACGCTTTTGAGGTGGGGACGCATGAAGAGTTCGAGACCTGGATCGAGTCAAGATCTGAGGGCTGGCTGCTCATGGATTCGGTCGACGAGGCTCGGCTGAATGATCCGAAAGATTTTGAGCGGGCGGTTAAAAAGCTTGGTCGCCTGACCCGCAACATTGCATCCCAAATGCACGTGCTCATCACCGGACGAAGTACAGCATGGCGCGCAAGAACGGATCTAGCGCTTTGCGAGACGGCTTTTGCATTCGAAACAGCCGCTCGGCAAGAAATTTCCACAACTGATGACGGCTCTGGAAACGTTGCGCAGACGGTACCAAGCCAGGAGCAACCGGATACGGCGTTCCTCCTAGTGACGCTAGATGACATTCATGGGGAGCAGGTTGATCGCTTCCTCACAGCTGTTGGCGTCCAAGACATCAAAGCATTTCGCGCAGCAGTAGAGCGCAAGGACGCATGGTCGCTGACCACACGCCCTCTGGACTTCCTGGAACTCGTCGACTTCTGGCTTGAGCACAACCAAATAGGCTCCCGCCTGGAGCTGATGCAAAGCAGCATTGATCGCCGCCTCGAAGAGCGAGACCAAGATCGGGCGGAACAAAAGCCCATTGCCCCCGATAGACTCAGGGAGGGTGTTCGTCTGATAGCAGCAGCCAGTACCTTGGGGCAGACTTCAGCAATCCGCGTTCCAGATGGTGACGCCAATAAATCTGGAATTCCAATTCGCGCCGTCCTCACGGGTTGGAACGACACAGAATCAGCGGCATTGCTGAGCCGGCCAATCTTCGAGCCTGGCATCTACGGAACGGTTCGTTTTCACCATCGAACTGTCCGCGAATACCTAACAGCCGAATGGCTCCACGCGCTGATCCGTAGTGCAGCCTCGCGGGTCAAGATTGAAAACTTGTTCTTCCGAACGCAATACGGGCTGGAGGTCATCAATCCGTCCATGCGGCCCGTTCTCCCATGGCTGGCATTATTAGACACGCGGATCTGTACACGTCTGGAGAATCTCGCGCCAGAAATATTTTTTGAGGGGGGCGATCCAGGAAAACTACCCCTGAGCACGCGCCGTAGAGTGCTGCGCAAAGCGTGCGAGCACTTGGCCGAGCCGGCCCATAGCTGGACGGTGACCGACTATTCGGCCGTGCAGCGGTTTGCGCACCACGATCTCACTAATGACATTAAAGAACTGCTCGCAGACTACGGTGCCAACGATGACATCGCTTGGTTCCTGTTGAGAATGGTCTGGCAGGGCGAGGTGATCGGTGCGCTTCCAGAGACCAAGCATTTTGCCCTCAACTCTGTGCATAAACACACCCGGGTGGCGGCGATACGTGCCGTGATCGACCTCGGTACGATGCAGGATCTCGCCGACATCCGCGCAGGGCTGTTGGCAGGAGATTCGCTGGTGAGCCGGGATTGCTTAGCTGAGGTGCTTGATGACTTACCGCTGGACGATATCTGGCTTCCATGGCTGCTGAAAGCGCTTGAGCGATCCGAGGATAAAGAGCGTTACAGTGGAAGGGACAATCTAACTACCAAGCTCGCATCATTGGCAGCCGAATCGCCACTGGAAAGTCTTCCCAGCTTCATTCGCGGTATCAATGCACTGTTGAACACGCCTCCCGTTGAGTCGCAGGGTTTCGGCACTATTTCCATACGGTACGGCTGGCTTGCAGAGATCGCAGGTATAGCGGTTCTCCGTCTGCTTCAGGTATGCGAGCCGTCTGCGTTCGACGAGTCAGTTCTCGCGGTTCTGAGCATACTCGCCCAGGTGCATAGTCACGACGAGCGATCCGGTCGTGAGATTGGCGAAGAGTTGAGAAAGCTCGTGCCCACGTGGCCTGAACTCGATTACCGGCTTTTCTGGTTCGACGTTGCCTTGGCTCGGAATGGGCGGGTGCATGTCGAACCGGTTGTAAACGTTTGGCAGCTGATTGGCTTCCAGCCGTTTTGGTCGCTGAATAGGGAAAACTTTGACGTCGCCTGTGACCAGATCTTCAGTTTGACTGAACCTAACGACCGCCAGATGGCACTCAGCATGGCGTTCGACATCTATGTGGCGCATGGCGCCCCAGCTCCTTGGGCGGATCGCCTCCAACAGGCAACGGAGACCAATGTCGAACTCCGCGAGAAGCTTGAATTGTTGCTGCATCCACCGGAGCGACAAGTGGAAGAATGGGAATTAAAACACGCTCAGTGGAAGCACGAGGCAGCCCAGCGAAAAATTGAGGAGGAAGATAACAGGCAAGCTGCGCGAGACTGGTTTGCGGCGAATGGGGCGCTGATTAACAGTCCTCAGGCCGGCGTCATGAACCATAACCAGGGATATCTGATGGATCGGATGCGCGAAGCCTCTATGTCTACGAACACTTGGAGCAACGGGGACTGGCAGGCACTTATTCCCGAATTTGGCACGACCGTGGCGCAAACATTTCGTGAAGGTGCTGTGGGGTTCTGGCGGGGATATCAACCGATTATGCCTTCCGAGGGGGCTCCCCCAAATTCAACGCCGTATCAGGTGATATTTGGACTGATCGGTCTCGCCATTGAGGCTCAAGAAGAGCCTGCTAGTTTCCTACAAATGTCTAGTGTCGAGGCACAACTCGCATTCCGGTACGGTCTGCTTGAGCTAAATGGATTCCCGGACTGGCTTATCAAGCTTGCCAACGTTCATCCGTTGCCATTTCAAGAAATTATCTTACGCGAAGTCGAGTTTGAGTTGTCTGCGGAGGATACGAATTCGAGCGCGAACAACATTCTGCGAAAAGCCCGCTCGGGTGATGAGTTGATACGTACGCTAGTGGCAGGCCCGCTTGTAACTCGGATGCAGAAACCCATCAAAACGCTTGCAGCACTGCAGTGTGCATTGGGCGTCGTCCAGGATTCCTCGGTAGATGATCAGACCTTGGCCGGTCTCGCAGCTAAACGTGCCGTAGAAGAACACAACCTGGACATGGCACCTAGCTGGTATGCCGTGTGGGTTGGAACGGAGCCGGGGATAGCCATTCCAGCGCTAACGGCGCGCATCAACTCGCTGCCATCTGATGAAGAACAGGCGGAGTTTGCCATGCGCTGCCTGACGTCCATTGTGGGAAGCCACAGCGTGAGCCGGAGCCGGCAGAACTATAAAACGGTACAGCATACAAAGTCTCTGTACCTGTTGACTCACACTCATGTACGACTCGAAGATGATATCGACCGCGCAGGCAAAGGGGTGTACTCACCAGGCTTAAGGGACGACGCCCAAAGCGCGCGTGATGGACTTCTCGCGTTCATTCGCGAGACGCCGGGAAAGGAAGCGTTTCTCGCCCTGGAGGAAATCGCTCGCTCACATCCCGCCGAGCGTTTACGCCCATGGACAGCATACTTTGCTCAGCAAAAGGCTACCGCTGATTCGCAGACGCTACCTTGGGAGCCAGCCAAGGTCATCGAATTCCACGAGTCGCTGGAAAGCACTCCGTCCACCCATCGTGAACTTTGGAATCTGGCGATAGATCGTCTGCTCGACCTGAAGCACGATTTAGAGGATAGCGACTCGAGCATTGCGGAGCTTTTGCTGCCTATTAGCCAGGAAACGTCTATCCGCAAATTCATAGGTGACTGGTTGCGGGCGCGCGCGGCAGGACGCTACGTTATCCCGCAGGAGGAACAGCTGGCCGACGACAAACGCCCTGATTATCGGTTCGAAAACAGTCAGGTTTATGCACCGGTACCTGTTGAGCTGAAGCTGTCGCAAAACTGGAGTGGTACAGAGCACTTCGAGCGGTTCGAGAACCAGCTTTGTGGGGACTATCTGCGCGACATCAGCTCAAGCTGCGGCATTTTTTTGCTTGTGAGCAATGGTGCCCAGGCCACCTGGGTGACACCTAACAAGGGCCGACAACGGTTTGAGGGTCTGGTCACAGCACTGCAAGAGTACTGGCTGACTATTGCTCCGAAATTCCCCAACGTAGAGGACATCAAGGTTATCGGTATTGACCTCACCAAGAGAGGGGGGACGGCAGCGTTGAAAGCCATAGAGGCCAACCGAGCTCAAGTGGAAGCTAGCCGTGTGGGCGGTGGACTAAAGCCTTGAGCTAAACGGGCCTTCAAAGTCCCTCTAGAGGAAGGAGGGCGGTTGGCTCATGTGCTTGGAACCGCATCAGTTGGTGAATTCTGGTCGTGTAGCTCTTACTCATCATCTCGCGCTTCATAGCCAACGCCGCATCGATCGGCATCCCGAAGCGCTTGGTCAGGCCCACGAGGCCATCGAGTGTTATCACCAGGCTGTGCTTTTGAATCCAACGATTAGGGTAGAGCGGATGTGCGATACGCTGGCGGTGCATGACCCATCGGTGATGGCCGGATATAATCGAATGTCGGCCCCTTGTAAGCGGACAGTGAATCCATCTTGCGTTTTATCTAGTCGTTTGCAGCTCCAGAGCTAGCCGAAGCAGCACCTTCATCAGTCGCGACAAAATAGCTTAAGATCAGGCGAAAGATGGAATGGAATATCTCGACTAAAGGACACGACATTCATGGAAATCCCCTGTTCTCAAATCAGCGAGCGTTTGAACAACCGCCGATTCACGGTAGCGGGCAACACCCACGGGCTATCCGGCGCAGGTACCGTATTTCATTACCATGTCGAGGATGATGCCATTTGGGGTACTTACCAAGGCGGCCGCATCCGCATGGGTAATCAAGTCGGACGTGTGACAGGCGCCGATACCATTGAGCTTCTTTATCATTGCTTAACTACGGACGGTGAGATTCTTGCCGGCTGGTCTCGTGGCACGGTAGGTGTTGACCACGCAGGACGTACTACTTTGAGCTTCGTATGGGGTTGGTTGTCGGGGGCAACTGGAGGTGGGGAGTCGAGCTACGTCGAGCTTGCCGCGTAGCGAGTTGGATTGGTTGAATACCCTCGCGTCCATCTATGCGGTAGCAACTCTGAAATCTCACTCGCCCGCTGCGTCGGCAGGCGCGTGAGAACATCCTTCAGATAAACATAAGGATCATGCACATTCAGCCGCGCAGACTGGATCAAACTCATGATCGCCGCCGCCCGTTTTCCGCTGCGTAGCGACCCTGCAAAGAGCCAGTTCTTGCGTCCAAGAGCCCATGGCCGGATCTGGTTCTCGCACCAATTATTATCAATAGGTACGGCCCCGTCATCGACGTAACACGATAGCGCTGTCCAGCGTTTCAGGCTGTAATCCAACGCTCTGCTGATAGCCGAACCTTCGGGCACTAGATCGCGCTGGGCGATCATCCAGGCATGCTGCATATCCATCACAGGTACGGCTTTTTCTTGCCGTATTCGACGCCGTAAATCAGGCTCCAGGTCGCGCACTTCAATCTCGATTTCGTACAGCAACTGGATATAGCGCAGTGCTTGCTCGGCGAGCTTGCTCTTGTTGGTGGCGTGCAGCTCGAAGAACTTGCGCCGCGCATGGGCCATGCAGCCGATCTCTGTCACGCCAAGTTCGAAACTGGCCTTGTAGCCGCCAAAATCATCACAGACCAGCTTGCCCTTCCAGCCTTTCAGGAAGTTGCGAGCATGCTCACCGGCACGGCTGGGGCTGAAGTCGTAAACCACCGCTGCCAAGTCCGAGAACTGGCTGGTTGCGTAGGCCCAAACATAAGAACGGTGAGTTTTCTTCGAGCTTGGCGCGAGCATCTGAACCGGTGTTTCATCGGCGTGGACGACATGCTGCCCAAGCACCAGGTCGCGCAGCGCGTCGACCAGAAGCTGTAACTGCACGCCAGTCATGCCAACCCATTGAGCCAATGTTGAACGTGGAATCGCCAAGCCGGCTCGACCGAAAATCGACTCCTGGCGGTAAAGTGGAAGATGGTCGGCAAACTTCGCGATCATGACGTGGGCAAGTAACCCGGCAGTCGGGATGCCCTTGTCGATTGACCTGAGCCGGAACCGGCGCCTGGATCATCGTTTCGCAGTCATCACAGACCCATTTTCCGCGAACATGGCGCTCGACAGTGAATACGCCAGGCGTGTAGTCCAGCTTCTCGCTGACGTCTTCACCGATGCGTTTGAGTGCGCAGCCGCATTGGCAGTGAGTATTGTCCGGTTCGTGATGGATTAATGTACGTGGAAACTCTGTCGGCAATGCAGTGCGCTTGGGCTTTTGCTTTTTCTCGGTCGTCGCGGGCACTGTTTGCAACGCCTGAAGCTCTGCTTCAATCGCCGCGATATCGGTATCGATCAGGTCATCGAGCAGGCTGGCCTGCTCAGGATTCATTTGCTCGCTACGCTTGGCAAACTTCAAGCGCTTGAGTTGTGCGATCTCGTGGGTCAGCTTCTCGATCACCGTTTGATCGCGGTTGATCTTCTTACCCATGGTCTCGACCGTCTTGCCCATGGTCTCGACTTGCGAGAGCAACTGCGCCGCCAAGGCACGCAGTTGGTCGGGGGACATTTGGTCGAGATTGGGCGAAGAAGTCATGCTGCGGATTTTGCCAGAGCAGACAGTTCGCGGCGATAGACCGATAGGCTAATGGCAGGCGTTAAATCAGTGTGATCGCGCCGCCGGAACCCGCACGTTGCCATGGCAGGCCCAATACCAGGGCTTGGAGCTGCTCGGTGTCCAACTGCATATCAGAGCCGTGACGAATGCTTGGCCAATGGAACTTGCCCTGGTTCAACCGACGTGCAGCCAGCCAGATACCGAAGCCGTCATGCACCAGAACTTTCATGCGAGTAGTGCGGCGGTTGGCAAATAGATAAGCACAGTGCGGCTTCGCCGCACCGAACACCGCGATCACCCGGGCTAACGCGGTTTCGGTGCCCGCTCGCATGTCCATCGGCTCGGTAGCGAGCCAGATGAAGTCGATGCGGATCATCGCAGCAGCTCTCGAAGAAAGGTCGCGCAGGCAGCAGCACTTTCAGTAGGCCAGTCCACTTTGACGGTGCCGCGCGGGTGCTGGATCTCGACGCAGATATTCGACGATGTAGCTTGCGAACTTGCTCCGCCCAACTGCATGGGTAAAGGAATAAATGCCGGTTGCAGCGCCATGCTTTTCTGCGCGTGCATCCGAATCCATTTGTGGACGAGGTTTGCGTTGAGGCTATGGCTGAGGGCGATGCTGGCAATCGAAGCGCCGGGCTGGGCACACTCTTGAATGACCTGGGCCTTGAAGGGTTTGGAATAGGAACGGCGTGTTGGCTGCATGAAATACCCGCTTAAAAGGCTAGAACTGGTGCCCACTTAAATTTAAGTGCACACCATGTCTTGGCTTTGCGGGGCTGGGTAGGTGACTTGGCCGGACGGATACGGCCCCTTAGCGCCATCGTCCTGTCACTCGGTGTCCAGTATGCCTCGACTGAGCAAAGTAGGGATGCTCAGCGTCGGGGTGCGATAGGAG
Organism: Pseudomonas sp. JUb42; assembly: GCF_024807945.1. Classification (GTDB taxonomy): domain Bacteria; phylum Pseudomonadota; class Gammaproteobacteria; order Pseudomonadales; family Pseudomonadaceae; genus Aquipseudomonas. Next base: position 81,593 of record NZ_JANUFD010000006.1, on the reverse strand, counting down.
CGCCAGACTGACCTGTCGCCTTGTACGGGCCTGGTGCAGATTAACGCTAGCCCCGCTGAGACTGTTCGAGTAGGTCAAGCAAGGTGATCGGGATACCCGCCGAAGGCGCGCGCAGCCTAATTCCCTGCTTTCTGTCGACCTGGGCTTCTGCACACCGGAAGTATACGGTCGGGCTGTTCAACTCACCTTCCAGGGATTGATTCCTTGCCGCGTCAGGCCGTCAAAGAACCAGAGATCCAACGCTGCATCTTTGCCTCATACCCACCATCGCAAAAGTCCAGGTTAGGCCAATAGTTCTGGTACACCTCATAATCGAGCGCCACTGTGTCCTCGCGGTTCTGGGCATTTTAAACGCTCCAGGCTCGATACATCCGATGCGTCCAATCAGTCTCCATCACCAATTGACGTGACGTGTCCCATGACCAGCCGTCTTTCATCAGCACTGTCACGAAGAATTCCGTCGCTGCATTCGCACAGCTGGCATCGTGGGCAATCATCCTGTCCAGGATCGAATAGGAGATCCCGATCGCCTGGAAGATGGATTCTCCTTGGCTGTCCAGTTTCTTACCGTATGGCGCAGAATCCAAGTCTTGAGACTGCGGTGGAGTGAAGGCGAAAACTGTTGCGGTTGGGAAGCTCATGGGTACTGCCTTTATAGTTGTTGTTTTATTTCATGATGCCTATGGAGCAAGCGTCGCTGCAACATACTGAAAATATCTGCCTTCGCGCTCGACATGTGTCCGGCTGTCCCAATCAGCTTCCACAGTGCGACGCTCGCGCGATTAGGGCGATCAACCACCTTGTGAGTCGAGCGTCGCTGTGAGGGCCCTCAGGAAGACTCGAACGTCCTTGTCGTTTAGCTCGTTGTAGGCTGTCTTGCAGTTCGCATCGCTGTGCTCTATGTCGACGTAACTGTCAGGTCGGCTTGGCATAGCAAAGATGGCGGTTTTGTCCGCGCTCTCTCCTCGAGCAGCTTGCGTACGAATCCTCAAGTTGAACGCTTCAAGCAGATCCGTTCTCTCCTGACCCGCGCCTCCTGCTGGGCTGAGCGCTCGAAACAGAGCAGAGACGTAGCTCAGATAGATTTCTGCGTGGCCGTTAACGAATATTGAATCGGGCCTCTCACCCCATCGAGTATTTTCGAAAGCATGGCCTACGAACTCGCCGTAAGCGTGAAGCTGCCCATTTTTCGAGTAGACATGAGCATAGCTATCACCCAGAGCGTGAATTAGAAACCCAGTCTGCCAATCAGGCTGCCCAGAGGTGAACGATTGATGCACGAGTGCCTCAAGCTTTTTTCTTCGAATGGCAACGGCCTGAGCATTGCCGCCATGCAGTGAATGCAGGCTATTCACTATTTCGTGCCTATAACCGGCGTAAACCGGCAAACCCCAGATGCCAACGGCAGGGGCTGAGTAACGAAGTGCCAGATCATCAGGCGCCTGACTGTAGCAAGACAAGCTTCCAATCCTTTTCCCCTCCAGACCCAGCATGTCTGCGATATACCCCGATGTCGCGATGTGCCCGTCTTTTTCATAGTAAGGCACAACGTTGAGGAGGCGACCGTCTAAAGTGCTTAACTGACGTGATTGACCAATTTGCTGAGACGGTTCTGCGACTGAGATTCCCGTGAAGTCGTGCTGAGAAACACACCCCGAAAGGCTGATGGGTAGTAAAAGGACGCCACGGGCAAAATACTTCCGGAGGTTTCGGTAAAATTCCATGATCAGGTCTCTGTATTGATGGAGCGTGAAGGCCACCTTGAGGAGCTGAAGCAGATGGGGTATGGGTTGCGCTGATCTACCTGGCGTGCAGTCATCCGTGTGGCGGCTACACCGTTTCTCCCGTTAGGAACGTCGCCGCCGACATTCTGCTTATAGCGGCCGTTCGAGGAGCCTAGCTGGGGCACAGTTGCGCAAGCTCAATGCAGTGTGCGCGCTGTTCGTACCGCCCTCGAGGGGGTTGGTTTAGAGCCCAGCCTTCGTAGTGCGATCGGTGCTATGCCCACTTCCTAGCAAACTCTGGCAAGCGGAGCGCGCAGGCGTGAGGATGGAAGCTCGCAGGGTCGAGACTACCGCTTCGCGGGAGGCTCGATTTACGACAGCCGAGCTCGTAGAGCCACGCCCTTGACCAGTTATCTATGCTTCTCGTTGTCCGGTGGCAGCAGCGTCCTAAAGATAAAACAGGCCAAAGGAGGAGGGCGGATCAAGCTTTCATCAGTCAGCGAAATTGAAAACAATTCGGCGGGACAAGGCTTGGCGGATACCAATATCTGGCCAAACACTCGGATCCTCATCTGCGGTACCTGAGGCGGTTGACTCGGGAATCATGCACGCGCGCTTGGCTGATGCTCGCAGCTCATTGAATGTCAGCGACGCCTCAGGATCGAGCTTGTCCGAGCCTTTCCAGTTGGCGAGTGTTGCTTTGGGCCTAGACCTGAGCGTTGACAAAATGCTTGCACAAAACTCGCTGAAAATCTCGATGAGGCTACCGTACCCATAAGCATCCAGACCATTCTCTTGCGGAAAGAGGAAGCTCTGAGAGCTCACTGCGGGTTCTTTTATATGCCTAAAGTGAGCATAGCGTTGAAAATAGCCCTCAAATCGGGAATCCAGTGCGAAACTCCGGCGTAAGTAAAGCGGGCTCTCGAACACACCCGGGCCTTTGGGGGACACGCGGTGGGACTTGGAGTAATTCTTGGCAAAATCGGTTTTAGGACGGGCCTGAATCGCGTCGAGAGAATCCGGTGCCTGCGGTTTGAAATAGGAAAAGGTGGGCTTGATGGTCTGCGTTGCTGCGACAGCCCGCATGGGAATCTCCGAGAAGACTGCCAGGGCTGTGAGGAATAAGAGCGGCTCCCATTTCTCGTTGTAGCTTGCAAGCGATTCAGCAATATCCAGAAAATCACTGAGCTGGGTCGGCGAGAACACAGCCTGAGGTTTCTCGACGCGGAATTCGTAGTCTTTGGGCGCCATGTCCTGGAATGGATTTTTGGATTTATCCTGTTGCTGGCACGTGGCGGCGGTATTTGTATCAGCGGTATATGCTGCGGTGGTTGCGGCTGGGGCTGCGGAATTCGCGGGACGCGCTAGGAAGTCGAAGTACTCGCGCCCATGCGTCATGTACCAGTTGCGGTGATGCTTCGAGCTCAGCCCAGGGTCATTGCCTGTGAGCGTCGGGCGGATGATTGGACGCCATGTGGGGTCGATCGACTTGTTCGCAAAGTTTTGCTTAGTTTTCTTGGAATAACGACTGCACCCAGGGGTGGTTACCCAAGTAATCGGGGGACGCATGATGAAAGTCATGAACGACTTGGCATCGGCGCTGTTCCAGTCATGCAGTGGCTTGTCGCGGATTGTCCAACTCCAATGCATCATGGACTCGAGTATGGGGCATAGCTTTTTGTAGTGACGCTCTTCGAATCCGGGCTTTGCCGACTCTCGCACGAGGAAATCTACCCCGGTTCGCCATGTTGCCAAGGCATGCAGGTGCTCGGGTGTTGCCTCCAAGCGTTGCAGCACCTCCAAATTGATTGGAAGCGCAGATCGTGCCTGGTCATTGAGCAGGCTTAAAGGTGGGAACAGAGGATATGGCGGTTGTGGGTCAGCCATGTAAAACCCGTCCTGATCGCATTTGGAGGCGCTTGGTGTTGTTCGGGCGGCGCTTGTCTGGACTCAAGTTGTCAGCGTCCTTATTGGCGCCAACGCGGGTGCCAAGGACGGTGACTGCGGCGCGTGCGAGTCTGAGCCTTGGCGTTTGCGAATCATCCTGGCAGGTTGAAGTGCCAAGCGGTCAGCCGTTCCATGACGAGAAGCGTAGACTGGATATGCGCGTGTGGCGAACGTTCGGCGGTCTACTAGAGTGGTTGTTGTTGGCGTGAACGCAGTGACAGAACTGGCGGGCTGGAGAGATTGGGATTCTGGTATTCAGGTCTGCAGGATTTGGACGCTGGAACCCCTGAAAGCTCGAAAGGTGCGAAGGAAGGGAATGCAAGGCCTTGATTTGGGTTGATTCTGGTAATTCAAGGCAAATCCCGGTTTTCAGGAACAGGTGACAATGTGCCAGGAGGGAAAGCAGATTTACATGATTTAACATAATATACATTATGCGTACCTTCTGATTCTTACGCGTGGGTCGTCGCAGCCAGTTTTCAATTGTGAGAACCATTTAAAAACCGGACTTTCTACGTTTAAAAAACGGAATCTCTTTCAATTCATTAGGTTGTCAGGTTTTTCTCGCATGATATGCATGCCTGTCGTCATTGGTTGGTTTAGTAATTCTCGAAGAGTCACCAGCTGTTCGTTTTCCCCAAAACTCTCAAGATGGGGTTTTTCGCAAGTGTTTCAGCTGGAATCAGGATCACTTGATTCACACATTTTAAAAGTGAACGCCATTGAGGGACATTTGAAAACCGGAATGCGCTCCCAGGGGGCCAGCTTGCGAGAAAGGCAGTGATTCAGCGGACAGAACGGATGCGTTCCAGATGTACAGACCCCCTCCTAATGGTTACCTAGCTTGGTTAAGCGTCAAAACCAGGAAAAATTGAGGATACGAAAATACAGTACGCTTAGCGTACTGGGCCAAGAGATAGCTATTTCGCTGCTATTAGGGATGCATCCTCTCGATGCACGAGCATTAGGGCGAGCGATCGAGCTAGCAAATGTGCCGCTTGAAGCGGGCGTACTAACGACAGTTTATACGTAGGCAGGTACGCTTCCCAAATGACTCAGGTGTTGCTGAGCTGATGAAACGTGCCATAGGTTCTTTATACTCAGCGAAGCCATGCAATATCCGATAACTGTCAGACCCGGATATTGCATAGCACAGCGATCCGGTGGATGATGATCTTCATTTGTGCCATATCATTTCGAGCAGCATCTAGTGCCCATTCCTACTAGCCCACACCCACTTTTTGAAACTTACGGTCGATTCAGCGAGCTAAATTTTAGTGCGCTCAACCTGGAGCTGCCGGCAATCAGGAATTACCTAGAGCGTTTTCCTTCAGAGTTGCAAGCAATCGAAAGCTATCGCGCTGTGCGTAGCTTCCTCAAGTCCTATTCAGGCAATGAAGCGACTTTCAACTCCTATCGTACGCACGTCGAGCGATTGCTCCTTTGGGCTTTAATCAAATCCAAATCACCCTTGCTCGACCTTAGACGCTCGCATGCTGAGTCTTTTATGGAGTTTTGTCTAACCCCTGATCCCGCGTGGATAGGACCGGTAGTTAAGTCCAGATTCAACCGGATTGGTGGCCGGAAGAAAATCGCCACCGATACTTACACGCTCAATAGTGAATGGAGGCCGTTCAGCCAAACCATTCCAAAGGATGAGCGCAAGCGTGCAGAGGAACAAAACCGCCCTCCTCTTCAAGGCGCTTATCGATTGGCCCAAGGTTCTATAGCCCAGATATTCGCAGTCTGCGGCAGCTTCTTTCAATACGCGATTGACGAGGGCTTCTGCGAGCATAACCCATTCAAAGCGGTGAAGCAGAAAAACCAATATAAGCAGAGAACGACGGAGCATCAGGATTCGCGAATCTTAACTTCGTTGCAGTGGGATTTTGTGCTCGAAACCGCGGAGTTATTAGCCTCGAAGGATGCCAAGTACGAGCGCACGCTGTTTATTGTTGCAACAATTTTTGCGATGTATCTTAGGGTTTCTGACCTGGCGGGCCGGGAGAACTGGAAGCCTACTATGGGCGATTTGCGTCAAGATAATGCAGGTAACTGGTGGTATCACGTGATTGGGAAAGGTAACAAGGCTGGAAAAATAAGTGTCCGAGACGATTATGTCGAAAAATATCTGAAGCGCTGGCGTGCGCACCAGGGACTGTCTTCCCTGCCCGGCTTCAGAGATAAGACGCCGTTAATTGCTACTCGAAGGGGGCGTGCGGGTCTGTCAGATAGGCACATAAGACTGTTGCTGCAGGAAATCTTTGATCGTGCGTTAGATCGTATGCAAGCAGAGGGTTGGTCTGAAGAAGACGTTGGTAGGCTGCGTTCAGCTTCTTTACACTGGTTAAGACATACGTCTGCAACGTTTGATGCGCCCTATCGTGACATGAAAGATTTGCAAACCGACTTGCGACATAACAGTCTGAGCACCACTCAAAATGTGTATTACAACTCCGAAGATGAGAAACGAGCCTATTCCGTAAAGCGTCTCCCAATGCAGGGGCGAAGCTAACGAACACGGAAGAATACTTCGTTTGTTGGTGATCAGCATAGGCTGGTGCGATTTGATGAATCGCACCATAGGAACACATTTGGAGCCTGTTAACCGCGCGCCTGCAACTGCTGAGGCTCATGAAAACCGGGCGGCGCGGAAGGTGGTTTTATGAATCATTGTAACGTTCGGTGATTCGCGCGGAATGCCGGTCCCTAAAGAGTTATGATATTCGCGCGCAAGATTACTAACAAATTCTTCCATCAAGGAACTGAAATGCTCTCATGTACGGAACAACCTACAATATTTTCGATAAGTGTAAATAACTATCCTTAAGCAAATGCCCCATCTGAGCAATGTCGGTGCCCAGATTAGCAAGTACCTCGCCCCATTGAGCATGCAAAGCAGACAATGCAATGCTATACGCTCTGAGTCCTTCGTCTGATAACTGTAAAGCGATAAATCGTCTGTCTGGTTGATCGCGTTTACGCTGGACATACCCCAGGCGCTCTAACTTATCGATTGTCACAGAAACCTTGGATTGAGTAATACGCAGATGTCGACTGCACTGGCTGGCGTTGCTTGCTTTACCACTCACAAGACAGTCGATGATCCGAAACTCCAGAGCCGTGAGATTTTGATCTGCAACAGTATGCGTAATCCATTCATATAGCGCCTTGTTCACATTCTCCACGACATCAAAGGTGTCAATAAAATGCGCACTCACACAAACCTCCAGATACCGCGTAAAAATTTACACTGCAGTAACGCGACGGATTAATGCCACACTCTACCTGACCTCTACCAAGACAGGGCATGGTGCGGCCTCCAGCATATCGGCTGTCAGGGATACACCAAACCACCTCTCCAGCAGCGTCATATGTTGATGTCCCATCACAATGATCTCGCTTCCCAGAGATGTGGCGTGCTTGCTCAACTCACTGACAATGTCACCGTTGAGAACCTTTCCTACGCTCTGAAAGCCCTTGCAAGTCACCCAGGTGCAAAAATTTGAAATCAGCGAATTTGCCGACTGTAGATCGGTCACCGTTGTATCCTCTCCACATTCAAAGTCACCACAATCAGAATGACTGGAGTCTAGTACGCACACTATATTTATGATGCTTGAAGGCTTGCAGATATTTACCGCAAGGTTCAACACCCTTTCACATTGAGCGGAGCCTATTACCGACACCAAAATATTGCTGAACATGTCCAACATCCTCACAGGGCTTGAAGCACCGAGACAAGCAGAGCGCAAAAGAAATTAACGAATGACAAACAAAGTAAAACGGCTATGACAGGTAGGTGGCATTATGCTTTCCGAGACCTCACCACGAGGTAGTGGCAAACCTTAACAGCTACACTGAACGATGATCATGACCCCTGACGATACCGGCTATTGATAATTCAAATAATCAGGAGACAAAACAGCACGGCGCGCTAGACGGGTACTCTGACTTAATTACCTGCAGTGTCGAACAGCCCTGATCCAAGGTTTGATATTTACCTTATATTTTGATATCGCACGCGCCATCGACTGTCGGCCTGGCTCGGACGTGTCGACGGCGCCCAAGGGCTCGCGACGCGTTGATTGACCAACGAAACTATTCTGGTTATAAATACTGCCAGTTTCTATTGATCCTCTCAGCATACCCCCGACCAAGCCTGAGCCGTCAATGCCCAAAGCGTGCCCCACCAAGACCGTTTAACAGCCGCAGCAGATCCGTTGCTGATCCTTTTAGTGCCGGAGCACCGCAGGATCACCACAGCAGCCAAATGAATGCGAAAAATATTAGATCGACCGTTACCTATGAGGATTCTATGGACGATAACCAAAATGCTCCTGACGGCACACGCCGGGATTTTTTACGTAAAGGCCTGACCTTGATCCCGGTTGTAACCCTTGCGGGCACCGGTCTTGGCGTGACCACCCAGCAATTGATGGCAGCACCTGAATCGACTCCTCGGCCAGAGCCACAGGTACCCGCGACGCCCAAGGCCAGCGACTACCACCCAACCTTCTTCACCGCCGAGGAATGGGTCTTCGTACAGGCCGCCGTCTCCAGGCTTATCCCCGCTGACGACCATGGACCTGGTGCGCTCGAAGCAGGCGCTGCCGAGTACATTGACCGGCAGATGAACACACCTTATGCCACGGGTGCTCAGTGGTACATGCAAGGCCCTTTCGTCACCGATGCGCCAGCAGAAATGGGCTACCAGTTGCAATTGAACCCGCAGCAGATCTATCGCCTGGGGATTGAAGCAGTCGACACCTGGTGCATGAAACAGACGAAAAAAAATTTCGCTGCGCAAGATAGCGCTACCCGAGACAGCATTCTAGGGAAAATCGAGGCTGGCGAGCTCCATTTCGATGATGTCCCTGCCAAGGCTTTCTTCAGCCTGCTCCTACAGAACACACGTGAAGGCTTCTTCTGTGACCCGATACACGGTGGCAACAAAGAGCTGGTCGGCTGGAAGCAGATCGGGTTTCCCGGCGCCCGTGCGGACTTCATGGACTGGGTAGAGCGCAACGAGCCATACCCCATCCCTCCTGTATCCATTCGTGGCGAGAGGGCTTGAGTCGTGGCCAATCAAATGAAAAAAGTAGATGCCGTCATTGTCGGTTTCGGTTGGGCTGGCGCGATCATGGCCAAGGAGTTGACCGAGGCAGGTCTGCACGTGGTCGCCCTTGAGCGCGGCCCCATGCAAGATACCTATCCGGATGGCAATTACCCCCAGGTGATCGATGAGCTGACCTACAGCGTGCGCAAGAAGCTGTTTGTCGACGTGTCGAAAGAGACCGTCACCATCCGCCACAGCGTGAATGACGTCGCACTGCCCAACCGCCAACTAGGCGCGTTCCTGCCCGGCAAAGGCGTAGGCGGCGCTGGCCTGCATTGGTCGGGGGTGCACTTTCGCGTCGACCCTATCGAACTGCGGATGCGCAGCCATTACGAAGAGCGCTACGGCAAGAAATTCATCCCAGAAGGCATGACCATCCAGGACTTCGGCGTCAGCTACGAAGAGCTTGAACCTTATTTTGATTTCGCCGAAAAGGTGTTCGGCACCTCCGGTCAGGCATGGACAGTCAACGGCCAGGTCGTCGGCGAGGGCAAAGGCGGCAACCCCTATGCTCCCGATCGCTCCAATCCGTTCCCCCTGCCCTCGCAAAAAAACGTCGTGTCGGCGCAGCTGTTCCAAAAGGCAACGACCGAGCTGGGTTATAAGCCGTACAACCTGCCGTCAGCAAACACCTCGGGGCCATACACCAACCCCTATGGCGCACAGATGGGCCCATGTAACTTCTGCGGGTTCTGCAGCGGCTACGTCTGCTACATGTATTCGAAAGCATCGCCCAACGTGAATATCCTGCCGGCGTTGCGCCCTGTGCCAAATTTCGAGTTGCGCACCAACGCTCACGTGCTGCGCGTCAATCTGGACGACAGTAAGCGCAAAGCCACGGGCGTGACCTATATCGATGCCCAGGGCCGGGAGATCGAGCAGCCTGCCGAGCTGGTGATCATCGCCGCGTTCCAGTTCAACAACGTCCGTCTGATGTTGCTCTCCGGCATTGGCAAACCCTACGATCCGATCACCAACGAAGGCGTGATCGGTCGCAACTTTGCGTACCAGAATATGGGGACGGTCAAGGCGTTCTTCGACAAGGATACCTACACCAACAACTTCATCGGCGCGGGCGGCAATGGCATCGCCATTGACGATTTCAACGCGGATAATTTCGACCATGGCCCCCACGGTTTTGTCGGCGGTTCACCGATGTGGGTGAACCAGGCTGGCAGCCGACCGATCGCCGGGGTGGCCAACCCTCCTGGCACCCCGGCCTGGGGCAGTGCCTGGAAAAAGGCGACCATTGATTACTATACCCACCAACTATCAATGGACGCCCATGGCGCGCATCAATCCTACCGTGGCAACTACCTGGATCTTGATCCGACCTACCGCGACGCGTATGGCCAGCCTTTGCTGCGCATGACGTTCGACTGGCAGGAGAACGACATCAAGATGAACCAGTTCATGGTCGACAAGCTCACCAAGGTGGCCCAGGCCATGGACCCCAAAGCCATTGCGGTTATGGGTAAGAAGGTCAAAGAGCATTTCAACACCGCCAACTACCAGACCACCCACCTCAATGGCGGCGCCATCATGGGCACCGATCCTAAAACCAGCGCCTTGAATCGCTACCTGCAATCCTGGGACGTGCACAACGTCTTTGTTCCGGGCGCCTCGGCGTTCCCACAGGGATTGGGATACAACCCCACAGGCTTGGTAGCCGCACTCACGTATTGGTCTGCCCGGGCAATTCGCGAGCAGTACCTGAAAAACCCTGGCCCACTGGTTCAGGCATAAGGAGCGATGAGCATGAAGACCCTGTTGATCGCCACACTCTTGTTCGGTACCAGCCTGTCGGTATTGGCTGCCGACGCCGATGACGCGCTGTTAAAAAAAGGCGAGTACCTGGCGCGGGCCGGTGACTGCGTCGCCTGCCATACGGCCAAGGGCGGTAAACCTTTTGCAGGAGGACTACCGATGGAGACGCCTATCGGAACCGTGTACTCCACCAACATCACGCCGGATGTCAACGGTATCGGCAAGTACAGCTTCGAAGACTTCGACCAGGCCGTGCGTCATGGCGTCGGCAAAGACGGCAGCACCTTGTACCCCGCCATGCCCTACCCATCTTATGCACGGGTCAGTGACGACGACATGCGTGCGCTCTATGCGTATTTCATGAAGGGCGTTGCGCCTGAAGCTGAACCGAACAAACCCACTGATATTCCGTGGCCACTCAGCATGCGCTGGCCGCTGTCCATCTGGCGAGGTCTGTTTGCTCCGCAGGTGAAAGCCTGGGAAGCGCCGGTCAATAACGACGCAGTGGTCAATCGCGGCGCCTACCTCGTCGAGGGGCTGGGCCACTGTGGCGCTTGCCACACGCCTCGCGCCATAACGATGCAAGAGAAAGCTCTGAATCCGGCTGAAGGGAGTCAATTCCTGTCGGGCAGTGCGCCACTGGAAGGCTGGATCGCCAAGAATCTCAGAGGCGACCACAAGGATGGCCTGGGCAGTTGGAGCGAGGCGGATCTTGTACAGTTCCTCAAGACCGGCCGCAGCGACCGTAGCGCAGTGTTCGGTGGTATGAGTGATGTCGTGGAGCACAGCATGCAGTACATGAGCGACGCGGATCTGGTAGCCATCGCCCGCTATCTCAAGACACTTGCCCCCAGTGATCCCAACGACAAACCTCATGTCTACGATAAGCAGGTTGCAGAAGCCCTGTGGAAAGGCGATGACAGCAAGACGGGCGCTTCTGTCTACATAGACAACTGTGCCGCGTGTCACCGCACCGATGGCCATGGCTATGCGAAGGTCTTCCCTGCGCTCGCCGGTAACCCGGTACTGCAAACGACCGACCCGACATCGCTGATCCATGTTGTCTTGGCTGGCGCCACCGTACCGGCAACCCAGACCGCTCCGTCGAACTTCACGATGCCGGCCTTCAGCTGGCGCTTGAACGATCAGCAAGTCGCCGCCGTGGTGAGCTTCATTCGTACGAGCTGGGGTAACCAGGGCGGCGCGGTGACGGCCAAAGAGGTGTCGGATGTGCGCAGCAGCGACATGAAAAACACATCTGGCGACGACCTTGGCCAAGTGACCAAGCACTGAACCAGGGTATAGGCCTGCCAGTAGGGATACTGAGCAGGCCGGGCCCACCGCGAGCAATCCGGATCGATTGCCCTGTTGCGAAAGCGCCGCTCGCGTCTTAGCGAGTGACGCTCTCGATATTATTGACCATGTGCTTGAGCCGCGGCCCGATGTCCTCCTCAAGCTTCTCCCTGGGGAGAATGAAACTGGGGCCGCCGCAGTTGAACGCCAGGATGCCGTACTCACTGTGAACCAGAGGCACCGCAACAGAGTTCACGTCCTTGGTCCAGTCACCGATCGAAAGGCAGTAGCCGTAGTCCGCATAATCCTTGAATGATTGCTCAAGACCACGACGTATGCCGAGCCAGTCCGAGGTATTACGCTCGCGGATATGGTCCAGGATAAAGTCGCGCTCGCTGTCCGGCATTGCCGCCAGGCACGCCCTCCCCACTGAACTCAAATGCAACGGCAGGTAAGTACCGATCTGGCGACGCATCGTCAGGTTCGCCTCACCCTGTACGACATCCAGATAGACCATTTGCATACGATCCCGTGCAGCCATTGCCACGGCGGCACCGGCGTAATTGGCCAGCCCTTCCATCAGGGGATGGGCAACCGCTCGAATGGAGAGATTGGACAACAGACCATAGCCAAGGGCCAATACACCCACGTCGAGCTGATATTTGGATGAGTGTGGGACGGCCTTCAAGCAGCCAAGTTTGCTCAGGGTATATGTCAGCCGCGAGATGGTCGGCTTGGGCAGCCCCGTCCGGGCAGCCAGCTCCTGATTGCCGAGCACATTTGAACCAGGGCCGAAGCAGCGCAATACTTCGATACCCCTGGCCAGGGCAGTGATGAAATTACGATCCTTGTCCTCGTCGTCCATCAACACGTTCAAATCGACAGGTGTTGTGAGGATAGGAAGATCTCCGGGCTGGTTATCCGGGTGCTTTGCTTTTTTTTTCATTTGCCGTGCTCAAAAATCACAATGCGGAAATATATTCCGCACTGCGAAAACAAGCAACGTCACATGACTGGCGCATGGAGAAGATCTTTCCGGCATCAAGGCCTTAAGCTCTCTAGGCGCCGACCCATTAATAGGGATCAGGGGCACCAAGTAGCTTCGAAATGGGCAGAGCGATCATCGAACCGAGTCAAGAATGCCTGAGTGTCTAACGGCACCACAGCTTTTGTACAGTCCTCCCCGGCGAACGCAATAATGGTTTCCATCGAGTCCCAGAAAGTGATCTCGACGAACTCCACTTCTGCAGTGTCGAGCGTGCGTCTCATGAAATAAGAACCTTTGTATCCTTCTATTCTGTGCAGAGTCGGCAGAGTATGCTGTGTAAGCAGTTGCTCATAAGCATCTGCAGTTTCAGCTTTAGCCCATCCACGCCAAACGCGACCAATCATGTCAGTTTCCTTTTTTCGAGAGTGAAGTTAATCCACGAGCACCCGAGCCTTGTCGTTCGGGATTGATACGGCGACCTTGTCGCCAACTGCAAAAAGCTGATCTGCTGGTGCAAGGCATCGAATGTTTTGCCCATCTATGTCGACGATGTAACGCACGCGAGCACCTAGAAAAATTCGCGTTACAACAGAGCCTGCCAATGGGCTGTTTGCCGTAAACGGGTGTAACTGGATGTCCTCCTGACGGCACATCACGGTGGCCTGATCCGCCGACAGTAATGTTTCATCCAATAGCAGAGACTGCCCTCCTCCCAAGTACGCGCGCGTACCACTACTTCTGCCTTCAAGCCGAACATCCAATAGGTTCGTTGAACCCATGAATGAAGCGGTGAATCGGGTTCCGGGCTGTGAGTACAACTCAGCCGGTGGCCCGGCTTGCTCAATCTTGCCGCTATTAAGCAGGATGACCCTATCGGAGAGACTCAGCGCTTCCTCCTGGTCATGGGTGACGAATACAGTTGTCAGACCCGTTGCACGGTGAAGCTGAATCAATTCCTCTTGCATGCTTTCGCGCAAGCGCGCATCCAGATTCGAGAGGGGTTCGTCCAACAGTAGTACTTGCGGGGCAGACACCACCGCCCGGGCGATGGCCACTCGCTGCTGCTGCCCACCGGAAAGCTCCTTGGGGCGGCGTTTGGCCAAGTGTGACAACTGCACGAGTTGCAGCACTGAATGAGCACGATCCAACTGCTCACTGGCGCTCCCAAGCTTGCGCATACGCAACGGGAACAGCACGTTATCCAGCACTGTCAGGTGGGGGAATAGCGCGTAGGATTGAAACACCATGGCAATATCGCGCTGCTCAGGTGGCAACGCAGTTGAGTCTTTGCCGCCTATATGAATAGACCCGGATGAGGCCGATTCAAGCCCCGCAATCATGCGCAACAGAGTGGTCTTGCCACACCCACTTGGGCCAAGCAGGCTGACGAACTCCCCTTTCTCAATCGACAAGGAAATTCCCTTTATGACCTCTACGCTGTTAAAGGATTTGGATACATTATCGAGAATCACAGCTGCCATTTTATTACCCCGCCACTCGTTGAATACCAAGCAGTCGATCAATCACCGCAATGAGCAAAATCGTCAGCGCAATCATCAGAGTCGAGGCGGCTGCAATAGAAGGATCGGGGCTGAACTCAAGCTGGGTATAAATTTGAATTGGAAGCGTCATGATGTCTGGGGACCGAAGGAAAAGTGAGAGGATTGCCTCATCAAATGAGATGTTGAAAGCGAAGAACGCCCCTGCGGCAATGCCTGAAGCGGCCTGCGGCAGAATCACGTAAAACACGGTTTTCCAGGGACCTGCGCCGAGGGTGCGCCCAGCCTCTTCCAGGTATTTATCAGACGTCGCCAGTACCGCGAGCGTCGTGCGGATCACGTAAGGAATCGCGACAATGGTGTGCCCCAACCACAGGGTGGTCAGCGAAGTTCGCCCGATATGGGCGCTCCAGAAAATCAGCAGGCCAAGGGCAAAGATGATGGTGGGCAATACCAGAGGCGCCATGAATAACGCAGCAACTACGCCCGTCCCGGGAATGTTGCCGCGATGTAACACTATCGCTATGGCTGTCCCGAGTACGGTGGCGGCTACGGTTACAAGCACCGCGAGTTTCAAGCTCGTCAGGGCGGCGTCCAGATAAATGGGCGACGCCACCACGGTTTCGTACCAGCGCAGACTCAGGCCTTGAGGCGGAAACGTGATGTAGTCTCCACCGGTAAACGACACGCCTGCGACTATGACCAAAGGACCAAGCACAAAAAGTAATACCGCGACGATGTAGAGTATTGCGATGTATTTGGCCGACAACGGCACACCCCTAACCATTGGTTTTCCTCGCCAGACGAGCGTAAGGGATGAGCAGCACCAACACCCCCAACAACAGAACGATCGATTGCGCTGCCGCGAAATTCCATTCGAGTGTTTTGCTTGCCGCTTCATAAATAGAGCTCGCCAGCACGGGGAGCCGCGCACCGCCTAGCAGACTGGGCGTGATGAAATAGCTGGCAGATAGGGTGAACACCAACAACGACCCGGCAATAACGCCTGGCATGGCCAGGGGCAAAACCACTTTGCGTAACGTCTGCATATAGCTGCAGCCCATTACCCGCGCGGCCTCTTCCAGGCGGAGATCAATTTTTACGACAACGCCGAGGATCGATAACACCATGAACGGAAACAGAACCTGCACCATGCCGATGACGATCGCTGCTTCCGTTTGCATCAAGCTGTAATTGCGGTTTACCAGCCCGAGCATATGCATCAATTCCGGAACCAGCCCGCCACGTCCAAGAACAACCATCCAACTGAAGGTGCGCACGACTACGCTGGTCATCAGCGGCAAGGTAATGCTGATCAGTAGCCACAGTCTCAGCTTCGCCGTACTGCGAGCCATGATGTAGGCAAGAGGAAAACCGGCGGCGATACAAATCGCTGTTATAACAAATGACAGCTTTACTGTTCGCCAGGCGATCCCCAGATAAAATGGGTCCGCAAAGAACCTTGCGATATACAGGGTGGTTAAATGATCATCGTTATCGCATATACCGAGCAATAATATTCCCGTCACAGGAATTAGAAACCCGATAACAATCAATACCATTCCAGGTGCGGCAATGCTCAGATCGTGGCGGAGCAAGTTCATCAGTATCCCCCTTTAATTTGACACGATCAGCGTGCGATCAATTTCTTCCAGCTTTCAATCAGCGGGTTGCGAATGGCATCCACCGTTGCAGGATCAAAACGAACCAGCGAATTGACCGCCTCTCCATAAACGACTTCTTTGGAGACGTCTGCGTCGAGTACTGCTTTATTGTTGGTAGGCGAGTAACGCATTTCTCGGGCGAACGCGGCTTGCACCTCGGGAGACAGCAGGTAGTCGATCAGCTTTTTGGCGAGTGCCTGGTTTGGCCGCCCGGCAACAAGGTTCGCGGTGAAGAACACTGCAGGGGCGCCCTCTTCAGGAACGACAAACTTTACCGGCTGACCACTTTTGCGAATCACATAGGCATAATCTTGCGAGAACGGTGCGAGCCACGCATCGTTTTGTGCGAAGTTCTGTTGCACTTCAGGAGATGAATTGATAATCACCGAGCGACTCAGCAGTTCCCCGGCTTTATCCAGTCCCGGTTTTGTGTTTTCCAGCGTTCCACCCCATACCTTATTCATCATCAACAATGAGAGCAGGCCGTAGGAATTGGAAAGGTCAGTCAGCACCAGGTGATCGCCGTAGGACTTGTCCCAGAGATCTTTCCAAGAGGTCGGCACCTTGGGTGCCGTTTTTTCGTTGTACAGAAGCCCAATGGTGGTGACCAGATCAACAGGCCCCTCGCCTCGCTCCAGGCCTTTAACGGCAAATGGATAAAGGTTTTTGGCGTTTGGCAAGTCCTGCAGGTGAATCGGGGCTAACAAGCCTTCCTTTGCAGCGACAACCTCTTGCCCGCCCGAGAACTGCACAACATCGTATTGAGGGCTGTTCTTTTGTGCGCGAAGTTGCGCCAGCATGTCGGCTGAATAAACAGTGGCTACTTGAATTTTTACATTGTTGGCTTTTTCGAAAGGTTCGAAGACTAACTCTTTTTGAAGTTTTTCATAGGTGCCACCCCATGAATTGATGACCAAAGTTTCCTGCGCATGGGCGATTGGCATAAAGGCTACCATGCCAGTGGCAAGCACCGACGCGAGAGTAGTAAATCGCATAATCAATTACCTTCTTCGGGGGATGAGGGAACAGCGGGCGAGCTTTCACACGCCCACTTTCTTTGGCGATACTGGCTTTACTTTGGCAAACGAAGAATTACAGCAGATCAGACATTCATAGGAGAGTCACTGAGCAATGTAAGTGCGGCGGGAGTCAATACTTGTTTAATGAAGCGCTCTTGGTGCGGCATGTAGAAATTCCACAACGCACGAAGCTCATCAAGCGGGTTTTCTTTCCAGTCGATGCGTAGATCAACCAAAGGCCAGGAGTTACGATCGGTGATAAGCAGGGCGGCCGACATGATAGGTTTGGTTTCACCGCCAGCGGCCAGGCCGGCATCTACAGCGCTGAGCAGACGTTCTGCAAAAGGCATATCCAGATTAGCCTCGTAGGCTTTCACCATGTGATAGGGCACTTCTGTATTAGCGATGAAGTTGCCGGTGGATACACACTGATAACCGCTAAAGCCCGAGTTGATGCATTCGATTTCCGGGCCGTTGTAAAACGCCGTCCTGCCTTCGCGGTCAACAGCAGCAAATTGACGCTCTTGAGGAAAGTCATTGCTGGCGGCCAGAACGTTGACCACCTCCTGGGCTGACAGCCCCAGGGTCAGCAAATCGATGCCTACCGGGCCGGACCTTGTGTCGGTGCGATGCTGCGTGGTTACCGCGCCAACACCAGCTTTGACCCAGGGGCAGCGATTACCGACTGCAACGGCAGAGGTAGCGATTGCAATGCCGAACATGCCAGTAGCTGGGTCACGAGCCGCTATCGAAAATGTCATTCCTTTCTTCTCCATCAAAAA
Organism: Pseudomonas sp. JUb42; assembly: GCF_024807945.1. Lineage (GTDB taxonomy): Bacteria > Pseudomonadota > Gammaproteobacteria > Pseudomonadales > Pseudomonadaceae > Aquipseudomonas. The sequence goes on along the minus strand of NZ_JANUFD010000006.1, from coordinate 63,791 downwards.
TCAATTGTACCGGTACAATTACCGATTGTTTTACACCGACTACGAAGCCGGTCTGAACAGGTGCGGCGCGGTGCAGTGAGCCATAACTGAGTGCACAAGCTCGCATCGCGACACTCGCTCTCCCCTTGCTGCGGACATCAAACACAAGCGCCACCCCAAGCTGATTAAATCAGCCTTCAAACGCACAACGTCGCACTGACACGGCAGGACATTTCTCCAGCAATCAGGCGAGTTGTACCGGTACAATAGCTTAAAAATTTTGTTCGTCAACTGCATTTTTTTCGCCCGAGGGCTCTCACGATTCGACACAATATCCCGGCGCATGTCGGCAATTCAGCGACAACCGCATCGGCATGCTGCTGCAATCAATGGATGACAGGCTGCAATTTCAATACCTGATCCACTCATCCCGCTGCGCTGCCCCAAGACCAGGTCTTTTCTTTACCACTCATTGATTATTAGTTTTGTACCGGTAAAATCTCACAAATCAAGACCCCGGATCCGCTAGGTGCTACTCGGCATCGACAGCCTCGGGAACATAATAAAACCTTCAGCGTAACGGTACTGAGTGAGGCATATGATCAAAAAACCTACCCGGGCCAAAGCTCCGACTATTGGCATCAGGGATGTTGCCCGGGAAGCGGGTGTGTCCCCGATGACAGTCTCCAACACGTTCAAATATCCGGAGAAAGTCATAGCCACCACCAGGCAGCGGGTACTAGAGGTCGCGCAGGCCCTGAACTATGTACCCAACCTGCTGGCAGTGAATTTGTCTTCCGGCCGTACCAAGATTATTGCCGCCATTACCCCTTCAATCCGAAACTCCAACTTTGCCGGCATGATCATGGGCCTTGAGCATGAACTGGAAAAACACGGATACCATCTGATCGTCACCGTAGTGGAATCGGTCGCGCGCGAGTACGAGGCGGTACGAGCACTGATCGGTCGACGTGTGGATGGCATAGTCCTGACCGGGGTTGATCGCGACCAGCAGACTCGCGAACTCTTGCAGCAATGCGATATTCCGATCGTCGAGACATGGAATCTGTCCGGCCCGTTCATTGATATCGGGGTCGGCTTCTCGACCCAGGATGCCGCACGCGAAGCTACGCAGATCCTTGTCGACAAAGGGCTGACCAGAATTGGCGTCGCCGGTTACGAAACCCAGGGTGAAAAGCGATTTCAGGAACGCCTTGACGGCTTTCTCCAGGCGTTGTCGAACGCCGGACTACGTACAGACCTGGTGGCTACAGTACCCGGCTGGTCTGGCTTTGGGGGCGGCAAGCTCGCTCTGGAGAAACTTCTTGAAATCGAACCTCAGCTCGAAGGCGTGTTCTGCTTCACCGACGTGCTTGCAGCAGGCGTAATGTTCGAATGCATGCGAAGAGGATGGAATGTTCCAGAGCGACTCTCAGTTGTCGGATACGGGGACTACGAAATTGCCGCAGAGCTGTCCCCGGGGCTGACGACAGTACATACCCCTGGCGATCTCATCGGTCAGCAGGCTGCCCAACTGATCATGGCCAGATGTAATGGTGCCTCGGAGGAACGCAAGGTAATCGATGTCGGATATGACATCGTCGTCAGAGGAAGTACGCTGTAGCGGGTAAATGCAAAAGAGATCAAGGGGCTACCGACGATCATGCCCGCACGCTTCGTCGGTAGCTCTCCAATCTGATGCCTTAGAACGGATACGGCTGATCAGATGGCTCTACGGTGACCCATTTCACTTCAGTGAATTCATCGATCACGGCACTGCCATCGAACCGGCCATAACCGCTGTTTTTCATACCGCCGTAAGGCGCTTGCGGTTCGTTCTGCACCGTTGCGCCATTGATGTGCACGCAACCGGCATCCAGTCGCCCGGCCAGCTCAAGGGCGCGGCTGACATCACGACTGAAAATCGCGGAAGACAAACCGTAAGCGGTGTCATTGGCAACCTTTAGCGCGTGCTCCGCCCCATTGACACGAACCACGGTCGTTACGGGTCCGAACGTCTCTTCGTCGTAGATCTCCATAGACGACGTCACCTTGTCGACCAGCGTGGCGCTCATCAGCGCGCTGCTGCCCATCCCGCCGGCCACGATCTGTGCGCCTTTGCCGACGGCATCGTCGAGCATTTGGTTGATGCGCTGCAGCGATCCCTGGGAAATCATCGGCCCGATGACGCACGACGGTGATGCCGACGGATCTCCCGTTTCCAGGCCACTCACCCGTTTGGCAAACTTCGCCACAAACTCATCCGCCACGGCTTCATCGACGACGAAGCGTTCGGTGGACATGCAAATCTGCCCCTGATAGAGGAAAGCACCGAAGACCGCTGCATTGACCGCGCCGTCAATATCCGCATCGTCCAGCACCACAAATGGCGCCTTGCCACCCAACTCCAGCAGGCAGCGCTTCAAGTGTTTGGCACTGGTCTGCGCGATCATCCGCCCGACCTTGGTAGAACCGGTGAAATTGACCCGGCGAACAGTGTCGTGGGCAATCAACGCATCGGTAACGGCAGCGGCATCCTCTGGCGCCGAGATAATGAAGTTGAGCACACCAGGTGGAAAACCGGCCTCATGAAAGACTTCGGCGAGAAGTTGATGGGTGCGCGGGCTATTCTCGGAACCTTTGAAAATGACCGTATTGCCACACGCCAGAGGATAGGCGAGCGCGCGGGTACCAAGTATGACCGGCCCGTTCCAGGGCACGATGCTCAACACCGTGCCGATCGGTTGTCGCAGTGTCATCGACAATGTTTTGGGCTTGTCGGTCGGGATCGTTTCACCCTTGATCTGAGTGGTCAGCGCTGCGGCTTCACGCAGCAGGTTGGCCGAGGCCCCGACGTTGAACTGGGCCCAGAGTTGCGACGCGCCGATCTCCTCGGCCATAACGCTGCAGAACTGCTCCATCTTGCTCATCAGCACGTCTGCCGCTGCCGATAAAAGACGACGACGCTCTGTCGGGCCAACCCTGGACCAGGATTTGAAGGCCTGCTGAGACGACTCGGCGGCACGCACCGCGTCTTCCACGGAACAGGCCGCGCCAACTGCAATGACGCGTGAGCTGAGCGGATCGATGCGGTTATAGGTCTTGCCGCCGACAGCATCTTGTTTGATGTTGTCAATTACCAGTTGAACATTCATCTGTTGCACCTTGATTTGATCGAAATAGGTATCACGCCTGCTCTGCCGAAACCGGCATCCGCAGGATCGGTTTGATCGTCACGCCGCGTTCGCTGTCTGCCATGGCTTCATTGACCTGGTCGAAGGCGTAGAAACGGCACAATTTGTCGAAAGGAAAGCGGCCCTGCAGATAAAGGTCGACGAGCGTCGGGATAAACGCATTGGCGACCACGTCGCCCTGGACGATGCCCATGATCCGCTTGCCGGGAATCATTACATCGTTGATGTTGAAGGCGACCTCGGTACCCATTCGAGTCGCTCCAACGATGCCGCAGGTGCCCAGGGTGGTGACGGAGTCAATGGCTTGCCGCAGAACCTCGGCGCGCCCCGAACATTCGAGGCTGTAGTTGACACCACCACCGGTGATCGCCTGGATGCGCTTGACCGGGTCCTCCTCACGGCTATTGATCACATGGGTAGCTCCCAGCTCCAGCGCCAGCTCAAGGCGACTGGGCGTCACATCCACCGCAATGATGGTCGTGGCTCCGGCGACCTTCGCCGCCATCACCGCCGCCAGGCCCACAGCCCCGGCGCCAAACGCGGCGAAGCTGGATCCTGCTTCAACCTTCAAGGCTTTCAATACCGAACCGGCGCCCGTCTGTATGCCGCAACCCAAAGGCCCCAGCAGCTCAAGCGGTGCCTCCTTGGAAACCTTCACCACATTGCGCTCGTTGGCGATCGCGTAAGTGGAAAACGATGACTGACCAAAAAAGTGGTCGTGAATGGGAGAGTCATCCACACAGCTGCAGGTCGAAGTGCTGCCATCAATGCGGCCACCGCCGAAGTTCAGCGGATGCATATGAGAGCAGTGCGCCGGATGGCCGGTCTCGCAAGGCAGGCACAGGCCACACGACATATAGGTCATGACTACATGATCCCCCGGAGCGACCGTCGTTACTGCGTAGCCTACGGCCTCGACAACGCCCGAACCCTCATGGCCGAGGACCATTGGCAGCGGCGTAGGGAACAACTGATCGCGCACCACCATATCGGTATGACAGACACCGGATGCGACGACCCGCACGCGGACTTCAGTGGGCCTCGGCGCCGTCAGCAGGGCCTTTTCAATTTTCAGCTCGGCGCCTGACTCGCGCAAAACCGCTACCGTTACATCGATGGATTTAACGTCGCTTTGGGACATGTTTGTCTCCTCTTCAAACGAACTTCAGATATTCAGGATAAATTCGGCACTTTGTTCAGCTGACCTTTCTGCAGGTGCCATCCGTCCAACCGAGCTGCTGATGCGCGGTATCCAGATCAGCCTGCAAATCATGGTTCCAGAGCCAGTCAAAACGGCTTGCCAGCGTGCTCGACAGCCGTGCTTCATCAGAACCGACCTGAGGGTCACGCAGCTCATACAACTCGCCGGCCTCCCACGACGTACGCTGCACGCGACAGGCACGCGGCCTGCGAATGGCGTCATAGGTTTCAATCACCGCCCGCGCGCTGGATTGGCACGCCCGGGGATCGCCAAGCAGTCGTGCGAGCAACCAGGCATCTTCAAGGCCCTGCCCCGCACCGGCGCCCTGATGAGGAAGCATTGCGTGGGCGGCGTCGCCGATCAGGGCAACGCGGCCATGGACATACCCGGGCAATTCAGCCAGCTCATGCAGCGCCCACAACGTCGGCGCCGGGATGCACTCAAGAAGAACCCTTACGGCGTCGCCCCAATCGGTGAATGCTTCGAGCATTTCTGCCTGCGTCGCTGGCTTGACCCAGGGTTTATCTGCCGGCCACTCGGGGTTGGCCTGGCCGCGATCCGAGATGAACGCCACGACGTTAATGAGCTTGCCCTGCTTGACCGGGAAAGTGAGGATGTGGGCATCGAGCCCGAGGTACATCTGCGGTACGTTGACCAAGTGCTCATCGATCCCCTGAGCACGGTAGGCCGCGCGTAACTGCTGGCGGTCGATCATGCCGCGGTAGGCGCTGGTTCCACTGAAACGCGGTGCGGCAGGCGGCACACCCAGCCCTTGCAGCACGTGGTCGCGGATGGATGACTTGATGCCATCGGCAGCGATCAGCAGATCACACTCATGCTGGGTGCCATCGGCGAACGTCACCCTCGCCCGCTTATCTGACTGCTCGACACTGACTGCGCGCTTATCGAACTGTGCGACGCCATCCGGCAGTTGCCTGGCCAGGACATCGAGAAAGTCAGCGCGGTGAACTGAAGACTGGCCGACACCTTCTGCAATGCTCGATCCGAGGTAGCTAGCGTCTTTGCCACGACGCCATTCGAACCAGATATCTTGCCAGGGTGCCTGGGTGCGATCGGCAATTTCACGGTAAGGGATACCGATCCCCAACCCTTCGATGGCGCGCACCGCGTTGGCACCGAATGACACCCCTGCACCGACCTCGCCAAAAGCCGGAGCGGACTCAAACAGCAGTACCTCCAGGTGATCGTGCCGACAAAGATCCAGGGCCAGCGCGACTCCGGCGATACCTCCACCGACGATACCGATTTGCAACCCAGCGTTCAGGCTGTTCATGGGGGCAAAACCTCGTGTTGTTTTTATGTGCCCCGATAATGAACACCCCCTCACTATTGATAAATGGCGTAAAGTCCATAGACGCTATCACCAACCTGAATACTGGTTCCTTTGGTCATGATGAGAAAAAGCCATGCATTTGCGTGAGATCGACTTGAATCTGTTGGTCATTTTTCATCAGTTGCTGATCGATCGCAGCGTCTCTCAGGCCGCAGAAAAACTGGATCTGACCCAGCCTGCGGTGAGCAATGCGTTGAAGCGACTGCGTACGACACTCAAGGACGATCTGTTCGTGCGAACGAGCCAGGGTATGGAGCCAACGCCTTACGCCGAACAACTTGCAGAACCGGTATCTCATGCCATAGGTACCTTGGTCGGTGCATTGAATCGAAGTGACGAATTCGACCCTGAAAACGCCAAGAGACGTTTCGTCGTGGCGATGACGGACATTGGTGAGATCTATTTCATGCCGCAGTTGATCAACGCGCTGCTGCAGCGCGCACCAGGCATATCTCTGGTGACCGTACGCAGCCACTCAGGGCTCGCTGAGGAGTTGGCCAATGGGGAGGTGGATCTGGCTATAGGCTTGCATCCTGATCTGCAAGCAGGCTTCTATCAACGGCGCCTGTTTCACCATCGCTACGTTTGCCTTTGCCGAAAAGATCACCCCCTGACACGCGAACCGATGAGTGAGGATCGATTCTGCGATTTCGGACATGTACGCATCGCCGCAGCCCATACGGGGCATGGTGAAATAGAGGCGCATATGCAGCGTGGCGGGCTGAATCGGGACATTCGGCTGGAAGTGCCTCACTTCGTTGCGGTGGGCCATATATTGCAAAACACCGATCTTCTGGCCACGGTACCGGAACGCTTTGCCGCCAGTTGTACAGAGCCCTTCGGGTTAACCATCCTGCCTGCGCCGATACCGTTGCCGGAAATCGCCATTAACCTTTTCTGGCACGCACGCTATAACCGTGACCCCGCCAACAAATGGTTTCGACAGTTGATGTTCGATCTGTTCAGTGACTGATGACTGAATGACCATGGGAATAACGGACCAACGCGGATGCATGACATAGCCATCCGCGCACGATTTGTCCTCAGTCTATGCAGTCAGAAGCTGGCCTGGAACTTCAAACCGGCAACCCAGGCATCATCCACCTGACTCACCCCACCAGGATCGCGCACGTATTGGACATTGGGGCGCACCGTGATCCAGTTCGTCAGGTGATAGCCGTAGTACAGCTCGGCGCTGTATTCAGTGTGTTGTACCGGCAGATAGAGTGAATTATCGAAGTCTGTAATGCCGTTGCCGGCGTTAGTCTCGCGTTGATATTTGCTGACATCGTCATTCACATGAATTCGCGCCAGGCCCAAGCCGATATCGTCCTGCGGACGCTGGTCGAATGGCCCCTTGTACACCAGTCCTACCGACTGATAGCTATCTATAAGGCTGGTGCGCTGATCATGCATTGTCGCGTTGGCAAAAACGCTGAGGCCACGAGAAACTTCACCATCGTGCGAGGTAATTTGCTGCTGGGCATTGAACCACCAGCCGTGCTTGCTGCCATGCGTTTTGAAGGCAAGCCCGGTCTGTGCCTGGGACTGACCGAAGGCATCCTCGTAGACATCATCGGCAGAGGCGGTGCTGTAGTAGTAACCAAGTCGGTACTCACCCGGTAAGCGCTGCGCACCGAGATTGGGCTGCCAAACCACCTCTACCGGTATCAACGCGCCTTTTGTTCCGCTGGCATTGAGTTTGAATCCGTTGTTGCGCTCCAGCAACGAAGGATTCTGTTCGAACACCCCGATTTGCGCATACCACTGGGCATTGAAGTTGTAACGCACTCTGCCCGCCCATTGACTGACAGGCCAGCTGTACCAGATATCGCCGGCATAGTTGCCGACCGGCGCGCTGCAAAATGCCAGGCTCTGAAAGTCACAAGGAAAGCTGTTGAAGTCCTCGTTTTCGCCAAAGCGACCTGCTTTAAGATCCAAGGCCCCATCCATGAACTTCTGCCGATACCACAGCTGGGTCAAGCGCCAGGTCTGCCCCCTGCCCCACACCTCTTGAACGGAGCTCAGTTGCCCGGTTCGCGGGTCCGCGAGGCGATCGTTTGAAAGATTATTGCCATCGCGCTCAGTTACCGTGAATTTAAACTCGGCATTTGCCAACCCGAGGATTTTCTGCAAATCCAGATGCGTACCGATGGCCCACTGGCTGGTGTAACGAGCGGTTCGGTCATGGTTATAACCACCGGCAATATTGCTCGCGGCCTCCCCGACATAGTCGAGTTGAAAGTCATAGCCTTTGTTTGACAGCTCTTTGCGAACACCACCCCAATCTCCCAACCCCCAACGTGACTGCGGACTCAGCAACTCATCCGCTTGTGCAAGGCTCATACCTAATGCAAGTAAGCTTAACGGCATAGACCAATGGCATTTCATGTCGATCATTCCTTATTTTTATAGTCAAACGACGCGCACTCACGCAGGCGGAGGGATCATCCCCACCGCACTTTCAACAGGCTCTAAAAGTCAGATAAGCAACCGCTGCAAGTCGACTCACACAGCGAGGCAGAGATATTTGATCTCCAGGTAATCCTCGATGCCGTACTTGGAGCCTTCTCGACCCACTCCCGACGCCTTGACCCCACCAAAGGGCGCCGCTTCGGAGCTGATAATCCCGGTGTTCATTCCAACGATGCCGTACTCCAGTGCTTCGGCAACATGGAACATGCGGGAGACATTTGCGGTATAGAAATAAGCAGCGAGGCCGAACTCGGTGTCGTTTGCTTTACGAATGACTTCCGCGTCATCCGAGAAGCGGAAAACCGGCGCCAGAGGGCCGAAGGTTTCTTCCTTGGACACTCTCGCGCTATCAGGAACGTTGACCAGAATGGTTGGCTCGAAGAAATTGCCGCCCAACGAATGGCGCTTGCCACCGCGCACTACGTGCGCCCCTTTGGCCACGGCGTCTTCGATGTGCTCCCTGACCTTGAACACGGCCTTCTCGTCGATCATCGGGCCGATCAGCGTCCCCGTGTCGAAGCCATCGCCCATCTTCAACTGCGCCACGGCAGCATCGAGTTTGTCGACAAACGCATCGTAGACCGCGGTGTGCACATACAGACGATTGGCACACACACAGGTTTGCCCGGCATTGCGAAACTTCGAGGCGATGGCCCCTTCTACCGCAGCATCCAGATCAGCGTCTTCAAAAACGATGAAGGGTGCATTGCCGCCGAGCTCCAGGGAGATCTTTTTGATGTCATGGGCGCACTTGCTCATGATCTGGCGTCCGATCTCGGTCGAGCCGGTGAACGACAGCTTGCGCACGATCGGATTGGAGGTCATTTCATCCGCAATCGCAGCAGCCGAGCCAGTGACAACGGAGAGCACGCCGGGCGGGATCCCGGCCAGCTCAGCCAGCCGCACCAGGGCCAACGCCGAGAACGGCGTTTGCGAAGCAGGCTTGATTACCATGGTGCAGCCGGCAGCAAGGGCCGGACCGGCTTTGCGGGTAATCATCGCCGAAGGGAAGTTCCAGGGCGTGATGGCTGCACATACGCCGACAGGCTGTTTGATGACGAGCAGACGCTTGTCATGCACTCCTGGAATTACATCGCCGTAAATCCGCTTGGCCTCTTCTGCGTACCATTCGATATAGGACGCGCCGAAGACGATTTCTCCTTGAGCCTCAGCCAATGGCTTGCCCTGCTCCAGGGTCATGATTGCCGCTAGATCCTTCTGGTTTTCAATGATCAGCTCGTACCAGCGGCGCAGCTTGGCGGCACGGGTCTTGGCGGCCAGCGCTCGCCATTCGGGGAGCGCACGGTCGGCGGCGGCAATAGCGCGCCGAGTCTCTGCGGCACCCAGTTTCGGCACATGACCAATCTTTTCACCGGTTGCGGGGTTGAATACCTCGATGACGTCGCCATTGCCCGCTTCGATCCAGTCACCATCGATATAAGCACTTTGACGAAACAAATCCTGACTTTCGAGCTGCATACATATGCCCTTGCGGTAAATACCGTGAACGAACGGGCGCCTACCACCCAAGTTGCCATGGGCAGTACGACACTCCAATAATCACTAAACTTTGCCAACGTATAGATAAGGCTTCAGCTATCAAGCCAGCTTATGCGGCACGCGCTTTTGGCGAACACTCATCGCCTGAAACTTGAACCCTTTATAATCCGCATTGCGCACGTCCTTGAGTGTGTCGCTAAACGCGCCAAGTCCACCCATATAGAAATAAACGGAGTTTTTCTTGCCCGGTATATTGGCACCGAAAATCCACGAGTCCGTCTTGGCGAAAAGTGTCTGGTTGGCAATTTCGGCACAGGTGTCACCCCATTTCTGTTCTGCCTGGGCAGTGGCCTCTACGCAAGCCAGTTCGTGGTCCTCCATATAGCCGATCAGATCCGCGACCCATTCGACTTCGGTTTCGATCGTAGGCGGGAGATTGGTGAACGGGCCATTTGGCCCCAGGATCATGAACATGTTCGGGAAGTTCGCCGTCGCCACCGAGAGGTAGCTGGACGGGCCATCTTGCCAGTGCTCGCCGATGGCCATATCTCCACGGCCACGAATATTCATGCGCTTGTAATTGCCATCCACAGCATCAAAGCCGGTGGCGAAAATCAGCACGTCGAGGACGTGTTCCACGCCATCTTCTGTCCGGACACCGGCCGGGGTCATCTCGACGATCGGATTGGCCTTGACGTCGACCAGGGCAACGTTGTCGCGGTTGAAGGTGGCGTAATAGCCGCTGTCGCACAGCGGGCGTTTGGCATAGAACTCACGAGGGGACAGCTTTCTCGCTGTTTCCGGATCCTGCACAATTTCGGTGATCTTGCTGCGCACGAAGTCCTGGGCCGCGCCATTGGCCGCTTCGTCCACGGCAATATCATTGAAGGTTTCAAACATGAAACGGAAGCCGCCGCCCGCATCCCAGGCGCGCTGAAAAATGGCTTTACGCTCAGTGTCGGAGACGCTCATCGTGGGAATCTGGCTTTCCTGGAAACCGAATGCGAGGCGCGACGACCTCACCTCTTTCCAGATCTCGTCATAACTGCGCTTGATTTCATCTACGGTCTCGCCTGCGAGAGGGCCGTTACCCACCGGGACTGTGTACTGGGGCGAGCGCTGAAACACCGTAAGATTTTGCACAATGGGCGCGATCGCGGTAATGACCTGGCAACCTGTCGAGCCCGTGCCAATGACGCCGACGCGCTTGCCCTTGAGGTCTGCGTCAGCGGGCCAGTTCGCCGTGTGATAAGTCTGGCCCTTGAACTGATCGGCGCCTTTGAACTTCGGCACGTTGGTCGCTGCCAGTAAACCCAGGGCGGTGACTAGGTATTTAGCGCTGTAGTGGCGGCCATCATCGTCACTCAGCATCCAGCGTTTTTCTTCTTCGTCGTAGATCGCTGATTCGATACTGGTATTGAGCTGAATATCTTTGCCGAGGTCGTGGCGCTCAACCACATGATTCAAGTAGCGCAGGATTTCAGGCTGCGCCACATAGCGTTGTGAGAACGTCCAGTCCTGCAGCAACTCTTTGTCCCACGAGTAGCAATACACGTGGGACTCGCTGTCAGACAGCGCACCTGGATATCGATTCCAGTACCAGGTCCCTCCGACGCCTCCGGCCTTGTCGAACGCACGCACATTGAGACCAAGTTCATCACGCAGCTTCTTGAGCATGTAAAGCCCCCCGAAACCTGCGCCAATGATGATTGCGTCATAGTGAATCTCGCCACCGAGCGAGCGCTTGGCAATTACGGATTGGTTCATTTGTCGAACTCCTGATTATTTTTGTCTAACAAACCTGTTTCATGCTGTGGAAATGGGCACACCGCTCCCGCAGGCCACTGAACAATTCAATGGCTGTTCTGATTGCAAGCGGGCTTGGTTCAATAGCCATGAACACCACCGACCCACTAACGAATGGCAGGTGGCGCGCACTGATTTCGGTTAAAGCGAGAAGCCTCCGTCACAGGCCACAGCCTGCCCGGTCATATGAGGTGCCGAGGCCAGATAGACAGCGAGTTGTCCCATATCCTCGACCGTCTGCGCCTCGCCTTGGGGCAATAGACTGGACTGATGGCGCTCCCAGGACTGGGCCTCGGTTTCACCCGGCAGGCTCCAGCGACCCGACAGTCCTTCGTCACCACGCCACATCCCCGTGCCGACGATACCCGGGCACAGCGCATTGACCGTGATCCCCTCACGGGCGACTTCCTTGGCGAAAGCGTTGGTGAAACCAATGACGGCAAATTTGGAAGCGCTGTAGTGGGAAAGATCGGGGAAGCCCACTTTGCCGGCAATGGACGCGATATTGATGATGCGACCGAATTGGCGCTGACGCATGATCCGCAACTCTGCCTGGCAGCACAGGAACACGCCTTTGGCATTGATGTTCATGATTCTGTCCCACTCGCTGACCGCGAGTTCCTCGACTTTGCCGAGACTGACCACACCGGCGTTGTTGACGGCGATATCCAGGCCGCCAAAATGCTTGGCGACTTGGTCAATCATGCGATTGACGCTTTCATGCTGGCTGACATCTACCTGAAATGCCGCAGCGTTTCGACCCAGGGCGCGAATTTTCGCGACCGCTTCTTGAGCGATAGAAATGTCGAAGTCAGCCAATGCAACGTCAGCGCCTGCCTTGGCCAGGCTGAGCGCAATGCCCAGGCCGATCCCGCGCCCTGATCCTGTGACCAGTGCCACTTTGCCGGCCAGGGAAAAGTCCAACGTGTGGGTAGTGCTCATATGTTGCCTCGCTTTTGTTGTTATTGAAGTACAACCGTAAAGGTCGTCGATACAACGAGAGCAAGGCCGATGCCACAGTTTGCATAATTCCCTGAAAGGGCCGAAATAGAGCGCTCAGGTTGTAGCCTGGTACTTTCTCGACCCGGTTTCATTCAAGACATAATGTCTCTGATAACTGCTGCATCACCCGAGAATTTGAGATGTTATGTCTCACGCTGAGACACAGGATTGAAATGGCTTGTGTCAGCACCTCATGGCGTTTTTAATGGCTGCACAACAATTAGATAATGCTTCACGGAGGCCTAATGCTCTCTGGCTATTCAAAAGTCCATGAGGATCATGTCAGCCGCGTTCTTCGAACTGCTTCAAACTCGGCAAGCCTGCCCGTGCCCGGGATGATTCTGGAATCCTGGCGACGTGCAATCGAACACTACAATCTTGATCCTGGGGCGCTGCACGGCCCGAGGATCATGGATGCCCATCACCTCAAAGAGCATCGGCAACGGGTCGAGAGTTTTCTGAGCATCGCTTCCGATGAGATATCCAGACTGCATACCAAGGTACGTGATGCCGACTATTGCGTCATGCTCACCGATATCCAGGGGTGCACCATCGATTACCGGGTCGACGACCTGATTCGCCGGGACTATCGGCGCGCCGGTGTTGACCTGGGAACTTGCTGGTCGGAAGGCCAGGAAGGCACCTGCGGCGTCTCCGAGGTCCTCCTTCATCAGGTCCCCGTGACCGTGCATAAACGCGATCACTTTCGGGCCGCGTTCATTGATCTCACCTGCTCCGCTGCCCCGGTCTTCGCCCCTGATGGACAATTGATAGCAGTGCTTGATGTGTCCGCCGTGAAGTCGCCGGATGACCGTAGAAGCCAGCAGTTGATACGGCATATGGTGATCCAGAGTGCCCGAGACATCGAGAACGCCTATTTCATGCATAACACCCAGGACTGCTGGAGGCTGCGCGCCCATCCCATGCAGGGCTATGTCGACAGCCAGCCTGAACTGCTGTTCGCCTGGAATAATGATGGAGTGTTGACGGCGATCAACCCGGCGGGAAGGCGCTATCTCATCAAACGGCTGGGCCACATACCTCAGCACTTCCGTGAAGCCTTCAACGCGGATTCGTTACGCACGAACACCGACTACAGCCATCATTTCCTCCCCGACCATCAGCTATACGTACGCCTCGACTCACCACTTAAAAGGGCTTATGTACAAGCAGCCAGGCCAGTGGCAGAGGTTGATGCGCAGTTGGGCAATGCGCTGCAAAAAGCAGTACTGGTCAAGAATCGCGATTTGCCGGTGCTGATTCATGGGGAAACCGGCTCAGGTAAAGAGCATTTCGCCCAGACGCTTCATCGTGCCAGCGCCCGTAGCGAGCAACCCTTTATCGCCGTCAACTGCGCAGCGATACCTGATTCCCTGATCGAGAGCGAACTCTTTGGCTATGCGCCAGGTGCGTTTACAGGAGCGTCCAGCAAAGGCAAACAGGGCCTGATCAAGCAAGCTAATGGCGGCACCTTGTTTCTCGATGAGATCGGCGACATGCCACTCAGTTTGCAGACCCGATTGCTGCGAGTGCTCAGCGAAGGCGAGGTTGCACCATTGGGTGCGACGCGGGCCGAGAAAATCGACGTCCAGGTGATTTGTGCATCGCACAAGGACATTGAAACCCTGGTCAAAGAAGGCCTGTTTCGTGAGGACCTGTACTTCAGGCTCAGTGGCGCCCGATTCGACTTGCCACCGCTGCGTGACCGCAGCGATAAACTTAACCTCATAAACGGCTTTCTGGAAAACGAGTCGCAGCGGGTGCAGGTTTCGCTTCAGGTCAGCGAGGACGCGTTGGAAAGACTGCTCACCTACTCATGGCCCGGAAACATACGCCAGCTTCATCACACGTTGCGCTATGCCAGTGCCGTCAGCCACGATGGTATTTTACGCATTGAAGACTTGCCCAACGCGTTGCAAAACGCAGAAGCCAGCAAATTATTCGAACTCCCGTCGGGGCCTCCGGAGCGTCAGGTACTCATCGATGCGCTGGTACGCAACCGCTGGAAGCCCGTACTGGCAGCGCGTGAAATGGGCATCTCAAGGGCCACGCTGTACCGCAAGGTGAAACAGCACGGCATCAATATGCCCGGCAAAGGATCCTACGATCACCTGAGTTGAGTAATCCGAGGGGCCGTGCAGATATTCCCTGAATCTGCACGGTTATTGCCAGTGCTCACAGACCTTGACCAACTCATCGACCACGTACCTGACCTTTGGCCGCAGATGAGACACCTTCGGCCACACCGCATGCACTTCCACTGGTTCGGGCTCAAAGTCTGCGAGCACCTCGACCAGCCGTCCCGCTTCAATATCGTCGCGGAACAGGCAGCGCGGCATCTGGCATAGCCCTACCCCTGCCACAGTTGCCAGAATCATCGCCTCTCCATCACCAATCTGATGGCTGACAGGCGGTGTGTAGCGCACGCTTTGCGCACCATTTCCGACCCGCCAGGATAAGGGCTGTCCTCGCCGGTAGCCGACCACACAGTGATGGCTCTGCAGATCCTCAAGGCTATGTGGCGTACCAAATCGGGCCAGGTAGTCTGGCGCCGCACAAATCGCCCAGCGTTGTCGCGCCAGCCGACGGGCCACCAGACCGCTGGTGTCCTTGATCTCTCCAAAGCGCACCAGCAGGTCGATGCCCTCCTCTATGGGATCGACCAGATGATCGGAGAACGTCACGTTGAGCTGAAGCGCAGGATATTTATTGGCAATCTCGAAAAGCAGTGGCGCCACCACTCGGCGACCGAACGCGACCGGCATATCCACCCGCAGGCGCCCGGAGGGCTCACGACCACCAGGACCCAAGCCACTTTCTGCGGAGCCAATTTCTTCGAGCGCGGAAGTGCACGCCGCGAAATAGGCGTCACCGTCTGCAGTGAGGGAAATGCGCCGTGTCGTGCGATGGAAAAGCTGCGTTCCCAGGCGCTCTTCAAGCCGGGCAATGGCTTTACCCACTGCCGATTTGGAAACGCCCAGGCGCTCGGCGGCCTCGGTGAAACTGGTAGAGCGGGCCGCCATGACAAAGGTGATGACACCTTGGAATGAATCGGCGGGGATCATATGGAATGCCATTGAGTAGAATTAATGTCTACCCAGATTATAGTTTTAGTTCGTTTATCGCCAGCGCCTTCTACATTAGCATGGACTCATCGGTGCGCTGCTTCATGTACCGCCCTCCCATTTATGTAAACGCCGCAAGAGGATTTCATCATGCCCGTAGTACGAGTCAGCTGGTTCGAAGGTAAAGAGCACGGTCAGAAAGCAACCGTGGCTGCAGAAATCACCGAAAGCATCGTGAAAAACACCGGCACCCCTGCTGAATACATCTATGTCATTTTTGAAGACATCGCGCCTTCTGATTGGGCGGGTTCCGGCAAGCTGTTCGGGGAAGCTCCCGACAAGGCCTGACCTGAAACCGCGTCAAATGCATCGGCTGACTCAGCGATGCATCTACCTCCCAGTCGAGAAGGAGCTGCCCATGCATCCCTACATTTCCTGCCTGTTCACCCTCGCGGTCAAACCTTCGGAATTCGCCGAATTCAAAGCACTGATCGCGCAGATCGTCACAGCGACAAAAGAAGAGCCAGGTACGCTGGTATACGAATACAGCGTCAATGAAGACAACAGCACTGCGCATATTCTTGAGCGCTACAACGCCGATGCAGTGGTCAGTCATGTCGACACCACCTTCGCACCGTTCGGCAAACGCTTCCTCGAACTCTGCACGATCACCGGCCTCACCGTGTACGGCACCCCGGATGCCGAGATACGTAAACGTCTCGACCCCTTCGGCGCTGTGTACATGACGCCCTTCGATGGTTTCGGCCGCTGATTCAATCGGCACGCCGTACAGCTGCGATCAGAACACCGCAAAGCTGGCTCGTGCCCAATATTTTTACCCTGCACGGAGACCACGATGTCAGGTATCGCTGAAGTTATTAAATCCAGAATTTCTGCCAACAGCTACGACACTGAGCGCAAATTGACGGATCAGGAGATGACCGATCTCATTGATCTGGCCACCCACGCACCCTCCGCTTTCAACCTGCAAAACTGGAAGTTTCTGGCCGTGCGCAGCGAACAAGCCAAAGCACGCTTGCTGCCCTTGGCCTATGGCCAGCAGAAAGTCGTGGACGCTGCCGTCACATTCATCGTTTGCGGCACATTGCATCCCCATGAAACCCTGCCAGCGGCACTGAAGCCGACCCTGGACGCCGGTATCATCGATGAGTCCATCTACAACATGTGGGTCGGCGCCGCGCAAGGCATGTACCAGGAAAACCCTCAGCTGCAACGTGACGAGGCCATTCGCTCCGGCTCCCTGGCCGCCATGACCTTGATGCTCGCCGCAAAAGGCCAAGGCCTGGTGTCCACGCCCATGATCGGCTTCGATCAAGCTGCGGTCATTGAAGCCTTCAACCTGCCAGCGACCGACATTCCGGTGATGCTGGTAACCGTCGGCTATCCAGGTACGACCAACTGGCCGCAAAAGCCTCGCAAGGCGGTCCAGGACGTACTTGAGTTCGTGTAAGTCATGAACCCGGCTGCCTGGATTCTTCCGTCGGTTTACAGGCATTCGCGAACATAGACACAGGGGACCTGCCCGGATTATGAGATGTCCGGCCCAGGTCCCTACCCCGGCGTGACCAGGCGCGTTGACGCTACTACCGGGAAGCTCGAATGCCCAGCAAAGCCCCCTCCCTCATTGCCATTCAAATAGCCGCCTGCCTTGGCTTTCTGGTCGTACAACTCGACGTCAGTGTGGTCAATGTCGGCCTTGCGGCCCTCAAAGACGCCTTTGCAACGGATCTCACCGGCCTGCAATGGGTCATTAACAGCTATGCCCTGGCCTTTTCCGCCCTGCTCATACTGGGTGGGGCGTGGGGCGACAAGTTTGGTGCGAAAAACATCTTTGCCGCAGGCTTTGCTCTGTTCACCCTGGCCTCTATTGGCTGCGGGCTTGCCCAGAGCATGCCCATGCTCATCGGCATGCGGATCGTCCAGGGCTGCGGGGCCGCCCTACTGGTACCTACGTCCCTGACGCTCATTCGACTGGCGTTCCATGATCCGAACGAACGCCGAACCGCAGTGGCCATGTGGGGTGCTTGTGGAGGCGTTGCCCTGGCAGCAGGTCCTGTCATCGGCGGGCTGATGATTGAGTACCTGGGCTGGCGAAGTGTCTTTCTGCTCAATGTGCCGTTGGGGCTATTGGCGATAGGTCTCATATGGCGCTTCGCACCAGCGTCACCACGTCTCGATAAGCGCGTGGACATCCTCGGGCAGATCAGCATTGCCGCGTGCCTGGCTGCGCTGACCTACGCTCTGACGGAGTCCAGCGCCAAAGGCTGGGTAACTGAAACCATTTCGATGATGAGCGTTGCAGGGATCTGTGCAATCGCCTTTATCCTGATCGAACAGAGGGTCGCCCATCCGATGCTGCCTGCGCGCCTGGCCAAGAACATCACCCTGGCAACGATGTCACTGGCGGGCGCGGCCATTAACCTGACGTTCTACGGTACGGTGTTTGTCTTCAGTATCTATTTCCAGACCTTCCTGCATTACGACGCGTTCAAGACAGGATTATCCTTCGTACCGCTGACCGCAGTACTGACACTCTCGACAATGCTCTCCTCACGCATCGCCAGAAAGGTCAGCGCCACGCGCATCATCATTATCGGCTTCACGATTCAGATCATCGGTTTCGTTGCGCTGGCGCAGGTCACCGAGCAAACGTCCTTGTGGTATCTGAACCTGGCATTGATGACCGTCGGGATCGGCAGCGCCAGTTCGGTTCCGTCCATTACCAACTCGATGCTCTCGTCCGTCACGCAGCATGACGCAGGCATGGCGTCCGGGCTGATGGCTTCAGCCAGGCAATTGGGGGGCGTAATTGGTGTCGCAGTTTTCGGCTCCATGATCGCTACGTCTGATGCAGCAACCTTCTCCCACGGAATGTCCAGCGCAATGCTGTTGTCGGCAGCCGTGCTTGTTGGATGCATAGCTGTGATATTCGTTGCCAGCCGCCGGGCTGCGGCGGTCGTGAACGCTTAGTAACGCAAGATCATGCGGTGAATGGAGCGGTGGTACCGCTCCATCCATCGTCAGCCGTCTTAGACGATGTCATCCACCACGCCGCCGTCCACCCTCAACGCCGCGCCGGTGGTTGCCGATGCCTGCTGAGAGCAGACATAAACGATCATGTTTGCCACTTCTTCGACCGTCGCCGCACGCTGAATGATGGAGCTTGGACGATGCTCCAGGATGAAGTCCTTGGCGACCGACTCAAGGGATTTTCCAGTGCGAGCGACTTCGTCCTGCATCATGTCCGCAACACCGTCTGACAAGGTCGGTCCTGGCAGCACACTGTTGACGGTCACGCCGCTGCCAGCAACTCGCTTGGCCAAGCCACGGGCCAGTGCCAGTTGCGCGGTTTTGGACACGCCATAGTGAATCATGTCCGCA
Organism: Pseudomonas sp. JUb42; assembly: GCF_024807945.1. Classification (GTDB taxonomy): domain Bacteria; phylum Pseudomonadota; class Gammaproteobacteria; order Pseudomonadales; family Pseudomonadaceae; genus Aquipseudomonas. Next base: position 44,813 of record NZ_JANUFD010000006.1, on the reverse strand, counting down.
GGAATGTTACGTGCGGATTCGGATGCAACGAAAACGACCCGGCCCCAGCCTTTTTCGACCATAGACGGAAGCAACGCGCGGCTTAGTCGAACGCCCGACATCACGTTGGTCTGCCAGTAGTTATCCCATACCTCATCACTGGTTTCGAAGAAGTCTTGTGGGCCGTAGATGCCTGCGTTGTTGACCAGGATATCCACCCCGCTCACTTCGCCGAGTACGATCGCCACGCCTTCAGACGTGCTCAAGTCTGCCGCTACGCCAGTGACGTTGGCGCCAGGAACGGCCACGACCAATCGTGCGATAGCGGCACTGACCGAGCCCTCGCTGCGACCGTTGATAATGACCGCCGCTCCTGCCTCGGCGAGCCCCTTCGCAATCGCGAAACCGATCCCTCCCGTGGATGCGGTGACAAGGGCACGCTTGGTATTCAGCTGAATGTTCATCATCTCTCCATCAAGACTGGCCGGCAGCAGTTGCCCCCAATCAAAAAGCCGCAGGCTATGCGGACACAAACGAACACTGTAACGGACCGGGTTTTCCTGATAAATGCCAGTATTGAATGGAGATCTACAACAGAACGTTTCAAAAGCCTCAGGGCTTCATGCTGCCGCTCCAAATGTCGTTGTTGCGAAGTCGAGAAAGGTCCGCAATTTTGGCGTAATCCGCCGATCAGGCGCGTACAAAACATGCAGCGCCCGGCTGGGCACCGGGTAGTCCGGCAGCAGCGGCACCAACGCCCCTTGCTGCAGCGATCTGGTCACCAACTCCAACGGCTGAAGCATGATGCCCAGCCCCGCCAGCGCGGCGCATAGCAGCGGCTCGCCGTGATCGGCCATGTACCGGCCGCTGACCGGAACGATGACACGACCCTCAGGTCCGTCGAAGGTCCAATGGGTGCGCAACTCGGTATGGGAAAAACCCAGGCACTCGTGCTCCTGAAGATCCCATGGCGTCCTGATAGACGGTTTGCCCTTGAGGTAGGCCGGCGCGGCGCAGAGGATCAACCTGTAGGGGGCCAAAGGTCGGGCAATCAAACCGCTGTCGGACAACTGGCCTACCCTGAAGACCACGTCGAAACCCTCGTCGATCAGATCCACCGCGCGATTTGCCAGGGTGAGTTCAACGCTGATCATCGGATTGGCCTGCATGAACTCCGGAAGCCGGGGTGCAAGCGACTGCATGCCAAAACTCACTGGAGCATTGACCCTCAGCCGCCCACTCGGCGAGGCCTGGGTCTCGGCCGCCAGATTTTCAGCCGTCTCCACCTCTGCCAGAATGTTTTTGGCACGTTCGTAAAACGTGCGGCCGAAGTCGGTGAGGCTCTGGCGTCTCGTCGTTCTGTTCAGCAGCCGCACACCCAGACGCTGTTCCAAATGTTGGACATGTTTGCCAATCAGCTGCGCTGACATCTGCAGGGCTTCACCTGCAGCGCTGAACGATCCGGTTTCGACAGCTTTAACGAACGCCGCCATGCTACTCAGACGATCCATTAGCAATATTCCGTTTCGAATGTTGCGCCATTTTGGATATTTATCTCATTACGGTTCAAGTCTTATTGTTGCCAAAATAAATTCTGGAACTGCAGGCGCTTCACTTGGACTACCCACTGAAAGACAAGACGCTCTGGTCCTTGCTCGGCGAGGATTTTTACTTTCCCCATGAAATCATCGATCAGGCCTTCAAGATTTCGGATTTCCCGGAGCTGAAGATCAGTAGTTTCGCCACCAGCGACAACACCAACCTTTGCTATTGGGAAGCCGGTACGGGCAGACCGCTGATTTTCATTCCCGGCTGGTCGGCCAATGGCGCCATGTACTTCCATCTGCTGTACATTTTGAGCAAGCGCTACCGCGTCTACGTCCTGGATGTGCGCAATCAAGGGCTGTCCCAGCGAGTCAGGTTCGGCAACCGTATTTCCCGCTATGCCCAGGACGTAAAAGAGTTTGCCGCGCATCTTGGATTGGCTGAAGCGGATTACTGCGGCTGGTCGATGGGAGCGTCGGTGATGTGGGCATTCATCGATCTGTTTGGCACCCAGGGGATTCGTACACTCTCAATCATTGACCAGGCGCCATCGATCTATTGTCATGCCGACTGGTCGGAGCAGGAGCGGCTCGACGCGGGCGCGTTCACGACCTCGCCGGAGCGCATGATTGCGTCGTACGTCAACATGTCACCCACCAACACACTGATCTCTGCGAGCAGGGTCGTAGAGCGCGCAATGGAAATGGACTCTCCCTATTTCCATAACGTGATCAGCCTGGCCCAGGCAGTGGTTCAGGACGACATGACGTTCACGGGGCAGGTGCTTTTTGATCACACAACCAATGACTGGCGAGACGTGATCCAGGCAAAAATTGACGTACCAACCGCTATTTTTACCGGGAAGTACAGCGACTGGCAGCAGAGTCAGCTCTGGATGAACGCGGCCATCAAGGGGTCGGTACTGCACGTCTACTCCAAATGCGAACAGGGCGATCATTTTCTCGCGTTCAAGAACCCGCAGAAGTTTGCGGCTGACCTGAGCCTCTTTCTGGAAAGCATTTAAAGCCCCGCGACTCCTTTGGGGATGTGTTTCCCCTTGCCGGCTGATGTTCCATCACTCTCAGGTCAGCCGGCTCTTTTCCCCATGAGCCTTATTGCTCCCATTGCGGCTCGGCAAAACGCTCGACCAGGAAGTTGATCAACACCCGCACCTTGGGCGCCAGGTGCTTGCGGGTCGGGTACACCGCATAGATGCCCAACTCCACAGACTGATACTCCGGCAGGATTTCCACCAGGTCGCCGCGACGAAGGTCTTCAGCCACCATGAAGCTTGGCTGCAGTGATATCCCGCCCCCGGCCAAGGCAATGCTGCGGCAGGTATCACCGTTGTTGCAGCGCAAGACCGAGCGTGTAACGACGCTTTCATTGCCATTCGGCCCTTTGAATTGCCATTCGTTGCCGCTGGCAAAGTTGGTATAGGCAATCACCCCATGCGCGCTCAGATCCTCAAGGGCCTTTAACGGCTCGTGCCGGGCCAGGTAGGACGGTGCCGCACACAGGCACATGCGGGTACTCGCCAGACGCCTCCCCACCAGGGAAGAGCTCTCTAGCCGCGCAATCCGCACGGCGGCATCAAAACCCTCCTCGACAAGATCCACGATGCGGTCGTTCAAGCTGATGTCCAGCTCCACCTTGGGATAGGCCTGCATGAAATCAGCCCAGACAGGCGCAAGGTGCAGCACGCCAAAACTCACCGGAGCGTTGATTCGCAGCACGCCACTGGGCTCTGGCGCGGCGGAAGAAACCGATTCTTCTGCCGCGTCCATCATCGCCAGCACTTCCCGCGCCTGGTGATAGAACTGCCGCCCTTCATCGGTCAACGACAGGCGCCGGGTGGTGCGGTGCATCAGGCGCACGCCCAAGCGGTCTTCCAGGCCACTCACATAGCGCGAAATAGCTGCTTTCGACATGCCCAGCGGGTCTGCCGCGCCGATAAAGCTCCCCTTATCTACCACGGTGCAGAAAACCTGCATCTCAAGTGCTCGATCCATGACTGTCTCACCAAGAGGAACTATTAGTCCCATAAGGCCTTATTTATCTCAAATTCGCAACCTATAGAATGAACCCATCAAATCGATTCAACGCAACTCAACACACTTGAGGTAACTATGAAAATCACAGTAATCGGTACCGGCAACATGGGTTCGGGTTTTGCCAAACAATTGTCGGCAGCGGGTCACAGCGTGCGCGTCACCGGCCGCGATATCACCAAAGCCCAGGCCTTGGCCGATCAGTACGCAAACGTCAGCGCCTACGCCCCAGCCCAAGCGCTGGGTGACAGCGAGGTGGTCGTAGTTGCCACGGCGTATGCCGACGCAGCGTCCGCACTGCAGAGCCTGGGTGATCTGACCGGTAAGGTCGTCATCGATATCACCAACCCTCTGAGCGCTGACTACATGTCGCTGACCATCGGCCATGTCACCAGTGCCGCAGAAGAGATCGCCAAGTCTGTGCCCCAGGCCCACGTGGTCAAGGCCTTCAACACCTTGTTCGCCCAAGTCCTCGCAGACGGCCCGAAATTCGCCAATGACCAACGCGGCAGCGTATTTGTCGCCGCCGACAATGAACGCGCCAAACAGACCGCCATCGCACTCGCGCAAAGCCTGGGCTGGAACACTGTAGACGCAGGCGGGCTGGTAAATGCGCGCTATCTCGAACCCCTGGCAGGTCTGAATATCTACCTTGGTTATGGCGCTGGCATGGGGACCTCCATCGCCCCCGTCTGGCTGCACAAGTAACTGCATTGGAGCATTCACCATGACCACATCGTTCCCACTGCTATTCGTGTCCCATGGTGCTCCGCTGTTCGCAATCGAGCCCGGTCTTGCTGGTCAACGGCTGGCCGAGCTCAGCCGCGAACTGCCGAAACCTGACGCCATTGTCATCCTGTCTCCGCACTGGATGACCCGCGGCGAAGTCAGCGTTACCGCGAGCACCGCCCCTAAAACCATTCATGACTTCGGCGGCTTCCCCGACGCGCTCTACCAGTTGCAATACCCGGCTCCAGGCGCACCGGCGCTGGCGGAACATATCGTGGGGCTGCTGCAGACGTCGGGCTGGAAGGCCCGCCTGGACCCGGCTCGGGGCCTGGATCATGGCGCCTGGGTGCCGTTGCTGTACCTGGCGCCTGAGGCAGACATCCCGGTTGTCCAGGTGTCGATGCCCTCGACGCTGGATACCCGCCAGGCGTGGAAGCTCGGTGAAGCGCTCAAGCCATTGCGTGAGATGAACATTCTCATCGTCGCGTCAGGCAGCCTTACCCATAACCTTTACGAATTCCGCGGCAACGCCATTCACGGGGCCGATTACGTAAAAAGCTTCGCTGCCTGGACGGCCAACGCCCTGCAGACGCGAAACACCGAGCAATTGCTCGATTATCAAAATTACGCGCCATCCGCCGAGCGGGCCCATCCGACCAACGAGCACTTCTTGCCGTTGTTCATTGCCTTGGGCGCAGCCGGGGAAGGTTATGAAACCCGCGTGTTGGAAGGCGGGGTGACCTATGGGGTGCTGGCCATGGACAGCTACCTGTTTACCTCGGCTGACAGTCGTGGACGCGAAATCGCTCAACCCATTCAAGGCGTTGCCTAATATGTCGAATCAGAACAATTTTTTCGAACCCGTCCGTGAACCGCAGTCGGGTATTTTCTTCAGGAAAGCCGGCAGCACCGCCAGCCCCAAAGCTCGCCTGTTGCTACTCCATGGCGTTGGCTCGAACGAAGCGAATCTGGCGCCGCTGGCCGCCTCGCTGCCTGAGGGGCTGGAAGTGTTGCTCCTGCGGGGTCCGTTGCAGGTTGGCCCGCAGGGGTTCGCTTGGTATCAGGTGAACTTCACCAGCAATGGCCCTTCGTTCAATCAAGAGCAAGCCGAGTCGAGCAGGCAACTGCTGTTGCGTTTCATTGAGGCCCTTCCTCCGCTCCCGACGGTAATCGCTGGCTTCAGCCAGGGCGGCATCATGAGTTCGAGCGTCGGCGTGACCGAGCCTGAGCTGGTCAAAGGGTTTGCTCTGCTCAGTGGCCGGATGCTGCGTGAGATTGACTCACAGATCGCAGTACCGGAACGCCTGAAGTCAGTTTCAGCGTTTATTGCTCACGGCCTGCAGGACAACGTCCTCCCCGTCGATTGGGCAAAAGAGGCGGACGCCTGGCTGGAGCGGATTGGCGTTGCTCACGAAACACATTTCTACGACATGGCCCACGAGATCGGCGCTGAAGAACTGGCCGACTTCTCGCGCTGGCTAACCAACACGCTGTCACTTTCTAACTGAACAAAAAGGAAACGTCTCCATGATTGATACACGTACCGCTCCCTATGCAGCATTTATCATGCGTCTGGCCCTGGGTATCATGTTCCTGGCTCATGGCCTGACCAAAGTGTTTGTGTTCACCCCCGCAGGCACTGCCGGCTTTTTTGAGTCGATCGGGTTCCCCGGTTTCCTCGCTTACCCGGTCATGGCTTTTGAAGTCCTTGGCGGCTTGCTGCTGGTCCTGGGCGTCTACTCACGCTGGATCGCCGCCCTTGCGGTGGTTCAACTGTTCGTCGCTTCGACCGTACACTTTCACAACGGCTGGAGCTTCACCAACGCCAATGGCGGTTGGGAATACCCTATCTACCTTTGCGTCACTGCGCTGGTGGTAGCCTTGTTAGGTGATGGCATGTTCGCCGTGAAACCTTCAAGCAAAGCTTGAGTGAGCAACTGAAAAAACGCCGAAGCCTGGCTATCCAGACTTCGGCGTTTTTCATTTTTTCTAAGCGGCTGCGGTACAGGCTTAAACCAAGCGCTCCAGCTCAGGAATAGCGTCAAACAGATCAGCCACCAGGCCGTAATCAGCCACCTGGAAGATCGGTGCTTCTTCGTCCTTGTTGATCGCAACGATCACCTTGGAGTCCTTCATACCGGCCAAGTGCTGGATCGCGCCGGAGATACCGACGGCGATGTACAACTGAGGCGCGACGATCTTGCCGGTCTGGCCGACCTGCATGTCGTTCGGTACGAAACCGGCATCGACCGCAGCGCGGGAAGCGCCGACCGCTGCACCCAGCTTGTCCGCCAGGGCGTACAGGTGCTTGAAGTTGTCGCCGTTCTGCATGCCGCGGCCGCCGGAAACGACGATCTTGGCAGCGGTCAGTTCCGGACGATCGGACTTGGCCAGTTCTTCACCAACGAAGGACGATTTGCCTGCGTCGTGAGCAGCCGCAACCGCTTCAACCGCAGCCGAACCACCTTCAGCGGCTACCGGGTCGAAACCGGTGGCACGTACGGTGATGACCTTGACCGCAGCCGAAGACTGAACGGTGGCGATGGCGTTACCGGCATAGATCGGGCGCTTGAAGGTGTCGGCGCTTTCTACCGAGATGATCTCGGAGATCTGGTCAACGTCCAGTTGCGCGGCAACCCGCGGCAGGATGTTTTTGCCGTTGGAAGTCGCGGCAGCCAGGATATGGCTGTAGCCTTTGCCCAACTCGGCAACGAGCGGCGCAACGTTTTCCGGCAGTTGATGGCCGTAGGCAGCGTTGTCCGCCAGCAGCACCTTGGCCACACCGGCGATTTTCGCCGCTGCGTCAGCCACAGCAGCCACACCGGCGCCTGCGACCAGTACATTGATGTCGCCACCGATCTTAACGGCAGCAGCTACGGTGTTCAGAGTGGCCGGGGCCAGGGTCTTACCGTCGTGTTCGGCGATTACCAAGATAGTCATGTTTAGATTACCTTCGCTTCGTTTTTCAGTTTCTCGACCAGTTCAGCCACCGACTTGACCTTGATGCCAGCGCTGCGTGCAGCCGGCGCTTCGACTTTCAGGGTCTTGGTGGTGGAGGCCGTGGAGACACCCAGGGCGTCCGGGGTCAGCACTTCGAGAGGCTTCTTCTTGGCTTTCATGATGTTCGGCAGCGAGGCGTAGCGTGGCTCGTTCAGACGCAGGTCTGTAGTCACGATCGCTGGCAGGCTCAGGGAAACGGTCTGCAGGCCGCCGTCGATTTCGCGGGTCACGGCAACCTTGTCACCGGCCACTTCGACTTTCGACGCGAAAGTGCCTTGCGGGTAGCCACTCAGGGCGGCCAGCATCTGACCAGTCTGGTTATTGTCACTGTCGATGGCTTGTTTGCCAAGGATCACCAGTTGCGGCTGCTCTTTGTCGACCACGGCCTTGAGCAGCTTGGCCACGGCCAGGGAGTTCAGTTCGTCAGCAGACTCAACGAGGATGGCACGGTCAGCGCCCAGTGCCAGTGCGGTACGCAGTTGCTCCTGAGCAGTGGTCGGGCCGACGGAAACGACGACGATCTCGGTCGCTACGCCTTTCTCTTTCAGGCGGACGGCCTCTTCCACGGCGATTTCGCAGAAAGGGTTCATCGACATTTTGACGTTGGCCAGATCAACGCCGGAGTTGTCCGCTTTGACGCGAACCTTGACGTTGTAGTCGACCACTCGCTTGATGGATACGAGGATTTTCATAGGTATTCCTGGCAGGTTTTTGGTACTGAAAGTAGTAGCGCTTCAGGGCGCGCTGAAGTCCGACTGTTCGATGACGCCACGGGCCTTGAGCTCCTCAAGGCGTTCGTCACTCAAACCAAGTCGCTGACGGAGCACGCAATCCGTATGCTCGCCGAGCATGGGCGCAGGACGCAGATATTCGACCGGCGTGCGGGACAGCTTGATGGGGCTGCCGACGGTGACGAAATCAGCTTTCTTGGGATGGGGGATGGTCACGACCATATCGCGAGCCTTGACCTGTGGTTCGGCAAGAGCAGTGGCGATATCGTTGATGGCGCCAACCGGAACACCACGGGGATGAATCTTGCTGACCCAGCTCTGTGCGCCATCCGTGAGAAAATGGCTGGACAGGATCTCAACGATCGCCTGGCGGTTATTCACCCGATCCGTATTGCGCGCAAATCGCGGATCCTTCGGCAGGTCAGCCAGGCCGATGGCATCGCACAGCTCCCTGAACTGGCTATCGTTGCCACAGGCAATGATGAAGTCGCCGTCATTGGCCTTGAATACCTGATACGGCACGATGTTGGCGTGGGCATTGCCATAGCGCCCGGGCGGCTTGCCTGACGCCAGGTAGTTCTGGCTTTGGTTACACAGGGTCGCGACCTGTACATCGAGCAGCGCCATGTCGATATGCTGCCCCAGTCCCGTCTGATGCCGACTCAGCAACGCCGCCTGGATAGCCACGGTGGAATAAAGCCCGGTCATCAAGTCCGAAAAAGCCACACCGACCTTCTGCGCCCCGCCCCCCGGCAAGTCATCGCGCTCACCGGTGATGCTCATCAATCCGCCAATGCCTTGGATGATGAAGTCATAGCCAGGTTCGCTGGCCCGTGGGCCGGTCTGACCGAACCCAGTCACCGAACAATAGACCAAGCGCGGATTGATCTGCGATAAGGTCTGGTAGTCCAGGCCGTACTTGGCCAGGGAGCCGGCCTTGTAGTTTTCGATCAGTACATCGCAGTCTGTGGCCAGGGCACGCACCAGCTCCTGCCCCTCCGGTGAAGCCAGATCAAGGGCCACCGAGAGTTTGCCTCGATTGGTCGACTGGTAGTAAGAGGATTCCTGGGTCGGTTCACCCTCCTCGTCCTTCATCCAGGGCGGCCCCCAACCGCGGGTGTCATCACCCACCTGAGGCCGTTCGATTTTTATGACCTCGGCACCCAGGTCAGCCAGGACTTGGCCACACCAGGGGCCAGCCAGTACCCGGCTAAGATCCAGCACCCGATATCCGCTCAGAGCACCCATTTCACCTACCTTCTAATTGTTATTGAATTCGAGTTTCAGCCGCTTTCAGCCTGCACGCCGAGCCTGCCAGGCGTCAGCCAACCGCGGGTTCCGCGACTCGCAATGACAGGCCAAGGTCGGCCCGGCGGCGCAACCAGAGCCCAGGGCGATAGCGAGGATCTGCGGTGAGATCAGCCATACGCTTGAGGATATGCAGGATGCGCCGGGCGCCCAACTCATCCCCCCAGGCCAACGGCCCCAGCGGATAACCCAATCCACGGCGCACCCCCTCATCCAGATCATCGATAGAGGTTATTTTCTGTTGAACAATCTCCCCGGCCAGATTGATGACCATTGCCATGACACGCTGAGCGACAAACCCGACACTGTCTTGAATGACCGTTACCCCGACGCCATCACGGGCCAGCAACGCATGTCCCGCAGCAAGCATGGCCGGTGAGGTCGCCGTGGTCGGCATCAGGGTCCGGTGCCGAGCCAAGTCAGGCAGCAGATCGATACACAAGGTACGGCAAGGATCGGTATCGAAATCCAGCGACGCTTGAGCGGCGTCCACGCCGTAGGGAGCGAGCAGGCATAGGGCATTTGCCGATGGGCGATCCCCTGTCTCGATCTGAGCCCCAAGTCGATCCAGCAAGGTGATGAGGGATGCCCTGTCTGCGTCGGTCTCGGCTCCAATCCAGACAGGCGGCATCAGCTGTACATCCGGCACGTTCTGCGCTGAAGCCGGGTCAGGCGTCTGTCCGTTCTGGTAAGAGTAAAAGCCGCGCCCCACTTTACGTCCGACAAACCCGGCCTCAAGCATGCGTTGGGTATGGGATGAAGGACGATAACGAGGATCCTGATAGAACTGACTGTAAATCGACTCAATGACCGGATGGGAAACGTCCAGAGCGGTCAGATCAAACAGCTCGAACGGGCCCATGCGAAAACCCATGCCTTCGCGCAGGATCCGGTCGATATCCAGAGGAGTAGCAATCCCTTCTTTGAGCATCTGCAGGGCTTCGGTGCTATAGGCCCGACCGGCATGGTTGATGATGAACCCGGGGGTGTCTTTGGCTCGAATGCCTCTGTGCCCCAAGCGCGTGGCGAGGGCCTGCAATGCATCGCCGACTGTTGAATCCGTTGCCAGGCCGTCGATCACTTCGACGACCTTCATCAACGGCACGGGGTTGAAGAAGTGGAAGCCCGCCACGCGCTCAGGATGCCGACAGACACAGGCGATGCTGGTCACCGAGAGGGATGAAGTGTTGGTTGCCAGAACACAGGTCGCTGAGACGATATTTTCCAGATCGCAGAGCAGACTCTGCTTGGCCTCCAGCTTCTCGATGATCGCCTCGACAACCAGTTCACAGTCAGCCAGCGCTTGGAGTGATGTCTCCACATGCACGCGCGACATTGCATCAGAGGCGTCGGCAGTGCTGATCTTGCCTTTAGCAACCAGCTTGTCGAAGGTTTCGCTCAACTTCAACCTTGCCGTGTCACCGGCGCCCTCTCTGGCATCGAAGAGAGACACGCGCAGCCCGGCCTGAAGCGCAATCTGCGCAATCCCTACACCCATCACGCCAGTGCCCACGATCGCCATGGTTTGAATGGTCTGGGTCATGGTCACTCTCCGCTGAATTGGGCTTTGCGTTTATCGAGAAACGCCGCAGCGCCTTCCTTTTGGTCCTTGGAGGCAAACAGCAACTGGAAGGCCTTGCGCTCCAGTGCCAGGGCGCCTTGCAGGGGCAGGTCCGCGCCGGCGAGCATCACTTCCTTGATCTGCGCAACCGCCAGAGGCGGCAAGGCGGCAATCTGAGTCGCCAGTTCCATGGCGCGGGCGATGGTTTGATCATCGCTGACCAACTCGCTGATCAAACCGATCGCCAGTGCCTCAGGCGCCTTTACCATGCAACCGGTCAAGGCGATGCGCATGGCCTGGAATTTACCCACGGCACGCACCAGACGCTGGGTCCCGCCAGCGCCCGGCATCAACCCCAGTTTGACTTCGGGCTGGCCAAAACAGGCCGACTCGCCTGCCACAATGACGTCGCAATGCATCGCGAGCTCGCACCCACCCCCGAGGGCGAATCCGTTCACGGCAGCAATCACTGGTTTTGGGCAACTGCCAATAGCGTCCCACAGCAGCTCGGTGTGTCGTTGATACATCTCGATGGGATCGGCAGAGGCGAACTCGCGGATGTCGGCTCCTGCGACGAAGCAGCTGTCCCCACCCGTCAGTACGATAGCCCGCACGGTGGAGTCCCGACCCAACTCAGTGAACAGGTCGGCAAGTTGCTGACGAACAACGCTGTTGAGCGCGTTCCTGAATTCCGGACGATGAATGCGGACCAGCGCAACGCCGCCTTGTGGGCGCTCCAACTGGACGCTCAACTCTTCTGATGCATGCATGCCTGCTACCTCTTGTCTTTATTTCGCAGAGCGGAATTAAATACTGATTTATAAAAATAATATCTCCCATCTGTCGAAGCTGTAAACAAATTATCGTGTTATTGGACCTCCAATGAATCAAAGGGCCTGAATATACAAATTCCGCTGTGCGGTATTTGATTTTATTTATTTGATTTTTTTGGCGGGTTCCCCTTAACCTGCGCTCAATGGCCGGGGCGACCTCGCTGTGCCCCGCCGCTTGCCAATAACAACAACAGCTATCCACCGAGCGCACTCAGGCGCCCAGGAGTTCACATGATCCGCGATACCGAAACCCTCCAGATCCTGCTGGATTCAATCCGTCAGTTTGTCAACGAAGCCCTGATTCCCCGAGAGCATGAGGTCGAAGAAACCGACTCCATTGCGCCGGATATCGTGACGCAAATGCGTGAAATGGGGCTTTTCGGCCTGACCATCCCGGAGGAGTTCGGTGGGTTGGGCGTGACCATGGAAGAGGAGGTTTGCATTGCGTTCGAGTTGGGCCGTACTTCCCCTGCTTTCCGTTCCTACATCGGTACCAACAATGGCATTGGCTCCATCGGGATCCTGCTGGATGGCACTGATGAGCAAAAACTTGACTACCTGCCAAGGCTGGCAAGTGGCGAGTTGCTGAGTTCCTTTTGCCTGACCGAGCCTGACGCCGGTTCCGACGCAGCCTCGCTCAAGACTGTGGCTGTGCGTGACGGTGATGACTACGTCATCAGCGGAACCAAGCGTTTTATTACCAATGCCCCCCACGCCGGGATCTATACCGTCATGGCCCGAACCAACCCCGAGATCAAGGGCTCCGGCGGTATCAGCGCCTTTATCGTCGAGCGCGATACGCCTGGCGTGGTTCTTGGCAAGCGCGATCACAAGATGGGTCAGAAAGGCGCCCACACCTGTGACGTCATTTTTGACAGCGTGCGGGTTCCTGCGCGCCAGTTGATCGGTGGTGTACCTGGCGTCGGTTTCAAGACAGCGATGAAAGTCCTCGACAAGGGGCGCCTGCATATCGCCGCCCTGAGTGTTGGCGCGGCAGAGCGCATGCTCGCCGACGCATTGACGTACGCCATGGAGCGCAAGCAATTCGGCCAACCCATCGCTGAGTTTCAACTGATCCAGGCAATGTTGGCCGACAGTAAAGCGGAAATATACGCATCGAAATGCATGGTGATCGACGCGGCGCGTAAACGTGACGACGGCCTGAATGTCAGTACTGAGGCCTCCTGCGCAAAAATGTTCGCGACGGAAATGTGTGGCCGTGTAGCCGATCGCTGCGTGCAGATCCATGGCGGCGCCGGTTATGTGAGCGAGTACGCCATCGAACGTTTCTACCGCGATGTCCGGTTGTTTCGCATCTATGAAGGCACCACTCAAATCCAGCAGATCGTCATCGCACGGAACATGATTCGCGAAGCTTCATAAGTCAAAACCAGCCTGAAACAAACACTGCTGGATACGCCTGACAAGATGTGTTCCTCCTATACGGACGAGCACACCGCCCAATAACAATACAAGGTGAAATCGAATGGACACCACAGCATTCGAATCGCGCGCGGCTGCGCGTGTGCACAGCAAGACCTGGATCATCGTATTCCTGTTCTGCTTCCTCGGTCTGCTGATAGACGGGGCAGATCTCATGCTCCTTTCCTACAGTCTGACCAGCCTTAAAGCGGAATTCGGGCTGAGTAACTTTCAGGCAGGAAGCCTGGGTAGCGTGACACTGGCCGGCATGGCCCTGGGTGGTATTTATGGCGGCTGGGCCTGTGACAAGTTCGGCCGGGTAAAAACCGTGGTGTGGACAATAGTCCTGTTTTCCATCGGCACTGCGCTGCTGGGGATGACGCAAAGCTATGTACAATTTGCTGCTGCCCGCTTCGTCGCCTCCCTTGGCCTGGGCGCGCTATATGTGGCCTGCAACACGCTGATGGCCGAGTACGTCCCTACGCGGTTCCGCACGACCGTATTGGGCACGCTGCAGGCGGGTTGGTCGGTGGGCTACATCGTCGCGACATTGCTTGCCGGCTGGCTGCTTCCAGAATACGGCTGGCGCTATCTGTTCTACGTCGCAATCATTCCGGTGGTCTTGGCGATCCTGATGCAGCGCCTGGTACCCGAACCGCCAGCCTGGGTCGCGGCAAAAGCCAATCGAGCTTCGGCGGGTGAGGTAGCAACGGGCAACGACAGCAGCAAACCATCCAGCGGCGTGTTCAAGGCGATCTTCGGCGATGCCAAGGCCAGGAATATGTTTGTGCTCTGGGCGCTGACTGCGGGATTTCTGCAATTTGGCTACTACGGCGTCAATAACTGGCTGCCCTCCTACCTGGAAACGGAAATGGGACTCAACTTCAAGTCCATGACGGCCTATCTGGTAGGCACCTATGCGGCGATGATTCTTGGCAAAGTACTGGCCGGCGTCGCGGCGGACTGGCTGGGGCGACGCGTCGTGTTTTCATTCGGCGCCCTGGGCACTGCGGTGTTTCTTCCGGTCATCGTGTTCTTCCACAGCCCTGACCAGATTCTGTGGATGCTCGTCGTATTCGGCTTCCTGTACGGCATTCCTTACGGCGTAAACGCGACCTACATGACCGAAAGCTTCGAATCCAGGTTTCGCGGCAGCGCCGTCGGTGGGGCCTACAATATCGGCCGCATTGGCGCGGCTGTAGCTCCCGCAGCCATTGGCTTCCTGGCCACGGAAATTTCGATCGGCATGGGCTTCCTGGTCATGGGCGTCGCCTATTTTGTTTGCGGGTTGATACCAGCCCTGATGATCAAGGACAAACAGTTCGATCCACAGAAGGAGTGACAGGTTAAGCCAGGCGAGCCGTCATGAACTCCACGAACGCCTTGATCTTGGGCAGTGGCTGGCGGCTCGAAGGCCAGAGAATGCTAAAAGTACGATGGTCTTTTGTATAGCGTTCAAGTATCGGTACCAGCGTCCCCTGGGCAATCAGATCCTCGACAAAAAAGTCCGGAAGACACGCAATACCCCGCCCAGCCTCCGCCATGGCCAGCAACGGTTCAATGGCGTTGGCGGTGGCTGAATGCGGAAGTTCGACACTCAGTGGTCGGCCCCGCGACACCAGCGGCCAGGGGTCAAGCTTGCCACTGGTGGGGAATCGATACCGCAGGCAAGCATGGTCGCTCAAATCGGCCGGGCGAGAAGGAATGCCACGTTCAGCCAGATAGGTCGGCGAAGCCACCAGGCGGTGGCTGTAGCCACTGAGTTTACGCATCACCAGGCGTGAATCCTCTACTTCGCCGATGCGCATGACTGCGTCGAAGCCCTCCTCTATGACGTTGACCAATCTGTCGCTGAATTCAAGTTCCAACTCCACCTCGGGGTAGGCCTGCTGGAATGCGATCAGATGCGGCATCAGGCGCATGCCTAACTGCGGCAAGCCCAGCCTGAGCTTGCCCTGGGGCTTGCCCGAGGCTTGGGTCAGCTCACTTTTGGCGACCTCGAACTCAGAGAAAATCCGATTGCATCGCTCCAGGAAGGACTCTCCCTCATGCGTGAGGGTAATGGCCCGGGTAGAGCGATGGAACAATCTGACACCCAATTCCTGTTCCAGACGTGCAACCGCCTTGCCGACCGCAGACGATGAAACTCCGAGCCTGCGCCCGGCCTCGGTGAAACTGCGAGTTTCCGCTGCACGAACGAATGCACCCAGTGCGCCGAAATGATCCATATACACCCTGACAATTTGAGCTTTAAATTCCGGAATGTTCGGAATTCTATCTTATTTTTCATTTAATCGATCCAGCCTATAGTCGTCGGCATCAAGATCTTTCCGTTAAGCCTGGGTGTGATTCACAACATCCAGCCCATCGAGAATCAGCCGCATGACCTCTATGCCGTCACTTCCCGCTCTTTCGCCGGAGTTGCAAAACCACCCAGGCTACGCACGTTTGTTCCGGCCAGGCCATTTGACCTTCGGTTTCATTGCTCCCCTGGAAAGCTATCCGATCAGCCCTGGGCCAACCCTTGAGGACCATCTGGAAATGGCACTCAAGGTCGATCAGGCCGGTTTCAGCGCAATCTGGCTGCGCGACGTGCCGTTCTACGACCCGAACTTCGGGGATGTGGGGCAAATTCTCGATCCATTGGTCTATGCCGGTTATCTCGCAGCCGTGACCAGGCACGTGACTATCGGCACGGCCGGGATCGTGCTCCCTCTTCGTGATCCGCTGATCGTTGCCAAGCAGGCAGCGACTATTGATCAGTTGCTGGGCGGGCGCTTTATCCTCGGCCTGGCCACTGGCGACCGGCCCGTCGAATACCCTGCATTCGGCGTCGACTTCAATAATCGCGCCGCCAGATTCCAGGATGCGCTGGCGATCATTCGTTCCGCCACGGAGCAGCATTGGGCGAAGCATTCGTCGGTTTTTTACGGTCAGCTCGATGGCGGACTCGATCTGGTGCCAAAACCTGTCGGAGCACGCCTGCCGACGCTGGTAGTGGGCCACGCCGGGCAATCCCTGGAATGGATTGCCGCTAACACCGACGGCATTCTTTCTTATACCGCTAATCCGGCGATGATCCCGCAGGTCATCGTTCGCTGGCGCACTGCTTGCGGTAGCAGCGGATACAAGCCCTATGGCTACGGCACGCTGTTTGAACTTGAACGTGATCCGGACGCCCCGCTGCAACCAGGCCGGGTTCTTCGCGCCGGGCGCAAGGCGTTGATCAACCTCTGGAAACGCCAACAGGATGAAGGCGTCGGCCATGTCGCCCTGCACTTCAAACCGCAACGCCGACATGCCTCGGAAGTCATCGATGAATTGGGCGAGTACGTACTGCCGCACTTTCCGAGCCTGGCATTACCCTCTGCGGAGATCCCAGCATGAAGCGCTCTTTACATCACATGGACTTCATTTTTCAGACTGTCATGGGCACCTACCCCCTGGCGGCCCAGTGCGAAATGTTGCTAGAGAACGGATATCAGGGCCTTACCATGTCGGCCTGGAGCAAAGACCTGAAGTCGATCCCACTCATCAAGCCCAAGTGGGGACTGGATGTGGGGGCAATCTATCTCATCTACCGCCAGGGCCTGGAATCCTTTGTGACCCATATCTTTGAGTCGATCGAGGGCTGTACCACTATCGAACTGGCGCTTCACTCCGGCGAAAAGGTCACGGACCTGGACAGAAGAATGCTCGAACGCCTGCTGCCCATCTGTGAGCGGCGCGGGCTCGATATCGCGTTATACCCACATGCCCGCTATGGCATGCAGACGACCTCTGAAGCGGTAGCGCTGTGCGAGGAATTCAACCATCCGCGGCTCAACATCGTATTCAACGGCTACCACTGGTACGCCAACCAGGAGAACGAACTTGAGCAGCGCCTGGACGCTGTTTGGCCTTGGTTGAAGCAGGTGAACATCGCGGGCACCAGACGCTCCCCACTAGGCTGGGGTGGCCTGGCGACGATCGAGCCGCTGGATGAAGGCGAAATGGATAATTTTGTGCTGCTGGGGGCGCTGGACAGGCGAGGCTTCGACGGTCGTATCGGCGTGCTGGGCTGGGAAAGCATGGGCGGGGATGTCTACGGCAATCTGCGCCGCTCAATGACTGCCTTTCGCTCGATGGAGCAGCGACTCGCGGCTCACCCTCAATGGGCTGTTCTCAATGAGTTGCCCTATTAAAAGCGGAAGGCAAGACATGGCACATCCTATTCATGCGCTGGACTCCTTCTTCTATTCGTCGATGGGGGTCTACGCGTTTCAGACTCAGTGCGAAATGCTCGCCGAACTTGGCTACGACGGAATCACCGTCGCCGCATGGGGAGGCACACCACTGACCGACCTGACGCTGCTACCAAGCGTCAGGGATACCCATGGATTGAAGGTCGAAGGCCTCTATCTGGTCCTCCATGAGGGGCGCAATGATGCGCTGGTGCGGCGAATCATCGAGACCGTGGAGGGAGTAGAACTGATTGAGCTGGCAATCCAGACCTCCGTGAATGGCACGCCGGCAATCCTCAGCGTCATCGAATCACTCCTGCCGATTGCCGAACGCCGAGGCCTGAGGATCGCGCTGTACCCACATTTGCACCATGTCACGCAAACCACCACCCAGGTTGTGCAGATGTGCGAGCACTTCAGTCACTCAGCGCTGGGTGCCTCGTTCAATGCTTACCACTGGTACGCCAGCCAGGAAGGACAACTCGAAGCACGGCTCGATGCGATGAAACCATGGCTGATGCAAGTCGTCACGTCCGGCAGCGCGCTTTCGCAGTTGGGCTGGGGCGGCGTGGCCACCATGGAGCCTGTTGACCGTGGCGAAATCGATAACTTTGCGCTGATCGCAGCCCTCGACAGAGTCGGTTACAGCGGAAGTATCGGCGTCCTCGGCTGGGATTACGGCGGGGATATCTATCTCAAGCTGGAGCGCTGCCTGACGACGCTACGTGACATCGACCGGCGGCTGGAGCGGCACCCGGCCTGGGCCAATTTCCCCCTCAAATAGCGCCTTGCCTCTACTTTCAAAATCTTAAACAGGAATACTTCATGACAGCGCTCTCTGTCCTCGACCTCATGATGATCGGCGCAGGCAAGACGTTCGCCAATACCCTGGCCGACGCTGCTTTACTGGCCAGCCATGTAGAGAAACATGGCTACAAACGTTATTGGGTCGCCGAACACCACGATCTGCCGGGTATCGCCTCGTCGGCAACAGCATTGCTGATTCAACACTTGGCGGCTGAGACAAGCAGCCTGCGCGTGGGCGCCGGCGGCGTCATGATGCCTAACCATTCGCCACTGGTCGTCGCAGAACAGTTCGGCACATTGGACACCATGTTTCCTGGTCGAATCGACCTGGGGATCGGCCGCGCGCCCGGCTCGGCAGGGCCTGCCATTCGGGCGCTGCGCGGGGATGCCTCCGAACGCGACTTCTCACGGGACATCCAGCAACTGAGCGATTACCTGGCCGACAATGGCAAGCAACCCGTTCGGGCGATCCCCGGCAATCACAGCCTGCCGATCTGGTTGCTTGGTTCCAGTCCCAACAGTGCAGATCTGGCGGCGAAGCTGGGGCTTCCCTACGCATTTGCGTCACACTTCGCCCCGCGCTTTCTGATGGACGCCGTCAAGCATTACCGAGCTAACTTTCGCCCCTCGCCAGTGCTGCAAAAGCCCTACGTCATCGCCGGCGCCAATGTATTTGCCGCACCGACCCGCGCCGAAGCTGAATATATCGCCAGCTCCCATCGCAATTGGGTCAGCAACCTTTACTCGGGAGAACCCGGTCCGCTGCCCGAGCCGCAGGAGGGTTTCATGCAAGAGCTTTCCCCGCAGGGTCAATACAACCTGGCCGAAGCCATGGCATGCACAGTGGTAGGCGACAAGGATGACGTTGGCAGCTGGCTGCGGGAGTTCATCGCAACCACGCAAGCGGATGAAGTAATCATCGACGCCCGCATCCATGATCCTGTTGCACGCTGCCGCTCGTACCAGATCGCCGCAGAATCCATCGCGGAAATCCTTGATCGATAAGGCCATTGCACATCGCAGGGCTCCTCAAGGCCCTGCGTATCTCCTTCCCCTCCTTTCATCCGCGCAGAGTTCATAGCCCATGCCATTCACTCACGACTCGAGCATGCCGAGCGTCGATTTCAATGCTGCAATGCGGGCGGTAGCCCACCCACTCAGGCGCAAAATTCTGGAATGGCTGAAGGCCCCTCACCTGCATTTTCCTGACCAGGAATACGGTCAGGAACTGGGAGTCTGCATTGGGCAGATCGTCTGCCAATGCGAGAAGTCGCCATCCACCGTGTCCAGCCACCTGGCATTGCTGAGGCGCGCCAGACTGATAGAACTGAACAAGGCAGGCACCGTCCATTTCCTGCGAAGAAATGAAGAAACCATTCTGCTATTCAAGGCATCGCTGGCCACAGAATTACGACTCTAACGTGCTGGAGTGGCATCTGGTGCCTGGCCCCAAGCGGCGGGTGGCCTTATTGCAATATATTTCAAAATGCTGCAACCGCCCTTTTATGCCATGGCAATCAAATGCTGTCCCTTGTAACAACCACTTGGTGCAGTCCCCGGATTCGCGAGGCATGATCAGCGTGACGACGCGTTTTGGCCGCAACAGATGGACCATTTCGCCAGCGATTAGAAACAGAATGAGCCGAGTCTTCAAACGAAACGCTCATTGTTGAGAACCACTGTTGCTGCCTAAGCTTCTTTCAACCAGCGGAGTCGTCTGGCCAACACCCCTCTATAAAGCCGTAAGAGCTCCTCCCAGAGCCTGTTCAGCCAATGCAACAACTCCAGATCGTTGAATCCAAGCCTGAAACTTGCACTGCAGATACCACCTGCGACGCAAAGCCACGGAGAAATAAATATACTCCCTACCAGTATATGCATATACTCCCCACCAGTACCTGAGTATACCCCCTACCAGTATCACGGTAGACTGCGCACTCCAAGCACTGGAGGAGCATTGCAATGCCACACAGCCCTGAAGAGAAAAAACGCGTTCTGGCAAGAGTCCGCCGCGTGAGAGGACAGTTGGACGCACTGGAGACGGCGCTTGAGGAAGGCGCCGAATGTGGCCCGGTTCTGCAGCAGATCGCTGCCATGCGCGGCGCCGTGAACGGCCTTATGGCCGGGGTTCTGGAGAGCCATCTGCGGGAGGAGTTCACAGGTTTAGTAGAAACAACCGAGGCTCAGCGATCGTCGATTGACGAGGTGATTTCCCTGGTGCGCACGTACCTGAAGTAGCACCTTGTCTCCATGTCGATGCGGTCGCGGTCTTAGATCACATTCAATGATTCAATGGAGACACATCACATGAAATCTCGTGCCGCAGTCGCATTCGAGGCAGGTAAACCACTCCAGATCGTCGAGATCGATGTCGAGCCGCCTCGCGCTGGCGAAGTACTGATCAAGATTACCGATACAGGGGTTTGCCATACCGACGCATTCACCCTGTCAGGCGATGATCCGGAAGGCCTCTTTCCTGTCGTATTGGGCCATGAAGGCGCCGGCGTGGTAGTGGAAGTTGGCGAAGGCGTGACCAGCCTCAAGCCCGGCGACCACGTCATCCCGTTGTACACCGCCGAATGCGGCGAATGTCTGTTCTGTAAATCAGGCAAGACCAACCTGTGCGTCGCGGTACGTGCGACCCAGGGCAAGGGCGTGATGCCCGACGGCACAAGCCGCTTTTCGTACAACGGCCAGCCGCTGTATCACTACATGGGCTGCTCAACCTTCAGCGAGTACACCGTCGTCGCCGAAGTCTCGGTGGCCAAGATCAACCCTGATGCCAACCATGAACACGTCTGCCTGCTTGGCTGCGGTGTCACCACCGGCATTGGTGCAGTGCACAACACCGCCAAGGTTCAGCCCGGTGATACGGTTGCCGTATTTGGCCTGGGTGGGATTGGTCTCGCAGCCATCCAGGGCGCTCGCCAGGCCAAGGCCGGACGCATCATTGCCATTGACACCAACCCTGCCAAATTCGAGCTTGCCCGCCAATTTGGTGCCACTGACTGCGTGAACCCGAAAGACCACGAGCAGCCGATTCAGCAGGTGATCATCGAGATGACCGGCTGGGGCGTTGACCACTCCTTCGAGTGCATCGGTAACGTCCATGTGATGCGCGCAGCGCTTGAGTGCGCACACCGTGGCTGGGGTCAATCCATCGTGATTGGCGTCGCAGGCGCCGGTCAGGAAATCTCGACCCGCCCGTTCCAACTGGTCACCGGGCGCACCTGGAAAGGTTCGGCGTTCGGCGGTGTCAAAGGACGCAGCCAGTTGCCGAAAATGGTCGAAGACGCCATGAAGGGTGAGATCGAACTGGCGCCCTTCGTAACTCACACCATGCCTCTAGAGCGTATCAATGAGGCCTTCGAGCTGATGCACGAAGGCAAGTCGATCCGCACCGTCATCAAATACTGATGCAGATTCTGGGGCGCAAGCCCCAGCGTTCAGTCCGATTCATCCCATAAAGCTGGAGATACAAAGTGAGCGAAGTAAAACTTCACCCGTCACTGGATAACGGTATTAAACCTTCTGCGGCAGACTTTGCCGGTGGATCGTTGCAATGCCTGTGCTCTACAAACAAAGTAGAGGTCGCTATCGGTGCCCAGACGCTGCATAACCACGCATGCGGCTGCAGCAAATGCTGGAAACCCGAAGGTGCTAAATTTGCGGTAATCGCAGTTGTTCCACGGGACAACGTCAGTGTGATCGCCAACGGCGAAAAACTCGCCATCGTTGATGCAAGCGCCACCATTCAACGCCACGCCTGTAAAGACTGCGGCGCTCATTTGTATGGCCGCATCGAGAACAAGGATCACGCCTTCTTTGGCCTGGACTTCGTTCACACTGAACTCTCGCCACAGAGCGGCTGGGCAGCCCCAGGCTTCGCGGCATTCGTTTCCTCGATCATCGAAACAGGTACCCCGCCAGCTGAAATGGACGCTATCCGCGGGCGGATCCGTGAAATCGGCCTGGAACCCTACGACTGCCTGTCTCCGGCATTAATGGACGCATTGGCTGCGCAAGTTGCCAAACTCAATGGCGTGCAAGCCAAGTAATATTCTGAATACACCCGAACACTGATAGCCGAAGCACCTGGTGTCTTCTGATGTACCCGTTCGCCTGCCATTTGTGCAGGCGAATGCTTTTGTACCTTTGTTTCTTAAAGATCAAAGCCTTTTTAGGCTGCGATATCATGAGGTCAGGATTGTAATTCCAAGGCCAACAGTTGCCCGGCTCCAAACCAGCTGCGACGTTGACCCGGAAACGATTCGGGCGTATAAACACTGTCAGTTTCTATTAAGCAATCCCGGCCTCAGAAATTCGCACCGAACCTCATGACCATGCCAAAAGAATCGCCAAAACCCGCCAAGGCCCGCAGTCGCTCATCCATCGGCGCCGTGCGCAGCCCGCAAAGTACCGAGGCGATCCTCGAAGCTGCAGCCGCGATTCTAGAGGAGCGTGGGTACAAGGCATTCACCATGGATGCCCTGGTCGAGCGCGCCGGGTCCAGTAAACCCACCATCTACCGCTGGTGGCGCAGCAAAGGCGCCCTGCTTCGTGATGTCTACGAACGTACCGCGCTGACCTTCGTGACGTCCCCGGATACCGGTGATCTTGAGAAAGACCTGGTAGTACACATGCGCTCGTTGTGGAGCTGGTGGCATTCATCCAGTGCAGGCGAAACCCTACGCAGCCTTATTACCGAGATTCAGCTCGATCCCGTGGCCATCGCTGAATTCCGCGATGAGTTTCTCCCCCGCCGCCAACTCACTCTGCGCAAAATCTTTGCCCGGGCAGTCAGCTCGGGGGAAATCAGTGAGAGCGCTCAGATCGACGTAGCGGTTTCAATGCTGATGGGTATCTCCTGGCTGCATCTGGTCACTGCGAACCTGCAGGACCTTGATGTTATAGATAAGTCTGTTGCCATTATCGTCCATGGACTGAGAAGCCGTTAAGCGCTGCCAGATGATGTGCAGCGTTTTTTTTCGAGCATAACGACACTGGCAGTGTTTATTAATTTACACCTTATTGCGTCAGAGAACATCGCTGATGAAAAGTCCCAACCCTCGCTTCAGTCATTTAGCTTCACTGGGCATTTCCCTGGCGCTGCTTGCCGGCTGCTCGTTCAGCGACCTCAAACCTCAGTCACGCGTCTTACCTGCGGCAGACGTCAGCGAGACCCTTACCAATAGCGGTATGGCGCTGTCACCAGCCCAGTGGCCGGATACTCGCTGGTGGAGTGGCTTCAAAGACCCGCAGCTCGACACGATCATCGACGAAGCCCTGACTGGCAGCCCGACACTGAGATCAGCCGCAGCCCGCGTGCATCAAGCCAGCGCGCTGGAGGCCATTGAAGGCGCCCAGTTGCTGCCTCATCTCGATGGGGCCATGAGCACGACCCGGGAGCGTTTCAGTGCTAATGGCACCACGCCTGCGCCGGTAAAAGGCACATGGCAGAACATCGATCAGGCCACGTTGAATGTCGGATACGAACTGGACTTCTGGGGCAAAAATCGCTCGGCGGTCGAAGCAGCCGTCGGCCGTCGTCATGCATTGGAGGTCGACGAGCATGCTGCCGCGCTGATGCTCTGCGCCTCCATCGTCCAGGCCTACATCGCCCTGCAGAATACCTACGAACAACTCGACGTCGCCCAGGCACTGCTGGCGCAGCAGGAGCAGATCGAAAAGCTCACTCAGTTGCGTTTCACCGCCGAGCTGGGTACTCAGATCGATATCAAGCAATCCCAGGCGTCGCTGCCGGCGAGCCGGGCCAATATCGCCGCGCTCAAGGAAAGTATCGAGCTAAACCAGAACAAACTCGCGTCCTTGATCGGCAAGGGCCCCGACCGTGGGCGCAGCATTACCCGACCACATCTGCAGGCCGACACTGTCATCGCCCTGCCAACCAACATACCGGCCGACCTGATCGGCCATCGCCCCGACGTCGTGGCGCAGCGCTGGCGCGTAGAGGCCAGCGGCCACGAGATCGAAGTGGCCAAGGCGCGCTTCTATCCGAACGTTAACCTCACTGCCTTTATTGGCCTGCAGAGCCTGGCGTTCGACACCTTCAACGATCACAGCAGTCGCATCCTGGGGATCTCCCCGGCGCTGAGCCTGCCGATTTTCGAAGGCGGCCGTCTGCGCGGCAATCTCGATGCGCAAGACGCTGCATACGACTTGGCGGTCGAGAACTACAACCAGACCGTCATTGATGCCCTTCACGACATCGCCGACCAGTTGTCCTCCCTACGGTGGCTCAAGGAACGCCTGGCCGAGCAGAACGATGCAGTGGCAACAGCCCAGGCTGCCTCCAACCTGGTCAACCAGCGTTATGCCGCTGGTCTGGCCACTTACCTGCAAGTGCTGGCCACTCAGAACGCGACCCTGGTACAGCAACGCCAGCTGGTAGAGCTGCAATCCAGGGCCTTGTCCTTGCAGGCCAGCCTGAGCAGAGCCCTGGGCGGCGGTTATCGCCCACAGCCAGGCACGCCCGAAAACGTCACACCTTCCCTCGCCGGTAACTGAACGACATGACCACACAAACCCCCTCTCCCGCAGCGACTGCTCCCGCAAAAGAATCCCGACAACCGAAAATATTGCTGGCCCTGGCTATCGCATTGCTCGTCGTAGCCTTGGGGGGCTGGTATCTGTCGGGCATCGGGACCGAGTCCACCGACGATGCCTATGTCGATGGTAACGTCGTCCAGGTGACCTCTCAGGTCGGCGGTACAGTGACGGTGATCGGTGGCGATGACACTGACCATGTAGACGCCAATACGCCCCTGGTAACCCTTAACGCCGTGGATGCGCAAATCCAGTATGAGCGGGCTAAATCCAACCTGGCCCGAGCGGTGCGCCTGGCCCGCACCCAGTACTATCAGGTGCAGCAGCTGGAAGCCGAGGTCAATCAGCGCCAGAACGATGTGCGCAAGGCTCGGGACGACGTGCGTCGGCGCAGCCAACTGGCTGCCAGCGGCGCCGTGTCCCGAGAAGAGATCAGCCACGCCGAAGAGGTGTTGAAGAACGCCCTCGCCGGGCTCGATGGCAGCCAGCATGCCCTGGCCGTGCGCCTGGCCATGGTCGACAACACGACGCTGCGCACTCATCCAGATGTACTGGTGGCCGCGAGCAATCTGCGCGATGCATTCATTGCCCTGCACCGCACACAGATCTTCTCCCCAGTCGCCGGCTTGATCACCAAACGCAGCGTCCAGGTTGGCCAGCGCATCAGCCCCGGCGTTGCCCTGATGTCGGTTGTGCCCATCGATCAGGTCTGGGTCAATGCCAACTTCAAGGAATCCCAGATCGAGGACCTGCGCATTGGCCAGGCCGTCAGGTTGCGCGCCGATGCCTATGGCCGCGACCTGACGTTCCACGGCACGATTGTCGGCCTCGATGCCGGCACCGGTAGCGCGTTCTCTCTGATGCCCGCGCAGAACGCCACCGGCAACTGGATCAAGGTGACTCAACGGGTACCGGTACGTATCGCGTTGCAATCGCAGGAAATCCGCCAAAACCCGTTGCGCCTCGGCCTGTCGATGCGCGTTTCGGTGGATACCACCGATAAAAGCGGACCGGTGCTCAACAGCAAAACCCCGCAACAAGCTGCGTACCGTACCGATATCTTCGAGAACGAACTCAAGGATGCCAACGCCGTCGTCGAGCAAGTCATCGGCGCCAATGAAGGAACCGGCCGCAACCCCATCAGCATGAACTTCTGAAGGGCCGTGCCATGTACCGGAAAAATGCGGCTCTGTTGATTACCGTTGCCTTGCTCTGCGCCCTTGAGTACTTGCAGGCGGGCATGATTGCCTTTGCCTCGGCGCCGATTCGCGGTGAGATCGATGCCAGCCCTGAAGAGTTCACCCTGGTCGCTGCCTTGTATGCCTGCATCGCAGTGGTGGTGATCTCCAAACATCGCTGGCTGACGGAGCGGCTGGGCTGGCGCAACTACATGCTGGGATCCGTCAGCATCTACGTGCTGGGCGCGATGGTCTGCGGCGTCAGCAGTGACCTGACGGGTTTTACCATCGGTCGCGTGGTCATGGCCCTGGGCGGCGCCTCGTTCATGACCTCGGCACGGCTGATGGTCAACCTGCTACCGCCTGGTCCCGGCAGGTTCATCGGGGTCAAGGTCTTCGCCACCGGGCTGGCCACCGGCACCGCCTCGGCGCCGTTCATCTCGTCGCTGGTAGTGGTCGAAGACACCTGGCACGCCATATTCTGGGTATTGATCGCCATCGCCGTCATCGCCGGTGCGCTGTGCATGCGTTTCCTGCCGACCGAAGCGGTACCGGATGATGATCGCACCCCGTCCAGCCCGATCAATATCCTGTTGCTCGCCGTCAGCAGTTTCTTCTTGCTCTACGTTCTGCAGCGCTCCTATTACGACTTCTACAACGAGACCTTCATCCTGGTGGTCTTTGCCCTACTGGCAGCATTGGGCATCTATACCTTTTTCCACGCTGAGCATGGCAAGCAGCAGCCCTTCCTCATGGTCAGGGACTTGATGCAGTCCCGCTATGTGTTGGGGGTCGCGCTGTTCTGCTTCACCTATATCCTGCTGGGCAGTAACAACTACATCCTGCCGTATTTTTTGCAGACGGGACTGGGCTACTCCTGGGACACCATCGGCACTTTCCAGGCCTTCGGCCTGGCGGGGGCGCTGATAACCTGGATCGTCATGGCAGTACTGATCCCGAAATTCCCTGCACCGAAGAAATTCTTCGTGGCAGGGTTCATCGCGCTGTGTGGCTTTGGCTGGTTGCTGTCTTCACTGACGCCAAGCGCCAATATGTGGTCCAACATCCTGCCTGCGCTGATCCTCAATGGCTGCTTCGTGATGCTGGTTCTGGCCACCGCCGCCATGCAGACCTTCCGCGACGTAACTCATCACGACACCCTGTTCGCCCATGCCTACCAAATCAAAAGCATGCTCGGCCAGATCGCCATGGCCATGGGCACTACCCTTGCCACGCTTTTTCTGCAATGGCGTACCACCACCCAATACAACAACCTGAATATCCATTTTGCCGCTGGCGATCCGCTCTACCAGCAGCAGACCCACCATCTGGCCCAGGCCCTGACACCCCAGATAGGTGCCAGCCACGCCGGTCAGATATCGATGGCGACACTCGCCCAATCCCTGCAACAACAGTCGACCTTGGTCGCCAGCATGGAGTACTTCTGGATGGTCATCACCGTAGCAGTCGTCGCACTGGTGGTTTCCATGACGCAAAGGACCTTCAGATGAATCGCAACGAACTGCGCAAGGCCGACATCAACCTCATGGTGGTGTTCGAAACCCTTATGCAAGAGCGCAATGTCAGCCGTGCCGCGGAGAAACTGTTCCTGGGCCAGCCGACGATCAGTGCCGCACTGAATAGGCTGCGCGGCCTGTTCAACGACCCCTTGTTCATTCGTGTCGGCCATCGCATGGAGCCCACAGCCAGGGCCAACGAAATTATCCGGCACCTTTCGCCGGCGCTCGATGCAATGTCCATGGCCTTGAGCCTGACCCGGGAGTTCGACCCGGCCAGCAGCACAATGACTTTCCGCATCGGCCTGTCTGATGACGTCGAGTACAGCCTGCTGCCAACCCTGCTCAGAGCGCTGCGCGAGGAAGCGCCGCATATCGTGATAGTGGTCAAGCAGGTCAACTACTGGAACGTCTCCGAATTATTGGTATCCGGCGAAATCACCGCAGGCGTCTGCCTGACCCGAGACCTGCCTGCCAATGCCAAACGCAAGCTGTTACGCACGATGAAACCCATGGTGGTGCGCGCGGATGACGCTTCGCAACCTATCACCCTGGACGAATATTGTTCGCGGCCGCATGTAGTGGTATCCCACGTTGCCAATATCTCGAGCTTCGCCGATGAGTGGCTCGACGCCGTAGGACGCAAGCGTCATGCGGTGCTGTCTGTGCCGCAATACAGCACATTGCCCGCCCTGATGGCCGGCACCAATCTGATCTGCAACCTGCCCGACCCACTGGCCTTGGCCTTTGCAACTGCGGGGCTACTGCATGCCGAGCCCCTACCCTTCATCACGCCTGATCTGGAGTTGTCGATGGTCTGGCTGAGCATGTTGGATACTGATCCGGCTGAGCGCTGGCTGCGCAAGCGTCTGGAACAGTTCATGTCGGACGCCAGGTTTGCGGCGGAGCAGGCATGACCAAGTCAGGTTTGCTCTTGCCCATGACGCGATACATCCTTTCCGCAGAAACACGAAAACCCGCAGCTTTCGCTAGGCGGGTCTCGGAAGGTAGGCACGAAAACAAGCTCTCATGCGTTAAGTACAATCATAAGCAAGGTGACGCTTGTGTCAACCTGCTTTGTTTGGGTTAAAAGCTATGGCAAATTTAGCCATGTGGGCGGGGTGTCAGCGGGAAGGCCATAAAAAGGTTGTAGCCATCTACAAAACACGCTGTACGCAAGATTTCCTGTCCTTAGAAACAAAAAAACCGGCTAGGGGCCGGTTTTTTCACCCCAGCGGCCGGTGAACTGAATCGCTGCGTACGGGGCTGAGTAGTACCAATAAATATGCCGAAAGATGACACGTGTGTCAACCGAACCATAATGTAGGCCATTAACCCGAACTGGATTCCGAATTCGATGTACCTATAACGCCGTTTATGTTCAATCGGCCCCCCTACGCCTGGTCTACCATTAAGGGTGCTCGTGGTATGAGCAACACCGACTATCAGGAGAATAGGAGGACCGCGTGTCCCTTCCCATCACCGCCCGCCAACTGACATCACTGCGGGCGGTGCAACAGGCTGACCCCGACCTGGGCGAACTGGCCGCCTCGATCGCCCTGGCCTTCGATGCGTCGCAGATCGACAACCCGCAGCTGGCCCGGATCATCCTGCAGAACACCTGCCGACGCATCGCCGCCGATCAACCTGGCGGTCCTGAGGCGTTGATTCAGCACCTGGAGACCTTTGGCCACTTCAACTGTCTGTCGTCGACACAGGTCACTGACTTTACCGACCGCATCAGGAAGATCTACTAACATGCCCCAATGCATCCAGGAAGAAGCACTACGCGCCATGATCGAGGGCGGTGCCGTGCGGGAGGTGCCGGTCAGCCGTAATGAAGAAAAATGGACCCTGGCCCTGCGCCTGGGCGGGACTGGAAGTCGCTGGTTGCCGGTGCGCTCGCGCCGTGAAGAACTGCGCACCTGGGCCAGCCTGACCGCTGTGGGGCGGTTCGTCGAGTCGGCGGGTATAGCCACCTTCCAGGTCGAGATCTGATTTTCTTTAGAAGCCAGCCGGCTCTCAAGGAGACTCTCGGCCAATACAGACCGTTCAGGACAGATTGCCATCGGCCAAAAGCACACGTTTCGGATCTGATGCAGCTGTCGCTGGTGTGGTCCACACCTCTGTTATTGACAAAAAAACTATTGAAATAGCATCGTTGATGCATTGCTACACCACGAAGCGATTTACTAGCTTGTTTAAATTCACGGCTAATATTGACATTTCACCGGATGCACTAGCGGTTTGACTCGCTCCAGCCGAACTCTGAGCTGCAAGCTCCCTTATGCTAACCAGGTTAAAATCCACTTCCCTTGCAACGTGGGCTTGCTCTTCCGCACCGGTAGCTATCAAAAGGTTGCGCTCATTTATACGGCTTATAGCGCGGGCTATCTCATCCAGTGAGCTACTGGCCTCCTTAGCCAAACCTAGTGATTCGATAGCGAGCTCTCCGCTGGTACTCATCGCTTCAACAGCTTGTTCAGAGTCAGTCTGCACGGCGTAGATCATTCTCTCGATGTCTTGAGTCGACTCCTTTGTTCGATGAGCTAAAGCTCGAACTTCGTCAGCGACCACCGCAAAACCCCTTCCCTGCTCACCAGCTCTTGCGGCTTCAATTGCAGCGTTCAACGCGAGCAGATTCGTCTGCTCCGCGACCGCACGAATGACTTCGACAGCTTTACTGATACCCATGGCCCGGCTTGAAAGGCCTTGTATTTGATTACTTGTGTATTCCACATTTCCAGTCAGTTTTTGAATCGATTTCAGCGTCTGGGCCACCCGTCCCAGACCAAACTCAGTAAACTCTTTTGTACGGTGTGAGTCTTCAGATGCTGACTCAGCGTTACGAGCAACCTCATCGATCGCAGCACTCATTTCGGTCACGGCGGTAGCCGCTTGGTTGACCTCATCATTCTGAGAGATTAAACCTCGGCTAGATTCCTCGGCGACAGCAGTCATCTCCTCAGCGGCCGAAGCCAATTGCGTAGAAGAATCAGAAATCTGAACGATCGTGTATCGTAGGTTTAGTTGCATCTGCGCAAGCGCTTGTAACAGTCTGCCGGCTTCATCTGAACCGCTCACCATTACTTCCTTTGAAAGATCGCTATTAGCAATGCGCTCAGCAACGGATAACGCTTCGCCTATTGGTATCGTTATACTTCTGGTCAGAATGATTGCCAACCCCACCGTCAGAAGGACTACGCCAGTAATGATTCCTACTACAAGCCACAGCCCAACTGAGTAGAGATTACTTGCTGTTTCGCCTACGCGTATGGCGCCTTCGTTGTTAAAGTCAGTTAGCGCTGTGATCTGCTCTTTCATCTTCACCGTGATCGGCCTAATACCCTTAATATTCAGGTCAGCTATTGATGGCAAGTCCGCACGCCTCATTATCGCCTCGAGCACATCCAACTGGCGGGAATAAGCATCAGCAGAATCTTTAACTGCCGAATAAAGCATGCGGTCTTCATAACCTGAAATAAGCGGCTCATAGTTGCGTACCGCCTCCATGAAAGCATTTCGATGAGCCGGGAAGTCTTCGATGAGCTTCTTGATGTCTTCGTTTCCGTTGATGCTCCGCTGAATTTCTAGACTTAGCTGAATCACCTCGTTGCTCATTAACGCCGTCTGTCGGACGCTCGGCATCCAATTCGTCTCTACCTCATTTTCTGCATCTCGTAAATGGTCCATTTGCAGCACCGAGACAAAACCCAGAAGGCAAACTAGCGCAATAATCAACGAAAAAAACAGAGCGGCCCTTGGGGCCACATTAATATTTCTAAGGCGCATCAGACTTCCTAACAGCTAAAAGAGTGGCGGAATCGGTACACTAGTGCTGATTTAACTTGATAGCTTAAAAGCAGCACGCGCTGAATAAGATCTATGTTAATGCGGCGAGGTCGTGTTTATTGGTCCATTACGGAGATGAGCATGAGTTACCGTTAACAATGGGTAAAAGCGTAGCTCTTTAAAGTCCAAAATAGCGAAATACGGAGCCAGTAAAATACGCTCCATCATGCCAAAAAAAGCCAGCTAATCACGCTGATTTGAACACCTTTCATCACTTGGTACGAGGTACCGCATTACCCTTCGGGTAATGCGGGCGGTAGCGTGATGTCTAGACAAGCACCAACTCCGATACCCAATAACGGAGTGAAGCATAGAGTAAAATATCTGCGCCTTATCTGGCCTTACCTAAGGCAATGAGACGATCCCTTAAAGGCTGTGGTAATGCATTCACCCATGCCTCCTCTTCCCCTGGTTCGGGAAGAACTTTTCCAAATTCTGCGATATTGGAGGCCGGAATATCAGACAGATATACCCATACCTCCTCTTCAGCTACGTTGATGACCTTGCTAACGCTCTGCAACAGCCGCATCAAGATTTTATGCTTTTGGGCGGCGGTTCTGCCGCTTCGGATGTCTCCGCGAATCCACATCTGCCCAGGGGGCGCGAGCTCCCCAGCGATAAAATGGCAGCCATCATTGAGCTCCTGAAAAAGAACCTGCACGAGGTACCTTGGCGCTAAAGCCTCTTCGGCATGAATCGCTGTAATCAAACTCACCACCTGCGCACGTTGCTCCTTATTCAAGCGACCCGCAGTCGTGGTACAAACGTATGTGGGCATATCTCATTCTCCGCGTTAGTGAAGGTAGGTAAGCGAGCTTGCGATGCATGCACCCAAGCTTGGCGCAAATGGGTCTAAAAATGTCATTTGTGACAATGGCTCGTAACGCCGCACAAGCCTATAAATGTCTTCGTCGAATTCGCGACGCAATCAGCAACGGAGACACTCATGAAAGTCATGGCTATCGGCACGCTCGAATCCCTCTCTCTTGAACAGCAGCAGAGCTTCATGCCTCGCGAGGTACCGGCAACGCTCCAGGTTTACCTGGACGGCAAGATCGAACAATTCTGGCTGCGTGACGAAATGAAAGGCCCGATATTTCTGATGGAAGTCGAGTCCCTGCAAGAAGCGAGTGATATTTTGGAAGCACTCCCACTTGGAAAGGCCAAACTGCTGTCCTTCGAACTGATGCCGATTGGACCTTTGAGCCCACTCGGCCTGCTTATTCAATAACAAACACCTCGAAGGAGGAGTGCCGCACCATTAGTTTCCTTTCATCGTTGCAACATCTGAATGGAAGGAAACTATTGATCCACATGTATATGTAATTGCTTAGGATTGTGCACCAATAAAATCAAGAATCGCCTCTCTGGCAACAGCCAGTGCTCCTAGAGAAGCAGGAAGACCCGCAGCGAAACCGACTTGTACGAGCACCTCGCAAATCTCTTCCCGAGTTGCCCCTGCTCTCAACGCGGCCGGTACGTGCATCTTTATAGTCGGATGGCCAATAGCACCTAAGGCAGCGCAAGCGGCAATTATGGCCAGCTCTCTCGTGCGCAGATCCAACCCAGGCCGCCGATAAGCGTCCGAGAACTCCCAAGCGATTATGTCTCGGCCATAATTAGGGGCAAGCTCATTAAAACGCTGTTCGAAGGCTTGAGATGTGTATCCGAAGACCTCCTCAAAGTGTTGGCGTCCTTCGTCTAGATGTTGTTCGCTGACAGCTGTGTTAGTAGATGTATGAGTCATAGTAAGCTCTAGCTTTTAGTTTTTCTATTGGATTACTGAAGTAGATCAATCATTCGTAAAGCTTGATGACACTACTGAGATTTTCCTCGGCCCAACCACGCTCAACGGCGGCTTGGAAGACTTCATGGGTAGCGGAGATCAATGGCATAAAGTCGCCCTCAGCCGCAGCGAGAGCGTAGCGCATATCTTTGGCTACCAACTTGCTGGTGAATAAGGGTGAGAAAGACTGCTTCGCCATTAACGTACCAACTCCTTTAGCAAACGGGCTGCATACGAAAGTTGAGCCAATTGCCTCAAGGGCTTGTAACGCATCCACGTTCACGCGTTTTAGTAGGGTCAACGCTTCTGCCATCGCAGCAGTTTGGACGCCTAGAAGAACGTTGGTAGCAAGTTTGACAGCAGTGCCGGATCCAACCTCTCCGACATGGTGTATATGTGCGCCCCCTGCCGCTGTCAGGACTGGAGTGGCTGCTTGAAGATCAGTAACAGAACCACCCACAAAGTAGACCAATTGATGAGACTCGACTTGAGGTCTGGAACCGGACACACATGCGTCCAAAAAGCTAAAGCCTTTATCGGAAATAATTTCCCCAAGCTCGCGGATCCAAGCTCCAGACAGCGTCGAGCTTTCAATCAGTATCGCTGCGCGCTTAGCACCTGCCAGCGCTCCAGTTTCGGAATCCAGCCAGACGGAGCGAGATGCCGCGTCGTCAGAGATGACTGAGATCACAAAGTCTGCATGCACCACGGCGTCGCGAGGTGTGGCCGCAAGCAAAGCGCCTTTATCAATCAGTGACCGCGCTTTCCCTGGAGACTTATTCCACACGGTGACCAGATGACCTGATGCGATTAGGTTGGCTGCCATCCGCGAGCCCATGGCCCCTAAGCCTAAAACAGTAACATTGGACATTATTCGCTCCGCATAGGTTGGAACGCTCAACTAAGCGTTAAATTGAAAATGCAAGGCTAGCCGACCAAAGGGCCGTAAAAGCGCCAGAGACCCGCCCACAATCGTGCCTAAGCCTGATCGAAGCACCACCATAGACATGAGGGTAATGAACTGCGAAGATGTCCTCAATGTCGTAAATGCAGGTTTTTAGGACGGATCATCTATGATCACGGTTGGATTGGTTGTATATCCAGAATTCCAGACTTTAGGGTTGGGTCTGTTGACCGTATTTGAGTATGCAAATATTCTATCGGGCCATGAGAAATACTCTTTCGAAATGGTGTCTGTCGGCGGAGGGCCTATTAAGTCTTCTGCTGGTGCCGAAATAAATACCACTTCCTTTGTTGGTAGATCATTCGACACCCTAATTCTCATTGGAGACAATCATCGGGCACCAGCATCCCCCGAATTACTGACCTACTTGAGCGCGGCGCCCAATCACTGTCGGCGGATTGCTGCAGTTTGTACCGGGGCCTTCATTCTTGCGGCAGCCGGATTACTTGACGGCAAGCGAGCAACAACGCACTGGCAATACACCGACGACTTAGGACGTGAATATCCAACGCTTAATGTTGACGGGGATCGTATTTTCGTTATTGACGGGCAAATATGGACATCCGCAGGCATGAGCGCCGGTATTGATCTTGCATTAGCGCTGGTTGAAAAAGATTTTGGCTCCGAACTGGCAAAAATGATTTCCAGGAAGCTTGTACTTTATCATCGTCGTGCAGGGGGGCAGTCTCAATTCTCTGCATTGCTTGAGTTCGACGCCAAATCCGATCGCGTTCAATCTGCTTTAAGCTATGCTAGGAATAATTTAGGGTCCGATTTATCGATAGAGGTACTGGCCAACGAGGCTCGTCTCAGCGCTAGGCAGTTCAGCAGAGTATTTCGTGCCGAAACAGGGCAGTCTCCTGCAAAAGCGGTGGAGCGCTTGAGGGTCGAGGCGGCTCGCCTGATGATGGAAACGACGCGTCACCCTATTGATATTATTGCGAGAGAAACCGGTTTTGGTGACAGAGACCGGATGAGGCAGTCATTCCTGCGAGCTTTCGGAAAGTCACCGCAGACTATTCAACGGCTATCGCAAAGTGACGAAATAATCTAATTATCATGTTGATAGAACAGCTAATTAGGGTCCGGCTCAACATGCTCGTAAACCCCGGTCGAAACCGCATCCCGAAAGGCTTTCACCTCTAAATTGATCGCGCCCACTCGGCTCGCTGTCATGCCTGAAGCGGCTAATAATGCCGAACTTAAACAAGCCGCCTGCGCACGCAACGCGATTCCCTTATCAGTAAGCTGGATGAGGACCTGTCGTTCATCGTGCGGGTTTCTTTGGCGGGTCAGGAGACCCGTTAGGTCAAGCCGTTTCAAGAGAGGCGAGACAGTGCCGGGGTCAAGGGAAAGCTGTTCGGAAATTGCTCCCGCTGCCTGCGGGGAATTACTATTTCGCCCCCACAGCACCATGAGAACCAAGTATTGAGGATAAGTAATTCCGAGTCTGCTGAGAATGGGCTTGTAGGCTCGGGTTATAGCCATACTTGCTCCATATAGAGCGAAGCAGAGGTGTTCCTCCAAGGCAAAAAACTGCGAGTTATCTGACATGTTACCCGTTCTCAACTCTTGATAGACGGACCAAAAAAACGTGCTCTGAACCTGAATTAGCTCGCACCTACCAATACCAGTACGATTCCAATAGTTCCAGCTAACCAAGCAAGCGTCCTGAGTACAGGAATACCCGCCATATAAATCGGCACGTAAACTATTCGAGCCAAAAGATAAACCTGACTACCCAAAAGAACCAGGCCTCCGTGTTGACCCGTTGCCCCAGCTACAACTACCGCGCCAATAAAAAAGGGCAGAGTTTCAAGAAAATTACTCAATGAGCGCTGCAAACGCGCGGTTCTACCAGAAAGACTGCGCAGCCGATCTCGCGCACCGAACGTGTATGACAACCCTTGCTGTAATGCAGCAGCAGAGATACTGACGAATAAATGCGCGATACCGAGGAAGAGCACCCAGCTCAAAACCACCAATTCCGATGACATGATTTCTTCTCTTGTGTTGACCAAATCGAAGAACAAATCTTATGATCATGGTTCGTCCGGCGCCATTGCCGCAAATGACAACTTTGGTATCATTTACGCCATGAGAATAGCAGTCCTTGTGTTGGAGGGCGTTTTTGACACGGGTCTCACCGCCGTGCTGGATGCCTTCAGTACCGCAAATGAGTTAGGTGGACTTCTTTTGGAGCAGTATTCGCCATTTGAGGTTTCGATAATCGGGGTTCGACGTAAAGTTCTGACCGCTCAGGGCATGCGCGTACCTCTCGCAGCAGCAGCCGACCTTGAGGCATTCGACTGGGTTATCCTCCCCGCTCTAAGTGCGAAAATGCCTGACCAACTGCTACCCGCGTTATCCCGGCGAGATGTCCAAGACGCCCTCATTCAGTTGCGCAAATGGAATGAGGGAGGCACACGAATCGCCGCCGCATGCATTGGTACTTTTCTTCTGGCTGAGGCTGGCCTGCTGGACGGCCAAGAGGCAACCACCACGTGGTGGCTAGGCCCATTTTTTCGACAACGCTACCCGAAAGTCCGCTTGGATGAGTCCCGTATGTTGGTCCCGTCGGGTTGTTTTGTGACGGCCGGAGCGGCAATGGGGCATCTCGATCTGGCCCTTTGGTTGATGAATCAAATTAGCCCGGAAGTCGCGGCATTGGTAGCTCGCTACATGATCATCGATGAACGCCCCTCACAGGCGCCCTATATGATTCCGGACCATCTGGCTCGGGCCGACCCGCTCGTGGAGCGCTTCGAACGTTGGGCCCGTGAGCGGCTCGCAGAAGGTTTCTCACTCCAGGCTGCATCGGAAGCATTGTCCACCAGCAAACGTACACTACAACGTCGCATCGAGGCGGTGCTTGGGAAGTCGCCGCTTTCCTACTTTCAGGATTTGCGGGTCGAGCGGGCGCAGCACCTGGTTCGCACAAGCGCTTTGGACATTGAGGCCATCGCTACTCAGGTTGGCTACGCAGATGGGGCGACCTTGCGAAGCCTGCTGAGACGTCGACTAGGGCGCGGGGTACGTGAACTTCGGGCCTCATAGGTATCGCTCAATGCTTTTGAGGGGAGGATGGGTTCCTGGTCATTAATTCAGCATGGGTCGAGCACCTGCATCATGGCCGATGCGAAATATGTCCTAAAAACCTTTTTTTACGGCATTTGAGACTTTTGTTTTTCTCCGATAATCGTTCTGACCAATCAGCAGCGTTTCGGAGAGCAATATGAATGAAGTGAAGTCAATGGGTACGGCCGTTGTCACTGGCGCATCTGCGGGCATAGGCGCGTTGTATGTCGATCGTTTGGCCCGACGCGGCTACGACGTCATCCTGATCGCACGAGATGAAGCTCGCCTCAATAAAGTTGCCGGGCGCATTGGAGAAATCACCGGGCGCACTCTGACGGTGCTACGCGCGGACCTCAACGATAGAGCCGATCTTCGGAAAGTGGAAACACTGCTTCGCACCAACCAAAGCATCACTATGTTGGTAAACAACGCTGGTTTTGGGTCAGTCGCCTCCCTGCTGGATGCAGACATCGACAAGATGGAAGACATGATCAGCCTGAATGTCACCGCACTGACCCGCTTAACCTACGCGGCCGTACCAGGCTTTGTGGCGCGTGGGGACGGTGCAATCATCAATATCAGCTCCATAGTCGGTATCGCGCCAGAGGTTCTGAACGGGGTCTATGGAGCGACCAAAGCTTACGTTCTGGCGTTGGCGTATTCCCTACATAAAGAGCTGGCGGGAAAAGGAGTCCGTATCCAAACGGTATTGCCTGGTGCGACGGCTACTGAGTTCTGGGATGCAGCTGGATTCTCTCACTCCGATATGCCGGCGAGCTGGGTCATGAAAGCAGAAGATCTTGTCGATGCCGCGCTCGCCGGTTACGACATGGGCGAGCTGATAACCATCCCTCCTCTGCAAGACGGTGGTGACTGGACACTTTTCGAAGCCGCGCGACGCGAGCTATCCACAAAGTTCCAGCAGTCGAAACCTGGGGCGCGTTACTGCAACCCAGACAACATCTGACAATCGATCAATATCTCGTTAGCGGTTCGGCACTTGGCCGTTCACCGCTGACCGATGAACCTCTCTCCCCAGGAATACACATGAAACCTACCACTGTGCTTCTGCGTGTAGCCATCGCTGCTGCGTTTGCTATGACTACCTCTGCTTACGCTTCGGCAGCTGTTCCAACCAAAAATATAGTGCTGGTCCATGGTGCTTTTGCCGATGGCTCAGGTTGGAAATCTGTTACCGAAATCCTGCAAAAAGATGGTTTCACTGTAAGTATTGTTCAAGAGCCCGAGACCTCCCTAGAAGACGACGTAGCCGCTACCAATCGCGCTATTGATCGGCTGGACGGCCCAGCTGTTTTGGTAGGACATAGTTACGGTGGGGCGGTAATCACCGAGGCGGGAAACAACCCCAAAGTACAAAGCCTGGTTTACATTGCCGCATTTCAACCGGATCAAGGTGAGAGCGTCTTGAAGCTGATCAACAGTAACCCCGGGGCCTCCAAGGGCGTAGCGCCTTCAGCTGACGGTTATCTTTTTATGGATCCGAAAGTTTTCGCATCGGACTTCGCGGCCGACTTGCCTGCAAAACAAGCGCGATTCATGTCGATCTCCCAGGTACCGGCTTCAGTAAAGGCATTCACGACTGACATCCAGTCCCCTGCATGGAAGGCAAAGCCTAGCTTCGCAGTTGTTGCGACCCAGGATCGGGTGATCAATCCCGATCTCGAAAGATCTATGTATAAACGCTCAGGCGCGACCGTGACAGAAGTCAAGGCAAGCCACGCCGTGTTTGCGTCTCAGCCGAAAGCGGTTGCTGCGGTCATTGAAAAAGCCGCTCAGGGCAAATAGCCCAGAGGTTTCCAAGCACCATACCGGGTAGCTATACATGCATTCTTTACTACGGACCTCACCGATGAGCACCTTAAAAATCATATGCACTTCCGTGCTGATGACGGCTGGCATGACTTTGTCAGGCTTGGCGTTGTCAGCAAATCCAGCCGATTTCAAAGATGGCATACTCGTCGACCCACAGGGAATGACGCTTTATAGCTTTGACAAGGACGCTACAAATATGTCCAATTGCGACGGTAGCTGCGCAGTCAACTGGCCGCCGTTTATTGCACTTCCTGGCCAGGCCGCTACGAAATGGGAAGCCATCAAGCGACATGATGGAAGCATGCAATGGTCTTACGACGGCAAGCCGCTTTACACCTGGAAAGACGATCACCAGCGGGGAGATGTCACGGGTGATGGTCGAGGCGGTGTATGGCATATAGTTAAACAATAGCGAATGCGCTGGAGCTGACTATCAAGGTGGGAGAGTGATGTGACTGAGTTCATTGTGGTCCCTGGCATTGGCGGTTCAGATTCGACGCACTGGCAGTCAATGTGGGAACAGAAATTGCCATCGGTGAGCAGATTTCGTCCGTCGAGCTGGGATGAACCTATGCTCGATGATTGGCTTCGGGCACTGGATGAGTCAGTGGCGGCGGCGAAAACGCCACCTGTCTTAATTGCTCACAGTCTGGGGTGTCTGCTCGTCGCCATTTGGCAAGAGACGACGAACCAGCCCGTTTCGGGTGCTTTTCTCGTAGCTGTGCCCGACCCGAATGCTCATGCCTATCCTCCTCAGGCATCTTCATTCACGAGGCTACCGCAGGCCACTTTGCGTTTTCCCTCTCTGATGGTTGCCAGCGCTAACGACCCCTATGCATCTATGAGTTTCGCGGAGGAAAGAGCGCGGGTCTGGGGCGCGGAGCTACATCGCATTGGGAATGCTGGTCACATCAATGGAAAAAGTAACCTTGGCGTATGGCCGGTTGGTCAAGCGTTGTTGGAGAAACTCAGCCTGAATGCAGACTGAGTCCAGACGGCCCTACCAATAGAGTCTGAAGCTGATTGCGCTAATCGAGAATACGCCGCAATGTATGGGGCGTAGTTCTCGATTCAAACTTAATGGGTTTCGACCTATCAGTAACAATTGGTCAAGCTGTAACCCCACCATCTACACTAATGTTCTGCCCATGTATGAAATGACCAGCAGCAGATGACAGTAGCAGCGCGAGCCCAGCGACATCATCTGCTTCACCAATACGGCGCATTGGCGTTGCAGCTGCCATTTTCGCTTCGTTAACGGGATCCTGCCAAAGCACCTTAGAAAACTCAGTGCGTACTGGTCCAGGGCAAATCGAGTTAACGTTGATAGAAGACGGACCTAATTCAAGTGCAAGATTTCTAACATACTGGTCGATTGCAGCCTTGGACATCGCGTAAAGCCCGAGCATAGCCGATCCGCGTTTTGCCGCACGACTTGAAATAAAGGTAATCGACCCCTCTCCACGCTGAACCATCGCAGGCGCCATATGGTTAACGAGAGTGAAGTTGGCCTTAACATTGCCAGTCATTACTTTGTCAAACTGATCACCTGTATGAGACAAGATCGACCCCGTCGGTGCCTCGCCAGCAGCGTTGAGAATAAGTATATCGACTTTTCCAAAGGCAGACTGAGCAACTCTCGCGAAGTTCTCTACGCTAGCACTGTCTGAAACATCAAGAGGAAAAGCACGAGCCGAAATACCATGAGCCTCTAATATCGACCGCCCCTTTTTTGAACTTTCTTCCGTTCTACCAGAGATGACCACACTTGCGCCAGCCTGGCCGAGTGCAAGCGCAATCGAAAGGCCCATGCCCTGAGTAGAACCCGTAATTACAGCTACTTTACCTGCCAAATCAAAAATTGAAAGCATAACAGCCTCTAGTATATGTATTAAGTTAATAGGCGCCGCGTAGCCGCAACATGCACGACTTGATAGCCTGCGTCAGATTTTCTCCCGCAGATTCATGAGAGGACAGAAAAAGCCCAGGCTCGATAAGCTCGAGCTCAATAATATG
Organism: Pseudomonas sp. JUb42; assembly: GCF_024807945.1. GTDB lineage: Bacteria > Pseudomonadota > Gammaproteobacteria > Pseudomonadales > Pseudomonadaceae > Aquipseudomonas. The sequence goes on along the minus strand of NZ_JANUFD010000006.1, from coordinate 3,833 downwards.
TGGCCTTCCTGTAATCCATACCAAATCTACACGCGCAATCATTGTCTTGCCTGGAGCGATATTCAAAGCCAGTTGAGCCACATCAAACTCTTCCACTTCCGGATCGTAAGGCTCCACCGATCCCCCGTGATGATCTTGAACTCGATAGTCACCCAATTGAGGTCGCTTGCGGACAGCGTGCGAAAAGACACCATTAAAGTACAGTAGTGACACCTCACCTTCGTCTAGGATCGATCCCACAAAAGGCTGTACTAATGCGTGCCCGACCGCTATTAAATCCTTGAGGTGAGTAAAGGCCTCGGTAGAAGAGGCACCAGCACGCAAGGCTCCAAAAGCCCCAATTGAGACGGATGGCTTTATTACAATCTCTTCGGAACCATAAATGCTCAGAAGGTCTTCAATTAAGAAATCGCTTGAATACTGCGTAACATAGGATGTCGGAATGACTGGGATTTTGGCATTTTCAAGATCGATTAGATATCGCTTATCGCAATTCCATGCTATTACGTTACTAGGATTCTGCAGACTAGTTATGGCTTGAGTCTCTTCAACCCATGCTAAAAATTCGGGCAATCGCGAAAAGTAATCCCATGTACTTTTAACAAAGACCAGATCGAATGATCTCCAGTCAACGCAACTGTCCCATGGAACAATATCGACTTTAAAACCTTCACCCAAAAGCGCAGCATGGACCTGCAGGATCTCCATATCTGGTTTTGGCATTTCAGCAGCAGTGACTATTGCGATACTGCCAAGGCGCTCAGCACCAACCAACTGAGTTTTTTTCGACTGAGATATCATAAGTGGATCCCTAAAACCATAACTGACTTATTTTTATCATCGAGTAATGCAGGGCGTGATACCGTGAATCTTAATGGTACGACGAAGATAACTCTTAACATTGTTACCATACAAGTAAAGCTCAAGCCTCCTCAAGGACGTAAATCCGATGTTTTCGGACATCGTGACTTCACTGTGATTTCATTGCTCGAGAAAATCCACATAACAAATGCGCTATCTGCATTTCTCCATTTTTTTGATCAGCCCTGTGTAAATCAAATAGTTTTCGAATTAAAAAATGCGACTGTTAAACGTTATGAAAATTTGTACGAGCTGATTATACGCGACGAAACATGCTGTAGGATTTTGACATGTTGATCTTAATGTCAACAATAGAGAGCAAAGAGACTTTTCAAAAAGCAGTTAGGCTCGTTCACGCACCATGATTAATATGCCAGCCCAGATCAAGCGCGTTGCCTCCGATAAACCTTCGGAAGAGAAGTTTTCGAGATTTGTGGTCACATCCAGCCGCAGAGCAGCGCCTACGCACTTGCTCGACGGTCGATTGGCCCACAGCACGTCAGTGTCGACCTGCTGAACAAAGCTTCAATCACTGACGCCTTTGCCACTCTCACCGACCTGACTGACGTGGTTTATTGCGCATATGTCAAAAAAGGCAGCAATGCTGCAGCAATCGAGCCCAATGTAGCCATGCTGGCAAATGCCTTGGATGCGTTGTTGACCATCGGCGCGAAATTGCAGCATGTGGTGCTGTTTGGTGGAGGCAAAGCTTATGGTCCGCAGTTTGAGGTTCAACCATCCAACAAGGGATTAAGGACTACGCTCCAGCTACTGAACAGCGAGCCCTAAGGGGCTGTCTTCCTGCCCGATGATTGATTTCGATGCGGCAGCAGTTGCCGACCTCTTCCAACTGGGCAACAACGACGTCCCAGTCAAGTCCTCGAAGGTACCTACGCAACTTCGAGGACTCCCACCACCCCATCCGACATCAATGCCTCACATCACACTTTCGCTTCTTTAACGTGCTCAAAATACATGTTGATGGCCATGCTGCTACCCTTGTGTAGACCGGTATCCTGTACCAGCGCGAGATGAGGTAATCGGGGCGGCCGATCAGTGTAAGCGAATGGCAAAGACACCCTAGGTTAGGTGGTAATGCCCAATTTTCTTGTTGATCAAGCAATCATAGGACACGCCACAATGTTTCACGAGTTGTGGCGTCCAATGTCAGCCATTGACGATCCATGACCTGTTTCAAGCCCTCAGCTATGTGTTCACTGGGCATCGTACGGAAGCCGTGTTTGCGGAACCAGGGGCCATTCCAAGGAGGCTCATGAAAAGTTGTCAAGCTCACTGCTTGAACCCCACGGCTTTCAGCATGCTCTATGACTGCTGTGAGAAGCTATGCTCCGATCCCACTCCCTGAAGCATCTGGGTCGACGGAAATATTGTCTAAATACAAAAGCCCGTCCAGTGGTCGCATTGCCGCAAAGCCCATTATTTTCTGGCTTTCGCTATCGAGCGCAACTACGACACGACAGGCTTCAAATCTCGCTGGGGCCAGTGCAGGTGTTTCAGCAATATGGGCGAGTTTTGGAATGGCCTTGTAACGCAGACGAGCTTGAGCCGAGATACGGCATAAATCCGCCAGATCATCTATGCCACTAAGCCGGAGTTGGTAGTTATGCATGCTTTCTTCTCTCATTAGGATTCGCTGGACGAGTATTCCACTTACCTCACATGACTCAGCCCGATACCCACTGATGCGGCAGCAGTAGCTCAATCTCGCTCGCCTGTTGCGTCGGCAGGCGCGTCAGCACATGTTTGAGATACGCATACGGATCATGCCCATTCATGCGGGCTGACTGGATCACACTCATGATTGCCGCAGCCCGTTTCCCACTGCGAAGCGCCCGGCAAATAACCAGCTGGAACGTCCAAGTGCCCAAGGTCGAATCTGATTCTCGACAGGGTTGTTATCTATGGGTACAGCCCCGTCTTCCAGGTAGCGCGTCAGCGCTACCCACCGTTTCAGGCTGTAATCCAAGGCTTTGGCCGTCGCTGATCCGTTGGGCACAAGATCGCGCTGGGTCAACATCCACTCGTGCAGTGCTTTCGCCAATGGTGCTGCTTTTTCTTGTCGTATTCGCCAGCGATCTTCGTCAGTCATCTCCCGTGCTTGCCGCTCGACTTCGTACAACCCGCCAATTGAGTGCAGCGCCTGTTCAGCCAACACGCTTTTATTTGCCACGTGCAGATCGAAAAACTTGCGGCGGGCGTGAGCCATGCAGCCGATTTCGGTCATGCCTTTTTCGAAACCAGCTTTGTAGCCAGCAAAGTCATCGCACACCAGCTTGCCGTTCCACGAGCCGAGGAAGTTACGCGCATGCTCACCGGCGCGGCTCGGACTGAAGTCATAGACCACAGCCTTGAGCGCCGAAAACGGTGTGGTGCAGTAAGCCCGGACATAAGCGCGGTGCGTTTTCTTCTGTCCAGGCGCAAGCATCTGCACCGGCATCTCATCGGCGTGGACAACTTGCTGCGCCAGAACGGCTTCTCGCAAGGCATCAACCAGCGGCTGAAGCTGTACACCGGTTTGCCCAACCCATTGAGCCAGTGTGGAGCGCCATCGCTAAACCGGCGCGGCCGAAGATTTTTTCCTGCCTATACAGCGGCAAATGATCAGCGAACTTCGCCAGCGCCCACGCGCTGCCACGGCAGACCAAGTATGAAGGCCTGAAGTTGCTCAGTATCCAGTTTCATTTCAGAGCCGCGACGAATGCCAGGCCAGTGAAATTTACCTTGGTTCAATCGGCGCGCCGCCAGCCATATTCCGAAGCCGTCATGCACCAGCACTTTCATGCGATTGGCACGGCGATTGGCGAACAGATAAGCACAGTGCGGCTGCGCCGCACCGAACACAGCGATCACCCTGGCCAGTGCCGTCTCGGTACCGGCGCGCATGTCCATAGGTTCGGTGGCGAGCCAGATGGCGTCGATGCGGATCATCGCAAAAGGTCTCGAAGAAAGTT
>NZ_JANUFD010000005.1 GCF_024807945.1 Pseudomonas sp. JUb42 | reverse complement strand
ATTTGGGGCGGGGGTTCCGGCGTCCCCCCCTGTGTTTTTTTATGTGGTAGGGGGCTTGCCCCTAGAAACAAATCTTTCTATTCACCCACTCTTCGGGGCCACCCCACGCTCCCACTGACAATCACATCCAGGTTGTATGTTTGCTATGCACTAAAGGCCTAGTACACCGGCGGCACAATCAACTCATTCGGCGTCGGCACGCGGGTGTAATCCTCACGGCGCTGGCGCTGTGGCAACTCGATCACCGGGTGCTCGACTTCTTCGTAGGGCATTTGCCCCAGCAGGTGATGAATGCAGTTCAGGCGCGCCTTCTTTTTATCGTCGGCCTGCACGACCCACCATGGCGCTTCGGCGATATGGGTGCGGTTGAGCATGATTTCCTTGGCCTTGGTGTAGTCCTCCCAGCGACGGCGCGACTCCAGGTCCATAGGGCTGAGTTTCCACTGCTTGAGCGGGTCATGGATGCGGCTGAGGAAGCGCAGGTGCTGCTCCTGGTCGGAGATCGAGAACCAGTATTTGATCAACTGGATGCCGGAGCGGGCCAGCATGCGTTCGAATTCAGGCACGGTACGGAAGAACTCTTCGTACTGGTCGTCATTGCAGAAGCCCATGACCTTTTCCACGCCCGCGCGGTTGTACCAGCTGCGGTCGAACAGGACGATTTCGCCGGCAGCCGGCAGGTGCGAGACGTAACGCTGGAAGTACCACTGAGTCTGTTCGCGGTCGTTGGGTGCGGGCAGGGCGGCGACCCGGCAGACCCGGGGGTTGAGACGCTGAGTGATGCGCTTGATCACGCCACCCTTGCCGGCGGCATCGCGGCCTTCAAACAGAATCACTACTTTGTGGCCGGTCTTGACCACCCAGCTTTGCAATTTGACCAACTCACCCTGCAGGCGGAACAGCTCGCTGAAATACAGGCGACGGGCTTCTTTTTCTTCGAGGCTGTCGAGGTCGCCTTCAAAGAGTTTGTCGAGGCCGTGTTCGTCTTCGGCCAGTTCCAGCTCCAGTTCTTCGTCGTTGTGGTCCTGCAGCTCGCGGTGGATACGGCGCGCCAAGGTATCGTTGCCTGGATGCATGAGAGAAGCTCGCATGGTTATCGGAGGGCTCCGATTTTAGTAACGGCATGTGACGGGCTGGTGACGGAAACTTCCTACAGACTTTGATTGCTTCGTCACACAGGCAAACGGGCGTTGTCATCATCGTGTAACGGACGCGGTGGCAAGATCAGCCACTTCTTCACTTTTCATGGGCTTGCGCGTCGCGCGTGGGTTGCTCGTGAACTCAACAGGAATTTGGGTATTGAAAAGTGACACTCCGCTGTTTGCCGCCGTGGACCTGGGCTCCAACGCCTTTCGCATGATGATTGGCCAGCCGGTCAAGCGTGACCAGCGCATGGTCATTCAGGAGGTCAAGACCCTGCGCGAGCCGGTCCGTCTGGCCGAGGGCTTTCAGGGCCGGGCCCTGGATAACCTGGCGCTGGAGCGCGGCTGGCTGGCCCTTGAGCGGTTTGGCAAGCGCCTGCGCCATTTCGAGGCCGGTCGCGTTCGGGCCGTGGCTACCAGTGCAGTGCGTGAGGCCGAGAACGGCGGGCTATTCCTCAAAGGCGCGCAAGAGCGCCTGGGCTTTCCTATCGATGTCATCTCCGGGCGTGAAGAGGCCAAGCTGGTTTACGCGGGCGTTGCCCATACCATGCCCGACGCCGAAATTCCGCGTCTGGTGGTAGACATCGGCGGCGGCTCCACCGAGCTGATCGTCGGTCAGGGCGAGCGCCCTTTACTGGCACAGAGCATCGCTATCGGCAGCGGCACCTTCAGCAAACGCTATTTCCCTGGTGGCCACATCAGCGCCCTGGCCATGCAGGAAGCCGAGCGCGCCGCCATCGAACGCTTCGAAAAGGTCGCCCAGCGCTATCGCAAGCTGGGCTGGCAGCAGGCCATCGGCTCATCAGGCACGGCGCGCATGCTGGCCAAGCTGATCAAGCTCAATGGCCTCAACAGCTTCGGCGAGACGGGCATCACGTATGCCGCGCTATTGCGCCTGTCGGTGTGTCTGCTTGAGGCCGGTAATGTCCAGCAACTGCGCCTGGTCGGCCTGCAAAGTCAACGCATGAGCACCTTGCCCGGTGGCCTGGCAATCATGCTGGCAGCGTTCAAGGTATTTGCCATTGAGGACATGCAGCCGTCCGAACCGGGTTTGCGCATGGGTGTGTTGCATGGCCTGTTGGGCCTGCATAACTCGCCGCTGCGTAAACTGGCTTAACGCGGCATATAGCGCTTCTGCCATCTATGAGGGATTTTCAGCGACAACAGGCCCAGCAGTGCGGCGACCAAGGCGCTGACCAACAGCGCCTTGAGCCCCAGTCGCTGCTCCAGAAAGGCGCCGATCACCGCGCCGAGAAACATGCCCAGCCACGGCACCAATTGTACCCGCCAGCCATCGCGGCGTTCGCCGAGCATCCAGCGCCCCAGGCCACGACCAAAGCGTGACAGGGCGCCGGTGACATAGGTCAGGCCCACCGGCAGGCCGTTGACCTGTTCCACGGCGGCATTGAGCATGCCCATCGCCAGAATGGCCGCGATCAGCGCAGGCAACTGCGTATCCAGTGGCCAGGCCGCAGCCAGACACAACAACATGGCGATGCACAGCAGTAACGGCAACGCGCGCCGACCGCTACGCCGGGCGACCACGATACCCAGGGCATTGCCCATTACGAAGGCCAGCAGTACCCAGAGGAGTCGCAGCATGACCCCGGTTTCCCCGGCGCTGATTGCCACCGCCAGTCGGGTTGTATTGCCGCTCATGAATGAAACGAAATCCCCGGTGGCCATGAAGCCGATGGCATCGGTCATTCCCGCCAGCACCGACAGACTTGCCGCCAGCGCCATGCCGATACGGCCGCGCCATTTCTGCATGTGCAAGTGTTGTGGGCTGCTGCCGGTGCGGGTCGGGGCGGGGAGCATGGCGCTTCGTCAATCCTGCGGATTATTGAGCTTGGCACGTACGATGCGCTTGTCTTTGATCTCATCGGCATAGGCCTTGAGCTGGTCGGCATCGCTGTAGAGGCGGTTGACCAGTTGCAGGGTCGCGGTGACATCGACATCCACCATCTGCCCGGCGAGCCTGAGGATTTCGTTGGCGGCGCTTTCCAGATTGACGGCTGAGCCGCGCAAGTGGCGTTTGAGTTCCTGGGTTGGCTTGTTGAGGGCCATAAAAGAGATTCCTGAGCAAAGACGCAAATTACCTTGCGCGGAGCATGGCTTTTTCCCTCGTCGCGCGCAATGCCCCGATGCCTCGGTGATCAATCGTCCCGGGTCAGGACTTCCAGCAGCTCTATTTCAAACAGCAGATTGGAATTTGGCGGGATGGCACTCATGGTCCGTTCGCCATAGGCGAGGTGAGCCGGCACCCAGAGCTTGCGCTTGCCACCGACCTGCATGCCCATCAAGCCTTGGTCCCAACCCTTGATCACCCGGCCGCTGCCGATCACGCACTGAAACGGCTTACCGCGTTCCCAAGAGGAATCGAACACCGTACCGTCTTCCAGGCATCCGGTGTACTGGGTGGTGATCAGAGCACCCTTGACCACGGCTTTGCCGGTGCCGGGGGTGAGGTCTTCAATTTGCAGTTCCTGGGGCATTTGCGGCTCGTACTGTGGTTGGCGATAACGGGCCGCTTTTTCTCAGGATTGCGTGTGGCTGGCAACTGTTTTCATCACACCGGCTTCAAAACCACTCGCCCATACGCCGTCTGGTGTTCCAGATAGTCATGGGCCTTGGCCGCATGTTCCAGATTGAAGCTGCGGTCGATATCCGAGGCCAGCGGGTGTTCCAGGGTCAAGCGGCTGATGCCTTCCAGGGCTCGTTTTAGCGCTTCGCCGTCCTGGCCGATGTTGAATTCGGGCTTGCCGGTGAAGTTGCACAGGCAGTGGACGAAGAAGCGGATGTTCTTCTTGAACGCCTCGATGGCCGGGAAGGGCGTGTAGTTGCCGCCGCGCAGGCCGTATAAAACCAGACTGCCGCGCGGTGCCAGGACGTCGCCGAGCAGGGACATCTGTGGGCCGCCAAGGCCGTCGAAGATGGCCTCGACGCCGTGGCCATCGGTCAGCTTGGTGATACGCATGCCCAGGTCCTGTTCATCGGTGACGATGACTTGCGCGGCGCCGTTGTCGAGCAGGTACTGGCGGTCGTCGGGGTTTTTCGTCGCGGCGATGACCTTCAGGCCCAGGGCCTTGCCCAGCTTGACGAAGGCAATGTTCGGGCTCAGCGTCGCCTCGGTGACGAGGATGCTCTGGCCGGGCTGTACGCGGGCCAGGTCGACGAGGGCAAACCAGGCCAGCAGCAGCGGGTTGTAGTGCACCGCCGCCTGAGCCGGTGTCAGGTTGTCCGGATAGCGGGTCAGGGTGGCGCGGGGCTGAATGATCCGGTCGCCGTAGACCGGGTAGTCGTTGGTATTCACTGCCTGGAAGCTGGCGACGCGATCACCGGGCTGCAGATCAGTGATCTGTGCACCGACGGCTTCTACCACACCGGCCATTTCAGTACCCAGGCCAGCCGGCAGGCGTGCCTTGCATGGGCCCAGGTCCTGACGCCAGAGCACGTCATCCCAGCTCACGCCAATGGCTTCGACGCGGATCAGCACCTCGTCGGCGGCCGGTTGCCGAAGCTTTTGTTCCTCGCACTTGAGCACGTCGGCGGAGCCGAAGTGGTGGAAACGAATAGTGCGGGACATGACATACCTCGTGAGCCAGGGGTGATGAATCGTTGCTGCTGACTCTATCGAGGGCACCCCTGAGGCACCATTAACCCGTATCGATACTTGAAATGCCCGCCATCAATGTGAGGTTTGGGGAACCAGCCGGTCCCACCCATCGGTGTTTACAGCCCGGCTCAACCCAACTGGGCACTAAGCCGCTGACTGATCGCCTCCTTGGCCCATTTGATAAACGCCTGGCTGCGCACCGAGTTGCGCCGGGAGGGCATGTAGACCAGGGACACCGGCACCGGCGGCGGCAGGAAATCACGCAGCACCACCCGCAGCCGGTCATCGGCAATGGCGTCGCGCACCTGATAAGACAGGACCATGCCCAGACCCAGGCCATCCAGGCAGGCGGCAATGGTGCCAGCGGCGCTATTGGTCTTCATGCGCACGTTATTCATCTTGATGAGCACCGGCTTGTTGCGCTCCTCCAGAACCACCTGCGCGCCCAGGACCAGGGCCGAGTGCTGAATAAAGGGCACGTCACAGATATCAGTGGGGCGTTCGATGGGTGGCAGGCTGGCGAGCAGTTCGGGGTTTGCGACCAGGTAGCGGCGGACCTGGCCCAACGGCGTGGCCACCAGATCCGGCGTCACCAGCGGGGCGATGCGTACCGCGATATCGATGCCTTCCTCGATCAGATCCGTGACCCGGTCCAGCAGGATCAGGGTCACGGTGACTTTCGGGTACTGCTTCATGAAGCTGCTCAGGCACGGCATGACGTGGTATTGACCGAACAGCACCGGCGCACTGATCACCAGTTCGCCACTGGGTTCACGGCCCTTGTCGCGAAACACATCTTCGACGGTTTCGATTTCCCGCAGCACCGCCCTTGCCGATTCGGCATAACGGCGACCTTCCTCGGTAATGCGCACCTGGCGTGTGGTGCGTTCGAACAGACGCACACCCAGGTGCTGTTCCGTCGCAGCCAACACCCGCACCACCGTGGGCAACGAGGTGCCGAGTTTCTGTGCCGCGGCGGTCAGGCTGCCTTGCTCGGCAATCGCCAGAACCAGACGCATCGCTTGTAGCGTATCCATTGCCGACTCCATTGCTCCGAAATATGGAGTGAATATGTTCTTTCTGCGGCATTTATTCAATCTGGTGAGGTGGCTAGCATTATCTCCAGCCAAGCCCGTCCCTATCACTCAGCGAGAATCGACCATGAAACTGTTTTACTTCCCCTTGTCCGGCCACGCTCATCGTGCACAGCTGTTTCTCTCTCTGATCGGCGCGGATTGCAGCCTGATCGAGGTCGATCTACCCAATGGCGCCCACAAAACCGAAGCCTTTCTCAAGCTCAATCCATTTGGTCAGGTGCCGGTGCTGGAGGATGACGGGGAGTGGATCAGCGATTCCACAGCGATCCTGGTGTACTTGGCGAAGAAGTTCGGCAAGACCGACTGGCTGCCTGAAGATGCCCTGCAAGCGGCACGGGTGCAGCGCTGGCTGTCGGTGGCCTCGGGTGAGTTGGCGGTCGGCCCCTGTGCCGCGCGCCTGATCACCGTATTCGGGGCCAAGCTTGACCCGGCAACCGCGATCAGCCGTTCCCATAACATTCTGGCGCTGATTGAAGACAACCTCAGCAGCAATGGCGCCTGGATGGTCGGCCCCCAACCGACCCTGGCCGATGTGGCGCTGTACAGCTACATCGTCGGTGCGCCGGAAGGCAACGTCGACCTGACGCCATATCCCTTGATCGGCCAATGGCTGGGTCGGGTCGAAGCACTGGACGGTTTCGTGCCGTTCCCCCGTACCCAGGCCGGGTTGTACGCCCAGGCCTGATCTTGAAACAAGCTATCGTCGGAGGTTTCCATGGACATCACCGCCAACATCCCCGATTCGCCCTGGCATGCCGGTGAGCAGGCCTTGCAGCGCAGCGCCCATGTGCTTGAGCGCATGGACATGGTCGGGCGCAAGGTTATCCGCGACCATTTGATCGAGCAGCATCAGGGTTTCTATCCGTTGTTGCCGTATATGGTGCTGGGGGCGGTGGATGCCGATGATGATGTGTGGGCCAGCCTGCTGGTGGGGGAGCCGGGCTTTGTCCAGGCCGAAGATGCCCGGCATCTGCGCCTGGATATTCAGGCCGATCCTGCCGACCCCGCGCAGACGGCGCTGAGCGAAGGCGCCGCCATCGGCCTGCTGGGCATCGACCTGCGCACCCGTCGGCGCAATCGTCTCAATGGCCGCTTGCAACGGGTCACCCGGCAGAGCCTGTTGCTGACGGTGGAGCAGAGTTTCGGTAACTGCCCCAAGTACATTCACCAGCGCCAATTCGCCTATGCCCGGGACCCTGCGGTCGCGGGTAACGGCGAGGTGCAATGGCTGAACGAGCTGGATGATGAGGCGCGCAACCTGATCGGCGATGCCGCGACCCTGTTTGTTGCTACCTATGTCGACCTGCCCGATAGCGGGCGCCAGGTGGACGTTTCCCATCGTGGCGGCAAGCCGGGTTTTGTCCGGCTCAACGCCGATGGCTCGCTGACGGTGCCGGATTTCATGGGCAATCAGTTCTTCAATACCCTGGGCAACATGCAGCTCAACCCGAGGGCCGGGCTGTTGTTCATTGATTTTGCCAGCGGCGATGTGTTGCAGATGAGCGGGGCGGCCAGGGTTGATCTCGACTCGGCGGATATTGTCAGATTCGAAGGTGCTGAACGGCTCTGGCATTTCACCCCGCAGCGGATCGTGCGGCGTCGCGATGCTTCGCCCTTGCGCTGGATCGATCTGCCGGAGGGGCTGTCGCCCTATGTCGAGGACACTGGGCAATGGTCATGAAAAATGCATAAAAAAAGGGACGCCACTGCGTCCCTTTTTTTATTGCCCGGCCTGAGCAAATTGCCTGCTGAATCAGAGATTCTGCGAGCTCACCACCATCGCCTGGGAGACGACTTCTTTCTGTTGCTCGGTCATTTCGTCCCAGACGTGAACCTTGGCGTAGTAGCCCAGGCCCGCAAGGATGTAGAGGCTCAGAGTGAACACGGCGAAGATGGAAACGAAAGTCCAGCGGCTGCCTTCGCTCTCTTCACGGTTGAACTCACGGGAGTAACCCTGGCTATCGGAAGAGGCGTTGTCTTCAGGGGAACGTTTGATCCATTGGTACAGGGACACGACAAGGCGAATCATGGGGTAAACCTCTAAGTTTAATGTTGAAAAGCGTTAAAAAAGGGTCACTGGCAGCGCGACAAAAGCTGAAAACGAAAAAAGCCCGTCGAGGACGGGCTTTTTTCTTATATAAGTGGGTCAAGTCGCCGGGTTCGAATTCGCCGATGAAAATCATCGTTTCGGTTCGATTCCACATCCGCTTGCCGATTGAGAAACATTTTAGAACAAATTATTTCTGAATACTACGGCATACATATAGTCGTCAGACAACTGGTCGTGGGTTTGGCTGCGGCATGTTGTCGCAGTATTCGTAGCTGTGCCGAGATTGGCTGCTGTGGGACCGGCTTCAGCCGGGAAGGCTGCAATGAAAACGACACAGATGCTGTGAGTGTGCTGCCGCCTTCCCGGTTGAAGCCGGTCCCACCCGCGCACCCTCAGGCCTGCACATCACGGCAACAACCCATGCTCCATGGCATACATCACCAACCCCGCCGGCTTATCCACCTTGAGCTTGCGGCGAATGCTCAAACGATGGGTTTCCACGGTGCGCACGCTGATGGCAAGGTCCCGGGCGATGGTTTTGTTGTTCAGGCCCTGGGCCAGGCCGACCAATACCTGGACTTCCCGCGGGGTCAGTTCGTTGTCGTCGTTTTTCGGCGTGACCAGCTTGAGCGTCACGGCGGCGCTATAAAAAGTGCCGCCGGTGGCAATGGCTTCGATGGCCGCGACGATTTCCCGCGAAGGCGCGTTCTTGAGCACATAACCGCTGGCCCCGGCACGGATTGAGGTGGTCACGTACTCATGGTTGTCGTACATGCTCAGCACCAGGATCTTGATCTGCGGATAACGCGCGCGTATCTGCCGGGTCAGTTCCAGGCCGTTCATGTCTTGCAGGCCGATATCCACCAGCAGGATATCCGGGCTGATCGCCCCGCACATGTCCAGGGCCTGGGCGCCACTTTCGGCTTCGCCCACGACCTCGAACGACGGACGCGTCGACAGCAGGGCGCGGACACCGTCGCGGACCAGGGCGTGATCATCAACCAAGGCAATACGAATGGGCGCTTCAGTACTCATGAATTCACTCGGGTGGGGAGGGTGACGATTATTTCGCTTCGCCCGGACATGGAAAAGAGGTGCAACTGGCCACTGAAGTGTTCCACCCGCTCGCGAATATTGCGCAGGCCGATGCCGCCCTGCATGCCTTTGCCATCCACTTCAAAGCCGACGCCGTCGTCGATGACCGCCAGACGTACATGGGCTGCGTTGCTACTCAGCTCTATATAGACGTTGCTGGCATGGGCGTGGCGTTCGATATTGGTCAGGGCCTCTTGCAGGATACGGAATAGCGCGACCGGTGCGCCGTCCACCAGGGTCAGGTCGCCCAGGTGCTGGCCGTAATGGATATGCAGGCCGCTGCGCTGCTCGAACTCGTTGACCAGTTGGGTCACGGCGGCGGCCAGGCCCAGGGTATCGAGCAGGGAAGGGCGCAGATCATGGGAGATGGTGCGGATTTCACCGATGGCGTCGCCCAGTCGTTCAGTACCCTTGCGCAGGATATCCATGCCCGATTCGCGGCCGGCCTCCAGTTCCAGGCTGGCCAGTTCGAACTGGAACTTGATCGACACCAGTACCTGGCTGATGCCGTCGTGCAGCTCCCGTGACAGCCGCGAACGTTCTTCTTCCTGCAGATTCATGATGCGCCGGTTCAGGCGCTGCAACTTGCTGTCGGCTAAACGATGTTCGCTGGCATTGAGGGTCAGGCCACAGACGAACACCAGGACCACGGCGATCAGGGCCACGGCGCCGATATCGAGCATGGTGGTGTAGATGCCCCGGGCGACTTCTTCGCGGGCCTGGCGGGTGGCGCGTTCGACGTCTTCCAGATAGATGCCGGTGCCGAGCATCCAGCCCCAGCGCTCCAGCATGACCACCCGGGCCAGTTTGTCGGTGATCTGCCCGGTGGAAGGTTTCTCCCAGGCGTAATGCTGGAAGCCGTCGCCGGACTGGGCGCTTTTCAACAAGGCCTGGATGACCAACAGGCCCTGAGGGTCGGTCATGCTCCACAGGTCCTTGCCCACCAGTGCGCCCTGACGCGGGTGCATCAGGTTGCGGCCATTGTGGTCGTAGACGAAGAAATAGCCGTTGATACCGAAGCTCAGCTTGGACAACTCCTGCAAGACCTGCTGCTTGGTCTGCTCGTCGTCCTTGCCGCTTTCATACAGAGGGGCGAGGGCGCTCATGGCCAGTTCTACGTAGTTCTGCAGTTCCGCGCGCTTGCTGGCCAGGATGCTGTCTTCGATCAATTGCGCCTGTTGTTCGCCCAGACGCTGGTTCTGCACGATCACCAGGGCGCAGATCACTCCAACGGCCAGGATCAGCGGCAGGATGCCGAGGGCGACGATCTTGTACTTCAGTTGCATGACGACGGGCACCGCACATGTGTTGTTTTTGTAGGCGCACATGGTATGCCTTAAGCCTGTTCCTGTAGACCCACGTAGTACTACGTAGACGGGACGGTAGTAATACCCATGTTTATCTGGCCGGACAGCAGGGATAGTGGGCACGCTCCGTTTGCGAGCCCAACAAAAACAATTACGCCACCGGCCCCTGGCCCTGGCAGGAGACTCAAATGACCCGACTGACCAGACATCTGGCTTGGTTCGCTGTCGCCGCTTTGGGGGCATGCGCGCTTGGCGTCGTAGCGCTTCGTCGCGGTGAACCCATCAACGCCTTGTGGATAGTTGTCGCGGCTGTGGCGATCTATCTGGTTGCCTACCGCTACTACAGCCTGTTCATCGCCAACCACGTCATGCAACTGGACCCGACCCGGGCCACGCCTGCGGTGGTCAACAACGATGGTCTGGACTATGTGCCGACCAACAAACACATTCTTTTCGGTCACCACTTTGCCGCCATTGCCGGTGCAGGCCCGCTGGTCGGTCCGGTGCTGGCGGCGCAAATGGGTTACCTGCCAGGCACCCTCTGGCTGATTGCCGGTGTGGTGCTGGCCGGGGCCGTGCAGGATTTCATGATCCTGTTCCTCTCCACCCGCCGCAACGGTCGCTCCCTGGGCGACATGGTCCGCGAGGAAATGGGCCGCATTCCCGGCACCATCGCCTTGTTCGGCTGCTTCCTGATCATGATCATCATCCTAGCGGTGCTGGCGCTGATTGTGGTCAAGGCCCTGGCCGAGAGCCCTTGGGGCATGTTCACGGTGCTGGCGACCATTCCGGTGGCGATGTTCATGGGCATCTACATGCGCTACATCCGCCCCGGCCGCATCGGCGAGATCTCGGTGATTGGCGTGGTTCTGCTGCTGGCCTCGATCTGGATGGGTGGGCAGATTGCCGCCAACCCGGCGTGGGCGCCGATGTTCACCTTTACCGGCGTGCAGATCACCTGGATGCTGGTGGGCTACGGTTTCGTTGCCGCCATGCTGCCGGTCTGGCTGCTGCTGGCACCGCGTGACTACCTGTCGACCTTCCTGAAAATCGGCACCATCGTGGCCCTGGCCATCGGCATCCTGATTCTGGCGCCCGAGCTGAAAATGCCAGCCCTGACCCAGTTCACCGACGGTACTGGCCCGGTCTGGAAAGGCGCGCTGTTTCCTTTCCTGTTCATCACCATTGCCTGCGGTGCGGTGTCGGGTTTCCACGCACTGATTTCCTCGGGTACTACACCCAAACTGCTGGATAACGAGAAGAACGCCCGTTACATCGGTTACGGCGGCATGCTCATGGAGTCCTTCGTGGCCATCATGGCGATGGTTGCCGCTTCGGTGATCGAGCCAGGCGTGTACTTCGCCATGAACAGCCCGGCTGCCGTGGTCGGTGGTGACGTGGTTGCCGTGGCCCAGACCATCAGCGGCTGGGGCTTTGCCATTACCCCCGACATGCTCACTGCCGTGGCCCATGACATCGGTGAAAACACCGTACTGGCCCGTGCTGGCGGTGCGCCGACCCTGGCGGTCGGTATCGCGCAGATCCTGCACCAAGCCCTGCCGGGGCAGAACACCATGGCGTTCTGGTACCACTTTGCGATCTTGTTCGAAGCGCTGTTCATTCTGACGGCGGTTGACGCCGGTACCCGAGCCGGTCGCTTCATGCTGCAAGACCTGCTGGGCAGCTTCGTGCCGGCGCTGAAACGCACCGAGTCGTGGACCGCCAACGCCATCGGCACCGGTGGCTGCGTGGCCCTTTGGGGTTACCTGCTGTACCAGGGCGTGATCGATCCACTGGGCGGCATCAACACCCTGTGGCCGCTGTTCGGCATCTCCAACCAGATGCTGGCGGGGATCGCCCTGATGCTGGCCACTGTCGTGCTGATCAAAATGAAACGCCAGCGCTACATCTGGGTGACCATGCTGCCGGCTGCCTGGCTGCTGATCTGCACCGTGACCGCCGGCTTCATCAAGCTGTTCGACCCGAGCCCGGCCGTTGGCTTCCTCGCCCTGGCGAAGAAATACAGCACCGCTGCCGACGCCGGTCAGATCATTGCTCCGGCCAAGACCATGGACCAGATGCAGCATGTGATCTTCAACGCCTACACCAACGCGACTCTGACTGTTCTGTTCCTGTTCGTGGTCCTGAGCATTCTGTTCTACGCCATCAAGGTCGGTGTCGCGGCCTGGGGCAAGAAAGAGCGTACCGACAAGGAAGCGCCATTCCAGGCGCAACCGGTGCAGCACTCGTGATGAGCGGAGGATCAGCCCATGTTCAATGACCTGAGTCGCCTGGGTAAATACCTGGGCCAGGCTGCCCGCCTGATGGTCGGCATGCCGGACTACGACACTTACGTCGAGCACATGCAGGCCACCCATCCGGACAAACCGGTGATGAGCTACGAGATGTTCTTTCGCGAGCGTCAAGAGGCTCGGTATGGCGGCAAGGGCGGGCCGAAGTGCTGTTGAACGGCTGATCCACGCAACGATCTGAAAAGCGCTGTCTGAAACACCCGACACCCCGCGAAGGCTGGCCTTTCGCGGGGTTTTTTTGTTTCCCATGCAGTTAATTTGTGAGGGCGAATTCTGTGGGAGCGAATTCATTCGCGAAAGCGGCAGGCGACGAATATCTATCGGATGTACCAGCCTCTTCGCGGATAAATCCGCTCCCACAATTCATCCATCAATATGAGGGAAGATTTTTATTGAGTATTTCTGGATGAAGCCTATTATCCGTAAAACGGTTTAGTAAAACGTTTTACTCATAACAACAAAAAAGGCTCAAACCATGAATCTGACTCGTCGTCGCTTCGTGCAGTCCGCCACGCTCGGCGCTGCCGCTCTCTCGTTTCCCATGATCAGTCGTGCCGCTACGCCGGTATTGCGGCTGTCATCGACCATGACTTCCGATGAAAACTCGGCCCATTACCTGTTCTACCAGCGCTTCAGCGAGAACCTGAAACAGGCCCTGGGTGACAAGGTGCGTATCGATTTCTTCGCCAACGGTCAGTTGGGCAAGGAGGCCGATGTGGTGCAGCAGGTGCGTCTGGGCTCCATCGACATGATGATTACCGGCAGCTCGATCTGGGCCACGGCCTTGCCGGAGTTGGCGCTGTTGGACCTGGGTTTTCTGTTCGACAGCTACGCCCATGTGGCCAAGGCCGTGGACAATGGCGTCGGCGAGATCTACAACAAGCTGCTGCAAGAGCGCACCGGCTGCACTGTGGTCGGCTGGGGTTCGCACTTCAGTGCGCGCAGTGTCTATACCAAGCCGCCGATCAAGGACCTGGCTGCCTTGCAGAACGTCAAGCTGCGGGTGCTGCCGACCCAGGCCTTTATCGAGACTTTCAAGCTGATGGGGGCGATTCCTACGCCCATCGCCTTCAACGAGGTCTACACCGCCGTGCAGACCGGCGTGGTCGAGGGCTTCGAGCACGACGCCGCCAGTGTCCTGGCCAACAAGCTGGATGAGGTGGTGCGCAATAGCTGGCAGACCAATCACCTGTTCAGCCCGTGCATCGCCGTGATCGGCAAGCGTGGCCTGGCGAAAATCCCGGCCGACCTGCAACCGGTGTTCATTGCCGCCGCCCGTGACGCCAGCGTTTATCAGCGCGAAGTTGCCAAGGTCAAAGGCGCCGAAGCTTTAGCGACCCTGGCCAAGGGCGGCATGACCCTGTTCCCCATGGCTGACGCCGAGCGTGCCGCGACCCGGCAATTGATGCGGGAAAAACTCTGGGTGCCCTTTATCCAGAGCAATCCGGTGACGGCGCCCATCCTTGCCGCCATCGACGCCGCACGCGCCTGAGCAATCACGGGGAACACTCATCATGAACCCAGCTATAGGGGTGGCGGCTGTCGATCAGCCGCTTGAAGAAACCGTTGGCCCGCTGATCAAGGGCCACGACTGGGGCTTCGCCACCGGCCATGGCAGCGGCCGCCTGCTGGCCGGGCTGTGTGTGCTGATCGAGCGTTTGTGCGCGTTGGTCCTGGCCGTAGATATCATCGTCGTGTTCATTTCGGTGATTCTGCGTTACTTCGTCCATCACCCGGTGGATTGGGCCGAAGAGGTCGCCCGCGGCCTGATGGTCATGCTGGTATTCCTCGGCGGTGCCACGGTACTGGCGCGCAGGCAGCATGTGCATGTGGACTTCTTTCGCGCACTGTTGCCCGCAGCTTGGCAACAGGTGGCGACGCAAATTGGCGGTTGGGCGGTGGCAGGGACGGCGGCGGGGCTGGCGTACTCGTCGTGGCTGCTGCTGGAAGACTCGACCAATGTCTCCACGCCCATGGGTCTGCCGCAGTGGCTTAACGTGCTGCCGGTGTTCGTCGGCGCCTTGCTGATGACCCTGGTGGGTGTCGCCAATGCGCTTAATGGCGCCACTCGCAGTACCTGGTTCAGCCTGTTGGGCTGTGTGTTGCTCGGTCTGGGACTATGGGCCTGGAATACGCAGTTTGAAGCCTACGCCCTGCAACCCTGGAGCCTGTTGTTGCTGGGTTTTGTCGGCGGCCTGCTGGTCGGCGTGCCGATCGCCTTTGTCCTGGCCCTGTGTGCGCTGCTGTATTTCATCGGTGATCCGTCGCTGCCCATGGTGATCTACTCGCAGCAGGTCATGGCAGGCATGGACCACTTTGTGTTGCTGGCGATTCCGTTTTTCGTCCTGGCCGGGTTGGTCATGGAGGTCAACGGCATGTCGGCGCGACTGGTCGAGCTGCTGGTGCGGATCTTCGGCCGGGTGCGCGGTTCGATGAACCTGATTGCGATCCTCGCCACGGCGTTTTTCTCCGGCGTGTCGGGTTCCAAGCTGGCCGATATTGCTGCCGTGGGCGGGATTGTCGTGCCGGCGGTACGTCGTACCAAGCAGGACGCCAACGAAACCGCTGCGGTGCTGGCGGCCTCCGGGGTGATGGGCGAGACGATTCCGCCGTGCATCAATATGATCATCATGGGTTTTGTCGCCAATATCTCCATCGGAGGGCTGTTTATCGCCGGGATAGTGCCTGCGGTGGTCCTGGCCATGGGCCTGTCGACGCTTGCTGTGGTGTTCGGCAAGAAGGTCGATCCCAACCTGGCGTTTCCGGTGCGCACGCCCATCTTGCGTTTGCTGGGCGGGGCGCTGGTGGCGCTGATCATGGTGGCCATGATCGGCAAGGGGGTGACCTCCGGCGTGGCCACTTCCACCGAGGTGTCGGCCTTTGCCGTGGTCTACGCGCTGCTGGTCGGCGGGGTGACCTTTCGTGAACTGACCCTGGGCGGTATTGCCCGCTTGTTTGTGCGCGCAGCGTCCATGGCGGCAGGTATCCTGTTCATCATTGCGGCGGCCTCCAGCGTGGCGTTTGCCCTGACGATCCAGCAGATTCCGGCGATCATCTCCGACTTTATGCTGGCCCTGGCACATAACTACGGCGCCGTGGCGTTCCTCGGTGCATCGGTGCTGATCATGGTGGTGTTCGGCGCGGTGCTGGAAGGCGCTCCGGCCCTGATTATCTTCGGCCCGTTGCTGGTGCCGATTGCCGTGCAGGTGGGCATCAATCCGCTGCACTTCGGTACGGTGGCGGTGATTTCCATGGGCCTGGGGCTGTTTTCGCCGCCGTTCGGCCTGGGCCTGTTTGCAACGTGCGCCATGACCGGCACGCGGATCGAAGACGTCTCGAAAAAGATGCTCAAGTACCTGCTGCTGTTATTGGTGATGCTGATTCTTATCGTGCTGGTGCCATCGATTTCCCTGTGGCTGCCGCGCATGTTCAATATGGTTTAAGGCACAACGCATATGGCAACAATTCATGATGTAGCCGCCTTGGCGGGGGTGTCGGTCAGTTCGGTGTCCAACGTGCTCAACGGCCGCACGGAAAAGCTCAGCCCGCAGACCTTCAGCCGGGTGGAGAAGGCCATCAGCAGCCTCAACTACCGGCCTAATCGTGCTGCCCGGCAATTGAAGACCGGGCACACGCCGATGCTCGGTCTGCTGGTGCCGTCCACCGCCAACCCCATGTACGGGCAACTGGCCCTGCAGGTCGAGGCCGTGGCGCAGCAGCGCTATGGCTACCGGCTGTTGCTGGCCAATACCCACCGCGACAAGCAGCACGAAGCGCGGATGTTCGATGATTTGCTGTCCTTCGGCGTGCAGTCGGTGATCGTGGTCTCGTCCCGGGACGATGAGCGTCACCTGGAAGACGCGGTCGCCCGTGGCCTGAGCGTGGTCAGTTATGACCGCGCGACGGTGCCGGTGGAGAACTCCCGGGTCGATCATGTCTCGCCGGATAACTTCAAGGCCGGGTATATCGCCGCCGACCACTTGCTAGCCCACGGCCATACCCGCCTGGCGTTCCTGGTCCCCAGCGGCAAGACCGTCAGCCGCTCCAACAAGATCGCCGGTTTTCTCGAACGCACCGCTCTGGCCGGTCTGCACGGCAGTTGCGAGGTGGTACAGGGCCAGGTCGCGCAGACCTTTGGCGACTCGGAACTGGCTGACCTGGGGTTTGCCATGGCCAGTCAGATCATGGCCATGCGACCGATGCCCACCGGCATCGTCACGGTCAATGACATGCTCGCCATCGGTCTTATGGCCGGGTTGCATCAGGCCGGGCTGCGGGTGCCCGAAGATATCTCGGTGGTGGGTATGGACGGCCTGTCGATTGCTGCTTTCACCAATCCGGGCCTGACCTCGGTGGTCATGCCGCTGCATGAAATGGCCGATGCCATGGTCCAGCGCGCCGTCGACCGTTCGCGGCAACCCGAGCAGCGCCCGGTCAATTTCATCTTTCAACCCACGTTGGTAGCCCGGCAGTCTGTCGCCCGGCCTGCGTCCAGTCATAGGGAATGAAACGCAGATGACCCAGATTTTCCTGACCCATTCGCCCCAGACCCTGCAGAACTACTACGGCGCCCGTGCCCTCACGCAATTGCGTGCCTGCGGTACGGTGCGTCTCAATCATTCGCGCCAGCCCCTGAGCATCGATGAGTTTGTCGAGGCGGCCCGGGGTTGCCAGATCATCGTCGCCAGCCGTGATGCTGCGGCGCCCGCCGAGCTGTTCGAACGCCTGCCGGAACTGGTCGCCTACTGCCGTGTGGCGGTGGATATCCGCAATATCGACGTCGCTGCCGCCAGCGCCCATGGCGTACTGGTGACCCGCGCCACACCGGGGTTCGACACCTCGGTCAGCGAGTGGGTGGTCGGGGTGATGATCGACCTCAGCCGTGGCATGAGCCGCGCCGCTGCCGGTTACTGGCAGGGCCAGGCCCCGGAAATCGTCATGGGCCGTGAACTGCGCGGTTCGACCCTGGGCATCGTTGGCTACGGCTTTATCGGCAAGCGCCTGGCGGCCATGGCCCAGGCCCTGAACATGCACGTTCTGGTCAGTGATCCCCATGTCACCATCACCGACGAGGGCATTGAGCAAACCTCTTTCGAACGGGTAATTTCGACCTCCGACTACGTCGTCTGCCTGGCGCCGGCCGTGGCCGAAACCGCCAACCTGTTCGGCCGCGCAGCATTTCAGGCGATGCAGCCCCATGCCTTCTTTATCAACGCTTCACGGGGCGAACTGGTGGATGAGCAGGCGCTGGTCGAGGCCCTGGATCAGGGGCTGCTGGCTGGTTGCGCCCTGGATGTTGGCCGGGCTCAGGACCAGATGCCGACCCAGGTCATCGCTGCCCACCCCAAGGTCATCGCCAACCCCCATATCGGCGGCCTGACTCCGCAAGCGGCCGAGCACCAGGCCATGGACACCGTGCATCAGGTCCAGGCGCTGTTGGCCGGGCAGATCCCCCAAGGCGCGGTCAATCTGGCCGCTGCCAGCCGCGCGATCTCGCTGTTTGGCCTTAATACCCTGGAGCTGTCCCATGACTGAATTACTGGCGGGCGCCTGTGACTGCCATGTCCATATCTACGAGCCCGAGCGCTTTCCCTTGAGCCAGAAGATTGGCCGCGCCAGTTGGAGTGATTATCAGCAGATGCAGCAGCGCCTGGGCCTGGAACGGGCCTTGCTCGTCCAGGCCAATGGTTATGGCTTCGATATCGGCTGCCTGCTTGATGCCTTGGGCCAGGCCGGTAACGCCGCCCGAGGCATTGCCGTGATTTCCCCGGATATCAGCGACGCGCAATTGGCCGAGCTACACCGGCAGGGCGTGCGCGGGGTGCGCTTCATGCTGGTGCCCAACGCCCGAGGCGCCCTGGACTGGGACGCGCTGGAGCCCATCAGTGCACGGATTGCCGAGCTGGACTGGGTGATCAACCTGCAAGTGGATGGCCGTGAGCTGCCTGAGTTCGAAAGCCGCCTGCGGGCGTTGCCCAGTCGCCTGAGCATCGACCATATCGGCAAGTTTCTCGAGCCGGTGCCGGTGACCCATCCCGGCTTTGTCAGCCTGTTGCGTTTGCTCGATGGCGGCAGGACCTGGGTCAAGGTTTCGGCGCCCTACGAAACCTCGAAAAGCGGGGCGCCGCATTATGAAGATGTCAGCGTCCTGGCCCGGGCATTGGTCAATGCCCACCCCGAGCGCTGCCTGTGGGCGAGCAACTGGCCGCATCCGGGGCGTGATCCGGTGCCGGATGATCAGGCGATGCTTGATCTGTTGAGCGAGTGGACGGTGGATGAGACGGTGCGCAGGCAGATCCTGGTTGATAACCCGGCTGCGCTGTACGGCTTCTAAACCGTTGGCATTGTGGCTCGTGAATTCTGTGGCAGCCGTCCCGCCGCTAATGCGCCGCGCTGTCGCGCAGCAAACACTAACCGGGACAGGGGGTAAATCTTGTGGGAGCGAATTCATTCGCGAAGAGGCCGGTACATTCGACGCATCTTCATCGCCTGGAACACCGCTTTCGCGAATGAATTCGCTCCCACCGATGTTGAACATGCCGATAAATCAAACCACCGCAATCATTTCCACTTCGACACTGGCATTCTTCGGCAACTGATACACGCCCACCGAGGTGCGGGTGTGGGAGCCGATATCGCCGAGGACAAGCGACAGCAGGTCGGACGCCGCATCGGCTACTTCGCTGTGTTGGGTGAAGTCCATGCTGCATTGCACATAAACGCCGATGCGCAGGATGCCCTTGACCGCTTCCAGGCTGCCGAGTGAGCGTTGCAGCAGGGCGAGGGCGCGCATGGTGCTGATCTTGGCGCCCAGTTGCGCCACTTCCAGGGTGGTGGCTTCGCCGACCCGGCCGGTCACCACCACCGTGTCGCCAACCCGTGGGATCTGCCCGCTGACATAGATCTGCTGTTCATGGCGCACCAATGGCACGTAGTTGCCTCCGATCTTGATCTCGCCATCGAAGCTGTAGCCCATCTCTTCTGCGGCCTGCTGAAAACGTTGGTCGGACGACATGCTGACTCCTTGTTATAGGTGGGAATTACGCACTGGCATTCTTGATCAGCCCCGGGCTTTCTGCGAGCCCTGCCAGGCAAAAAAACACGCGCATCCATTCAATTTATTGCCGGTGAGCCCGTCTAGTCTCAGCGCTATCCCGTTCTCCGCCCAGGTATTCGCCATGACCGAGGTCTATTCCCGCCACGAGCAGATGTTCCCCGTGCTCAACCCAAACCAGGTCGCGACCGCGCTGCGTTTTGCCTGTGATCAGCCGCATCGCTTTGCCCCCGGCCAGGTGCTGTATGCCGTGGGCAGTCATGGCGTGGCGGTGTGGCTGATTCTGGAAGGCAGTATCGATGTCGTGCGTCGCGACGGTCTGGGTCGTGAGGCGGCGATCATCAGTGGCGGGCCGGGGGAGTTCACCGGTGAGGTCGGCCTGCTCGGCGATCGCGCCTCCCTCGCCGAAGGTCGGGCGGGGCCCCAGGGTTGTCTGGCGGTGCCGTTTGACGTGGCGCATCTGCGCTCGTTGATCATCGGCTCAGCCGAGCTGGGCGAAATCATCATGCGTGCGTTCATTTTGCGCCGGGTCGGCATGCTCGGGACGGACCGGGTCGGCTCGGTCCTTATCGGTCGTCTGGGCGAGCAGCAACTGGTACGGCTGCAAGGGTTCCTGACGCGCAACGGCTACCCGCACACGGTGCTGGATATCGCCACCCATGGCGAGGAAGCCCGACTGCTGATCGAGCGCTTCGGTGTCGCGCAGGACGACTTGCCGCTGATGATCTGTCCCAATGGCAATCTGCTCAAGCAGCCGAGCAATGCCGAGGCCGGGATCTGCCTGGGCATCACGCCGCAGCTGGATGCCAGCCAGGTGTATGACATTGCCGTGGTCGGCGCCGGTCCTGCCGGGCTGGCGACGGCGGTGTACGCCGCTTCCGAGGGACTGTCGGTACTGGTGCTGGACCAGCGCGCCTTTGGCGGCCAGGCCGGGGCCTCGGCGCGGATCGAGAACTACCTGGGCTTTCCCACCGGAATCTCCGGGCAGGCCCTGGCCGGGCGGGCGTTCAATCAGGCGCAGAAATTCGGCGCGAAAATGGCCATTCCCCTGGAAGTGGCCCGGCTCGATTGCCGTCAGGGTGAACTGAGCCGTCTTGAACTCACCACGGGGGCGGTGATCCAGGCCCGCTACGTGGTAGTCGCCTCGGGAGTACGTTATCGCCAGCTGCCGGTGGCCGATATCGAGCGCTTCGAGGGTAGCGGCGTGTCGTACTGGGCCTCGCCCATCGAAGCGAAAATTTGCAGCGGCGCGCAGGTTGCACTGATCGGCGCCGGTAATTCGGCAGGCCAGGCCACGGTTTATCTGGCATCGCAGGTCAGGCACCTGCACCTGATTGTGCGCGGGGAGGGGCTGGAGGCGAGTATGTCCAAGTACCTGATCGAGCGGATATCTGCCTTGGCCAATGTCACGATCCATGTCGAAACCGAGGTCACCGCGGTCAATGGCGATACCGTCCACGGCCTGCAATCAGTGCAGCTGCGCCATCGCGGTAGCGGCGAGACGCGCCAGCTCGAGGTCAGTCACCTGTTTCTGTTTATCGGGGCCGACCCTAATACCCAGTGGCTCAACGGTTGCGTGGAAACCGACGCCAAGGGCTTTGTCCTCACCGGCGCGGCGCTGCCTGAGGGACCGCAGCAAGGCTGGCTGCCGTTGCCTCTGGAGACCAACCGCAAGGGCGTGTTTGCCATCGGCGACGTGCGCGCCCAGTCGACCAAGCGCGTGGCGGCAGCAGTGGGCGAGGGCGCGGCGGTGGTGGCACAGATATTCGAGGCGATGAAGCGCGGGTGAATGTTGCATGGAAACAGTTTTTGTGGAAGCCGGCTTGCTGGCGATAGCGGCGTTTTAGTCGGCAAATCTATTGCCTGATCCGACCCCATCGCCAGCAAGCCGGCTCCCACAGGTTTTGTGCTGCGTGACAGTGCAGCCGTGTTGCGTTACAGAGTTTGCGCCTTGGCCCGCGCAGGCTTACTGATGGCAATCGCCAGCAATGCGGCAATCACGCACAACGCCCCGGCCAGGAAGAATGACGGCGTATAGCTGGCCAACAGCGTACGCATCAGCCCGGCGCCATACGCCGCGAAGGCAGCGCCCAGTTGATGCCCGGCAAAGATCCAGCCGAAGACGATATTGGCCTTTTCCGGACCGAAGCGGGCGGCAGTCAGCTTCACCGTCGGCGGCACGGTGGCGATCCAGTCCAGGCCGTAGAGCACGGCAAAGATCGACAGGCCGAAGATCTGGAAGTCGATAAAGGGCAGCATCATCAACGACACGCCGCGCAGGCCGTAGTACCAGAACAACAGCCAGCGATTGTCGAAGCGGTCCGACAGCCAGCCGGAGCCGATGGTGCCGAAGAAGTCGAAGATGCCCATCAGCGCCAATACACCTGCGGCAGCGGTGGCGGCCAGACCGAAGTCGCCACACATGCTGATGAAGTGGGTCTGGATCAGCCCTGAGGTACTGGCCCCGCAGATAAAGAAGGTGGCGAACAGCACCCAGAAGGTCATGGATTTCGACACTTCACCGAGCACCACCAGCGGTGTCCACAGCAGTGCCGCCAGGCTGGTGGCCTTGGCTGGCGCAGGCACCGGATCGCTGTCGCCGTATAACGGCAGGCCCAGGTCCACAGGGCGGTCACGCATCAGGGCAAACACCACCACCATGGCCAGCAACAGCGCGCCGCAGATAAAACCCATGGCTGTGCGCCAGCCGTAGACTTCGGTCAGGCGCGCCAGCAACGGCAGGAACACCAGTTGCCCGGTGGCGGAACTGGCGGCGAGCAGGCCGATGATCAGGCCTCGCCGGGCCGAGAACCAGCGGGTGGCCACGGTGGCGCCAAGGACCATGGCGGTCAGCCCGGTGCCCAGGCCCACCACCACGCCCCACAGCAGTACCAATTGCCAGAATTGCTGCATATACAGGGAAGTGCCCAGGCCGACGATGACAATGCCCAGGGCCGTCATCATCACCCGGCGCATGCCGAAGTAGTTCATGAAGGCGGCGGCGAACGGCCCCATCAGACCGAACAGCAGGAAACGAATGGCCAGGGCTGAGGAAATTTCCGCAGTGTTCCAGCCGAATTCCTTTTGCAGCGGCACGATAAAGACACCCGGTGCGCCGACAGCCCCAGCCATGACCAACATGGTCAGAAAGGTGACAGCGGCGATGACCCAGCTGTAGTGAACTTTGCGACGGGCCAGAGATTCGGCCAGCAGGGGAGAGAGCATCGGGAGGTCCTGTTGAACTGTCGGTAAAGCCGTTAAGGCTTTTATTTATAGTTAAGATGGCTAACAGGTCAACATATAATGTAACAAATGGCTCAGGTCAATCATCTGTTATCACGCAGTGGTAGCGGCAGCGAGCCTTTAGCCCGATCAGTTCATCAGATCAGGCAGGGCCTGCGCCGGTTTGAGCAAGGCCGTGCCGATTTGCGGTGAGGCCAGCAGATAGGGTTGCACCGCTTCTACAGCGAGGGGCCGGGCAAACAGATAACCCTGCAACAGATGGCAGCCCAGCTCGCGCAGTTGTTGCATCTGGGCCTTGGTTTCCACGCCTTCGGCGACGATCTCCAGCCCCAGATTCTTCGCCAGACCAATGGCGGTGGCGCATATTTCCAGGTCCTTGACGCTCTTGCCAATATCCCGCACAAAGCTGCGATCCAGCTTGAACGCGTGCACCGGCAGCACCCGCAGGTAACCCAGGGACGAATAGCCGGTGCCGAAGTCGTCGATCGACAGGCGCACACCCAGCTTGCGCAGGGCACCCAGGCGCTCGATGGAACGCTCGGGGTCCTGCATCAGCACCGACTCGGTGATTTCCAGTTCCAGGTCGCGACCGCTAAGGCACGCGCGGCCCAAGGCGTTGCTGACCGTCTCTTCCAGATCCTTGACCAGCAGTTGCTGGGCGGACAGATTGACCGCCACCTTGAGATCGTTGAACCCCATGGCGTGCCAGCGCGCCAGTTGCTGGCACGCCGAGTCGATGACCCAGGCGCCGATGGCGGTGATGATGCCCGTGGATTCTGCCAGGGGGATGAATTTGTCCGGCATGACCAGGCCATAAACCGGGTGCTGCCAGCGAATCAGCGCCTCCAGGCATACGGTACGGCCGTCCTCGGACGCTACCTGAGGCTGATAACAGAGGAAAAACTGCTCCTTCTCCAGAGCTTCTTTAAGAGCACCTTCGAAGTCGATGTGCTGTTGCAGATTCTCTTTCAGCGACGGGTCGAAGATGCGGATATGGCCGGGCCCGGAGCTTTTCGCATCATGCAGGGCCAGCTCGGCTGCGGCGAGGATATCTTCCACGGTCTGCCCGTCATCCGGAAACACGCTGATGCCGGTATTGAGGGTGATTTTCAGGATCCGGTCCGCCACCTCGAAAGGCGGTTCCAGGGCCTCGACCAGCTTGTCGTAGATCAGCGCCACACCATATTGCTCAGTCAGCCCGCTGGCGCCGACCATGAAGCTGCCGCCGTCGAGGCGGGCAATCAGGTCACTGTCGCGGAAGGCCAGCTGCAGGCGCTCGGCGACCTCGATCAGCAGTTGATCGCCGGCCTTGTGCCCGCGCATGCCATTGATTACGCCGAGGCGATCCAGGTCGAACATCAATACCGCGAGGCGGGTCTGGTTCAGCAGGTTGTGTTCCAGCAGGCCATACAGGCGACTGACAGCACCGGCGCGGTTGGGCAGGTCGGTCAACGGGTCGTTGTGCAGCACATGCTCGAAGCGCTGATTGGCCAGGGTATGCTTTTTCACCGCCTGTTCCAGCGCACTGTTGATACGCAGCGCTTCGGCCTTGCGATTGCGCGCGTCGTTGCGGATCAGCAGCGGCAGCGCGCCAGCGAGAAACATGAAGCCGAACCCCGCCATATACGGCAGCTTCAGCAGGCCGCTGTCAGACACCCAGGTCAGCCCGCAGGTAATGAACATCAGGGTGATGGCCGTCCAGATCAGACGACTCGACAGCTGCCCGGCCAGGTTGCTGATACGCACCGAAAACACCAGGCTATAGATCAGAACACCAAGCGTGAGCAAACGCATCAGACGACAGACAACTGCAGGTGGACCGGAAAAAATATTCAGCGATTCGCCCCAGGGCAGCGTTGTCTGGCTCACCCCCTGAAGTTCGGCGAAGCGATAGCCGAGGGGGCTGACGAAGTTGTCGACAATCACCACGGCGACCAAGCCACAGGTGATGTGGGCGGCGCTCAGCGAGCGGCGCTTGTTGTCGAGGGCGGCGACCAGATACAGGGTCAGCGGCGTGATCAACAGCGAGAACAGATTGACCCAGCGATGGGCAGCAATCGCGCCCGACTCATCCACCGCCTGATATTGCAGGACGACACAGAACTGGTAACAGCAAAAGGTCAGGCAGATCGCGGAAAATACCCAGCAGGCCCGTACATACGGCGTGCTGCGCGCCACCATTGCTGCCTGCAATGCAGCCATGAACAACACGCCCACAGAAATGAGATAAAGCATGGCTAGGGGCGCGTTCATGTATCGGTCGTTCCTTGATGAGGCCGGGAATCCGCAGGGGATCCATCCCTTTGTCTGTGCGCCGGATGAATGGCGCCATTATTTTGCCATCAATTTTTGCCCGCCGTTACTACTATCTGTCGGATGACTACATTTGCCGGTGTGCTGCTTTGCAACTTGTCGCAAAGCGAGCGGTCTGATCCGGGCTTTGACGGCCGTCGTCAGGCGTAATCTCTGGTGTTGTACTGCCGGACTCGTGCCACCTGCTGTGAGCTGTCTGCTTGATGCGTCCATTCCTGCGCTATGCCTCTCTGTCTCTCCCTGTTTTTATGGCGCTGTTCGCCCATCCCGCCAAGGCGGATGGCGAGCGGCAACTGCTGCAGCAGATCAACGCCTATCGCGCGCACCCCGACCGCTGTGATGGCAGCTACGCTCGGGCCTTGGCGCCATTGACACTGAAATCCAGCCTGGCGCTGCCGGTCGACTACGGCGGTGGTCTGCGCGATGGTCTGAAGGCCGCCGGTTATCAGGCGGCTCTGGTGCAGACCATTCATCTGGTCGGGGCCCATGACGTTGAGTCTGCGTTCGATTTGCTGCAGCGCGACTATTGCGACTCGATGCTTGATGGCCAGTACGCCGACATCGGCCTCAGCCGCGCCGGCAGCCAATGGCGCGTGGTGCTGGCGCGGCCGCAGATCGATCCGCATCTGGGCAATCAACAGGCCGCCGACAAAGTTTTGCTGGCGATGGTCAACAGCGCCCGGGCCCATCCACGGATGTGCGGTTACCAGCGTTTCGCTGCCGCCCGGCCTTTGAGTTGGAACGGTGCCTTGGGTACTGCCGCTGAAGGGCATAGCCGTGCCATGGCTCATGACAACTACTTCGCGCACCAGGGTCTGGCGGGGGATTCCCCCGGCGATCGCGCCCATGCGGCAGGCTACCGGGGACGCAATATCGGCGAAAATATCGCCGCCGGGCAGGGCTCGCCCAGCGATGCCATGCAAGGTTGGCTGGCCAGCCCCGGCCATTGCGCCAACCTGATGAATCCACTGTTTACTCAGGTGGGCGCGGGATACGCCAACAACGCCCGTAGCGACAAGGGCATCTACTGGACCATGCTGTTCGGCGCGCCCTGATCCTCAGCGCCAGGGCTGATAACAGGCGAAAGCGTGGAAATAGTCTTAACTAACCGCAATGACGCAAGTCGTTGTGCCTGCAATGGGCTTTGACCTTTCGGTCTTGTATTTGCCACCAGGGGAGTTTCACCGTGTCCATCAAATTACGCTTGCTCTTGTTGATTGGCACCAGCGTGTTCACTGCTTTGATCATCAGTCTGGTCAACTACGTGGGCAACAGCCGGATGGCGGAGGCGACCGAGGACAGTGAGACCAGCATGACAGTGCTGCGCAATCACCTTGAGGCCGACATGATGCATGACGCCCTGCGCTCCGACGTGTTCTCGGCGATGCTGGTAGGCCTGGGCAAAAGCGAAAGCAGCAAGAGCGAGGTGCAGGCCGCTCTGGCTGAACACGCGACGAACTTTCGCCAGATGCTCGGGGAGAACCTCAAGCTGCCTGTCAGCGACGACATCAAAACGGGCCTGACCACCATCAAACCCGGCCTTGACACCTATATAG
Source organism: Pseudomonas sp. JUb42 (assembly GCF_024807945.1). GTDB lineage: Bacteria > Pseudomonadota > Gammaproteobacteria > Pseudomonadales > Pseudomonadaceae > Aquipseudomonas. Next base: position 396,516 of record NZ_JANUFD010000005.1, on the reverse strand, counting down.
CCACGGCCGAGCGCATTGTCGCCCTGGCGCTGGATCGCCCGGACGCAGCGCGACAGGACCTGGGCACCTTCAACAAGGCGTTCAGCCAGCTGGAAGACCAGATGGCCGATCTCAGCCAGAAGATCGAAGCCAATTCCCAGCAAAGCAGCGAAGCGACCCAGAGTGCGATTCATACCGCCAACCTGACCCTGGGTGTGGTGCTGGTGATCGGCATCCTGTTGCTGATTGCCCAGGGCCATTGGGTCATTCGCAGCATCATGGGGCCGCTGAACACCGCCAGCCGGATCGCCGAAAGCATCGCTCATGGTCATCTCAACGAGCCGATTGCCGAACCCGCGCAACGGGACGAGGCTGGCATGTTGATTCGTAGCCTGGCGACCATGCAGCGCGACCTGCGCGGCATGATCGAAGTGGTGCGGCGTAATGCCCACGGGGTCAGCGGGGTCAGTCAGCAATTGAGCAGCGGTTGCCATGAAGTCGCCGGCAGCAGCCAGCAACAGAGCATCGCGGCCAACACCATGGCCGCGGCAGCCAGTGAAATGACCTCCAGCATCGAGGAAATCACCCGGCACGCCGAGCGGGCCCTGGATATGGCCAATCAGGCTGAGGCCCTGGCCAAGAATGGCGGGCAGATCATTCATCAGGTGGTCAGCGATATGGGCGGCATCGCCCGTTCGGCCCAGCAATCGGCTCAGGTTATCCGCACTCTGGACAAGGAATCCGAAGGGATCTACAGCATCATTCAGGTGATCAAGGGTATCGCCGAGCAAACCAACCTGCTGGCACTGAATGCTGCCATCGAGGCTGCCCGCGCCGGGGAGCAGGGCCGTGGTTTTGCCGTGGTCGCCGATGAGGTCCGCAGCCTGGCCGGGCGTACCAGCGCCTCGACCCAGGAAATCGCCAGCATGGTCTCACGTATCCAGCAAAGCACCCGCGAGGCGGTGACCAGCATGGAGGCCGGGGTGGTTCAGGTCGACAAGGGCATGGCGGTGACCGCCGATGTCGAAAAGGCCATTCGCGAGATCCTCGAAGCAACCCTGAACACCACGCAACTGGTCAACGACATCAGCCGCACCATCGGCGAGCAGAGCCTGGCCAGCAACGAAATCGCCCATCAGGTGGAATTGATTGCCGGGATGTCCGAGGGCAACAGCCGGGTCATAGGGCAGACCGCCGCGACCACCGACGAACTCTCCAGCCTGGCGGGGCAGTTGGCGCAGTCGGTGGATCGGTTTCATCTTTGACATGAACGTGCACGCGGATGACTCCTGTTGGAGTGCGGCACTCGTTGGAGCGACGCTTGCCCGCGCAAAATTAAAGCACGGGATATCTGATGGTTTGCGTCAGCCGTTTCGCGGGCAAGCCTCGCTCCCACAGGATCTGCCTGCTGCCTGGATGATTCAGCGCGCCGCGCTGCGCACATCCCGCCTTACCGCTTGGGGCGGCACGCCGAAGCCGCGGATAAACACTTCGCGCATATGGCGGCGGTCCCGGAAACCGGTTTCCCGGGCGATCACATCCAGTGAGTGACGACTCTGTTCAATCATCAATCGCGCCGCCTCCAGGCGCAGGCCCTCGATGGCCTTGGCCGGAGACTGACCGGTTTCGGCGGTAAATACCCTTGTGAACTGACGCGGGCTCATGTGCACGCTGTCGGCCAGATCCTCGACCTTGAGCGGGGTGGCCAGGTGCTGGCGGGCATATTCCAGAGCGTTCTGGATGCGGTCTGACTTGGCCGACAGATCAAGCATTTCCGAGTGCTGGCTCTGGCCTCCCGAGCGGCGTTGATGCATGACCAGCTTGCGCGCCACCGAGCGCGCCAGATCGCTGCCCAGGTCTTTCTCGACCATGCCCAGGGCAAGATCGAGCCCGGCGGTCATGCCCGCTGAGGTCCAGATCGAACCATCGACGATAAAGATCCGGTCTTCCTCGACCGTGATATCCGGAAAGCGCCGTTGCAGGGCCGGGGCATAGACCCAGTGCGTGGTGGCGCGACGGCCCTCCAGCAGGCCGGCTGCGGCCAGGGTGAAGCCACCGGTGCAGATTCCCGCCGTGCGCCGCGCCTGGGTTCCGGCCAGGCGCACGAACGCGAGGGTCTCATCGGACGGTGGACCATCCAGTGGATTGTCCACGCCGGCGATGATCCAGGTATCGGCCAGGCTGGGCGCCTGCACGGGTTGAGTATCGATGCTCATGCCCAGGGAAGAGCGCACCGCGCCGCCTTCCAGGGAAAAAGTCTCGATGGTATAGAAGGGCTCGACGGCGACCTTGTTGGCAAACTCGAACACCGCCTGGGTGGCCACAGCCATCACCTGGAAGTTATCGGTGAGTAAATAGCAGATACGGTGCATGGCGTGATCCCTGTGTCTCGAATCACTACCCTATACGTCGTTTCGGTCATGGTCAACTCGCCGCATCATGGCGCCATCACCCAGTACTTCCCTACAGGAACCATGACCATGAAACTCACAGCCAACACCATCTTCATCACCGGCGGCACCTCGGGCATTGGCCGTGGCCTGGCCGAAGCTTTCCACCGCCTGGGCAACCAGGTGATCATCGCCGGTCGCCGCAAGGCCCTGCTGGACGAGGTGGCCAAGGCCAACCCCGGCATCGATACCATCGAGCTGGATATCAATGACGCGGCGCAGATCAAGGCTGTGGCACAGGAAGTCATCCGCCGCCACCCGACCCTCAACGTGGTCATCAACAATGCCGGGATCATGCCCTTCGACAATCCGGCTTCCGGCCAGCTGGACGATGCCCAGGCCGTCGGTCTGCTAGAAACCAACCTGCTGGGGCCGGTACGGGTCAGCGCTGCCTTTGTCGAACACCTGAAGAAACAGCCGCAGTCCTACCTGATCAACAACAGCTCGGTACTGGCCTTTATTCCGATTGCGGTCACGGCGCTGTACTCGGCGACCAAGGCGGCCATTCACTCCTACACCCTGTCGCAACGTTTCATGTTGCGTGACAGCAGCGTCAGCGTGCTGGAAATCGCGCCACCATGGGTCGACACCGACCTGATCCACAAGAGCGGCGACCCGCGCTCGATGCCGCTGGACGTGTTTATCGCCCAGACCCTGGAAAAACTGGCCACCGATACCACCGAAGTTTTCGTCGACGGCATCGCTCCGCTGCGCGCCAATGTCGGGCCGAACGAATACGCGCTGATCGCGCAGTTCAACCAGTCGCTGATCGATAATCCGATTCCGCTGGGTTGATGCATTGAAAGACGTTGGAGCGAGGCTTGCCCGCGAACAGGTAGACGCGTGGTCTCAGACGAACCGCGTCAATCGATTCGGGGCCAAGCCTCGCGCCAGCGATTGCATCATCAAGAATTTACACTGTCCGCCCGCACCGCCGCCAGCAACGTCCGGATGGTCGATGACGAACCCAGCCACTGCACGAAATTAGGCGCCACCTGGGCCGAGCGGAACATGCCGGTGAGCAGTTCGTTGAAGGGCGGGTAGGCCGAGTGGGAGTACATCAGGAAGGGCACGTTATTGAGGTCGCGCACACCGACCGTTTCGGCACGGGCCAAAGGGTGGCTGCCGGGGATGGCGAGGATAAAGAGCTCGCGCACCAGACATTCGCTGTCATACCCCGGCTGTAATGGAGGAAGATTAAAAAATAAAGTGGTTGGCTATTCACTTCATAGGTAGTGGATTGGGTGCTCTTCTAACACTGCGAGCTTTTTCCAAGTGGTCACGTATAGCAGCTGTATGGCTCCAGCCCCCACGATTGAAGTTTCGTGAAACCGCGTCTCGAAACCCGCCTCTAAATGAATCGATTGACTCCATCGGGCCGCCTTTAGTTAGATACTTCATTGCGTGCTCGTCAAAATCAGCAATCGCTTGTATCCCAAATGGGGTTCCTAAAATGTCACCGCCTGCTTTTTGAAGTTTTGGATGCTGTTTTATAAGGGAGGTGAGTGAGTTATCGAATATTCCCATCGTTTCAAGTGCGGGCAACCTACCTTGCTGTCGAAGAACGCTTGTTGAAGAGAAAGCGCGTAACACCGCCTCTCTCGCTTTTATTGAAGCGAACTCGCTCACCTTCTGTTTAAAACTTTCAGCGACAATGACTTCACCCGCTCGAGTTTTTGATGGTGCAAAATGCTTCCCTGCTCGCGACGCTCCCTTCCCACTCAGGCCCTTGGCGAACGATCCAGCAAAGCGATTTCCAGTGGCCTTCAGTGCTCCAACCCCTTTCCCTATACCCGTGACCATTAAATCGGCCAAGACCTTCGACAATCCACCAAAATGCCCCGTCGGATCGACCATTTTTACTGGATTCCCCAGACAATAGGCATAGGCATTCAGACCACCCTTGCCAAACGGGCTCAGGCTATCCGGGCTATTAAAGCGCATCAATACCGGGTTGTAGGCCCGATAACCATTACCCAGCAGATAGTGGCCTGTAACCTGATCAGCTTTTTCACCATTGAAGCCGGGCAATCCGGGTAATGTCAGGATATCTTGACGATGGCCGTAGGCAGAGTATGCGACAGGCGTTTGCGCCTGCTTGGTGTTTGCCTGTAAGACGCTGTTGTTTCTATCAGTGGCCAGCATTACGTTGCCGGATGGATCAAGCTGCGCGAGAAGCGACGTCTGTGCCCGCATGAATGTACGTTGCTCGGTACCTTGCAGTGTGGTCGCCAAAATCCCGCCTTTATAGAAATGTCGCGCAATCGCTTTAGCCAGAGGCGTGACTGACGCCAGGAGGTCTAATGGGTCGTAACGATAGTGACAAAGTCTGTTTGTACCCGGCATGATCGCAATCCCGCTTAAGCGCCTGAACAGGCCTAACTTACGCCCCGAGACACGGCAGTACTACTAACAGAAGTACTAGTACCCATTTCTCGAAATGGGTACTAGTGTTAAACGTTTGTCAGGCAAAACTGTTCAATCGACCCTCACCGCCGCTCGAATCGCCTCCAGCAACATGCGGCATGCCGGGTTGTCGTTATCGCTGCGCCAGGCCAGGTGCAGTTCGCTCTGCACACCCTCATCCAGTTCAATGGCGCGAAAGGTCACGTCCTTGAACACCACCGAAGTGGCGCAACGCGGGACCAACGCCAGGCCCATGCCGGCGTTGACCAGGGCCAGGATGGTCAATGACGAACCCAGCCATTGCACGTATTCCGGCGCCACCTGGGCCGAACGGAACATGCCGGTGAGCAATTCGTTGAAGGGCGGATAGGCCGAGTGGGAGTACATCAGAAAGGGTACGCCATTGAGGTCGCGCACTCCGACTGTTTCGGCACGGGCCAAGGGGTGGCTGCTGGGGATGGCGAGGATAAACGGCTCGCGCACCAGGCACTCACTTTCATAGCCCGGCTGGAACAGCGGCGCGCGGACAATGCCCAGATCAATGCGCCTTGCACGCAGGGCTTCGTGCTGCTGATGAGTGTTCATTTCCGTCAAAGAAATCTTCACATGGGGCTGCTTGAGCCGCGCCTCTGCGATGACCTTGGGCAGAAATTCATACACCGCACTGCCGACGAAACTGATGCTTACCGAGCCGATATCGCCTTCGGCGAAGCGCCGGGCGGCGAGGGCTGCCTGTTGTGCGCGCTCGAGCAGGCTCTGGGCTTCAATAAAGAATGCGCGACCGGCGGCGGTCAGGGCCACGCTGCGGGTGCTGCGGGTAAACAGCTCGACGCCCAGATTATGTTCGAGCAACTGGATCTGCCGACTCAAGGGGGGCTGGGTCATGTTCAGGCGCTCGGCAGCACGACGGAAATTCAGTTCCGTGGCGACGGTGGTAAAGCAGCGCAGTTGGGCCAGTTCAAACATTGATATATTCCAGGTATCAATCAAGTGCAAATATAGATTAGACGGGAACAATACCGGCGTCCATCATCGACTCATCCCTATAAAAACCAACAACGGGAGAGTCGCCCCTTGAATAACGTCCCTGGCACATCCGCCGGTGCAGCGCCTGATTCAACTCTGGCCCGCGCCGCCGCGAAAGTGAAGCGCCATGTGCTGCCCCTGTTTGTGGTGATGTTCATCGTCAACTACATCGACCGGGTCAACATTGGCTTCGTTCGTACCCATCTGCAAACCGATCTGGGCATAGGCGCTGCAGCCTATGGTCTGGGTGCCGGCTTGTTCTTCGTCGGTTACGCGCTGTTCGAAGTGCCTTCCAACATGCTGCTGCAACGCTTCGGCGCCCGTGCCTGGCTGACGCGCATCATGTTTACCTGGGGCGCGGCCGCCATGGCCATGGCGTTTGTTCGTGGCGAGACCAGCTTCTACGTGCTGCGTTTTATTCTCGGTGCGGCAGAGGCAGGCTTCTTCCCCGGCATCATTTATTACTTCACCCAATGGCTGCCTTCCACCGAGCGTGGCAAGGCCATGGCGATCTTCCTCAGCGGTTCGGCGATTGCCTCGGTGATTTCCGGTCCTGTGTCGGGCGCGCTGTTGAGTGTCGAGGGGCTGAGTCTGCATGGCTGGCAATGGATGTTCCTCATCGAAGGCTTTGCCTCCATCGTGCTCTGCGGCTTTGTCTGGTTCTGGTTGCAGTCCCATCCCCGGGAAGCCAAGTGGCTCAGCGACGAGGAAAAAGCTGCCCTGACCCAGGCCATCGATGCAGAGCAGCGGGCGCGGGAAGCAGCGCAGACGGTGCGGCCGTCGATGTTCAAGTTGCTGGCCGACCGGCAGATCATGCTGTTCTGCTTCATCTACTTCTCCATTGCCCTGACCATCTACGGCGCGACCTTCTGGCTGCCGAGCATGATCAAGAAAATGGGCAGCCTCAGTGACTTCCAGGTGGGCCTGTTCAACTCGGTGCCGTGGATCATTTCCATTGTTGCCATGTACGGTTTCGCTGCGCTGGCCGCGCGCTTCAAGCATCAGCAGGCCTGGGTCGCGGTGACGCTGGTGATCGCTGCGTTCGGCATGTTCATGTCCACCACCGGCGGGCCGATCTTCGCCTTCATCGCCATCTGTTTTGCCGCCATCGGTTTCAAGGCCGCGTCGGCGCTGTTCTGGCCGATACCCCAGGGCTACCTGGATGCGCGTATCGCTGCGGCGGTGATCGCCCTGATCAACTCCATCGGCAACCTCGGCGGCTTCGTCGCCCCGGCAACCTTCGGCTTTCTTGAACAGACCACCGGTTCCATTCAAGGCGGGCTTTATGGCTTGGCCGCCACGTCGCTGCTGGCGGCGGTGGTGATCTTCTTTGCCCGCACCACGCCGCGAGGTGAACCGCGCCGCCCGTCTTTGGCTGAGTCCGCCAATACCGTACTCAGCACACCTTCCAGCCCAAAACCCTGATTGATCGGGAGCATTCTTTTGAAAATCACACGCGTAACAGTCACGCCAATTGCCTTTCGTGATCCACCGCTGCTCAACGCCAGCGGCATCCACGAGCCTTTTGCCCTGCGTTCGATCATCGAAGTAGAAAGCGACAACGGCTATATCGGCCTGGGCGAAAGCTACGGCGATGCACCGGCCCTGGCTATCCAGCAGCAACTGCAAAGCCAGCTGATCGGCCTTGATCCGTTCGATCTGAACAAGCTGCGGCGTATCGTTCAGGCCACCGTTGCTGCCCATAGGCCAGCCAGCCTGGCCGGCGCCGAACTGGCCCCCGGCTCCCATGCCAGCAAGGCGGTGAGCAATGCCTATTCGGCCTTCGAAGTGGCGTTTCTCGATCTGCAGGCCCGCTCCATGAACCTGCCGTTGGTGGATTTGCTGGGCGGTGCGGTGCGTGATCGGGTGCCGTTCAGTGCCTACCTGTTCTTCAAGTATGCCGAGCACGCCCAGTCCCCCTACGCGCCAGACAGCTGGGGCGAGGCCTTGAGCGAGGAGCAGATCGTCGCCCAGGCCCGGCGCATGATCGAGGCCTATGGCTTCAAGAGCATCAAGCTCAAGGCGGGTGCTCTGGACCCGGAGCATGAGGTGTCATGCATCAAGGCGTTGAAGAAGGCATTTCCCGGCTACCCATTGCGGATCGACCCCAACGGCAACTGGTCCCTGGAAACCTCGATCCGCATGGCCGAACTGCTCGGCGACGACTTGCAGTACTACGAGGATCCGACCCCTGGCCTGGATGGCATGGCTGAGCTGCACAAGCGCACCGGCCTGCCTCTGGCGACCAATATGGTGGTCACCGATTTCGACGAGTTCCGCCGCAGCGTGGCGCAGAACAGCGTGCAGATCGTCCTTGCCGACCACCATTACTGGGGCGGCCTGCGCGATACCCAGGCATTGGCGAAGATGTGCGAGACCTTTGGCCTCGGCGTGTCGATGCACTCCAACTCGCACTTGGGCATCAGCCTGATGGCCATGACCCATGTCGCCGCCGCGGTGCCGAATCTGGATTTCGCCTGCGATACCCACTACCCGTGGCAGGAGCCGGACGAGGAAGTGATCAAGGGCGGCAAACTGCCTATCGTTGATGGCTGCGTGCATCTGACCCGCGAGCCGGGGCTGGGCCTTGAGCTGGACTATGACCAGTTGGGCAAGCTCAACGACCAGTTCCTCAGCTGCGGGATTCGCCAGCGTGACGATGTGAAGCAGATGCAGAAATACAAGCCGGAGTGGAAGGCCGTTAAACCGCGGTATTGAGCCGACTTCCGTTGGAGCGAGGCTTGCCCGCGAACCGATCGACGCGCAGTGTCAGAAAAACCGCGTCGTATCATTCTTGGGCAAGCCTCGCTCCAACGCTGGTATGAGGCGTCAGGAGAGGAAACCACCATCCACATTCAGCGCCACACCCGTGGTGTAGCTCGAGGCATCGCTGGCCAGGTACAGCACCGCGCCGGCCATTTCGCTCGGGTCGGCCACGCGCTTGAGCGGGATCTGCGCCAGGGCGGTCTTGAGGATCGCGTCGTTCTTGACCAGCGCCGAAGCGAACTTGGTGTCGGTCAGGCCCGGCAGCAGGGCGTTGCAGCGGATACCGAAGCCGGCGCATTCCTTGGCGAAGACCTTGGTCATGTTGATCACGGCTGCCTTGGTCACCGAATAGATGCCCTGGAACACGCCGGGGGAGACGCCGTTGATCGAGGCAACGTTGATGATGCTGCCACCGCCGTTGTCGCGCATCAGCTTGCCGGCTTCCACCGACATGAAGAAATAACCGCGAATGTTCACGTCCACAGTCTTCTGGAATGCGCCGAGGTCGGTGTCCAGTACGTTGCAGAACTGCGGGTTGGTCGCGGCGTTATTGACCAGGATATCCAGGCGGCCGAACTGTTCGCGGATCTGCGCGAAGACGCTGCAGATCTGCTCCATCTCGCCAATATGGCAGGCGATGGCCGTGGCCTGGCCACCGTCGGCGATGATGGCGTCGGCAACCTGCTGGCAGCCGTCGATCTTGCGGCTCGAGACGATCACATGGGCGCCCTGTTGCGCCAGCAGTTTGGCAATAGCTTCGCCGATACCGCGGCTGGCACCGGAAACGAAGGCGATCTTGCCGTCGAGGTCGAACAGTTGGGTCTTGGACATGCTGTCTTCCTTATAGGTCGCAATCAGAGACTGGATTTGCCGATCACTTGCAGGGCCATGTGCTCGAGCAGCTTATTCATGTGAATGAACTGGGCGAAGCGCTTGTCCTGAGTCTGGCCGTGGAAAAACCTGTAGTAGATCTGCTGCACGATGCCGGCCAGACGGAACAGGCCGTAGGTGTAGTAGAAGTCGAAGTTGTCGATGGCGATGCCCGAACGCTCGGCGTAGTAGTCGACAAACTGGCGACGGGTGAGCATGCCCGGCGCGTGGCTGGGCTGGCGGCGCATCAGTTGCACCGGTGCCGGGTCGTCGGCTTCGATCCAGTAGGCCAGGGTGTTGCCCAGGTCCATCAGCGGATCGCCGAGGGTGGTCAGCTCCCAGTCGAGCACGCCGATGATCTGCATCGGGTTCGCCGGGTCGAGGATCACGTTGTCGAAGCGGTAGTCGTTGTGGACGATGCTGGAGACCGGATGGTCGGCGGGCATCTTTTCCAGCAGCCAGTCGCGGACCTTGTCCCAGGCCGGGGCATCAGGGGTGAGGGCCTTGGCGTAACGGTCGCTCCAGCCGCTGATCTGCCGGGCCACATAGCCCTCGGGCTTGCCCAGGTCAGCCAGGCCGCATGCCGTGTAATCAACCCGGTGCAGTTCGACGAAGCGGTCGATGAAGCTTTTGCACAGCGCTTCAGTCTGCCCGGCATCGAGGTTTAGCTCGGCAGGCAGTTCGGCGCGCAGGATGATGCCCTTGACCCGCTCCATCACGTAGAACTCGGCGCCGATCACCGATTCGTCGGTGCAGTGCACGTAGGCCTTGGGGCAGAAGGGGAAGGCATCACGCAGCTGATTGAGGATGCGGTACTCGCGGCCCATGTCATGGGCAGACTTGGCTTTGTGGCCGAACGGCGGGCGGCGCAGGACGAACTCCTGTTCGGGGTATTGCAGCAGGTAAGTCAGGTTCGATGCGCCGCCGGGAAACTGGCTGATCGCCGGGCTGCCGCTCAGGCCGGGAATGTGCGCCTTGATATAAGGATCGATGAGCGCAGTGTCGAGTTCTTCGCCGCTACGGATCTGAGTGGACTGGTCGGTGAGCGCCATGCTTATCCCTTCTACTTATTATGGAGCGCACAGATCATTGACTAATCTAATGCAGCTCACAAGCTGGAAACGGCCTTATAGGCCAGCGTGTTGCAGGTCAATCAGTGATCTTGATCAAGCTTTTCAGCTTTTTCAGCGACAAAAAAACCGAGGCCTGGGCAGACCTCGGTTTCGTGTGCATCAGCGTTGTCGCAGGCCTTATGCCGGGAACAGTTCGCTCAGCTTCATGGCCAGCATCATGTCGCCTTCGGTGCGCAGCTTGCCGCCCATGAACGCCTGCATGCCGTCGGTCTCACCGCTGACGATGCCTTCCAGAGTAGCGGCGTCCATGACCAGGGTCACTTGTGCGTCAGGGTTTTCGCCTTCCTGGAGCTCGCAGGTGCTGTCCTTGACGATCAGGGAGAAGTGTTTGTCTTCGTCGATGCGGAAACCGAAAACCAGGTCCAGGCCAGCGGCGGCGCTTGGGTTGAACTTGGCTTTCATTGCTTGAACGGCGTCGGCTACAGAGGTCATGGTTCGATCCTTTTTCTAGTGTGGGTACAGCGTCGCAAGACGCGGTGTGCCGGACTCAGCGATAAGTGATGAGTTCCGGCGTCCTCAACAGTTGCAGATGTGCGTGACTGTTGAAGGAAGCCAGTGCCACCTCGCGCCCGCGAAACTTCAGCAGGTTCAGCGAGGTATTGACGATTTGCCAGTTGAGCTCGAATGCCTGAGCGACCGGTATTTGCGTAATCAAGTGAAGCAGGGCGGTGATGGTGCCGCCAGAAGTAAACACGGCGATGCGTTCATGGCCTTCGGCGCTGTCAAGCAGCCGGTGCAGGCCGCCCTGAACCTGTTCGAGGAACTGCTGCCAGCTTTGCAGGCCGGGGGTGTCATATTCGCCGCTGACCCAGCGGGCGATGACCAGGGCAAACAGCCGCTGGAACTCGGCGCGGTGCTCGGTGGCGTTACGCATGACCTCCAGAGCCTGGGGTTCGTCGTCGAGCATGGCCGGGAGCAGGGCGCGAATCACCGCTTCGGCATCGAACTCATCGAAGGCCGCATCGATTTCCAGCGCCGGTGCTGCGTTCGACAACTGCGCCAATGCCGCGTCGGCCGTGTGCTGCTGGCGGCGTAATGAACCGGCGATGCAACGGTCGAGGCTGATATCCATCTGGGCCAGGTGGGCGCCGACCAGTTCGGCCTGACGAATGCCCAGCGCCGACAACACGTCGTAGTTGTCGGCACCAAACGAGGCCTGGCCATGTCGTATCAAATAGATGCTGCCCACGTCCGTGTCATCCCGGTACGGTGAAGGTTTGGCGAGGTTATGAGGATGCCGGTGGGCTGTCAATGAAAATTCATACGTTTGTTTGAATGGTCTTTCCCTGTCGTGGAAACTTCGTACAAACGCTCTGGCTGGTCGGCGGCGGGTCACGTCGGTATGCTTGGACGTTCGCGCCCCTGTCTCGGGGGGCGTCATGCAATTGAGGAATATCTGTGGAGTTTTTAGCCGATTACGCCAGTTTTCTGGCCAAGACGGTCACACTGGTGGTCGCCATTATCGTCGTGCTGGTGTTTATCGCCGCGCTGCGTGGCAAGGGCCGTCGCCGCACGGCAGGGCAGATGCAGGTCACCAAGCTGAATGATTTCTACAAGGGTCTGCGTGAGCGCCTTGAGCAGTCGCTGCTCGGTAAGGACGCCCTCAAGGCCCTGCGCAAGCAACAAGGCAAGGCGCAGAAGCTGGAAAAGAAAGCCGCCGAGGTCAAGCCACGGGTCTACGTGCTGGACTTCGATGGTGACATCAAGGCATCGGCCACCGAAAGCATGCGCCATGAGATCACCGCGCTGCTGAGCGTGGCCACCGACAAGGACGAAGTGGTGCTGCGCCTGGAAAGCGGCGGCGGCATGGTTCACAGCTATGGCTTGGCGTCCTCGCAACTGGCGCGGATCCGCCAGGCCGGCATTCCCCTGACCATTTGCATCGACAAGGTCGCGGCCAGCGGCGGTTACATGATGGCGTGCATCGGCGACAGGATCATCAGTGCGCCGTTCGCCATCCTTGGCTCCATCGGCGTCGTGGCGCAGCTGCCCAACGTCAATCGACTGCTGAAAAAGCATGATATCGACTTCGAAGTGCTTACTGCCGGTGAGTACAAGCGCACTTTGACGGTCTTCGGCGAAAACACCGAGAAGGGCCGGGAGAAGTTCCAGCAGGACCTGGACATCACCCACGACTTGTTCAAGAACTTCGTTGCCCGCTACCGGCCACAACTGAGCATCGACGAAGTGGCTACCGGTGAAGTCTGGCTGGGCATGGCGGCCCTGGACAAGCAACTGGTCGACGAACTCAAGACCAGCGACGAATACCTGTCCGAAAAAGCCAAATCGGCAGACGTCTTCCACCTTCACTTCGCCCAGCGCAAGAGTCTGCAGGAGCGGGTAGGGCTGGCGGCGAGTGGTTCGGTGGATCATCTGCTGACCCGCTGGTGGAGCCGTCTGACTCAGCAACGCTTCCTGTAACTGGCTGCGGTATCTATTTAAGCTTTTTCTGCAAAACGCGTTGATAGGCTGGCCATTTCTTCCAATTGAATGAAATGGCCCACTATGCCGAACACTATTGTCTACCCGGCCGACCATCCATTGATGGCCGCCTATATCACCGCCCACGGCAAGATCGTCAAAAGCCCGCGTGGCTTTGCTCGCACCCAGATCAGGAAATACGCCAAGACTCACTGGTCTGTTGATCTCGACCCGGATGCCACGCGCATCGTCACCCTGACTTTCAATGAAAACTCAACGCCTTGTCCCGCGACGATTTTCAGCGCCTTGACGCTGACCGAAGCCGCCGTTAAGCGCTATCAAAAGCACTTTGGCTGGCTGAACGGTATTGGTCATGCCGTGCCCTATCGCGACGGCGGCATCGCAATGCGGCAGGTCGAGCAGTTGGCGGCAGATGCACGGGTATTCCTCAGCGAAGGCCTGTACAAAGACAGCTTTCCCCAGATATATGACCCCTCGACCCACGTCAACGTAAGCCCCGAGGTCTTCAAGGCGTTTGTCAAAGACCTGGATCTGCGTAAGCGCTATCAGGCGTATCTGAAGAAGTTCTGGTCGGTGAATGCCCGCCATTACCCGGTATTGATCAAGGCGGCGTTTATCAAAGCGGTGCTGCTCCAGGCCGCTGAGAACAGCCTGAGTGAGGTGGACCGGTTGCTGGCACTCAGCGCCGTGGGGCTGCCAGATACACAGCAGTGGAGCACATTGACGCCTGATCAGCTTGAGGGCCCGACCCGTGCGGCCCCCCATGTGCAGATCGCCCCGTTGAAGATCCATCGCTATACCTCGACGGATATCCTGCTGATTCGGGACACGCGCCACCCGCGTGTGCTGCTGTATATTCCGGGCAATTCTTCTCCCGTCCATGGCTTTGCCGATGAACATGCCATGGCTGACTGGTTGGCGGCGCAATGCCGTGACCCGCGCAAGCGAGCGGCGCTGGAACTGCATTTCCGTGAACGGGATGATCACGACGGTCTGTTTGTGAGTGGTTTGGGTGCGACACTGGAAGGTGTGGCGGTCTATCCCCATTGGCTCAGCTACGACAGTGGCGCCTGGCCGCCCCGGCACCTGATTCACGCAGGCAAGACGATCAGCGGCGATCCCTTCGTGCTGCTGCGCAGGCGGATGCAGCAACGCCTGAACTCGGATGCAGGCTCGGTGATCCGTACATCGGCCGACGCGCTGCTCAATGGGTTGAGCGAAGGACTGTCCAGAAGTCTGCTGGTGACTGGCGTGATTGCTCTGGTCGTGCCTGAAGCCATTCCATTTATTGCCGGTCTGTCCGTCACCCTGATTGGCACCGGCACTGCCCAGATTGTCCGAAGCAACAGCCTGAAGCAGCGTCAACAGGGGCTGCAGCGCGTTGAGTTTGGGCTGTTCAATGCCGTGCCCCTGGCTGCCGGGGAACTCATCGGTGCTGTCGAGGGAGCAGAGGCTGCGGTTGACCGGGTCGAATCGAGCGTCACTCTGGCACAGCCGCAGGCCGCGCTACGATTTACCAGTCAGCCGCCCGGATTGGCCTCCCTTAGCCCATCGCTACGCCAGTCCCTGCGTACTTTCGAGGCGCCGGCCAGCACTGTTGAGGGCGCGCCGACGATCCCCGGTCCCAACGGCATGCTCGATATCCATCATGCCGATGGTCGTTACTTACTCACTATTCATGACAAGGCCTATGAGGTTCGCTGGGAAGACGCTGTGCGCCAATGGCGAATCATCTCCCCTGATGGCAAGGGCGAGGTCGGGCCCTTCGTCCGGCAACTGCCCAACGACCAATGGGATATCGATAAAGGCGGGCTAAAGGGCGGCATGGATAGCGGGCCGCCAGTACCGGCGGGTGAGCCTTGGGTGCCGGGATTGTCACTGGATGAGCGAGTCAAGGCGTTGTATCCGGGCTTCTCACCGCAGCAGGTGGCTGAGTTTCTTGCCGGGCTGCGTGGCAGTGGTGTGGCGCTGGAGGTGCAGCTGCTGCAACTGGCAGCGGATTATCAGGAGCTGGAGCAAAGCCTTGAACGTTGGATCAGTGGTCCGTTGCGTTGGGGCCCAAGGATCGACGGCGTTTCGATTCCCGTATCAAGAGAAGCCCGCAGCCGGGCGGCCGATATCATCAAGCGTTGCTGGCAGCGGCAAACCCCGGTCGAAGGCCTGGCGGCGCGACATATCGAGGGCTATATGCTCAATCTGGCAAGCATTCCCTTGGGCGATCTGCCGCCATTGCCGGGTGATTTCAGTCATGTCACCGCCATTAACCTGTCGGCAACTTTTACCTCGCATCTGAATGCCAGTGGCTTGCTGATCAAATGCCCGAACCTGCGTTGGCTCAATCTTGAGCATAACTTTCTGGAGCGGGTGCCCGACGGCATAAGGGGGTTGGCGCAACTGACCCGCTTGAGCCTGGCCAATAACCGTATCGAACTCAGTCTCGAGATGATGAATACCCTCAGGACGTTGCCAAGGCTCAAGCAACTGGACCTGTCCTTCAACCCGCTGGGCCCGATGCTGGATGTGAGCAGCATGCCCGAGCTGATCAATCTGTTCCTGCGTCATACCGGCATCAGCGCGCTGCCGGCCGGGGTCTGTGATCTGCCCAATCTGTTGGCTCTGGATTTGCGCAATAACCTGATCACCACGCTGCCTGAAGCCTTTTTCGAGCGGGGGAGGTTGCTGCAGCACAGCCTGCTCGATGGCAACCCGTTAGTTCCGATAGCGCGCGGTCGTTTGGCGATCCTGCGGGTGCCCCTCGTCGAGCAGCCACAGGGCGGGAGCCTCGACTTCTGGCTGGCGCGAACCCCGATGGCGCAGCGTGCCAGGCGCAGGGATGTCTGGGATCTGCTGTTGACCCAGGAGCACGCGACCGATTTCTTCGAGGTGATTGCCAGGCAGCAGGGTTCTGCCGATTTCGAGATCGACCCTGAAGGTGTCAGCGAACGCGTGTGGAGGGTGCTGGAAGCGAGCGCGCAGGACCAGGCATTGCGCGGTCGTCTGGCGGGCATGGCCGCTCATCCGCAGACCTGTGCCGATGGCGCGGCGGTCATGTTCAGCAACATGGAACTGGAGGTGCTGGTCAGCCGGGCCAGGGCCCAGGTTGTTGCCGGAGCTGAAGGGCAGTCGTTATTGAAGTTGTTGCGTGGCCTTTACCGGCTCGAAGAGGTAGATGCCATTGCTCGCCGAGATGCTGCTGGCAGGATCGATTTCGTCGAGGATGTCGAGGTGATACTGGCCTATCGCACAAGGCTGGCCAGCCGCCTGGAGCTGCCGATCAATACCCGCAGAATGGTCTATGGCGATGTTGCGGATGTTTCGCTGCAGGTCATTGCGCGTACCGGGCAGATCGTTCTCGGCAACGAAACTACGGCACGCCTGGCGGAGTTTGCTCTCGGCCGTGAATTCTGGGTGGATTACCTTGAGCGCCACTACGCCGATCGGTTCGTGCTCTGTCGGCAGCCGACCGCAGAACGGATGGAAGCGCTGGATGAAAGATTGGAGAAGGAGTCTATGAGCGATGCGGCCTACAAGGACGCGGCCGATGCGCTGATGCGCCAACGGCGTGATGATGAACGGGCATTGATGAAGCGATTGACGGAGGAGGAGTTGGCGGGAGAAAAGAGGAGCGACTGAAAAAGCTCGATATTCCTGTAGGAGCGGCTTCAGCCGCGAGAGCGCTCTCCCGGCTAAAGCCAGTCCTACAGGTTGTATTTCAGTGCGAATCAGCGCCGACGGAACAACGGCAGCGGCTCATCAGTCGCTGCCTGGTACGTTACCGAGAAGTCGTTCAGACCTTCCAGGGCTTCGTACGGGTCTTTGTCGGCGCGAATGGCGAAGGCGTCGAAGCCGCAGCGTTGCAGGTAGAACAACTGGTCGCGCAACACGTCGCCAATGGCTCGCAGCTCGCCTTTATAGCCATAGCGATCACGCAGCAGGCGCGCGTTGGAGTAACTGCGCCCGTCAGTGAAGGCCGGGAAGTTCAGGGCAATGACCTGGAACTGATCGACGTCATCACCGATTTCCTCGGCTTCTTCGTCGCTGTCCAGCCAGACGCCCAGGCCGCCATCGCGGGCCTTGAGCGCATGGGCGTGATCACGCCACAGGGCCAGGGGCACGATCAGGTCGTCGCAGTTGGACAGGCCATCGAGGGTCGTTTCCTTGGGCAGCAGGTGCCAGGTTTCGTCGATGACCGCGTGATTCTTAATGATTCGCTGCATAGACGCGCTCCTTGAAAGGGTCGATGCCAATACGTTGGTAGGTGTCGATGAAGCGCTCGTCTTCGGTACGTTTCTCCACGTACACGTCGATCAGCTTCTCGATCACATCCGGCATCACTTCCTGGGCAAAGGACGGGCCGAGGATCTTGCCCAGGCTGGCGTCGCGGCTGGCGCTGCCACCCAGGGACACCTGATAGAACTCTTCACCTTTCTTGTCCACGCCGAGAATGCCGATATGGCCGACGTGGTGGTGACCGCAGGCGTTCATGCAGCCGGAGATGTTCAGGTCCAGCTCGCCGATGTCGAACAGGTAGTCCAGGTCGTCGAAACGGCGCTGGATGGACTCGGCAATCGGGATCGACTTGGCGTTGGCCAGGGAGCAGAAGTCACCGCCAGGGCAGCAGATGATATCGGTCAGCAGGCCGATATTCGGCGTGGCAAAACCTTGCTCGCGCAGCTCGTTCCACATGGTGAACAACTGGCTCTGCTCGACATCGGCCAGAATGATGTTCTGCTCGTGGGAGGTGCGCAGCTGGCCAAAGCTGTAACGGTCGGCCAGGTCGGCGACGCCGTCCAGTTGCTTGTCGGTGATATCGCCAGGCGCTACGCCGGTAGGCTTGAGCGACAGGGTCACCGCTGCATAGCCAGGCTTCTTGTGCGCCAGTACGTTGCGGGTGCGCCAGCGGGCGAAACCGGGGTGCTGAGCATCGAGGGCGGCCAGTTCGGCGTCCTGATTGCTCAGGGCCTTGTAGTCCGGGTCAACGAAGTGCTTGGCCACGCGCTCGACTTCAGCGTCGGTCAGGGTGGTCTGGCCGCCACGCAGGTGGGCCATTTCCGCCTCGACCTTCTCGGCGAAGACTTCAGGGGTCAGGGCCTTGACCAGAATCTTGATCCGCGCCTTGTACTTGTTGTCACGACGGCCGTAGCGGTTGTATACCCGCAGGATGGCGTCGAGGTAGCTCAACAGGTCCTGCCACGGCAGGAACTCATTGATGAAGGCACCGACTACCGGAGTACGGCCCAGGCCGCCACCTACCAGTACGCGGAAACCCAGCTCACCGGCGGCGTTGAGTACCGGCTCCAGGCCGATATCGTGCACTTCGATGGCGGCGCGGTCAGTGGTCGAACCATTGATGGCGATCTTGAACTTGCGCGGCAGGTAGGCGAATTCCGGGTGGAACGTAGTCCACTGGCGGACGATCTCGCACCATGGGCGCGGATCAACCAGTTCGTCGGCTGCGACACCGGCGAACTGGTCGGTGGTGACGTTGCGCAGGCAGTTGCCGCTGGTCTGGATCGCGTGCATCTGCACGGTAGCCAGCTCAGCCAGGATATCGGGGATGTCTTCCAGTGCCGGCCAGTTGAACTGCACGTTCTGACGGGTACTGATGTGGGCATAGCCCTTGTCGTAGTCGCGGGCGATCTTCGCCATCATGCGCACCTGACGCGAAGTCAGCTGGCCATAAGGCACGGCTACGCGCAGCATCGGTGCAAAACGCTGCACATAAAGCCCATTTTGCAGGCGCAGAGGACGGAATTCCTCCTCGCTGAGTTCCCCGGCCAGATAGCGTCGGGTCTGATCACGGAACTGCTTGACGCGGTCCTCGATGATCCGCTGATCGTACTCGTCGTATACGTACATATAGGTCCAGTTCTCGGGCTTATAAATGCCGCAGAGCAATGTTGCTCCTGCGCCATCTAAACAATTCTGCGCGCACGGCCGCGCACTCCCTGACGGAGCCGGGGGAAGATACCAGTTTGCGGATATACGCAAAAGTGAAGTTTGAGTATATGCAAATAACCGAAATGACTAAGGCGCTTATAAGTGCCGATAGCCCTGCTTGTGATAAGGGCAATGCTCGGCTTAACTGGGGGTGTGGTCAATGGGCGCGCCCCGTGTTCCGGGCCACGCAGCCTAATAAAACCGACAAGAGGCGATGCGATGAGTAATCACCCTAAAACCGTGAAAAGTGATAGTAGCGTTGATGCCTGGGCCATTTTTTTCCTGATTATCCTGGTGGTAGGAGCCGCCGTGTTCTGGGTTAGCCATCAGTAAGTGTGCGAGGCGGGCTTGTCTGGCTTTAGATTTCCAGGCAAGCCGCCGATAAAGGGAGGCAGGTGGGTTTCTCAAGTCGGCATGCTTTTGCTGTTTTACAAGGCCTCGTGACCATGAACAGGTTTTTTTGCTGTTGGCTCATAGTCGCAAGCAGCCTTTGGGTGAATACAAGTCTGGCCGCCTCGGTGATTTTTCTGAATCCCGGCTCGGCCACGGACAACTATTGGGCGTCGTATTCGAAATTCATGCAGGCGGCGGCCGAGAGGCTCGGCATGTCGCTGACGGTGTTGTATTCGGATCGCGATACCCGGACCCTTCTCGATCTTGCCCGGGACAGTCTGCAAGGTCCGACGCGGCCAGACTATCTGGTGTTTTCCAATGAGTTGAACGTGGCTCCTGAAATCCTGCGTCTGTCCCAGGGCAGCGGGGTCAAGCTGTTCCTTGTCAACAACACCCTGACCGCCAGCCAAACGGAAATCCTCGGCGACGTGCCATCACGCTACCCTGACCTGATCGGCAGTCTGATCGGTAATGACGAGGAGGGCGGTTACCTGATCGCCAATCAGCTGATGAGCCTGCATCCACCCCTTGCCGCCGGTGAGAGCATCGAGATGCTGGCGTTCTCCGGTACCAACACCACGCCGGTCTCCCTGCGCCGCGAACAGGGTATGTATCGTGCTTTGGCCGAACATCCGGAAGTCCATTTGCGCCAGATTGTTTTGGGCGGTTGGCGCCGTGATCGGGCTCTGGAACAGGCGCGGGTGCTGCTCAAGCGCTATCCGCAGGTGAAGTTGATCTGGGCCGCCAGTGACCAGATGGCCTACGGCGCCATGGACGCCGTGCGTGAGGTGGGCAAGCAGCCCGGCAAGGATGTGTTGTTCGCCACCATCAATGGCTCGCCAGAGGCCCTCAAGGCCTTGGCCGAGGGCACGCTGAATGTGCTGGCCGTGGGGCACATCGCTATTGGTGGCTGGGCCATGCTGCTGTTGCATGACTACGACCGTGCCAGCATCGCTGAACGGCTTAATCCGGGCGCGCGGCAGGTGCGGGTGCTCAAGCTGTTGAGTGCAGGCGATGTTCCGGGGTTCGTGGCGTCCAACAAGCGCGCTGATCGCGGCATCGACGTGCGCCAGTACAGTATGGAAGGCAGCGAGGGGAGTGCGGATAAACCGTTTTCGCCGAAGCGCATCCAGCCTTAGCTATTGGCCAGATGCACTACTAACTGCACCACGCCCAGCAGTATCGAGGCGAACAGAATGGTGAACAGCAACCCCATCATGACGAAATGCACTGGCTTGCCGTTGCTGAAGTCCCGTGCGCGATTTTTGCTGCTTTGCACGCCGAAGGCCGCGGCAATGACGCTGTGCAGCATCTGCCAGAAGGTTGGCGGTTTGTTG
Organism: Pseudomonas sp. JUb42; assembly: GCF_024807945.1. Taxonomy (GTDB): domain Bacteria; phylum Pseudomonadota; class Gammaproteobacteria; order Pseudomonadales; family Pseudomonadaceae; genus Aquipseudomonas. The sequence goes on along the minus strand of NZ_JANUFD010000005.1, from coordinate 375,774 downwards.
GCGGGGGGGAGCTTGTCCATGAGGGGTGCTCGCTGGGGTTAGGGGCCTCAGCAAGCTTAGGTGGTCCTGTGCAGATGTGCCTGAGCCTGACAGGCTTTTGTGGGACCGGCTAAAGCCGGTCCCACATTGGATCTCCTGCAGGTTCTGCGTTTGCCCTTACTCGTCATACCCCAGATTCGGCGCCAGCCAGCGCTCGGTCACGCTGAGGTCCTGGCCTTTGCGCGCGGTGTAGCTTTCCACCTGGTCCTTGTCGACCTTGCCCACGGCGAAATATTGCGCCTGCGGATGGGCGAAGTACCAGCCGCTGACCGCTGCCGCCGGGAACATCGCGTAGTGCTCAGTGAGGAACACGCCGCTGCGGCCCGGGGTGTGCTCGGGGGTGCCGGCAGGCATCGGGTCGAGCAGTTCGAACAGCGCGCGCTTCTCGGTGTGGTCCGGGCAGGCCGGGTAGCCGGGAGCAGGGCGGATGCCCAGGTATTGCTCCTTGATCAGCGCCTCGTTATCCAGGGTTTCATCCTTGGCGTAACCCCAGTACTCCTTGCGCACCTGCTGGTGCAGCCATTCGGCGCAGGCTTCGGCCAGACGGTCGGCCAGGGCCTTGACCATGATCGAGTTGTAGTCGTCGCCCTTGTCCTGATACGCCTTGGCAACCTCTTCGGCACCGATACCGGCGGTGGTGATAAAGCCACCGATATAGTCGGTGACGCCGCTGGCCTTGGGCGCAACGAAGTCGGCCAGGGAGAAGTTCGGCTTGCCGTCGGTCTTGATGATCTGTTGGCGCAGGTGATGCAGCTTGGCCATGGGCTTGCCGTCTTCGCCGTAGACTTCCAGATCGTCGTCATCGACCTGGTTGGTCGGCCAGAAGCCGAACACGGCACGGGCGCTGATCAGCTTCTCGTCGATCAGTTTGCGCAGCAGTTGCTGAGCGTCGGCAAACAGGCTGGTGGCCGCTTCGCCGACCACTTCATCGGTGAGGATGCGCGGGTACTTGCCAGCCAGGTCCCAGGAGATAAAGAACGGCGTCCAGTCGATGTATTCGGCCAGAACATCGAGGTCGATGTTGTCCAATACGCGACTGCCAATGAAGGTCGGCTTGACCGGGGTATAGCTGGCCCAGTCGAACTGCGGCTTCTTCGCCACCGCCGCGCCGTAGCTCAAGCGTTCGGTACGGGCGCTGCGGGCCGAGGTGCGTTCGCGCACGTCGATGTATTCCAGACGGGTCTTCTCGACGAAGGCCGGTTTCAGCTCCTTGGACAGCAACTGGGTGGCCACGCCCACGGCGCGGGAGGCGTCGGTGACGTAGATCACGGCGTCATTGCTGTATTTGGGCTCGATCTTCACCGCCGTGTGAGCCTTGGAGGTGGTCGCGCCGCCGATCATCAGCGGCAGGTAGAAGTCCTGGCGCTGCATTTCCCGAGCGACATGGACCATTTCGTCCAGGGACGGGGTGATCAGGCCGGACAGGCCGATGATGTCGCACTTTTGCTCTTTGGCCACTTGCAGGATCTTCTCTGCCGGGACCATCACGCCGAGGTCGACGATGTCATAGCCGTTGCAACCCAGCACCACGCCGACAATGTTCTTGCCGATGTCGTGCACGTCGCCCTTGACCGTGGCCATGAGGATCTTGCCCTTGGCTTGCGGCTTGTCGCCTTTTTCCAGTTCGATGAACGGGATCAGGTGGGCCACGGCCTGCTTCATCACGCGTGCGGACTTGACCACTTGCGGCAGGAACATTTTGCCCGAGCCGAACAGGTCGCCGACGATATTCATGCCCGACATCAGCGGGCCTTCGATGACCTCGATAGGGCGCTTGAACGACTGGCGTGACTCTTCGGTGTCTTCGACGATATGGGTGGTGATGCCCTTGACCAGCGCATGTTCCAGGCGCTTGTTGACTTCCCAGCTGCGCCATTCCTCGGTCTCGGCTTCCTTGACACTGCCATCGCCCTTGTACTTGTCGGCAATCGCCAGCAGGGCGTCAGTGCCTTCCGGCGTGCGGTTGAGCACTACGTCTTCGACGGCGTCGCGCAGTTCTTGCGGAATCTGGTCGTAGATTTCCAGCTGCCCGGCATTGACGATCCCCATGGTCAGGCCGTTGCGGATCGCGTACAGCAGGAACACCGAGTGAATCGCCTCGCGCACCGGGTTGTTGCCACGGAACGAGAACGACACGTTGGACACGCCGCCCGAGGTCAGGGCGTACGGCAACTCGTCGCGGATGTAGGCGCAGGCGTTGATGAAGTCCACGGCATAGTTGTTGTGCTCTTCGATACCGGTGGCGACGGCGAAGATGTTCGGGTCGAAGATGATGTCTTGCGGCGGGAAGCCGACTTCATTGACCAGAATGTCGTAGGAGCGCTTGCAGATTTCTTTCTTGCGCGCCTCGGTATCGGCCTGGCCGGCTTCGTCGAAGGCCATCACCACCACTGCCGCGCCATAGCGCTTGCACAGTTTGGCGTGATGAATGAACTGCTCGACGCCTTCCTTCATGCTGATGGAGTTGACGATGCCCTTGCCCTGGATGCACTTGAGGCCAGCTTCGATCACTTCCCATTTCGACGAGTCGATCATGATCGGCACGCGGGAGATATCCGGCTCGCCAGCGATCAGGTTGAGGAAGGTGACCATGGCCTTTTTCGAGTCGAGCATGCCCTCGTCCATGTTGATGTCGATTACCTGGGCACCGGCTTCGACCTGCTGCAGGGCGACTTCCAGGGCTTCGGTATAGTTCTCTTCACGGATCAGGCGGGCAAAACGGGCGGAGCCAGTGATATTGGTGCGCTCGCCGACGTTGACGAACAACGACTGGCGATCAATGGTGAACGGCTCCAGGCCCGACAGGCGGCAGGCCGGGGCGATATCCGGGATTTCCCGTGGCGCGTACTTGCCCACCGCTTCGGCGATGGCCTTGATATGGCCTGGGGTGGTGCCGCAGCAGCCGCCAACGATATTGAGGAAGCCGCTCTGGGCGAACTCTTCGACGACCTTGGCCATTTCTGCAGGGGATTCGTCGTACTCGCCGAATTCGTTGGGCAGACCGGCGTTGGGGTGGGCGGACACATGGGTGTCGGCCTTGGTCGACAGCTCTTGCAGGTACGGGCGCAGGTCGCTGGCACCCAGGGCGCAGTTCAGGCCCACGGAAATCGGCTTGGCGTGGCTGACCGAGTTCCAGAAGGCTTCGGTGGTCTGGCCCGACAGGGTACGGCCGGACGCATCGGTGATGGTCCCGGAAATCATGATCGGCAGCTCGACACCCAGTTCCTCGAACACGCCCTGCACGGCGAAGATCGCCGCCTTGGCGTTGAGGGTGTCGAAAATGGTTTCGATCAGGATCAGGTCGGCGCCGCCCTCGATCAGGCCCTTGGTGGCCTCGGTGTAGTTTTCCACCAGCTCATCGAAGGTAACGTTGCGATAACCGGGGTTGTTGACGTCCGGGGACAGCGAGCAGGTGCGGCTGGTCGGGCCGAGGACGCCGGCAACGAAGCGCGGGCGATCCGGGGTTTCCAGGGTCTTGGCATCGGCGACCCGGCGGGCCAGGCGCGCGCCTTCCACGTTCAGCTCATACACCAATGCTTCCATGCCGTAGTCGGCCTGGGACACCTGGGTGGCGTTGAAGGTGTTGGTTTCGAGAATGTCGGCCCCGGCGTCCAGATACGCCTTCTCGATGGCGCCGATGACGTCAGGGCGGGTCAGGACCAGCAGGTCGTTGTTGCCCTTGACGTCGCTCGGCCAGTCGGCGAAACGCTTGCCACGGTAGTCCTCTTCCTCGAGGCGATAGCTCTGGATCATGGTGCCCATGCCACCATCGAGGATCAGGATCCTCTGCTTGAGAGCTTGCTGGAACGAGTGGAGGCGGGCGCTGCGGTCAGACATAGGGCTACCTGGACGGGTCGATACAGAAAGGTCGAAATGATAGCAAACCCGAACGGATTTAGCGTTGTTAAGGGTTTTGCATGAATATCATTCATGTTGAGCCTTTGTGGCTCTCTGTAGAATTGCGATTTTTGATCCTGGGACGCAGGTTATGCCGTTACGTTCGATGGTCAGCATTGTATTAATGCTGATCAGTGCAGCTGCCTGTGCCGAGGACCTGCTGCCGCAAATTTCCTATACCCGCGATATCCAGCCGATTCTTACCGAGAAGTGCGTGGCCTGCCATGCCTGCAACGACGCCGCCTGTCAGCTCAATCTGGGCAGCGGCGAAGGTGCGTTGCGCGGTGCTTCCAAAGTGCCGGTGTATCAGGGCGATCGTTCTACCGCCGTAGCACCGACGCGGATTTTCTACGATGCCAGTGGCCCCGAAGCCTGGCGCCACAAGGGTTTCTACTCGGTCCTCGATGCCCAGGGCAGCCAGGCGGCGTTGATGTCGCGCATGCTCGAACTGGGTCACAGCACGCCATTACAGGCCAATGCCAAGCTGCCGGAAGAAATTGCCCTGGGCCTGAATCGCGATAACAGCTGCCCGGCACCCAATGAATTCAATACCTATGCGGCGGCGCATCCCAAAGAAGGCATGCCCATGGCCGTTACCGGCCTGACCGATGCCCAGTACCAGACCGTGCAGCGCTGGCTGGCGGCCGGCGCGCCGGTGGATCAGCAGGCGATCCAGGCCAATGCCATGGAAGCGGCGCAGATTGCCGATTGGGAAGCCTTGCTCAACCGCCCCGGCTCCAGTGAGGCCCTGGTCGGGCGCTGGCTTTACGAGCATTTATTCCTGGCCCATATCTATTTCACCAATGGCGATCAGGAGCATTTCTTCCAGTGGGTGCGCTCGCGTACGCCCAGCGGCCAGGCCATCGACCTGATCGCCACCCGCCGTCCCAACGACGACCCCGGCACCCAGGTCTATTACCGCCTGATGCCGGTGCAGGGCGTGATCGTGCACAAGACCCACATCACCTATCCGCTCAACGCGCAGAAGCTCGACCGGGTCAAGCAGCTGTTCTACAGCGGCACTTGGCGGGCGACGTCCTTGCCTGGCTACGGGCCGGAGCGCCGGGCCAATCCTTTCGATACCTTCGAAGCGATCCCGGCGGTGGCTCGCTATCAATTCATGCTGGATAACGCCGAGTACTTCGTGCGCACCTTTATTCGTGGTCCGGTGTGTCGTGGGCAGATTGCCACGGATGTGATCCGTGACCAGTTCTGGGTTCTGTTCCAGGAGCCGGCCCATGACCGCTACGTATTCGATGCCGCCTACCGCAGCAAGGCCACGCCACTGCTGGCCATGCCGGGGCAGAACGATGACGTTGGCAGCGTACTGGGTTTGTGGCGCGACTATCGGGACAAGCGCAATGAGTACGAAGACCTGCGCCGCGACGCCTACGCGCAGATGCCGCCGCCGAGTTGGTCGACCCTGTGGGCGGGCAATGACAACGCGCTGCTGACGGTCTTCCGCCATTTCGACAGCGCCTCGGTGAACAAGGGCCTGATCGGCGATGTACCGCAGTCGCTATGGTTGTTCGACTATCCGCTGCTGGAGCGCACCTATTACCAGTTGGCGGTGAATTTTGATGTGTACGGCAACGTCTCCCATCAAGCGCAGACTCGCCTGTATTTCGACCTGATCCGCAACGGTGCCGAGGTCAATTTCCTGCGCCTGATGCCTGCCGACAAGCGCGACGAAATTCTCGCCGACTGGTATCAGGAAGGCGGCAAATTCAAGATGTGGCTGGATTACCAGAAGATCGACGACGACAAGCCCAGCGGCATGCAGCTCGATCCCAAGGACCCCAAGCGCGATTTTGCCCTTAAGTTGGTACAGCGCGCCGGAACCCTGGATGCCGCGCCCGACCCGATCAACCGCTGCACTGGCGACTGCTCGCGGCCCGGCATCAGTGCCAGCTTCCAGCAGGTGGAACAGGTGCTCAGTCGCCTGGCTTCGCGTCCCGCCGCTGGCTTGAAGGTGATCGATTACCTGCCGGAAGCAACTATGCTGCGCATCGAAGACAGCCGCGGCAAGCGGGTGATGTACAGCATGCTGCGCAATCGGGCCCACATTAACGTGGCGTTTCTCTTGGGTGAGTCTTCACGCTATCAGCCGGGCCTGGACACCTTGACTATCTATCCGGGGGTGATCAGCAGCTACCCGAATTTCCTGTTCAATGTTCCGGCTGGCGACGTTCCGGCGTTTGTCGAGGCCATGCAGAAGGTGCGGCATCAGCCGGAGTTCGACAGGATCGTCGAGCACTGGGGTATACGCCGCAGCCATCCGCTGTTCTGGAACTACTTCCATGATCTGGACCGCTATATCCGCGAGACCGAGCCACGGGAGGCGGGGGTTCTGGATATGAACAGGTATGAAAATCTGTAGAGTGAGTCGGTTTGCCGGGCGTGGGAGCCGCCTTGGTGGCGATCGAGTGCCAAGCGCTCGCAATGACTTCGGTGACTGATCCATCGCCATCGCCAGCAAGCCGGCTCCCACAGGATTTCATTCCAAATCAAAGAATAGGTGGGTGCTCAGCCTGTGTGGCAGGAAGGCTGAGAATCATTCCCGACAAAAATACTAGGACTTTGTGTGGCGCAGACGTTTGGCGTAGACTGGCGCCAAGTCTGCGAGGAATTTTTATGACCGCTATTACTATCACCGACGCTGCCCACGACTACCTGGCTGATCTGCTGCAAAAGCAGAATACCCCCGGTATCGGCATCCGCGTATTCATCACCCAGCCTGGCACCCAGTACGCTGAAACCTGCATTGCCTACTGCAAGCCCGGCGAAGAAAAGTCTGACGACAAGGCCATCGGCCTGAAAAGCTTTACTGCCTGGATCGATGGTTTCAGCGAGGCTTTCCTCGATGACGCCGTCGTCGACTATGCCACCGACCGCATGGGCGGCCAGCTGACCATCAAGGCACCGAACGCCAAAGTACCGATGGTCAACGCCGACAGCCCGATCAACGAGCGTATCAACTACTACCTGCAAACCGAGATCAATCCGGGCCTGGCCAGTCATGGCGGTCAGGTCACGTTGATCGACGTGGTTGAAGAGGGCGAGGCCAACGTTGCCGTTCTGCAATTCGGCGGTGGCTGCCAGGGCTGCGGTCAGGCTGACGTGACCCTGCGTGAAGGCATCGAGCGCACCCTGCTCGAACGTATCCCGGAACTGACCGGCGTGCGCGACGTGACCGACCATACGCAGAAAGAAAACGCTTACTACTAAGCTCGCGGCTGAAGCCGCTCCTACGGCTTTCTCGTTGCGCCAAAACACCCCGCCAGAGTCTGTCTCTGGCGGGGTGTTTTGTTTTCGGGCTTACATGAGTCTTCGGTGGGAGCGAGGCTTGCCCGCGAAGCGGCCGGTACAATCAAAGCATCTCTTGGGTCAGCAGATCATCTTCGCGGGCAAGCCTCGCTCCAACGGGATTGTATTTTATGGCCTATAGAGATGAGCATGCCCCGCCCGATACAGCGATGACTCACTGAAACTGTCATTGGCCAGCACCCGGCCGACAATGATCAGCGCCGTGCGACGAAAGCCCTTGGCCTGAACCTTGTCCTGGATATCCGCCAGGGTGCCGCTGACCCAGTCCTGATCCGGCCAGCTGGCACGATGGACCACGGCGATTGGGCAGTCGCTGCCGTAGTGCGGCGTCAGTTCAGTGACTATCTTGCCCAGATGCTGTACCCCCAGGTGAATCGCCATGGTTGCCTTGTGTTGCGCCAGGCTGCTCAGTTCTTCGCCTGCAGGCATCGCGGTCTTGTCGGCGTAGCGGGTCAGAATCACGCTTTGCGAGATATCCGGCAGGGTCAGTTCGCTGCCCAGCAGCGCCGCGCAGGCTGCCGTGGCGGTGACGCCGGGGATGATCTCGAACGGAATTTCCAGTTCGCGCAGATAGCGAATCTGCTCGCCAATGGCGCCATACAGGCTAGGGTCGCCGGAGTGCACGCGAGCGACATCCCGGCCCTGTGCATGAGCGGATTTCATCACCTCGATGATCTGTTCCAGATGCAATTCGGCGCTATTGACCACTTGAGTGGCCTGATGCCCCTCGAGCACGGCTGTCGGGACCAGTGATCCGGCGTAAATAATCACCGGGCAACTGCGGATCAGACGCTGGCCCTTGACCGTGATCAGTTCCGGATCGCCGGGGCCTGCGCCGATGAAAAAGACGGTCATGGATTCTCCGGATGAGCAGTGCTGCCGGCCAGGGCAAAGGTGGCTTCGGCGTTGTTCTGGCGCTTGATCAGCAGCCCGGTATTGCCGCCGCCCAGCTGTACCGCCAGCGCCAGGGCCGCGCTTTCGGCCACGCCCCAGCAGCCGGTGCTGTCGAAGGACGCCTGGGAGCGATGGCTGAGCTGGCGCTCGAACGCCGACAGGTGCAGGACATTGAACAAGACCAGGGGTTTTTCCAGGCGCTCGGCCAGTTCCAGCAGGCCGGGCTCGGCGCGTTTGTGTTCGATGGAGGTCAGGGCGTCGATGGCCGAGAGGTCCGTGCCGTAGGCCTTGAGCTGTTGTTCGATCAGTTCCAGCAGGGTGTCGGTGGAGCAGCCGCTTTTGCAGCCGAGGCCAATCACCAGGGTGTGTGCGGGTGGATTCACGGTAGCGTCCTCGATCGTCAGGCAGGCCGGGAGGAGACCATGCTGCGCCTTGTATCGTCAATTTCGAGGTGGCAGGCGCCAGACATTGACCTGCCGCCGACCACTGCGTAGCCTTGCCGGTTCGAGGTTCCCTGACATGGCCTGCAAACGGCGGTCAGGGCTAAGAAGGGAACGCGGTGCTACTCCGCGGCTGCCCCCGCAACTGTAAACGGTCATATTCATCGCATAGCCACTGCGCAAGCGGGAAGGCGCGCTGAATGCCCGTCGCAAAGCAAGCGACGCGCCGCCGTAAGCCAGGAGACCTGCCTCGCGAAATTCTCACTACAACCGGGCGGGGTGATCCGGTGGCGAATCGAACCACGCGCGCAGGCCGTCGGTTCTCGTCCTGCTTGCCCGCCGCTTTGCCAAAGGGCATCCGATGAAAACACTGGCCAAACTCCCCGTCACCATCGTCACCGGCTTCCTTGGCTCGGGCAAGACCACCCTGTTGCGGCACATGCTCGATAACGCCGAAGGACGTCGCATTGCTGTGATCGTCAACGAGTTCGGCGAACTGGGCATCGACGGCGAAATCCTCAAGCAGTGCAGCATCGGTTGCACCGAAGAAGAAGCCAATGGTCGCGTCTACGAGCTGGCCAACGGCTGCCTGTGCTGCACCGTGCAGGAAGAGTTCTTCCCGGTGATGCGCGAGCTGGTTGCCCGTCGCGGCGACCTGGACCATATCCTCATCGAAACCTCGGGCCTGGCCCTGCCCAAGCCTCTGGTGCAAGCCTTCCAGTGGCCGGAAATTCGCAATGCCTGCACCGTCGACGCGGTGATCACCGTGGTCGACAGCCCGGCTGTGCTGGCCGGCACCTTTGCCGCCTTCCCGGATCAGGTCGATGCCCAGCGCAAGCTTGATCCGAACCTGGATCACGAGTCGCCGCTGCACGAGCTGTTCGCCGACCAACTGGCCAGCGCCGACCTGGTGATCCTCAACAAGGCCGACATGATCGACGCCGAAGGCCTGGCTGCGGTGCGTGCCGAGGTCTCGCAAGAGCTACCGCCAGCAGTCAAGGTTATCGAAGCCAGCAGCGGGCGCCTGCCGCTCAACGTTTTGCTGGGCCTGGAAGCCGAATCCGAAGTGCATATCGACGGGCGCAAGACTCACCACGATCATCACGAAGGCGACGATCATGACGATCACGACCATGACGCCTTCGATTCGATCTCGATCAAGCTGCCCGAGGCCAACGAAGCGCAACTGCTTGCGGCCCTGAACCAACTGGTGGTGCAGCACGGCATTCTGCGGGTCAAGGGCTTCGCCGCCATTCCCGGCAAGCCGATGCGCCTGCTGATCCAGGGCGTTGGTAGCCGTTTCGACAAGCATTTCGACCGTGCCTGGGCTGCTGACGAAGAGCGCGCGACCAATTTGGTGCTGATCGGCCAGGAACTGGATGCCGTGGTCCTCGAAGCCGCCTTGCGCGCTGCCATCGCAGGCTGATCCATGCACCTGCTGAGAACCCAGCCCGGCGGCTTTGTCCCCGATGACAGCATTGCCGACCTGGGCCAGACCCCGGCCGAGTTGGTGATTCTCTGCAGCGGCGACTCCCATCTGGCGTTGCTGGCGGAAACCGCGCAGCAGTTGCCCGACGATTACCCGAGCCTGCGCCTGGCCAACCCGATGCAGGTGCAGAATCACGCGTCCGTCGACCTGTATGTCGACGAGGTGCTGCGCCACGCCAAGGTCATCCTGATTTCCCTGCACGGCGGCGTCGGCTACTGGCGTTACGGCGTCGAACGTCTGGTGGAGCTGGCCGGGCGCGGTGTGCAGGTGATCATGGTCCCCGGCGACGACCGTCCGGACCCGGAACTCAGCGACCTGAGCACCGTGCCTGCCGCCGATGCCGAACGCCTCTGGCACTTCCTGCGCCAGGGCGGTCGACACAATGCCCTGCAGCTGTATCAATTCATGGCCAGTCGCTGGCTCGGCCGGGATTATCCCTGGTCCGAGCCGGTCAGCCTGCCGCGCACGGCGATCTACCATCCGCGCCTGGGCAGTGCCGAGCTGGCGGACTGGCAGGGTGACTGGCAGGCCGATCAGCCGGTGGTGGGCCTGTTGTTCTATCGCTCCCACCTGCAGGCGGCCAATACGGCGTTTATCGACGTGTTCTGCCAGCGCTTGCAGGCCCAGGGCCTCAATCCGCTGCCCATGGCCGTTGCCAGTCTCAAGGAACCGGGCTGCCTGAGCGTGGTGGAGGATTTGCTGGATCAGGTCGACGCCGAATTGATCCTCAATACCACTGGTTTCGCCCAGTCCAGCCCCGAGGCGCCGCATCTGCGGCCGTTCCGCCGCAATATCCCGGTGATCCAGGCCATCTGCGCCCAGGACAACGAAACAGCGTGGGCGGCCAGTGAGCAGGGCCTGGGTTCACGGGACTTGGCCATGCACATTGCCCTGCCGGAACTGGACGGGCGCATCATCAGCCGGCCGATCAGCTTCAAGGACCTGGCCTGGCGCAGTGAGCGCAGCCAGAGCGATGTGGTCTGCTACCGCGCGCAACCGGAACGCATGGACTTTGTCGCCGAACTGGCGCGGCGCTGGATTCTGCTCGGGCGCCTGAACAATGCGGACAAGCGCGTCGCCCTGATTCTGGCCAATTACCCGACCCGCGATGGTCGTATCGGTAACGGTGTTGGCCTGGACACCCCGGCCGCAGCGCTGAATATCCTGCGGGCCTTGCAGGTCGAAGGTTATCCCCTGGCGACGGAGTTGCCCGGTTCCGGCACCGAGCTGATCCAGCAATTGCTGGGCGGGGTCAGCAACGATCTGGACAATCTCGATCAGCGCCCCTGCCACCAGAGCATGGCCCTGGACGAGTATCTGACTCAGTTCAACGCGCTGCCCGAGGCCAATCGCCTGTCCGTGAACGAGCGCTGGGGCAGCCCTGAGGCCGATCCGATGTTTCGTGGCGGACGCATGATGATTGCCGGGCTGCGCTTTGGCCTGACTTTCGTCGGCATTCAACCGGCCCGGGGTTATCAGGTCGATGCCAGCGCGGTCTATCACGACCCGGACCTGGTGCCGCCCCACGGTTACCTGGCGTTCTACTTCTGGCTGCGCAAGGCCTATAGTGCCCACGCGCTGATTCACGTCGGCAAGCACGGCAATCTGGAGTGGCTGCCGGGCAAGGGCGTCGGCCTGTCTGAGCAGTGCTGGCCCGACGCGGTTCTCGGTGCGATGCCCAATATCTATCCCTTCATCGTCAATGATCCGGGGGAGGGCGCCCAGGCCAAGCGCCGTACACAGGCGGTGATCATTGATCACCTGATGCCGCCCCTGACCCGCGCCGAGACCTATGGCCCGCTGCGCGATCTGGAGCTGCTGGCCGACGAGTATTACGACGCGCAACTGCTCGACCCGCGCCGCGCCCAGGAGCTGCAACGGGACATCCTCAAACTGGTGCGCGACAGCCATCTGGACCGCGAACTGGCATTGGACGACAACCTCGACGATCAGGCCGACGCAGCGATCTGGCTGCCGCGCCTGGACACTTACCTGTGCGACCTCAAGGAATCGCAGATTCGTGACGGCCTGCATGTATTCGGCGAGTCGCCCGAGGGCCGTCTGCGCATCGATACCTTGCTGGCCTTGCTGCGCATTCCCCGTGGCGACGGCCGTGGCGCCCAGTCGAGTTTGCTGCGGGCATTGGCCAGGGCCTTCGAGCTGGGCTTCGATCCTCTGGACTGCGAGTTGGCCGAGCCCTGGACGGGCCCGCGTCCGCAAGCGCTGCTGTCTGTCACGGACCAGGTCTGGCGCAGCGCCGGCGATACCCGCGAACGTCTGGAGCTGTTTGCCAGTGCCCTGATCGAGCGGGTGCTGTTGCAGCACGACTTGAACGATTTGCCGGCGCATGAGGACCTGCGCCTGATTTTGCAGAGCCTGCGTGAACAAGTGGCACCGCGTCTGGATGCCTGCGGTCCGGCGGAGATGCAGGGCCTGCTGGACGCCTTGAGCGGCCGTTTCGTCCCTGCAGGCCCAAGTGGTGCGCCGAGTCGCGGGCGTCTGGACGTACTGCCCACCGGGCGCAACTTCTTTTCCGTGGACGTGCGCAACCTGCCCACCACCACGGCCTGGCGCATCGGTTTCCAGTCGGCCAACCTGTTGCTGGAGCGGCATCTGCAGGATCATGGCGACTACCTGCGCCAACTGGGCCTGTCGGTCTGGGGCACGGCGACCATGCGCACCGGTGGCGATGACATCGCCCAGGCCATGGCCCTGATGGGCGTGCGGCCGGTATGGGCCACGGGCAGCCAGCGGGTTGATGACTTCGAGATTCTGCCGCTGAGCCTGCTGGATCGGCCGCGTGTGGACGTGACATTGCGGGTCTCGGGTTTCTTCCGCGATGCCTTCGCCAACCTGATCCGCCTGTTCGACGCGGCGGTGCAGGCGGTGGCGGCCCTGGATGAGCCGGATGACATGAATCCCCTGGCCGCCAGGGTTCGTGAGGAGCGACGCAACCTGCAAGCCGAGGGCTTGAGTGCCGATGACGCGGCGCGGCAGGCGGGTTGGCGCATCTTCGGGGCCAAGCCGGGCGCCTATGGCGCGGGCGTGCAGAACGCTATCGACGGGCGCCTGTGGCAGAGCCGCGAGGATCTGGCCGAGGTTTATCTGAACTGGGGCGCCTATGCCTACGGCGCCGCCGATGACGGTACACCGGCCCGCGAGGGCTTTGCCCGGCGCCTGTCCCAGGTCCAGGCGGTGTTGCAGAATCAGGATAATCGCGAACACGACCTGCTCGATTCCAACGATTACTACCAGTTCCAGGGCGGCATGCTGGCGGCGGTGGAGAGTCTGAGTGGGCACAAGGTCGCCAGTTACCACGGCGACAACAGCCAACCGGACCTGCCGAAAGTGCGTACCCTCAAGGAAGAGCTGAACCGGGTCATACGCTCGCGGGCGGCCAATCCCAAGTGGATCGAAGGGGTCAAGCGCCATGGCTACAAGGGCGCGTTCGAGATGGCAGCGACGGTGGACTTCCTGTTTGCCTTCGACGCCACCACCGAGCTGATCGATGATCACCAATACGCGCTGCTGGCCGATGCTTACTTGCTGGATGATTCGACCCGTGAGTTCATTCGCCAGCACAACCCTGACGCCCTGCGCGACATGACCGAACGCATGCTCGAAGCCCAGCAGCGCGGGCTCTGGCAGGAGCCGGGGGATTACCGGGAAACGCTGGAAAACCTGCTGCTGGATATAGAAGAGAACTGATGACAAGCATTGCCGACATCCCGCATTTTCCTTTGGCCGCCGTGGTGGGTGCCGATGAGCTGAAACTGGCGCTGTGCCTGACCGCCATCGACCCGAAGATCGGCGGTGTGTTGATCGAGGGGCCACGGGGCATGGCCAAGTCGACCCTGGCCCGTGGCCTGGCCGATCTGCTGGCCAGCGGGCAGTTCGTCACCTTGCCCCTGGGCGCCACCGAGGAGCGACTGGTCGGCACCCTGGATCTGGACGCGGCCCTGGGCGAAGGCCGGGCGCAGTTTTCGCCGGGCGTACTGGCCAAGGCCGATGGCGGCGTGCTGTATGTGGATGAGGTCAATCTGCTGGCCGATCATCTGGTCGATCTGCTCCTTGATGTGGCCGCCAGCGGCGTCAATCTGGTGGAGCGCGACGGTATTTCCCACCGTCATTCGGCGCGTTTCGTACTGATCGGCACCATGAACCCGGAAGAGGGCGAATTGCGCCCGCAGTTGCTCGACCGTTTCGGTCTTAACGTCGCTCTGAGCGGGCAGACCCTGCCGGCCGAACGCAGTCAGATCATCCGCCGCCGCCTGGATTTCGACAGCGACCCGCAAGGCTTCTGCGCACAGTGGCAGCCGCAGCAGGAGCAACTGCAACAACGCTGCCAGCAGGCCCGCGTGTTGCTGGCGCAGATTGAGCTGGACGATCGCGCGTTGCAGGCCATCAGCGAGCGTTGTTTTGCCGCCGGTGTCGATGGCTTGCGCGCCGATCTGGTCTGGCTGCGCGCGGCCCGGGCTCATACCGCGTGGCGTGGCGCCCAGGCCATCGAAGAGCAGGATATCGAGGCCGTGGCCGAGTTTGCCCTGCGTCATCGGCGGCGTAACAGCCAGGCCAATGAGCAAAACTCCCAGACACCGGCCCCGCAGAATAATCAAGCGGCAGCCGAGAAACCTGACAATGCTCAGGGTCAATGGGGCGAGTTACCCGCCCAGGCCATCGCCACCGGTCAGCGTCTTGAAGTGCCGAGCTGGCCAAAAAAGCCCTAGGCATCCGTCCTCCTGTAACCTCGACGGCGGATGCCCAGCCCAGGCCCGGAGAGCTGGACGGCGGTAGCCGTGGGGCGATGCGTGCGGGCGAGAGCGGCGCGATCGCCTGGGTGCCGACTTTGCTGCGCGGACGTCCGCGCTATCGCCACGAGCTGATCCGTCAGCCCCGCAGCCGTCGTGCGCAGGAAATCTGGCTGTTGGTGGTCGATGCCTCGGCCTCGACCCGGCGCTCCCAGGCGTTAAGCAAAGCCAAGGGACTGCTGGCACAGATGTTCGATGAGGGTTATCGCCAGCGCGCACGGCTGGCCCTGCTCACCGCCAGTGGCAGCCAGGCCCGCTGGCAGTATCAAGGGCACAAGGCTTCCCGGGCGCTGCAACCCTGGCTCGACAGCCTCGGCGCGGGCGGCGGCACTCCGCTGCCGGAGGCCCTGCAACAGGCGGCCGATTGGTTGCAGCGGCGTGCGCGGCGCTATCCGGATGAAGTACAGAGGGTTTGGGTGCTGACGGATGGGCGTATCAAGGAAACTGCCGGGCTACCGCAGTTTGCCTGCCCGTGCTGCCTGATCGATATTGAACAGGGACCTATTCGTCTCGGGCGGGCGCGGCA
This sequence comes from Pseudomonas sp. JUb42, assembly GCF_024807945.1. Classification (GTDB taxonomy): domain Bacteria; phylum Pseudomonadota; class Gammaproteobacteria; order Pseudomonadales; family Pseudomonadaceae; genus Aquipseudomonas. The sequence continues at coordinate 360,354 of NZ_JANUFD010000005.1, read as the reverse complement.
ACTGGCGGCACAATTGAACGCGCGGTATCAGGCGATAGATGACTTAAAAATTATTCAACAGATAGACGAGTAGGGCAGGAACGTTTTGCAATCTGTGGGAGCGAATTCATTCGCGAAGGCGGAATTGAATCTGCCGACGTCTTCGCGGATGAATCCGCCCCCACAGTTTTCAGCAAGTCAGGTAGTGATCAGGCCGGCATGGTCCAAGGCTTCAGGTCGTAGCCTTCGTTGCTGATTTCAGCACGGGCCTCTTCCAGCCAGTTGGCCAGTTGCGCCTTGTCTGAGTAAGCGCTGCTCGGGATCTGTTTGCGGCCGATACGGGCGCTCATGCGGTCGACGACGGTCAGGTTGAGTACACCGTTACCGTCCTGTGGAGCCCAGGCAACGCATTGAAAAGGTTTGAAAGCGTTGCCAGCGATCAAGAGTACGTCGTTAAAGCGCAGTGGGGCGTTCATGGTCAATTCCTCAAGTGCCCGTATCAATTCAGGTCCGCCGTCGGTGGGCCTACCGCTCGGCTGGTTACTTGTGTTGATGACGGCAACCGGTACATGAGTCACACACAAAAACAAAATTTTTCCGATTTTTTACAAAGCCGCGTCTTTCAACCCCTCCAGGTCAAAACCGACGGATATTTCAGAGCGCCCGTTAATAAGGACGACGGGCCTAATTACTTTTCGGTCTTGCTCATATAGTCAATCGGTACAAGGGTGTGTCAAAAACTTGCTAATGTAAATTTCGGAATCGCCAAGACACTGTTTTAAAAAGATTTATAACTCATGTCCGGTCAATTTGGCGCCAAGGAACCTATATGCATGATGCGGCTACATCGCGACGCCTGTTGATCGTCGATCCTTGCGACAATTGTCACCAGTTGATTCCCGTCCTGAAACTGGCCGGTTGGGCGGTTGACAGCTGTACTCTCGAAGACGCCCTGCGGCGCAGCTGCGACATCGGACTGATTCGCCTGATGCCTCAGCATTTCGAGCATCCCGACCTGGTCAAGGAGCTGATTACTCGCAGCAATACCGAATGGATTGCCGTGCTGACCCCGGATGACCTGCGTCGGGAGAAGATCGGTGACTTTGTTTGTGAGTGGTTTTTCGATTTCCATACCTTGCCATTCGACGTCGCCAGAGTGCAGGTCACGCTGGGTCGCGCCTATGGCATGGCTCGCCTGCGCAGCCAGGGTGGTGTGCCGGCCAGTGCGCCGGAGCATGAAATGCTCGGTGACAGTCGCCCCATCCGCGAATTGCGACGATTGCTGAGCAAGCTGGCGCCCACCGAATCGCCTGTACTGATTCGCGGTGAAAGTGGCACCGGTAAGGAGTTGGTGGCGCGCACACTGCACAGCCAGTCCCATCGACGCAACAAGCCCTTTGTGGCGGTCAATTGCGCGGCAATCCCTGAGCATCTGATTCACTCCGAATTGTTCGGTTACGAGGCGGGGGCGTTCAGTGGCGCCAAGGAAAGGCGAATCGGACGTATCGAGGCGGCCGATGGCGGCACTTTGTTCCTCGATGAGATCGGCGACCTGCCGTTGGACATACAGGCCAATCTGCTGCGTTTTCTGCAGGACAAGCAGATCGAGCGCATGGGCGGGCGCGAAGCGATCCCTATTGATGTACGAATCATCGCCGCGACCCATGTGGACCTGGAGGCCGCCATTCGCAAGAAGCGCTTTCGCGAAGACCTGTATTACCGCCTGAACGTATTGCAGGTGGGTACGGCGCCGCTGCGCGAGCGCCATGGTGACCTGGCCTTGCTGGCCAATCACTTTGCTCATTTCTACAGTCAGGAAACCGGGCGCAGGGCGCGCAACTTCAGTCAGGATGCGCTGATCGCCATGGGCAAGCATGACTGGCCGGGCAATGTTCGCGAGCTGGCCAATCGGGTGCGGCGTGGCCTGGTATTGGCCGATGGGCGGCAGATCGAGGCGTCAGACCTGGGTTTGCTGGGCGACGACGATATCGTCAGCAGCATGGGCACTCTGGACGAGTACAAGTCCCGCGCCGAGCGTCAGGCTTTATGCGACGTACTGACCCGGCACAGTGACAACCTCAGCGTCGCCGCCAAGGTTCTGGGTATTTCACGTCCGACGTTCTATCGCTTGTTGCACAAGCATCAAATTCGCTGATCCTGTTCCAGCAGTTGCTCTACTGCGGCAAAAGCCTGTTCACGGCGCGCGCTCCAGTCGCCAGTAATAACCCGAAACGCCTGCTGATGACGTTCCAGCCAGTGCTGACTGTCAGCGAAGAATTTCTGCCGTTGGCCCAGTTGTGGTTGGCAGCGCTGACCATCACTGACCCAGTCGACACCTTCCGGCGCAAGCAGCAGGTGCAGATCGTAGCGATGGCTCAACAGTTGCGCTTCGATCCATTCCGGGCAAGCAGCAAACAGCGCCTGGCTCCACAACATATTGCTCAACAGATGGGTGTCCAGCACCACCAGCGGGACGGCGGTAGCGCGGGCGGCATCTTCCCGAGCGAGCTGCCCCCGGGCGATGGCATCGATATCGGCGTAGCAGGTGTCGCGGCGATGCAAATCGATGAACTCGCGAACGTATTCGCCCACTACCAGGGCACCGTACTGACGGTGTATTTCGGCGCTGAGCCAGCTTTTGCCACTGGATTCAGGCCCGGTCAGGACCAGCACTTTCATGCCGTCGGCACCAACGCCCGGCGCCACTCACGCCAGCCGAGCACGGCCAGCAGGGTGAACAGGCCATAGAGCGCAGCCGTCAGGTACAGCGCCTTGTACAGAAACAAACCGACGAAAATCACATCGAGCAGGATCCACAGCGGCCAGCATTGCAGGCGTTTCTGCGCCATCCACACCTGAGCCACCAGGCTGAAACCGGTCAGGGCAGCATCCAGCCAGGGTTGCGCGGCGTCGGTGAAGTGCGCCATGGCGGCGCCCAGCAGCAGGCTGACGACTGCGCCTGCCGCCAGCCCCGGCAGCATGGCTTGCACGGTCAGGACGCTGACGGCGCGGGCCGGGGCCTGCTGGCGACGGCTCCACAGCACCCAGCCATAGACTTGCAGGACCGCGTAGATGACCTGTAGCAGCATGTCCGAGTACAACTTCACGTCGAAGAAGATCCAGCTGTACAGCAGCACCATGATCAGCCCGATCGGCCAGCACCAGACGTTCTGCTTAACGGTGAGCCAGACGGCGATTACGCCGAGGGCGGATGCCAATAGTTCAAGGCCTGACAACGGTGACTCCTCGACGGGCGTAAAAAGTGGAGGGCGATTGTAAGCATTTGCGCCTGTGGGGTAGCCGAAAATATTTTGCAGCAGTGCTTATTGTTGCGCGGTGAGCGTTGTCACATGTTGTCTGCTAGCATCGCGCCGCTTTTCCCCGTCAGCCTTCACCGGCATTGAGCATGGCGGGGCGCGATACCTTGCTGGCCCTGTTTGTAGCGGTTTTTGTATACATATTAAGGATGCCTGCCACGTGCACGGCTTCCACTTGGGGGAATGATGGATCTTTGGACCGCCGCTCAGGCGTTGATACTCGGTGTCGTGGAGGGACTGACGGAGTTCCTGCCGATTTCTAGCACCGGCCACCAGATCATTATTGCGGACTTGATCGGTTTCGGTGGCGAACGGGCGATGGCGTTCAACATCATCATCCAGCTGGGGGCCATCCTGGCGGTGGTCTGGGAGTTTCGCCGCAAGATTTTCGATGTGGTTATCGGCCTGCCCAAACAGCGTCAGGCACAACGCTTTACCACCAATCTGCTGATCGCCTTCATGCCGGCGGTGGTGCTGGGGGTATTGCTCTCCGACCTGATTCACCATTACCTGTTCAACCCGATCACCGTGGCCACGGCCCTGGTGGTGGGTGGCGTGATCATGCTCTGGGCCGAACGCCGCGAGCATACGGTGACAGCGGAAACGGTCGATGACATGACCTGGAAGGAAGCCCTGAAAGTCGGCTGCGCGCAATGCCTGGCGATGATTCCGGGCACCTCGCGCTCCGGCTCGACCATCATCGGCGGTCTGTTGTTCGGCCTGTCGCGCAAGGCGGCCACCGAGTTTTCGTTCTTCCTGGCCATGCCGACCATGGTCGGCGCCGCCGTTCTCTCGGGCTACAAGTACCGGCATCTGTTCAAGCCCGATGACCTCGGAGTGATTGCCATCGGCTTCGTCACTTCGTTCATCTTCGCGATGATTGCCGTGCGCGGGCTGCTCAAGTTCATTGCCAGCCATAGTTATGCGGTGTTCGCCTGGTATCGGATTGCCTTTGGCCTGCTGATTCTGGCGACCTGGCAGTTCGGCTGGATTGATTGGTCGTCGGCGCAACCTTAAGCTTCGTCACGCCATACATATTGGCCTGCTGGAGCGAGGCTTGCCCGCGAATTGAGCGTCGCGACAATTCAGACGTACAGCGTCGAGGTCTTCGCGGGCGAGCCTCGCTCCAACGAGGTAACCGCTTGGTGGGGCGAGATTTCCTGCCCGAGAGTAAAAATGCGTTCAGATGTGCAGTGGCTCAAATTAAAACTGGCGATTTTTCTGGGCCTGTGTGCGTTGCCAGGCTTCGGACTGGTATCGATGTGGCTCAAGGGCGGCTCGCGACTGCCAGCACTGGCTTACCTGTTGGCGAGCGTACTGGCTTTTGCCCTGTATGCACGGGACAAGTATCAGGCGCGCAACGACGGCTGGCGCACTCCGGAGAAGGTCCTCCATGCCGCCGAGCTGCTGGGCGGCTGGGCGGGGGCGCTGTTGGCGCAGCAGGTGTTTCGCCATAAGACCCGCAAGGCGTCCTATCAAGTGTTGTTCTGGCTGATCGTGCTGCTGCATGAGCTGTTCTGGCTGGATCGGGTGTTGCTTGGCGGGACCTTTATCTCCCGCCATTTGTACTGACTCAGCTATCCAGCTTGAGCGCGATCTGCTGGCGTTTTGGCAGGCGTGCCACCACCAACTGGTGCGAGCGTGTCAGCAGTTCGGTCAGCTCGCCGTCGCTCAAAGGCGGTGGCAGGGCCATGCTGATCCAGTGGGCGCGCGCCAGGTAGGGCGCTGGACGGATGCCGGGCCGGTCGACATAACCGAGAAAGAGATCGCTGCCGACCTTGAACGCCAGGTCATCGCCCGACAAGCCCATGACCGCGAACATCTTGTTCGTGGCAATGGAAAACACCCGCACGCCCCCCCATTTATAGTCCTCCCGAGCGCCTGGCAGGCTCAGGCAAAAGGCGGCGATTGCTTCGATATCCATGCTCATCTCCTGTTCATGCGCCGTTGTCTTCAGATTTGAAGGCGCTGCTGACGTGCTCGATCCACGCTCTGACGGCGGGCAGCATACCCCGGCGCTGGGTGTAGGCCGCCTGCAGATTGCCGGCGGGCAGCGACCAGTCGGGCAGTAGCTGGATCAGGCTGCCGTCGGCCAATTCCTTCTGACAATTCAACAGTGGCAGCATCGTCGCGCCTAGCCCGGCCAGGGCCGCACCCTTGCGCATCGGGAAGTCATCAATGGCCAGGCGCGGTTCGGCGGAGAAATCCTGGCGCTCGCCGTCACGGTGGGTCAATTGGAAGTGCACCTTGCGCGCGGCGTCGATGGCGCCGAGGATCGGCAGCCTGGCCAAGTCATTCGGCGTGCGGATGTCATGGCCTGCGAGCAGTGCCGGGGAGGCCACCAGCAATGCCCGGGCAGGGAGCAGCTGACGTACGATCAGTTGCGGGTCTTCGTCGCCGATATCGCGTACGCGTAGGGCGACATCGATGCTTTCGTTGACCAGATCGACCCGCCGATTGACCAGCAGCATTTCCAGTTGCACCTGCGGGTGGCTGGCAAGAAATTCATTGACCACCGCCGACAGGTTCCACTGCAACATGCCCAGCGGACACGACACCCGCAGGCGCCCGCGCGGCTCGGTGGACAGCGAGGCCACGGCCTCATCGGCCATTTCCGCTTCCAGCAGCATGGCCTGGCAGTGAGTCAGATAGCGCTCGCCGACGGCAGTCAGTGCCAGTTTGCGTGTAGTGCGCTGCAGCAGGCTGACATTCAGGCGTTCTTCCAGTTCGGCAATGCGCCGCGACAGACGCGACTTGGGGATGCCTAATTCACGCCCGGCTGCGGCGAAACCGCCGTGTTCGACGACTTTGACGAAATAATAGAGATCGTTGAGGTCCTGCATGAGAAGTTCGACTGTTCTATGAATGGGGCGAACCTTCGCATTGCCGGGGGTTGGGCGTCTACTGCGGGTTAGCACTGTCACACAGAACCACAGCAGTGGCGATCCCCGCAAAAGTGGCTCGTTGCGAGACGTCTCTCTTTCTTCTGAGTGAAATTTCCGAGAGAATCCCCGACCGCTTGCGCTGGTCAATTTCGATCTCTAGGCTGCCTGCCGTCGCTGATATTCAGTGATAGGGCTTGGCCGCCCATGGTGAGAAAAAGATGCAGTCGCTTGTGCTGTTTGCGGACGCTGTCAGTCCGCGCATGCGTTATGGCAACTGTGCAAGGGACACCTTCGGGTGTGCCGGGTTTATCTTTTTCCCCGGTCGGCCAACCCTTGTGCCGTTGCCACCTTTTTCGCTTGGCCGCGTGAGGGTGGTGATTTCATTCACCGAAAAAGAGTTACTTCATGAAAAAGATAGTCCCCGATCCCCCGTAGCAACCATCCTCGCCGCCCTGGCGTACTTCGAAGAGCGCCTGAATCACGCCTCTGACCTGCTCAACTGCGCCAATGCCACTACCTATGAAGCGGGCGATAACCTGCAAGGCCAGGACCGTGCACTGGTCATGGCCAGCACCCATCTGATTGCCCAGACCCAGGGGCTGATCGAACAGATGATCGATTACCTGCCAGGTGTGTCGGGGGCGTGCAGGGCGTTCGCTGAAATAGAGGTTTAACAGCCTTTCCAGCTATTTCGAGTGGCCCGGGTGTTCCGCAGACGACAGATAACTGTGCGCCGACCCGCGTGCCACCCGAATGACCAGAGCCGTAAAGCCATAGGCCGCAACAAAGGCAAAAATCAAAACCAGCGAGGCCAGAATCAGCATGTTCGATGCTCCCCTTGGGCCAGCCGCAATGGCTGGCGTTGAATGAATGGGACAAGCATCCGCTGAATGAAAGCGGCGCAGAAACGAACATGGGTGATGGCGATAATCGATGGGGGCGATGGTTACGGGGCGGCGATCCGTTGGAGCAGGGCTTGCCCGCGAAGAACGATGACGCGATTTATCTGAGAAACCCCGCCGCCCGATTCGCGGGCAAGCCTCGCTCCTACATAGAAAGTGAGTTACTGCAATTTACAGACTGTCCTGTTGATGGGACAAACTATCGCAAAAATGCAGACTAATCGATCATTGATATGACCTGTAGGATTATCCCCACTTGATCGCCAAGTGGCGATTCTCACTTTGGGAAGCATTCATATGAAACTGTTGCATATCGATTCCAGCATTCTTGGTGATCACTCGGCCTCCCGTCAGTTGAGCCGCGCCGTGGTTGACGCCTATAAGGCCGTCGATGCCACTGCCGAAGTCAGCTACCTGGACCTGGCCGCTGAAGGCGCCCTGGGCCACTTCAACGGTGCAAGCCTGGCCGCTGGCGGTACACCTGCCGATGCCCGCTCTGCCGCGCAGAAGCTGGAAGCCGAAACCAACGAAGCGACCCTGCAGCAGTTCATCGATGCTGACGTCGTGGTGATCGGCGCGCCGATGTACAACTTCAGCATTCCGAGCCAGCTCAAGGCGTGGATCGACCGTGTTGCCGTTGCCGGCCGCACCTTCCGTTACACCGAAGCCGGTCCAGAAGGCCTGTGTGGTGGCAAGAAACTGATCATCGTGTCGACTTCCGGTGGCCTGCATGTGGGTCAGCCAACCGCCGCCGGTCACGAGAACCTGCTGCGTGTACTGTTCGGTTTCCTCGGTATCACCGATATCGAATTCGTCTTTGCCCACGGTCTGGCCTACGGTGACGAGCCGCGCGCCAATGCGATCACCGCTGCGCAGAAGCAGATCGCTGAAGAGCTGTTCGCGACTGCCTGATCAAGCCGCTGGCTTGTCAAATAAACTCCGTCACCTTGTTCAGGGCGACGGAGTTTTTTGTTTTATGGCCGGGCTCAGCGTCAACGCCAGCACGCTCGCCAGGACGATGACGGTGCCAACGATAACCATGAGCCCAGGGCGTTCGGCCAGAGCGATGGCGGCCATGGACATGGCGGTGGGCGGAATCAGGTAGAGCGCCAGGGCAGCGCGGCTGACATTGCTGTGTGCCAGCACATAGGCCCAGGCCAGATACGCCAGGGCACTGGGGAAAATCCCCAGGATCAGCACCGCCAGGTTGGCCGCGGCAGAGGCATGTAGCGCGACCTGCCACAGGCCCGGCGCGTAGATCAGCAGCAGTGCCGTGCCCGACCAGACCGTGTAACAGACGATGGTCAGCCCGCTGTAACGATGGCAATGACGTTTCTGCAGGGCGAAATACAGGCTCCAGGACAAGGCTGCCAGCGGAATCAACAGGGCCTGCGGGTTTAGCCCGGCCAAACCATGATCGCCGCCAGCGACGATGGCAATGCCGAACAGGCCGCACAGCACACAGGCCCACTGCCTGGCATTGACCCGCTCCTTGAACACGAAATGCGCCAGCAGCGTGCTGAACAGTGGTGTGGTTTGCGCCAGTACGCTGGCCGCCCCGGCGCTGACACCCTGTTGTCCGTAATTGAGGGCAGTGTGGTGCAGGCTTACGGCAAACAGACCGAGAAGGGCCAGTACCGGCAGGTCTTGCAGGCGCGGCAGGGAAATACCCATGACCAACGCCACTCCAGCCATGAAGATCGAGGCCACGATAAAGCGCAGCAGCGCCAGATGAGCGGGGCCGTAGTCGTGCAGCGCAATATGGACCCCCGTTGGCGAATAGGCCCAGCAGAGAATCACGAACAGCGTGGCCATGCCGATTTTCAGGTTGGGCCTGGGTCTTTCGGTTGCTTGAGCGGTGGGCGTGATGGCTTGCATGTCGCGACTCCTGATCATCGAAGCGGCGAGTATCAAAAAGCCCTTGTCTCACTACAAGTGACTTAAACTGAGCTGATCATTCACTTTGAGTCAGTCATGGAAATCGCCCAACTGCGCATGTTCAAGACAGTCCACGACCTGGGCAGCATCGTCCGTGCTGCCGAGGTCCTGCACTGCGTGCCGTCCAATATCACCGCCCGGCTCAAGTCGTTGGAGCGGGAAATGGGGGCGACGCTGTTTTTCCGTGAAGGACGAGGCTTGCGCATCAGCCCGGCTGGCGAGGTGCTGCTGGACTACGCACGGAAAATCCTCGCCCTGGCCGATGAGGCCCGCCATGCCTTGGGGCCGGGCGCTGCACCCAGCGGCCCGCTGCGCATCGGTGCCATCGAGTCGAGCGCGTCCGGGCGGCTGCCCCGGCTGCTGGCCAAATACCATGCGCTGTACCCCCAGGTCTGCCTGGAGTTGAGCACCGGTAACTGGACCCAGTTGCTCGACGATATTCGCCATCGCCGGCTCGATGGCGCGATTGTCGCGGTGGACGTCGAGCGCCAGGGGCTCAAGCGCTCGGTGATGTACCGTGAAGACCTGATTCTGATCGCGCCAACGTCTGATGGTCCTATGCGTACGGCGGCAGATTTGCAGGGCAAGGCGATTTTCATGTGGCCTGCGGGCTGTCCCTATCGTTTTGCCCTGGAACAATGGCTGTTGCGCCATGAACAGGTGCAGCCAATCACCAGCATTGCCAGCTATGGCGCGATCGTCGGTTGTGTCAGTGCCGGTGCCGGGGTCGCCCTGGTGCCTCGCGGGATCTACGAGCAATACCGGGCCGGGGCGGGTTGGCAGGGCCATGAGTTCGCTGAACTGGCGAGTATCGACAACCTGTTCTACTGGCATGAAAGCGCCGGACGGCACCCTGCCCGTGACGCCTTTGTCGAGTTGTTACAGGCTGAGTTCAGGGAGCCCGTGACACTCTTTGAATGATCTTGTGACTTGCAAGCGCTGAATCTCTTCCTCTCACCCCCATTTGCGCCGTGACCTCTGGTCGCGCTGGAGGGTTGTTCTCAGTTGCGGATCTATATTTATTTGTTGGTAGCGACGGAGTTTTCTGCTGCGGCAGCGGTCAATTCCGCTGAGGCTCCAGGATTTACGATTTCGTTACGAACGACGTTTCCTTATCGAAAGTAAGATAACGCCCTGAAGCTTGACCGACTTATCAGTTTTACCTGTGTGAAAAGTTGTAGTGGGTATCTGGCCCGACTTGTGCAGGGCTGTATCCCATGAAGGTGCGATAAGTGCGCCGTTGGCGGGTTTGCCGTGTGGTATGGGTGGGGTAGCAGTTCGAACTTGGAAGGGGTAGGGCCTGACGATGGTACGTCTTTGTGCAGTGATGCTGGTGTGTCTGCTCGATAGCCTGATTTCGGTGCAAGTGCAGGCCGAGGAGCAATGGAGTGCGGGTTTCCACGAGTTGAGCTTCCTCGATCCCCTGGATTCCCAGCCGATGAAGGCCATTGCCTTCTATCCGTCCACGGACGACGAACAGGTCACCAAAGTCCAGGGCTATGAACTCCACGCTGGCGAAGATGCCCATATCGCCATGGGCCGTTTCCCACTGTTGATGTTGTCCCACGGCAACACTGGTACGCCGCTTGCGCTGCACGACCTGGCCACGTCCCTGGCGCGCCAGGGTTTTGTGGTGGTCGCAGTGCTGCACCCCGGCGATAACTATCTCGATCACAGCCGTCTGGGTGCCCTGAGCAACCTGTACGGCCGCCCCCTGCAGATTTCCGAAGCCATCAGCGCCGCGCTGGTCGATCCCATGCTGTCGCCTTACCTGAGCCCGCGTCAGGTCGGGGTGATCGGCTATTCCGCTGGCGGTGAGACTGCATTGATCCTCGCGGGTGCCCAGCCGGACCTGCAACGCTTGCGTGAATACTGCATCGAACGTCCGCAGGACCGCGACGCCTGCAAAACCCGGGGCGAGCTGCTGGTCGACCGTGAAGACCTGCACGCCAAGGCCGACCCAAGGGTCCGTGCCCTGATGCTGATGGCGCCGTTGAGCCTGATGTTCGGCCGCCAGACCCTCAGTGATGTGCAGGTGCCGGTGCTGATGTATGCCGGTGATGGCGATGAGCTGTTGGCCCTGGACAAGAACGCCCAGGCCTTGGCGCGCAAGCTGCCCAAGAGCCCGGAGTTCAAGCTGCTGGCCGGGGCAGGGCACTTTGTGTTCATGGCACCATGCACCGACGAGCAACGGGCGACCATTCCGGTGATGTGCAACGACCGCGTGGGCGTGGACCGTGAAGATATCCATCGGCAACTGAGCTCCGATGCCGGTCAGTTCTTCGACAGCGCTCTGGGCGTATCGGAGCTGGCCGGGATGCAGACGGCGCATCGTGATCAGGGCGGGTCTGCACAGGCCAGTGCAGGGCTTTAAGGGTTATTGGCTGCAGCTCCCTTTGCTGTGGCCATGCACGGACGCTGTGTGGGAGCGAATTTATTCGCGAAGGGCCGGGACATTCGATGCATGTTTATCGTTTGAACGACCTGTTCGCGAATGAATTCGCTCCCACAAAAATCGTGCCGCTGATTTGCTTTCGTGCGTGCAACGCGCAGCTTTGGTAAATTCGCTTCCCGCCGTTACCCCGTAGCGCTTCGAACCCGGAAACCCCATGCCGAAGAAATCCGGAAAGTCCACGGTCGCCATGGACCTGTCCCTGCCGAAAAAAGCTTCCAGCCTTACCCTGATCGATGTTGCCAAGGTTGCCGGGGTTTCGCCCATGACGGTTTCCCGGGCCTTGCATCGCCCCGAATTGGTCAGTGAGGAGACCCGCGACAAGGTTCGCGAAGCCGTGCGCAAGACCGGTTATGTGTCGAACATGCTGGCCGGTGGCCTGGCCAGTAACAAGAGCCGTCTGGTGGCGATCTTTCTGCCGACCATTGCCAACTCCATCTTCGCCGATACAGTGCAGGCGCTGATGGACCGTCTGACCGAGGCGGGCTACCAGACCTTGTTGGGGCTGACCGGTTATTCCGCCGAACAGGAAGAGAAACTGCTCGAAGCGGTGCTGGGGCGTCGTCCGGACGGTATTGTTCTGACCGGCACATTGCACACCGAGTCCAGCCGCCTGCGCCTGGCGCAGTCGGGCATTCCGGTGGTGGAGGCCTGGGACCTCAGTGAGCAGCCGTTGGACATGCTGGTAGGGTTCTCTCATGAGCAAGTGGGCGAAGAAACCGCGCGGCATCTGCTCGGCAAAGGTTACAAGCGCTTTGCCGTGGTGACCATCAGCGACCCCCGGGGGCTGCGGCGCTGCCACAGTCTGATTGCCGAGTTGCAGCGTCATGGCATCGAACAGGTGCCGATGCAGGTCATGACCCCTCCGGCGACTCTTGAGGTCGGCAGGGAAGGGCTCAAGGCGCTGCTTGATCAGGGCGAGCGCCCGGATATCGTGGTATGCAGTTCCGACACCATTGCCCAGGGCATTCTCGCCGAAGCCGCCAGCCGCGGCCTGCAGGTGCCGAGCGACTTGGCGGTCATGGGCTTCGGCGACTTGAGCAGCGCCGCGCAGGTCTATCCGGCGCTGTCCACCGTTCGCGTCGATGGCAGCAAGATCGGCCAATATGTCGCCCAAGCGCTGCTGGATCGCTTCAAATACCCCGAAGGCAGCCACGACCCGGTGCGCGTCGACACTGGCTTTACCTTGATCGATCGGCAAAGTACCTGATCTCGTTTTTTTAAAAAACCTTGTTTTGTGGCGTTGAATGATTGCGCAATCAGTGTAAGATCGGCCCCAAGGTGATCTGCCTGCCGCGCAGTACCTTTTTTTTGAAGTTGTTATGATTGCGCAATCATTACAATCACAAAGACCTTGGAGAAGGGCAGGCCAGCACTGCAACACCACACAATAAGGACAACAACAGTGAGCATTCCTACGCCGTCGATAGCGAGGACCAACGTCCGCTATCTCATCCTCGCGATGATCTTTATCGTCACCGTCTTCAACTACGTGGACCGCGCCACCCTGTCCATCGCCGCACCCGCCATGCGCGGCGATCTGGGCTTTGACGCGATCACCATGGGCATCGCCTTTTCTGCCTTCGGCTGGGCCTATACCAGCATGCAGATTCCTGGCGGTATCGTCCTCGATCGCTTCGGTTCCCGCGTAGTGCTGGGCATGAGCCTGATCATCTGGTCGGCACTGACCTTCCTGCAGGGTTACGTGGACATGTTCAGCTCGGCCTTCCTGGCGCTGTTCGTCCTGCGCTTCCTGATGGGCGTGGCCGAATCCCCGGCGTTCCCGGCCAACAACCGCCTGACGGTGATGTGGTTTCCGCGTCACGAGCGTGGCCTGGCCACGGCGATCTTCCAGTCGGCGCAATACTTTGCCCTGGCCGCGTTCACACCGTTGATGGTGCTGCTGCTCAACAGTTTCGGCTGGCAGCATGTGTTCTTCTGGACCGGCGGCGCCGGGATCCTGATCGGCCTGCTGTGGTTCAAGATGGTTCATGAGCCGCGCAAGGATAAGCGCGCCAATCAGGCCGAAATCGACTACATCGAAGCCGGTGGTGGCCTGCCCAATATGGGTGACGTGAAGACGCCCTTCAGCTGGAAGCGGGTTCGCGCCATTGGTGGGAACCGCATGATGCTCGGCGTCTATCTAGGGCAGTTCTGCCTGACCTCCATCACCTGGTTCTTCCTGACCTGGTTCCCCACCTACCTGATCGAAGCCAAGGGCTTGACCATGCTCAAGGTCGGCCTGGTCGCGGCGATCCCGCCGATTGCCGGCTGCCTGGGCGGCATGATCGGCGGCATCTGGTCGGACTGGATGCTCAAGAAAGGCTTCAGCCTGACCGCCGCCCGCAAGACCCCGATCATCTGCGGACTGTTGCTGTCGAGCACCATCGTTGTCGCCAACTACACCCAATCGGTGCCGTTGGTGATCCTGGTGATGTCGGTGGCGTTCTTCGCCAAGGGCGTCGGCAACCTGGGCTGGTGCATCGTCGGTGATGTTTCGCCGAAACGGGCCATGGGCATCAGCGGGGCGATGTTCAACTTCTGCGGCAACATCGCCAGCATCGTCACCCCCATCGCCATTGGTGTGCTGGTCAATCAGCTCGGCTCTTTCGACTCGGCGCTGCTGTACGTCGGTGCCATGGGCCTGCTCGGCGCCTTTGCCTACCTGTTTATCGTCGGGCCGCTCAAGCGCCTGGAAATTGATGATGGTGAGGATGAGCCGCAGCCTGCTGTCGCGGCCCAGCCAACTCATAACTGACTGAATAACTGCAATTTGGTAGCCCTGTGGGAGCGTGGCTTGCCCGCGAAGAACGATACCTCGGTCTGGCAGGTACACCGCAGCGACTGTTTCGCGGGCAAGCCTCGCTCCCACAACGTCATGACAAGCCTTTTATTTGCCCCAAGGAGAGCCCTCATGCTCGCACAACAACAAAACCTCAAATCCTCCGATGACGATCGTATTGCCTGGGTCCGGGTGTCCTCAGTGTTCCTGCCCCTGGCCAACCCGATCAGTGATGCCAAGGTGCTCACCGGGCGGCAGAAGCCGATGACCGAAATCGCCATCCTGTTCGCTGAAATCGAAACGGTCGATGGTCATCGCGGTCTGGGTTTCAGCTATTCCAAGCGCGCCGGTGGCCCTGGCCAGTTCGCGCATGCCAAGGAAATCGCCCCGGCGCTGATCGGTGAGAACCCCAGCGATATCGCCAAGCTGTGGACCAAGCTGTGCTGGGCCGGTGCTTCGGTGGGCCGCAGCGGCATGTCGACCCAGGCCATCGGCGCCTTCGACGTCGCCCTGTGGGACCTCAAGGCCAAGCGCGCCAACCTGTCCCTGGCCCGCCTGCTCGGCGCCCAGCGTGATTCCGTACGCTGCTACAACACCTCCGGCGGCTTCCTGCACACGCCCCTGGAGCAACTGCTGCACAACACCGATATGTCCCGCGAGAAAGGTATTGGCGGTATCAAGCTCAAGGTCGGCCAGCCGGACTGCGCCCTCGACCTGCATCGGGTCAGCACCGTGCGCAAGCACCTGGGCGACAATTTTCCGTTGATGGTCGACGCCAACCAGCAGTGGGATCGCCCGACCGCCCAGCGTATGTGCCGGCGCTTCGAAGAGTTCAACCTGATCTGGATTGAAGAGCCCCTGGACTGCTACGACGCCGAAGGCCATGCGGCCCTGGCGCAACAGTTCGATACGCCGATCGCCACCGGGGAAATGCTCACCAGCGTCGCCGAGCACGCCGAGTTCATCAAGCTGCGCGGCGCTGACTTCCTGATGCCCGATGCGCCTCGCGTCGGCGGTATCACGCCATACCTGAAAGTTGCGGCCATGGCCGAGCAGGCCGGTGTGATGCTGGCACCGCACTTCGCGATGGAGCTGCATGTGCACCTGGCGGCGGCCTATCCGACCGAGCCGTGGGTCGAGCATTTCGAGTGGCTGGAGCCGCTGTTCAACGAACGCCTGGAAACCCGCGACGGCCGCATGCTGGTGCCGACCCGTCCGGGCCTGGGCCTGTCCATGAGCGAACAGGTCAAGGTCTGGACCGCGCAAGAGGTGGAAGTGGGTATTCGCCCATAACCCTTGAGATATTTTTGGGGACGACTTGTGGGAACGAATTCATTCGCGAAAGCGGTGTTTCAGACGATAGGTATGCGTCGAATGTACTGGCTTCGTCGCAAATGAATTCGCTCCCACAGAATTTGCTCCCATCCAGGCAAAGTCGCACCCGTTAAGCCCCAATCATAAGAAAGATAAGAAGAGGACTTTCATGTGGATCATTCCAACGTTGCAGATTCCCCGGCCGCCGCCGTTGCCGCAACAGCCGCACGTAGCAAGGTGCGCTATTACATCCTGGCCATGCTGTTCATCGTCACGGCGATCAATGTCGGTGACCGGGCCACGCTGTCCATCACCGGCACTGCACTGACTCAGGTCCTGGGAATCAATTCCATCACCCTGGGTTATATCTTCTCCGCGTTTGCCTGGGCCTATGTGCTGGGCCAGTTACCTGGCGGCTGGCTGCTCGACAAGTTCGGCTCGGCGCGGGTCTACGGCGTCTCGTTGTTTCTCTGGTCCACCATTACCGTGGCCCAGGGCATGATCGGCTTTTTCTCGGTGTCGGTTGCCGTCGCCATGCTGTTTGTCCTGCGCTTTTTGCTGGGGCTGATCGAGGCGCCGGTGTACCCGGCCAATAACCGTATCGTTGCCGCTTGGTTCCCGTTGCAGGAGCGTGGTCTGGCGACGGTGATCTACAACTCGTCGATGTACCTGTCGGTGGTCATGCTGGCGCCGTTGATGGGCTTTATCGCCCACACCTACGGTTGGGAGCATGTGTATTGGTTCATGGGCGGGCTGGGTATTGTGGTGAGCCTGATCTGGTTCAAGCTGGTCAAGGGCCCGACTGAGCATCCATTGGTCAATGCCGCGGAGCTGGAACACATCCGCAGTGGCGGGGCCGACGTCGATATGGATAAACCCAAGGCCAAGGATGCGTTTCGGCCGAAGTTCTCCGACCTGAAAGTACTGCTCAAGAGCCCGATGATGTGGTCGATTTATCTGGGCAAATACTGCGATACCTCGTTGCAGTATTTCTTCCTGACCTGGTTCCCGATCTATCTGGTCAAGGGCCGTGGCCTGAACATCATGGAAGCCGGGGCCATTGCGGCGATTCCCGGTATCTGCGGGCTGTTGGGGGCGTTGTGCGGCGGGACCATCTGTGACGTGCTGCTACGGCGCGGGGTGTCCCTGACCGTGGCGCGCAAGATCCCCCTGGTGTGCGGCATGAGCATGGGCGCGACCCTGGTGTTGTGCAACTTCACTGATTCGGTGTGGGTGGTGACGCTGCTGATGTCCATGGCCATTTTCGGCAAGGGCGTGGTGGCGGTGGACTGGACCCTGGTCTCGGACACGGCGCCGAAACAGATCACCGGCATGGCGGGTGGGCTGTTCAATATGTTCGGCAATATTTCCGGGATCTTCACGCCGATCATCATCGGCTACATCGTTCAGGCGACAGGCTCCTTTGAAGGGGCGCTGTATGTGGTGGCGGGGCATGCGCTGCTCGGGGCGCTGGCGTTCCTGAGCATGGGCCGACTGCATCGGTTGGAGTTGGCGCGGGCCAACTGACCGCTTTAGCCGGGAAGACATTATGGCCGACGATAGAAATGTATCGATCATGCCTACGACTTCCCGGCTAAAGCCGGTCCCACAGAAAGCGCCCTGATTCAGACAATCAGGGCGCATCCAACAAAGTGCCGCTCGTGATTTATCAGGCGTTCTTGTGCTGCAACTCAAACAGCAGCAGCGAGCGCGCCGTTACCGTGTAGTGGCTATCGAACTCGAAGCTCTCCTGGCCGTGGATATCCGGGCGGTTGGTGTCGAGCAGGCACTTCCAGTCCTTGCCTTCTGGCACCGGCGGCAGGGTGAAGTTGACGCCGTCGTGATGGGAGTTGACCACCAGTAGCAGGGTCGCATCGCCACCTGGGCGACGGATACCGGTTTCCTGGGCGCGGCCGTCCATCAGCATGCCCATGCAACGGGCATTGCGGTCTTCCCACTGCTCGATGCCCATTTCCTTGCCATCCGGCGCCAGCCAGGTGACGTCCTTGACCCCGATGGCCTCGTTGTAGTCGCCTACCAGAAAGCGGTTACGGCGCAGGATCGGGTAGGTCTGGCGCAGCTTGGTCGCGCGCTTGACGAAGTCCAGCAAAGACTTGCCGTCCTCATCCAGATCCCAGTTGACCCAACCGATTTCGCTGTCCTGGCAATAGGCGTTGTTATTGCCGTGCTGGGTGCGGGCAAATTCGTCACCGGCGACCATCATTGGCGTGCCCTGGGCGAACAGCAACGTGGCGAAGAAGTTGCGCATCTGGCGCAGGCGCAGCTCGTTGATCTCCTTGTTGTCGGTAGGCCCTTCGACACCATGGTTCCACGACAGGTTGTTATTGCTGCCGTCCTGGTTGTTCTCGTCGTTGTCTTCGTTGTGTTTATCGTTGTAGGACACCAGGTCATGCAGGGTAAAGCCGTCGTGAGCGGTGACGAAGTTCACCGAGACATAAGGCCGGCGCCCGCGATGGTTGAACAGGTTGCCCGAAGCGGTCATGCGTGCGGCAAAGTCGGCCAACTGGCCTTCGTCGCCTTTCCAGAAGGCCCGTACGGTGTCGCGGAACTTGTCGTTCCACTCGGCCCAGCCCGGTGCGAAACGCCCCACCTGATAGCCGCCCGGGCCGCAGTCCCAAGGTTCGGCAATCAGTTTGACCTGGCGCAGCACCGGGTCCTGACGGCAGGCGACGAGGAAACTGTGGCGCTCGTCAAAGCCGTCGCGGTAGCGGCCGAGGATGGTTGCCAGGTCGAAGCGGAAGCCGTCCACGTGCATCTCCGTGGCCCAGTAGCGCAGCGAGTCGGTGACCAGTTGCAGCACGCACGGATGGCTCAGGTCCAGGGTGTTGCCGGTGCCGGAATCGTTGATGTAGTAGCGCTTGTCATCGGCATTGAGGCGGTAGTACGAGGAGTTGTCGATGCCGCGCATAGACAGGGTCGGGCCCAGTTCGTTGCCTTCGGCGGTGTGGTTGTAGACCACATCGAGAATCACCTCGAGCCCGGCATGGTGCATGTGCGCAACCATTTCCTTGAACTCGGCGATCTTGCCATGGGCCAGGTAGCGCGGGTCCGGGGCGAAGAAGGCGATGCTGTTGTAGCCCCAATAGTTGGTCATGCCTTTTTGCAGCAGGTGCTGGTCATTGACGAAGGCATGGATTGGTAGCAGCTCCACCGAAGACACGCCCAGCTTGCGAATATGCTGAATCACATCCTCGACCATCAGCCCGGAAAAGGTGCCCTTGAGCTCGTCTGGAACGGACGGGTGACGCATAGTGTAACCGCGTACATGGGTCTCGTAGAGCACGGTACGGTCCCAGGGCACGCTGACCCGCTGGTCGCGGCCCCAAGTGTAGGCCGGGTCGATGACCTTGCTTTTGGGTACGAACGGCGCGCTGTCGCGCTCATCGAAACTGAGGTCGCCATCGGGGTGGCCGATGGTGTAGCCGAACAGCGCTTCGGACCATTTCAGGCTGCCGACCAGTTGCTTGGCGTAGGGGTCAATCAGCAGTTTGTTGTGGTTGAAGCGATGACCGTTCTTCGGGTCATACGGGCCGTAGACCCGATAGCCGTAGATCAGACCCGGGTGGGCGTCCGGCAGGTAACCGTGGAAGATTTCATCGGTGTATTCCGGCAGCTCGATACGTTCCAGCTCGACTTCACCGGTGGAATCGAACAGGCACAGTTCGACCTTGGTGGCGTTGGCGGAGAACAGCGCGAAGTTGACGCCCAGACCGTCCCAATTGGCGCCCAGAGGGAAGGGCAGGCCTTCGCGGATGCGCGACGTTGTAGCGGTCGGCTCAGCGGTGCTGGAACTGCTTTTGTGGGTGTCCTTTTTTGCGGTGCTGGCGTTTCGAGTACTCATAATCGTTCCTGACGTCAAAAGCTTTTCCGAGGGCGGCCGAAGCCGATATCGAAGCGCGGGCGCTTCAACAAAATCTGGGTCAAAGTGGATTCAGCCCGGCAAGCATGGAGGATGCTCGCCGGGCTATTGAACAGCGGTTACCCCGCTGTGAGTCATGGCGCGGGTGGTTTGGCTGCAGGTTTCTTGGCAGGTGCCGGTTTTTTTGCGGCAGGTGCCGGTTTCGCGGCGGCCGGCGCTGCCGGTTTTGCCGCAGGGGCGGCCGGTTTGGCTGGCGCCGGAGCAGGTTTTGCCGCAGCAGGCGCTGGTTTGGCCGCCGCAGGCGCCGCTTTCGGCTTGGCCGGGGCAGGCTTGGGTGCCGCTTTGGCCGGGGCTTTGGCAGCTGTCTTGGGCTCGGTCACTCCGTCGACCTTGGGCAGTTTTGGCTTGGCGGCCTTGCGTGTGGTGGACTTGTCCGGCGCCAGGGCTTCGGCTTCTGCAAGCTTGCGCGCCATTTCCCAGTGGCGTGCATCCTGGCCGTGAGGCTCGCCCTCGGATTTCCAGATTTGATACGCGAATTCGCGGATTCTTTTTTCGTCGGCACTCATCTCGACACTCCCAGGTATTACAAAGATTGAATTAGCAAATTGGCAGAAAAGTTCTTGAACGCTGCGCTGAGCAACAGCGCCTTGTCAGTTGTGACTACGGTCTCAGAGAAAAGTCCCTTCCAACTTTGATTCGAATCAGCGAACGGCAAGATGACTCGTGTGTCGCCCCAACTGTCGGCAGTAATCAATGGAGTTTGGGCAGTGCCCAATAGTTCATGGATCAAGCGTGGCACTACAACAATGGCCCGCTCACCCTCGTGGATTCGAGCGAATGCCATGACTTGCCCGGCTTGGCTGCCTGTCACTTGCAGGGCCTGATACCCCCCATGACGGAACAACGCCGGATGTTCGGCCCGAAGCGTGAGCACTCGGGCAATCAGTTGTTGTTTGATGCGACCGTCTTGCCAATGATTCAGCAGTTCAGCCACGTCGCTGGTTTCGCTCAAGGCTGCCTGGCGCCGGGCATAGTCCACTGGCCGCCGGTTGTCCGGGTCGACCAGGCTGAAGTCCCAGAACTCGCAGCCCTGATACAGATCCGGTACACCGGGTACTGTCATACGAAGCAAGGTTTGCGCCAAGCTGTTCAAGGCTCCGGTCGCGGCGATACGGTTGGCCGTGGCGCCGATGGACTGACGCAGGGCCAAGCCTTCGGGTTCCAGCAGCAGGCCATTGAGAAAGCCACGGCAAGCACTTTCATAGGCTTCGTTGGGTGCACTCCAGCTGCTTTGTAGCTTGGCTTCGCGCAAGGCCTTTTCCTGCCAACGTGTCAACCTCTCAGCATAGGCCTTGTAGTCTGCTTCGCTAGTCAGATCCAGCGGCCAACTGCCAAGCAAGGCCTGATACAGCATCAGCTCATCCCCTGGGCTGATACTTGCGCCGTCGCCACGCAAAGGCGTCGCCAGTTGCCGCCAGCGCTCGACCTGTTCGCCATACCAATCAGCACATTCGCTCAGTACCGCCAGACGCGTGCGGCTGTCTTCGCCACGCTTGTGGTCGTGGGTCGCCGTGGCCAGCAGGTTGTCGGGGAAGTATTCATGACGGGCGATGCAGGCCTGATGAAACGCCTCGGGCTCGGCACTGAAGTGCTGCGGGTGGAAGCCGACGTCATTGCGCGACAGCAGCACCGCCGAGCGATAGAACGAGGTGTCTTCTACCGATTTGGCGGCTACCGGCGACGTCAGTTGCTGAAAGCGCACGCAAGCATGGCGATACAGCTTGCGCAGACGGCCCACCGGCAAATCACGCCAGGCGATGCCACCGAGCCAGCGTTGCAGGTAGTCGAGCACCGGCCAGTCGGCTTCGCTGAGGGTATTGCGCGCGCCGTCCATGGCCTGTTGGAAAAACAGGTCATCGAGAGTCGAGCGGCCACAGGCGCTGATATAGGTGCGGTAGATCGGGAAGTTGACGATCAGGGCCAGCAGGGCGCGGCGGATGGCGCCGAGAGTCAGGTCGCGGCTCATCAGGTCGCTGCGCGCTACTTGCAGCAGGGCCTGGGCGACACTTTCGAAATCCCCGGCCAGGGTGGCATGCAGCACCAGGTCACGGGCGACCAGCACTTCCTGATCGAAGTCGGCAGTGCGCTCGCTGATGCGGCTCCACAGGCTGGCCAGGGCAGGCTGGCCCTTTGGGGCGTGTTGCAGCAGCGAGACCTGGTTCATGAACTCGTAGCCAGTGGTGCCATCCACACCCCAGTCCCGGCGCAGCTCTTCATCGGCGCCGAGGATTTTCTCGACGAAGATCGGCAGGTGTTGCAGTTGCGTAGCGGCAGGGCGTTGACTCAACAGGGCGTTGACCCGACGACGCAGCTTGCGGCAGTAGCCCCGTGGGTCGGCGAGGCCGTCGATATGGTCGATGCGCAAACCATCGACCAGACCTTCGCTGATCAGCTGAAATATCTTGCCATGGGTGGCTTCGAAGACATTGGCCCGCTCGACCCGCAAACCGCCCAGCTCGTTGATATCGAAGAAACGCCGCCAGTTGATGTCATCACCCGCGGTGCGCCAACTGGCCAGGCGATAGTGCTGGGCTTCGAGCAACGCGTGCAGGCGCTGGAAGCCGGCTTCGTTGCGCGAGTCGTAATGTTCGAGGATCGCCTCGATGGCCTTGGCCACTGCCGGATCCCTGGCCAGTGCTGCCAGTTCGGTCTTGGCCTGGCGCGCCCGTTCGTAGGCCTGGGGGTACTGGTCCAGCGCAGTAAAGCGCTGGCCGATCTCCTGCAGGCGCGGCTCGTCGCTGCCTTGCAGCAGGTCGCCATAGGTAATCGGGTTGATGGGGAAATGGTGCTGATAGTGCTCGATATGAAAGGTGCCCTGGGCGGCATCGAAGCGCAGGGGAATTTCGCCGGCCTGGAGCACGGTGCCGTAATCGGTGCTGAGGAACGGCAGCAGCAGTTGGCCCTTGAGCAACGGGTCGGGGGAGTGCCACTGGATATCGAAAAAGTCCTTGTACGGGCTGCTGCGGCCCCATTCCAGCAGGTCCAGCCACCAGGGATTGTCCGAGCCGCCCACCGCCATATGGTTGGAGACGATATCGAGGATCAGGCCCATGCCTTGTTCGCGCAGAGCAGCGACGAGGCGGCGTAGGGCGTCTTCGCCACCCAGTTCCGGGTTGATCAGCCGTGGGTCGACCACGTCGTAACCGTGCATGGACCCGGCCCGGGCCTGCAACAGAGGTGAGGCGTAGATATGGCTGATGCCGAGTCTGGCGAAGTACGGCACCAGAGGGATGGCGTCATCCAGGGTGAAGTCTTTATGGAATTGCAGGCGCTGGGTAGCGCGCAGGGGCGCAATGACACTCATCGATCACGATCCCCCGCTTGCAGACGGGACTGGGAAAGTATTTCCAGGCGACGCGCGGCGTCTTCGTTGTCCAGCAGACGCGCACAGTCCCCCGCCAGTCGACGTCGCCAGTTGGGGTGGGTGTCGATGGTGCCGGGCAGGTTGGCTTGCTCCAGCACGCCCATGGCGTCTTCTATGGGCAACAACACCAATGGCGCGCGGGTATGACCCAGGTAGCGGATACTGGCGTCGATGATCTGGGCGTCGTCGGCGTTCGCGGCGTCGAAATCATGATTGTTCTGCGCCAGTGCCCGGCGCAGGCCCTTGATTTCGTGCTCGCGACCTTCGCGCCAGTGCTTCTCGCTCAGGGCGTCGACGTGCCCAAGGCGGCTGTTCCACTCGATATCCAGCTCGCTGAGCCAACCGGCCAGGGTCGGCAGATCATGGGTGCTGGTGGTGGCCAATGCGTCGGCGGACCAGTCGAGGATAGGCTTGAAGTGGGCGTTGTGCTGTTCGAACAACAACACGCGCATGCCCAGGATGGCGCGAGCCGAAAGCTTGTCGTGCAGACCTTCGGGGACTGTGCCGAGGTCTTCGCCGAGCACGATCGCCTTGTGCCGCCAGGACTCCAGGCTAAGCAGGCGCAGCATATCGTCCAGCGGGTAATTCAGGTAGGCACCTTCGCTGGGCGGCGAACCGAGGGGCACCACCCACAGGCGTTGCAGACCCATGACATGGTCGATGCGCAGGCCGCCGGCATGGGCGAAATTGGCCCGCAGCATTTCGATAAAGGCGCGGAAGCCGTTGCGCTGCAAACCCTCGGGAGAAAACGCGGAGATGCCCCAGCTTTGCCCGCTGCGATTGAGAATGTCTGGCGGCGCGCCCACGGTCAGGGCCGAGAGCAATTCATCCTGACGGCTCCAGGCCTGACTGCCGGCGCCATCGGCGCCCACCGCGAGGTCTGCGATTAACCCGACGCTCATACCGGCGCTGCGCGCTGCATGCTGTACGCGCTCAAGCCCGCGGGCGATCAGCCATTGGGCGAAGGCATGGAAGCGGATCTGCACACTATTTTCGTTGGCGAATTCGGCAATGGCTTCGCTGCGTGGATCCTTGAACGGGACGGGCCATTCGTGCCAATTGTCGCTGATGCCAAGGCTGGCACTGGCATCGCGCAGGGCTTCAAAACGGCAGTGGTTTTCCAGCGCCTCGCCGCCGCTGTGGCGGAAGCTGTTGAAGTCTTCGTGCAGCGGATGTTCACCGCCGCTGAAGTCTTCGAACAGCGCGCGCAGCAACAGCCATTTGGTGTGTGCGGCAACGGGCCAGTCGACCAGAGGCAGTTCGCTCAGGCGCTTGAGTTCATCGGCCAGGCCGGTGCGTTCGATGGCGGCACGCAGGGCGCGTTCGCCAAGGATGATGCCGGGGGAGCAATACAGGCTGTTGAGAAACAGGCGGCTGGACGGTGAGTAAGGGCTGAAACGCTGGGTATCGCTGGCGAACATGGCATGCAGCGGGCTGATGGCCACGGCATCGGCGCCGCGCTCACCGGCAGCGCGCACCAGGGTTTCGAGGGCCTGGGTATCGCCGAAGCCGCCATCGTCTTCGCGACGCAACGAGTACAGCTGCACCGTCAGGCCCCATGCCCTGGGTACGCGCTGATCGGTGGCCATGGCCAGGCTATAGCAAGTGGCCGGGGCGACGGCGATGGTCAGGTGTTGCCCGGCAATCGCCAACTGTTGATAGCCTACGGCGGCCAGGGCAGGCAACTCGGCCTGGGCGGTCAGTTGCGCTTCCAGTGTGGAGCCGTCTTCCTGATGCAGGACGAAGGGGGTGTGTGGCGTGAACCAGGCGGACAGGTCCAGCGCACTGCCATGGTCGACAGTCAGCAGCGGCGGGGCGCCGCGACTCAAGCGCGCGGCCTGCAGCTGTTGCAGGCTTTGGTCGATGGCGGCGTCGTCATGGGCGGGGTGGCCGAGGCTTTCGAGAACCTTGCATAGCACCGGGTCGCTGACGGTCTGAGGCCGACCGTTGGCATCAATCCAATTGACCGCCAGACCGGCCTCATGGGCCAGGGTCTGCAATTGCTCATTGTTCATCCTGTTCCTCCAGAACATCACTTGCTATCAGGCTGACAATGGCCGTGTAGGCATTGAGGGTGCCGCGGCGGGAAAGTTCGACTGAATCGGGGGCCGACTGGAACAGCACGTTGGCCTCGGCCAGTTTTGCCGCGTCAACGCCATGGGCGCTGAGGTTCAGGTCGATGCGCAGGATCTGTCCGTCACCCATGCGCCAGCGGGCGCACAGTGCGCCATCGCCGAGGATATCGGCCCCCAGAGCCTGAGCCCCCGGCAGGCGCGGGATGATATGACGGTGGCGCAGGTCCAGCAGATGCTGGTACAGCGTCTGCCAGCTGCGATGGTCCTGACCCTTGTCGGTTTCCAGATACAGGGCATCCAGGGCCGGGCGCGAGTGTTCGAAGGTCTGCAGGGCGTTGGGGTCGGGGATCCGCTCGCGCTGCTGTTCATCGGCAAAGGCGGCGAACTCGGCGAACTCGGCCCGACGTCCTTCGCGTACCGCATCGGCGAGTTCGTCGTGGTGATCGGTGAAAAACAGAAACGGCTCGCTGGCCGCCCATTCTTCACCCATGAATAACAGCGGGATCATTGGCGACAGCAGGAGCAGGGCGGTGGCGGCACGCAGCGCCGGACCCTGGCACAGCTGGGAAAGCCGTTCGCCAAAGGCGCGATTGCCGACCTGATCATGGTTTTGCAGGAAAATAATGAAAGCGCTGGGCGGCAGATGGCCGCTTGGCTCGCCTCGCGTATGACCGTGACGGGTTGGCTCGCCCTGATAGACGAAACCCTGGCTGAGCAGGCGTGCCAGCTTCTGCGTAGGCTCCTTGGCGAAGTCGGTGTAGTAGGCGTCGGTTTCCCCGGTCAGCAACACATGCAGGGTGTTGTGGGCATCGTCGTTCCACTGGGCATCGAAGCCGCGTTCGAGCAGGCTGGCCTGATTCAGTTCGTTTTCCAGCATCAGCCAGACATGCCTTGGCGCATCGATTTGTCGCCTGACGCGCTGGGCGAATTCCTGCAGGAAAGTCGGATCGTCGATGGCGTGCACGGCATCCAGGCGCAGGCCGTCGAAGCGGTATTCGAGCAGCCACATCAGGGCGTTATCGATGTAGTAGTCGCGCACTTCGCGGCGGCGGAAGTCGATGGCGTCGCCCCATGGCGTCTTGATATCGCTGCGGAAAAAGCCCTTGGCGTAGCTGCCCAGGTAATTGCCGTCGGGGCCGAAGTGGTTGTAGACCACATCAAGAATGACCATCAGGCCAAGGCCGTGGGCGGTATCGATCAGGTGCTTGAGTTGTTCCGGCGTGCCGTATGACGACTGCGGTGCGTAGGGCAGGACCCCGTCGTAACCCCAGTTGCGCTCGCCAGGGAACTGCGCCAGGGGCATCAGCTCGATGGCCGTCACCCCCAGCTCGACCAGGCGGGCCAGGTGCAGCTCGACCCCGGTATAGCCGCCGAGGCTGCCCACATGCAGCTCGTAGATGACCGCTTCATGCCAGGGGCGACCCTGCCAGGCACTGTGCTGCCAGTGATAGGCCAGCGGGTCGACGACAATGCTTTGCGAGTGCGCATCGTCGACTTGTGCGCGGGAGGCCGGGTCGGGCACTTCCAGTTCACCATCGATGTTGTAGCGGTAGCGGCTGCCGGCCTTGCATTGCGTCTCAAGGACAAACCAGCCGTCGTTCTGCGGCAACATGGCCAAAGAGCGGCCGTCTTCTATTTCAACACTGACGTAATAGGCATCCGGTGCCCAGAGGGCGAACCGCACATGCTCGGGATCCAGCAACACGGCGCCGTGGCGCCAGCTCTCGTCCGTACGCAGAGGCATCCATTGTCCCCTTATTTCAGTAATGTAGTGTCACACCTGCGTTTTTCTTCAACAGATCCTGATACAGCTCGGCATAGGGTTCGACCGCTTGATGCCAGTTGAAGGGTGCAGCCATTGCCCGGCAGCGCATGGCGTTGAGCAGGGCAGGGTTGGCGAAGACCTTGAACGCGCGGCTCAGGGCTTCGGTGTAGCTTTCCACGCTGGATTCATTGAACAGGAAGCCCGTGACGCCATCCTCGATGGTGTCGGCCAGCCCGCCGGTATTGCGTGCCACCGGCAGTGAACCGAAGCGCTGGGCATACATTTGGCTCAGGCCGCAAGGTTCGTAGCGCGATGGCATCAGCAGGAAATCGCTGCCGGCAAACATGCGCCGGGCATCGGTTTCATTGAAGCCGACACGCACGCCAATCTGGCCGGGATAACGCGCTGCCAGTTCACGCATGGCGTCTTCTTCTTCCGGTTCGCCGCGACCGATCACGGCAATCTGGCCGCCCTGGCTGACGATGTACTCGGCGACACCGATGGTCAGGTCCAGGCCTTTTTGGTAGACCAGACGCGACACCACGGCAAACAGCGGGCCGCTGGACGGTTCCAGCTCGAACAGCTCGCGCACATGGTCGGCGTTTATTTCCTTGCGCTGCCATTCATTGGGCGCAAAACGGCAGATCAGGTGTTCGTCGGTGGCCGCATCCCAGCTCGAATCGATGCCATTGGGAATACCGCTGAGCAGGCCTTTCTGCGCCTTGCTCTGCAGGAAGCCTTCCAGGCCGCAACCGAAGTCAGGCGTAGCGATTTCCTTGGCGTAGGTCGCACTGACCGTAGTGATGTGGCTGGCATAGGCCATGCCGGCCTTGATAAAGGACAGCTTGCCGTAGAACTCCATGCCTTCACTGCTCAGGGCTTCGTCGGGAATCCCCAGCTCGCGGCTCGAATGAGTGCTGACGGTGCCCTGGTATGCCAGGTTATGGATGGTGAAGATGCTCGGCGTGGTCTGGCCGCGCCAGCGCATGTAGGCGGGCGCCAGGCCAGCCGGCCAGTCATGGGCGTGAACCAGTTCAGGACACCATTGGGTCTTGACGGCGCCGGCGGCGAAGTCAGCGGCGGCCAGGCCCAGGCGGGCAAAGCGAATATGGTTGTCGGCCCAGTCACGGCCGTGGTTGTCGCCGTAGGGCGTACCTTCGCGTTCGTACAGTTCCGGGCAGATCAATACATAGATGACCAGGCCGTCCTTCATGTCCATGCGGCCGATCTTGCACGGCGGCAGTGCGGCATAACCACCCAGTTCACTGATCACATGGATCGGGTTGCCACTATTGAGGACTTGCGGGTAGCCGGGGATCAGCACACGGACGTCGTGCAGGTGACGCATGGCTCGCGGCAGAGCAGCAGATACATCGCCCAGGCCCCCGGTTTTCACCAGGTCAGCCAACTCGGAGGTCACGAACAGGATTTTGCGCCTGTTGATCTGCGAAATCGTTGGCTGTGAAGTAGGCAGTTGCAGCAGTGGAACGCTTGTCGTTGCGAAGACCGGCAGATGAGTCAGCTCGCTGGCCGGCTGATTAAAACTCTCTCCCTGTTGGGTTTTGACAGCGGCGCTTATCATCGATTTCTCCCATTTGATTCAGTGTCGGTGCAGCACATTGAGTTCTTATGTGGCCACTTCCTGTGGCCGGGCACAAAAGCCCTACGCAAGATCAATACCCATTTAATGTATGTGTGATGACAGTGCAGGGGTAAAAGGCGCCAATACCAAGGCCCAGCCATTAGCATAGGCGCTCTAACTAGCTGACCGGGGGCGTATTCAGAAGTTTCGACTTTTTTTCTCGGAAATGTCTGGCATACGGATTGGCGGCTGGTCTGTAGGGCTCAAGCCGCAGAATGCCCAGGCCTGCAATCACGCCTTTGCGCCTTTTTGGGGCGTCGAAACAGAGCCGAAACGGCTGGATGACCGGTCGTCGGATTGTTTGACAATGCGCCCAGGCAGAGCGCAAAAGCGCTATATCGCTGCCCGATTTCAGCCACTGAATCTGCTTGATTGCCTTTTGCGCTGCTTCGCGGTGCAGGCGAAGCACGATCATTGCGCAGTTAGAGACATTTCCTACGATCTGCTCGGAACATTTTGGCGCGCGGCACGATAGAATCGACGTCCGCAGGGCTGGCTCGGCAAGTACGATCCAGTCAGGGCCATCTGTATTGAATGTTGAGAATGAGGTTGTAAATGGAAGCCCCAGAGGTGCTGGTATTACAGGCGAGCTACAGCAACCCGGTGCATGCCGATGCCATTGGTTTTGTGCTCAATCACTACGCAGAGGATGTCATGGGCGGGGGCAAGTCACTGCCTGCCGATACGCTGCAGCAACTGGCCGGTGAATTGGCCAAGCGGCCCCATGCTTTCAGCGTACTGGCATTCGTGGCGGGTCAGCCGGTCGGTCTGATCAATTGCTTCGAGGGCTTCTCCACGTTCGCCTGTCGTCCGCTGGTCAATATCCATGACGTGGCGGTGATCGCGCAGTGGCGGGGCAAGGGCATCAGCCAGAAGATGCTGGCCAAGGTCGAGGAAATCGCCCGTCAGCGCGGTTGCTGCAAGCTGACCCTGGAAGTATTGCAAGGCAACGTGGCGGCCCAGGGTGCATATCGCAAGATGGGGTTTGGCGGTTATGCGCTGGACCCGGAGATGGGCGAGGCGATGTTCTGGCAGAAGGCGCTCTGAGGCGCGAGCGAAAGTTATGTTGTGAACGCTGACCTGTAGGCGCTGCCGAAGGCTGCGAACGAGGTCTGAACCCCATTCGCAGCCTTCGGCAGCGCCTACAGGCCGTTTCGGCCGCGCTATTTCTTCGCGACTTCAGGCGTAGGCACGACAGGCGCTGGCTGGGTCGACTGAATCTGGGTGAAGTCCCGCAGATTCTTCGTATACGGATCGCCGATCATGCGTGGGCGTTCCTTGAAGTCCAGGCTGACCAGGCTGCGGGTCGGGTCCAGTTCGTCGAAGCTCAGGCCGACCAGTTGCGCCCAGGTGTGGATCAGCTGGGAACTGGTGTACGGGCGGCTCTTGATGCTGCTGAAGTCCCAGTTATGGGTCTGCTGCCACTTCGGCGAGGCATAGACCATGAACGGCACGGTGTACATCGGCACGGTCGGCGCAGCTTCGTTACGGCCCAGGACCTTGTGGCCCGGCGAGTCATAGACATCTTCGCCGTGGTCGGAGAGGTACAGCAGGAAGCCGTTCGGGTCGGCCTTGGCGTATTCCTTGATCAGGCTGGACACCACGAAGTCGTTGTACAGCACGGCGTTGTCGTAGCTGTTATACAGCTCCAGCTGGCTGTCGCTGATGCCGTCAGGCACACCCTTGCGGTCGGTAAACTGCTCGAAAGTCGGCGGATAGCGGTACTGGTAGCTCATGTGGGTGCCGAGCAGGTGGACCACGATGAGTTTGCGCGGGGCTGGATCGTTCAGGGCCTTGGCAAACGGCTCGATGGCGTCACCGTCGTACTGGCGGGCGTTCTGATTGCGGTTGTTGTTCAGATAGGTCTGTTCATCCGCTTGTTCCGAGAACGTCGTCAACATGGTGTTGCGCTTGGTCATGGTCTGCTGGTTGGTGATCCAGAACGTCTTGTAGCCCGCCTGTTTCATCACGCCGACAATGGACGGTGTCTTCAGGTACAGGTCCGGGTTCTCTTCGTCAGCAAAGGTCAGGACCTGTTGCAGCGCCTCGATGGTGTAGGGGCGCGGGGTGATCACGTTAGTGAAGACCTGCAGCTGGTCCTTGAGCTGGTCCAGGTTGGGGGTAGTCTGCCGTGGATAGCCATATAGATGCATGCGTTGGCGGTTGGTGGATTCGCCAATGACCAGAACCAGTGTTTTGGGCGCGTCGGGCTGTTCTTGCTTGAGGTTTTTCAGCGGCGCGACCTTGCTGCTGCTCGACAGCATGTCCTGCATGTTGTCCAGTTGCTGGGTGTAGCGGTGGTAGGCCACAAGCATCTGCCACGGCACGGCTGGCTCGATACGCGTCTCAAAGGCTTCGATGCCGCCGGCGACGTCGTCATGGCGAGCCAGTTGCTTGGCCAGGGGGTAGCCGATAATCGCCACCAGCAGGGTCGCCGCGACGACCATTGCGCGGCCCCTGGGCATGTACACAGGGCGCAGGCGAGTCCACAGGAACACCGAGAACAGGGTGTGGGCAATGAACGCCAGGACGATCCACCAGGCGAAATACTGGGTCATGTATTCGCCCGCTTCAGAAATGTTCGACTCGAACATGATGAAGATGACGCTTTGCGAGAATTCCTGCTGATAGATGAAGAAGTAGCCCAGGCTGGCCATGGAGCACGCCCACAGCACGACACCGATGACTGCTGCCATGGCACGGGTCTTGTTCGGGAACAGCAACATCGGCGCCAGCCAGATGCCGCTCATCACGAAGGCCTGGCGAAAGCCCGAGAAGCCGGAGGTGCCGGTGGAGACAATCAGCAGTTGGGTGATACCGGAGAAGTACCAGAAGAATACGAACAGCCAGGCCACGCCGGCCCAGTCAAAACCTTTCGAGGTCGTAGCGCCCCGTTTCACTGTAGACATCAAGCACTCCAGCCTATTTCAGTCGCTTGCGCACGCCATCCTCACGGACGAGGTGACAAAGAGGCCGCAGTATCGCGATCGGGTTGTGAAAAAAGTGTCACAGAGGTGAAGTCGCTGCGGCCAAGTGCTGTCGGGAGCGTTACAATAGATGTCTGGTCGGACAACAAAAGACGTTGGCGTTCGAAAGGGTGTTACGTGGGGCAAGCCGCCGATTGGGCTTGCCGCGGGGAGGGCGCGAAGAGAAGAAGGATCAGGCGTTCAGGGCTGCAGTGTTGCTCAGCTGTGCCTGTTGCAGCATCAGTGTCAGATGCGCGACCTTGTTCTGCAGTTGTTCGCGTTCTTCCTTGAGCTTGCGCAGCTCGTCGCGACGGACTGTGACATACAGGGTTTGTGGTGCGATTGCTGGTAGTACTGTGCCCATTGCTCACCTCGCAAATGGCGGGATTCAACCTGAAAGACCTGGCGCCCTGACAAATCGTCGTTGCGTGTCTCTCTATCGGCGCTGATTCTGATTTCTTTTGGGCTGGAATGGAACTTTTTTATTTTTAATTGTCACGAACCGTTCCTGATCGCGAAAATACGCATTATCAGGCACGCTTCTGTCTAGCATTCCCTTTTCAGGGAACCGATACCCAATCTCTCCGGACTAACCCTTCACGCATCGGAATCGAGCGTGCCGGGCTATAAAGAGAGGCACTTCTTTTCATGAATCAAGGAGCACCTCTACATGCAACTCGGGATTATTGGACTGGGCCGCATGGGCGGCAATATTGCACGGCGTTTGATGCTCGATGGCCATACGACTGTGGTCTATGACCGCGACGAAGCCTCGCGCAAGACCCTGGCCGGTGAAGGCTCTACCGCCGTGAACGACCTGCCAGGCATGGTCGCCGCCCTGGAAAAGCCCCGTGCCATCTGGGTCATGCTGCCCGCCGGTGCGCCTACCGAGGACACGATCGAGACCCTCGGCCAATTGCTCGAAGCTGGCGATGTGATCATCGACGGCGGCAACACCTTCTATAAGGACGACGTACGTCGGGCCAAGACCCTCGAACAGAAGGGCCTGCACTATGTCGACGTCGGTACTTCCGGCGGCGTCTGGGGGCTGGAACGCGGTTTTTGCATGATGATCGGTGGCAATGCCTCGGTGGTCGAGCGCCTTGACCCGCTGTTCGCCACCCTGGCTCCGGGTATCGGCGACGTGCCGCGCACCAAGGACCGCAACTCCACGGATGATCGTGCCGAGCGCGGTTATATCCATGCCGGTCCCGCCGGATCGGGTCACTTCGTCAAGATGATCCACAACGGCATCGAATACGGAATGATGCAGGCGTTTGCCGAAGGCTTCGACATTCTCAAGCAGAAAAACTCGGAAAACCTGCCGCCGGAACAGCGTTTCGACCTGAACATGGCCGACATCGCCGAAGTCTGGCGTCGTGGCAGCGTGGTTTCGTCCTGGCTGCTGGACCTGACCGCCGACGCCCTGGCAACCGATCCGAAACTGGATGCCTATTCCGGCGCCGTGGCTGACAGCGGCGAAGGTCGCTGGACCATCGAAGCCGCCATGGAACAGGCTGTACCGGTTCCGGTGCTGTCCAGCGCACTGTTTGCCCGTTTCCGCTCGCGTCAACAAAGTACGTATGGCGACAAATTGTTGTCCGCCATGCGCTTCGGTTTTGGTGGTCATAAAGAAGGGAAATAAACGATGGGGCTGTCGCGTACGCACGAATCCCGCAAGAAGACACCTGAAGTAGCTCCACCGACGACCTTGTTTCTGTTCGGTGCCCATGGCGATCTGGTCAAGCGACTGTTGATGCCGGCACTGTACAACCTGACCCGAGATGGTCTGGTGGACAAGGGGCTGCACATCGTCGGCGTCGATCACAATGCGATCAGCGACGCCGATTTTGCCAAGAAACTGGAGGATTTCATCCGCCAGGAGGCGGCAAAGAAAGGCAGTGAAGGCGCCGAAGTCCTGGATCCGAAGATCTGGGCCGATCTGGCCGGACGCATTAGCTACATACAGGGTGATTTTCTTGACGATTCGACGTACAGCGACATCACCGCCCGAATCAAGAGTAACGGCACCGACAATGCGGTGTTCTACCTGGCTACGGCGGCGCGCTTCTTCAGTGAAGTCGCCACCCGCCTGGGTAAAAGCGGCTTGCTGGAAGAGGGCGATGAGTACTTCCGGCGAGTCGTCATCGAAAAACCCTTCGGTTCCGACCTGGCCAGCGCTCAGGCGTTGAATGCCTGCCTGCTCAAGGTCATGAACGAAAAGCAGATCTATCGGATCGATCATTATCTGGGCAAGGAAACGGTGCAGAATATTCTGGTCAGCCGTTTCTCCAACGGCCTGTTCGAATCCTTCTGGAACAACCATTACATCGACCACGTACAGATTACGGCGGCGGAAACCGTCGGCGTCGAAACCCGTGGCAGCTTTTACGAAACCACCGGCGCCCTGCGTGACATGGTGCCCAATCACTTATTCCAGCTTCTGGCCATGGTCGCCATGGAGCCTCCCGCGGCGTTCGGCGCTGATGCCGTACGCGGGGAAAAAGCCAAGGTCGTCGGCGCGATTCGGCCCTGGAGCGAAAAAGAGGCCCTGGCCAACTCGGTGCGCGGTCAATACGCTGCCGGCGGTAAGGGTGACAAGGCCGTGCCGGGCTATCGCGAGGAGGATCGCGTCGATCCCGCCAGCAATACCGAGACCTTTGCGGCTATCAAGGTGATGATCGATAACTGGCGCTGGGTCGGCGTGCCGTTCTACCTGCGTACCGGCAAGCGCATGAGCGTGCGCGATACCGAGATCGCTATCTGTTTCAAGCACGCGCCCTACGCGCAGTTCCGCGATACCGATATCGAGCGGCTCAAGCCCAACTACCTGCGCATCCAGATCCAGCCCAATGAAGGCATGTCTTTTGACCTGCAGGCCAAGCGCCCGGGGCCGACCCTGGAATTGCAGAACATCGAGTTGGGCTTTGCCTATAAGGACTTCTTTGAAATGCAGCCTTCGACCGGCTATGAAACGCTGATCTATGACTGCATGACCGGCGATCAGACGCTGTTTCAGCGCGCCGACAATATCGAAAACGGCTGGCGCGCCGTGCAACCGTTCCTCGATGCCTGGGCCGCGCATCCCAAGGTCGAGCTGTACAAGGCCGGTGAGGATGGCCCCGAAGCAGCCGATGAGTTGCTTTCCCGCGACGGCCGCGAATGGCACAGCATCGGATGAGCGATTCGACGCAACCCCTCATCCGTTTCCTGCTCTCCGATATCGATGGCACGCTGTTGCGCCCTGATCACAGCCTGAGCCAGGCCAATATCGACGCCATTGCCCGTTTGCGCGCAGCAGGCATTCATTTCACCCTGGCCAGCAGCCGCCCGCCGAGGGCCATGCGTCAGCAGATCGAGGCCCTGGGCATCGATTTGCCCACGGTGGCCTTCAATGGCGGCAACCTGATCAATCCCGACGGCAGCCTGTTGCTGGCCCATCGCATCGATCCGGCGGCCGCTCGTACCACGCTCGAGTTGTTTGCCCGGCATCCAGTCTCCGCCTGGCTGTTTGCCGATGATCAATGGTATCTGCTCGATCCCGACGGCGATTATGTCGCCCATGAGCAGCACACCCTGGGTTACGGCCCGGTGCTGGTAGAGAGCTTCGCGCCTTATCTGGACCGGGCTGACAAGATTGTCGCCGCCAGCAAGGACTTTGAATTGCTCAAGCGCCTTGAGGGCGAGCTCAACCCGCTGATAGAAGGCACGGCACACGCTGCGCGCTCTCAGGATTACTATCTGGATGTCACCGCCCTGGACGCCAACAAGGGCTCGGCGCTGGCCTCACTGGCCGAGTTGCTGGGCGTACCGCTGGCGCAGAGTGCGGCCATCGGCGATGGCGGCAACGACGTTGCCATGTTCCGCCGCGCCGGTCTGTCCATTGCCATGGGCCAGGCCGAGGAGGCCGTACGCAGCCAGGCTGACCATGTCACCGGCAGCAATCTGCAGGACGGCGTAGCCATGGCAATCGAGCAATACATCCTGCCGCATTGAGTGGCATTGCGCTGCATGACCTCGGGTGGACAAGGTTTTATGGCTGCACTGATTGAAGACTATGCCCTGTTGGGCAATTGCAAGACCGCTGCCCTGGTGGCGCGGGATGGTTCGCTGGACTGGTTGTGTTTCCCGCGTTTCGATTCGCCGGCCTGTTTTGCTGCCTTGCTCGGCGAAACCGATAATGGTCGCTGGAAGATTGCCCCCAGTCAGGAGGTTCGGCATGTCCAGCGGCGCTATCTGGACGGCACCCTGATCCTGCAGACGCAATTCGAGACTGACACCGGCCGTGCCCGCCTGATCGAGTTCATGCCCATGGGTGCCGGCAACCATGTAGTGCGCATCGTCGAGGGTCTGGAAGGCGAGGTGAAGTTCGCCATGGACCTGACTATCCGCTTCGATTACGGCAGCTCCGTGCCCTGGGTGGAAAAGCACGATCCCCACACCCTCACGGCGGTGGCCGGGCCGGAGATGCTGGTGCTGCGTACGCCATCGGCACTCGAGGCCATGGACCATCATACGACCAGCCATTTTCGCGTCGAAAGCGGCCAGCGGCGGGTCTTTACCCTCAGCCATCAGCCCTCCAACGAGCCGATTGCCGAGGCATTGGACGGTGAAGGCGCACTTAAGGAGGCCGAAGCCTTTTGGCTGGAGTTCTCTAATCGCTGCCCCGATGTCGGGCCATGGACCGAACAGGTCAAGCGCTCGCTGATCACCCTCAAGGCCATGACATACCTGCCCACCGGCGGGATTGTTGCGGCGGTGACCACATCCCTGCCCGAGCAGATTGGCGGTGAGCGCAACTGGGATTACCGGTTTTGCTGGCTGCGGGATGCGACCATGACCCTGCTGGCCTTCATGAACCTCGGTTATTTTGAGGAAGCCAATGCCTGGCGCGCCTGGTTGATGCGCTCGGTGGCGGGTAATCCGGAGCAGATCCAGATCATGTATGGCCTGGGCGGCGAGCGGCGCCTGCCCGAGCTGGAACTGTCCTGGCTCAAGGGCTATGAAGGCTCAGGCCCAGTGCGGATCGGCAATGGCGCGGCGACCCAGATGCAACTGGATGTATACGGCGAAGTTGCCGATGCGATGATTCAGGCGGTCAAGGGCGGCCTGCCACGACCGCCGCGCAGTGTGGCGATTTCCAAGGTGATCATGCCGTTTCTCGAAGAGGTGTGGCACAAGCCGGATCAGGGTATCTGGGAGATCCGCTCCGAGCCCCGGCATTTTACCCATTCCAAAGTCATGGCCTGGGTCGCGTTTGACCGCAATGCCAGCCTGATCGAGCAGTCTGCCAAGACCGCAGAAGAGCGTGAGCTGGCCCGGCATTACCGTGGCGTGGCCGACCAGATTCACGCCGATGTCTGCGAGCACGGCTTCGATGCGCAAATGGGCAGCTTCGTGCAGACCTACGGCGGCAAGGAGCTGGACGCCAGCCTGTTGCAAATCGCCCTGACCGGCTTCCTGCCTGCCAACGATCCGCGGGTGATTGGCACTGTGGCGCATATAGAACGCAAGCTGATGCAGAACGGCCTGTTGCTGCGCTATGACAGTGAGCGCAGTGACGACGGCGTCTCGGGTCATGAGGGCACCTTCCTGGTCTGTTCGTTCTGGCTGGCCGATGTCTACGTGTTGCTGGGGCGCGAGGCCGAGGCGCGGCAGCTGTTCGACCGGCTGTGCGGGCTGTGCAACGATGTCGGCCTGCTGTCCGAGCAGTACGACTCGCGCAGCCAGCGCATGCTGGGCAACTTCCCGCAGGCGTTCAGCCATATCGGCATTATCAATACCGCGTTGAACCTGCATCGGGTCGAGTGCCCGGCCAAGAGTCGGAGTGAGGCCTAGCTAAAAAGACAGGAGTTGTCGGGCGAATTCTGTGGAAGCGAATTGTGGGAGCGAATTTATTCGCGAAAGCGGTGTTCCAGGCGATGAAGATGCATCGTATGTACCGGCCTCTTCGCGAATGAATTCGCTCCCACAAGATTTGCCCCTTGCCCCGGTTAGCGTTAGCGGCGGGACGGCTCCCACAATTACCTCCTGCCTGAAATGTGCGTTCGCCCTACAACGCCTTGCGCAAAGTCAGGTTAATCCGCTGCTCCCCCAGTAGCGGATGACTGGCTTGCCTGATCGGCTGCACACCATGAAAGCGCAGGCGGTCAACGCCGCCCCAGACCACCACATCACCATGAAACAGCGACAGTCGTTGCGGCCTGTCGCTGCGCTCGAAGCCGCCGAATTCGAAGATCGCGGCAATCCCCAGGGAAATGGAAACCACCGGCCAGCGGTGATCGGTTTCATCCTTATCCTGATGCAGGGACATCTTCGCCCCCGGCACAT
This sequence comes from Pseudomonas sp. JUb42, assembly GCF_024807945.1. Lineage (GTDB taxonomy): Bacteria > Pseudomonadota > Gammaproteobacteria > Pseudomonadales > Pseudomonadaceae > Aquipseudomonas. The sequence goes on along the minus strand of NZ_JANUFD010000005.1, from coordinate 322,703 downwards.
AGCGGTTGATCAGGCAGGCGTCGGGGACGAAACCGGGAAAGCCGCCCACTTCAGCGGCAGCTTGGGCCAGGGTCACGAGTTCTTCGGGAATCTGCGGCCAGGGCGAACCGGTGTGCGGATCCTGGGGGCTGTAGCGATAGCCTTGGCGTGACGAGGTCCAGCCGACACTGCCGCAACAGGTCATTGCTGCCGACATGGTAAAGCCGCCGGGCGTGACCAGATGCCGGAATGGTGCTTGCCGCACGACCGTACGCAAGGCGGGCAGCAGGCTTTCGCTCAGGGGCAGGGCGAAGCCGCGCAGAATGACGGATTGCGGGCCGATCCGTTCGGTGCCGGTGAGTTGGGGTTGATCGTCGGCGAACAGGTCGAGGGTGGCGGGAGTTTCGGTTTCGTGTCGCATGAGATGATCGGCTGGGGATCCGCTGCGGCTTGAACGAGTAGGACCGGCTTTTTCCGGGAGGGCGCTCTCGCGGCTAAAGCCGCTCCTACAGATTCAGGTGATTGTGCTCAGGCCATCGCTTACAACGCCTTACTGACCTTGACGTCGGTGATGTGGTCGTCGCTGGCGCCATGCATTTTTTCCAGGGCGGCCCTGGCTTTGTCGACCGAGTTTGATTGCAGCTGGGCAAACTCGAAGCGGCGTTCACCGTTCAGCTTATAGCTGACCGCGTATTTGGTCGTTGGGGTAGGCTGACTCATGGAAACTCCTTCAGCTCAGGCGCGACGTCGAGCGACGCACGATCTTGATCGAGTGGGTGAAGGCGGTTTTGCGTCCACCGTTGCTGTCGGTCTTGCGCCCCGTGGTATCCAGGGTGATGTTCCAGAAGCCGGTGCTGGGCACGGTAATCTTGGCCGGGAATTTGTCGAATGCGCCGCCGTGGTAAGTGTGACGACCGCCATTCTTGAAGCTGCGGAAGTTGGCATCGTTCATCAGACGGATATTGCAGAGCTGGGAGCACTCGATGACGACCAGATCGTCTTCGTTGAGGTGCTCGCGCTGGTGGACGAATTTCATGGGGGCTCCGGAGACGCGCTTTTGGCGCGCTTTTGCAAAAAACCGAAACGATAGCACGCAGCGTCCCGGTATTTATGGTCGATTGCAGTTTTCTTGCAGACTTTCTCGCTAAATGTGTCTGGATCGGGATCTAATCGCGCCCCTGCTTGTCGTACGGCCTGCCGCAATTTTTCCCGCGGCCGCCGAAACCGCAGCAGGCGTATTATTTTTATCTGGAGGGATTGTATGAAACTGGCCGTTGTAATCCTGGCCTTGGCGATGACCGGTTGCGCCACTGTCGAGGACATCGAGCACACACCAGCGACCATGAGCGTGATGTCGGGCAAAAGCCCGCGTGAGTATGCAGACTGCTTCCTGGGCAAGATCGCCGATAGCCGCAAGCCGCCTTTGGTCGAGGCGCATCACGAGGGCTTGCAGATCATCGTGGCGCAGAAGTTCAGCGCTGACCCTGCGGCTATCCTCAATATTGAAAACCGTTCCAGCGGCAGCTCGATCAAAGTTTATGAGCGCCTGTCCAATGTGCCGCTGCGACCCAAGGATGTGCAGCGGGCCGCAACCGCGTGTATTTCCGGCTGATGACTGAAGGCGTTACTTGCAGACTACGGTAACGCTGCGGCCTTTGTAGTTGCCTACGTCCACGCCCAGGGTCTTGTCGCTTTCCTTGGGTTGCGGGGTGCCGTCGGTGCCAACGATTTCATAGCCGGTACCCGCGCAAGAATCACTGGCTTTTTGATAGCAACTGGCCCAGGACATGGCTTCGCCGGAGCAGTCGATGCTCAGGCCCTGACGGCCGTTTTTCAACGTGGTGTTGGAGGCGGTCGCGCAGCCGACCAGGCCCAATATCGCTGCAATGCATAACAATCTGATCATGATTTTTTTCGCGTGTGTGGAGGGGTGAAGAACGCCTGTGCAACTGAAAGACTTCGACTGTGGCGGTATGCCATCGTTCCGGCATTTTCTGCACATTTCTCATCGAATCAAACTGAATTGAGCGGCGGCGCGGCATGATAAGGCTGTTGTCATCATGCTGTCGCCCGGACGTCATCTGCCTGCAATTGTAGTGCGGTGGAATTGCCACAAATTATGTGGGAGTTCCACCATGCAAATTTGCGTAATCGGTGCTGGGTATGTAGGACTGGTCACGGCGGCGTGTTTTGCCGAAATGGGCAACCGTGTTGTCTGCGTGGAGCGCGATGCGCGGCGTGTCGCCGCGTTGTGCCGGGGAGAATGCCCGATCTACGAACCTGGCCTGGAAGCGATCATCAAGGCGCAATTGGCCAGTGGGCAGCTCAGCTTTACCGATCGGTTGGCTCAGGGTGTCGGGCGTGCCGAGGTGGTCTTTATCGCAGTGGGTACGCCGAGCAATGAAGATGGCTCGGCCGATCTGTCCCATGTGCTCAAGGTGGCCGACGAACTGGGACAATGCCTGGACCGGTCGTGCGTGGTGGTGGACAAGTCGACGGTCCCGGTTGGCACCGCCGAGCAGGTGCAGGAGCGAATTAATCGGCACTTGGCCCGGCGTGATGTCCTGGGCCGGGTCAAGGTTGCCAGCAACCCCGAATTTCTCAAGGAAGGCTCCGCCATCGAGGACTTCATGCGTCCGGACCGCATCGTTCTCGGCTGCCCGGATGATGAATCGGCCGAGCTGCTGCATCGCCTGTATAGCCCGTTCCTGCGCAATCGGGAGCGCGCCATGGTCATGGGCGTGCGTGCGGCGGAGTTCAGCAAATACGCGGCCAATGCCTTTCTGGCGACGAAGATCTCCTTCATCAACGAAATGGCCGGGTTGTGCGCGCACCTGGATGTGGATATCGAACAGGTACGCCACGCCATCGGTGCCGACAAGCGTATCGGCACGCACTTTATTTATGCCGGTTGCGGTTACGGCGGTTCGTGTTTCCCCAAGGATGTGCGGGCGCTGATCAATACCGCCGAACAGCAAGGCTTCGATCCGCAAATTCTGCGCGCAGTGCAGGCGCGCAATGCGAAACAGAAGACGCTGCTGTTCGAGGCCCTGGTCCAGCACTTTGGCGGTTATCTGCAGGGGCGAGTGGTGGCGCTCTGGGGGTTGGCGTTCAAGCCGGGCACCGATGATCTGCGGGAAGCGCCGAGCCTGGTACTGATTGACGCCCTATTGGCGGCTGGCGCAAGGATTCAGGCCACAGACCCTGCGGCAATGTCTGCGGTGGCCAAGCATTATTCCCACGCGATTGAAAGCGGTCAGCTACGCTTGTCCGAGTCGTTGTACAGCTGCGCAGAGGGCGCAGATGCGGTCGTTCTGTTGACCGAGTGGAAGCAGTTTCGCCAGCCCGATTTCACCCGAGTCAGGGGTGTAATGCGAATGCCCGTACTGTTCGACGGTCGCAATATCTACGATTGCGTTGAACTATCTGGCCTGGGATTCCTCTACCATGGCATCGGACGGCCAGTAGCGGGCCATTGTAAGGTGACCGCTGCGTGATTAGACTGCGCCGCTAACACCCACAGCCCTTATCAAGGACTTTTATGATCAAGAAATGCTTGTTCCCTGCAGCCGGTTACGGCACTCGCTTTTTGCCAGCGACCAAAGCCATGCCCAAGGAAATGCTGCCGGTGGTCAACAAGCCACTGATCCAATACGGTGTGGAAGAAGCCCTTGCTGCTGGACTGACTGAAATTTCCATCGTGACGGGTCGTGGCAAGCGTGCACTGGAAGACCATTTCGATATCAGCTACGAGCTGGAACACCAGATCAAGGGCACTGATAAAGAAAAGTACCTGGTCGGTATCCGTAAACTGATCGACGAGTGCAGCTTTTCCTACACTCGCCAGACTGAAATGAAAGGCCTGGGCCACGCAATCCTCAGCGGCCGCCCACTGATCGGCAACGAAGCTTTCGCTGTAGTCCTGGCCGATGACCTTTGCGTCAACCTGGAAGGCGATGGTGTGCTCGCGCAGATGGTCAAGCTGCACAAGCACTACGGTTGCTCGATCGTCGCCATTCAAGAAGTCGATCCGCAGGAAACCAACAAGTACGGCGTCATTGCCGGCGAAGAAATCAAGCCGGGCCTGTTCCGCGTCACCGACATGGTCGAGAAGCCAAAGCCGGAAGATGCACCGTCGAACTTGGCGATCATCGGCCGTTACATCCTGACCCCGGATATCTTCGAGAAAATCGAACAGACCGAGCCAGGCAAAGGCGGCGAAATCCAGATCACCGACGCCCTGATGAAGCAGGCTGCCGAAGGCAACGTGCTGGCTTACAAATTCAAGGGCCAGCGTTTCGACTGCGGTGGTGCTGAAGGCTACATCGAGGCAACCAACTTCTGCTTCGAGAACATTTACAAGACCGGTAAGGTGAATCACATCGCAGGTCTTGAATAAGCACGATTTTAGTCGTGATGTTTAACGGCTGATTAATAGTGTTGTAGGGCAAAGCCACTTTCGGGTGGCTTTGTCGTTTCTGTCTTACACGGTTATGCTAGCCGTCTGATTAGGGAGACAGAAATGGCCTACGACTTTGACTTGTTTGTTATCGGTGCCGGTTCCGGGGGCGTTCGTGCTGCGCGTTTTGCTGCGGGCTTTGGTGCTCGCGTTGCGGTAGTCGAAAGCCGTTACCTGGGCGGGACCTGCGTCAACGTCGGTTGCGTACCCAAGAAGCTGCTGGTCTACGGCGCACACTTCGCTGAAGAGTTCGAGCAGGCCAAGAGTTTCGGCTGGACACCAGGGGAGGCCGAGTTTGACTGGGCCACTCTGATTGCCAACAAGAACCAGGAAATCGAGCGACTCAACGGTATTTACCGCAATCTGCTGGTTAATAGCGGCGTGACCTTGCTCGAAGGCCATGGCCGCCTGCTGGGGCCGAATAAGGTTGAGGTCAATGGCCAGACCTACAGCGCCGAACATATCCTCATTGCCACTGGTGGCTGGCCGCAGGTGCCGCAATTCCCTGGTAGCGAACACGCCATCACCTCTAATGAGGCGTTTTTCCTGCCGCAGCTGCCCAAGCGCATAGTGGTGGTCGGCGGCGGTTATATCGCCGTGGAGTTTGCCTCGATCTTCAACGGCCTGGGCGCGCACGTTACCCAGTTGTATCGCGGCGAGCTGTTCCTGCGTGGCTTTGACGGCAGCGTGCGTAAGCATCTGCACGAAGAACTGGTCAAGCATGGCCTGGACATCCGTTTCAATAGCGATGTCGAGCGCATCGACAAGCAGGCAGATGGCAGCCTGCTTGTCACCCTCAAGGATGGCAGCACGCTGGAAACCGACTCGGTGTTCTACGCCACCGGTCGTCGGCCGATGCTCGATAACCTCGGCCTGGAAACCGTCGACATCAAGCTGAACAAGGATGGCTCCATCGCCGTTGATGAGCACTACCAGACCAGCGAGCCATCGATTCTGGCTCTGGGTGATGTCATTGGTGGCGTACAGCTGACGCCGGTGGCCCTGGCCGAGGGCATGGCCATTGCCCGTCGCCTGTTCAAGCTGGAGCAGTATCGTCCGGTCGATTACCGGCACATTCCCACTGCGGTGTTCAGCTTGCCCAATATCGGCACTGTCGGGTTGACCGAGGAAGAGGCGATCAAGGCCGGGCATGAGGTGCAGATTTTCGAAAGCCGTTTCCGGCCGATGAAGCTCAGCCTCACCGACAATCAGGAACGCACCCTGATGAAACTGGTAGTGGATGCCAAGACCGATGTGGTGCTGGGTTGCCATATGGTCGGTCCGGATGCCGGCGAGATCGTCCAGAGTCTGGCCATCGCGCTGAAGGCTGGCGCGACCAAGCGCATTTTCGACGACACCATTGGCGTCCATCCGACGGCCGCCGAGGAATTCGTCACCATGCGCAGCCCCGTAGCCCGCTAGAGCTTCACCGTAATTGCTGTTACCCGGGATTCAGGATGAAACCCGGGTTGTCTGGATCGACAGGATGGACCCACCGTGAGAAGCGCTATTACCCCGGCAAGCATGCCATTGCACCCCGTTGAGCGTGAAGATTTGGAACCTATGCGTCAGATCGATGCCCTGTGGGAGAGCGAGCGACAGTTTCGTACGCTGGCCGACAACATGAGTCAGCTGGCCTGGACGGCCGATCCCGCCGGGCATATCCATTGGTACAACGGCCGCTGGTATGACTATACCGGTGCGACCATGGAGTCCATGCAGGCGCTGGGATGGGGCGCGGTGCATCATCCCGAGCATGGCGAGCGGGTCATGGCGCGGTTGCGGCATTGCTTCGCTACCGGCTCGATCTGGGAAGACACCTTTCCACTGCGCAGCAAGGATGGTCGCTTCTGCTGGTTTCTGTCCCGGGCCTTGCCGATTCGTGATGAGCAGGGTCATATCACCCACTGGCTCGGCACGCACACGGATATCACCGCTCAGGTCAATGCCGAAGAGGCTCTGCGCGAGCTCAACGAAAGCCTGGAATTGCGGGTTGCCGAACGCACCCGTGAGCTGGCTGATATCAACCGTCTGCTGCAAGTCGAGATGGCTGAACGGGCACAGGCCGAAGAGGCGCTGCGTCATGCGCAGAAAATGGATGCCATCGGCCAGTTGACTGGCGGCATCGCCCACGATTTCAACAATATGCTGACCGGCGTGCTCGGTGCCCTGGATCTTATTCAGCGCCGGGTGGCGGCGGGGCGGGTGGGCGAGATCGATCGCTATATCAATGCTGCCGTAACCTCGGCCAACCGCGCGGCGGCCCTGACCCATCGCCTGTTGGCGTTTGCCCGGCGTCAGTCGCTCAATGCTGGCCCGGTAGATGTCAATCGCATGGTGGTGTCCATGGAGGAGCTGCTGCGCCGGACCATTGGTGAAAGCATCGAGCTGAAAATTGACCTGGCGGCACAACTGCCGATGACCCATACCGATGAGCATCAGCTGGAAAATGCCTTGTTGAATCTGGTGATCAATGCCCGGGATGCCATGCCCGATGGCGGGCGACTGTCGATTCGCAGTCGTTTGGCCACGATTGTCGTGGCTCAGGACGGTTTGCCGGCGGGGCAGTACATACAGCTCAGCGTGGAAGACACCGGCAGCGGGATCTCGGCGGATGTGATCGGGCAGGTGTTCGATCCGTTTTTCACCACCAAGCCGATTGGCCAGGGCACCGGATTGGGTCTGTCGATGGTCTACGGCTTCATTAATCAAAGCGGCGGCCATGTGCAACTGGATAGCGTTGAAAGCCAGGGCACCCAGATTCATCTATACCTGCCGCGCCATCTCAACGCCGGGCAAGGGCCTGTGGAAGCTGTCGATCTGCTGAGCCCGCCGCGGGCCATTCAGGGTGAGCGGGTATTGGTGGTGGAGGATGAAGCCGCCGTACGCATGCTGGTGGTGGATGTGTTGCGTGAGCTGGGCTATTCGACACTGGAGGCGGCTGACAGCAAAAGCGCGTTGCCGCTCCTGCAAAGTGGCGAGCGTATCGATCTGCTGGTCAGTGATGTCGGCCTGCCGGGGCTCAATGGTCGACAGCTGGCGGAGATCGCCCGGCAGCACCGGCCTGGTCTGCGGGTTCTGTTCATGACCGGGTATGCGCGCAATGCCCAGGTTCGCGGGGATTTCCTCGAGCCGGGCATGGATATGCTGACCAAGCCGTTTACCGTCGAAGAGCTGGCGCAGCGGGTGCGTCAGATGATTGAGGCGGGCTGATGGGGCAGTCTGGTCGATGGGCGCGGTTGTAGAGGGTGTGTCGGCCGGGCTTGCGTCCTCCCGGCTAAAGCCGGTCCTACGGGTTGCGTATACCTTTGGGTTAGCTCTCCGGCTTCGGCGTATCGTTAACCTGACTCACCCGCAAATTCTCCATGGTCACTTCAGCCTTGGCCAATAACAGCTCCAGCAGGCGATTCTGTTGGCGTTGCTCAGTAAGTTGCTGCCCCAGCTGATCATTTTCCCGCTGGCTGGTACTCAGGCGCACCTCCATCAAAGCGCACTGTTGGTGGGCCTGCTGACTGCGCTCGCTGAGCTGGCCAATCCTGATCTCAGACTTCTGCAGCTGATCCCCCAGCTCGTCGTGCTCGCGGCGGGTATTTCGAGCTTCGATCAATAACCTTTCATTGTCGCGATTGAGCTGGGTGATTTCATCCTGGCGTATCGATGCGCTTTGCTGTGCCTGGCGCAGCTCCATCTGCAGTTGCTGCACCTGGCCTTCATGGCGGCGTTGCTCCTGTTCGCGCTGTTCCTTGACCGCACTGCGGTAGTGCTCCAGAGCATCGCGGGCATGCAGGTGCTTTTCTTCCAGGGAGCGAATCTGTGCGTCCCGGTCTTGCAGGCGTGTATCCAGGTCCTGGCAGGCTTGGCTAAGGCGAGCATTCTCGGTCTGTTGGGCATGCAGGGCGTTGCTGGTGGCGAGGAGGGCGCTGCCTTGCTGTTGCAGTTCCGCGGTCTGGCGGCTGTGCTGCGTCGTCAATTCCTCCAGCTGGCGTTCGGCCTGGGCTACCGCTTCGCGCATCAAGCGTTCGCGAGCTTCCAGCCTGCTCAGGGCTTCATCTATGCGTGCCTGCCCCTGTTCCTGGATGCGCTGGCTGAGATGGCTGACCACTTGCAACAGTTCATCATCCACGCTGATTTGCGGGCTGTCGTGCCCTGGATGATCGCTGTCCAGCTCCTTCAGGTAGCGATGAATCGTGGTTTTCGAGCCGGTATTACCCATTTCGATGCGTACTGCATCGATGCTTGGGTGCTCACCACGGGCCAGTAGCGCCTGCCGCGCTTTGTGCACCACCGCCTTATTTACACCGCCCCGTGCCATGCTTGCTCCTACGATTTCGTACTGTGGTACGTACTATGTAAATACATACTACGATATCGTCTAAATCTAAGCTTTTATTCGTTGAATAACAAACGGGATATTGGCGTATTATCCCGTGTGATGAATTATTCTGGTCTGTGGGAGCGAGGCTTGCCCGCGAAAGCGTTCTATCAGCACCAATGCCTTCGCGGGCACGCCTCGCTCCAACGAAGTACCCGATTGGATCTGGAGAGATTTTTTGTCCATGAGCGAACTGGACCGCTATCTCGACGCGGCCACCCGCGACAACACGCGGCGCAGCTATCGGGCGGCAATCGAGCACTTTGAAGTGACCTGGGGCGGTTTTCTGCCCGCCACGGCGGATTCGGTGGCGCGCTATCTGGCGGCTTATGCGCCGACCCTGTCGGTCAACACCCTGAAGCTGCGCCTGTCGGCATTGGCGCAATGGCACAGCAGCCAGGGCTTTGCCGATCCGACCAAGGCGCCATTGGTGCGCCAGGTACTCAAGGGGATTCGTGCGTTGCATCCGGCCCGGGAAAAACAGGCCGAGCCCTTGCAGTTGCAGGATCTGGAGCAGTTGATCGGCCGGCTGGAGCAGGAAGCTGTGCGCGCCATTGCCTGTCAGGATCGCGGCACGCTATTGCGCTGTCGTCGCGATGCAGCGCTGGTCCTGCTGGGGTTCTGGCGCGGCTTTCGCAGTGATGAGCTGTGCCGCGTGCAAGTCGAGCACGTCCAGGCGCGGGCGGGCATGGGGATTGAGTTGTACTTGCCGCGCAGCAAGAGCGATCGCGGCAACCTGGGCCGCACTTATCAGGCGCCGGCCCTGCAACGGCTTTGCCCGGTGCAGGCCTATATCGACTGGGTTGATTGCGCGGGTTTGAGCCATGGCCCGGTGTTTCGCAGCATCGACCGTTGGGGCAATCTGGGCGAGGAGGGGTTGCATGCCAGCAGCATCATCCCCATGTTGCGTCAGATGCTCGAGCGGGCCGGTATTGCCGCCGAGCTGTACACCAGCCACTCGCTACGGCGAGGCTTTGCGACCTGGGCCCAGCGTAACGGCTGGGATCTCAAGTCGCTGATGAGCTATGTCGGCTGGAAGGACATGAAATCGGCTTTGCGCTACATCGAGGCCACGCCCTTCACGGGTCTGGCAGCGCCAACAGCGGATATGAAGATTTCATCTATTAATAAACATCTCTTATAGTGAAAACCAATCAGCGGCATCAGGTTTGCCAATGAGCCCTTGCCGACGATTGTGCGTAAGCTTCACTCCATCGAATTCACAACCCATCAGGAGATTCACCGATGCCTATCATCAACAGCCAAGTAAAACCGTTCAAAGCGACTGCCTTCAAAAATGGCGCTTTTGTCGACGTTTCGGATGCCGACCTGAAAGGCAAGTGGTCCGTGGTGTTCTTCTACCCAGCTGACTTCACCTTCGTTTGCCCGACTGAACTGGAAGACCTGGCTGACAACTACGACGCATTCCAGAAGCTGGGCGTTGAAATCTACAGCGTGTCGACCGACACCCACTTTGCCCACGCTGCCTGGCACAACACTTCGCCAGCCATCGGCAAAATCCAGTACACCATGATCGGCGACCCAACCCTGACCATCTCCCGCAACTTCGACGTGCTGATCGAAGAAGCAGGTCTGGCTGACCGCGGTACTTTCGTGATCAACCCAGAAGGCCAGATCAAAATCGTTGAACTGAACGACGGCGGTGTTGGCCGTGACGCTTCTGAGCTGCTGCGCAAAATCAAGGCTGCTCAGTACGTCGCTGCTCACCCAGGCGAAGTTTGCCCAGCCAAATGGCAGGAAGGCGAGGCCACTCTGGCTCCGTCCCTGGACCTGGTCGGCAAGATCTGAGTCGTTTGAATCGGCTAGGGGCGCTGAGCTCTTGAGCACGTAAACCGCATCGCCCCAAAAAACGCCCGGGCGGTAATCGCCTGGGCGTTGTTTTTTCTACTCCAGTAAAAGGAAGCCGCAGCATGTTGGACGCCAATCTTAAAGCCCAGTTGAAATCGTACCTGGAGCGGGTTACTCGCCCCATCGAGATCGTCGCGTCCCTTGATGACGGCGCCAAGTCTCGCGAAACCCTCGAGCTGCTCAACGAAATCGTCAGCAGTTCCGACAAGATCACCCTGAATACCGACGGCAACGATGCCCGTAAACCATCGTTTGCTCTGAACAGCCCAGGCGAAAACATCAGCCTGCGCTTTGCCGGCCTGCCCATGGGTCACGAATTCACCTCGCTGGTACTGGCGCTGCTGCAAGTTGGCGGCTACCCGTCCAAGGCCAGTGAAGACACCATCGCTCAGGCCCGTGGCCTGACCGGTGAGTTCAAATTTGAAACCTATTTCTCCCTGACCTGCCAGAACTGCCCGGACGTGGTCCAGGCGCTGAACTTGCTGGCCGTGCTCAACCCTAATGTGCAGCACGTCGCCATCGAAGGCGGCGCGTTCCAGGAAGAAGTGACCGAGCGCCAGATCATGTCGGTGCCGAGCATTTACCTCAACGGCGAACTGTTCGGCCAGGGCCGCATGGGCCTGGAAGAAATCCTCGCCAAGATCGACACCAGTGCCGGTGATCGCCAGGCCGAGAAGCTCAACGCCAAGGCCGCCTTTGACGTACTGGTGATCGGTGGTGGCCCGGCCGGTTCCGCAGCCGCTATCTATGCCGCCCGTAAAGGCATCCATACCGGCGTTGCCGCCGAGCGTTTTGGCGGCCAGGTGCTGGACACCATGGCCATCGAGAACTTCATCTCGGTACAGCACACCGAAGGGCCGAAACTGGCCGTGGCGCTTGAAGAACACGTCAAGCAGTACGAAGTCGACATCATGAACCTGCAACGCGCTTCCCAGCTGATTCCCGGCAAGGAAGGCGAGCTGCACACCGTGAAATTCGCCAACGGCGCGACCCTCAAGTCCCGCACCGTGATCCTGGCCACCGGTGCCCGCTGGCGCGAAATGAACGTGCCGGGCGAGCAGCAATACCGCAACAAGGGCGTGGCGTACTGCCCGCACTGTGACGGCCCGCTGTTCAAAGGCAAGCGTGTGGCGGTGATCGGTGGCGGTAACTCAGGTGTCGAAGCAGCCATCGACCTGGCCGGTATCGTCTCCCATGTGACCCTGCTGGAGTTCGACGTGCAGTTGCGTGCCGATGCGGTGTTGCAGCGCAAGCTCAACAGCCTGCCCAACGTCACCGTGATCACCAACGCCCAGACATCCGAAGTCACCGGTGACGGTCAGAAGGTCAACGGTCTGCGCTACAAGAACCGCCTGAACGACGAAGTGATTGATGTCGCGCTGGAAGGTATCTTCGTGCAAATCGGCCTGTTGCCGAATACCGAATGGCTCAAGGGCGCCATCGAGCTGTCGCCACGCGGCGAGATCATTGTCGATGCCCGCGGTGAAACCTCGATCCCTGGCGTGTTCGGCGCCGGTGACGTGACCACCGTGCCGTACAAGCAGATCATCATCGCCCTGGGCGAAGGTGCCAAGGCTTCGCTGAGTGCTTTTGACCATCTGATCCGGTCGTCTGTAGAGTCCTGATCGCTTCGCAAGCCATAAAAAACCCTGCCATGTTTGCACAGGCAGGGTTTTTTTGTGGGCGTTTATCGACCGTAGGAGCGGCTTTAGCCGCGAGGGCGCCCTCCCGGCTGAAGCCGGTCCTACGTTACTCGCACGAGGTCGGTAAGGCGTTACATCGGCGCAGGCTGAATGATCTCTACCCAGTAGCCGTCCGGGTCCTTGATGAAGGCCAGGCTTTTCATGCGGCCGTCGCTCAGGCGTTTCTGGAAGGGCACGTTCAGCGCTTCGAAGCGCGCGCAGGCGCTTTGCACGTCCGGTACCGAGATACAGATATGGCCGAAACCGCGCGGGTCGGTGTTGCCGTCGTGGTAGCTGAACGCCGGATCGTTTTCCGTGCCGTGGTTGTGGGTCAGTTCGAGGATGCCAGGAATCGACTTCATCCATTGCGTGCGGGCCGCGTCATCGGCAGGGATTTGCGCCTTGTCGACCAGGGCGAGGAAATACAGGCTGAATTCCGCTTCCGGGAAATCACGCTTTTCCACCAGGCTGAAGCCCAGGATGCGTGTGTAGAAGTCCAGGGAGGCGGTGGCGTCCTTGACCCGCAGCATGGTGTGGTTGAACACGAACTGGCGGGTGGCGGCTTCAGGTTCAGCGGTCACGCCCGGGAAGGTGTTGAGTTCATGCAGGCTCATGGATGTCTCCGTTGAGAGGGTGAAAAGATGGGCGAATGATACGGCGCAAGACAGGTGGTGCAAACCTGTACATCGATATAAGTCCTTGCCTGTGGGCAGGGCGGGGGCTCAGAATTTCCGCCTCTTTGTTCTGGTAGCGCCCACCATGATCTGCCTGCAATACCGTCACTCATTCCTGGCCCTGTTTATTACGCTTGCCTCGGGGGCCGTCAACGCCGCCGACACCCTGGTTGTCTGGCCGGCGGACTGGGAAGTGGAGTCGTTACCTGTAGCCGATGCACAGTCGTCGCTGCAAATGAGACAGCGTGCAGTGAAAAAGGATCAGGCCGGTAATCCGGCAATGGTCGTAGAGTTGAGCCAGTCGCGCCTGCAGGCGGGCCATGAGGTCAATGTCCAGGGCGTGCTGCTGGAGATGCGCAAGGCGGTGCAGATCAATTTTGTCCGCAGCGGCTTCCAGAGCGTCTGTACCCAGGTGAAGCCCGGCACCCTCAGTGGTGTTGCCTCGTTGGAAACCACCTGCACCATCACCCAGAACGGCGGCCATGTCATGACCCAGACCCTGGTTGCCGCAGCCAGCAGGGAAATGGCCTGGTCACTGTCCTACGCAGGTTCTGCGCAGGGCTACGAAGCCAATAAGGAAGAGGTGCTGCGTATTCGCGACGGCTTGCGTCTGAATGTCGACCCTTAGAGGAAGGCTCGGCAGTAGCCGTCAGGAGGGCAGGTAAAAACGACAGGCATAAAGAAGCCCGCCGAAGCGGGCATGGGGTGCTAATCCTTTAGCTGCTTTCATCCTGTAAGAATTGATGTGAAAAAAATGTGAAGGACTACGCCGGTCTAGACCAATTCCTCTCGTTAAAAGGAAGATTCCTACAAGCTAATTGGAAGCGACGGGTATTTATTTCGGCGGAGTTACGGATCTGAGTTAGACGTCTTTGTTCTGTCAAGAACGCTTGCTAATAACAGTGTGATAGAACTTTATTGACGTCATTTTTCTAGCGCTTGCGCGAAAAAGAGATAACACTTTAGTTGTAAGAAATGTCTGAGTGATCGCGGTATCAGTTTGCAGCTGCAAGAAATGAACGAAATTATACGGTTGCCGACGCTGTATAGCTGTCGCTTTGCTGAACGTATTTGAGGATTCGCGGAAGGGGTCTTGACGGATAATAAAAAGCCCTGAATTAACAGGGCTTTTCAGATTACAGCGCGGGATCAGGCACGCAACCAGGAATCTACTGTGTCGACGCCGTATTGCTCTTTCCACGACTTCAAGCCGCGATGATTACCGCCCTTGGTCTCGATCAGCTCGCCGGTATGCGGGTTCTGATAGACCTTGACCACGCGTGCGCGGCGGCGTTTCGGGCCTGGCGCTACAGCGCTGATGGATGCGGTATTCGGGTCGAGGATAGCGATGATGTCGCGCAGACCCTTGTCGTAGCTCTTCATCAGCTCCTGGAGCTTCTGTTCGAATTCAATTTCCTTCTTCAGCCCGACGTCATTCTTCAAGGACTCCAGCTGCGCCAGCTGCTCCTGAAGGGCTTTTTCTGCTGCTCGAAATTCGGCAAGTCTGGACAAATAAAATACTCCGGCAATGGGGTGGCTGTGACCAGCCTGGCAAAGCGATAAGACTAGAAGTTCCGGCCGATTCGCTCATTGGTTCGCTACCCGGGTATCAATACGCGTTGACCTGTCACTGAAACTAAAGGGTCACTTCCAGTATCGCAACAGCTCAAGAGGGGTAGTTGTAATCGGTTGCAGGTAAATCATGCACGTTTTTTTCGAGTTAGAAAACACTCTGTATGCAATTGGCTTTATGAAATAAAAAACATGAACGCGACTTCCTACGCAAAAGGGTGTTGTCAGAGGAAGTCGCTTGTAAGTTATTTCTGATAACAGGGGGTCTGGCCGTGCTCTAGATTGGCACTATAGTCCCTGTTGCAGGGCAGGGTCGTCGGGGTTCTGCTGCTCTAACTCGGCGAGTAACACCTGCACTTTCTGTAACTGGCCGTTTTCTTTCCAGTAGCCGATGAGCAGCACCCGGGCACGGCGGTCGGCCGGCTGACGCTGAAGGATTTCCGCCAGCTGCTTCTGCGCCGCCTCCAGCTGATCCTGATCGTGCAGGGCCACGGCCAGATCATAGCGATAGGCATTGTTCTCCGGGTCCAGTTCCAGCGCCTTGGTCAGGGCCAGCAGGGCATATTCGTTCTGGCCATGACGCAGCAGCCACATCCCCAGCGCATGCTGCAGCTGCGGCGACTGCGGATGGCGTTCCAGCCACTGGCTCAGGAGCTGGCGGGCCGGCTCGGTCTGGCCCTGGCGATCGGCCAGATTGATCAGGGCGATACCGGCCTGGACATTGTTCGGCTCCAGGCTCAGGGCCTGTTGCAAGGTCTTGTTTGCCTGCGCATAAGCCTCGTTATGCACGTAGAGTCTGGCCAGTTGCAGCAGGCTCTGACCGTTGGGTGGTTGGGCGGCCAAGGCTTGCTGATTCTGTTCGACAACCTTTTGCAGCGCCTCGTAATACAAGCCCAGGTCATCTGGCGACAGGTCCAGCAGGGCGCGTGCTGCGGCGAAACGCACGCTTGGCTCGGCGTCGTCGAGACAGGGGCCGAGCAGCAGGCTGCGTGGGGCACCGTCGGTAAGGCGTGCCCCGGCCTCGATGGCTGCCTGGCGAATCATGGGCGATGAATGGCGCAGGTCGGCGCCGAGCAGCTTCATGGACTGGGGGCCGGCGTAATTGGGCAGCTCGCTGAGCAGGCTGGCGCGGCGAATGTCGGAAAGATCTGTTCGGGCCAGCTGTTGATAGAGCACTCGTGCGGCGCCCGGCTTGCCGCCATGGGCCATTTCCAGCGCCTCGGTATAGGTATGGCTGAGCACCGGCTGGACAATGGCCGGAGCAGGGCGGCTGCGGCCCCACCACAGGCCGAGGACAATCGCGATCAATAGCACGGCCAGTGCGATGACGATTGTCCGGCGACGGGTCTTGGGATCAGCGAGGAAGCCTTGCGAGGGCAGTTGGGGCATACCGGTATCCACATCTTTGACGTCATGCAGCTTCGGGGAGTGTCCGGCGTGTGTCAAACGGCACTGGCCAAACAACAGGAAATATTGGGTAGTAATGCCACTTAATGTGGGAGCCGAATCTTGTAGGAGCGAATTCATTCGCGAAAGCGGTATTCCAAGCGATGCAGATGCGGTGGATGTACTGACCTCTTCGCGAATGAATTCGCTCCCACAGAATTCGCAACCACGGAATTCGCAATCACAGAATTCGGCCCAACAGTTCGAGCTCAACCGCTGTTGTGCAGACAAAAAAAGCCCCGCGACCCTGAGGGGGCGCGGGGCTGTTGCAGCGGGGTAAACGTCAGGCCTGTGGCGACCAGCCGCCGCCCAGGGCCTTGTAGATCGAGACAATGCCGCGATACAGGTCGATTTCGGCCAAGGCCTGGGAGTCTTCGGCGGCCAGGCGCTCGCGCTCGGCATCCAGCAGCACCAGGAAGTCAGCCGTACCTTCGCGATACTGCACCGACGCCAGGTTGGCGGCGGAGCGGCTCGCTTCGCTCTGGCGAATCAGCGAGAGCAGACGTTGCTGGCGTTTGTCGTAGTCGCTGAAAGCGTTTTCCGACTCTTCAAGGGCCAGCAGCACTTGCTGCTCGTAGTTCGCCAGGGAGCCTTCGGCATCGGCGTTGGCGCCGCGCAGGCGGGCCCGCACGCTGCCCAGGTCGAAGGCGGCCCAGGTGATGCTCGGGCCCAGGGTCCAGGCCCTGGCTGCCGACGAGCCGATCTGCGAGCCACGCCCGGCGGTGAAGCCGAGGAAGCCGCTGAGGCTGACCCGTGGGAACAGGTCGGCGGTGGCGACGCCAATCCGTGCGGTGGAAGCGGCCAGCTGGCGTTCGGCCGACATGATGTCCGGACGATGACGCAGTACCTGGGTCGGATCACCGATGGACAGGTTTTTCGAGATGGCCGGCAGTTTCGCCGGGCTCAGGTCGATCGACAGGGTTTCCGGACGCTCGCCCAGCAGAGTCGCGATACGGTTGCGCTGACGAACCTGTTCGGCCTGCAGCTGCGGCACAGTGGCTTCGACGGCAGCGAGGCGGGCATCGGCACGCACGACGTCCAGTTCGTTACCGACACCGGCATCACGCAGTTGCGCGGTCACGCCACGGGAGTCCTGCTGGTTTTTCAGGTTGTCCCGGGCAATGGATTCGCGCAGTTGCGCGCCGCGCAGTTGGCCATAGGCATCGACCACTTCGGCCGTGAGGGTCACCTGCAGTTGATACAGGTTGGCCTCGGCGACCTGCTGATCGGCGTCGGCGGCTTCCAGCTCGCGCTGGATGCGGCCGAACAGATCGACTTCCCAGGCCATGTCCAGGCCCAGATCGTAACGTTCGCTGTGCACGCGGCGCTCGGTCACGCCGGGTTGCTGCCCCTTGCCCTGATCGCTGCTGACCCGGCTGGTGACCACCGGCATGGCGTCATTGCTGACGTCATCGCGGATGGCCCGGGCTGCTTTCAGGCGGGCGAAGGCCACGCGCAGTTCGCGGTTACCGTTGAGCGACTGGGCAACCAGCTTGTTCAGGGTCGGATCGTCGAATTGCTGCCACCAGATGGTATCGACGTGACTGCGGTCAAAATTACCCGGGGCGGCGGCGGCAACCTTGGCCGGCGCCGTGTCCGGGGCCTTGTAGTCCGGGCCGACGGCACAGGCCGCCAGCGCCAGAACCAACAGGCTCGGGAGGAAGAGTTTCAACGCGCTCATTAATGCGCCTCCGGATTCAGGGTTTGCAGTCTTTGCGCCTTGGCCGCCTTGCGGGCTTCCTTGCGTTCGACGTGGTTGCGGATCAGGACAAAGAACACCGGGGTCAGCAACAGGCCGAAGAAGGTCACCCCGAGCATCCCGGAGAACACCGCTACACCCATGGCATGACGCATTTCAGCACCGGCACCGCTGGACATGACCAGTGGCACAACACCCATGATGAAGGCGAAGGAAGTCATCAGGATCGGCCGCAGACGCAGGCGGCAGGCTTCCAGTACGGCTTCCAGCGGAGTCTTGCCCTTGCTTTGCTCGTCCTTGGCGAACTCGACGATCAGAATCGCGTTCTTACAGGCCAGGCCCACCAGTACGATCAGGCCGATCTGGGTGAAGATGTTGTTGTCGCTACCGGCAATGATCACACCGGCGATGGCCGACAGCAGGGTCATCGGTACGATCAGGATCACCGCCAGTGGCAGGCTCCAGCTTTCATACAGGGCAGCCAGTACCAGGAAGGCCAGCAGTACGCAGAGCGGGAAGACCAGCAGTGCGGTGTTGCCCGACAGGATCTGTTGGTAGGTCAGGTCGGTCCACTCGTAGGTCATGCCGTTGGGCAGTTCCTGCTTGAGCAGTTTCTCCATCGCAGCCTGAGCCTGACCCGAGCTGTAGCCTGGACCTGCGGCACCGTTGATTTCAGCGGTGATGAAGCCGTTGTAGTGCATGACGCGGTCAGGGCCGGAGGTATCGGTGACCTTGAGCAGTGTCGCCAGAGGGATCATCTCGCCCCGGTTGTTGCGCACTTTCAGCTGGCCAATCTGGTCGGCTTCCTGACGGAACTGTTGTTCAGCCTGGATATTGACCTGATAGGTGCGACCGAAACGGTTGAAGTCGTTGGCATACAGCGAGCCCAGGTAGACCTGCAGGGTGTCGAAGATGTCGCTGATCGGCACGCCCAGGGTCTTGGCTTTTTCACGGTCGATGGCGGCGTCGACTTGCGGCACGTTCACGGTGTAACTGGTGAACAGGGCAGCCAGTTCCGGCACGCTGCGGCTCTTGCCGATGATGTTCATCGTTTCTTTATACAGCTCGTCGTAACCCAGGTTGCCACGGTCTTCGATCTGCAGGCGGAAGCCGCCAATGGTGCCCAGGCCCTGTACCGGCGGCGGTGGGAAGATCGCCATGTAGGCTTCCTGGATCGCCGCGTACTTGCCGTTGAGCTGACCGGCAATGGCGCCGGCTGATTCACTGGCGAGCTTGCGCTCCTCGAACGGCTTCAAGGTCACGAAGACGATGCCGGAGTTCGGGCTGTTGGTGAAACCGTTGATCGACAGGCCGGGGAAGGCCACCGCCGCTTCCACGCCCGGCTGCTTGAGGGCGATCTCGGACATGCGTTTGATCACGTCTTCGGTACGGTCCAGGCTGGCGGCATCCGGCAGTTGCGCGAAGGCAACCAGATACTGTTTGTCCTGCGGCGGTACGAAGCCGGTTGGCGTGGTGGTGAAACCCAGCCAGGTCATGACGATCAGGCCCAGATACACCACGACGGCGATGGCGCTGAAGCGGATGACCCGGCCAACCGAGTTGACGTAGCCGTTACTGGCCTTGACGAAGAAGCGGTTGAACGGACGGAACAGCCAGCCACCCAACAGCTTGTCGAGGAACCTGGAGAAGCCGTCCTTCGGCGCGCCGTGGGCCTTGAGCAATACCGCTGCCAGGGCAGGGGACAGGGTCAGGGAGTTGAAGGCCGAGATCACCGTCGAAATGGCGATGGTCAGGGCGAACTGCTTGTAGAACTGACCGGTCAGGCCGGAGATGAAGGCCGCCGGGACGAATACCGCACAGAGCACCAGGGCCGTGGCGATGATCGGGCCGGTCACTTCACGCATGGCGATCTTGGTGGCTTCGAACGGTTCATGACCGAGTTCGATATTACGCTCGACGTTCTCCACCACCACGATGGCGTCGTCCACCACGATGCCGATGGCCAGTACCAGGCCGAACAGCGACAGGGCGTTGAGCGAGAAGCCAAACAGGTGCATCACGGCGAAGGTACCGATCAGCGACACCGGTACGGCAACCAGCGGGATGATCGAGGCACGCCAGGTCTGCAGGAACAGGATGACGACCAATACCACCAGGATCAGCGCTTCGAACAAGGTGTGCACCACTGCCTCGATGGAACCGCGCACGAAGATGGTTGGGTCGTAGACGATGCTGTAGTCCATGCCTTCAGGGAAGCTTTTCTTCAGCAGTTCCATTTCGCCGCGCACTTCGTTGGAAATGTCGATGGCGTTGGAGCCTGGGCGCTGGAAGATCGGGATCGCTACGGCCGGCTGGTTGTTCAGCAAGGAACGCAGGGCGTACTGGCTGGAGCCCAACTCGACCCGGGCAATGTCTCTGACACGAGTGATTTCGCCATTGTCGCCTGCGCGAACGATGACGTTTTCGAACTCTTCTTCAGTGACCAGACGGCCCTGAGTGTTGATCGACATCTGGAAGCTGGTGGCGCTCGGCGAGGGCGGGGCGCCCAGTTGACCGGCGGCTACCTGGCGGTTCTGCTCGCGAATGGCGTTGACCACGTCGGTGGCCGTGATATTGCGCGAAGCGGTTTTGTTCGGGTCCAGCCAGACACGCAGGGAGTAGTCACCCATACCGAACAACTGCACGTCACCCACACCACCGAGACGAGCCAGCTCATCCTTGATGTTGAGTACCGCGTAGTTGGACAGGTACAGCATGTCGTAACGCTGATCAGGGGAGGTCAGGTGGACCACCATGGTCAGGTCGGGCGATGCCTTGTCCACGGTGATACCGATACGGGTCACTTCTTCCGGCAGTTTCGGCTCGGTGCGGGTAACACGGTTCTGTACCTGTACCTGCGCGGTGTCCAGGTTGGTACCCAGGGCGAAGGTGATGGTCAGGGTCAGCTTGCCGTCGGAAGTGGCCTGCGAGGACATGTACAGCATGTTCTCGACGCCGGTGATGGCCTGCTCCAGGGGAGCTGCCACGGTTTCACCGATCACTTTCGGGTTGGCGCCAGGGAAGTTGGCACGCACGACCACGGTCGGCGGCACCACTTCCGGGTATTCACTGATCGGCAACTGGAACAGCGAGATAGCACCGGCGATCAGGATCAGCAGCGAAAGTACCGCTGCGAAGATCGGCCGCGAGATAAAGAATTGAGAAAAATTCATCTAAGTTGTCCCTTAACCGCGTGGCGCAGCAACACTGGCGACTTTGTTGTCCAGTTTTGGCTGGACCTTCGGCAGGTTGCTGGCTTCAAGTGCTTGACGTTGTTGGAGCAGGGCGGCGAGGGTTTCCTTGCTGGCCATTGGCGTGTCCTGCGGGTCCACCGGGGAGCCTGGACGTACGCGCTGCAGACCGGAGATGACGATGCGGTCATCCTTCTGCAGACCGCTGCGAACGATGCGCAGGCCTTCGAGTTTCGGGCCCAGCTCGACGTTGCGGTAGTTCGCCTTGTTGTCCTTGTCCACCACCAGCACGAATTTCTTGCCCAGGTCGGTGCCTACGGCGTCGTCCTTGATCAGCACGGCGGAGTAGGTGGCGCTGCCGACCAATTTCAGGCGGGCGTACAGGCCAGGGGTGTATTCACCCTTGCTGTTGTCGAACACGGCGCGACCACGAATCGTGCCGGTCTTGGCGTTGACCTGGTTATCGACAAAGTTCATCTGACCCTGGTGCGGGTTGTCGCTTTCGTTGGACAGGCCCATGTACACCGGCGTGGTCTGGCCGCGTTTGCCGTCGCGCGCCAACTGGTTGTACTTGAGGAACACACGCTCGTCGGCGTCGAAGTAGGCGTAGACCTTGTCGGTGGAAACGACACTGGTCAGGGCGGTGGTATCGGCGGTGACGATGTTGCCGGCGGTGATTTCCGCGCGGCTGACGCGGCCGGTGATCGGCGACGTGACGCGGGTGAAGCTCAGGTTGAGCTTGGCCAGATCCAGTTGCGCCTGGATACCGGCAACTGCGGCGCGGGATTCCTGGGCGGTGGTGGTACGCGAATCAGCCAGTTCGGCGGAAATGGCGTTGTTGGTGCGCAGACGCTCACCACGCTGGGCTTCGTTGTCACTGCGGGTCGCGGCGGCGCGAGCCTGTTGCAGTTGCGCTTCCAGACGACGCACTTCCGACTGGAATGGGCGTGGGTCGATCTGGAACAGCAGGTCGCCTTTCTTGACCAGGGCACCGTCGGTGAACGCTACTTCATCAATCTGACCCGAAACGCGAGGACGGACTTCCACGGTTTCCGGTGCTTCCAGGCGACCGGTGAACTCGTCCCACTCGTTGATCGGTTGTTCCAGGACCTTGGCCACGTTGACCTTGGCCGCCGCCGGGGCCGGGCCGGTCGCCTCAGGCGCCCGACCGCAGGCGCTGATCACGACCAGGGCCAGGGCGGCAAGGGGATAGCGCAAATGATTGAATGACTGAGACATGGGAAATTCCGCCGATTTTGTTGAGATGGGGCGGATTCTGTTCTGGCGGCTGGTATTGCACGAATCGAATGAAGCAAAGGTAAATATCATTCGGAATGATATGAGCCATCAATGGAATGCCATATCGATCTGACAGGGTCAGTCAATGGTCAGAGAGGGCTGTGCAGGGGATATGAGCTGGCCTCATACCCCAATGACTTTTAATGGTTACAGGCGCCGATTATGCCAGTGTTAAAAATCGCAAACCGGCTCATCACCCTCAACAATAACGAGCGTTTGCACCCATGAAAGAACTCGATCTGTACATCGGCGAAGGTTTCGAAGGCCCCGGCGTCAATGCCGCCCACATCAATATCCTCATCGGCCCGCGCAACGGTCCGGCCGGCCAGGCCTTTGCCAATAGCCTTGCTTCGCCAAGCCAGGGGCATTGCCCGTTCATGGTCATCGCCCAGCCGAATATCCCGGTCAAGCCCATGACCCTTTACGTCAACAAGGCCGCCATCGGCAGCGAATTGCATGGCAACGCTACCTGGGGCGCCTCTCAGGCCGGCATCGCCAAGGCGGTGCTCGAAGCCCTGCTTGATGGCACTTTGCCGCCGGAAGCCGAAAACGAGTGGGCCATCGTCACCGCCAGCTGGGTCAACCCGTCCTGCGACGACCTTGATGCGGTCTATCTGAACAACTACAACGCCTGCCGCACGGCGATCCGTGCCGCCCTCACCGGTAAACCGGAAACTGCGCAACTGGCCGATGTGGTCAACCAGATCAGCAACCCTTTCTACACACCAAAAGGCTGAGGTCCGCGCCATGCAATACATTCGTTTGGGCAACTCCGGCCTCGAAGTCTCACGCCTGTGCCTGGGCACCATGAATATGGGCACACCGGACTGGAAGCCGTGGATCTTCGATGAAAAGCAGAGCGAACCCATCGTCGCCCACGCTCTGGACAACGGCGTCAACTTCATCGACCTGGCGGATTTCTATTCCGCAGGCGTCGGCGAAGAAGTGGTAGGGCGCATCGTCAAGCGCCTGGTCCGCCGCGAAGATCTGGTCATCACCACCAAGGTCGGCTACGGCACCCGCAGCGGTATTAACGCCAGCGGCCATTCGCGCAAGCACATCATGGACAGCATCGATGCCTCCCTGAAGCGCCTGAATATGGATTATGTCGATGTGTTCATGCTGCATTACTTCGATGTGAACACCCCTGTGGAAGAAACCATGGGCGCACTGAATGACATCGTGCGTTCCGGCAAGGCCCGTTATATCGGCGTCTCGACCATGCTCACCGGGCAACTGGCCAAGATCCTCATGGTTTGCGAGCGCAATGGCTGGGTCAAGCCGATCAACATGCAGCTGCAACTGAACTGCGCCTACCGCGAAGAAGAGCGCGAGATGATCCCGTTCTGCACTGACCAGGGCCTGGGCGTCTCGGTATTCAGCCCGCTGGCCCGGGGGCTGTTGACCGGTGACGTGCAGTCGACCCGCAACCAGACCGACTTCTTCACCCCGCAGATGTACAGCGACGAAGCCTCCTTCGAAATTGCCCATTCGGTACAGCGCGTGGCGCGCGCTCGTGGCGTATCCAATGCGCAGATCGCCCAGGCATGGGTGGTCAATCATGCCGGTGTCGACTGCATGCTGGTGGGTGCCGACACCACCGCGCAATTCGACAGCGCCCTGGCAGCATTAGAAACCAGACTGGACGCCGAAGAGCTGCACGAACTGGAGCGCAACTACACGCCGTGCGATGTAATCAACGACTACACCGCCGGTAAACGTATCCTGCGCTCGGCCCGTCCGTCCCTCGAACGCTTCACCCTGAGCGAGGCCGTGGCATGAGCGCACTGATCCGCAACGGCAATTTCATCGACGGCCAATGGTCCAGCGGTGGCGCCACGTACCCGGTGCTCAACCCGGCCAATGGCGAACTGATTGCCGAGGTGCAAAAGGCTGGCGCCGAGGACACCAACCGTGCCATCGACGCCGCCAGCCGTGCCTTGCCCGCCTGGCGCAAGCTCACCGCCAAGGAGCGCAGCCAGCGCCTCAAGCGCTGGAGCGAATTGATGCTGAGCAACCAGAAGGATCTGGCCACCTTGCTCAGCCGCGAGCAGGGCAAGCCTCTGGCCGAAGCCATGGGCGAAGTGGTCTACGCCGCCAGTTTCCTTGAGTGGTTCGGCGAAGAGGCCAAGCGCGTCTACGGCGACGTAATCCCAAGCCCCAAGGCTGATGCACGGGTCATCGTGACCAAGGAAGCCATAGGCGTAGTCGCGGCGATCACCCCGTGGAATTTCCCCCTGGCCATGGTCACCCGCAAGGTCGGCCCGGCGTTGGCGGCCGGTTGCACCATGATCCTTAAACCGTCGGAAGAGACCCCGCTGTCGGCCTTCGCCCTGGGCGTACTGGCCGAACAGGCCGGGATTCCGGCCGGTGTCTTCAATATCGTCTCCGGTGATGCCGTGGCCATTGGCGGCGCGCTGCAAGCCTCCAGTGTGGTGCGCAAGCTGTCGTTCACTGGCTCGACCCGCACCGGCAAGCTGCTAATGCGTCAGGCGGCCGATACCTTGAAAAAGGTTTCCCTGGAATTGGGCGGCAATGCCCCCTTTATCGTCTTTGAGGACGCTGACCTGGATGCTGCCGTCAAAGGCGCCATGGCCTCCAAGTTCCGCAATACCGGGCAGACCTGCGTTTGTGTGAACCGCTTCTTTATTCAGGACGGCGTCTACGAAGCCTTTACCGGCAAGCTGGCCGAAGCCGTTGCCGCCTTGCGGGTTGGCAGTGCCCTGGACGGTGAAACCGAGCAAGGCCCGCTGATCAACGCCGCGGCCCTGGCCAAGGTCGAACTGCACGTAGGCGATGCCCTGGAGAAGGGCGGCAAGCTGCTATGCGGCGGTCGCCGCCATGGCCTGGGCGGCACCTTCTACGAGCCAACCATCATCACCGAAGCCAATGGCGACATGCTGATTGCTCAGGACGAAACCTTCGGCCCGGTGGCAGCCTGCTTCCGTTTCAGCAATGAAGCCGAGGTGCTGCAACGGGCCAATGACACGCCTTATGGTCTGTCGGCGTATTTCTACAGCCGCGATATTGGCCGTGTCTGGCGCGTTGCCGAAGGCCTGGAAGTGGGGATTGTCGGCATCAACGAAGGGATCATCTCCACGGAGGTCGCACCTTTCGGCGGTATCAAGGAGTCGGGCCTGGGCCGGGAGGGTTCGAAGTATGGGCTGGAGGACTATCTGGAGATCAAATATATGCTGATGGGTGGGCTGTAACCTCGCTGAGTAAAAATGGTTCTCTGTAGGAGCGGCTTTAGCCGCGAGTGCCCTCCCGGCTAAAGCCGGTCCTACAGATGACCGTGACCACCTGTAGGAGCGGCTTTAGCCGCGAGAGCATCTTCCCGGCTAAAGCCGGTCCTACAGGGAATCACATTCATTCTGGCAATTATAATCTTTAGGGATTACTTACCCACTCCAGCCAATCGGTAAATAACCGCACCTTTGACAAGCCCTGCTTGTCATTCGCCACATCCAGCCAATAGCCGTAAGGGCCGAGCACTTCCACGGGAGTGATTGGCAGCAGGCTGCCATTGGCCAGTTCCTTCTCGATCATCTGCCGATCGATCACCGCCAGGCCGCCGCCAGCCAGTGCCGTATGGATCACCTGGTCCAGGGTGCTGAATTCCAGCCCGTGGGCGGCATCGATATCGTCCCGGCCCATGGCCGCCAGCCAGTTTTCCCAGACCTTGAGGCGCTTGCCGTCGTGGAGGATATGCAGCAGGGGAAAGCGCTTGAGGTCCGGCGGTTGGTCCTCGACAAACAACTCAGGACTGGCCACGGCGATATGCCGCTCCATGACCAGTAGCTGACTGTCGCAATGGCTGGCGGCAGCAAGGCCGAAGCGGATATGGCAGTCGATTTCTGCCAGATTGTCGTGGTTGGCCTGGTGGGTGACGCTCAGGCTGATATCCGGGTAGCGCTGGCAGAACGCGCGCAAATGCGCCGACAACCAACGGGTGGCCCAGGTCGGTGGTGCAACGATGCGCAGGCGCTGGCGCAGATTGGGCACGCGCACGGCCTGCAGGGCACGCTCTACCTGATCGAAGGCATCGCTCAGATGAGGGAAGAGGGCCGTGCCGGCCTCGGTCAGGGACAGGCCCTGGGGCGTGCGTATAAAGAGCGCAACACCCAGGTAGTCTTCGAACTGCTTGATCTGCCGGCTGACCGCGCCCTGAGTCACGTTCAGGCCGACGGCAGCCTGGTTGAAACTGCGATGCCGCGCGACCTCTTCGAAGACCCGCAGCATATTGAGGGAGGGGAGTTGGCGCATGGAGGTGGATCCTGGCGTTTGGCATGAAACGAGGCATGTGGGGGCTGATTCATCGGCGAATAGAGTGGTAAACATGAACATTTGGAATGCGTTTTAATATCGCATTCGCGAATGAATTCGCTCCCACAGAATCCGCTCCTACCGAAGAATCACGGCGCCCGCAAGGGCGCCGCAGAATCTCGATCAGAAGTAATAACCAATGTTCATATACAGCTGATTCTCCCACTGATTGGTCCCGCCAGCGCCCAGGCTCTGGGTATAGCTGCTGCCGCCAATGTAAGGGTCGTTCTTGCCCATCAGCCATTCGGTGGCGATCCACAGCTTGCTCACCGAGAACGAGGTGCCGAGGATCATCCGTTGCGAGGTCTTGAAGTCGTCGGCGGATTTGTCGAAGGCGCTGTAGTTGGCATACAGCTTCACGCCGCTGATCTGGTCGAAAAGGAACTTGCCGCTGACGTCGTAGCTGATATCGGCAACATACAGGTTGGCGCGGCTGGCGACGTTATAGGTACCGTCGTAGCCGCCCAGGGTCACCAGTTCGTCGCTGCCGGGGTTGCGCGGCGACATCTGCTGGCGCGCCGCCTGCAGTTGCACGCCCCATGGGCCATTCTTGCCGATGTAGTGCACGGCCATGGCGTTGCGGCGGCCATTGTCGTTAGTGTCCTTGTTCTCCAGGCTGGAGGTCAGGCCAGACAGGCCGATTTCCGACTTCCACGGTCCCAGGTCGAGGGCCTTGGCCACCCGCAGGACCACGGTGTTGCGCTCCTGGTTATTGCTGCCATCAGCGACGTAGCTGTCGGCTTCGGAAACCACGCTGGAGTAGGTGCGGCCCTTGCTGGTGCCCTTGCCCTGCCACGCGGGGCGTACGTAGTAACCGGCCTGGATGTTCCAGTCGCCGCTTTGCTGGATGTACTTGGTACCGATTTCTTCCACGTCTTCCAGGCCGACCACGTTGCCCAGGGTTTCATAGAAGGTGCTGCCGAAGTACGGCTGCAGGCCGAACGGTACCTGGTTCAGGCCGACCTGGATCTGCTGGTCCGGGTTGAACTTGTAGCCGATCCACGCCGACTCGGCGAACTGAATATCACCGACGTTATTGGTGTACTTGTAGGGATAGGCGCGCCCGTAGAAGCGATACTTGGCGGCGCCGATCCAGGTGTCGGAGGTGTATTTGGCGGTGAGGAACGCGGTGTCGAAGTTGAACTTCTGGATATCGCGATCCGGGTCATAGTCCCAGCGGGCACGGATGGCGCCGCCGAGGTCCAGGTTGTCGGTGACCTGAATCGCCATGGACGGTGCAGCAAGGGCACCGAGTACCGGGATCAGGATGATGGAACCTATAGCCTTTGGTTTGAGTGTGCGCATGGTTGTGCTCCGCATTTATAGTTTTGACAGGCAACAGCAGTCCCTGCCACGGCAAGCGCCGCAGCAAGGGATAAACCAGGGGTGACCTCAGTTCGCCTGGGGGCGAATCAGTCTCAGGGGTGGCGAAGTGGCGGGGGCCGGGGGCGGCGGGGCAATGGCCGAAGCGCCGGGGGCCGCCGCCAGCAGAGTCTGGGTGTAGCTGTTCTGTGGGCGCAGTAGAACCTGCTCGGCGGTGCCGTACTCCACCACTTCACCCTGGCGCATCACCGCGATGTAATCGCTGATCTGCGCCGCCACGCGCAGGTCGTGGGTGATGAACAGGATGCTCAGGTTCAGGCGCTGTTGCAGTTCGGCGAGCAACTCCAGGACCTGCTTCTGCACCGAGACATCCAGGGCCGACACGCTCTCGTCGGCAATCAGAACTTCCGGGCGCATGGCCAGGGCCCGGGCAATGCCGATGCGCTGGCGCTGGCCGCCGGAGAACTGCCGGGGCTTGCGCTTGAGGGCGTCGCGCTTGAGGCCGACCTGCTCCAGCAGATCGCCGGCTTCGGTCCAGGCATCCCGGGCGGACAGTCCACGCAATTGCGCGGCCCGGGCGATGATGTCGCCGACCCGGTGGCGCGGATTGAGCGAGCCGTACGGGTCCTGGAAAATCATCTGGATGCGCCGCCGGTTGGCCGCCAGGGCCGAACCCTTGAGGGCGAGGAAGTCGGTTTCGCCGATCCAGACGTGACCGCTGTCACTGTCCACCAGGCGAATGGCGGCCTTGACCAGGGTGCTCTTGCCCGAGCCGGATTCGCCGACAATGGCCAGGGTCTTGCCCAGGGGCAGTTGCAGCGACACGTCCTTGAGTGCTGCAACCGAGCGGTCGCCGACCTTGTAGGTCTTGGTCAGGTGCTCGATGCGCAGTGCCAGTTCACCGTCGGCGCTGGGCACATGCAGCTCGGGATGCAGCGCCGGGACCGCCGCGATGAGCTTGCGTGTATACGGGTGCGCCGGGGCGTTGAGCACCTGGTCGCGCTCACCGATTTCCACCAGCACGCCGCCTTCCATGACCGCAATGCGATCGGCTATTTCCGCCACCACGCCGAAGTCGTGGGTGATGAACAGAATGCCGTGTTGACCGCGCCCGCGCAGATCGCGCACCAGTTTCAGGACTTGCGCCTGGGTGGTAACGTCCAGGGCTGTGGTCGGTTCGTCGGCGATCAACAGATCCGGATTCATCGCCAGTGCCATGGCAATCACCACGCGCTGGCACTGGCCACCGGAGAGTTGGTGGGGAAAACTGTTGGCGATCCGTGGTGGATCGGGCAAGTGGGTGGAGTCGAGTAGGGCGAGCATGCGTTCACGACGTTCGCTGGCAGGCATGTCCGGGGCATGGATATCGAAGATTTCCTCGACCTGCTGACCGATGCGGATCGCCGGGTTCAGCGCCGCCATGGGCTCCTGGAAAATCATCGCGATGCGGTTGCCGCGCAACTGGCGCAGGGCGTCTTCGCCCATGCGGCAGATATCCTCGCCAAGAAAGTCGATCACCCCTTCGCTATGGCGCAGGCCACGGGCGTAATCACCCATGATCGCCGCCGACAGCACCGACTTGCCCGAGCCAGATTCGCCGATTACGCAAAGAATCTCGCCCTTGCGTACATCCAGGCTCAGGCCCTTGACCGCATAGCTGCGGTCGGCACCGGCCGGCAGCTCGATGGACAGGTTTTCTACGCGCAGTACTTGCTGTTTGCTGTTATTGGCTTGGCTCATGCTCAGCTCCTTGCGGCTTTCTGGGCGTTCTCGTCCAGGCCATCCGCCAGCAGGCTCAGGCCCAGCATCAGGGTGGAGATGGCAATGCACGGGAAAATCACCAGGTGCGGGAAAGCGATGGCCATGCTGCGGCCTTCATTGATCATGCCGCCCCAGTCCGGGGTCGGTGGTGGCAGGCCCAGGCCAAGAAAACCCAGGGCACCGATCATGATCGCGGTGTAGCCGATGCGCAGGCAGAAATCGACGATCAGCGGGCCGCCGCAGTTGGGCAGGATTTCCACCAGCATGATGCGCAGCGAGCCCTCGCCCTGGGTGATGGCGCTGAGTACGTAGTCCCGGGAGCGGATATCGATGGTCAGGGCGCGCATGATGCGAAAGATCGCCGGAGCACTGGTAAAGGTCACCGCGATGAGGATATTCAGCGCCGAAGCGCCCAGGGCAACGATGATCACGATGTACAAGACCAGTACCGGAAACGACAGTACGGTATCGGCGACATAGGACAGCAGCGCGTCTATCTTGCCGCTGAAATAACCGGCGCACAGGCCCATGGCGATGCCTACGGCAAAGGCGGTGAGGGTGGCCAGGATCGACCAGAACAGCACGGTGCGGGTGCCCCAGATCAGCCGCGAAAGAATGTCGCGGCCGATCATATCGGTGCCCAGCAGGAAGTCCTGGCCGGTGCCGTCGGGCGTCATCGGGGTCAGCAACGGAGTAAAGCTTTCCAGCGGGTCATGGGGTGCCAGCCACGGCGCGAACAGCGCCAGCAGGACCCAACCGCCGACCAGCAGCAGGCCGAGCAGGGCCAAGGGGTGTTTGAACGAATGCAGGAAGCTCATTGGCCACCTCCGCCGAGACCGCGCAGGGTGATGCGCGGGTTGAGCCAGGTGTAGGCCAGGTCCGAGAAGATCTTCGTCGCGCCGACCACCACGCCGCTGATCATGGCGCAGGCTTCGATCAGGTAGACGTCATGGTTCAGCGATGCGGTGTAGAGCAGTGAGCCGAAGCCCTTGTAGGCAAAGAACACCTCAACGACGATGACGTTGGACAGCAGCCACGGGATGTACAGCATGATCACGGTGATCGGCGCGATCAGCACATTGCGCAGGGCATGGCGCAGCACGATGCGCGAAGTCGACGCGCCCTTAAGGCGGGCAGTGCGGATATACGGCGCCTGCATCACTTCGACCATGGACGCCCGGGTGATCCGCGCCAGATAGCCGATGCCGAACAGGCACAGCACCATGAGCGGCAGGATCAGCTCAGCGATATTGAAGCCGTCGCTCATGCTGCTCACGCCCGGCAGCCAGTTCAGCCAGAAGACGAAGATCGCCGAGACGAACACCGCGCTGGCGAAGTCCGGGATCGAGGTAGTGACGATCGACAGGAATGACACCAATCGGTCCACCAGCGAGCCCTGGCGAATACCCGCGAGGATGCCCAGGGTCAAGGCCACCGGGACCATCACCAGCAAGGCCAGGCCGGCCAGCGTCAGGGTCTGTTCCAGGTTGGGCAGCAGCAGATCGATCACCGGCGCACGGAAGTGCACCGACGTGCCCCAGTCGCCGCTGACAAAGTCTTTCAGCCACACCACGTAGCGCCACACGAACGGTTGGTTGTAGCCATGTTCAGTCAGCCACGCCGCGCGCTGGTCCGGGGCGGAGTAGGGGCCCAGGACGTTGGTGGCGACGTCTTCGATATTCAGTTCCAGGGCCAGGAACACGATCACCGAGACCGACAGCAGGGTTGCCGCCAGTGCCAGTAATTTGCGCAAGAGAAAATCAGCCATGCGGGCACGCTCCGGCTAACAAGGGATGAAAGCTCGCCCGTGCAGTGGGCGAGCAGCGTTCGAGTGATCGAGTCAGGCGCTCAACCACACCTCATCCATCGGGTAGAAGTCCGAAGGGTGGACCTTGAAGCCCTGCACCTTCTTGCTCGCAGCGGTGAACTTGTCGGCCCAGAACGGCTGCACCATGACGCAGGCGTCCTGCAGGATCTGCTCGACGTTCTGCATGGCCTGGGCCCGTTGTTTCGGGTCGATAATCGCCATGGCCTTGTCCAGGGCGGCGTCAAAGGCCGGGTCGCTGTAGTGACTTTCGTTCCAGGCGCCGCCGCTGCGATAGGCCAGTTCCAGGGACATCACGCCCAGCGGGCGGTGTGCCCAATAGGTCAGGCTGAATGCCGCCTTGTCCCAGATCGGCCAGTATTGCGTGGCCGGGATCACCTTGAGGTTGATGCGGATACCGGCTTCGGCGCAATTCTGTTGCAGGATCTGCGCGCAGTCCTGCTCGTAGCGGCCCTGGGTATTGCCGACGATCAGGTCGATGTCGATGCCATTGGGATGCCCGGCATCGGCCAGCAGTTTTTTTGCCGCCGTCACATCTCTGGCGCGCTTGGGAAGGGGAAAATACTCCGGGTGGGACGGCGCCACATGGTGGTCTTCCCCGGGCGTGCCCATGCCGCGATAGGCAATCTTGAGCATCTGCTCATTATCGGCGCAGAGCACCACGGCCTTGCGGATACGCAGGTCGTCAAAAGGCTTCTGGTCGCAAGCCATGCGCATGACCACGGTCTGCGCCGACTTGCAACTGAGCAATTGTGCACCGGGCAGACGTTTGGCCAGGTCGAGTTCGGCCACGGTCACCCTGTACAGCACATCCACTTGCCCGGCCTGCAGGGCGGCCAGGTGGGTGGAGATATCGGTGCCCATATCGACATAGCGCAGCTCGTCGAGGTTGGCCGGCTTGCGCCAGTAATCGGCGCGCTTGGCGAAGGTCGCCTGCTTGTTGACGGCAAAGGACACCAGCTTGAAGGGCCCGGTGCCGATGGGGTTCTTGCTCCAGTCATCACCGTTCTTGAAGCTGCGATGGACCAGGGTGCAGGTGAAGGCGGCCAGCATTTCCGGGATGGCCAGGATCGCGCGCTTGAGCACCAGGCGGAACTGGAATTCGCTGATTTTCTCGAAGGCGCTGATGTCTTGAAAGGCGGTGCGGTTGACCGACTTGGAGTCGGCGGCGATCCAGCGCTGGATATTGTGCTGCACGTCGTCGGCGTTGAAGCTGTCGCCGTTGCTCCACTTTACGTCCTGGCGCAGGTTGAAGGTCCAGGTTATGAGGTCTTCGGAGGGGCTCCAGCTCTCGGCCAGGTACGGGTGAGTGATGTTGTCGGCATCGACCCAGGTGAGAAATTCCAGGGAGTTGCGCAGCAGGTTCGAGGCTTCGATCCAGGTGATCAGCATCGGGTCTTGGATTTCCTGGATGGCGCAGGCAAAACGCAGGCTGCCACCCTGGCGCGGCGCCACGGCATCGGCGGCCTGGGCCGAATCACCGAGCAGGGCGGAGCCGATAAAGCTACTGGCGCTGGCGGCGGTGATGCCCAGCAGGGTGGCGGTGCGCAGGAATTGTCGGCGGTTGATCTCGCCACTGCGAACCTGGGTGCACAGGTCGCTGACGGCCGGATGCGGCTGGGCGCCGTCCAGGGTGACTAAGTCTTTCATAAGCCTCTCCGATACTTGCAAGTATGCGTTTTTCGACTGGCCGCCCATGGGGCAGGTGGCAGACGCGGTCGCTGTTCGATGAATCGAAACCGTCAGTGGCGGGCGCCGCGATGGCGCAGGCAAAACAGACGTGAAACCGGCAGGCGCAAAGAAATCAGGAGGTAGGAAGCGGGATAAGACATGGGGCTGCTCTCATGTTGTTTTTATTTGAGATGGCCGCAGTCTTGTCATCCGGGCCCGGATCGACAAACGATAAATTTATCGGGAAAACATTCGATAAACGCATGTTGTCAGGCGCAGCCATGAACTAGACGTGTCTGATTGCCGGAGCGGCGGCTCCCTGGCTTTTGGATTGGAATGATTTTTGGGAGCAAGCTTGCTTGCGAAGAGGCCAGTACATCCGAGGGATATTCAACGACAAGCAGTCAGTCTTCGCGGGCAAGCCTCACTCCCACACAACTATCTGCGTCTGTCGATATGAAAACCCCGACAACTCATGGGATGCTTGCCACCTGTTCGTTTGGCCCGAGTAACATTCATGAAACGCAAAATGCCCGCGCTCAATGCGCTCAAGGCCTTTGAAGTCGCAGGCAGCACCGGCAGCTTTACCCGCGCCGCCGAGCTGCTCAATGTCACCCAGAGCGCGGTCAGCCGCCAGGTTCGCCAGCTCGAAGAACAGCTGGGTGAGAACCTGCTGGAGCGGCGTCATCATTACCTCGAACTCACCAGTGCCGGTCGGGTCCTGCTGCGGGCTCTGCATCAATCATTCGATAAAATCGAGCTGACGGTGCGCAGCATCCAACAGAAAACCCACTCCAATCGTTTGCATATCAACGCGCCGCCGACCTTTACCAATCGCTGGCTAATGCCGCGCCTGGGTCGCCTGCGCGAGAAGCACCCGGAGTTGGAACTGAGCATCACCACGCGCCTGCAGGACAGCCTGGCGGAAACCAGTACCCTGGATTGCGCGATCCGTTTTGGCGACGGCGAATGGGATGGCCTGGACAGCTCATTGTTGATTCAGGAGCGACATATCGCCGTATGCGCGCCGAGTCTTTACGCCCGGGAATGGAGCGAAGGCATCGACCTCAATCGCTTGACGTTACTGCATGTGCTGGCCAAGGAAGACCAACGCTACCTGACCTGGAAACACTGGCTGGACGCCGCGCGCATCACCGGTGTCGATACCCAGGGCGGTTACGAATTCGATCTGCTCGACCTGGCCGTGCGCGCCGCCATCGACGGCCTGGGCATCACCATCGCCGACTGGCATATGGTCGCCTCGGAACTGGCCAACGGGCAGTTGACCCAGGTGCTGAATGTGCATGTGGACGGGCATCAGTCCTACTGGCTGGTGACCCGCCCGGAACAGACCCTGATGCCGCAGTTGCAGCTGTTCAGCGAGTGGTTGCAGGAAGAAATCTGGCTGGCGCAGCGGCAGTTGGAACCGTCTACCGCTGCGAACTAACGCTCAAGCCCCAGCCGCCGCGTTGTCGCGCGGCAACCCCTCAACCGTAGGACCGGCTTTAGCCGGGAGAGCGTCATCAGTTGCCAAAACGCCCTCCGGCTAAAGCCGGTCCTACAGTTCCTTGTTTGCTTTAAGACGGCACACAATCATTTCCAGAATAACCTGCATTTTTCGCATGTTACCTCGCTCAATAAATCGTTTGTTCTACGTCCGGCAGATGCCAAGACTGCGGCTATTGGATAAAAACAACGATGGGCGATACGCATGCAATTCGAGCGAAATTTTGTTAACGGTCAGTTTATCGAGCCCGCCAGTGCCGAGTTGATCGCGGTCTATAACCCGGCTACTGAAGCGCTGGTGGGCCAGGTGTCTGCCGCCACGGCCGCCGAGGCCACGGCTGCAGTGGACGCTGCCGCAGCAGCACAAAAAGTATGGGGCCGCCTGACCAGTATCAAGCGCGGTGACTATCTGCGTACCCTGGCCGATGCCCTGGAAGCCCGCGCCGAACAGATCGGTGCTGCCCTGGCGGCCGAGTCCGGCAAGAGCCTGGCAGACGCCAGCAACGAAGCCCGCTATGCCGCGCAGATCACCCGCTACCACGCCGAATGGGCGCGACGCATCGAAGGCGAGATCATTCCCAGCGACACTCCGGACGAAAAGCTGTTCCTGCACCGCGAGCCCATTGGCGTGGTGGCGTGCCTGATTCCGTTCAATTACCCGGTCTACACCCTGCTGCGCAAGATCGCGCCGGCACTGATCGCCGGTAATACCGTGGTCGTGCGGCCGAGCAATAACACCCCGACCTCAGCCTTCGAGATCGCCAGGGCTGTGCAGCAGGCCGGTCTACCGGTCGGTGTAGTGAATATCCTGACCATGGACCACGCCACGGCTGCGGCCGTCTGCACCCATAAAGCCGTGGGCTCGATCACGTTGACCGGCAGCGTCAACGCCGGGCGCATCGTGCTGGATTACTGCAAGGCGAATATTGCCAAACCGTCCTTGGAACTTGGCGGCAAGACCCCGGCTATTATCGAGGCCGATGCCGACCTGGAACTGGCGGCCAGCGCCATCGTCGCCTCCAAGACTACCCATTGCGGCCAGTTGTGCACGGCGGTGGAGCGGGTCTATGTGCAGGAAAGCGTGTACGACTGCTTCCTTACGCTGCTCAAGGAGAAGATCAGCGCCGTGCGGATCGGTGACCGCGCCGATGACGCCAGCCTGATGGGCCCGCTGGTCAATGCCCGTGCCCGACAGGACATCCATGCCATGGTCGAGCGCGCCATTGCCGACGGTGCCGTGCTGGAAAGCGGCGGGGTGTTGCCGCAAGGCAAAGGCCATTTCTATCCGCCAACCCTGCTCAGCGGCTGCCGCCAGGATATGGAAATCATCCAGGAAGAAATCTTCGGCCCGGTCCTGCCGGTACTCAAGTACCGCGATATAGACGAAGCCCTGGCCATGGCCAACGACCATCAGTTCGGTTTGTCGTCGGTGCTGTATACCGAGAACTACCGCACCACCATGAAAGTCGCCGCCGCTATCGAGGCCGGCGAGCTGTACGTCAACCGCACCCCGGCCGATCCATACCAGGGCTACCACGCCGGCTGGAAACGCTCGGGCCTGGGCGGTGATGATGGCAAGCATGGCATGTTGGAATTTACCCAGACCCGTCTTGTTGTCATGAAGTATTGATGGGAGCTGCGAGCAAAGCAAAAGCAAAAGCGATCTGTGGTGGTTTTAAGCTTTTCGCTCGAAGCTCATAGCCCGAAGCACCCAGCCCAACCTATAAAAACAATTATCAGGACGCTCGCAATAGCGAGGCGCCGAAGGTCATTACGATGTCCAAACATGCCTCTTCCGCCACCGCAGTTCAGGGTTCGAATGCGGATTCATTCAGTAAAAGTGACAAGGCCAGTCGTTATTTCCAGTTGATGTTGCTGGTGCTCGCCGCCGGTGCGATCTACCCGATCCTGTACCTGCGCCAGGTCTACCAGACCACCATGCTCGAGGTGTTTCATATCAACCACAGCGAGCTGGGCTATCTGTACTCGATGCTGGGCACGATTTTTTTGCTCAGTTACCTGCCCAGCGGCTGGCTGGCGGACCGTATTGCGCCGCGCTTCCTGATTTTCTTTTCGCTGATCGCCACCGGCGCCCTGGGCCTGTGGTATTCCACGGCGCCGTCCTTGAGCGGGCTGATGATTATCTTTGCCAGTTGGGGGCTGACCACCGGGCTGACCTTCTGGGCTTCGGTGCTCAAGCGCGTGAAAATGATCGCCCAACACAGCGAGCAGGGGCGTTTCTTCGGCATCCTTGATGGCGGTCGCGGGCTGGTCGAAGCGCTGCTGGCCACTGTCGCCCTGGGCCTGTTCGCCTATTCCACGCAGACGCGCGGCGAGTCGGCGGCCGAAGGCTTCAAGCATGTGGTCTATCTGTACGCCTTCACCTGTATCGCCATCGGCTGCGTGCTGGTGCTGCTCAAGGACCCGAAACCTGCGGCCGATGCCGCCCGGCAAGAGCAGGGCGGTTTCAACCTGCTGGCGGACCTGACCACCCTGGTGAAAATCCCCGAGCTGTGGCTGGTCACCGCCATCGTTTTCTGCGGCTATCACATCTTCTGGGCTACTTACAGCTTCTCCGATTACCTGCAGGGGGGCGGCATGACCGCAGTCATGGCCGGGACCATCACCACCATCAAACTGTGGATGCGGCCGGTCGGCGGCATGGGCGGCGGCTGGCTGGGTGACAAGTTTTCTAATATCTCGGTACTGGTGGTGGCGCTGTTCCTTGCCAGCCTGGCGATGATCGGCCTGATTGTGTTCCCGGCGCTGAACAGCCTGAGCCTGCTGATCAGCACGGTGATCTTTATCGGCCTGATGACCTACGCCATTCGCGGCCTGTACTGGGCGATCCTCGACACCTGCAACATTCCGCTGCGGATCACCGGCCTGGCCATCGGCATCGTGTCGGTGGTGGGTTACCTGCCGGACACCTTTATCCCCCTGATCAACGGCTACCTCACCGAGCATTTCCCCGGCGCCTTTGGTTACCAGCTGTATTTCGGCTACATCGCCTGCGTCGGCCTGCTCGGGACCCTGGCGGCCTTGGCCCTGCGCGCGCGCGTCAAACGTCAATCCTTGAATAAAGCAGGTGCCTGAGATGAAAATCATCGCCCTTGAAACCCATGTCGTCGCCGTACCGCCACCCCATGTCGGCGGTATGTACTGGCTGTTCGTCAAACTCCGGACCGCTTGCGGCATCGAAGGCGTGGGCGAGATTTACGCCGCGACCTTCGGCCCTAAGGCCATGCTGCCGATCATCGAGGACGTGTTCGAGCGCTACCTGCTCAACCACGACCCGCACCATATCGAGCGCTTCTTCCGTCAGGCCTATTCCAGCGGTTTCACCCAGCGCCCGGACCTGACCATGATGGGCGTGGTCAGCGGCCTGGAAATGGCCTGCTGGGACATCATCGGCAAGGCGGCGAACAAACCGGTCTATGAACTGTTGGGCGGCAAGGTCAATGAGCGCCTGCGCTCCTACACCTACCTGTACCCGGTCAACAGCAAGGGCGAGTACGACTACGACGACCCGGACCTGGCCGCCGAGTGCGCCATCGAGAACATGAACAAGGGCTTCACCGCTGTGAAGTTCGACCCGGCCGGGCCTTACACCGCCTATTCCGGGCACCAGATTTCCCTGGAAGTGCTGGAGCGCTGCGAGACCTTCTGCCGCAAGATCCGCGAAGCGGTGGGCGACAAGTGCGACCTGCTGTTCGGTACCCACGGGCAAATGGTGCCGTCGTCGGCAATTCGCCTGGCCAAGCGCCTGGAGAAATACGACCCGCTGTGGTTTGAAGAACCCGTGCCACCGGGTCAGGAAGAGGCCATGGCCCAGGTCGCGGCCAAGACCAGCATCCCCATTGCCACCGGCGAGCGCCTGACCACCAAGTACGAATTCTTCAAGCTGTTGCAGGCCGGCGGTGCGTCGATCCTGCAAATGAACGTGGCGCGCTGCGGCGGCCTGCTCGAAGCCAAGAAGATCGCCAGCATGGCCGAGGCCTACTACGCGCAGATTGCCCCGCATCTGTACAACGGGCCGATTGGCGCCGCCGCCAGCTTCCAGTTGGCCACCTGCACGCCGAACTTCCTGATCCAGGAAAGCATCATGACCTGGGGCGGCTTCCATGCCGAAGTCCTGACCAGGCCGCTGCAATGGGAGGACGGCTACATCATCCCGTCCACCGAGCCGGGCCTGGGGGTGGAACTGGATATGGACGTGGTCCGCAAGCATTCACCCTACACCGGCCAGCGCCTGCACCTGCAAATGGCCCAGTCCCCGGCCGACGTTAAAGACACCTCACCGGCCAAGGGCTGAACGAAAACCGTTGTCAGTAGGAGCGGCTTCGGCCGCGAGGGCGTCCTCTCGGTTAAAGCCGGTCCTACCGTCTACGCGTGGTGTCAGGGCCACGGCAGCAACTCCCAGGTTTATTTGAATAACGACTAACGCGGTAACCGTGAATGACTTATGACTACATCATCGTTGGCGCAGGTGCCGCAGGCTGCGTGCTCGCCAACCGTCTTTCCGCTTCGGGCCGGCATAGCGTGCTGTTGCTCGAAGCCGGGGGCAAGGACAGCTCCCTGTGGTTCAGGATCCCGGTTGGCTTTGCCAAGATGTACTACAACCCGACCTTCAACTGGATGTACTACAGCCGCCCGCAAAAGCAACTGAACAATCGGGAAATCTATGCACCAAGGGGCAAGGTCCAGGGTGGCTCGGGTTCGATCAACGCGATGATCTACGTGCGTGGCCAGGCCCATGACTTCGACGACTGGGCGGCCAATGGCAACGACGGCTGGGGCTTCAAGGATGTGCTGCCATATTTCCGTAAGCTGGAAAGCCATCCCTTGGGCGACAGCGAATACCACGGTGGCAGCGGCCCCATCAGCATCACGCCGATGAAGGGCCAGACTCATCCGATCTGCGACGTCTTTCTCAAGGGCTGCGACGAACTGGGCTATCCCCATAGCGATGACTTCAACGGTCCGCGCTTCGAAGGCTCGGGCATCTACGACGTCAATACGCGCAATGGCGAGCGCTGCTCCAGCAGCTTTGCCCACCTGCATCCGGCCCTGGGGCGCAGCAACCTGACCGTCGAGCATTACGCCCTGGTCGATCGGGTGTTGTTCGATGCGGCCAGGCAACGCGCCATTGGGGTTGCCATTACCCAGCACGGCGTCGAGCGCAGCTTTAGCGCGAGCAAGGAAGTGATTCTGTGCGCCGGGGCGGTGGATACGCCCAAGCTTTTGCAACTGTCCGGCGTGGCTGATCAGGCCCTGCTGGCCAAACACCAGATCCCCCTGGTCAAGCACCTGCCTGCCGTAGGCCAGAACCTGCAGGATCACCTGTGCGCCAGCTATTATTACAAGGCCAATATTGCGACCCTCAATGACGAGCTCAGTTCGCTGTTCGGCCAGTTTAAGCTGGGCCTCAAGTACCTGTTCGCCCGCAAGGGCGCCTTGGCCATGAGCGTCAACCAGGCCGGCGGGTTCTTTCGCGGTAACGAGCAGCAGGCCAATCCCAACCTGCAGCTGTATTTCAACCCGCTGTCGTATCAGATCCCGAAAAACAACAAAGCCAGCCTCAAGCCCGAGCCGTATTCCGGTTTTCTGTTGTGCTTCAACCCGTGCCGCCCGACCAGTCGCGGGCAGATCGAGATCGCCTCGAACAATCCCCGGGACGCGGCGTTGATTGACCCCAACTATCTGAGCACGCAAAAGGATATCGACGAAGTCATCCAGGGCAGCCGCCTGATGCGCAAGATCATGCAGGCCCCGGCGCTCAAGAGCATTACCGTGGAAGAAGTACTGCCCGGCCCAGCCACGCAAAGCGACGAACAGATGTTGCAGTACTTCCGCGATAACAGCGGCTCTATCTACCACCTGTGCGGCTCCTGCGCCATGGGCGCCGATACCCAGGTCTCGGTGGTGGACAAGCGCCTGAAAGTTCATGGCCTGGACGGGCTACGGATTGTCGA
The DNA here is from genome assembly GCF_024807945.1 of Pseudomonas sp. JUb42. Lineage (GTDB taxonomy): Bacteria > Pseudomonadota > Gammaproteobacteria > Pseudomonadales > Pseudomonadaceae > Aquipseudomonas. The sequence goes on along the minus strand of NZ_JANUFD010000005.1, from coordinate 282,074 downwards.
TGCGTCGATCTTCCCCAACGTCACCTCCGGCAATACCCATGCGGCGGTGCTGATGGTCGCGGAGAAGGGCGCCGACCTGATCCTGCAGGACGCCTGACGTTCTGACTAAAGAATGAAATCTGGATCGGTAGCTCCCTAAGCAATGGACAGCAAGGGACTACCGGTCTTAAGCTCGCGGGCTTGTCCGTTTGCCGAGCATGCCATGCATACCGTGTTTGTTGTCGTGTTACCGATCTTTGCGCTGATTCTGCTCGGTTACCTGTGCCGCAAGACCGATCGCCTGGGGGAGAGGGCTGCTTCCGAGATCAATCGCATGGTGGTCTGGCTGTGCCTGCCGGCGCTGCTGTTCAAAGTGACCGCCACCAGTACCTGGGAGCAAATCTGGCAGCCGGGGTTTGTCATGGCCTTCGCCGCCGGGTGCATGCTGGTGTTTTTCGCGACCCTGGCCTGGCGCCTGTATCAGCGCTATAGCCTGGTAGATGCCAGTATCGACGGCTTGAGCGCGGCCTACGCCAACACCGGCTATATCGGCATCCCGCTGTGCCTGTTGGTGTTCGGCCAGTCGGGCCTGGAACCGGCACTGATTTCTTCTTTGGTGGTGGTCTGCGTGCTGTTTGCCGTGGCGGTGGTGTGCATCGAGATCGGCCTGCAGGACGAAAAACACTTTGGCCGGGCTATGTGGACGGTGCTCAAGGCTTTGGCGAAAAACCCCTTGGTGGTCTCGCCAATAGCAGGCGCCTGCTGGGCCTCGACCGGCCTCGGCCTGGCGCAGCCGGTGATGCATTTTCTCGATATGCTCGCCACCGCAACGACGCCCTGCGCACTGATCTCCCTGGGTCTGTTCCTGGCGCAGAAACAGCAAGGCCGACAAAGCGGCGCCTGGCCGCTGGTGGTGATCAAACTGGTGGGCCAGCCATTACTCACCGGTTATCTGGCATTCGAAGTATTTCACCTGCCGACCCTTTGGGCCCAGGCCGCCTTGCTGCTCAGCGCACTGCCCACCGGCACCGGGCCATTTATGCTGGCGGAGTACTACGAACGCGAAGCGGGGGTGGTGTCGCGCAGTATTCTGCTGTCGACGCTGTGTTCGTTGGGGACGTTGGCGGTGTGTCTGTATTGGCTGAATATCTGAGTTGCACTGCGAACTACGTAGGACCGGCTTTAGCCGGGAGGGCGTCATCCGATTCAACGGCGCTCTCCCGGCTAAAGCCGGTCCTACATGGGTTCGGCGTTTGCCGCGTGGGATTCTGAAATGTCCGGCCGGGCTTGCCCGCCACTCGACCCCTGGCACCCCATGCTAGTGCGCTACGGGTCTTGATTGACATGCGTTTTGTAGGCCTGGCTTGCTGGTGATAGCGTCGAATCAGATACTGATATCGTTGCGAGCGCTTCGCACTCGACCGCCGGCAAGCCGGCCCACGTTCAGTGTTTGCTGGGCGACTGTGCGGTATCAAGGACTGCGCTGTATTGTAGGACCGGCTTCAGCCGGGAGGGCGTACTCGCGGCTGTCGCAGGCAGCCCGTCCAACCTGCAACGGGTCATCGTCGGAGGGACCATCACCCGCGCGCTGTCGCTCTGCGCTGTGGCTGCCAATCTACCGCTGCCCCTGCTTGCCTTGGCAGGCCTGGGTTTCGGCATCACCGTCAGCAACGTCAGCACCAACATGACCCTGCAAAGCGCCGCCCCCGAAGCCCTGCGCGGGCGAGTGATCGCCTTCTATATCGCCATGCGCTTCGGCTTCGAAGCGATTGGCGGCTTGATGGCCGGGTTGCTGGCGGCGGCGCTGAGTGTGCAGTGGACGCTGGCGATTGCCGGGGTGTTGTTGCTGGGGTATCAGTTTGTGCTGTGGGTGGCAGGGCGCAGGAAGGGCCGACAGAGCTAGGAGCCAGTTTGTGGCGAGAGAATTGACGCGGTGTGCCAGGGATGTCGCCTCGCGAGCAAGTTCGCTACTGCCGTTCCCTTGGTTGACGCGGAATTCTGTTTTAGGTCAGACGATTTCTGAGCCTTGCCTCTAAGGTGAGCGGCGGAATATTATCTATTGGTATCCAAAAATATTTTCTGGAGAGTGTCCATGGCCACTAGTGTCGCTTTAAGCCCTCATTTCGAAGCTTTTATCAAAGACCAATTGGCGTCAGGTCGCTTCAATAACACCAGTGAAGTGATTCGTGCAGGGTTGCGTCTCTTGGAAGAGCAGCAACAGCAATTTGTCGCCAGGACGCTGGAGCTCAAGGCCGCACTGGCGGAAGGCAGAAATAGTGGCAAACCATTGCTGGCAGAGGATGCCTTCGATCAGCTCGAGGCCAAATTTCTTGAGTTGAGCAAGGGCCAGCGATAACGCATGCAGTTACTGATCACGCCACAAGCTGTCCAGGACATGGACAAAATCGGCCTCTACATTGCGCAGGACAATCCTCGGCGAGCGCTCAGTTTTATCGGTGAGTTACGTCAACATTGCCGAAAGATCGCGCAAAAGCCTTTCGCTTATCGCCGCCGACCCGAGCTGGGTGATGCGATAAGGTCCAGTACCTACGGACGCTATCAGATTTTTTTCGAGAGTTCGGAGCAAGCAACTGTCATTCTTCGGATCCTGCATCAAGCCCGTGATATCACCGTGGAGTTTTGACAGTTGACGAAGTCTGGCCCCTTATCTTCGGACGTTGCTGCTTCGTTCAATCCTGCACAATCAACCCATGTTGCTGCGCCACATCCTTGTAAATTCCCTCCCGCCGTACCTCAGCCAACGCGTCGTTGAACCTTTCCATAAGCGCTTGTGCCTCTGGGTAGCGCGGCGAGGTCATCAGGTAGTTATTGCCCACCGCCAGTGGCGTTTCCAGCGTATGGAAATAGGCCTGTTCTTGTACAGGGAAGTTCTTGCGGATGATGTCCCAGCCGGTATTGTCGACGGCGGGGACCATGTCGACGCGGCCGGCGTGCAGCTTGAGAAAACTCAGTTCTTCGGTGTTGGCCAGGTCCAGGGACAGCCCGGCCTGGGCGAACAGCGTCTCGTAGAAATAACTGCGCACGCCACCCATGCGGTAGGGCTTGAGTTCGCTCAGGCGCTGGAAGGTCTTGGGGAAATTCGCGCCATTGGGGTTGTAGTAAAACAGCAGGGTTTGCTTGGCAAACAACGAGTGCGAGAACAGGAATTTGCTGTTGCGCTCGGGTGTCGGTACGTAGGGCATGGTCGCCCATACTTGCAGGTTGTCGACGGCCAGTTCGCAGCGGGGCCAGGGCATGAAACGGAACTCGAAGGTCACGCCCATTTCCTTGGCGACGTGGCCGAGCAGGTCGGTGAGGAAGCTGTTCTGTGGGTTTTCGCTGATGTAGGGCGGGGCTTCGTTGGTGGCGATGACCAGGACCTGGGGGGCGGCCTGTGCGGTAACGCAGTTGAGTGCAGTGAGGCAGTGCAGCAACAGGCTGTGCACGCACATCTGTCGCAGCGCCTGAACGGCGGTTCTGGTCTGTCTGATCGCCATGCCCATCCGTTTGAGAGGGTGTTTATTCACCCTGGCTGATTTTAGGCAGGTAACGGCATGTATCGTCCAACAATTTCTCGGATTATTGCAGATACCCACATGCGGCGATGAGTATTTGTGGGAGCCGGCTTGCTGGCGATTGGGGCCGTACATTCAACGCAGAGTTGCCTGTTAAGCCGCCATCGCCAGCAAGCCGGCTCCCACATGGAATACATCCAGGGCTATAAACCAATCTCCACGATGCTGCCATTAAGCCGCACCGGCCACACCTTCAACTGCTGCTCCGGATACTCCAGGCACTGCCCGTCGCTCAGGCGAAAGTGCTGCTTATATAGAGGCGAGGCAATCACCAGTTCACCGGCCAACTGGCCGAGCAGGCCGCGACCAATCACATTGGCCTCGGACTTGGGGTCGCGGTTGTCGATGGCGAACACTTGCTGTTCGGTCTCGGGCAGGTAGAACAGGGCGATCTGTTCGTCGTTCAGCAGCGCGACGACGCCGGAGTTGGCGACCAGATCGCCGTGCTGACACAACGCTTGCCAGGTGATTGATGGGTGGATGCTCATGCCAGGTTCTCCTCGGTAGCGCGGGCGATCAATTGCAGTTCTTCGCTGCGGGCCGGGCGGCGCTGGCCGCGTTCGCGGACGAATTGCACGGCCGGGTCGCCGCCTTTCTGGTTGACGAACGTGCGGAAGCGTTTGAGTTTTTCCTCGTCCTGCAGGGTGTTGGCCCATTCGCATTCGTAGGTGTCGACCACCTGTTGCATCTGCGCCTCCAGCTCGTCGCCCAGGCCCAGGCTGTCTTCGAGGATGACGTCCTTGAGGTAATCCAGGCCGCCTTCCAGGGATTCGCGCCAGACCGAGGTGCGTTGCAGTTTGTCGGCGGTGCTGATGTAGAACATCAGGACGCGGTCGATGGTGCGGATCAGGCTCTCGTCATCCAGGTCGGTGGCGAACAGCTCGGCGTGGCGCGGGCGCATGCCGCCGTTGCCGCAGACATAGAGGTTCCAGCCGTGCTCGGTGGCGATGACGCCGATGTCCTTGCTCTGGGCTTCGGCGCATTCGCGGGTGCAGCCGCTGACGGCGAACTTGATCTTGTGCGGGCTGCGCAGGCCTTTGTAGCGATTCTCCAGGCGCAGGGCCATGGCCACGCTGTCTTGCACGCCGTAACGGCACCAGGTGCTGCCGACGCAGGATTTCACGGTGCGCAGGGACTTGCCGTAGGCGTGACCGGTCTCGAAGCCGGCGGCGATCAGTTCGCTCCAGATATCCGGCAGTTCGTGCAGCTGCGCGCCGAACAGGTCGATGCGCTGGCCGCCGGTGATCTTGGTGTAGAGGTCGTATTTCTGCGCCACTGCGCCAATCGCGATCAGGCCCTGTGGGGTGATTTCACCGCCGGGAATGCGCGGCACCACCGAGTAGGTGCCGTTTTTCTGCATGTTGGCCATGAAGGTGTCGTTGGTGTCTTGCAGGGGAATCAGGGCCTTGGCAGTGATCTGCTCGTTCCAGCACGAAGCGAGGATCGAACCCACCGCAGGCTTGCAGATATCGCAACCGATATGGCCCTTGCCGTGGCGCTCGAGCAAGGCTTCGAACGTACGAATGCCTTCGACCCGCACGAAGTGGTACAGCTCCTGACGGGTATGGGCGAAGTGTTCGCACAGGCTCTTGTCCACGGCGACGCCACGGGCGCTCAGTTCATGCTCGACCACCTGTTTGATCAGCGCCTGGCAGCCGCCGCAACCGGTAGCGGCCTTGGTGCAGGCCTTGACCGAGGCCACGTCGCTGCAGCCGCCGTCAATGGCGGCACAGACCTGGCCCTTGCTGACGTTATGGCAAGAGCAGAGGGTGGCGGTGTCGGGCAGGGCGGCGGCGCCCAGTACCGGCGCGCCTTCACCTGCGGGCATGATCAGCGCCGCAGGGTCGGCGGGCAGGGTGATGCCGTTCTGTGCGTATTGCAGCAGGGTGTCGTAGTAGCTGTTATCGCCTACCAATACGGCGCCGAGGACGTGCTTGCCGTCAGCGCTGACCACCAGGCGCCGGTAGCTGCCGGTGAGTTCGTCGATGTAGCGATAGCTGCGCGAGCCGGGCAGGGCGCCATGGGCATCACCGATGGAACCGACATCGACGCCGAGCAGCTTGAGTTTGGTCGACATGTCCGCGCCCTGGAATGACGCGCCTTCGTCACCGCACAATTGCGCGGCCACACTGCGGGCCATCTGATAGCCCGGCGCGACCAGGCCGAAAATACTGCCATTCCAGGCCGCGCATTCGCCGATGGCATGGATGGCCGGGTCGCTGGTCAGACACTGGCCGTCAATTGCCACGCCACCGCGCTCGCCCAGTTGCAGCTCGCTGCTGCGGGCCAGGGCGTCCTGGGGGCGGATGCCGGCGGAAAACACGATGATGTCGGTTTCCAGGTGAGTATCACCGGCGAAATTCATCCGGTAGCGATAGTCCTCGCCCGCTGTGATGGACTGGGTGGCCTTGGACAGGTGCACGCCGACGCCGAGATCCTCGATACGCTTTTTCAGCGCCGCACCACCGAAGTCATCCAGCTGTACGGGCATCAGCCGTGGCGCGAACTCCACCACATGGGCTTCCAGGCCGAGAGACTTCAGGGCATTGGCCGCTTCCAGGCCGAGCAGGCCACCGCCGACCACTACGCCCCGGCGCTTGCCTTCAGCGGCGGCGCGGATGGCGTCGAGATCATCGAGGGTGCGATAGACCAGGCGCGATGCCCCTTCGGCGCCTTCAACCGGCGGCACGAACGGGTAGGAACCGGTGGCCAGGACCAGTCGGTCGTAGGCAAAGGCCCCCAGCGTTGTAGTGATTTGCTTGGTTGCGCGGTCGATTGCCAGCACCGGCGTGCCCAGGTGCAGGCTCAGGCCCGGCTGTTGATACAGCTCGGCATCGCTCATGGCCAAGGCTTCGCAGTCGCTGCCGCTGAAGTATTCGGACAGGTGCACGCGGTCATAGGCGCGCTGGCGTTCCTCACCGAAGACCAGCACCTGGTACTGTTCCAGGGCGCCATTGGCAATCAGTTGTTCGACGCAATGGTGGCCGACCATGCCGTTGCCGATCACGATCAGGACAGGTCGTTCAGTGGAATGAGTGAGTGCGTTCATGGGTATTCCCCCCGGTCAGGCTTTGATCTGGTTTTCAGACGCGCAAAAAAAAGCGCCCCAGACCTTTCGGTCTCGGGCGCCTTTGCCAAATAGAGAGGCTGCTTGTTCTGGGCAGCGACAGGAGTGACTAAGCAGGGTTTGTGCCAAGGTGCCGGACGCGACGAAAACCGGGGTGTTGAAGAGGGTGTCGAGGTGATACAGGTCCGTTATTGCCCCGCGCTGGGGCGTCGCGCTCCGTGATGGTGCTGCGATTTCACTCCTGGGCCTGGGCCAAAAAGCGTTCGGCCATGTCGATCAGGCGTACGCCATTATTCATGGCGGCCTGTTGCATATGCTTATGCGCGGCCGGTTCGTCCAGCTGGAAACGGCTCATCAAAAGGCGCTTGGCCTGCTCGATGGTTTTGCGCTCGGCCAGGGCGCTGCGGGCGGACTTGAGCTCGTCGCTGAGGCGGTGCATATGCCGTGACTGCTTCTGCAGCAGCTCCAGCAGCGAGTGTTGCAGCGGGTCTTCAGCGCTGGCCTGATCAAGGCTGCGCCCCTGTACGCTGAACAGCAGCGGTTGAGGATCGGCGGCGCGGGTGGCCAGTCGACTGAGCAGCGTGCGATGGTTGTCCAGTTCCTTGGCTGCGCGGTCGAGACGTTCCTGACAGAGCTGGCGCAGGCCATCGGCGAGCAGCCCTTCAACACTGTGCATGGCGTCGATACGCTGGCTGCACAGGTCAAACCACAGCTCGGCCAGGCCTGGGTCCACGGTTTGTTCGGCGCTGGTGCGGCGGGCCATTTGCCGTAGTTGTTGCAACTGTCCGGCGTCGGCCTCGATCTGCTCCCAGCGTTGCTGTGCAGCCGCATCGGCGTACTGACTGAACACCTCGCTGCAGCGCAGTTGGCTGCAACGCAAATGTTCCATCTGTTCGTGGCGCGCCGGGTCGAAGTAACCGTTGGAAAAGCCGACCGCCCCGCAGGCGCGCTCCTGGCCGGAAAGCTCCTTGCACTGCATGAAGTTGAACATGGCCACCAGTGCCCGGGTGATCTGCGGGTCGATGGCGGTGTCAGCGGCTTCGAACACCACGGCCAGCAGACTGGCAATCAGGCGGCTGAAATTCTCGGTGGAGTCGACCACCGTGACGTTGACATCACGGACCTTGCGGCGCAGCGGCGGGAGGTCGTCGAGGCTGTGCAACATGTAGGCGAGGCGGTGGCAGAGGCGCGCACGATCGGCGCCTTCGATATCCATCTGGTCCAGATAACCGCGCACCGCCTGCTCGCACAGGCGCGTTTCGTCGCTGATCTGATCAAGAGTTGCCAGCAAGCGTGGCTGAGGCTGGCCGAGATACAGATTGGAAAAACCGCGTTCGCGCTGCATGGCATGCACCAGATTGCTCAGCAACGTGACCAGGGTGCAGGTGCGGGACAGCGCATCCAGGCCCTGCTTCTCGCAGCGACTGGCGGCGAGCATGAAACGCAGAGTGGCGGGCAGTTGTGGGTCTTGCATGTGGGGCTCCGATTCGCGTGGTGCATGGATTCCCATAGGCAAGAAAGGCGCCAATGCAGCATTCCGACACCGTTGGAGCGAGGCTTGCCCGCGAAGAGGTTGGTACATCCGATACATCATTTGCGCCTTGCGAATCGCCTTCGCGGGCAAGCCTCGCTCCCACAAACAAGAATAAATTCAATTGCCTGTATTGAGCTCGACCGTCAAAACCGCGCCAACCCCCAAGGCAAGCGCCGCCGCTATCAAGGACGAGGTAAACGCGCCGCTCGCCGCATACAGATAACTGGCCACCAGCGGCCCGACGATCTGCCCCACGCCATAGGCGGCGGTCATGGCTGCGAGCATATTCACTTTCAGAGTATGGGCGACGCGGCGCGCGGCGGGCATGGCGATGGTCACCGTGCCGACGAAGGTGCCGCCAACGATCAGGGCGCTGCCCATATAGCCGAAGGCATTGGGGCTGAGGACGGGCAGCACGACACCGAGGGCCTGGGTCAGCAGGTTCAGGCGCAGGGCCTTGTGCGTTCCCAGTACCCGATGCAGCTTGTGCCATAGATAGCAGGAGGGCGCGGCGCCGAGGCCGAAGATTGCCCAGACGTGAATGGGATTGACCGGCCCCAGCACGTTCTTGACCAGCAACGGCAGGTAGGTCGCGGTGACTATATAGCCAAAGCCGGCGAGGCCGTAGATCAGGATCAGGCACCAGGCGCCCATGGGCAGGGTGTGCCAGCTGTCATGCTGCGGGTGTGTCTTGTTGCTCGTGGCCGGTGCCGGATCCAGCCCGACAATACCGGCGACGCCGATAAGCAATGCAGCCAGCGCCAGGCCCAGCCACAGCCCCGGGCTTTGCAGGCCAAAGGCTTCGCCCAAGGCCAGCAGTTCAGCGGACAGCAGAATGCCAATACCGACGCCCGCATAGAGCAGCGGCGCACTGTGGGCCTGGGCGCGATGTTGCAGCAGCCACAACGATGCCGAAACCATGGACAAGGCACTGAACAGCCCGGCGACGCCCCTTACCACGACTATCATCCAGGGTTGATGCAACACCGCCAGAGCCGCCAGACACAGACAGGTCATCAGCACCGCGGCAATCGACCAGAAGCGCGCCCGTGCCGGTGTCAGACGCGCGGCAAGCAGAGCGCCGAGCAGGTAACCGGCATAGTTGGCCGAAGCGGCGAGGGTGCCGTCGCTGACGGTCAGCAGGCCTTCATGCACCATCAATGGATAGAGCCCGGTAAAGGCAAAGCGGCCGAAACCCATGCCTACAGCCATCACTAAAGCAGCGGCAAGCGCAGACATACGCTGCGAGGATGTTGCCGAGGGTGCTGCAACGTAACCGGTCATGACATGGCTCCCTGATCAGCGGACTGGCCGGTGAGGGCGCTGAACCGCTCGAACGCGGCCGTCTTGAAGCCCACGCGTGTCACCAGCCAGGTATCGGCGTCCAGCGCATGAGTCACGCGGATACCCGGCAATGGCGCATTGCGCTCCAGTACGCTGCGAGGCACAAAGCTCGCGCATTGCCCGGCCGCGACCCGGGCGATCATCTCGTCATACGAGGCGATATCCTGGATTTCCATACTGTTGGCGGTCTTCGGCCAGTGCTCGGCGAGCCAGCGCTGCCCCAAGGCGCGGTAGCTGCACCCCGACTTGAACGCCGCCAGGCGCAGCGAGCTGTCATCCGGCGCCAGGGCAAAAGGGTGACTGGCAGCGACCAGTAGCATGATCTGTTCATGGAACACCGCTCGGCCGACCAGGTTTTGCGAGGCCAGCAGCGCCTCAGCCGAACCTGGTTCATGGGGCGGCAGGGCAAGCAGTGCGCAGTCGAGCATGTCATCATTCAGGGCGGCCATCAGTCCCTGTGAATGCCCCGTGCTGACCTTCAAATCAACGGCGGGCCATTGTTGATGGAAGGCGCTGACCACAGCAGGCAGACGTGTCGCCGCCGTGCTTTCCATCGCACCAATACGCAGGGTGCCTCCCGGCTGGGTCGGATGCATGGCTTGCCGGGCTTCGTCGGCCAGGGCCAGCAGGCGCTTGGCATAGTCGAGAAACACCGCGCCACGTTCGGTCAGGCGCAAGCGCTTGCCTTCGCGCACGAACAGGGCGGTGCCCAGTTCTTCCTCCAATTGCTGGATGCGAGTGGAGACGTTGGACTGCACCCGCCCCAGCCGCGCTGCGGCCTTGGTCACGCTCATTTCGGCGACGACAACCTGGAAGATTTCGAGGGTAGCCAGATCCATAATCGTTCTCTATGTGAGATATACAATGTTTATATGATCTCAATAAAGAAACATATCATGCAAGCAGCAATATGATTGCGACGCCCGTGCCGGACGACGCTCCGCAGCCGTCGACCAACAGGGCTGCCAGCGTAATGACTGGCAGCCCTGGCAGGTTGGCGAGGATCAGGCCGCGTTGGTTTTCAGCGACTGAGCGATGTGTTCGGCCTGCCGGATGGCCAGGCTGACGATGGTCAACGTAGGGTTTTCCGCAGCACTGGTAGTGAACTGGCTGCCATCGGAGATGAACAGGTTCGGCACCTCATGGCTTTGCCCGTGCTTGTTGCAGACACCGTCGGCCTCCTTGAGGCTCATGCGGCAGGTACCCATGTTATGGGTCGAGGGGTATGGCGGAACCCGGTGGGTTTTCAAGGCGCCAACCGCTTCATAGAGCGCCGTACCCTGCTTGTAGGCATGTTCGCGCATGGCGATGTCGTTGGGGTGGTCATCGTAGTGGACGTTGGCCACAGGTATGCCGAAGCGATCCTTGACGCTGGCGCTGATGCTGACCTGATTGGTCTCCCGAGGCATGTCCTCACCCACCAGCCACATGCCAGCGAGGTTGGCGTAGTTGTCCATGACACTGGCGAAACCACGGCCCCACGCGCCGGGTTTGAGGAAGGCGGCCATGAACGATGGCCCCAGTGAGATGGTTTCCATTTCATAACCGCCGACAAAACCCCGGGCAGGATCGAAGCGCGCTTCGTCGCCGATCAGCCCGGCCATGATATTGCCGCGATAGAAGTGCACCGGTTCCTTGAACTCGGCGAATACCGAGCCGGTGGTGTGGCGCATGTAATGCTTGCCGACGTTGCCCGCGCCATTGCCCAGGCCATGGGGGAACAGTGTGCTGGCGGAGTTGAGCAACAAGCGCGGGGTTTCGATGGCATTGCCCGCTACGGCCACCAGGCGTGCCTGCTGGCGGTGCAACTGACCGCTGGCGTCGGCATACACCACTGCGGTGGCGCGCCCCTTGGCATCATGTTCAATGCGCACGGCGTGGGCTTCGGCACGCAGCTCAAGCTTGCCCGTGGCCTCGGCGGCGGGAATCTCGGTATACAAGGTCGACCATTTCGCGCCCATTTTGCAGCCCTGAAAGCAGAAGCCCAACTGCATGCACTGGGCACGACCATCGCGGGCGCGGCTGTTAATGGCCATATGGCCGGTGGAACACTCCTTGTAGCCCAGCTTCATGGCGCCGTTGTACATGACTTTGAAGTTATTGTTGCCCGGCAGCCCGGGAATATTATTGGTGCGGGTGACGCCCATCTTCTCTTCGGCGCGGGCATAAAATGGCTCGAGTTCGGCCAGGGTCAGGGGCCAATCGAGCAGGGCCGCATCCTTCACCTCGCCATAGGTCTGGCGGGCGCGAAATTCGTGCTCCTGAAAGCGCAGGCTGGCACCGGCCCAGTGAGTGGTCGTGCCGCCCACGGTCTTGCAGATCCAGGCGGGCAGGTTGGGAAAGTCCTGGGCAATCTGCCAGGTCCCTGAAGTGGTGCGGGTATCGCCCCAGGACAGTTGTTCGAAAGAGGGCCATTCATCATTGATGAAGGTGGCCGTGGATTGCCGCTTGCCGGCTTCCAGCAGTACCACCGGGATGCCTTTCTGGCACAGCTCGTTGGCCAATGTGCCGCCGCCTGCGCCGGAGCCGATAACGACTACCACGGACTGATCGTCATAACTGTAAGTGGTCATGTTGATAATTCCTCAGGACATTGCGGCAGGGCTGGCATCTGCGGGAGGCGCAGGTAGCCATTTGAGGTCGTTGAAGCCGCGCATCAGATAGCCGCCTTTGGCAAAGGACGCGCCCTCATAACCAAAATGCGTGTAGGCCAGTTCGTTGCTGTACAGCGAAGTGACGGACACGCTCCTGACCAGACTGAAAAAGTCCGAGTGCTGGATTTTCTCCAGCAGTTCGACCTGGTGCGACTCGTCCAGGGATGCCCAGCTCTTGCCCGCCAACTGATCCAGTTGCGCGAAGCCTTGATTGAGCATGGGAACAACGGAAGGGTCGGTCGCTGCCCGGGTATCCAGCGCCTTGACCGCGAAGGCGTAGACGGCATCTTCCATACTGTCGTGGGGGTAGATACGGCGGATCAGCAACAGCAATTTGCTGCCCAGATCACTGCTGAGGGTGGACATTTCCAGCGCCCAGCTCTGGCCGGGGGCAAGCAGTGCGATGGGGCCGGAAGTAAATAACAGTGTGCCTAATAACAGGCCGCCACTGCCTTGCAGAAAACGGCGTCTATTGACCTTGAGGTCGTTCATGGGTGTCTCCTTGTTATTTTTATGAGAAGCCACGGTGTTACGACTGAATGATTGAGTTGGATCGGCTAATCAAACTCAGAAAAGCGCTGATTTATTGGTAATGACCTCCTTGTTGCAGGATTTCGATCTTGTAGCCGTCGGGATCCTGGATGAAAAAGAACCTCGCAAGCAGTTCGCCATCGCGCTTGAACTCCTTGATGGGCTGCGGCGACACCTCTAGCTCGGTCATCCTGGCATGACACGCATCAAGCTCAGGCGTGACGAAGGCGACGTGACCATAGCCATTGCCCAGGTCGTAGGCGTGGACGCCTTTATTCCAGGTCAATTCAATTTCAATACCGCTGTGGGGATCACGCAAATAGACCAGGGAGAAATCATCGAACTCAAGGCGGTGGGACTCTTGCAGGCCTAATGCGTCCTGATAAAAGCGCAATGAACGTGTCAGGTCTGATACACGAATCATTGAGTGAATGAACTTAAGCATAGTAGAACCCGTTATCGTTCTGGTGGTGATGAGGCCGTTGACGGCTTCATTCAAACCATACGCCTGGGTAAAACCCATGAGGTAATAGACGGCTATTATGTTCGCGTGAGCTGAGTCGCCGGCCATTCCCACGTAATAGCCTTCTGTTACCCGCGTCATCGGCAAACCGACTAGCATGGGTTGGCTATTCATTCAGAGACAGGAGCGCCATTCATGTGTGAACTCTACGTCAAGGCCGACCCCATACTGTGCGAGTCGCGCACCCGTTCGTTGCGTATCAACGGGGTCGTCACCACGTTGCGTCTGGAAAACCAGTTCTGGGATGTATTGGTCGAAATTGCCGCCAGCGATGGGCTCAGCACCAATCAACTGATAACGCAGCTGCATCAGGAAGTGATGAATTACCGTGGGGAAGTGGTGAATTTCGCCTCTTTTCTGCGGGTCAGCTGCATTCGCTACCTGAGCCAGAAACGCCCGCCGGTGGCGCTGACCCTGGTTGAGAAAACGGCCTGAGGCAACGCCGCGATGGGTTAGTGAATGTTAACGCTGACCGCCACGTCCTCGTCGCTAGGGTTCGATTGGTTCTGTAGCTTCTCGATGAAACAATTCAGCGCCGTGGAGACGAACCCGTCACGGCGGCGAATAAGCACGGTATCGACCAGCCCCTGTCCCTTGGGCAGTGGGTGAATAGCGATCTTGTCGGCGTGTGCCCAGGGCTCGACCACGACCCGGGGCAGCAGGCTGATGGCAATACCCGCGCGAACACAGCCAAGCAGGCCGTCCAGGGTGCCGATCTCCATGCGCTTGATGCCGCGCACGCCTTGGCGGATCAGCAGGCTTTCCAGGCGCTCCCGGTATGAGCAGCCATTGCGGAATACCACAATTTTCACTTCCTTGGGCGACGTTACCCAGGCGGGGCGATCGTCTATGGGGCGTACGAACCAGGGCGCGGTGACCACGACCAATTCCTCAGTCAGTACGGCCTCGCTGACCAGATCGATATCGTCCACCGGGCCTGCAACCAAAGCCGCTTCCAGGCGCCGTTCCTTGACCTCGTCGATCAAGCCTTGGGTGGTGCCGGTCTGGAACGTGACATCGACATTGGGGTATTCGGCGGCATAGTTGACCAGCACTTCGGGCATGCGAATCGCTGCCGTGGTTTCCATGGATCCAATGCGCAACTGGCCGACTGGTGAGGCCTCGTTGGCGACTACCCGCCGGGCTTCGTCCATCATCTGGTCGATCTGACTGGCATAGGGCAGCAACTGCACTCCGGCAGGTGTCAGAGTCACGCCGCGGCCGTTGCGATAGAACAGTGGCACACCCAGCTCGTTTTCCAGACGCCTGATGCGCTGGGTGACGTTGGACTGCACCGTATCGAGCAGCGAAGCTGCCTTGCTGATGCTGCCGAATTTAGCCACCGCGGCGAAGAACACCAGATCTCCAGAGTCCATGGTTGCCTCTTATAAAAAGCGGGAAATATATGAGTAGATACTTGAGCAACCATCATGCCAGCCAATATTCAAAGCGATGACGGCTAATACTTGGCATGAGTGCGCCCTGAAAAAGTGCGTTATATACGCGAGTGTGACTTTGTGGTGCTTTTGTTTGCGCGCAGTGCCGTCGGCTATACGAATTTAACTGGAATTTTCTGGAATGCAGAATGTAATTAGCTTCCATATCAACTGCGCTATCACTCTTTGTGATAGGTGCTATCTACAAAGGTGAACAGTCAGCCGTCTGGTATGTGCCCTGCATCATGATAATCAACTACCGCACTTTATATTAGAGCTTGATGCGGTGTAACAGCGTAGCGAAACAGGGGGCAAAGATGAATATAGAAGTTGACTTGGTTGACGGTGAAGAGAACTTATCGTTGGGCATCATTCTGACGCTTATTCAGGTGCTGGTGTTTTTCGGCTTTATCTATCTCTGCGCATTTCATGCGACTTCCCTGGCCGCGGATCCTTTTGATATGGGGATTCCCTGGTCATTTATTGTCGGACTGCTGGTGATTGTATGCGGTGCGGCCCTGACGACCATTTATGTGTTGGTCACCAATCGTGCGGAGACTGAATAATATGAAGTGTCCCTTGGTGGCCATGGCAATACTGTTGAGCGCTACCCCGGTATTTGCCGCCGATGGTCGAGGTGTAAGCGGTGTTTCGGTAGCGCTTTTCCTGTTAGTGATTGCCGTGACCCTGGCCATCACCTACTGGGCGGCGCGCAGAACCAGGTCGGCCAGTGATTATTACACAGCGGGCGGACAAATCTCAGGTTTCCAGAATGGCCTGGCAATCGCCGGTGATGCCATGTCGGCCGGGGCCTTGCTCGGCTTGACCGCACTGGTGTTCAGCTCCGGGTTTGACGGGCTGGTCTACGCCGTTGGCTACACCACCGGATTGCCCATTGTCGTATTCCTGATGGCCGGGAAGATGCGCAAGCTGGGCAAGTTCACCTTTATCGACGTGGTCTGCTCGCGCCTGGCAGGCACGCCAATACGGGTATTTTCGGCCTTTGCCTCGTTGGTGATCGTGCTGTTCTATCTGGTTGCGCAGATGGTCGGTGCAGGACAGTTGATTCAGGTGTTGTTCGGTATCGACTATGCCTACGCCATCATGCTGGTGGGGGCCCTGATGATTCTGTACGTGGCTTTTGGCGGCATGATGGCCACCACCTGGGTGCAGATCGTCAAGGCGGTGTTGATGATCAGCGCCTGTCTGCTGATGTGCGTATTGGTCATGCAGACTGTTGGTTTCAGCTTCAGCCGCTTGCTGGCCGGTGCCGTTGGCGTTCATCCGGCGGCGGCGAAGATCCTGGAGCCGACGTCCTTGCCCAAGGACCCGCTGTCCGGTTTTTCCCTGGGTATTGCCCTGATGCTCGGCACCGCAGGTTTGCCTCATGTGCTGATGCGCTTCTTCACTGTGCCGGATGCCCGCGCCGCGCGTAGCTCGGTGCTGTGGGCGACCCTGATCATGAACAGTTTCTACGCGATGATTTTCATTATCGGCTTCGGGGCGCTGTATATCCTGCGCCAGTCCCCGACTTTCTTCGATGGCAAGGGTGTTTTGCTCGGTGGTGGCAATACTGCGGCTTTGCATCTTGCCTATGCGCTGGGCGGTGATCCGTTCTTTGGTTTCCTCTCGGCCGTGGCTTTTGCCACCATTCTGGCAGTTGTTGCCGGGCTGACCATTTCCGGCGCCTCGGCGGTCAGTCACGATATATATGGCAGCTTGTTCGGCAAGGGTGAAAGTACCGAAAAGACTGAAATGAATATCATGAAAGTCTCCGTAGTAGTCTTGGGTGTACTGGCGGTCGTGCTGGGGTTGTTATTCAAGGGGCAGAATATCGCCTACATGATCAGCCTGGCGTTTTCCATTTCCTGCTCCTCGACCTTTCCTGTACTCATCCTGGCGATCTATTGGGCGAACCTGACGGCCCGTGGTGCTGTCTGGGGCGGAAGTGCCGGCCTGGTATCTTCGGTCGCACTGACCATTATGGGGCCGTCGGTGTGGGTCAAGGTATTCGGTTTCGCCGCGCCGCTGTTCACTATCGATCCGCCTGCAATTATTACCGTACCCCTGGCCTTTATTGTGTGCGTAGCGGTATCGCTACTGGATGGCAGTAAAGCGTCGGTCGCTCAAGTACGAATCTCCTGAAGTTAATCAAGCCCGAGGTGGTGTCATGCGTGATGTAAAAAATAGCGGGGCGTTTGAAGAACTCATGGCCATCCGCGCAGGTGCTCCATTGCCGGTCGATGAAGTTGCAATTACCGGCGCCGATCCTTTTTATGATTCGCCGTTCTTGATCGGCGAGACCGCCGCTGCCGCCCTTGCCGCCAGGGGCGTTGCGGCGAACGATTTGTGGGAGTTGCGCAACGGCTATCGCCAGAAGATCAGCGTCGATGTCCGCGCGGCGGCGGCCACTTCCCTGTACGGCGGCGACATGACTCTGCGCAAGGATGCGCAGGGCCATTACCAGCCCATTCCCTACTCGGATGCCATGAAGCATATGGTCTCCCTGACCCAGCCTTGGCAGGCAGCTGACGGCAAATGGTTCCTGCCCCATACCAATCTGCCGCACCTGGAACGCCGGGTGCTGGATGTCATCGGCGCCGACAGCAGCATTACCTCAATAAAAGAAGGGATCAGTCGTTGGCGGGTTGATGAGCTGGAAGATGCCATCGCCGACGCCCTGGCCTGTGGCGGCACTGTGCGTTCGCCGGAAGAGTGGTTGCGCCACCCTCATGGCCGCTATCTGGCCAGCAGGCCGGTGGTGGAAATCAGCAAAATCGCCGACAGCGATCCGGTGCCGCTGCCGCCGGGATTGCAGCCGTGTTCGGGGATCCGGGTGCTGGACCTGACCCGCATCCTCGCCGGACCGACTGCGGGTCTGGGCATGGCCGAGCATGGCGCCGATGTGTTGATGGTCACTGCCCCCGGCCTGCCACAAGTTCCGTCGTTCGTGCGCGATACCAGCTATGGCAAACGCAGTTGTTTCCTCGACGTCAATGTGCCCGCTGAGGCCGAGCGCCTATATGAGTTGGTCAAGGACGCCGATGTGTTCATCGACGGCTACCGACCCAATCGCCTGAGCGCCCATGGTTTTGGCGCTGAACGCCTGATCGCCATGAAGCCAGGGCTGGTTCATGTATCAGTCAATTGCTACGGCTCGGGCGGCCCATTCGCCGACCGCGCCGGCTGGGATCAAGTCGCCCAGGCCGTGACCGGCATCTGCCATACCCAGGGCGCCCTGACCGGCAGCGACCAGCCGCGGCTGACCCCGGTATTTATGTGCGATTTCCTCACCGGATTCCTGGCGACCTTCGGCGCGATGGTGGCCCTGGCGCGTCGGGCGAGGGAAGGGGGCAGCTACCGGGTGCAAGTTTCACTCTGTCAGTCGGCCATGTTCCTGCAACGCCAAGGGCTGATCGATGGCTTTCAGGACATGCCGGGAAGGTTGACGGCGCAGGAGTTCGAGCAAATGGCGGTGTGCGCAGATGGCACGTCCTACGGCGACCTGAAGACCCTGGGGCCGGTATTAAAGATGTCCGAGACGCCTTGCCGCTGGTTTGGGACAACACCGGTGTTGGGGAGTAGCGAGGCGCAGTGGTTGCCGGATATTCGTATGTAGAGCGTTTCGGCAGCGATTGACACTATAGACCCGGCTTCAGCCGGGACGGCGTTTTCCCGGTTGAAGCCAGGCCCACGAACTGTTGTGGACACCTGGCTTTAAAGGCTATCCGGATCCCCAAAGAACATCTGAATCCGCGACCTTAACCAACGCTCCCCCGGATCGTTGTCCTGGGACCCGCGCCAGGCCATATGCAGTTCGAAAGTGCGTGTCTCGATCGGCAGTTCTTCGGCGCGTACACCACCGGCAGCGGTGAGTACGGCGGCGGCGTAGTCGGGCACGGTGGCGACGATGTCGGTGCCGGTGAGCAGGGTGGCGAGGCCGTTGAACTGCGGTACAGCGAGCACGACATGGCGCTTGCGTCCGAGTTTTTCGAGGTTTTCGTCGATAAAGCCGCTCAGGTCACCAGCGAAGGACACCAGTGCATGGGGCCGTGCGCAGAAGTCGTCCAGGCTCAGGGCACCGGGCATGCTGTCGGCGCGCAGGAGTTTGGCGCGGCTCTTGCGCAGCACCTTGCGTTTGGCATTGGCCGGCAGGTCGTCGGTGTAACTGACGCCGATGGAGATTTCTCCGGATGACAGCAGGCCCGGCATCAGCAGGTAGTTGACGCGGCGAATCACCAGGACGATGCCGGGAGCTTCCGAGCGCAGGCGCTTGAGCAGGGCCGGGAGCAGGGCGAATTCGACTTCGTCGGACAGGCCAATACGGAACACCGCAGTGCTGGTAGCCGGGTCGAACTCGGCCGCGCGGCTGACGGCGGTGGAAATCGAGTCCAGCGCCGGGGACAGCAGGCCGAAGATTTCCGTGGCCCGTGCCGTGGGTTCCATGCTGCGCCCGGTGCGCACGAATAGCGGATCATCGAACAGCCCGCGCAGGCGCGACAACGCGGCGCTGATCGCCGGTTGGCCGAGGAACAGTTTTTCCGCAGCGCGGGTTACGCTGCGTTCGTGCATCAGGGTTTCGAAGACGATGAGCAGATTGAGGTCGACGCGACGCAGGTCGTTGCGATTCATGACGTGAATATCTCGTGCCGTTAGTCGATGCAGTAGCCGACGCCCGTATGGGGAAACGTCCTACCGTTCAGCTCAGACGCGAATAGTACGAGCAAACGGGGGGATTGCGCATGGATAAATTCAGCGACATATCATTGATTTGCCCGCGACCTCTCATTTTGCAGGTGAGAAATAGCCTTTTGCATGCCCGGACCGTACACCGAAAACACGGCACTCTGGCGGCCCGGGCGAGTCGTAATGGGTGTTGGCGGTCAGGAAACGACCCGGCGGCTTGCATTGTCGCGTGTACATGCCAACAATGGCCGCCCATGAATGTTCAGGCGTTTGACCCTGGTCAGGCGTTCTTTGTGGTCTGTCATTACCCTTGCAGAATCGATGACAGGCATGTCGACTATTAATAGCCACTGATAGTGTTACCGGCAAAGCCCGGATAGAGTTCATGGCATCAAGGTTTATAAGGCGAGGTTCGAAATGTCCCGCACGATTCGTTTTCATCAGTTTGGCCCTGCCGAGGTGCTCAAGGTAGAAGAGCATCCGGCCGCGTTGCCTGCGCCGGGAGAGGTGCAGGTGCGTGTTCAGGCAATCGGTATCAGCTGGTATGACGTGCTGTGGCGGCAAAACCTGGCTTCCTCTCAGGCACGCCTGCCGTCCGGCATGGGCCACGAAATGGCCGGTGTAGTGACGGCGGTGGGTGAGGGCGTCGAGGATTTCAAGGTGGGCGACAAGGTTGCCAGCTTTCCTTCGGCTGATCCGAACCAGCATCCGGTCTATGGCGAGCTGATCGTCCTGCCGCGCACGGCTCTGACCCGTTACCCTGACGTGCTGACCCCATTGCAGGCCAGCGTGCACTACACGCCGCTGCTGGTGGCTTACTTTGCCTATATGGACCTGGCGCGGATCAAACCGGGGCAAGTGGCCCTGATTACCGATGCCGGCCACTGTGCAGGTCCTTGCATGGTGCAACTGGGCAAGGCCCTGGGTGTGCGGGTTATCGCCGCGACCAAGAACTCCGATGCGCGTGACTATCTCCTGTCGCTGGGCGCCGAGAAGGTGGTGGTTACCGAAGAACAGGACCTGCTGATGGCGGTCAACAAGTTCACCGATAACCGTGGCGTGGATGTGGTGCTCGATGGCTTGGGCGGCCCGCAGATGTCGATCATGGGTGATGTTCTGGCACCGCGTGGCAGCCTGATCCTTTATGGTCTGCAGGGCGGCAACCAGACTCCATTCCCGGCCTGTGCGGCGTTCCAGAAGAACATTCAGTTCTTTGTGCACTGCCTGGGTAACTTCACCGGCAAGCCGGAACTGGGTATCACCCAGGATGAAGCGGCCCTGCAACGGGCGTTGCGCGACATCAATCAGTTGACGGCAGACCGCGTGTTGCTGCCTCTGAAAATCCAGGTGTTCCCGTTCGACAATGTCGTCGAAGCGCACCGCTACATGGATGGTTGCCCGATCGGCGGCCGCGCAGTGCTCGAAGTCGAGCCTGCCTGAGTCCTTTTATTCGGCGCTGAGCCTTCATCCTCAGCCGCTTCGACAGCGGCCTACTACTGTCGAAGCGTTATGCGACAGCCACTTCCTACAGCTGGAAATGGCGGACTTTAGCTTGTAGGTGCACGCCCAGTTCCACCAACACAGCGCTGGATTGTGCGGTGTTGGCGCTGGAACTGGCCGTTTGTTCTGCAGCCGTTCGCACTTGCACGATGCTGCGGTTGATCTGTTCGGCAACCGCTGTCTGTTGTTCCGCCGCAGCGGCAATCTGCAAATTCATCGCCTGAATCGTCGACACTGCCTGGGTGATCTTGCCCAGCGAGTCGCCTGCCTCACGTCCCAGATCGAGAGTACTGGCCGTCAGCGAGCGACTGGCCTGCATGAACTGTGCGGCGGTCCCTGCGCCCTTGAGCAAGCGCTCGACCAGACCATCGATTTGCGTGGCCGAGCCCTGGGTCCGCGATGCCAGCGCCCGCACTTCATCAGCCACCACCGCAAAACCACGCCCGGCTTCTCCGGCACGGGCTGCTTCGATGGCGGCATTGAGGGCCAGCAGGTTGGTCTGCTCGGCGACGGACTTGATTACCTCCAGCACGCCGCTGATCTGCCGGCATTCACCCTCAAGATCCAGCACCGCATCGGCACTGCGCGACACTTCGCCGTTGAGATGTTCCAGCGCCCGCACAGCCTGACCGACCTTTTGATCGCCGCTCTGGGCTTCACGATCGGTTTCGGTGGCAGCCATGGACGCATCCTCGGCATTACGCGCCACGTCGTGAACGGTTGCCGTCATTTGATTCATGGCTGTAGCGACCTGATCGGTCTCGATACGCTGGCGATCCACGCCCGCACTGGCGGCGTGGGTGGCGACCGACAGTTGCTCGGCGGCGTCGCTGATCTGTACCACGCCCTGGGCGATGAAGCCGATCAGTTGCCGCAGGTTCTGGGCCATGGCATCGATACTGCGCTCCAGCTGCCCCAGTTCATCCTGACGATGCTCGACCTTGACCGGGCGCAGGTCCCCGGCTGCGATACGTGCGGAGGTCGCCAACAGCTTGCGCAGCGGGCGAACGATCTGTCTGCTGATCAGCCACGCGGCAAGAATCCCTAGCAACACGGCGAAAGCGCTGATCCCAAGCAGGGACAGCCGGGCCCGTGAGACGGCATCAGCCCGGGCTTCGAGCTGGTGACGGTAAAGCTCGCCGCTCACCGAACGCATGACCTGGCCTTGCTCGGCCAGGCTCTGGGCAGCGGCCTTGCTGTCGCGCATGCCTTGGCGGAACAGGCCATAACCGGCCTGGTACTGGCTCAGCGAATCGCCTGCGGTATGCAGAGTCGCCTGTTCGTCCTCCGGCGCCTTGTCGAGCAGCCCGGCAAAGCCGTCGGCCAGATCCTTGAGCGCGCCGCTGGCCGCTTTGTCTGCGTCATCGGTCTGCTGAAAGATATAGCCCCGTACCAGGTAACGGATATTCAGCAGCTTTTGATTCAACTGACTGGCCAACTGAACGCGCTGTACCTGTGTCGGATCCTGTGAAGTGCCGGCCAGCTTGGCGAAGGCCGCTTTCTGCAGCGCATCGAAGGCGGCGACCGTGGCATTGCCGGCGCTAACCAGTTGGCCCCTCGCGCTGTCGCGCCGTGCCTGGGCCTGGGTGAGTTGGCTGAAGGCTGCACGATAGCTTTGCAGCGCCTGCTGGATCTGCGTCAGGCCCTGCTGCTGACGGGCGTCCTGCAGGGAATGCAGGTTGTCATCAAGTTGGGCCTGCATCTGGTCGATTTGCGCCTCCAGGCTTTTCGCCTGATCGGGAGCACCGCTGGCGATAAAGCGCTCAAGCTGGGCCTGGGCATCGAGCAGGAGCATTTCCAGATGGCTGAGGCGATAGCTGTCGTCGGCGTTGTCGACCATGCGATCGGTGCTGCGCAGGCCGGTGAACATCACCAGCAGGGTCAGGGCCAGGATCGAGCCGAAGGCAATGACCAGTTTTTTGCTGACGGGCAGGTGGGAAAAAGCAAAACCAGGCGAGGTCATTTTTGCAGGCGGCTGCACGCCCGCAGAAAAGGTCGGGGAGGGGGCCATCGTGTTTCCTTTATTGGATTTATTATGGGGCGACTGTCCGCGGGGGCTGCGCCTGCACCTTGAAGTGCAGCACCCATGCCAAGTCTGCCCATGGCGCGCCAGAGCGGCTCGGTTGACGTGGGTGGGCGAAAATCCGCTCATGTACGTTATTCGATAGGCGGAAACCCGCTGATCGCCGCAGCCGTTGCGGCGTATTACGGCCGAAAAACATATGACGGTTTGTTTCCACTGTTGCTGGATTTGTCCGTTTTTAACCGGACCTTGTAAGGGTGTGACCCTAATCCCGAAAGTGGATAAACAAAGTTGTCTAAGAATAATGAGGCGTGTGTGGAGGTTGGTGTTTGTTGTTGTTGAATTTTTAGTGGAAAAGATGAACTTTTAGTGCCGCGGCAAGCGTTGTGCTGGGTTCCGGGGGAGCGCCTGTCTGGCAGGCTGATGGATTGGTTTTTTTGCCGTTTTTCCCCGTGCCCACGGCGTGAAAGCCTGACTTTCAATGAGAATGTTTAAACAAAGTTATTTAAACAGACATTGTTTAGTATGCATTGAGCTGCGCTGTATTTACCCGCGTGTCTGTCCCTTGTAATTGTGGTGAGGCGATTGATAATGGCTCGTTAATTATTACTCAAGGAATGAGCCATGGTCGGTGATCAGTCGGTTGTTCAATACGGCGTTGGTAGCGTGTGCGGAGCAGGCAAGTGGGTGCGCAAGCCATGATGAGTGCCATCCACGAACAGGCAATGAACTACGTCTATCAGCAAGTCCTGCAGCGCTTGTTGAGTTATTTCACCCGCGCTGAACGCACCGCCCTGCAATTGCTTATTCAGCGCCTGATCGTGGCCGCGGGCGGCGTGGAGCACATTTCCAGTTTCAAGGTCATGATTGCCTTCAGTGGCGGCAAAGACAGCGCGTACACCGTAGCCTTCCTGCGCGCCGCGCAACTGAGCATCGCTGGCCGCGCCCCGGGCACTTTCAATCTGCGTGTGGCCAATATGCGCCATATCGGCATGACGCCGGCGGTCATGGACAATATTCATCGTACCTATTCGGCACTGTTTCTCTACGACGATCCACGGGTGGAGCTGCTGGCGGTGGATCAGCAGCATATCTATGCCTTCGAGCCCGACCTGCCGTTTTCCGCTTCGGCCCGGGAAAAGAACCGCTCGGATATGTTGCTCAGCGGCCACTTGAGCGGTGGCGACAGCCGTACCACCTTTTGCAACAGTTGCTATCTGAATGTCGCGGATTTCCTGGGGCGGGTGAGCACTTGGGGCAATGGTGTCGACGCCATTGTCAGCGGTGAGTCGCGCAAGGAGCAGAAGCAGTACGCCACGCGGATCATGCGCCTGGTGCAGCACATGGGGCAGGGGGCGGGCACCTGGCGCCAGCAAAACTTCGCCAGTGTGCTCCGAAACATCGGCAGCGTCGGTCAGACCTATTACCGCGAACTGTACGGCGACGCGCCCCAGGACAGTGGTCAGGTAACCCGACTGTTTGCCTGCCCGCCACAATCCGTGTCGCCGCTGTTTATCTCTCTGGCGGATCTGGTCAGTGGCCGTGCCGATGAGCACTGGGGGCTGCTGACTGATTTCCTGGGTTTTCGCTTCGTCGACCTGGCTTTCAGTTTCAGCGAGTCGGACTGCGCCAATCCCTTGCTCATGGCGCACATGCATGGCTTGCGCAGTCAGTATCTGCAGGATCGTGACTACGCCGATGGCATCGCTGAATATCTGCAGCTGGCGGCAAAATTGATGCGCAGCAAATGCATGCCGGTACGGCTGATCAATCAGGCCATGGCCGCTTACGAGGGGCAGGAGCGCCTCGAAGAGCGGCGTACCCTGGCCGCCGCCTACGCCCTGGAGGGCTTCGGACTTAACGAAGCGCAACTGGTGTGTCTGTTGTTTGCGCCCTTTGTCGGTGAGGGGCAGGGGCTTGAAGGATTTCTGCGCAGCTGTCATCCGGGCATGCTCGTGGCTTTGCCTGATTTGCATAAGGCCTTGTCCGGTTTGTCGGCGCCGGACCAAGTGGTGCAATGGCTGATCGACGTCAGTGGCTTGAACCTCAAGGGCCTGCAGAGCCTGTACGCCAGGCAGCGAATCGATTTTGCCGATCAGGGTTCGTTGATTGCCAGGGTCCGGGCCAGTGATCCGGACAAGCGCCAGATTCAAACCATCGATGCCATTACCGGCGAGGCCGTGTCCACGCTGCTTTCGGGACGCTGACCTTCAGTCCTGCGGTTCGATGCCCCCTCTATTTATCTTGAGCCTTGGATCTTTCATCCAGGGCGGATTGCCGTCGATGAACAACAAAATGGATTTCGCCTATCAGGCGGTATATCGCTATCTGTTGCGCCTGATCAACGAACAACCGGGCGATAGCACCACCCGTTTGCCTTCCCTGCGTCAGCTGGCCAAGCGCCTGCGTGTATCGATCTCGACGGTGCAGAGCGCCTACACCTTGCTGGAAAAGGAGGGGCGAGTGCGCTCGGTGGCCAAATCCGGGTATTTCGCCCTGGCCGCTGCCATGGATGTCGATGTCGGCCTCGATAGCGGCAACGCGGACTTGCTTGAGTCACTGTATTGCGCTGCCCGGCGTTCGGGCATGTTGCTGTGGGGCCATGACGAGCCTTGGTTGCTCAAGTCCATGGATGCCTCGTTGTTGGCGATGGAGCGTGAGTTGTTGCGCCATTGTCCACGGCCTTTCGATCCGGCGTTTCAGCCGTTTGGCGATATCGAACTGCGCACGGCTCTGGCGGCGCGCTATACGGTGTCGACCCAGCGCTGTTGGCTGCCGGAAAACGTCTATATCGGTGCCGATCTGTGCGGCATGTTGAGCATCGTCCTCGAAGCCCTGCAATTGCGCGGGGCGACGGTGCTGGTGATGGCGCCCTGTTCGTGGCGGGTGTTGCGGTTATTGCAGGCATTCGCCATCCGCGTGCTTGAGGTCCCCCTCGAAACAGGCGGCGCGGTGAATCTGCCCGCACTGGACCAGGCCCTGCTCAGTGAGCCGGTGGGGCTGGTCCTGGTGCCGTCGTTGCTCAATTGTGCTCAGGGCAGTTGCCTGCCGTTGCACAATCAGCAGGGTCTGGCGGAGCTGCTCAATCGCTACCGGGTCTGGGTTCTGGAAGATGACAGCCATGGCGAGCTGACCTACGAGCTACCTGAGCAGCATCTGCGCCATCTGATCGATCCCGAGCGCCTGATCATTATCGGCACGTTTGCCCAAATGCTCGGCTCCGAGGCGCCGTTCGGCTATTTGCTGTGCCAGCACTGGGCGCGACAGTGTCAGCAGCAATTGCTGTTACGCGCCTTTGCCTTGCCGGTGCTGCGGCAAAAGGCCCTGGCCCGGTTGTACGGCAATGGCACAGTGGATCAGCACCTGGCGCAGTTACGGCCAATACTGGAGCGCAAGATGCTCAGTCTGGCGAACTTGCTTGAGCATCGCTTGGGCCAGACTTTGCATTTTGAGATGCCCAGGGGCGGCGCGGTGATCTGGGCCAATAGCGTGCAGTCGGTGGATATGCAACAGGTGTTCAGACTCTTGTTGCAACGGCGCATCGTCATTGCGCCGGGTCAGTTGTTCAGCCTGCAAGGGCGTTACCGGCAGCACCTGCGCATCAGCTATGCCATCGATTGGAGTGAGGACGTGGTGGCGGCCGTCGACACCCTGGGCGAGGCGTTGCATCAGGCACGGTGTCACTGACTCAGGCAGGGGCCGCCGATCCAATAGGATTTGCCAGACTCGCCTCGTACCTGCTATCTGTACGCCCATCCAGTGTCATCCATCCAGGTTTGCAGCGCGCAGTGACCCTTCAGTCTCCCTTACTTCCGATTATCGAGCCGGCTCCTGTGCCGGCAGTCGAGGAAGCTGTTTATCGGGTCGCGGTGCGTGCCTTGTGCGAGTTCACCGCCAAGACCGGCGATCTGGATCTGCGTTTCACCCCCGCTCCCACAGCCCAGGAAGGCATCGCCGGACATCGCACGGTGGCTTCCCGACGCAATATTGCCTATCAGGCCGAGGTAACTCTGCAAGGCCAGTACCGGGAGTTGCAGGTCAAGGGCCGCGCTGATGGCTACGATCCCGAGAGCCATCAACTGGAGGAGGTGAAGACTTATCGTGGCGATTTCGATGCGATCCCGGCCAATCATCGACAGTTGCACTGGGCGCAATTGAAGGTCTATGGCTGGCTGATATGCCAGCGCGAGCAACGTGCCGATGTGACCCTGGCCCTGGTGTATTTCAATATCGTCAGCGAAAAGGAAACCGTGCTGCGCGAGCGCCACGATGCCGAGTCGCTGCGGGTGTTCTTCGACGCCCAGTGCGAGGTCTTTCTTGGTTGGGCCCGTCAGGAAATGGCCCACGTCGGACAGCGCAATCAGCTACTGAACGCGCTGAAATTTCCCCACGCCGAGTTCCGCCACGGCCAGCGCAGCCTCGCCGAAACGGTGTACAAGGCGGTCAGCAGCGGCCGTTGCCTGATGGCCCAGGCGCCCACCGGCATCGGCAAGACCCTGGGCACACTGTTTCCCATGCTCAAGGCGATGCCAACCCGGCAGCTGGACAAGGTTATCTTTCTCACCGCCAAGACTCCGGGGCGCAAGCTGGCTCTGGATGCGCTTGAGGTGTTGCGTGAACGCGACCCCGAACTGCCGGTACGTGTGTTGGAGTTGGTGGCGCGGGACAAGGCCTGCGAGCATCCGGACAAAGCCTGTCACGGCCAGTCGTGCCCTCTTGCCAGGGGCTTCTATGATCGCTTGCCTGCGGCGCGGCAGGCGGCGGTCAATGCGCCCTGGCTGGATCAGGCCGGGCTGCGGGACGTCGCTTTGCAGCATGAGGTCTGCCCTTACTACCTCAGTCAGGAAATGGCGCGCTGGGCCGATGTGGTCATCGCCGACTACAACTATTACTTCGACTTGAGTGCCTTGCTCTTCGGCCTGGCCCAGCTCAACCAGTGGCGGGTGGCGGCGCTGGTAGACGAGGCGCACAACATGGTCGAACGCTGCCGGCAGATGTACAGCGCCAGCCTTGACCAGCGCAGCCTCGACAATTTGCGCGACAGCGCTGTGGAACTACTGAAAAAGCCCCTGCAGAAGCTGCACCGGGCATGGAACAGCCTGCACAAGGACCAAGTACCGGACTATCAGGCCTATGCCACGCCACCGGACAAGTTCATCAATAGCTTGAGCCAGTGCGTTACCGCCCTGGGCGATTACTTCAACGACCATCCCCAGGCGCTGGAAGGGCCGCTGCAAAGTTTCTATTTTGAGCTGATTCAGTTCATGCGCATCGCCGAGCTGTTCGACGAGCACTTCATTTTCGATATCAGCAAGCGCGAGGCAGGCCGACGCGAGCTGTCGCGGCTCTGTCTGCGCAATGTAGTGCCGGCGGCCTTTATCGGCCCGCGACTGAAGGCGGCGCGCAGTACCGTGTTGTTTTCCGCGACCCTCAGCCCGCGCCACTATTATGCTGATCTGCTGGGTTTGCCTGCGGACACTGCGTGGATCGACGTCGAGTCACCGTTCAATCGGCAACAGCTGGATGTGCAAATCATCAGCCGCATCTCGACGCGCTATACCCACCGCCAGGCGTCCCTGGCGCCCATCGTCGAGCTGATGGCCGAGCAGTTCCAGGCACGACCGGGCAACTACCTGGCGTTCTTCAGCAGCTTCGATTACCTGCAACAGGTGTTTGAGCTGATGCAGCGCAACCATCCGCAGGTGCCGTTGTGGTCCCAGGCCCGGGGCATGAGCGAGGGCGAGCGGCAGGCCTTTCTCGAACGCTTCACGCCGCAGAGTCAGGGCATTGGTTTTGCTGTTTTGGGCGGGGCTTTCGGCGAAGGGATCGACTTGCCGGGTGCGCGGCTGATCGGGGCCTTTATCGCCACGTTGGGCCTGGCCCAGTTCAACCCGGTCAACGAACAGCTCAAGCAGCGCATGACTGCGCTCTATGGCGCCGCCGGTTACGACTACACCTATCTGTTCCCGGGCGTGCAGAAAGTGGTGCAGGCGGCAGGCAGGGTGATTCGTACTCAGCAGGATCGCGGTGTGGTAATGCTGATCGATGATCGTTTTGCTGAGCGCAAGGTGCTCAACCTGTTACCGGCCTGGTGGCAGCTCTAAAAGACTCAAGGGTTTAGGGATCGATAGGCGAGCAGGGTGGTCAAACTGCCAGTAAACTGTCGCCCATCACGTTTGTGGCTACTTTTCCTACACTGCCTATTTAAATTTCCCTGTCTGTCCATGGAGGTTTCGTATGAGTCTCAGTCCACTCGCCGGCAAGCTGGCTCCGGCACAACTGCTGGTCGATATTCCGCGACTGGTGACGGCCTATTACACCGGCCAGCCTGACGCCTCAGTGGCAACCCAACGGGTAGCTTTCGGCACCTCTGGTCATCGCGGCACCTCCTTCGATTTGGG
Source organism: Pseudomonas sp. JUb42 (assembly GCF_024807945.1). GTDB lineage: Bacteria > Pseudomonadota > Gammaproteobacteria > Pseudomonadales > Pseudomonadaceae > Aquipseudomonas. The sequence goes on along the minus strand of NZ_JANUFD010000005.1, from coordinate 252,821 downwards.
CTTCAACGAATGGCATGTACTGGCAATTACTCAGGCCATCTGCCTGTATCGTCAGGCCAATGGCATTGACGGCCCGCTGTTCCTCGGCGCCGATACTCATGCCTTGTCGACCCCGGCCAGTGCCAGTGCGCTGGAGGTGCTGGCCGCCAATGGCGTACAGGTGATGATCGCCGAGAACGACGAATACACCCCGACGCCTGCGGTGTCCCACGCGATCATTTGCTACAACCGGGGCCGCACCAAGGGCCTGGCTGACGGCATCCTGATCACGCCGTCGCACAACCCGCCGGAAAGCGGCGGCTTCAAGTACAACCCGCCTAACGGTGGCCCGGCGGAAAGTGACGTCACCAAGTGGATCGAAACCAAGGCCAACGAGCTGTTGGCGGCGAAACTGGCGGGTGTGCAGCGCGTCAGCTACGAACAGGCCCTGCGTGCCGACACTACCCATCGCCACGACTACCTCAATACCTATGTCGCTGACCTGGAAAATGTCATCGATATGGATGCCATTCGCGGCGCGGGTCTGCGTCTGGGCGTGGACCCACTGGGCGGGGCGGGGGTCAATTACTGGTCGGCCATCGCCGAGCACTACAAGCTCAATCTTGAAGTGGTGAACAAGTTCGTCGATCCGACGTTCCGCTTCATGACCGTCGACTGGGACGGCCGCATCCGCATGGATCCGTCCTCCAGCCACGCCATGCAGGGCCTTATCGGCCTCAAAGACCGCTTTCAGGTGGCTTTCGCCTGTGACCCGGATCACGATCGCCACGGCATCGTCACCCCGACCGGTGGCCTGCTGGCGCCGAACAACTACCTGGCAGTGTCCATCGACTACCTGTTCCAGAACCGCCCGCAATGGCGCGCCGATGCCGCCGTGGGCAAGACTGTGGTCAGCAGCGGCCTGATTGATCGTGTGGCCGCGCGCCTGGGGCGTCGTCTGTACGAAGTGCCGGTGGGCTTCAAGTACTTCGCTCAAGGCCTGTTTGAAGGTTCGCTGGGCTTTGGCGGTGAAGAAAGCGCCGGGGCATCGTTCCTGCGCAAGGACGGTTCGGTCTGGACCACCGACAAGGACGGTCTGATTCCAGCGCTGCTGGCAGCTGAAATCACCGCGCGCAAAGGCCGTGACCCGAGCGAGATCTACAACGCATTGACTGAAGAACTGGGTGAGCCGCGTTCGATACGGGTCGATGCCAAGGCCAGCCCGGCGCAGAAAGCGCTGCTGAGCAAGTTGTCGCCAGAGCAAGTGACTTCCACCGAGCTGGCGGGGGAGCCGATCCAGAGCATTCTCAGCCGCGCGCCGGGCAACGACCAGGCCTTTGGCGGTCTGAAAGTGATGACCGCCAACGGCTGGTTTGCCGCACGGCCATCGGGCACCGAGGATATCTACAAGATCTATGCCGAGAGTTTCATTGGCGATGACCATCTCAAGCGTCTGGTGGCTGAGGCGCAGGTATTGGTGGATGGGGCGATTGCGCCGAAATAAGCTGTGCGGTTGACTGCGTGGGGCCGGCTGCAGCCAGCTCCGGCAATTCTCATACCGTCCGCATGAATAGATTCAGCGCAATCTTGTGGGACCGGCTTTAGCCGGGAAGACGTCATTAAAGGCAGCCGATATTTGTTGCCTTCATCCGACGCTTTCCCGGCTAAAGCCGGTCCCACATTTCGTTACAGGCCTCAGGCCACGTCGACCAAGACGATTTCACTGTCATTGATCGCGGTTACCCGCAGCACACGCTCGTCCTGGACGGCCACGCCGTCACGGGCATTGGCCGTCACGCCATTGACCTCAATGATGCCGGTGGCAGGCACCAGATAAGCGCGGCGACCCGAATCCAGATGGTACTCGGCGCTTTCTCCGGCTTTCAGGTTGGCAGCCACCAGGCGAGCGTTGGCGCGGATCCGCAGGGTCTGATCATCACCGTGCTTGCCGCTGGCCAGGGTCACGAAGCCTTCACGACTATCCTTGGGAAATGGCTTGGCGCCCCAGGACGGTGGCGCGCCGGTTTCGTCGGGCATGATCCAGATCTGGAAGATCTTGGTCGCTTGGTTTTCCAGGTTGTACTCGCTGTGGGCGATTCCGGTGCCCGCGCTCATGACTTGCACATCGCCAGCCTCGGTACGGCCCTTGTTGCCCAGGTTGTCTTCGTGGGTGATAGCGCCTTCCCGGACGTAGGTGATGATTTCCATGTCGCGGTGCGGGTGTTTCGGAAACCCGGTGCCGGACTGGATCACGTCGTCGTTCCAGACCCGCAAATTGCCCCAGCTCATGCGTTGCGGGTCGTAGTACTCGGCGAACGAGAAATGGTGATGAGCGTTCAGCCAGCCGTGGTCGGCGCCGCCCAGAGAATTGAAAGGTCGTAATTGCAGCATTGTGGCCTCCAGAGCAGGGCTGCCGGAGGGTGTCCGGGGCCTGCTGAACATGGTTGATGGAGCCATTCTGCGGTGGTCATTGATCTAATAAAAGAGTAAATTATGCTTGATAACAATCGATATATTAGATGTTTTTAATGGTTCTTCGCTGGAGCGACGCTTGCCCGTGAATAACGATAATGCGGTGCCTCTGACGCACCGCATCGCCCGATTCGCGGGCAAGCCTCGCTCCAACGCATTCAAGGGAAGGGCGTTGGAACCAGCTAACGCACTGACAATCAAGCATTTAGCTGGAGCTGACCGGCAAATAGGGCGACCATAGGCCCCTTCGCCCATGAGCCATTCCCGGAGCCTGCGTGCCTGTCGATACCCCGTCTGATTCACCGTCCCTGCTGGAACCCGAACTGACCCCGCCCCAGCGCCTGCCACTGTTCAAACGCCTGCTGGCCCGGTTGGTCGGGCGCGGTCTCAATGGCCTGCGCGCCCAGCACGTACCGTCCTGGCGTCAGGGGCGTGCCGATGGCTACCTCGATGGTCATCTGGAAGGCATGGACGAGGGGTATGCCGAAGGGCGCCGGGATGGTATCGAGGAAGGGCGCCAGGTGTTGCTGATTCGCGATACCCGGCCTGACGTGCATCGCGGGCCCAAGGTCGACGATCACCTGTTCGACGACTGGCGCCTGGCCCTGACCCCGGAATTGCGCAAGCAGATCAAGGCCGACGTTGCGCTCAAGCTGCCCCCTCACGCCCAACCCAGCGCCGCGCAATGGAAGATGATCTTCAGTGATACGCCGTCTACCTACGTGATTGCCGGGGCGGGTGCGGGCAAGTCGACCTCGCTGGTGCTGCGCATCATGTTGCTGCACCACTATCTGGGGTTCGAACTGGACTCCATGACGGTGGTGACCTTTACCCGCGAGTCGCGCCGAGACTTCATCAACAAGCTGATCGAAGTGATGGCCCTGTGGGGGCATAGTCTGGACCCGCGTCAGGCCCGTGAGCTGGTCAGGACCTTCCATTCGCGCATCTTGCCCCTGGTGCGCAGCCTGCCGGGTTTCGCCCAACTGCACGCCTTCGAGAACCTCGGCAGCAGCAACGAAGCGCTCGCTGACAGCAATCCATTTGACCTGCGCATCAACGACGCCCAGCGCCAGCAGATGAATCTGTGCTATCGGGATCTGTACGCGCAAAATCAGCGTTTTCGCGAAGTCATGCTGCCCCTGTATCGCCATGCCTTACAGCTCAAGGCCCTGGAAAGGGACCACCCTGATGTGCAGAAGCGCATGGCGGTCACCGAGCTATCCTCGAAACGGGATGAAGAGTTGTGCGATATCGTCGAAGACTTGTGGTTCCGTGCGGGTTGTTGGCCGATAAAAGGCATTAAGTCTAAGCGGCAAGTATTTGAAATAAATGGATTTTCATTCTGTGTTCATGGCTATCTAGAAGAGCTGGATGCCTGGGTTGTGTTGGGTTTTGATGGTACTGAAGACCAGCAAATGAAGCGTTCCGGAGCTAAATTGCCGGTCTGGGCAGAATGGGTGATAAAGCGTACCCTGTTTCAAGCTTTCTGCGATAAACCATTGATATGGTTGGATAAGTATCAAGATATCAAGCGCCTGCCCGCCGCGCTGGCCGAACAGGCGGTGGCCGGGCCTGGGTTTGATTACAAGCTCAAGGGCGAGTTGAGTGCGGCGCCATTGCTTGACTGTTTTGTCGCCGCCGCCAGCTTTATCGAGAACCTCGGTCTGGATGTACCGGCAGCCGTCGCCGAGATGAGTTTTGCCAGTGACGACCCCGACCGGTTTTTCTTTGAGGCCCTGAGCCTGTTCTGGAAAGCTTTCGAGGATCACCTGCTGGATCAGTCCCCGCCGGTGATGACCTATAACCGCATGTTCGCCCTGTTCGGTGAAAACACGCCGGAGAACCTCAAACTGGTGAGCAATGAGGTATTGCGTCCGCTGGCCCATTTGATGATCGACGAGTTCCAGGACGTGTCACCGCAGATCGTCTCATGGCTGCGCGCCAGCCTGCGGGAAATCCGTAGTCGTGGTCCGGCCACGCACGTTGGGCGTACGGCGCAACGCTCGTCGCTGCTGTGCGTGGGCGACGACTGGCAGTCGATCTACGGCTGGCGCGGCAGCTCGCCGAAATACTTCATGGAGTTCCCCAAGGCGTTTTCCTCCCCGGCCACGACCAGGGTCATGCTCAGCGACAACTACCGCAGCCATCAGCACATCATCGATGCTGCCGAGCATATCGTCCGCGCGGCGCCGGCCATTGCCGGGAAAAAAGCCAAGGCGGCGGGCGCTGCACAGGAACTGCTGCCGGTCACGGTGCTGGATCGGGATGATCAGGTGTTAAGCCAGCGCGTGCTCGAGCATTACCACGACGGCGATTCCATCCTGCTGCTGTATCGCAAGAACAGCGAGAAGGCTTCGTTCAGCCCCGAGTTGCAGGCGCTGATCGACTTCGACCAGGGGCAGGCGCCGCAGCTGCGGCGCTTCAAGCAACTGAGCTACCACAGCTCCAAAGGCTTGCAGGCCGATGCGGTGTTCCTGTTGGGTGACTGTCAGCACCTGACGCGCTCGCCCTACAAGAATCAGGTCTATCGCCTGGCCGGGCTAGGCGCTGCAGGGGAGGCTGAGCCCTACGACAAGGCGCAGCAGGATGAAGTCCTGCGTCTGGCCTACGTCGCGATTACCCGTGCAGTACGTCATTGCTACTGGTTTATCGATAGCGCAGGCGGTGACGCGGCGAACGTGGCCAAGGCTTCGGACCGGATCGCGACGGACAGGGCGTTTTTCGAGGACTTGCGCAACAATGCGCAGAGCAAGGGCGTCGCCTGACGCCCTTATTGGTTAGCCCGATGGTTCAGGAGAGTCGGGCGCTTTGTGAGGGAAAGAGTTCCAGTTCGGCCTCTATGGCTTCGATAATGACTTCGACATCGGAGGCATTCATTACGGTTGAACAGGGCAGGCCGGCAATGGCTATGAGGGTCTCGCCGCTGGCACGATCAAAAAGTCGCGCCACCATGCTACTGGGAGCATCCATGTTGGCCTCGAAGCCCACCGGATGGAAATACCAGCGCATCAGCTGACAGGCGTTGGGGAACGTGACTTTACTCATGGCTCTATTCATGGGCCCACCTTCTGAATTCAATCGAACAATTTACGAGCTCCAATAACGAAAGGCGCGATCTGCCAGACACCCCACCTGGCCCTTGGCCAAAGCGCGAATCTGATCAGACCGGATGGAAACTAAACGTAGCACTGTAAAAGGTATATCAGAAAGAATTCCCTGGGTTCAATGGAAAAAATTCTCATTTTTTGACGCGCATCAACTCCTATATTCCTGATGGTTATTTAATTGCGCAGGCAAAGATTCTTTGCGTTCTAGCCGGGGAGATGGCGCTTGGCCAGTGGCTTTGCCGGGCTCAAGAGGAGCTTTTCCAGGTTGATCGTTTGCGCGCCCATTTGCCCACTTGCCAATCAAAAGTTGCTTAACTAATGACTGCCTAAGCATTAATGCTTGTTGCAGGGTGTTACCGGAATTAATTGACGTCAAAAAATATATTTGGTTTTTGACTGGAGGAAGTTTAAAGAATGACCGATAAGGTTATTACAGCGCCGGGGACTCTGTTAATAGTCGCGCTCGCATGATCGAAAGGACCTTGAGGTCCTCCACTCTGGTTGTTGCACGGATGCTCTCTGCTGAATTTATGAAGAGACCGATGCCATGTCGATACGCAATATGAATATCGCGCCGCGTGCATTCCTGGGGTTTGCCTTTATTGCCTTGCTGGTCATTGCTCTGGGGCTTTTTGCCGTCAACCGGATGTCCGTCATCCGCCAGGCCACCACCGATATGGAGACCAACATGCTGCCCAGCATCGGCTTTCTCGGTGACATGACTGAGAACGCTCTGCGCCTGCGTATCACCGCTTTTCGCACGCTGATCAATCGCGAGCCGGAAGCGCTGCGGCAAACCGATGAGCGCATCCGTGAATTGATCGGCAAGTTGCAGAAGGCCACGGAAAGTTATGAGGCCTTGCCTTCCGATGGTGAGGAAAAACAAGTCACCCTTCAATTCGATGCGACCCTGAAAAGCTATATGTTGATTCAGCAACAGGTCCTGGATTTGTCCCATCAGGACAAGCTCGAGGAAATGCGAACTCTAATCAATACGCGTCTCAAAGAGCACACCGACTTGCTCGGCGAGCAACTTAATAAACTCGTTGCCATTAATAAGGACGGCGCCAAACAGGCATCCGCTTTAGCCGGGGGCAACTATGATCGGGCCAACCTGGCGATTATCGGCGTCTGTGCCTTGGCGGTATTGCTGACGGTATTGCTGGCATGGATTCTCACCCGCAGCATTGTCGTGCCGCTGGAGCGGGCCTTACGCGCCGCCCAGGCAATTTCCGAAGGCAATCTGACCCGGCCAATCGAGGTTGACGGCGGCGATGAACCTGCGCGCCTGCTCGCTGCGTTGACCGTCATGCAAGGCAACCTTCGTCAAACCATCGAGCAGATCTCCGGTTCGGCCACGCAACTGGCGTCGGCCGCCACTGAACTCAGCGCGGTGACGGAAGAGTCTTCACGCGGGCTGCAACAGCAGAACGATGAAATCGAGCAGGCGGCCACGGCGGTCAACGAAATGACCGCAGCGGTCGAGGAAGTGGCGCGCAACGCGGTATCGACTTCCGAGGCGTCGCAACAATCCAACCAGACCGCCCGCCAGGGCCGCGACAAGGTGCTTGAGACGGTCAAGTCGATTCAGTCCATGGCTCAGGATATCCACGCGACCTCCGGGCTTGTAGAAGGCCTGGCTACACAAGGGCGGGACATCGGCAAGGTGCTGGACGTGATTCGCTCCATCGCCGAGCAGACCAACCTGCTGGCCCTGAACGCGGCCATTGAGGCCGCGCGGGCAGGCGAGGCGGGCCGCGGCTTTGCCGTGGTAGCGGACGAAGTACGCGCCCTGGCTCATCGCACGGCGCAATCGACCCGGGAAATCGAACAAATGGTTGCCGGCATCCAGACCGGCACCGGTGGGGCGGTGGACTCCATGGCCAGCAGCACCCAGCGTACCCAGGCCACCCTGTCCCTGGCCCGGGCCGCCGGTGAAGCACTGGAGCAGATCACCGACGCGATTTCCCAGATCAACGAACGTAACCTGGTCATCGCCAGCGCCTCTGAGGAGCAGGCTCAAGTGTCTCGCGAGGTAGACCGTAACCTGGTCAATATCCGTGATCTGGCGGCGCAGTCGGCGGCGGGGGCCAACCAGACCAGCGCGGCCAGCCATGAGCTTTCGCGCCTGGCGGTGGATCTCAACGTGATGGTGTCGAAGTTCGTGATTTGACGCTGTCGAGTTGGGTGAGGGAGGAATCTGTGGGAGCGAATTCATTCGCGAAAGCAGTATTTCAGACGATAGAAATGCGTCGGACGTGCTGCCTGATTCGCGAATGAATTCGCTCCCACAACGTGCGTTTGAGTCAAAAGATATTGTGGTGTTGGATCAATCCCGATAAAAAACCTGAACCAGGTGATAGCCAAACTTGCTTTTGACCGGCCCGTGCACGGTGCGCAGGGGCTTTTTGAAAATCACCTGATCGATGGCGCCGACCATCTGGCCGGGGCGTACTTCACCCAGATCCCCGCCGCGTTTGCCGGAGGGGCAGGTGGAGTATTTTTTTGCCAGCACGTCAAAAGCCTCACCTTTGGCGATGCGTTGCTTGAGCTGTTCCGCCTCTTCTGCGGTCTTCACCAGAATGTGTCTAGCCTGGGCTTTCATTTCGTAATATCGCCAGTCAAAAAAGGCTGCCATTATGCCGGATGTCACGCCGAGGCGCGTCCGTGGGTAGTGTAGCGATCAAAGACTTTCTCATTTATCTCTGTGGTGTTGTTTATGGATTTTCCGGCGTTATTGAAGGTTCTGGCCAGCCAGGATGGATCGGACCTCTATCTTTCCACCGGCGCACCGCCCTGCGCAAAGTTCAATGGCGTTCTGCGCCCGGTCGGCACTGACAAGCTCAAGCCCGGTGAAGTGGCCATCGTTGCCGATAACCTCATGGATGAAGAGCAGCGGGCCGAATTCCACCGCGAGCTGGAAATGAACCTGGCCGTGTCCCTGGCCGGTATCGGCCGGTTCCGCATCAATATCTTCATGCAGCGCAACGAAGTGTCGATTGTCGCGCGCAATATCAAGCTTGATATTCCGCGCTTTGAAGACCTGCACCTGCCACCGATCCTGCTTGATGTGATCATGGAAAAGCACGGTCTGGTGCTGTTCGTCGGCGCCACCGGTTCGGGTAAGTCGACTTCCCTGGCGTCGCTGATCGACTACCGCAACCGTCACGCCAGCGGCCACATCATCACCATCGAGGACCCGGTCGAATATATCCATCGGCACAAGAAATCCATCATCAATCAGCGCGAAGTCGGCGTGGATACCCGCAGTTTCCATGCAGCGCTGAAAAATACCCTGCGCCAGGCGCCGGATGTGATCCTGATCGGCGAGATCCGTGACCGGGAAACCATGGAGCACGCGCTGGCGTTTGCCGATACCGGTCACCTGGCGATTTCCACCCTGCACGCCAACAACGCCAACCAGGCGCTGGACCGCATCATCAACTTCTTCCCGGAAGAGCGCCGCCCGCAGTTGCTGCATGACTTGGGCAACAACCTCAAGGCGTTCGTCTCGCAGCGGCTGGTCAAGACCCATGACGGGTCGCGCCGGGCTGCCGTGGAAGTGATGATGGGCACGCCGACGGTGCGCGACTTCATTCAGCGTAACGAATTCGGCGAGCTCAAGGCCTTGATGGAAAAGTCGTCGATCATGGGCATGCAGACCTTTGACAGTGCGCTGTTCGACCTGGTGGTCGAGGGCGCGATCAGTGAGGAAGAGGCGCTGAAGAACGCCGATTCGGCCAACAACGTGCGCCTGCGCCTGAAACTGCACACCGAAGGCGGGGTGAAACCGACCATGACCGCCGCGCCTCGCGCGCCCCGTGGGGCGACCAATATCAATTCAGCGGATTGGGGGTTGGTGGGGGAGAATGATGGGTTGGAGAGGTAGGGGCATCAGTGCAAGATGTGAGCGCTCTGGGAGCAGTTTTGTGGGAGCGAATTCATTCGCGAAGAGGTCTGCACTCCCGACACATTTTTAGCGTCTGAGCCATCGCTTTCGCGGATGAATCCGCTCCCACAAAGGGCGCGTGTAGCGTCATCGCGCCAACCACCCCCCATCCACATTCCACGCCGCGCCGCGTACCTGGCTGCCGGCTTCGCTGGCCAGAAACAGCACCAGTTCGCCCAGCTGCGAAGGCGTAACAAACTCCAGTGACGGTTGCTTCTCGGCCAACAATTCATTTTTCGCCTGTTCCAGATCCCCCGTGGCCGCGCCCCGGGCGTCGATCTGTTGCTGCACCAGCGGGGTCAGCACCCAGCCGGGGCAGATGGCGTTGCAAGTAATGGGCGTAGTTGCGGTTTCCAGGCCGACTACTTTGGTCAAGCCGATGACCCCGTGCTTGGCCGCGACATAGGCGGCCTTACCCGTAGAGCCCACGAGGCCGTGCACCGAGGCAATATTGATGATCCGTCCCCAGTTCTTGCTGCGCATGCCGGGCAGGCAAAGACGCGTGCTGTGGAACACCGAGGACAGATTGATCGCGATGATCGAATCCCAGCGCTCCACGGGGAAGTCCTCGACCGCGTCGACATGCTGGATACCGGCGTTATTGACCAGAATATCCACGCCGCCGAACTCGCTTTCGGCGTAGGCGATCATCTCGGCAATCTGCTCGGCCTTGCTGACATCCGCCGCGTGATGACCGGCCTTGACGCCGAAGGCCTGCACTTGCGCCAGTGCGGCCGAAGCATCGCCAAAGCCGTTGAGAATCAGGTTGGCGCCGGCCTTGGCCAGGCTCAGGGCAATGCCCAGGCCGATGCCGCTGGTGGAGCCGGTAACCAGTGCGGTTTTGCCGTGCAGACTCATATGCAATTCCTCAAACAATGCCGGTGGCGTAGAAGGTGCCGATGACCACGAAAACGGCCAGGGTCTTGATGATGGTGATGCTGAAAATGTCGCGATAAGCCTCGCGGTGGGTCAGGCCGGTGACGGCCAGCAGGGTGATCACCGCGCCGTTGTGCGGCAGGGTGTCCATGCCGCCGCTGGCCATGGCGGCGACCCGGTGCAGCACTTCCATGGGGATATTGGCCGCGTGGGCGGCGCTGATGAAACTGTCGGACATGGCCGCCAAGGCGATGCTCATGCCGCCGGAAGCGGAACCGGTGATCCCGGCCAGCAAGGTGACGGTGATTGCTTCGTTGACCAGCGGGTTGGGAATGCTTTTCAGCGCATCGGCCAGTACCAGAAAGCCCGGCAGCGAGGCGATGACCGCGCCGAAACCGTATTCCGAGGCGGTATTCATCGCCGCCAGCAGTGCACCGCCGACCGCGCTCTTGGTGCCCTCGGCAAGCTTGCTGCGGATCGCCGAGAAGCCGAAGGCCAGCACCATCAGTATCCCCACCAGCAACGCTGCTTCCACGGCCCAGATCGCCGTGACCTTGCCGACCTCGGTCTGAATCGGCGCTGCCATGCCTGGCAGGGCCAGGGTGTGGGTCTTGCCGTACCACTGGGGAATCCACTGGGTGAACAACAGGTTCATTACCCCGACCAGTACCAGCGGCGACAGCGCTATCCACGGGTTGGGCAGCTTAATGTCTTCAGCGGTTTCCGGCTCGTTGCGCAGCTCGGTGCCATAGCCTTCGCCGGCGCGCTGGGCCTTGTTGCGCTGACGCTGCAGGTACAGCAAGCCGGCACAGACCACGAACAGCGTGCCGATCAGGCCCAGCCAGGGCGCGGCCCAGGCCGTGGTGTTGAAGAAGGTGGTGGGGATGATGTTCTGGATCTGCGGGGTGCCGGGCAGGGCGTCCATGGTGAAGGAAAATGCGCCCAGGGCGATGGTCGCCGGGATCAGGCGCTTGGGGATATCGCTCTGACGGAACATCTCGGCAGCAAAGGGGTAGACCGCAAAGACCACGACAAACAGCGACACGCCGCCGTAGGTCAGCAACGCACAGACCAGCACGATCACCAGCATTGCCTGGCGAGTGCCGAGCAGGCGGATGGCCGCAGCAACGATGGAGCGAGAAAAGCCGGAAAGCTCGATCAGCTTGCCGAACACGGCGCCGAGCAGGAACACAGGAAAGTACAGCTTGATGAAACCGACCATCTTGTCCATGAACACCCCGGTGAACGCGGGAGCGACAGCGCCCGGATCGGTCAACAGGACCGCGCCGAGAGCGGCGATGGGGGCAAACAGGATGACGCTGTAACCACGGTAGGCCGCCAACATGAGCAGGGCCAGGGCTGCCAGGGCGATGATGACACTCATCGGGGGTATCTCCAGTGTTGTTATTGTTTTTTGGTCGCGGGTAGACCGCACACTGGGTATAGCGGGTTTTGTGCCAAGTTGTTAACTGATTGATCTTTAAGGAAATATTGTTCCTTGCTAAAAAGCCTTTCTCAAAATAGAGACTTGCACGAGCCCTGTGGGAGCGTGGCTTGCCCGCGAAGGGTGGATCAGGCTCCAAAAATCAAGAGGATGTACCAATGTCTTCGCGGGCAAGCCTCGCTCCCACAATTACGGGAAGCCAAAGAAGCACTGTCTCAACTTGTAGAATTGAGTCTCTTTATTGAGACTAGGCCATCCCCAGCGCCGCCATCTTCTTGTACAACGTCGAGCGGCCCAGCCCGAGCTGGCTGGCGGCCTGGCCGACATTTCCCGCGCATTGCAGCAAGGTGGTCTCGATCAATTGCCGATCGAAGCGTTGCCGGGCCTGGCTGAAGGTTTCGAAGCTCTGCGGTATGGCTTGCTCCGGCGATGCCGCCAGCGGGCTCAGGTGGCCGATCGCGGTGCGGATGGCGCGCACATCGAGTATCGGCTCATCGCTGAGCAGCGCGGCCCGTTCCAGAACATTGCGCAATTCGCGGATATTGCCAGGCCAGGCATGCTGCGCCAGCAGGGCCAGGGCGGCGGGATGCAGCTCATGCTGGCTGCGCAGTTCTTCGAGAATGGCTTCGCTGAGGGCGGGCAAATCCTCCAGGCGTTCGCGCAGGGGCGGCACCTGGATTGGCAGGACGCTCAAGCGGTAATACAGGTCGGCTCGGAACGCACCGCGCTTGATGGCTGCTTCCAGATCAATGGAGGTGGCGGCGATCACCCGTATATCGCTCTGTACCAGTTCATTGGAGCCTACGGCCTCGTATTCCTTTTCCTGCAAGACCCGCAGCAACTTGCTTTGCAGGGGCAGGGGCATGTCGCCGATTTCGTCGAGGAACAACGTACCGCCCTGGGCCAGTTGCAGTTTGCCTGGCTTGGCCTTGCGCTCGGCACCGGTAAAGGCGCCGGGGGCAGTGCCGAAGAACTCAGCCTCAAGCAGCGCTTCCGGGATGGCCGCGCTGTTGATGCTGACAAACGCCCTGTGCGCACGGGGCGAGGCGCTGTGGATAGCGTGGGCGAGCAGTTCCTTGCCGGTGCCGGTTTCGCCGAGCAGCAACACTGGCGACTCGGCACTGGCGCTGCGGCGGGCCCGACGCTTGACCTCCAGGCTGGCAGCACTGGTACCGATAAAGTGCGCAAAGCTGTACTTGGCCTGGCGGGCACGCAGCAGGGAACGGGTCGAGGCCAGTTCCTGTTGCATGCTCTGGAAGCGCTTGAGTAGCGGTGACAGCGCGTGCAGCTCATCGAACAGGGCAAAGCCGATGGCACCGATCACCGCGCCGGCAGCGTCCTGGATCGGCAGACGCATGACCACCAGCGGGTCCTTGGCGGTGTCCATCATGTCCAGCAGGATCGGTCGGCCTTCGTTCACCACCTGACGCAGCAGGCTGCCGGGAATGACCTTTTCACAGGGCTGGCCCACCGCCAGAGAAGCGTCTTGCAGGCCGAAACGCCGGGCATAGCGCTCGTTGATCCAGACAATCCGTGCGTCTTTATCGACGATGACCGTGCCTTCGCTGGATTGCTCGATGATCTCGAACAATGAACGTATCGCCAGCTGCCGTACCCGGCGATAGTCCTTGAGGTTGTCGTCGTTCATAAGGTCTTCCGTTACCTGGCGTCAGGTCCCCCGGGGCTAGTTGAAACCCGGATGCGCGGCGGCCAGCAGCTCCTTGGTGTAGGGGTGTTGCGGTGAGTCGAAGACGTCGTGACTGGCACCGCGTTCAACCACTTTACCGTCCTTGACCACGATCAGGTCGTGGGCCAGGGCGCGGACTACCGCCAGGTCATGGCTGATAAACAGGTACGTCAGGCCGTGCTTTTCCTGAAGCTGGCGCAAAAGCGCTACGACTTGCTTCTGTACGGTGCGATCCAGGGCCGAGGTCGGCTCGTCCAGCAGGATCAGCGCCGGTTTGAGCACCAGGGCACGGGCAATGGCAATCCGCTGGCGCTGGCCCCCGGAGAATTCATGGGGATAACGGTGACGGCTTTGCGGGTCGATGCCGACCTCCTCGAGAACGCGAATCACCTCGATCTCGCACTGCCCCGGTGTCAGCTGGCTATGGACTTCCAGACCTTCGCTGATGATTTGCGCCACGGACATGCGTGGGCTGAGGCTGCCGTAAGGGTCCTGAAACACCACTTGCATCTGCTTGCGCCAGGGCCGCATCTGCTTCTGGTTGAGGCAGTCCAGAGGCTGACCCTGAAAGCGAATACTGCCACGCGAGGCCAGCAGGCGCAGGATTGCCTGACCAAGTGTCGATTTACCGGAGCCGGATTCGCCGACGATGCCCAGGGTTTTGCCGCGTTCGATGCTCAGGCTGATGTCGTCGACGGCCTTGAGGTATTCCTTGTGCCGCCGCAGGATGCCGCCGCCCAGGGAGAACCAGACCCGCAGATTGTCCACTTCCAGAACCTTCTCGCGGCTGTCCCGTGGCAGCGGTTCGCCCGCCGGTTCGGCGTCCAGCAACAGGCGGCTGTAGGGGTGTTGCGGCTGCTTGAAGAGCAGATGGCAATTGGATTGCTCGACGATTTCCCCGGCGCGCATCACGCAGACCCGCTGCGCCACGCTGTGCACCAGGTTGAGGTCATGGCTGATGAGCAGCAGGGACATGTTAAGGCGCTGTTGCAGTTCCTTGAGCAGCAGCAGGATCTTGCGCTGCACGGTGACGTCCAGGGCCGTGGTCGGCTCATCGGCGATCAACAGTTCAGGCTCGCAGGCCAGGGCCATGGCGATCATCACCCGTTGCCGCTGGCCGCCGGACAGCTCGTGAGGGTAAGCCTTGAGACGTTTCTGCGGATGCTGGATGCCCACCAGTTCGAGCAGCTCGATGATACGCTTTTGCGCTGCCTTGCCGCTCAGGCCACGGTGCAGCAGCAGGGTTTCGCCGATCTGCTTGGACACCGTATGCAGCGGGTTCAGGGAAGTCATCGGCTCCTGAAAGATCATTGCTATGCGGTTGCCACGCAACTCACGGAGGGTCCGGGCGTCGGCTCCCAGAAGTTGTTGGTCGCGATAGCGGATGCTGCCGGTGCTGACGGTGCCGTTCTGGGGCAGCAGTTGCAGGATCGAATGGGCAGTCACCGACTTGCCGGAGCCGGACTCGCCAACCAGGGCCAGGCACTCGCCGGCGCGGATGTCCAGACATAGGTCCTTGACCACGGTCTGCCCGCTGAAGGCGACGCTGAGGTTGCGGATCTCGATCAGGTTTTCTGCGTTTTCGTTCATGTCGTCCGACATTCAGGACCTCGGATCAAAGGCGTCACGGAGCGCCTCGCCAATGAAAACCAGCAGCGACAGGATCAGCGCCAGGGTGAAGAACGCGGTCAGGCCCAGCCAGGGCGCCTGCAGGTTCTGTTTACCCTGGCCGATCAATTCGCCCAGGGACGCGCTGCCCGCAGGCATGCCGAAGCCAAGGAAATCCAGGGCGGTGAGGGTGGAAATGGCGCCGGTAAGGATAAACGGCAGGTAGCTCAGGGTCGCGTTCATGGCGTTGGGCAGGATGTGCCGCAGGATCACCTTGCGGTCATCCAGGCCCAGGGCCCGGGCAGCCTTGACGTATTCCAGGTTGCGGCCACGGAGGAACTCGGCGCGTACCACGTCGACCAGAGCCAGCCAGGAGAACAGCGCCATGATGCCCAGCAGCCACCAGAAGTTCGGTTCGACGAAGCCCGATAGAATGATCAGCAGGTAGAGCACCGGCAATCCGGACCAGACCTCCAGCAAACGTTGGCCTATCAGGTCGACCCAGCCACCGTAATAACCTTGCAGAGCCCCGGCGGCGATACCGATCAGGGCGCTGATTGCGGTCAGGGCCAGGGCGAACAGGATCGACACCCGCGCGCCGAAGATCACCCGGGCCAGCACGTCGCGGGCCTGATCGTCGGTGCCAAGCCAGTTGGTGGTGGTGGGCGGGCTTGGCGCCGGGCCGGAGAGGTCGTAGTTGGGCGTGTCGTCACTGAATGGAATCGGCGGGAACAGCATCCAGCCGCCGTCCTTGGTGATCAATTGGTGCACGTAGTCGCTGCGGTAGTCGGGCTGAAAGGGCAGTTGGCCGCCGAATTCCTGCTCGGTGTAGCGCTTGAGCGCCGGGAAGTACAGGGAGCCGTGGTAACTCACCACCAGGGGCTTGTCATTGGCGATCAACTCACCGCCCAGGCTCAGTACAAACAGGATGCAGAACAGCCACAGCGACCACCAGCCACGGCGGTTATTGCGAAAGCGTTCGAAGCGGCGACGGGCCAGCGGAGACAATTCGGACATCAGGCGTTCCTCGCGCTGAAGTCGATTCGCGGGTCGACCAGGGTGTAACAGATATCGCCCACCAGTTTTATCAGCAGGCCGAACAGAGTGAAGATAAACAGCGAACCGAACACCACGGGATAATCCCGGGAAACGGCGGCTTCGTAGCTCATGCGGCCAAGTCCATCGAGGGAAAAAATCACTTCGATCAGCAGCGAACCGGCGAAGAACACGCTGATAAAGGCCTGGGGAATCCCGGAAACCACCAGCAACATGGCGTTGCGGAACACATGGCCATACAGCACCCGGCGCTCGGTCATGCCCTTTGCTCGAGCGGTGACGACGTACTGGCGGGTGATTTCATTGAGAAAGGAGTTCTTGGTCAGGATGGTCAGGGTGGCGAAACCACCGATCACCAGGGCCGAAACTGGCAGCACCAGATGCCAGAAATAGTCGGCGACCTTGCCGGTGGTGGACAGGGTGTCGAAGTTTTCCGAGACCAGCCCGCGCACCGGAAACCAGTTCAGCCAAGTGCCACCGGCAAAGACCACGATCAGCAGCATGGCGAACAGGAAGGCGGGCATGGCGTAGCCGATGATGATTGCCGTGCTGCTCCAGATATCGAAATGGCTGCCGTGCTTGACCGCCTTGCGGATCCCCAGCGGGATCGACACAAGATAAGTGAGCAGGGTGGCCCATAGCCCGAGGGAGATGGACACTGGCATTTTCTGCTTGATCAGGTCAGTGACCTTGGCGCCGCGAAAGAAGCTGTTACCGAAATCCAGTTGCGCATAGTTCTTCAACATCAGCCACAGACGTTCGTGCAGGGGCTTGTCGAAGCCGTACTGGTGCTCGATTTCCTTGATCAGCTTGGGGTCCAGGCCTCGGGAGGCGCGGGACTGGGTGTTCACGGACTCGGCCGGTGCGGCGCCGGGGGCCATGGTCCCGCCAATCCCTTGCATACGGGCAATGGCCTGCTCCACCGGGCCGCCAGGTGCAGCCTGGACGATAAAGAAGTTGACCAGCAGGATCGCCAGCAGGGTAGGGATGATCAGCAGCAGCCTGCGCAATAGATAACCGAGCATCACTGCATCTCCGAAACAAGGGCCGAAGCGCCGCGCCTGGCGGCGAACTCTTCATTGGTCAGCGGGGTCGGGCTGACCTCCCACCAGGTGTCGATGGCCTCGCCATTGGCGGCCTGGATCTTCGGAATGCCGAATCGGTTCCACCACACGGTCGAGGAGCCGGGCGGGTAGTAGTTGGGAATCCAGTAGTAGCCCCATTGCAGCACGCGATCCAGACAATGGGCGTAGTTGACCATCTCGTTCTTGTTGTCGGCCTTGACCAGACCGCTGATCAGGCTGTCCACGGCCGGGTCCTGCAAGACCATGTAGTTGCTGGAGCCGGGGTCGCGGGCGACTTTCGAGCCAAAATTATTGAACAGCTCGGAACCGGGGGAGGACGACACCGAGTAGCCGGTGACGATCATGTCGTAGTCCCGGGCCATGACCCGGTTGAGGTATTGCGCGGCGTCGATGCGGCGAATGTCGAAATGGATGCCGATCTGCGCCAGGGTGCGTTTGTATGGCAGCAACAGGCGCTCGAAGCCGGCCTGACCGTTGAGGAAGGTAAAGCTCAGTGCTTCGCCTTTGTCGTTGACCAGTTCATCGCCCTTGGGCATCCAGCCGGCTTCTTCCAGCAGGCCCAAGGCTTGCAACTGTTTGCCGCGAATCAGGCCGCTGCCATCGGTCTTGGAAATATGGAACACCTTGGTGAACACCTCGGGCGGCACGCTGCCACGCAGGGGCTCGAGGATCGCCAGTTCGGCGGGAGTCGGCAGTTCGCTGGCCGCCAGTGGCGAGTTGGAGAAGTAGCTGTTCTGGCGGATGTACATATTGCGCATCATCTGCCGATTGGTCCATTCGAAGTCCCAGAGCAGGGACAGCGCCTCGCGCACGCGACGGTCCTGAAACATTGGACGATCGAGGTTGAACACGAAGCCCTGGGAGCTTTGCACCGCGCCCTTGGCCAGGTGGGCTTTCTGCAGCTTGCCTTCACTCAGGGCCGGGCCGTCGTAGCGAATCGAATAGCCGGTGGCCGAATATTCGCGGTTGTAGTCGTAGGCGCCGCCCTTGAGCAATTGGCGGGCGACGTCGGTATCGCCGAAGTACTCGACGCTGAATTCGTTGAAGTTATAAAAGCCGCGGTTGACCGGCAGGTCCTTGCCCCACCAGTCCGGGTCGCGGGCAAAGGTGATGGTGCGGCCGGGATCGACCTTGACCACCTTGTACGGGCCGCTGCCCAGGGGAATCTCGAATCCGCCACCGCCGGCAAAGTCACGGGTTTTCCACCAGTGCTCAGGGAATACCGGCAAGGACGCCAGGTCCAGGGGCAGGGTGCGGTTCTCGCTGCTCTTGAAATCAAAGCGGATCTGCGAAGGCGATTCGACTTCGACGTTCTTCACTGCCTCGAACTCGGTGCGGTACTGCATGCTGCCCTGGGTCATCAGCAGATCGTAGGTGTAGCGCACGTCTTCGGCGGTGATGGGCGTACCATCGGCAAAGCGCGCCTTGGGATTGATATAGAAGCGCAGGGACAGGCCATCGGCACCGCGTTCCATTTTCTCGGCGACCAGGCCGTAGACCGTGTAAGGCTCATCAAGGGAGCGCACGGCCAGGGGGGAATAGACCATGCCGCTGATCTGGGCCACGCCCGTGCCTTTGTCGGTATAGGGCATCAGGTGGTCGAACTGACCGATTTCCTGTGCCGAACGACGCATCGTGCCGCCTTTTGGCGCATCGGGGTTCACGTAATCGAAGTGCTTGAAGTCCGCCGGGTAGCGTGGCGCTTCACCGTAGACGGTCAGGGCATGTTGCGGGGCGGCAGACAAGGATTGAAAAGCCGAAGCCAGAGTCAGTGTTACAGCGATCAGCGATGAAAAAACAAAACGCATTACTCGAATCCTGACTGATAGCCGTACGCGGGTATCAGGGGTATGGGGCCAATAAAGAAACGCTTTGCGACTGCCAATGTCTGGTTGTCATTACCTGTGCTGCCAAGGTACCGGAAGCTGGGTACATTTGTAACCGCATGCTGCGTGTGGATGATGGAGCATCAAGATGGCAGGGTCCTGGCAGTAGCACAAACAGCGAATTGGGCAATTCTCAGCAATTTGCTTGCCTGAATCGCCCCTGACCCGCAAATACTGCCGCGCAAATGCAAACGGCCCGCCTGAAGGCGAGCCGTTTTGTGGGTGTTTCACTGTTGCCAGGCTGTGAATCAGTCCTGACGGCTGGTCACTTCCAGCAGGTGATAACCGAACTGGGTCTTGACCGGGCCTTGCACGACGTTGATCGGCGCGCTGAAGACCACGGTGTCAAATTCCTTGACCATCTGGCCTGGACCGAAAGAGCCCAGATCGCCGCCCTGACGGCTGGACGGGCAGCTGGAGTTTGCCTTGGCAACCTCGGCAAAATCAGCGCCGCCTTCGATCTGAGCCTTGAGCTCGTTGCACTTGTCTTCCGAGGAAACGAGGATGTGGCGGGCAGTGGCTTTAGCCATGGGAAAATCTCCTTATCAAAAAAAAGAAACAGCCTACCGGATAAGGGCAGGCTTTTCCTGTTTTAAGTGCATGGATTACCTGTAGCGCAGCTTGTCCACGGCCTGGCGCAGCAGCTGTTCCGTGCCTTCCCAGCCCAGGCAACCATCGGTCACCGAAACGCCGTATTGCAGGGAATTGCTCAATGGCTGGCAGCCTTCGAACAGATGGCTTTCCAGCATCATGCCGATCAACGAGTTGTCACCTTCAAGACGCTGGGCCAGCACTTCATTGAAAACATGTGGCTGGCGCAGCGGGTCTTTGCCGCTGTTGGCGTGGCTGCAGTCGACCATGATCCGCGAGGCGATGCGGTGCTTTTCCAGCCCGGCACGCACCTGGGCAACGCTCTGGCGGTCGTAGTTCGGGCCGCTGTGGCCGCCGCGCAGGACAATATGGGTGTCCGGGTTACCCGCCGTTTCGATGATCGCCGGATGCCCCTGGCGGTCGACGCCGAAATGCCGGTGCGGGTGAGCCGCCGAGCGCATGGCGTCACTGGCCACGCTGACGCCGCCGTCGGTGCCGTTCTTGAAGCCGACCGGCATGGCCAGGCCGCTGGCCATTTCCCGGTGGATCTGCGATTCGGTGGTGCGGGCGCCGATGGCGACCCAACTGAGCAGGTCATCGAAGTAGCCGGCCGCCATGGGTTGCAGCAGTTCAGTGGCAATCGGCAGGCCGCGACGGAGCATTTCGCGCATCAATTGGCGGGACAGGGTCAGGCCGCCGACCATGTCATCGCTGCCATCGAGCTGTGGATCGTAAGCCAAGCCTTTCCAGCCTACGGTGGTGCGGGGTTTTTCAATGTAGGCGCGCATGACCAGAAGCATCTGGTCGCTGACTTCGGCGGCCAGTTCGGCCAGGCGGTCGGCGTACTCAAGGGCTGATTGCGGGTCATGGATGGAGCAGGGGCCGACGACGACCAACAGACGGGAGTCTTCTCCGTTGAGGATGGCGCGTACGGCGCGGCGATGGGCGGCGACTTGCTCGCTCAGGGCGGCGTCCAGGGGTAACTGGGTCTTGAGTTGCAAGGTGCTGGGCAGGCGCTGCGGGGCCGGCAGGCTGTCGAGCAGGGTGACGTTATGCGCGGTCAGATCGGACGATGGTTTTACGGCGACGGACGAATTCATGTTCTGGCTTCCTGGGCTGGCGGGTGCTTCCCGCTCAGGCCCTACTGGGGTGTTCGACAATTGGCCACATTGGCTGTAAGTGAGTTGCCACCTGGCAGTGACCGATCGGAGGCGGCTGGCTGTCCCGAACGGAGGTTGCTAAATCGCCAGGCGTAGCTGATGTCGTTGCGGTAATAAGTGGCGTAGTTCATGTCGTGTTCCTCGATTCGATTCAGTTCAATGCGTTTTTCGGGAGCCTGAAAAAACAAAACCCCCGGTCGGGTAGCCGACCGGGGGTAGAGATTTTCTCTGGTTGGCGTCCCCTTGGTTATGGGCGCCGTTTCAGGTATCAGGCGCGCCAGTGGCTAAACCAATACCCAAAATAAAAGCTGGTAACAGGAGCGGGTTGCGCAGTTTTCCAGGCAGCCGCCACGACCGAACGCTGAGCGTCGGCAGGGTGAAGCAGCTGTGATGGGAGTGTGTGCAACATCATGTGTCTCCGTTGAATGGCGCTGAGCTTACTTCAGGCCGATGCCTTGATTCAATTGGAAATTTCAATCGTCTCGATTGAGTCGGGGCGACTGGGGGCTGGCACGAGTCGATGTTCGTCCTTAACATCGTCGCTTCGGTCAGTGCCCTGGAGCTTGCAGTGTTTTCCTCTGAAAAAAACGCAGCCTTGAAAATTGCCGCTGCGCAATCCACCTCCATTGCCGGTGATATCCAGGCGAATGTACAACGTCATCTGCAGTTCATGCAGACGGCTATCGATGAGGGCGTGCAATTCCTGGTGTTTCCGGAGTTGTCATTGAGTGGCTACGAAGCGTCCCTGGCCCGGGAAGTAGCCATCGACAGCGACGATGCGCGTCTGCTTCCGTTACGTGAACTGGCGGCGCAAAGCGGCATGGTCACGGTGGTGGGCGCGCCGCTGAATACTGCCGATGGCGGGATTCTGATCGGCGCCTTGATCATTGATGGCGCAGGCCATGTCAGCATCTATAGCAAGCAACATCTGCATTCTGGCGAAGAGCTGACGTTTACGCCGGGGCAGGGTGGGCCGCTGTTGACCCTGGGTGACGAGCGCCTGGCCATGGCCGTGTGTGCCGATTTCAGCCAGGCGGAGCACCCACGACAGGCTGCGGCCTGCGGGGCGAACTTCTATATGGCCAGTGTGTTGATCAGCGAAGGCGGTTATGCCACCGATAGCCGGATCCTGCGCGGTTATGCCGCAGAGCACGGCATGGCGGTGTTGATGGCCAACCATGGCGGGGCCACGGGCGGCTGGCAGTCGGCGGGGCGTAGCGCCTTCTGGGCACAGGATGGCGCGCTGGTGGGAGCGGCGAAGGGGGCGGGTGATCTGTTGCTGCTCGTCGAGCGCGATGCCCGGGGCTGGTCTGCGCGCACGGTCAACCTGGCCGATTAAGACCGATCGGGTCGGGGCGTTATTGCTCCGGCTCAACGGGTGTTTCGCCGGGGATGATGCCGATTTTCATTCCCAGCAGCACCGCTACTTTATGGGCTTCGCCGCGACGGCCTTTCTTGCGCCCGGACAGCACCTGGTAGGTGGTGGCAGGGTCAATTTTGTTTTCCCGCGCAAACTCTTGAACAGATTTCCCCTGTTGTTCGAGCCAGGCCTTGGCTTGTGCAGCGGTACGTATTCCGGGCATAGTTCAAAACCGTTCAAATCAGTTTAGCTTCGTCTCAATTCTAACATTCGTAAGGATTGGGTCAACAGGATTACGCATTCAAATGAGTGGAATCGGTTTTCGATTAAGACAGGAAAGAGAGCGCCTGGGTTTGTCTCAGAAAGCATTCGGCGAAATCGGCGGTGTCGAGGCAAATGCTCAGGGCAAATATGAAAACGGCGGTCGCGCGCCAAAGGCCGACTATCTGGCCGCCGTCGCAGCCCAGGGAGTGGACGTATTATTCGTGATTACAGGGGTCAGAACCCCTACCTCGGTGGATAACCTCAGCGCTGTCGAAGAAAAGGTGCTGGGCAGCTATCGCAGTCTTGGCCAGGAGGACCAGGACGCCATTCGGCGCCTGACCGTTACCATGGCCGAGCTTTCAGGCTCATATGCAGTGAAGGGCAGGCAGAAAACGGAAAGCAGCTGAGTGCGGAAACGCCTGTCTGTAAAAAGATTTTTCGGCAACACGAAGCAATGGTGATAGCGTGCCCACAGCGCTTTTGAAAATCGCTGTGTTCCGGATCCGGTCAGGTGCTAGGTCTGGCTCATCGTTTTTGCTAAGGTGATTGGCATTTGTATGACTGTTTCGTGAGGTATCTGCTTGATTAAGGTGCTGGTTGTCGACGATCACGATCTTGTTCGGACGGGCATCACGCGCATGCTCGCCGATATCGACGGCTTGCAGGTTGTGGGTCAGGCCGAGTCGGGTGAGGAGTCGTTGAAGAAGGCTCGGGAGCTCAAGCCCGACGTGGTCCTGATGGACGTCAAGATGCCCGGTATCGGCGGCCTCGAAGCTACCCGTAAACTGATGCGCAGCCACCCCGATATGAAGGTGGTGGCTGTGACTGTCTGCGAGGAAGATCCGTTTCCGACCCGGCTGCTGCAGGCCGGAGCGGCAGGCTATATGACCAAGGGTGCAGGGCTGGCCGAGATGGTCCAGGCGATTCGCCTGGTATTTGCCGGCCAGCGCTATATCAGCCCGCAGATTGCCCAGCAACTGGCGCTCAAGTCCTTTCAGCCACAGGTCAATAACTCGCCGTTCGATCTGCTCTCCGAGCGGGAAATCCAGATTGCCCTGATGATCGTCGGCTGCCAGAAGGTCCAGTCGATCTCTGACAAGTTATGTCTTTCACCCAAGACCGTGAATACCTACCGCTACCGCATTTTCGAAAAGCTCTCGATCGGCAGCGATGTCGAGCTGGCTTTGTTGGCAGTACGTCACGGCATGGTCGATGCCAGCGCCTGAAATGATGACAGCGTTCGATCCAAGTGCCTTTCTCTCTACCTGCAGCGGCCGCCCCGGCGTTTATCGGATGTTCGATGCCGAGGAAAAACTGCTGTACGTGGGCAAGGCCAAAGACCTCAAGAAGCGTCTGGCCAGCTACTTTCGCAAGACCGGCCATGCGCCCAAGACCAGCGCCCTGGTCGCGCGCATCGCGCAGATAGAAACCACCATCACGGCCAACGAAACCGAAGCCCTGCTGCTCGAACAGACCCTGATCAAGGAATGGCGGCCGCCGTATAACATTCTGCTGCGTGACGATAAATCCTACCCTTACGTGTTTCTCTCCGATGGCGCCTTTCCCCGGCTGAGCATTCATCGCGGGGCCAAAAAGGCCAAGGGCCGGTATTTCGGGCCTTATCCGAGCGCCGGGGCGATTCGTGAGAGTCTCAGCCTGCTGCAGAAAACCTTTCTGGTTCGTCAGTGCGAAGACAGCTACTACAAGAACCGCACCCGACCTTGCCTGCAATACCAGATCAAGCGCTGCAAAGGGCCTTGTGTCGGCCTGGTCGAGCCCGAGGTGTACGCCGAGGATGTACGCCACTCGGTGATGTTTCTCGAAGGCCGCAGCAATGCCCTGACTGATGAACTCAATGCCGAAATGGAAAAGGCCGCTATGAGCCTGGACTTCGAGCACGCAGCCCAGGTACGCGACCAGATTTCGTTGCTGCGTCGGGTCCAGGACCAGCAAAGCATGGAAGGCGGTAGCGGCGACGTCGATGTGGTGGCGGCCTTCGTCAACCCCGGCGGCGCTTGTGTGCATCTGATCAGCGTGCGCGGCGGGCGAGTGCTGGGCAGCAAGAATTTCTTCCCCCAGGTGGGTATAGAGGAAGAGGTCGGCGAGGTCATGTCGGCGTTCCTGGCGCAGTACTTCCTCGGTGGTGTCGATCGCGAACTGCCCGGCGAAGTGATCGTTAACGTGGTTCACGACGACTTTCCGGCCCTGATCGAGGCCATTGAAGCTTCCCGTGGCAAGGACATGACCATCAGCCATCGGGTGCGTGGCACCCGGGCGCGCTGGCAGCAATTGGCGGTGACCAATGCCGAGCAGGCGCTGTCCGCCAGGCTGGCCAACCGCCTGCATGTGGCCGCGCGCTTTGAGGCCTTGGCCGACGTGCTCAACCTCGACGAGCCGCCGCTGCGCCTTGAGTGCTACGACATCAGTCATTCAAGTGGCGAGGCGACGGTGGCATCCTGCGTGGTTTTCGGCCCGGAAGGCCCGATCAAGGCTGATTACCGCCGTTACAACATCGAAGGCGTGACAGCAGGCGACGACTACGCCGCCATGCACCAGGCCTTGACCCGGCGCTTCAGTCGACTCAAGGCGGGCGAGGGCAAGTTGCCGGACATCCTGCTGGTGGACGGCGGCAAGGGCCAGTTGAATATGGCCCGGGATGTGTTGAACGAACTGGCGGTGCCTGACCTGATCCTGCTCGGTGTGGCCAAGGGCACGACGCGCAAGGCCGGCTTCGAAACGCTCTACCTTAATGACGCGGCCCATGAGTTCACCTTGCCGGGTGATTCACCGGCCCTGCACCTGATCCAGCAGATTCGCGACGAGGCGCACCGCTTCGCCATTACCGGCCACCGCGCCCGCCGCGGCAAGACCCGTCGCACCTCGACTCTCGAAGGCGTCGCCGGTGTCGGGCCGACCCGGCGCCGCGACCTGCTAAAGCACTTTGGCGGCTTGCAGGAGCTGTCCCGGGCCAGCATCGAGGAAATCGCCAAGGCGCCGGGCATCAGCAAGAAACTCGCCGAGTCGATCTACGCCAATCTGCATAGCGAATAACTCAGCGTCTCTCAATGGCGCCAGGAGCCGTGGGGCAGTTCAACCTCACGCTCGGCCGCAGCCAGTGCGGCAATGAGTTCGGCCCGTTTTAACGGGATGCAATAGGCCGGCTTGGCCCGCTCGAATCGCCAGCTGTCTTTCAGTTCGCCGCCGTCCACCGTGTCGAAACCGATATCGTCGAGCAGGCGGGTCACCCGCTCTTTCGCCGCTTGATCGTCCCCGGCGATGGGCAGCGCACGTCTTTGAGAATCACCTGCCGGGCGCCCGTCGTCCAACAGATCCTGGGCCAGAATGGCATTGAACACCTTGACCAGCCGCGCGCCATGCAGATGCGCGGCAATCATTTGGCTGGTGGTGGTTTCGAAATTGTCCAATTCGGTGATACGGCCGTCGCGGTCGGGGTAGTAGTTATTGGCATCGAGGACTATTTTGCCCGCCAGCAGAGGCGCAGGAAGATCGCGATAGTGGGTAAAAGGGATCGCCACCAGCACTATGTCGCCAAAGGCTGCGGCCTGCTCGACGGTGCCGATCTGGCTGCCGCGAATGTCGGCGGCCACGCTGGTCAGTGTCTTGGGCCCCCTTGAGTTGCTGAGCATTGCCTCGTGTCCGGCCGCCAGCAGCAATTGCGCCACGGCGCGCCCGATAAAACCTGCTCCGATAATGCCTACGCGCATGTTCTGTACTCCTCGCATTGATTAGAGGTCTAGAATGATTCAGTTCGGATCGACGATAAATGTGCGTTCCGGCGTTAGATTAATTACCAGGAGTAGGCAATGATCGATCGGCTGACCAGTATGGAAGCCTTTGTCGTGGCGGCCGAGGCAGGCTCCTACGCCGGTGCCGCGTTACGTCTGGGCATGTCGGCGCAGATGGTCGCCAAGCATGTTGCGGCTCTGGAATCGCGCCTTGGTGCTCGCTTGCTCAATCGCACCACCCGGCGGCAAAGCCTCACCGAACTGGGCACTGCCTATTATCAGCGCTGCAAACATATCCTCGCCGAAGCCTGGGAGGCCGATGCCTTGGCCCAGGTCATGAGCGCGACGCCCCGAGGCCGCTTGCGCATCGGTGCACCAGTCACCTTTGGTTCTCATAGTCTGATGCCATTTGTTACCGCGTTCCTGCGCCAGTATCCGGAAGTGGAGATTGACCTGAACCTGACCGACCGCGCCGTCGATCTGGTGGAGGAGGGCTATGAAGCGGTATTTCGTATCGGCCCGATCGTCAACGACAGCCTGATCGCAAGACCCTTGGCGCCTTATCGATTGATTGCCTGCGCGGCGCCGTCCTACATCGCTGAGCGTGGCATTCCCCGGGTGCCCGCTGATTTATCCGCACATGACTGCCTGGGTTATGTGTACTGGTCGCGGCCTGCCGACAATCATTGGCAGTTCAGCCAGGGGGCGCAGACCTACAGCGTCAGCGCGCGCAGTCGTTTGCAGGTCAATGAAACCAAGGCGCTGTTGTCTGCCGCGCTGGATGGTTTCGGTATTGTCCTTGGCCCCGCCGACTTTCTTCAACCCTCACTGACAGCGGGGCATTTGGTCAGGCTCTTGCCCGGTTATAACGGCCCCAGTCGTCCGATGCACCTGCTTTATCGTGGCGATCGGCAGATGACCGCCAAACTCAGGCGCTTCATCGATGCCGCCGTTGCCCATTTCGCTGACACCTGAGGGCACAGATCGAGGGCAGGAGTCTTGGAACTTTTTTAGACACGATCCGAATGAAGCCCGTAGAATGTGGCAACAGGTCTCGTCAGATATCTTTCTGAGTCAAATGCCCGCTCACCTCGCAGCCAGTTGTGCCGATGAATATCCCTAATCTGATCACCGTAATTCGCGTACTCCTGATTCCGATCTTTATCCTGCTGTTCTATTTGCCGTACCACTGGAGCTACACCGCTGCCAGTACGGTATTTGCCGTGGCCGCCGCCACTGACTGGCTCGATGGTTATCTGGCCCGCCGCCTGGAGCAGAGCACGCCGTTCGGCGCGTTTCTCGACCCGGTCGCGGACAAACTGATGGTCGCCGTGGCGCTGGTCTTGCTGGTCCAGGCCCACGCCAACTTCTGGCTGACCCTGCCTGCCGCGGTGATCATCGGTCGCGAGATCGTCATTTCCGCCTTGCGTGAATGGATGGCCGAACTGGGCGCTCGTGCCCAAGTGGCGGTATCCAACCTGGGCAAGTGGAAGACGGCGGCACAGATGCTGGCCCTGGTCATCCTGCTGGCCAATCCGCCCGCCGTGACCTTCTGGGTGGTGCTGGGCTATATCCTGTTGATGATCGCCGCCGGCCTGACCCTTTGGTCGATGGTGCAATACATGCGCGCTGCGTGGCCGCATCTGAAAACCACCACAGAAAAAAAATAAGTTTTTAAAACAAAGGGTTGACGTAATAATTTGAAACGCTAGAATAGCGGCCATCACCAAGACGCGGGAATAGCTCAGTTGGTAGAGCACGACCTTGCCAAGGTCGGGGTCGCGAGTTCGAGTCTCGTTTCCCGCTCCAAACATGGCTTTGTGACGTTCATTTGAACTTCACGAGGCAAGAAAAAAGGACCTTCGGGTCCTTTTTTTGTGGGCGCTGTTTTTGTGGGTGCAAATCTGTTGCTGCAACGTGTGGGAGCGAACTCATTCGCGAAGGCGGTAGTTCACACGACAAACCTGCTGCGTCTGTACCGCCCCTTTCGCGAATGAATTCGCTTCCACAAATGTGTGATTTTTCAGCTCGCGACGCTAATAGGATAATCAGCGCCGCCCAGTCCGGGTGCTCACGTCCACCCATACCGCCAGCACCAGAATGCTGCCCTTCACAATCATCTGCCAGTAACTGTCCACGTCCAGCATCGACATGCCGTTATCCAGGCTGGTGATCACCAACGCCCCCAGCAAAGCGCCGTAGACCGTGCCGGAGCCGCCGCGCATCGAGGTGCCGCCGATAAAGCAGGCGGCGATGGCGTCGAGTTCGCCCATGTTGCCCGCCGAGGGGGAGCCTGCGGCGAGGCGGGCGGTGTTGACCATGCCGGCCAGTGCGCACATCACCCCCATGATGCCGAAGATCCACAGTTTCACTGCCTGTACGTTGATACCCGACAGGCGCGTGGCTTCCATGTTGCTGCCAACTGCATAAACGCGGCGGCCGAACACGGTCTGGCTGGTGACGTAGCTGAACACGCCGAGCAGCACCAGCAACAACAGCACCGGTACGGGGATGCCGTCGTAGCTGTTCAGGGTCGTGACGAAACCGGCGAGTACGGCGCCGATCAACACCACGCGCAATACGTCGCGCACCAATGAATGCGCGGCCAAACCATGCAGCGCCCGGTTGCGTCGCTGTTTCCAGGTCAGGAACAGGGTCAGGGCAAACAGCAGGATACCGAGCCCCAGACCCACGGCATGGGGCAGATAGCCCTGGCCCACATACACCAGTGACGGCGAGACCGGCGCAATGGTTGTGCCGCCGGTAATCCCCAACAGGATCCCGCGAAACGCCAGCATGCCGCCCAGGCCGACAATGAACGACGGGATGCGCAGGTAGGCGGTCATATAGCCGTTGGCCAGCCCGATCATCAAACCGCACAACGCCACCAGGCTGAGGTTTGCCAGCAACGGTATGTGATAGACCACATCCAGAATCGCCGCGAGCCCGCCGAGCAATCCGAGCAACGAGCCCACCGACAGATCGATCTCGCCGCTGATAATAACCAGCACCATGCCGCACGCCAGTATTCCGGTAATCGACATCTGCCGCAGCAGGTTGGAGAGGTTACGCGGGGTCAGGAAGCCGCCCTCGGTCTGCCAGCTGAAAAACAGCCAGATCACCGCCACGGCAATCACCAGGGCGAGCATTTTGTAGCGGGTAAAAAGGTGTTTGACCTGATTCATCTACGCGGTTTTCCGATTGTTATTGTTTTGGCTGAGCGCGGCGGCCATGACCTGTTCCTGGGTGAGCCCCTGGTTGATGAAGTCGCCGCGCAACTGGCCGTCGCCGATCACCAGCACGCGGTTGGAAACGCCCAGCACTTCGGCCAGCTCCGAGGAGACCATGATGATCGCCACGCCCTCGGCCGCCAGCGCGCCCATCAGCTTGTAGATCTCATACTTGGCGCCGACGTCCACGCCGCGTGTGGGCTCATCGAGGATCAGCACTTTCGGTTTGGCCATGAGCATTTTCGCCAGCACGGCTTTTTGCTGATTGCCACCGGAGAGGCTGGTAATCGGCAGAAACGGGCTGGACGTCTTCAGGTGCATGCGGGCGATTTGCCGGTCAATGCTGCCCAGTTCGGCTTCGGCATCGATCCGGCTCATATGGGCGTAGGTATCGAGCACTGCCAGGGTGATGTTCTGACCCACACCCAGATCGGGGATGATGCCTTGGCGCTTGCGGTCTTCGGGCACCATGCACAGCCCGGCGCGAATGGATTTGAGTGGCGTACGGGTGTCGATCAGTTGGCCTTCCAGCCAGACTTCGGCGCTATAGCGGCCGGGGTAGGCACCAAACAGCGCCGACACCAGCTCCGTGCGCCCGGCACCGACCAGACCGGCAATGCCGAGGATTTCCCCGCGCTTGAGCACGAAGGAAATATCGTCGACGCGCTTGCGCCTGGGGTTGTCCACGTCATAGCAGGTGACGTGGCGCGCCTCGAAAATAACGTCGCCGATGTCATGGGGTTCGGTGGGATAAAGGTTGCTCATCTCTCGACCGACCATCTGCGTGATGATCTGCGCGATATCCATATCGGCCATGGCGGTGGTCGCGATGTGTTTGCCGTCGCGAATGACTGAAATGGTGTCGCACACGGCGGCCACTTCATCGAGCTTGTGGGAAATGTACACGCAGGCCACGCCCTTGGCCTTGAGGTCACGGATGATATCGAGCAGCACCTCTATTTCCGCGCGGGTCAGGGCCGAGGAGGGCTCATCGAGGATCAGCAGTCGCGCCTGTTTGTTCAGGGCCTTGGCGATTTCCACCAGTTGCTGATGACCGCCGCCGTACTGCGACACCGGCAGGGCGACGTTCATGTCCGGCACCTTGAGCTCACGCATCAGCGCTTCGGCGCGGTGGATCATCGCCGGGTAATTCATGCGCCCGCCGGGGAGCGTCAGTTCGTGGCCCATGAAAATATTCTCGGCCACCGACAGGTCGGGCACCAGGGTCAACTCCTGATGAATGATGACGATGCCGGCAGCTTCGGTATCGCTGATGGACTGGGCCTTGAGCGGCTGCCCGTCCCAGAGTATTTCGCCCTCCCAGGTGCCGTACGGATAGACCGCCGACAGCACCTTCATCAAAGTGGATTTACCGGCACCGTTCTCGCCGCACAGGCCGAGGCATTCCCCCGGCCGCACTTTGATATCGATGCCGTTCAGCGCGTTGACACCGCCAAAGCTTTTGACGATGCCATTCATTTGCAGCAGATAGTGCGACATAGCAATGGCTCACACGAAAGACCGATGGGGGCGGTTGTCCTGTCGTTGGCGCGAGGCATTCGCGGGCAAGCCTCGCTCCAACGGGCACGGTTTGTTGCGCGACAGCGCAGTGCCTACAGCCCCATCTGCTCTTTGCTATAGAAACCATCCTTCTCCAACAGATCGATATTGGCCTTGGTCAGCGGGGTTGGAGTGAGCAGGATGGTGTCGACCTTCTTGCTGCCGTTATCGTATTGCGAGCTGTATGCAGGCTTTTCGTTGCGCGCCAGTTGCACCGAGAGCTTGGCGGCTTCCGATGCAATTAGTTTGAGCGGCTTGTAGACCGTCATGGTCTGGGTGCCATCGATCACGCGCTTGACGGCAGCGAGGTCGGCGTCCTGGCCGGAGATCGGCACCTTGCCCGCCAGCTTCTGCGCGGCCAGGGCCTGAATCGCCCCACCGGCGGTGGCATCGTTGGAGGCAACGATGGCGTCGATCTTGTTACTGTTGCGGGTCAGGGCGTTTTCGACGATGCTCAGGGCTTCGGTGGGGTTCCATTCTTTGACCCACTGCTGGCCGACAACCTTGATATCGCCCTTGTCGATGGCCGGTTGCAGCACCTTCATCTGGCCTTCGCGCAGCACCTTGGCGTTGTTATCCGTCGGCGCGCCGCCGAGCAGGAAATAGTTGCCCTTGGGCGCCGCATGCAGCACGCCGTTGGCCTGCATTTCGCCGACCTTTTCGTTATCGAAGGAAATATACGCGTCGATATCGGCGTTGAGGATCAGCCGGTCATAAGAGACCACTTTGATATTGGCCTTCTTCGCTTCGGCGACAGCATTGGTCAGCACCGTGGCGTTGAACGGCACGATAACGATCACATCGACGCCGCGCGAGATAAGGTTTTCGATTTGGGAAATCTGCTTTTGCTCATTGGCATCGGCTGACTGCACAAAGACCTTGGCGTCGAGTTTCTCCGCCGCTGCGACGAAGTAATCCCGATCCCGGGACCAGCGCTCCAGGCGCAGATCATCGATGGAAAAGCCGATTTTCGGGTGGGCAGAATCGGCCATCACTGGCAGGGCGAGCAGAGCCAGGGCACTGGCGAGCAGGGTGCGTTCGAGTCTATTCATGGTGTTGCGTCCTTTTATTGTTGTTGGAAAAGACACAGCGTGATGCGGGTAGAACTGTAGAGCCTGTAGTGACCTTCGCGCGCAGAGATTTGTCGCGCGATTGTCACCACGGCTCAGGTGTAAATAAAACGATTCACGACCCCTTCGAGCATCTCTTGCCGACCGCTCACCGCTTGCGGGTTCAACTCTTGGGCGAAGGCATGTTCGGCCAGTGATTCGAGGCTGAATTCACCCGCCAACACGGCCTGGCCCAACGGCTGCTGCCAACCGGCATAGCGTTGATCCTTGAACTGCTGCAAGCGGTCGTTCTGCACCATCGCCGCCGCGCGTTCCAGTGCGAGGGCGAGGGTGTCCATGGCTGCAACATGGCCGTGGAACAGGTCGATCTGGTCCAGGCTCTGGCGGCGTACTTTGGAGTCGAAGTTGTAGCCGCCGTTCTTGAATCCGCCGGCCTTGAGGATTTCATAGGTGGCCAGGGTCATTTCTTCGACGCTGTTAGGGAACTGGTCGGTGTCCCAGCCGTTCTGCGGGTCGCCACGGTTGGCATCGATGCTGCCGAAGATCCCCAGGGATACGGCGGTGGCGATTTCATGATGGAAACTGTGCCCGGCCAGGGTCGCGTGATTGGCCTCGATATTGACCTTGATCTCGTGTTCCAGACCAAACTCGTGGAGGAAGCCGAACACCGTTGCGCTGTCGTAATCGTACTGGTGCTTGGTCGGCTCCTGGGGCTTGGGTTCGATCAGCAGATCACCCTTGAAGCCGATCTTGTGCTTGTGCTCCACCACCATGCGCATAAAGCGCCCGAGCTGTTCGCGCTCGCGTTTCAGATCGGTATTGAGCAGGGTTTCATAGCCTTCGCGGCCGCCCCACAGCACATAGTTGGAACCCTTGAGGCGCAGGGTGGCGTTCATCGCGCTGAACACCTGAGCGGCGGCGTAGGCGAATACTTCAGGGTCCGGGTTGCTGGCGGCACCGGCGGCAAAACGCGGGTTGCTGAAACAGTTGGCGGTGCCCCACAGCAACTGGATGCCGGTCTGTTCCTGATGGCGTTCCAGGTGGTCGACCATCTGCGCGAAGTGGTTGCGGTACTCCTTGAGCGAGCTGCCTTCGGGCGCGACATCGGTGTCGTGGAAGCTGTAGTAGTCGATGCCCAGCTTGGAGAAAAACTCAAAGGCGGCTTCGGCCTTGCCGATGGCCAGTTCCATGGGGTCGCCGCTGCGTTGCCACGGGCGTTTGAAGGTGCCGACGCCAAACATGTCGGCACCTGGCCAGACGAAGGTATGCCAGTAGCAGGCCGCCATGCGCAGGTGCTCACGCATGGGCTTGCCGAGGATCAGCTTATTGGCGTCGTAATGGCGAAAGGCTAGGGGGGAATCGCTGCTGGGGCCTTCGAAGCGCACGGTCTCGACATCGGGGAAGTACGTCATGGCGTTTTCCTTATTGTTCTTGGCGGTGTCTCGATACTAGCAACGCCCCCTGGCCCGCCGATTACGATAATCACCAGGGTACAGTGCGTTTTTGCGTATTGAGCTCTGGCGCAGGTGGGCCTAGTCTGTGCTGATCGGCTGAGGACAAAAACAATGAAAACCCTACCGCCCGTTCACCGCATCGCCCTGTTGTTCAACGGCAGCAAGATCTACGACCGCGGCATCATCACCGGCATCGGCAATTACCTGAGCAGCACTCGCGCGTCCTGGGACCTGTTCCTGGAAGAGGATTTTCTCTGCCGCCTGCGTGGTATCGAACGCTGGCACGGCGATGGCATCATTGCCGACTTCGACGATCCGCTGATTGGCGAGGCGCTGGCTGGAAGCACGTTGCCGGTAGTGGCGGTGGGCGGCTCCTATGAGGACGCACGGGCCTACCCTGATGGCATTCCCTATGTGGCCACCGACAACTACGCATTGATGAAACTGGCCTACGAGCACCTGATCGAGGCCGGGCTGACCCGCTTTGCCTGTTTCAGCCTGCCGCCGGCTCAGGCCAACCGTTGGGCCCTTGAGCGGGAAAACGCCTTTCGTCGGCTGTTGCAACGTGATGGCCTGCATGTCGAGATCTATCGCGGCCTGGGTACCAGTGCACCGCTGTGGGACAGCGCGGTGGAGCAGCAAATTGCCTGGCTGCACAGCCTGCCCAAGCCGGTCGGTATCATCGCCGTCACCGATGCCCGTGCCCGGCAGTTGCTGCAGGCTTGCCTCACGGCCGGTATCGCGGTGCCGGAGCAAGTTGCGTTGATCGGTATCGACAATGACCCGCTGACCCGCACCCTCACGCGAGTCCCCTTGAGTTCGGTGATTCAGGGCACCGAGACCATGGGCCGCACGGCTGCGGCGCTGCTGCATCAGATGCTCCACGGCAAAGCCTGCACAGGCACGCAGATTCTTGTCCCGCCGGACGCGATCAATGTGCAGGCGTCGAGCCTGCATCAACCCTTGGGTAATCCCTACGTGATGCAGGCGTTGCTGTTTATCCGTCAGTACGCCTGCCAGGGCATTAAGACCGCACAGGTGGCGGCCTACGTCGGTGTGTCACGCTCTTCGCTGGAACTGCATTTTCGCAAGGAGCGTGGCCGCAGCGTGCATGACGAGATCCTGCGTTTTAAGCTGGCGGCAGCGGCCAATGGCCTGGAGCACAGCGATTCGGCGATTGCCGAGATCGCCCAGAAGTGCGGCTTCAAGTCGGCGCAGTACCTGCACACGGTGTTTCGCCGCGAGTTTGGCTGCACGCCGCGTGAGTATCAGCAAGTGCCTGGAAACTTTGCTGGCTACGGCCATTTGCCGCTGGCCCCATAGGTCACCGGCGCGACACGGTGGTGCTTGTCAGGAGCTTGCGGCAAGCGCCTCGGTTACCAATTTGATATTGCCCTCCAACTCCGCCAGCGGATCATCGCTGTCCACCCGCAGAACCAGTAAGCGACTGCCCCCGGCGCTGATCGCTGCCTTTACGGCCTCTGCAGGCTGGCGATGGTGGATAACCAGAGCCACGCTGTTGTCCTTGAGCTTCTTTTGCAATTGGCTCAAGGCTTCGGCGCTCCACTCGTTGTCGGGGCGGGCGTCGGTTTCCAGCAGTTCCAGATTCAGTCCGCTGACCAGATAGCCCAGGTGATCGCTGAGACTGACCACGCTGAGGTTGTCGGCCTTGGCCAGTTGCGCCTCGGCTTCGGCACTGATCTTCAGCAGGCGTTGCTTGAGGGTGGCCAGGTTGCTGTCGATTTTTGCCTTGGCATTGGGTGCCAGGCGTACCAGGTCCGCCGCCAGTACATCACCCATACGCCCCAGGTTATTGCTCGACTGCCAGGGCTGGCTATTCAGGCCATCGCTTGTCCCGGACTGCAGGGCGATGCCGGGCAGGGCGCCGTCCACCGGGCGGGCGGCGTCGATTTCGACGATGCGGATGTTGCTGCGCCGGGCATGGATGTACAGCGGATCATCCGGCCATATCGAACGCAGGCCGACGGCAGCGTCAGCGCCGACAGCCAGTGTGCCCAGCTCCGGCGCACCCCGGCCGCTGAAATAGGCGGCCTGGCGCGAGCCGGGCAGGCTGGCCGGGGCAGCGCGTTCCAATACGACGTCGGTGCCTTGCAGCAGCAACTGGCTCAGGCCGAAGGTCACCGGCAGCGATGCCAGTACCCGGACGGAGGTTTTTGACTCGGCGTTGACCGCCAGCGCCAGGCTGGACAGGGTCATAACCAAAAGCAGGTGACGAAATGAGCGATGCATTTATCCAATATTCCCTTTCAGGCTGGGCACGGTGCCGCGGGCAATCGCTGCGAGGGCGAAGGCGCAACCGGCGACCAGGATGATTGCCGCGCCCGAAGGCACCGGCAGGTCGAAGACGATGGGCAGGAGGATGCCGCACAGGGTGCTGACAGTGGCAATCAGCACCGAGATCCAGAAGAAGCCCTTGAGTGACTGGCTGAGCAGGCGTGCCGCCGCCGCCGGAATGACCAACAGAGCGCCCACCAGAATCGCGCCGATGACTTTTACCGCCGCAACGGTAATCAGGGTCACCAGCACCACGAAGAGGTAGTCCAGAGTCTTAACGGCCACGCCGCGCACTGCCGCCAGTTGCGGATTGAAGCTGGCGAGCATGATGCGGTTGTACAGTGGCAGGGCCAGGGCCATGACCAGCGAGCCGACAATCGCCAGCACCAGCAGATCATTGCCATTGACCGTCAGCACCGAACCAAACAGTACGTTTTCGAGAATGTGCACGTTGATCTTGCCCGCCAGCATCAGCAGCAGGCTCGCGCCCAGCGCCAGGGACACCGAGAGAAACACGCCGATCAGGGTGTCCGGCGCCAGGCCGGTGCGGTTGCGCAGGTAATTGAGCAGCACGCCGAACAGCAGGCAGTAACCGAACAGGCTGCCGTAGGGACCGGTGTAGGGCTCGCCCAATAGAATGCCCACCGCTACGCCAGTGAGCGCTGCGTGGCCGACTGCCTCGGAAAAGAATGCAAAGCGCTTGACCACGACAAGGGTGCCGAGACCGCCCAGGACCGGTCCGATCAACAGCCCGGCCAGCAGCGCATTGACCACGAAACCGTAGGCCAGTACGGCGGGCAGGTAGCCAGAGGCAGCGGCGTCCTGAATCAACAGGCGAAAGGCTTCATAACTCATGGGCCGATGCTCCCGTGGCTGTCGCGGGGGTGAGTGGAAAACAACGTCAATAGTCGCTCCGGGGTCAGGGCCAGCGCGGGCGGTGCGTCGAACAGCACCCGGCGATTAAGCCCGGTGACCCGTTCGGCCAGGCGTTTGACGGCGGCCAGGTCGTGCTCGATCCATAGCACTGTCACGCCGCTGCGGCTCCACTCGCCGAGCAGGCGCTCGAAGACCTGAATGCCGGCTTCGTCCAGCGCTGACATCGGCTCGTCAAGGACCAACAACTGCGGCTGCGGAATCAGGCCCTGGGCCAGCAGCACGCGCTGACGCTCGCCACCGGACAACGCGCCCATGCGCCGTTTGCGCTTGTCCTGCATGCCGACCCGTTCCAGCGCTTCACCGATGGCCGTGGCGTAATGCCTGGACAGGCCGAGAAAAGCTGGCCGACGCTGGCACATGGCAGCCATGAAATCGTCGACGGTCATGGGCAGGCCACGGTCGAACTCCAAGGCCTGGGGCACGTAACCAATAATCCCGGCGGCCTGGGCCGGGGGCTGCGACCACTCCAGGCTCAGGCGTCCCGAATGCGGCATTTGCCCGAGCAGGGTTTTGATCAGCGAACTCTTGCCGCCACCATTGGGGCCGACCAACGCGTGGACGCTGCCGGGGCTGACCCGAAAACTCACGTCGTCGAGGATAATGGTGCGTCCCAGCGTCAATTTCACACCCTCGAAATGGATGCCCGGGCCGTTCATTCGCAGGTTTTCGGCCATAGTCATGCGCCGGACTCCTGAATGGCTCGCACCACGGTATCAAGGTTGTGGGTCATTTCTTTTTCGTACTTGTCGGCGCTGTATTCGCCGTAGGAAATATGCGACAGCGGATACAGACGCACGCCGGACTCACGCTGGATGGTGTCGACATACGTGGAAGGGAAATCCATCTCCGAGAAGATCACTTTGACGTCCAGCTCGCGCAGCTGGTCGATGGTCTTCTTCAGCTGGCTGGGGCTGGGCTCGATGCCATGGGCCGGCTCGACCACCGCCGTGACTTCCAGACCGAACTCGCGCAGCAGGTAGTCGTAGGCCGCATGCACCGTGGCCACGCGCAGGTCGGCGTTGGGCGCCTGGGTCAGCTTGGCCAGGGCGTCGGCACGGATCTGGCGCAGGCGCTTGCCGTAGGCCCGGGCATTGCTGGTGTAAGTGGCGGCATTGACCGGATCGAGCTTGCCCAGCTCCCGGGCGATGTTATTGACCTGGGCAATGGAGGCGCTGATGGACAGGAAGGTGTGGGGGTTGACCACTTTGCCCGCTCCCCGTGCCGCCGTGCCGGTAGCGGCCAGCAATGGCACGTTTTCGTTGGCTTCGATAATGGCGATATCAGGCTTTTCACTGGCCTGAATCATGCGGTCGGCGAAGTCGTCATGGCCCACACCATTGAGCACGATCACGTCCAGGCTGCCGATACGCTTGATGTCTTCGGCGCGAGGCTCGTAGGCATGGGGGTTGAACCCTGCAGGAATCAGCGGCACCACCTCGGCCTTGTCGCCGACGATATTGGCGACATAGCTGTAGTACGGATGCAGGGTGATGCCGATACGCAGACGCTTGGCCTCATCGCCATGGGCGGACAGGGCCAGTAAGGGTGACAGCAACAGGCCCAGCAGAAGCAGGCGGCGCTGACGCAAAACAGATGACAGGGACATGAGCAGGGGGCTTCTCATTCTGGAAATTGATTTGGAATACAAATTGCTGTGTGTGGGAGCCGCCTTGGTGGCGATCGAGTGCGAAGCGCTCGCAATAATTTCCGCGACTGATCCGCCGCTATCGCCACCAAGGCGGCTCCCACTGGGTTATCAATGCTGATGCTGGCGCTGACGCGTCACCCCGGCATCGAACTGCGCGACCACTTGCTGCCAGCCCGCCGCAATCAAGGCCTGATCACCCAGATCAATCGGAGCACTCAGGGACTTGGCGCGGTTCAGCCAGATATCCGCCGCTTGCCCGGCGCCAGTGACCCGCAGCAGGAACGAGCCCGCCGTTGCCGGTTGCTGGCTCAGGCCCAGGTAGGCGCGTTGCTCGAGCAACTGCCAGGCATGGCCACCGCGGCTTACCGAACTGGCGTCCCGGGCAAACGGCGCGAAACCTTCGCCAGCCAGTGCAGCAGGCTCCGGCAGGGCAGGTTGTTCCTCTTGCAGCAGGCGAATCTCGTCGAGGGTCACCCGCAGATCGGCGTAGATGCCTTGTTCACCGGGGGTCAGATCGCGCCGGGCATCAATCTGATACGTCTCGATGGCGGTGACGTCCTGGCTCTCGCGATGCCAGAACACCACCGAACCGGCACACGCCAGTACGATCAGGCAAAACAGCAACACATACAGGGTTTCATGACCGGCACCGGCCGGACGTATGACTTGGGTAGTAACGGTCGCGGTCATTTTGGCTGGATATCCCCTTGGTCGACTTCCACGACGTGGCCGGGACCGGCGTCGAACAGCACATAGAACTCACCTGCAGGCTTCTTGAAGGTCAGGGTCGAATCTGGCCCCAGCTTGCCCGGCACCAGAATGCTTTCGTCATAGCCGATCACGTCCAGGGTTACTCCCGGGGCGCCGCTGCCGTCGGAAAAGCCGCCGGTGCAGCGAATCTGCTCACCGTCGATTTCCTTGCATTCGCACAGTGGGTTATGGGCCAGGGCCTGGGTGCTCAGCCCGGCACACAGGATCAACAAGAGCGCGGCGGCGCGCCTGGCCGTTGCAACAATCATGGTTTGCCTCCTTGTTGGGCGAGCCAGGCGGCGGTTGCCGGGGATGCCTGGCTCAGGGGAATCGACGCTTGATGCATGGAACCGTCCCAGCCTTCCATGGTGATCCACAGGGCGTCGTCGGTTGAAGCGTGCTTGGGGATCGGTACGCTGGTGCCCGCGCGATACGGCGTACCAAAGAAGATCGCCCCTGCTGTACGCAGGCTGCGCGGCTTGCCGATGCGCAGATACGTGGCCTTGACCTCATTGGCGCAGGCCTTGCACAGCGCGGCATTGAAGCTCTTCATGTAGCCGGCCGGACCGTTGAGCAGGGGCGCTTCGTCACGCAGTTCGGCCAGGCGCAGGCTCCAGGGACCGACCTGGATTTCGCCGATGTCCCGCGCACCCAGGCCACTTTCGCCTCGGAACATCGCCACATCGGCGAAGTATTTCGGCATGAAGCCCAAGGGAATCAGCAGCAGCAGGATATTCAGGTGGAAACGCCACTTGTGCCACAAGCGGCGCAGCGGGGAGGGGCTCACAATCGTATTGGCCTGGCTCACATGGTGCCCCCCACGGTTTCGGGTTGGCTGCCCGCTGCCGCGCGTTTCGCTGGCGGTCGAGTTGCGTGGTTGCTGCGCTTGAGTGCGGCAAGGGTGGCCAGGGCGGTACGTTTGCTCCAGATCAGCAAGCCGCTGAGGACCATCATGCTCAGCAGCAGGCCGAAGAAGAACCAGATCAGCTTGACCCAGAGGCCGCCGAAATCGCCGGTGTGCAGGGGCCGCATGGACTCGGTGACAAACTCCAGGCCGCTGCGGTCGGACAGCAAGTGGCTGCTGTCGAGGGTGCCGCTGTAAGGGTTGATGCTGACGCTCTGGTTCATCAGCGGATACCAGCCACGGCCGCCGATGGTCAGGTAGCTGTAGGCGTTGCCGGGCAGGATGACGTAGCTGACGTCGAAGCCGGGGATGGTCCGGGTCGTCAGCTCGATGGCACGGTCCACGCCTATGCTCGGTGCGGGGTGGCCATCGGCGGAGGTTGGCACGTTTTCCCGGGCGATGGCCGGCGCCACCGGTTCGCTTGAAATGCTGATCTGGTTATCAGACAGAATGGCCTGGATCAGGAACCAGGTGCCGGTGATGGAGATCACGGCAATGAACCAGATCGACCAGATACCACTCAGGCGATGGAAATCGCCCCAGAAGATCCGCGCGCCCTGGCGCAGGCGCAGGGTCGGGTTGAAGAAACCTTTCCAGAACTTCTTGTAGACCACCAGCCCGGTGACCAGTGATGCCAGCATGGGCAGGCCGAGCAGCGAGACCAGATACCAGCCCCAGCTATAACCACTGGTAAAGGGCACCAACCACCAACCGTGCAGGGCGCGGGTAAACCCCTGGAAGTCGAATTTCGGGCTGATGCCCTGAATCACCCCGGTGTACTGATTGACGTAGACAGACACCGAGCGGCCATCCGGGTAGCCGACTTTCACCCGCAGGGCGAAATGGGGCTCTTGCGGTGTGCGAATGTTCTGCACCAGCGCCTCGGGTTCGGCTTTTCGGATGGCCGCGACGACCTGATCGTAGCTCAGGGCCACGGCGTCCTCGGTGGGCTTGCTGGCTCGCACATCGGGGTTGGCCAGCCAGACGATTTCCTGGCTGACCACTGCCAGGGTGCCAGTGACGCACACGATCAGCACGAAAAACCAGATGGGCAGCGCCAGCCAGCTATGGACGAGAAACCAGAGTTTCGAGCGGGACTTCTTGGACATTGAATACGCGTCTTTGTACGAGGAGTTGAGCCCATGGGCATGGGGTTGCCCTGCGAATGAGCAGGGCACGGCCTGGCCAAAAAAGACCTGCCTCAATAACAAAGACGAATGAGAATCGAAAAACCCTAACCCAATATGCAAGAAAATGTTTCGGCGAGGTGTTTTGCTTGATTGCATGCCTGTGCAAAAGGCGATACGGACAGCCTCAACTGCCCGCATCCCGTTCATCAGTACGCGTAACGCAGGGTCGTCATGACATTGCGCGGTGCACCGTACAAACCGGCGGCGGTGGTGGTGTAGTACTCCTTGTCGAACAGGTTGTTGACGTTGACCGAAGCCGATAGCGCAGGGGTGATCTGGTACCTGGCCATCAGGCTGGCCAGGGCGTAGCTGCCCTGAGTGGTCGCGTAACTGAGGTCATAACCTGCTTCGCTCTGCCAGTTCAGGCCGCCGCCGACCGTGAGCTTGTCCAGTTCGCCTGGCAGCCGGTAGGTGGTGAACAGCTTGACGCTGTTGCGCGGGATCTCGGTGACGATGCGTCGGTGCTCGTCGTTGAAGCTGACGCTGTAGGAGTACCCGCCGGTGATCTGCCAACCCTCAGTGAGCTGGCCGTTGACCTCGAATTCGACGCCTTCGCTGGTGGTGCCGTTTTCCGCCTTGTAGGCCTGATAACCGTTGGGGGCGAGTTTGTTGCCGTCAGCGACCGCCAGGTTGTCCTGCTCGACCCGGAACAGCGCCACGCTGGTATTGAGTCGTCCCTCGTAGAAGCCGGCCTTCAGGCCCACTTCATAACCGGTGCCTTCCTGCGGGTCGAGCGGGGTGCCGTTGACGTCACGTATCGACGCTGACTGCGGGTTGAAGATCTGGGTGTAACTGGCGTAAGCGGTCCAGATCTCGCTCAGGTCGTAGACGAAGCCGGCATAGGGAATGACGATGCCGGTTTCGCTGCGCCGGGTCTTACTGCTCGTGCCGCCGTAGAGCCAGCTTTTGCTGTCACGCTGCCAGTCCACCACCCGGGCGCCGAGGATCAGGCTGGCGGCGTCGCTCAGGCGCCAGCGTGAGGTCAGGTAGCTGGCGTTCTGGGTTTCGGTCAGGTCACTTTCACCGATCTTGTTGAAGACTGGTTTTGGCGCGCTGCCGTCCCAGCTATAGATGTCAGCGATGGTGCCCATATAGCCCGAATTGGCCCTTTGCCAGCCGCCATAGTTGGGCGTGCCGCGTTCCTCCAGGCGGGACAGGGTGGTCCCCGCGATCAGCTCATGTTCGCGGCCGAACAGAGAGAACGAGCCGGTCAGGTAGGCATCCACATTGTCCTGTTGCGGCGTGGCCTGCCAGCGGGTCGGCATGATGTAGGCGCCAGCTCCGGTGCTCTTGTCGATGGTGCCATCCATGTAGCTGACCACAGTGTCGTAATCATTGCGCGCGTGGCTGTACTCCAGCTTGCCACTCCAGCCATTGTCGAATTGATGTTCGATGGAACTGAAGACCATGCTTTGCTGGCGGTCGTAATAGCTCCAGCCCGGCGAACTGTTGAACGAACGTTTGATATCGGTCTTGTCGCCGTCGGTGGTGAACAACGGGAAACCGGTACGCATCGGTGCGTTGCTATGGGTGGTCTGGTGACTCAGGCCCAGGGTCAGCAGGGTCGTGTCGTCCAGGTCCAGTTCGGTAATGCCGTAGACCGTCGAGAGCTCCTGGCTGTAACGGTCGATCCAGGCGTGCTGGTCTTTGCTGTCTGCCACCAGGCGAGCGCGCAGGGTGCCGCTGTCGTTCAGTGCACCGCCCACATCCACGCCCAGGCCATAGCGGTCCCAGCTTCCGGCCTCGGCGGTGAGGATCACCTGGGGTTCACTGGTCGGCCGCTTGCGGATCAGGTTGATGGTCGCCGATGGGTTGCCCAGCCCGCTGATCAGGCCGGTGGCGCCGCGCACGACTTCCACGCGGTCATACATAGCCGTGTTCTGGGTGTAATTGTCCATGCTCGCGGAAGTGGGTACACCGTCGATCTCGAAGTTACGGATCGCAAAGCCCCGGGACAGATAGGGCGTGCTGTCGGCGCCCAGGCTTTCGCGGATGACTGTGATCCCGGCGGTGGCATCCAGGGCGTCTGTCAGGTTGTCGAGTTTCTGATCGTCCAGGCGCTGGCGGGTCAGTACGGTGACCGACTGCGGCGTTTGCCTGAGGGACAAATTAAGGCGCGTCGAACTGCTCGACGAGTCGCTGGTGTAGGAGCCCGTGCCCTCGGTGGTGGAACCTGGTGCCTTGCCGGAAATGCTCACTGCGCCCAGTTCCAGCGCACTGTCGCCGGCCGCTTTGACCGCGACCAGTACGTAGCCGCCGTTACTTTGATGCTGCGCGCGCAGACCGCTGTCAGCCAACAGCCGGTCCAGGCCTTCCTCGACCGAGTGTGGGCCTTGCAGGCCGGGGGAATTGAGGCCCTGGGTCTGGGTAGTGGCAAACGTGAGCGTTACTCGCGCCGTGGCAGCAAACTGACTCAAGGCAGTGGCCAGGGGACCGGCGGCGATGTTGTAGCTGAGGACTTCGGACTGGGCGCTGGCCTGGCCTGGTAACAGGGCCAGCGGTGTAACGAGCAGACCCAGCATTGCCAAATGGACGGCGCTGGCCAGGGGCGCGGCCGCTCGCAGGGAGAAACGGGACATGAAACTTTCCTTCGGTGGCGTGGCAAAAAATGCGGCAGTTATCGCCGCTTCAGTGCTTGGCCGGATGAGAATGAAAATCAGCAACCTCAAGCCGAACTATTTATTCAGGCGGCTTCCACTCGTACCCAATAACGGCTCAAGAAGCGCACGCGCACGGGCAGGGAGGCGGCAAGGTTTTCGAGGAAAGTGTTGCTGTCGTCCAGACGGAAGGTTCCAGACAGGCGCAGGTCCGCCACGGCCGGACTGCATTGCACGACACCGACACGGTAGCGGGCCACTTCATTGAGTAGATCGCCCAAACGCCAGTCGATGGCCATCAGCATGCCTTGGGTCCAGGCATCGACCCCGACCGGCAGGGCCGTCGGCGTGCCGAGGTGATGGCGGTCGAATCCGGCCTGCTGCCCCGCCTCGAGGCGCAGCACTTGTCCATTGTCCTGAGCTGGGCGCAATTCGACGGCGTGTTCGAGCACCTGCACCTGGGTGTGGTCTGCTTCGCTGCGTACGACGAAACGCGTGCCCAGCGCACGCACGCTACCTTCAGCGGTATGAACGATAAACGGTCGACGGGCAAAGTCGGAGGCGGTCTGAATCAGGATCTCACCGTAATGCAGACGAATCTGGCGGACGTTGACGTTGAAATCGATATCCACGGCGCTGTGGGTGTTCAGCTCCAGCTGGCTGCCATCGGTCAACTGCAGGTGTCGTCGCTCGCCTTTAACGGTGCGGTATTGCGCCAGCCTGGCGGGCAAAGGTTCGAGCATCAACGCTCCCCAGCCTGCTGCTCCCGCTGTCAGCAGCAGCCCCAGGAGCTTGACCAGG
The DNA here is from genome assembly GCF_024807945.1 of Pseudomonas sp. JUb42. GTDB lineage: Bacteria > Pseudomonadota > Gammaproteobacteria > Pseudomonadales > Pseudomonadaceae > Aquipseudomonas. The sequence goes on along the minus strand of NZ_JANUFD010000005.1, from coordinate 208,116 downwards.
GTACGGCGTCGGGCCCTGACCCCGGCCAGGGTTGGCAATGCCAGTTCCTGGGGCAACACGCCCAGTTGCCGTTGCAGCTTTTCGACCCGCGCCCAGGCCTGGGCATGGGCACTGTTTTCATTCAGCCAGGCATGCCAGGCTTGAGTTTCCCGCTCACGCTCGGCAGGCGCGGCGGCGTGGAGCTGCACGTACCAGGTCGCGGCGGCTTCCAGCACCTTTCGGTCGAGGGCGGCGGCCATGGGTTTCAGTCCTCGACCAGTAACAGGCAATGGGTCATGGCCCGGATCATGTGTTTCTTCACCGTCGTCACCGACACACCGAGGCGCTCTGCGCTAGCGATATAGCTCAGGCCTTCGAGTTGCAGCATCAGGAAGATACTGCGGGTACGTTCGCCGAGGTTATCGAGCATGGCGTCGACAGCGGTCAGGGTTTCCAGGATCAGCAGGCGGGTTTCCGGGGAGATATCCAACGGCTCGGGGCGCAATGCCAGGGTCTGCAGGTATGCCTGTTCGACAGCGCGACGACGGAACTTGTCGATCATCAACGCCCGGGCGATGGCACTGAGGTAGGTGCGCGGTTCACGGATGGCCTCGACGTTGCGGGCCGTAAGCACCCGCACGAAGGTATCTTGGGCAAGGTCCGCCGCATCGCTCGAATTGCCCAGGCGCGCCCGCAGCCAGCCGTTGAGCCAGCCATTGTGTTCGCTGTAGAGCCTGTGCAACACAGGGGAGTCAGGGGCAGGCATGGGATTAATCGCAATTGAGAATTATTACTTATTATTGTTGGCGAAAATGCCCGGCCCTGACAAGCCTCGGTTTGGACCCGCGTAGCTGTGGGCCAGGTTTCTCAGTCGAGATAGATCCGCTGGCCGCTGTCAGACGAGGCCTTGGCCGCATCAAGGAAGCGATGCATGCGCACGGCATCGGCAAAGGTTGCCGCGCCATGGGTGCCGTCGGCCAGATCCTGGGCATAGGCGTAATAGAGTTCGCCCAGTTCCAGCACCGCCGAGGGCAGGTTCGACGCGGGCAGGCGCAGGTAGCTGGCGGGGACGGGCAAGGGTTGCAAGGCGAGATTGTCGCCATGGGCGCCTTCGATCAGGTAGTCGTCACCCACATCGCCAAAGGCATTGGTATTGATGATGCGCAGATCACCTTGGTCGCCGGTAATATCGATTTGCACCCCTGAACCGTTGCGCTTGCCACCTTCGATCTGGATCGAGGCCACGGCGCCGTCCTCCATGCTGCCGGTCAGGACCAATTGATCCGGGGCAGTACTGTCGAAGACTTCACCGGTTTCCTTGATCGTGACCTTGGCGAATTGACTGACCTGTTCGCCGGAAATAGCGGTTGGCCAGCCCGTGGCGGTAAATAACATGTCGAGAAAGTGCCCGGTATAAATGGAAACCGCGCTGGAAAAGTTCTCCTCGGGAATCGTCCAACGCAAGGCATTATCGCGCAGGGCCTGGAAGTAATTCATGCTCACATGAATACGCACTGAGCGCAGCTTGCCGACATAACCCTGTTGCAGCAAGTCCTGCAAATAACGGTTATGCGGGGCATGGCGACGCTGCAGACCGACGATATGGCGCACACCGGCTTTCTCCGCGAGGCGGATCAATTCCTGTGAGTCTGTGGTGCGGGTGGTCAATGGCCATTCGCAATAAACGTCTTTGTTCGCCGCAATGGCCGCACGCACGCTCTGTTCATGCTGGGGTGCGGTATTGAGCACCACGACCAGATCAACTTCGGGGTTTTCCACCAGTTCGGTCAGACTGTCGGCCACCTGTTTGAAGCCGAACTCCTCGGCGGCGGCCTCGGCGCGCTCACGGCGTTCGCTGTACACCGCTTGTAGCTGATACTGCGGCAGCAGGCTGAGCACGCGCAGGTGGCCGTGGCGTGCCCAGTTGCCAACGCCGACAATACCCACGCGGATAGGGGGAATGGCCTGGCTGTGTTCGCTGCTAAGTTGAGTCGACATCGATGTCTCCCTGAGGGATTGAATTAATCGACTGCAAACTTATATCGGCCTATTCAAGGGAAAAAGAGTGCACAGATCCAATCACTCTGGACATAAGTGTCTTGAATAGACGATTGCCGCTGTTTTGTCCGAAGTGTCTGGAGACCTAGGCGGTTTTTATAACGATAACGGTGAATTAGTCTTGCTGGCAACTTATCAGACAGTCCAGAGGATAATCACCGTGAGTGAACCTGAAGCAAGTGTATTAGATATCTATCCTGCTGAAACAGCGCCCGCAGCTAATTCCAGCATGCGCCAGTGGCTGTCGGTTTTTTCCGTGGCCGTGGGTGCATTCGCCTTCGTGACCACGGAGTATTTGCCGGTGGGTGTATTGCCGCAGATCGCCCAGGAGCTGTCGATCACCGATGGCACGGCCGGCCTGATGGTGACGGTGCCGGGAGTCGTGGCGGCGATATCGGCTCCGGCGATCATGATCGGTGCCGGGACCATTAATCGGCGACATCTGCTGCTGGGCCTTGCGCTGTTGCTGGTGCTCTCCAACCTGATCAGCGCCACCGCGTCGGGGTTGCTGCCGATGCTGCTGGGTCGCGGCCTGCTGGGCGTGTCCCTGGGCGGCTTCTGGGCCGTGGCCATCGCCGCAGCGGGGCGCCTGGTTGCGCCGGATAAAGCGGCCAAGGCCACGGCAATCATCTTTGCCGGTATTACCTTCGCCACGGTACTGGGCGTGCCCTTTGGCACTTTTATCAGCACCTTGTTCTCCTGGCGGGCGTCATTCCTGGCCACTGCGCTGCTGGCACTGGTTGCGCTGTTGGCGCAGTTTCTTACCCTGCCATCGCTGGAATCCAGTGAAGGGCTGCGGGTCAAGGCACTGCTGAGCTATGTCGGCAGAGGTACTGCGCAACGCAGCATCCTGCTGATGGGCCTGGTCATTGCCGCGCATTTCACCGCCTATACCTATATCGCGCCGTTTCTGCTGCAGGAGGCCGGCTTCGGCAGCGGCACCATTACCCTGGTATTGCTCGGTTTTGGCCTGCTCGGGATGCTGGGTAACTTTGTCGTGGCGACCACAGTCAATCGCCACCTGCCGTTTTCTCTGGGGAGCATGGTGGTGCTGATGGTCATCGCTTTGCTGAGCCTGCCTTGGCTGGCTGGCAGCAGCATGGCCGTCATCGTCGCCATATTGAGCTGGGGCCTGGCCTACGGCGCGATTCCCCTGAGCCTGAGCACCTGGATGCAACACACCTCGCCACGTCTACCCGAGGCCAGTTCGGCCATGCTGGTGATGACCTTCCAGACCGCTATCGCCTCGGGCTCACTGTTCGGTGGACTGGTGGTCGATCATGGTGGCATGGCGGCGACGCTATGGTCCAGTGCGGTCCTGGGGGTATTGGGGCTGCTGGTGATGCTCAGCTTCGGCTTGGGGAATGCGCGGTTGCTGGAAAAGCTGCGGGGATAGGCTTTTGTAGGACCGGCTTTAGCCGGGAGGGCGTCGTTGAAGCTGATGCTCTCCCGGCTAAAGCCGGTCCTACGGTTAGATGTTTATTGCGCGACAGCGTGGTGTCAGGGACACCGCGCTGGTTCATACAGAAAACCATTTTGATTAAGCTGGTTATGTCGTGTCTGATAAAGGGTGGTTTCACCCCTGCAAAATATGCTGCTTGAAATAATCAATCAGCGCCCTGAGCTTCGGCGCCGCCTGTTTCGACGACGGCCAGAGCATCCACAGGTCGCCGCTATGCACCGTGTAGTCGGCCAGCACCACTTGCAGCCGGCCATCCTTGAGCGGCGCCCTGATCGAAAAATCGGGCAGGCAGGCAATGCCAACACCATCCAGAGCCAGATAGGTGAGGGGATCCATGGTGGTGCAGGTGATGGTTTTCGACAGCGCCAGATCAACCGGCTCTTCGTCGACCTGCAACGGCCAGCGCTCGATCATGCCGGTGGCGGGAAACTTGTGCAGCAGGCAAGCGTGACGGGCCAGGTCATCGGGGTGTTGCGGCTCGCCGTGACGTGCCAGATAGTCCGGAGACGCGACCAATTGCAGCCGGTATTCGCCCAGTTTTCGCGCCATCAGTCGTGAGTCCTGGGGCGTACCGGTACGGACCACGGCGTCAAAGCCTTCTTCAATTACGTCGACCATGCGATCGGACATATCGACATCCAGTTCGATCTCCGGATACGCACGAATAAAACCGGCCAGCAACGGCATGATCAGGTTGCTCTGGATCGGCACGCTGAGCCTGATCTTGCCCCGTGGCGTGGCGGACAGCTGCAATAACTCGATCTGCGCTGCTTCCAGTTCACTGACGATGCGTTTGCAGCGATCAAGAAACAGCTCGCCTTCCACAGTCAGGGTGACACTGCGGGTGCTGCGGTGAAACAGCCGTACGCCCAAGCGTTCTTCCATGCGCGACACGCTTTTGCCCACGGCCGATGAGGACACCTCCAACAGTCGCCCGGCCTCGGTGAAGCTGCGGGTTTCGGCGACCTGAATAAATGCTGTGATGCCGCTCAGGCTGTCCATCATGGTGATCACCTTTTGGCCGGACCACTGTCAGGCTGCTGAAATGGCGCTCAGTGTGTTCTTGTTACGCGCATGTTTCAAAGCGTTTTGCGGGCAGTGGGCGGGTACATTGGCACGGTGGTTATTGCGCGTCATTTAAACTTGAAACATCCATTAATCATTTAATTGATTAGCCTAACTAATAAGGCATATGAGCGAAGTCGCAGTAATGGTTTGCGCAAGACCCTGATATCTTGAGAGTCCGGGTTATTGACCATCGTCAGGCCAGTGCCTTCAAAGCTTTTGCAACCCTTTCACGCCCATCGCGGCTTTTGACAAAAAGTCTCTGCGTGGTCGAATTTATTCCCCGTCAGACCAGTCGCAAGCATTAGAGCGGGTAGTGTGCGTCGAAATAATGAGAATGTGTCTCATGCTCCTCTAGAGTGTTGAGCCGTTACGCGCATCCCGCTTCTTATATCTCCATCAAGATGCAGGGAAACATCATGACCGATCCCAAGAGTTCGTCAGGCAACCTGATTGCCACGACATCCAGCGTGCAGACTTCCCGACGCAACTTTCTCAAGTTCGGCGCTTCGGGCGCGGCAGCGGTGACCCTGTCGGGCGCTTTGCCGGCACTGGCGGCGCAAGCGTTGACTTCGACCATCGACGACAGCCAGGCCCTGAAAACCGGTGAGCGACGCGTTCGCCTCACGGTCAACGGTGTGCCGCAAGTGCTCAATGTGCCGACCAACGCGATCCTGCTGGATGTGTTGCGTGACCGCCTGCAACTGACGGGCACCAAGAAGGGCTGTGACCACGGCCAGTGCGGCGCCTGCACGCTGTTGGTCAATGGCGTGGCGATCAACTCCTGCCTGTCGATCGCCGTGCAGCACGACGAAGACGAGATCACCACCATCGAGGGTCTGTCCCGGGACGGCAAGCTGCATCCGGTGCAAGAGGCCTTTTGGGATCATGACGCCTATCAGTGCGGTTACTGTACTTCGGGGCAGATCATGAGCGCCGTGGCGATCCTGCAGGACCCGCATCTGGGCCGCGATGACGCCAGTGTGCGTGAGGCCATGAGCGGCAATATCTGCCGCTGTGGCGCCTACAAGAACATCCTCGCCGCTGTTCAGGCGGCACGGAGCAAGATGGAGGGCGTCAGCTGATGCGTACTTTCGACTATATGCGTGCCGACTGCTCGAACCAGGCCTTCGCCGCCGCGTCCAGCCAGGGTACTCAGGTGTTCCTCGCCGGAGGCACGACCCTGCTTGATCTGGTCAAGCTCGATGTCATGCAGGTCGGGCAGGTGGTGGATATCAACCGCCTGCCGCTCAAGCAAATCGAGACCTTGCCCGATGGCCGCCTGCGCGTCGGCGCTCTGGTGAGCAATACCCAATTGGCCAGCCACCCGCTGGTGCTGGAGCGCTATCCCGTGCTCTCCCAGGCGATTCTGGCCGGCGCCTCGACACAGCTGCGCAACAAGGCCACCACTGCCGGCAACCTGATGCAGCGGGTGCGCTGCAATTACTTTCGTGACGGTATTTCCGCCTGCAACAAGCGTCAGCCCGGCTCCGGCTGTGCGGCTATCGGCGGCTTGAGTCGCAGCGTGCATGCGGTGCTGGGCACCAGTGAGCACTGCATCGCCACCCATCCTTCAGACATGTGCGTGGCCATGGCGGCGATTGGTGCCCAGGTCACCGTGCAGGGCGCCCAGGGCGCGCGGGACATTGCCTTCGCCGACTTCCACCTGCTGCCCGGTGATTCACCCTGGCGTGAGCATGCGTTGCAGCCCCACGAACTGGTCACCCATATCACCCTGGATGCGCCTCTGCCAGGCAGTCGTTCGGCGTACCTGAAGCTGCGCGACCGCACCTCCTACCAGTTTGCCCTGGCGTCGAGCGCGGTGATTGTGCGCCTGGACGGCGGCAAGATCGCCCAGGTGCGACTGGCCATGGGCGGCGTCGGCACCAAACCCTGGCGGGCCGTCGAAGCCGAACGTGTGCTGCTTGGCCAGAACCCTTCGTTGGAGTTGTTCCAGCGCGCGGGCGAAGTAGCGCTGCGCGGTGCGGTAACGACCGAGCACAACGCCTTTAAAGTGCCGTTGGGGCAGCAGGCGATTGTGCGCAACCTGCGTGATCTGACACTGGAGGCCAGCGCATGAGCGAGTCCGTGATTGGTGTTGCCCACCGCCGTGTCGACGGCGGGCTGAAAGTAACCGGCGCGGCCAAGTACGCTGCCGATCATCCTGTGAAAAACCTGCTGTATGCCTATGGCGTCTACAGCACCGTTGCCAGCGGCCGCATCGTGCGCATCGACGATCAGGCCGCGCAACGCATGCCCGGCGTGGTGAAGATTCTTCATCACGGCAATATGCCCACGCTGCACCGTACCCCCGACGGCCCGATCAACTTCTTCAAGGACATCCTTATCGCCAGCCGGACCGATGAGCATCGGCTGCCATTTGAAGATGCGGATGTGCATTACCCAGGGCAATTCGTCGCGCTGGTCCTGGCTGACAGCTTCGAGCAGGCCCGGGCGGCGGCCCATGCGGTCAAGGTCGAATATGCGGCGACGACGCCGGTGCGTTCTCTTGAAGAGGGGATGCGGCTGCATGGTGCCCGCGATGGCGGGCGTGGTCATGTGCGCGGTGAGCCCGATGGCGCGCACGAAGCGGCTGCGCGCCTGGACGTGACCTACACCACGCCGGTGGAAGTGCATAACCCCATGGAAATGCATGCCACCACCGCCTGGTGGGAAGACGGTCGATTGTTTGTCTATGAAAGCAGTCAGGGCGTGCTTAACCACCGCAATCTGCTGGCCAACGTCTTCGACCTGCCGCCGGATCGCGTCGAAGTGCGCGCGCCGTTCATTGGCTCAGGTTTTGGCGGCAAGCTCTGGCCCTGGCCGCACTCCATCGCCGCCTGCGCTGCTTCGCAAGTGACCGGGCGCCCGGTGCAACTGGTGCTGCCACGGGCGCAGATGTTTACGACGGTCGGTCATCGCCCCGAGACAATCCAGCGCGTGCGCATGGCCACCGATGCAGCAGGCAAACTGGTCTCCATTCGCCATGACTCGTTCAACAGCACCTCCACCGTGGATCCCTACACCGAATCCTGCGGCGTGGTGACCAAGAACCTCTATTCCTGCCCCAATGTCCGCGTTTCCCACAAATACAGCCAGGTCAATCGCGGCACGCCGACTTCCATGCGTGCTCCGGGCGCGGCGCCGGGGTTGTTCGCCCTCGAGTCGGCTATCGACGAAATGGCGGAAAAGATGGGCATGGACCCGTTGGCATTCCGCCGGCTCAACCTGTCCACCACCGATGAAAGTGTGAAGTTGCCCTGGTCGAGTAATCACTTGCCCGAAGCCCTCGATCAGGCCGCCGAGCGTTTTGGCTGGAGTAAACGTAACCCGAAGATCGGCTCCATGCGCGAGGGCGACGAGATCATTGGTTATGGCATCGGCGCCTGTAATTGGGATGCCTATCAGGTGCCAACTGAGGCCCGAGTGACCCTGCGCGCCGATGGCTCGGCGCTGGTCCAGTGCGGCCTGCAGGACATCGGCACCGGCACTTACACCATTGTCGCCCAGACGGTCAGCCAGTTGACCGGCCTGCCCATTGATCGGGTCGAAGTGCAGCTGGGTAGCTCGGCGTTTCCACCGGGGCCGGTGTCCGGCGGTTCCTGGGCCACGGCCAGTGTCATGCCTGCCGTGGCCGGGGCGACCCGGGAGGCTCTGGACCGCTTGCGCCAATACGCAGTCGCGAAGAGCGGCCCGTTTGCGGAGGGCAATGTCGCGGCGCTGCAAGTCGAGGAGGGTGCGCTGCAACTCAATGGCCGTCGCGCCAGCTTCGCTGAGATCCTGCAGACGCAAAAGCTGGCCCGTGCCGAGGGTAAATTCCTCAGCGGCCCGGCCGCCGGGGCCAAGCACTCGTTCCGTTCCTTTGGTGTGCATTTTGTCGAAGTGCGCTGGGATCCGGGCATCTCGCGCCTGCGGGTGGCACGGGTGGTCAGCGCCATCGATGTCGGCAAGGTGGTCAACCCCCTGGCCGGGCGCAATCAGGTCGAGGGCGCGATTATCATGGGCCTGGGCATGGCGCTGTTCGAGGCGGGCGAGTTCGATCCGCGCAACGGCATGCCGGCCAATAACAATTACGCCGAGTACGTGGTGCCGGTGCATGCCGATATGCCGGAGGTCGAGGTGATTCTGCTGGATTACCCGGACTATCACTTCAACGAGTTCGGCGCCCGGGGCATGGGCGAGATCGGCGTAACGGGGCTGGCGGCGGCGGTGGCCAATGCGGTGTATCACGCCACCGGCAAGCGCATCCGCAGCTTGCCGATCAGCAAAGAGAAACTGATGACGATGTGATCGCATGCCGCCCCGATCAAGGGCGGCACTTTCGCGCTTAAAGCTCCTGGCTGGTGGGGCGGAACAGGATTTCGTTGATATCAACGTCTTCCGGCTGGCTCATGGCAAACGCCACCATGCGGGCGAAAGAGTCGGCGGGAATGGCGTACTGCTCATAGAACTGCGCAACGTTCTTGGCCATAGTCGGGTCGGTGATACTGGCGGGCAGCTCGGTGTCTACAGCACCGGGTGAGATCACCGTAGTGCGGATGTTGTAAGGCTTGACCTCTTGGCGCAACCCTTCGGAAATCACCCGCACGGCGGTCTTGGTCGCCGCATAAACCGCGCTGGCCGGGCGCACCTTATGGCCTGCCACCGACGAGACGTTGATGATATGGCCGCTTTTCTGCGCCTGCATGTGGGGCAGGGCGGCGGCGATGCCGTACAACACACCCTTGAGATTGACGTCGATGGTGCGGTCCCAGTCCTCGATCTTGCGTTGTTCAAGCAGCGAATGAGGCATCAGCCCGGCGTTATTGAGGATCACGTCGATGCGACCAAACTGCTGTACCGCCGTATCAACCAGATGCTGCACTTGTGCGGCATCGGTGACATCAGTCTGCACGGCCAGCGCCTGGGCGCCATTGCCGATCAGCGCTTCGGCGAGCGCCTGGATGCGATCGAGACGCCGCGCACCGAGCACGACAATTGCACCTTGCGCAGATAGCAGGCGCGCGGTTGCGGCACCCAGGCCACTGCTGGCACCGGTGATAACGACGACCTTGGGGAGAGCTTGGGTCATGAAGGTTCCTTCGAGTTGCAATGGGCGATGCTGAGAATTTACCCCTGGACGCTGTCAGTGATTAGACGGCAGAGTCCGCATATACTCATAAGACGGACTAATGAATGGCCCAGGAAAACTTCAACGACCTCTCGGCCTTCGCCATCGTCGCCAGCGAACGCAGCTTTACCAAGGCCGCCGCGCGACTGGGGGTTTCCCAATCGGCACTGAGCCAGACTATTCGCAACCTCGAAGAACGCCTGGGCCTGCGTCTGCTGACCCGCACCACCCGCAGCGTGTCACCGACCGAGGCAGGGGAGCGCCTGCTGCAACTGGTGCGGCCACGCTTCGAAGAGATCGAGTCGGAACTCGCGCTGCTGACTGAAGAGCGTGAGAAGCCCATGGGCACCGTGCGTATTACCGCCGGTGAGCACGCCGCCAGCGCATTCCTCACGCCCGCGCTGCTTGAACTGCTGCCGCGCTACCCGCAGATCAACGTCGAGGTGGATATCGACTACGGCCTGACCGACATCGTCGCGCAACGCTACGACGCAGGTGTGCGCTTGGGCGAGCGCGTGGCAAAGGACATGATCGCCGTACGCATCACCCCGGACTTCCGCTGGCTGGTGGTCGGCGCTCCGGGCTATTTCGCCACCCGCCGCGTCCCGCAAGTGCCCCAGGAGCTCACCGAACACAATTGCATCAATATCCGCTTCCCGACCCACGGCGGCCTCTACGCCTGGGACTTTGAAAAGGACGGCCGCGAAGTCAAGGTCAAGGTCGAAGGCCAGATGACCTTCAACAGCGCAGCCCTGCGCCTGACCGCCGCCCTGGCCGGCCAGGGCCTGATCTACCTGCCCGAAGACAGCGCCGCGCCGTACCTGGCCGACAACCGTCTGGTCGCGGTACTGCAGGACTGGTGCGCCCCCAGTCCCGGCTACTACCTGTACTACCCCAACCGCCGCCACGCTTCCCTGGCCTTCTCCATGGTGGTGGACGCGCTGCGTTATCAAGGCAACTGATGGGAATTACAGCTTTTTTCCCTCTGAAGGTTGACAGGGCCAGCGAAGACGTACAGAATTGCGTCCATTCCCGAGTCAGGGAATAGAAAAAACCTTTAGATTTCAAAGAGTTGGAAGATAGGTAAAAGAATTTTCCAGTTCAGAGTTGTACGCGTTGAGTGTTGTGTCTTGACACTGAACGTTTGGGGCCGAGTAGCAAAATGGTTATGCCGCGGATTGCAAATCCGCTTACGCCGGTTCGATTCCGACCTCGGCCTCCACCTCTAAGAACCCCGCAGATTAACGTCTGCGGGGTTTTTTTATTGGGTGCAGAAAAGTCGAAAGTGTTCCGCATATCACCAAATGCGTTCCGCATACCGCGATTATTTGGTCGGCTTTACGATCTCGCCGACACGTCTGTAGACGTCTTTGGTTATCTGTTCTGACGAGTGTCCGAACAGAAATGCGAGATGCTGCTAAATTGGCAGCTCAAAAGATGAAGGTCCAGGGATGAAGGTTTTGAGATTATTGGTGTTGGTGAGTGCGCTATTTATCGCGGTACCGGCGCAGTCATCGGGCTGGGAATACCCGGATCTCAAGGGCCAGGCTGTCACCGCCAGACAGACAGTAAAGGCCATCCACGACGAATCTGTAAGCCTGGCAATGATGGTCAGCAGTCAGAGTGGGCAACACTCTGACGTTACGTTTAGCCTGGAAAACGACGAACTCCATTGCGGTGCCGACGATTGCACCATGACCGTCCAGTTCGATGTGGGGACGGTGAAGACCATCGACATTGTTCCCGATCATGCCCGACCCGGAAAATTTGCTCCGGTCAAAAGCGTCGCCTTCGCAGGTGCATTGACCATGGCCCAAAGGCTGTCGATCGAACTTTCGGTCAAATCACGAGGGATCGTAATGTTTGAGCTGAACGTCGCTGATCTGCGCCTCAAACGCACAATCAATCCGGCGTTCACGTTTGCCGGGTTGAAGCTGGGAGAGGTCGCGACGGGTATGTCCGCAGCGTTCAAGCCGGATCAGATCAGCCCTGCGCTGGACTGCCGTAAAGCCAGTCACTTAAACGGCGTTATTCCCGGACAGGATCAGATCAGTGCCCGAGTCTGCCTTTTTGCCGGGCTCTTTTATGAAGTAGCCATACAGTCAAAAAATCGCGAAGAGTACGAATCCATCGCTGCTTACTTAATCAGTTTTTATCGCGGAACAGGGTTTGATTCTGCCTATCCGGCATCGCTGATGGGTGTCGAAGATATCGCCAGGCACACCAGCCACGCGGTGTTCTTGCGAAAGGATAAGTCAGAATTTGAGGGCTATTTTTATGTGACTGACGATGTGATCGACTTTCTGGTGCCAAAGAACCTGAAGCTGATCCGCAGCGCCAAGAAGCCCACTTTATAGTGGGCTTCCAGTAGGCCGGTTATCTAGCCTCGTCATACATACTCATTGACGCTGCGCGCTGGCCGCAGGAGCCGGGACAGAGACGGCTGCCACCGGATCCGCAGACAATGCCGCGACAATCTCTTTGTCGTCCAGCACGTTAAGGAGGGCGTTGGAGCCTGCAAGAATGTAGTTATTGATCTGGAGGGTGCTCTTGACACTTTTGCTCGCCAACTCTTTGCCGGCCCCATCAATTACGCTTGCAGTAATGTCGTAGTCGAAGCGGATGCGCATGTAGGCATCGCTTTTCCATTCACGGACGGTCAGCACCAGCAGTTTTTGCCCGGGCTCTGCGTCTAGGTTGGAATAGACCACTTTGGCATTGATCGACGCGTGTTCCAGGGACACTCGTATCGCCTCAGCAAGGTCCGAGGATAACGGCAGGCCGGTCAAGGTATTGATATTGAACGGGTTGTAATACAGGGCCCGTAATGTCCCCACGTAGATCGGTTTCTTGTCGCCGGAGATAACGTAAGGGCGCTGATCGATCACGTTGATCGCGATAGGCTTGGAGGTGTGTGCAGACGTGGTGGTAGTGGATTGTCGGTAATCGAGTTTATGGCCGAATGCGCAGCCGCCAAGGGTGGCGAAGGCGAGCAGCATCAAGACTGCGCGAAGCAACATGGAGGAATTCCGTTTCATGGGGAGGACGGTGATTCTAACTCGCTATCACTGTGCATCACCATGTCAGATAGCGGCCCGGTTACTAATCAGGCCGCGATGATTCACTTGCTCGGGCTATAGACATGGCGCCCGAGGCTTTCCATCGACAACTTATTTTTGCTGCCTGCGACCAATGCCCGCTGTCGCACATAATAATCGACGCTCCCGGCCAGCCACATTGAATACGTCAGTAATTCGATTCCTTCTTCTACCGTGGTCTTGGCCAGGCGTGCGTAGCCATCGCCAAGAATCATATGCCACAGCGAGCCCATGCCAAATACCCGGGAGAACACCAGGATACCCAACCCGGTCGAAAGCGTGCCGAAAGCCGGTGTGCGGCTGAACGCGGACAGGGCAGCAAAGGTATTGTCGCGGTGTTGGGCGTTGAAGCCTTTGACCAGGCAGACGATGGCGATGACGGAGAAGGGCAGGCACCAGGCGCTGTGGCTGATGGGGTCGAACAGGCCGTCGAGTTCGCGCATCAACAGGCAGGCAAAAAAGCCGCCTGCCAATATTTTGAAGCCTTTCTGGCTAGCGTCACCCGGCGAAAACCAGAAGAGCAGCGCACAGCCAAAAAGCATCAGTTCCTGACTGATTTCGGTGAAGGAGATTTCCAGAATTTCTGTATGAAAGATCGCGACGTCGAGCCATATCATCGTCAGTGCCAACCCAACCAGGGCAAGCCTGAGGATCAAGCCCAATGATGCTGATTTCAGGTCTTCAAAAGGGGATTGCACGTCAAAAGCTCCATCCGGAAGGCTGATCGTTTTGTCAGCCCGGCGCTTAAATAACGATATTTTCACAAAAAAATCACATCTTTTTCATGAATTATCGTCATCGATGGAATTCATTTTTAGTGCAAGTCTGCGTCCTGCAGGGCCTCCCGGGGGGCGTTAACTCGTTGCTACCCCTTTTTTGATATGGGCTTCTCGGTGCATTGAGGCGTTATGGCGGGATATCCAAATGGCTAGAGTTTGCACGGATTATTAATTCAAAAAGAAGATCGCATGTAAGTCTTCTCTTTCTGTTATGTGGGAAGTTTCTGTGATTGGTGCTTGAACCTCCCATGACCACTAGCTAATTGCTAGCTTTCACCTGCTCCCCAAAGGTCTTGGGGGTCAGGGGCGTGACATGGCTATTAAAAAAAGAACTTATCGAACCAGGGCCAGAGCCAGGGCGTTGCGCGATTTCACCGAGCGCAAAGTCGTGCATGAGCGGGGCGGAGACGTATTGCGCCTGGAGAACCAGCAGATGGAGGAATTGCAGGCGTTTCTCGCGTCCTGCTCGGAGGACGAAAAGCTGCTGTTTATCAAGATGTACGTCGAGGAGGTGATGTGTCTGGAGCACAGGGTGTTGCGGCGGGCGGGGCGTAAAAGCGGTGTTGGGGACTGGTTGATCGGCGGCTTGCTTGTGCTGCTGATGCTGTTGCTTGTTATTTCACCCAAGTAGCCCGGTCATGGGCTTTGCAGGACCAGGCCTGCAAAGCCTTTGGGTTACTCAGTTATCGTGTCTTTTGTGCGACTTCTTGTCACCGCCCATGCTGCCAGCGATTGCGCCGCCAGCAGCGCCACCGAGGCCTGCGCCGATCGTCCCACCGGTGCTGCCGCCCAGCTTATTGCCCAGCAACGAACCGCCTGCCGAACCCAGGCCACCGCCGATGGCTGCCTTGACCTTGGTGCCTTTCTTGGCGCCGACCGCGCTGCCTGCTGCGCCGCCAACACCGGCACCCAGTGCTGCACCAGTGCTGCCGCCCATTTTCTGGCCGACGATATTGCCCAGCGCACCGCCCAGACCGCCACCCACGGCTGTAGAAGCCTCGCCAGCCAGTGCGCCTTGCGCGACCAGCAATCCAAGAACTAGGGCAGGGAATGTCAAACGCATGATATGAACCTCGGGAATACGATGAAGAGTGATTGATAGCTGTGGTGCAGTGTAAGCCTGAATCTGGGCGATAGTGGCGTTTTGATTGCGCGTACGCTTCGGTGCGCGCACTTTAGCATTCTTGTCTAAAGACGTCGTCAGGGGATGGGAAGCAACGGCGTTCGTTATGCGACTGTTAGGTCGTTAACATAAAAATGCAGCGTAGATAGATGATTTTTCAACGTTTTTATATGAAGGCTCATGCAAGAATTTGTCGCACTTTCCTGGCCAGTTGGCTTGCTTCACCGGGGAGGGATGTATATATTCCCTGCCTTGGCGCTACCGCCCCGATGGCGAAATTGGTAGACGCAAGGGACTTAAAATCCCTCGTCCTTTGGACGTGCCGGTTCGACCCCGGCTCGGGGCACCACATAAAGATCAAGGGCTTACGTGAGGTTTCCTCCGTAGGCCCTTGTCGTTTCAGCGTAAGGCTTTTTACGTTTCAGCCCAATACCTTACGCAAAAACGGCGCCGTCCGACTCTCCTTATTGCCCGCCACCGTCTCCGGCGTGCCGCTCACCACAATCCTGCCGCCTTTATCCCCGGCCCCCGGTCCGATATCGATGACCCAGTCGCTCTGGGCCACGACGCGCATTTCATGTTCGACCACGACCACCGTATGGCCGCCATCAACCAACTGGTTGAGCTGTTTGAGCAGGCGGTCGACGTCGCTCGGGTGCAGGCCCGTGGTGGGCTCGTCGAGGACATAGAGGGTCGCGCCGCGCTGGTTGCGTTGCAGTTCGGTGGCGAGTTTGATGCGTTGCGCTTCGCCGCCGGACAGTTCGGTAGCGGGTTGGCCGAGGCGCAGATAGCCCAGGCCGATATCGCGCAGCACAGTCAGGGCACGCAGGATACCGGGCTCGTCGGCGAACACGGGGAGGGCGTCATCGACGGTCAGTTGCAGCACCTGGGCGATGTTCAGGCCTTGCCATTGGATGGCCAGGGTTTCTTCGTTGTAGCGGCTGCCGTGGCAGGTCGGGCAGGGCGCATAGACGCTGGGCATGAACAGCAGCTCGACGCTGACAAAACCTTCGCCTTCGCAATTCGGGCAACGGCCCTTGGCGACGTTGAAGGAGAACTGCCCGGCGTCGTATTGCCGGGCCTGCGCCTCGGCTGTAGCGGCGAACAGTTTGCGCACGTTATCGAACAGCCCGGTGTAGGTCGCCAGGTTGGAACGCGGCGTGCGGCCGATGGGTTTCTGATCGACCTGGACCAGACGGCGAATCGCCTGCAGTCCGGCCACTACCTGGCCACTGCTGGTCTGGGGGGCGTCGTCTTCCTGGCTCGGTGCTTCGCTGTCGTTGTTGGCGCGGGTCTGGCCGAGATGTTCGCCGACCAGTTCGAGCAAGGCGTGGCTGACCAGGCTAGATTTGCCCGAGCCGGAAATCCCGGTCACGGCGGTAAAGCAGCCCAGCGGGAACTCGGCGCTCAGGTTGTTCAGATTGTTGCGAGTGATGCCTTCCAGGCGCAGCCAGTCCTTGGGTTGGCGTCGAGTGTGCTGACGGGAATCGGGCTGAGCGAACAGGTGCAGGCGAGTCCGTGAGGCCTCCACCTGCTCCAGTCCTGCAGGCGGGCCGCTATACAGCACCTGGCCACCATGCTCGCCTGCGGCGGGGCCGACATCGATCAGCCAGTCGGCACGACGCATCGTTTCCAGATCGTGCTCGACGACGAACAGCGAGTTACCGGCGGCCTTGAGCCGTTGCAGGGCGTTGAATAGGGCTTCACCGTCGGCGGGATGCAGCCCGGCGGACGGCTCATCCAGTACATAGATAACGCCGAACAGCTGCGAACCCAGTTGCGTCGCCAGACGCAGCCGTTGCAGCTCCCCTGAAGACAGGGTTGGTGTACTGCGTTCCAGGGCCAGATAGCCCAGGCCAAGATCGGTGAGGGTACTGACCCTGGCCAGCAGGTCCTGGGCGATGCGTTGGGCGGCGAGCTGTTTCTCCACGGACAAGTCCGAGTTGCCTGTGCTCTGTTGCGCCACTGGACGCAGAATTTCGGCCAGTTGCAGCAGCGGCATCTGTGCCAGTTGGCCGATGTCGTAACCGGCGAACGTGACCGACAGTGCCGCACGGGTCAGGCGTTTGCCGTCACACAGTGAGCAGGGGCTGCCGATCATGAACTGCGAAACCCGCTTCTTCATCAGCGCACTTTGTGAGTGGGTGAAGGTATGCAGGATGTAGCGCCGGGCGCCGGTGAAGGTGCCCTGGTAGCTGGGCTCGAGTTTGCGCTTGAGGGCTTCGCGGGTCTGGGCCGGGGTCAGACCGGCATACACCGGCGCCGTGGGTTGTTCTTCGGTGAACAGAATCCAGTCGCGCTGCTCCTTGGGCAGGTCGCGCCACGGAATATCGACGTCATAACCGAGCGTGACGAGGATGTCGCGCAGGTTTTGCCCCTGCCAGGCGGTAGGCCATGACGCTACCGCGCGCTGGCGGATGGTCAGAGAGTCGTCCGGGACCATGGTCTTTTCAGTGACTTCGTACACCCGACCCAGACCGTGGCACTGCGGGCAGGCGCCCTGTGGCGTATTGGGCGAAAAGTCTTCGGCATACAGCATGGTTTGCCCGGCCGGATAGTGACCGGCCCGGGAATACAGCATGCGGATCAGGCTCGACAGGGTCGTGACGCTGCCCACCGATGAGCGCGTACTCGGCGTACCGCGCTGCTGTTGCAGGGCGACGGCCGGCGGCAAGCCTTCGATCGAGTCAACATCCGGCACGCCGACCTGATCGATCAGGCGCCGCGCATAAGGTGCCACGGATTCGAAATAGCGCCGCTGGGCCTCGGCGTACAAGGTGGAAAATGCCAGTGATGACTTGCCCGAGCCAGACACGCCGGTGAACACCACCAAGGCGTCCCGGGGAATATCCACGTCGACATTTTTCAGGTTGTGCTCACGGGCGCCGCGCACCCGGACCAGGCCTCGGCTGATCGGGCTGGCAAGGAGGGCGTCATCGGGGGCGTCGTGCTGTGAAGTCATTGGCGGCCTTCATCGGGAGTCAATAAGTGTCATGTGGCTGATTTGTATCAAATGCTGTTGTGTTCTGACGGTTTTTTGTAGGAATAGTCTCTTTGTTTTTACTGAAAAACCGACTGAGTGGCCTGGATAGGGGTCGGCTACCACGCTTTTTGCCAGACTTGCGCGCCCAAGACAACGGAGCAGGCAGGTCCATGAAAGAACTAGGTACGCGATTGAGAGCAGAGCGCAAGCGTCTGGGATTGTCGCAGCAGGCGCTCGGCGCCATGGGCGGTGTGGCGGCCAATGCCCAGGGCAAGTATGAAAGTGGTGAGCGTTTGCCCAAGGCGGACTATCTGGTGGCGCTGGCGAGGGGCGGGGTGGATGTGCTCTATGTGCTGACCGAGCGCATGGATCAAGATGTGCGCAATCCCGAGGCGGTTATTACCCCGCAGGATGTCTTGCTCAAGGAGGTGGAGATGGCGGTACGGGCGTTTACCGTGGCGATGGAGACTGCCAGGCGCTGAAAGGGTCTGTGGAGCTTATGCCAACACCGCCACCGCCTTGATCTGCGCCCATAAGCGCTGGCCCGGACAGATCTGCAAATGATCAAACGAGTAGCGGGTAATCCGCGCCAGCAGCGCTGTGCCCTCGGCGTCCAGGCGCAGCAGGACGTGGGCGGCATTGTCAGCGGCGATCTGGCTGACCACGGTCACCGGCAGGCGGTTGAGGATGCTGCTGGGTTCATCGCCCAGCAGACTCAGGCTGACATCCCGGGCCTGGACCTTGCAGCGCAGAGCCTTGCCCACCGCCAGCGCCGCGTGGGCCACGCGCATCTGCAGGGCACTGCCCGGCAGATTCACGCTCACCAGTTGGTACTTGTCGTCATAGGCGCTGACCACCCCCTTGATCACCACGCCAGCGTCATCGCCCATGGCCAAGGGCAGGTCCAGGCGTGCCAGTGTCTCGCCGATGGTTCCGCTGGCAATGGCCCGACCCTGCTCAAGCAGCACCAAATGATCAGCCAGCCGTGCGACCTCGTCCTGGGAATGGCTGACGTACAGCATGGGGATCTGCAGCTCATCATGCAGACGCTCCAGATACGGTAGGATCTCGTTTTTACGCAAGCTATCCAGCGCCGCCAGCGGCTCATCGAGCAACAGCAGACGTGGGCTGGTGAGCAGGGCGCGGGCAATACCGACGCGCTGGCGTTCACCGCCGGAGAGCTTGTCGGGGCGCCGTGCCAGCAGGTGGTCGATGCCCAGCAGTTCGGCGGCCTGATGCAACTGGATGCGTCGATCACTGGCGGCGATGCGCTTCAGGCCGAACTCCAGATTGCCCTGCACCGACAAATGGGGAAACAGGCTGGCTTCTTGAAACACATAACCCAGTGCACGTTTGTGCGGTGCCAGGAAAAACCCCCGGTCACTGTCCTGCCAGACTTCGTCGTTGATCCGTATATAGCCGTGCCCGGCTTTTTCCAGCCCGGCCACGCAGCGCAGACAGGTGGTCTTGCCCGACCCGGAGTGCCCGTACAAAGCAGTAACGCCGCGACCGGGCAGGCTCAGGTCGATATCGATGCTGAATTCGGGGTAGGCCACGCGCAGGCGGATTTCGATGGGAGAGGTCAAGAATCAGCTCCAGCCGGCCTTGCGCGTGCCGCTGGAATACAGCACCAGCAGCACCAGAAATGAAAAGACCAGCATGGCCGCCGCCAGCCAGTGGGCCTGGGCGTACTCCATGGCCTCGACATGATCGAAGATCTGTACCGAGACCACGCGGGTCTTGTTGGGAATATTGCCGCCAATCATCAGCACCACACCGAATTCGCCGACGGTGTGGGCGAAGCCGAGAATGGCCGCCGTGACAAAGCCCGGTCGGGCCAGGGGCAGCACGACGGTGAAAAAGGTGTCCAGCGGATTGGCGCGCAGGGTCGCGGCCACTTCCAGCGGACGTGTGCCAATTGCCGCGAAGGCGTTATGCAACGGCTGCACGACAAAGGGCATGGAATAGAGCACCGAACCGATCACTAGCCCGGTGAAACTGAAGGTCAGGGTGCCCAGGCCCAGGGCCTGGGTGAACTGGCCCACGGCGCCGTTAGGCCCCAGCAGCAGTAATAAATAGAAGCCGATCACCGTCGGCGGCAACACCAGTGGCAGGGCCACGATTGCGCCGACGGGCCCCTTGAGCCAAGAGCGGGTATGGGCCAGCCACAGGGCGATGGGTGTACCGACCAACAACAGAATCAGGGTCGTCAGGGACGCCAGTTTCAGGGTCAGTCCTATCGCCGCAAAGTCGGCCCCGCTCAACATTTACAGCTGATACCCATAGGACTTGATCACCGCAGCGGCTTTCGGACCTTTCAGGTACTCGACCAAGGCCTTGGCGGCGGCGTTGTCCTTGCCTTTGTTGAGAATCACCGCGTCCTGTTTGATCGGTTCATACAGGTTGGCCGGAACGATCCACGCCGAACCGCTGGTGACCTTGCCGTCCTTGTAGATCTGCGACAGGGCGACGAAGCCCAGCTCGGCATTGCCGGTGGAGATGAACTGATAAGCCTGGGTGATGTTCTGGCCTTCAACGATTTTTGCCTGGGTCGCGTCGGTCAGGCCCAGTTTGGCCAGGGTCTGGGTGGCGGCCAGGCCATAAGGTGCGGCCTTGGGGTTGGCGATGGACAGATGTTGGTAGGCGTTTTTCTTCAGCACTTCGCCTTTGTCATCCACGTAGCCATCCTTGGCCGACCACAGCGCCAGGGTGCCGACGGCGTAGGTGAAGCGCGAGCCTTTGACCGTATCGCCTTCCTGCTCCAGCTTGGCCGGGGTGCTGTCATCGGCAGCGAGGAACACTTCGAACGGCGCGCCATTCTTGATCTGGGTGTAGAACTGCCCGGTAGCGCCATAGGCGGCGACCAGTTTGTGGCCGGTGTCTGCTTCGAAATCCTTGGCGATAGCCTGGATCGGCGCGGTGAAGTTGGCGGCAACGGCCACCTGGACTTCATCGGCAAAGGCTGAATTCATCGCCAGGGTGGCGACGACCGCAGCAAGGGACAGACGGGTAGACAAGCGCATGAACAGCTCCAGGGTGTTGTTTTGGGGGGAATCGTGCCGGGATATGGCTATATAACTGAATATATAGCGCTGGCACGATTCGCGGAAGCCCGGTTTTAACGGCCCGAAAGCTTCTCCAGCGCAGATATGGCCAATTGCCGGGTCAGCGCCTCTGCCGACAGCTCATGCTTGATGCCCAGCGCCTGGCCCGCCCACAGGTTCATGAAGTCGCCACTGCCGGTCGGTTCCGACTTGGCTCGCAGTGGCATCAAGGCACCGCCCGCCAGGGGGAAACGTGGCGCCAGATCGCTCATGGGGCCCAGTTCACTCATCACCCGATTCATGATGCCGCGGGCCGGGCGACCAGTGAACATATTGGTAATGGCGGTCTCGCTGTCCTTGGCCTTGCCCAGAGCGACGCGGTGCGGCGCGGTCAATTTTGCTTCCGGGCAGAACATATAGGCGGTGCCGACCTGCACGGCTGAAGCTCCGAGCATGAAGGCTGCAGCCACCCCACGGCCATCGGCGATGGCGCCTGCGGCGATCACCGGCACGCTCACGGCATCGACGATCTGCGGGATCAGGGCAAAGATGCCGACCTGGGTTTCCAGGCGATCGCTGAGAAACATGCCGCGATGACCACCGGCTTCATAGCCCATAGCGATGATCGCATCGCAGCCGCGCTCTTCGAGCCAGATGGCTTCATCCACCGTGGTCGCGGAGGCAATCACCTTGGCGCCGGTGGCCTTGACCCGATCCATGAATGCCTTGGGCGGCAAGCCGAAATGGAAGCTGACCACTTCCGGCTTGAGCTCTTCTACCAGGGTACAGCTGCTTTCCTCGAAAGGCGCGCGGTTGGAGACCGGTGTCGGCGCGTCAAAATCGGCACCGAGTTCGTGATAATACGGGCGCAGCGCAAGTTTCCATTGCAAGGCGCGGTGCTCGTCCGGCTCCGGTGGCTGATGGCAGAAGAAGTTCAGGTTCAGCGGCGCGCGGGTGCCTTGGCGGATCAGCGCGACTTCACTGCGAATCTGTTCTTCGGTCAGCAGCGCGCAGGGCAGGGACGGCAGCCCCCCGGCATTGCCCACCGCAATGGCCAGGGCCGAGCCGGAGGGTCCGGCCATGGGCGCTTCGAGGATCGGCAGCTCAATGCCGAACAGGGTCAGGATGCGGGTGTCGGGCCAGGCAGTCATTGTCTTCTCTCCATGATCGTGGGGGATGGTTGAGCAGCGGCACAAGGTTAACAGCGTGGCATTCTTTAGTCGTACTTGAATTAAGAGACGATCAGTCTATTATTCAAAATATGACAACAGAAGCCCTCCAGACACAACCACTGCCTCGACGCCCCGGCCGTCCGCCTCGTGTCGACCGGGACAACCTGCACACCCGTGAGCTGCTGATCCGCTGCGGCACCGAGGTGCTTACTGAGCAGGGTTTCATGGCCACCGGCCTGGATTTCATCCTCAAGCGCGTCGGCGTGCCCAAGGGCTCGTTCTATCACTACTTTGACAGCAAAGAAGCCTTCGGCCAGGCCGTGCTGGAAAACTACGCGGCATTCTTCGCCCGCAGGCTGGATCGCTGGTTACTGGATGAAAGCCTGACGCCCCTGGAGCGGTTGGTGGGTTTTGTCCAACACGCCAAGGCCGGGATGGCTCGCTACGATTATCGACGCGGTTGCCTGGTCGGCAATCTGGGTCAGGAAGTCAGTGTCCTGCCGGAAGTCTTTCGCCCGCGACTGGAAGCGATTTTTCTCGACTGGCAGGCACGTTTGACGGTGTGTCTGCAGGCAGCGCAGGCGCATGGCGAATTGGCCATGAGCGCCGATTGCATCGAGCTGGCCGCCTATTTCTGGATTGGCTGGGAAGGCGCGGTACTGCGCGCCCGGCTGGTGAAAAGCGATGTTCCCCTGAATACCTTCATTGCGGGGTTCCTGCGCGGGTTGCCGCAATGAATTGTTTGGCCTATTAAGAGACGATCGGTCTAAATTATCGGAGGCTTCATGTTCAAAGGCATTTTGATCGAAAAAGACGACGGCGGTTATCGCGCCGCGCTGACAGATATCAGCGAAGATTCGCTGCCGGAAGGTGATGTCACTCTGGACGTTTCCTACAGCACTCTGAACTACAAGGACGGCCTGGCGATTACTGGCGCCAGCCCCGTGGTACGCAGCTTTCCCATGGTGCCGGGGGTTGATCTGGTCGGCACGGTGCAGGACAGCCGCGACCCTGAGTTCAAGGTCGGCGACCAGGTGCTGCTCAATGGCTGGGGCGTCGGCGAAGTGCATTGGGGCGGTCTGGCGCAGAAAGCACGCCTGCAGGGCCGCTGGCTGATCCCACTGCCGAGCGCGTTTACGCCTGCCCAGGCCATGGCCATCGGCACGGCGGGCTACACCGCGATGCTCAGTGTGATTGCCCTGGAAAAGCACGGCGTCACCCCGGACAAGGGCGAGATTCTGGTCACCGGCGCCAACGGCGGCGTCGGCAGCTTTGCCATCGCGCTCCTGGCCCGCTTGGGCTACGCAGTGGTGGCATCTACCGGTCGTGTGGCCGAGAGTGATTACCTCAAGCAACTGGGCGCTGCCGAAATCATCGATCGCGCCACCTTGTCCGAGCCGGGGCGACCGCTGGCCAAGGAACGATGGGCCGGCGCCATCGATTCGGTTGGCAGCCATACCCTGGCCAATATCTGCGCCAGCACTCGCTATCGCGGCACCGTCGCCGCCTGTGGTCTGGCTCAGGGTATGGAGTTCCCCGGCTCGGTTGCGCCCTTTATTCTGCGCGGCGTCACTCTGGCCGGGATCGACAGTGTCAACCGGCCACGGGAAGACCGCCTGGAAGCCTGGGCACGCCTGGCCTCGGATCTGGATCAATCCTTGCTGCCGCTGATCAGCCATGAGATCGGCTTGAGTGAGGTGCTGGAAGTGGCTCCGCAGATTCTTGCGGGCAAGGTGCGTGGGCGGGTGGTGGTCAATCTGGCGCGCTGATCAGCCTGCGAGCACCGGCGGCAGGGTCCCCAGCAGTGATACCGCAGCCACAGCAGCAAAACCGAGCAGGCATTCGACGGCGATACTCAGCTTGAGAATGCCGATGGGCCGCTGCGGGTCGAGCAAAACCAGTCGATTGAACAGGGCCAGGGCCAGCATGCACAGGACCATGGCCAGTTTGATCGACAGGATCAGGCCGAAGCCTGAGAAGGCCGGGCTGGGCCAGAGTGCGCCGCTGAGGGCGCGGACGTTGATGAGCCCGGTAACGATGATCGCCGCTACCAGAAAGTAGCCGACACCGCTGAAGCGCAGGAGCAGGGCGCGTTTGTCGGTGTCGCGCGCGCCAGCCAGGAGCACCAGCAGAACCAGACCGCCGAGCCAGGTTGAGACGGCCAGCAGATGCACGGCCTGATTGAGGATCAGCAGCAAGCCTTCGAAACCGTCGAACATGGCGCCATGGCCGACCGGCGCCAGGGTCAACAGCAGCAGGGTGCTCAGCGCCAATCGCCAGAATGTTGCGAGCGGGCGCAGCAGGGCAATCAGCAACAGCGCATTGAGCCCCAGATGCCAGCTCCAGACATGACCAAAGAAGGTATTGCCCAGCACCAGCAGTACGGTCTGCGGATCGAGACCATCCTGCCAGTTACCGCCCATGCTGGCGGCGGTCAGCGATAGCCAGGCGATGCCACTGAGCAGGCCTGCAGCAGCGAGCCAGTGCAGACCTTTCTGCAGTTGTGCATCGTTTCGTCCGATGCCGTTACGCCCCAGCAGCGCAGCGAACAGCGCGTGCCGACACAAACACAGCCCGAACAGGACCAGCACCACGCAAAAGTGCAGGAAACGGCACAGGATCAGCGCGTCTTGCATGGATGCGCTTACGGGGCGACGGTAAAGCTGTAGCTGCCTTCGCTCTTGTGGGTGTCGACCGAAACGGCGTGCCATTCGATCTTGTACTCACCTGCACCCAAGGGCGCGGCAGGGGTGACGATAAGGACTTTCTTGTCGTTGGGGTCAGTGCTGACATTGGCCGTGCCCTCGACTTCGGTCTTGCCGCCGACGGTGGAGGTGATGCTGATCTTGGTGAATTTCTCTTCAACGCCTTCGGAGAAGTTCAGGCGCAGTTCCTTGACGGCGGGGACGGTGCTGTCGGCGGCAGGCAGTTGGCTTTCCAGATGCGCATGGGCGAACACTGATGGCGCGGCGGCCAGGGTTGCGAACAGGGTCAGGGCAGCCAGGGTGTGCTTGAGGCGTTGAGCAGACATGCGGGTACCTTTTTAAAACGAATGGGCAGAAACAAGGGCGCTACTAGACCAGAAAGCGCCGCATGACTCCAGAGTCAGGTAGCGCTTTTTCACGTAGGAAGCCGCTGCTGGAGGCGTTCGGAGAGGCTGCGCAACTCGTCAGGCGGATTGTGCCCGATGAGCATGAAGGCATGCCTGTCGGTGGACCAGAACTCCACGTTCATGCCCAGTCGCTGTTCGCTGCCGCGAGTGGGCGTGCCCTGCGCGTTGGCGGTGATACACAGGGCCAGGGGACCGAATTGCGGGTCCAGATAAGTAATCTGGGCGATGGGCACGCCGTCGTATTCGAGGATCTGCGCGCGCTTGAGTTGTGGCTGCGGCAGATTGACCCGTTCGGCATCCAGGGGCAGGCCCAGATGTTGACCGACAAAGGCCAACTGATGGTTCTGCGCATCAGTATCCGGATTGAGGTTTTCCAGGGTCTGCGCGGTATACAGCGCCATATATTCAGCCACCACACCGCGCCAGCCGCGGCTGTTCGGTGGCGGTGTACGTGAAGCAAGAAACAGACGATCAGCCAGTACCCCGGCCAGCATGCAACTGGCCGCAACGGCAAAAAAGCGCCGTCGACTCAAACCAGGAGCGGCAGGTTTCGCCGGTGTCAGATTATCGAGCATGGCGTGCAGTCGTTCCTGGGGCGCTTCGACCAACAGGCTGTCGAACGCCTGGCGAAATGGCAGTTCGCTGCCGCGTAACAGTTCAAGTCGTGCGGCAAGCTGCGGCTGCTGTTGCAGGGCCGCATCGACGCTGGCGCGTTGTTGCGGGCTCAGTTCGTCATCGATATAGGCCACCAGATCTTCATCGGCGACCGGATTGAGGGGCAGATCATTCATGGCCGTTCTCCTGCCAATACGCTCGGCGAGCTGTCCAGGGAGGCATGGGCACGCGTGCCTTGCGCCAGCTTGAGGCGGGCGCTGGCCAGTCGGCTCATCACCGTACCTATGGGCACTTGCAGCACTTCGGCGACTTCCTTGTAGGAAAGACCTTCTACGTAAGCGAGAAATACCGTTTCCCGCTGGGCCTCGGGCAGGGCGTTGACCTGGCGGATCACCTGGCCCGCCAATACCTGCTGTTCAGCGATATGTTCACCATCGACGGCCAGGGCTTCGTCGATTTCGACAAAACCCTGGCCCTGGCGTACCCGCTGTGAGCGGATCTCGTTGAGCCAGATCGAGTGCAGGATCGCCAGCAACCAGCGGTCTAACCGGGTGTCGGGCCGATACTGTGCCGCACGCTCCAGGGCGCGCACACAGGTGGCCTGGACCAGGTCGTCAGCGACGTGGCGCTGGTGTGACAGCAGCATGCCATAGCGCCACAGGCGTGGCAGGTATTGGCCCAGTTCTGTCCTGAGCTGTGCATCGCTGGCGATGGCGACCTCCGGTCAGGTGCGCAGGGTTTCAGGCGGGCTTCAGGTGCGTGAAGCGTTATCGATGGCTTCGGCCAGGTCACGGTATTCCTCGCAGCTGGTGCTGCACAGGGTCTTGATGGTTTGCAGCTGTTCCTGGGCCAGGTCCATGCGGCCTTTGATCACATAGGCTTCACCGAGGTATTCACGGACCTGGGCGTAATTGGGATCCAGCGCCACCGATTTCAGGTAGTAGCCGATGCCTTCATCAGTACGCCCCAATTTGCGCGTGGCATAGCCGCGATAGTTCAAGGCCTTGGCGGTATTGGGCTCCTGCAGGGTATCGAGCAGGCTCAGGGCTTCCTCGTAGCGCTCGGCCTTGGCCAGGCGGTAAGCGTAGTCGGTGCGATCGGCGTCGGAAGCCGCTTTGCTCAGTTGCGGCACGCATTTGTTGGTCTTGCTGTCGCGAACCTGGCCTTTCGGGCAGTCAGGCTTGGGCGGCGAATCTTCATCGCCGGAAGCCTGGGCCTGGAAGCTTGTCATGGCAGCGGTGAGGCAGCCGGCCAGCAGCAGGGTGCGGTTGAAGAGTGAAGTATTCATCGGCGTATCTCCTGAGGAGTTGGGCGTGCACTTGAGGTAAACACCCCTGTTCGCGGTTTTATTCATCGGCCCTGCAAAAAAAATCAGCGGCGTGGTACAGGCAGCATCCGGCGCAGGGTCGGGTCCTTCAGAACAGCGTGATGAATCAGCGCGGCGCAGGCGTGCAGACCGGCGAGGATGATGATCACCCAGGCCACTTTGTCGTGCAGGCCGCCGAGCACATGGGCGAAATCGTGATCCGTGGCCAGCGGTGAAGGAATGGCAAACAGGCCAAAAAATTCGAAGCGCTCACCCTGAGCCCAGCGAAACATAAAGCCTAGTGCAATTTGTGCGAGCAACAGGCCGTACAGGGCCAGATGACCGAGCATGGCCAGCAGGCGGGTGGCGGGGGAGCCGTGGGCGGGCAAGTGTGTACCGACGAACACTCGCCAGACGATCCGCAACACAATCAGCACGGCCAGGGCGATCCCCAGGGAAATATGCACCGATTGCAGACCACGGCGCAGGTCGGTGCCCTTGGCCAGGTTTTCCCAGATATGGGCACTGGCAAACAGAAAGATCACGGTTGCGGCGGTCAGCCAGTGGAACCATTGAGTCAGGCGGTCATAGCGTTCATGGCCGGGGGAGTGCAGGTCGTTCATGGGAAACCCTCTGTGGCGTCTGATGGTGAACACCGCAGAAGGAGGATTTATTCGAATAGATCTGTAAATATTTATGGATGTCGCTTGTTGGAGCGAGGCTTGCCCGCGAATTGAACGGCTCGGTACACCAGGCATACTGAGTCAAGGTCTTCGCGGGCAAGCCTCGCTCCAACGAATTCAGACCTTGAAGAAACTCACTCGATCCGTCAGCACATCCGCCAGGTTCGACAGCTCCAGGCTCGAGCGTGCGACCTGATTGGAACCCACTGCGGCCTCCATGGCCGAGTCGTGGATGCGGTGGATATTCAGGCTGACATCCTGAGTGGCGACACCTTGCTGTGCCGAAGCCGTGGCGATCTGCGCGTTCATGCCGTTGATTGCACTGACTTCGTGACGAATCTGAATCAGGGCGCTTTGCGCCAGGCGGGTCTGCTCCACGGTGCGCTGGGCCATCTGGCGGCTGTCATGCATCAGCCCGGCGGTCTTGCCAGCGCCTGTCTGCAACTGGCCGACCATTTCGCGGATTTCCCGGGTCGAGTCCTGGGTACGGGTCGCCAGGGAGCGCACCTCATCGGCAACCACGGCAAAGCCACGGCCTGCCTCACCGGCCCGCGCGGCTTCGATGGCGGCGTTAAGGGCCAACAGGTTGGTGCGTTCGGCAATGGAGTTGATCACATCGACTATGCCTTCGATCTGCTGGCTGTCCTGGGCCACCTGACCCACCGACTGTGCTGCGGCTTCGAGGGTCTGGGCCAGTTCGCCCATGGCGCTGGCGGTGCCTTCGACCACCTGTTTGCCTTTTTCCACTTCCAGATCGACGTTCTGCGTCGCATTGGCCGCCTGGCTGGCATAACCGGCCACTTCTTGCACGGTGGCATTCATTTGCGAGATGGCGGTCGCCATGCGCTCGGTCTCGCTGGTTTGCAGGCGCATCTGCTCGCTGTTGCTGTCCGAGCTCGAGCGCAGTTGCGACGACGAACCCATCAGTTCCATGGCCACCGAGCGTACCTGGGTAATGGTCGCGGAGAGGTGCGTGGTGGTGGCTTTCAGGGCACCCATGACGCTGTCCGGGTATTTGGTTTCGATGGTGTCGTTGAGCTCGCCACTGGCCAGGCGGCGGATCAGCCGGGCCACTTCGTGGGGCTCGGCGCCCAGGGTCGATTTGATGCTGGTGATAATCATCAATGAGGCAATCACACCGATGATTACCGCAACGGCCGTGGCCAGGGAAATCAGCAGGGCAAAATGCGAAGCGGTTTCGCGGACGAAGCCGACGTCTTTGCCGATCGAGGCTTCTTCATGGTCGATCAGGGCGTTGATACGGTTGAGCCAGTCCTTGTACAGCCCGGATACCTGGGTCATCAGCAGCGTTTGCGCCTTGTCCTGCTCGCCTTGCTGGCGCAGCTTGAGCAGCGTGTCGGTGGCCGCCAGGGCGGCGCGTTCGCTGGCCTTGATATCGTCCAGCAGCTTGCGTTCTGCGTTGCTGGCGCCCTTGCTCTGGTAGATCTGATCCATGGGCGTCGCCGAGGCTTGATAGAGGGCATTGAGCCGCTCGATATCACGCAGGTGTACGGCCAGATTGTCTTCGCTGCGTACCAGTACGGCGTCACGGATGGCGATGGCGCGGTCGTGTACGCTGCCGCGGAAGTTGATGGCATAGCGCTGCTTGATCGAGGCGTCCTCGCTGACGTTGTTCAGCGTGTTTTCGATCAGCCCGACGCGCTGCACGCCAATGGCGGCGACCGCAATCATGAGCGCCAGGACCAGACCGAAACCCAGCCCGAGTCTTTTTGCGATTGTAAGTTGTTTGGACATGAGGACTTCCGGACGACAGGGAGAGGATTGAGTGATTCTACTAAGCCATTACTTTGTCGCTCTTTTACACTGTCAAGTGAAGATCGGCTCACTGTTTTTAACTATTAACGCCATCGATTCGACATTACCTACAATTGATCGAACGTGAATCGTTGCCTATGTTGGTCTCTTGGGCTTGCGTTGTAAGGTGTAACGTGGGGCCATCGATTTTTCTCTGCAGAGGCTCTGGCATGCGCTTTTCCCCTTTAGTTGAACGAATCGCCGGGTATGGTGTGGCAGCCTGGGACATTCACCACGAAGCCTTTGAGGCCCAGCGACAGGGCAGTGATGTGCTGATTCTCAGCGTCGGCGATCCGGATTTCGCCACGCCTGATTTCATTACCGAGGCTGCTGTGGGCGCCCTGCAGGCAGGGGATACCCATTACACGGATATCGCCGGACGCCCGGACCTGCGTCAGGCCATCGCCGGACGTTACAGCAAGCGTCTGGGGCGGGAAGTGTCGGCGGCCAGCGTGATTACCCTGGCAGGCGCGCAGAATGCCTTGTTCACCGCGTCGCTTTGTCTGTTGCAGGCTGGTGATGAGGTGCTGGTGCTCGATCCGATGTACGTCACCTACGAAGCCACCCTCAAGGCGTCCGGTGCGACGTTGGTACGGGTGACCTGCGATGCTGACAGCGGCTTTCGCCCCGACCTGCAAAGGCTGGAGGCGGCTATCACCCCTCATACGAAGGCGATATTCCTGTCCAACCCGAACAATCCTACCGGTGTCGTTCTCAATGCCGACGAGTTGCAAGGCATCGCCCGACTGGCCATTGCCCATAATCTTTGGGTCGTAGTGGACGAGGTCTACGAAAGCCTGTGTTACGAGCGCGAACACGTTAGCCTGGCCAGCCTGCCGGGCATGGAAGAGCGCTGCGTTATTGTCTGCAGCCTGTCAAAGTCTCATGCGATGACCGGCTGGCGCATAGGCTGGCTGGTGGCGGCGCCGGCGTTGGTGGCTCACGTCGAGAACCTGTCGCTGAGCATGCTTTACGGCTTGCCGGGGTTCGTCATGGAAGGCGCCCTGGCGGCGGTCCTGGCCCATGACGAAGTCACTCGGGACATGTGCGAGGTCTATCGGCGCCGTCGCGACCTGGTGGTGGAGAGCCTGGGAGCATGTGCGCAGTTGAAGGTGCTCAAGCCTGATGCAGGGATGTTCGTGCTCGTCGATGTGCGCGGCACGGGTCTCGGCTCTCTGGATTTTGCCTGGCGACTGTACCGTGAAGGCGGTGTTTCGGTGCTCGACGCGGCGGCTTTTGGCGAGCCGGCCCAGGGTTTTGTGCGCCTGTCCTTTACCCTCAGCGAGGCCCATCTTGCGCGCGCCTGTGAACGCATCAAAGCCTTTGTCGGCGGGCTGTAGACGCAAGTTGCGGGCATAAAAAAAGCCACCTCACTGAGCAATGGGGTGGCTATAAAGGCGTTACCAAAGGAATGATGAAGTGGAGCAACTGCTCAACCGCTTATCTGCTGCGGATAACAGAAAGCAATTGAGCTGCTGAATTCATCGGGGCCAACGTTACCATCGCTGTGCAGAATCAAACTATTACGAAGATCGATAGTGACTATCACTAATTCGACAAGATTAAATCGGATAGAAAATGTTACAAAATTGTCGCAAGGGTGAGCAAACCCTATACGGATCGACCGTAGCGAATATAAGAATCGGGTCAAAGACCTGTGGTATAGCCGTGGCGTTTCAATAACGGCAACATTAAAATTTTTTCATCTGCCGTCGTTCTTCTGCCCGTATTTCGTTGTTGCCTGAGTTGCGGGACAAGCCCTGTTTCTCGGCATTAACGGCTACAGGTACACATTTGAAACAGGGGAAAACAATGACGTTCATGAAGTGGAATCTCGTCACGCTCGCGGTCTCTCTAGGCGTGAGTCAAATGGCCATGGCCGCTGTGGTCAGTGACCAGTCGACGGCCACAGGTTTTGTCGAAGGTAGCAGCCTCAATATCCACCTCAAGAATTACTACTTCAATCGCGACGGCAAGAATGGCGGTGGCGATCGCAGGGACTGGACCCAGGGCGTACTGGGCAATTTCAGCTCCGGTTTCACCCAGGGCACCGTTGGTGTCGGCGTTGATGCCTACGGCTACTGGGGCATCAAGCTCGATGGCGGCGCAGGCACCAGCGGCACCGGTAACCTGCCAGTGCGTAATAACGGCGAGCCTGAAGACCAGTACGGCACCGCTGGCGGCTCGGTAAAAGTGCGTATTTCCAAGACCGAATTGCACTACGGCGACCTGCAACCTACCGCGCCGGTCTTCGCTGCCGGTGGTTCGCGTCTGTTTCCACAGACTGCGACCGGCTTCAATCTGCTGAGCAGCGAGATCGCGGGTCTTGACCTCGATGGTGGCCATTTCACCAGCAGTAATGGCCCGGTCACTACCAACCACGATCAGGAGCTGTACGCCTCCTATGCCAACGTCGCGGCCAAGAGCATCGACTACGCCGGTGGCAAATATGCGATCTCGGACAACCTGACCGTCAGTCTGTACGGCTCGAAACTCGAAGATATCTGGGATCAGTACTACGCCAATACCAACTGGACCTTGCCGATCTCCGATCTGCAATCGTTGAACTTCGATTTCAACATCTATCGCACCAACGATACCGGTTCAGCCAAGGCTGGCGATATCAGCAACACCACCTTTTCCCTGGCTGCGGCTTACTCTTTCCTGAGTGCCCATACTGTGACCCTGGCGTTCCAGAAAGTTCATGGCGATACGCCATTTGACTATGTAGCGTTTGGCCATAACGGCCCTGGCGATACCGGCGATTCGATCTTCCTCGCCAACTCCGTGCAGTACTCTGACTTCAACGGTCCGGGTGAGAAATCCTGGCAGGTTCGCTATGACCTGAACATGGCAACTTATGGCGTTCCTGGCCTTAGTTTCATGACTCGCTATATTACCGGTGATGATATCGACGGCAGCCATATGGCGGCCAACAGCCCATATCGCAACTATGGATATGGCGATGATGGCAAACATCACGAGATTAACCTGGAAGCCAAATATGTCGTGCAATCGGGCCCGGTCAAGGATCTTGCATTGCGTATGCGTCAGTCCTGGCACCGTGCCAATGCCGACCAGGCTGAAGGCGATATCAATGAGTTCCGTCTGATTGCCGATTACCCGATCAACATCTTCTGATGTGACGGTACGCGCCAGGCCGGTCGCAATGACTGCCTGGCGCTGTTGGACTAGATAAAGCTGAAGCCGATACCCGGCAGACCTCTGATCTCGGCTACCGCCACACCTGGCTCCGTCGGGAAATGCATTCCCGTGTAGGAGCCCGTGGTGAGGACGATATCCGGCGTCAGGGTCAGGCCCTGGCTGGTGTAGTGATTGACCAGCCACGGCAGCAGGCGACGTGGATCGCCGGCCGGGTTGACGCCATCGCCGGGCACGATGTCTTCGCCGGCATAGGTAAAGCTCAGCGCGGGCTCGATAAACGGGAACGCCGCGTCGTAATCGATGAATTCCCCCACTATCAATGCGCCGTGGTTGAGCAGATCAGCCAGGGACAGCAGCGGCTCGACTTTCGGCCAGGTGTTGATCCGGCTGGCAACGATCTCGATGGTCGTGCCCATGGAACCGATGGCCCCCAGCACCTCGGCATCGCTATAAGGCTCATCGCGCGGGGTAAAGGCGCGGTTCAGACGAAAGGCGATTTCCAGCTCGATGGCCGGCTTGGTGTAGGCCGCGAACTCAAGCTCAGCTCCACTGGCCAACAGGCAATCGGCTGGCAGCATCGCGCCCTGGATCGGTCCCGTGGACGATTTCGACCCGAGTTTCCAGCCCCCGACTTCAGCGCCGCGCAAGCGCAGGACTTCCTGCTGCACGGCGTAAGACGCCGGTTTGTCTGCGGGGATCTGTTCCGGGCTGATGGTGCGGCGGTTCTGGTAGGCATCGACGAGCAGTGCGGCAAGAGACGAGTGATTCACGCGAGCGCATCCTTGAGGCTGATGAATGAAGACCTGACCAGAGTAGCGATGAAGGGGGCAGGGCGCTACCGGATTGAGGTGATACGCGGCTCTGCAGGCGCTGCCGAAGGCTGCGAACATGTGTAACACCGCTTTCCCAGCCTTCGGCGGCTCCTGCAGGGATTGGCGTCGTCCTCGAAGCCCGCACAAGGATGCAATACCGGTCGCGTTTTCTATGGGATCAAGGCGTATTTACTGCGGAGTCGACGCCGTTGGACAAATACGCGCCCCATCACTGGCTACCCTCGGAAAAACCTTTCGTCCCTGGCTCGCCCTCGACCCCGGAGCACAGCCTGCCTGAGCGTTTTGCCTTTGCTTTCATCAGCGTGCTGCTGGGGGTTACCGGCGGCCTAGGCAATGCCATGGTCACGGTCAATCTGCCCTATCTGCAGGGATATCTGTCCGCCGATACGCCGCAGATTGCCTGGCTGCCTGCGGCCTATTACATGACCTATGTGTCGATGAATCTGATTCTGGTGCGGTTCCGCCAGCAGTTCGGCCTGCAATTGTTCACCGAACTGTTCCTGTTGCTGTACGTGTTGGTGACCTTTGCCCATCTGTTCGTCAATACATTGGATTCAGCGATTGCTGTGCGCGCGGTACATGGCATGGTCGGCGCGTCCCTGACCTCGCTCGGGCTGTTCTACATGATTCAGGCCTGGCCGGGGAAATGGCGCCTGCGTGCCGTAGTGCTGGGCTTTGGCTCATCGCAACTGGCGATTCCCATTGCCCGCATGGTCTCCATGAACCTGTTGCAGATCGATGAGTGGCGCGGCCTGTATGTATTCGAACTGGGTCTGGCGCTGTTGTCTTT
Organism: Pseudomonas sp. JUb42; assembly: GCF_024807945.1. Taxonomy (GTDB): domain Bacteria; phylum Pseudomonadota; class Gammaproteobacteria; order Pseudomonadales; family Pseudomonadaceae; genus Aquipseudomonas. The sequence continues at coordinate 173,924 of NZ_JANUFD010000005.1, read as the reverse complement.
TGCGTGCGTGTTCGCCCTCAAGCTGCCGCCGGGGGATCGCAGCAAGGTGTTCGAGAAAATGGATTTCCTCACCTTTATCCTGCTGGCCAGTGGCGCGGCGCTGTTCTGTGCGGTGCTGTCCCTGGGGCGGATCGACTGGTGGTTCGAGGCGCCGTGGATTGGTGTGGCGAGTGCCGGTTCGATCCTGTGCATCTGCGCGGGGCTGGCAATCGAACGCAACCGGGCCCGGCCCATGCTCAATCTGCAATGGCTGGGCAGCGCCAATATCATCAAGCTGGCGTTGGCGGTAGTCCTGATTCGCGTGGTGTTGTCGGAACAGGCTATCGGTGCCGTGGGCTTCCTGCAGTTGTTTGACTTGCAGAACGATCAATTGCAGACGCTGTTTGCCGTGATTCTGCTGGCCAGTATTGCCGGGCTAGTCACCAGTGCCTGGACCATCGACCCGGCGCACTTGATGAAGCCTTTGGTGATTTCCCTGGCGATGATGGCCGCGGGGGCCTGGATGGACAGCAGTGCCACCAACCTGACCCGTGCCTCGAACATGTATATCAGCCAGTTTCTCCTGGCTTTCGGCGGCGCCTATTTCCTCGGTCCGACCCTGATCACCGGCCTGGGCGGAGTGATCGCCGATTCGCGCAATCTGGTGAGTTTTACCGTGTTGTTCAGCATGACCCAGAACATCGGCGGGCTGGTCGGCTCGGCGGCGCTGGGGACGTTCCAGACGGTGCGAGAGAAGTTTCACTCCAGCCAGTTGGTAGAGCATCTGGCGAGCACTGAGCCATTGGTGGTGGGAAGGGTGCAGCAGGCGGCGTCAGCCTACGCAAAGGTACTGGCCGACCCCGGCGCGCAGCAGCTGGCGGGGTTGCGCTCGATTGCCACAGCAGCGACCCGGGAGGCGAATATCCTGGCCTATAACGACGTGTTCCTGGTGATTGCGGTGGTGGCGACCGTGACCATGTTGTGGATCTTCAGTCGGGCGATGTGGGCGCGGTTGAATCCGGTGAAGGTTTGAATGAGTAATACGCACCAGTAGGAGCTGCCGATGCCTGCGAAGACGGTGTCTCAGGTAAACCCGTTCGCAGCCTTCGGCAGCTCCTACAAAATTTCATTGCAAATTAACTCCGGGCTTCACTCAACCCTGTTCGCAATTCTCACCCATGCGTGTGTATTGCAGGTCATGGCGCGCACCTTTGCTGTCGACGTAGACCATATGCGCTTCTTCCGGGCCGCAGCTGCTGGCCGCCTGATTGGCGTTGCTGCTGGTGATGCTGATCACCTTGGCGATATCCAGGTTCTGCGAGTAGTTGTACTGCTCGCTCTGAGCGGTTGCGGCGGCTGGCGCCTCGGCGGCAGCGGCAAAAAGACTGAACATCGACAAGGCGGCAAACATTACGTATTTCATGGGATTCTCCGATACAACCGAATGCGGCAGGCAAGGCGCGAAGTGATCATGTTTCTTCGCTGTTGGGATAATTCTAGGCCGCTGTCTGGCAACTTCTGAAATGGTGCTTAGTGATAGGCGCCATCATCAGAAGTGATACCCGCGCGTACCTGATTCATTGCCGAAAGTTCAATAACAAAAAACCGGGCGTGTGCCACGCAGGCCACGTGCTGCGCGGGTGTATCTAAAATTTCGATGCTGATCATCACTTATAACTATTAATCGGATAGCCGCCTTCTATCAGCAACTTGCATCCTCCAGCCCACCAACAGCGCACGGGCTTGAAAATGCAAAAGTTCGAGATACATCGCAAAACAAACTTCGATGGGCTGGTCCATGAGTATGGACTGGATGGCAGTCGCTTATTGCCCTGGCAGGGCTATCCGATGCCATTTGCCGGAGGCTGGTGCGTCGTGCGCCCAGGCACCTCCAGCGAGGCCCACACCCAGATCGACCAGGAAATATTCATCGCCATCAAGGGGCGGGCGAAGCTGGTGGTCGGGGAGCGTGAAATGGAATTCGCGGTCGGCGATATTGCGGCGATCCCGAAACACACCAACCACTACGTGATCAACGACTCGGACGAGGACTTTCACTTTTACGTGGTCTGGTGGGACATGACCTACGTCAATGCCTTCGTTGCCGGGCACAACGACAAAACGGGGTGCCTTAATGACTAAGTTCGTCGTCACCATCACCCCGCCAACGCCCAACGGCGACCTGCATATCGGCCATATCGCCGGACCCTTTCTCGGCGCAGATGTATTCACCCGGGTACAACGCCAGCGCGGTCATGACTGCGTGTTGCTGTCCTATTCCGACGATTACCAGTCGTACATGCTGCGCAAGGGCCTGGAGACCGGCACGGACCCAGTGCAACTGGCGCGCAGCAATACCGATCGTATCGAAGCGTCCCTGGCGGCGATCAATATCCGTCCGGATAACTGGATGCGCCCTTATCGCAATCCGTACTTCGCCGATGCGGTACGCGACGTGTTTGAAAAGGCGCACAAGGTTGGGTTTATCGAATTCCGCGATTCCATGGAACCCTATTGCCCGGATTGCGACCGCTGGGGCTACGAAGCCTTCGCCCGGGGCCTATGCAATTACTGCGGCGCCGAATCCGATGCCAGCCAGTGCGAAAACTGCGCTCAGGCCCCGGACGCCGAACTGATGGGCGACTTGCGCTGCAAGCTGTGCCGTGAGCTGTCGCAATGGCGCAGCACGAATCGGGCGTTCCTCAAGCTTGAACTGTTCAAGCCCCATCTGCGTGACACCTTGCTCAATCGCAAATGGCGCAAGCCCCTGGACAGCTGGCTGCACGAGACCCTTGAACACCTGCATGACTGGGGCGTGACCCGACCGGGCGATGCCGGACTGGACCTGGCCGCAGACGGTTCCTGCCGGGTGCATACCTGGTTCATGGGCCTGGCCGGTTATATGGCAGCGTTCCGCGAATATGCCGACCGCATCGGCCAGCCGGAGCTGTTTCGCCAGTACTGGCAGTCGGGGCAGGGCACTCTGGTGCATTTTCTTGGTTTCGACTGCGTGTTCAGTCATGCGGTGGTCTATCCGGCGCAGCTGGCGGTGCTGGATCATCTGAAAGTCGATCAGCGTTTCGTGCCCAACCAGTTCCTCAAGCTCGATGGCCTGAACCTGTCCACCAGCCGCAACCATGCGATCTGGGTCGGTGACCTTGCGCGCCAGGCCTGTGCCGACAGTGCGCGGCTGTATCTGGCCAGTATCGCGCCGGAAGACAGCGAAGGCGATTTCCGCCTGGCGCATTTCCTTGAATGGCGCGAGGAGGTGTTCGGCACTTTCTTCCCGGCGCTGCTGAACAGTGCCGGGCAGCAGGGCAGCGACTGGTGGAGCGGCCTGTGCGGCGCCGATGCCGGGCTGCTGGAAGCCCTGCGCCTGCAATGGATCGCGGCCAGCGAAGCGGCGCGGTTCTCCATGAAAGCCATGGCCGCGGTGTTGCTCGATGTGATCGCCATTACCCGCACGCGGCTGGCCGAGGGGCGGCCGGTCAGCCATTTCGTCGCGTTCATGGCCATTACCGGGCAGTCGCTGATTCCGGACATGGCCGCACGGTTGATCGAAGCGTTCGAGCTGCCCGAAGCACGGATCACGGCCACCATCATGAGCGGCTCAGCGGCCGAATACTCCATCTGAACGGACTCGGTACATGTATATCGACTATGACGTTGCGGTGATCGGCGCCGGGATTATCGGTGCCAGTATCGCTGCCAGGCTGTGCAGCGCCGGGCTTGCCGTGGCGCTGATCGACAGGGGCGCAGCCGGAGCAAGCGGGGCCAGCGGCTACTCCGGCGGGCTGCTGCGTCTGTATGACGCCGACCCGGCACTGATGGCGCTCACGGCGCTGTCCCTGGGCCAACTGGCCGAGGGTGTGTTTGCCGAGACTTATGGCAAAGCCTTGCGCCGTACCGGGGTGATTTATCGGGCGGCCATGGATCAGGCCGAGGCGATTGACGGGGCAATCCGCAGTTTCGCCCGGCCTGATTATCCGATGCGTTTGCTGTCGGCGCAGGAAGTCGTCGATATGGGCGTGGGTAACAGCGCGGATAGCCAGCGGATCAATCTGTACGAACCCCACGCCAGCATCGGCAACGTGCGTCAGGCCAGCAGCGCCTTGGCTAACGTAGTGCGTCAACAAGGTTTGCTGTTGGAACACTGCGAGATCCAGTCCATCGACTGCGTATCGCGACATGAGGTGCGCCTGGCAGTGGGCCAGGCCACCTTGCGCTGCCGCGCCGTAGTTGTGGCTACCGGTGCCTGGACGCGACAGCTGTTGCCTGATCTGCCCTTGCATAGCCGCTCGATACCCCTGGCCCGGGTTGGCACGGCGGTCCATTGCACAGTGCCGCTGATCGATGCGGTGAGCCAGTCTTATGCCATTCCCTTGACCTCAGCCATTGTCCAGAGCGGCTGTGGCCTGCGCGATGAGGCGCGTTATCCCGAGCAACTGGCGGCGTCGGACCGGCGTCATGACGAAGATGCCCGCAGCAGGGTTCAAGGCTTGCTGGGGGCTGCGGCTCAGCCGGCGGTGTTGGATGTGCTACCGGGTTTCGACAGCTACAGCCTTAACGGTCGGCCACTGATCGGCTTCTGCAGCGAAGACAGCCCGGTATTCCTCGCCAGTGGCATGTGCGGCCTGGGTTTCAAGTTTGCGCCCGGCGTTGCGCAGATTGCCCTGGAGCAGGTGCAACAGCATCTGGCCGGTGCCTGGCCCCGGAGCGGCAGTTGGTCAATGTTTTCGCCGCAGCGTGTCGGCGTGACGGCCCCTGCATTCGCGGCGGTGCAGCCATGAGCGGGGTACGTCTCAAGGTCGGCGTATCGGCGCTGTTCGATCCGGCCGACACGCCCCATGCCCGCACCTTCATGCGCGCCCTGGCTACGGCCCGCAACAGCATCCCGGCGCTGGCTCAGGTGCAGTGGCACTTTCTCGACGATGGCGCTCATCGTGAGCGTGGCGCCGAGGTGGCTCGGGAAATGGTGCAGTGGGGCGCGGATATGATCGTCGGGCATTTCTCCTCTGATGCGGCCCTGGGGGCGGTGCCGATCTATCGGGCGGCGGGGATTGCCTTGCTGACCCCGGCCGCGACCCTGGATCGCCTGACCCTGGATCATCACAACGTCTTCCGTTTCTGCCCGTCAGATCGGCAATTGGCCAAGGATCTGCTGCGTTTTATCGGTCAGCGCGGCTGGCAGTCGCTGCATATCGATGCTGACGAAAGCGCCCATGGTCAGGCGTTGGCCCAGGCAATTGCCGCTGCCGCCAGTCAGACGGGTTTAGCGCAGCTTGCCACGCGCGATCAGGCCGAGGTCGAGATCTTTGCCGGACGCCTGCGCAGCAGCCGCGAGCATTGGCAGGCGCGCCGGACCGCAGGCAGCCAGCGGCCGCTGATCCTCACCGATGACGCTGCGTCGCCTTATCTCGGCGTTGCCGCCAGCGACGACCCGCACACTTGGGTGATCGGCTTTGGCGTGGCCGGGCAGGGCGCCGCTGCCTGCCCGGCGACGCTCTTTCATCAGGCGCTATTCGATGGCCTGCCGCAGACCTATTACCGCGAAAGCCTGCTGCTGTTCCACGTTCTCGGCCAGTTGGCCGGACGCGGGCTGCGCCGTACCCGCCTGCTGGATGCCCTGAATCACTCGACCTGGCGCACGCCCCTGGGCGATGTCGGTTTCGACCAGGGCGAATGCCGGGGCGCCTGCAATCGGGTCTGGCACCTGACCCCTGACGGGCTGCTGCCTGTGGCCGATTGAACCTGTTGTTTTGCCAATTACTTCACGATGGATGACCTCTGTATGGAACACTTATCAGCGCAACACTCTGATGCAATCTGTATTGGCTTCGGCCCGGCCGGCATTGCCCTGTCCTGCGTTTTCGAGGACGCCCGGGACGACAACACGCCGTTGGCCCGCCTGTCCCTGCGCTACCTGGAGAGCGCGGCCGAGACCCAGTGGCACCCCGAATTGCTGCTGACCGGCACCGACATCAATCACCACGTCTTTCGTGATCTGGTCACGCCACGCAACCCGCGCAGCCGCTTTTCCTTCGCCATGTACCTGAAGAGCCAGGGCCGGCTGTTCGACTTCGGCCTGCTGGGGCGTCCGGCCAGCCGTCATGAGTGGTCGGATTACGTCGCCTGGGTCTCCCGCCAGGTTGACGCCCACACCCATTTCTCGGCGCCGGTCAGTGAAGTATTGCCGATCATTCGTAACGGCCGCCTGAGCCAGGTGCGCGTCGATACCGCCCAGGGCCGCTTCACAACGCGCAATCTGGTGCTGTCCACGGGCAGCGTGCCTCGGGTGCCGGAGGCTTTTCAGGGCCTGCTCGGGCCGCGTCTGTTTCATACCTCGCAGTTCCTGAGCCGCGTGCAGGCGTTCGGCGAACAATTGCCCAAGCGCTGGCTGGTGGTGGGTTCGGGGCAGAGTGCCAGCGAGTCGGTGCTGGAATTGCTCAGTCGTCGCAGCGATATCGAAGTGCATTCGGTGCACCGTTCTGCGGGCTTCAAGCTCACCCAACTGGGCCAGTTTCCCAATCGCGTGTTCGCTCCGGATCATGTCGATTACTTCCATAGCCTCAGCCACGCCGAGCGCCACACCTTCCTCGACTGGAGCCGCTCGACCAATTACGCGGGCATCGATCCGGATGAGAGCAGCAAGCTGTTTTCCCTGATTTACGAGGACCGCATCACCGGGCGCGAGCGTCTGCGCACCTATGCCTATCGGGCGATCAGCGCCATCGAGCAAATTGCCGAAGGTTACCGCGTGACCCTCACTGACAGCTTCAGCCAGCGCAGTGAAGTGGTGGAAGTGGACGTGGTGGTGCTGGGCACCGGCTTTCAGCAGCACCTGATTCCGCCGCTGCTGAGCAACCTGCAACCCTGGCTACAGGCCGATATCGACGGCGGTCTGGTCATCGACCGCGACTACCACGTAGCGACCCAGGGCGAGTGCGATGTGCAGGTGTGGGTCAATGGTTTGTCCGAACGCAGCCATGGTATCAGCGACAGCCAGTCGTTCTCCCTGATGGCCCTGCGCGCCGAGCGCATCGCCAATGCCCTTGGCCGTGCGGTGTCGGTCGCTCAGCCACAGCCGGCCCTGGCCGAGTGAGGCGCTGATCATGTACGACAAACTTTCCGATATCGTTCACGATCAGGCGTTCCTGAAAGTCGCCGGGTTGGGCCATGAGTTTTATCTCAAGCTGGAATCCCTCAACCCGGCCGGTTCCATCAAGCTGAAGACCGCCGTAGGCCTGGTCGATGACCTGCAAGGCCGTGGCCTGATCAAGCCGGATACCGTGCTGATCGAGTCGTCGTCCGGCAACCTCGGTGTGGCCCTGGCGATGATCTGCGCCGAGCGCGGCATTCGCTTTACCTGCGTAGTCGATCCCAATAGCTCGGCCCATAACATTCGCATGATGCACAGCTATGGCGCCGAGGTGATCAAGGTCGAAACCGCCGATGCCAATGGCGGATTCCTCGGCACGCGGATCGCGCTGATTCGTGACAAGATCATGGCTGATCCACGCTATGTGTGGCTCAATCAGTACGAAAATGCTGCCAATCCCCGCGCCCATGCCCGCACGACGGCGCGTTCAATCGGTCAGCGATTCGGTCATGTCGATTACCTGTTCGTCGGCGCTGGGACCACCGGCACGCTGATGGGCTGCGTACAGTATTTCCAGCGCCATCATCCCCAGACCAGAATCATTGCCGTGGACAGCATCGGCTCGGTGACTTTCGGCACCCCGGCGGGCAAGCGCTTCATTCCCGGCCTGGGTACCAGCCAGCGGCCGCCGATCTTCAATGTCGAAGGTATTCATGCCCTGGAAATGGTTCCGGAAGCCCATACGGTGGCCATGTCGCGGCTGCTGGCGAGGAACAAGGGCTTGTTGGTCGGCGGCTCCACGGCCACGGTGATTTCGGCGGTGCATGCCTGGCGCGAGCGCATCGCGCCGGGTTCGGTGGTGGTGGCGTTGTCGCCGGACTGGGGCGATCGCTACCTCGACACGCTGTACGACGATGACTGGGTCGAGCAGCGCTTTGGGCGAGGCGTACTGGGCATGACCCTGGACGACATGCCCATCGATGAAACCCGCACCACCTGGCTGCACGCGGAAAAACAGCAGGCGCCTTTTCATGTGGTCGATGGCCAAACCGTGGCGCGGCTGCTGGCGGCCCACCCCAATGCCTGTATCGAGGACGTGCGTCACGCCTATCTGGAGCACCATGCCGGGCGCTCGATCAACCCGGACAGCTATTTTCTGCGCTTTCCCGAGGCCCCGGCCAACCGGATTATCGCGCTGCCTGCCAGCCTGTCCGGCACGCCTGCGGTGAGCGGGATCAAATGGATTTCCAGCTTCCCCGGCAATATCCAGTCGGGGCTGCAGCGAGCATCGGCGGTGCTGATCCTCAACGATGCCGACACCGGTTATGCCTATGCCTGCCTGGAAGCGTCGCGAATCAGCGCTATGCGTACGGCGGCCTCGGCGGTGCTGGCGGCGCGCTGGATTTTGGGGCAGCGCAAACAGGTTCGGCGCCTGGCAGTGATTGGCGCCGGGTTTATCGCCCGCAGCATTGTCGACCTGTTCGTCAGTGATGGCTGGGAACTGGGCGAGGTGATGATCCACGACCAGCACCTGGAATCCGCCCAGGCCCTGATGGCCCACGGCGCGCGACAAGGGCGTCTGCAAACCCGCCTGGTCGAGTTGGAAGAAGCGCTGGACGCCGATGTCCTGTTGTTCGCTACCACCGCGCCCAGCCCTTATGTGCTAGACCGGCGTTTCCGTGCCGATCAGTTGCTGCTGAATATTTCCCTGCGCGACCTCGGCCCGGAAATCATCGCCAGCGCCAATAACCTGCTGGATGACGTCGAGCACTGCCTCAAGGCCAATACCTCGCCGGACCTGGCGGTGCAGCGCTATCAGAGCCGCGCCTTTATCACCGGCACTCTGGCGCAACTGATGCTCGGTGAGGTGACCCTCGACCCGGACCTGCCAACGATCTTCTCGCCCTTCGGCCTCGGCGTGCTCGACCTCGCCGTGGGGCAGCGCCTGTATCGCCAGGCCCTGGCCGAAGGCAGCGCGTTGCCGGTGCCGCAGTTCTTTTTTGAATCGAACCGTTGGTGAGGACGCTTCATGGACAAGGAACACGTCATGCACACAATCGCCATCGTCGGCATGGGCTCCAGAGGCCTTAGCGTGCTGGAACAACTGTTGGGCCTGGCTCGGGAATGGCCCGGCCAGCGTCTGCTGGTCGAGATCTTCGACCCGCAGGAGCCGGGCGGCGGCCTGCATTGGGCCGAGCAGCCGGACTACCTGATGCTCAATACCATGGCAGGGCAGTTGACTGCGTTTTCCACGGCTTTTCCTGTCAGCACGGCGCCAATGCCGGGGTTTCTCCAGTGGTGTCATGCCCAGGGCATTGTGCTGGATGAGCGCGGCCATCTGGGCAGCGCTGGACGGCCTGTGGCTTACGGCGATTTTGTCCCGCGCAAGCTGTTGGGGCGTTATCTGCAGGACAGCTATCGGCTGCTATTGGAGCTGTGCCCGGCGCACATAGAGATTCGCCATCACGCTGAACGTATCGTCGCCTGTCGTCCCCGTGGCGAGGGGTATGTGCTGCGTGACGAGCATGGCGATTCCTACGAAGCGGACGGGATGTTTCTTACGACAGGCCATGACACTGCCGGACAGGACGCGCTGATGGCCGCAGGGGGGCCGGTCACCGGTCAACGCGTGGCCATTGAGGGTTTGGGCCTGACTGCCATGGATACTCTGGCCGCCCTGACTCAGGGGCGGGGCGGGCGTTATGTGCGTGATGGCCAGCGTTGGCGTTATCAGGCGTCGGGGAGTGAGCCGCAGCTGTTTCTGTTTTCTCGCAGTGGCCTGCCGTTTCATGCCCGGCCGCAGTGGCAGGAAGGCAAGAGCCCGGGCCTCCCGCGCCTGTATTTCACTGCGGCAGCCATCGACACCTTGCGCAAGGCTTGCGGCGATCGGCGTCTGGATTTCCGTCGCGACCTGCTGCCCCTGATCGCCGATGAAATGCGCGCGCGGTTCTACCAGGCCAAGGCCCGGCAATTCGGCGCACAGCACCTGGCGCAATTGCAGGTTCGTTTATGCGGCGCCATGGAGAAACCGGTGCGCGAGGCGCTATTCGGCCAATTGGCCGAGATCTACGGTGACTTTGACCCCTACCAATGGATGAGCAGCGAAGGCTGGCAGGGTGATGCCCGGGATTACGCCGACTGGTTTCGTCAGTGGATCGACAGCGATCTGGCCCTCAGTCGCCTGGGCACCCGGCAAAGCCCGCTCAAGCAAGCCCTGGAAGTCTGGCGCGATTATCGCGATCTGCTGCGCCTGGCGGTGGATCACGACGGCCTCGATGAAGACTCGACCCTGGATTTCTACGGCTGCTGGTCCGGGGTATCCAACCGCCTGGTGGGTGGTCCGCAAAAGGAACGCTACGAGGACTTGCTGGCCTTGATCGACGCCGGGGTGGTGCAGGTGCTGCCGCCGATGCGGGTGAGCGAGCAGGCCACGGGCTATCGATTGCAGCCCATGTCCGGCCCTGCGTTCATGAGTGTGGACGTGGACAGCCTGATCCAGGCGCGCAACGCCCATAGCGGTTTGTCCTGCCAGCGCCACCCGCTGCTTGATGACCTGCTGCGTCAGGGCCAGCTGCGCGCTGCCCATGACTATCCCGCCGATGGTCTCGACATCGACCGACATCACCGCGCCCGGCGCAGCGACGGCTCGCGGCATGAGCGCCTGTGGGTGCTGGGGCCGGCGGTGGAAGGCTGCCTTTTCTACAACCACTACGTGCCCACCCTCGACCCGACATGCCGCGCGCCCCTGCAGGCGCGCGAAGCGGTGCAGTCGTGCCTTGAGGCGCTGGGCGTTGCCAGGGTGTTGCCCGCCCTGGCCGGTTAATTCGTTTCGCCAACACTCAACTTCATACTTGAAAGGAAACTACTTATGTCCGAGATCACTTTGCTCACGGCCCTGGCCGGCGCCTTTATCGTGCTGATCATCAGCCCCGGTCCGAACTTTCTGGTCATTACCCAACTGTCGTATAGCCAGTCCCGGCAACAGGGAATCTGCGCGGGTCTGGGAGTCGCATCGGGCAGCATTATCTGGGCCTTGCTGGCCGCCACCGGCCTGGGCCTGATATTCCAGCAACTGCCGTGGGTGCAACCGGGCCTGCAATTGCTTGGCGGCGCCTACCTGACCTGGCTGGGCACCAAGAGCCTGCGCAATGCTGGCAGCCAGCCCAAGCCTCGGGATATCGCTTCCCTGGGGATTCAAAACCTCGGTCGCGCCTACCGCTTCGGTCTGCTGACCAACATGACCAATCCCAAGGCGCTGGCGTTCTACACCAGCGTGTTCACTACCGTGACCACGCCAGGCATGCCGATGTGGGTGCGCACCGCCGGGGTCTCGATCATTGCCGTGCTGGCGATCTCCTGGTTCGTCCTGCTGGCCACGCTGTTCTCCATTCCTTCGGTGCAGCAGCGCTATGCGCGGATGAAAAAGACTATCGACATCGTCACCGGGCTGTTCATGGTCGCCTTCGGTATTCGCCTGCTGATCGGTCTGCTGCCGGTCGGCCTGATCACCTGGAGCTGAGCCCATGAATAACGCTAACTGGAACTACCCGACCGCCATTCGCGTGGGTGCTGGCCGCGTTCGCGAACTGGCTGACGCCTGCCGGGTGGCGGGTATTACGCGGCCCTTGCTGATCACCGATCAGTTTCTCGGCAGCACGACGATGATTCGTTCAGCCGTTGCCGATTGCTCCGACGCGCTTGGCAGCTGCGGGCTGTTCGATCAGGTCAAGGGCAACCCCACCGGCCATAACGTCGCCCAGGGGCTGCTGGCCTATCAGCGGGGCGAGCATGACGGTGTAATCGCCTTTGGTGGCGGCTCGGCCCTGGATGCGGCCAAGGCTGTGGCGCTGATGTCGGGGCAAAGCCGTCCGCTGTGGGATTTCGAGGATATCGGCGATAACCATCTGCGCGTTGACCCTTTGGGCATCGCGCCGATTGTGGCCTTGCCGACCACCGCCGGGACCGGCTCGGAAGTCGGTCGCGCCTCGGTCATTACCGACGAAGAGGCGCGGGTCAAGCGCACCATCCTGCACGCGCGGATGATGCCGCGGGTGGCGATTCTCGACCCGACCCTGACCCTTGAACTGCCCGCACATTTGACCGCTGCCACCGGCGTCGATGCCTTGACCCACTGCATGGAGGCCTATTGCTCGCCGATGTACCACCCCATGGCCGAGGCCGTGGCAGTGAAGGGCATGCAGTTGATCAAGCACTACTTGCCCCTGGCCGTGGCCGATGGCAGCGATCTCGACGCGCGACAGCAGATGCTGGTGGCTTCGAGCCTTGGTGCGGCGGCGTTCCAGCGCGGTCTGGGCGGCGTGCATGCCATCGCCCAGACCCTTGGGGCGCTGTACGATCACCATCACGGTTTGCTCAACGCCATTCTGCTGCCCTATGTGCTGGAGGCCAACGCCGCCGTGCTGGGGCCGCAGATGAACGATCTGGCGCGTTTCCTCGACCTGCCTCGCGCCGGTTTCAGCGGGGTAATGGACTGGTTGCTGGGCCTGCGCGAACAGATCGGCATTCCCCATCGCTTGAGCGCCCTGGGCATCGACGATCGGGATGCCGAACGGGTGGGGCGCATGGCGTTTGCCGATGGTTGCTCCCATACCAATCCGATTCGGCATTCGGCGCAGGTGTATAGCGAGATATTTTTGCGTGCCTTATAAGCGCACCCATCCCGTGGGAGCGAGGCTTGCCCGCGAAGAGGCCGGTACATCCGCTGTATCTCCTGCGTCTGAAACATTGCTTTCGCGGGCAAGCCTCGCGCCCACAGGATTGGGGTCTGTCACGATTGCGCGTGTTGGCGACTATTGGCGTGATGTGACTGCTCGCGGCCAAATTGTCGGCGGTGTGTTGTTAGTGGCTCAGGAAGGCAAGTTGCGCTATGCCGGTGCCCTTGGTTGGGCGGATCGTGAAGCCGGGCAAAGGATTACCCGGCAAACGCGCTTTCGCCTGGCCTCCTTGAGCAAGTTGCTGACCTCGGTCTGTGTCTTGCGGCTGTGCGAGTTGGGGCTGCTGCAACTCGACGCGGCCGTCGGCCGTTGGTTGCCGGGGTTTCGGCCCCGGCTTGCCGATGGGCGTGGGCCGGTCATTTGCCTGCGCCATCTGCTGTCCCATACCGCAGGCCTGGGCTACGGCTTCGAGATGCCGCCGGGTAATCCCTATGAGCGGGCAGGGGTGTCGGATGGGCTGGATCAGGTGGCGTTCGGAATGGACGAGAATCTGCGACGTCTGGCCGATGCGCCCCTGCTATTCGAACCCGGCAGCGCCTGGCGTTACTCATTGGCCACTGATGTGCTTGGCGCGGTGATCGAAGCTGCCGGTGGTCTGGCATTGCCGGACGCCATCGCCCGTTGGGTCACCGGGCCGCTGGGTATGACCGCGACCTCGTTCGAACGGGAAACCGGTCAAATCCTGCCACGGGCCTACAAGGACGGCGGGCTGCCCATGGCGGTCGATGAGGTGCTGGAAATCGACGGGTGTCAGGCCCGGCTGACGCCTGATCGTCAGGGCTATCCCTCGGCTGGCGCGGGTTTGCTGGGTACGGCTGATGAGTACCTGCGTGTGCTCGAATGCCTGCGTCTGGGTGGCGCGCCCTTGCTGCAACCGGCCAGCACTGCGCTATTGCTGGGCAATGCCATTGGCGATAACGAAATCAGCCATCGCGGGCCGGGCTGGAAGTTCGGCCTGGGGCCGCTGTTATTGACCGATCCGGTAGTGGCCGGGCAACGGCAGGGCGCCGGGACCTGGTCCTGGTGCGGCTTGTATGGCTGTCATTACTGGGTCGATCCAGAGGCGCGGATCAGCCTGGTGTGCCTGACCAACACCGCAGTCGCCGGGGCCTGGGGGGAGGTGGCGGATGGGTTGGTAGCCGCGATTTATGGGTGAGGTACTGGGCCCGTTGGAGCGTGGCTTGCCCGCGAATCAGGCGATGCGCAGTATCAGAAATACCGTGTCGAGGCCTTCGCGGGCAAGCCACGCTCCAACAGTACTAAGCTCGCGCAAACTGCTTGCGATAACTGCTCGGGCTGATCCCCACCAGATTCCGGAAGTGCCGGCGGAATGACTCTTCCGAGCCGAAACCCGCCGCTTCGACAATCTCCGTCAGACGCCGGTGCGAGGACTCCAACAGCTCCTTGGCATAGGCGATGCGCTCGCCCAACAGCCAGTCATAAGGCGTAAGCCCCGTGCTGTCCATGAAGCTGCGGTGCAGGGTGCGGGTGCTGACGGCGGCACGGTCGGCCATTTCCTTGATGGTGTGGGGGTGTTGCAGGTCGCTGCGGATCCAGTCCATCAGCTTGGATACCTGACCATCACCGCTCGACACCAGTTGGCGTGAGGCGTACTGCGACTGGCCGCCGTCGCGATGGGGCGGGATAACCATGCGCTGAGCGACCATGTTCGCCACCTTGGCGCCGTGATCGTTGCGCACCAGGTGCAGCATCATGTCCAGGCCCGCCGCCGAGCCGGCTGCGGTGACGATATTGCCTTCATCGACATACAACTCGTTGGGCTGCACGGTCAGGCCGGGGTACATGCTGGCCAGCAGATCGGTATAGCGCCAGTGGGTGGTCACGCGCTGACCTTCGAGCAGCCCGGCGGCCGCGAGGACAAAGGCGCCGGTGCAGATCGAACAGATCCGCGCGCCTCGGGCATGGGCCGCCTGCAGCTGTTCGATCAGCTTTTGCGGCACCTCTGATTCAACCCCGCGCCAGCCCGGCACGATGATGGTGTCGGCGTTTTCCAGCAGTACTTCGCCCGTCGGCACGATGGTAATGCCCCCGGCGGCGGTGATCGGCCCCTCATCCACCGGGTAGGTGGCGAACTCGTACCAGGGCACGCCGAGTTCCTTCCTTTTCAGGGCAAAGACTTCAACCGTGCAGCCAAATTCGAAGGTGCAAAGCTGGTTATAGATCAACGCAACGACGAGATGATTTTTCATGGCGCGATGTTACCGGATATTGGCATTTGGGACAGTGGTTGGCCGTAGTTGTACTCGTTAACCTGAGGTCTGTCAGCAACAGATCCAGTTATTTCAAATTATCTATGAATGGCGGCCGCGCAAGCAGGCCGAGGAGTGCACTCGTGTCGATCAACATTGGTATCTACGTTTTTGATGACGTTGAAGTTCTCGACTTTGCCGGACCTTATGAAGTCTTCACGACGGCGACGCGCATGCATGCCCGCAACAGCCGCGATGACCGCGCGCTGTTCAATGTCTTTACCGTAGGGCGCAGCACCGCGCCGGTACGTGCCCGCGCCGGGCTGAAAGTGGACCCGGATTTCTCCATCTCCGATCACCCGCACATCGATTGCCTGATCGTGCCCGGTGGCGTGGTGACCGGCGAGCTGGAAAAGCCCGACGTGATTCGCTGGATCAGCGATCAATCGGTGCCCGAGCGTGTCGTGGCGGCGGTCTGCACCGGCGCCTTCCTGGTAGCCAAGACCGGCAAGCTGGCGGGCAAGCAGGTCACCACTCACTGGGAAGATATCAACGACCTCAAGGAGATGTTCCCGTCAGTGGACGTGCTCAGCACCCTGCGCTGGGTCGATGAGGGCGCCTTCGTGACGTCGGCGGGTATTTCCGCCGGTATCGACATGAGCCTGCATATGGTCGAGCGTCTGCACAGCCGCGAGTTGGCCGAGCGTACCGCGCTGCAAATGGATTTTGACTGGACCGAGAACGACTGAGCCATGCAGGCTGCACGGTTTCGGGGTTGCGGAACCAGAACACTGTAATGGTTGGCACGGATTGCCATCCGTGACCCTATGCCTGAAGGCACGCCCGGACGCCGGGCGTGCCACCGCTGTTCTGAACAATATCCGGCAACCCGGACAGGTCGCCTCGCTCCTGTGTATCCGTCGCCATGCGGTTCGGGGTGCGGTGGCCGCTGCGGTTGCCTTCGTGCTCCCGTGAGAGTCGCCCCATGAAAACCCACTTCTTTAAAGTCGTGCAGACCGTCGCGCTGCAAGGTTCGTTTTCCGAAGCCGCCGCCATCCTCGGCGTCAGCCAGTCCAACATCAGCTACGCCATCAAGGAAGTCGAAGACTTCTTCAACAAGCGCTTGTTCGTACGTAGCCGCAGTGGTTGCACCCTGACTCCCGAAGGCCAGGTGATCAACCAGACCCTGGGGCAGATCATGGCGACCCTGGAACAACTAAAAAAAATGCCGTAGGCGGCAGTGTCAGCGTCCACTACTTCACCCATATCCAGGAAACCACACTGGAAGCGGCGATCGAGTCGCTGTCGCAGCGCTACCCGGAAGTGCACCTGAGCGTTGTGCACAGCAGCGAGCAGAATCCTTCGCTTGAGGTCCTGCACAAGGACTCGGCCGATATCCTGATCATGCCCAGCACTACGCTGGACGACCATCACCTCGAACACCATCACTGGCGCGATGACTACGTACTGGTCACGGCGCGCAGCAAATGGCCGCAAACCCGCAACTTCCACGAATTGGTCCAGGCGATCCGCTATGTGTCCTGGCGTCACCCCGGCGTCGAGCGCCTGCACAGCCAGTTGGCCTCGGTGCCGTTGCGCCTGATTCATCGCGGTGAGCTGAGCAATGTCGATACCTTGCTCGATCTGGTCGCCAAGGGCCATTGCCTGAGCATTTTGCCCAGGGCGCTGTTGCCCGAGGCCGGTGGCGCTTTTGATTATGTGCAACTGCCGATCCCGGTCGAGCGACGCATCAGTGTCATCGCCCGACCGACTTCATTGCTGTCCAACGCCGCCAATGCGGTGCTGGAGATTCTCAAGAACAAGACCGGTCAGTTATAGGTGTGGAAGCCGCGCCCGGTCTTGCGCCCCAGATAACCGGCCGCGACCATTTCCTTGAGCAGTGGCGCGGGGCGGTATTTGCTGTCGTTGAAGCCCTCATGGAAGGCCTGCATGATCGCCAGCAGGGTGTCCAGGCCGATCAGGTCGGCCAGGGCCAGCGGGCCGATAGGCTGGTTGCAGCCCAGGCGCATGCCGTCATCGATGTCCTGGGCGCTGGCCAGGCCTTCCTGGAAGACCAGAATGGCTTCGTTGATCATCGGCACCAGAATGCGATTGACCACAAAGCCTGGGCGGTTGCCGGCGGTGATCGCGGTCTTGTTCAGGCGTGCGGCCATTTCCAGGGCCTGGAAGTGCGTCAGATCGCTGGTTTGCAGGCCACGAATGACCTCGATCAGGCCCATCATCGGCACCGGATTGAAGAAGTGCAGACCGATGAAGCGCTCGGGATTGGCCACACTGGCCGCCAATTGAGTGATCGACAGCGACGAAGTGTTGGAGGCAATCACACAGTCAGCGCTGACGTGCTCGGCGATCTGCTTGAGCAGGCGCAGTTTGAGTTCGAGGTTTTCCGTGGCGGCCTCGATCACCCAGTCGGCGTCGTTCAGCGAGGCGTAGTCGGTGGTGCAGTGGATGCGATGCAGCGCACTGGCCGCCTCATCTTCAGTGATCACCTGCTTGTTGACCTGACGCTCCAGGTTCTTGCGAATCGTCGCCATGCCACGCTCGAGGGCGGCATCGGAGATATCCAGCAGGGTGACCGGCAGGCCGGACGTGGCGCAGACCTGGGCAATACCATTGCCCATGGTGCCAGCGCCAATCACGGCAATATTGTGCAGACTCATGATGATTTCTCCGTTCAGACCCGTTCAAACAGTACGGCGATACCCTGGCCACCGCCGATGCACATGGTCGCCAGAGCATAGCGGCCCTGGATCCGGTGCAGTTCGTGGATGGCCTTGGTGGCGATGATTGCGCCGGTGGCGCCGACCGGGTGGCCGAGGGAAATGCCCGAGCCGTTGGGGTTGACCTTGTCCGGGTCGAAGCCCAGCTCGCGTGCGACGCTGCAGGCCTGGGCGGCAAAAGCCTCGTTGGACTCGATGACATCCAGATCAGCGACGGTCAGCCCGGCTTTCTCCAGGACCGTGCGCGTCGCCGGAATTGGCCCCAGGCCCATCATCGATGGCTCAACCCCGGCATGGGCGTAGGCGACCAGGCGGGCCAGGGGCTTGAGGCCCTGTTCACGAACCATCGCACCAGTGGCCATGACCAATGCCGCTGCACCGTCGTTCAGCCCCGAGGCGTTGCCTGCGGTGACCGTACCGTCCTTCTTGAACGCCGGTTTCATTTTCGCCAATTGTTCTTCGCTAACATCGCTGCGCACATGCTCGTCCACCGAGAACTGCACGGTGCCTTTACGGGTAGCGATTTCCACTGGCACGATCTGACCGGTGAAACGGCCTTCGGCAATGGCGCGGGTGGCGCGTTGCTGGCTGACCAGGGCCAGGGCGTCTTGATCCTGACGGGTAATGCCGTAGTGTTCGGCGATGTTTTCTGCCGTGATGCCCATATGGATATTGGCGAACGGGTCATGCAGGGCGCCGAGCATATAGTCCAGCGCCTGGATATTGCCCATGCGCGCACCCCAGCGGGCTTGCGGCATGATGTAGGCACCACGGCTCATGGACTCGCTGCCGCCGGCCAATACCGCTTGGGCATCGCCGAGCATCAGCGCCTGGGCCCCGGAAACAATGGCCTGCAGGCCCGAGCCGCACAGGCGATTGACGTTGAACGCTGGAGTGTCCTTGCTCAGCCCGGCCTCGATGGCCACCACCCGCGACAGGTAGGCGTCGCGTACTTCGGTGGGGATGACATGGCCCATGACCACATGGCCGATGTGCCCGGCTTCAAGCCCGGACTGTTGCAGGGCGGCGCGGCTGACCTGGGTGCCCAGTTCGATGGGCGAGACGTCCTTGAGCGAGCCGCCGAAACCACCGATGGCGGTGCGCAGCGCACTGACGATATAAACCTCGTTATTGCTCATGTCGACTCCCTGGAACTGTTGTTGAAAATAAAAAGTAAAGACGCTTTCACGGCAGGCGGCGCAGTCTAGGGCGCGCATCCTGTCGGGGCCTATGTCGAAACTGTCCAGATGCGTTGGCGTTCTTTACCATTGGCACCCTCAGAGGTCGGCTCTGAGCAAATAAGAAGGAAAAACCGGGCATGCAGGAAAAGGATTCAGTCGCGGTCTATTACGTGCAGACCGTGACCTACGCCTTGCGCGAACAGCCGTTGCGCCGCCAGGCCGTGCTGGCCGAGGCAGGCATTGACGAAGCCGTGCTGCAGCAGCCGGACGGGCGGGTGTCGGTCAGCGCTTTTGCGCAACTGTGGCTGATTCTGCTGCGCGAGCTGGACGACGAGTTTTTCTGCCTTGATTCCCACGGCATGCCCAGGGGCAGCTTTGCGCTGATCTGCCGTGGGCTGATTCAGGAGCCCAATCTGGAAAAGGCCTTGCGCCAGTGCCTGGGCAACTTCTCCCTGTTCCTGCGTGATTTTCGCGGCAGCCTGGTGATTCGCGGCCAGCGCGCGATCATCTGTGTCGACAGTTGGGGCGAGGGCGATGAACGCCTGCGTTTTGGCGTGGAAACCTTCCTGCAGCTGATCGTCAGCCTGCTGTGCTGGCTCAGCGGGCGGCGCATCGCCCTGGACCGGGTGCAATTGCAGCACGGCCGCCCGCGCATGGCCGATGACTCGTTGCTGTGGGGCTTCAACCTGACGTTTGGCGGCAATCGCACTGAAGTGGAGTTCTCCAGCCAGTACCTGCGCCTGCCGGTGGTGCAGAGCCTGGCCAACCTGAAGACCTTCCTGCGCACCGCGCCGCACTGGTTGATTATCCGCTTCCGCAACCAGCAAGGCCTGGCCGCCCAGGTCTATCAACGGCTGCGCAACAGCCATTACGGGCAGTGGCCGACCCTGGTGGAAATGGCCCGGGAACTGCACCTGAGCCAGACGACCTTCCGCCGCCGACTGGAACGCGAAGGCTGTGCCTTCCAGGAGATCAAGGACGAAGTGCGCCGCGGCATCGCCCAGCAGAAATTGCGCCAGACGCGGCTGAGCATTGGCGATATCGCCGTGATGGTGGGCTTTCAGGAGCCCAGTGCATTTCACCGGGCGTTCAAGAAGTGGACCGGGGAGAACCCGGGGAGTTACCGGGCGAGCCGGCCGGTGGAGGATGATGTGGGGGTGTGAATGGTGCACCTCTACAGATGAGGTGGATGATTCGTTGGAGCCGGGCTTGCCCGCGAAGGCCATGACGCGGTGTGTCTGACGTGTCGCGCTGTTAATTTCGCGGGCAAGCCTCGCTCCCACAGAATCCCATTTCAATTCTGCGCCTCAATCCCTCACAGACCCTGCAGACTCCGCTCCATCCGCGCCAGACCTTCTTCCAGCAATGGCCGTGGGCAGCCGAAGTTCAGGCGCACGTACTGTTTGCAGTCCTCACCGAACTCAGGCCCGGCGCTCAGGGCGACTTTGGCTTTTTCCAGAAAGAACTTCTGCGGATTGACCAGACCCAGGCCCGAGCAATCCAGCCAGGCCAGATAGGTGCTTTGCGGCAAATGCATCTGGATCCCCGGAAAGCGGGTTTTCAGGGCGTCAGCCAGATAATTACGGTTGGCCTGCAGATAGGCCTGCACCTGGGCCAGCCATTCGCCGCCCTGAGCGTAGGCCACCTGCGTGGCTTCCAGACCCATGGCGTTGACGCTGTCGACCATGTCCAGGCGACCGCTGTTGAAGCGGTGACGCAACTCCGGGTCCTGGACGATGGCGAAGGCGGTCTTGAGGCCCGCAATGTTATAGGCCTTGCTCGCCGACATCAGGGTGATGGTGCGTCGCGCCAGTTCCGGGCTCAGCGAGGCGATCGGCGTGTGTTTGCGTCCGTCGAACAGAATATCGGCATGGATTTCATCGCTGATGATCAGCGTGTCGTTGGCCAGGCAGGCGTCGCCGATCTGTTGCAGCTCCTCGCGGCTGAACACTTTGCCCAGCGGGTTGTGCGGGTTGCTCATGACGAAGGCACCGGCGCCGGGCAGGGCTTTCTTCAGGGCGGCGATATCGGTGTGGTACTCGCCATTGGCATCGGCGCTGAACGGCAGGTCAACCCGAGGCAGACTCCAGTTGGCGGCACACAGCAGCAGGGGCGAGTAGTTGGGGGTCTGCACGATCACCGGCTTGCCGGGACGCACCAGGGCGTTGAGGGCCATATTGACGCCGGGCATCACGCCGGGCAGGAAGATCAGTTCCTGAGGCTCGACCCGCCAGCCATAAGCGCTCCACAAATGCTCGACCAAGGTCTGGCGCAGGCTGTCCTGGGCCACGCAATAGCCGAGCATCGGGTGCTCAAGGCGTTTTTGCAGGGCTTCGATGATGACCGGGGCGACCGGGAAATCCATGTCAGCCACCCACATTGGCAGGACGTCAGCGGGGTACTGGCTCCACTTCTTGCTGCCGGTGGCGTGGCGGTCGATGACGGTGTCCAGATTCAGGGGCATAGCGGTCTCGATGGGCAGGGGCAGATGATTAAATGAAAAGCAGCAGGTTAACGCCGTGTTCTATCATGGTCCACCTGCAAATGGACTTGTCGCAGGTGTATAAACGCAGCCGTTGTATCCAAGGGATAGGTGCTGACACGGGACTGTCAACAGATGACCTGTAGGACCGGCTTTAGCCGGGAGAGCGCCCTCGCGGCTGAAGCCGCTCCTGCGAAAGGCGCGCTAATCGATTCAGGAGGCAACCATGACCGGCGTCCACCAATCCGCGCAAAAAGGCTTTTCCACCCAGGCCACGACGTACACCCAGGGCCGTCCTGACTATCCGGAGGGCCTCAAGACCTGGCTGGCTGAAGAGCTTGGCATCCAGGCCGAGTCGACTGTGATCGACCTTGGTGCCGGCACCGGCAAGTTCACCCGCCTGCTCAGCTCGGTCAGTCACGATATCCTCGCCGTCGAGCCGGTGGCCGCCATGCGCGATGAGTTCGTCAAGAGCTTGCCGCAGCTGAGCATCCTCGAAGGCACCGCCGATAAGATCCCCTGCGACCCACAGACCGCCGACGCAGTGACCTGCGCCCAGGCCTTTCACTGGTTTGCCAGCGAGGCGGCCCTGGCCGAGATCCATCGGGTGCTCAAGCCCGACGGGCAGTTGGGGCTGATCTGGAACGTGCGTGATGAATCGGTGGACTGGGTGGCGGCGATCACCGAGATCATCACCCCTTATGAAGGCGACACGCCGCGCTTCCACAATGGCAAATGGCGCGATGCCTTTACCGGGCGTTACTTCGCCGAGCCGCAGCTGAGCTGTTTCGGTTATAGCCATACTGGCACGGCCGAAGAAGTGATCATCAAGCGCTTCATGTCGGTGAGTTTTATCGCTGCGTTGCCCGCTGAGCAGAACGAGGATGTGGCCCGGCAACTGCGCCAGTTGATCCACAGTCATCCGGCCCTGCGCGAGCAGCAGACCATCGCCTTTCCTTACCAGACTCAGGCCTACCGCTACCGCCGCCTGCCTTGAGATTGTTCAGGCCGTCCGGGCCAGTGGCTCGGGGTGCTGCTGTTTGATCATGTCGATAAAGGCCGTCAGGTTCGCCGAGCGTGCACCATGGCGCCAGATCAGCCAGATGGTGCGGTAGCGAAAGGCTTCATTGAGCGGATAGGCATTGACGTTACGGCTGCCCGGCATGCTCTCCAGCATGCTGCGCGGCACGATGGCCACTCCGGCCCCGGCAGTCACGCAGGCAAGGATGCCGTGGTAGGACTCCATTTCAAATATCTTGCCCGGCATCGCTTCGTCGGCCTTGAACCACTCCTCGAAATGCCGACGATAGGAGCAGTTTGAGCGAAAGCCGTAGACAGTCTTGCCGTTAACGTCCTGGGCGCGGGCTACGGGCGCATGGCTGGCAGCGGTGATCAGCAGCATTTCTTCATTGAAGACTTCAATGCCTTCAAGGTCCGGGTGATGCAGCGGCCCATCGACCAGAGCAGTGCTCAAGCGCCCGGAAAGCACGCCGTCGATCATGTCGCCGGACGGCCCGGTGGACAGGTCCAGTTCGACTTTCGGGTAGCGTTGATGGAAGTCGGCGAGCAGGGCGGGCAGGCGTACCGCCGCCGTGCTTTCCAGCGAACCGAGGGCGAAGATGCCTTGGGGTTCGGTGCCTGAGGTGGCCTGGCGGGCCTCTTCCACCAGATCGAGAATGCGCCGGGTATAGGTGAGGAAGGTCCAGCCGGTAGCGGACAGGCGCAGGCGTAGCTTCTCGCGGATAAACAGATCCACGCCCAGCTCCTGCTCAAGCTGCTTGATGCGGGTGGTGAGGTTGGACGGCACGCGATGCAGGCGCTGGGCCGCAGCGCTGATGCTGCCTTCTTCGGCAACGGCCTTGAACAGCTCCAGTTGGGTCAGGTCCATGCTTTCTCCCGGGAAGAAAGAGTTATTCGAAATCTTTCATAAAGACGTAGAAAGCGCAAAGCCTATCAAATAATTCATCGCTGCCCGGAATAAGGTGCTTGTGTAGGAGCTGCCGACCGTGTCTGGAGGTCTAGATACAAAAAACCTCTGGCCGCCTGCCATGACTGGCAAACGGCTAGAGGCCGGGTTCACGCGTGCAGCAGGGTCTCAGCCATTCTTAGAACTTGGCTTCAACGTCCAGCTGCAGGGTGTTGGCGTCAGCATCGCGGCGAGCGGTGTTGGCGAAGTCAGCCTTGGTCAGGAAGTAGGTCGCGCCGACAGCGAAGTTCTTGTCGATGTCGTAGCCCACTTTCAGCTTGTGACCGCGCGATCCTGTGGTGCCGTTGGCGAAGTCGGAGTCGGTGAAGGCGCCAACCACTGCGTTACGTTGAGTATCGCGGTAGTTGTAGTCCAGATTGAAACCGAACACCTTGGTTTTCACGCCGGTCAGCCAGCCAGTGTCTTCGTCGCTGTCAGTGGCGTTGTTGACCACGTACTGGCCGTACAGGGCCAGAGGCACGGCCAGGCCGTTGATGTCCATTTGCGCGAAGCCTTCCAGAAGGCGGAAGCGGTTGGTGTTGTTGCCGTTGACCGACAGAGCTGCGGCGTCCTTGTCGTTCTGGTACTGATAAACACTGCCGCCGGCGGTGAATTTCAGCATGTCGATCGGTGCGAACTTGACACCCAATTGGCCGGCGTTCAGGCGCAGGTCGTTCTTGAACTGGGTGCCGTCGCCGTCGATGTTGTCCTTGAGGGTGTAGTTACCGGCGCTGCCGAACAGCTCGAAGCCTTTGCTGATTGGCAGGCTGTAGGTAACGGCCAGACCTTCCGGGTTGATGTCGCTATCCCAGATGATGTCGCCCATGCTCACCCACGGCTGGTTCATCTTGCCGCCGATGATGTGCAGGTTCTTGATCGCGTCCGGGTGGTAGTCGATGTAACCCTGGTCCAGCCACAGGTCTTTCTTGACGAAGTAGCCGTCCAGGTCCTGGTTGGTGGAGCGGGCATCGTTGCTGCCGCCGGTGGCGATACGGATACCGGTGCTCACCTGCGGGTTGATTTCGGTGTAGGCACCCAGACGGGCACGGATACGCTGGCGATCCTTGTCCTGGGAGTTGTTCTGGCCATCGATCTTGATGGTTTCCTGACGAACGCGTACGTCACCCTTGAACTGAGTCTTGGCGGCCCAGGCCACTTTCTGCTCGAAAGCGCTCAGGTCCGAAGCCTTGCTGCTGGCAGCGGCGATGGCCTGCTGTTGCTGCGCTTGAGCGGCCTGGTCTTTGCTCAGCTCGGCCTGCAGTTCCGCATATTGAGCTTGCGAGATCGAGCCGTTGGCCTTGAGCATCTCAAGAAGTTTTGCATCAACTGCAGCGTTGGCCGGAACACTCGCGGCCATTAACAAACCACCGCACAGGGCAGCCACAGTCATTTGGGTAACACGTTGCATATTAATCTCCATAGCCGAGAAAGCTCGATAATCGTCCCGATAACTACTGCGACAAAAGCGCGCGGTAGATAGCAACTCGTGGGATGTTGAAAGCAGCGGCAGTATTGCGAGTCATTGTGATAGGTTGATTGCTCTAACATGACAAACTGATGACGATTAATCCTCTGTAACCATTGTTCTAGAGCTATCGTGAAAAAGTTCAGATTGATTTTCATGCAAATGATTCTTGTTTTTTGCACTGGGGTTATATAGGTGAAATCTGTAATTATCCCCCGTTCTGGTGAGGCGGGTTATTGCTTGCACAATGGAGAATAAATAGGTAGGGGTATAAATAAAAAACCCGCCGGGGCGGGAATAAATCTGCAGGGAAGCACAATAAGCATGAAGGCTTAATTATTAAAGTTTGATGATGGTGCAGTTAACATGTTTTTCATTTGACCGGATAAATCACCGCGCGTTATGTGCGCGCAAAGCAGATTTCTGCATTAATGCGTCGACTGTCATGGAAGCTTCATATTTCAGGGATAGCCTTTTGCCTTCATCCCAGCCCGGCTGATCCAGCATGCACGCCGAACATTTCCCCTTCATGCGTCCAAAACTGCCACGCGATCACCGTTGCGCCGGTGACTTGTGCAAGGAAGTGCCGTCGATCGATTCCGACAGCACCAATAGCCTGGTCATGGAGTTCTTCACTTCCCAGAAAGACATGGTGTGTCTGGCGGTAGTCGAGAAGGGTCGGCCCATCGGTCTGATCAACCGCAATATCTTTCTGTCGCAGATGAGCAAACCCTTTCACCGCGAGTTGTACGACCGCAAGAGCTGCATTGCCTTCATGGACAAGGAACCCTTGGTCGTCGATGCCCAGATGAGCATCGAAGAACTGACCTTCAAGACCGTTGAATACGGCGAGAAGGCCTTGGCGGACGGCTTTATCGTGACCCGCGACGGCGTCTTCGTCGGTCTGGGCAATGGTCTGCAACTGATGGCGGTAGTGGCTGCCATGCAGGCCGAGAAAAATCGCCAGATGATGCAGAGCATCGAATACGCCAGTGTGATCCAGCGCGCCATGCTGCGCGCTTCCCGGGATGCGCTGAAGTCGACCCTGGATGATGCGGCCCTGGTCTGGGAGCCGCGCGACGTGGTCGGCGGCGACTTCTATCATTTCTGCGCCTATCCCGATGGCTGGTTCGGTGCCATTGCCGACTGTACCGGCCACGGTGTGCCGGGCGCCTTCATGACCCTGATCGCTTCGTCCTCCCTGACTCAGGCGCTGGTCCAGTTGGGGCCACGGGACCCTGCGCAGTTGCTGTCGGCGGTAAACCGCAGCGTCAAGGAGCTGCTGGGGCAGGTCAAGGGCGTGGACGAAACCCCTGAGTCCGACGACGGCCTGGACGCCGCGTTCTTTTGGGTCGACAACCGCGATCATGTCCTCAATTTCGCCGGCGCGCGGATGTCGCTGTATGTGCTGCAACCCGATGCCGACGAAATGGACACCATTGCCGGGCAGCGCATGGGCGTGGGCTATGTCGACAGCGATCATGACTATCGCTGGGCCGTCAGTACCGTACAGATGCGTACCGGCAGTCTGGTGTTCATCGCCACCGATGGCATGACCGACCAGATCGGCGGGCCGAAGAAAATCGCTTTCGGGCGGCGCAAGGCTTTTGAAACCATCGTGCAGCACCGCAACAAACCGGCGATCGACATTGGCAAGGAGCTCCAGCGCACGCTGGCTGAATGGCAGGGAGACCAGGTTCGACGCGACGACCTCACCCTATTTTGTGCCCGTCTTAGGAACAAGAATGATTAAGATCAATCCGGCCAGTCAGGAAAACAGTTTTTTTGATCTGGCCCAACAACGAAACGTGATTTTCTATCACATGGGGTATTTCTCTCATCACATCGTCACGGCCATGGCCGAAGTGGTGAAGTTGCAGCTGGAAATCTCCGGGGTCAACGGGCCGACCCGGCGCAAACTGTTCTCGTCCTTCGTCGAGCTGTCGCAGAACATCATTCATTACTCGTCGGATTTGCTGCAGCAGGCCCCCGACCTGCGCCAGGGCGCGGTGTGCATCAGTGCCGAAGGCGAGCGTCATGCCATGCTTTGCGCCAACCCGATCGCCACCCGTGATGTCGAACGCCTGCGCGAAAAACTGGAACCGCTATGTCACATGTCTCTGGATGAAATAAAACAGGCTTACAAAGTGTCTTTGCGTGCCGAAACACCGGCGGACAGCAAAGGAGCCGGCCTGGGTTTTCTGACCATGGCCCGGGACGCCAGTGCGCCGCTGGAATTCAGCTTCCACCCGCGCGCGGATGATCCGGAGACGACGCTGTTCTGCCTCAAAGCCACCATCTAAGACGCCACGCCTGATAAGAGTGACCTGTGAGCCATGGAAAATTTTTACATTGAAGCAACCGCTACATCACCGGAAGTCGACTTTCGCTTCGACCAGAACCTGCTGGCTATGAAAGGTGAGTCCTACCCGGAAAACGCCGCAGCGTTCTACGCCCCCATCGTCCAGCAATTGCGCGAGTACCTTGGCAGCCGCGAAGACGCACAGATCACTGCCAATATCGCTCTGGCCTACTTCAACAGCTCCAGCACCAAGATGCTCTTCAGCATTTTCGATGCTCTGGATCAGGCCGCCCAGATGGGTAACCGGGTTGAAGTGAACTGGTATCACGATGAAGAAGACGAGACGATTTTTGAGTTCGGCGAAGAGCTGAAAGCCGACTTCACCGCCATTATCTTCAACGATCACGCCATCGCCAGCTAAGAAGGAAAACGGTCATGCCTGTTCCGGCAACTTCTGTCAGCATCCTGGGTGAGCCCGTTCCGGACTTGTTCAAGAGCGAAACCGACGCCATCGAGCACGCCCGCTCGATCCTGGCCTTGCCCCAGGCTGATGCGTCGCTGTACAGGCAGTCCCTGGCCGACATGACCGCGCATTTCGAGCGCCTGATGCGTGAAACCCGGCGCCTGATCGGCCGCAGCGACCGTGCCGAGCGTGAGATGAACATGCTTAACGCCCAGTTGCAGACCCTGGCCCGGCAACTGGAATACCGCGCCACCCACGATGCCCTGACCGGGGTACTGAATCGCGGCGCGATCATCGAGCTGGCGGTGGGCGCCCTGAAGAAAAGTGGCGCGGCGCTGATCGTTCTGGATATCGACCACTTCAAGCAGGTCAACGATGAGTTCGGCCACCCGGCGGGTGATGCGGTGATCCAGGGCATCGTCGGCTGCCTGCATCGCACCATGGGCGATGGCAGCCTGATCGGTCGGGTCGGCGGCGAAGAGTTCACGGTACTGATGCCGGGCGCCACGCTGGAGGAGGGCTATCGCCTGGCCGAAGAGCTGCGCGCGGCGATAGCCGGGCACGTCTACGAGCACCCGGTAAACCGTGCGATCACCGCGAGCTTCGGCGTCAGCGCCAGCCCGGCCGGGACCAGTTTCGATCATGCCTATGGCGCGGCGGATACCGCGCTGTACCAGGCCAAACGTTCCGGACGCAATCGCGTCGATGTGGCTGTTGATGCGGCGGGCTGAAATCGGCTATTTATTCATATACTTAAAATGAATATATAAATCGTTATAAATTCCTTTCAGTCATATTCGTTTTTCCGGATCATTCGCTTTCTGACGAGAGTTGAGGCTCTCCATCGATTGCCGGATACCTGGATATGAATGAACGACCTGGGAACGCCGCGACGTTACTGACCCTGCCACAAGGCGAGAAAAACCCCCTGTCCGTAAGGGCCAAGGCGCTGGTCTTTGCCGATCCGCGCTCACAAGCCTTGCTGGACTACCTCAAGCGCATTGCGCCGAGTGAAGCCCCCGTGCTGATCAACGGTGAAACCGGCACCGGCAAGGAGCTGGTGGCGCGCTTCATCCATACCGCCAGCGGACGCAAGGGGGCTTTTGTCGCGGTCAATTGCGGCGCCATCAGTGAAAGTCTGGCTGAAAGCGAACTGTTCGGGCATGAAGCCGGGTCCTTCTCCGGCGCCACAGGTCGGCGTGCCGGCTGGTTCGAGGAAGCCGATGGCGGCACCCTGTTTCTCGATGAAATCGGCGACTTGCCGCTGCCTTTGCAAGTCAAGATGCTCCGCGCCCTGCAAGAGCAGGAGATCGTCCGGGTCGGTTCGCGCAAGCCGATCAAGATCGATATTCGTCTGGTCACCGCGACCAATATCGACCTGCAACAGGTGGTGGAAGCCGCGACCTTCCGGCTTGATCTGTTCTATCGCATCAATGTCGCGCAAGTGCAGTTGCTGCCACTGCGGGAGCGCCCGCTGGACGTCATTCCGCTGGTTGAACACTTTCGCAGCGTCTACAGCCAACGCTTGAAGATCGCCGAGCCGATGCTCAGCGAAGCGGCGGTCAGCGCGCTATTGGCCTACCCATGGCCGGGAAATATCCGCGAGCTGGAGAACGTTGTGCATCTGGCGCTGCTGGTGGCGGGGGACAAGATCCTGCGCCCCGAACACCTGAAATTTTCTGCCGGGCTGTCGTCGACGGCCACCAGCGCCGAGCGGATGTCTCGTGTGCCTCAGGAGGTTATCCGCGAGCAGTTGCAGCGGCTGTTCGAGGTGCCGGGGGATACGCTGCTATTCGATCTGGAGGACCTGATCGTGCGCGAGTCCTTTGCCCATTGCAGTTTCAACCAATTGCGCACCGCCGAGCTGCTGGGCATCACCCGCAATGCCATGCGCACCTTGCTGGTCAATCATGGGATGCTCAAGGGCCGGGTGAAGTCTGCTGCTGACGATTGAGGCCGGAATACACAGACCACAGGACCGGCTTTAGCCGGGAGAGCGGACTTGAAGTGCGCCCCAAAAGTTGGAATGACATCATGTGGGAGCCGGCTTGCTGGCGATGACGTCAGATCAGTCACTGATGCAATTGCGAGCGCTTCGCACTCGATCGCCACCAAGGCGGCTCCTACACATCCGCATGGCCTCAGCTACTGCGCCGCAACAACGGCAATAACTCCGCCCCCAGATGAATCGCCTCTTCCAGATGTGGGTAGCCCGACAGGATAAAACTGTCGACCCCCAGTCCGCGGTATTCCTCTATGCGTTCGGCCACCTGCTGATAACTGCCCACCAATGCCGTGCCCGCGCCACCCCGGACCAGGCCGACCCCGGCCCACAGGTTGGGTGAAACCTCCAGTTCCCGTACCCCGTGGCCGCGCCCGCTGAGCAGCTCGCTTTGCCGGGTCTGGCCTACGGACTGGTAGTTGGCCAATTGTTGCTGGGCGCGGTCGATGGCGTCCCGTGGCAGTTCCTGCAACAGCCCGGCCACGTGGGCCCAGGCGGCTTCGTCAGTGGCTTGGGCGAAGACATGCAGGCGCAGGCCGAAGCGCAGGGTCCGGCCCTGGGCGGCGGCTTTGTCTTTCATCAGGCGGATACGCTCGGCGACCATCGCTGGTGGCTCGCCCCACATCAGATAGGTTTCCGCGTGACTGGCAGCGACATTTTCCGCGGCTGCCGAGGCGCCGCCGAAATAAATCGGTGGCAGTTGCGCGTGTCGCTGGGCCGGGACTGGCTGGCCGCCGCGATAAAAGCGCCCGTGATGCAAATGACCCTCGCCGCGCCAGGTGGCCCGCAGTACGTCAAGGAACTCAGCGCTGCGCTCATAGCGGTCATCGTGTTCGAGAAAGTCCCCCAGGGAGCGTTGCTCGAAGCGACTGGACCCGCTGACCACATGCAGGGCCAGACGATTGTCACTGAGCAGTTGCAGGGTCGCCGCGCGCTGGGCAGTGTAGGCGGGCAGCTCCAGGCCGGGGCGTACGGTGAGGAGGAATTTCAGGCGGCGCACTTCCTGAGCCAACACCGCCGTGATCAGCCAGGGATCTTCGAAACCGCTGGCCGTGGGCACCATGATCGCATCGAAGCGCGCCTGTTCGGCCGCGCGCACCACCTGACGCAGGTAGTCCAGGGTCGGCGAGCGCTCACCTTCCTGAAACAGGCCGATTTTCGGCAGGCCGCTGCTGGTCAGGTGACGACCGTCGCCGTTGGTGGGCAGGAACCAGTTCAGCTCCAGGGCAGATTGATCAGGCACGGTGTCGCGACTCCTTGCGCAGGCCACGGGTTTGCAGCAGCGGTAAAATCTGTTCGGCAAAACGCAGCACTTCCCGTACCGGGTGTTCGGCAGTCATGACGACATGGCGGATACCCAGTTCATGCAGGGTTTGCAGGCGCGCCGCGCATTGCTGCGCCGTGCCCACGAGAAACACCGCGCCGCCCGCTTCAGGCTGCCAGAGGTTGGGGTGGATCTCCAGGCGCCGGGTCTCGGCAAAGGGGCGGGCCAGATCGCTGACTCGAGGGTCGGCCTCGGGAGCCATCACGCCCAGGCTTGCCAGATGCCGCTCGGCTTGTTGCCAGGCCTGATCCTCGCTGTCGCCAAGGATCAAGCCAAGCTGACAGGCCAGGCTCAACTCGCGGTCATGGGCCTTGGCCGAATCTCGCAGGCGCTGGATTTGCTGAGCCAGCGCAGGCAGGGGGACCAGGCTCAGCAGGCACTGATCGGCATGCCGCCCCATCAGCTCTGGGTCCTGGCTGGCGTCGAGCAGCAAGGGCGGGGCGGCAAGGTTGCGACGGGCAATACCGGCGCTTTCCAGCTGGAAATAGCGCCCGGCATGGTCGAACGGCTCGTCGAGGGGCGCCAGCAGGCGAGCGAGCAGGTCGAGATATTCGCCGATACGTTCATTGCGCTGGTCACGATTGAGAAACTCGCCAAAGGCGCGATAAGCGCTGTTGCGGCCGCTGTCCGGCAGATGCAGGCGAATGCGCTGCTGACTGATGGATTGCAGGCTTTGCAGGGTGCTGGCCAAGGCCGCCGGGAGCATCACCTGCGGGGCAACGCTAACGGTCAGGGCCAGCTTGCGGGTGTGGGCGCACAAGGCCGCAGCGACGCCCAGGCTGTCCGGCTGGCCGAGGCCGTTGCCGATCCACAGGCCGTCAAGGCCGGCATATTCTACGGCCAGGGCGAGCTGAATCCAGTCGCCTGGCCGGGCCTGCCACTGGCTGAGGGTGTCGTCCTGCATGGGCGGTAATTGCCAGCTGAATTCAAGGGGCATCAAGGTCTTCCTGACTGATCACTCTCCCGTGGGAGCGAGGCTTGCCCGCGAAGGCGATTTTCAAATTTAGAAAATGGTCCGGGTGTACGGTCCTTTTCGCGGGCAAGCCTCGCTCCCACGGGATTGCGTTTTTCGTGCTGGCCGGGTTCATGGATGAAAGGGTAACGCCAACAAGGGTTTCAGCGCAGTACTCACCTCGGGCGCAGGCACTGTCGCATCGAACGGGCTGATGGTCACAAACCCCTGGCCCAGCCACACCGCTTCATCGTCCTGCTGCGCCGCAGTCGCCGCCGGGGTGTACTGAAAGGTGATTCCCGGCTTGCCCGCTGCGGCGGGAAACAGCTTGCCGATATCGTCAGCGTAGGTGGCTTCTAAGGGCACATAGCTGCCGATCCGGGTCAGGCGTGCGCCCTTGATTGCTGCCAGGGGCGGAAAATTGATATTCAGGCCCACACCCTTGGGCAACAGAGCGCCATCGGCCTGGCGATGGCTGTCGAGGCTGTGGACGATCTGCCCGACCAGCCTGGCCACTTGGTGCGGATTGTTTTCTTTCAGATCGGTGCTGACCGCCAGGCTTGGTACGCCGTTGAGCAGCGCCACGCTGGCGGCATTGAAGGTGCCGGAGGCGCTGTTGATTGCGCCCAGGTTATTGCCGGGGTTGGGGCCGATGATCACCAGATCCGGATGGGGCATCACCTTCTTCAGGCCCATCAGGATCGCCATGACCGGCGTGCCGCTGATGCGCATATCCACGTTTTTGCCATTGCACTCGGCGCTGGCGCAGACGCCTTGCTCAGTGGTGGTCAGGTAGTAGCTATCCGGGAAGGCCGGGTCGCTGTCCTGGCCGACTTCCACGGCACGGCCAAAAAAGAATGCGCCGCCCCGTGCGCTTTGATCGGTAAAGGGCGCGGCGATCTTGACCGTATGCCCCTGGGCCTTGAGCGCCTGGTACAGCGCGCGGATGTTCGCGTGCTCGTAGCCATCGTCATTGCCCAACAGGATATTCAGGGCAAAGGCCGGGGTGCTGCCCAGGCACCCGGCGACGATCAGGGCCAGTGGCAGTGACTTCATGAAGCCACCGCATCGGCGATTTTCCTTCGCTGCGACAGGGTGTTGGCCGGACGCGGCAGGCCGAGGTTTTCCCGCAGGGTGGTGCCTTCGTATTCAGTGCGGAACAGCCCACGGCGTTGCAGTTCGGGGATGACCTGATCAACGAACAGCTCGATGGCGCCGGGGAAATACGGGAAGAACACGTTGAAGCCGTCACAGGCCCGGGCTTCGAACCAGGCTTCAAGGGTATCGGCTACATCGGTGGCGGTGCCGATCACCGGGTTGCCCGCCGCCAGATGCAGATAGAGCTGGCGAATGCTCAGGTTCTTGCTGCGCGCCAGTTCCAGCACCTTGTCCCGGCGGCTGCCGCGTTGCCCCGGCTCGGTGGGCGGCAGCGGGCCGTCGAGGTCATGGCCGGACAAGTCGATATCGTCACCCAGGGTGTCAGCCAGCAGGCGCAGGCCCAATACCGGATCGATCAGGGCCTGGAATTCCTCGAACAAGGCCTGGGCCTGCTCGCGGGTTTCGCCAATGAACGGGGTGATGCCGGGCAGGATCTTGATGCCATCCGGATCACGGCCCAGGGCAGCGGCGCGGGACTTGATATCACTGTAGAACGCCTGGGCCGGCGGAATTTCATGGCTGACAGCAAAGATCACTTCGGCGACCCTGGCCGCCAGTTGCTTGCCCGGCTCCGAAGCGCCCGCCTGCACCAGCACCGGATGACCCTGAGGCGGGCGCGCCACATTGAGCGGGCCGCGTACGGAAAAGTGCGTGCCCTTGTGGTTGAGCACATGGAGCTTCTGTTCATCGAAATACAGGCCGCTTTCCTTGTCGCGAATGAAGGCGTCGTCTTCCCAGCTGTCCCACAGGCCTTGCACGACGTCGTGGAACTCCTCGGCGCGCTGATAGCGGTCGCCGTGGTCGATATGCTCCTCACGGCCGAAATTCCACGCTTCGTCGCTGACCACCGAGGTCACCAGGTTCCACGCCGCGCGGCCCTTGGACAGGTGATCCAGGGAGGCGAACTTGCGGGCGATATGGTACGGCTCGTTATAACTGGTGGTGGCCGTGGCGATCAGGCCGATATGGCTAGTGACCGAGGCCAGGGCCGACATCAGCGTCAGCGGCTCGAAATGCTCGGCCCGGGCGGTGCGGCTCAGGGCATCGAGGTGATGGCCCCAGACCGCGACGACGTCAGCGATAAACAGCGCATCGAACTTGCCGCGCTCGGCGGTCTGGGCGATGTGCTTGAAGTGCTCGAAATCCTGGCTGGCATCGGCCTGGGCCAGGGGATGGCGCCAAGCGGCGACGTGATGGCCGCTATTGGCCAGAAATGCACCCAGTTTGATCTGGTCGGTACGACGACTCATGACAGGTCTCCCTCGAAAAAAGGCCCTTGCCACCGCGCGGTGGCAAGGGCGGGCAGGGTTAGAAGTTGTAGGTCACGCCGGTGTACCAGTAGCCGCCGGTGGTGCCGTACGGCGAGAAGGTGCCGTAGGGGAAGCCGCCGGAGGCGCTGGCCAGGTTGGTGCGCTCTGGGTACTTGTTGAACAGGTTGTTGGCCCCGGCATTGAGGGTGATGTTGCTGGTCAGGTGGTAGTCGACGTTGAGGTCGGTGATCCAGGCGGCGCCATGGGTGATGTCGTACTGCTCGGCGGTGCCGTATTCGGTGTACTCGCCGTAGCGAGTCAGGTTCAGGCCCACGGTGTACTTGTCGATATCCCAGGTCGCGCCCAGCAGGGTGCGGGACTCCGGCGTGCCGTGCTTGAGGTTGCCCTGGCGCTGGCGATCGTAGCCACCGGTCGGGCCGAGAGCCGCCTGGGCCACGCTGGAGGCATGGATGCTGTCGATCTCGGTGGTGTTCCAGTTAAAGCCCAGGGTGTAGCGCAGGCGGCCATAGGCACCGAGGTCCTGGCGGTAGTCGCCGACGATATCGACGCCACGGGTGGTGGTGTCCAGGGCGTTGGTGAAGTAGGTCACCGCCTGGTTCGGATTCAGCCCGGCATTGGCGAGGATCTGCTGGATCGCCGGGGTGCCGCCCAGGTAGCCGGTCTGGGCGATGCGGTCGCGGACCTTGATCTGGTAGGCATCCAGCGTAAGGCTGGTGACATCACTGGGTTGCAGGGTGAGGCCGAGGCTGTAGTTGGTGGATTTCTCCGGTTTCAGGGTCGAGGCGCCCAGGGCCTTGGCGACGTCGGAGTCGACGGCGACGTTGCGATAGTCGAACAGGTTGCCGTTGACCGAGGTCTGCGACGTCGAGCTGTAGATCTGCTGGGCCAGGGACGGCGCACGGAAGCCGGTGCTGGCGGTGCCGCGAATCGCCAGGATCGGCGTCAACTGGTAGCGGGTCGACAGCTTGCCATTGGTGGTCACGCCGGAACCGTCGTTGTAGTGCTCGTAGCGCCCGGCCAGGTCCACATGCCATTTGTCGGTCAGGTCCTGGCCGATCTCGCCATAACCGGCGTAGCTGGTGCGCCCGCGTTCGGCGGCGTCGGCCGGGGTGGTACCGGCGCCGGAGATGGTCCCCGGTGCGATCAGCGCGCCATTGGTGCCCGTGGTGAACGGGCCGCTGGCGTAGGACTCGTAGTCACCCTTGCCGATCTTGTAGCTTTCGTAGCGTTGTTCCAGGCCCCAGGAAATCTGCGTCGGCTTGGCCAGGCCGAGGTCGAAGGCGCGGGTCAGGTCGATGTTGTTGGTCCACTGGCTGAAGGTTTTCACCCCGGTGTCCACCGAGGTTGGCGAGTTGATGCCGTAGCTCAGGTTATAGGTATCGCGCAGGGTGGCTTCGGCGTGGTCCTGGCCGTAGGTGGTCGACAGGTCGTAGTCCCAGCCCGCCGCCTGGCCCTTGTCCCCGAAGGTGAACTGGAAGTCGTTTTCGATGAAACGCAAGGTGTCTTCCTTGCCTTCCGGATAGGGCGTGGCAATGCCGTTGAAGCTCGATGGCTGGTGGAACGCCAGGGGTTTTTCCGAGTTGCGCCGGGTATAGGTGGCGTTGGAGTACAGGGTCTGGTCGCCGATGGGCAGCTCGGCGTTGTAGCCCAGGCTGAAGTTGCGCGCCTCCGGCAGGCCGGTGCCGTAGTAAGTGTGCTGGCTGCTGGTGTTGCCGGCGGCGTCGGTGTAGGGCGCCGCGTCGGAACGGTCGGAGACGCGCTGCTTCTTCACGTCCAGGCCCAGGTTGATGAAACCGTCGTTGGGCAGGGCGAGGCCGACGTTGCCGGTCTGGCGCACGGTTTCGCCGTCGCCATTTTCGTAGTTCTGGCCGTAGGTGGTGGACAGGCTGCCGCCATGATCCTGTTGCTTGAGCACCACGTTGATCACGCCGCCGATGGCGTCGGAGCCGTACTGCGCCGACGCGCCATCACGCAGGACTTCGACATGGTCCACCAGGGCGGTGGGGATCATGTCCAGGTCCACCGGTTGCGAGCCGGAGTTCAGCGAAGTGGCGTTGTTGAGCAGCGCGCTGTTGTGACGGCGCTTGCCGTTGACCAGCACCAGCACCTGATCGCCATTGAGGCCGCGCAGGGTGATCGGCCGTACCACCGAGGTCGAGCCGAAACCGGAGGACGCGGGCAGGTTCAGCGATGGCAGCACCCGGCTCAGGGCGCGGGTCAGGTCGCCTTGCCCTGTGGCCTGCAGCTGGCTGCCGGAAATCACGTCCACCGGCGACGGGCTTTCGGCCAGGGTGCGGGCCTGGCCGCGGTTACCGACCACGACCACGGTGTCCAGGGGGTTGTCGCTCTTGTCGGCGGCCAGGGCCAGGGCGCTGTAGCCGGAGGCTTCGCAGACGGCCAGGAATAGTAGCGAATGGGTGAACAGTTTGCGGGAAGACCGGGCGGGACCGGCAGCGATGTTGCTCATGTAGATGAAACTCCAATGGGTCTGCGGTCGGTACCCTGTTGGGTTGCCGAGCCACCTCGATGGCTGACTCGCGTTGCTCTGGAGCAAGGCGTAAGAGTCGTGCGTTAAGTGGGGTAACGGCTTGTTGCCGGGCTGTCGCGTCGATCGGACGGCCTTGCGGTCTCAAGCTCTGGTACTGCACTAGAGCAAGCGCTGTGCCATTCGAGAAAATCCTTATTTATTAGTCGGTTGCGTTATATGGCTGGCGTGCATTGGTGTTTTTTTAACAGTCGCGGATCAGGCTGTTGGTTTTTGGCCAGTGCATTGCTGGATAAACACAAGCACCAACCCATGGATACGCCGCATCGGCGCATGGCACAGCGCTTGCTCTGGCCCAGGCATCGCATTCAGTTGATGGAGATGTCCATGCCGCTTCCCGGCCCCCGCAATTCGCTTACCGATATTCCCGGCCTGTTGGTCGGCCATGCCGAGGATCCTGCCGCCCAGACCGGGGTGACGGTGATCCGCACCGCTGGCGCCTGGACCGCCGGGGTGGATATCCGCGGCGGTGGCCCCGGCGGGCGCGAGACGGCGGCCCTGGAGCCGCAGAATATGGTCGGCCAGTTGCATGCCCTGGTGTTTTCCGGCGGCTCGGTCTTTGGCCTGGGCGCGGCGGATGCGGTGGCGGCAGCGTTATCGGCCGAAGGCGTCGGTCTGCAATTGCACGCCGGGGCTCCGGCGATCCCCATCGTGCCGGCGGCGGTGCTGCATGACCTGGCCAATGCCGGTAACAAGCACTGGGGGTTGGAGCCGCCGTATCGGCGTCTGGGTTTTAGCGCCTTGAACGCTGCTGGCAAGGAAATTGCCGAAGGCCGGGTGGGTGCCGGGGTAGGGGCCATGGCGGGGATCCTGCCGGGCGGCCTGGGGTCGGCGTCCCTGGATCTGGGCGACGGCCTGATCGTCGCCGCCCTGGCCGTGGCCAACCCCATCGGCTCGGTCTATATGCCTGACGGCGAAACCTTCTGGGCCTGGCCTTGGGAAGTGGACGGTGAATTCGGCGGCCATCGTCCGGATTTTCAGCAGCAGGTCGCCGAGCCGATTCCCGAACTGTCGCGCCTCGATGCAATGGGGCGCTTGCAGACCGGAGCCAATACCACGCTGGTGGTGGTGGCCTGCAATGCCCGGCTGACCACTGCCGAATGCACACGCCTGGCGATCATGGCCCAGGACGGCATTGCCCGCGCCGTACGCCCGGCCCATCTGCCGTTTGATGGCGACACAGTGTTCGCCCTGGCCTCCGGCGCGCAAGAGATTGCCAGCGGGCCACGGCGCCAGGTGGATGTGGGGCGGTTGGGCTCGGCAGCGGCGGATTGCGTGGCCAGGGCGATTGCGCGCGGGGTTTATCGAGGAAAATATTGAAAATGTGAGGTGTTCTGTGGGAGATCCCGCCCCGTCTAGGACGCCGCGCTGTCACGCAGCAAACACTAACCGGGGCAGGGGGCCAATCTCGTGGGAGCGAATTCATTCGCGAAGAGGCCGGTACGTTCGACACATCTCTATTGCCAGCGATACCGCTTTCGCGAATGAATTCGCTCCCACAAGAGCCGTATTAAAGATCATCAGGTTGTGGTGTTATTCGGCGGCCCCTGACGGCCGCGGTCAAGCCGGAATCACCCCCGACAACGCCTGTACCACCCGCCCCGCAGCCCGTCGCGCTTCCCCCGGCAACTGCAACGCCGTATAGACCCGCTCCAGGCTCTGATTGGTCGGAACATCCCACGGGTCATAGCGACGGCGCACTTCCAGGGTCTGCTGCGCTGCCTGCCAATCCCCGGCATTGAGCCGGGCGTCCAGTTCGATCAGGGCAAACAGGTCGCGCTGGGCGTGGCTGCCACCAATGGCGTTCAAGGCGGGCAGGGTGTCGCCCAGCAAGCGGGCCGCGGTTGAGTCGTCTTGATAGGCATGGGCCAGCAGGCCGTGGGCGACGGGCAGGGTGATATCGCGCCAGACATCACGGCTGTAGGCGGGCGCCGCTCCAGCCTGGGCGTCGAGGGCCTGGAGCAGCTGCGCCGCTGCATCCTTGTGTCCGGCCCGGGCCAGGCCATAGAGGTATTGCAGGCTGAGAAACGGCTGCACGGTATCGCCGACCCGCGCCAACAGGTAGTGGCCGACGGCCTGCCAGCGTTCGCCGACGTCGATGCCCGACAGCTCCATGCGGGTCAGCAGCGATACGGCGCCGATCTGGTCCTGGGAGTACTCGGGGAAGATGCCCCAGACATGCCGGTCGTAAATCTCCAGCACCCGGGCGTGGCGGCCACGCGCCAGATGAAACAGCGCCAGATGCCACCAGTTATGGGTGTACATAAAGGAATTCAGACCGTCCCAGCCCTCGCTTACCTCCTCGAAAAACGCCGTGCCCTCTTCGATGCGCCCCTGGGTCAGCATCACATGAGCCAGGGCATGTTGGGCCCAGGGTTCGCTGGGCAGCAAATGCAGGGCCTGGCGGGCGGCGGTTTCGGCCTGGTCGAGCAGATGGCATTGTTCGTAGGCGAAGGCCAGCATGCCGTGGGTATGGGCGATATCGGCCGCGTGCTCCACCGCCTGCACGGCCACCCGCAACATCGCTGGCCAGTTACCGCTATTGAAGTGGAAATACTGGGCGAGCTTCACCGCCAGCAGGTCGCGGGTAAAGGTGGTTACCAGGTTTTCGCTGATGGCGATTGCCCGAGGCAGATCATCCAGGCGCCAGGCGCGCAGCAATTGCAGATACCGCCCGGCGCGGCTGGCTTCAGAGGGCTTGGCCGCTTCGGCGCGTTGTTGATAGACCGCCGCCAGTTGCGGTCCTTCAGGGGATTCGCTGAACATCATCAGCAAACCGGCAAAGGCATTGGCCAGTGCTGACCCTGCGTTGGCGTCGGCGGCCGCGATGATATTCAGGGCGCGGGGTTCATAGGCAAGGAAGCCGCCGACGAAGTCATCGATGGCGGTGACGGTGGCGGGGTGCTCGCTGTCGAGGGGATTGCCCAGGTAATCGTAGGTCATGTGGGTGCTCTCAATCTTGATGAGGGCGTTGTCGCAAGGGTTGTGCCAGTGTTCAAAGGTTGGCAGGAATCCCTGTGGGACCGGCTTTAGCCGGGAATGCGCCTTCCCGGCTAAAGCCGGTCCCACAGAAATCACCCCATGCCACTGCTGCTTTTCCCACAACATGGAAAAACAGCTGTGCAAATTCCTACACTTACCTCGGCCAAAATCAGGCCCACGCCTTGCACAGCGGGGCGTGCAGCCCGTGGCACAGGCCTTGCTATCTCCAGGTATTGCCTTCTGCCCTGGAGTTCCCATGCCGACTTTGTTTCCCCGCCCCGTGCCCTCCGGCTCATCAGGTTGGCGCAAGACCCTGCGCGTCCTGGGTGCCGCGTTGCTGACCAGCGCCTGCCTGACCACCAGCCCCGCCTGGGCCGACCCGCAGGCCGGTGGCGTGTTGAACCTGGTGTCGCAGCCCGAGCCGCCGTCGCTGATGCACGGCCTGGTCACCCACGTAGCGACCCAGTACGTCAGCGGCAAGGTCCTGCAAGGCCTGCTGACCTTCGACACCGATCTCAAACCGCAGCCGGTGCTGGCGCGCAGCTGGACCATTGCCCCGGACGGCCTGACCTACACCTTCGATCTGCAAGACGGTGTGCGCTGGCATGACGGCCAGCCGTTCAGCGCCGATGACGTGCTGTTCAGCTTCAAGGAGTTCTACCCGCAGTCCGACAAGCGCCTGGCCGATATCTTCAATGACTATGTGGCGTCCATCGACAAGACCGGCCCGCTGCAAGTGGTGTTTCACTTGAAGAAACCCTTCGCGCCATTGCTCTCGGCCCTTGGCAGCGGCTTGCGGCCCATTGCGCCCAAGCACCTCTACGAGGGCACCGACTACCGCAGTAACCCCTACAACCTCAAGCCGGTGGGCACCGGTCCGTTCGTGTTCAAAGAGTGGAAGCGCGGTTCCTATATCAAGCTGGCGAAGAACCCGGATTACTGGAAGAAAGGCCTGCCGTACCTGGACGAAATCGTCTTCCATGTGCTGCCCGATGCCTCGTCACGGGCCGCCGCCTTTGAGCGTAACGACGTGCAGGTACTGCGCAGCGGTGACGCCGACTACGCCGATCTGGCCCGCCTGAGCGCCTTGCCCGGCGTGGCCAGCAGCGACAAAGGCTATGAGCTGTACGCTGGCCTGGCCTTTTTGCAGATCAACCTGCGCAAGCCACCTCTGGATAACGCCAAGGTGCGCCAGGCGATCCTCTATGCGCTGAATCGCCCCTTTATCGTCGACAACATTTTCTTCGGCGCCGGCAAAGTCGCCCAAGGGCCTTTCGCTTCCGGCACGCCGTACCATGATGCCCAGCTGCCGCAATACACCTACGACCTGGCCAAGGCCAAGGCGCTGATCGCCGAATCCGGGGTGGATGTCGGCAAGACCCATATTCGCCTGCTCAATGGCGAGAAGGGCGGCGCCTGGGAGCGTCTGGCGGAGTACACCAAGCAGTCCCTGCAACCCCTGGGTTTCAAGGTCGATGTAGTGACCTCTGACGCGGCGACCTGGTATCAGCGCGTCAGCAGCTGGGATTTCGACCTGAGCTACAACTTCGTCTTCCAGATTGGCGACCCGTACCTGACCACGTCCTACCTCTATCGCTCGGACAATATCGTCAAGGGCACACCCTTCAATAACGTCGGCGGCTACAGCAACCCGCAGGTCGACGCCCTGTGGAATAAAGTCGCCGATATCGCACCGGGGCCGGAGCGCAATGCGCTGTATAGCGAGCTTGAGCACCACTTGAACGATGACCTGCCGCTGGCGCCGATCTTCGAGATGCGCTTCCCTACGCTCTATCACACCCAGGTCAAGAACCTGCTGCAAACCGCCACCAGCCTGAACGAAAGCTACGACACCGTGTACCTGGAGCGCAGCGCGCCATGAGCGGATTCTTCGCCTACCTGGGCGGTCGCCTGGGGCGCGGGCTGGGGGTGATTGTCGGGGTGCTGGTGCTGAGTTTTCTGTTGGTGCGCCTGGCCCCCGGCGATCCGGCCATGCTCATGGCCGGGGAGGCGGGCGTCGATGATGCGGGCTACGTTGCCCAGTTGCGCCATGACATGGGCCTGGACCAGCCTCTGGCTCATCAGCTGTTGACCTATCTGGGCCATGCGGCTCGCCTGGATCTGGGTTATTCCTATCGCAATCAGGCCAGCGTCTGGTCGCTGATCGCCGAACGCCTGCCCGCGACCTTGTTGCTGATGGGCACCGGGTTTGTTCTGTCGTCGCTGATCGGCGTCGGCCTGGGCGTGCTCGCAGCCCGCAGCCAGCGTCATCGCGGCTATCTGGACCGGCTGATCTCGCATACCGCCATGGTGCTGTATGCGACGCCGTCGTTCTGGCTGGCGTTGCTGCTGATTCTACTGTTTTCGGTGCTGCTGGACTGGTTGCCGGCCTTCGGCATGGCGTCGGTGGACGGCGATCTGCACGGTTGGGCGCTGTTTCGCGACTATGCCAGCCACTTGTTGCTGCCGGCGCTGTCCTTGAGTTTCATGTTCCTGGCGCTGTACGTGCAGCTGACCCGGGCGGCGGTGCTGGAGTCCATGAGCCAGGAATACGTGCGCACCGCCCATGCCAAGGGCCTCAAACCTGCGCGCATCCTCTGCGACCATGTCCTGCGCAACGCACTGTTGCCGGTGGTGACCTATGCCGGTCTGCAACTGGGCCAACTGGCCAGCGGCTCGCTGCTGATCGAGGTGGTCTACGCCTGGCCCGGCATCGGCCGCCTGCTCTATGACGCCCTCAGCCAGCGCGACTACCCCTTGCTGCTCGGGGTGTTTCTGGTCATTTCCGTGCTGGTGGTGGCGTTCAACATACTGACTGACCTGATTTGCCGCTGGCTCGACCCGCGCACCGGCAGTGGGAGCTGAACTGATGAGCCAAGCTGAATTCTTTGCGCAGCCATCGGTACTGCGCCGCTTCGTGGGTCAGCGCAGCGCCGTGCTCGGCGGCCTGTTTTTATTGTTGCTGACTGTGCTGGCGGTGGCGGCGCCGTGGCTGGGTATCGACTCGCCGTGGTCCATGACTGCCAAGCCATTGCTGCCGCCGTTTGCCGACAGCAGCCACTGGCTGGGCAGCGACATGCTCGGCCGCGACATCGTCAGCGGGCTGGTCTACGGTGCGCGCATGTCCCTGGCCGTAGGTGCGCTGTCGACGCTGGCGACCCTGCTGGTGGGCCTGATCATCGGCGGCCTGGCCGGTTATGCCGGTGGCTGGGTCGACGAAGTCCTGATGCGCCTGGCCGAGTTTTTCCAGATCATTCCGCAACTGGTGCTGGCGGTGATTCTGGTGGCGGTACTGGAACCGTCCCTGACCTCCGTGGTAGTCGGCATCGCCCTGGTGGCCTGGCCGCCGGTGGCGCGACTGGTGCGCAGCGAGTTCCTGACCCTGCGTCAGCGCGAGTTCGTCCAGGCCGCCCAGGTATTGGGGCAGAAACCCCTGGCGATCATTTTCAGGCAGATCCTGCCCAATGCCTTGTCGCCCTTGCTGGTGACCATGTCGTTCATCATGGGCACGGCGATCCTGACCGAAGCGGCCCTGGCCTTTCTCGGCCTGGGCGATCCTGATGCCATGAGCTGGGGCTACATGATCAATGCCTCGCGCAATATGCTGCGCCAGGCCTGGTGGATGAGCCTGCTGCCGGGGCTGGCGATCATGTTCTGCGTGCTGGCGGTCAATCGAATCGGCGAGGGGCTGCGGATCGCTTTCGAGCCATTGGGCAGACAAGGAGGGCGGCCATGACAATCGCCAATCCGCCGTTGTTGCGGGTCAGTGACCTGCGTATCCCATTGCCCCAAGGGGCTGACCGCAGCCATGCGCTGCACGGCCTGTCGCTGCATATCAATGCCGGGGAGTGCCTGTGCGTGGTGGGGGAGTCCGGTTCGGGCAAGTCCATGCTCGCCAGTGCGATCCTGCGCCTGTTG
This sequence comes from Pseudomonas sp. JUb42, assembly GCF_024807945.1. Taxonomy (GTDB): domain Bacteria; phylum Pseudomonadota; class Gammaproteobacteria; order Pseudomonadales; family Pseudomonadaceae; genus Aquipseudomonas. The sequence continues at coordinate 130,149 of NZ_JANUFD010000005.1, read as the reverse complement.
CCTGCAGACATGGCGCCGGAGGCCGGGCAGATCCGCTTCCAGCAGCAGGACCTGGCCGACCTCAGCGAAGAACAGATGCGCCAGCATCGCGGGCGGCAGGTCAGCATGGTCTTCCAGGAACCCATGAGCGCGCTTAATCCGCTGTTGAGTGTCGGGCGGCAGATCGAGGAAGTGTTGTTGGACCACGGCGTGACCAGCAAACAGCAGCGACGCCTGCGTGTGGTCGAGCTGCTGGACTATGTGGGCCTGCCGGATCCTGCGCGTTTGCAGCAGGTCTACCCGTTCCAATTGTCCGGCGGCCAGCGCCAGCGGGTGGTGATCGCCATGGCCCTGGCCTTCGACCCCCTGTTGCTGATTGCCGATGAGCCGACCTCGGCTCTGGACGTTACTACCCAGGCGCAGATCATTGCCTTGCTCAAACGCATCCAGCGCGAGAAGGGCATGGCCATGCTGTTTATCACCCATGACTTCGCGGTGGTGCGGGCCGTGGCCGACCGGGTGTTGGTTCTGGAAAAGGGCCATCTGGTGGAGCAGGGCAGCGCTGAAGAGGTCCTGCGCCGCCCGCGTGAGGCTTATACGCGCAGGCTGGTCGAGGCATCGGCACCGGTCCAGGGCCACTCGCGTACGCTGGCCACCGATGCGCCGGTACTGCTGCATGCCGAGACCTTGAACAAGTCTTTCCGCGCATCATTGGGCTGGGGGCGCAAGCGCACGACCCAGGCATTGGCCGACGTCAGTCTGAGCCTGCGCGAAGGCGAGACCCTGGGTATTGTCGGCGAATCCGGCTCCGGCAAATCGACCCTGGGAAGGCATCTGATTCGCTTGCTACGGCCCGATAGTGGCCGGGTCGAGTGGTTCGGTGACGACGTCGCAGGCCTGCCTGAAGCCCGCTTGCGCGAGCGGCGCAGCGACGTGCAGATGATCTTCCAGGACCCATTCGCCTCGCTCAATCCGCGCCAGCGGGTCGGCCAGATCATCATGACCGGGCCGCTGGTCCACGGCGCCTCGCCTGAACAGGCACGCACCATTGCCCTGGACATGCTGCAACTGACCGGCCTGCCTGCCACCGCCTTCGACCGCTATCCCCAGGCGTTTTCCGGCGGCCAGCGCCAGCGTATCGGCATTGCCCGGGCCCTGGCCCTGCAGCCGCGCGTGCTGATCGCCGACGAATGCGTTTCCGCCCTGGATGCGCTGATTCAGGTGCAGATCCTCGAGCTGCTGGAGGACCTGCAACAGCGCCTGAAACTCAGTCTGGTGTTCATTACCCATGACCTGCATGTGGCGGCACGCCTGAGCGACCGCATTGCCGTGATGCAACACGGCCGTATCGTCGAAACCGGGCCCACCGCCCAGGTCTTTGGCCAGCCGCAACATGCCTATACCCGGGCACTGCTCGCTGCGCTGCCGGTCAATCCGGTGGTCAGCGACGCCGAGACCTTATTGCGAGTACCCGTATGACGCGTCAGATGAGCCTCAACGCCTTTCTCATGGCGACCGGACATCACATAGCCGGTTGGCGCCACCCCCAGGCCCATGCGGCGGGCGGCCTCGACCTGGCCCACTACCAACGGCTTGCCGCTACCGCCGAGCGCGGTTGCTTCGATGCGATTTTCCTTTCCGACACCCTGGCCATGCTGCCGGGCCAGACCCAGGCCTTGCAACGCATGGCTCGCACCGAACATTTCGAGCCCCTGACCCTGCTCGCCGCCCTGGCCGCAGTAACCCGGCGCATTGGCCTGATCGCCACAGCCACCTCGTCCTATAACAGTGTGCGGACCCTGGTCGACAGCTTTGCTTCTTTGGAACGTTTGAGCGGCGGGCGCAGTGGCTGGAATCTGGTGACCTCGAGCAATGCCCGGGAATCCCTGAATTTCGGCCGTGAGCAGCATTACGGCCATGGCGATCGCTATGAGTCGGCCCGCCGCTTTCTGCGCGACGTGCGCCAGCAATGGCAGACGGCAGGTCTGGCGCCGGTGCAGGTGTTGGCCGGGGCTTCCGCTGAAGGTCGTGAACTGGCGGCAGCCCACGCCGAGGTGCTGTTTACTGCCCAGCCCGAACTGGCCGGTGCCCAGGCCTTCTATGCCGACGTGAAAAGCCGTATGGCCGGGTTTGGCCGCCATCCCGATAGCCTGAAGATCATGCCCGGTGTCATGCCCATTGTCGGTCGCACCGAACAACAGGCCGAGGACCTGTATCAACAACTTCAAGAACTGGTCGAGCCGGTGGTGGGGGTGTCGCTGCTCTCCGACATCGCAGGCGGTCTGGACCTGGGCGCCTACCCGGTGGACGGCTCCTTGCCCGAATTGCCACCGACCAACTCCGGAGTCAGCCGCCAGCACCTGTTGCTGGACGTCGCGCGCAAGGAAGGCCTGAGCATTCGCCAGTTGTACCTGCGCATGTCCGCTGCCCGGGGGCATCATGTGGTGGTGGGCACGGCAAAGACCATTGCCGATCGCCTGGAGCAATGGTTTACCCAGGGCGCTGCCGATGGCTTCAATATCATGCCGCCGTACCTTGCCGGGGGGCTGGAGGATTTTGTCGAACAGGTGGTGCCGGAGTTGCAGAAGCGCGGGTTGTTTCGACGGCAGTACGCCGGGCGTACGCTGCGTGAGCATCTGAATATAACCGTTGCAGCGAGGCTTGCCCGCGAAGGCGATATTTCAAACTCAGAAGATGTACTGGATGTACCTGCCTCTTCGCGGGCAAGCCTCGCTCCAACGAGCGAGCCGCATCATTGACGTCTTTATTGGAAGGAACTACCACATGGCTGACCCACTAATCCCCGCCTTCGGCCCCGTCGTGGTCGGCCAGGCGATTGAAATCCGCCCCGGTCGCAGCCTCAATGTGGCCTATCAGCCTGGCAGCCGCCCCGATGCTCCGGTGCTGTTCTTCTGCCATGGCGCCGGAGGCAACAAGGACCAGTGGCGCGCTCAGTGGCAGGCCCTGGCTGCCGCCGGTTACTCGCTGGTCGCCCTGGACCTGCTGGGCCATGGTGCCAGTGAAAAGCCCGATATCGAGTCGGCCTATGCCTGGCAGGAACTGGTGGAGGACTATCTGGAAGTGCTGCGGCGTTATCGCGGCGAACACAACCTGCTGATCGCCCATTCCTTTGGCACCGGTCTGACCCTCAGCGCCCTGGTGCAATTGACCCGGCAAGCACAGGCCGCCGGCATCGACGGGCTGGTGCTGCTCGGCACGGTGCTGAACCGGCCTCAATTGAAGCCCGGCGTGCTGTCCTTGCCGGTGTGGATCCTGCGCCTGCTGCGGCCCTGGCTGGCCAAGGGATTCCGTGAGCGGGCCTGGCACCCGGCGGCTGATCCGGCGCTGATCGACTACGAAGAAAAACTCACCGAGAACAACCCGCTCTACGTGTTCAAGGCCCTGAGCCGCCAGGCGCTCTGGCCGACCCGCGAGCAACTGGACAGCCTGCAACTGCCGGTCTCGGTGGTGTCCGGCGACCAGGACGGCCTGACTCCGGCCAGTGGCGGCGAGGCGCTGGCCCGGCATCTGGCCAATGCCGAGTTCCAGGTTCTGGCGCAATGCGGCCATCAATTGATGCTGGAACGTCCCGAGCAGGTACTCAACGCCATCACCCAATTGCTGGAAACCACCGCTCCAGCGCGTCGGGCTACGGAAAATGCCTGACCGGTTAGATCGTTTATGCATGAATCGAAGGTCAATAGATCGCAAAGGGATATCCATCGCAGTCATATCGACGTGCCTGTCCCTGATAGGGATGTGATTGCGCCTATTCAGATGCAATGACAGCTTTTTAGGTCGTGAACCTGAGCTTTACTGCGTTACGGGTGGCTTTTTACGGCGCAATGCCAGCGTCTTGTAGCCCCTGCGCAAACTCCTAGAATCGGCGTCAAGCAACACCACAGCCTATTCGATAACGGAGTTTCGAACATGATGAATGCAATGCAGATGCCAATGAATCAGACCATGCCGATGATGCCAATGATGGGCATGCCGATGATGATGGCGACCATGGAATGCGAAATGATGGCCGACGCCATGATGTGCACCATGAAGCCTGCGGCCGGCATGGACATGGCCATGTTCAAGAACAACGCCGATATGATGGCGATGATGATGAACTGCGGCATGCCGATGATGATGCATTGCGCCAATATGTCGATGATGTGCATGACCGCCGACGGCATGGCCATGATGAACATGATGGGCACCACCAACATGCCGATGATGATGGGCATGCCGATGCCGATGATGAAATGCGTCATGGAATGCAGGGTTGAAGCCGACTGCATGATGTGCAAGATGATGCCAATGCCCGGCATGACCATGGACATGATGAACAACTGCTGCATGCTGATGATGAAAATGATGAACGACTGCAGCATGCCGATGATGATGAGCTGCAATGGCATGCCAATGATGTGCTGCACCTGCTGATAGCTGGCTGTTCCAGGCCTTGACCAGGCCTGCGGGCTTCAACGAAAAAGCCCCTGATCGCGAGATCAGGGGCTTTTTTTGTGTACTTGAGAAACCTGGACCGTTGGAGCCGGGCTTGCCCGCGAAAGCGCTCTTCCTGTATCAAGAAATTTATCGGCTGGAATGGCCTCTTCGCGGGCAAGCCTCGCTCCCACAGTGTGTATACCGGCTCAATCCAACTGCTCCGGATGGGTAATCACCAGGTAAGCAATCGCTTCACTGTCCGCCGGGTTGCGGTAGCGGTGGGGCTGGTCTGCGTAGAACAGGATCGAGTCGCCGGGTGACAGCAGGTAGCGTTCGTCGTTGACGCTGATCTCCAGTACCCCTTGGGCCACCACCAGGTTTTCCTGCACCCCGGCAGCGTGGCCTTCGGAAATTTCCTCACCCAGGGCGCCGAGGCGGATTTCGTAGAATTCGGTCTGCCGTGAGCGATCGAAGGGGAACAGCGCGCGGCTGACAAAGGCGCCGTTGGCGCTGACCAGGCGTTTGCTCTGCTGCGCAGGCAGCAGCTCGACGCCTTCAAAGGTGCGGGTATCGAGAAACGCCGCCACTGACACTTTCAAGCCTTTGGCGATCTTGCACAGCACCTTGATCGACGGCACGCTGCGCCCCGACTCGATCTGCGCCAGCATCGCCCGGCTCACGCCGCACAGGCGGGCCAGGGCGTCCAGGGACAGGTAGCGCTTGCTGCGCAGGCGTTGCAGGTTCTGTGAGACGCGATCACCAATCAGGTCGTCATCGGTGAGGCTCTGTTCGTTGGAGGGAGGCGCGGTTTCATCGAGCACGATAGCGCTACGCAGCAGGGTCATGGCTTGACCTGGCGTAACTCAAGCGCCTTGTTGACCTGGGCCACGGTCCACTCGGCCAGCCCGGCGCGAGCGGCGTACATTTCCCACATCAGCTCGGCATTGCGGCGCGCCTGACGGCGTTGGCGATAGCGGGTGAGGTCGATGATATGGGCGGTCGCTTGCATGATGCGCTCTCGATGGCGTTGTGAATGGAGCCAAGGTAGCGCGTTCGCGTTAGACCCAGAAATACTGAGTTGGCATTTGGTAATTCCATTTCGAGCTTAGAAAGCGTTTTCTGCTTATGACTTTGCTTATTCCATATAGATATTTAAATAATTTTACATATCTCGTTATCGTATATGGCATCGGGCCACCGACTTATTCATGAAACAAGGATGACCGCCACCGTTCGCCATACGGATCGTTCGTTGACTGCCGCACCAGTCGACCTGGGTCCGTATAGAGAGAAAGGAACGCGGGAATGAGGAGCTTCACACGACATCGTCTGGCTACGGCGATCATCTCGGCCCAGCTGCTGAGCAGCGGCCTGGCCATCGCAGCCACGACCAGCGACGACAGCGCTGAGGCGCCGACTACTTCCAGCCTGGATACGGTGATCGTCACCGGCACCCGGGTGCAGGAACGCACCGCCAGTGGCTCGCTGTCACCCATCGATGTGATCAGCGGCGACAGCCTGCGCAGTTCCGGCTCCAATGAGCTGGGCACGGTATTGGCGCGGCTGATTCCATCGATCAACTTTCCCCGGCCCAGCCTGGTCGACGGCGCCGAACTGACCCGGCCCGCGCAGCTGCGTGGCCTGTCGCCCGATCAGGTGCTGGTGCTGGTCAACGGCAAGCGCCGCCACACCTCGGCCTTCGTCAACCTCGGTGGCGCCGTGGGGCGCGGTTCGGCGCCGGCGGACCTGAATGCCATCCCGTTGTCGTCCATCGACCATATCGAAGTGCTGCGCGACGGCGCGTCGGCCCGCTACGGCTCCGATGCCATTGCCGGGGTGATCAATATCATCCTCAAGCACGCCGACCATGGCGGCTCGATCTCGACCCAGTTCGGCGAGTACAAGAAAGGCGACGGCATTCAGCGCCAGGTCGCCGGCAATAGCGGCTTTGCCATTGGCTCCAACGGTTTCTTCGACATTGCCGGGGAGGGCGCCAACAACGACTACACCGACCGTGCAGGCGATGATTACCGCACGGCCAGCATCGGCTCCACCACCTATGGCCAGCACGTATTCCGCCAGGGCGAGCCAGAAACCCATGAAGGCAAGGTGCAGTTCAACTCGGCCTACAGCTTCAACGATGGCGCCGAGCTGTACGGCTTTGGCGGCTACAGCAAGCGCCGGGGCGAGACGGCGGCCTTCTACCGGGCCAGCAATGCCTCGAACAACAATCCGACGATCTTCCCCAATGGCTACCTGCCGTTGATCGATGGTGTGCTGGAAGACACTTCCCTGGTGGTCGGCCTGCGCGGCGAGCTGGCGGACAGTTGGCATTACGATCTGTCGGCCAACTACGGGCGCAACTCCTACGAGCTGGGCACAAAGACCATCAATACCTCTCTGGGGCTGGCCACGCCGCATTCCTTTGATAACGGCACCCTGGTCAACGATCAAAAGCAACTGAGCCTGGACCTGTCCCGGGAGTTCGACACTGGCGTATTGCCGTATCCAGTCTCGGTGGCCTTTGGTGCCGAGTATCTGCGCCAGGGCTATCAGATCCAGGCCGGGCAGCCGGAGTCCTACTATCAGAGCGGCAGCTCGGGCCTTGGCGGTTTCCGCGCTGACGATGCCGGCAGCAGTTCGCGACACAACTTCGCCCAGTACCTGGACGTCGAGACCAATCTGACCGAGAAGCTCGGGGTATCCGCTGCGGTACGTCACGAGGACTACAGCGACTTCGGCTCCAATGTCAGCGGCTCGTTCTCCGCGCGTTATGACTTCACCCCGCAGGTGGCCTTGCGTGGCAGCGTCTCTACGGGCTTCCGTGCGCCGTCCCTGGCCCAGCAGAACTTCACCTATACCTCGTCGCAGTTGATCGGCAACACCATTCAGGAGGCGGGGACTTTCCCGGCCAATAGCAAGGTGGCCCAGTTGCTGGGTGCCGATGACCTGAAAGCGGAAAAGTCGCACAACTACAGCGTCGGCCTGGTACTGGAACCGCTGGATAATCTGACGGTGACCGCCGATGTCTACCGCATCGATATCAAGGACCGCATCTCACTGTCGTCCAACCTTGCGCTGAACCCCGCCGCAGTGAGCTACCTGCAAGCCAATGGCGTGGGCAATATCAACTACACCACGGCGCGCTACTTCACCAACGCCACCGACACCAGCACCGACGGCATCGACCTGGTGGCCAATTACCGCTACCAACTGGATAACGGTATCCGCTGGAACAGCACGGTCGGCTACAACTACAACCACACCAAAGTCACCGACGTGAAGGCCAACCCGGCCATCCTCGATCAGTTGGGCGTCAACCTGCTGCGGGTCGACCGTCGCGAGCGCATCGGCCTGCTGGGCGACACCACCCCGCAGCACAAACTGAGCCTGGCCAACGACTTTGAATACGGCGGCTGGGCCCTGCATTCGAATCTGGTGCGCTATGGCGAATTCACCAGTTACCAGGCCGACAAGATCAACGACCAGACCTTCAGCGCCGCCTGGCTGCTGGACCTGGCTCTGGACTACAAGCTGAAGAACTGGGTGTTCACCGTAGGCGGCGACAACGTCACCGACAAGTATCCGGAGAAACTCAATGCCTATGCGTCGAGCGGCGGCAACCTGGCCTACAGCACCTTTTCGCCGTACGGGTATAGCGGGGCGTTTTATTACGGGCGGGTGACGTACAACTGGTAGTTCCCGGCAGGCCCGATCCGTTGGAGCGAGGCTTGCCCGCGAAGCAATTGTTCATGCCCGGAAGGGGTGTCGGATATGACGACCTCTTCGCGGGCAAGCCTCGCTCCAACGGCGCCCATCATTGAAAAGAAATCGTATCCAATGACCCTTGATTACCCCTTTATCATCAGTACCTTGCCAGCCTTTATTAAAGCAATAGGTGTCACCCTGCAAGTCGGCCTGATCGCCATCTGTACCTCGCTGCTGGTGGCGCTGATCAACACCGCCATCGTCATGTTCCGCACCCCGGTGCTGCATCGCCTGGTTGGCCTGTATGTGGAACTGGCACGCAATACGCCGCTGCTGATCCAGCTATTTTTCATCTACTTCGCCTTGCCGACTTTGGGAGTGAAAGTCTCGGGTTTTGCTGCGGCGATCATCACCATGACCTTCCTCGGCGGCGCTTACCTCACAGAAGTGCTGCGCGCTGGGGTCGAGGCGGTGCCTGCGGCGCAGTTGGAGTCCGGGCGCTCCATCGGCCTGTCGGACTGGCAGTTGCTGCGCCATGTGATCCTGCCCCAGGCCGGGATCCTAAGCCTGCCGGCGTTGTTCGCCAATTTCATTTTCCTGCTCAAGGAGACCACCGTGGTGTCTGCCGTGGCGGTGCCGGAGATTCTCTACACCACCAAGAGTTATATCGCCCTGTACTACAAGACCTACGAAATGCTCACGGTGTTGACGCTGATCTGTGTGCTGTTGTTCTTGCCGCTGTCGCTGTTGCTCAGCCGTCTGGAAAGGAGGCTGCAACATGGCCAGTTCGGGTCTTGATCTGCTGTGGGTGTCGTTGCCGATGCTGGCTGACGGCGCTGCACAGACCCTGTCGATTTCTCTGCTGAGCATCGTTTTCAGCACCCTGGGCGGCGTGTTGTATGGCTCGCTGCGTACCCTGGGCATTGGCTGGCTAAACCTGTTGCTGCGGGTCTACTTGGAGCTGTTCAGGGCCATTCCCGTGTTGGTCTGGCTGTACCTGATGTTCTTCGGCCTGCCGATTTTCTTCGCCCTCAGCATTCCCAGCTTCTGGTGCGCGGTACTGGTGCTGTCGCTGTGGGGCGCCAGCGAAGTGGGGGAAGTGGTGCGCGGCGCCTTGCTGTCCTTGCCCCGTGGGCAACGTGAGGCCGGGCTGTCCATCGGCCTGTCCGAACCGCAGCTGTTCGGCTATGTCCTGCTGCCCCAGGCCCTCAAGCGCATGACCCCGCCGACCATCAATATTTACACGCGGATCATCAAGACCAGTTCTCTGGCGGTGCTGATCGGCGTGGTGGATGTGATCAAGGTCGGCCAGCAGATTATCGAGCGCACCTACGAGTCGGTATTGATCTACGGCGCGCTGTTTCTGTTCTTCTTTTTTATCTGTTATCCGCTGTCGGCCGCGTCCCGCGTGCTTGAACGGCGCTGGAGCCAGGCATGAGCGCGTTGATCGAATTCCAGGGGTTGGACAAGTTTTTCGGCAGCAACCAGGTGCTCAAGGCAGTTGATCTCAGTGTTCAGCCTGGGGAAGTGATCGTGGTGCTGGGCCCCAGCGGCTGCGGCAAGAGCACCTTGCTGCGCTGCCTAAATGGCCTGGAGCAGGCCCATGGCGGCCATCTGCGCTTTGCCGGGCGCGAACTGCTAGACAGCAAGACCGACTGGCGCCAGGTGCGCCAGGACATCGGCATGGTGTTCCAGAGCTACCACCTGTTTCCCCATATGACCGTGCTCGACAATATTCTCCTCGGCCCGCTGAAAGTGCAGCGTCGCGCGCGGGCCGAAGCCCTGGCCCAGGCCGAGCAGTTGCTGGCCAGGGTCGGTCTGGCGGACAAGCGCGATGCCTTTCCGCGCCAGCTCTCCGGCGGCCAGCAGCAACGCATCGCCATCGTCCGCTCGCTGTGCATGAACCCCAAGGTCATGTTGTTCGACGAAGTCACCGCCGCCCTTGATCCGGAAATGGTCAAGGAAGTGCTGGAAGTGATCCTCGACCTGGCCCAGGGCGGCATGACCATGTTGATCGTCACCCACGAAATGGCCTTCGCCAAGGCGGTGGCCGACCGCATCGTGTTCATGGATGCCGGCAGCATCCTTGAGCAAAGCCATCCCGAGTCTTTCTTCAACCATCCGGCGAGCGCACGGGCGCAGCAGTTTCTGGAGAAGTTCTCTTATGTAGAAACCATGCCTAAAAAGACCGTAAACAAGGAAACCTTATGAACACTGCCTCGTTGAAAACCGCTAAATCGCTGTTACTGATACCGCTGCTGGGAGTCGGCCTGCTGGCCGGTTGCGGCCAGGGCGAGCAACCCGCCAAACCCGCAGCCACTGCCAGCGCCGCCGCGCCTGCTGCCAGCTACCTGGACAAGATCAAGGCTCGCGGCAAGCTGGTGGTCGGCGTGTTTACCGACAAGCCGCCATTCGGCTTTGTCGATGAGAAGGGCAAGTACGTTGGCTTCGACACCGATATCGGTCGGCAATTTGCCAAGGACCTGCTGGGCGATGAAAGCAAAGTCGAGTTCGTCGCCGTGGAGCCGGCCAGCCGTATTCCGTTCCTGCAGAGCGACAAGGTCGACATCATCCTCGCCAACATGACCGTTACCCCGGAGCGCAAGGAGGCGGTGGAGTTCACCAACCCGAACCTGAAAGTGGCGGTCCAGGCTTTGGTGCCCGACGCCAGTGCGGTGAAGAAGCTCGATGACCTGGCCGACAAGACCATCATCGTCACCACCGGCACCACGGCGGACGTGTGGCTGACCAAGACACACCCGGACTGGAAACTCCTCAAGTTCGAGAAAAACTCCGAGTCTCTGCAAGCCCTGGCCAATGGTCGTGGCGACGCTTATGCCCAGGACAACCTGGTGCTGTTCAGTTGGTCCAAGCAAAACCCCGGCTACCGCGTTCTGCCGGAAAAGCTCGGCGGCGAAGCACCGATTGCCCCGGCGGTGAAGAAGGGCAATATCGAACTGCGTGACTGGGTCAACGCTGAACTGGCCAAGCTGGGTCAGGACAAATACCTGCTCAAGCTGTATGACCAGTATGTGCGCAAGTCCCTGAGCGATGACACCAAGCCTGAAGATGTGATCGTCGAAGGTGGCAACTGGAAGGGCTGAAGAATCCAGCCCGTTGGAGCCGGGCTTGCCCGCGAATCAGCTGGCGCGGTGTGTCAGGCACACCGCGTCATCATTCTTCGCGGGCAAGCCTCGCTCCAACGGATCCACTGTTACCACCAGATAGCAACCAACGCTGGCCAACCCAGGCCAGTAACATAGCCACCAACAGACCAATCATCACCGCCCGATAACCGTCCATAAGCTGCACGTGATAGCGCAGCACACCCGCCCCAAGTGCCAGGCCAAGTCCGCCCCCGACGTTATGCAGGGTCATGAGGGAACCCACGGCCACCGAGCCGAAGCGTTGCGGCACTGAACTCACCCCCAGTACTGTCGACGGCCCCAGCAGGCAGGCCCAGCCCAGGCCCATCACCGCGAATGCGCTCAGCACATACAGCCATGAGGTGTCTGCGGCAAAACCGATTTGGAGCAGGGCCGACACGGCAAATAGCAGCAATCCCGCCTGAATCAACAAGGCCGCGCCCTTGCGGTCCACCAGTCGGCCGACCCAGGGCGACAGCAACGCGACGCCCAGGGTAGTGGGCAGCAGTAACAGGCCACTGGTCTGACTATCGGCGCCGCGTACCTGGGACAGATACAGCGGCATGACAAAGAAAGCGATGCAATAGAACACCGCGAGGCTGAAGCTGGCCAGTACGGCGGCAGTGAAGCGTCGATTGACGAACAACTGCAGATCGATGATAGGCGAGGGCGTACGCAGTTCCTGCCAGGCGAACACCCCCAGGGCGATGATCGCCAACGCCAGGACGCCGAGGCTCAGCGAGGAGCCCCAACCCCAACGGCTGCCCTGGACGATCACCAGTACCAGACTGGGCAGGCCGATCAGCAACAGCGCCACGCCCGGCCAATCCAGTCGGGATTGCGGCTCGTCAGAGCGGGATTCGTCCACGTTCACGGCAATCAGGATCAGGCTGAGCAGCACCAAGGGGACGTTCAACAAAAAGATCCAGGGCCAGCCAAACGCCTGGGTCAGCAGCCCGCCCAGCACCGGGCCGACCGCGAGGCCGATGCCGTTGACGCCGAACAGTACGCCAAAGGCCTTGCCCTGTTCCTGGGCCGAAAACGTCTGGCCGACAATGGCGCCCGACGCCGTATAGAGCACTGCACAGGCCAGTCCCTGGGCGACCCTGGCCACTACCAGCCACTCGATGCCTTGCGCCAGCCCCGCAATCAGGGAGGCCAGGCCAAAGACCACCAGGCCCAGGTTGAGCACGCGTTTGCGCCCGAACAGATCGGCCAGGCGCCCGGCCAGGACCATAAAACTCGACATCGCCAGCAGGAAACCATTGATCACCCACTGCAGGGTGGCCAGGGATACATTCAGTTGCGCCTGTAGCGCAGGCAGCGCTGTGTTGACGATAGTGAAGTCCACACAGCCAAGAAAACTGCCGACACTGACCCCGGCCAGGGCCCACCATTTACGGGTTTGCTTGGGTAAAACACTCATGTACTGCTCCGGCACGTCCTTGATTGCCGAAGAGTCTAGGGAAGGGGTCTGGCGATGAAAAAGATATAAAACGCATAAGTTAATATTCGTTTTGGTGACGAGCCGTTGGAGCGAGGCTTGCCCGCGAATAAGGTATTACCAACGATAAACATGTATCGGGTGTTATGGCCTATTCGCGGGCAAGCCCGGCTCCAACGGATTCTGCTGTCCGCTTAGACGCTCGCCTTGGCCAACATCGCCAACAACAACACATTCGCCCCAGCCTCAGCCCAGTGCGGGTGAATATGCTCGGCCTCGTTATGGCTCAACCCCTCGACACAGGGCACGAAGATCATTGAGGTGGGCGCCACTTTGCTCAGGTAGCAGGCATCGTGACCGGCGCCGGAGATCATCGGCTTGTGGCTGTAGCCAAGGGTGATGGCGGCCTGTTCTACCTGGGCAATGCAGTCCGGGTCGAAACCGATGGGCGCGTATTGGAAGATCTGCTTGAGGCTGTGTTGCAGGCCGATGGCCTCGGCAATTTCGCTGACGGCGTTGCACAGTTGGCCATCAAGGGTTTCCAGCACGGCTTCATCAGGGTGGCGGAATTCGACGCTGAACAGCACCCGGCCCGGCACCACATTGCGTGAATTGGGGAATACATTGACCCAACCCACTGTGGCGCGGCCTTCCTCGCCCTGGGCCAGGCCCAGCTCATTGACCGCTTCGACCACCCGGGACAAACCGAGCAGGGCGTCGAGGCGATGTTTCATCGGCGTAGTACCGGCGTGGGCGCTGCGGCCGAACAGTTCGATCTCGTACCAGCGCTGGCCTTGGGCGCCGGTCACCACACCAATGGTGATGTCTTCGGCTTCAAGGATCGGCCCCTGTTCGATATGCAACTCGAAGGCAGCATGGATCGGCTGGCCGCCCATGGCCTGGTCCCCGGCGTAGCCAATGTCTTGCAATGCCTGGCCCAACGTAATGCCTTCGGCATCGGTGCGCGAAAGGCCGTATTCCAGGTCAAACACCCCGGTGTAGACGCCCGAAGCGATCATCGCCGGGGCAAAGCGCGAGCCTTCTTCGTTGGTCCAGTTGACCACTTCGACAGGGCGTTCGGTCTGGATATCCAGGTCATTGAGGGTGCGCAGCACCTCGATACCGGCCAGCACCCCATAGATCCCGTCGAACTTGCCACCCATGGGCTGCGAGTCGCCATGGGAGCCGGTCATCACCGGCGCCAGGCTGTTATCGCGACCGGGGCGGCGGGCAAAGATATTGCCCATGGCGTCGATGCGGATGCTGCAACCGGCTTCGCGCGCCCAGCGTACGAACAGATTGCGCCCCTGGCGGTCTTCTTCGCTCAGGGCCAGGCGCGACACGCCGCCCTTGGTCGTGGCGCCGATCCGGGCCATTTCCATCAGCGAGTCCCACAGGCGGGCCGAGTTGACGCGGGCAGGGCGGGTCATGGCTTCGACGCCTCATCCTTGACCTGATAGCGGAAGTTGCAGTGGCTGGCGCCTTCCATCAGGGTCTGGGTACGGGTCAGTTGCACGCGCGGGTCGTAACCGACAATAAACAGCTCGTCGCGGTTGCACGACAGCAGATGACCGATCTCGCCCAGGCCCATCTCACGGTACATCTCCGCGTAGCGGCAGCGGTGCACGTCGTAGTCGAAGTGGGTGGCGTCACTGGCGATGACCTCGACTTTCAGGGCGTCGTCCTTTTCCCATAGCTCCTGCAGGGCAACAAAGCCGGCCAGGTCCGGGCCATTGGGCTCGCGGGCGGCGAAATACTCGCCGGCCTTGACCGCCGCTCCGGCGACCGCCTCGCCGATCACCGCCTGGGCCTTATCCTTGCCATAGTCGCGCACCAGTATTTCGTAGATCGGCTTGATAATCTCGGCTTCGATCCGCCGCCGGGCCAGGATGCCCAGTTCGCCTTCGACTGCGCTCATCTCGATATTCCTCTCATTCACGGTTATGTGCAGGGCTTGCCGTCGGTATGACTGAGGACTGCCGCTTGTTTGTTCTGTATTTATCAATAATTGCCAGTGGATATCAACAAGTCGATGGGGATCTCCGCGATAAATGAGCTAAATGGCTACTTTTCAAGTTTTTGGTCAGCGGTTAAGCTCAATACATGAATAAAACAGAACAGTTTGACAGCGATCCGCCACTGCGCGCGGTTCGCACCTTTGAGTCTTTCGCTCGCCATGGTGGTGTTAACGCGGCCGCCAGGGAGCTGGGTATCTCAGCCTCGGCCATCAGCCATCAATTGCGCTTGCTGGAAGAGTTTCTCGGCCAGGCCCTGACCACGCGCCAGGGGCGCAATCTGATCCTTACCGAGGACGGCCGCGAGTATTACCGGGCCATTCGCTCAGCCTTTGCCGTCCTGCGCAGCGCCACCGAGCATGTTCGGGAAAAGACCGCAACGCGCCAGGTCACCATCAGCCTGATCCCCATGTTCGGCATTAACCTGTTTATTCCGCGCCTGGGTGAGTTCCTGGGCGAGAACCCGGGGGTGGATGTCAACGTCACCTACGCCAACCACCGCAGCTACCCCAGCGATGCGGCGGATATTTCCATCCGTTTTGGCACCGGGCATTGGCCGGGGTATCACAGCGAGCTGTTGATTTCAGGGGCGGTCACGGCGTGGTGCAGCCGCGAATTCCTTCAGCGCCACGGCCCCATCGATTCGCCGCATAGTCTGATGGGCCTGCCATTGCTCCACGATGAGGAACGCGGCACCTGGAACCATTGGCTGCAGAGCCTTGGGGTCAACCATCCGGGGGCACTTCAGGGGTTGCTGTTCGAGGATGGCCAGCTTGCCTTAACGGCGGCCCTGAATGGATTGGGTTGCGTGCTGATGCGCGAACCCTTGATCACTGGCCTGCAAAAACGCGGGGAACTGGTTCGGTTGTTCGAGCATGAACTGGATGACGGCCGCGCCTATTACCTGTGTCGGCGCGCGGATGGCGAGTTGTCGCGGGAGGGGGCGAGTCTGTATGGCTGGCTCAAGGGAGGGTTGCTGGCTGGGTGAGGAGATGCCTGCGTACCCACATACTGTAGGACCGCGCCATACCGTAGGAGCGGTCGCGTGAATCTGTGCTCGGGATGGCTTCAAGCGCGTGTAAGTAGTTCCTGCAACACCGTCTCCAACGACGTCGTGCCCTTCAGCGGCTGCCCTTCGAAGCAGATCCAGCCCTCATTGAAGCCATCGAGCATCTGCATCCGTGGCAGCGGGTTCTTCATGCCCTGGGCCAGGGACGCGCCTTCCCAGGTTGCCCGGGGTACGGCCTGGGCCTGAACGGTATGGCCAAGCAGGCGGCTGAAGGCGAAGGCGGCGTGGTTGGGGCTGCAATGTTCGGGGCCTTCCAGTTCGACGACGCGGTTGGCCGTCACCGTCTCTTGCAGCAAGTCGGCGGCGAGTGCGCCGATATCCGCCGTGGCAATCATGGGCACAGGGCGATCCAGCGGTTGCAGATAGCTATAGAGCACCCCGGCATCCCGGGCGTTGGCGACATCCCAGAGAAAGTTTTCCATGAACCAGGCTGCGCGCAGGAAGGTCACCGGCATCGGCAGTTCAGCCAGGCGCTGTTCCATCAGGCCCAGGGCACTTAGCAGGTTGGGCTGGCTGGCCTGGGCGCCTATGGTCGACAGGCACACCACCCGTTGCGGTCGGCTGGCGTGCAGGGCTTGATACAGGGCTTCGATAGTGGCGCGGGCTTCGGCCATGTCCGGCGACGGATCGAAAACCGGTGGCAGCAGGACGAAGACTCTCAAGGAGCGATGGCGGTACGCGGGCGCTTACGGGTTAATGTCGACCCGCTGTTTTCCAGCCTGTTGCTGGGGCCGCAGTTGGGTGCTTTCATGACCGAACACCCGGAACTTGAGCTTGAGCTGATCAGCCGCGATCGCCTTGGCGATATGGTTGCCGATGGCTTTGACCTGGCCGTGCGTTTCGGTGAACCGCGCAACTCCAGCCTGATTGCCCGGCCGTTATTCGACACACGGATTCTGACAGTGGCGTCACCGGCTTATCTCCAGAAACACGCTCTGCCACAAACGCCTCAGGACTTGTTGCAACACGCCTGCATTCAGTTTCGTAACCCGGAGACCGGGCGGCCCTTCGACTGGGAGTTTCACTGCGGCGACCGCGTGGTGCAAGTGCCGGTCAAAGGCCAGATAACCCTTAACGATGTGCGCACCATGCATGAGCTGTGCGTCAGCGGCTACGGCATCGCCCAGATCATGGCCTTTGGTTCTGAGGCGCTGTTAACGCAACGGCAAGTAGTGGATCTGTTTCCAGACTGGCCAGATGAGCGCTTCACGTTATATGCGCTGTATCCATCGCGGATTCATCCACCGGCTAAGACACGGCGCTTCCTGGAGTTTATCCAGGGCCTGGCCAGGTAAGTCCGGGGCCTTACTCTACTGCGCATACCCAGCGATGGTTATGACGGTACGGCGCACGGGTGAAGTGCACGTCTGCCATCAAATAAAGACCACGTTCCTGGAGTGCTTCGGTCAGTTGTGCAAGTGTATCTGCGTGGATAGTCATGACTGTTTACCTCATCAGATTTATTGCCTACATAGTTGTCGACCGGCCACCCTTTCGAGAAATTCAATTTTTCGACAGTGGATATCGATCAAAAGAATGATTGGAGTCATGATCATGATTTAGTATCCGCCACCCCCAATAAGGAGTCGGGCTGTGAAACGTACCTGTGCAGTGGTGATGACTGGTTTTCTGGCGCTGATGAGCGCGCAGTACGCGGGCGCCGCGGATGTTGGGGCTGGCGGTGACGGTGAGGCCGGCGCAGATAAGTCGGAGCAGAATGCTGTGTTATTGACGCAGATACTGGAAAGTGAAGGCGACCTGGCACATCCGCCTGAGTATTCAGTTGAAGAACGCATGGTTTATGCCGTGGTTGACGGCACGCCGGATGAGGCCAGGGAACGCTGTCTGCTCATTGAGTCTTTGGTCGAGCGTTACGACCTGGTATTTGCCAAAGGCTGGACGGCGCAGGTGTTGACCGAGGACAGCGAGGGTCAGGTAATGGCGTCCTGCCCGCTGTAAATTTTGCCCTAAGCGTTCTGCCGTACGGCAAGGGCATCCTTGACCGGCGGCAGACCGAACATGCGGCTGTATTCCCGGTTGAACTGGGACACGCTCTCGTAACCTACGGCGAAAGCCGCCGCGCTGGCCGAGGTGCTTTGCGACAGCAACAGGCGCCGCGCTTCGATCAGGCGCAGCTGTTTTTGAAATTGCAGCGGTGACAGCGAGGTCACGGCGCGAAAGTGCTGATGGAACGAAGACAGGCTCATGCCCGCCAGCGACGCCAGGCGATTGACCGGCAATGGCTGGTTGAACTCGGCCCGCAGCACGGCAATGGCCTTGGCCACTCGCTGCACCTGGCCTTCGCGCCAGCCCAACTGGCGAATCGCCGCGCCATGGCGGCCTTCCAACAGCCAGTAGTGCAGCTCGCGCACCAATTGTGCGTGCAGCAGCGGCACTGACTTCGGCCGTTCGACCAGGCGCATCAGGCGCAGCGCCGCATCGGCCACTTCGCTGTCGGTGGGCTCCGAGCGCACGGCCACGCCGCCGATATCGGGCAGCGCGTTCATTTCCACGGTCAGGTCGGCAATCACATGAGGGTCCAGGTCCAGCACCAGGGACAGATAAGGCCGCTCGACACTGGCCTCGGTGATCTGGCTGACCGTCGGCACATCGGCGGTAATGATCAGCGAATCCCCGGCAGCAAAATGAAACGACTGATCGCCCATGGCAACCTGCTTGCCGCCCTGCAGGACCAGGCACACCAGCGGCCGGGAAATGGCATGCACCAGGCCGCTCGGCGTCGTCGAGCAAATGGTGGTCAGGCCGGGGATAGGCGTGCGGGCCAGGCCGGTGGAGTCGGCGAAGGCGTCGACGTAGCGGCGTACGCTGTTGAGCAGGGAGTCAGTCATGGATCAATCCTAATGGACCCCGGCGGACCCGCCTACGGGGTTTGGAGGATTAGGCAAACAACGTCGCGGTTTCGGCAAAGGCTCAGAAGTGGCGCTCGGGTAACGTGGATTGCACCCAAACAGGAGATTCCCCATGAGCACTATTTCCCTCGTAACCGGCGCCAGCCGTGGCCTTGGCCGCAACACCGCATTGAGCATCGCCCGCCATGGCGGCGACGTAATCGTTACCTGGCAGAGCCGCAGCGACGAAGCCGAAGCGGTAGTCGCCGAGATCAAGGCCCTTGGTCGTAATGCTATGGCCTTGCAGCTTGATACAGGCAAGGTCAGCGATTTTGGCCAGTTCGCCGAGCGCCTGGGCAAGGCATTGCGCGACACCTGGCAGCGCGACACTTTCGATCATTTGATCAATAACGCCGGTCACGGTGACTACGCCTTGATAGTCGATACCACTGAAGCGCAGTTCGATCGCCTGGTCGACGTGCACTTCAAGGGCGTGCTGTTTCTGACCCAGGCGCTGCTGCCGTTGATTGCCGACGGCGGGCGCATCATCAACCTGTCCTCCGGCCTGACCCGCGTGTCCTTTCCGGGCTATGGCGCCTATGCGGCGGTCAAGGGCGCGGTGGAAATCCTCTCGATCTACATGGCCAAGGAGCTGGGCAGTCGCGCGATTACGGTCAATACCGTGGCACCGGGCGCCATCGAAACCGATTTTGGTGGCGGCGCCGTACGCGACAACCCTGACGTCAACAAAATCTTCGCCGACATGACCGCCCTCGGCCGCGCCGGTGTGCCGGACGATATCGGGCCGATGATTGCCAGCCTGCTGTCGGCGGATAACCGTTGGGTCAATGCCCAGCGGATCGAAGTGTCGGGTGGGCAGGGGATTTGATGGTGCTGGGGGCAACCTAACACCTAGGTGGGAGCGAATTCATTCGCGAAGAAGGCAGTACATCCAATAGATCTTCATTGGCCTATTCGCGAATGAATTCGCTCCCACCGGATTTACTCTCACCTGACAGGTGTGCGGTATCCGCAACCTGGTAAGTCGCAAACCGCAGGCCGGTCGCCAGCCGCTCCGCCGTAAGTTCGAACAACTCCCCCAGGCATGGCATGGCCAGATGCTCGGCCAGGCTCGCGGCTGAGTACCAGTAGCCGGTCATGATCCAGGTGTTGTCATCCCCATGGCTTCGAGTCAAGCCATAGGTGGCGCATCCGGAGTTGTGTTGCAGCGCGACCAGCAGCTTTTCCAGGCGAGCGAGCAGGGGGGCGGATTGTCCCTGAGTTCCGTGGATGGCGACGGTATTGATGGCAGTGATTGGCATGGCATAACCTGCTGCGAGTGATTTCGATTAGCAATGCCAGGATAGTCGCCCCCCCGGCTAGACGTCATTGCACAATCTGGCCACACTATTTCGCAATTCAGCCAAATAACGAGTGCACGATCTTGTCAGTGCCAACTTCCCTCGAGCTGTCCGACTCCCGCGATGTCGACAGCATTCCCCGTGCCGTTTCAGCCCTCAGCGCGTCCATGGTGTCCCGGGACTGGGAATACGCTCGGCATCAGCACCGCAAGGCGCAACTGCTCTATTCGGTGCGTGGCGTGCTCAATTGCGAGACCGAAGAAGGCGTCTGGATTGTGCCGCCGCAGTGTGCAGTCTGGATTCCCGGCGGCTTGGCACATTCATCCCGGGGGGCCGGGCGGACCGAGTGTTATTGCCTGTTCGTCGAGCCCGGCGCCGCTGCGGACCTGCCGCAAAGCTGCTGCACCCTGGCCGTATCGCCGCTGCTGCGGGAGCTGTTGCTCAAGGCGGCGGAATTTCCTGAGCTCTACCCGTCGGGCGGCCGGGAAGAGCGGTTGATCGCGACGCTGCTCGATGAACTGGTAGTGGCCCCCGTGGAAGACTTGCATCTGCCCATGCCTCGGGACCCGCGCCTGCGGCGCCTGGCCGAGCAACTGCTGGCTGAACCCAGTGACAAGACCAGCATGGCCGACTGGGCCAGTCGTATCGGCATGAGCGAGCGCAATATGAGCCGCCTGTTGTTGCAGGAAATCGGCCTGAGCTTTGGCCGCTGGCGCCGCCAGTTGCATGTGATCCTCTCCCTGCAACGCCTGACCAGGGGCGACAGCGTGCAGACCGTGGCCCTGGAGCTGGGTTATGAGAACGCCAGCGGTTTTGTCACCATGTTCCGCAAGGCGGTGGGTAAGCCACCGGCCCGTTACCTGGCGGAACGCTCGGGTCATTCGGAGCCCAAGCTAAACGTGCCGACCATTACCCTGTCCGAGTATATTGTCTGAAATGAATAATCTTATGGCCGGGCCTCGCTATCCGGTCATCAAAGCCTGTCGTTAAGGTTGCCTCTGCAAATACAAGTAATTCGTATTTATTCTTTGTAGAGATCCCCGCATGACATCCCCAAGACCGCCTTATCCATTGCATGACGTAACCGTACGCAGCGTGCTGTCCGTCACTCCACATATGCAACGCATCACCGTGGACGGCAGTGGCCTGACCAGCCTGCGCGCGAATCTTCCGGCGCAATGGCTCAAGGTCTTTATCCCGGCTACGGACGGCAGCCTAAGCGGCGGCCGGGCCTACACCGTGCGCCACTTCGATCCGCGAACCGGCGCACTGGCCATTGATTTTGTCCTGCATGGCGATAACGGCCCACTGTCGGCCTGGGCCGCGCGGGCACAGGAGGGAGATCGTCTGGAAATCAGCGAGGCGCATCCGCGCAGCGGCTTCATCATCGACCCGACTGTGCGTCATTACCTGCTGTTCGGCGATGAAACGGCGTTGCCCGCCATCGGCGCCATTCTTGAGGCGTTACCTGATGACATAACTGCGCAGGTATTTGTTGAGGTTTGTGATGTAACTGCTGAACAGGTAATGAAAAGTTCTGCTCAGATATCGCTGCGCTGGCTGCATCGTCAGGGCGCGGACAGCGGGCTTTCGTTGCTGCTGCAAGCGGCTGCCGAAGCGGTCCATAGGCCCGATCCGGCGACGGCTATCTGGGTGGCGGCGGAATCGGCCCAGGTGATCGCTATTCGCAGGCTGCTGCGCGAGCGCGAGATTGATAAAGGCAGCGTGCATGCCAGTGGCTACTGGAAGCGTGGGGAGGCAGATCACAAGGATGAGAGTTTGAATTAAAGTATTTATATAACAAATTGTATTTAAACGTTTTTTATATTTTGTAATGATCCTATAGGAGCTGCGAAGGCTGCGAAATCGGTGTGTCAGATAAACCCAATCGCAGCCTTCGGAAGATCCTGCATAAGTCATTTAAATTCAAAGGTTTGTGTCATTTTATTCAAGCCAGTTGTTGCTCAATCGCCGCCTTGTCAATCACCGACCACACCGCACAAATCCTGCCCTCGCTGAACTCATAGAACACATTCTCGCCAAACTGTACCCGCCGCCCATCCACCGGCAAACCAAACAGCCCGCCCACCGGCGTGCAGTCAAAACTCAGCCGCGCCGCGATATGGGGTGGGTCGGCAATCAGTTGGGTGATGACGAAGCGCAGATCGGGAATGGCTTGGAAATCGCCTTCGAGCATGTGCCGGTAACCGTCGAGGCCGATCAGTTTGCCGTTGTAATGCACCTGCTCACCGACGAACTGGCCGAGGGCCGGCCAGTCCTGACGGTTAAGGCAATCGATATAACCCTGATAGGCGTCGCGCAGTGCTTGCTTGTCCATAGCGGTGTCTCCTGTGCAAGGGCAAACAGCTTGGGCCGCCGCGACGCCGGTTTGGTTCAGCTCAAGGCCGGGTCAGGTACGTCAGTACGTCGCGCATCAGGGGTTCGACCGTGGTATAGCGCTCGTCGGCGGTGGCGCGCAGGGTTTCTTCGGTCTGCACGTAAGGGCCGGCCACCAGTTCATCGGCACAGTGCTCCAGAATCGCCTCGACACTGGCGCGGGTCATTTCCATATGGAATTGCAGGCCGATGGCCCGAGGGCCGAGCTGGAACGCCTGGTTCGGGCACACCGCGCTGCTGGCCAGGCGTACTGCGCCTTCAGGCAGGTCAAAGGTTTCGCCGTGCCAATGCAGGACCTCGACGCTGGCCGGGAAATTGAAGCGGTTCGGCGCCGGGGCGGGCGCAGTGATCGGGAACCAGCCAATTTCTTTCTCCGGCCCCGGATAGACCTGCGCCCCGTGTGCCGAGGCGATCAACTGCGCCCCGAGGCAAATGCCCAGTACCGGTATGGCTTGCTCAATGGCCCGTGCGATAAAACGCTTTTCTGCGACCAGCCAGGGCAATTCGGCTTCATCGTTGACGCTCATTGGCCCGCCCAGGGCGATCAACAGGTCAATGGACGCCAGCTCAGGCAGCTCGGCGGACTCATGAAAGCGGCTGTAGCTGATCCGGGCATTTCGTTCATCGAGCCAGGGCTGGATATTGCCCAAGCCTTCAAAAGGTACGTGTTGCAGGACGTGGACGCGCATGGTGACTCCAAAAAGTGCGTTAGCGGCTGCTCGCCATCAACAGGTGTTCGAAATCCTTCAGGGCCGCCGCAGCGGTGGCAAGGGGGCTGGTGACGCCAATGGCCATGATTTCGCCCATGATGTCGGTGCGGACCCGAATGGCCTTCATTTTGGCGCTGACCTGGGCAAACGGATGGTCCAGAGCGTAGGTGCGCAATTCCACCGAGGCCCGCAGGCTATCGCCAAGGTTGTCGATACGCCCCACCAGCTTGGGTACCACGCCCTCGGACTTCCAGCGGGCGATATCGGCCGCTGAAATCTGCTCGATGCCCGCGCGCGGAATATCGTGCAGCTTGAGGTTCGCCCCGAAACCGGCGTTGGCCAGAATATTGATCTTGCAGGCAGTGTCCCAGCCCTCGACATCGAAGCGCGGGTTGGGCTCGGCCATGCCCAGGCGTTGGGCGTCGGCCACGGCATCGTCGAAGCTTTGGCCGTCCATCATCGAGCTGAGAACGAAGTTGCTGGTGGCGGTGACGATGCCTTCGACCTCGAGAATCCGGCATCCGGCCAGGTTGTATTGCAGCAGGTCGATGGTCGGTAATGCGGCTGAAGTGGCACCGCTGATCTTCAACTGCACGCCGTTATTGCGCGCCAGCTGTGCAAGGCCGGGGTAATCGAAGACCAGGGCGCCCTTGGAGATGCTGATGGCGTGCATGCCCCGGCCCAGCGCCTCGCGGATG
This sequence comes from Pseudomonas sp. JUb42, assembly GCF_024807945.1. Taxonomy (GTDB): domain Bacteria; phylum Pseudomonadota; class Gammaproteobacteria; order Pseudomonadales; family Pseudomonadaceae; genus Aquipseudomonas. The sequence goes on along the minus strand of NZ_JANUFD010000005.1, from coordinate 106,333 downwards.
TAACGGTAACCGGCGCCGCCGGTTTCGTAGTCGGTGGGCCCGGCTTCGATCAGCACATCGGCGCCTGCGTTCTGCAGAAAACCGTCACCGGTCACGCCTGGCTGCAAGGTCACCGGCGCCTCGTCATCGAGGGCCAGGCCCTTTGGGTCGATCAGCCCGGCGCGGGAGCCGCATACCGCGACCACCCGCACATCAGCGCCGTAGCGCGTCTGATAGTGCGACTGGCGCTGTGCAACGATCTGCGCCACGGCTTTGCCAATGGCGCCAAAGCCGGTTATCGCGATATTCCAACGTTTCATTTCAATCTCGCTCTATTTTGCGAACAACATGCTCAGGTCGGCAAAGGCCTTGAACTCCAGGGCGTTACCACTGGGGTCAAGGAAAAACATGGTGGCCTGCTCGCCGGGCTCGCCCTTGAAGCGAATGTACGGCTCGATGATGAACTCGGTGCCCACCGCCTTGAGTCGCGCGGCCAGGGCTTGCCATTGGTCCAGGTGGAGCAGGGCACCGAAGTGTCGTACGGGAACGCCATGGCCATCAACCTTGTTGGTGGGGCTCACACCGGTTTCTTCCGGGGCGAGGTGGGCCACCACCTGATGGCCGTAAAAATCGAAATCCACCCACTCGGCCGTGCTACGGCCTTCGGTGCAGCCCAGCAGCTCACCGTAAAACTGCCGCGCGACGGCGATGTCGTGGACCGGAAAAGCGATATGGAAAGGCAACAGCGTTGTCGAAGTCTGCATGGTCGTTACTCGCGTTATGAAGGGGTGGGTCAGGCGAAGAAGCGGTCTTCAAGCAACATGTCTTCGAAAAAGGCGCCGAAGCTGTGCTCGACGTTGCGGATATGGATTTCCAGCACCCACAGCTGCCGCGACGGTTTGAATTCGATATCGGCCATCGGCCCTTCGTAGCCGGCGGCATGGGGGAAGTCCGCCAGACGATGGCCGGACAAATCCATGTTGAGCACCCAACCGCGCTGTTCGGCCGCGGCAATGGCCAGTTCATACAGCGCCTTGCCGGTGGCCTGGGTGGCCTGCCAGTGGCGGCGCACTTGGTGAAAGATTTCCCGGGCATCGGCGGCGCAGCGGGCCATCTGCGGGTCGTCGCCAGTGACGAAGGTGTCGCCGCCGTCGCCTTCCCAGTCTTGCCAGGTCGGGCCGATATCGATCAGGAAAATATCGTTATGGCCCAGCACGACGCCGGGGTCCGAGGCTTCACCGAAGGTCTTGGTGGTGTTGCGGCCAAAGCGCACGTAGACGTCATGCCAGCCGCGCAGCATGCCGCGATCGGCCAAGAGGTCCTTGGCCATTTCCACGGCGTCTTCCTCGACCATGCCGGGTTTGACCTCCCGAGCAATCTGCTGGATGACTTCACGTGTCATCTGGCGCACGGCAAGCATTTGCTGTTCATCGTAGGCGGCGCCCACGGCTTCGAGGAGTTCACGATTATTCAGGTCGCTCATGGCGTTTCTCTATCAGGTCAGATGAAGCGCAGGTCAGATGGCCTGCGCCGTAATGGTGAAATGCATCCCGTCGAGCGCGGGTTCGAGAACGATCTGGCAGGCCAGGCGATCCAGGTCGTCGGCCCCAGGCAATGCTTTGAGCAGGCGCTGCTCGTTACGCGAGATCGGCGCCAGCAGGGCGTAGTCGCTCTCGTCCAGGCTGACGCGACAGGTGCCGCAGGATTGGCGGCCGCCGCAGACACCCTTGAGTACGCCCGCTGTGCGCAGCCCGCAAAGCAGGGTGGCGCCGCTAGCGATACGCAAGCTGCCGTTGCCTGTGGGGCTGCGGAAGGTCGTGTGGATCATCCTGGCCGGGGCTGTCCCATTGCCCTCGGTAGCAGATGGCGTGGCGGTGACGAAGGCGTCGGCAAAGAAGTGCGCTTCAGCCAGGCCGCACTGGCCCGTCAACAGCGTGCGCGCCGCGTCGATCATGGCGGGCAGGCCACAGGCATAGACCATCGCGTCAGCCAGTTGCGGATGCTGCCGGGCGGCACGGTCCTGGACATGCTCAGGGCTGAGTACCTCGACGAAATGAAAGTTGCCGTGCTGCTGCTCAAGGGTCTTGAACTGCTCGCGGGCATAAAGCTCGTCGGCATGCCGGGCACCCCAGTACAGCCAGAGTGGATTGCTGCAACCCTGCGCCAGGGCCGCCAGCAGCAGGGCCTTGATCGGCGCAATGCCCGTGCCGGTCGCCAGCAGAATCACCGGTGCCTCGGTTGAATGTGGCGTTTGCCAGACGCAGTCGCCATAAGGTCCATGGACCTCCAATGAGCCCAATGCAGCCAGGCCGTTGCGGATCAGCCCGGAAAAACGCCCGTCCGGGTACAGCCGTACATGCAGTTCGATGGCGCCGTCTGCGCTCACCGGTGCGGCGGGGGAATAGCTGCGCTGCTCGCCGTCGGCCAGCTCCAGGCTGATGTACTGACCGCAGCGGTAGTGCAGGTGCCGGGCGGTGGTCGGCAGCAGGCGCAACCGGACGACCGCGCAATGCAGGTAGTCCAGTTCCGCGACACGATAGGGCGCATGAGTGAAGGGGCGGGATGAGGTCGTGGTCATGTCTGATAAGCCTGGGTGCCAGTGCGTTATCAAAATGCTATCTTTTCTCTGGCCCCACTCAATCATCCAGATACGGAAAGTATGATGGTCCACGAATATGCGTAAACCCTGGGAAATCAGCCTTGATCTGGATCGTTCGGCTGAGGCCTCGCTCAATGCCCAGATCGTCCAGGCCTTTATCGATCGCATTCGCGCCGGCTTGCTGCGCCCAGGCGATGCGCTGCCCGCCTCGCGAGAACTGGCGAGCCAGTTGACGGTAAACCGCAAGACCATTGTGTTGGCCTATGAGGAGTTGACCGCCCAGGGCTGGTTGGTCACCCAGAAAAAGCGCGGCACTTTCGTGTCCCCCGAATTGCCCGCCGTCAAGCAGGCGGCGCGCGTGGCGGCGGTGGCGCAACGCTTGTCGGGGCGTCTGCCCGAGCCTGGTTATCAGGCCTATGGGGTCGAGGGCGAACTGCCACTGCCGGCGGTCGATGACGTGGTTGATTTCAGTGATGGCGCACCGGATACCCGCCTGGTGCCGTTCGAGGACCTGTCACGGGCGTTTCGCCTGGCGCTACTGGAGTCGGCGCGGGGCAATCGCCTTGGTTACGGCGATCCACGCGGCCTGCCGCTGCTGCGTGAAGAACTGGCCGCGATGCTGCGCGCCGAACGCGGTCTGAATGCCGATGCGGACACCCTGTGTCTGGTAAGGGGCAGTCAGATGGGCATTTATCTGGCGGCACGGCTGCTGGTGCGGCCAGGCGATGACGTGGCCATGGAGCGCTTGAGCTACCCACCGGCCAGGGATGCCTTCCGCGCCTGCGGTGGCACGGTCCATAACGTCGAGCAGGACGAGTTCGGCATGATCCCTGATTCGCTGGAGCGCATCTGCCGCACCCGGCGTATCCGCGCCATCTACCTGACGCCCCATCACCAGTTTCCCACCACCGTGACCATGCCCATCGACCGGCGCATGCGCCTGCTGGCCCTGGCCGAGCAGTTCGATTTCGTGATCATCGAAGACGATTACGATCATGAGTTCCACTTTTCCCACAGCCCTATGTTGCCCATGGCCAGTGTCGATCAGGGCGGGCGAGTGATTTACATCGGCTCTCTGAGCAAGATCCTCGCGCCAGGACTACGTGTGGGCTACGTAGTGGCGCCTGCGGGCATCATCAATCGCATGGCCAATGACATCCTGCTGATTGATCGCCAGGGCAATACCGTCACCGAGCGGGCGGCGGCAGAGCTGTTGCGCAGCGGCAAGCTCAAGCGCCACATTCGCCGGGCCTTGCGCGTCTATGAGCAACGCTGCGGTCAAGCGGTTGACGCCGTACGCGAGCACCTGGGGGACTTCGCCAGCGTCACGGCGCCTGGGGGCGGGCTGGCGTTGTGGCTGCGTCTGGCTGATGGCACCGATATGGCGCGTCTGACCGAAGCTGCGCTGTTGCAGGGGATTCGCCTGCTGCCGGGGCATTTGTTCGGCGATGATCAGGTGCCGGTACACGCCTTGCGCCTGGGCTACGGCAGCATGAATGAACGCGAGTTTCGCCAGGGGGTCGAGGCGTTGCGGCGGGTGATTATTGAGCGTTGAGCGGCCTGACGCTATCAAGTGGGTTCAGATGACGCTGCGGCTGAAGCGGACATGCTAGATTGCGGATTCAAGCATTTCTTCCAAGGAGTCAGCATGCACACCCCCCTGGTCAGCGCCGTGGCCGTGCCCGAGCACAGCCTGGTTCGTTCTGCCTTCAAGACGACTCACTTGGCCGATGCCTTTGCCACGCCGCTGCCCGCGCATTTCAACGGCAGTGCCGAGGATCTGGCGCGGCTGATCCTCAGCAGTCCGGCGCCGTGGTTCCATGGGTTGATGCGTGCCCGGGACCGGATCATGAGTGTTTTCGGGGTCAAGACCTCGGCGCAGTTGCGCGATGCCTCGGTGGCCCAGGGTTTTGAACATATCGATTTCTTCCGCATCCTTGCGCGCACGCCGGACGAAATTATCCTGGGCGAGCAGGACAGTCATCTGGATTTCCAGCTGTCGGTGCTGATCCGCTCGCAGGCGTCGGGGCTGGGGCGCGAGGTGGTGGTTTCCACGGTGGTGCATTGCCATAACGCCCTAGGCTGGGCTTATATCGCGGTGATCAGCCCGGTTCACAAGCGGGTGGTGCGTTCATTTTTGTTGGGGGCGGCGAAGGCACTTTGACGGGCGTGAAATGCGGCTGTGTGGGAGCCGGCAAGCAGGCTCCCTGACAACCTCATTTATTCCAATTCAGAGGGCGGCGTTATGTCTGCTGGCTGTTACATGGCGCCATTGGCCCACAGTCGCTTCTCGATCAGCCGGTTTACATCGCAGGCTTGCAGCATCAGTGCATGGGCCGTACCGGCGATGGCGGTCAGGTCGTGTTCGTCCGGGTCGAGGTCTTTGAGGTTGACCAGGGTGTCGAGGCAGCGGGTGGCCTGGGTGACGCGAAGATCGGCGAGGGCGTGCAGGTCTTGCAGGGAGGCTTGGCTGTCGAGCAGCAGGATCGGGTTTTCCAGGCCGGGATGGGTGAGGGGGATGTAGCGGTCGGGAAGGTTTTGCTGGTTCATGAATGATCCTAGAACAGAAGAAAGCCACCTTCAGCGTCGTCAGGCAAATTGGGTGGCAGTTGCGTACGGGTTGACGAACCGGTGCCTAGGAACCCGGTAGATCCGAAGATCTCCCGCACGCAGCTGCCATAACACTATTGGGCAGGCAAGCCACATCTAGGCAAACGCGGATCGTCAAATCCGGTCGTTGAACCCTCAACGACGGCACGCAGATTAGAGGCTTGGCAGGGCATGCAGGCGGTATATATAGCTAGATTTTCAAGAAGTTGAAGCATTCATGTATTGCCGCAGGTTCCGTAAGGAAATAGTTGAAGTCCTGAGCGTGTATCTGCCGGGAAAACGCCTATACCTATTAGTGAACATGCTGGCGCATCGTAAGTGGCTGTGGAAGATTGTCGGGCGTGCGCGAGCCTGTCACATCAACCAGGAGGTTCACATAATGACTGTCAAATCCCTACCGAAACGGCCCCACGGTATTACGGCCTACCTTGGCTGTGACAATGCCAGTGAAGCCATCGACTTCTATGTAAGAGCGTTTTGTGCCGACCAGATCTTCCGCGTGGATACCGCTCAAGGCAGGGTTGGTCACGCTGAACTGCGCATCGGCGATTCGTCACTGATGGTTGCCGATCGCCTGCCGGGCTCGCCGATTGGCGCAGGGGCAGGTGCCATAGCGCTGCACTTGTATGTCGATAATGTCGACGCCCGTTTCGCCAGGGTGATCCAGGCAGGTGCCGTGCAGATCAGCGCACCTACCGATCATTTCTACGGAGATCGCAGCGGAGTCTTGCGTGATCCCTACGGTATCGTCTGGTTCATGGCCACCCACAAGGAGGACCTGACGGCCGAGCAAATCAGCCAGCGTGTGGATCTGGAGTTTGGCGGTATCGGCGCTCATAGCTGAGCCAACCTGGCATGCGCTGCGACGGCAAAAATGTGAATAAGACGCCAGCTCGCCGCAGCGCTTGCCCGGCCAACCCTCGGCTTTGCTGAGCGGCGCGCCGCTGGGCCGACGCAGGCAAACGCGAGTTTTGCCCGTGCGCTAACCGCCGCAAAATAGGCACCATCGAGAATCGAGCAAGAGAGCGACTCCATGGTCAGCCATCAGATAATTGTGCAACTGCGGCCAGATCAAGGCACTGCTTTGGCCGAGGCACTGCAAGAAACCCTCAAAGTTCTCGCCGCAATCCCCGACTGTATCGGCTATGGCCTGTGCCCGGATCCGCAGCGGGCCAATACCTGGCTGATAAAGGGCGATTGGGCCTGTGCCCGGGCGATGACCGAGCACTTCGACTCGGCCGCCTTGCAGCAATTGCTCGGCGACCTGTCGGCATTACGGCCGTACTGCCTGACGTTCGGCTGTCAGATCCCTATCAGCCACTAGCGGGCAAAACTGTATTCGCCGCCACGTTCAATGGCCTGTTTGTAGGCCGGGCGTGCCTGGAAGCGCTCCACCCAGGCGGCCACGTTGGGATAGCTGCCCAGCTTGCCAAAGGCCTTGGCGATCTCGCCGATAAAGCTCATCTGGATATCCGCAGCGGTGAATGTTTCACCGACCAGATAGGGGCTGCGGCCAAGTGTGCTGTCCAGATAGCCCAGGTAATTGGCGACTTCCGCATCGATGCGCGGCTGCAGCGGCGCACCGGCCTCGCCCAGGCGGCCGACATAGAGGTTGAGCATCAGCGGCAGCATCGCCGAGCCTTCGGCAAAGTGCAGCCATTGCACGTACTCGTCATAGGTGGCGGTGGCCGGATCAGGCTGCAGGCGGCCGTCGCCATGGCGGCGGATCAGGTAATCGAGTATGGCTCCCGACTCTAACAGGGTGTGGGGGCCGTCCTGAATCACCGGGGATTTACCCAGCGGCGTGATGGCCTTGAGCTCCGGCGGCGCCAGATTGGTCTTCGGGTCACGCTCGTAGCGCTTGATTTCATAGGGCAGGCCAAGCTCTTCCAACAGCCAGAGCACGCGCTGGGAGCGGGAGTTATTGAGGTGGTGGACGATAATCATGGCAGTCTCCATAGGGCGTGTGGGCAGTGTAGAGACAGACTGCCAAGGCGTCGCGGAGTGCCAATGGATATTCGGATTGAGTCAAACGCCCCGGCCTATCGCACCGCCTACACCTGACCGTAGGACCGGCTTTAGCCGGGAGAGCGTTGTCAGCCTCAAGGACGCCCCCCCCGGCTAAAGCCGGTCCTACAGGGAACTGTTATTATTCAAATGGTTGCGTGCTGTTCCTCAGCCAATTCCTTCAAATAATCACCAAACCCGCCCCGGGCCCGGCTGTCACTGCGGCTGTCGGTGGCCACGCTATGCCCGGCTGTCCAGGCGATGTGGGCGCCGCTGGCTTGCAGGTCGTTGATCAGTTGCACGTCTTCATGAACGGCCAATGGCTGAAAGCCGCCGACACGCTGGTAGGCGATGGCGCAGACGCCGAGGTTGGCGCCATGGATATGCCGATGGTCATCCCGAGCCTGATAACGGCTGCGGTACAGGCGCCTTAGTTGGGAGTTTTGCCAGGGCTGCCAGCGCTGGACATGGACGATGCCGCACACCGCATCGGCGCCGCAGGCGATCTGCCAGAGCAGCCAGTGCGGCGGCACGCGACTGTCGGCATCGGTGCAGGCCAGCCAGTTGGCGCCGCGTTCGAGCATCCGCGCGGCGCCGGCCCGACGCGCCTGGCCGACATTTTGCGCGTCGATTTCCAGGGTCTGCACGCCGTGGCGCCTGGCAATGGCGGCGCTGCTGTCGCCGCAGCGATCGAGGACCACAAGGATTTCCACCTGATGCCCGGCCGCTTCGGCCTCACGGGCAGCGATCTTGACGGCGGCCAGGCAGCGCCCCAGGCGCCGTGCTTCGTTATGGGCGGGAATGATGACGGCGATCATGGGCAGGTCTCGTCCAGGTCGATGGAGTCGGGCTTGCGGCACCAGTACTCCAGCAGGAAGTCGGTTTCTTCGTGGCGCAGGATGGGGAACAGCGGCAAATGCTCGTCCAGCAAGGCATGCACCTGATCGCCGCTCTGCGGGCATCCTTCGATGGAATGGCGCCAATGACAGGCGACAATGGCGCCGTCGTTGGTGAGGCTGGCCGTAGCCCGCTCGATGACCTTGCGCCATTGCATCGGCTCAAGGTAATAGCCGAACTCGCTCAGCACGATCAGATCGAACAGCCCCGATGGCCAGTCATCCGGCACGCTGCCGGCCACCACATGGGCATGGGGTGCGTCAGCCAGGCGGCCACGGGCCAGCGCCAGAGCAGTGGGGTCGAGGTCCTGGGAGAGCAGGTTGGCACAGCGTCCGGCCAGGGCGGCGCTGAGCTCGCCGTTGGCACAGCCGGGCTCGAATACCCGTTGGTAGTGCTGGCGCGGCAGGCAGGCCAGGGTCAGTTCGCGCTTGCGTCGCTCATACCAGCGGCTGCGAAATGCCCAGGGGTCGTCACTGGTGGCATAGAGTTGGGCGAAGTATTGCGGGTCGACACTCATACGAATACCAATTCAAAGGGTTGCAGCAGACATTCCAGGGTGGCAGCGGGCAGTACCGGGGCACGCCCGCCATCCTCGTTGACCTGACTGGCATGGGCGGCGATGGCCTGGCGTTTACGCGCCTGGGCGTCTTCATCCAGGGCCAGACGCCGTGCCCGGTGCCACGGCAGCCGCTCATCTTCGGGTGTCGCCCAGTGCCAGGCCCAGACCGGCACTTCCAGTAACTGGATATTGCTGGCCAGGGCGGCCTGAGCGCAGGCTCGGCCCACCGCTTCGTGATCGCCGTGGCCGTCGACTTGCCAGGTGGCCATCAGCACGTCGTTGCTGTGCAGCAACTGGCAGAGGTTATTGACCAGATGGTGTTCGTCCTTGGCCACATCCGTGTCGCGCAGGCCCAGCCGCAGCCATTCAATGGCTTCGACGTTAAGCCCCAGGCGTTGCAGTGCGACGCGGCTTTCCTGTGGCCTTTGCTCGCGCAGGCGCTGCTCAGTCCAGTCGCTGGAATGGGGATGACTGCATTCGCCGTCGGTGACCGAGACGATGAATAGCTCATGCTCGCGGCCGTGAAAGGCGCTCAGCAGGCCCCCCGCCATCAGAATTTCGTCGTCCGGGTGAGGCGCTATGAGTACCAGACGCTGGCCCGGCGGGCACAGCTCGTCCACGCCGATACTTGGCGCACTGGCCAGGCGGCTGGAGTGTTGCCATTCACTCAAAGTGGTGCCGCGGCTGTCTTGAATCAGATCGGCTTTCATAGCGACCATTCTCCCAGTGGCGCCTGGGCCAGTTGCTGGCCGAGGCTGGCGAGGTCACGTTCGGCGTGACTCTGGCGCAGGAACACCGGCAGGTCGGCGCTAAGGCGAGCGAAGTGACTATTGCGGCAAAACGGCCCGGCGCCCAGAGCCCGGCCAACATGTTCCAGCACCGTATTGGCGGCCGCTTCGACATGAGCGCGCAGGCGACGCACGGGCAGGCTGGCATCGGCATCGGGCTGGCAGTCGATCCACGCGGCGCATTCGCGCAGCGCGGCGCGGGCGCCGTAGAGGGCGGCGTCCACTGCGCCGAGATGGGCGTCGGCGTGGGGATCCTGACGCGGTTGTCGGCGCTGTTGGTGCAGGTAGTCCGCCAATGCCTGAGCTGCGCCATACCAGCACGCGGCGATGCCGCCACCGCCTTGCCAGAAGCCAGGGCGCGACAGATATTGCCCCGGCTGGCCGACTCGCAGGGCCGGGGTGTCATCGAAGTGGATCTCGACACTCTGGGTCGCGGCCATGCCGACGGCCTGCCAGTTATCGCCGTGGATCCGCTGGCTGGGGTGACGCAGTTCGATGGCCACCAGTTGCGGCTGATCCTGGCTGTCCCAGGCGGTGAGCAGGGCGCGGTCGATCTGCAAGGCGCCGGAGCACCACGCCTTGCTGCCGCTTAGGCGAACCTGTGCGCCGTCGCCATGAATCAGCGTGCGGGCGCCGGGCATTTCTGCGGCCCAGACGCCCCAGATCCCTTTGTCTTCGGCCAGATGAGCCGCGCCGCATTCGGTAAGAATCGCCAGGGCATCGGTATGGCCTTCATATAGCTTGGCCAAGGCCAGGTCGCAGCCAGCGACCCGCGCCAGGGTCTGCCAGCGACGCAGAGTTTGCTGGCCGGGCAGGGGCAGGCGATCGAGCTTTGCCGCCTGCAAGTCGTGCATGAGCTGGCCAAGGCGGTCATCGGCTTCATGCAGTTGGGGGCGTTGGGCGAAGTCGTGCAGCAGTGTGTGCAGATTGCCCGGGTCCAGATCCTGGATGATGCTCATGGGTGTGCTCCTTTGGGCGCCGTGGTTCTTGTGCTGACTGCCCGCCGCAATGGGCGGCGGGCAGGGTACTCATGCGGCGTGGTGCAGGGCTTCGATCAGTTGCGCCTTGCGCATGCTCGAACGCCCGGCGATGTGCTGCTTGCGTGCCTTGTCCATCAGCTCGGTCTTGGTGAGTTCTTCCAAGGGCTGGTCGGGGTGGGGCACGCCCTTGCGGGTCAACGCCGCGCGGCGTGCCGAGGACTGCGTTGCCTTGTGCTTGCTGTCGCTGCTGGTGTGCTGGCCGGAGCCGCCGCTGCGTTCGCCGCCGCCGGACTGTTTATTCACCGTCGCCCAGGCACGGGCTTGGGCTTCAGCCTTGGGCACACCTTTGGCTTCGTAGCTTTTTTCAATGTGTTCGGCTTTGGTTTTCTGCTTGTCGGTGTACTTGGCTTTGCTTCCTCTGGGCATGGTCGTTTCTCCTTAGTCACCATCAGCGCAATTGCGATTGCCTGAAGTTGAGAGCGGTATTTCGTGCAAAAGGGTTCAGGCGCGCGGATAAACGGTCATCCGTGACCGTCAACGCGTTCAGGGCTTGCTCGGAGTCGCCTTGCCGTGCTCGCGCATGGCCTTGGCGCGGTTTTCCAGGACCAGATAGGTCGCCACCGCCAGCAGCAGGGGAATCAGAAAGTACAGGGTGCGGTAGCCGAGCAGGGCGGCGACCAGGGTGCCCTGGCCGAGCTGACCGTGGAGCAGGGCAAGGAATACCGCTTCCAGTACACCGAGCCCCGCAGGAATATGAGCAATGACCCCGGCCATGCAACTGATCAGCAGAATGCCAAGGATCGACGGGTAGAACAGCTCCCGGGGCAGCAACCAGAAGATCAGCGCCGCCATCAGCGCCCAGTTGGTGGCGCCGAGGCCGACCTGGATCAGGGCCAGGCGCAGGGTCGGCAGCTCCACTTCGTGATCGCGCCAGGTCCAGGTACGTTTCTTGGCGAAGCCGCAGGCGTACAGATAGCCCGCTGCCAGGGCAATCAGCAGAAAGCCGATCAGTTGCAGCCCTGTGACTCCCAGCACCCAGCCCTCAGGCAGCTTGACCAGACGCATGGCGAATACCGCCCCGGCCAGGGCCATATAGCCGACCCAGTTGGTGATGATGCCCAGGGTAATGATCCGCGTGACGGTGGCGGTGTCCAGCCCCAGACGCTTGTACAGGCGATAACGCAGGGCGACACCGCCGACCCAGGTGGTGAAGTTGAGGTTGAAGGCATAACAGACGAAGGCCACCGGCAGCACTTGGCGGGCGGGCAGATGGTGACCGGTATAGGCGCGACCGACCAGGTCGTAGGCGCTGAATACGCCATAGCTGCACAGCGCCAGGACCAGCCCCAGGGTCAGGGTGCCCGGGCTGTAGGCATGCAGCGATTGTTTGACCTCGTTCCAGTCCAGATTGCGCGCCATCATGTACAGCAGCGCCGGAATCAACAGCAGGAAAAACAGGGTAAGTGCAGGCTTGAGCCATTTGCGCCAGGGTCGGGTATTCATCAGGTCTTGCCCTCCTGATAGTCGGCGGTTGTTCCGACGGGAACAGCGGTGGGTTCGGCAGGAATCGGCGCCGATTTGAGCGTCGGCCGGTGAGCGGGAAACCAGCCGGCGATGGTCGGGAAGTACCGGATAAAGTGGTAACACAGGAAAATCAGCGGCGCTCGCCACCAGTAGCCTCGAATCATCCGTTCCAGACTGATGCGCTTGCAGTGCCGTTCACCCAACTCGGTCAGATGCGCATGCAGTTGCTGGTTGAAGGCGCGGTCGCGAATGAACAGATTGGCTTCCAGGTTGAGAGCCAGGCTCAACGGGTCGAGATTGCTCGAACCGACCGTCGCCCACTCGTCATCCACCAGCGCAACTTTGCCGTGCAGAGGGCGCTGGGTGTATTCGAGGATGGTCACGCCATCGCGCAGCAGACGGTTGTACAGCAGGCGGGAAAAGGCCCGGACCCAACGCTGGTCCGGTTGCCCCTGCAGAATCAGCGTTACGTTGACGCCACGCCGGGCGGCGTTGCGCATCTCCTTGACCAGGCGATAACCGGGAAAGAAATAGGCATTGGCCACCACCAGGCGCGTGCGCGCGGCGCGGATGGCTTCGAGGTACTGGTCTTCGATATCGTTGGTGTGCTGTTGGTTGTCCCGCTCCAGCAGAATCGCCCGCGCCTGGCCAATGGGCTGGGTCAGCGGTTTGACCTGGCTCGGCGGGTCGAGCACTTCGGCCATCAGGCGGCGGCTTGAAGCATGAATCTGCGCCACCACCGGGCCGGTGACCTCCACCGCATAGTCCTGCTTGGCCATGATGCCGAAATCGGTCAGATGATCAGCGCCGTAGTTGATCCCGCCAATAAACGCGCGCTGGCCATCGATCACCACGATCTTGCGATGCAGGCGGCGGAACAGATTGGTGCGTACGCCGACATGGCGTGGTGCGGGGTCGAAAAAATGAATCCTGATCCCGACATTGGTCATGGCGCCAAGGAAACTCTCGGACAGATCGGCAGTGCCGTAACCATCCACGGCAACCTCGACCCGCACGCCACGTTGGGCGGCTTCGATCAACGCTTCTTGCAGGGCCTGGCCGACCTTGTCAGCAAAAATGATGAAGGTTTCCAGCAGCACTTCCTCCCGGGCCTGACGAATACTGTCGAAGACCCGCGGGTAGTAATCCTCGCCATTGATCAGCAGCTGCACGCGGTTACCGGCGATCCAGCTGTTGTAGGTAGAGGCATTGCTCATATTTGCACCTGCGCAGTCAGGGGCGCGTGGTCGGAGAGGTGCGACCAGGGCCGGGTGGAGAGCACTTGTGCGCAAAGCGGCGTGGCGTTGCGCAGGTAAATCCGGTCCAGGCGCAGTAATGGCAGGCGTGCCGGGAAACTGCGCGCCGGTGCGCCACCATCGTGACTGAACACCTCGATCAGCGATTCCCGGGTCAGCAGCGCATCGGCACGCAGGCGCCAGTCGTTGAAGTCCCCGGCGACGATCACCGGCGCTCCGGCGGGGATCTGCTCCAGGCAATCGAGCAGCAGGCGCACCTGTTGCTGGCGGTGCTCTTCACGCAAGCCCAGATGCACGCAGATGGCATGCACGCCGTCATGACCCGGCACGTCGAGGCGACAATGCAACAGTCCGCGCTGCTCGTTGCCGTGGATCGACACGTCGAGATTGTTGAAGGCCAGGATCGGGAATTTCGACAGCAGGGCATTGCCGTGGTCACCGTGGGGATAAACCGCGTTACGGCCATAGGCAAACTGCGGCCACATGCTGTCGGCGAGGAATTCGTACTGAGACATGGCCGGCCACTCCGGATGACGCTGGGCGTGGTGCTGATGGCTGCCATGGACTTCCTGCAGGAACACCAGATCGGCACCGATGGTGCGCACCGCATCGCGTAATTCCGGGAGGATGAAGCGCCGGTTCAGCGCAGTGAAGCCTTTGTGCACGTTGATGGTCAGCACGGTCAGGCGATGTACCGCCGCAGCGGCCTCGATACGTTCAGCGGGTTCGGTCAATGTCATGTTTACAGCTCCATTGCTGGCGCTACCCCTGGCTCGGTTTGCAGGCCCTTGTCCAGGCCAAGGCTGTCGAGCAGACGACGGGCATCGTAAGGTGCACGCACTTTCAGATCGTTATCGAAGTAGCAGTAGATATCCCGGGATTTGCGCGGTGTGGGCGCGCGTTTGATCACGCGATGGGCATCGGCGGGCTGGCCGCCGTGGCTCCATTTTTCGATGCGTTTGGCCCAGCGCTGCAGCGCCGCCGGGGTGTAGCCGCTGCTGTACAGCTCGGCATCGCCGTGCAGGCGCAGGTAGAGAAAATCACTGGTCAGCTCCTCGATATAGGGCCATTTACCGGCTGTGTCGGCGACCACCAGCGCCACCTTGTGCTTGCGCAAGAGGTTGATAAAGGCGTCACAGAGAAAGCTGTCGTGGCGGACCTCCACCGCATGACGCAGCCTCGACCGGCCATTGGGCCGGGGAATGCGGTTGTGCTTGAGGCCTTCGGCGCATTGCCGGGCACAACGGCCCGCGGCGGTCCAGGAGGCGGGCAGCAATTGCAGAAAATGGGCGAAACGCTCCTCATCAAACTTCATGCTCGGCGGAAACTGCCAGAGGATCGGCCCCAGTTTGTCGCCCAGGTCGAGCAGCCCGGAGGCGAAGAAATTGGCCATGGGCTCTTCAATCTCCTTGAGCCGCCGCACATGGGTGATATAGCGCGGGGCCTTGACCGAGAAGACAAAGTCATCCGGCGTATCGTCGCGCCAGTTGGCATAGCGCTCGGGGGTTTGCAGGCTATAGAACGAGCCATTGATCTCGATGCTGTTCACCGCCCGTGAGGCAAATGCCAGTTCCCGCGCCTGGGGCAGTCCGACGGGGTAGAAATCCTTGCGCCAGGGCGCGTAGCGCCAACCGGAGATACCGACGCGGATCTGGCTCATGGCAGCGTGCCGCGTGATGGATGAGCCTTGTAGATATCTGCAGGTTCCATTGCCTGGCTCCTCGGAATTGCGGATGCGCGAAGACGGCCGCCGTCATGACGACCTATCAATTGCGACTCGTCGTCACGGGCAAGGTTTCAGCAGGATTGACGAACGGCTGGGCGGGGGACGGGTTTTGCGCAGGCAGTTGCGGGTGAGGCTCAGGCTTTCCTGGCTTGGGCTACTTCCACCGCCAGTTGGGCGAAATTGCGTGCGGCCACGCTGGGTTCGCGGGTCAGGGCCACGCAGACGGTGCACAGCGGCATGTCGCGGATCACCGGAAATGACAGGCCAGGGCGGGCGTAGAAGCGTGCAGTTGAGGCCGCAGTAATGCTAATGCCGCGCTCCGAGGCCACTGCCTGCAACTCGCTTTCCACGGTCGACGCTTCGTGCACCACCGGCGCCTGCCCGCCCTGGCGATAGTGATTGGCGGTCCAGTAATTGCGCCAGATGCCGCTGCCCGGTGCGGCCACGATGGGCTCGTCGAGCAGTTCATGAATACTCACCGAGGTTTCGCCCGCCAGGCGATGGGTGCTGGGCAGGCAGGCCACGCAATCTTCTTCGATCAGGGTAATCAGTTCGATGTCGTCGATATCCAGCGGCGGCCTGAGGATCGCCACGTCCATGCCATCGGTAATGCCTGCGTGGGGATTGGCGAAGTCGAACTCGCTGACGATCACCTTGACCTGGGGAAAGCGCTTGGCAAACGAGCTGAGTATCTGCGGGATCAGATCGACCCCGGCACCAATCAGGAAACCCACCTTGAGCGAGCCGCGCACGCCATTGGCATGATCCCGGGCGGTCTGGGCCAGGCCGTCGAGTTTCTTGAGGATGTCTTTGGCCTGAGGCAACAGCGCTGCGCCGGCTTCCGTCAGGTTGACCTTGCGCGTATTGCGTTCGAACAGGGTGACATCCAGCTGCGCTTCGAGCTGGCGTACGGTCTGGGACAGCGCGGGTTGAGAGACGAACAGACGCTGGGCCGCGCCGAGAAAACTGAGCTCCTGGGCGACCATGACAAAGGCCCGCAACTGGCGAATATCCACTCCCGCAATCGACATGGCGTCGTCCCGCTGTACCTGCGAATGATGCGCCGATCATTACATCATTTATAAGCGCTGCCAATAAATCCAACTGAAATCCGTCTTTCTAATGCGTGGGCACCGGGCCTTAGGATGAAGACCACTCGATGCAGGCGAGCCTTCCTAAAAACACTGCGCACCCATTGATAACTGCCCCCAACAAAAGAGATAAACGCAGATGAATGACGTGACAAACAACTCGACGACTACCGGCACCGCAAACAGCAAGATCAATCTGGTCAAGGCCCGTGGCTCACTGGTCTGGGATGATCAGGGCAAGCAGTACATCGACTGCACGGCCCAGGCCTGGTCCAACAACCTGGGGGCCAATGACCCGCGCGTCGTCGAGGCGGCCATCGCCCAGTTGCGCGACATGACCCATATCCGCCCCAACTTCGGTTCTGCGGCCCATACCCGCCTGGTCGGCAAGTTGCAGGAAGTGGCGCCTGCGGGCCTGAGCCAGATCGGTTTCGCCCTGCATGGCAGCCTGGCGGGCGAGATGGCCATGAAACTGGCCTTCAAGAATCGTCCGGGCGCGCAGCACCTGCTGGTATTGCAGGACGGCTATCACGGTCGCTCCCTGGCGACGCTGGGCGCCAGCTGGCCGCATCCGAATAACCCGTTTCTGGCCATTCAGCCGCGCTTCACCCGGGTCGCTCATCCAAATCCGTACCGCACGCGCATGGGCATGGACCCCGAGGCTGAATCACAGCTATGCCTGGGCCTGCTGGAGGAAACCATTACCAAGGGCGTGGACGGACCGGTCGCCGCGATCATGATGGAGCCGATTCAGGGCAACGGTGGGCATATCGAGTTTCCACGCTCGTACTACAAGGGCGTGCGCGAGATCTGCGATCGTCTGGGCGTGTTGATGATCTTCGATGAAGTGCAGACCGGTTTTGGCCGCATGGGCACCATGTGGGCAGCGGATTACTACGACATCACCCCGGATATCATCGTTTTCGGCAAAGGCGTGGGCGGTGGCTTTCCTCTTGCAGGGATTGCGGCCAATAGCAGGCTCAAATGGTTCGACGAGGGTGAGGAGGCGCTGACTTTCGGGCATTTTCCGGTGTCCCTGGCGGCCGGTTACGCCACGGTTGAAGCGATAGTGGCTGACAAATTGTGTGAAAAGGCACGCCTGGCGGGTGAATACGCCACCGGGCGCCTGCTGGAGATGCAAAAGCGCCATCCTTTGATCGGTGACGTACGCTGCCCGGGTTTGATGGTCTCCATCGAACTGGTCAAGGACCGGGTCACCAAGGAGCCTGCCTGCCGCGAGGCGCAAGAGGTCTACCGCCTGGGCGCGGAGCGCGGCGTGCTGTTCGGCGAGAGCCGTTATGCCGGGCTGGGCAACCTGATCAAGGTCAAGCCACCGCTGGATATCGAGCGGCCGCTGCTGGAAAAATCCCTCGATGTACTGGACGAGGTCATCGGCATCATTGAGGAGCAGGGCGTATGAGCACCGTGATCGAAAGTGAGCACGCAGCCAGCACCAAGGCCGCTGGCGCCGCGCCGTTATCCAGTGACGACGCAGACCTGGCCAGCCTGGGCTACGAGCAAAAAATGCACCGCACCATGAGCGCCTTTACCTCGTTCGCCCTGGCGTTTTCCATGGTGTCGATCAATACCGGCGTGGTAACCCTGTTTGCCGACCCCTTCAACCGGGTCGGCGGTATCGGCGTACTGCTGTGGCTGCTGGTGATTCCATTGGTCTGCTGCATTGTCATGGTTTATTGCCACCTGGCCGGGCGGATTCCACTGACCGGCTATGCCTATCAGTGGTCCAGCCGTCTGGCGGGCAATCACTTTGGCTGGTTCACCGGTTGGGTTGCATTCATTTCCTTCATTGCTGGCACGGCGGCCACTTCGGCGGCGATCGGTACGGTGTTTGCCCCGGAAATCTGGCCCAACCCTACTCAGGGGCAGATTCAAGGCCTGAGCATCGGTGCCACTCTGGTGGTGGGGCTGTTGAATGTCTGCGGCATTCGCCTGGCTACGCGGATCAACGACATCGGCGCGATTATCGAGATCATTGGCACGGTGCTGTTGGCGATTGCCTTGTTTCTCGGCGTGTTCTTCTTCTTTCAACACACCCAGGGAGTGGCGATCCTCACGTCGGCGGCACCGGTCAACGGTGGCAGTATCAGTTTTACCACCATTGCCCTGGCGACCTTGCTACCAGTGTCGGTGCTGCTGGGTTGGGAAGGCGCCGCGGACCTGTCGGAAGAAACCAAGGACCCTCGGCGTGCCGCGCCCCGGGCGATGATCCGCGCGGTGCTGGTGTCCAGTGTTTTGGGCTTTGCCGTATTCGCCTTGCTCAGCATTGCCATTCCAGGCTCGGTGCCCGATCTGTTCAGCCAGGCGGAAAACCCGGTGATCAATATCGTGCGCCTGCAACTGGGTAACGCGGCGGGCAAAGTGATGATCGTCATTGCTTTCGCCTCGATTCTGGCCTGCCTGATTGCCAATATGGCCGTGGCCACGCGTATGACCTTTGCTCTGTCACGGGACAACATGCTGCCGGGTTCGCGCTTGCTCGGCAGGATCAATCCGCACTTCGGCACACCGGTAGGGGCCATCCTGCTGATCACCGGCATTGCCGTGCTGCTCAACCTGGCCAGCGGCGGCTTCGTCACAGCGATCTACTCGATGGTCGGCCTGACCTACTACTGCACCTATCTACTGACCCTGATCGCCGCCTTTATCGCCTACCGCAGCGGGCGCATGCCCAGCGCTCCGGCCGGGGTGTTCAGCCTGGGGCGCTGGCTGTTGCCGATGATCGTGCTGGGTGGGCTGTGGGCCTTGGCGGTGATCCTGACCCTGAGCGTGCCCGAAGAAAGCCATACCGGGGCAATGACCACCGCGATCACCCTGGGGGTGGGAGGGCTATGGTGGCTGGTGGTGCTGCGCAGGCAGATCAATAACGGTACGGCGGGGCCGGGGAGCAAAGTGCTCAAGCCCTAGTTGGAGGTAGATGGTTAAAGGGCAGTGGGACCGGCTTTGGCCGGGACGGCATGGGTATGACCGATACCGTTCTATCGTCAGATCTATTGTCTTCCCGGCTGAATTCATTCCAGCTTTTGAAGCAAGCTCCTATAGGGTCTCATTGCAATCCCTGCAATCCCTGCGATCCCTGGCTTCTCCCCGGCATATCGATCTCATGCAGATGCACCCGGCGATACAGGGTCGCCCGGGAGATGCCCAGGGCCTTGGCCGCCGCAGTGGGTTTCCAGCGGTGGCGGACCAGGGCGTCGATCAGGGCCTGGCGTTCCGGGCTGGCGCTGTGGTCGGTTCGTTCAGACGCTTGCTCGATGCTGCCATGCAGGGCCTCGGGCAAGTCGGCGAGCTGGATGAAGTTGTCTTCGCACACCGCGCAGGCGTAGCGCAGGACCTGGCGCAGTTGCCGGACATTGCCCGGCCAGCGATAGCCAAGCAGGCATTCCAGGGCAGCGCTGCCCAGTTGCACGCTGGTACCGCAGTGCCTGGCTTCCTCGTCGAGAATCCGGTTGAGCAGGCTCAGGCGGTCGCTGCGTTCGCGTAGCGGCGGCAAGCGAAAGCGCGCGCCATTCAGGCGAAAGAACAGGTCTTCGCGAAATTCCCCAGTAGCCACCAGGCTTTCCAGATCACGATGACTGGCGCAGATCACCTGGATATCCACGGCCTTGCGTCTGGACGCCCCCAATGGTGCCACCTCGCCCTCGGACAGCACTCGCAGCAAGCGGGTTTGCAGGGCCAGGGGCATGTCGCCGATTTCATCGAGAAACAGGGTGCCGCCATGGGCCTGTTCCAGCAGGCCCTGCATGCCTTTGTTTGAGGCGCCGGTAAAGGCCCCGGCGACATAGCCGAACAGTTCGCTTTCGATCAGGCTTTCCGGAATCGCCGCGCAATTCACCGCCACAAAGGGCTGCGTACCACGACGACTGGCCTGATGCAGCTGACGGGCGAAGACTTCCTTGCCGCAGCCGGTTTCGCCCTGTATCAGCACCGGCAGGTTTCGGTCCTTGACCCGCACGGCCAGGCGCAGGCTTTCTTCCACCCGAGGGTCGATTTCGCTGGGCGCCAAGGCTGGCTGGGGTGCGACGGCCTTGACCCGCCGCGGCGCGCTCAGGCGGCCGTGCAGGGGCGGGCTGCCGTCCAGGCCTTGCAGCAGGCACAGCGCCTGGTCGGCGGCGCGATGGAGTATTTGCTGATCGAACACCTGGCCGATGTGTTGCGGCAGCTGGCCGAAGCGTTGCAGCAACCATTGCCGTGCCGCCGGGTTGAGGGCTTGCAGGCAGCCATCATCGTCCCAGGCCAGCAGGTAGTCGGGGCGGCTGTCGACGTAGCTCGGGCTGCTATGGGCACGCAGGACCCAATAGCCCTGGGCGCTGCTCATGAAGAATGCCTGCTCGATCTCCCGAGCGCTCTGCACCACGATCTGCCGGATCAGATGCTGCGAGCGGCGTTCGTCCGGAGAGCGCAGGGCCGAGACATCGAGCACACCAAGCAATTCGCCCAGAGGGTCAAATACCGGCGCGGCCGAGCAGGTCAGGCCGATAAAGGCGGCGCGAAAGTGGTCACGCTTATGCACGGTGATCGGGGTCTTGGCGGTGAGCACGGCGGCGACACCGCAAGTGCCTTCTTCGCCCTCGGACCAGCAAGTGCCCAGGTACAGCCCGGCCTTGCGACAGTCGTTGCGGATGCTGGTTTCTACCCGATAGTCGATGGTCCGGCCCTGGGCGTCGGTGAGTAGCACGCAATAGTCAGCATCACGGACCCGGCCATGCAGGCGGGCGACTTCCTCACTGGCGATGCGCAGGAACAGCTCGGAACGCTCGCGGCACTCCTGCAGGACGTTCTGCGAGAGGATCCGCGGGCCTTGCAGCGAGCCGGGGTCGAGGTGATGTTGCTCCATGGAACGCCGCCAGGAATCGAGAATCACGCCTGAGACGGGCAACTGCGGCAGGTGTTCAGCATTTTTCAGGACACGGCTGACGCAGTCGACATGCGCCTTTGAATGTGCGGAAAGCATTTCGCAGGCCTCCGTTCCGATCTTCTTATTAGTTGTAGGGCTATTAAGCGCCGTTCATCCCCGGCAAACAAGCGGCGGCTGTCGGTGAGACGGGATGTCTCAAGGTCTCGCCCGACCTCGCTGTCGGCTGATATCAACTGTCTCAATCGGCGCTTTTTTCTTGCCCTCGGTGCTGCTCAGGAAGCGCTCTGGACCGGCACTTTGCGCGATATTGACCGGCGTTGGCACCGGCCTTGCTCTGCTCCTGGCAATCGAATAATAAAAAGGTTGCCCCATGCACGCCCATCGCCAGCCCCTGACTGTCGGCATCATTGCCAACCCTGCCTCCGGTCGGGACGTGCGCCGCCTGACTGCCAATGCCGGGCTGTTTTCCAGTACCGACAAGGTCTCGGTGATTCAGCGTCTCTTGGCAGCCTTTGGTGCCACCGGTATCGAGCGGGTGCTGATGCCCACCGACATGACCGGCATCGCGGCAGCGGTGCTGAAAAACAGCCAGGCTCGCCAGGGTCGTCACTGGCCGCAGTTGGAGTTTCTTGATCAGCCCCTGAGCCAGACCGTCGAAGACACCCGCCGCACGGCACGCTGCATGGCCGAGCGAGGGGTGAGTTTGATTGCGGTGCTGGGCGGTGATGGCACGCACAAGGCGGTGGCTGCTGAAGTCGGCGATATCCCGTTGCTGACCCTGTCCACCGGCACCAATAACGCCTTCCCGCAATTGCGCGAAGCCACCAGTGTCGGCCTGGCCGGTGGCCTGTTCGCCAGCCAACGGGTCCCGGCCGAACTGGCGCTGCGCCGCAACAAGCGGCTGGTGGTACGGGAGGCCGGCCGTGGTCTCTGCGAGATGGCCCTGGTCGATGTGGCGGTCTCACCGCTGGCCTTTATCGGCGCCCGGGCCATCAGCAGCGGGGCGGACCTGGCCGAAGTCTTCGTGACCTTTGCCGAACCCCAGTCCATCGGCATTTCGGCCCTGTGCGGGCTGTGGTTTCCGGTGCCGCGCCAGGCGGCGGGCGGGGCATGGATGCGTCTTGACCCTGAAGCCCCGCAAGCCTTGCTGGTGCCTCTGGCGCCGGGCCTGTTGCAAGGCTGCGGCGTACTGGGCGCCGGTAGCCTGGAGCCGGGCGTCGCCCATGGGTTGTGCCTGGAACGCGGCACCCTGGCCCTGGATGGCGAACGCGAAATCGAATTCAACCCCCATGACCGCCCCACGGTCACCCTCGATGGCGACGGCCCCCTGACCATCGACGTCGAAACGGTCCTGACCTATGCCGCGCAACAGCATTTGCTGGCCATCGACCGCGAACATCCGCTGCACCCTCTTAACGCCTGATCTTTGCAATCAAGACAACATCGGAGAATAAAAATGTCGACATCGCTGACCACTGATCAACTGCTGCACGCCTATCAGGTGATGCGCACCATCCGCGTCTTCGAAGAGCGCCTGCATGTGGAGTTCGCCACCGGCGAGATCCCCGGTTTCGTTCACCTCTATGCCGGGGAAGAAGCCTCGGCGGCCGGGGTCATGGCGCACTTGAGCGCCAGTGACTGCATCGCCTCCAACCACCGCGGCCACGGTCACTGCATTGCCAAGGGCGTGGACGTGTACGGAATGATGGCCGAGATCTACGGCAAGAAAACCGGGGTCTGCCAGGGCAAGGGCGGCTCCATGCATATCGCCGATATCGAGAAAGGCATGCTCGGCGCCAACGGCATCGTCGGCGCCGGCGCGCCTCTGGTGGTTGGCGCGGCTCTGGCGGCCAAGCTCAAGGGCACCGATAACGTGGCGGTGGCGTTCTTTGGCGACGGCGGCTCCAACGAGGGCGCGGTGTTCGAGTCGATGAACATGGCCTCGGTGTGGAACCTGCCGTGCATTTTCGTCGCCGAGAACAATGGCTATGCCGAGGCTACGGCGTCCAACTGGTCGGTGGCCTGCGACCATATTGCCGACCGCGCCGCCGGGTTCGGCATGCCCGGTGTCACGGTGGATGGTTTCGATTTCTTCGCCGTGTATGAAGCGGCGGCCGCCGCCATCGCCCGGGCGCGTGCCGGGGAAGGGCCGTCGCTGATTGAGGTCAAGCTGACTCGCTATTACGGCCACTTCGAAGGCGACGCCCAGACCTATCGGGCCCCGGACGAGGTGAAGAACTTCCGCGAACGCAGCGACTGCCTGATGCAGTTCCGTGAGCGCAGCACCCGCTCCGGGCTGGTCCAGGCCAGCCAACTGGACCTGATCGACAGCGAAGTCGAGCAACTGATCGAAAACGCCGTGCGCAAGGCCAAGGAAGACCCCAAACCGACGGCGGCGGATCTGCTGACGGATGTGTATGTGTCGTATCCCTGAACCGGCATAACCCCGGAATCAAGTGCAACGGGCAGGAGCGAATTGTGGGAGCGAATTCATTCGCGAAAGCGGTCGAAAAGACGCCGCACCTCTGGTGAATGTAACGGCCTCATTCGCGAATGAATTCGCTCCCAGCCCTGGATCCCGCGGATTACTACAACAAAAATCGAGACCTTAATCATGGCGAGAAAAATCAGTTATCAGCAGGCAATCAACGAAGCCCTGGCCCAGGAAATGCGCCGCGACCCGAGCGTGTTCATCATGGGTGAAGACGTCGCCGGCGGCGAAGGCTCCCCCGGTGACAACGATGCCTGGGGCGGTGTGCTGGGGGTGACCAAGGGCCTGTATCACCAGTTTCCCGGGCGGGTGCTGGATACGCCTTTGTCTGAACTGGGCTATGTCGGCGCCGCCGTGGGTGCGGCCACCTGTGGCGTGCGCCCGGTGTGCGAGCTGATGTTCGTCGACTTCGCCGGTTGCTGCCTGGACCAGATCCTCAATCAGGCCGCCAAGTTTCGCTATATGTTCGGCGGCAAGGCTTCTACGCCTCTGGTGATCCGCACCATGGTCGGCGCCGGTCTGCGCGCGGCGGCCCAGCACTCGCAGATGCTTACGTCACTATGGACCCACATTCCGGGGCTGAAAGTGGTCTGCCCGTCATCGCCCTATGATGCCAAGGGCCTGCTGATCCAGGCGATTCGCGACAACGATCCGGTGATCTTCTGCGAACACAAACTGCTCTACAGCATGCAGGGCGAGGTGCCTGAGGAGCTGTATACGGTGCCCTTTGGCGAGGCCAATTTCCTGCGCGATGGCAAGGACGTGACGCTGGTGTCATACGGGCGCACGGTCAACACCGCCATGGACGCCGCCCGCAGCCTGGCCGGGCGTGGTATTGACTGCGAGGTGATCGACCTGCGCACGACCAGCCCGCTGGACGAAGACAGCATACTGGAAAGCGTCGAGAAAACCGGGCGCCTGGTGGTGATCGATGAAGCCAACCCGCGTTGTTCCATGGCCACCGATATCTCCGCACTGGTGGCGCAGAAAGCCTTCGGCGCATTGAAGGCACCGATTGAAATGGTCACGGCCCCGCATACCCCGGTGCCGTTTTCCGATGCCCTGGAAGACCTGTATATCCCGGATGCGGCGAAGATCGAGCAGGCCGTACTCAAGGTCATCGAATGGGGAGGCCGCGCATGAGCCAGATCCATACCCTGACCATGCCCAAGTGGGGCCTGTCCATGACCGAAGGCCGGGTCGATGTCTGGCTCAAGGAAGAGGGCCAGGCCGTCAGCAAGGGCGATGACCTGCTGGATGTGGAAACCGACAAGATCTCCAGTAGCGTCGAAGCGCCGTTTTCCGGTGTGCTGCGTCGGCAGATTGCCCGCCCGGACGAGACCCTGGCGGTCGGCGCCTTGCTCGGCATAGTGGTCGAGGGCGAGGCCAGCGAGGCGGAAGTCGATGCGGTGGTCGAGCAGTTCCAGGCCGGTTTCGTGCCCGGCGAAGGCGCTGAAGAAGACAGCGGGCCCAAGCCGCAGAAGGTCGAACTGGACGGCCGACTGATCCGTTATTTCGAGCGTGGCGAAGGCGGGGTGCCGTTGCTGTTGATCCATGGCTTTGGCGGTGACCTGAATAACTGGATGTTCAACCACGAAGCCCTGGCGACCGGGCAGCGGGTGATCGCTGTGGATCTGCCCGGCCATGGCGAGTCGGCCAAGCAACTGCAACGCGGCGATCTGGCGGAGCTGAGCGAAGTGGTACTGGCGCTGCTCGATCATCTGGATATTGCCGAGGCTCACCTGGTCGGCCACTCCATGGGCGGTGCGGTGTCCCTCAACACTGCACGCCTGGCACCGCAGCGGGTGCGCTCCCTGACGCTGATTGGCAGCGCCGGGTTGGGCCGCGAGATCAATGGCGAGTACCTGCAAGGTTTTGTCGATGCTGCCAACCGCAATGCGCTCAAGCCGCAACTGATCAAGCTGTTTTCCAATCCCGAGCTGGTCAACCGGCAGATGCTCGAAGACATGCTCAAGTACAAACGTCTGGAAGGTGTGGATGCGGCATTGCAGCAACTGGTCTCGACGGTATTTGCCGAAGGTCGACAGCAAAGCGATTTGCGCGACGTGGTGGCCGGGAAACCGACGCTGCTGATCTGGGGCGCCGCCGACGCCATTATCCCTGCCGGCCACAGCAGCGGGCTCGCCGCCCAGGTCGAGGTCCTGCCGGGCCAGGGGCATATGGTGCAGATGGAAGCGGCGGAGCAGGTCAATGGCTTGATTGCCGGGTTTGTACAGCAGCACGGATAGACGAGCTTTTGTGGGAGCCGGCTTGCTGGCGATGGCGTCAGGTCAGTCAGCGACGCTGTTGCTAGCGCTGCGCACTCGATCGCCACCAAGGCGGCTCCCACACCGGCACGCCGCAACTAATCAACTAATAAAAAAGAGAGACAACCATGAACACTCCAGCCACCCCAACCCCCAGCATGCGCGCCGCCGTGTGGCATGCCCGTAACGATATCCGCGTCGAAGACGTGCCGCTGCCAGGCGCCCCGCCTGCCGGTTGGGTGCAGATCCGCGTGCAGTGGTGCGGTATCTGCGGTTCCGATCTGCATGAGTACGTGGCCGGTCCGGTATTCATTCCGGTGGACGCGCCGCATCCCCTGACCGGGATCAAGGGCCAGTGCATTCTCGGCCATGAGTTCTGCGGCGAGATTGTCGAGCTGGGCGAGGGCGTCGAGGGTTATGCCATTGGCGAGCCGGTCGCGGCTGATGCGTGCCAGCATTGCGGCACCTGCTACTACTGCACCCATGGCCTGTACAACATCTGCGAAAACCTGGCGTTTACCGGACTGATGAACAACGGTGCCTTTGCCGAGCTGGTCAATGTCCCGGCCAACCTGCTGTACAAGCTGCCTGCGGGCTTTCCTGCCGAAGCCGGGGCCTTGATCGAACCCTTGGCCGTGGGCATGCACGCGGTGAAAAAGGCCGGCAGCCTGCTGGGCCAGAATGTCGTGGTCGTCGGCGCAGGCACCATCGGCCTGTGCACCATCATGTGCGCCAAGGCCGCCGGTGCCGCCCAGGTGATCGCCCTGGAGATGTCCGGTGCGCGCAAGGCAAAGGCCAAGGAAGTGGGCGCGACCCATGTGCTCGATCCTAATGAATGCGACGCCCTGGCCGAAGTCAAACGTCTGACCGGTGGCCTCGGCGCCGATGTCAGTTTCGAATGCATCGGCAATAAACGCACCGCCAAATTCGCCATCGACCTGATCCGCAAGGCCGGCAAATGCGTGCTGGTGGGGATTTTCGAAGAGCCCAGCGAGTTCAACTTCTTCGAACTGGTGGCCACCGAGAAGCAGGTGCTGGGATCCCTGGCTTATAACGGCGAGTTTGCCGACGTTATTGCCTTTATCGCCGACGGCCGCCTGGATATCACGCCGTTGGTAACCGGACGGATTCAGCTGGAGCAGATTGTCGGGAAGGGCTTCGAGGAACTGGTCAATAACAAGGAGCACAACGTGAAAATCATCGTGTCGCCTGCGCGGCTCTAACCGCGCGCACATGACGGTACTTCGCTTTGGTTACGCGCCGGTGATTTTCAAGGCTGATAAACTCTGCAGGAGCCGGCTTGCTGGCGATCGAGCGTGTAGCGCTCGCAATGACGTCGGGGACAGACCTGACGCCATCGCGAGCAAGCCTGCGCCTGCGGGAATCTCATTCCAGTTCAGGCAACTGAGCGGGTGTCAGTCACTCCACTGCCTGACCACTGCCGCCATGAGCTTGTCCGCCAACTCGGGATCACTACTGGCCTTGGCGATGATCATGGCGCCGGAAATCGAGGCGAGGATTTGCAAGGCGCGCTCTTCGCAGGTGCCGTCGGCCAGGTCGCCCTGTTTCTCCATCAGGGTTGCCAGCAGGCGGTGCACGCCTTTGGTGTAGGCCTCGCTGGCGCTGCCGCCGATACGGGCAACGTCGGCGGCGAGGGTGGGGATGGGGCAGCTGTCCTGCTGGTTGTCGCGATGCTCCCGGGTGACATAGTCCTGGACCACCTCGCTGATGCTGTGCTGGTTTTGCCAGCGGTCGCGGTATTCGTCGAAGGTACGCTCGATGGCTTCGCTGACCAGTTGTTCCTTGCCCTCGGGGAACTGGCGGTAGAAACCGCCATGGGTCAGACCCACGGACTTGCTCAATTCGCCGATGCCGATGCCCTCGATACCGTGCTCGCGATAGAGCCGGGAAGCGGCGGTGAGGATCTTCTCTTTGTTGAGTAAACGCTGTTCTTTGGTGACTTTCATCATGACCTCATGGTGCATCGGCGGCCGAATTATCGGAGTAATGCCAGGCTGCGTATACCGTGAAAATGATTGACAACGATTGTGCAGGACTTAAAGATTATAGTTGTAATCTTTGAAGTCGAGAAAGCGCAATGGTTCATTTTTCCCATGCTTGATGATCTGCATTCCACGGACTTGAATCTGTTGGTGGTGTTTGCCGCGCTGATGCGTGAGCGCAATGTCACCCGCTGCGCCAACAAGCTGCTGGTGGGGCAACCGGCGATCAGTGCCTCACTGCGCCGTTTGCGCACGCTGTTTCAGGATCCGCTGTTCATCCGTTCGGGCCATGGCGTACGGCCCACGGAAAAAGCCCTCGAAATTGCCCAATTGATCGGTCCCGCCCTGGAGCTGATCGAAGCCGCCGTGAGCAGCAACGAGCCTTTTGCTGCGGTGGAGTGCCAGGCCCGGTTCGGTATTGTCCTCAGTGGCGGAGTTGGCTCGACCCTGGTGACGGGGCTGCTCAAGCCGATCCTGGCGAGTGCGCCGGGTATCAGCATTGCCGTGGAACGCCGCGACCCTGAGTCGATCAATGAACGCCTGGCGGCCGAGTCGGTATCGCTTGAGCTGGGTTACTTTGCCCTGAAGGCCAAGGGCCGGATGGCCCAGTCAGTGGCGCGTTGCAGCAGTGTGCTGGTGCGGGCCAGCGACAGCGCGCAGGTGCTGTCAGCCAATGATCTGAGCCAGCGTGCCCATGTGGTAGTGCCTTATGGCGCCGGGCTTGAGCAGCATCTGGATGAAAAGCTCGCCAGAGAAGGCCTGTCACGCAAGGTGGCGCTGCAATTGGCCAGTGCCGATGGCCTCGAGCATATCCTCGCCGGGACCGACAGGGTGGCGATCATCCCTGATCTCGAAGCCCGCCATCTGCAAGGAATGGGCGTTGTCATCGACGCCTTGCCCGACGGCCTTGCCGAACGTTTTGACCTGCATATGGCCTGGTCGGAAGGCAAGAACCTGGCCGCTTCCGAGGTCTGGTTCCGTCATCAGTTCATCGAACAGATCAGCGTTTTTACCCCACGTCCGACCTGAATCAGCGCCTCTCGTATCAATTTCGGTGATGAGAGATCAAGTGTTTAGATTATGGTCGACATATTTACACTCTTAATGATGATGGTTAGCATCAATGTCAATCGGGGCCTGGGTTGCAACCGTAACTTTTGCCGAATCTTGGATATGGGGAATGTCAGTGAAACCAGTACTGCGTAAGCGAAGGATGGTTGGGGCGGTGGCAGGTGCGGGGTTGCTCTCGGCGGCCATCGGTGTGGGCCTGTTCATGGTGGCGGGCGAGCGCGAGCAGGCGGTGGCCGCCGATGCGCCGCAACTGCCGGAAGTGGTGGTCAGCCGGCCACTGGTCAAGGACCTGGACAGCCGATTGGGCTTTCTCGGCCAGTTCTCTGCGGTGGACAAGGTCGAACTGCGCGCACAGGTCGGTGGCACCCTGATCGGCATCAATTTCAAGGACGGCCAGATCGTCAAGAAGGGCGCGCTGCTGTTCTCCATTGACCGGGTGCCCTACGAGATTCGCCTGGCCCAGGCCAAGGCCCTGTTGCAACGCTCGGCGGCGCGACTGGATTACGCCAAGAGCGAATTCCGCCGCGCCGATGAGCTGGCGCGCAACCAGGCCGGTTCCGTGCAGAACATGGAGCAACGCAAATCCGACTGGCAGGAGGCCGAGGCCGCTGTCGCCGATGCCAATGCGCAGATCCGCGATGCCCAGTTCGACCTGGATCACTGCCAGATCGTCGCGCCGTTCTCCGGGCGCATCGGCAATCACCAGGTCTCGGTAGGCAATCTGGTCGCCGGCAGCCGCGCCGCAGGCAGCCCGACTACGCTGCTGGCCACCATCGTTTCCCAGGATCCGGTCTATCTCGACTTCGACATGAGCGAAGCCGATTACCAGCAATACAAAGGTTTCAAGAGCAAGCGTCAGGGCGATGCCGCCGAGAACGTGCAGATCGCTGTCGGTGGCGGCCACGAGTATGCAACAGCGGGCACCCTGGACTTCATCGACAACAGCCTGAACCGCTCCAGCGGCACCATCCATGCCCGCGCCACGGTGAACAACCCGGACAACAGCCTGACACCCGGTGAATTCGCCCGGGTGCGGGTGATCGCTGCCGCACCTGCGCCGACCATGCTGGTACCTGATGCCGCCGTGCTGCCGGACCAGTCGCACTTCATCGTGCTGACCGTGGGTGAAGACGGCATCGTCGCGCCAAGGCCAGTGGAAGTAGGGGATATGCGTGACGGCCTGCGGGTGATCAAGTCGGGGCTCAAGGCTAGCGATCAAGTGATGATCGGCGGCCTGGTCTACGCGCCGCCCGGTGCGAAAGTGAAGGTCAAGATCGCCGATATCAAACCCGAAAATGATCTGGCGAAGGACTGACCGACATGCGTATCGCGCACTTCTTTATTGATCGACCGCGCTTTGCCGTGGTGGTCAGTTGCTTCATCACTCTGATCGGCCTCGGCGCACTGTTCGTGCTGCCGGTGGCGCAGTATCCGGAAATTGTCCCGCCGACCGTGCAGGTGATTACCTCGTATCCCGGGGCTTCGGCCGAGACTATCGCCAAGACCGTAGCCACGCCGCTTGAGCAGCAGATCAACGGCGTCGAGAACATGATCTACATGACCAGTCAGTCCACCGGCGACGGCAAGCTGACGATCACGGTGACCTTCCGTATCGGCACCGACCTTAACGTCGCCCAGAACCTGACCCAGAACCGCGTACAGAACGCCATTTCCCGGCTGCCTGACGATGTACAGCGCCTTGGCGTGCAGGTGCGCAAGTCGACGCCGAGCATCTTGCTGGCCGTGCATCTGTTCTCCGATGACAGCAGCAAGGACACCCTCTACCTGTCCAACTACGCCACCTTGCATATCAAGGATGTGCTGGCGCGGATCCAGGGGGTAGGGGATGTGCAGTTCCAGGGCGGTCGTGAATACGCCATGCGCATCTGGCTCGATCCGGACAAGGTCGCGGCCTATAACTTGAGTGCCAGTGAAGTTCTCGCGGTGCTGCGTCAGCAGAACCTGCAAGTGTCCGCGGGTGTGCTCAATCAGCCGTCGACCAAATCCGCCGAAGCCTATCAGCTCAACGTCGAAGTGCTGGGACGTCTGAGCAAGCCCGAGGAATTCGCCCAGATCGTGGTCAAGACTGATTCCACCGGCCGGGTGACCCGTATCGGTGATATCGGCCGGGTCGAAGTCGGCGCGGTGGATTACGGCTCGACTTCGTTCATGGACAAACGCGACGCCGCGGCGCTGCTGATCTATGCGCAGCCAGGGTCCAACTCCCTGGACGTTGAGCATGCGGTGCTCGGCACCATGGAAGAACTGAAGAAGGATTTCCCGGCGGGCGTGGCGTACAGCATCATTTATGACCCGACCATCTTCATCGGCAAGTCCGTGCATGAAGTGATCACCACGATTTTCGAGGCGATTATCCTGGTCGTGCTGGTGGTGTTCCTGTTCCTGCAGAACTGGCGTGCGACGATCATTCCGGTGGTGGCGATCCCAATCTCCCTGGTCGGCTCCTTCACCGTGCTGTACCTGTGCGGGATCTCGCTGAACAACCTGTCGCTGTTCGGTCTGGTACTGGCAGTGGGGATCGTGGTCGACGATGCCATCGTTGTCGTAGAGAACATCGAGCGCAATATTCACGACGGGATGTCGCCGGTCGAGGCGGCACACCACACCATGGACGAAGTGGGCGGGGCGTTGCTGTCCATTGCCCTGACCCTGTGTGCGGTGTTCGTGCCGGCGGCCTTCCTGAGCGGAATTTCCGGGCTGTTCTTCAAGCAGTTCGCGGTGACCATCGCCGCCTCGACGATCATTTCCTGCATCGTCTCCCTGACCTTGAGTCCGGCGCTGTGCGCGGTGCTGTTCAAGTCCAAGTCCGCGCCTGATACCGGGCGTTTCCAGGGCGCTCGCCGGGCCATGGATGCCACCTTCGGCCGCTTCAACCGGGGTTTCGACAAGCTGTCGTTCGGCTACGGCAACCTGACCCGGCGTCTGGCCCGTGGCCTGGCCCTGGTGATGCTGGTCTATGTGGGTCTGATTGGCCTGACTGCCGTGGAATTCCACAGCACCCCGACCGGCTTCATTCCCGAGCAGGATCAGGGTTACCTGATCACCATCGTGCAGTTACCGCCGGGCGCGTCCCTGGATCGCACCGAGAAAGTGGTGCGTCAGGTCATGGATATCGCTCTGGAAACCCCCGGTATCGAGCATATCGCGCCGTTCGTGGGCCTGGATGCCACCACCTCCACCGTGGCATCCAACTCTGGCACCGTATTTACCGGTCTGCCGTCGCTGTACAGCCACGACATGCCCGGCCTGACCGCGCAGTCGGTGCTGGCGGATCTGCGTCGGCGTCTGTCGGTGATCAAGGATGCCTATGTCTTGAGCATTCCACCGCCGCCGGTACAGGGCCTGGGCAGTTCGGGCGGCTTCAAGCTGATGCTCGAAGACCGCGCCGGTCTGGGGCCAAAAGCCCTGGCTGATGCGGCCAATACTCTGGTTGCGGCAGCGCGCAAGGATCCGGATTTCGTCGGCATGTTCACCCTGTTCAACGCGGGCTCGCCGTCGATCTTCGCCAACATCGACCGGGTCAAGGCCGAGAAGGTCGGGCTCAAACCGTCGGATGTGTTCTCGACCCTGCAGGTCTACCTGGGTTCGCAGTACGTCAACGACTTCAACTACCTGGGCCGGACTTATCAGGTGGTGGCCCAGGCCGACTCGACTTTCCGGGGTACACCGCAAGACATCACCCGTCTGAAAGTACGTAACGACGCCGGCGAGATGGTGCCGGTGGGCAGTGTGGCGAGTATCGAGCACAACACCATTCCGTACCGCGTGCCGCGTTACAACCTGTTCCCGGCGGCAGAAGTGCAGGGCGCTGCGGCCCCAGGCGTGGCCACCGGTACAGCGCTGTTGAAGATGGAAGCCCTGGCCCAGCAAGTCCTGCCTAAAGGCATCGGCTTCGAATGGACGGAACTGGCCTACCAGCAACAGCAGAAAGGCACGCCGACCCTGGTGGTGTTCGCCGCAGCAGCGCTGTTCGTGTTCCTGGTGCTGGTGGCGCAGTACGAAAGCTGGCGCCTGCCGCTGGCGATCATCCTGATTGTGCCGATGTGTATTTTGGCGGCGATCAGTGGCCTGATTTTCCGCGGTATGCCCATCGATATCCTCGCCCAGATCGGTTTTATCGTGCTGATAGGGCTGGCGGCGAAGAACGCGATTCTGATTGTCGAGTTTGCCAAGCAGAAACAGGACGAGGGTTCGACTGCGGTGGAGGCTGCGGTGCATGCCGCCCGTACTCGTCTGCGGCCGATCCTGATGACGTCCCTGGCGTTCATCCTCGGCGTCGCGCCACTGACCCTGGCTACCGGTGCTGGTTCGGAAATGCGTCAGTCCCTGGGCACCGCCGTGTTCTTCGGAATGCTCGGTGTGACCGGTTTCGGTCTGCTGTTTACCCCGGCGTTCTACATCTTTATCCGCAAATACTTCCACGGGAGACGTTGATGTCCAGCTCACTCAGTTTCAACGTTGCCGACGCCGTGAAGGTGCCGGGACGCAAGGCCTTGCTGCCACTGCTGGTTGCCCTGGCAGTGCTGGCAGGCTGTACGGTCGGCCCTGACTACAAGGCGCCGGACACCCGCCTGGCGCCGTTTCATAACCCGGTGCAGGCCAAGGTCACTTCGTCAAACGTCGACCTGGCCACCTGGTGGCAGGGCTTCAATGACCGGCAACTGGCCAGTATCGTCAATCAGGTGTTGGCGCAGAACCTCGATCTGGCGGTGTCCCTGGCTCGGGTCGAACAGGCCCGCGCCGTGGCCCAGGCCGCAGGTGCGCAGCTCTATCCCACCGTAGATGCGGTCGGTTCGGCGACCAAGCAACGGCAGAGTTTGCAAAGCCCCCTTGGCTCGACCGGGCGTAACCAACCGGGCTACGAGCGTAATCAGAAAGAACTGACCGCCGGGGCTTCGGCCAGTTGGGAGCTGGACCTGGCCGGTGGCCTGCGTCGCGGCGCTTCGGCGGCTGACGACGAGGTTCAGGTCGCTGAAGCAGCCCATCTGGGCACGCGCATCAGCGTGGTGGCCGAGGCGGCGGATGCCTATGTGCAGATCCGTGGCTATCAGGCGCGACTGGCGGTGGCTGCCGACCAGATCAGCACCGATGAACATCTGTTGGGGCTGGTACAGGTGCGCCAGCGCCTGGGCGATGTCAACGAACGGGAAGTCGCTCAGGCCCAGGCCTTGCTCAAGCAGGCCCGTGCCAGCGTGCCCTTGCTGCGCATCGCGCTGGAAGCCCAGCTCAATCGCCTCGATGTGTTGATGGGCCGTCAGCCCGGCAGTTCTGCGCAGGACTTGGCGCAAACGGCGCTGATCCCGGTATTGCCGTCGATTGCTGGCAGCGTTGCACCGGCGGATGTGCTGCGGCGGCGACCGGACATCATTGCCGCCGAACGGCGTCTGGCCGCGTCCAACGAGCGGATTGGCGAGGCCATTGCCGATTATTACCCGAAGGTGTCGCTGTCCGGCGCCCTGGGTTTTGACAGCATCACCGGCAATCACATGTTTAGCCAGAGTGCGTTCCAGCCGTCCATTGGCGGGCTGGTTCGCTGGCGCCTGTTCGACTTCGGCAAGATCGACGCCGAGGTCAGACAGGCCAAGGGTGCCAACGCCGAGGCCCTGGCTGGGTATCGCCAGACAGTGCTCAAGGCTTGTGAGGATGTGGAGAACGCTTTGGTGGCGTTGTCCCAGACCGAGCAGCGGCGTGACGAACTGGACGGCGAAGTCAGTGCCTTGACCCGCGCCCGGGATCTGTCCGAGACCGCCTACAAGTCGGGGGCCATTGGGCTGACGGATGTGCTGGATGCCAACCGCGAACTGCTGACCGCCAGGGACGCGCTCAACAGCACCCAGGCCGACTCGACCCGGGCGGCGGTGACGCTGTTTCGGGCGATGGGTGGCGGGTGGCAGGGGCCGGAGTTGACTACTGCCCGGAAATGACGACACCTTGACCTCAATTTTCCGGATCGAATCTGGAATCTGATAGGGGGCGACGGTGGGAGCGAATTCATTCGCGGAAGTGGTATTTCAGGCGAAAGAAATGTGTCGACCTTACGGCCCTCTTCGCGAATAAATTCGCTCCCACAGCGTGTCACACCCACAGAATGCGTCCTTACATCATTCCCTCATTTTCATGGTTGATGTATCGCACTAGGGAAAGACATATACCTTGCGCTTTAATGCAAGGCCCATGTCTTTCCCGTGCGAGGCCGTAATGCAGAGCAAACCCCTTGAACGCATCCTCATCACCAACGACGACGGCATTGACGCGCCGGGTCTGGCGACCTTGCTCGAGGTCGCCCTTGAGCTGGCCGATGAGGTCTGGGTCGTGGCGCCTGATCATGACCAGAGCGGCATCTCCCACGCCTTGAGCATTCACCATCCGTTGCGCATCACGACCCGTGGTGAACGCCGCTATTCGGTGTCCGGCACGCCCGCCGACTGTGTCGCCATCGCCTTGCGTCACTTGATGGAGCAACCGCCGCAGTTACTGCTGTCGGGTATCAACAAAGGCGCCAATCTGGGCGTGGAAACAGTATTTTCCGGCACGGTGGGCGCGGCCATGGCCGGGCTGTTGCTGGGGATTCCGTCGATTGCCTTGAGCCAGGCCCTGACCCGCCGCGATGCCGTGCGCTGGGATACGGCGCGTCAATTGGCCCCCGGCGTTATCCGGCAACTGCTGGCGGCGGGTTGGGATGCGTCGGTCTGTTTGAACATCAACTTTCCTGATGTCCCGACAGATCAGGCCGGACCGTTGCAGGTGACCAGCCAGGGAACCGGGCGCATGGACAGCCTGAATATCACCGCCAGAACCGATATGCGCGAGCAGGACTATTACTGGCTGAATATCGAACGCCATGATCGCGGCGATGCGCCGGGCAGTGAGACCCATGTGGTGATCAATGGCGGGGTGTCGGTAACGCCGTTGCGGTTTGAGCGGTCGGATCAAGCTGCGGCGCAATCCCTCAGAGAGCAACTGGCGTCTCTGAGTTGAAATCAGAACTTGTGGGAGCGGGGCTTGCCCGCGAAGGCAATATTCCAGGCGATGAGGATCTGTCGGCTGTACCGGCCTCTTCGCGGGCAAGCCTCGCTCCCACAGGTGGTTAAGCAGCAGATCCCAAGGCTTTGAGCAAGGTCTTGCCGGTGCCGAGAATCTCCGCCGCCAATTCCTCATCCACCACCGCCCGCGCCAGGCCGATGGCACCCACCAACGCGCACATGGCCAACAACGCCTGAGCGCGCGGCTCCGGGTGATCCATCAGTCGTGTCAGCATCGCCAACTCATTGCGTACCTCTTCGGTATACAACTCGCGGATCGGCTCGCTGCTGCGCGCGACGTCGTTCATCAGCGCGGCAAGGGCGCAGCCGCTGCCGGGAGCGTCCTTGTGGCGTTGGCTCAGGTAGCTGTCCACCAGCTCACCAAGGGAGCGGGTCGTCGCCGACTCCACGTAGGTCTTCAGCGCCTCGGTGCGTTTGGCGAATATCGAGGCCAGTACTTCCTCGACCAGTTTCTCCCGTGACTCGAAATGCTTGTAGAAGCCGCCACTGGTGCGGCCGGCCTCTTTCATCAGATCGGCGATGCCAATGCCGTTCAGACCGACCTCGCGCAAACGCGCGGCGGCCAGGTTGACGATTTCTTCGTGAATGGCGGCTTTTTCAGCCTGAGACCGTGACATGCAATCCTCCAGGCAGACGTTTTCGTCTGGTTCGGTCATTGGAGTATAGACGTAATATTAAATAAGAGTATGGTTGTAATCCTATTCATTGCATCCGTTGAAGGACACGACCATGACTGTCAAAGACAAAACCATCCTGATCACCGGCGGCAACAGCGGTATTGGCCTGGCCACCGCACGCTTGCTTCTGGAAAACGGCGCCCGTGTCGCCATCACCGGTCGCGATCAGGCGAAACTGGACGCCGCTGTGCTGGAGCTGGGCGGTGATGTACTGGCAATCAAGGCCGATGTGAATAATCTGGCCGAGATCGATCAGGTCGTCAGCGTCATCAAGGAGCGCTTTGGCAGCCTTGATGTGGTGTTCGCGAACGCCGGTATTTCCGGGCCAACGCCTTTGGGCGGCACCACCCTTGAAGCCTTCGAAGCCATACTGCGCACCAACCTGACGTCGGTGTTCTTTACCGTGCAGGGTGTGTTGCCGCTGCTCAAAGAGGGCAGTTCGGTGATCCTCAATGGTTCGGTAATGCGCGAACTGGGCTCAGCCGGATCGTCGGCCTATTCGGCGAGCAAAGGCGCGATTACCTCCATGGCCAAGGTCTTCGCCTCGGAACTGGCGCCCAAGGGTATCCGCGTCAATACCGTGATCCCCGGTGCCACCCGTACGCCGATCTGGACCCGCGGTGCCCGCGCCGGGGCGACGGTCGACGCTACGGAAAAAGCTATTGCCCCGCGTATTCCCATGGGTCGTTTCGCCGAAGCGGATGAGCTGGCTCAGGCAGTGATGTTCCTGGCATCCAGCGCGTCGTCGGGCATGACGGCGGCGGAGATAGTGGTCGACGGCGGCAATACCGGTGCGCCGTGGGGCATTCCTTTGTTTCGCGGCTGAGATGGGCTCTACACACCAACCGTAGGAGCTTGAGCCGCGAGCGCGGGCTCCCGGCTGAAGCCGGTCCTACGGGATTGCATTTCGGTTCATTGTTCTCCAGCGCTGGGGCCTTGCTCCTGCTCGAAACTCTTCAGCGGCACGACACTGGCGCCCGCAGGCGGTTTGAAGGTAAAGGCGCTGCTGGCAGGCTGTCGGTTGATATCCCAGTCAAAATTCACGCTGTGCCGCGGCAAACCGTTGATGTCGTTGCGCACGATGACCAATCGGCATGGCAGCGGCTTGGCCCCTTCGCGGACCCAGAGTTGCCAGTCGATACCCGGCTGGCGGTAGGCGTAATGAATGCAGGTCTGATCGCCAATGCGTTCCTTGCCGATCACTTCAGCGCCAGCGACACCGACTTTGCCCGCAGTGCTGGCGTCCCACGCAAACAGATCCGCCAAGGGCAGGGCAATGCCATAGCGGTCGGTGAACTGGTCGAACAACGGGTCAATGCCCGCTGGCGCCTGAATGGTTGCATAGTGCCCGGCACCGCTGTCGCGCAGGGTAAAGCGCTTGCCGTCGTAGAAGAACTGCTGCACGCCAACCGTGACCTGCAACTTGTCCGGTCGTACCGACAGCACTTGGGTGTGCTGCGGCGTTTCGATGACCTGGCCGGTTTCCACTATCCGGTCGGTAAAACTGTCGACGTTCAAGGTGAAATAGGGCAGTGCGTGCAGATAACGCCCGGTCTGTTCCAGTGCCGCCAACGCCTTGGGATCGGGCTGCGCAGCCAAGCCTGTAATACAGGTACCCAGAGTAAGCAATAACGCTGCTACACAACGCTTTTCCATAAGTCGTCACTCAATGCATTCTGGGGAACGTCAGGACTCTGTAGAACAGAACTAAGCGCCTGCATATGAGCCCCGGCTCAATCGCGCTCATTAAGGCTATTACGCAATAGGGCGGGCGCTTTCGCCTGTCGTCAGAGTGCGGCCCAGTTCTGCTTCATAGTGCCTGAGGAAGTATTGCCACTGTGCGTCGCTCCAGGGTGAATGGCGACGCAGCTGGAAAATATCGTGGCGTGCCGCCCTCAGTGAACTGAAGCGTCTACGGGATTTTTCAAGATCAAGTAGGGCGAGCTGGAAGTCCGGACCGTCATCGGTTGATTGCACTTTTACAAAGATATGTTTGGAACGCATGCAACCGTGTTGCCAGCGACTCAGATGCAACCGTGACAGGAGAAAGGCCAACTGTTCGAACAGGCGCATGTTTTCTTCGGGGCTGTAGCGATCCTGACCGCCAGCGTGATACCAGCTGTCCAGATCCTGAAACTCCCCCAGATCCTTTGTCACCAAAAGGCCTTGCCAGACGCCGTCGACCTTCCTGGCACCATAGAAAACCGGGTTGGGCGCAGTGACATTGAGCGAGTGCAGGCTGGCCAGGGCATGACCTTCCCTGAGTACGGTGGGGCGGCCAAAGGGATGTCGGGCGCTGCGATATAAATGGCCGGTCTGGCGTTTTACATAGACGATGGAGCCTTCATGCACCACCCGCTGTACGCCACTAGTGCCGCTACGACGTACATTCGGCTCTTCTACCCAAGGGCCCTCTGTGCTCCACCAATGGGCAAAATCGTATTGCGGGGAATGGTCCCTCATTACAGGCTCCTGATTATAGTTTTTCAGGAGTGTAACTGGTTGTTGCTAGTTGGTCAGTAGTGGAAGTCGCCCATTTACCTATGGCAGGGCTTAGAGCCCGGCCGCTCTAATTTTCAATGTGGGTGCAAGGAACGTTAGTCCTGAGAGAATGACTTTACAGTCATTAAACGGACTGTGCTGATGTGTTGAATACCCTCATCGATTCACTCGATCACCTGAATCCGCTGGCTGGCCGGCACCGGTCGGCCGAAGTAATAGCCTTGAAAGTGCGAGCAGCCTTCGGCCATCAACTGGCGCATCTGCTCGACGTTTTCCACGCCTTCTGCGGTGGTCTTGATCATCAGGCTGCTGCTCATGCCGGTGATCGCTCGAATGATCGCCAGGGCCTCGCGGCTGTCGGCCATGTCGCGAACGAAGGACATGTCGATCTTGATACGGTCGAACGGGAACGAGCGCAGGTATCCCAGGGAGGAATAACCGGTGCCGAAGTCATCCAGGGAAATGGCCACGCCCAAGGCTTTCAGGGCGCGCAGTGCGGCGATGTTTTCGTCACTGTTTTCCAGCAGCACCGACTCGGTGATTTCCAGCTCCAGGCGATAGGACGGCAGTCCCGAATCGGCCAGGGCCAGGGCGACGCTGTCGACAAGATTGCCACTGCGAAACTGCACGGGTGACAGATTGACCGCGACCATATAGTCGCCGTCCCAACTGGCGGCTTCCTGGCAGGCCAGGTTCAGCGCGCGCACGCCGATTTCATGGATCAGGCCGGTTTCTTCGGCCATGGGGATGAAGTCGGCCGGCATGATCATGCCCTTGCTCGGATGGACCCAGCGCATCAGCGCCTCGTAACCGACGATGTCGCTACCGTTTTCACCAATGATGGGTTGGTAATACATCTGCAGATGGCCGAGGTGCAGGGCGGTGCGCAGTTCGGTTTCCATCATGCGGCGCTTGCGCGCGGCTTCGTCCAGTTCCGGGCGGAAGCTCTCGCAGCGGTTGCGGCCGTTGCGCTTGGCTTCGTACAGCGCCATGTCGGCGTAGCCCATCAGTTGCTCGGGCAGGTCATGGTCAAAAGGCGCGATGGCCAGGCCGACGCTCACGCCGACGGAGCAGCTGTGGCCCTCGATGAGAAAGGCCGGAGCAACGGCGTTGATCAACAATTGTGCAGTGATCTGCGCCGCTTCCAGAGCATCCAGGCCAGGCAGGATCACGGCGAACTCATCACCGCCCAGGCGGGCCAGGGTGTCTTCGTCGCGCAGTTCCCGTTGCAGACGCTGAGCCAGTGCCCGCAGCAGTTTGTCGCCAAAGGCGTGGCCCAGGGCGTCATTGATATTCTTGAAGTTATCCAGGTCCAGACACAGCACGGCGGTGAGCTTTTGCGACTCGACGGAGGAGGCCAGCGCCTGCTCCAGACGCTCATGAAGCAGGGTGCGATTGGGCAGGCCGGTCAGGGCGTCATGGTGGGCCATGTGATGGATCTGCGCATGGGCGGCCAGTTCTTCGGTGACATCTTCGGCAACGAACAGCACATAGTCAGACTCGCCGCCGGTATGTTGGCTGCGCATGACCCGGCTGCGCAGGGTGCGCAGGCCGATGGCGGTCTCGATCAGGGTTTCTGTGGTATGCACATGCTCGTCGCGCAGGCCCCTGGCCATTTGCAGGTCAAGATAGGTCACGGCCTTGACCGGCACGAACTCCTGGGAAAGATGACCGAGCATGTTGGCTTTTTCCGAACCAAACAGGCGGGCGGCCTGATGGTTGGCCAGAATCATCTTGCCGCTGGCGACATCCTGGGCAATCACGGCCGCAGGAATATTGCTGATGACTGAGTCGAGAAAGCGCGACAGGGAAGCCATTTCCCGGCTGTATTGCTCGGCCAGTTCCTTGCTCTCCAGCAGTTGCAACTCGTGCTGGCGCTTCTCGCTGATGTCCTTGGTGACCTTGGCGAAGCCGATGAGCTGGCCATCGTCCTCGTCGTAGATGGCATCAATCACCACGCTGGTCCAGAAGTGCGAACCGTCCTTGCGCTGGCGCAAGCCTTCAGCCTGGAAGCGGCCCTGGCTGCGGGCGATTTCCAGGTTCTGCCAGGGCAGCCCTGAGGCGCGATCTTCAGGGATATAGAACACCGAAAAGTGCTGACCGACGATCTCATGGGCCTTGTAGCCTTTGGCCCGTTCGGCGCCTGCGTTCCAGTTGACCACATGACCTTCGGGATCAAGCATGTAGATCGCGTAGTCGCTGACGCCCTGTACCAGCAGCCGAAAGCGCCGCTCCTGCTCACGTTGCGCCAACAGCGCCATTTGCTGCTCGGTACAGTCCCGGGTGATTTTCGCAAAGCCCAGCAGTGTTCCCGACTCATCGCGAATGGCGTCGATCACCACATGTGCCCAGAACGACGTGCCATCCTTGCGCAACCGCCAGCCTTGCGCCTCAAAGCGACCTTCGCGTTTGGCCAACGCCAGATTGCGGCCGGGCAGGTCCTGACGCCGCTCTTCTTCGCTGTAGAACACCGAATAATGCTGGCCGACGATTTCGTCAGCGGTGTAGCCCTTGGCCCGCTGGGCGCCGGGATTCCAGTTCGCTACGATGCCATCAGGCGTCAGCATATAGATGGCATAGTCCACCACGCTCTGTATGAGTAGGCGGTACATCACGTCGGAATTTTCCAGCGACGGCATGGCGAATATCGCTCCAAGGCATAAAAACAAGGGTTGCTGCCTTGGGAGTTTCGCACAGGGAAAAGAAATGGGGGCTGGTTAAGCTGAAATTTGACGATACATCGGCCCTTTATCACGGCCGCGTGCGGGTTTAACGCGCCGTATCAATCATGCCGACTTCCACTCGACGTCGGTAAGCCCCAACTGCTCAGCCTGACGCTGGCTGAGCCGGGGAATCCTGTCGGCCCTTGGCTTGGGAATCTGGCACAAGCCCGCGTCGATGGTCGCCCAATGCAGTGCTTCGTCTTGATTCATCGCGTCGGAATGGATGTAGAAAGTCTTGTAGCTACCGTGGATCAGGTAATCGATCTTGAAGTGGGTGGTCTGTGTCATTGCTCATGGCCTCCAGGCAGTGCTGAAAGAACAGAGCGTTGCGCGGGGAAAAAATTCCGGCGTTTTTTCGGGCGAGTGAAAGACGAAACACTTTTCCAATAGATTGGATGTAACAAGAAATTTCAGGCGCGCGCCGTGGTCC
Source organism: Pseudomonas sp. JUb42 (assembly GCF_024807945.1). Lineage (GTDB taxonomy): Bacteria > Pseudomonadota > Gammaproteobacteria > Pseudomonadales > Pseudomonadaceae > Aquipseudomonas. Next base: position 64,213 of record NZ_JANUFD010000005.1, on the reverse strand, counting down.
ATCAATTTACACCCCCTTATCACGGAGCACGCGTCATGAGATTTTCCAGGTTCTCACATGCCTTATCGAGATGGGCCGGCAGCCCTAGAACGTTTATCGCTGCCATCTGCCTGATCGTCCTGTGGGGCCTGACGGGACCGCTGTTCCACTACAACGACACCTGGCAGCTGCTGATCAACACCTCGACCACCATTATTACCTTTCTGATGGTCTTTCTCGTGCAGAACACCCAGAACCGCGACACCGATGAGCTGCATATCAAAATCAACGAACTGCTGCGCGTGACCACCGAGGCGCAGAACGCCTTGTTGAATCTGGACAAGCTCGACCAGAAGGAACTGCGGCTTCTGCGCAAGAAATATCAGGCGATGGCTGATAGCGGCGAGATCGACGACGAACCGTTGGCCTGCCGGGACGGGGCTGAATCGAGCGCTGCCGCCGATAGTCCTGCCGGTTGACTGACCGGCAACCAATCCGCGCAGGCTCATTTATGAGCTTGCGTGGACACCTCATCGAAAAACTCTGACGGTCACAACCCCCTCGGTCTTACCTCACAGGCGCAGCCAGTTAACGTTCCCGAGTCAATTTTTTGTTGGTTTATGCCAAGGCCGAATTACTCCGCAATTTTAGAGTTCCCTTGTTTAAGTTGATTGCTCGGAATTAGCTTGCCGGGCGCAAGGTTGTTGTTTTGTTTTGTAAGAAGGCTGTTTTTTATAGCGAATAAGTCAATTGTTTTGTAGAGTAAAACTTTGCGCGCGTGGCGCCATTCTGCTAATAGTAAAGGTGGGAGCGTGAAAGAGAACAAAGCGCCCATAAGTCAGGGAGAACTAATAATGAATTGGACTTTAACCCATACTGCGGCAATAGCTGTTATCGCTACAGTGGCAGCGTCGCTCACATATGCAGAAGACGGTCAGAACTTGAGCGCAGGTTTATACAGGATTGAAAGTGTCTCCAAGCCTGGAAAATTTTGGAGCTATCCAACAACAGATGGTTCAAATATTATACTTCAAGAATACGAGGGGCGAGTGGATCAGAAGTGGACATTGATTACGCGTGAAACCGAACCAGGCGTGGTCTCCCTGATGCTTGCCGTTAAAGAAAGTTGCGTAACCGCGATGGGCAGAGGCCGTGGCGCGCTTGCTGTAATGTTGCCTTGCAATGTGCCTCAGCTTGCTCCAATTATAAGATGGGAGATGAAAGGCGGCCTCAATACGGTCAAACTTACAAGTCCCGGCGAAAATTTTGTTGATAATCAGCCAGGGTGCCTTGCTGATCCATATCCACCGCGTAAGGATGACACTGGGAGTCGCGTATACGTAAACGATTGCTTAGAGAGTACGGAGCAGAACTGGATATTTCATCGACTGCCCGATTCTGCGCCTTGAGGGGCGGTAGTCCAAAAGCGAGTGCTGCACAGCGCCTTCGCGTGTATCGGTATCGAAATGCGCTGTGCGGTTTTAACCTGACATTACCACTCAGGTATGACCCTCCAGATACTTGGTGCGCCGCTCCTGTATAGCCGGGGCGGTTACCTGCCTTATAAAGAATCACATCGCGTTTATCCGCATTCCTGCACACGATATTGAGGATCAGCTGATCACGTTCGACATTCATAACGACGCCTCATCGAAAAACTCTGAACGTTCGCAAAACCTCCTCGGTCGTACCTGACAGACGCAGCCTACTGCGCGCAATTCATCTCTACCGTGAGGTTCCCCATGAGTGCGACATTCCGCAAGGATGTTGAGGCGCAGACGATTCGTCTGACCCTCAACGGTCAGGCCCGAGAGCTTGACGTCCAACCCTGGACCACCCTGATCGACCTGCTGCGCGATCAGTTGGACCTGATCGGCACCAAGAAAGGCTGTGATCATGGCCAGTGTGGTGCCTGCACGGTGCTGCGCGACGGCAAGCGTATCAATGCCTGCCTGACCCTGGCGATCATGTGCGATGGCGCCGAGTTGACCACCATCGAAGGCCTGGCCAATGGCGCGCAACTGCATCCGATGCAACAGGCGTTCATCAGTCAGGATGCCTTCCAGTGCGGCTATTGCACACCGGGGCAGATTTGCTCGGCGGTGGGCCTGGTACGGGAAGGGCGGGCACAGAGTCGTGAGCAGATTCAGGAGTTGATGAGCGGCAACCTGTGCCGCTGCGGCGCCTACAGCAACATCATCGCTGCTGTGGAAGAAGCGATGCCGCAGATGCAGGCCGAACAGGGAGGGGCGCGCGCATGATGCCTTTCAGCTACAGCAAACCCGTTGAGGTGAGCCAGGCGATCAATCTGGCCGGACCGACCACGCGCTTCATTGCCGGGGGCACCAATCTGGTCGACCTGATGAAGGAAAATGTCGTCCGCGCCGAAGCCCTGATCGACATCAACGGGTTGCCTTTGCGTGATATCGAAGAAACTCCGGACGGCGGCCTGCTGATCGGTGCGCTGGTCAGTAACGCCGATCTGGCCTGGCACCCGTTGATCGAATCGCGTTACCCGCTGCTGTCCCAGGCGATTCTTGCCGGTGCCTCGGCGCAATTGCGCAACATGGCCAGCACCGGCGGCAACCTGCTGCAACGCACCCGCTGCTATTACTATTACGACGCTGGCACCCCCTGTAATAAGCGTGTGCCGGGCAGTGGTTGTCCGGCACGGGATGGCCTGAACCGGATTCACGCGATCCTCGGTGCCAGCGATGCCTGTGTCGCTACCCATCCTTCGGATATGTGTGTGGCCTTGGCCGCGCTGGAGGCGGTGGTGCATGTTCAGGGCCGGGCGGGCAAGCGCCGCATTGAGTTCGCTGATTTCCACCGTCTGCCCGGCGACGCGCCGCAGCGGGATAACCAGTTGGCCGACGACGAGTTGGTCACCGCCATCGAGCTACCGGCCAGCGGCTTTGCCAGACACTCCCATTATTTGAAAGTCCGTGATCGGGCGTCCTACGCCTTTGCCTTGGTGTCAGTGGCGGCGGCCCTGGAACTGGACGGCGATGTGATTCGCGATGTGCGCCTGGCCTTGGGCGGCGTGGCCCATAAACCCTGGCGCGACAAGGCCGTAGAGCAGGCATTGAAGGGGCGCTCCGTGTCCCATGAAGCCTTTACCGAGGCTGCCGAGGCGATGCTGCGTGACGCGCAACCCTTGGCCCACAACGGCTTCAAGATCAAGCTGGCGCGACGGGCCATTGTCCGCGCCTTGAGCGATGCCGCCGTTGGAGGGAATGCCTGATGAAGACCTTTAACCAGGCCTCGGGCCAACCCATGGATCGTGTTGACGGGCCATTGAAAGTCACCGGCCAGGCACGTTATGCCGCCGAGTACCCAGAGGATGGCCTGCTTTATGGCAGCGTGGTGTCCAGTACCATCGCTCGCGGGCGGGTCATTAATATCGATAGCAGCGCAGCGCTGGCGGTGCCGGGTGTGCGGTTGGTGCTCGATCACCGCAACCGGCCGCGACTGGCCAGTGATGACGAAAACTACGCCGATGCCGACTCGGCCGACGGCTCGCCGTTCCGTCCGCTGTACAACGACCGGGTGCTCTATAGTGGTCAGCCCCTGGCGTTGGTGGTTGCCGAAAGCCTTGAGCTGGCCCGTTACGCCGGGTCTCTGCTGCGTATCGACTACCAGCAGGAGGACCATCAGACCGATTTGCTTGCCGTGCTCGATCCGGCACACCCGGCGCCCGCCGAAACGCCCAAGCCACGGGGTGATTTCAACGGGCAGTTGGCCAATGCAGCCTTCAGCATTGATGCGACCTACTGCACCGTCAACCAGCACCACAGCCCCATGGAACCCCATGCCTCCACCGTTTTCTACAAAGACGATGGCGGCCTGGAGATCCACGACAAGAACCAGGGGCCGCAGAACTGCCAGGACTACCTGCACAAAATATTCGCCATGCCCAAGGACAAAATCCGCATCCTGACCGCCTATGTCGGTGGTGCCTTTGGTTCCGGGTTGCGCCCGCAGTACCAGTTGCCATTGGCGGTGATGGCGGCGCTGCAACTCAAGCGCTCGGTGCGGGTCACCTTGACCCGGCAGCAAATGTTTACCTTTGGTTACCGCCCGCGCACCGTGCAGCGCCTACGTCTGGGAGCCGACGCGGCTGGCCGGCTGGTCGCCGTCGGGCATGACGCCATCGGGCAGACCTCGCGTTTCGAGGACTTCACCGAACATCTGGTGGAGTGGAGCGGCATGCTGTACCAGTGCGACAACGTTGCCCTGAGTTACAAGCTGGCGCCACTGGATGTCTACACGCCGCTGGATATGCGCGCACCGGGTGCGGCGTCGGGGATGATTGCTCTGGAATGCGCCATGGACGAGCTGGCCTGCGCGGCGAAGCTGGACCCTGTGCAACTGCGGCGCATCAACTTTGCCCAGAACAATGGCAATGAAGCAAAGCCCTATTCCAGCAAGGAACTGCTCGCCTGTTATGACCAGGGCGCTGAGCGTTTTGGCTGGCACAAACGCAATGCAGAACCGCGCAGCATGCGCAAGGACCATCAACTGATTGGCTGGGGCATGGCCGGTGGCGTCTGGGAGGCCATGCAGATGAAAGCCAGTGCCAAGGCGCGCCTGGATGCCGAAGGCCGGCTGACCGTGAGCAGCGCTACCACCGATATCGGCACCGGCACCTATACCGTCATGACCCAGATCGCCGCCGATGCCGCCGGCATCATGCCGCGTGACGTGACCTTTGTACTGGGTGATTCATCGTTGCCGACGGCGCCGTTGCAAGGCGGCTCTTTCACCGTGTCCTCGGTGGGCTCGGCGGTGCGCGAGGCCTGCCTGGTGATACGGGCCAAGGTGCTGCAGGCTGCCCGCGATCATTATCCTGAACTGGCGGATATTCCCGCTGAAGAAGTGGGGTTCGGCGATGGGTATGTGCATTTTGGTGATCAGCGCCTGGCCATCGCCGACATCGTCGCCAACTGCCCTGGCGGCGTGCTTGAGGTGCAGATCGATACCGAACCGAACAAACAGCGCGAGGGTTATGCCACCGCGACTCATTCGGCGGTGTTTGTCGAGGTGCAGGTGGATGAGGACCTGGGCTCTATCAAAGTCAGCCGGGTCGTCAGCGCGGTGGCGGCAGGGCGGGTAATCAATCCGAAGACCGCCCGCAGTCAGATTCTCGGCGGTGTGGTCTGGGGGCTGGGCATGGCCTTGCAGGAAGAGGCACAGACCGACCACCGGCTCGGGCGCGTGCTCAACCACAGCCTGGCCGAATACCACATCCCGGTGAGTGCGGACATTGGCGATATCGAGGTGATATTTGTCGAAGAAAACGACGACATCGTCAACGAACTGGGCTCCAAGGGTGTTGGTGAGATCGGCATCGTCGGCGTGGCGTCAGCGGTAGCCAATGCCATTTACCACGCCACGGGCAAGCGGGTCAGGGAGTTTCCGATTACCCTGGATAAGGTATTGTAAGGTCCATTTTCTGAGGTAAGACCTCTACAAATTGAACGATGGAGCTTTTCTGTGAGACCGGCTTTAGCCGGGAAGGCAATGTGAAAGCGATAGAGATTTATCGCCCACAGTTATGTATTCCCGGCTAAAGCCGGTCCCACATCCGTATTTCGCTCATTGACGTGCAATAAAACCTGCAACCGCAAGGCATTACCCAATGCCGCCCCGGCAGCCGTATTATCAAAAATACACCAGACCTGCGCGCCTTCACTGTGGGCTGCCATCAGCTGTTGCGCAATGTTCTGCAGCGGCTCGTCACCGTAGGCACTGTAATAAACCCGTGGCGACCCATGCAGCCGCCAGTACCTGAAGCCCGGCCAGCCTGCAGGACGCGAGTCGGTACTGATACGCGATGGGTCGGTCGCGACCTGAGCAATTTTCAGCTGCTGCAACAGCGGTGCGGCATGGGCCCATGACTCGTGGCGAGGCTCAACGGCTATATGGCCGTTAAAGCGCTGGCGCATCTCATCGAAAAAGCCCTCAGCCAGCCTTTCATCAAAAGCCAGCGAAGGCGGCAGTTGCACCAGTACGCAACCCAGCTTGTCCGTCAGCCCCGAACATTGCCCAATAAACTCGTCCAGCAGCGGCTCGCACTGCTTCAGGCGCTGCATATGGGTGATCTGTTTGGGCATTTTCACGCTGAAGCGAAAACCATCTGGCACCGCGCTGGCCCAGCGCTCATAGGTCTGTCGACGATGGGGGCGATAGAACGAGCTGTTGATTTCAACGCCATTCAAGCGCGCGGCATAGCGCTGCAAATGCGTGCCTTGCGCCGTGAAGTCAGGCCAATATTCCCGGCCCAGACTCCACCCGGCGCAGCCGACGACGAGGGTCTGCGTGTCCAATCAGCGCCCTCGCTCAGAGAATCGGCTTGCCGCCCGTCACGCCATAGCGCGACCCGGAGATATAGCTGCCTTCATCCGAGGCCAGCAGCACATAGATGGGCGCGACTTCCACCGGTTGGCCAGGGCGGCCCAGAGGCGTGGCCGAGCCGAAGTTTTTCACGTCCTCGTCGGTCATGGTCGCGACAATCAACGGTGTCCAGATCGGCCCTGGCGCCACGCTGTTGACCCGGATGCCGCGCTTGCCCAGCATTTGCGCCAGGCCTGCGGTGAAGTTGGCAATGGCGCCCTTGGTTGTGGCATAGGCCAGCAGGCTCGGGCTGGGCATGTCCGAGTTGACCGAGCTGGTATTGATGATCGAACTGCCCGCTGCCATGGAGGGCAACGCGGCCTTGCAGATACGAAACATCGCCGTGATGTTGATATCGAAGGTCTTTACCCACTCTTCGTCGGCAATCTCTTCCAGGGTTTCGTGGGTCATCTGGAAGGCGGCGTTGTTGACCAGCACATCGATGCGGCCGAACTGCTCCACGGTCTTATTGACGATGGCGGCGCAGTGGGCCTTTTGCGCAAGATCCCCCGGCAACAGCAGGCATTGGCGCCCGGCTTCCTTGACCCAGCGTGCGGTCTCTTCGGCGTCTTCGTGCTCGTCCAGATAAGAAATCGCCACGTCCGCACCTTCACGGGCAAAGGCGATGGCCACGGCCCGGCCAATGCCGCTGTCGGCGCCGGTGATCAGGGCGATTTTGTTGGCCAGGCGGCCCGAGCCCTTGTAGCTGCTTTCGCCACAATCAGGGTAAGGCTGCATTTTTGCCTGGCTGCCCGGAACGGCTTGGGATTGCGGCTCGAAAGGTGGTTTTGGATAGTCAGTCATGGGCTTCTCCTAAGGTCAGTTTTCGCGGCTTACCCGATATCAGTCAGATGGCCGGCGCCCAGCGTTCAAACAATTCAACGGTCGCGCTGACGAATGGCGCGCAGGTGGCCGCTGATCAGTGCCAGGCGAACTATCGGGGTCCGCAAGGGGTCGGCTATTGAGTACTGCCACAAGAAGGAAGCCCGGCATGTCAGCACGATTGATCCAGAAATGCGTAGTGGTCCACGCCGACAGCGGCGGCACCGGACACGATTTGCAGACCACCCAGGCCCTGGCCCGGTGGCTGGCGGAAATTCTCGGTTGGTCCTACAGGGACAACGGCCAGGCCGATGGCTCCCAGCAGCCGTTGTACTGGGTCCCCACTGAAACCCTGATCGGCAAACAACTTGATGAACTCAATATCAGCGGTGCCGACGACTTGCTCGGCGGCTATGTGCAGCATCCCTTCGTTGCCACCAAAGCCATCTCTCATCCGTTGATTGCCCAGGCACGCAGCCAGCCCGATGGCTGGAACCCGCAGTTCTGCGAACGGGTGCGGGATGTGGTGCTGTCCGGCGTGACGGTTTTTGACCTGGAAGATGCTCGCCAGGCGGCCATGACCGGCTTGCGCAAGGGCGCGCTGCGGGTCAAGCAGGTCGAGGCCAGCGGCGGCTCGGGCCAGGCCGTGCTGCATAACCAGAATGACGTGGAGAAATGGCTGAGCAGGCTGGATGCCGCCACCTGTGGCCATGGCATCGTCCTCGAAGAAAACCTCAATGAAAGCGTGACCTACAGCGTCGGTCAGACCCTTATTGACGGGCTGCTGATGACCTATTTCGGTCAACAGGAACAGAAGCAGAATAGCCGCGGCGAAAGCGTCTATGGCGGTTCCGAGCTGCTGATCGTGCGCGGCGACTATATCGAGTTGCTGGCCCGTGAGTTGAAGCCCGATGTACGTCGCGCCATCGAATACGCGCGCACCTACGACACGGCGGCGGCGCTGAGCTTCCCCGGCTTTTTCGCCTCCCGGCGCAACTACGATGTAGTGCAGGGGCAGGGCAGCGACGGCTCATTGAAAGTCGGCGTACTGGAGCAGTCCTGGCGGGTGGGCGGTGCAACCGGCGCCGAGCTGGCCGCGTTGCAGGCCTTCCGCAAGCGTCCACAGACCAACGCCGTGCGCGCCAGCACGCATGAAAAACACGAAGAGCAAGCCGCACCGGAAGGCGCCCGCGTGCTCTATAGCGGCCCCGACGGCAACGGCGATTTCCTTCTTAAATTTGCACGGATCGATGCTTATGACTGCTAATGCCGAACCGGTCTCGATCAGCGTCGACGAGGACGCGATTGCCGGTAACTTTCTCAGCCCCAAGGCCAAGGTGCCGGGGGTGCTGTTCGTCCATGGCTGGGGCGGCAGCCAGGAGCGCGACTTGATTCGTGCCCGGGGCATTGCCGGTCTGGGCTGCGTCTGCCTGACCTTCGACCTGCGCGGCCATGGCGCCTTCAACGATCGCCAGGCCAGCGTTAACCGTGAAGACAACCTGCGCGACCTGCTGGCGGCCTACGATCATTTGCTGTCCCATCCGGCCATCGACACGTCGTCGGTAGCGGTGGTAGGCACCAGCTACGGTGGCTACCTGGCGACCATCCTCAGCCAGATGCGCAAAGTGCGCTGGCTGGCCCTGCGCGTGCCGGCCATGTACCGCGATGCCAACTGGCTGATGCCCAAGCGTGAACTCGACCGCCGCGATCTGATGCAATATCGCTCCAGCCATATCGACGCCGCCGACAACCGCGCCCTGCGGGCCTGCGCGGCGTTTCGCGGGGATGTGTTGATCGTCGAATCCGAGCACGACGAGCATGTACCCCACGCAACGATCATGAGCTACCGCGCTGCGTTTCAGCAGACGCACTCGTTGACCCATCGAATCATCGATCATGCGGACCATAGCCTGAGTACCGAGGTATCCCAGGAGGCCTATACCTCGATACTGGTGGACTGGATCACCGAGATGGTGGTGGGTGAGCGACTGAGCATTAATCAGATGCCCAGGTAACCATCTCTTAGCCTGAAACGGAATGAGATGTGTAGGAGCTGCCGAAGGCTGCGAATTCGATCTGCCTGATACACCGCTTTCGCAGCCTTTGGCAGCTCCTACACGGTCAGTGTTTGCTGTGGGACCACATTATTGCCGGGGGCCGGGCTGCAGCAACGGATCACCGGGATTGAGTGCTTTCAACTCCTCGATCAGCACCTTCATCCTCGGCACCTGGCCGTTATCGCGTAACTGCGCCACCAATGCCATGCGCACGTCACGGTTTTGCGGATGCCGATCGAGGGTGTTTTGCAGTAGCTGTTCGGCGCCTGGCAGATCGCCGCGATCCTGCAGGCTCAGGGCCAGGACGTAAGCGAAGCGCGGGTTATCCGGTTCCAGGCGATTGGCTTCGCGCAGCGCTGCAAGGGCCTGATCAGGCTGGTTGCGGCGCACCAGCGCCAGGCCCTGGGTGAATTGCAACAGGGCACTGCCCGGTTGCAAGCGCAGCCGCTCGGTCAGCACTGTCGCGGCCTCGTCGCTGCGTTGATTGGCGTCCAACCATTGCACCAGCGTGATAAAGGCCGGGAGGAAATCCGGGTCGCGTTGCAGGGCGGTGCGCAGGTAGTGCTCGACCTGGGCGGTATTGCCGTTGGCCTGATAGAGCATCGCCAGGTTGAGGTTGGCTTCGGCACGCTCTTGCAGGCTCAATTGCACGCGCTCGTACTCGGCAATGGCCTTGTCGAAGGCGCCTTGGTAGCGTCCGGCCTGTTGCCCATAGCCGAGCAGGGCGTGGGCACTGGCGATGCGCACGGCAAGAATCGGGTCCTGCAACAGCGGGCCGAGCAGGTCCAGGCGCTGGTTGGCGGGCAGTTGCGCAGCGATGACATTGACCGCCGCTTCGCGCACTTGTGGTGCCGGATCACGCAACGCCTTGCTGCTGGATTCCAGAGCGCGCTGGCTCGGGTAGGCAGGCAGCTCGGCGACCAGGGTGGCGCGGCGAATCGATGCCAGTCGGGTGGACTCCAGTTGCGCGAACAGCGCCGCTGCGGCGCCGGGCTGCGCGCTGCGAACCTGCCATAGGCTGCGGGCGTAGTCGTGGGTCGGGTGCTGGGCTTCGCCGTACCAGTCCTTGAATTTATTGGTTAGCGCTTGCTCAGGCATCTTCAGGTGGCAGCCCAGGCAAGCGTCCGCCATGCCGATGCTCGTGGCCAATGCCGGATTGGGCAGGCTGAAGCTATGGTCATGGCGCAGGTCGTTGCCCATGAACAGCTTGCCCGGCATATGGCAGTCGATGCATTGGGAACCCGGCTGGCCAGGCTGATGATGATGGTGCTCGGGGGAGTCGTAGTTCTTCGCCTGCAAGCCCGCACCATCGACGCCGGGCGCAGCGGTCTTGCCTGCCGGGTTATGGCATTGCAGGCAGACGCCGTTGCCCGGCGCCTTCAACTCGTTGCTGTGGGGGTTATGGCAATTGCTGCAACTCACGCCTTTAGCGAACATCTTGCTCTGCACAAAGGCGCCGTGTTCGAACACCTCACCCTTGATCTTGCCATCCAGCTCGTATAACTCCGGGGTCAGGGCGCTGGGCAAATAAGCGTCCATCAAGGGTTTACCGGGTTTCTGATCATCGCCCAGCGGCGCGCGACGGGCATGGCAGCGGGCGCAAGTATCAACCTGGGTCAGGTTATCGGCTTTGCTCAGGTTGATATCGAAACCGTAATTGAGGCTGCTGTCTTTCTTTGCCGTCCATTGCAGATGATTCGACGCCGGGCCATGGCAGGCCTGGCAGCCGACGCCAAGGCTGTTCCATTGGCTGTTGAAACTATTGGTGGCGGCATTGAAGTTACGCTTGAAGCCGGTGGTGTGGCACTCGACACACATGAAGTTGGCGTTCTGCCCCGGTTTGCTCCAGTGCAGCGGGTCCTTGAAGTCCACGCCCTGGCCAGCATAGATGTGAAACCAGCGCTTGTGCTCGGTATCCCAGGCGACGCTCAGGGCCTGCAGGCGACCGCCTTCGGTCTCAAGCAAATATTGCTGCAAGGGCGCGATGCCAAAGGCATAGGCCACCTTGAAGTCTTTGGCCTGGCCTGCGCCATCCAGGGTATTGACCCAGAATTCGCCGTCCTTGCGAAAAAAACGGGTGCTGTCGGTTTCGCCCTTGAAGGTCGAGGCGTTGAAATCACCCAGCACACTCTGCTCGCTGGCGACCTGCATCGCCAATTGATGGTGCGAGCCTTGCCAGTCCTTGACCTGGGCACTGTGACAGCCGACGCATTGTTGTTCGTCGACTAAGCTGGCCGGTTGTGGTTTGGCGGCGATGGCGACAGCGGGCTTGGCAGCAACGACCGCCGGGGGCGTGACAAGGGGAGCCGGGGCCTTGAGGGCGAAGTAGCCCAGTACACCGGCAATCAGCAGCAGAAACACAATCAGAAGGGGATAAAGGCGGCTCAACAGCCCGCCGGGGTTCGGCTTGTTATTGTCTTTCGTCATGCCGACAGTCATTCCTTTGGGGCAGTCATTGCGCTATCACGGGGGCTAAACCCGCGATCGATGCGGGCGAATTCTGTAGGAGCGAATTCATTCGCGAAGGCGGTGTTCCAGGCGACGAAGATGCGTCGAATGTACCGGCCTCTTCGCGAATGAATTCACTCCCACAAGATGTGCTCCCTGCCTCGGTTAGTGTTTGCCGCGTGACAGTGCGGCGTCGTAGACGGGGCGGGATCTCCCACAAAAACAAACTGCATGGTCCTTAATAAACCTCACAGTAGATCAGCCCATCCACCCGCGCGAGGTGGATGGGCGATTGATCAAGGTTTGGCCGGGGCCTGGCCCTTGTTTTTCTCGGCAATCTTCGCATCCACCATCTGCCGAACCTGGGCGATGCCGAAGCTCGCGGGTTTCTGGCTCGGTGGGTAATCGACGAACGTGGTCAGGAACTCAGCGGCACGCATGATGCCCATGCCAATGACGTAGTCATTTTTTGCCAGCCAGTCGTAGTACTGGTCAGAGACCACGTCGGCGCGTTCATAGGGATCCATGCGCAGGTTGAACAGTTTCGGTACACGCCCGCAAATCAGCGGCTCGGACCATACTTCAAAGCCCCCAGGCTTGCGCTGTTCGCAGAACACCACCTTCCAGTCATCGAAGCGCATGGCAACCAGTTCGCCGTCGTCGTCGAAATAGTAGAAGTCGTGACGTGCCCCTTTGGTTTCCTGCCCGGTCAGGTAGGGCAGCTGGTTGAAGCCATCCAGATGGACCTTGAAGTCGCCGCTACCACTGACTGGCGCCCAGCCCTTGAGCAATTTGTCCTTGACCCCGGTGTCACCGGCTGCCGCCAGCAGCGTCGGGAACCAGTCCAGGCCCGAGAACATCTGGTTGGAGACCTCACCACCCTTGATCTTGCCCGGCCAGCGAATCATTGCCGGTACGCGGAAGGCGCCTTCCCAGTTGGTGTCTTTCTCGCTGCGGAACGGGGTCGTCGCCGCGTCGGGCCATGACCACTGGTTCGGACCGTTGTCGGTGGTGTAGACGACGATGGTGTTGTCGGTGACCTTGAGGTCATCAAGGGTCTTGAGCAATTTGCCGACATCGCCATCATGTTCGAGCATGCCATCGGCATATTCGTTGCCAGGCATGCCGCTTTGTCCCGCCATGGATTCGCGTACATGGGTGAAGGCGTGCATGCGTGTGGTGTTCATCCAGACGAAGAACGGCTTGTTGCCATCGACCTGCTTCTTGATGAACGCCTGGGCGGCGGCGGTGGTTTCGTCGTCGATGGTTTCCATACGCTTCTTGTTGAGCGCGCCGGTGTCTTCGATCTTGCCGTCGGCATAGGCGTGCAATACGCCCCTTGGTGAGTTGGCCTTCACGTAGGGATCATTGGGGTCCTTGGGCCAGTAAGGGCGCTCCGGTTCCTCTTCTGCGTTGAGGTGATAGAGGTTGCCGAAGAACTCATCGAAACCATGGTTGGTCGGCAGGTATTCATCGCGGTCGCCCAAGTGGTTCTTGCCGAACTGCCCGGTGGCGTAGCCCAGGGATTTGAGTGCCTGGGCGATGGTGATATCGCGCTTCTGCAGGCCTACTGGCGCGCCAGGAATACCGACCTTGGTCAGCCCGGTACGCAGCGGGCTCTGCCCGGTGATAAAGCTGGAACGCCCGGCGGTGCAGCTGTTTTCCGCGTAATAGTCGGTGAACATCATGCCTTCTTTGGCAATGCGGTCGATATTCGGCGTCTTGTAGCCGACCACACCCATTGAATAGGCGCTGATATTGGTCTGGCCGATATCGTCACCGAAGATGACCAGAATGTTGGGTTTATCCGCCGCTGCGGCAGTCGCCGAAAGCGCCATCATTGAAGCCGCCATAAAGGCCAGCCTGGGTAGCCAGTTTTGCCTGCGAGTCATTTTTATTGCCTCCGTTGCCATGACGTAATCGCTGTTGTCCCAGCGATCGTTTGCATTCACTCCGGTTTGCGGTGTCGCGGTGCGTCGTTACTGGGTGTTGCGGTGAGTCAGTCAAAGGGGTAAATCCGTTTCCAGTCCGCGGCCATGTCGACCACGGTCCAGTGATTGGCGGTGGCGGCGTCCAGCGCCTTGTCCAGGCGGCCGATATCGGAAGTGCGGTCATAGGCCCACTCGCGTTTGCCATCGGTGTGATGCACCAGGCCGACAAAGCTCTTGCCCTTGGCTGCGGCGGTCCACTGCAACATCTGCAGGTCGCCGTCAGAGTTGCCGAATGCCAGGACGGGGCGGCGGCCGATAAGGGCGTCAATGCTCTCCGGTTTGCCGGGGCCGTCATCGTTGTGTTCAAGGTGGGCGGTACGCAGGATCTGCAACTGGCCGTTGCTGTTCCGGAATTGCCCGACAAAGCGGCTGCCGATCACCTGCTCAGGGGGGATGCCATAGACCTCTTCGGCCCAGGCGCGCATGAAACCGACTTCACCACCGGAAACGATAAACACCTTGAATTGGTGGGCGCGCAGGTAGTCGAGCAGTTCGAGCATCGGCTGGTAGACCATCTCGGTATAGGGCCGGCCGCTCTTCGGGTGCCGGGCCTTGGCCAGCCAGGCCTTGACCGAGTCGGTGAACGCCGCACCGCTCATTCCGGTATGAGTGACGCCGATGATGCGGTTCATGCCGTCCATGCCAGTGGCCGCCAGGGCCTTGTGGTCATTTTCCAGTACCGCCTTGAACGGCTGGGTGGTCTGCCAGTCGGGATGCTGTGGCGCCAGGCGCTTGACTTCATCCAGGGCAAATAGCACCTGGAAGTACATGGGTTGTTCGCTCCACAGGGTGCCGTCGTTGTCGAACACAGCGATGCGGGCAGGCACGGGGATAAAGTCCGGCGAGCCGTCCAGGGTGACATTTTCCACGAACTGCACCAGGGCCTGGCGTGGTCCGGTGTCTTGCCAGGACGGCAGTTGTTCAGCTGCTTGTACGAGCAGCGGCATGCACAGCAACAGCCAGACAAACAGCACTGACTTGCGGGTGACGGTGATCATGGGCGTGGCTCCGTTTCGGGCAGACGAGGGTTCAGCGCGCGCAAACCATTGCCTGGGCGCCGGACTTTGATGCGGGGAGATCGCTCTGACTGGCTCAGGGCTTTCAAGGCCGCATCCAGTTGCCGCTCAGGGCCGTAGATCAGGCGAATCGGCTCGGCGGGCACATGGCCTTGCAAGCCGGTGCTGCCGAACTGGCGGCGAACCCACAGATACAGCGCGTCCAGCTGCGGTGGCTGGGCGCGTAGCTGTCGTGGGATTTGCCTGAAGGCATAACCCGGTGAGGCCAGCCATTGTTGCCGCCGGATTGCCCGGCGCTGGCGCAACCATTGCCCGGCGTGCCGTGCCCAGGGCCAGCCGAGATACAGCATCAGGGCCAGTACCAATGCTGTCAGGCCCACACCCAGCCAATGCCGCGACAGGCTGATACGCCCATGCTGGCCGAGGCGTTGCAGGTCTTCGCTGATCGAAAAGGGCGCCTTGAAGGCAGTGGCCGCCGCCTTGAAGGTCACGCCCGGCAGCTCGGCTGTGCGCAGTTGATGGGCATCGCTGTCCCACCACGGCAACGTGACAGGTGGCAGCTGAAACTCGCCACCGCGCTGCACGCTGTAGGTGACGCTGTCGCTGCGCGAACCGCCGGTGACATTGCCCCGCCCATCGTCGAGGGTCTTGAGGATGGGCGTCCCGGCATATTGGCCAAGGCCCTGGACTTCGGCGAAACCGGGACTGGGGATCAGCATCATCTGCGCGCCATCGGCGATCTGGTCGATCTGCCGACGCACGCTGTCGCCGATGGCCAGGTTGTCGCTGGACTGAACGATCTGTTGGCTCAGCTTCAGGTCACGAGCAACCAGCAGCAACCGGCCGGGCGCAATCCCTGCGGGCTGTTCGACGCGAAAATGTACTGGGACACTGTGCTGAGTAACGGGGCCTGGAGCCTGCCCCGGCGTGGCGCTGATGGTCAGCGGCGCAACGAGGAAATCACCGGCTGCGGTCGGAGTGATCTGGTAGCTGTATTGCAGACCAAACAGCGCGGTGCCGTCGCGCGTCAGGTTCAGATGCCGCGCCTCGCCGGAGGGCGCGGAGATGATGGCGTTGTCGATCTCCAGTACCGGCAACTGCGGCGCCGAGGTGAACCAGGTGTCGGTCAGTACATCGACCTGCAGTTGCAGGGTTTGCCCGGTCACCAGATGCTCCGAAGGTTCAAGGCGCACCTCGACCCAGAGTTGCGCGCCCATGCACGGCGCGGCGAGCAGCAAGGTCAGGAGCACCAACGCCAGCAGGCGTTTCATGGCTGCACCTGCTTCGCGTCGGCACGCTGTGTATCTTCAAGACTGAATTTTTGCTGCAGGAAGCGTGCAGGCGAGGTGTTGAGGTTATTGAGCCACTGTTCATCCGAGCTCGCGGCGGCATTTTGCACGGTGTGGCTTTTGCCCTGGCCGGGCTTGCCCTCGTACTTGACCTGATCGGGTTTGACCTGCGGTGCCTCGTTCTGCGCATCCTGATAATCCTTTTGCAGCGCCTTGCTCAAGGCCAGATTGGCAATGGCCGGGGCAAAGTCAGGCTGCAACACCAGCGCCTGCTGATAAGCGGCGATGGCCTCGTCGAACTTGAACAGATGCACATAGCTGTTGCCCTGGTAGAAATACCCGGCGGCGCTGCTGACCCTGGCGAAGGCCGTTTGCGCGACGGCGTAATCGCCCAGGGCATAGGCGGCCAGGCCTTTCCAGTACGGGTCCTGAAAGTGCTCGGCGGCTTGTTGGAAGTGCTGATGCTCGTAGGCCCAGCGCCCCTGTTGGTCGGCAGTAAAAAACCCATCGCTCAACCCACTGGCCTGTGCTGGTTGAACGGGCAGGGTGCAGCCCAGGGTCAGCAGCGCCAGGGCGTTCCAGCCCAGGCTCCAGCCCCGGCGCAGGCTGAACCATGCCAGCACCAGCAACGGATAGATCAGCCAGTAACCGGCATCCTTCCAGTGCAATTGCTGCTGGTCAGGGCTGACGGCCTGGAAATGGGTCTGGGCATGCAGTTCGATCCAGTCCAGATCGTCGTCATTGGCGGTCAGGCTGCCCAACGGCGCGTCGGTGGCATCGGCCAACTGCTTGAGACTGGCATCAGCCTGGCTGTTCACCGCCAGTATCAGCAGTTGCAGGCTTCGTGCGTCGGGCTGTTGCGCAAGCTCCGCGCTAACTTCCTTGAGCTGGCTCAGATCGGCGCCGTCGGTGACCAGAACCAGAGTGCCGGGGCTGTGCTCGCCATCCAGCAGGTTGGCGGCAATACCGATCACGCCCAACAGGTCCTTGCCCTGCACGCTGATCAACTGGCTGGCCAGGGCTTGCAAGAAGCCGTCGAGCAGGTCCGGGTCATCGGTGGGTGGCAGCACACTATGGGCGCTGCCTGCATAGGCGATCAGGCCGATGCGCGTGCCGTGGCGGCGGTTCACCAGGTCATGCAGCTTGTGTTGCGCGGCCTGCAGCCGGGTGGGGGCAATATCGCTGCTGTTCATCGACGGCGACAGGTCGACAGCCAGGATCAGGGGCGCGCGATTGTCCAGAAAGGGCGGGCGATCCTGCTCCCAACTGGGGCCTGCCACGGCGATTGAGCCAAGGATGAGACTGGCAACCAGCAGATGAATCGGCTGCACCCGCGCGTTACCTTTGGGCATGACGATCAGGTGACGCAGCAGGTGTGCAACGATGGTCCCGCGAAAGCGCCCGCGTTCATTGCCCAAATGCCGCCATGCCCAGGCCAGCAAGAGCGCCAGGGGAATCAGCAGCAACCACCAGGGACGCAGAAAATGGAAGGCGTTCAGATCGATTTCCATCACGCCTCCGTTGCCAGTGCGTGTGGACGTTGGCGCCGCAGTAGCGCCCACAGCGCCGCACTGCCGTGCCAGCCGCCGAGCAGCAACAATGCCGCTCCAAGGGGCAGCCAGAACAGGTCGCGCTTGGGCTGATGCGTGAGGGTTTTGACCTGATGGGGGGTGATCTGGTCCAGGGTGCGGTAGACCTGCTGCAAGGCCTGACTGTCTTCAGCGCGGAAGAACCGTCCGCCGGTGCGGCTGGCGATTTGTTCAAGACTGCCCAGATCAACCTTGGCTTCGCCGCTGGCAGCCGGGTCGCCAATGCCGATGGTGTGCACCACGATACCGGCGGCAGCGGCCATCTTGGCGGCGTGCAGAGGGGCGACCACGCTGCTGGTGTCGTTGCCATCGGTCAGCAGGACCAGCACTTTGTCCTGTTCAGCGGTCTTGGCCAGCAGGCGGATGGTCAGGCCGATGGCGTCGCCCAGGGCGGTATTCGGTCCGGCCATGCCGATGCCGACCTGATCCAGCAGCAGCGCCAGGCTGGCGTGATCGAGGGTCAGCGGCGCCTGGGCAAAAGCGCCACTGCCGAACACGATCAGGCCGAGGCGGTCGTCCTTGCGCTGCTGGATGAAGCCTTGCACGACCTGCTTCACGGCGCTGAGCCGGTAGATTTTTTCACCCGTCGGGCTGATGTAGTCGCGGGTTTCCATGGATTGGGAAATATCGATTGCCAGCATCAGGTCGCGGGTCGGTTGCTGTCGTTCGATGGGCTTTTCGATCCACACCGGGCGGCAGGCGGCCGCAACCAGCAGGCCCCACACCGCAAGGTTGAGCCAAAACTGCCCGGTGCTGCGGCGCAGCCCGTGGCTATGCGGGGCCTGACCGATAGCCTGGGCCAGGGCCTTGAAGAACGGTACACGCAATGCCCGCTGCTGCTCGCGGTAGGCGGGCAGATAGCGGTGGGCTGGCCAGGCAAGGGCAAGCAGCAGCAACAGCCAGGGATAATCAAGCTGCCACATGATGCGTCTCCACCCATTGGCGGCAGAGGCTCAGCAGTGCCTGTCGCCGAGGCTCATCCAACGCTTGCAGGGCGCTATCGGGGGCATAGGTGAGGGTGGTCAGCTGCAGGGCAAAGTCTTGCGGCAGCGTCAGGGGCGTGCTGCGTTGCAGGAAGTCCTGCCATGCCTGACCGCTGAGGCTGGCGACCTCGGGTTGCTGCGGCATGGACAGCGCCACGCGCTTGAGCAAGGGCGCAATCTCGCGCAGGGCAGCATTGTCGGGTTTTTGCCGAAGCTGATCGAGGCGAGCCAGGGCTTCGCGACGGTAGCGATTGTGCCGCCAGCGATACAACCTGTGAGCCAGCCAAGCCGCCGTCAGCAGCAACAGCAACGTCAGCACCAGCAGCCAGCCCCAGGTCTGCGGCGCATAGCTGATTGCGGCTGGCAGTGGCAGCTCCTGCAGTTGCTCGATTGACGGGCTGCTCATGCGTTGGTGCTCATGGTTGCAGACCCGTTGCGTGGCCCAGCTCGCGGCGCAATTGCAGCACTGGGTCTTCGCCGGTACTGAACATCAGCAGCGGGATCCGGCTGCGCCGCAGCATATGCGCCACCTCACGCAGGCGCCCTTGCAGATAGTCGCCCAGCGGCTTGCGCACCTTGGCCCGGTCCAGGGTCAGCTCCACCTGCAACTGGCCCTGAGTCACCAGCAGCCGACCCTGAGCGGGCAGATTCAGCGCCAGGGGGTCGTAGACCTGCAGGGCCAGCACGTCGTTATGGGCCGCCAGCTCGCGCAGCAAGTGCAGTGTCGTGTCACTGCTGCCGGCGAAGTCACTGATGATGCAGATCACGTGATCATGTCCGGCACTTCGCAGGCACTGACGCAAGGACTTGTCCAGTTGGCCGGGGTCTTCTTCAATCAGATTGTCGGCGCTGAGTGCGTTGTTCTGCCTGACCAGCGACGCCAGCAAAGCCGCGATGTGCTGCCGGCTACGCCGGGGGCTGAGGTGCTCGATACGCTCATCGTTGAAGACCAGCGCGCCGACGCGATCTCCAGCCTGGGCGGCAATCCAGGCGAGCAGGGCGGCGAGTTCGGCGGCGATTACCGATTTGAAACTGCGAACCGAGCCGAAAAACATGTTCATGCGTTGATCGACCAGCAATAGCGCCGGGCGATCGCGCTCCTCCCGGTAGGTCTTGACGAAGGGCTTGCCGAGCCGCGAACTGGCCCGCCAGTCGAGTGCCCGCAGGTCATCCCCCGGCAGATAGCGGCGCAGCTCTTCGAAGTCCAGACCGCGACCGCGCAGCCGCGAACCGTGACTGCCAGCGAGGATGCTCGAGCGCGGCTGGCGCGTCAGCAGGCTCAGGCCGCGGGCCTTGAATTCCAGGGCCATCAGCTCCGCTAATGACACCCGAACGCCCTGGAGTGCCTGGGGTTGGTCGTGCATGGCGTTCTCCTTGTTACAACCGCTGCGTAGAACCCTTGTGGGACCGGCTTTAGCCGGGAAGGCGCAGGCAGGGTCGATACATTTGTATCGCCTGTTACATCGTTTTCCCGGCTAAAGCCGGTCCCACACTGATCAAACCGGAATACCTACCTTGTCCAATAACCGATCCAGTACCTGCTCGACGCTGACCTCATCGGCCACGGCGTCATAACTGAGCTTTATTCGATGGCGTAGCACCGGATGCAGCATGACTCGCACGTCATCAGGGCCGACGAAGTCCTGGCCTTCGAACCAGGCATGGCTGCGTGACAATCGGTCCAGAGCAATGCCGCCGCGAGGGCTGGCGCCCAGGTCGATCCAGCGCGCAAGGTCTGGGTCATAGGTCGCCGGGTGCCGAGTGGCGTCGATCAGGTCGATCAGGTATTGGTCGATGGCCGCCGAGACATGAATCGCGCCGATCTCCCTGCGTGCGGCGAATAGCACATCCTGGGGCAGGCTTTGGGTAATCACCGCCTGCGCCAGGCCCGGCTGCTGTTCTTCGCGCCGGAGCATTTGCAGGACCTGGCGTTCGTCTTCGGGCCGGGGGTAATCCAGCAGCACCTTCATCAGAAAACGGTCCATCTGCGCTTCGGGCAGCGGGTAGGTGCCTTCCTGTTCGATGGGATTCTGGGTCGCCAGCACGACGAACAACTCTGGCAACTTGTGGCTGATCCCGGCCACGGTGATCTGCCGTTCTTCCATGGCTTCCAGCAGCGCCGCCTGGACCTTGGCCGGGGCGCGGTTGATTTCGTCGGCCAGAATCAGGTTGCCGAACAGCGGACCTTGCTGAAAACGGATCTGGTTCTGACCGTCGACCTGCTGGAGGATTTCCGCGCCAGTGATATCCGAGGGCAGCAGATCCGGGGTGAACTGAATCCGGCTCATCTTCACCTGCAAGTGCCGGGACAGGGCCTTGACCATGCGCGTCTTGGCCAGCCCCGGCAGGCTTTCCAGCAGCATGTGGCCGCTGGCTAACAGCCCCAGCAGAACTTGCCGGATAACCTGTTCTTGCCCCAGCACATCCTGGCTGATCTGGCCTTGCAACCCGGCAATATCGTCACGAATACTCATCAAAGCTCCTTTAGCGCGGCGCGACGACCACCACGTATTGCACGCTGGTGCCGACGTACTGCGGCTGATACCAGGTGCTGCCGCACTGTTGATAGCTGACGCCGTTGATCAGTACCGGCACGCAGGTCTTGGGCACCGACGCCACGGCGGTGCCAATGGCGATGGCGGTGGCTGTGGTTGCGCCGACCACCGCAGCCGTTGCCCAAGGGTGATACCAGTCATCGTCGTGATGCGGTGGTGGTGGCGGTGGCGGAGGCGGCATCGGATGGGGCCCCGGAGGTCCAGGCGGATGGGGAGGGCCCGGTGGGTGAGGGGGTGGGCCGGCAAAATGAGGCGGCGCAACGACAAAGGTACGGGCGCCGCCACCGGCGATGACATGCCAGGCCTGTGCAGGTACGGGCAACAGCAGAGCGCCGGTCAGGCAAAGGACAAACGACTTGTTCATGGCTGCACCTCCCCGGCAGGCAGGACAATTTCCCGCAACGGCACGGCACGCACACCTTCCGGCGGGACGAAGTCAAAGGTGCTGGCAGGGGCCGGTTTATCCTCGATCCAGCGGTAGCGCACGCTGTGCCGTGGCTTGCCTTCGGCATCCTGACGCACGATCACCAACTGGCACGGCATCGGTCGCGGCCCCAGGTGCACCCAGAGCTGCCAGTCGACACCGGGCTGGCGATAGGCGTAATGGGCGCAGAGTTGGCCGTCGACCTCCTGATCATTGATGTAGAGCGCATTGCTGATGCCAACCTCGTCGGCTGTACCGGCATCCCAGCGGAACAGATCGGCCAGGGGCAGCACTACGCCGTAGCGTTTGTTCATGTCGTCGACCAGCGCATCAATGGTCGCGGGGGCATCGCCGCTGGCGTAGTAACGCTGCCCCTGGTCATACAGGGCAAAACGCTTGCCGTTGTAGAACAGGGTCTTGCGCCAGGGGCCGTCGACCACAGTGACCCGCAGCTTGTCGGGCTGGGTAGCGATCAGCTCGGTGTGGTAGCTGAACTGGATGACCTGGCCGTTATCAAGGACCTGATCGGTGTCGCTGCTGGCGACCAGATGCAAGTGTTTGAGGGTGCGCAGGAAACGGCCCATGTCCTGCAGGACCTTCATGGCCCGGGGATCCTTTTCCGTAGACACGGCCGGTTCTGCCGATCCAGCGGCCGAGGCACTGGCGAGCAGCAGCGCCAACAGGCTGGCTGCCAGTCGGCGTTGGCATTGCAATGAGCGTCCTACATTCATTTTCGAGCTTCCTGGCCATGCGCAAACTGCGGGGCATACCGGCCTCGGCATGCCATTGCTGATCCGAGCTTATTTCTTGCCCGCCTTGAGCTTCTCGTAGCTCAGGCGCATGTCGCTGGCCCAGCCGTCGAGCACCGGCTTGACGTCGTTCAGGGTCAGTTGGGTCTTGTCGTTTTCCAGAGGCTTGCCGCTGCCTTTGCGTACCACCTGGGCCAGTACCTTCTTGCTCTGGCCGTCAAGGAACGCCGCTTCGGTAGCGACCTCGACGTTCTGGTCACGCCCGCCTGCGGCGGTGTTCACCGCGGCGGCCACCAGGGCGATGGGGATGACTTCATAGGGCTTGAGCCCTTCGGTGCTGGTAGACACGGCGGTGATCGCCGGGCGTACGACAATGGTGTGCGGTCCCGGCCCCTGGGCCAGCGGCATGTCCTTGCCCAGTTCGCGCTTGAGGGCGGCGTCGAAGTATTGAGTGATGGATTGCAGGGTCTGCGCCGAGATCACTGCCGTCGCCTGAGGCTGCGGATAGAACTGGCTGGGTTCGATATAGACCTGGGTGTATTCGCTGAGCTTGATGTCCGGATCGATCCAGCGCATGACTGGCGCGCCGGTGGCACTTTCTGCCGGTTTGAGCTGGCTGTAATCCTTGAGAAAGCCCGAATACTTGCTGGGGTCGACCTGGGAACTGGCGCAGCCGCCAAGGCCCAGGATGGCGCAGCAGAGCAGCGTTTTAAGCACTGGCATTTTCATTGAGTGACTCCCTTCATGGTGGGGGGGGGAAACGCCTTACCAGACATACTGCAGACGAAAGGTCCAGGTGTTGACGTCGGGCGATCCGGTGCGCTCGGAGACCGTGTCGCTGTAGGCGATCAGGCCGCCGAATTGCGGTGACAGCATGAAACCCATGGTGGCGCCGACGATGACGTTTTCCTGCTTGTTGTCCTGGTCGCTGCCGTTGATCTTGGTTTCGCCGCCGGTGTTGTAGGTGGCATCGAGCCCGACCCACAGCGCGCGGTTGATGCTGTAGCTGTAGTGGCTCTCGAGGGCGTAGAGCGGCTTCTGTTCGAGCTTGTTGTCGCCGATGTAGTCGTTGTTCTTGCCGTACAGCGAGACGTAGGTGTTGAACTCCAGCCAGGTCGGGCCAATGGGTGTACCGAAGGCCAGTTCCGGTTTCACCACCCAGCGATTGGCGCCGATATTGATGATGCGTTTCTTGTCGTAGTCGCCGGTGGGGGTGACCAGGGTCAAGGCACCGCTGAAGAAGGTGCCGGGTGTCCAGCTGGCAAACTCTTCCTTGGTCAGGGCCGGGCCACCGAAAAAATTGTGGGCAATGATCAGTTGCGTATCACCACGACCACCGTTGTGTTTGGTGCCGGAGAAGTACTGGCCATTGTCGAACGAGGCGCTGATATCAGCGTAGGGCTGCAGGATTTCCACCGCCGTATTGCGCCCGTCTATCGCCAAGGAGCGGGCGAAACGGGCGATATAGACGTTGGCGTTAAGGGACAGGCCGTCGATGGGCAGGGACGTATCGATGGGCGTGTTGGTATCGATCAGGTTGTAGTAACCGAACGCCATATTCAGATCGATCGGAGTGTTCTGCCAGTCACGGGCGTTATCGGCAAAGGCCATGACGGGGACGGCGGCCAGTACGGCGGCGGTGAAATAACGGGCGCGGCTATCTGTAGTCATGACAACTCCTTACTTGCCAAAAGTGATGTTCAGGCCCGCAAACAGAGTGAAGCGCGGCAGGCCATCGCCCTTGTGTTCAACCGTCCACTGCGGCTCGACGAAGGCATTGAAGATAGTGCTGCCGACTTTCCACGCCTTGCCTGCGCCCAAGCCGATGGGGATGTAGTGGGTGTCGTTCTTCAGGTCGAAGGTCCAGGTGCCGGTGGAGCGCAGATACCAGCCCTTGGGCAGGTTATGGATCAGGAAGGGTTGTAAGGTGGCGGACTCGACGTGCACGCGATCCTCGTCGCCAGCGAACGAGCTCTGGTATTGCACCAGCGCACCGATCAAGCCCCGTGGCGAAGAGTCAATGGCAATGGCGGCAAGGCCCGCCTGCCACTTGCCAGTACCCAATTGGTCATGGGCGGCGGTGGGCGCGGTGATCTGCGGACCGATGCCCAACTGTATGCCTTCGGTCTTGAGCAGGAAGATATCGAACAGGTTTAGATCGCCAACACCTGTGCTGTAGCCGCCATGAGGATCGGGACGGGTACTGATGGGCAGGGTCGCCCTGAGCAACTGTGGTACACCGATAAAATCACCGGGCGCGATGGGCAGCGTGCCGCGCAGCAACAGGTCGTTGGTATGGGCGTTAGTGTTGGCGATGTCCGGGGTGTAGTAGTCCTGAAGATTGAGACCCGGTGCCAGGTTCAAGGGATTATTGCTCTTGTTGGCAGTATCGGCGTTATCAGCCGATGCCAGACCTGCGGGCAGAAGAAGGCTGAGGAAGAGAACTTGTCCTGACCTGCGAAAATCATCCATAACATCTTATCTCTAAAGATAAAAAGCCACATGGCCAGCGCCCGTGCTGCACGTACGGCGGTTCAGGTATGCGTCGCGAAAACAGATGCAGAGAGAAAAGAAATTAGCATCTTATTGTTAGGCTGCAAGTGGTGGTGTGTTAACAAACGGCATTACGCTTGAAGTTCCTGGAGCAAATAAGCCTCCATCAAATTGCACTCATTTACACCCTATTGAACGATTTATGTTAGCTTGCTTACTATTAAAACAAGCGGCCATATAGGGACTTGCTAAAGATAACAGCCGGTCTATAGCCAAACCGTCTAATGCAGGGTTGATCACGGCCTTCGAGTACGCTGGTCGGCAACGATCCGCTTATTTAATGTAAACCCATGCAGCCCTGCTCAATTATTCGCCAGGATCGCCTGCGCCAGCTGCAAGTCCGTAGCCCT
Source organism: Pseudomonas sp. JUb42 (assembly GCF_024807945.1). Classification (GTDB taxonomy): domain Bacteria; phylum Pseudomonadota; class Gammaproteobacteria; order Pseudomonadales; family Pseudomonadaceae; genus Aquipseudomonas. The sequence goes on along the minus strand of NZ_JANUFD010000005.1, from coordinate 39,012 downwards.
TTGGTTCGCGGCAAGCTCCCTGAGCGACAGCAAGGCCTGCTCCAGTCTGGCGGCTCTTATCGCACCGTTAGTCGCGACAAAAGCAGCCGCATCATCTCGGGCGGCACTAACGACTTTGTTGTCATTGCTGCTGGAGCCGGAAGAAGAGACGTCGGAGGTGGCCTGGGAAGATCCTTCTATTGACCTGCCGATGGCATCCAGCGTAGCGGCAATACTTGTGGCGCCTGCGTAACCGCTGAAACCGATGCAGAAAAACGCTGTATAGATAGACATCCATTTCATAAGAAAACCCTGAGTGGCGTTGCCGCAGACTTGTGAGCTTTGGCTTGTCAGCTTCGCGCGGCTGTTCTGGAGACTAGATCCGTTTAATCGGTGTGCAAGTATTTATATTCAGAAAAACAGTGAAATATTTAGTATTGAATGATGGCGTTTTGATGCTGCTTGCCAGCGCTATTTTCGTCAGTCAACGTGCCGAGGCTTGCCGAATCGCAATAACTGGCTATGACTTAGTTTTCGTTTTCACAGGAAGATCATGAAATGCCAGCTGCCAAGAAGATGAGCGTCGGGCAACTAACCATGTTAACCGCCGTTAACATGTTAGGCTCAGGGATTATCTTGTTGCCCACCAAACTGGCCGAAGTTGGGGCCATTTCCATCCTGTCCTGGCTGGTCACGGCCACCGGTTCCCTAGCGCTGGCCTACGCCTTTGCGCGCTGCGGCATGCTCAGCCGAAAGACCGGCGGCATGGGCGGCTATGCCGAATACACCTTCGGCAAGGGCGGCAACTATATAACCAATTACACCTATGGCCTCTCGTTGCTTATTGCCAATGTGGCGATCGGTATTACGGCGGTTGGCTATATCCAGACGCTGTTCAGCATCCAGCTCAACTCGCTGCAGGTCGGTCTGGCGACCATCGTCCTGTTGTGGATCACCACCTTCGCCAACTTTGGTGGCGCGGGAATTACCGGCAAGATCGGTGCGGTGACGGTCTGGGGCGTGATTGCCCCGGTGGTGCTGGTCTCGACCATTGGCTGGTTCTGGTTCGACAGCAGCGTCTATGCCGCAGGCTGGAACCCCCACGACAAAAGTTGGTTCGAGGCGGCGGGGGCTTCGGTGGCAATCACCCTGTGGGCATTTCTCGGCCTGGAATCGGCCTGTGCCAACACCGACGCCGTGGAAAATCCCGAGAAGAACGTGCCCATTGCCGTGCTCGGCGGCACCCTGGGTGCGGCAGTAATTTACATCGTCTCGACCAACGTCATCGCCGGCATCGTCAGTAATCCCGAGCTGGTGGCGTCTACTGCGCCATTTGGTCTGGTTTTCGCGAAGATGTTCACGCCGCTGGTCGGCAACCTGGTCATGGGCCTGATGATACTGGCCTGCATCGGTTCGCTGCTGGGTTGGCAATTCACCATTGCCCAGGTGTTCAAGAGCTCGGCCGACACCGGTTATTTCCTGCCGATATTTGCCAAGGCCAACAAGGCCGGCACGCCGATTGTCGGCATGTTGATCCTGCTGGCCGGGCAGACGGCACTCGCGTTGCTGACCATCAGCCCGGACCTGAGCAAGCAGTTCGATGTGCTGGTCAACCTGGCCGTCGTCACCAATCTGGTGCCGTACATCCTGTCCATGGCCGCACTGATGACGATGCAGAAGGTCTCAAACGTTGAGCCGCGTCAGGCACTGATCAGCAATGTCATTGCCTGGGTGGCCGCCGCCTACAGCTATCTGGCGCTGTACAGCTCGGGCCCGCAGGCGCTGATGCTGGGCGGAGTGGCGACGATTTTCGGCTACACCCTGTTCGGCTTCGTCAATAACCGCCTGATCCGCCTCGAAGCGCTGAATAACAGCGTACCGGTGCAAACCATCAGCGCCCAACACCTCAGCGCGGAGCCCATCCCGGTAAACAACCTGAATTCCCCTGTGGAGGTTCGACCATGACGGAACACCGCCAATTGCTCGGCATGCTGGCCTTGCTGGTGAGCAGCGCCCCTGACAAACGCACGGTATTCGGCCGCGCCCTCAATCAATTGATCAGTGATGTCGAAGAACGCTCAATCAGTGTGCTGGTGTCGGAAAGCCTCAGTGATGCCACCTCGATTCTGCACTCCGACCCGGCCATCCAGTGCGTGCTGTTGAGCTGGGAAATGGACAAGAGTGACGATCATCAGGAATGCATCCAGTTGCTCACCGACCTGCGTGAGCGCAACACCCGGGTGCCGGTGTTCCTGATCAGCGACCGCAGTACCGCGTCCAGTATCCCGCTGGTGGTGATGCAGCACGCCGATGACTTCATCTGGCTGCCCGAAGACACCAGTCGCTTTCTCAGCGGACGCATTCTGGCGGCCATCGAGCGCTACCGTCAGGCCGTGTTGCCGCCAATGTTCGGCGCGTTGCTGAAGTTCGCCCGCTCCTACGAATACTCCTGGCATACGCCGGGTCATGCCGGTGGCACGGCGTTCCTGAAAAGCACGGCGGGCAGGGCGTTCTACGAGTTTTTCGGGGAAAACCTGCTGCGTTCCGACCTGTCGATCTCGGTGGGTGATCTCGGTTCGTTGCTCGACCACAGCGGCCCCATAGGGCAGGGCGAGCGTTATGCGGCCAAGGTTTTTGGCGCCCATCGTACTTACTACGTGACCAATGGCTCGTCCATGTCGAACCGGGTCATCCTCATGGCCAGCGTGACCCGTGATCAGATTGCCCTGTGCGACCGCAATTGCCACAAGTCCGCCGAACATGCGATGACCCTGTCCGGGGCGATCCCGACCTATCTGGTGCCGACCCGCAATCGCTACGGCATCATCGGCCCGATCCTGCCCCAGACCCTGAGCCGTGAAGGGGTGCAGGCAGCCATTGCCGCCAACCCGCTGGTCAAGAGCCATATCGACCCGACGCCGGTCCACGCCATTGTTACTAACTCCACCTATGACGGCCTGACCTATAACGTCACGCGAGTCGAAGAGTTGCTGGGGCAGAGCGTCGACCGCCTGCATTTCGACGAAGCCTGGTATGGCTATGCGCGGTTCAACCCGCTGTATCGCGACCGTTTTGCCATGCATGGCCGTCCGGAAGATCACGATGCGTCGAAACCCACGGTGTTTGCTACCCAATCGACCCACAAGCTGCTGGCGGCGCTGTCCCAGGCGTCGATGATTCATGTGCGCAACGGCCGCAATCCGATTCCCCACGGGCGTTTCAACGAGTCGTTCATGATGCATGCCTCGACCTCGCCGAACTACGCGATCATGGCCTCCTGCGACGTCAGCTCGGCCATGATGGAGGCGCCCAGCGGGCAAATTCTGACCAATGAATCCATCGAGGAGGCCATCGCCTTCCGGCAGGTGATCTCGCGGATGAAGAGCGAGATGCTCAGCCACGACGACTGGTTTTTCACCTGCTGGCAGCCGCCATCGGTCAAGGTCGATGGTGCGGCGGTGCCGTTCCACAAGGTCGATCCGCTGACACTGAAAACCGATCCGGACTGCTGGGTCCTGCACCCTAATGAGGTGTGGCATGGCTTCGGCGATATCGAGGACGGCTACTGCATGCTCGACCCGATCAAGGTCTCGGTGCTCAGCCCCGGCATGGGCGACGATGGTGAGTTGCTGGACTTCGGTATACCCGCCTGCGTGCTCAGCGCCTACCTGAGCCATCAGGGCATCGTCGTCGAGAAAACCACGGACTTCACCATCCTGTTCCTGTTCTCCATCGGCATCACCAAAGGCAAATGGGGCACGCTGGTCAATGCCTTGCTCGACTTCAAGCGCGACTACGACAGCAACCTGGAACTGGAGCTGTGCCTGCCCGATCTGCTCACCGCCAACCAGCAGCGCTATGCCGGCATGGGCTTGCGAGATCTGGCTGAAGATATCTTCACGGCCATGAAGCAGACCCGCACCACCTCGACCATGGCCAAGGCCTTCGGCATGTTGCCCAAGGCCGAATTCAGCCCGGTGGAGGCTTACGAGAAGCTGGTGAAAAATCAGGTCGAACTGGTCACACTGGAGGAGGCGGCCGGGCGTATTGTCGCCACCGGCATCGTGCCGTATCCGCCGGGTATCCCGTTGTTGATGCCGGGGGAAAACGCCGGCCCCGCTGATGGCCCGTTGCTGGCCTACCTGCGGGCGCTGGAAAGCTTCGACAAGTCCTATCCCGGCTTTACCCATGACACCCATGGCATCGAGACCGAGGCGGGGGTTTATCGGCTGCTGGTACTCAAGTGAGCTGATCCGGGTGATTTGCTCAGCCGATCACGCGCAAAGCGGCGACAGCTCGGCGAGCATCACCTCCCGCGCACATTGCGCGAAGCTGCTGACCAGTCGCGATTGCGGGTGGTGGGATGGAAACAGCAAGCCAATCACCACCGGGATACTGGCGGTGAAGGGGCGTGACTCGATGCTGTGAATCGTTGCCTCTTCGGAGGCGGCGACCGGGTTGATCAGGCTGACGCCCATGCCCGCGCCGACCAGTGCACAAATCGACGCGCCCAGACTCGCTTCGGCAACGATCCGACGCTTGACTCCGGCCTGCTCGAAGATGTCATCGATGCGCTCGCGCACCGGGCTTGCGCTGGGGAAGGAGATATAGCGTTCGTTGGCGAAATCTTCGGGCGTGACCCGTTCCAGTTGCGCGAATCGATGGCCCTTGGGAAAGACCGCGACGCAGTTGGAGGTGATCACCGGGTCGACATGGATGCCGGGGGTCTGGTTATAGAGCATGGCCAGACCGGTGCTGCACATGCCGGAGCGAATCCACTCGTTGACCGTGCTTTCGTTGCCCGACTGGATAGTCACCAGCACATCCGGAAACTCCAGCTTGAAGCGGGCGACTATTCGCGCCAGCAAACCACCCGCCAGCCGGGGCATGGCCGCCAATACCAGGCGATCGCGACCGAACGAGCGGATCACCGCAGCCGCCGATTCGAGGCTGGTCAGGCCGGAAAATGTCTTCTCTACCTCACTATAAAAACGCTCGCCGTCCACGGTCGGCTTGAGCTTGCTGCCGTGGCGTTCGAACAAGGGAAATTGGGTGAGGGCTTCCAGTTGACTGATAAGGCGGCTGACTTGCGGCTGCGATGTGTGCAGCTTACGAGCGGCGATTGTCATCGATCCGGTCATCATAATGGCGCGAAACGCTTCGATCTGACGAAGCTTCATATATCCTTCGCTCATATCAATCCTGTATCCAGCAATACGTAAGAGGTATTGGGCTTAAATATATTCTTCATGGATACTTTTTGCCACTACCGATCTCCTGCTCTCGGTCAGTTCGCGACACCAGATGATGTTCTCTGTTTCGATTACCGAGGAAGGACTATGAAAGTGATCAGCGCTGTAACAGCGATTGCGGCAGTTGTGCTCAGTGCACAGGCGTTTGCGGATGGGCGAATCGACAGGATTCGCGAGTCGGGCTCTATCACCCTTGGTTACCCGGAAAGTTCGGTGCCGTTCGGCTACCTGGACGCCCAGCAGAAACCCGTGGGCTACACCGTCGAGATTTGTGAAGCCATTACCCAGAAGATCAAGACGGCACTGAATCTCCCGTCCCTGGCCGTGCATTACAACCCGACGGCGTCGGCAACCCGTATCCCGTTGCTGGCCAATGGCACGATCGATCTGGAGTGCGGCAATACCACTAATAAAGCCGATCGCCATTCGCTGGTGTCTTTCGCCCCGACGACATTCGTCGCCCAGGTCGTGCTGCTGGCACGCAAGGACGCCGGGGTAGACGTCAATGACCTGTCGTCCTTTCGCGGCAAGACCATCGCCGCCCAGGCGGGTGGCCAGACCTTCAAGCTGATCTCGATGCTCAACGCCAAGTACGGCTACGGTATTTCCGTGGCACCAGCCAAGGACACCGCGGAAACCTTCCTGATGGTTTCCAGTGGCCGTGCCGCCGGTTCGGCCAACGATGACGGGCTGGCGTACGGTGCCGTGGCGTCGTCGAAGAATCCTGAAGACTTCGTCGTCGGCAGCAAAGGCCTGGAGCTTGCCCCCTACGGCATTCTCGAGCCCAAGGACGATCCGCAGTTCAAGACCCTGGTCGATACCGCAGTCGTCGAGCTGATCAAGGACGGCACGGTGAACAAGCTGTACGACAAATACTTCACCTCGCCGATTCCGCCCCACGGCATCAACCTGAATTTCCCCATGAGCGCTGCGCTCAAGAAAGCCTTGGCCAACCCTACCGATTCGGCTGATCCGGCCCTTTACGAGTAGGCAACCTCATGAACTATGACTGGAGCTGGAGGATCTTTCTTGAGCTGTCCTCCAACGGCGTCGACACCTATCTGTACAACTTGCTGATCGGTGTCGGCTGGACCCTGGCCCTGTCGTTGTCGGCAGGGGCGGTGTCGCTGATCATGGGGTCCATGGTGGCGGTATTGCGCACGGCACCCTCGGTGCTGCTGCACTATATCGGCACCCTGTACGTCGAGATATTTCGCAATATCCCGCTGCTGGTACAGATGTTTCTCTGGTATTTCGTCCTTCCTGAGCTGTTGCCCAAGGACTGGGGCGATGCCTTGAAACAGATGGGCCAGCCCTGGGGGCAGTTCATTCCTGCGGTGCTGTGCCTGAGCTTCTACGGTACTGCGCGCCTGGCGGAAACCCTTCGTGCAGGCATCCAGTCGCTGCCGCGAGGGCAGGGCCAGGCGGGCATCGCCATGGGCCTAACGCCGCTGCAGGTGTATCGCTACGTGATCATGCCCCAGGCTTATCGCATCGTGATCCCGCCGCTGACCTCGGAGTTCATGGGGATCGTCAAATACTCCTCCGTGGCCCTGACCATCGGCCTGCTGGAATTGACCGGGCAGGCGCGGGCCATGCAGGAATTCAGCTTCCATATCTTCGAGGCGTTTTCAGCAGCGACGGTGGGTTATCTGGTGATCAATGGCTGCGTCGTACTGGCCATGCACTATCTGGAGCGGCATTTTGCCTTGCCGGGCAGGATTGGCTGGAAAACCCGGGTCAAGTTGAGCGGGAGCGCATCATGAATTTTGATTTTGCTGTCGTCATCAGTGCCATTCCGTACCTGTTCGGCACGGGCATGACCTTCACCCTGACCCTGACGGCCGCAGCGGCGAGCATGGGTCTGCTGCTGGGGACTTTATTGGCGGTGATGCGCCTGTCACCGTATCGACTGATATCGATACCGGCCGGGTTCTACGTCAACGCCATGCGTTCGGTGCCGCTGCTGCTGGTGATCTTCTGGTTCTACTTTCTGATGCCGTACATCGGCGCCTGGGCAACCGGGGCTTCACGGCCAATGAATGTGGGGGCGTACAAGTCGGCGATCATCACTTTCACCCTGTTCGAAGCGGCGTACTTCTGCGAAATCATGCGGGCCGGCATTCAATCGGTATCCCGTGGGCAGATGTCGGCGGGGCTGGCGATCGGCCTGACGTATCGCCAGTCGATGCAGAGCATCATTTTGCCCCAGGCCTTTCGCAACATGCTGCCGTCACTGGTGACACGGGTAATCATCCTGTTCCAGGACACCTCACTGGTGTACGTGCTGTCCCTGACCGACTTCCTCGGCGCGGGCGCGAAGATCGGCCAGCGTGATGGCCGGTTGGTCGAGCTGTATCTGTTCGTTGCCCTGGTCTACCTGGTGATCTGTTTCAGCGCCTCGCGGATCGTCAAATTGCTTGAAAGAAGAGCGCTGGTCGCTCGTTGAGCCGCCATTGGTGAGTGTCAATCCAGTTACGGGTTATCCAAGATGATTGAGTTCAATAACGTCAGCAAATGGTACGGCGAGTTTCAGGTACTGGACAGCTGCACCACCCAGGTCAGCAAGGGTGAAGTGGTGGTGGTTTGCGGGCCTTCGGGCTCGGGCAAATCAACCCTGATCAAGACCGTCAACGCCCTTGAGTCGTTTGAAAAGGGTACGGTATCGGTGAACGGTATCAGTGTCGGCGATCCCAAGACCGACCTTCCCAAGCTGCGCTCCCAGGCCGGCATGGTGTTTCAGCATTTCGAGCTGTTTCCCCATTTGTCGGTCACGGAAAACCTGTGCATGGGCCAGATCAAGGTGCTCAAGCGCAACCCGGAAGAAGCCAGGATCAAAGCTCACGCGCTGCTGGACCGGGTCGGTCTTCTGGCGCACAAGGACAAGCATCCGGGCATGCTCTCGGGTGGTCAGCAACAGCGCGTGGCCATCGCCCGGGCCTTGTCCATGGACCCTGGGGTGATGCTGTTCGATGAGCCGACCTCGGCCCTGGATCCGGAAATGGTCAACGAAGTGCTGGATGTCATGACCGACCTGGCCCGTGAAGGCATGACCATGATGGTGGTCACCCATGAAATGGGCTTTGCCCGGCGCGTGGCTGATCGGGTCATCTTCATGGATGGCGGCAAGATCATTGAAGATTGCGTCACCTCTGAATTCTTCGACAACGTCGAGGCGCGCAGCGAGCGCACTCGCCAGTTTCTCTCAAAAATCCTCCAGCACTGACAGGGGTTTCTCATGTCTGCTTTGAATTCCCACGACAGCGGGGCGGGCATCGCCTTGCCGGTCGATTTGCGCAGCGACACGGTGACGCGGCCTACCGAGCAAATGTACGAGGTCATGCGCACCGCACCGATCGGTGATGACGGCCTGGATTTCGACCCTTCGGTACGCATGCTGGAGGAGGGCGTTGCCACTCTGCTTGGCAAGGAAGAAGGCTTGTTCGTGCCCAGTTGCACCATGGCCAACCTGTTGGCGGTACTGGCGCAAACCGGACGCGGCGAGCAGGTGGTGCTGGAGTCCAGTGCGCACATGTATACCTCCGAGCGTGGGGCGGCGACCTTTACCGGGCTGTTTTATCTCGGCGTTCCCGGCCTGCGCGGCGAGATGGACCTGAATCACACCGAGGAGTCCCTCAAGGGCGGCAAGCACAAGCTGCACACGGGCGTGCTGGCCATGGAGACGTCTCATAACAACTCAGGCGGCGCTGTGCCGGGGCTGGCCCACATGCAGGCGGTGTATCGGCTGGCCGAAGCGCAAGGCGTGCCGGTGCATCTGGACGGCGCGCGACTGTTCAACGCAGCGGTGGCGCTGGGCGTCAGTGCGCAGGCGGTGGCGCAGCATGCCGATACGGTTTCCGTGTGCCTGTCCAAAGGCCTCAGCGCACCGGTCGGGGCGGTGCTGGTCGGGCCGTCGGCCATGATGCACCAGGCCCGCCGACTGCGACGCATGCTCGGCGGCACCCAGCGCCAGGCCGGCATCATGGCCGCTGCGGGGCTTTATGGGGTGCAGAACATGGTCAGCCGTCTCAGCGAAGACCATCAACGCGCGCAACACCTCAGCCGCCTGATCAATCAGCTGGGTCTGCCGATCAGCGCCTCGCAGCCGCAAACCAATATCGTCCAGATCGACATCGCGCAGACCGGCCTGGATAGCAACGCCTGGGCAAATAACCTCGAGTCCCTGGGACTATTGGTGCGGCCGTGGGGCAAAGATCGCCTTCGCTGCGTGACCCACCGGCATATTGGTGACGAGGATATTGAGCGTGCCGTGGCTTGTTTCAAGCAGGGAGTGAGATTGGTGGCTGGATAAGCAATTGTGTGGTTTGTAGGACCGGCTTTAGCCGGGAGCGCGCTCTCGCGGCTGACACCGCTCCTACAAAAACGCATTCAATCAGCCGGTTGTTTTGTGAGGGCGAGCGCACGGCGCTCATTGATCCGTTCAACCGTCGCCATATGCTCGGTGCCCCAGGCACACAATGCGCCCAATGCTGTGGCCAGGGACTGCCCGAAAGGGGTGAGGGAGTACTCGACCTTCGGCGGTATCTCCTGAAAGTCCACCCGGGCAATGATTTCATCCCGCTCCAGCTCTTTGAGCTGCTGAATCAATACTTTATCGGTCACGCCACCAATGGCCCGGCGCAGCTCGCCGTAGCGATGAACGTTCTGCGCCAGATGATAAAGGACCAACGGTTTCCATTTCCCGCCGATCACTGCCAGCGCGGCGTCCAGCCCGCAATTGAAAGGGTTGTTGAGCATGTTTTGACTCCCGGATCAGGCACTTACCAAAAGGTGCATACTATTCAAATAAATAGCGCGGATCTACAGTTGTGCCTCAACTTTCTTGAGGAACAGTCATGAGCAGACTCACCGGAAAAATCGCAGTAGTGACCGGCGGCAATAGCGGCATTGGCCTGGCGACAGCCATACGTTTTGCGGCAGAAGGCGCACAAGTCGTCATCGTCGGACGCCGTCAGGAAGAGCTGGACAAGGCGGTCCAACTGATCGGCCATGAAACGTTGGCAATCCAAGGCGACATTGCCAATCTGCAGGACCTTGACCGTATCTACGAGCAGATCAAGGCCGCCAAAGGCCGGATCGACGTGCTGTTCGCCAACGCGGGGCTGGGGGATTTCCAGCCAATCGGCTCGATCACTGAAGAGTCCTTTGACCGCACCTTCGGCATCAATGTCAAAGGCACGCTGTTCACCGTGCAAAAAGCGCTGCCACTGATGCAGCAGGGCGGCTCGATCATCCTCACCGGCTCGACCACCGGCACCATGGGCACGCCGGCATTCAGTGTCTACAGCGCGACCAAGGCGGCGCTGCGCAATTTCGCCAGGAGTTGGGCGCTGGACCTCAAGGGCACGGGCATTCGCGTCAATGTCCTTTCACCTGGACCGATCGAAACACCCGGGCTGGACCTGGCGCTTTCGACCACAGGCCAGAAGGATGCGATCGTTGACTCGATGGTCGAGCAATTGCCGCTGGGCCGTATCGGTAAGCCGGAAGAAGTGGCCGCTGCGGCGTTGTTCCTGGCATCGGATGAAAGCAGCTTCATGACGGGGAGCGAGATGTTTGTAGATGGAGGATTGGCGCAGGTTTGATGGACAAACCGGGATAACCATAGATCCCCTTGATTGGTTTCAGTCCAGGGATTCAGAGGGGATCTGTGCAGGCTAGGGGACATCATCACTCTCTGGCGTCGTGTCCTTAAAACGGCATTTGCGCCGAAGTCTCATCGAACCGCTCCCGCAGGAAATCCAGCAACGCCCGCACCCGCGGCGCCAGGTAACGACTGCGTGGATACAGGGCGTGTACTGGCGCTTCGGCTGTTTGCCACTCGGGCATCAGCAAGGTCAGGCGCCCGGCGTTGATATCCGCTGTGACATCCCAGATCGACTTCAACACGATGCCGTGACCATCGACAGCCCACTGCCGGGCGAGGGCGCCGTCGTTGGTTTCCCGAGCGGCCTCCAGTGGCACCTTGAACAGCACCTCTTCCTCGCCACGACGCAAGCGCCATTCATTCGACCAGCCTGACTGCCCGACGACGATATGATCGAAGTCAGCCAACTGTCGCGGGTGTTGCGGCGTGCCTTTGCGTGCCAGGTAGCCGGGCGCTGCACACAACACCCGGCGATTGGCGGCCAGCGGCCGGGCGATCAAAGAGCTGTCCGGCGGCACGCCGAAGCGGATCACCAGATCGACGTCATCGGCCACCAGGTGCGAGAGCGAGTCAGACAACTGCAGCGCGGGAACGACCTGTGGATACAGACGTGTAAACGCGTCGAGCCACGGGTTGAGCACATGACGGCCAAAGTCCGAGGTGGCCGAAATACGGATCTTGCCGCGAATTTCATTTTTCTCTGCCGACAATGCCGCACGGGCATCGTCCAGTGCCTGCAGCGCCTGACGGCAGTGCTCCAGATAAACCCGGCCCTCATCGGTGAGGCGCAGTTGCCGGGTGGTGCGCTCGAACAGACGGGTGGCCAGCGAAGCTTCCAGCTTGAGCAGTCGCGCACTGGCTGCTGCCGGCGACAGCCCGAGTTTGCGGCCTGCCTGTGACAGCCCGCCCAACTGAGCCGCTTCGACAAACAGTCGGATGTCGCCGAGGTTATCCATGATTATTCCAATATTTTTGAAAATCCATCAAAGGTTAGGCCAATTATCAATGCACGTCCCTGGTTACACACTGGCCCCATCAACATTCATTAGCCCAGGAGACCTTGACCATGAATGCATCCAACACCTTGTTCAGCCCCGTCGCATTCGCCGGCATCACTGCCTCTCATCGCGTCGTCATGGCGCCCATGACCCGCGCCCGCAGCAGCCAGCCCGGCGACATCCCCAACGCCAGTAACGCCGAGTACTACGCCCAGCGCGCTTCGGCAGCCTTGATCGTTACCGAGGCCGCGCAGATTTCGCCTCAGGGCAAGGGCTACTCATTCACCCCCGGCATCCATAGCGAAGCGCAAGTGCAAGGCTGGCAGGGTATTACCGAGGCCGTGCATGCCAAGGGCGGGCGTATCTTCCTGCAGTTGTGGCATGTCGGGCGCTTGTCCCACCCCGACTTTCATCACGGCGAGTTGCCAGTGGCGCCCTCTGCCGAGCCGTTCGAAGGGCAGATCTGGAAAGTTGACCCGGTAACGGGGCAGGGCGGCATGTTCGATTCCCCGACACCCCGGGCACTGAGCCATGCAGAAATCAAACAGGTGGTCGAAGACTTCCGCCAGGCCGCGCGCCGGGCGATGCGCGCAGGTTTTGACGGCGTGGAAATCCACGGCGCCAACGGTTACCTGATCGATCAGTTCCTGCGCACCACCTCCAACACCCGTACCGATGAGTACGGTGGTTCGCGCAGCAATCGCCTGCGCTTTCTTAAGGACGTGGTCGATGCGGTCAGCGACGAGGTGGGTGCCGAACGTACCGCTATTCGCCTGGCTCCTTTTCTGACGGCGCGTGGCATGGCTTGCCCGGATATCCTGCCGACCATTCTCGAAGCCGCTGAATACCTGCAAGGCAAGGGCATCGGTTATCTGCACCTGGTGGAAGCCGATTGGGACGATGCGCCAGTCTTTACCGAGTCGTTCCGCCAGGCGATCCGGGCTCGCTTCAGCCGTCCGATCATCGTCGCCGGCAACTACAATCGCGAGCGCGCGGAGTGGGTCATCGGTCAGGGCTATGCCGACCTGGTCGCTTTCGGTCGGCCCTTTGTCAGCAACCCGGACCTGCCATTGCGCCTGATGCAAAACCTGCCGCTGGCGCCTCTCGATCACTCGACCCTGTTTGGCGGCAGCGCCAAGGGCTACAGCGATTACCCCGCTGTTACTGTGGGAGAAGCATGATGCGCAGATTGATTTCGGGCCTGCTTGCCGCTGCTACATTGACGACTACCGTCCTGAGTTCGAACGCCAGGGCTGCCGAGCCGACACTGATAACGCCCAAGGTAATCATTGCCGATCCTGGCGCAAATCCCGCACGGGTTGAGGCGCAAACCCTGGCCGCGCGGCGCTATGCGACCTTCTGGCAGTCCGGCAATCCGGCCTTGGCACAAGAGGCACTGGCGGCGGACTTCATGGACCGCGCATTGCCGCCTGGCCGCCCTCAAGGTATCGCAGGTCCGTTGGCGGCTTCCAAGGCGTTCCACAGTGCGGTGCCAGACCTGCAATGTGAGATTCAACAAATGATTGTCAGCGGTGATCGCGTGGTATCGCACTTGCGCTTCAGCGGCCACTTCACCGGTACATTCAACGGCGTGCAAGGGCAGGGGCAGGCGGTCAACTTCATTGCCACCGACATCTACCGCATCGCCAACGGCCGGATCGCCGAGAACTGGCATCTGGAGGACAACCTGACATTCCTGCAGCAGATTGGTATCGTCGCGCGTTAGCCTGGCAGACCAACCGTCGCTTTAGACGATTCACCGCTGCGCAAAGGCCATTCTGCAAGCATTACCTGAAGGGGTGAGTGATTGATTCGAAGCGTGCGCATTTTTCTCTCGATCTGCTGCGTTTTGCCAGCCTTGGTCGGTAACGCCCATGCAGCGGACCTTACGGTTGCCTCACTCAACACTCTTCATCTTGGATGGGGCGCGTCGCCAGCCACACAAAACAAGTGCGAGCAGATAAAAGGGCTGATGTCGAAAGCCGATGTGCTTTTCTTGCAGGAAGCGATGAGTTCATCTTTGCCCTGCACTGAGCTGGGCAGCGACGTGGCGAGTACCTGTTCTGCAGTGAAGGGCGACAGTACGTATAGAGAAGCCTATTGCTTTGTATATAAAACCAGCAAAATAACGCCGATAGACTTCCAGGATGCGCCCGCCGCTTCATTCAGTCGTCCGCCCTACGCAATGCTTGCCAGGGTCAGCGTGGGTACATCAAATCACTATGCGTGGTTTGCGGATATTCACTCTATTTTTGGCAATTCACCGAAACTGCGCCAAGCGGAAGCAAACGCAGCAGGCTCATTCTTTAACAGCCTTGCGACAACAACCCACGAGGCAGTTGAAATTCCACCGCAAGGCTTTGCGGTGGTGATCGGTGGCGACTGGAATCTTGGCGTGACCAACAAGAAAGACGTTTATCAACCGGGATTTACCTGGGCCGATCCGCAAGCATCTCCCGCACTGGCTCCGTCGGCATGCCCGAGAAATGACGCAACCAGCCTGACTGCCAAAGGCGATCCTGCCAGTCCTTATGACCACTTGATCATAACCGGCGCCTCTTTGGTGGGCGACGATCACTGCTACATCACAATGAACAGCCTGTCAGGACGGGACTGGAGAAAGAATGTTTCAGATCACATGGCTGTCTATTGGGGATTAACGTTCAAATGAACAGTTGCCCATCAATTCAAAAATCCTTGCCCAGGATATCGGTTATCTGTCGGGCCTGCGTTCGTAACGCCTCGCAGAACACATCCACTGCCGTCGAACCTGGCCTGTGGTCGGGGCGTATCAGCATCACCTTATAAGGCACGCTAACACTCAGTTTACGAATCGACAGTCCGGTTTGGGCCGCCGCCAGTCCACTCAGCGGATTAATAACGGCCACGCCCAACCCTTGTCTGACCATGGCGCATACCGATGCGGCGTTGGACGTCTCGATGACCGTGCGCCGGTTGACGCCGGCAGTTCTGAAATGTTGGTCCAGCTGCTGCCGGTAGGTATCAAGGCGGGACAGGTTGACGAAATTCACGTCGTGAAAGTCGCTGAGCTCGAGCTGGGCCTTGTGTGCCAACGGGTGCTGGTCAGGCAATACACAGACCATGTTTGCACTGAACAGCAATTCGCCGAACGTCCCTCTGGGTATTTGCTCGACTTCGGTCAAGCCGAGGTCATGTTGTTGTGCGACCAGGGACTCTTCCAGCAGTGGCGACTCCTGAGCGGTAATGCTTACGCTCACGCCTGGGTGGAAATGATGAAATTGCCGGCACACCTCGGGCAGCAACGTCTGGGAAAACAGCGGCAGGCAGGTGATCGCCAGCCTCCCATGCTCGAAGTTGCGAATCGCCTGAGCGAAACGGTCAATACGTTCCAGGGCGATGTACGAGCGCTCAACTTCCTCAATCAACAGAAACGCCTGTGCTGTTGGCTTCAAGCGTCCCCCCTCACGATCAAACAGACACAGCCCGACCAACTGCTCTAATCGTGAGAGTTCACGGCTGATGGTGGGCTGTGAGGTGAAGAGCAGTCGGGCGGCACCCGTAACGCTCCCGGATGACATGATGGCTCGAAATATCTCGATATGACGAAAGGATAGTTTCACGGGAAAACCAATAAGGAACGTTATAGCCATATCAGATCTGAATGATCTGACGAAAAAAAGCTATTTTTATAAATTCTCTGCCGGGTCCACTCTCGGGTTTTCCCTGGACGAGAACCCTTCATGATTGATTCCGCACCGTTTGAATTATTAGCCGACGCGGTTCGCCGCCACGGATCGCCGCTTTGGGCCTATGAGGCCAGGACGATCATTGATCGCATCGAAGATCTGCAGGGTTTCGACACGGTTCGATACGCGCAGAAAGCCAACCCCAACCTGCATATCCTGCGCCTGATGCGTGCTCAAGGTCTGGTCCTGGATGCGGTTTCATTGGGTGAGGTCGAGCGAGCCCTGGCTGCCGGGGCCTCGGTCGATGGTCATCCGCCAGGGGTGGTCCTGACCTGCGATATGCTCGATCAGGTGACCCTGGCCCGAGTGATCGTGCTACAAGTCGAAGTGAACGCGGGCTCTATCGACATGCTCAGGCAGTTGGGCGAGCGCTCCCCAGGACATCGTGTCTGGATCCGCATCAACCCCGGATTCGGCCATGGCCACAGTCGCAAGACCAACACCGGCGGTGAAAAAAGCAAACATGGTATCTGGCATGAGCAACTGGGCGAGGCGCTGGACTGTATAAGCGCTTACGGTCTGCATTTGGTGGGTGTGCACATGCACATCGGCTCCGGTGTGGATTACGAGCATCTGGAGCAGATTGCTCAGTCGATGATCAAGCTGGTGGGTCAGATGGACAGGGATATAGAGGCCTTCTCGATTGGCGGTGGGCTGTCAGTACCCTATGGAAGCACCGACAGACCGGTCGATATCCAGCGCTACGCCCGGACATGGGCGGCGGCCAGGGCGCAAATCGAGGCGATGCTTGGCCATCCCGTGCGTATGGAGATAGAGCCCGGCCGGTTTCTGGTTGCAGAGTCGGGCTACCTGGTAACGGAGGTCCGTGCCGTGAAGCAAATGGGCGGCAATACCTTCGTGCTGGTTGATGCCGGCTTTAACGACTTGATGCGGCCGGCGTTGTACGGCAGTTACCACCACATGACGTTGCTCGACGCTGACGGCAAGCCGGTCACCCGCCCGTTGCAGCCGACAATGGTGGCCGGGCCGCTGTGTGAGTCTGGCGATGTTTTTACCCAGGATGAACACGCTCTGGCCGCCCGGGATCTGCCCTTGGCCCGTGTCGGTGATCTGCTGGTGATCCACGACACCGGTGCCTATGGCGCTTCAATGTCTTCAAACTACAACAGTCGGCCGCTATTGCCCGAGATCCTGATTGAGCACGCCGGTTTTCGGTTGATCAGGCGTCGACAAAACATTCAGGAACTTCTGAGTCTGGAGTTATGCCCATGAGGCGTTCAACGTGGTGAGCCAGCCAACTGCAGTGACTCTGCTACAGTGGCGCTCCTTATCCCGGTGTACCTGTCATGAGCGACGGCCGCTTCAGCCCTGCAGTACCCCTTCAACCCGTCGTCGATAACAACTCGGGCGAACGTTCCGAGGTCATTCCGCTGCAGGCCAGGGGCGGGAGTTGGGGCGCGTTTGTCTTTGGTGGCGTGTGGGCGTTGTGCAATGGCGTCTGGTTCGGTGCCTTGAGCTTCCTGGCACTGATACCACCGTTCATGCCGCACCGATATCCGACGCTCAACATCGCGCTGTCGCTTGTAGGTCAGGGTGTCTGGCTTTATCTGATAGTGCGCGGGCGTTCCTTGGCATGGGCACACAAGCGCTGGGCCAGTTTCGAGGAGTTTGACAAGGTGCAGCGGACCTGGACCAAGATCGCCAAGGTCGTGCTTGTCGTTGGGCTGGTGTTGTCGGTGGTGGGAACTGTGGTGTTCTTGATGATGATGTACAAGGCGCTCAGCAGGATGAATGGCTGATGCAGCAGAATATAAAGGTCATCCTTGGCGCAGGGCTTTTATTGCTTGCCGATGGTGCCCAGGCAGCAGAGCGGGCAGGGAGACGACTATCAGCGCAGGTGCCATTGTCGACTGTGTGCCGACGCCTGGTACTGCCGTTATCAAATCGGCAATGTACCTTCGTGAAACGACCGAGCCGGCTTATCCCTTGCCCGTAAAGTGTCAGGTTTCACCAGCCCAATCAGTGCCTGCCCAGTGGGCTTTTGTTGGTGAAGTACGCAAAGTTTCCAGAACGCGTTTTGCCATAGTTTGGCAACAGTTGAGCCTGGGCAAGGTCGGTGATGCGATCGCTTTTGATAACAACAAGGGTGAGTTGATTACCACTGAAGTCCGTGACACGGGTTCGCTCCGGTTGACCTTCACTCACAGTGTAAGCACTGATCCAGTCAACAAGTGACAGCGAAAACAATGATGAGCAGCGAGTTGAAGACATTCGGAATCAGCGTTGCCAATAGAATCGTTATCCCCGTAGCGTGCTTATCGGGGTTAGCGACAATAGGACTCTTGTGGTGCATGCTGCCTCACAAAGGGACGCCTACCTTCGACATATTCCAGGCTTTTCTGGTTTCCTTTTCAATTCTCTGCCTAGCCATAGGTTTCCTGATATGGCGGCGCAGACGAGCGAAAGCACTTGTAGCCTCCATCAACATGAAAGAAGGCCTGAGCCTCGACGATACTCAGTTCCTCGGCTACCCACGCCCGCTGTTCGTCGTCTTTGACCACGCCAGGCACAAACTCGCTCAATGCCAGAGCGCCACTGGCGACTATCAAGTCCGCGACTTCTCATGGGTAACAGGCTGGCGATGTGAGTGGGTGCAGGTTGAGAGGAG
Source organism: Pseudomonas sp. JUb42 (assembly GCF_024807945.1). Lineage (GTDB taxonomy): Bacteria > Pseudomonadota > Gammaproteobacteria > Pseudomonadales > Pseudomonadaceae > Aquipseudomonas. Next base: position 20,758 of record NZ_JANUFD010000005.1, on the reverse strand, counting down.
ATTCGCGGGCGGTGTTGAGGCTCGAATAGTCAATGCTTCGGGCATGAGCGTCCCGGCCTTTGAAATCAGGCGTGAATTTATCGATTACGCACTGGTTTTAGAGGTCGCTGATGCAAGCCATCCTGTTCTGCGTTTTCCGATGAACCGGACCGAAGCAGAGAAATGGTGTGCCCGGTGCAAGGTATTTTTCAATTATTGAATACGCTTTAATGTGTGCCACTGGATGACACTACCGATCACTCAAAGGAGATACCCATGACTGCCGCTCTTTACGACATTCCTCTTAAGCAAATCGACGGGACTTCAGCCAACCTGGGCCAGTACAAGGGCAAGGTCTTGCTGGTGGTCAACGTCGCGTCCAAGTGCGGGCTTACACCGCAGTACGAAGGTCTGGAAAGCCTATATCAGAGCAAGAAGGCCGAAGGGCTTGAAGTACTAGGTTTCCCGGCCAACAACTTCAAGGAGCAGGAACCAGGCTCAGACGAAGAAATCCAGTCGTTCTGTTCCACCACCTACGACGTGCATTTCCCGCTGTTCTCCAAGATCTCCGTTGCAGGCGCCGACAGGCATCCGTTGTACAGCGAGCTGACCTCAGCCCAGCCAACAGCGACCGGCGACGGCCCGTTCCGTGAACGCCTCAAGGGTTACGGCATCGAGAGCGGCGAAGGACACGAAGTGCTGTGGAATTTCGAGAAATTCCTGGTCGGCCGGGACGGTAAAGTGATCGGTCGGTTCGCCCCGGATGTCGCAGCGGATGATCCGCGCCTGACAGCGGCGATCGAGCAGGCCCTGAGCGCCTGATCCGCAGTTGTCTGAGTGTTGTTGAATAAAAGGCCCTGGACGATTGTCCGGTGCCTTATGCATTCCAGATCAGGATTTGGCCGGATGTTCAGGCGCTATCGGCCTCTTGTTGTAGCCAGCGGACGAAAGCCTCGAAATCCGGACGATTGCAGCGCAGCGGTTCGCGCCAGGCCAGGAACCAGCTGGAGGCATCTTCTATCGCCAACTGTCCAACCCGTACCAACCGGCCGGTGGCGAGGTCGTCGGCGGCCAGAACTTCACGGGCCAGCCCTACACCCTGACCCAAGGCCGCGGCCTGCAAAAGCAGACCGGAATCGTCGTACAAAGGGCCGTGCGCCGGTTCTGGCCAATCCAGTCCGGCAGCCTGGAACCAGGGTTGCCATTTCTGCCGCGGGTTTCTCAACAGCGGCGCATCGCGCAGGTCGGCCGGTGTCTTGACCGCAAGCCGAGCAAGCAGCCCGGGGCTGCATACCGGAAAGACCACGCTTTTCATCAATTTGACGGCATGTAATCCCGGCCAGTTTCCGCTGCCGTAACGTATGGCCAGATCGACCCCGTCGCGGCTGTCCAATACCGCCAGTGAAGTGGTTGGGCGAATGGCAATATCGACATCAGCGCGAAGCGCCTGAAATTCTGCCAGCCGGGGTACCAGCCAGCGAATGGCGAAACTGGGTAATACGCTGACGGTCAGGGTGCTGCTGGCACCGGTACGTCGCGGGCGGGCGCGTACCTCATCGAAAGCCTGTGACAGGGTGTTCAGGCCTTCGCGGACCTGTAGCACCAGCACTTGGCCCGCGTCGGTCAGGATCATCCGTTGGCCATCACGGACAAACGGACGCACCCCCTCCAGCTCTTTTCCAGCCGGGCAATGTGCTGGCTGATCGCGCCATGGGTGAGGGATAGCTCTGGCAGTGGATGACGAGCGCACGGTCATTCATTCGATTGCGCTGTTTACCCAAGGCATGGCGTTCCGTTCGCAACGCAGCCGGATGCTCAAGCTGTTGAACTGGACGGCCGTCGAGCAGCGGGAAATGGAGCTGATCAAGGATGTGGTATTGACCCAGGCCCGATTCACCCTGGAAGGGCTTGCCAGGCAGCGGCAGGGTGAAGCGTGTCGCGTTAGTAAATTACGCTACGGTTCGTCGACCCATGGCCGCCTGGCGACAGGCTGCCCATCAGCAAGAACCATCGGTTTTTGCGGGTTTTGCAAGGTTGTGAGGTTAATCGCCCAGAGTTTTTTCGATGGTGGGCAGCCCGACAAGAGGTCGGGCACGCCGGTTGAGCAGGTAAGGCCGGTGCCAATTGCCGTGGGATGACTTCCTTTAGCGCGCTACTTCCTTCAGGTAGGTAGTGCGGGCAGCAACGGCATCAGGCGTGAAGTCGCTAAATACACCGTCAACACCGGCCCGGAAAAAGGCCATGTATTCGGCCGCTGGATTACCCTTGTAGACACCTGCCAGGTACTTCGCTTCGTTGCGGAAGGTGAATATATGGACGAACAAACCGGCCTGGTGGGCGTCGCTGATCAGGCTGGTCGGCTTAAGGGTGTCGACCTGGGGCAAGCCCGGCTGGGACGAAGTGGTTTGCGCTGAAGCGGCTGTAAGCGACATTGCTTGTGGCTTCCAAGGACCAATGCCGTCGGCGTAGGTTTTGACCTCGGCCAACCCGGCTGGCGTCAGCAGCGCACCGAAGGGGCGTGGGTCCCCGGCAATGGTCCAGCTGTAAGGGCGGCCGCTGACGAAGGTGTTGGGTTTGTCCGTGATGAAAATGGTTTCTCCGGTCTTGAAGTTTATGCCGTTCCCATCGACCAGCTGAACTGCCTTGGTATGCAGGCCGATAGAGCGCAGGTATTTCAGGCTGTTCGGGTCAAAGCTTTGTACAAAGACCGGGGCATCTTTGCGATTCAGATCGTTGTCTTTAAGGGTCTTGAGAAAAGCCGCCTCGAACGGATGAGTACCTGGTGCGCCGCAACCATTGGCAACGGCTTGGGCATTGTTCCAGATCGGGTTCTTGCTTTCCGGGTAGGTCGTAATAACCCGGCCTGTGGCTGCGCTTTTGGCTTTTGCAATGTCGATCACTTCCTGAAAGCTCAGGATCGGCAACTTGCCGTTAAGCTCGGTAGGGCGCTCGTCGCGGGCATCGAAAGTCGTGCCACCTATCCATTGCTTGAGTTCGGCCAGTGTGAAGTCGCTGATTGACCAATCATTGGTGTGGTCTTCACCGTCAACGACCAGGGATTTCAACACTGATTTTGGGTCGTTGGGATCGGTCAAATCACTCAGGTATCGGGCCGGGCCATTTTCTGCAGTGGCGGGATACCTGACATTGACCCATACCCCTGGAACAGTACGCTTGCGGCGTGCAACCTCGGTGTTTGTCTTGGCGACTTCGCTGATATTGGTGTTGTCGCTCAACCACGGGTTGTGTCGAGCCACCAATACGCAGTCCTTGGTCATGTGCAGATCCAGCTCGAGGGAATCCGCACCCGCATCGGCCGCATGCTCATAAGACGCCCGGGTTTCCTCCGGGTACAGCCCCGGCAGGCCGCGATGCCCGATAACCAGGGGCGGTGCACCGTCCAGGGTTTTGAACGAAGCAGCGGCGGCTGGCCTGCTGCCCACTGAACCCCCGGTCACACTGTCACAAGCACTCACCAGCAGGCTGCATCCGACAACGATAAAGCGGGCAAGCAGCGTTTTGACCGCTGGCGGGCTTGAGCGAGTGTGCATGTGTCGTCCTTCAATAGGGTAGGGGGAGGGTAACCACGGATGTTGGCTTTGACGTATGACAGCATGGTGACAGTGTATCGGATGGACGTTTGTGACGATTTTCGGATCAGATCCAACTGCGGTTGGTGGCTGACATGGGAGGTCAGACCCTGGATTTTGAGTAATTGAGCATGACCACGACCGCACCCAGCACCATCGGCCCGGCCGATCTATCGGCGGCAATGGGCTATCGAGGTAATCCTGGACATCCCGATGTTCAGGAAGCCATTGAAGACGCGATCAAACGGATTTGTGCCGCGGGCAAGGCAGCCGGCATTCATTGTGCAGACCGGTCACGGCATGTACTGCGGACGGAGTGTGCCTGGCTTCGGCACGCATCACGAGCCAGATGCCGATCGCGGATATCGCCATCCCGGCCCCCATCTGCCAGGACAGTGGTTCATCGAACATGGCCCAGGCCCAGAGCAAGGTAATCGGCGGGCTCAGGTATAGCACGCTGGTAACGCGGGTCTCGGTGCTTCGGCTCAGGCAGAGCCAATACAGCCCGTAGCCGCCGAGGGTCGACAGGCCTGTCCACAGCACGCTTAACGTGAAGCCCGTAGAGGGAATGGGCGCCAGACTGCCTTGGCTGCCCTCGATGGCGGCAAAGGCGAAACTCGAGACGAAGCATTGCAGCCAGAGGTTGGGCAGAAGGCTCATTGATTGTGACGTGCTGGCGCGTTTCTGCCACAACGTCGCTACCGCAAGCGACAGCATGCCCGCTACTGGCAAGGCGCAGGCCCATAGCGGTGCTTTGCCCAGCGCCAGCGCACTATGGCTAACCCACATCACGCCGATCAGCCCGACGATCAACCCCAGCCAGACCTGACGCACCAACCGCTCACCAAGAAACACCGCTGACAGTAACGCCATGCCCAGCGGCAACAGGTCCGCGCACAGGGCAGCGAGCCCGGCAGGAACCCCGAGCGTGATCCCTTGCGTCAATCCGGTCAGATACCCTGCCATCGCCAGCAGTCCGATCCCTGCGTGTCTCAACAGGATACGAAAAGGTGTGTTAAGCAGCGGTCTATACACGAAGGGCAGCAGGAGAAGGCAAATCACTACGCAGCGCCAGAACGTGACTAACAATGCGGGTGCGTAATCAATGGACAAGCGTGCGCCGATGAATCCCGAGCTCCAGGTCAGCAACAGACCGGCTTCAAGCAACAGCAGCGGCAAGGTCTGATGCCACCGCCGGCGCATTATTTCTTCATGTTGAATCGGAATTGGCTGGCTCATTCCCAAAGCCTACGGAATGGGCGTAGTCTAATAAATCAAAATATCCTTTATCAGTTGTTCATCGGAATTGAATTATGTCTGCAATTTTAGACATCGACTTGCTACGCACCTTTCACGCTGTAGTGCGCATCGGAAAATTCAGCGCGGCCGCCGAGCACCTGCATAAAAGCCCGGCAGCGGTCAGCGTTCACATTCAGCGTCTTGAGGGGGTGGCGGGCGGTCGGCTGCTAAATCGCGATAACCAGTCAATTTCTCTCACTGAACTGGGCAGGCGCCTGTTGATCTCGACCGCTGCGCTGTTACGCACCCACGATCAGGCGTTGGCTGATCTGCATGGCGCCGACCTCGCCGGGCGCATCACATTGGGGGTCCCTGACGAATACGTGACCCACGTCATCCGGGAAATTCTGCCGACCTTCACCTCCGCCTGGCCCAACGTGGTGCTGGAACTCAAGACGGGGCCGAGTCCTGTACTGAGAGAATGGGTCCAGCGCGGCAAATTACAGGCGGCCGTGGTGACTCAGCTCAAGGACGACATAGGCCCGGACACCCAGGTGTTGATGTCGACCACGCCGGTCTGGGTCGGTCCGATGAGTACCACTGTGGCGCTCGAAGATCCATTGCCTCTGGCCGTCCACACCGTGCAATGCTGTTACCGCGAGGCCATGACCGAGTCGCTCAAAGTGTCAGGTCGGCGTTCACGCATCGTGCTCGAAAGTCACTCCAGCCAAGCGATCAAAGCGTGTGTGGAGGCAGGATTGGCCGTCAGCCTGATCGACCGTGGCAAGGTCACCAAGCGCATGCAGATCCTCGAAGGAATGCCGGTTATTCCGGACTATGACATTGTACTCGTGCGCAGTGCTGCATCTCGTGGGGATGAGGCTGTGGGGTTGTTGGCGCGTGCGATGCAAAGCTCTTTTCGGTTGTAGGCGGGCGACCAAGCCACCTGATGGAGATTATATGTTGCTCTTGTCAGTGCTCAGCGAGACCATAACGATGTGAGAACCATTTAAAAAGCGAACCAAGCATAACTAATTGAATTTTATATAAAAAAATATAGTTTGTATCAAAAAAACGGAAAAATACAGCCATATTGTTGCAGAATTCCGTTTTTTTATTATGCTTGTTGAATTGGTTTTGTTCGCGGACTGATCAAGATGCATCTTGTAGCCTTGGAGCAAGGTCTGGTGGTTTTGGTCGCGGGGGAACCTGCCACCATCCTAAAGTGCGTGTCTGAATCGCATGTCGAAGTGAGCCTGTTTAAAAATAGAAAAAAAATAATCATTGCTGTAGATCAGTTAACGTTCCTGCCAGCTATAGCTTCTGACGGAAAAGAGATATATAGCCAAGAATTAGTTTTGGCAAAAAATAAAGCATCAGAAAAAGAGATCAACATTGCGCGCGATCGTTTTCTTGTTATAGGAAAGCTTAAAAATCAAGAAATTGACCATTCAACAGCAATGGTGATGCTAGGTGTGAAAAAGACACAGCTTTATAAAATGTTAAAGAGCTATAGCTCCGAAGTTGGTATGCTTTCATTATTGCGTCAGAGTCGGGGAAGGAAAGTCGGGGAAACGCGATTGACTAATGAAGTCGAGGAAATCATAAGTCTAACAATCTCCAAAAAACGCTCGGGCATAAAGCTTACATTTAAAAAGGCGTACCAGGAAGTAACGGATATTTGCCTTCTCAGTGGTATAACCCCGCCTAGCATCGGCGCAGTCACCTGTAGACTAAAATTGCTTAATGCTAAAGAACTTCACACTTTAAGATATGGGGCAGAGGCTGCTAATCAAAAATTTGATGCGCGTCCGGGTATTAGAGTTACTAATTGTGCGTTGGAAGTTGTTCAGATGGATCATACTTTAGTAGATGTCATACTGTGTGATCCGTTAACTCGCGAGCCTATCGGTCGGCCGTGGCTGACTGTTGTTATAGATGTACATACTAGAGTTATACTTGGTTACTATATTGGATATCATCATCCTTCATCTGTATCGGTTGCGTGCGCAATGACTCATGCTGCCTTTCCCAAAAGAACATATCTTAATAGCATCGGTGCTGATGCGGATATTTATCCATTTCATGGCGTGCCATCTATTGTTCACATGGATAACGCTAAAGAATTTAGATCTCCTAAGTTGGAGGCTGCTTGCAAAGAATATGATATTAAACCAGAATACAGGCCTCCGGGGAAGAAACACTATGGAGGTCATGTTGAAAGATTGATAGGGACGATGATGACTAGTCACGTTCACTTCCTATCTGGCACGACCTTTTCTAATACCCAGCAACGAAAAGGGTATGATAGTGATAAAAAATCCGTGTTGTCTTTTCGAGAGTTTGTCATATGGTTTTCTGGCCAAGTTGCCATCTATCACGGTACGTACCATAGTGGAATTGAATGTAGCCCGGGAGATGCTTGGAATCGTAGTTTTATGGGGGAAAATAATGCACTAACCCAACCTAAGTTAGTGCGTGACCCATTCAGGTTTAGGCTTGATTTCATGCCAGAGGAGAGGCGGGATATCTCGCCGAAAGGAATTGCCCTTTTCGGTTCGCATTACTGGTCGCCAGCTCTATCTCTTTTTATAGGGTTAAAAAAAGTATTAGTAAAGTATGATCCGTTATCCTTATCCAAAATATGGGTAAAACTTGAAAATGAGTATGTTGAGTTATCATTTGCGGATTTGACAACCTCAGATTGTAGTTTTGAGGAATATTTTTTATCAAGAAAGCGAAATCTCGAGCCTGAATGGATTACCCCGGTGAGAGTTGCTCAGCTACGCAGGGATAATGAAAGCCTTGTTAAGGAAAGTACAAAGACAACGCGAAAAGAAAAGAAAAGGAGAGCATCATTCTCTGAATACGCTGACTATTTAACCGATGCGGATTTAAAATCGCGACCTAAAAATTTAGGATTGTCGGATATTAATGATAAGAGAAGCATTGTAAATTATACCCATAAGCCTATAGCGCTTCCTAGTGAGGATGCTTGATATGAATGGGGATCATATAAAAGAATCGAAGCGTTATATGTTGGGGTTGTCAATCGAGCAGAAGATTAAGTCGGTCCAGAACGATTTGTGGATCGAGTGCCCACATTCTACTCTAGCGATTAGGATGATTAGCAATATGGTCAAGTCACCGCCTCAGATACAGGCTCCATGCATGTTGATTTGCGGAGAGGGGGGGAGTGGAAAGACGAGCATAGTTAGGCAGCTTAAGCTGATAAGTGAACGGTGGAACGAAAAAATTTCCTTTTTTGCATTGAATGAAAATCCAGGAAACCTTAACTTTAGAGAGCTTTTATTAGATGCAATAGGAGCTTCAAACTCTGTCAGGAAGAAAACTAGGCCTAGTTTGCCAGCCGAACTTGAAGAGTTTATTACCTTGAGGCGCGTTAGAGCCTTGGTAATAGATGAGTTTCATGACGCATTGCTATCCAATCGTCCGGAGCAGTTAAAAACCTTGTCTCTTCTTAAAGGGCTGTCGGGGGAGCCATATTGTTTGTCGGTAATCGGGTTTGGTACATCTTTAGCGCGTAATGCTCTGCGCCATGACGCACAGTTGCTGCGTAGGTACTACATTCATGATCTCCCTAGATGGAATGAATCTGAAGTATTTAGAGCGTTTTTAGCCGCTTTTGAAGAAAATCTTCCTCTGAAAAAGCCATCGTGCTTATACGAGAGCGCATCTGTGAAATTTATATTAGCGAATACTAATGGGTTAATGGATAACGTAGTTAAACTCATAAAGCATAGTGCCATAGTTGCGATAAAAAACGAAAAGGAATTCATAGATTTGGACGTGATGCGAGAAGCTATAAGCAATCCCTGGGCATTTTAGGTGTATGTGAAAATGCGCTGTGACATTTCTGTCTTTTGCTGGAGATGATAAATGCACTTTGAAGGATGGCCAAAACCTTTGATAGACGAAACTTTCGCATCTTGGCTTTTTAGAGCCGCCCACAGCAAAAACTGTTTGAGCTTCAATTCCGATCAAGGTGAGATGTATTATGACGACTCGGAGGACCCAGACTTTGATTTGTACAGTGCCGCGTTTGATCGAGTTTGTGATGCCGGAGGCCTAAAAAAAGAACTGATCAGATCTTATTTTAAACCAAGAGCATCTCTACTCAGTCACCCGCTACACAGATTCAGCTTCTGTCGGATGTGCATACGGGAAGATATTGTAAATATTGGCATGCCCGCATGGCGCAAGTCATGGTGTTACATAACAGCACCTTATTGCTTGCGCCATGGCTGTCTTTTAATAGTTATGGAAGATGATCCCACGTTTTATAAGCCTTGGGAGGCCTTCGCGACTGAAGTCGGTTCAGCGCCGTTATTTGCTTACTCAAGGAGGTGGGGCGGTGTACCAAGCAAAATACCTAGTGCAGAAATTGGGATGAGAATTCAAAAGTGGCTTGCTGGGCTAGACACTGCTGAATGGTTTACGTTAAGTGGACAGCCCGAATTGGTCTCAACAAGCTTATTGAAAAATATAACAATTCTGACGATGCAGATACTTTTGTCTTGTCGCATTGTTGCAAGGTCAGCCGGACCGGCGAGAGCGCTCTACTGCGATGGTCGTGAGCCTATTGTTCACGAGCGCTTAACTTATAAGGAAAGTATGAATTTAGGTGCCGTAACTGCTTCGCCATACGAACGCATGATTGCGTTATTAATGATTTCCTGTATTTTTGGGCTTTCTGATGAAAACGAGAAATCGACTATGGCGTCAGCATTTAGGGCGTCAGGGTACAGATGGTTAAGTGATGCTAGGCAAATAGGCTCGCTTGTTCCAGGGTTTTACTCTGAGCAAGAGTATCTGGAAATTCTTGACTTGTTTTCTGCAGCGCCTTATTTAAATAATGAATGTCTACTTTCATTTATAGAGGGGTTTGAGGATGCTGCGTATAGGAATAATGTTTTTAGTTACGCTAAAATGAAAGCTTGGAGAATACAGCGGAGATTACGGCGTTGAATTTTACGAAGAGTACGCCGAACACCGGGTGAATCAAAACTAGATCAATTTCACCCTTCGGTGCGGCGTCCAGTCCGATTTCGGTAACTGCTGCGCATAGCCATAGCAGGCTGTGAATGACGGTGTATCATCAGGGAGATCTTTTTTCAAAATCCAGTACAGATTGATCTTGCCTTTGCTATCCGTATGGTGCGGGCCGCTGTCCGGTATTATCTTCGCACATCTAGTGCGTCGCCTTCCGTATCTAAATTTGAGTACATGTTCACGAACGAAGTCGCCCGCCGTAAGCTGATAGGCGTATTACCGCATACGAGCTGAAATTATGAGGCCATTGGATTGCTCTTTGGGGGGCGCATATATGCACTGCTGCTTTTGGCTGAGCTTCAAAGGTGGATTTGTAAATACCCGGCCGCAATAGGTTTCTTTGAGATAAAACGTTCTGCCTGATTGAGTGGGTGCGGCTAGTGTCATTTCGGAACTGCTTGTTGCAAAGCAATATTTAGAAACTTCGGCAATGTGATCTCTATCGAGCTGTGCGTATTTAGCAGGGCAAAGCAGGAGGGTTTCGCCGAACTTGAACAGAGGGAAGGCTTGAATGGTGACAGTTTTCTCTTCATCTTTTAGCTCTCTGACCTTCCAAAGTTCGTTATCCAAAGTTGCCTTCGGATATTTCTTGCTAACAATATATTCCGACACTTGGGAATTCCTTAATTTGACCGCTGAGGCCGCCGAATAAGCAACCAGTCCAAACAAAGAGGGTGACATAACAAGAAACGCAAAGACCGCAAAGCAGACGGCTTTGAAGGTATTCAACACCTTTTTTGTTAGGTCTCCCTCTGTATTGTAGAATGTGATTGTTGGTATGCAGAGCAAGACCATCCATGCAATAGAGATTCCCATGACCAGAAGTTCCCCAGATTGCGTTGAGGCGTCGGGGTGAGACCATGATATAAATGTTGTTGGATATATGCCTACAGCTACGGTAAGTAGGTAGATTATTGATGCGCCGAGAATCATCCACGCGGCTCTAACTTTGTACCAACTCTTCCCTTCTATTTTTTTCAGATAGCTTGATCGTTGCAATTTCGTAGTTGCCACGAGTAGCGAAATACCCAAAATTCCGAGCAGCCATACTACAAGAAATGACCAAGCAAAATCGTCTGAATTTAATTTGTATGCACCCAGGATCATCACTCCAAATCCACCTGCCATGAGAAAGGCTAATCGGGGTGTTAACCTTGCTGCATCTTTAGCGGGCAGACCGAACAGCGATATCATTCCCGTGAATACGATGGCTGGCGTAATTATACAAAGTAGCGCTGCGAGCAATATAAGGACCCCGCAGGTCAACCATGCGAACAGTGCGGGGCTCACTGTAACGGAGGGCATGAATAAATCCACCCGTTGAATCACGTAGAGATAGATGTATAATGCCAGGATCGCTGCGCCTACGGCGTAAAGGGAAATAGCTCCGGCGATAAACTTCCAATACTTCGGTGCCTTTCGAAGTATTTTACGCATTAATTTCGTTGTTTCAGAGCGCTGGCTGGAATTTTCAGGCAGCCCAGATGCAGGTTGGTTCAAGAGCTTGTCCTTCGGGTCAGTTATTAGGGAAGCCGGCTGGGGCTCCTTGATGGTGAGGTCGGTGAAGACTCGTTGCGCGTCACACATGTCAAGTAATCGGCAGTTCTAGTACAAGCTTTAACTACGAGTATGTAGGGTCGCAATGTTTCCGGTTTCATGGGAGACATCGGCCCTAACGCCCCCTGGATCCATTCCGAGTAGATGTTATCTTCAAGTTCGATGTTGGATGATAAGCGCGCGTCAAACGCTGAAGGTAGCAATCACAATTCTGTCATGCACTGGGCTGCCAGCTCCTGGGAGCGCAGCCTGGCTTTGTGATCGTATATATCGAAGGCGATGATGACCTCGCCGGCCCCGGTTTCCACTAAGAACTCCTTCAGCTCCGCTTTTACGGCGGATTTTGATCCCACGATGGACCGCGCCAACATTCGTTGCACATGCAGCTTTTCTGTTGGTGACCAATAAGCATCCATATCATCAATCGGTGGCCTAGTAGGACCTAGCTTTCCGCGAACGAGGTCGGTGAAAGTCATCATCCGTGTCGTCGCGAGCCACTGAGCCTCAGCGTCCGTTTCAGCGGCAGCGATGTTCACTCCGACCATGACATAAGGCGATTTCAAAACGGAGGAGGGCTGGAATTCATTTCTGTAGGCCTGGAGTGCCATCGACGTTTGATCGGGTTCAGATGGGACCCGAACGTATAGGGCAACCCGAGTCGTCCTGCCAGCTTCGCGCCATACATACTGGTGCCAAGAATCCAGATAGGGACATGTGTGCCTTCTGCTTGATAGGCATGTACTTTCCTGTGAGCCTTCTCGTTAGCGAAGTAGTTTTGAAGTTCGGCAATACCTCCAGGAAAACTTTCGCCGCTGCTTAGTCGTCTGAGGGCTGCGCCTGTTGAATGATCCACGCCACCATCGGCGCGGCCAACGCCAAGGTCGATACGGCCAGAATGCAGCTTGGCTAGGGTCCCGAATTGCTCGGCGATAATCAAAGGCGAATGGTTCATAAGCATGACTCCCCCAACGCCTATCCGAATGGTTTCCGTCCCGGAGGCGATATGAGCAACACAGTCATCACGCCTGGACCAAGGCCATCGCAAGGCTCTTCGCTCCCTCGGTGCATCGTCCGCTCCCCGAGAACGACATCCTTGAGGATGTGATAGACGTCGCTGGCATTCAGGTCTGTCTTCGTAACGTCCAGGGGCAGCTCCTTTGGGCAAGAATGAGTCGGGAAGCACAGGATCTCATGGGTAGTGCCAAGCGGGTTCATCCTCTGCTGAACCACGGGAGCCCGGCGAGGGATCCTGGGTAGGCGAGGACGAGCCTTAAACGCAAATTGCGCCTTTTCGCAAAACGGCCGCTTCTCAACTTTAATAACGCCTCAATCCGGATGGTTCAATAATAAACAAATTCCCAACCGTCGATTACTAATGGACTATAGGCGCCATTTGCGGCCTCTATATGAGGCCAGCGCTCGCAGCAGCAGGAGCCCGTGAATGAACATCAAGATTGAGGCGCTGATTGCCCGTAAAATCGGCTTCGCCTCGCACCAGAATGCGGTACCACTCGTACGTGAGTTGAGCATCTGGAACCAAGAAGAAACAACCTTAGAAAACCTCACCCTGACTTTGAGTACCGATCCGGGCTTCGTTGAAAGCCGAACCTGGCACATCGACCGTATCCATGCGGGTGACCGCCTCAGCATTTCCGAACGCGATATCAAGCTCAATGGAGGCTACCTATCTGGGTTGAGCGAAAGCCTGACCGCCGATGTCGTAATGCGCTTGGCTCAAGGCGATAGCCTACTCGTGGAGCAGCGTTTCCCGACAGAACTGCTGGCCCGAACAGAGTGGGGCGGTTTGAGCGCGATGCCCGAGCTGCTAGCTGCTTTCAGCATGCCCAATGACCCAGCAGTGGACCGGGTGCTCAAAGCAGCTTCGCAAGTGTTGCGCCGGGCAAGCAAGAAAGACGGTATTGACGGCTATGAAAGCAAATCACGAACTCGCACGTGGGAGCTGGCTTCTGCCATCTGGTCAGGGATATGCAGGTTTCAACTGAGCTACGCCTTGCCTCCGGCCAGCTTCGAGCAACAGGGCCAAAAAATCAGGCCCCCGAGTGTTGTGCTGGAAAACGGAGTAGCGACGTGTCTCGACTCCGCCTTGCTGTTTGCAGCGGCGCTGGAGCAGGCCGGACTAAACGCTTTGCTTCTGATGACTAAGGGGCACGCATTTGCAGGTGTCTGGTTGCAGCCTCAAGAGTTCTCGCAATTGCTGACCGACGAAGCCTCAGCAGTGCGCAAGCGCCTTGATCTGAAGGAGATGTTGGTTTTTGAGACCACCTTGGCCACGCGGGCGCATCCGCCTAGCTTCAGCCAGGCAGTCGCCGCAGCCGAACGGCAGCTCGATGATGAGCAGTTCATCATGGCCATCGACGTGCATCGTGCCCGCATGCAGAAGATCCGTCCAATGGCGCTGGTCTCAGCAGTAGAGGTGGTCGACTCGAGCGCCGATGCGTTGCCCGCTGCTGAAGGGCTGGAAGATGCTCCGCCGCTCCCAGGGTTCGATGTCGAAATCAACGAAGACAGCGACGGTCCGGCCGGCAAGCTCACGCTTTGGCAGCGTAAACTACTTGATCTGACCACCCGCAACCGCCTGCTGCACCTGCCAGATAGCGCCAAGGGCGTGCGTCTTCTCTGCCCGGATCCGGCGGCCCTCGAAGATCTTCTTTCCAGTGGCGGGCGCATTCGCGTGGTGCCGGTACCTGACCTGAAAAGCAGTGGCCGTGATGTTGCTCTCTACGAGCAGCAAAACAACGAAAGCCTGGTCGATGAAGTCGCTCGTCAAGCACTCGCGCGTGGTGAAGTCCTGGCGAGTCTGGAAAAGGTCAAGCTTGAAGCGACGCTGATCGATCTGTTTCGCAAAGCGCGCAGCGATTTAGAGGAGGGCGGAGCAAACACGCTGTTCCTGGCTATCGGTTTCCTCAAATGGAAGAAAAGCGCAGACGACGTAAAAACGTACTCCGCTCCACTGGTCTTGCTGCCGGTGAAGCTTGAGCGCAAAAGCGCTTTGTCCGGAGTGACGTTGAGCTTGCTCGATGAGGAGCCACGTTTCAATATGACGCTGCTTGAACTGCTGCGTCATGATTTTGAGCTGGTGATCCCTGGGCTCGATGGTGAACTACCGAGTGATGAAAGTGGCATCGATGTGACCGGTATCTGGAATATGGTGCGGCGAGCAGTACGCGATGTGCCTGGGTTTGAGGTGAGCACCGAACTCGTTCTGGGCACATTCTCGTTTGCCAAATACCTGATGTGGAAAGACCTGAACGCCAACGCGGCGCAGTTGCTGCAAAGCCCTTTGGTCAAGCATCTCTTAGAGCCAAATGAAGCAGGAGAGAGCTTTTCTGGTTCAGACGAATTCCCCCGACCTGAGCAGCTGGATTCATCTGTAACGCCAGCACAACTGTTCGCACCATTGCCCGCCGATTCGTCGCAGCTATCAGCCGTAGTCGCTTCTGCCAGTACTCATAGCTTTGTAATGGATGGGCCTCCGGGCACCGGTAAGTCGCAGACCATTGCCAACATGATTGCGCACAACCTTGCGTTGGGACGTCGCGTATTGTTCGTTGCCGAAAAACGTGCAGCGCTGGATGTGGTTTATCGCCGCCTGGCTGAAAAAGGCCTGGGCGAGTTCTGCCTGGAGCTGCATTCAAGCAAGGCGTCGAAGGTTGAAGTGCTCAAGCAACTGGATCGTGCATGGGATGTGAGTGACGCGTTGAGTGCCGAGGAGTGGGAAAACGAAGCTGCTCGGCTGCAGACCCTTCGTTCGCGACTGAATCAGTTGGTTGACGTCCTGCACCGACGTTGGGATAACGGCCTTTCCCTGCACCAGGCGATTGGCCGGGTAGTTCGCGACCACGGCCCTCAGACGCCGAAACTGACCTGGACCCCGACCACGCAGCACGATGCTGCCGAGTACGGAAGTTTACTGGACCTCTCCCGGCGTCTTGGCTTAAACGGCACTGCCGCTCGTGACCTGTCAGGCAAGTTTGGCGCTCTGTCGCAGACCCAATGGTCGAACGTCTGGCAGTCAGAGATCGCTAGCGCCTCGCGAGAATTGCCGCAGGCGCTTGATGCCTTGAACGCCACAAGCGAGAAGCTCCTTGGACTAACGCACCTGTCGTTGCCTGTAGCCGAGGTGACTCAGATTCAGCAGCTATGTGATGTGATCACTCTGGTAGTCGAATCCCATGGCCAGAACCTTTCATTCGCATTTACGCCCGATGCTGTTACGCGTATCGAATCAGCTCGACGTGCGTGTCAGTTGATCGAGAGCTATCGGGAGCTTGAGGAAAGCCTCTCACTGGATTACGCCGATGAAGCGTGCCGCCGTATCCCGTTCGACCAATTGCGCGGTGATTGGCAAGAGGCTGAAGGCAAGTTCTGGTTCCTGGCAACATTCGCCAAGAAAAAGGTAGCGAAGAAATTAGCCACATTGGGTGGTGCAGCGGGTCTTCCAGATACCCTTGCCGATCTCGCCACTTTCGAGCGCCTCCATGCTCAGCTAACCGAGTTGGATCGGTTGGCGAGCGACATGCAGTCGATTCCTGGCTGGCAAGGTCTGACGAGCGACAGTGCCCGCACTCTGCGTGCGGTCATATTGGCTGAGAATCTGCGCGGGCTGCTGAGTGCTCTCGCCGAGTCACCCGACCACCTGGTTTCCTTGCGCGGCTCAGTCGCGCGTCTCGTCATCGATGCGAATGAAATGCTGGCGCCAAGTGGGCAAATTGGTGCTGCGTTGACAGTGTTGCAACAAGCCTTGTCCCGATATGACGATGCAGCACGCCTATTTGCTGGATTGGCTGGAACGAGCACCGATACGCATCCGTCCGTTACTGCACTGCGGGCTACCTCGCTCTCCATTCAGCAACAAGAAGAACAGCTAAAGGCATGGTGCGACTGGTGCCGAGTGCGCGAGCAGGCTGCCGAGGCTGGGCTAATCAGTCTGGCTCAAGCTCTGGAAGCAGGGCGTCTGACGCCAACCTCTACTGAAGAAACCTTCGTCACCGCCTACGCCCATTGGTTTGCGACCCATGGCATCGACAGCGAACCGCTTCTTAGAAACTTCGTCGCTGCCGAACACATGAGCGACATCGGGGCATTTGTTCGTCTGGACGACGAACTGGCGAAACTAACGGTGCGCTACATACGGGCGAAGCTCTGCGGCCTTATTCCATCCAAGAACGACATCCCCAAGAGCAGCGGCTTCGCGATTCTCAAGCACGAATTGCAAAAGTCTCGCCGGCACAAACCGGTCCGGCAGTTGGCTATTGAGATGGGAGACGCGTTGAACCGTCTGGCTCCCTGCATGCTCATGAGCCCGCTATCGATTGCGCAGTTCTTACCTGCCGATCAGCCTCCATTTGATCTAGTCATCTTCGATGAGGCTTCGCAAATTGCCCCATGGGATGCTATCGGCTCAATCGCTCGGGGCAAGCAAGTGGTAATCGCCGGTGACCCGCGTCAGATGCCACCTACCAACTTCTTCAGCCGTGGTCCAAGCGCTGGTGACGATGACACCGCCGAGGACATGGAAAGCATCCTGGATGAATGCTTGGGGGCAGGGGTGCCAAGCCACAGTCTGAGCTGGCACTACCGTAGCCGCCATGAAAGCCTGATCGCGTTCTCCAACCACCGTTACTACGACAGCAACCTGATTACCTTTCCTGCGGCGGAGACCCGTGCAAGCGCTGTAGAGTGGCGCAGGGTTGAGGGTGTCTATGCGAAAGGGAAGGGCCGCTACAACCAAGCTGAGGCTGAAGCCATCGTCAGCGAGACTGTAAAGCGTCTGACTGATCCTGCGTTCGTCGCTGCCGGCCACTCAATCGGTATCATCACGCTCAACTCTGACCAGCAAAAGCTGATCAACGATCTGCTGGATACTGCGCGCAAGCAGTACCCACAAATTGAGCCGTTTTTCCAAGATACACAGACCGAACCTGTAGTCGTGAAGAACCTGGAAACGGTCCAGGGCGATGAGCGCGATCTAATTATGCTAGGGATAGGCTATGGACCAACGGAGGCGGGCGCGCCGGTCATGTCCATGAACTTCGGTCCGCTCAACAAGGACGGTGGATGGCGCAGGCTGAACGTCGCCATCACCCGGTCTCGGCGCGAGATGCTCGTCTTCACATCCTTCGATCCGTCAATGATCGATCTGAACCGGACCAACGCCCGCGCCGTTCGTGACTTGAAGCACTTCATCGAATTTGCTCAGCGCGGCCCAAGGGCACTGGCTGAAGCGATACAAGGCTCTGTAGGCGGCTACGACTCGCCGTTCGAGGAGGCCGTTGCCCAGGGTCTACGACGTCTTGGCTGGCAGGTAGTGCCACAGATCGGCGTATCGCGCTTCCGCATCGACCTGGGGATTGTTCACCCTGACCGGCCGGGTGATTACTTGGCTGGCGTTGAATGCGATGGAGCTACTTACCACAGCGCTGCCACTGCTCGGGACCGAGACAAAGTTCGCGGAGCGATTCTCAAGGGCTTGGGATGGAATCTGCTGCGCCTTTGGTCCACGGAGTGGTGGGTGAACAAGGAAGGCGCTCTCCAGAAGCTGCACGCTGCGCTCAATGACCTACTGGATCAATCCCGGTTGGAGGTCGCGCCAATCCAAGCGGATGAAGCGGTAGCTCCAACGGTCGCCATCGACTTCGCCGTGGAGCCAGAGATGGATGAGGTTGTAGAAGCCCTGATTAAATCCCCGATGGATTCCGGTGATGAGCAATCTTTGGAGGTTGAGGCTCGAATCGCTAGCGCTTATGGCCGCCAAACTGCTGTTGGGCGACAGGGTGAATATCGAGTGGCTGATCTTTCGGCACTCGCCTCATTGATCGAAGCCGAGCAGTTTCACGTGCCTGAATACATTCCAGTGCTTCGTCAGATTATTGAGGAGGTGATTCGCCAAGAGGCGCCAATCCTCGATGCGCTGCTAGTTCAACGTGTAGCGCGTGCGCATGGCTTCCAACGATCTGGTCGACTGATTAGGGATCGAGTGCTGGAGCTGGCTGATCAGCACCATCACGTCCAGCAGGCGGGCTTTGAAGAGGTATTCATCTGGCACGCCGAAGGCGATGTGATGGCATGGTCGACATACCGTGTTCCCGTATCGGCCAACGATGCGCGTTCGATTGAAGAAATTGCGGCAGAGGAGCTGCGCATCGCTGCGAGCATCATTGATGCGGCTGACCCCGCATTGGAGGTCGCGCGGTTGCTAGGCGTCAAACGGCTTACAGGTGCTGCGCGTCAGCGAATAGAGCGAATTCTGAATGCGTAAGAATTAGCTCAATGTGCCACACCGGTTAGCAGGAGGGCTTGGGGGAAATATCCCGCGATAAGCAGCGATCAATCACCAGGTGATTATGGGCATCGAGTGGCTGGGTCACCGTTGCGCCGGCGGTGCGGGCCGTAATCGTACGGCTCCTCTCCGTCATGCGCGGCCCTGCCGATTTTTGGATCCATCTGTCAGAAAATTAGTGATATTGTTCTGAGATTACCCGAAGGAGTGATGACTATGCTTAAAGGACTCGACCAGCTTCAGCGGCAGCTCAAAGAGGCACAAGAAGTACTTAAGGATCTCGATGGTGATCTGTGCACGGTAAATTTCGACCCCAACGATCCTGCGAGCATCGAGGAAGCAGTCCAGCAGGTCGAGACAGTAATTGATGAATGCATTGGCCGTTACGCCTCCAATCCGATCATTGAGCCGCTTGCAGCTGAAATGAAAGAGCGCTACCGCTCTGAAATCCTGGAGCGTGCTTCGGCCGCGAGAATGGAAGCGGGTGAATAATGTACGCTGATCTGTTCAAGCAATTGAATAACGCGCTGCTCGACCTCCAAGGCGCGAATCTCCAAACCTTCGAACGCCCTCTGAAAAGAATTTCGGCTCTCCTGAACAATCCTGATTTGGAAAGCATCAATAGCTCGCTCAAAGCCGGTCTAGATGTAGACCAGTTTCTAGAAGCAAGCGAGCGTACGGCAGGTGGCATGGTGGGTAGCGCGTCCCTCCTTTGGCCTGATGACCCTAAGGAGACGATGGGTCTAACTCTGCTTCTGATCGACATGCTGGCCGCTGATCCGGGTTTCGCAACCGATTTTGGCCGTAATTTCTTCTATGCCGGAAATAAGGTAATCGCGGGGGTTCGCGAGTTTACAAAGCAGCTTCTCATTCCCTTTGTCAGAGACTACAAGCTTTACGTTGAATCGAATGGCAACGTTGAGCCAAGCTTGCAGCTACCCATCTCAAATAAGATATTTATCGTTCATGGCCACGATAACGGTGCGCGTGAAACGCTTGCTCGCTTTCTAGAACGGATCGGCTTCGAGGCCATCATCCTGCATGAGCAAGCGAATCGAGGTCGAACGGTCATCGAGAAAGTGGAAGCTCATGGAGATGTAAGCTTCGCGGTTGTGCTCTTAACCCCGGACGACGAGGGGAGAGTGAAAGGCGGTGAGCTTGAGCCTAGGGCTCGACAAAATGTGCTCCTGGAGCTGGGATATTTCATCGGCAGACTTGGACGGGACAGGGTTTGTGCTCTTAAGCGCGGAGCGCTGGAGATCCCAAGTGATTTTGCAGGTGTTGTTTGGGAGCAGATGGACGACGCAGGGGCTTGGAAGCAGTCCCTAGGGCGTGAGCTACAGGCTGCGGGACATTTCGTTGACTGGAATAAAGTCATGCGACAGTAACCGGTGCTTGGTAGGGAGGTGATCTGTCTGAGAAGGACAGACGCCTCGGTACCCTGTCCAGCTGTCGTTCAGGCCACGCTCGCCCCGGATCATGTCGAAAGTGTCTTTGGTTTGACGGGGGGGCGGCTCAAAATGCCAGGCACGAGCTACACAGTCACGCATTCGGAGTTACGTTCTTCTGTTCGTCGAAATGGTAGCTTTGCAAGTTGGCTTCAGTGAGGACTTGAGCTGGCTTACCATTTTCATCAACCACTACGAGTCTGTATGGGCTAGTGGTCGTGACCTCCGAAGTGGTCGTGTGCACGTAGACGGGCACCTCATATTCAATTCCTAGGATTGGAACCCTCATTCCGTTGGCGTCCATAAATAGGCCTGGGAGTGTGGCCTGTCAGGTTGAGGCTATATAGGTTAACGCCGAAGCGTCAGGAAATGCAGAAGACGGCTCTACTCTGACGCTGGGCGTATGGTTCGCCTGACGTCTGGCAAGGGTACACTCTAACCGGACAACTCATCCACACTCACTGAAGCTCACGTTGTGTAAGCGTCCGGCCAAGTCATCTACCCAGCCCCGCAAAGCCAGGACATGGTGTGCACTTAAATTTAAGTGGGCACCAGTTCTAGCCTTTTAAGCG
>NZ_JANUFD010000004.1 GCF_024807945.1 Pseudomonas sp. JUb42 | reverse complement strand
GCTTTCTTATCGGCATTTGTGGCGCTCTTTTTTTTCCTACTTCCCCCCTTTGGTGTGGGGGGGGGGGGGGGGGTGTGTTGGCTCTTTTTACACCCCCCCCCCCCCCCCCCCCCGGCTCCCACAATCCGGTTTCACAAAATAATCTGCTCAGCCCTTGTTCAAGGCCTCAGCCTTGGCCAGTACCTCGGCCACATGGCCTGGCACCTTGACCCCACGCCATTCGTGCCGCAGCACGCCATCGGTGTCGATCAGGAAGGTGCTGCGGTCCACGCCCATGTATTCCTTGCCGTACAGCTTCTTCAGCTTGATCACGTCGAACAGCTGGCAGACGGCTTCATCCTTGTCGGAAATCAGCTCGAAAGGGAATTCTTGCTTGGCCTTGAAGTTCTCGTGGGACTTGATGCCATCACGGGACACCCCGTAGATCAGCGTATTGGCCGCCTGGAACTGCGCGTAATGGTCGCGGAAGCCCTGGCCTTCGGTGGTGCAGCCCGGCGTGCTGTCCTTGGGGTAGAAATAGATCACCACCTGTTGGCCCTTGAGGGCTGACAGGCTGACGGTCTGGCCGCCAGTGGCCGGTGCTTCGAAGTTGACTACGGGTTGATCGACGGCAACAGCCATGACGATTCCTTACATGGGAGCTTGTGGGCGCCAGGGTTCGATCAGGGCGTCGAGGTTCAGCGCATCGGCGAAATCGAGGAACTGATCGCGCAGCCAACTGATCTGGGTCCCGGCAGGCAAGGTGACGGTGAAAGTCGCGTTGAGCATGGTGCCGCCGGTCTGCGGCGCCTGATACGTATCGCAGATCAGGTTTTCCAGCTCGACATTGTGATCCATGAAGAACTGGCAGAGTTCATTGATGATGTCCGGACGATACGCGGAGCTGACATAAGCCACGTAAGGCAGGGCCTCGGGACGGCTCTCCAGGGTGGCGCTGCGCACGACGCTGATGGTGAAGGTGTGTTTCTTGCCAAGGCTCGGCAGGCTGCCTTCCAGGCGGGCCAGAGCGTCCCAGCTGCCGGAAACCTGCAGGATCAGAGCGCTGTACTCGCCATGGCGGGTCAGACGCGAGCTGACCACGGAGCAACGGCTCTCGTGGCTGGCGCGGCACAGCACGTTGGTCAGCTCCATGGGGTTGGCCCCGAGGGCACTGATGACAAGGAATTGTTCGCGGACTGTGGGGGTGGACGACATGCAGCATTCCTAAGCGATGAGTGGTCGGTACGTAAGCGGGCTTGCGTGAGTCGTTCGTTGATCGCCGTTGCTGGAAATCCGCCACGACCGCTACCGCCTGATCGCCTGGAAAAGGCGCGCAGACAGCGCTGGGACGGGGATTGCGGCAGTAAAAGCGATCGATTGAACGAGGCCGACAGATGACCCGTACCAATCAAAGAACGAAGGGTAGCGAAAACCATCGCTCAGGGGAATGCTCAGAGCACGGTACTTCGCTTGTACAAGGCCGATGGCGCCAGTACCATTACCGCTCTCTTTTTCCGGCAGGAGCGGTTGCATGATTGCGGGCAGTATGGTGGCACTGGTCACACCAATGGATGCACAGGGTCGTCTTGACTGGGACAGCCTGAGCAAACTGGTGGACTTTCACCTGCAAGAGGGCACCAACGCCATTGTTGCCGTTGGCACTACAGGTGAATCGGCCACTCTCGATGTCAATGAACACATCGAAGTGATCCGTCGCGTGGTCGCCCAGGTAGCAGGGCGCATTCCGGTCATCGCCGGCACAGGGGCCAATTCGACGCGCGAAGCCGTCGAACTGACCACCAATGCCAAGAATGCCGGTGCCGATGCCTGCCTGCTGGTGACTCCGTACTACAACAAGCCGACCCAGGAAGGCCTGTACCAGCATTTCCGGCACATCGCCGAAGCAGTCGACATCCCGCAGATCCTCTACAACGTGCCGGGCCGTACCGCCTGTGACATGCAGGCAGAGACTGTGATCCGTCTGTCTACGGTGAAAAACATCATCGCCATCAAGGAAGCCACGGGCGACCTGCAGCGCGCCAAGGATATCCTGGCAGGCGTGAGCAGCGACTTCCTGGTTTACTCCGGTGACGACGCCACGGCGGTCGAGCTGATCCTGCTGGGCGGCAAGGGCAACATTTCCGTGACCGCCAACGTCGCGCCGCGCGCCATGAGCGACCTGTGCGCCGCGGCCATGCGTGGCGATGCCGTCACCGCCCGGGCGATCCATGAAAAACTGATGCCGCTCAATAAAACCCTGTTTATCGAATCCAACCCTATTCCCGTGAAATGGGCTCTGCATGAAATGGGCATGATGCCGGACGGTATCCGTCTGCCGCTCACCTGGCTCAGCGAACCCTGCCACGAACCGCTGCGTCAGGCCCTGCGCCAGTCCGGCGTATTGGTTTAATTGAGGAAGTATTACGCAATGAAGCGATTGGCCGGACTTTCCGCACTTGCCTTGATTATCACCAGCACCAGCGGCTGCTCCTGGGTTTGGGGTCCTGAGGGCTACTTCCGGGATCGCAGCAGTGATTACCTGGAATCCCACCAGACTGCACCGATGCAGCTGCCTTCTGATGTCGCTACGCGCAAGCGCCTGGATCCTTTGCTGCCGATTCCGCGCAATGTTGCCGATGAAACCGTTAAAGGCGAATTCATCGTGCCGCGTCCGCAGCCTCTGTCCACCGTGGCCGAGTCCAGCGATTTCAGCCTGCAGAAGAACGGCGATGCGCGCTGGATCCTCGCGCAGCGCTCGCCTGCCGAAGTCTGGCCGATTGCTCACCAGTACTTCGAGGACAACGGCTTCCGCATCGCTGAAGACCGCCCGCAGACCGGTGAATTCAACACCACCTGGCAGCGTCTGGACGAACTGTCCGGCGCCGTGTCCACGCGCCTGAAGGCCAGCGGCCTGTCCGCCGACAGCGAAACCCGCGTGCGGGTACGTATCGAGCCTGGCGTGCAGCGCAACACCAGTGAAATCTTCGTGGTCAGCCTCGAGCGCCCGGCCGGCAGCACCACCGAGAGCGATTTCCCGGCGCGTACCGTCAACCTGGGCCTGGACTCGGCACTGACCGACGACATGCTCGCCAGCATGAGCCGCGGCGCCGAGAAGGGCAGCTCCATCTCCCTGCTCGCTGCGCGTGACTTCGACGCCCCGAGCCGTGTAGCCCTTAGCGAAGACGGCAGCGGTAACCCGGTACTCAACGTCGGCTCCGACCTGGACCGTGCCTGGTCGAGCGTCGGCCGTGCACTGAACCAGGGTGAATGGCGCGTGGAAGACATCAACCGCAGCCTCGGCCTGTACTACATCAACCTGGCGGAACGTGCCGATCGTCCGGAAAACCAGCCTGGTTTCTTCGGCCGTCTGTTCGGCAGCAAGACCACCAAGGAAGAGATCGATGCCCGCGCCCAGCGTTATCAGGTGCGTTTGAGCAAAGTGGGTGACAGCGTCCAGGTCACCGTCGAGAAGAACATCAATACCGTGGCGCCAAGCGATGTCGCCCGCCGTGTATTGGGTGTGATTCAAGACAACCTGGGTTAATGCGCTTCGCGGTTCTGGGAAGCGGCAGCCAGGGAAACGGCACGCTGGTCGCAAGCGACAACACCTGCGTGCTGGTCGATTGCGGTTTCTCCCTGCGGGAAACCGAGCGACGCCTGGCCCGGCTGGGGCTCAGCGCTCACCAATTGAGCGCTATTCTGGTAACCCACGAGCATGCCGATCATGTGCATGGCGTGGGGATGCTGTCGCGGCGCTACAATTTGCCGGTGTACCTCAGCAGCGGTACCCAGCGTGGCTTGCGCAAGCCGCTGGAAGTTGCCGGGTTGCTCGGCGGCGGCCAACAGCTGCAGATCGGCGCGCTGACCATCGATGCCGTGGCCGTGGCCCACGACGCGCTTGAGCCGACCCAGTTCGTGTTCAGTGACGGCAAGCGGCGCTTTGGCGTACTGACCGACCTGGGCTCGTACTGCGAGTCGATACTGCACAGCTACAAGGGCCTCGATGCCTTGATGATCGAAGCCAACCATTGCCGTGACCTGCTGGCCCGGGGTCATTACCCGTACTTCCTCAAGCAGCGGGTGGGTGGCGAACGAGGACATTTGAACAATCACCAGGCCGCCAATCTGGTGAGCGAGCTGGGATGGCAGGATTTACAGCACCTGGTGCTGGCCCATCTGAGCAGCAAGAACAACCTGCCGCAGCTGGCCCGGCAATGTTTTGTCGACACCCTCGGGTGCGACCCGGACTGGCTGCAACTGGCCGATCAAGATTCAGGGCTCGACTGGCGACATATCGCCTAGCCCATCTACTTAGCAAGCGGAGCCCATCATGGAAAAACGTGAAGAACTCTACCGCGGCAAAGCCAAATCGGTGTACACCACCGACGACGCTGACCGTCTGATCCTGCTGTTCCGCAACGACACGTCGGCATTCGACGGCAAGCGCATCGAACAGCTGGACCGCAAGGGCATGGTGAACAACAAGTTCAACGCCTTCATCATGCAGAAACTTGAAGCCGCAGGCGTGCCGACCCAGTTCGACAAACTGCTGGGCGACAACGAATGCCTGGTCAAGAAGCTGGACATGATCCCGGTCGAGTGCGTCGTGCGTAACTACGCTGCCGGCAGCCTGGTCAAGCGCCTGGGCATCGAAGAGGGCACCAAGCTCAATCCCTACACCTTCGAACTGTTCCTCAAGAACGACGCCATGGGCGACCCGTTCATCAACGAATCCCACGTCGTGGCGTTCGGTTGGGGCACTGCCGAGCAACTGGTACGCATGAAAGAACTGTCGCTCAAGGTCAACGAAGTCCTGAGCAAGCTGTTCGACGACGCAGGCCTGCTGCTGGTCGACTTCAAACTGGAATTCGGCGTGTTCAGCGACGGCTCCATCGTCCTGGGTGACGAATTCAGCCCGGACGGCTGCCGTCTGTGGGACAAGGACACCAAGAAGAAAATGGACAAGGACCGCTTCCGCCAGGGTCTGGGCGACGTGATCGAAGCCTACGAAGAAGTCGCCCATCGTCTGGGCGTCCCGCTGTAACCCTCAAAACGACGCAAGCGCTTGATAGCACGAAAAAAAACTTGGACAAAATGCTCGCATTCCCCAGTTAAGCTGTTATCATGCGCGCCGTTGGAGAGATGCCAGAGTGGCCGAATGGGACGGATTCGAAATCCGTTGTACTGGCGACAGTACCTAGGGTTCGAATCCCTATCTCTCCGCCATTATTAAAAGCCCTTGTAAATCAATGAGTTACAAGGCAAGAAAACGGTAATTATGTAGCAAATTTCTGTAGCATCGCCTTTTAAGGTGGTAAAGCAGAAAAATACCTACAAATTACCGTTTTTTTTCGCCTGCCTTTTTTCTGGGTTGCGTCCTAGCCGCTGAATCACTTTACCTTGCCCTTGTGGTGGCCTTTGGATAGCATCGGGGCTTATCACAAGGATGTTTGACTATGCTCACTCGCTCGTTCAAAGAGACGATCAGGTCCGTGGTGGAGGCTTCTCAACAGCCCCTGACACCGCAAGAGATCAAAGAGGTCGTAAAGGCCCAATATCCAGAATTCCATGGTACGCCTTCGCATCTTCGCAACGTTGAGCGGGGCCACTACACGACCTTAGATCATGCACTGTTGGCTCAGATTTATGGCGTGGTTAGGACCAATGATGAATTTTTCTGTGACTACTCCACTAAACCTTACAAGGTATCGCTGACTACTGGTGAGCTTGCTGAAGATGCACCTGAGCTTGAAGACTTTGACGTATCCATCGGCAACGTCTACGTTTTGAAAACAGGAACCTATACTCAGCAGGGTCGCGAGATCATCAAAATAGGTTTCACATCTCAAAATATAGAAAAGCGAATTTTGCAACTCTATACAACTGGTGTGCCTTTCGAGTTCTCTGTTCACAAGGTTTACTCAACTCGCAATTTTATCGAGCTTGAGCAAGCGCTGCACAAATTGCTGACAGGCTTTAGAGTAAATAAGTCTCGAGAGTTCTTTACTGATGAGGCGATACCGTTTATTGACGGAGTAGTAGATGTTCACAGATTAATTCAGGCGGAAAAAGCTAGGTGACTATTTGTGCCCATATTGGTAAGGAATGTTAATGTATGGGCAGTGTTAGGTTGCAGGCGATTATTACAATATGCTTATTGTGCTCTGAGGTGATATATGGCTAAAGAATTACCATACCTTCCTACTTATAAGAATGTGGGTAAGCTATTTGAAGCAATTGAGTCAGCAAAAAAACCAGATATTTTAACTACGAGAGTGCTTGGGGAGACTTTTGGGATAAAGGGAACAGGTGATCGTCCTCTGATATCTCTTCTTAAAACGCTCGGCTTTTTAGATCAGTCAGGAAAGCCAACAGCAAGTTACGATCTACTTAAAAATAGCGGGCAAGCGCCGCGTGCCATTGCCGAGGGTATACGGCGAGCTTATCAACCATTATTCGAAGCGAACGAATCTGCACACTTACTTGTCGGAGAGAGTTTGCGTGGTCTGATAGCTCAAGTTACCGGGGCGGATAAGGGCGTTACAGGGAAAATTGCCGGTACGTTGAATGCCCTTTTGAAGTTGGCCGATTTTTCGGATGAGGACCAACGTCGGGAGAAAAAGACTCCGCAAGCAACGGATGAATTTATAGAAGACGATGTTGAAGAAAAAGAAATTCATAAGAAAAAGAGACCGTCCGGGCTTCGTCCGGAGTTCCATTATAATATTCAGGTGCATCTTCCATCTAATGGTTCGGAGGAAACTTATCTAAATATTTTTAATGCTATTAGGAAAACATTTGAATGATTGATGAATCCAGACTGGCGCTTTTTGTAATGCTCGGTCAGAGTGTCAGTGCCTCTATCGATGAGAAGATTGATCTAATTACACCACCTTCATTGAAGATTTCAGAAAATTACGATCTTTCCGCTGTTATTCCTGACTCCGTAAGGCGCGCATACGAAGCGTCTGAAGCCTATAGGCTGTTTTTTGTCTTTGAGAGCTATCTAAAGGAGTTTGTGACCGGCGCGCTAATTGCCAAGAACGGTGATGAATGGTGGGATCAAGTTCCCAAAGATGTCCAAGATGAAGTTGTAAAGCTGGAGGAAACTGAAGAGGCTAAAAGCTGGATGGCGCTAGGTTCCCGAGATAAATTGTCGCTGATGACATATCCACAACTATTAAGAGTTATCGACGTCTGTTGGAAAACTCATTTTGAGGAGCTGTTAAGGGATAAAGCTCTTGTTCAGCAAGCTCGACTCATATCTCACCTGCGTAATACGATTTGTCATATGACGAATATATCGGTGGAGGAGTTGGAGCGGATAAGGCAGACGATGAGGGATTGGTTTAGAAGAATTGCACCTTGAGAGTTTCGGTGTTTTCGTATAGTGAGTTTCAAGTTTTGGATATTAAAGATTGACGGTATTTTAGTTTCTTGTGGTACGGTTTGCGTTTCGAGTTTTCAGTGGTGATATTTTAAGTTTTATCGTTTTTTTAAAGACGCCAAAAGTCCGCGTCGGTGCAGACGACGATTTCACGTATTTTTGTAGCAAAAATATGTAGCAAAAAATGCAAAGACCCTTGTAGGTGCTGGCTTTTTCGGGTCTCCAGAGCATTTGTCCACTGCTCCCTATCTCTCCGCCATTATTGAATAACGAAAAACCCCTGATCATCGTGAGATGTCAGGGGTTTTTTGTTTGTGCTCTAACGCTTTGGCGATAGCGTTCACGCCCCTGAGATATCTATCGAAGCTTTTAGAGTGCTGATTTTCAAATCGGTATCGGCCTGTCAGTCACCCACCGCTTTTACGGGCGCTTCGCACCCGATCGTCACCAAGGCGGCTCCTGCCTGATTTCATTTCAACATCCAATCCGCCCATTCCCACCGCACTCATCCGTGCACCATTGCCCCTCATCGCACCACCGCGCTCCATGATCGGGCCGCGTCCTGTGGCATTGCCCTTGTCAGCAGGTCAGCCGTTTTGACCCGGATAATTTTTTACCGGTTGATTTTGAATCAAGCCAATCGAAATCGAACCACTGACCCGCTCTAACCCCCGAAAGTGCGACAAAACCCCGCACACGCGTTTTGAATCACTTGAATCAATCATCAAAAAAAACGGCACAAGCGTTGCAATGGCTCCTCCATCTTCCGCCTTCCGAAGTTTGGTAGCCCAGATGGATCGAGATGCCCTGTGTACCGCGCTCAAGCAGCAGTTCGAGTCGTTCCCCAAGCAGGAGCGCACTGCGGCGGCGTTCATCCTGAATAACCCCCACGAAGTGGCGGTGATGTCCATGCGCGATCTTGCGCGTCTGGCTGATGTACCGCCGTCGACCATGACTCGCCTGGCCAAGCGCGTGGGCTTGAGTGGTTACGACGATCTGCGGGCGCTGTTCATTGATTCACTGCGCGGCCAGAACAGCGCCTACGGTTCGCGCGCTCACGATTTGATCGAGTTGAATCAGCGTGTCGGTGCTCATCGTGTCGTGCAGGACATGGCCAATAACGCCATCGAACATATCCAGGCCCTCTGTAGCCCGGAGAATCTCGACGCCATCGAGCGTTCAGTGCAGTTGCTGGCGGGGGCGCGGCAGATTTTCTGTCTGGGCATGCGTTCCTCGTATGGGGTTGCCTTTCAGTTTTCCCATGTGGCGTCTTATTTCGCCAAGAACGTGCGGCTGGTGGAGGGATCCGGCGAAAGCGGCGTGATGACCATCATCAACCAGACAACCTCCCGGGATGTCGCTCTGGTGTGCAGCTTGCCGCGCTATTCGCGGCGTCTGATCACCCTGACCAACTACCTGCATCAGCAAGGCGTTCGGGTCATCACCATCACCGACAGCCTGACCTCGCCCACGGCACGCATGGCCACCGAGTCGATCATCGTCAAGAACCACAACCCCTCGTTCTACGACACGATCGTGCCCGCCATGTTGATCAGCGAAATTCTTGTGGCGCTGCTCTCGGCCACGTCCACCAAAGACACCGAAGCCTCGGTGACCCAGACCGAAGAGAAGCTCTTGAGTCTGGGTGAATGGTGGGATCTGGGCTGAGCCTGCCTGCCAAGCCGCATACGTTTTCCTCACTCGAACGCACCCCCGACGGAGCTGCATCATGAAAAAATTACCGTTTCACTTGCTCAAGTCCACTGTCATCGGCGTCGGCGTGTCTGCCTTGCTTGCAGTCACTGGCGCTCAGGCTGGCGAGGCACTGGACCACATCCTCAAAGCCAAGGAAGTACGCATTGCGGTGCCGGTGGATTACCCGCCTTACGGATCTGTCGGCCCGGACATGGCGCCACGCGGACTGGACATTGATGTCGCCAACCTGATGGCGGAAAAGCTCGGTGTGAAGCTGCAACTGGTACCTGTGACCGCGCCTAACCGCGTCGCTTACCTGCAATCGGGCAAGGCCGACTTCACCATTTCGTCGTTGGGCAAGACCGCCGAGCGGGAAAAGGTCATCGATTACAGCATCGCCTACTCGCCGTTCTTCGACGCGGTATTTGGTGGCAAAGCGATACCCGCGAAAACCATGGCTGACCTGGCAGGCAAAAGCGTGGCGGTCACCCGCGGCTCCATGCAGGACAAAGAGCTGACGGACATGGCGCCCCAAGCCATCACCAAGCGTTTCGAGGACAACAACAGCTCGATATCGGCCTTTATGTCCGGGCAGAGCCAGATGGTCGCCATCGGCACCACGGTGGCTGCCGCGCTGAAAGAGAAAAATCCGGCGCTGGACATCGAACTCAAAGTGATTCTTTCCAATTCGCCCAACTACATCGGCATGGTCAAGGATCAGCCGGAGTTGCGCGCCAGGGTCAACGAGATCATCCGCACCGCCAAGGCCGACGGCACCCTGGATGCCATTTCCATGAAGTGGTTGGGCGCACCTGCTGGCCAGTTGCCTGAATAACCATGAAGACGTCCAAGCCAGTACTGAGCGCGTTGGCGAACTGGAGCGCCAGCGTCGTTCTCGCCGATATTCCGGAGGCAGTTCAGGCGGTAGCGATACGCTGCCTGATCGACACCTTGGGTGTTGCCCTGGCGGGCAGTGTCAGCGAAGTGGCTGCCAAGGCCCGTTCCCTGATCAGCCTTACCGCCGCCGAGGGCGACTGTGTGGTGTTGGGCGGCGAGCGGTGCTTCAGTGCGCCGGCAGCGGCCTTTGCCAATGCGGCGGCGGCTCATGCCCTGGATTTTGACGACAACAGTTATCCGGGATTCGTCCACGGATCGGCGGTGATCATGCCAGCGGCCCTGGCCGTGGCGCAGCTGCGCGACCTGAGCGGCAGTGCCTGGCTGACGGCATTCGTGGTCGGGGCCGAGTGTGAGTACGCACTGGCCAGGATGCTGACCCGGCATATCTACGATCAGGGCTGGTGGACCACCGGTGTGCTGGGCTGCGTGGGCGCTTGTGCCGCAGCCTGCCATGGGCTGGGCCTGAGTGCCGAACAGACCGCCCATGCACTGGGTATCGCGTTGGCGGGCACCGGTGGCATGAAAGCCAGTTTCGGCAGCGATGCCAAGGTGTTGATGGCTGGGCGCGCGAGCGAGACAGGTGTGGTTGCCGCGTTGCTGGCGCAGGCGGGCAGCAGTGGCCCGTTGGACATCGTCGAACACTCGAGGGGGCTGGCGGCGATGTTCAATGCCGGGGTTCTGCACACTGGCATTCTGCAGGGGCTAGGCCGGGACTGGAGCCTGATCACGCCCGGCGTCGATATCAAGCGCATACCTGTGTGCCTGTCTTCCCATGCAGCGGTGGATGCGTTGCGCGGTCTCGTTGACGAGTTCGCCATCAACGCCGATGCCATCGAGGCAATTGAGTGCGATGTGCCGACGATCGTCGTGCAGAACCTGATTTATCACGCGCCAGTCACACGCGAGCAGGCACGGTTCAGCCTGCAGTTTGCCCTTGCAGCGACCTGGCTACAGGGCGATGTCGATCTGGATAACGTCACTACAACCATGGCAGCGCGCAGCGACGTCGTGGTGTGCATGCAGCGCATCAGCCTGCAGAGCAGCGCGCGCTGGTCAGACCCGGTGCTCCTTGAGTCAGCCCCGGAGGGCGCCTGGGTCAAGGTTCTGCTCAAGGACGGCAACAGTCGGGAAAGATTCTGCGCAATGCCGGTTGGCGCGGCGAGAAACCCCCTGAGCCACGCCCAGTTACGTGCAAAGTTTCTGACCTGCGCCACGCAAGTGTTGCCGCTGCATGAGGCGCGCGCGCTTCTGTCGAGGCTTGAACAGCCGCAACAACTGCCTGACGTCCGTGCGCTTTTGCCTCACTTTTCCAGTCAAGAGATACACCCATGACCTTTGATTTTCTGGCTGTGCTCAACCAATGGCCGCTGTTGCTCCAGGGATTGTTGCTGACGGTCGCCTTGACCTTGTTTTCCGCTGTAGTGGGCACCGCGCTGGGTATTGGCTGTGGGTGGTTGCGCAGCAAAGGCCCGCAGTGGGCACGCTGGGCGGTGGGGCTGTATGTGGAAGTGATCCGCAACACGCCCTTCATCATTCAGCTGTTTTTCATCTTTTTCGGCTTGCCGAGCCTGGGGCTGAAGCTCACAGCGTTGACGGCGGCGATTCTCGCCAACGTGATCAATCTGGCCGCCTATGTCAGCGAAATCGCTCGCTCAGGCATCGAGTCAACGCCACAAGGCCAGTTAGAGGCAGCGCAGAGCCTGGCCCTGGATCGCTGGCAGATATTTTCCCGTGTGGTACTGCCGCCCGCTCTTAAACGGGTATGGCCGGCACTGGTAGGGCAAACCATCATCATCATGCTGGGCTCTGCCGTATGCAGCCAGATCTCCACCCAGGAGCTGTCCTACGCCGCAAACCAGATCGCCAGCACTTCATTCCGCAATTTTGAAACCTACATCATCGTGGCCGGCCTTTATCTCACCCTGGCTGTGGCGTTACGCCGCCTGCTGAACTGGGTCGGTCCGCGTTTCATCTTCGGTCGGTAAGGGGCAGTCCAATGTTCGAATTTTCGGTATGGGATATCGCCCGCAACCTGCTTCTGGCGATGCGCTGGACGGTCGGCCTGTCGCTGATCGCTTTCATGGGCGGCGCGCTGATGGGTGGCCTGTTGGTGGTCCTGCGCCTGACCGGTAACCGCTTGGTGCGCGTGCTGATCATGGGCTATGTCCAGGTCTTTCAGGGCACGCCCCTGTTGTTGCAGTTGTTTCTGGTCTATTTCGGCCTGTCGATGTTTGGCCTCCAGACCTCTGCGCTGGTCGCCGCGTCGATCTGCCTGACGCTGTATGCCAGTGCCTACCTCACGGAAATCTGGCGCGGCTGCATTGTTTCCGTGGACCGCGGCCAGTGGGAGGCCGGCAGCAGTCTGTCCCTGAGCTTCGCCGAGCAACTGCGCTACGTGATCGTGCCCCAGGCCTTTCGCATCGGCATCGCGCCGACCGTCGGCTTCATGGTGCAGATCATCAAGGCCACGGCGCTGACCTCGGTTATCGGCTTTGTCGAGATGACCCGGGCCGGGCAGATCATCACCAACGCTACGTTCCAACCCTTTTTCATCTACGGATCGGTCGCACTGATGTATTTCGCCCTGTGCTTCCCGCTGTCGCTGTACAGCCGCCGTCTTGAACACTCTCTTCGCCGCTGAGGACGATCAGCCATGACGCTTTCGCAAACACACAACCTGCCAGAGTCCTTTGCCCTGGTCGACATTCGCGGCCTGCGCAAAAGCTTCGGCGACAACGAAGTCCTGCGCGGCATTGACCTGAAAATCGCGCGCAAGGAAGTGGTCTGCATCATCGGTCGCAGCGGTTCAGGCAAAAGTACTTTGCTGCGCTGCCTCAATGGCCTCGAGCAGTTTCAGCAAGGTTCGGTCACCGTCGATGGGCAGCCGATCCGCCACGATGACCGCCGGGCCATGCGCGAATTGCGCCAGAACGTCGGCATGATCTTTCAGAATTTCAATCTGTTCCCTCACCTGAGCGCCGGGCAGAACGTGATGCTCGCCCCCGGACTGGTCAAGCGCACCTCTCGCGAGGACGCCCGGCACCAGGCGGAAAAACTGCTGGCGCGGGTCGGGCTGGCCGAGCGCTTCGACTATTTCCCTGACCAACTCTCGGGCGGCCAGCAACAGCGTGTTGCCATCGCGCGCGCCCTGGCGATGAATCCTCAGGTTTTATTGTGCGATGAAATCACCTCGGCGCTTGATCCGGAGCTGGTCGGCGAAGTCCTGCAAGTGGTGGAAGGCCTCGCCAACGAGGGGATGACGCTGATCATGGTCACCCATGAAATGGCCTTTGCCCGACGCGTCAGCGACCGGGTGATCTTCATGCACCAAGGTCATGTGCACGAAGTCGGTGATCCCGAAGCGCTGTTCCAGGCCCCGCAAACCACCGAACTTCAACGCTTTCTATCGATGACGCCTTGAGTCGCCGGCGCACGGCAATCCGTCCATTCAATTTCTTTCCTGGAGATAACCATGAGCTTTCCGCTGACCGTCCCACCGTCCAAGAAACACCAGAGCTTCCTGTGGTCGCCCATCTGCACCGACCTCGATCAGTTGGACGCGCACATTGCGATCCTCGGTATTCCTTACGGCAAGGCGTACGTCGCCGAGCACATCAGCAATGACCAGAGCAAAGCGCCAGATGCCATCCGGGCCATGAGCGACCGTATCTGTCGCGCCCTGCATCACTACGATTTCGACGTGAACGGTCCGATCTATGACAACCGCGACCTCAAGGTTGTGGATTGTGGAAATGTCCCGGCCGATCCATCTGACCTGGATGCTACGTCACTGCGTGCCGAGCAGGCCGTGCGCAAGATACTGGCCGCAGGCGCCATGCCTATCGTGCTGGGCGGCGATCACAGTATTCCTATTCCGATTCTGCGTGCCTATGACGATCAAGGCCCGATTACCTTGATCCACATCGACGCGCATCTGGATTGGCGCGACGAGATCAATGGCGTTCGTGAAGGGCTGTCCAGCCCCATCCGTCGGGCTTCGGAAATGGAACACATTGGCGAGATCTTCCAGATCGGCCTGCGTGCCCAGGGCAGTGGCCGCGAGACGGACTTCCAGGCCGCCGTCGATTACGGCGCGCACCTGATCACTGCCTATGACGTTCATGACCACGGTATGCAGTCGGTGCTGGACCGCATTCCTGATGGTGGCAAGTACTACCTGACCATCGATGCCGACGGCCTTGATCCTTCCATCATGCCCGGCGTCGCCGGCCCGGCGCTGGGCGGTGTCACCTATGTGCAAATGCGCAAACTGATCCATGGCCTGGTCAAGAAGGGCAGGGTCGTCGGGATGGATATCGTCGAGATCACGCCGTCGATCGATGTCAACAACATCAGTTGCATCACGGCGGGTCGACTCATCGTCAACCTGATCGGCGCCGCCGTGCGCGCTGACTATTTCGATGCTGCAAAGCTGTAACCGGCCAGGGCCAGGGAAGGCCGATCATTGCTCACTCAACTCAGAATCGATCATCGCAGGTGCCGCATGCCCACTCATACCCGCATCAGAATGTTCAACACCAAAGATACCTACCCCAACCAGTCGCTGGATAACGACTTGTGCCAGGCCGTACGGGCTGGCAATACGGTCTATGTTCGCGGTCAGCTGGGCACCGATTTTGACGGCAACCTGATCGGCCTCGGCGATGCCCGTGCCCAGGCCGAGCAGGCAATGAAGAACATCAAGCAATTGCTGGAAGAAGCGGGCAGCCAGTTGCAGGATATCGTCAAGATCACCATCTACCTGATCGACCCGCGCTATCGTGAAGCGGTTTATCGCGAGGTCGGTAAATGGTTGAAAGGTGTGTTTCCGATTTCAACCGGGCTGGTGGTATCGGCCCTGGGGCAGCCGGAATGGTTGATGGAAATTGATGTTATTGCGGTGATTCCCGACTGACTATGCGTTGAAGTGATGTCCGTGGGACCTCAGGGTAGAACCGGCTTCAGCTGGGAAGGCGATCGTTGCAGGCGATAGATATGTATCGATCCTGCTGAGCTGTCCCGGCAGAAGCTGCGCCCACCTTTATTTTGAGCGTACCTCTGCGGCCATTCCCCCCAGGAATGCCCCCATAAAAATCCCGAATTTCATTTAAGCTCCCGGATACAGTAGCTTGGTCACCATCGAATATGGAGATCGTGCGATGCCCCATTCCCGCCTGCAGCTTTACGTTGACGCCCAACTCACCAGCCCCTACGCCATGTCGACGTTCGTCACGTTGCGCGAGAAAGGCATCGAGTTCGAGATGGTCGCCCTGGACCTGGATAAATCGGAAAACCAGGAAGAAGGTTATGCCAGCCTGTCCCTGACCCAGCGGGTGCCGACGCTGGTGCATGGCGACTTCGCCCTGTCCGAGTCATCGGCCATCACCGAGTACCTGGAAGAGGTGCTGCCGCAGACGCCGGTCTATCCAAGGGACCGTCAGCTACGGGCGAAAGCGCGGCAGGTACAGGCCTGGCTGCGCAGTGATCTGCTGCCGATCCGGCAGGAGCGCTCCACGCTGGTGGTGTTCTATGGCGTGAAGGGTGCGCTGTTGTCGCCTGCTGCCGAGGCTGCGGCCCGCAAGCTGTTCGCGGCGGCCCAGGTACTGCTGGCGGGCAATCCGGACTACCTGTTCGGCCAATGGTCGATTGCCGACGTCGACCTGGCCCTGATGCTTAACCGGCTGATTCTCAACGGCGATGAAGTGCCCTCTGCGCTGGTGGAATATGCCCAGCGCCAATGGCATCGGCCGACGGTGCAGGAATGGGTGAAGTTGCAGCGGCCGGAGATTTAGCGGCGGCTGGCGAGCATGAAAAAGCCCCGAGCGCTCACACGCCCGGGGCTTTTTTCGTCCAGCTTGCGCTCAGCAGATGCTCAAGCCTTGGACAGCCTGCTCACCGGCAACAGCAATCGCTCGGCCACCACACCAAAGATCAGCCCCAGGCTGGTCCACAGGACCAACTGGATGCCCAGTGCGGCGGTGCGGAATTTCCACAGCAGGACTGCAGAGAAGCCCTCCGGCACTTCGTTGATGGTGGGGAACAGGTAGGCGGCCACCGAGACGATCACCAGGTAGGCGGCAACGCCTTTGATGGCGCCGTTCCACAGCCCGGAGCGGGCAATGAATTTGCGCCCGGCGTTGATCGCGATCACGGCGGCGGCCAGGGACACCAGTACCATCAGAAAGAACAGCTTGGTGCGCTGGCCGATGGTATTCGGGTCGCCCACGGATGGCGGGTTCGGTGGGTAGACCAGGCCTGGCACGACAAATACCGCAACAAACGCGGCCAGGGCGAGCAGGGCGGACAGGCCGCGTGGGCCGACCTTGCCGATGCGGCCCAGGGAGTAGGCGAACACCAGGGCGAAGATGCCACCCAGGGACATGCTGTAGACGACCACGCCCGTCAGCAGGCCGAAGGTACTTTGTACATCACGGCTGACCAACTCTTCTTCTTCCGGCGCTGCTGCAGCGTCGCCGTGGGAATGGTGGTGAGCCTGGCTTTCTTCAAACGCGATAGCGTTATCAACCTGCGGTTCGCCGAAGACCTTGGCAAAACCAAAGGCCAACAGGCCAGCAATCAGGCCGACAAGCATGCCCCTGACGAGTAAACGACCAGTCATTGGAAAAACCTCAAATCAGTGGCAGGGAAAGCCCAGCAGGTGGCGGCCATCGTGTACGAATTCGTGAACGTACGCGCCAGAGAACATTGCGGTTGCGCCTTGCTCGGCGCCGACGAAATACAACGCCAGCATCAACAGCAGGCCGCCAAAGATCGCCCAGGGCAAGACTTCGCCCAAGGGAATGGTCGGAATGGAGATATCGGTTTGACTTGCAGCGCTATAGGCCATGATTACCTCTAGGGATTACGCGTCCCGGTTACGGTGGGAAGATCGAAGAAAGGTCTGGCTTTCGGCATGGAGCCGACCACAGTGGCGCGACCGCGTCGGTTTTTGACCGACTTCTTTTTTCGTAATATTTGGATACAGCGCACCTAGTGTACGCTTTCGGCAAGCACGCATCACAGGATTTGCACAATGGCCTTGCGCCTCACTCTGGTATCCCATGCCGCGACATTGGCGCAGAAGAAGGCCCGCTTTGCTGCGGATGAGCCGCTGATCATGGATTGGCAGGCCCAGGCCGGTAAATATAGTCAGTTTTCAGGTCGGCGAACCCGTTTCTTGCACGGGCCGGAGCTGCGGACCCGGCAGACCGCAGCACTGTTCAGCGAGCATTCCGAGGTCGATCAAGGTTTGCGTGATTGTGATTTTGGCCAGTGGCAGGGCTTAAGCATCGAAGAGATCGAGCAGGCCGAACTTGGCGCCTGGATGAGCGACTGGCAGGCGGCGCCCCATGGCGGGGAGTCCATCGCGCGCCTGTGCCAGCGGGTGGGGGAATGGATGGACGGGCTGACAGGCACGGGGCATGTCGTAGCTATCAGCCATCCGTTTGTGCTGCGAGCGGCGTTGATGCGGGTATTGCAGTGCCCGCCGACAGCTTTTCATACCATCGATATCGAGCCGTTATCGGCGGTGGATCTGCGTTTCAACGGGATATGGCGCATGCGGGTGGTAGAGTTGCCTGCGCTGGTCCTTTAAGAGGGCAGTGTGACGGCGAATCTGTGGGAGCGAATTCATTCGCGAAAGCGGCGTTTCGATCAACGCAGATGTATCGAATTCACCGGCCTCTTCGCGAATGAATTCGCTCCCACAATTGGCTCATACAAAAAAGACGGTGTTACGCCAGCTCTGCGCGCAACTGCCGCGCTGCCGCCACCATATTCACCAATGCCGCTTCGGTTTCCGGCCAGCCACGGGTTTTCAGGCCGCAGTCCGGGTTGACCCACAGGCGTTCGGCCGGCACACGCTTGGCCGCCTTGCGCAGCAGGTTGCTCATCTCTTCGGTCGCAGGAACCCTTGGCGAGTGGATGTCGTAAACGCCAGGGCCGATATCGTTGGGGTAATCGAAGGCTTCGAAGGCCTCCAGCAGCTCCATGTCCGAGCGCGAGGTTTCGATGGTGATCACGTCGGCGTCCATGGCGGCGATAGACTCGATCACATCGTTGAACTCGCTGTAGCACATGTGGGTGTGGATCTGGGTTTCATCGCGCACGCCCGAGGCGCACAGACGAAACGCTTCTACCGCCCAGTCCAGATACTCCTGCCATTGTGCACGGCGTAGTGGCAGGCCTTCGCGAAAAGCAGCTTCGTCGATCTGGACGATCTTGATCCCGGCGGCTTCCAGATCGACCACTTCATCGCGGATGGCCAGGGCCAGTTGCTGCGCCTGAACCTTGCGCGACACATCTTCCCGGGGGAAGGACCACATCAGCATGGTCACGGGGCCGGTCAGCATGCCTTTCATGATTTTGTCGGTCTGGGTCTGGGCGTAACGGATCCACTCGACGGTCATGGCCTGGGGGCGGCTCAGGTCACCGAAAATGATCGCCGGTTTGACGCAGCGCGAACCGTAGCTCTGCACCCAGCCAAAGCGGGTGAAGACATAGCCGTCCAATTGTTCGGCAAAGTACTCGACCATGTCATTGCGCTCGGCCTCGCCATGTACCAGCACATCCAGGCCCAGACGCTCCTGCACCTGCACGGCATGGCGGATTTCGTGATGCATGGCGTCGGTGTAATCGCTGATGGAAATTTTGCCCTGCTTGTAGGCCTGGCGCGCCAGACGAATCGACGAAGTCTGTGGGAACGAACCAATGGTGGTTGTCGGAAACGCTGGCAGATCCAGGCGTGCCCGCTGCACTTCGATGCGTTGGGCAAACGGCGAATGGCGCTGGCTATCGGCGACGGTGACGGCGGCGATGCGTGCCTGTACGTCGGCGTTGTGGATGCGCTTGGACTGTTGGCGGCTGGCCTGAACGGCGCGGCTGTCCTGCAGGGCCTGCTGCACGGTGAGGTCCTGGGGGGTGATCACGGCCTTGCTCAGCACGGCGATTTCGCGGCACTTCTGCACGGCGAAGGCCAGCCAGCTCTTCAGTTCGGCATCCAGTTTGTCTTCACGACCCAGATCCACCGGGCTGTGCAACAGTGAGCAGGAGCTGCTCACCCAGAGATTGTCGCCCAAGCGCTGCTGAGCCTGTTGCAGTTGCGCCAGGGCTTTGTCCAGATCGCAGCGCCAGACGTTGCGGCCATTGACCACGCCCACGGACAGCACTTTGTAATTCGGCAGCCGGTCGAGCACGCTGGCCAGTTGCTCTGGCGCGCGGACCAGGTCGATATGCAGGCCATCCACCGGCAGTTCTGCCGCGAGAACGAGGTTGTCTTCCAGGCCGCCGAAGTAGGTGGCGAGCAGCTTCTTCAGGGGCGAATATTGCAGGATGTGATAAGCCCGTTCGAAGGCGCTTTTCCAGGCCTGTGGCAAGTCCAGAGTGAGGATCGGCTCGTCAATCTGCACCCACTCGACGCCCTTGCGTGCCAGGCGGCCGAGGATTTCGCCGTACACCGGCAGCAAGCGCTCGAGCAGGTCCAGCTTGTCGAAATCATCGCCCTTGGACTTGCCCAGCCAGAGGTAAGTCAGCGGGCCGATCAACACCGGCTTGACCTTATGACCCAGGGCCAATGCTTCGTCGACTTCGTCGAACAGTTGCTCCCAGCTCAATAGAAAGCGTTGGTCAGCGCTGAATTCCGGGACCAGATAGTGGTAGTTGGTGTCGAACCATTTGGTCAGCTCCTGGGCATATTGCGCTTTGGAGTGCTCGCCGCAACAGGCGACGCTGGCGCCACGGGCCATGGCGAACAGGGTGTCCAGGGTCGGCAGGCCGTGCTCGCCGAGGGTTGGAGCGAAGCGCTCGGGAATCACGCCGAAGGCCAGGGAGTGGCCGAGAACCTGGTCATACCAGGCGAAGTCACCCACCGGCAGCAGCTCGATACCGGCGTCGCGTTGCAAGGCCCAGTGCTGTTCACGCAGGTTGCGGCCGACGGTTTTCAAGGCCTGTTGGTCGATGTCGCCTTTCCAGTAGGATTCCAGGGCTTTCTTGAGTTCACGGTCGGCGCCAATGCGCGGAAATCCGAGAGAATGTGCCAATGCCATAGCAATACGTCTCCAATGGGTTAAGTGGCGCGCATTGTCGACAGCTCGGCCTGCATGAAACAAACTCATTATTTTCCAGATCAACACAAGATTAATTCATGTGCGGGGTTGCCGGAAGCCTTTATGAAAAAGATCCTGATCATCGGCATCGGTGCCGGAAACCCTGAATACATCACGATTCAGGCGGTCAAGGCGCTCAACCGGACCGACGTGTTTTTCCTGATGGACAAGGGCCAGAGCAAGGAAAAGCTCAATCTGCTGCGCAGCGAGATTCTCGAGCGCTATATCGACGAGGCTGATTACCGGGTTGTCGAGGCGCTTAATCCTGAGCGCGAACGCGGGGAGGGCGATTACCTCAAGGCGGTCGATGACCTGAACAGCGAAAAGCAGCGCACGTTCGAGCAACTGATTGGCGAAGAGCTGGCCGACGGCGAGTGCGGGGCGTTTCTGGTGTGGGGCGATCCGTCTCTGTATGACAGCACGATCAGAATCCTCGACGACATTCTGCACTGCGGCCGTCATGTCTTCGACTACGAGGTCATTCCCGGCATCACCAGCGTCCAGGCCCTGACGGCCCGGCACAAGGTTGCGCTGAATAATATCGGTCAGGCCGTGGAGATCACCACCGGGCGCAGGCTGGCTCAGGGCTACCCAGAGAACGTCGACAGCGTGGTGGTCATGCTCGATGCCCTGGACAGCTACCGCACCGTGACGGACCGCGAGCTGGATATCTATTGGGGCGCTTACCTGGGGACGCCAGATGAAATCCTTATCTCGGGCAAGCTCAAGGACGTCGCCGACGAGATCGAGCGCACGCGCAAGGCGGCGCGTAAGGCCAATGGCTGGATCATGGATACCTATCTGCTCAAGCGTGAGGTCTGACAGCCGTGGTTGCTTTGGGAGTGAGTTCTGTGGGAGCGAATTCATTCGCGAAAGCGGTGTTCCAGGCGATGAAGATGAGGCGAATGTACCGACCTCTTCGCGAATGAATTCGCTCCCACAATTCCCCTTCAATACGCTCGCATTGCGTATCGCCGACATCATTTCGCCACGACATAAGTGACAAAATGTCGCAATGCCATGCATCGCGAGTAAGATATGTCCCTTGCTTGCACCCGGACTTTTTTCCGGTGCGGGTCTGATGAGCCGGCGAAAAGAAAAAGATAAATGCCAGGCTGCCCGTGCCGTCGATGTACCGATATTACGAGTAGACGAAAAAGGCGATTAGAGAAAATGACCAAAACTTCGCGTCCGTTGTACATTTCCTACGCAGGTCCGTCCCTGCTGGAAATGCCCCTGCTGAACAAAGGCAGTGCTTTTACCCCGCAAGAGCGGGTCGAATTCAACCTGATCGGTCTTCTGCCGCAGAACGTAGAGACGATCGAAGAACAAGTGGCTCGGGTTTACAGCCAATACAAGCAATGCGCTACCGACCTGGACAAGCACATCTACCTGCGCTCGATCCAGGACAACAACGAAACTCTGTTCTTCCGCCTGCTGGACTCGCATCTGGAAGAGATGCTGCCGATCATCTACACCCCGACGGTTGGCCAGGCGTGCCAGGAATTCTCCAAAATCTACCGCACCCACCGCGGCCTGTTCATTTCCTATCCTGAACGCGACCGCATCGACGATATCCTGCGCAGCGCCACCAAAGACCGCATCAAGATCATCGTGGTCACCGACAGCGAGCGCATTCTCGGCCTGGGCGACCAGGGCATTGGCGGCATGGGCATCCCGATCGGCAAGCTGTCGCTGTACACCGCATGCGGTGGCATCAGCCCGGCCTACACCCTGCCGATCGTGCTGGACGTGGGTACCAACAACCAGGAGCTGCTCGACGACCCGATGTACATGGGCTGGCGCAACAAGCGCGTAACGGGCAAGGAATACGAAGATTTCATCGCCCTGTTCATCGAAGCCGTGCAGCGTCGCTGGCCGGACGTGCTGTTGCAGTTCGAAGACTTCGCCCAGACCAACGCCATGCCGTTGCTGGAGAAATATCGCGACGAGCTGTGCTGCTTCAACGATGACATCCAGGGCACCGCGTCGGTGGCCGTGGGTACATTGCTCGCCGCGTGCAAGGCCAAGAACGAAACCCTGGGCCAGCAGCGCGTAGTGTTCCTCGGTGCCGGTTCCGCTGGTTGCGGTATCGCCGAGCACATCATCGCTGCCATGGTCATCGAAGGCCTGAGCGAAGCCGAAGCACGCAAACGCGTGATGATGGTCGACCGTTTCGGCCTGCTCACCGACAGCATGGACAACCTGCTGGACTTCCAGAAAAACCTCGCCCAGAAAGCCGCCGATACCAGCGGTTGGTCGAGCGGCGCCGGTTACCCGGAACTGCTGGACGTGGTCAGCCACGGCAAGCCGACCGTGCTGATCGGTGTGTCGGGCCAGCGCGGCCTGTTCACCGAGCAAGTCATCCGCGAGATGCACAAGCATTGCGCCAAGCCTCTGGTCATGCCGCTGTCGAACCCG
The DNA here is from genome assembly GCF_024807945.1 of Pseudomonas sp. JUb42. Taxonomy (GTDB): domain Bacteria; phylum Pseudomonadota; class Gammaproteobacteria; order Pseudomonadales; family Pseudomonadaceae; genus Aquipseudomonas. The sequence goes on along the minus strand of NZ_JANUFD010000004.1, from coordinate 466,936 downwards.
ACGTCGAAAGTCGAAGTGACGCCGCAGGAAGTGCTGGACTGGACCAATGGCGAAGCACTGGTCGCAACCGGTAGCCCGTTTGCTCCGGTGACTGTAGGCGATCGCACGTTCCATATCGCTCAGTGCAACAACTCCTACATCTTCCCGGGTATCGGTCTGGGTGTTATCGCGGCGAAAGCCACGCGCATCTCCGACAAGATGCTGATGGCGGCGTCCAACGCTTTGGCCGAGTGCTCGCCAATGGTCACTGGCAAGGGCGACGCTGTTCTGCCGCCGTTGAAAGAGATCCAGGAAGTCAGCCGCAAGATCGCCCTGGCCGTAGCCAAGCAGGCGCAGGCTGAAGGCCTGGCGCTGGAAACCACGGAAGAAATGCTGATCGAAGCGATCCAGCATCATTTCTGGCAGCCGAACTACCGCTCGTACCGTCGCAGCGCTCTCTGATAGCGTTCTGACAAGCCCCACAAAAAACCGCAACAGGGCAACCTGATGCGGTTTTTTTGCGCCTCGCAAAACAGCGGATCAGTCGAACTTCAGGACCTCGCTGCCCTTGGCTTCAAGTATCTCGGCGAACGCCGGTAGCCGGGCGACGAAATCGTCTTCGAAAGCCAGGTAGCGATCCTGGCTGGGCAGATAGCGAATGTAGGGATTGATGCGCGGGGTATCCTTGGAGGACAGCTTGACCACCTGATTGCTGCTTTGATTCCACAACCAGGCCAGGGTCTGGGTGCCGAAGCTATTGGAGCGGTAGTTCCATACCCACCAGTCGCCATGCCCGCGTGATGCGTGAATCTGGCCGTGGAAGGTGCGCAGGGTGACGGTGCGCTTGGGCTGGGTGACGAGCATCTGGGTTTGCTGGCGTATCTCGCTGCCGAAACCGTCCAGCATCGATTGGGTCGCCTGCCCGCTGAGAAAGTCGAAGCGCCACGCATTCAGCACGGTCTCCCCAAAGCGCGGATCCTCCAGATTCGGCCGCTGGCTTTCGCTGAACAGCATGATTTCGTCGCCGCCCAGATAGACCGCCGAGCGGGTGAGCTTGTAGCCTTCAACCGGCAACGGCTGGGCAGGGGTGACCTGCTGTGGCTGGTCCTGATGCCAGATCCAGCACAACGGGCCACCCATCTCCATGAACAACACGCGCCGGGGGCCGATAGCCAGTATTGTCATTTCGCCGGGGTGCTCGAAGATGATTTCGCTGGAGTCAGCGGTAATCCGCCAGATCCGGCAGAGCCGATCGGGCTCATAAAGGTACTGGCGTTCGAACACCTGGGAGTCGATTACCAGGGGAGCGTTCTCAAATTCCGGCCATTGCAACTGCGCCGGACCAAAGCGCTGAGTGTCGTTGTCTTGCCGGATTTCGTACTGGAACAGGTCCTCGCCGCTGCCGCTGCCGCGGTACACCCGGCGTTTCCAAAGGCTGCGATCGTTATTGGCATCGAGCAGCCACAGATCAGCGCCATCGATGTTGTCATTGCGCTCTTCGAGCATGTCCTGTTCGGCGGGCGGCCACTGGTTGAAATCGAGCAGAAAGCACAGCCATTGCTCATCATCCTGCTCGGTGATGGAGGCCCAGCCGTTGCTGTAGTGGTGTTCGTTGATGTAGGTGGGGCCGGGGAAGTCGTGTACGTCCTGCAGCAGGTTCAGCTTCTTGCTTCGGGTTTTGGCGGGCTTGGCTTCGATGGGGGCGGGCTGATGTGGCTCGATCCATTGCGGCGTCAACTCAAGCTCGTCTTCAGAGTGCTGCCAATGCTCGATGAAAGCCTGGCGCTGATCGGCGGGGATGATCACCGGTCGATAGTCATCGCCGCCAGCATCCAGATTCCACAGTTCAAGCCCTTGTCGAGCCAGCAGGGGGGCCAGTGCTTGGAGGCAGACTTCCGGCATTTGCGTGGTCAGTTCATCCAGCAGCCTTTCGAAGGTCGGGCCGCTGAATACGCTGATGTCGGGGTAGTAATGCCGGAACAGCTCGAGAAGTTCGCCGCCGGGGGTTTTCCAGTCGATATGTATCAGCGGAGCAAAGTCGGGTTGCATCACGCTTGCCTTCCTTGTAATTGGGACCTGCGCCATCTTAGCGGGGCAGCGGAAATGGGATTGAGGTACAGCACACAAGACAGGGCAACGATTGGCGCTAATCAAAGAACGCCAAATCTACTGCGCCACTGAAGCTGTGTGGGAGCGAATTCATTCGCGAATGCGGACTTTCCAGACCTCACAAATGGTGCGGATGTACTGGCCCATTCGCGAATGAATTCGCTCCCACACGATTTGCTCCCGCTCACTGCCAATTGTTTGCGACGCGACAGCGCGGCGGGATCTCCCACAGAACCGTGCTTGCCGGGATTACTGCGCACGGTTTAATGTCGATCGAATGACCTCCCTTCTGCAAAAAACCGAGACCACCCCATGCCGCACATGACCCTGGAATACACCCCAAACCTGCCATCGTTCGATGTACGCCGGACCCTGCTGGCGTTGAACCAGGCGCTGTTCGCCTCCGGCCAGTTCACCTCCGAGGCGGATATCCAGAGCAAGGCCGTCGCGGTCGGGGAATTTCAGGTAGGGACCCTGTCCACGCCCCGTGGCTTCATGCATGTGCAGATGGCGCTGTTCAATGGCCGCTCGGCGGAAGTGAAACGCCAGCTGTCTGCGAGCCTTCTGGCCGTGCTGCAAGGGGTGTGCGAGTGGCCGAGCGACCTTGAGGTGCAGCTGAGTGTCGATATTGTCGACCTGGATCGCGACGCCTATGCCTGGACGACGCTGAAACCTTGAGGCCCTGAATATAAAAGGCGTCGGACCTTTTGTTCGCATCCTTTTCACGAAAAATTGATGGCGGTCTGCTTAAAGTCTGCGCTATCGGAGGAGTTGCCCAGCTCGATCGCTCCGGCGTAATTCATTAATCAAGCAGACCGTTATGCTGAACGTTAAAGCCGTCCGTCCCGAGCTGGTGACTTTGCTCGCCAGTTGTTTTTTGCTGCTCGGGTTTAACGCCACTCTTTGGCAACATGTATTCTCGATTACCGAATTTGACGGTAAGGGCCTCGCACTGCGCGTGGCCTTTGGTCTGCTGGTGTTTTGCATCTTTAATATCTTCCTCACGTTATTTGCTTTTCGGCGTGTTCTGAAACCGCTACTGACGGCGCTGTTTCTTATCAGTGCCGGTGTGGCTTATTTCACCAATGAATATGGCGTCATGATTGACGCTGGCATGTTTCGCAACTTTGCCGAAACCAATGCCACGGAAGTACAGGGTTTATTGTCTCTCAAGTTGGGACTTTATCTGCTGTTGTTAGGTGCCGTGCCCTCTGTCTTGTTATGGAAAACCCCGATCAATTATCGCCACTGGCCGCGTGAGTTGCTGAGCAAGGCGTTGGTCAGCGTCGCCTGCGTGGCGGTGCTCGGCGCTGTGGCAATGATCAACTATCAGGGGCTGTCCTCGATGTTGCGCAATCACCACGAACTGCGTCTGATGGTGGTGCCAAGTAATTACATCGGTGCGTCGATGGGGTATTTGAGCGAGCAAGTGGTCTCGGCCCAACGACCCTTCGTGAAAATCGGTGAAGACGCCCAGCGTTCGCCGCGCTGGGCCAGCCATCAACGCAAATCCCTGACCGTACTGGTAGTGGGCGAAAGCGCCCGGGCCGAGAACTTCGGTCTGCTCGGTTACGGTCGCGACACTACGCCGCAGTTGAGTAAGGAAAACGGCCTGATTGCCTTCAGCGACGTGCATTCCTGTGGCACCGAGACCGCCGTGTCCGTGCCGTGCATGTTCTCCAATATGGGCCGCAAGGACTACAACGCCAGCCAGGCGAAGAATCAGGAAGGGCTGCTCGATGTGCTGCAACGCTCCGGCCTGCAGGTGATCTGGCGCGATAACCAGTCCGGCTGCAAGGGCACCTGCGACCGTGTCACCCTGCAGGACGTGAGCAATCTTCAAGACCCGCTGCTGTGCGCCAACCACGAGTGTCGCGACGAGATCCTGCTGCAAGGCTTGCAGAGCTTTATCGACAACCTGGATCAGGACACCGTGCTGGTCCTGCATCAGATGGGCAGCCATGGTCCGGAGTATTTCAAGCGCTACCCCAAGGCGTTCGAGAAATTCACTCCTGTGTGTGAAAGCAACGCCTTGAACAATTGCTCGCGGGAAAGCATCGTCAACGCCTATGACAACACGCTGGTCTACACCGACCATGTACTGGCGACCCTGATCGACTTGCTGCGCAAGCAGTCGCGGGTTGATACCGCGATGCTCTATCTGTCGGACCACGGCGAATCCCTGGGCGAATACAACCTGTTCCTGCACGGCACGCCGTACCTGTTGGCACCGGATCAACAGAAGCACGTACCCATGCTCGCCTGGTTCTCCGACAGCTATCAGAAGTCCTTCGCGGTCGATCCCCAGTGTCTGCAGAAAGAACGCAATGCACCGCTGAGCCAGGACAATCTTTTTCATTCGATGCTGGGCCTGTTGCAGGTCGACACCAAGGTCTACAACGCGCAATTGGATATGTTCGCGGGTTGTCGCGGGACGCTGGCCAATGAGTAGTACTTATCTGCAACAGTCCCCGGCCAGCCTGTGCGACCGCCTCGGGCTCTGGCGTGACCGGCAACTGGCCCGGCAGGCCCTGAAGGTCGCGGGCGAACCGGGCCTGGTCCTGGATTTGCCCAGTGGGGCCGGGCGTTTCTGGCCGGTGCTGGCTGAACATACCAATCGGGTGATCCTCGCCGCCGATCCATCCCAGGATGCTCTGGCCCTTGGCGAAACCCGCTGCGACGGGCAGACCCTGCAACGCATCAAAACCTTCCAGACCTCGGCCCTGGCTATTGATCTGTCCGACAATGCCGTGGACTGCATCTTCTCCATGCGCCTGTTCCATCACATTGCCAGCAGTGATGAGCGCTCTGCGGTGCTGAGCGAATTCCACCGCGTCACCCGGGACACCGCGATCATTGCTCTGTGGGTTGATGGCAACATCAAGTCATGGCGGCGCAAGCGCCTGGAGCACTGTCGCGCCACTGACGGGCAGGCACTGCCGCGCAACAATCGCTTCGTGGTCGGTCGCGGACAGATCGAGGCCGAATTCAGCGATGCCGGCTTCGACATCCTTAGCCATCACGACGTCCTGCCCGGCTACGCCATGTGGCGGGTGTATGTGCTGCGCAAGAGCGCCTGAACCATCCGATGACCGGTCGTGTCTGGCGCCAGTATTGGCCACTATCAAGATGAAGATGATCAAGACTTGCAGGACAGATGCCCGGTAATCGCTGATGGCGATATATACTGCGCGCCATTCTTCAAGGGAGAGCCGTGTGGCCATCGATATTCACTGGATTCGCGACGACGACAGCCTCGCCCTGCATTGCGCACAGTGGCAGACCCTGCCTTTTGTCGCCCTCGACACCGAATTCATGCGGGTCGACACCTTTTATCCCATCGCCGCCCTGTTGCAGATCGGTGATGGTAAGAGTGCCTGGCTGATCGATCCGCTGCTGATCAACAACTGGCAACCGTTTTCCGCCCTGCTGGAAAACCCCGACGTGGTCAAAGTGGTCCACGCCTGCAGCGAAGACCTCGAAGTCCTGTTGCGCCTGACCGGTAGCCTGCCGACGCCGCTGTTCGATACGCAACTGGCGGCCGGTTTCCTGAACCTGGGTTTCTCCATGGGTTACTCGCGCCTGGTCCAGGAAGTGCTGGGCATCGAACTGCCCAAGGGTGAGACCCGTTCCGACTGGTTGCAGCGTCCGCTGTCGGCGACCCAGATCAGCTATGCCGCCGAAGACGCCGTGCACCTGGCTGAGGTCTACGCGATCCTGCGCCCGCGCCTGTCGGACGACAAATACGCCTGGCTGCTGGAAGACGGCGCTGAACTGGTGGCCAACCTGCGCCGCGAGACCGATCCTTACGAAGCCTATCGCGACGCCAAGCTGGCCTGGAAGCTGTCCGGGGCGCAATTGGCAGTGCTGCGTGAGCTGTGTGCCTGGCGCGAGCTGCAGGCCCGTGCGCGCAATCTGCCGCGTAACCGTATCGTGCGCGAGCATTCGCTCTGGCCATTGGCCAAGACCCAGCCGGACAACCTGGTTGCCCTGGCGCGAATCGAAGACATGCACCCCAAGACCGTGCGTCAGGACGGCGAGTTCATTCTCGACCTGATCAAGCGTGCCGCCAGCCTGCCGCCCGAGCAGTGGCCAAAGACCTTGCCCGAGCCATTGCCGATCGACGCCGCCACCGTGCTCAAGTCGTTGCGCGCCATTGGCCAGCAGTATGCCGAGCAGCTGCAAATGGCTCCTGAGCTGATGTTGCGCAAGAAGACCCTGGAAGCCCTGCTCAAGAGCGGCTACCCCCACGGTCCTTACCAATTACCCGATTCGCTGCGTGGCTGGCGTCGCGAACGCATGGGCCAGGCCCTGCTCGACAGCCTGGCTACCGCAGGAGAACAGCCGTGAAACGTATCTGCTCCATTTACCGCAGCTCCAAGCGCAACGAGATGTATCTCTATGTGCTCAAGGCTGACGAGCTCAAGCGTGTGCCGCCTGAGCTGATGGTCGCCTTTGGCAAGGCGCTGCATGCCTTCGATCTGGTCCTGAGCCCGGAGCGTGCCCTGGCGCGCGAGGATATCCACAAGGTGCTGGATAACCTGGAAAAGCAGGGCTACCACCTGCAGATGCCGCCGGCTGAAGACGAATACATCGAGCATTTGCCCGAAGAATTGCTGCGGCGCAACGATCCTGTCTGATCTTGCGCCCAGGACTGTTTTGGCATGCGCCCGGAAGAATGAGGGGTAACCCCGCAGGTGGGCGCAGGTCTGGTTTTTTTAAGGTTTTGAAACCATGCGTGTGCTGATTGCTGAACACGATTACGCTGTCTACACCCAATTGCTGCGCCAGGCGGTTCCCGATATTACCGTGATGAGCAGCGGCGATTCCGCCGAGCTGTCCCGCCTGGCGGCAGACTGCCCGGTCTGGCTGGGCCAGCCGGACCTGCTGGCCAACCTGCTGCGCCAGGGCCACAAACCGCAATGGCTGCAATCGACCTGGGCAGGCATCACGCCGCTGCTGGTCGACGGCGTGCCCCGGGATTACCGCCTGACCCGTGCCGTGGGCATCTTCGGCCAGGTCATGGCCGAGTTCGTATTGACCTATATGCTTGGTCACGAGCGCGAGGTCCTGGCCCGCCTGGTCAGCCAGGTCGAGCGCAAGTGGGACAATCGTGCGGGCCACAGCCTGCAGGGGCGCAAGGCGTTGATCGTCGGCGCCGGTGATATCGGCCAGAGCGTTGCGCAATTCCTCGTGCCGTTCGGTATCGAGGTCTATGGCATTGCCTCCCAGGCACGGACCCAGGCACCGTTCATTGAAGTGGCGGCGCTGACGGATCTGGAGCGGATGGTCGGGACGATGGATTACGTGATCAACCTGCTGCCCAATACGCCGCAGACTCACGATCTTTACGATGCCGGGCTGTTCGCCAAATTCAATCCCGACTGCCTGTTCATCAACGTCGGTCGTGGCGTGTCAGTGGTTGATGCCGATCTGGTGGAGGCCCTCAAGGAAGGCCATCTGGCCGGGGCGGTGATTGATGTCTGCCGTCAGGAACCGCTGCCACAACGCCATCCGTTCTGGACCGCCTGGGGCCTGTTGCTGACTGGCCACAGCTCCGCGCCGACCTCGCCACCGGCGATGACCCGGTTGTTTGCCGACAACCTCAAGGCCTTCGTTGCGGGTGAGCCGTTGCGTGGGGAAGTGGATTTCGCCAAGGGCTATTGACTTCGGTAGAGACACGCAAAAACCACTGTGGGAGCGGATTCATCCGCGAAAGCGTTAGTTCAGACGATAATTTTGTATCGAATGTACTGACTTCTTCGCGGATGAATCCGCTCCCACAGTGTGTTTGCGCGTCGCGCGGATTACAGCGAAAAATCACCCTCAGCCGCCAGTTCCGCCAGCGGGCGGCGCGGGCTTGGGGTTTCGCGGGCCTGCAGGTAATCCGGCAGGCTTGCCTTGTCACCCAGCTTGCCAATGGCCACAGCCGCGTGCAGGGCATAGCCCTCGGGGATATTCAGTTCCTTGCGGGTCAGTTCCTGATCGAAACCGGCCATGCCATGGGTGTGCCAGCCGCTCAGGCTCGCTTGCAGGGCCAAGTGGCCCCAGGCCGAACCGGTGTCGAAGGTGTGCCACAGGGCCGGGGTTTCTTCAGTGGCGCCAGGTGCGGTGAAGGTGGTCTTGGAGATGACGATGACCAGCGCCGCCGCATGTTGTGCCCAACTACGGTTGAACTCGTTCAGCAGGCCCAGGTAACGCTCCCAGTTCGGCGTGTCGCGACGTGCGTAGAGAAAGCGCCATGGCTGCGAGTTGTAGGCCGAAGGTGCCCAGCGTGCGGCTTCGAAGAAACTCAGCAGGGTGTCCTGGGGAATGCTTTCGCCGCTGAAGGCGCGAGGCGACCAGCGTTCGGTAAATTGCGGGTCAATGGTGTGATCGGCGATACGAGGATTGCTGCTCATAAGGGTTATGGCCTGACAGTGGATTGAGAGGGGAAATAACTGGATGGGCCGTGGACGGCAGGCATCGCGAAAACTGCCTAAAGTTACTGTGCAGGCAATGTGGATACAAGTCTGTTTGTGCCAATAGTCGTCTGCACTTGGTTCGTGACGCTGGAGTCACTAGACTGGCGCCCCTTTCATCAGCCTGATACCGAAATCCCCACACCATGGCCGCTAAAGTCGAACCCTTCTGGATACGCAAGACCCTTGACCAGCTCGATCAGCAGGAGTGGGAGTCGTTGTGCGATGGCTGCGGCCTGTGCTGTCTGCAGAAGCTTGAAGACGAGGACGACAACAGCGTCTATTACACGCGCATCGCCTGCAAACTGCTGGATCTGAAGACCTGCCAGTGCACCGACTACCCCAATCGGCGCGCCTCGGTGCCCGATTGCATCCAGCTGACGCCGGGCAAGGCTGACGAATTCAAATGGTTGCCGCCGACCTGCGGATATCGTCTGGTCAGCGAGGGCAAGGACCTGCCGCTATGGCATCACCTGGTCTGCGGCGACCCTGATGCCGTGCATCATGAGCGCATCTCCCAGTCCGGGCGCATGCTCGCCGAAGGCAGCGTGCCGGAAGATGACTGGGAAGATCACCTGATTTTTCGGGCGGGCTGAGCAGGACAGATCATGGGGGTGGGAGCGAATTCATTCGCGAATGAATTCGCTGCCACAAAATTCCCATGGGCTCTTGCGTTGTATCAATGACTGGTCGGCTTCAACGCGTCGGCCGCATTGTTCACCGCATCCTTGGCCAGGGCCTCGGCATCGTCCTTCAGGGCGCTGAGCTCGGCTCCGGCGCGACGAACGCGCAGGCGGGCGACGTCAAGGTCGCTGCGGGTCTTTTCCAGCAGGCTCTTGGCTGAGCAATGGCCGGTGATGCCGCGAGCCAGTACGGCGCCACCAACGGCCAGTTGCACCAGCCCCAGCAGGCCGCCACGACGCAATCCCTTGCCCATCATCAGCACGCCGCCGGCCAGGGAGCCAATGCGCTCCCAGCCCTGTACGTTCTGCTGGACATTGCCGTTATGCAGCGGGGTTTCGATGCGTTCAATGATCGGGGTGTCGCTCATGAGGGTTCTCCTTGGCGGAAAAAGTCGGGTCAGTTCAACTGACTCCCCTTGCGCCGAACTGTTCCATTGGATCAGCGTTCGGCAGACGGATCGACCTGTTCACGGCCGAACTGCGGGCCTGAACGGGTGTTGTTACCCTTGGCCATGCGGTCGTAAAGCACCACGTTGACCGTCGCCGCCAGGTTCATGCAGCCCTGGGTAGGGATGTACACCACGTCTTCGCACCAGTCGCGAATCTCCTTGTCCAGGGAGCCGTCTTCCGGGCCGAAGATGTACAGCGCGCGATCCGGATGGGTGTATTCAGGCAATGAACGGGCGCCATCGACCAATTCCACCGCGACTGGAATGCAGCCCAAGGGCAGGATGTTCTTCAGGTCGTCGATGCCGATCAGCGGGATGTCCTGATGGATCTTCTTGGTGTCGGTGACAAAGTCACGGGCACGCTCGTAGCGCTTGCCGGTGTAGAACACCGAAGCCACGCCATAGCAGCCGGCGGCACGCATGACCGAACCGACGTTTTCCGGGGACTTGGGGTTGTACAGGCCGATGCAGGCGTAGCGTTTGTTGGCCACGGGGAGTTGCTCGCTGGGAAAAGCGGGCGATTATACGGCAGGACCCGCTTGGGTGCCTGCCGTCGGGGGGATCAGTCTTCTTTCTTCATCAATCCAGCAAGTGCCGCAAACGGATTGTGCGTCGCCTTGGCGGTCTTGGGTGTGCTCAGGGAACTGTCGGAGAAGTATTGCTGGTCGGTGTAGCGCGAGTGTTCATTGTCGTGGCAGTACAGGCACAGCAGCTCCCAGTTGGAGCCGTCCTGGGGGTTGTTGTCGTGGTTGTGGTCGCGGTGGTGCACGGTCAGTTCGCTCAGGCGCTTGCCGGCGAACTCCCGGGCGCAGCGTCCGCACACGTGGGGATACATGCGCAGCGCCTTGTCGCGATAACCCATCTCGCGGTCACGCTGGGCATCAGCGAGGATGCGGTCCAGCTTGGCGGTGTTGGAGGGAGGATTGGCCGAGCTCATGGGGTCACCTGTTCATGTTCAGTAATGGCGCCAGTCTAGCGCTTCGCGCTGCGTTCGGCTGCCGACTTTTGACGGATGAACTGGCGGGCCAGGCAAGTTTTTGCCCGCACAGGCCAGGCAAGGAGTAGCCTGAGCCGCATTCTGACTGCATGGCATGGGAGGCCATTGATGAAACGCTTTATTTTGCTTGCTGCAGCGCTGCTGGTTGTACCGTTCATGGCAGGGGTTGCCCAGGCTGATAACACCCAGCCGCCAGCCTCCGAGCTGACGCCGGGCTCACCGGGTACTGCTACGCCGACGCCTTACCCGCAAGTCACGCCACCGAGCATTCCGCGCGCTGGCGGCACTCAGGGCAACTCGCCCCTGCTGCCGAAAATCGAAGTGCCACGTCCGCCCAAGGATCAGGCGCTGCCGGGGCTTGAGCAGAATCCCGATGCCGACAAGGATGCGCCGGGCAAGCCTTGAAGAAGTGTTTCGGTGGCACCGGCTTTAGCCGGGAAGGCATTGGCAGGATCAATGCAAATGTATTGCTTTTTAGGGCCTTCCCGGCTAAAGCCGGTCCCACAGGGTTTCTGTGTCTAGACCTTAAACCTGTTGCGCTAGCAGCTGGCCATCGACCATACGCAGGCGCTTGGACAGGGAAATCGCCAGGGCACGAATGATCTTTGCCGCGATCTTCGGTGCTTCTTCGATCATCTTGTCCAGCGAATCCCGGCCCAGGTTCAACAACTGGCAAGGTGAGGCGGCGATGCAAGTGGCCGACCGGCGTTCGCCGTCCAGTACGGCCATCTCGCCCAGGGCCCGGCCTCGGCGCAATACGGCGATTTCGACCTGCTGACCATCCGGGCTGAGCTTCTGCACCGACACGCTGCCCGCGTCGATGATGCACATGAAGGTCCCTGCATCGCCTTCATGAAATATTTCTTCGCCCTTGGCGATGCTGCTGATACTGAAATAACCCGCCGCCGCCTGAAAATCGACGGGCGACAGGGCGTCGAACATGCCGCAGTCCATCAGCATGTCGCGGATCGCGTTGTTCAGGTAAGACGGTTGTTCTGCCATGGTTCGGTCGTGTCGCTTTGTCTGGCGATTTTATTGAAAGGTTGCAAGCCCGCGCGACGCAAGTCGGCGGGCTGAAGATATTAAGACAGGGGATCGGGCCGTAGTTCCATCAGGCCAGCTTCAGCACCTTGAAGATAAATCCATATTCGAGAGCTACGTCACGTAATCCCTGATAACGCCCACTCATGCCACCATGCCCGGCGCCCAGTTCGGTCTTGAGCAGCAACAGATTGTCGTCGGTCTTGTGGGTGCGCAGCTTGGCCACCCACTTGGCCGCCTCCCAGTACTGCACCCGGCTGTCGTTGTATCCGGCGATCACCAGCATCGCCGGATAGGCCTGGGCGCTGACGTTTTCGTACGGTGCGTAGGCCTTGATGCGTGCGTAGACCTCAGGCTCGGCCGGGTTACCCCATTCGTCGTATTCGGTCACGGTCAGCGGGAGGTCGGGGTTGAGCATGGTGTTGAGTACGTCGACGAACGGCACTTCGGCAATCGCCGCCTTGAACAGTTCGGGGCGTTGGTTGAGTACCGCGCCGATCAACAGCCCACCGGCGCTGCCGCCGCTGATCACCAGTTGCTCGGAATGGGTCAGGCCTTGGGCGATCAGGTGTTCGGCGCAGGCGATGAAGTCATCGAAGGTGTGCTGCTTGTGCTCCTGCTTGCCATTGCGATACCAGGCCTCGCCCAGTTCGCCGCCGCCGCGCACATGAGCGATGGCGAAGGCCACGCCGCGATCCAGCAGGCTCAGGCGGGCATGGGAGAACCACGGGTCGAGGCTTTCGCCATAGGCGCCGTAACCGTACAGGTACAGCGGTGTGGCCTGGCCGAGCAGTTCGCGCTTGACCACCAGGCTGATCGGCACCTGGGTGCCATCCGGCGCCGTGGCCCACAGACGCTGGCTGACATAGGCGTCGGCGTCGAACGGGCCGAGCACCGGGGTCTCTTTGAGCACCTGTTGTTCGCCCGTCGCCAGGGTCAGTTGACGCACTTGCGCCGGACGGTTCAGGGACTGGTAGCGCAGGCGGATCTTGTCGCTGTTGAACTCCAGGGAGTCCTGCACATACAGGCTGTAGGCGGCGTCCGGCAGTTGCACGCGGTAGGCGGGCAGGCCTTGCGGGCGCACTTCGATAATCGGCAGACCGCCCTCACGCAGGCTCAGGCTCAGGGCCTGGGCGTTGAGGCTGACGCCTTCGAGCATGACAGCTTCGTCGTGGGCGATCAGGGTCTGCCAATCGGCGCGGGTCGGCACGGCGCTGGGCTGTTCGGCCGCCTGATAGAGGGCAAAGTTGATGCCGTCCTGATTGCTGCGGATCAGCCAGCTCCAGACGCCATCGACCTGGCCATGATCGGGGAAATACTCATGGCCTTCGACCCGAGGCGCCAGGCAGACGAATCTGTCTTGCGGATGCTCGGCATCCAGCACCCAGGCTTCGCTGGTGGTCTTGCTGTTGAGCAGCACAATCAGTTGCCGCTCGGAGCTGCTGCGATAGCAATGCAGGAAGAAGCGCCCGTCCGGCTCGTCGAACACCAGTTCGGCGCCTTCTTCGCCCAGTTGATGGCGATACAGCTTGCCGGGGCGATGGGTGTCGTCCAGTTCGCCGAAGAACAGGGTCTGGCTGTCGTTGGCCCAGGTCATGCTGCCGTCGCAGTCCTCGAACGGCAGGCTGCGCACTTCGCCGCTGGCCAGTTCCTTGACGTACAACTGGTAGACCTCTTCGCCGCTGGTATCCAGGCTGTAGGCCAGGCGCTGATGGTCGGGGCTGATGCTGAAAGTGCCGAGGGAGAAGAAACCGCCGTTGGCCAGTACGTTGGGGTCGAGCAACAGTTCTTCACGGCTTTCATCGACCTGCTGGGAATCGTCCGCCGGGCGCGGGCAACGATAGTGGCGGGCGTACTCGTCGCCTTCGGTGGTGCGGGTGTAATACAGGAACGGGCCCCAGGGGGAGGGCAGCGACAGGTCGGTTTCCAGAATGCGACCCTTGATCTCCTGGAACAGGCTCTCGCGCAGGTCTTTTTCTGTGGCCAGTTGCTGTTCCTGCCAGGCATTTTCCGCCTTGAGGTAGTCGAGCACTTCGTCAGTGTCGCGGTTTTGCAGCCAGGCGTAGGGATCGGTGCCGTCGGCCCGGCGGGCGGTCGGGGCTGCGGTGAGGGCTTTGGATGCGGACATGGGCGGGTCTCTAAGAAGGTGCAAACCGTAAGGGGCCTGGCGTAGCGCCTGATTTACAGGGTTGGCGGGCGAATACTTATGCCGGGCAAGCCCGTTGGGCGAAAAGCCGTTATCATAAGCGCCACTCTACCTGCCTTACCACGGACACCATGATCAACAACGACTATACGATCGCCTGGAGCCTCTACGCCGTCGCCGCGCTGGGATGTCTGTGGGTGTGGCTCAAGCTGACCGGCTGGATGTGGCGTTATGTGAAAGAGCCATTGCGCGTGATCGGTCTGGTGCTGCTGTTCACCCCGACTATCGTCGATCCGGCGCGCGAGCAATACGCTCCGGCCCTGGCCATCAGTGCCATGGACCTGGCGCTTAAGGTCGGCAGCAACGTCTGGCGTGCGGCGTCGGACCTGCTGATGTACGGCATGTTCGCCTTTGGCCTGTATCTGTTGTTCGTGCTGATTCGCTGGCCGATTGAAAAGAGCCGCAAGGCCCGTCAGCCCCAGCCAGTGGCCGAACAGCCAGCCAGTGAAGCGGATGCCGAGGATGACGACGAGCCGTTCGCCCGACCTGCCGCGCGCAAGCCGGCACCGGCGGTCAACGCCAGTCGTGCCAGGGTCGAGCCGCGTTTGTAGAGTTTCCGCTTCGTTGGCAGGCGCCAGCTGAGTCACAGGATTGAAGCGAGAACCCGAGCATGTGTGAACTATTGGGCATGAGTGCCAATGTCCCGACCGACATCGTTTTCAGCTTTACCGGGCTGATGCAGCGCGGCGGTCGCACCGGCCCCCACCGTGATGGTTGGGGTATCGGTTTCTATGAGGGGCGCGGCCTGCGCCTGTTTCAGGACCCGGCGGCGAGCAGCGAGTCGGAAGTCGCGCAACTGGTGCAGCGCTACCCGATCAAGAGCGAAGTGGTCATCGGCCATATCCGCCAGGCCAACGTCGGCAAGGTCTGCCTGTCCAACACCCATCCTTTTGTCCGTGAGCTGTGGGGCCGCAACTGGTGCTTCGCCCATAACGGCCAGCTCGCCGACTTCCAGCCACCGGCCAGCTTCTACCGGCCGGTGGGCGATACCGACAGCGAAGCGGCGTTTTGCGACTTGCTCAACCGGGTGCGCGAAGCCTTCCCTGAGCCGGTCGACATCGAACAACTGCTGCCTTCACTGGTCGATGCCTGTAATGAGTATCGCGGCAAGGGCGTGTTTAACTGCCTGCTCAGTGATGGCGACTGGCTATTTTGTTTCTGCACCACCAAACTGGCGCAGATTACCCGTCGTGCGCCCTTTGGCCCGGCGCGATTGAAGGACGTTGATGTGATTGTCGACTTTCAGGCGGAAACCACGCCCAACGACGTGGTCACGGTAATCGCCACCGAACCCCTGACCGAAAATGAAACCTGGAACCGTTACGAGCCCGGCCAGTGGGCGTTATGGCGTCGCGGTGAGTGTGTGGCCCAAGGGCAAGGCTGAGTACCCATAACCATAACGAGAGGGATCTAAATGCTGCGAAGTTATCTGCGATTGGTCTTGTTTACGGCGGGTCTGTTGTGTGGCGTGCAGATTCCCGGTTTTGTCAGTGACTATGGCAAACGGGTCGAGGCGCACCTGATCGAGGCGCAGCAAAGCTTCAAGGGCTATACCGCAACCGCGCAGCAGTTCTTCAAGGGCGATGTGCAGGCGCTGATTCAGCATTACCGCAGCAGCGATGATCCGGTATTTCGCAGTGATGCCGACACCATCGCCAACCTGATGCAACGCACCCAGATCCTCGACCGTGAGTGGCTGGCCATGCAGGGGCCGTGGTACGCCAAGGCCTGGCACGTCGCAGTATTCGCCGACGACGATATCCGCCGCGAGACTTACAACGGTTACACCTGGCAGGTCTTGATGTCGCCGGACGTGATTGCCTGGGGCATCGTCTCGGCACTGGTGCTGGCACTGGTGATCGAGAGTGTCTTCCTGCTGCTGGGCTGGGTGGTCAATGGTGGACGGCGACGCAAGCCGACCTTTGAGCGCGACTGGCGCTGAGTGGCCGCCGGGAAAGACGGCAGGCTGTAGGCGCGAATTCTGTGGGAGCGGATTCATCCGCGAAGAGGTCAGTACAGACGATGCATTTTCATCGGCTGAAATACCGCTTTCGCGGATGAATTCGCTCCCACATGGTTCGCCTCGTACAGGTGAGTGATCTGAACCTGCGCGTTCTTTCTACCCATCAACTTTTCTTATCCCCCCCAGCGGCTTTTATTAGTTGGACGTCCCGAGCGCGCCCCTCAAGAATGCCAGCACAAGAATGGCTTGTTGCGGCGCGGTGAGCGCTAGACTTCAATCCTGTACCTGAATAGTCCCGCACAGGAGATACGCCCTTGGGCCGCCTGTTACTCAACTGTGATATCGGCGAAAGCTACGGCGCCTGGACCATGGGTCTGGATGCCGAAGTTATGCCATTTATCGATTGCGCCAACGTCGCCTGCGGCTTTCACGCCGGTGATCCGAGCGTGATGCGCAAGACCGTCAGTCTGGCGCTCAAGCATGACGTAATGATTGGTGCGCACCCGGCCTATCCGGACCTGGTCGGCTTCGGACGGCGCTCCATGGCCTGTACCCCGGAAGAAATCCAGGATCTGTTGCACTACCAGATCGGCGCTCTGGACGGCGTCTGCCGAGCCCAGGGCGGCCATGTGCGTTACGTCAAACCCCATGGTGCGATGTACAACGACATGATGGCCAACCCGACCCAGTTGCGCGCGGTCATTGAGGGCATCGCCCGTTACGACGAAAGCCTGCCGCTGATGCTCCTGGCGATGCGGGATAACCGTGCCGCCCAGGCCATCGCCGACGAATACGGCGTGAAACTCTGGTTCGAGGCCTTTGCCGACCGTGGTTATGACGCAGAAGGGCGACTGATGTCGCGCAAGCTGATTGGCGCTGTGCATCACGAACCCGATGTCATCGTCGCTCAGGCCATGACTCTGGCCCGCGGCGAACCCCTGCGCGCCTGTGACGACAGCGAACTGCGTCTGGCCGTCGATACCCTGTGCGTACATGGCGACAACGCCAGTTCCATCGCGGCTGTACAGCGCATTCGTCAGTCCCTGGACGAGCTGTCGGCCTCATGAACTGGCGCATAGAAATCGTCGCCATCGATTGCCTGATGGTGCGCCTGTTCGACGCCATCGAAGAAGCCAATATGCCATGGATGCTGGCCGCTACCGCCCGTCTGCGGGAGGCCTTTGGCAGCCATTTGCGTGATTTGGTGCCGTCCTATACCACCCTGATGGTGCATTACGACCTGCTGGCTGTCGGCCCGCAGCAGGCGCGCCAGTTGATCGCCCAGGCCATGGCCGACCTGGCACCGGACCCTCAGGCCAAGGGTCGGCAGCACGTCCTGCCGGTCTGGTATGACCTCAGCGTCGGCCCTGAGCTGCCACTGCTGGCACGCAATAGCGGGCTGTCGGTCAGTGACGTGATCCGTTGCCACAGTGAGCGCGAATACCAAGTGTTTGCCCTGGGCTTTGCGCCGGGCTTCGCTTTCATGGGGCTGGTCGATCCGCGCATCGCCACGCCACGCCTGAGTACCCCGCGCAAGCGGGTGGCGGCGGGCAGTGTCGGGATCGGCGAGCAGCAGACGGCGGCCTATCCGGTGATGTCCCCCGGTGGCTGGAACATTATCGGGCGTACGCCAGCAAAACTGTTCGACCGTGAACTGGACGGCTACAGCCTGATGCAGCCCGGCGACAGCGTGCGGTTTGCCGCGATCGATCGAGCCGAGTTTGTCCGGCTGGACGGCGATGACACACCTTTGGAGGCGCAGGCATGACCGCACTGTTGATTGAGAGCAGCACGCCACTGTGCCTGCTGCAGGACGCCGGACGCTTTGGCGTGCGTCACCTGGGCGTGACCCAGGGCGGGGCGGCGGACTGGGTGTCGATGTCCTGGGCCAACTCGCTGCTGGCCAACCCGCTGGACGCCGCAGTGATCGAAATTACCCTGGGCGGTTTCAGTCTGCTGGCCGAAGAAGACTGTTGCCTGGCCCTGGCCGGTGCCGATCTTGGCGCCATGCTCGACGACCGGCCCGTGCTGCCATGGCGCAGCTTCTTTTTGCGCAAGGGCCAACGCCTGCGTTTCGGCCAGCCCGAAGTCGGCGCCCGCGCCTATCTGGCGGCCCCTGGCGGCTTCGATGCGCCCCAGGTGCTGGGCAGTTGCGCCACGGTTGGTCGTGAAGAACTGGGCGGCCTGGACGGGCACGGCAAGGCCTTGAACAAGGGCGATCGCCTGACGTATTCCGGCGCGTCATTCCTGCTGCGCAGCCTCACTGATTTGCAGGCACCGAAGCTCGACGATAACACGCCGCTGGAGGTAGTCCTGGGCGCGCAGATCAGTGAGTTCAGCGGCATGAGTTCATTCGAAGCGTTCAACAGCGAGTGGACCATCGACAGCCGCGCCGATCGCATGGGCATCCGCCTGTTGGGCCCGGTGCTGCAGTATCAGGGCGCGCCGATGATTTCCGAGGGTATCCCCTTGGGCGCGATTCAGGTGCCGCCAGATGGCCAGCCCATCGTGCTGCTCAATGACCGCCAGACCATCGGCGGCTATCCGCGGATTGGCGCCCTGACGCCGCTGTCCCTGGCGCGTCTGGCGCAGATGTTGCCGGGCGCTGCCCTGCGCTTGAAACCGGTGGTGCAGACCGTGGCGCATCAGCGGCAGGTGGACTACCTGAACGCGCTGCAGGCGTTTGCTTGAGACCAAAGCCCCTGTCTTTTTTGGTCACGGACATTGTGGAAGCGAATTCTGTGGAAGGAAATCTGTGGGAGCGAATTCATTCGCGAAGACTATATTCCAGCCGACAGAAATGTATCGCCTGTATTGGCCTATTCGCGAATGAATTCGCTCCCACAGAATTCGCTCGCACAATGCGTATCCAAATTGCGTTCTTATTTTGAGAGAAACCGCATCCCTTCCTCCAACCCCCGCAACGTCAGCGGGTACATCTGATCCTCTACCAGATCCTTCACGATATTGGTCGAGGTGGTGTAGCCCCAGGCGTCCTTGGGGTAGGGGTTGATCCAGATGAGCTTCTTGAACTTGGTCATGAAGCGCTGCATCCACAGGTAGCCGGGTTCTTCGTTCCAGTGCTCGACGCTGCCGCCGGCCTGGGTGATTTCGTAAGGTGCCATGGCAGCGTCGCCGATGAAGATCACTTTATAGTCGGCGCCGTACTTGTGCAGCAGGTCCTGGGTGGAGAAACGCTCGGAAGTGCGGCGCAGGTTGTTCTTCCACACCGACTCGTAAACGAAGTTGTGGAAGTAGTAATACTCCAGGTGCTTGAACTCGGTCTTGCAGGCCGAGAACAGCTCTTCGCAGGTCTTGACGTGGGCGTCCATCGAACCGCCGATATCGAACAGCAATAGCAGCTTGATGGTGTTGCGTCGCTCCGGGCGCATCTGGATATTCAGCAGCCCGGCGTCGCGGGCGGTGTGGTCGATGGTGCCGTCGATGTCCAGCTCGTCCGCCGCGCCTTGACGGGCGAACTTGCGCAGGCGGCGCAACGCCACTTTGATATTGCGCGTGCCCAGTTCGACCTGATCGTCGAGGTTCTTGTACTCGCGCTGATCCCAGACCTTGACCGCCTTGCCCTGGCGCTTGCCCGCATCGCCGACGCGGATGCCTTCCGGGTTATAGCCGCCGGAACCGAACGGGCTGGTGCCGCCGGTGCCGACCCACTTGTTGCCACCGGCATGGCGTTCCTTCTGTTCTTCCAGGCGCTTCTTGAATTCCTCGATCAGCTTGTCCAGGCCGCCGAGGGTCTGGATCTGCGCGCGTTCTTCATCGGTCAGAGAGCGTTCGAACTCCTTGCGCAGCCAATCCTCGGGGATCAGCGCCTGCAAGTGGTCATCGAGCTTTTCCAGACCGTTGAAATAGGCGCCGAACGCCCGGTCGAACTTGTCGTAATGGCGCTCGTCCTTAACCAGAATCGCCCGGGACAAGTAGTAGAACTCGTCCATGTCGGCGAAGGTCACCCGCTGTTTCAGGGCGTTGATCAGGTCCAGCAGCTCGCGCACCGACACCGGCACCTTGGCTGCGCGCATTTCGTTGAACAGGTTGAGCAGCATGGCTGACGTACCTCCGGGAAATCAGCGACTGCCGCGACGGCTCATGAACGCCAGGCGCTCGAGCAACTGCACGTCCTGCTCGTTCTTGACCAGGGCACCGGCCAGGGGCGGGATGGCCTTGGTCGGATCGCGCTCGCGCAGCACCGCTTCGCCGATATTGTCGGCCATCAGCAGCTTGAGCCAGTCCACCAGTTCCGAGGTCGACGGCTTTTTCTTCAGGCCCGGCACCTTGCGCACGTCGAAGAACACGTCCAGGGCTTCGCTGACCAGGTCCTTCTTGATATCGGGGTAGTGCACGTCGACGATGCGTTGCAGGGTCGGGCGGTCCGGGAAGGCGATGTAATGGAAGAAGCAGCGGCGCAGGAAGGCGTCCGGCAGTTCCTTCTCGTTGTTGGAGGTAATGATGATGATCGGGCGCTTCTTGGCCTTGATGGTCTCGTCGATTTCGTAAACGTAGAACTCCATCTTGTCGAGTTCCTGCAACAGGTCGTTGGGGAACTCGATATCGGCCTTGTCGATCTCGTCGATCAGCAGGATCACCCGCTCTTCGGACTCGAAAGCCTCCCACAGCTTGCCTTTCTTCAGGTAGTTGCGCACATCATGGACCTTGTCCACGCCCAGTTGCGAGTCGCGCAGGCGGCTGACGGCATCGTACTCATACAGGCCCTGATGGGCCTTGGTGGTGGACTTGATGTGCCAGGTAATCAGTCTGGCGCCAAAGGATTCGGCCAGTTGCTCGGCGAGCATGGTCTTGCCGGTGCCCGGTTCACCCTTGACCAGCAGCGGGCGCTCCAGGGTGATGGCTGCGTTGACCGCCAGTTTCAGGTCGTCGGTGGCGACATAGGCTTGGGTGCCTTCGAACTTCATCGGTGAATCCTCGAACGGAGCGCAATAATGCCCCGACTATAGCGTGCGGCTGCGGGCGCTGTGAACGCAGACGGGGCATTCAGTAGCTGAATGGAGCGTCACATGATGACTGGCGGCACAGCGCCCGACCTATTGAGGATGTGAGCCCTATGGGATTGTGGGAGCGAATTCATTCGCGAATAGGCCAATACATCCGACGCATTTGTATCGTTTGAAATACCGCCTTCGCGAATGAATTCGCTCCCACAACGATACTGGACGTGCACAGGCCGTGGGCATAGGCTTTGAACCCTTCATTACTGCCAACAAGGAGCTTGCCATGAGTCGCATTTACGCTGACAACGCCCATTCCATCGGTAATACGCCCTTGGTGCAGATCAATCGCCTGGCGCCGCGCGGTGTGACGATCCTGGCCAAGATCGAGGGCCGCAACCCGGGTTACTCGGTCAAGTGCCGCATCGGCGCCAATATGGTCTGGGACGCTGAAAGCAGCGGGCGGCTTAAGCCGGGCATGACCATTGTCGAGCCGACCTCCGGCAATACCGGCATCGGCCTGGCCTTCGTGGCGGCCGCCCGTGGCTACCCACTGGTGCTGACCATGCCCGCGTCCATGAGCATCGAGCGGCGCAAGGTGCTCAAGGCCCTGGGGGCCGAACTGGTGCTGACCGAGCCGCCATTGGGCATGAAAGGTGCCATCGCCAAGGCCGAAGAACTGGTCGCCAGTGACCCGGCCAAGTACTTCATGCCGGCCCAGTTCGAAAACCCGGCCAACCCGGCCATTCATGAAAAGACCACCGGCCCGGAAATCTGGAACGACACCGACGGCGCCATCGATGTACTGGTCGCGGGCGTCGGCACCGGCGGCACCATCAGCGGCGTGTCGCGCTATATCAAGCAGACGGCGGGCAAGCCGATCCTGTCGGTGGCGGTGGAACCGTTGAGCTCGCCGATCATCACGCAGAAACTCGCCGGTGAAGAGATCAAGCCCAGCCCGCACAAGATCCAGGGCATCGGCGCCGGTTTTATCCCGAAAAACCTCGACCTGTCGTTGGTTGACCGGGTTGAACTGGTCAGCGATGACGAAGCCAAGGCCATGGCCCTGCGCCTGATGCAGGAAGAGGGCATTCTTTGCGGTATTTCCTGTGGCGCGGCCATGGCGGCTGCCGTGCGTCTGGCGGAAAAACCGGAGATGCAGGGCAAGACCATCGTGGTGATCCTGCCGGACTCCGGCGAACGCTATCTGTCGAGCATGCTGTTCAGCGATCTGTTCACCGATCAGGAGTTGCAACAGTAAGGCGACAAGGGACCTGACCGCAGCGGCCACAAGGGTTTATCATGGCCGCCTTCTAACCCGCCGGATCTTGCCCTGCATCATCCGGCGGTGCTGTGCAGTCCTTTACTATCAACGGCATTTATCAAGACAGCGGCGCGTCCGATGACCGCTCATTGCCGTTTCGAGGAGATCTTCATGACGTGGTCATTTGCTGCCAAGGCATTGATTCTGATGCTTTTTGTGGCCAGCACGCTGTATGTGCACCTGCGCGGCACCGCGCGTCTGCCCCTGTTGCGCCAGTTCGTCAACCATTCGGCGCTGTTCGCTCCTTATAACGCCTTGATGTACCTGTTTTCCCGCGTGCCGTCCGAGCCGTACCTGGACCGCAGCAAATTTCCCGAGCTGGACGTGTTGCGCGATAACTGGGAAGTGATCCGCGACGAAGCCATGCACCTGTTCGACGAGGGCTATATCCGCGCCGCTGAAAAGAACAACGACGCCGGTTTTGGTTCGTTCTTCAAGAAAGGCTGGAAGCGCTTCTACCTCAAGTGGTACGACAAAGCCCTGCCGTCCGCCGAAACCCTGTGTCCGCGTACTGTGGCCCTGGTCAACAGCATTCCCAACGTCAAGGGCGCGATGTTCGCCCTGTTGCCCGGTGGCAGCCACCTGAACCCGCACCGCGACCCCTTCGCCGGGTCCCTGCGTTATCACCTGGGCCTGTCGACACCGAACTCCGATGACTGCCGCATCTTTGTCGATGGCAAGGTCTACGCCTGGCGCGATGGTCAGGACGTGATGTTCGACGAGACCTACGTGCACTGGGTCAAGAACGAAACCGAGGTCACCCGGGTGATCCTGTTCTGCGATATCGAACGGCCACTGCGTTCGCGCCTGATGACCTCGATCAACCGCAGCGTCAGCGCCTTCCTCGGTCGCGCCACCGCGCCGCAGAACCTCGACGACGAACGCGTCGGCGGGATCAACCAGGCCTATGCCTGGAGCAAGCGCTTCAGCGACGGTTTCAGCGGCAAGGTCAAACAATTCAAGCGCAGCAACCCCAAGGCTTACCGCATCCTGCGCCCGGTATTGGCTGTGATCGTCTTAACCCTGCTGGGCTACTGGCTGTTCGGCTGATCCTTCGATGCATCCCCTGGCCCGTTCGCGGTCAGGGGCTCTAAATCGGCCATTTCCGGCAAAGAAAGCACAGCCATACAATTTCACCACCGGTACTCGGCGGAGCATGAACGCAGTCCTTTCTCCAGGAGATGCTGTTCATGGGTTCCAGATTTTTCGTGATTTCCGCTGCCGTGCTCACCCTGTCCGTGCCTGTGGCGGCGGTGGTGGCTCCGGCTGCGGCGCTGGCTGCGTCGAGCAAGTCGGCCATCGCCGTCGCCGTGGCGCCGCAATACGACACCACCCACGTCTATGTGGCGCCGGAAGATGTCGACAGCTTCGTGCAGAGCTTCACCGCTACCTTTGGCGGCAAGAGCACCCCGCAATACGTGGTGACGGTGACGCCTACGCCGAGCACCACCTCTTCGCAGTTGATCCAGACGCCGGTGGGCACTGTCTCGCTGTTCGGCTTCAAGACGCCGATCCCGCACCCGTTCGGATACGAGCGCAATGGCTATCTGGTCAAAGACATTGATGTCGCCCTCAAGGAAGCGCGCAAGGCCGGGGCAGATGTCATCGTCTCCGACTTCCCGGACCCCATCGGCCGCGATGCCGTGGTGCAGTGGCCGGGTGGCGTGAACATGCAGCTGTACTGGCACAACACGGTGCCCAGCTACGCGCCGTTCCAGACCGTGCCGGAGAACCGCGTCTATGTCTCGGCGGACCGCGAGGCGGCCTTCGTCAAATCCTTCCTGGCCTTCTCCCACGGCAAAGTGGTGAGCGATGACAAGAAGGCCCCAGGCATCGAGATCGGGCGTCCCAACGACACCTACCATCGCCTGCGTATCGAGTCGGACTTCGGCAAGATGGCAGTCCTGGTCACTGACGGCCACCTGCCGTACCCCTATGGCCATGACAACACCGGCTACGAAGTCAGCAACCTCAAGGACATCCTCGACAAGGCCAAGGCCGCGGGCGTGACCACCCTGGTCGAGCCGTTCAGCACTGATGGCCGGACTGCGGCCGTGGTGAAATTCCCGGGCGGTTATGTCGCGGAAATTCATCAGTTGGTCGCCAAGTAATCTGTGGGAGCGTGGCTTGCCCGCGAATCGGTATTTCAGGCGCTAGAGATGTGATGAATGTACCGGCCTCTTCGCGGGCAAGCCTCGCTCCCACATTTGAATAGCGTTGGGAACGAACCATGACTATGCGCCCCACCCATCTGACCGGCCTGTGCGTGGCCATGCTGTTGCCCTTGTACGCCGCTGGCGCCAAGGCCGACAGCAGCGAAACCCGACCCGCCATCAAGGCCAATCGCTGGCAGGAAGACTGGTCCGTGCTGGCCGATCCGGCGCTTCGCACTGCACCCCTGGACAGCCTCAAATACATCCCGCTGTCCGCCGACGATCCGGCATCGTATCTGTCCCTCGGCGCCACGTTGCGTGAGCGTTTCGAGATGCAGGATGCCAGCGGCTTCGGCACCAAGGGCGTCGCCCGGGATGCCTATCAGCTGCAGCGCTTTCAGGTGCATGCCGACCTGCACCTGAATGAAAACTGGCGCATCTTTACTCAGCTTGAAGATGTGCGCGCCTTTGACAAGACCACCCTGTCACCTGCGGATCAGAACCGTACTGACTTGCGCCTGGCTTTTCTTGAATATACCAGGGCTTTTGGTGGCGACACCTTCAAGGCCCGGGTCGGGCGTCAGGACTTTGCCTTCGACTTGCAGCGCTTCATCTCGTCCCGGGACGGCCCCAACGTGCGGCAGTCTTTCGATGCACTGTGGGCCGACTGGGAAACGGGGGAGTGGCGTTTCATCGGCATTGCCAGCCGCCCGGTGCAGTATCAGGACGAACGCAATTTCGATGACCGCTCCAACCATGAGCAGCGCTTTCACATGCTGCGGGTCGAGCGCCAGGTACTGGGCAGCAATGAGCTGTCGGCCTATTACGCGTTGTACGAGCGCGATATCGCCAGCTATCTGGACGCCAGTGGTGCCGAGCACCGCAATGTCTTCGATGGTCGTTTTGGCGGCGCCGCCCAAGGCTACGACTGGGACCTGGAGGGCATGGGCCAGACCGGTTCGGTCGGCGGCAAAAGCATCCGCGCGTGGGCGGCGGGCAGCCGTCTGGGCTACACCTTCAAGGATCAGCCCTGGACCCCGCGCCTGGGCCTGCAACTGGACGCCGCCTCGGGTGACCGGCAAAAAGGCGACAACACCCTGGGCACCTTTAATCCGCTGTTCCCCAATGGCTACTACTTCTCCCTGGCCGGTTACACCGGTTATGCCAACCTGCTGCACGTCAAGCCTTCGCTGACTGTTACGCCGTTGAACAAGCTCACCGTGATGACCGCCATCGGCCTGCAATGGCGGGAAACAACGGAAGATGCGGTCTACGTGCAACCCAATATTCCCGTGGCCGGTACGGCAGGGCAGGGTGGTCGCTGGAGCGGGGCCTACGCCCAGTTGCGCACCGACTACGCCTTCACCGCCAACCTGACCGGCGCCATCGAAGCGGTGCATTACGACATTGGCCAGGCCGTGCGCGATGCCGGTGGGCATGACAGTAATTATCTGGGGGTTGAATTGAAGTTCGGGTGGTAGCCCCAGGCTGTGGGAGCGAGGCTTGCCCGCGAAGGCAATCTTGCAGGCAACGATAGATGGGTTGAATGTATCGGCCTCTTCGCGGGCAAGCCACGCTCCCACATTGGCTGCAAAACAATGTTGCGCATTTCCCTCGGCGCTGGTTATAGTCAGTCCCGGTCTTGTAACGCCTTGTTGCGAACCATCTCCTCCTTCCAGAAGACGAGCCTTATGCCAGCTTCCAGCCCTCAATCGATGTTCGATGCCGCAGCATTCGCGGCTGTCGGGCTATTTGAGTGCAAGCAGCTCGCCTTTATGCGTTTCCCGCCTCCATCCCCTGTGACCAGTCCGGTCGTGTGCGCAGTTGTCGCACCGCCAGGCGTTGTCCTGCTCGGCTGATCGGTTTCCCCGGAATCCCGATTCGCCTGCAAACGCCCGCAAAACTTCCGTGCATCCGGTTCGTACCGGGTCCGATTTTGTCTGAATCACAGGTGACACCATGTTTGCCAATACACGACTGGCCTCGCTGGCCACGACGACCCTGTTTGTCCTGCTGTGGAGCAGCGGCGCCATTGTTTCCAAATGGGGCCTGGCTCACGCATCGCCCTTTGCCTTTTTGCTGTTCCGCTTCCTGATTGCCCTGGTGGGGCTGGCTGTGTGTTTCCCGCTGCTGGGGTACAAGCTGCCAACTACACGCCAGGCGTTGATTTACGCGGCGGCCACCGGCACGGTGTTGCTGGGCGCCTATCAGATCTTTTATCTGCTGGCCCTGAACATGAAGGTCGCCCCCGGCGTCATGGCGACCATCATGGGCGTACAGCCGATCCTCACTGCCGTGTTGGTGGAGCGCAACCGTTCCTGGAGTCGCATGTTCGGCCTGGCCCTGGGGCTGGCCGGGTTGGTGCTGGTGGTTTATCAGGGGATCGGTGATGGTGGCTCGCTGGCCGGGATGTTGTTTGGCGTGCTGGGCATGTTGAGCATGACCGGCGGCTCGATCATGCAGAAACGCATCACCAGCAACCCCCTGGGCACCGTGCCTGTGCAGTACCTGGCCGGGGCAGTGGTCTGCGCGGTGTTTGTGCCGTTCCAGCCGTTTCACTTCGAACAGAGCATCGGCTTCTTTGTACCGGTGCTGTATATGGGCCTGATCGTCTCGGTACTGGCGACCCTGCTGCTGTACCGGCTGATCGCCCAGGGCAACCTGGTCAATGTCACCAGCCTGTTCTACCTGGTGCCTGCGGTGACCGCGATCATGGACTACCTGATCTTCGGCAACCGCCTGGCCTGGTTGAGTCTGTTCGGTATGGTGCTGATCATCGTCGGATTGGGGTTTGTGTTTCGCAAGACTAAATGATGCCGGGTGAGTAAATGAAAAGGCCGGTGCACTGGGTGCACCGGCCTTTTTTATTGATTGAAATGCGTCCTTGTAGGAGCTGCCGCAGGCTGCGAATGGGCCTGCCTGACAACCGCTTTCGCAGCCTTCGGCAGCTCCTACAGAATCTGCGTGCGCCTCAACCCAACTGCTCAATGGCCTTGCGCACGCCCGCGCCGTAAGCCGGATCAGCCTGGGTGCAGTGACCGATATGGCGTTCGATCACTTGTTGCGACGCGCCTTTGATCGCCCGTGCGGTGTTGTCGAACAGCGCCTGTTGCTGCTGCGGGTTCATCAACTGGAACAGCGCGCGCGGCTGGGAGAAGTAGTCGGTGTCTTCGCGGTGGTTCCAGTGATCGGCTGCGCCTTCGATGCTCAGCGGCGGTTCGGCGAAGTCCGGTTGTTCTTCCCACTCGCCATTGCTGTTGGGCTCGTAGGACGTGGTGCCGCCCATATTGCCGTCCACCCGCATGGCGCCGTCACGGTGGTAGCTGTGCACCGGGCATTTTGGCGCGTTGACCGGAATCAGGAAGTGGTTGACCCCCAGGCGATAGCGCTGGGCATCGCCATAGGAAAACAGTCGGCCCTGGAGCATTTTGTCCGGCGAGAAGCTGATGCCCGGGACGATATTGGCCGGGTTGAACGCGGCCTGTTCCACTTCGGCGAAGAAGTTGTCGGCGTTGCGGTTCAGCTCCATGACGCCTACTTCGATCAGCGGATAGTCGCCGTGCGGCCAGACCTTGGTCAGGTCGAAGGGGTTGAGGTGGTAAGTCCCGGCTTCGTTCTCCGGCATGATCTGCACGAATACCGTCCAGCGCGGGAAGTCGCCGTTTTCGATGCTTTCGTACAGGTCGCGCTGATGGGTCTCACGGTCGCCGCCGACACGTTCGGCCGCTTCGGCATCGGTCATGTTCTTGATGCCCTGTTGAGTCTTGAGGGTGAACTTGACCCAGAAACGCTCGTTGGCGGCATTGAGGAAACTGAAGGTGTGGCTGCCGAAGCCGTGCATATGGCGGAAGCTGGACGGAATGCCGCGATCGCTCATGACGATGGTGACCTGGTGCAGCGCTTCGGGCAGCGAGCTCCAGAAATCCCAGTTGCTGTTGGGGCTGCGCAGGCCGGTGCGCGGGTCACGCTTGATGGCGTGGTTGAGGTCGGGAAACTTCAGCGGGTCGCGCAGGAAAAATACCGGCGTGTTATTGCCCACCAGGTCCCAGTTGCCTTCTTCGGTGTAGAACTTCAGGGCGAAGCCGCGAATATCACGCTCGGCATCGGCTGCGCCACGCTCACCGGCCACGGTGGAGAAACGGGCGAACATCGGCGTCTGCTTGCCGATCTGCGAGAACAGTTTGGCTTTGGTGTAGCGGGTGATGTCATGGGTCACGGTGAAGGTGCCGTGGGCGCCGGAGCCCTTGGCGTGCATGCGCCGCTCCGGGATCACTTCGCGGTCGAAGTGGGCCAGCTTTTCCAGGAACCAGACGTCTTGCAACAAGGCCGGGCCGCGCGGGCCTGCGGTCTGGATATTGTTGTTGTCGACGACGGGAGCGCCGAATGCAGTGGTCAGCTTTTTCATGCAGTCATCCTCAGGTCAGGCTTTGATTCACGGGATTTGATCTGTTCTTTCTAATGGTCCGCCCCCGAGATGACAGCGTGGGGGTGGTAATGAATTCGAATGAGTGGCATCGAGCGCAGGTGAGTGTAGACAGCCTGAAGACAGAGAAGTGCGGGATTGAACGGTGATCCGTTGGAGCGAGGCTTGCCCGCGAATTGCCCTATGCGTTAGAGCAGACAGACCGCGTCGAGGCCTTCGCGGGCAAGCCTCGCTCCAACGCATGAGAACCGAGCACAGCCTGTCAGCCGTCGGTCGCCGCCTTGACCACCGCCGCAGGCTTCAACACCAGCCATAGCGCCACGGCAATCAGCAGGCCGCCATACAGGTGGGCCATGGACAGCGGCTCGTCGAGGAACAGCGCGCCCCACAACACGCCGAATGGCGGAATCATGAAGGTTACGGTCATGGAGCTGAGCGGGCCGATGCTGCTCATCAAACGGAAATACAGGATGTAGGCGAACGCCGTGCAGACAAGGCCCAGACCCAGCAGCGACAGCCAGACACTCAGCCCGCCCCAGCTCGCCGGTGGATGAGCCACCGCGTTATAGCCGAACAGCGGCAACAGCAGCAGGGTGGCGCCGAGCATGCTGCCCATGGCTGACAGGCGACTGTCGAGGCCACCTTGATGATCGAGCCAGCGGCGTGTGAGAAATCCGGCAAAGCCGTAGGAAGTGGTCGCCAGCAGACAGGCGACAGCGCCCATCAGCAGGTCGGCATTGAAGGTCACCGGCCCCGCGCGGGTCAGCACCGCCACGCCGAACAGCCCGAGAAACACGCCGGCGAGTTTATTGAGGGTGAATTTTTCCGCGAAGAACAGGCCGCCGACCAGAATGCCCATCAAGGGCGTGGTGGCGTTGAAAATCGATGAGTAACCGGCAGGCAGTACCTGGGCGGCCAGCGAGTAGAGGGTGGCGGGCAGGCCGGAGTTGATCACCCCGAGCATCAGGCAGATCTTGAACTTGCCGCGAAAGTCCCATTTGACCCGCATCACCCAGAGGATCAGCAACAGGCCAACCGCAGCAATGGAAACCCGGAAAAACGCCGTAGGCATCGTCCCCAGTACCGGTGCGACGATACGCATGAAGAGAAAACTGGCGCCCCAGATGGCGGCCAGCACCAGCAAACGGACGATATCGACAGGCTTCACGGTAAAACTCCTTCCATGGTCAGGGACGGAGTTTTACCGGGTGTTTCAAGCAGTGGCAATGGTTACAACACAAACCTCGACACCAAGCCATTCAAACCGATGGCCAGGCGCGACAGCTCCTGACTGGCCGCTGATGTCTGGGTCGCACCGGCCGCCGTTTGCGTGGACAGATCACGAATACTCACCAGGCTGCGGTCCACTTCCCGTGCCACCAGCGACTGCTGCTCGGCAGCGCTGGCGATGACCAAGTTGCGCTGATTGATCTCGGAAATCGCTGCGGTGATCTTCTCCAGCGCCTGACCGGCGCTGCTGGCCCGGTCGAGGGTCGTGCCGGCCTGATCGGCGCTGCTTTGCATGGCATTGACCGTCGCGGTGGTGCCGCTCTGGATACTGCTGATCATCAACTCGATTTCCTGGGTCGAGTCCTGGGTACGTTGCGCCAGAGAGCGCACCTCGTCGGCGACCACGGCAAAGCCGCGACCGGCTTCACCGGCCCGGGCTGCCTCGATGGCTGCGTTGAGGGCCAGCAGGTTGGTCTGCCCGGCAATACCGCGGATCACTTCCAGCACCTTGCTGATGTCCTGGGCCTGAGTGGCCAGGCCTTGCGCCTGATCCGAGGCGCGCAGCACTTCGTCGACCAACCCCTGGATCGAGTCGATGGTTTCGGACACCTGGCGATGACCGTGCTGGGTGGCGGCATCCGAAGTCTTCGAGGCCTCGGCGGTGGACACGGCATTGCTCGCCACCTCGTCCACGGCCGCGCTCATCTCGGTGACGGCGGTGGCGGCCAGTTCGATTTCATCGTTCTGGGCCCGCAGGCCACGAGTGCTTTGTTCCATCACTGCGCTCATTTCTTCGGCGGCGGCCGCCAGCTGTTGCGAGGAATCGCTGATACCGCGAATGGTCGTGCGCAGTTGGTCCTGCATCGTGTTCAAGGCGGTCAGCAGTTGTGCAGGCTCGTCGCTGCCATCGATCTGGATACGGCTGGTGAGGTTGCCGCCAGCGATCACCTGGGCCACACCCAGGGCCTGACGGATCGGCCCGACGATGCTGCGCGTCAGTGCCCAGGCCAGCAGCAAGGTGGCAACCAGTGCAGCAATAATGGTCAGGATGACGACGGTTCGAGTCTGTTCAAACAAGCTCGCCGCGTTTTTCGCGGCTTGATCGGCACCTTGCTGATCGAGGGTAATCAAGGCCTTGAGGTGAGTAGCCAGCCTGACGCCCATGGGCGCGATCTGGTCGTTGATGATCGTATCGGCCTGTTCGGGTTGTTTGGCGTCGACTTTCTCGATCAATTGATCGACCAGTTGCAGGTAGGCCTTGACCGAGTTTTCCAGGTCAACCGTAGCCGCCCGGTGCTCGGCGTCTTTCATCAGCGTTTTGTAATCGTCCAGACGCTTGATCAGCTCGGCCCGGCTCTGACGGATGATCTCCTTACTGCTCTGTTGGCTGGCAGGTTTGGTGTTGGCAATCAGACGCAGTGCCTCAAGACGGATGCGCGCGATGTTGTCGCCGTTGGCGTGCATCATTTCGATATTTGGCATCCAGGAGCGCTCGATCACTTCAGCACTTGAGCGCAGTTCAGTCATTTGCCTCAGGCAGAACAGCCCGACGAACACCAGTAAAACTGCCACCAGCCCGAACCCCAGGCTAGCCCTGACGCCGATGGTGATATTTCTCAAAAACATGTCCAGCTCCTTTGATGCAACGCGGATGTACCTCTGAGCCTTTTTTTATGTTTTGGATGGCTGGGCGAAGGCTGTATATCAAATTGATATTGTTCTGATAAGGACGTCCATTGATTGGAGAAGCGTGCTTTTGAATGGGGTAAAAACCCTCGAATGAGGTGGGCAAAGGGTTTCAGCGTCCTTTTCTGACTAAATGGTCTATAAAGGACAGAGATGACACATTGTTTCAAAATAAAACTGGAGGGGTGGGTGTCAATGAATGGCAGCCAATTTGTTGGCGAGGCGCCGTTTCAGGCGCCGCGCCACGCGAACAGGTTCGTTGCTACCGGTCCATTCAACGCGGGTCGAAATACGCCAGCGAGCTATCCAGATCGCTTTGGATAACCTCGGTCAGGTGCAGTGCCGAGAAGGCCAGGTCACGCTTGGGGCCGCTGAGGCTGTCGCCGGTTTCGTAGATGACTGCGGCGAGGCAGCGCACTACGGCTGAGGCGTGGAGAAGGGATTGTTCGAGTGCGGCCAGGGATGGATCAGACGGAGTTGTCATCAAGTTTTTTCTCTTTCATAGGGCCACCTGATGCTCGCTGCTAAACGAAAAAGAGGGTGGCGGCTTTGTCGCGGGTTAGCAGACCGGGAAACTTGACCCAAAAACCGGCGCGCCCGAAAGCGCCCCACGCAAAGCCGCCATAAAGGCGCTACTTATGCGGGTCAAAATTTCACAGGCTGCTAAACCCGATCGCTGATATTCAACGACCGGCGCAGACTAGAGAGCGAAAACGACCCGCACAAGTGGGTGAGGATTGTCTCGGAAACTTCATACAGAAGAAAGGGAAAGGCCCGGCGTAGAAGGGTTACGGCATCTTTCGGTGCGTGCTATTTCACGGCAAAAACACGGACTGCAGAAGCCAGCTTGTTGTGGGAGCCGCTTTGGTGGCGATCCAGTGCGCAGCGCTGGCAATAGCGTCAATGACGGGTCGGACGCCATCGCCAGCAAGCCGGCTCCCACAAGATCGCGCTCCAGATCAGGTGGCTTCGCTACAACGCAATATGCCGACTCAACAACGCCCGCAACGCCGCCGGCTTGACCGGCTTGGCCAGATAGCCCAGCCCTGCCGCATTGATCTGGCTGACCAGTTCCGGGCGGCCGTCGGCGCTGATCACTACGCCGGGCAGTGGCTCGCCCAAGCGGGTACGCAGCCAGGCCATGAGTTCGGTGCCGGTATCGCCGTCGTCCAGGTGGTAGTCCACCAGGGCCAGTTGCGGGCGTACGCCGTCGTCGAGCAGGGCCTGGCACTCTGCGCGACTGCGGGCGGTCCAGACCTGGCAGCCCCAGCGGGTCAGCAGGCTGTTCATGCCGATCAGGATGCTGTCTTCGTTGTCCACGCAAAGCACCGAGGTGCCGCTCAATGCCGTGCCGTTGGTTTCCTTGGGCGCAGTGGCTTGGCTTTGCTGGCGCTGGGCCAGTGGCACGCTGACGCTGAACACGCTGCCCTTGCCCGGCCAGGAGCGCACTTGCAGGCGATGGCCAAGCACCCGGCACAGGCCGTCGGCAATCGCCAGGCCCAGACCCAGGCCTTTTTCGGCGCGGGTCTGGTGACTGTCCAGGCGTTTGAACTCTTCGAAAATCACTTGGCGCTTGTCTTCTGGAATGCCGGGGCCGCGGTCCCAGACTTCCAGATTCAGGTGATTGCCCTGGCGTCGCACGCCCAGCAGCACCGGACCCTTGGCGTAGCGGAAGGCATTGGTCAGGAAGTTTTGCAGGATGCGCCGCAGCAGTTTGATATCGCTGTCGACCCGCAGCGCCGTGCCGCGTACACGGAATTGCAGACCCTGTTCCTGGGCCAGGGCCTTGAACTCGGCGCCCAGGGTGTCGAACAGGGCACTGAGGGCGAAGGGCTGGCGATCCGGGGTGATCTTGCCGTTTTCCAGGCGGGAAATATCCAGCAGGTCGCTGATCAGGTCTTCGGCTGAACGCAGGGAGCTGTCCAGATGCTGAATCAGCTGTTGCGCTTCGTCCGGCAGGTGATCGCTGGTATGGGACAGCGCGGCGGAGAACAGCCGTGCGGCGTTCAGCGGCTGCATCAGGTCATGGCTGACGGCAGTGAGGAAACGGGTTTTGGACTGGTTGGCGCTTTCCGCCACGCCCTTGGCTTCGGTCAAGGCCACGTTGAGTTGCGACAGCTCGCGGGTACGCTCGGCGACGCGCTGTTCCAGGCCCTCGTTGGCGCCCTTGAGCATGTGCTCGGCTTCACGGAAGGTGGTGATGTCGGTGAAGCTCATGACGAAGCCGCCGCCGGGCATGGGGTTGCCGATCAGTTCGATGACCCGGCCATTGGGGAACATGCGTTCGGAGGTGTGGGCACGGCCCTGGCGCATCCAGTGCAGGCGCCGGGCCACATGGACCTCGGCCTCGCCGGGCCCGCACAGGCCACGCTCGGCGTTGTAGCGGATGATATCGGCGATGGGCCGACCGACGCTGATCAGCCCTTCGGGGTAGTTGAACAGCTCCAGATAGCGGTGATTCCAGGCCACCAGGCGCAGGGACTGATCGACCACGCTGATGCCCTGGGTGATGTTCTCGATGGCGCCTTGCAGCAGGGCCCGGTTGAATTGCAGCACCTCGGAGGCTTCGTCGGCGATGCGCACCACGTCCTCCAGCTGCATGTCGCGGCCCTCGATGGCCGCCTTGACCACGGCGCGGGTCGAGGAGGCACCGAGGACACCGGCGAGCAGGCGTTCAGTGTGGGCGATCCAGTCGCCATTGGCGTTCTGGTTGGGGTTGAAGCCCTTGCCCTGGCGGTAGGCGAAGCGCATGAAACTCTGCCGCGCCCGCTCTTCACCGACAAAACGCGCCGAGAGGCTGAGCAGGTCGTCGATCTGCACCGCCAGCAGCGGCCGGTTATTGCTGCGCGCATGGGTTTCCTGACCGATAAAGCGCCCGGCCTGCCAGTGCTCGGACACTCGCGTACGGGACAGCACCGAGACCCAGGCAAATAGAATGAAGTTACCGGCCAGGGACAGCACCACGCCTTGGGTCAGTGGAGTGATCGGCAGGTTCAACGGGTTATTGTGCAGCCAACTCAGCAGCGGGAAAGTGCTCAGCGGCCAGCCCAGGCTATGGGCGGTGATCGGCAGCACCAGGGTGTAGAACCAGATGAAAATGCCCGCCGCCAATCCGGCAAACACACCGCGGCGATTGGCCTGTTTCCAGTACAGCGCGCCGCACATGGCCGGGGCCAGTTGGGTGATGGCGGCGAAGGCGATCTGGCCGATGGTCGCAAGGCTCGCTGTAGAAC
The DNA here is from genome assembly GCF_024807945.1 of Pseudomonas sp. JUb42. Classification (GTDB taxonomy): domain Bacteria; phylum Pseudomonadota; class Gammaproteobacteria; order Pseudomonadales; family Pseudomonadaceae; genus Aquipseudomonas. The sequence goes on along the minus strand of NZ_JANUFD010000004.1, from coordinate 432,038 downwards.
CGAGCAGGCGATAGCACACATAAGCCAGCAGCAGAATGACCACGATGCTGACCCGGCGCACCGAGAGCATCCAGTGGCGAAACACTTCGAATGGCCGCTCGGCGGTCTGCTTGCGCAACAGCCAAGGCAGCAGCATGTCGTTGGAGACCATGGTCGACAGCGCGACACTGGCGACGATGACCATGCCGGTGGCTGCCGACGCGCCGCCGATAAACGCCAGCAGCGCCAGGGATGGATGAGCGTGGGCCAGGGGCAGGCTGATGACGAAGGAGTCCGGCAGTACCGAGGCGGGCAACAGCAACTGCCCGGCCAGGGCGATGGGCACGACGAACAGCCCGGCCAGGGCCAGGTAGGCCGGGAATACCCATTTGGCCAGGCGCAGGTCCTGAGGATTGATATTTTCCACCACCGTGACATGGAACTGCCGGGGCAGGCAGACCATGGCCATCATCGCCACGCCGGTCTGCACCACCATCGATGGCCAGTTGATGGTTTCCTTCCAGTACTCTTCAAGGCGCGGCGCCAGCATTGCCTGATTGAACAGATCGTCAAAACCGTCGTACAGGCCATAAGTGACGAAAATCCCCACGGCCATAAAGGCAAACAGCTTGACCAGCGCCTCGAACGCTATGGCCAGAACCATGCCCCGGTGGTGCTCCGTAACGTCGAGGTTGCGGGTGCCGAAGACGATGGTGAACAGGGCCAGGATCAGCGAGACGATCAGCGCCGTGTCCTGGGCGCGGGTACCGGTAGCGTCGGCCACGGCGCCAATCAAAATGTTTACACCGAGGACAATGCCCTTTAGCTGCAGGGCAATGTACGGCAGTACGCCGACCAGGCAGATCAGCGCCACAACAATGGCCAGGGATTGCGATTTGCCATAACGCGCGGCGATAAAGTCGGCGATGGAGGTGATGTTTTCTTGCTTGCTGATCATCACCATCTTCTGCTGCACCCACGGCGCGAGCAGCATCAGCAGTATCGGGCCGATATAGATCGGCAGGAACGACCAGAACTGCTCGGCGGCCTGACCCACGGCGCCGAAGAAGGTCCAGCTGGTGCAATACACCGCCAGTGACAGGCTATAGACCCACGCGCGCAGCGTCGGCGGCAGCGAAGCACTGCGCCGGTCGCCCCAGAAGGCGATGGCAAACATAATGGCCATATAGGCCAGGGCGACGGCGGCGATCAGTCCGCTGGACAACGACATAACAAATTCAAGCCTCAAGACGTAACGATTCAGCTGGAGTCGGACAGTCTCGCATGCCGGGTGCGTGGCGTCTGTCTCGACCATGGTCTGATCGGGTAGATGGACTGTGGGCTGTGGGAGCGAGGCTTGCCCGCGAAGGCGATATATCAGCCACAGAATATCTGGCGTCTGCACTGGCCCCTTCGCGGGCAAGCCTCGCTCCCACAAAGGAAAGTGACTTATCTATAAAATAGATGGCCTATAGAGATATTACCCGCTTAGTAGATAAGCTCACCCGCCTTACCATGACTCCACCTCACCAGAGGACAGGAGCCGACCATGACCCGCATTGCCTTTTATCCCGCCAAACCCCTGAGCCAGCTGGGCCAGCCGCTGGATGTGATCCGCCATTTCACCCCCAACTGGTTCGCCGCGACCATGGGCACGGGGATTCTTTCTTTGCTGCTCGGCCAGTTCGCCGCTCTGCGGGCCGTGGGCGAGGCGTTGTGGCTGTTAAATATCGCTCTGTTTGTGCTGTTCAGCCTTTTGTATGGCGCGCGCTGGCTGTTGTTTTTCGATGAGGCACGGCGGGTGTTTGGTCATTCCACGGTATCGATGTTCTTCGGCACCATTCCCATGGGCCTGGCGACGCTGATCAACGGCGCCATGCTCTATGGCCTGCCGCGTTGGGGCGATGGCTTGCTGCCGTTGATCGAAGGATTGTGGTGGCTGGATGTGGCCATGGCGCTGGTCTGCGGCGTGGCGATTCCCTTCATGATGTTTACCCGTCAGGAACACAGCATCGATCAGATGACTGCCGTCTGGCTGTTGCCGGTGGTGGCGGCGGAAGTGGCGGCGGCCAGTGGCGGGCAACTGGCGCCGCATCTGGCCGACACCGCAGCGCAGTTTCATGTGCTGATCACCAGCTATGTGCTGTGGGCCTTCTCGGTGCCGGTGGCGTTCAGCATTCTCGCCATCCTGATATTGCGCATGGCCCTGCACAAGCTGCCCCACGAAAATATGGCGGCATCGAGCTGGCTGGCCTTGGGCCCCATCGGCACCGGCGCGTTGGGCCTGCTGCTGCTCGGTAGTGATGCCCCGGCGATCTTTGCGGCCAACGGTCTTGAAAGTGTCGGCGCCATGGCCGAAGGCATTGGCCTGGTCGCGGGGATCATCCTTTGGGGCTTTGGCCTGTGGTGGATGCTGCTGGCGGTACTGATTACCCTTCGTTATCTGCGCAGCGGCATTCCGTTCAACCTGGGCTGGTGGGGATTTACCTTTCCGTTGGGCGTCTATGCCACGGCTACGCTGAAGCTGGCGGCGGTGCTGCATCTAGGCTTCTTTACGGTGATGGGCGAGGCTTTGGTGGCCTGCCTGGCACTGCTCTGGCTGTTGATCATGGGCCGCACCCTGCGCGGTGCCTGGCGTGGCGAGTTGTTTGTTTCGCCATGTATCGCCGGCCTGTGTAAACGCACCGAGGGTTAGAAGAGCTATCGACATCCGGCGGCTTAACGTCTTCAATGGCGCACGAGCCATTCAGGACCACGGACGATGAGCCAACCGTCACAATTCAAATTACTTGGAACCCGGCGCTTCCTGCCGTTTTTCATTACCCAGTCCCTCGGGGCATTCAACGACAACATTTTCAAGCAGTCGCTGATCCTGGCGATCCTCTACAAATTGAGCATCACCGGGGATCGCTCCATCTGGGTCAATCTCTGCGCGCTGCTGTTCATTTTGCCGTTCTTTCTGTTCTCGGCCCTGGCCGGGCAGTTCGGCGAGAAGTACGCCAAGGATGCGCTGATCCGCCTGATCAAGCTGGGCGAAATCGCCATTATGGTGGTGGCCGCTCTGGGCTTTCTGTTCGATCACCTGTGGCTGATGCTGGTGGCGCTGTTTGCCATGGGCACCCATTCGTCGCTGTTCGGCCCGGTGAAGTATTCGATCCTGCCCCAGCACCTGCGTGAAGAGGAGCTGGTGGGCGGCAATGGTCTGGTGGAGATGGGCACCTTCCTGGCGATTCTGGCGGGGACCATTGGCGCCGGGATCATGATGTCGTCCGGGCACTACGCGCCGATTGTCGCCACGGCGATGATTCTGACCGCTGGCCTGGGCTACGTCGCCAGTCGCAGCATTCCTCGCGCTGCGGCTGCTGCGCCGGAGATGGTCCTCAACTGGAATATCTTCAGCCAGTCCTGGGCGACCCTGCGCATGGGCCTGGGGCAGACCCCTGCGGTGTCGCGCTCGATTGTCGGCAACTCGTGGTTCTGGTTTGTCGGGGCGATTTATCTGACGCAGATTCCGGCCTACGCCAAAGAGTGGCTCTATGGCGATGAGACCGTGGTCACCCTGATTCTCACCGTGTTCTCCATCGGTATCGCGGCCGGCTCCATGCTCTGCGAGCGGCTGTCGGGGCACAAGGTGGAAATCGGCCTGGTGCCTTTTGGCTCGTTCGGCCTGACCGTTTTCGGCCTGCTGCTGTGGTGGCATTCCGGTGCGCTGCCGCAGGACGCGCTGGCCTATGACTGGCTGACTCTGCTCGGCCACGGCCAAGCCTGGTGGGTGCTGTTTGACATCATGGGCTTGGGCCTGTTTGGCGGCTTCTATATCGTGCCGCTGTATGCGCTGATCCAGTCGCGCACCCCGGAGAACCAGCGTTCCCGGGTGATTGCCGCGAACAACATCCTCAATGCCCTGTTCATGGTGATCTCGGCGCTGTTCTCCATCGTCTTCCTCAGCCTGCTCAAACTGCCGATTCCGGAGCTGTTTCTGGTGGTGTCGCTGATGAACATCGCGGTCAACACCTACATCTTCAAGATCGTCCCCGAGTTCACCATGCGTTTCATGATCTGGCTGCTCAGCCATTCCATGTACCGCGTCGAACACCGTGAGCTGGAGCGGATTCCCGATGAAGGCGCGGCGCTGCTGGTCTGCAACCATGTGTCTTTCGTCGATGCCTTGTTGATTACCGGCGCAGTGCGTCGGCCGATTCGCTTTGTCATGTACTACAAGATCTACAACCTGCCGGTGCTCAACTTTATCTTCCGTACCGCCGGAGCCATTCCGATTGCCGGGCGCAGCGAGGACATCAAGGTCTTCGAGCGCGCATTCGAGCGCATCGGCCAGTACCTGCGCGACGGTGAACTGGTGTGCATCTTCCCGGAAGGCAAGTTGACCGCCGATGGCGAGATCGACGAATTCAAGGGCGGCATGACGCGGATTCTCAAAGAGACGCCGGTGCCGGTGATTCCCCTGGCGTTGCAGGGGCTGTGGGGCAGCTTCTTCAGTCGTGATCCGCAGAAGGGCTTGTTCCGCCGCTTCTGGTCACGGGTCACGGTGGTGGCGGGGGCGCCGCTGGAAGGCGAGGATGCGGTGCCGGCCAGTGCCCGGGAGCGGGTGGCGGCGTTGCGTGGGGATGTGCGCTAGCAACAAATTTATGATTTGAAACAGGGTTTTGTGGGACCGGCTTCAGCCGGGAAGCCGTCCTTCCTGGCCAAGCAAATGCAGTGTCTGTGCCAGCCCTTTCCCGGCTAAAGCCGGTCCCACATAAAACCACTTCCGCAGGGACTCAGCTCAAGACAGGCTTGTCTTCGCTCACTACCGCATCAGGCTCCATCTTCCTGAAGTACGTCGACAGCAACGCCCCGGAGATATTGTGCCAGACGCTGAACAGCGCGCTCGGTACTGCCGCCAGGGGCGAGAAGTGGGCGCTGGCCAGGGCGGCGCCGAGGCCGGAGTTCTGCATGCCGACTTCCAGGGACAGCGACTTGCGCTGGGCCAGGGGCAGCTTGAACAGCTTGCCGGTGAAGTAACCCAGCAGGAAACCGAAGCTGTTGTGCAGGATCACCACGGCCATGATCAGCAGGCCGGATTCGGCGATCTTCGCCTGACTGGCGGCGACCACTGCGCAGACGATCATGACGATGCTCACCACCGAGATCAGTGGCAGGACGTCCACCGCGTAGCTGACTTTTTGCCCCAATACGCGCTGGGCTATTACGCCGAGGACGATCGGCAGCATGACCAGTTGCAGGATCGACCAGAACATTTCCATGAAGGACACCGGCAGCCAGGCCGAGGCCAGCAGCCAGATCAATGCCGGGGTCAGCAATGGCGCGAGCAGGGTGGTGACGGCGGCGATGGCCACTGACAGCGCCAGATCGCCCTTGGCCAGCCAGGTCATTACATTGGACGAGGTGCCGCTTGGGCAGCAGCCGACCAGAATCACACCCACGGCGATTTCCGGCGGCAGGTGGAACAGCTGGCACAGCAGCCAGGCCACGCCCGGCATGATCACGAAGTGGGCGACGACGCCCAGGGCCACGCGCCAGGGATGGCGCACGACCTCAGAGAAATCTTCGAGCTTGAGGGTCAGGCCCATGCCGAACATGACCAGGCCCAACAGGGGCACGATCAGGGGCTTGAGGACGATGAACCCGCTCGGGAACAGGAACGCCAGGACAGCGAACAACAGCACCCAGTATGCAAAGGTATTACCGACAAAACGACTCAATGCAGCCAGGGCACGCATGGCTCGCTCCTTTTATTTATTGTTGAGGCAGGTGTAGGTGGGACCGGCTTTAGCCGGGAAGGCAACATGGCAGATGATAGAAATGTATCGATCATGCCTGCGTCTTCCCGGCTAAAGCCGGTCCCACATGATTGGTGCGTGTTCGCTGGTCAGATCCCCTGGGGAATCTCCTCGCCACCCAGGGCTTCGAACAGCTCCGGCAGGAACTCGCCGAAGGTCAGCATCATCAGGGTGAAGCTGGCGTCGAGTTGGCCCAGGGCTTCTTCGCCACCGTCCTGTTCGGCCTGATCCTGCAGCAGGTCTTCGAACTTCAGGCGCTTGACCACCATTTTGTCGTCGAGCACGAAGGACAGTTTGTCCATCCACGCCAAGGACAGCTGGGTCACCACTTTGCCGGTGCTCAGGTGCAGCTGGATCTCGTCGCTGGTCAGGTCCTGGCGCTTGCAGCGGACGATGCCGCCATCTTCGTGGGTGTCGCGCAGCTCGCATTCGTCGAGGACGAAGAAGTTGTCGGCCGCTTTCTGGGTCTTGACCCAGTCGGTCATGATCGCGGTTGGCGCGGTCTTGACGGTCAGCGGCCGCACCGGCAGCGTGCCGATCACTTCACGCAGGGTCGACAGCAGGTCTTCGGCGCGCTTGGGGCTGGCGCTGTTGACCAGGATCAGGCCCTGTTTCGGCGCGATGGCGGCGAAGGTGGACGAGCGACGAATAAAGGCACGGGGCAGGAAGGCCTGGATAATTTCATCCTTGAGCTGATCGCGCTCCTTCTTATAGACCTTGCGCATCTGCTCGGCTTCGATCTCCTCGACCTTCTCTTTAAGGGCATCGCGCACGACGCTGCCGGGCAGGATGCGTTCTTCTTTACGCGCCGCGATCAGCAGGAAGTCGCCGCTGACGTGAACCAGTGGAGCGTCAGCGCCTTTACCGAAAGGGGCGACGAAACCGTAAGTGGTCAACTCCTGGCTGGCACAGGGGCGCGCCAGTTTGGTCGCCAGTGCAGTTTCCAGCGCCTCGGCGTCGAACGGCAGATCCTGGGTCAGGCGATAGACAAGCAGGTTTTTGAACCACATGAGGTATGTCTCTCCTTCTATACAAAGGGGGGCATTATTAGCTGCCCGGACCCTGCGGCCAACCCTGCGCTAAGCCTTTGGAAGGATTATAAAATTTATTTCAAAAAGTGCTTGCCAGAGGTGAGGTCGCTCCGTAGAATGCGCGCCACACCGAGAGACATGGGTGATTAGCTCAGCCGGGAGAGCAGCTGCCTTACAAGCAGCGGGTCGGCGGTTCGATCCCGTCATCACCCACCACTCGATGTAAAAGGTGTTACGCGCAGCGGTAGTTCAGTCGGTTAGAATACCGGCCTGTCACGCCGGGGGTCGCGGGTTCGAGTCCCGTCCGCTGCGCCATATTGAGATACGAGGCCCTTGAACTCCTCGTATCGACCAGAGAAGCGACCCTAGGGTCGCTTTTTTGTTGCCTGCGATTTTTATCGCAAGATCCCATTTGTGCCGATATTGATCCAGATCCGGCAGCGCGCCGACTTCTCAAGTCAAATCAAGCGATTAACGGGCCTGCGGCATTTCGAACAGTCGTTTGATGGAATTATTGAGCTACTGTTTCGCGCTATCTGCAATAAAGTCGTGGTATGTAGTGCCGCAAGACCCAGTAAACTTCGCTGCGGATTTCTTCTGGACCCTGCCATGAATCTTTCGGACGCCACCCTGGTATTGCTGCTGGCCGCGCGTATCCATGGAACAGACGACGCTGTGCGTGCCTCGGCGCGGCGTTGCATGGAACAACTTCCCAATGACCTGCGCGATGTCATGCGCCAGGTCATCGCCAGCCCCCAACCCCTGCAATCGGCAAGAGACCTGGCGCGCACGCTGGAAGGCTGAAGCCATTGCCCTCGACGGTCATGCCGACTCTGTTTGGGTCGTGCGTTGATCGAATGCCTGCTGTGCCTGTTCGACCTGCTGTTTGTGCTGCTCGGTCCAGGCGTAGAGCATCTGGAAGGGCGCCTTCAGGCTCTGGCCCAAGGGCGTGATGCTGTATTCGACCGCAATCGGTGAGTCGGTAATGACCCGGCGGGCGATCATGCCATTGCGTTCCAGGCGTCGCAGGGTCTGGGTCAGAGACTTTTGCGTGATGCCCTCCAGCCGACGGCGGATGACGTTGAAGCGCGTGGGCGAGGCGCACAGCGCGGCAATCACCAGGATCGACCATTTATCGGCGATCTGGTCCAGCAGCAGGCGGCTGGAGCAGTTGGCGTGAAAGACCGGTGGTTGCTGGGCGTCAGCAGTTTCCTCGTGGATACCTGGTTTCATAAAAGTGCCTGATTGATATTAAGTATCCGGAAGATACCATAGCGCCTTCACGAAATTGGAGCGTCCTGGTATGACCGCACAAAATGTCGCTGCACTGTTCCAGCCTTTCCAGGTGAAATCCCTGGCGTTGAAGAACCGTATTGTCATGGCGCCGATGACCCGCTCCTTCGCCCCCGAAGGCGTGCCGGACAGCAATATTGCCGCTTACTATCGGCGTCGTGCCGAGGCTGATGTCGGCCTGATCCTCTCTGAAGGCACGGTGATCAATCGTCCGGCTGCGCGCAATCAGCCGGGTATTCCGTTCTTTCACGGCGAAGCGGCCCTGGCCGGCTGGCAGCAGGTCATCAATGGCGTGCACGCCGCAGGTGGCAAGATGGGTCCGCAGATCTGGCACACGGGCTCTGTGCCGAGCACCCAGACTGACTGGGTGCCGGACAGCCCGGTAGAAAGCCCGTCGGGTCTGGTCGCCCCTGGCACGCCTCGTGGCGAGATCATGAGTGACAACGCCATTGCCGACACCATCGCCGCGTTCGCCCAAGCCGCCCTGGATGCCAAGACCCTGGGTTTCGACACCGTGGAAATTCACGGCGCCCACGGTTACCTGATCGACCAGTTCTTCTGGGAAGGCACCAACCTGCGCACCGATGCGTTCGGTGGCGCGACTCTCAAGCAGCGTTCGCGTTTTGCCGCTGAAGTGGTCAAGGCTATCCGCCAGGCCGTCGGCCCTGAATTCCCGTTGATCCTGCGGGTCAGCCAGTGGAAGCAACAGGACTTCACCTCGCGCCTGGCCACCACGCCGGACGCGATGACCGACTGGCTGTTGCCGTTGGTAGAAGCGGGTGTCGACGTGCTGCACTGCTCGCAACGGCGTTTCTGGGAAGCGGAATTTCCGGAACTCGACGGCGAGCAAGGGCTGAATTTCGCCGGTTGGGCGAAAAAACTCACTGGCGCAGCGACCATCAGCGTCGGTTCGGTCGGCCTGTCCGGCGATTTCGTCGATACCTTTACCACCGGCCAGTCTTCTTCGCCTGCCAGCCTGGACAATCTGGTCCAGCGCCTGGAGCGCAATGAATTTGACCTGATCGCCGTCGGCCGCGCGCTGCTGAGCGACCCGCGCTGGGTCAGCAAAGTGCGGGGCGGCGACAGCGCCAGCCTCGAGGACTTCACCGTAGCGGCACTGGGCCAGTTGGTCTGATCCGCAGGCGACAGGGTCATCGACCCTGTCGCTCACCGGGCCGCAACATGCGACAGCGGGTCGCAGGCGAGCAGGGCGGATGACTGAACCCCGACTGAACGGCGGGGCAACTGTCCGGGAAAACCTTTGGATACCTGAACTTATCTACCTTTTTCCTCTCTGATGCCGGTAGCCATTGGTCGCGGCGGACTGATAAGCTCGCGGCTTTACTCGTTTGCCCTATTGGCGCATGAACAAGGAAACAGCATGAAACAGCATCGGTTGGCAGCGGCGATTGCCCTGGTCGGTCTGGTACTCGCGGGTTGTGACAAGCAGGCCAGCACCGTTGAGCTGAAAACCCCGGCACAAAAAGCGTCTTATGGCATCGGCCTGAACATGGGCAAGAGCCTGGCTCAGGAAGGCATGGACGATCTCGATTCCAAGGCTGTAGCCCTGGGTATCGAAGACGCCATCGGCAAGAAAGAACAGAAACTCAAAGACGAAGACCTGGTTGCTGCTTTCGCCGCGCTGCAAAAGCGTGCTGAAGAGCGCCTGACCAAGATGAGCGAAGAGTCGGCAGCCGCCGGCAAGAAATTCCTCGCAGACAACGCCAAGAAAGCCGGTGTAACCACCACGGCTTCGGGCCTGCAATATGAAATCGTCAAAAAAGCCGACGGTCCACAGCCTAAGCCGACTGACGTCGTCACCGTTCACTACGAAGGCAAGCTGATCGATGGCAAGGTCTTCGACAGCTCGGTTGAACGTGGCAGCCCGATCGATCTGCCGGTCAGCGGCGTGATTCCAGGTTGGGTCGAAGGCCTGCAACTGATGCACGTAGGCGAGAAGATCAAGCTCTACATCCCGAGTGAACTGGCTTACGGCGCACAAAGCCCGAGCCCGATGATCCCGGCCAACTCGGTTCTGGTCTTCGACCTGGAGCTGCTGGGCATCAAAGACCCGGCAGCCGCTCCGGCTCCAGGCGCCGATGCTGATGAAGAAGCAGCCCCGGCTGCCGACGCTCCAGCCAAGAAGTAAGCGTTCTACCGGCTACAAGACAACGCCCCGTTTCGACGGGGCGTTGTCGTTTTTGTCGAACGCAGTCGAACGGATGAGGGGGCGGGCAGTCCCAACTAGCAGATAACGACTTTCGAATGAGCGAGATTGTTAGACGATCCGGTCAAGCGGTGGATAAACGCTGTGGGTAACTTCTGAACAAGCCTAAGTCAACGAATTTATGGGATTTTTTTATGTGAGTAAAAAATGCCCGATTTAAGTCCGGGCCCTGTAGGACGGGGGTTCTGGCGTTTTATTACGCTGCTGTTCACAAGGTTATCCACAGGATGTGTGGATAACCTTGTCATGGAAAAATGAACGACCATGGGATCGCCCGTAGGACCGGCTTCAGCCGGGAGGGCGATCTCGCCGCTAAAGCTGCTCCTACGGATGATTCAATTAGATCGCCTACACATTCTGGTTTTCAGAGGGCACGGAACATGAAAGCACCATGGAATATCCTGCGCTATCTACCCATGGCCCGTCGTCTGATGGCGGCCGGGCGCTTGCCGGGCCTGTTATTTGCCGTGGCGCGCAAGGGCGCCAGCGAAGGCAGTCGCTTGGGCAAGCTCAAGGAAGATCTGCGTCTGTTACAGGCTCTGTGCCTGGCCTATTGGCGGGGTGAGTACCGTGCCATCAGCCCGAAGGCGATTCTCTCGGTAGTGGCGGGGCTGATGTACTTTCTCAGCCCTCTGGACGCCATTCCTGACTGGATTCCCGGCATCGGCATGCTCGACGATATTGCCGTCCTGGCCTGGGTCATGAAAAGCCTTGAGACCGAACTGGATGCCTTCCGCGCCTGGCGAGCCCGGCAGGTCCCGGAAAAGCTCGCGGTGGTCGAGCGCCTGCCGGCCAACCAGGCTTTACTTGAGCAGGAAAAGTCCAAGGATTTGCCCCATAGCGGCGACTAGACGTGTTCATGGCAAGTAAGTACAGGCGTACCGCCCCCGAGCGCTGTTAAGATGCCGGTACATGGATATGCCTAATTGCACAGTTGTTGGGGGTTGTATGGATCTTCAGGTCATTTCTCGTGATGGAGAGCCAGAATACGCGGTGTTGCCATGGGCGCAGTACCAGGCCTTGCTCAAGGCCGCCGGTCTCGCCTCTGCGCCAACACCACAGGCTGCGGTCGCCGCTACCGAAGGCGAACTGCCCGGCTTCGAACAACTTGGCGCCCTGCGCACTGCCAAGGGCCTGGAGCTTGCTCAATTGGCCCGTACCGTCGGTATCAGCCCTTCCTATCTGCAAATGATCGAAAGCGGTGAGCGTCAACCGGACGCCGCTATTCGCCGCAGTCTGGCCTGGGAGTTGGGCGTGGCGGGCTGGAGGGACACGCCATGAGCGTGCGCATCAGCCGCCAGCATTGGGACGCGCTGTTGACGGAGCTGGACCAGGCGCGCCGCCAGCGTCATCTGCTGACCTACCGCGCGCTGCTTGAACGCCTGCAACTACCCAGTCCGGCTATGCAGACCCTGACCGCAGCCCTTGAACACCTGGCCGCACTGGATGCCCGCGCCGAACAGCCACTGCGCAGCTCCCTGGTGATCAGCCAGGGCGCCAGTCGGTTGCCGCGTACCGGTTTCTTCGAATGTGCCGAACGCCTGGGACGCTTTTCCGGGCCGTCCGATGGCGTCGCTGCGGCGTCGTGGCATGCTTCGGAAGTGGTGCGGGTATTCGAGTTCAGTTATCCGGTGGCGCAGTAGCACTCGTTCGCCTGATTGAACTGGAATACCTTGTAGGACCGGCTTTAGCCGGGAGAGCGCTCTCGCGGCTAAAGCCGCTCCTACAGTCCCCTACCCGCAGCCCCTTACCGGGTCTGTGTCAGATCCACATCCCGCAGATCAATCACATGCACACTCGCCCCCGGTACATCCTTGGCGTAATGCTTGGCCTGTGAAGCCAGCTCGGCCAACTGGCTGGCATCGACCAGAGTGCAGGCTTCCGGGCGCAGGTGCACCACGCCGATGGACAAGGACAGCAAGGGAAACTCCTGACGCTGGCCCTGGCGGTTCAGGGCGATGAAGCAGCCCGCTTCCAGGTGTTCGGCGCGGTAGAAGCGCCGACACTGATTCTGGAAGTCTTCCAGCAGGTAGTTCAGGCGTTTGCTCCAGTCGTCCGAGCCCAGCACCATGAGAAAGTCATCGCCGCCGATATGGCCGACGAAATCGCGGCTGGGGTCGATGCGGTCGTTCAGACACTGGGCCAGGCACAGCAGCACTTCATCGCCGCGGCCGTAGCCGTAGATATCGTTGAACGGCTTGAAGCTGTCGATATCCACGTAGCAGATCATCGACTCGCGCCCTTGTTGCAGCAGGCGCGTCAGGCACTGCTGAATCGGCACGTTGCCGGGCAGCAGGGTCAGCGGGTTGGCGTAGCGGGCCTGCTGGATCTTGAGTTCGGTGATCAGTTTGAGCACGTCGATCACCCGCCCCAGGCCCAGGTAGGCGCCATTGAGCGTGATGATGAAGTCCTCTTCGATGCGTTGCCGGGCGCGGCTGGTGATAAGGCGGCTGACCTGTTGCAGTGACTGATTCAGTTCCACGGCAAGGAAATCGTCGCTCATCAGGCGGCTGATCGGCTTGCGCGCGAACAGTTCGGTGGCGAAGGGTTGCAGCAGCACATCGGACAGCGAATGCCGATGCACGATACCGACCGGTTGTGATTGTTCGTCCAGCACCGCCAGGGAATTGAGATTGGCCTGCTTGCGGAAGGCTTCGAGGACGTTGGCGGTAGGTGTTGTCTGGTCCACGGCGGGCTGTTCGCTCAGCAGGGCGCTGAGATCGGCGCTTTCGTCGGCCATGATCGGCGAACCGAGGGGCTCAAGTCTGGACAGCATGACCCGCGCATCCCGCGGCGGCAGCTCCTGGGGGCGGCAGAGCAGATAGCCCTGAACCAGGTCCACGCCCATGTCGATCAGCACCGCCAGTTCTTCCGGCAACTCGATGCCCTCGGCAATCACCAGTGCCCGGGAGGCCTTGGCCATTTGCAGTATGGAGCCGACGAACTCGCGCTTGACCGCGTCCTGATGGATGCCGTCGATGAAGTGGCGGTCGATCTTTACATAGTCGGGGCGCAGCTCTGACCACAGGCGCAGGCTCGAGTAGCCCGCACCGAGGTCGTCCAGGGCGATGGAGAAACCCATGTCGCGATAGTGGTGCAGCGCGTTGTAGAGCAGCTCGAAGTCATCGGTGGGGGTCTGCTCGGTCAGCTCGATCACTACGTTCTTCGGCGCGATGCCGTAGCGTTGCAGCAGTTGCAGGGTGCGACCCGGCGGGTGCGAGGCTTCGAGCAGGGATTCGGGGGAGATGTTGAGGAACAGCTTGCCGTCCAGATTCTGCTCGGCGAAACGGCGGCAGGCGCTTTCCCGACAGGCCAGTTCCAGCTCGCTCAAGCGTCCGGCCTGACGCGCTACGGCGAACAGGCTGACAGGTGAATGCAGGGAGCTGTTGGATGGACCGCGAGTCAATGCTTCGTAGCCGAGGATGCGGCGTTCCGACAGTGAAACGATAGGCTGGAACAGGCTGGATAGATCACGTTGAGCCAGAATTGAACTCAAGGCGCTCAGCTGTTCGGTCACGGTCATGGCAATCTCGGGTCAAAAAAAGGGGCTGGGCGATCAAGCCGCCCAGCCCCGTTATTTCACGACAGATTCATGACTGTTTGATGACGAAAGATTCTCCGTCATCGGTTTCGGCCTTTATTTGTTGGCCACAGACGAGTTCAAGCCGAGATAATCGATCAGGATTCGCCCGGTTTCCGACAGGTAGGCGTCGTCTTCCGGTTTGGTCTTGGAATCGTCCGGTGGCAGCGCGTCTTCGTCTTCCTTCTTGAGTTCCTTGAGTGGGGCTTCACCCTTGGCCTTGCGGCGGGTGTTTTCCATCACCAGTTGCTCGTTTTCGATGCGGGCGTGTTCGGCGCGACGATCGGCTTCGTTGAGGCTGACGGTTTTTTCACTCATCAGCTTTTTGGCCAAGGCCAGTTTCTCTTCGACGAAGACAAACTCGGCGTCCTTGGCCGAACGGGCGTCGTGACGGGCCTGCAACTGCGCCAGGAACGGCTTGAACGGATCGACTACGGGCTTGATGGCCGGTTTGATCGTGTCGTAGGCCATGGCCTCAGGCAGGGCGCTCTCGCCGATTTCCTTGGTGTCGATGATCGACGGGTAGGAAATGTCCGGCAGTACGCCCTGATGCTGGGTGCTCTGGCCGGAGACGCGGTAGAACTTGGCCAGGGTCAGCTTCAGCTCGCCATGGTTCAGCGGCTGAATGGTTTGCACGGTGCCTTTGCCGAAGGTCTGGCCGCCGATGATCAACGCGCGGTGGTAGTCCTGCATGGCGCCGGCGAAAATCTCCGAGGCCGAGGCCGAGAGGCGGTTGACCAGCAGAGCCATCGGGCCTTTGTAGAAGGCGCCGCTGTCTTCGTCTTCGAGAACGTCGACCTTGCCGTCGGCGTTACGCACCAGCACGGTCGGGCCCTTGTCGATGAACAGGCTGGTCAGCTCGGTGGCTTCCTGCAAAGAACCACCGCCGTTGTTGCGCAGATCCAGGACCACGCCATCGACCTTCTCGGCCTGCAGTTCGGTCAGCAGTTTCTTCACGTCGCGTGTGGTGCTCTTGTACTCAGGATCGCCGGCACGGTAGGCCTTGAAGTCCAGGTAGAAAGCCGGGATGTCGATCACGCCAAGCTTGTAGTCACGGCCGTCCTGGTTCAGGTGCAGGATGGATTTCTTCGCCGCCTGCTCTTCAAGCTTCACCGCTTCACGGGTGATCGGCACGATTTTGCTGGTCTGGTCGTTCGGCGCATTGCTGGCCGGGATCACTTCCAGGCGGACCACCGAGCCTTTCGGACCGCGGATCAGCTTGACCACTTCATCCAGGCGCCAGCCGATTACGTCGACCATTTCCTTGTCGCCCTGGGCGACACCGACGATCTTGTCGGCAGGTGCAACCTGCTTGGTCTTGTCGGCGGGGCCGGCCGGAACCAGGCGCACGATCTTGACGTTGTCGTTGTCGCTTTGCAGCACGGCACCGATACCTTCGAGCGACAGGCTCATGTTGATATCGAAGTTTTCCGCGCTTTCGGGCGACAGGTAATTGGTATGCGGGTCGTAGGACATCGCAAAGGTGTTGATGTACGCCTGGAAGATATCCTCGGCACGGGTCTGGGACAGACGCGCCAATTGATTCTTGTAGCGCTTGGTCAGGGTTTCCTGGATTTTCGCCGGGTCTTTGCCAGCGATCTTCAGGCGCAACACCTCATCCTTGACCCGCTTGCGCCACAGGTCGTCCAGCTCGGCTTCGTTCTTCGGCCAGGCGGCGTCCTTGCGTTCGATCAGCAGGGTTTCGTGGGTGTTGAGGTCGATCTTGTCGACACCCTTGCTCAACTCGGCCAGGGCGAAGTCCAGACGCGACTTGATGCGGTCCAGATAACGCTTGTAGATGGTGAAGCCGGGGTTCAGGTCGCCGCTCTTGAGGAAGTCGTCGAACTGAGTCTGCCACTTGTCGAACTCGGCGATATCGCTGGCCAGGAAATAGCTGCGTGCCGGGTCGAGCAGCTTCAGGTAGCTCTGGTAGATGATCACCGAGCGCTTGTCGTCCAGCGGCGGCTTGCTGTAGTGGTGCCGTTTGAGCAGCTCGACGATGTTCAGGCTGGCAATGGTTTCATCGCGGTCAGGCTGAAGATTATCCCAGCTGTTGGCGGCAAAAGTGCTGGCGGACATTGGCAGGACGCTGAGGCCGATGACAAGGGCGAGGGCGCTGCTTGGGAGAAAATGCTTCATGCCGATTCGACGCGGGGACAATTGATAACGCATATTAGGCCGTCTTTGAAGTCGCCGGCTCCGTCGGATCCGGTCGCATAATGCAAAAAGCCCGGTCGTTTACTAGCTCCGGGCTCAGTCCAGACTCACTATGGAGGCACTGTGAAGGCATTGCAAGGCGTTGACGGTCATGTGGAATGGGTCGAGGAGCCGAGTCCGGCCCTTGATGTGGGTCAGGTTCGGATCAAGGTGGCCGCTGCCGGTTTGAATCGCGCCGATTTATTGCAGCGTGCGGGGCTGTATCCGCCGCCGCCGGGCGTGACGCAGATCCTCGGCATGGAGTGCTCCGGGGTAATTGCCGAAGTCGGTTCCGGCACGGCCTGGCAGGTCGGCGACCGCGTCTGTGCGCTGGTTGCGGGTGGCGCCATGGCTGAGGAAGTGGTGGTCGATGCACGTCATGTGCTGGCGGTGCCCGAGGGCATCAGCCTGGCTGAAGCAGCGGGGATCCCTGAAGTTTATGCCACGGCCTGGCTGAATCTGTTCCAGCTGGCAGGCCTCAAGCCCGGTGAAAAAGTTTTGCTGCACGCCGGCGCAAGTGGCGTTGGTTCAGCCGGTATTCAGCTGTGCAAGGCCTTTGGCAACCCGGTCTGGGTCAGCGTCGGTTCGGCCGAGCGTCTGGCTTACTGTGAAGCGCTGGGCGCCCAGGGCGGGGTGATCCGTGACGAGAGTCTGGACAGCCTCAGCGACTTCGCGCCTTTCGACGTCGTGCTCGACCCGGTCGGCGCCAACTATGCCGCGCTGAACCTCAAGGTGCTGGGTGTCGACGGGCGCCTGGTGCTGATCGGTTTGATGGGCGGGCGCAAGGCCGAGCTGGATTTTGCCCAAGTACTGGGCAAGCGCATTCAGATTCTCGGCTCGACCCTGCGCAGCCGCAGCGATCAGTTCAAGGCCGATCTATTGAGCGATCTGGGTCAGCACGTCTGGCCGCTGTTCAGCGAAGGCCGCCTGAGCCCGCAACTGGCCAGAACCTTCGCCATCACCGACGCCGAAGCGGCGTTTGCCGAGCTTGCGACCAATCAGGTGTCGGGCAAGGTGGTGTTGGTGATTGATGACAGTCTGATCTGATAGACAGACCGTTGGAGCGACGCTTGCCCGCGAACCATGCGGTGCGGGATGTCAGCCATATCGTGTCGTGCCCTTCGCGGGCAAGCCTCGCTCCAACGTTGGATTGCGGGTTATTTCCAGCTATGCACCGGCCAGCCGTTCTTTTCTGCGTGTTCGCGCAGCACCGGATCCGGATTGACCACTTGCGGGTGATCGACCTTGAGCAACAGCGGCAGGTCGTTGCGCGAGTCGGAATAGAAAAACGCGCCTTCGAGATTTTCCCCTTCCTTGTCCAGCCACTCCAGCAGGCGGGTGACCTTGCCGTCGCGGTAGGTCAGCACGCCTTCGGTGGCGCCGCTGTAGACGCCGTTGATCACCTGCAGGTCGATGGCCAGTACTTCATCGACGCCGATGCGTGCGGCGATGGCCTGGACCAGATGCACGCCCGAGGCCGAGATCACCAGGATACGGTCGCCATTGGCTCGGTGTCTGGCGATGCAGGTGCAGGCTTCGCTGTAGATGATCGGTTCGATGAAGTCCTCGACCCAGGGCTCGACCAGATGATCGATCTCTTCCGGCGTGCGCCCGGCCATGGGCTCCAGGGCGAAGGTCATGTAGTCCTCCATCGCCAGTTCGCCCTTGCTGTAGGCGTCCATCAGCTCGTTGTTGCGCTGCATGAATGACGCGGGATCGACCCAGCCCAGGCGTCCCATCTGTTCGGCCCACAGGGTGGCGCAGTCGCCACCGATGAGGGTTTCGTCCAGGTCAAAAATGGCTAGTGACATAGCGTGTTTCCTTAAATCATCTCTGTTCAGGCGGGAGCGAGCTTGGTGAGAGTCAATGTCTGTGGGAGCGAATTCATTCGCGAAGAGGTCGGTGCATCCAATACATCTGCATCGTTTGGAATAGCGCATTCGCGAATGAATTCGCTCCCACAATTCGCTGCCACAGAACTCGCTCCCACCAGATCTGTTCCTGCCGTCGTGGGTTCTAGGCCACCGGGCAAAGGGCGGAGGGCTCAATATTAAGCGTCACTCGCCGCCCATCCGGGTGCAGATCATCCGCGCTGCGGTTGAGTACGTCGACCACTACTTCCACGCCACGGGCTTCGACCCGGTAGCGAATGACGTTGCCCAACAGGCTGTGGCTGCGTACTTCGCCTTCCAGGCTGCCGCTCAGGCTCAGTTGGATGGCTTCCGGGCGGATGGCCACGCGGCTGTTGATCGGCCGTTGCAGCAGGCGGCTGGCGTCGTCGGCGTCGAGCAGATTGTAGTTGCCGATAAAACCGGCGGCGAAGGCGTCCACCGGTGCGGTGTAGAGGGTTTCGGCGTCGCCGCTCTGGACGATGCGGCCCTGGTTCATCAGGAAGATGCGGTCCGACATGGTCAGCGCCTCTTCCTGATCGTGGGTCACGAAAATCGTGGTCAGGCCCAGTTCGCGCTGGATGGCGCGGATCTGTTCGCGCAAGTGTTTGCGAATCCGCGCATCGAGGGCCGACAGCGGCTCGTCGAGCAGCAGCAGGCGCGGGCGGGTGACCAAAGAGCGGGCAAGGGCCACGCGTTGGCACTGGCCGCCGGACATCTGGTGCGGATAGCGGCTGGAAAAGTCGGTCAGTTCGACCATCTTCAGCGCCTCGGCCACGCGCTTGTGGGTGTCGTCGCTGTTGATCTTCTGCATGCGCAGGCCGAAGGCGACGTTCTGCTCCACGGTCATGTTGGGGAACAGCGCGTAGCTCTGGAACACCATGCCGATATTGCGCTTCTGCGGGCTCAGGGGAACGATGTCCTGGCCGTCGAGAATGATCTTGCCGCTGTTGACCGACGTCAGCCCGGCGATGCAGCGCAGCAGGGTGGACTTGCCGCAGCCGGACGGGCCGAGCAGGGTGACGAATTCGCCCCGGCTGATGGTGCAGTTGATATCACTGAACACGGCCGTGCTGGCGTAGCTCTTTTGCAGGTTTTCAACGCTGACGTAACTCATCTCAGTCTTTGTCCTTGTTCAGTCGATTGGCAGCCCAGGTCAGCACCAGCACGAAGAGGAAGTAGGAAATCACCAGCGCACTGTTGAAGTGACCGCTGCTGTTACGCATGTTGTTCAGATAGACCTGCAGGGTTTCGTAGCGCGTGCCGACCAGCAGGTTGGCGAAGACGAACTCGCCGAACAGGAAGGAGAACGACAGCAGCAGCGCCACCATCAGGCCCTTGCGCAGGTTGGGCAGCACCACCAGCACGGCGGCCTGCCAGGTGCTGGCGCCGAGCAGCTGCGAGGCGTCCATCAGGTCGCGCAGGTTGATCGCCTGCAGGTTGTTGGTAATGGCGCGGTACATGAACGGCAGGGCCACGGTGAAGTAGCAGCCGATCAGAATCCATGGCGTGCCGACCATCGCCAGCGGCCCCGAGCCGTAGAGCTGCAATAAGCCCACCGAGGACACCACGGGTGGCACCGCGAAGGGCAGCAGGATGAGGATGTTCATCAGCGCATCCAGGCGCGGGAAGTGGTAATGCACCACGAACAGCAGCGGCAGGATCAGCACCACGGAAAGGATCAGCGCACTGACGCACACCAACAGCGACTGGCCGAACGCCATGAGAAAGCGCGGGTCGCTCCACAGGGCGATGTACCACTTGAAGGTCAGGCCGCTGGGCAAAATGGTTGCGCCCCAACTGCTGGCGAAGGAATACAGCAGCGTACCAGCCAGGGGCAGCAGCAGGATCAGGAACAGGGCATAGACCACGAACCGGTGGTAGAGCCCGACGGGACTGCGTTCAGCGCGAGACATGGTAGCTCCTCTTGAGCAGCCACTGATGGACGATGGTCACCAGCGTCATCAACCCCACCAGAATCATGGCCAGGGCACTGGCCATGTTCGGGTCCAGGGTGATATCGCCGGCAACCATCGCAGCGATTCGGATCGGCAACACGTTGAAGTTGCCGGTGGTCAGGGCATACACCGTGGCGTAGGCGCCCAGGGCGTTGGCCAGCAGGATAACGAAGGTGCCCAGCAGCGCCGGGGTCAGCACCGGCAGGCCGATATGCCGCCAGAAATCAAAGCTGCTGGCACCGAGCAGGGACGCCGACTCACGCCAGTCTTCACGTAGGGCGTCGAAGGCCGGGTAGAGCAGCAGCACGCCCAAGGGAATCTGGAAGTAGGTGTAGAGAATGATCAGGCCGGTCTTGGAGTACAGGTTGAAGTCTTCGATGATCCCGCTTTGCTTGAGGATCAGCGTGATGCAGCCGTTGAAACCCAACAGGATGATGAAGGCGAAGGCCAGTGGCACGCCGGAGAAGTTACTGGTCATGTTGGCGAAAGCGTTGACGAAGTCGCGCAGCCGCGAATCGACCTTGCGCAACGAATAGGCACCGAGGATCGCAATGAGAATGCCGAACAGGCTCGACCAGAAACTGATCTCCAAGCTGTATTGCATGGCCTGGCGATAGAAGCGCGAGTCGAAGGCGCGGACGAAGTTGCTGATGCCCCAGCCGCTGTCTTCCGAGTACAGACTGTTGATCGCCACCCAGGCCAGCGGGGCGATCTGGAACACGATAAAGAACAGGGCAAAGGGCACCAGGCACAGGATCGCCAGCCATTTGCCGCGGGTGAATGTTTTCACTTGAGCATCTCCCGGCAGACCGGTTTGTCGTGGGCAACGCCCAGCAGTTCGCAGACCGTGCCGCACAGCTGAGTCTGGAGTGGCTGGGCATCGGGGTTGAGGCTGAAAGCGTCGCCCAGCACGAACAGCGGCACTTCGCGCTCTTCGGGCAGCAGGCCGTTATGGGAGCGGTCGTTGTTCATGCCGTGGTCGGCTGTCACCAATACCTGATAACCGGCGTCGAGCCAGCCTTGCAGGTAGTCGGCCAGGATAATGTCGGCGCTGCGCGCGCTATTGCGGTATTGCGCGGTGTCGAGACCGTGCTTGTGCCCGGCGTCGTCGATATTCATGGGGTGGATCAGCAGGAAATTCGGTGCGTGGGCCAGGCGCAGGCTCTCGGCATCGGCGAACAAGTGCGAATCCGGGTAATGATCGACCCAATAGAACAGGCCATGCTGGATTGGCAGTTCGGTGTCGTCGGTGTGGCGGTCCCGGGCCACCATAAACGGCGTGCGGTTATACAGCTCGCTGACCCAGTGATAGGCCGCTGCGGCGGTACTCAGCCCGGCGTCGCGGGCGTAATGGAAGATGCTGCGCTGGTTGGACAGGCGCGAAACGTTGTTGTGCACGATGCCGCTGTCGATGGGCGCAACGCCGGTCATGATGCATTCGTACAAAGGCCGCGACAGGGCGGGCAGCTCGCATTCCAGCTTGTACAGCGCGGCGCGGCCGGCGTTGGCGTAGGCCTGCAAGTGCCCCATCGCATGCTGCGCCACCTGATAGTTCAGGCCGTCGAGCACGATCAGGATGACGTTGTGTTTCATGAGCAGGTGCTCCGGCAAGGTTTGTCACTGTTTTTACCTAAAAGGGGCGAGGCAGCTAATGCTGGCTCGCCCTTTTTGTCTTCATCGCTGAAGACCTGAAAACGGGATCAATTCATCTCGATGATGACTTGCTCGTTCCACTTCTGAGGCAGGGCTTTCGAGGTTTTTTCCCACGCGGCCGGGTCTTTGATCGGGGTAACGCCTTTGTACTGCTCGTTCGGCAGCAGCTTGGCCTGTACGTCGGCTGGCAGGGTCAGGTGATCGGCACGGATCGGACGCGCATTGCCTTTGGCCAGGTTGATCTGGCCAGCGTCGCTGAAGATGTACTCACGCGCCAGCTTGGCGGCGTTCGGGTGCTTGGCGTATTTGTTGATGATGGTGGTGTAGCCCGAGATCACCGAACCGTCGGATGGGATCAGGACCACGTAGTCATCCGGGTTGGCCATCTTGGCCTTGTAGCTCAGGCCGTTGAAGTCCCAGACCACGCCCACTTCAACTTCACCCTTTTCCATGGTCTGGATGGTCGGGTTAGCCAGGGAAATACGCTTCTGCTTGGCCAGTTCAGTGAACAGTTGCAGGCCTGGTTCGATATTGCTTTCGCTGCCTTTGTTGGCGATCGCGGCAGCCAGTACACCGTTGGCCGCTTGTGCTGCAGTGCTCACGTCACCGATGGCAACCTTGTACTTACCGGTTTTCAGGTCAGACCACTTGGTCGGAATGGCCGAGCCGTGCAGCAGCTTCTTGTTGACGATGAAAGCGATGGTGCCGGTGTAGGCCAGTGCCCAGTGACCGTCTTTGTCTTTGGCCCAGTCCGGAACCTGGCTCCAGGTGCTTGGCTTGTAGGGTTGGGTAACACCCTTGGTCACGGCGATGGGGCCAAAGGCCGCACCCACGTCACCGATGTCGGCGCTGGCGTTGTCTTTTTCGGCATCGAACTTGGCCACTTCCTGGGCCGAGCTCATGTCGGTGTCCATGTGGGTCAGGCCGTATTTGGTTTTCAGATCGGACCAGGTGTCTTTCCAGTTTGCCCAGTCATCGGGCATACCCACGCTATTGACCGCGCCTTCAGTCTTGGCGGCTGCTTCCAGTGCCTTGAGGTCGGTGTCTGCGGCCATGGCGGCGGTGCTCATGGCAATGGCGGAACCCAGGAGTGATGCCAACAAAACATGTTTCATTCGATGCTCCTTATGCACTTCAGCGGTGTTGTTCTAGAAGTGGTCGTTGCGGGGTGGTTGGTCTAGATCAGCAATACCTGAGCCAAGTTAGGCCCTTTCGATGACACTTTCATGTCGAAGGCCGATTTTCGTGGCCCCTGGCTATTCTTTTACTCAGGCTGCCCCATAAGCGTAGACCACCCGCAAACGCTGGAGTTTATGAGGCTCCAGCGCTTTGTGAGCGATGATTGGCATGCTTTATGAAGTGCTTTGTCACAGAACAGTCATCTGCACTGCCTAGGCTGGAACGCACCAGAAATCGGTGCACCAGGTGCGGGCACTGCCCTGTAATGGCGCTGGTCTAGTCCAGATAGGTAACCTGATGCGCGAAGATGTGCCACGAGCGGTGACGATCATCTGCAACGCTCTGCAAGAACAGATTGAACATGGCCTGCTGCCGCCGGGCAGTAAATTGCCTGCCGAACGCAAGCTCAGTGAAGTCTTCGACACCACGCGCATTACCTTGCGTGAAGCGTTGGTGCAATTGGAGGCCCTGGGGCTGATATATCGCGAGGAGCGCCGTGGCTGGTTCATTTCGCCGCCACGCCTGGCTTACGACCTGATCCGCCGCAGCCACTTCCATGCCATGGTCACGGCCCAGGGGCGGGTGGCCGAGACCCAGGTCATCAGTGCGCGCCTGCAACCGGCGTCGGCGAGTATCTGCGAGCTGTTGCAATTGCCAGCACTGTCCAGTGTGATCCAGATCTGCCGGGCGCGACGCATTGATCAGCGTCTGGTGTTGTACGTGGAGCACTATCTCAAGCCCGAGTTTTTCCCCGGCATCCTTGAGTTCGATCTCACTCAGTCCCTGACTGAGCTGTACGCCAGCCAGTACCAGTTGCGCTATGGCAAGGTGCGTTTCGAAATGGTGCCGACGGCGCTGCATGCCGAGGCCTCGGCAGCGTTGAAGGTGTCGCTGGGCAGCCCGGGCCTGCGCATTGCCCGGGTCAACTATGACCAGCAGGGCCGCCTGATCGACTGCGACCTGGAGTACTGGCGGCACGACGCGATACACGTCAGCGCTGTGGTCGAAGACATTTAACCTTGCACGGGCTGCTCGGCCTTCAGCGCGCCGCCCGCTGTCATCACCTGCACACTTAAGCGCGGTGTGGCCAGATCCAGTCCGGCCTCGTCCAGATGGCGCTTGAGCGACAGGTTAAAGGCCCGCGACACTTCCCATTGCTTGATCGGCGCGGTCTTGAAGCGGGCGCGCAGGATGGCATTGCCCGATTCGAAACTCTCTACACCCTGAATCTCCAGCGGCGACCAGATGTTGCGGCGCTGCAACGGATCGGTGCGCATTTTCTGGCCGACCTCACGTACCACTTTCAACGCGTCATCAATACTCATATTGAACGGGATGGCGATGCGGAAAATCGCGTAGCCGAACTCCCGGGAGTAGTTCTGGATGCTCTTGATCTCGCTGAACGGGATGGTGTGGACGATGCCGTCGATATCGCGCAGGCGTACGGTGCGGATGGTCAGGCCCTCGACCGTACCCAGGTGGCCGCCGACGTCGACGTAGTCATCGATGGCCAGGGAGTCTTCGATAATGATGAACAGCCCGGTGATCAGGTCCGCCACCAGTGATTGCGCGCCGAAACCGATAGCCAGGCCGATGACACCGGCACCGGCGAGCAGCGGCGTGACGTTCATGCCCATGTTTGCCAGGGCGACGATAATGGCGATGA
Organism: Pseudomonas sp. JUb42; assembly: GCF_024807945.1. GTDB lineage: Bacteria > Pseudomonadota > Gammaproteobacteria > Pseudomonadales > Pseudomonadaceae > Aquipseudomonas. The sequence goes on along the minus strand of NZ_JANUFD010000004.1, from coordinate 407,586 downwards.
CAAAAATGGCGAAGAACAGCACGTTGCGGATCAACGGCATCATGGTCTGGGCGCGGGTATTGGCCAGGCCCTTGCGCGAACGGGTCAGAGCCAGCTGCACGGCGGTGTCGGCGACGATCCACAGCAGCCAGGCGAACAGCAGGGTCGCACACAGGCTGACCAGTTTGACGCTGATATCGTGACCATCGCCTTCAGCGAAGCGAATCAGCGACAGCCCCCAGACCCGCAGGCCCAGCTCGATGAATACCAACCAGATGGCAATGTGCGCCAGGGTGTAGAAGAAGTTGCGCAGGCGGTCGGAATACAGGGCATGGCGACGATGGCCATGGGGCTCCTTCAGGGCACGACGGCGCACCAGGCCGTTGACCACCATGCATATCACCAGCAGCACCGTGCTGAACAGCGCCTGACGCAGGGCGGTGCTGGTATCGCCGGCAGCAAAAAACGTAGAGAACAACGAGACCGTGACCAGCAGCAGGGCCGGGACGAACCAGAAGCTGCCGAGGATATCCAGGGTTTCGGTCAGGGCGCGGCGGGTCAGGCGCCGGGACAGCGGCTGGTTGCGGATCAGGTGGGCGATGGGGCGGCGGAAATGCAGGATGAACCAGCCGCTGCACAGCGCCGCGACGACGTTAGTGCAGGTTGCAGCCATATGGGCCAGGTGCGGGCCGAGGCTGCTGATCAGGCGCGGATCATTCAGTGCTTCACCAAAGGCGGCGAAGCTGCCGATCAGCCACAGCGGGCGGAAGGCCCGGTGCCGCAGGATATCCAGAGCGCGGTGGCGGTGCGGACCGTCGAGAATGGAAAAGGCAATGACGCAGATCGCCGAAAACAGCGTGCCGACCATCAACGCATACGCCAGCACCATGGCCAGGTCCTTGCCCAGAGAATGGGGCAGGGAGTAGCTCAAGTAGACGGTAATGATCAGGGCAATCAGCCATGGCCCCAGCTTGCTCAGGGCGAAGCGCAGCAGGTCCAGGGTACGTGGGTGTTGCGGCAGTTTTTCCGACAGGTTGAAGCGCATGCGTACCCAGTGAGCCAGCCAGATCAGCGCCGCCGCCAGAAGACTCCAGACCAGTAGCACCAAGGCGAAGGCGAAAATGATCGGCAGCCATTGCCGGGCAGGCAGCATCAGCGCCATTAACTCATCCTGCGCCAGGGCCAGTTCGTTGTCCCAGCGATTGATCGGGCTGTCGTCGCCCGTCAACTGCTTCTCGAAACTGCGCAACGTGCCGCTGATCAGGCCCAGTACGCCGTCGTCGGCCGTGGCCTGGGCCTTTTTGTTGGCATCGCGCAGGGTCTTGAGCTCAGTGAGCAACTGCGCCCGCTGTTGATCATTTTCCAGGCGGGTGATGACTTCATCCAGGGACTGGGCCAGCGGCTCCTGCGCCTGTGGTTGGGCCTTCGCCGAACCGCCCAGGGCGGCAGGCAAGGTCACCGCCTGGGCGGCGCTCATTGGCGCGAGAATCAGCAGCCAAAGGAAAAGCAGGTGGGGCAGGGCAAGCAGGCGGGCAATCACCAGTGAACCTCGGATCGACATTTTTCAGGCATGACAATGCAAGGAGTGTACGAGCGACGTGGGCGTCAGGCGAGCTTTTCGATGATCTTGAAGCCGATGGTGCCGATGATGAAAAACATGCCGATCCAGATCATGAACACTCCGCTACCCCGTTCCTGATAACTGAAGCCGACACAGAGCAGTAACATGCCGAATACGATGGGTATCAGCATGGAATGGAAGGCGTCCATGGGAGTGGCCTCGGTGGACTGGATAGGTTCAGTCTAGATCGTGCTTGCGAGCTCGGTTGGGAGCAAGTCCTGTGGGAGCGAATTCATTCGCGAATAGGCCAGCGCATCCGACGCATTTATGTCGTGTGCACTACCGCTTTCGCGAATGAATTCGCTCCCACAACATCTGAGCCTGATTCGAAAATGATGGCGCTGCAACTGACTGAACCCACTCGATAAATCAGTAGCTGCAACACCTGACGCAGACAGAGCCAATGAATTCGCACACAGAATTCCGGGTTGCTGGCGACAGCGTCTCATTCCAATTCAAACCCCTGTGTTTGATTGGAGTGAGGTCTATGGTTGTTACGGCAACTCGTGACTGGCGTAGAACGCCGTCAACACCTTGACCAGATGGCTGAGGTCATGGCTGCCCGCCAGTTCGCGGATCGAGTGCATGGCGAAGGTCGGCAGGCCAATATCCACGGTGCGCACGCCCAGGTGGCTGGCGGTGATCGGACCGATGGTCGAGCCGCAGGCCATGTCGCTACGGACCACGAAGCTCTGCACCGGGACTTCTTCGGCCATGCACAGATGGCGGAAGAACCCGGCGGTTTCGCTGTTGGTGGCGTAGCGCTGGTTGCTGTTGACCTTGATCACCGGGCCGGCATTGAGTTTCGGGCCGTGGTTGGCGTCGTGCTTGTCGGCGTAGTTGGGGTGCACGCCGTGGGCGTTGTCGGCGGAAATCAGCAGCGAGCGTTGAATGGCGCGGACATAGTCGTCCCCCGGCAGCAGGCGTTGCAGGGCCTGCTCGAGCATTGGGCCGTCAGCGCCGCAGGTCGACGAGGAACCCACTTCTTCGTGGTCGGTGCAGACCAGCAGGCAGGTTTCGGAGGTGTCGCTGTTGAGCAGCGCCTGCAGGCCGGCGTAGCACGACAGCAGGTTGTCCAGGCGCGCACCGGCAATGAAGTCGCCATTGAGGCCGACCACGGCAGCACGTTGGGTGTCGTAGAAACTCAGTTCGTAATCCAGCACCACGTCGGCGTTCAGGCCGTGTTCGCGAGCCAGTTGCTCGGTCAGCAGGGCGCGGAAGTCGGCGCGCTCGTCACCGGCGACCTGGGCGAGGATCGGTGGCAGTTCGTTCTGCGCATTGATCGGCCAGCCTTCGTTGGCGGTGCGGTTCAGGTGGATAGCCAGGTTGGGGATCACTGCAATCGGCAGCTTGAAGTCGATCAACTGGCTTTCGACCTTGCCGTCGCGACGGAAGGTCACGCGCCCGGCCAGGGACAGGTCGCGGTCGAACCACGGCGCCAGCAGTGCGCCCCCGTAAACTTCCACGCCCAGTTGCCAGAAGCCCTGGCGTTGCAGCTCAGGCTGCGGCTTGACCCGCAGGCATGGGCTATCGGTGTGGGCGCCGACCATGCGGATACCGCCGACCAGTGGAGACTGGCGGCCCAGACGCAGGGCGATCAGCGACGAGTCGTTACGGGTGATGTAGTAGCGGCCGCCGGTTTCGGTGGACCAGGTTTCACGCTCGTCCAGACGCTGGAAGCCCGCGGCCTCCAGGTGCTGGACCAGGGTAGCGGTCGCATGAAACGGGGTGGGAGAGGCCTTGAGGAAGTCGATCAGGCCCTGGTTCAGCTCTTCGCGCATAAGTTACTCCAGACAGCAATGGCGCGAGTTTACCGTATTTCCCAACGCTGATAAGGAGAACGGTGCCCGCCATTTAGCCCTCAATCAAACACTCTGCAATCTCTGAACTGAAATGCGATCTTGTGGGAGCTTCAGAACGGTGCCGGGCACTCAAAGCGCAAACGCTCAGCGGTCTGCGGATGGGTAAAGCTCAGCATGCTGGCATGCAGGCATAGGCGCGGGTAGGCGGCCAGGGCTTCGGGGTGGGCGTACAGACCGTCACCGAGCAGTGGGTGGCCGATAGACAGCATATGTACACGCAGCTGGTGCGAGCGCCCGGTAATCGGCGTCAGCTCGACCCGGCAGTGCTGTTCATGACGCTCCAGCACTTTCCAGAAGGTCAGGGCGTGCTTGCCGAATTCGTGATCCACCACATGGCGCGGCTTGGTCGGCGGGTCGTAGCGCAGGGGCAGGTCGATGCTGCCGCTGTCCAGCTGCGGCTGGCCCCAGCACAGGGCTGTATAGGCTTTTTCGGTTTCGCGGTCGTGAAACTGCCGGGACAGCTCGCGATGAGTGTCAGGATCACGGGCGAGCAAAATGATTCCTGAGGTTTCCCAGTCCAGACGATGGACGATACGGGCCTCGGGGTAGCCGTTTTCCTGCAGGCGGGTGATCAGGCAATCCTTGTTGTCATCGGCACGGCCGGGGACGGAGAGCAGCAGGGTGGGTTTATCGACGACCAGAACGGCGGCGTCCTGGTGAATGATGCGGATGTTCGACAGCGGCATGTGGCCTCGAAGCGCTAAAACGCCGACGGCGACAGGAACGGCGCTCCGTATGGAGCGCCGCTCATGCCGCCGTGGACAACTGCCGGATCAACGATCTGGCAGGGTGATATTGAGTTCCAGAATCGAGACCGTACCCTGGTTTTCCAGGGCGACCTGAACCTGGTCACTGTCGATATTGACGTACTTGCGGATCACTTCCACCAGTTCCTTCTGCAAGGCTGGCAGGTAGTCCGGTGTGCTGCGCTGGCCGCGTTCGTGCGCCACGATGATCTGTAGACGCTCTTTCGCCACCGACGCGGTACTTACCTTTTTGTTGGCACGAAAGAAGTCAAAAATATTCATTAATTACCCCCGAACAGACGTTCAAAGAATCCTTTCTTCTGGACATCGAGGAAGCGATGTTCTTTGTCTTTGCCCAACAGGCGGTCTACGGCGTCGCTGTAGGCCTGACCGGCATCACTCTGTTCGTCGAGGATGACCGGCACGCCCTGGTTGGAAGCTTTCAGTACAGCCTGGGACTCCGGGATCACGCCCAGCAGGGTGACGGCCAGGATTTCCTTGACGTCTTCGACACCGAGCATTTCGCCCTTGCTGACGCGCTCCGGGTTGTAACGGGTCAGCAGCAGGTGTTCCTTGATCGGCTCTTCACCGCGCTCGGCACGGCGCGACTTGCTCGCCAGCAGGCCCAGCATGCGGTCGGAGTCACGCACCGACGACACTTCCGGGTTGGTCACGACGATGGCTTCATCGGCGAAGTACATCGCCAGATGGGCACCGGTCTCGATACCGGCAGGGGAGTCGCAGACGACGAATTCGAAGGTTTCCTTCAATTCCATCAGGACTTTTTCCACGCCTTCCTTGGTCAGCGCGTCCTTGTCACGGGTCTGGCTGGCTGCCAGCACGTACAGACCTTCGATCTTCTTGTCCTTGATCAGGGCCTGCTGCAGGTTGGCTTCGCCGTTGACGACGTTGACGAAGTCATACACCACACGGCGTTCGCAGCCCATGATCAGGTCGAGGTTACGCAAGCCGACGTCGAAGTCGACGATAACTGTCTTGTGGCCGCGCAGAGCGAGACCGGTGCCGATAGCGGCGCTGGTGGTGGTCTTACCCACACCACCCTTGCCGGATGTAACCACGAGAATCTTGGCCAAGGTGTTTCACCCCTAGAGGAATAGGACGATCAGTCCCAGAAGAGCATCCCTGATTGAAGCAGCGTTATTCGAACAACGACACATATCGGGTGTGAAACAGTACTTTTCCCGAACTAACTACAGTCTTTGCCACGTTTCGCGATGAGTCAGAGATGCTTTGAAAATGGCGGCAAGTATCCGTTAAAGCCGGGTGATGTTCAACACGTCACCGGTCAGGCTTATCTGGACTCCGCTGCCCCAGGCCGGATCACGGCGCAGGTCTTCGGAGACCTTGTATTGCCCGGCGATGGAGATCAATTCGGCGACCATTTGCTGGCAGAAAATCCGCGCCGTGGTATCACCTTTGATACCCGCCAGTGCTCTGCCACGCATGGGGCCGTAAACATGGATGTTGCCATCGGCCAGAAGTTCCGCACCGGGACTCACCGCCGCAATCACCACGAGGTCACCGCCCTGGGCATAAATCTGCTGTCCGCCGCGCACCGGCGCGGTTATCACGCGGGTTGGGCGGATCACCGGCTCGGGAGGTTTTTCCGGAATTTTTTTTGGCGCTTCGGTTTCCACCGGGTCCACGGGACGTTCCCGGGCGCCGGATGGCGGCAGCACTGGCAAATCAATGGCGATGGCCGCAGCGATGTCTTCGATGCGGTTGGCGCGAATGGCCAGGGTGCGCAGGCCGTGCTGGCGGCAGACGCGCATCAGGCCGGGCAGATCCACCGCGCCGTCGTCGGCCGGGAGCTTGTCCAGGGCCAGCACCAGCGGGGTGTTGCTGAAAAAATTGGGGGCCTGCACGACTTTTGCCGCCAGTTGGCGATCCAGCGCGTCGAGGTTGTTGCGGGCCAGCTCCAGCACCGTGATGGCGAGCATACTGCCCTTCAATTGAAAGACGGGATCCTGGTCTTGCGATTCGATTTGGCTCATGGTCGGCATACAGCAGCTTGTCGCTAAAAGTGCCGAGACTTATAACGATAACGCCCGCGACCCGCAAGCCGGGTCGAACCGATGTAGAATGCGCGGCCTTTGTTCTGACGGAAGCCTTAATGGACCGCCCGCAATTTCAAGCCCGTTTTCTTTCCCCGCGTTTCTGGCCGCTCTGGCTGGGGCTGGGGCTGCTGTGGCTGGTCGTGCAGCTGCCGTTTCGCGTACTGCTGGTGATCGGCCGCATTCTCGGCATGGTCATGTACCGCTTTGCCACTGATCGCAAATATATTGCCTCGCGCAATCTGGAACTGTGTTTCCCGCACATGTCCAAGGCCGAGCGCAAACACCTGCTCAAGGAAAACTTCGCCTCTACCGGCGTGGCCTTTTTCGAGATGGCCATGAGCTGGTGGTGGCCGCGTGAGCGTCTGGCACGCCTGGCCCATGTCGAAGGCCTGGAACACCTGCGCCACGCCCAAGAGCAGGGCCAGGGGGTGATCCTCATGGCGCTGCACTTCACTACGCTGGAAGTCGGCGCGGCCCTGCTGGGCCAGCAGCACACCATTGATGGCATGTACCGCGAACACAAGAACCCGTTGTTCGACTACATCCAGCGTCGCGGCCGCGAGCGGCACAACCTCGACTCCATTGCCGTGGAGCGTGAAGACATTCGCGCCATGGTCAAGCAACTGCGCGCTGGCCGGGCTATCTGGTACGCGCCGGATCAGGACTACGGCGCCAAGCAGAGCATTTTCGTGCCGCTGTTCGGCATCCAGGCGGCTACTGTCCCCGCTACCAGCAAATTCGCCAAGATGGGCCGCGCCGTGGTGGTGCCGTTTACTCAGCAACGCCTGGCCGACGGCAGCGGTTACAAACTGGTGATCGAGGCGCCGCTGACGGATTTCCCCGGCGAAAGCGACGAAGCCGACTGCATTCGCATCAATCAGTGGGTTGAACTTGCCATCACGCAATGTCCGTCCCAATATCTGTGGGCCCATCGGCGCTTCAAGAGCCGACCACCGGGAGAGCCTAAGCTGTATAAGAAACGCGGTTGATCATAGAGGCCGATCTATAAATGCCAGCTCCTGCCGTAGCGTCAGATGTTGTGAATGCCGTAGAACCCGTTACCGGGTTGATTCTTTCTGGAGGCGGGGCTCGAGCCGCGTATCAAGTCGGGGTGCTGGCGGGGATCGGCGATCTGCTGCCTCCCGGTTCACCCAATCCATTTCCGGTGATCGTCGGGACGTCCGCCGGGGCCATCAACGCGGTCAAACTGGCCAGCGGCGCGGCCCATTTCAACAATGCCATCCATGAGCTGACCGCTTTCTGGCAGTCGTTCCGCAGCCATCAGGTGTTGCGCAGTGACTGGACTGGCGTATTGCGCCAGGCCACGCGCTTTTTCGGCAATAGCCTGATGGGCTTCGGCTCCCAGGTGCCGGTGGCGCTGCTCGACAGTTCGCCCCTGCGCGACCTGCTCAACGAGCGCCTGCGCATGCAGGGTATCCAGGAAGCCATCAACGCCCAGCATCTGCGCGCGGTAGCGGTTACCGCCTTTGGCTATGAGTCGGGCCGGGCGGTGACCTTCTATCAAGGCAAGGGCGCTATTGATCCCTGGCTGCGCCATCGGCGTATTGGCGTGCCCACCGAACTGACCGTCGACCATTTGCTGGCCAGCTCGGCAATTCCCTTGCTATTCGCACCGGTACGCCTGGATCAGGAATATTTCGGTGATGGCGCGGTGCGTCAGTCGGCGCCGATCAGCCCGGCCCTGCACCTGGGCGCCAACCGCGTGCTGGTGGTGGGTGTCAGTGGCAACCCACGGGGCACGGCGGCCAACAGCGGCGTCCAGCGCGTGCTGAACGGCGTGCAGCCGAGCCTGGCGCAGATCAGTGGGCACCTGATGAACAGCACCTTCATTGACAGCCTGGAAAGCGATATCGAACTGCTCGAACGGATGAACCTGGTGGGCCAGTTGCTGCCGTCCGAAGGCCAGTTCCATCGTCCTGGCCTGGCGCCGGTGGAAGTGCTGGTAATCGCCCCCAGCCAACCCATCGACGAAATCGCCGCTCGCCACCGCCACGAATTGCCTCGGGCGCTGCGCACTTTCCTGCGCGGGCCGGGCGCGACCAAGACCAGCGGTGCCGGGGTGCTGAGTTATCTGCTGTTCGAGGCGGGGTATTGCCGGGAACTGGTCGAACTGGGCCGCCACGACGCGATGGCCCAGAGCGAGCAGTTGAAGAAGTTTTTGCGGTTGGAATAGCAGTGACGGAACCTATTGTGGGAGCGGATTCATCCGCGAAGACTCCAGTCTGGGCGACACGAATATGTCGGTGTACTGGCCTCTTTGCGAATGAATTCGCTCCCACATTCGCTCCTGCAAAGCTCCATTAAAGTCAGAATCTGTATGGGCAGCTCAAGCCGTCAGCCGATCATCACGAAAATCCCGCAGCGCCTGTTCGATCTCTTCGCGGCTGTTCATCACGAACGGGCCGTATTGCACGATCGGCTCGCCCAATGGCTTGCCGGCCAGCAACAATACCCGCGCGCCTTGCGTGCTGCTCAGATGCAGCTCGCCTTCTTCGGACAGCCGCACCATGCGGCTGGCGCTGATGGTCTGGTCCTGGCCTTCGATGTTCAGGCTGCCTTCATAGACATACAGCAACGCACGATGGCCTTTAGGCAGGCGCGGGTTGATGCGGCTGCCTGCGGGCAGGTGCAGGTCGAAATACAGCGGTTCGGTGTCCGGGCGTTGCACGGCGCCGAGCTGCTGGACCTGGCCGTCATCGAAGGTCCCGGCAATGACCACCACGCCGATACCGTCCGGCGTGGTGATACGCGGCACGTTCTCCGGCTGGATGTCCTGGTAGCTGGCCTTGTCCAGTTTGTTTTTGCCTGGCAGGTTCAGCCATAGCTGGAAGCCGCGCATGACGCCTTCTTCCTGCTCCGGCATCTCGCTGTGGATAATCCCGCGCGCAGCGGTCATCCATTGCACACCGCCGCCTTGCAGCAGGCCGACGTTACCCAGATGGTCTTCGTGGCGCATGCGCCCTTCGAGCATGTAGGTCACCGTCTCGAAGCCGCGGTGCGGGTGGGCGGGGAAGCCGGCGATATAGTCATCGGGCTTGTCCGAACCGAATTCGTCGAGCATCAGGAAGGGATCGAACTGTTCAACGCCCGGCCCGCCAAACACGCGGGTCAGGCGCACACCGGCACCGTCCGAGGTCGGCTGGCCAGCCTGGATCGACAACACTTTGCGTAGCAGGGTCATGGGAGTGCTCCTGAGCGAATGGAATTGCTGACCATGGTATGCCTGTTGGTCCGATAGATGGTTGATGATTTTTTCGGCTAATCATCGAATAAATCGATTGTTACCGGATTTTTAAACAAAAAGAGGCCAGTCCGGTTACCCGACTGGCCTGTTTTGCTGCTTTACGCTGTTACTCGGCGATCTGCAGTTTGCGTGACTCGGTATAGACGTAACGCACTTTCTCGTACTCGAACGGCGAGTTCATCTGACCGTAACGGAAGCTGTTGGTGTAGCGCCGGTCGATGGCGCGCAGCACGTAGAGCTCCGGATGGTCGCTGCTGACCTGGGCGACGTTGAGGAAGTTGATTTGCGCTTCGGCAGCGAAGTCGAAGACCAGTCCACCGGTATCACGCAGGTTCGACGGCCCGAGGATCGGCAGGATCAGGTAAGGACCGGCCGGTACGCCATAGAAACCCAGGGTCTGGCCGAAGTCTTCGCTCTGCTTGGGCAGGCCGATTTTGCTCGCAGGGTCCCACAGGCCGACGATGCCGACGGTGGTGTTGACCAGCAGCCGGCCGGTGGTCTCCAGCGAGCGCTGGCCCTTGAACTGCAACAGGCTGTTGAGCAGGTTGGGCACATCGCCCAGGTTGCTGAAGAAGTTGCTCACGCCACTGCGCACGAAACCGGGGGTGACGTAGCGGTAGCCGTCGACCACGGGCAGGAACACCCACTCATCGAAGCGATAGTTGAAGTGGTAGACCCGGCGGTTCCACGATTCCAGCGGGTCATAGACTTCCAGGGCGTTGAGGGTCGCGCGTTCGAACTCGCGCTGATCCAGGCCCGGGTTGAATTTCAGCGACTTCAACGGCTCGGTGAAGCCGTCGGCATCGTTCTGCCGTTCGACAGTAGCGGGGCGCGTAGCCACGTTGTTGCTGCCATCAGCCGCATGTACGGCGCCGGCGCAGAGCAGGGCGGCGAGTAATACAAGACGTTTAGCCACGGAAGAACTCCAGCATGGCGTCGCTGTTGACGCGGTAGTTGATATTGCCGCAGTGGCCGCCATACGGATAAACGGTCAGGCGATCGCCAAAGGTCTTGCGCAGGAAGCCCAGGTCGCCAGGGCCGAGGATAACGTCGTCGGCGTTATGCATGACCGAGATTTTCGGGCTGTTGTGCAGGTAGTCCTTGATGCCATAGAGGCTCACCTGGTCGACCAGTTGCAGCAGGCTGCCACCGTCGGTGCGGGCGCGCCACATTGGAATGACCTGCTCGGTCAGGTAGCAGTCGAAGTCGCACTGCAGCGCGCGGCGCAGGTACGGTTCCAGGCTGGTGCCTTCAGTAATCGCCAGCTTGGGCGGGGTGATCAGGCCGCGGCGGTTGATCAGGTCGGAGGTAAAGGCAATGTCCGCCGACGAGAAACGGAACGAGGTGCCGATCAGCATGGCCATTTGTTCGTTGGTCAGGTGCTGCTTGGACTGCTGCAGGTCATACAGCAGCGCGTCGTTAAGGTCGATGTAACCTTTCTGCTGGAAGTAACGGGTCAGCTTGGCCAGTACCAGTTCATAGAAAGTGGTGCTGTTGTTGATGCCCTTGACGCTGGTCTGCACCAGTTTGTCCAGGTTGCTGATGGACGTGTACAGGTTGACCGGCGGGTTAAGCAGCAGCACTTTCTTGAAGTTGAAGCTGCGGCGGGTTTCGTCCAGTTGGCTGACGAATGCCGCGTTCAACGCGCCGAGGCTATAACCGGTCAGGTAATAGTCGGTGACTTGCAGCTTGGACTGCTGGGCACGCACGGCCTGCATCACGCGATAGAGGTCTTCAGCGTCTTCCTTGGAAACCCCCGGCGTGGCGAAGCGCGAAGCGGCGCTCATGAAGTCGTAGCTGGTTGGCGACGACAACTGTACGACGTTGTAGCCGGCCTTGTAGTACAGCTTCTTGAGGAACTCGTTGATGGTGCTGGTATACGGAGCGCCGGTCCCGGCGATCAGGAAGATCAGCGGTGCCGGGTGGTCCTGCTTGGCCAGGCGATAATGCAGTTTTTTCACGGCCCAGAAGTTGTCGGGCAGGATGAACTCGCGCTCGGGGTGCAGGTTGAGGGCATAGTCGGCCTGGTCGATGTCTTCATCGGCCGGCAGATCTGGACGCAGGTCTGGTGGTGTTGTCGCAATGGTGGCTTCGAACGGGTTGGTCAAAGGGTAGCCATAGCTGGCGGGTTCGACGTCGACCGCCAGTGCGGACGCACTCAGACAGAGGCCGCCGATAACAGCAGCGAAGCGCAGGAAACGGAGCATGACTAAATCCCTTGGGAAAGAAGTGCTGATGAGGTAACGCAGGCTATGACCACCGGTGTAGTGCCAAAGTGCCGTACCTGCAAACAAACCGTGTAAGGCCGTTGTGACAATACACGTTCCGGGGGCCGGAGAGAGAGTAGCCTTGTGCTTTTATCCGTGCATCGGCGGGGCTTGCGCGCTGTCGGATAGAGGCGGGCAAGGCAAACTCCAGGCAAGACAAAGGGGAGCCTTAGCTCCCCTTTTAATTGTGTCTTGCCTGCTCTTTTTATTGTTCTAGGGCGGCCTGTTGTTGTTTTTGGCGACCAGCCCTTCACAGCGTTATGGTCGATCCCCATCCGGGATCAAGAGCAAACGTATTTTTTTGAGCGCTGAGCCATTTTCATCACTGACGTGATCCAACCGGTTCTGGAGCTACCTGAAGGTAGTTTTATTATTCTCTGTCCGATTGCGAAGCCTGAGCTTCTGTAAAACGGTCTACTCCAAAAAAATCTGTTAGCTGCGTCTCTGTGCCTTTGTTCTTGTTATGTCAGAGCCGATACATCTTGTTTTTATTGGGTTTGCTGCGTTTTATTCTTGTTGTGCGATAGAGATAGCAGGAGCTGTGCCAACTTTTTAAAGTCTTTTTAAATCAAATACTTACTGGTTTTTGGTTTTTGCCCAGGCTGAATAATCGTGAGGGGGTGTTTCCGTGTTACCCGTTTGCGCAGGCCTTGGCGTAGAGGGGGTAACACTCTGGGTGGGGTGGGCCACGTCTTTACACCGCACGAATTAGCACGGACCCATGTGGGAGCCGGCTTGCTGGCGATGGCGGCGCAACAGTCACCCACCTGCTGCGAGCGCTTCGCACTCGATCGCCAGCAAGCCGGCTCCCACAGGGACCTGAAATGGCGCATGCCGGTGCAGCCATGCCAAAGCTCCTCTACTGTTACGACGGTGGCCAGATGAGAGCCATTGCCTTTGGCATGCAAGATTCGGACAGGCAAACCGACGTTTTTGTCGCCGAATGTCGTTAGTGGCTTAGTGATGTCGTTTCCCGATGTCTCAATGTCGCTGACAGAGAAAGCCCCATGAGCGCCGAGGTTGATTATCAGGGTGTCGATGCGGTGTCCAACACCGGCGGCTGGAGCGATTGAGGCGTTATTGGGACGTGGTGCCCCAAAGCTGGGCACCCGTTGCGACCTTATAAAAACGTTAACGGCGCCCGACGACCGTCGGGTGCAGGACTTTCGGGGAAGTAACGATGAAGATACGAATGATCCTGGGCGCAGGTGCCGCATTGGCACTGGCTATCAGTTCCACGCTGGCCTCTGCCGCAGAAGTAAGCATTGGTTATGTCGAAGGCTGGTCTGACAGCGTCGCGACCACCAACGTCGCCGCAGAAGTGATCAAGCAAAAGCTCGGTTATGACGTCAAGCTGCAATCCGTTGCGGCCGGGATCATGTGGCAGGGTGTGGCCACCGGCAAGCTGGACATGATGCTGTCCGCCTGGTTGCCTGGCACCCACGGCGAATACTGGGCCAAGAACAAGGACCTGGTTGTCGACTACGGTCCGAACTTCAAAGACGCCAAGATCGGCCTGATCGTGCCTGAGTACGCCACCGCCAAAACCGTTGAAGACCTCAAGGGCGATGCGTCCTACAAAGGCAAGATCACCGGTATCGACGCAGGCTCGGGCGTGATGCTCAAGACTGACCAGGCGATCAAGGACTACGGCCTGACCGACTACAAACTGGTCGCCAGTTCGGGCGCCGGCATGATCGCCGAGCTGACCCGCGCCGAGAAGCGCAACGAATCCATCGTGGTCACCGGTTGGGTGCCGCACTGGATGTTCGCCAAGTGGAAACTGAAATTCCTCGAAGATCCAAAAGGCGTCTACGGTGCGGCTGAAACCGTGGACAACATTGGTAGCAAAGACCTGGCGACCAAGGCTCCAGAAGTCGTCGAGTTCCTGAAGAAGTTCTCCTGGAAGTCCAAGGATGAGATCGGCGAAGTCATGCTGGCCATCCAGGACGGTGCCAAGCCTGAAGCTGCTGCCAAGGATTGGGTTGCCAAGCACCCTGATCGCGTGAAGGAGTGGACCGGCAAGTAATACGGCCGCTCCCTCTCCCGGCTAAAGCCGGTCCTGCAGGCCGTCTGGCGTTAAAGCCAGACGGCCTTTTGCGTTTCTGGCATTTGCTCGCGCCGCGACTATGCTCGCAGCGTGGGACCTGACGTGACGGCGGCCGTAGGAGCGGCTTCAACCAGGAGCTTTCGACAGCTAAACATGGCTTTCTAATACTAAGGTCGTCTGGAGTGCGCCGCGCACCTGACTAAAGTGGAATACGTAACATCTCATCTGTGCTGCGAGGACAAAAACAATGAACGACAGCATTTACCTCTCGATTCAGAACAGCCCGCGCTTCAAGGAGCTGGTTTCGAAAAGGGAACGATTCGCCTGGATTCTCTCGGCGATCATGCTGGGGCTGTATGCCGCATTCATCCTTTTGATTGCGTATGGGCCTCAGATTCTCGGGACTAAATTAAGTCCTGAATCATCCATTACCTGGGGAATGCCGATTGGGGTCGGTCTGATTATCTCCGCCTTCGTGCTGACAGCTATCTATGTGCGCCGTGCCAACGGTGAGTTTGATGAGCTGAACAACGCAATCCTGAAGGAGGCACAACAATGATCGGGCGCCTTTCAGCAGTACTGGGCCTCAGTGCCTTCGCTCCGACCCTGTGGGCAGCCGATGCCCTTACCGGTGCCGTGCAGAAACAACCGTTGAACGTCGCGGCGATCGTCATGTTCGTCCTGTTCGTCGGTTTCACTCTGTGCATCACTTACTGGGCGGCGAAGAAAAACAAATCGGCAGCGGACTACTACGCTGCGGGCGGCAAGATCACCGGTTTCCAGAACGGCCTGGCCATCGCGGGCGACTACATGTCGGCTGCTTCCTTCCTGGGTATTTCCGCGCTGGTATACGCTTCCGGCTACGACGGCCTGATCTACTCGATCGGCTTCCTCGTCGGCTGGCCGATCATTCTGTTCCTGATCGCCGAGCGCCTGCGCAACCTGGGTAAATATACATTTGCTGACGTGGCGTCCTACCGCCTCAAGCAGAAGGAAATCCGCACCCTGTCCGCCTGCGGTTCGCTGGTGGTGGTGGCCTTTTACCTGATCGCGCAAATGGTCGGTGCCGGCAAGCTGATCCAGCTGCTGTTCGGCCTGGACTATGCGGTTGCCGTGGTTCTGGTGGGTATCCTGATGTGCCTCTACGTGTTGTTCGGCGGCATGCTGGCAACTACCTGGGTACAGATCATCAAGGCGGTGCTGTTGCTGTCCGGTGCGTCGTTCATGGCTCTGATGGTCATGAAACACGTCAACTTCGACTTCAACGTGCTGTTCTCCGAAGCGGTCAAGGTTCACCCTAAAGGTGCTGCGATCATGAGCCCCGGCGGTCTGGTCAAAGACCCGATCTCGGCGTTCTCCCTGGGCCTGGCCCTGATGTTCGGTACGGCTGGCCTGCCACACATCCTGATGCGCTTCTTCACCGTGAGTGATGCCAAGGAAGCTCGCAAGTCGGTGCTCTACGCCACTGGCTTCATCGGCTACTTCTACATCCTGACCTTCATCATCGGCTTCGGCGCGATCCTGCTTGTCAGCACCAACCCGGCGTTCAAGGATGCAGCAGGCGCTCTTCTGGGCGGCAACAACATGGCGGCGGTTCACTTGGCCAACGCGGTGGGTGGCAGTCTGTTCCTGGGCTTCATCTCGGCGGTAGCCTTCGCCACCATCCTGGCGGTGGTAGCAGGCCTGACCCTGGCCGGTGCCTCGGCGGTCTCCCATGACCTGTATGCCAGCGTGATCAAGGCCGGCAAGGCCAACGAGAAAGACGAGATCCGCGTTTCCAAGATCACCACCATTGCTCTGGCAATTGTGGCCATCCTGTTGGGCATCGCCTTCGAAAGCCAGAACATCGCGTTCATGGTCGGCCTGGCGTTCTCCATCGCGGCAAGCTGCAACTTCCCGGTACTGCTGCTCTCGATGTACTGGAAAAATCTGACCACCCGCGGCGCCATGATCGGTGGCTGGATGGGCTTGATCAGTGCCGTGGTGCTGATGATTCTCGGCCCGACCATCTGGGTGCAGATTCTGCATCACGAGAAGGCTATCTTCCCGTACGAGTACCCGGCGTTCTTCTCAATCATCATCGCGTTCGTCGGTATCTGGATCTTCTCGATCACCGACAAATCGGCTTCGGCTGCTGGCGAACGTGCGCTGTTCGACGCGCAGTTCGTACGCTCGCAGACTGGCCTGGGTGCCAGCGGTTCGGTGTCGCACTAAACGCTGATGCAGTAAATAAAAAAGCAGCCCTCGGGCTGCTTTTTTATTGACCGTAAATCGCCGGTTTCAGGACGGCGTTATATCCTGCCCAGCAACACCAGAATCAACAGGATCACCAGAATGGTCCCGATGATGCCCGACGGCCCATAACCCCAGCTACGGGAGTGGGGGAACACTGGCAGACCGCCGACCAGCAACAGAATCAAGACAATGATAAGAATCGTGCCAAGGCCCATGATGAATTCCTTCCTTTAAGTTCTTTTTTGGATCAGGTTTGCAGTTCAACTTCTACCCTGGGGCTTAAAGTATGTACTGCTTAACTACTCCGACTGTGACGCCTTCTAAAAAATTCAACCGGTTGTTAAAGAAAGTTTTATTTTAATAAAAACTCTTTATTTTTCAGTGCTTTGACTATTTTTTGAGTTGCTCGATACCGCTGTTTTAATCGCAGTACAAGCTCAATAAAAACTGAACTAAAGCTTTATGCAATGCTCCGCGCGCCAGCGGCCTGCCAAGGCGTTGGTTTGCCTTGGCTATTCAGCGGCCTGATGTTGGGTCTTGGGGCTCGGGGCTGTGGTTACACTGCCAACTACTTCCCGCACATCACAAGGCAGTTTCCTATGCAAAACCGCATCATGATCACCGGCGCCGGTTCTGGCCTGGGTCGCGAAATCGCGCTGCGCTGGGCCCGTGAGGGTTGGCGTCTGGCGTTGTCGGATGTCAACGACGGCGGCGTGCAGGAAACCCTGCGCATGGTGCGCGAAGCCGGTGGCGATGGCTTCACCCAGCGCTGCGACGTGCGCGACTACAGCCAGCTGACCGCTTTTGCCCAGGCCTGCGAAGAGAAATTCGGCGGTGTCGATATCATTGTCAACAACGCCGGGGTGGCTTCAGGCGGGTTCTTCAGCGAGTTGTCCCTGGAAGACTGGGACTGGCAGATCGCAATCAACCTCATGGGCGTGGTCAAGGGCTGCAAGGCCTTCCTGCCGCTGCTGGAAGCCAGCAAGGGCCGGATCATCAATATCGCTTCCATGGCCGCCCTGATGCAGGGCCCGGCCATGAGCAACTACAACGTCGCCAAGGCAGGCGTGGTGGCCTTGTCGGAAAGCCTGCTGGTTGAATTGCGTCAGCAGGAAGTCGGCGTGCATGTGGTCTGCCCGTCGTTCTTCCAGACCAACCTGCTGGACTCCTTTCGCGGCCCGACCCCGGCGATGAAGGCTCAGGTCGGCAAGCTGCTGGAAAGCTCGCCGATCAGTGCCAGCGACATTGCCGCCTATATCTACGATCAGGTTGCCTTGGGCGAGTTCATGATCCTGCCCCACGAGCAAGGACGCATGGCCTGGCAGTTAAAGCAGAAAAATCCACAGCTCCTGTACGACGAGATGGCGAGCATGGCCGACAAGATGCGGGCTAAAGCGCGTCAGGGCTGATTTCTGATAGGGTTGCCGTCACTTTCCGGCAACCCTTGAAGACTTTGCGATGCTCAATTACCTGTGGTTTTTCCTCTCGGCGTTATTCGAGATTGCCGGTTGTTATGCCTTCTGGATGTGGTTGCGCCAAGGCAAAAGCGCATTGTGGATCATTCCGGCGCTGTTCAGCCTGACCCTGTTCGCCGTGTTGCTGACCCGGGTCGAAGCCAACTACGCCGGACGTGCCTACGCCGCCTATGGCGGAATCTATATCGTCGCGTCCATTGCCTGGCTCGGGTTGATCGAACGGGCGCGGCCGTTGAGCTCCGATTGGCTTGGGCTAGTGTTTTGCCTGATTGGTGCCAGCATCATCCTGTTCGGACCGCGCTTTACCTCTGCCTGATATACGGCCCTACGCAATCGCATTCCACCTTTAATAAAACGGTGCTATCGGACTACGTCTAGCGTGGAAAAAACCGATGTTTTTACGCAAATGTAGGACGCTTCTTTCAGCCCCTTCCGATCATCTTGCAGGACGTTACTGATTTGCTTCCAGCGCATTGAAGCCCTGGCATTTGCGCGCCACGCTGCGGTTTTATGGCGTAGTGGGGGTAGGAAATATGCTGGTATTAACGCGGGAAGTTGGTGAGACGTTCTCCATCGGTAACAACATTACCGTGCAGATTCTCGGGGTCAGCGGCAATCAGGTGCGTCTGGGCATTACCGCCCCGGAACATGTGAAGATCCATCGCGCCGAAATATTCCGGCGCATTGCCGACAAGCTGAGTCAGGAGGCTCGGGAGCCCGCAGCGGACAATGTCTGACCCTCTCAGTCAAACATGTCCTTGGGCACTTCGTGCCTGGCCATCAACTGGCACTGCTGGCTTTCCACATCGAAGAAGATCACCGCCTGGCCTTTGCCTAAGGCCTGGCGGACCCGCAGCACACGGGTTTCCAGCGGGGTGTCATCGCCATTGTCGGTGCCGTCGCGGGTGACGAAATCCTCGATCAGGCGGGTCAGGGTCTCGGCTTCGAGTTGGTCGTAGGGAATCAGCATGGCGTTCTCGCATCAGTGACCTGCGATCATATCAGGCCTCTTCCCGTTTGTTTCCGACCAGACTGTCCACCGGTGGCACGCGTGTGTCGCTTTCCATCTGCGCGTCGTGCTCGATCTGATGGCTGAAACGCTCCAGTGAGGTCTGCGCCGGTTGCGCGTCGCTGGCGAAGACCGGCGGGCTGAGCATATAGGCTGTGAGCAGGCGGCTCAGGGCGCTGAGGCTGTCGATATGGGTGCGCTCATAGCCATGGGTCGCATCGCAGCCAAAAGCCAGCAGGGCGGTGCGGATATCGTGCCCGGCGGTTACGGCCGAATGGGCATCGCTGAAGTAGTAGCGAAATACATCGCGACGCAGCGGCAGCTCATTCTCGCGGCCCAGATCCAGGAGATGGCGCGACAGGTGATAGTCATATGGCCCGCTGGAATCCTGCATGGCCACGCTTACGGTGTGCTCACTGGAATGCTGGCCAGGGGCGACCGGGGCGATGTCGATGCCGACGAACTCGCTGACATCCCAGGGCAGGGCGCCCGCCGCGCCGGTGCCGGTTTCCTCGGTGATGGTGAATAGCGGGTGGCAGTCGATCAAAGGTTCTGCACCACTGTCGACGATACCCTTGAGCGCCGTCAGCAGCGCCGCGACCCCGGCCTTGTCGTCCAGGTGGCGCGCGCTGATATGGCCACTTTCGGTGAACTCCGGCAACGGATCGAAAGCAACGAAATCACCGATATTGACCCCCAGGGACTCGCAATCGGCCCGGGTCGAGCTGTAGGCATCCAGACGCAGCTCGATATGCTCCCAGCTAATGGGCATTTCATCGACTGCGGTATTGAAGGCATGCCCGGAGGCCATCAGCGGCAGAACGCTACCGCGGATCACGCCGGTATCGGTAAACACGCTGACCCGGCTGCCCTCGGCGAAACGGCTGGACCAGTGGCCCACTGCGGCCAGGGCCAAGCGCCCGTTGTCTTTCACTTCGCGCACGGTGGCGCCGATGGTATCGAGGTGCGCCGAGACCGCCCGGTCCGGGCTGTTCTGCCGACCCTTGAGAGTGGCGCGGATGGTGCCACGGCGGGTCAGCTCGAAGGGAATACCCAGTTCTTCCAGACGCTCGGCGACGTAGCGCACGATGGTGTCGGTGAAGCCGGTAGGGCTGGGGATGGAGAGCATTTCCAGCAGGACTTTTTGCAGGTATTGCAGATCCGGTTCGGGGGTTTTCTTAGAAGCAGTCATAGAACTCCTTTGGAGCATGGGCTCGTTGGAGCGAGGCTTGCCCGCGAAGGCTGTGGAGCAGGCTCAAACAATGGGTCGGATGTACCGGCCCTTTCGCGGGCAAGCCACGCTCCTACAGGAAGGTGGCGTCGTGTCCTAACCGTGCACGGGCAAACTGTGCGGAAACAACAGGTCAACAAACCGCTCGGCCGTCGGCTGCGGCTCGTGGTTGGCCAGGCCGACCCGTTCGTTGGCTTCGATAAACACGTACTCGGGCTGATCGGCGGCAGGGACCATCAGGTCCAGGCCGACCACTGGGATATCCAGGGCCCGGGCCGCGCGTACGGCGGCGTCGAGCAGGACCGGATGGAGGATCGTGGTGACGTCTTCGAGCACGCCACCGGTGTGCAGGTTGGCGGTGCGGCGCACGGCCAGGCGCTGATCCATGGGCAGCACATCGCTGTAGCTAAAGCCGGCATCGGCCACGGTGCGTTCGGTTTCTTCGTCCATGGGGATCTTGCTCTCGCCACTGGTGGCGGCAGCGCGGCGGCGGCTCTGGGCTTCGATCAACTGGATGATGGTGTGGCGACCGTCGCCGATGATCTCGGCCGGGCGACGGATCGCAGCCGCTACCACTTCAAAACCAATGACGACGATGCGCAGGTCGAGGCCTTCATGGAAGCTTTCCAGCAGTACGCGACTGTCGAAGGCCTTGGCCCGCTCAATGGCGTGCTGCACGTCTTCGATGCTGCGCAAGTCCACGGCCACGCCATGGCCCTGTTCGCCATCCAGCGGCTTGACCACGATGCGCTCGTGGGCTTCCAGGAAGGCCAGGTTGTCATCGCCGTTGCCCGCCAGTTGCTGCGCCGGTAGCAGTAAACCGGCCGCTTTCAGGGTGCTGTGGGTCAGGCTCTTGTCCTGGCACAGGGTCATGCTTACGGCGGTGGTCAGGTCGCTGAGGGATTCGCGGCAACGCACCCGGCGCCCGCCATGGGTGAGGGTAAACAGCCCTGCGTCGGCGTTATCGACCTGCACTTCGATGCCGCGTCGGTGTGCTTCTTCGACAATGATCCGCGCATAGGGATTGAACTGCGCCTGTGGGCTTGGGCCGAGGAACAGCGCTTCGTTGATACCGTTTTTGCGCTTGACGGCGAAGGTCGGCAGGTTGCGAAAGCCCAGTTTGGCGTAGAGGCTCTTGGCCTGCTCGTTGTCATGCAGCACCGACAGGTCGAGATAGCTTAAGCCACGGCTCATGAAGTGTTCGATCAGGTGCCGTACCAGCACTTCGCCAACGCCGGGGCGGGTGCAGCGCGGATCTACGGCCAGGCACCACAGGCTGCTGCCGTTTTCCGGGTCGTTAAAGGCCTTCTGATGATTGAGGCCCATGACGCTGCCGATCACTGCATTAGTACCTTCGTCCTCAGCCAGCCAATACACCGGGCCGCCTTGATGGCGCGGTGTCAGCAGTTGCGGATCGATAGGCAACATGCCACGGCTGATATACAGCTGATTGATTGCCTGCCAATCGGCGTCGCTCTGCGCCCGGCGAATGCGAAAGCCGCGGAACACTCTTTGCGCGGGGCGATAGTCGCTGAAAAACAGGCGCAGGGTGTCGGACGGGTCGAGGAACAGCTGCTGCGGCGCCTGGGCCAGCACCTGTTGGGGCGCGGCGACGTACAAGGCAATGTCACGTTCGCCGGGCTTTTCCTTGAGCAGTTCTTCAGCCAACGCCGCCGGGTCGGGGAAGGTGTGACCGAGCAACAGTCGCCCCCAGCCGCAGTGCAGGGCCAGTGGCTGGGTGTCGGGTTGGCTGCCGTCTTCGGCAAAGCGCGCCTGCAAGCGCTCCCAGGTCGGCGATTGCCCGCGCAGCATGCGTTGGTTGTAGGCCATGGGGTGCTTCATTGATCAGAGTCCTTGTTCGCTGAGCCACAGGTTCAGAGCCGCCAGTTGCCACAGCTTGGAGCCACGCAGGGGCGTCAGTTGGCCCTGAGGATTGGTCAACAAGGTATCGAGCATGGCCGGGTTGAACAGACCACGATCCTGACTAGGGTCGGTCAGCAGATCGCGGACCCAACCCAGGGTGTCGCCTTCCAGATGTTTCAGACCGGGCACCGGGAAGTAACCCTTCTTGCGGTCGATCACTTCAGACGGAATGACCAGGCGCGCGGCTTCCTTGAGTACCTGCTTGCCGCCATCCGGCAGCTTGAAACGCGCCGGAATTCGCGCCGACAGCTCCACCAGACGGTAATCGAGGAACGGCGTGCGGGCCTCAAGGCCCCAGGCCATGGTCATGTTGTCCACCCGTTTGACCGGGTCATCGACCAACATCACTGTGCTGTCCAGGCGCAGGGCTTTGTCCACTGCGGCATCGGCGCCAGGCTGGGCGAAATGGTCGCGGACAAAGTCTCCGGCGGCATCGTTTTCAGTCAGCCAGCGTGACTGCACGGTGGCGGCGTATTCGCGGTAGCTGCGGTCGACAAAGGCATCACGATAAGCGGCCACCGGGTCAGTGGCGCCGTCCACTTGCGGGTACCAGTGGTAGCCGGCGAACAGCTCGTCGGCACCCTGGCCGCTTTGCACCACTTTGCAGTGCTTGGCGACTTCCCGGGACAGCAGGTAGAAAGCGATGCAGTCGTGGCTGACCATCGGCTCGCTCATTGCGCGGAACGCCGCTGGCAGTTGCTCGATGATTTCCTTCTCGTTGATGCGCAATTGGTGATGACGGGTGCCGTAATGCTTGGCGATCAGGTCAGAATACTGAAACTCGTCACCGCGCTCGCCACCGGCATCCTGAAAGCCGATGGAGAAAGTGGACAAGTCTTCTACGCCAACCTCTCGCAACAGCCCGACCAACAGGCTGGAATCGACACCGCCGGACAGCAGCACACCGACATCCACCGCTGCACGCTGGCGAATCGCCACAGCTTCGCGGGTGGCATCGAGTACGCGGTCGCGCCAGTCTTCCAGCTCCAGATGTTGTTCATCGGCGTGAGGGCCGTAGGGCAGGGTCCACCAGACCTTCTGCTCGACCTTGCCGCTGGCATCGAAGCGCATCCAGCTGGCGGGCGGCAATTTCTCTACGCCTGCCAGCAGCGTGCGCGGCGCTGGCACCACGGCATGGAAGTTCAAGTAATGATTGAGGGCAATCGGGTCCAGCAGGGTACTGACATCGCCACCCTTGAGCAGCGCAGGCAGCGTCGAGGCAAAGCGCAGGCGCTTGTCGGTACGCGACAGGTACAGCGGCTTGACGCCCAGACGGTCGCGAGCGATGAACAGGTTCTGCTTGTCACGCTCCCAGATGGCAAAGGCAAACATGCCGTTGAGCTTGGGCAGCATGTCCTCGCCCCAGGCATGATAGCCCTTTAGCAGCACTTCGGTATCACCGCCCGAATGGAAGGCATAACCCAGCGCCTCCAGTTCGGCACGCAACTCCGGAAAGTTATAAATGGCACCATTAAAGGCCAGGGACAGACCCAGATGACTGTCGATCATCGGCTGCGCAGAGCCGTCGGACAGGTCCATGATTTTCAACCGCCGATGACCCAGGGCAACCGGCCCCTGGCTATGGAAGCCCCACGCATCCGGGCCCCGTGGCGCCAGGCTGTGGGTCATGCGCTCAACGGCGGCAAGGTCTGCCGGTTGATGGTCGAAACGTAACTCTCCTGCTAATCCGCACATCTGTCTGAATCCTGTGTGACTCGTAACGTTTTGGCCCTGCGACGCTGCGAAATATCGCCTTGCGCCGTCAGCGACCTCGTTTTATCGAGTGCAGGAAAGACGGGATCGTTCAATAAAACTTGTCTGGGGATAGCGTTTGAGGTGCAGTTCTGATCGAGTTTGCAGGGGCGAGCCCTGGGGGGATGGCGGTGCGATTTCGCTCTGGAGGCAAGGCCACAGGGAAATACCAAGCCGCACAGGTGGCAGCTCAATATTTGAAAAGCGCGTGTGGAGGGAGTGAAAGGCCGTCGGTCGATTTGTGGTGCCGTACAGCCTTCGAGCAGATTTATGCCGCACGCACAGGCGGACTCAATACTGCTTGCGCCGCACCTTGATATCGCCTTGCTGATATTGCTGATAACCGGTGTACGGCAGCACGAGGGTGTCGGCAATCCCGGAAATGATCAAATCCAGCAAGATGGGCGGTGCAGCCCAGTGCGAGCCTGCGCGTTGTGGCGCGTCGAGATTGCAGAACTGGTAGGCCGCGCCGCTGTAGGCCCGGGGAATGGTGTTGCAGTTGGATTGCCAGCGCGCCAGATCATCGGCGGCGCCTTTTTCGTCATTGAGTGTCTTGACTGTGCCGCAGCCTGATAGTGCGACGATGGCGAGACCGGTTATCCATAGCTTCATGCGGATACTTCCCTGATTGAATGCCTATTGTGCAGCCAACAAGCCCCACCCGCAGGTGGGGCCGGTTTTTTACGCGGTGAAGGACAGCACGCCGGTTGCCGAGATCGAACCGCTGCTCAAATCAAGCGTGCCGCTCAATTTGACGACGATATCGGCTGCGTTGAGGCCGCTGATGTTGTCGTTGTTGACCAGGTAGGTATCGCCTGCGTACTTGAACCACTGTGTGCTACTGACCGCACCAAGGGCAGCGGTGATGGCAGCATCCAGGCTGGTGGCGGTGCTGACATTCACTTCGCTGGCATTGAAGGTGCCGCCTGCGGCGAATTTCACTGAATCCTGGCCACGGGTCAGGTCGGTGATGGTGGTGATTTGCTTGTTGCTGAGGGAGGCGAGGGTGGCGTTGCTGACATCCACCGTGTCCTTGCCAGTGCCGGTGGTGACGGTGGCGGCCAGTGAACCGGAGAAGCTGGAGGTGGCGACGCTGATCAGGTCATTACCGCTGCCGGTCTTGATCGCCAGCGCCGATTGGCCGCCCGTGGTTGTGGCGGCGTGGGTGGTGATCAACAGGTTGCCGGTGGCAGTCGAGCCATCGATGCTGGTGAGTTTCGACGCCGTGCTGCCGCTCTGGGCCGCCACGTCGAGGCTCAGGGCAGAACTGCCACTGATCAGGATACTTTCCAGGGCGTTGCCTGTCAGGCCAACGGCGCTCTTGGTGCCGCTTGCGACGAGGGCAAGGTTCTTGGTGATGGTGCCCGCAGTGATGGCAATGCCGACAACCGAACCGTCTGCCGCGTAGCCGGCATCCTGCAGGTTGAGCGCCAGATTGGCGGACGCCGCGCTGCTCAGGTCCAGGGACAAGGCCGACTGCTGGTTCTTCAGGGTCAGGCTGTTGAGTATCGCGCTGGCAGTGATTTGTGCGGTAGGAGCGCTGACATGGTCCAGGGTCAGGGCTAACGTGCCTTCACCGCCACGGATGATGGATATGCCTGAACTGTCCTTGATGGTGATGGAATTAGCCCCTGCGCCGACGATACTCACGGAGCCTGCGGTGGTGACGCTGGAGTTGGCGACCGGGTCAAGGGTCGTCAGGCCATTGCCTGCGACGGTCAGGTTGACGGTGGTGACGTCAAAGGGAGCAGAGAATGTCCCGCCGCTGGCCGAAGTAATATTCACTATTTCGACATGCTGAAGGCTACCGGTCAGTTGGTGCAGGCTCGCCATCGTCATGATCAGCGTGTCTATTCCGTCGCCGCCGTAAAAAAAATTGCCGGGAGTAAAGGTCGATTCATCACCGATGGCCGTGTCATTACCGTCGCCGCCGAAGAAGTTGTCGACGCCTGTGGTAAAGGTGAAAGTCCGCGAGCCTGGTGAAGTATCGGTGGGCGTCGTGGCGCGAACGACGGCATCGGACAGCCCGGAAGTTGCCGCGACCACTGAGGCCGAAGTCGAATCCACCGTGCGCAGGAACTGCCGGGCAAATGCACCGGCATTGGCACCACCGTAACCTTTGATCTCTGCGGCAGTATCCAGTTGCGCGGTAAATGCATTAGCGATGGCCAGTTTATTGGCCACGGATTGGGCGTCGCCTGCACCGGCATTGGTAAGGATCTGCCAGGCCGCGTTGGACGGGCTCAGGGTGTTCTGATCCAGTTGTTGCACCCAGTAACTCAAACCTGCCGGCTCGGGATTGCGGTTGAACAGGTTTAGATAAATGGCGGTGATTTTGTCTGTCGAACTGGTGCTGCCATAGAGTATGGCGGACTCCAGGGAGGCAGAAAAACCGGCAATGGCCAGGGACAGGTTACCGCCTGCAGCATCTACCTGGGTGGCCCAGTAGTTCAGCCCGACCGGGTCTGCCGGGCGGCCAAAGTAGGCAATGTACAACTTCTGGATTTGATCAACGTATGCGGACGCCGCCATGTCTGTTTCCCATTCCTTTTAAAGTAAATCCCCTCTAAGGGGCGTAACTAAGCATCAACTTGGGAAAACTGTAACATGGATCCAATCATCGCCTCAGGGGAAGGCGCCGAGCGGCGTGGCGCATGCCAGAGGCATGAAAAAGTCATCTGATCCGTATTTTTATTCAGAATCTGACGCTGTTATGAGTGCAGCAGCGGGCGGACAATTGCCCCAACGATCAAGCCATGAAACGTTGGAGGCAATTATGTCTATGGGCAAGATGGCTGTTTTGGTATTTGGATTTCTGGTGCTGACTTTGGTGATTGCTACCCTGGCGACCATTCCGCCGAGTTGAGTGTGAATCAACGCGTTTTTATAAGTGGACGGACTCTGTCAAAGCGAGTGTCATGGGAGCGAACTGTGGGAGCGAATTTATTCGCGAATACGTCGTTGAAGACGACACAAATGCGGCGGATGTACCGGTCTCTTCGCGAATGAATTCGCTCCCACAGGGTTCACTCTCTAGTTCATTGATTGGTGTCCAGCTTTCGGCTCGAAATAGGCCAGTGAACTGTCCAGGTCAGCCTTTAGCACATCGACCAGATGGGTCATGGAAAAGGCCAGGTCGCGTTTCGGGCCGCTGAGGCTGTCGCCGGTTTCATAGGCGACGGCGGCGAGGCAGCGCAGGACGTCGGATGCGTGGAGCAGGGATTGTTCCAGTGCAGCGAGGGATGGATCGGAAACGTTGTTATTCATAATGCTCTCTCTAAAAAGGGAGCCACCGACAGCTTGCTGCTAAACAAACAAAGGTGGCGGCTTTGACGCGGGTTAGCAGACCGGTGAGAGCACCATAACCGGCGCACCCGAGGGTGCCCCACGCAAAGCCGCCATTGCGGCGCGCGTGGTGCAACTCAAACAGGCTGCTAAACCCGATCACTGATTCTCAGCGACCGGCGCAGACTAGAGAGCGTTTTTTACCCACGCAAGAGGCTGCGGATTGTCTCGGAAACTTCATACGCAATAAAGGGAAAGGCCCGTCCTAGAGCGGTTTTTTCGTGAGCGAAAGTAACTATCTAATACCCGGTCATCTCCAGATACCCCATGCCCTGATGACTGCCTGAAAATCGCACCGGCCCCTCCCAATAGGGCAGGCTCAGGTTCATCCAGGCATTGCTGTTCAGCGCCTCGACGCTGATCGTCACGGCCTTGCCGGGAATACTCACGGTCCAACGGGTGGGCAGGCGATGCCCGGCCACGCTGGTTTCATTCTCGGGCTTGAGACTGACGGCCTTGGCATCGAGGGTTTGCGTCGAGCCATCCGGATTTATCCAGGTGCCGGTGACATACGGCTCGCCCTGTTTCTCACGCATGCGATAAAGCATGACTTCGCTGCCGTCATTCAGGTGCAGGGAGAACCAGTCCCAGCCGCTCTGGTTGGCGGTCAGGGGCTGGCTGCTCCACTCGCGATCGAGCCAGGCCGGGCCGCTGACGGTGTAGGACTTTGCGTCTATTTCCACTTGTCCCTGCGCCTGAAAGAACGGCTGGCTGTAGTAATACGAGGCCTGGCCCTGTTCGGATTTCTGGCTGAAACCCTGCTGACCTTGCAGTACTGGTGCTTTGCCCGAGGTCAGTTGCAGGCGATAGCTGAAGCGCGGGTCTCTGGCTTGCAGTTCCAGTTTGCTCAGGTCGTTCTGGCCTTCCAGCGCCCAGTCATCGATGCGCGCGCTAAAGGGCCCGAGGCTGACCCCGGCCTGGCCGACGCCGCCCCTTGCGTAGCGTTCGGCGGCGTAGTGGCGGGTGGCTGAGGTGACGGCGGCGTGGCCCATCCAGATCGTGCTGTCGGCCCAGCCCGAGGCTTGCGGGCCGGGGCGCAGGGCGTTGCGGAACAGCGTCCATTGCACGCCGAAATCGTTGCCTTGAGCGTCCTTGAGATTGGCGGTGATGTACCACCACTCGATACGAAAATCGGGATGCGGGCCGTGGTCTGCGGGGAATGCCAGCACTTTGCCAGGCACAACCTGGGCGAAGTCGGCGGCCTGATTGCCCAGCCCGGCGAAGCCTTGGCCCGGCTCGGGTTTGTCATAGCAACCACCGAGCAGCAGGGCGATACACAGGATTGCGCGGTTAATCTTCATGGGTAAAGGTCCTCAGCAGATCCACCGGCCGCGTGCGGTACAGCTTGCGCAGCGGCCAGGCCGAGGCGAGCAGGGTGGCGAGCATGGCCAGGGCCAGCAGTTGCAGCAATTGCCAGGGGAAAATCTGCAAGGGCAGGCGCCAGCCAAAGGCCTGCACGTTGATCACCGCATCCAGGCACCAGGCCAGTAGCAGGCCCAGAGGCAGGGCGAGGATCAGGGTCAGTACGGCGAGCAGCCAGGTCTGGCCGAGATTGAGCAGCATCAACTGGCGCCGCGTCACGCCCATGGCCCACAGCGGCGCCAGTTGCCCGAGACGGCTCTGGCTTTGGGTCAGCAGGCTGATAAACAGCGCCACGCCCGCGACGCCGAGGGTCAGACTGTTGAGGGCGGCGGTGGCGGCGAAAGTGCGTTCAAAGACCTGGCTCGACCAGGCTTTCAGGCGCTGCTGATCGATCAGGTGGTTATCATCCAGGTCGAAGCGCTGGCGCAGTGCGTCCATCGTCTCGCTGACAGTGTTCGGGGCCAGGCGCAGGTTGAAGCGCAGCGGCTGTTGATCCGGCCAGTGGCGCAGCAGTTGTTCGTTGTTGATCAGCAGGTGGCCCTTGGGATTACCGTAATCGGCGTAGATACCGACGACCCTCGGCGACCAATCTGAGGTTACTGGCAGCTTGTCTCCCACAGTGATTTTCAGATGCCGGGCCAACTGCTCGCTTAGCATCACGCTGTCGCCTGCCGCGAGTTGCTGCCACGGATCGCCTGCGACGGACTCAAGCAACGGCCAGTGCTGGCGATAGTGGGGATGGTCGATGATGCCAAACAGGTCAGCGGGCCAGCCTTGCAGCGTCAGGGGGATTTGCCAGGTGGGCAGCACGGCCTGAATGCTCGGTTGCTCGCTTAGCCATTGCTGCAGGGGTTGGGTTTGTTCGGGTGTCTGCGGGCTGACGTATAGCTCGGCGCTCAGGCGCTGTTCCAGCCAATTGCCGAAGGTCTGGCGAAAGCCCGAGGTCATGCTACCCGCGCCGATATTGGCGGCCAGGGCCAGCAGCAACGCCATCAAGGCCAGGCTCAGCGCGGGCAATTGCTGGCGGCAATCAGCGAGAAACCATTGACCCAGCACCGAACGGCTACGGCCGAGCAAGGCGTCGAGCAGGCGACTGAGCAGCACCGGCAAACCGAGGGACGCGCTGAGCAGCAGCGCCGCCATCAACACGAAACCGGCCGCCAGGCTGTTGCCGAAAACCAAGGCCGCCACCGCAATGACCGCCGCAGTCGAGGCCACCCAGGCCTGCCGTCGTAGCCAGCGGGCATAGGCCTGATGCCAGGCCTGGGCATTGGCCAGTGCCAGCAAGGGCAGGCGTGCGGCCCGTAGCAGGCTATTGGCCCCGGCGAGCAGGGCGCCGAACAGGCTCAGGCCAATACCGCTGAGCCACCACCATGGGCTGAGGCTCAGTTGCCCGGCCACTTCGGCACCGTACAAACCGCGCAGGCTGGCGGCGACATCCGGCAGCAAGGCACTGGCCAACAGGTAGCCGCTGATCACGCCAAGGATGCCGCCCAGCACTGCCAGCGCGCCCAGTTCCAGGGCCAGGGTGAACAACAACAGCCGCGCACTGACCCCGCAGGCACGCAGGTTACGCAACAATCCGCGACGTTGTTCCAGGGCCAGGCCGATGGCGGCGTGGACGATAAACAGGCCGACCACGAAGGACAGAAAACCCAAGGCATCGAGATTCAGGTGAAAGCTCTCGGTCAGGCGCGCCAGGCTGTTTTCTTCGCCGCCCTTGTTCAACTGCAAGCCTTGGGGCAGTGGCAGGGCGTTGGCGGCGAAAGCGGTCGGCAATAGCAGGCGCGTCAGTTGGCCATTCATGCCCAGCAAGGGTTGGGCGAAACCGATATCCATCAGCAGCAGGCCCGGCGCCATATCGGCTTGAACCTGTAACGGCGGCAGCGTCTGGCCGCTCTCTGTCTGCACTTGTTGGCCCGGTTGAAAACCCGACTCGTGCAGGGTCTGCGGGGCGATCCAGGTGCGCCCTGGCGTGAGGAAGAAGTTGACCTGTTCGGCGACATCGAGCTTTTGCCCGGCAATGGCCGAGCCGCCGGGCAGCGACACCGGCTCAATGCCCATGACCCGCAGGCGCTGCTGGGGGTGAGCCTTGAGGCTGATACGCCCTTCGACCACCGGCGACACTGGCCATCCTGTTCGACGCAGATCGACGAACAGGCTCTGTGGCAGTGGATTGCCGGTAACACTGACCAGACTGGCTGGAGGTTCGCTGCCGATCAACTGGCTGGCTTTGGCATAACTGTCCCGGGCCTGCTGATTGAGGGCTTCGACGCCGGTCAGCAGGCCGGTCGCCAGCCATAGCCCGGTCAGTACGCTGAAAAACTGCACGGGATGGCGTCGCCAATGACTGAGCAGGGCGCGCAGGGTCCAGTACAGAACGTTCATGACTGCGTAGCCAGACGGCCAAAGTGCAGCAGTTCGGTGCGTTGCAGGCGCTCGGCAACCCGCGGGCTATGGGTGACCATCAGCAGGCTGGTGCTGCTGTTGGCCAGCAGGTCGAGCAGCAGTTGCAGCACTTCATCACTGGTGGCCTCGTCGAGATTGCCGGTGGGTTCGTCGGCCAATAACAGCGCCGGTCGCGAGGCCAGAGCTCGACCAATCGCTACGCGTTGTTGCTGGCCGCCTGACAGTTGCTCGGGGTAACGCGTGAGCAGGTCAGCCAAACCCAGACGCTTGATCAGCTCAGCCTGCCAGCTTGGCTCATAGCGCCCGGCCAGACGCGCCTGAAAGGCCAGATTGTCTTCGACCTTGAGGCTGCCGATGAGGTTGAACTGTTGGAAAATCAAGCCGATTTCGGTGCGCCGCCAATTGGCCAGTTGCGCTTCGTTCATGTGCTCCAGACGCTGCCCGGCGATCTCGATGGTGCCCGCGTCGACCTGATCCAGCCCGGCGATCAGGTGCAGCAGGGTGCTTTTGCCGCTGCCGGATTCGCCCATCAGCGCCAGGCTTTCGCCCTGTTGCAAGTGCAGGTCGACACCGCGCAATACGGCCAGCGGGCCTTGGGCGGTGGCGTAGTTCTTGAAGACGCCGGTTACCTGGAGCATGGGCGGTCTCGATGTTGGTCTGGGTCGAGTGGGCGAGGTCACCCGCATATCTTTGGGAGCGAATTGCGGGTATGAATTGTGGGAGCGAATTCATTCGCGAATAGACCAGTACATCCGACGCATTTGCATAGCCTGTAATACCGCTTTCGCGAATGAATTCGCTCCCACAGTCGCCCTTCTGATTTCGCCATTTTGCCCTTTGGTTACACCCCGCGAATCAACTCCCGCAACATAAAGCGGTTCGGGTGGCAGGCCTTGACCACGCTAAGGGGCAGCGGCAGCGGTTCGTTATCCAGCCAGGCCGCCAGCAGTTCGGCGCACAGCGGTGCAGTAATCAGCCCGCGAGAGCCGTGGCCGCTGTTGACATACAGACCATCGAGCCACGGGCAGGGCGTGTCCGGCACCTGGCGGGCGTCCTTGGCGAGGGCGGCGTAGGTGCTGAGGAAGGCCTGTTTATCCGCCAGCGGCCCGACGATGGGCAGGTAGTCGGGGCTGGTGCAGCGAAACGCCGCCCGGCCTTGCAGGGTTTCTGGCGGCAAATGCCGGGCGTCGAGACGGGTGCTGAGGTCGGCGGAGATTTCCTGCAACAGCGCCAGGTTGCCCAGGTGATCTTCGGCGGTCGTACTCAAGTCCGTATTGGTGAAGTCGAAACTGGCGCCCAGTGTGTGCTCGCCATGCCGCGCCGGGGCGACATAGCCTTCGGCACAGACCACGGTTTTCAGTGCCTGGCTGGCCTCGGTCTGGGGCAGGCGGGTGATCTGCCCACGAATGCGCTTAAGGGGCAGGTCGGCGCTGGCCGGGAAGCGTTTGATCTCCGCCGCGCCCGCCAGTACGACAACGGTGGCGCTGTCGATCAGCCGCTCGCCGTCCCAGGCCTGCCATTGCCCGGCTTCATGACGCAGCTCGACCACGTCCTGATGCAGGTGCACTTGGATATTCGGGTGCGTGGCCTGTGCCTGACACAACGCTGGAGGATGCACCCAGCCGCCTTCGGGGAAGAACAGCCCGCCCGAGTCCAGGCCGATCCCGCTGAGCTGTTCGGCGCCGGCCTGCTCGACGTGGTGCAGCAGTTCCCGGGGGAAAGCTGCCGCCAGCTGCGCCTGGCGCAATAGCTCCTTGTCGTTGAAGGCCAGTTGCAGCACGCCGCAGGCGTCCCAGTCGACGCCCCGCTGCAGGGTTTCCAGCAGGCGGCGGGTGTAACCGAAACCGCTGAGGATCAGTTGCGACAAGGTCGTGCCGTGGGCCGACAGCTTGAGGTAGAGCACGCCCTGGGGATTGCCCGAGGCTTCCTGAGCCAGCTCGTCGTGACGCTCTAACAAGCTGACCTGCCAGCCGCGTGCCGCCAGGCTCGCCGCCGTGGTGCAACCGGCCATGCCGCCGCCAATCACCATTGCCTTGCGTGGGCCGCCAAGGGCCTGGGGTCGGGCGAACCAGGGTTTGCTCGCGGGCAGTGGCTCGACGTCTTCGGGCCAGCCTTCGAAGGTGCCGCGCAGCACTTCCCACTTATGGCCGATGCCTGGCACGCGTTTCATCTTGAAGCCTGCAGTGTTCAAGGCGCGGCGCACCCAGCCGGTGCTGGTGAAGGTGCCGATGGTGGCATCAGGCGCGCAGAGCCGGGCCAGTTCGGCGAACAGTTCCGGGGTCCACATTTCCGGGTTTTTCGCCGGAGCAAAACCGTCGAGGAACCAGGCGTCAATCTGCCCGTCCAGTTGCGGCAGCATTTCCACGGCATCGCCGATCAGCAGGGTCAGGGTCACTCGGCCATTGTCGAATACCTGGCGCTGAAAGCCGTCATGTACCGCGACGTATTGCTTGAGCAAGGGTTCGGCAAAGGCGGCCAGTTCCGGCCACAGGCCGAGGGCGCGATGCAGGTCGGCCTGGCTCAGGGGGAATTTTTCCACGCTGACGAAATGCAGGCGGGCATCAAGCGGTGCGCATTCGGCAAAGAGCTGCCAGGCGCAGAGAAAATTCAGGCCCGTGCCGAAACCGGTTTCACCAATCACCAGACGTCCACCTGCAGGCAGTTCGCTGAAGCGCCTGTGCAAATCGTTTTGCACGAGGAACACATGCCGCGTTTCTTCAAGGCCCGACTGGGTGGCGAAGTAGACGTCAGAGAAGGTTCGGGAATGGGGGTTGCCCTGGTCGTCCCAATCGATCTGGGCATGGCGGGTAATGGTCACGATTGCGCTCAGCTTGTGTACGGGCTGTTGATATTAGCGCAGCGCCGGACAGAGGCGGCCTCTATATAACTATCTACCGCTACTGACAGGTTAAAAGCTGATCACGTGCTCACTCTTTTATCACTTGGAGTTGAGCCATGACCAATGCCACGACCAATGTTCACCATGATTTTATAAAGGGCGCGCTGCCTGGCTGGTACGTCAATTCACCCGCTGACCTGCGCAAGCGCCTGAACCGCGATATTGCCTTCGCACGTCAGTTGCAGAGCGCCCAGGCCACGGCCTTGAATGGGTTGAAAGGCCTGGGCGAGTTTGTCACACCCTTGCTTTCACAGGCGCTGGAGCAAGCGTTCGGGGCGCGCCTGGACATCGAGCGTGACGAAATCTGGCAGGCCACCCTGAGCCCGCCCGAGTGCACGGCCTGCAAAGGCTATCTCGGGACATCGGGGCCGACACGCAGGAGGACCTGGCTGGAAAATCAACTGGAGATAGATAGCGGCAAGCTGCCCGTTGGCGTCGAGGCAATCAGTCGTCGAACCTTGTTGCAGGCTGCGCTGAGCAATTATCAGCGTGAAGAAGTAACGGCTGCGACGGACGAGCGTTTTTCCAGTGTGCGTAAATATCGACCAGACCCGGCAACGCCGACGACGTATTTGCCGAACATAGCGGCCGCAGCTTTTATGCAGTTGTGTCGCCGACTGGATCTGGGCGAGCAGTATCAGACCCATCTCAACAGCGTGTTCGCGCCATCGACTGAAGCGGTGATGCGCGGTACGCCGGGCTCCGAGCAGATCATGCAGGCGCTCAATGACAGCGCGCTCTACAAAATGCTCGTCGAGGCGCATATCGCTCGCATGAAAGGCAAGCTGTCCCCCGCTGCCTATCTGGCGGTGCTCTCGGCTGCCGGTTATCAGGACGATGGAATTGTTCACGTTTCCACAGAGGTGTCGTACCTCAATCTTTTACAGACTCATTTGAGGGATGTGCTGGTTTTGCAGTCGACGGTGTCGACTCGTTGCATTGTCTATATCCCCGATGATCCTGCCTCACCGTTCAGCGAACATGGCTCTCTCGATGAGTTGCAGAACTGGCTGCGTCGCAGGCTCAGGAACAGTAGTTTTCAACAGTTCTTCGGCAACTTTGCCCGGTTGCGCGATAAGGGCCGGTTGCTGGCCCGGCTCAAAAGCCGCTTGAGTACCCTGACCACCAGAACCGAGCAATACGGCAGTGGCCTGCTGACCAGCACCCAGACTCTGGTCGTGCCTGACGATAGCGTGAGCCTTGATCTGAAGCTGACGCCGGTAACCGACCTGACTACCAATCACTTCGCTATAACGACCCAGGTGCGTATCCGCGAGGACGCGCGGGTGTTGGCGGTGCCGGTTTTCGAGAAGGATCAGGCGTCCGAAATCGCGCGTCTGACCGAGCTTGCCGAGACCGTGCTGACCGTGGCCGGTTTTATCCCCGGTCTCGGTGAGGTGGTGGCGGTGATTATCGGCTTGCAGTTGCTGGGGGAGGTCTTCGAGGGCGTGGTGGCCTGGACCCAGGGTGATCTGGAAGCGGCGCTCGGGCATCTGGAAAACGTTGCGGTAAATCTTGCGATGGCGGCGAGCATGGCGATCGTTGGCCATGAGCTGTCCGTGTTATTGACCCCGGTCAGGGCGTCGTCTTTTGTCGACAGCATGCGGCCTGTCACCCTCAACAATGGTGAGGTGCGCCTGTGGTCGCCGAACCTTGTGCCCTTCGCCAGTGATGTTGTGTTGCCGTCGGGCCTCAAGCCTGATGCCGAGGGCGTATTCAGCCATCGGGGTCAGCAATACGTGTCGCTGGAGGATCGGCTCTACCCGGTTCGTCAGGATACGGCCCTGAACACCTGGCGCGTCGAGCCGCCGCGTAACGGGCGCTTTTCGCCGACGCTGGAGCACAACGGTGCCGGTGCCTGGCGCCATGAGGGCGAGAACCCTGCCGACTGGGACGCAAGAAAATCCTTCAGGCGCCTGGGCCATCGTGTTGCGTCGCTGCCCGAGGAGGCGGTCGAACAGGTGATGCGGGTCAGCGGCGCCGATCACTCGCTGCTATCGGTGCTGCACCTTGATCGCCAGGCGCCACCAGCCGGCTTGCTCGACACCCTTGAGCGCTTCGGTCTGAACCAACAGGTCTCGACCTTTATCGAGTTGATCAACGATGGCAGCCGCTATGAGTCTGCGGACCCGCGCTTGCAGCTCAAGCTGCTGCCGTTGATTCGCGGTTGGCCGAAGGAACGGGCCATTCATGTGTCGAGTGGGTTGGCGGGCGAGACCTTGCCGTCCGGTCGTCCCATTGTGGTCAGTCAGGCACGGATCGATCAGGGCAAGCTAATGAGCACGGTACTCGACGCCCTGAGCGAAGATGAAAAAGCCCTGATCTTCAACCCGCGAAGGCCGGCCAATCCGATGAATCTGGCATTCGAAGTCGGCCGTGTGAGCTGGGACAGCCGGCCGCTGTTGTTCGACACCTTGAACCTGCTGCGTGAACAGAGCACCGATCCTCTGGTGATGTTGCTCAAACGTGACTTTCCAGGCCTGCCCACCGCTGCGGCGCGGGAGGTGCTGGCCGAGGCCGATGCGCAGCAACTGACGCAGATGCAGTCCACGCAGCGCATCCCTCTGGCGCTCAATGAGCGGGTTCGCGGCTATTTGCAGGAGACGCGGGTCAATCAGGCGCTGGAAGGGTTTTTCCTGGCGTCCCGGGCAGACCACGGCGATACCCACAAGCTTGCCCTGCATCTGCTGGAGCGCCTGCCGGGGTGGCCCAAGGGCTTGCGTATTGAGGTACGTAACGGTGCGCTCAATGGCCCGTTGCTGGATGCCATCGGTGAGCGCTCGGCAACGCAGCGCGCTTTGCTGGTCAAGAGCGGCAGCCGCTATCAGGCGTTTGATCGACGAGGCCAGGCGCTGCAGGAAGAGGTTCTGGAACGCCACAACTTTTTCTCGGCGGTGCTGCAGGCTCTGCCCGCACAAGCACGTCAGGCCATCGGCTTCAACGATTCGGCGGTGGGTACCTTGGCGCTGCTTGAGCGCATTTTCAGGGAAGCGACCAGCCAGCGTCTGCGTGTGGCGAAGATACTGGGCATGCAGCAGGTCAAATCCGGCTTTCGCGGTCCCGGGCGCCTGCTCGACGGGCGTTTTGGCTATCGCTTGAGTGGGCGTGGCCTGCCGATCGCCAGCTTGCCTGAAGCCGATCGGCAACGACTGGGGGCTGCCTACGCACGGTTATATCCGGACCTGGCCGACAACCCGGCATTCGTCACCGACATGGCAAATTATGTCAGTAGCCGGCTGGAGGAGGGCGCGACGGTTGAGCTGTTATGGCAGGAAGTCCAGAACCGATTGCAGGAAATGGACACCTTGAGCACGGCGCTTGATGGCTGGGTGGCATCGACGCAACCGGGTACTCAGTCAGCGGTGCGGCGTGAAGTCGCTGATGCGATCAGCGATGCCTGGCTCTTCAATGCCGAGTCTTCGCCGAACATGGGGCGGCGTGTGGTGTTTCTCGCTGACCTGGATATGCGAGAACTGGCCGGGCTGCCCGAGTTGGCCGGGCACTATGCGCAGATCCGTTCCATCACCCTTGATACGGTCACCGCGACGGCCGCACAGCTCGACAGCTTTCTTGGCCTGTTCCCCAATATTACCAACCTGAGCCTGGTCAGGAGCCAGATCGCCGGGCTGCCGGAGCGCCTGCATACGTTAGGGCAACTGGCCTACCTGTCACTGGACGGGGCGGGTCTGACCCTCGATCAGGGCGCCATGGACCGCCTGATGCAGATACCCAATCTGGTGTCCCTGGACCTGGGTGGCAATACTCTGGGCGAACTGACCCCTGTGCACCATGCTCATCTTGAACGGCTCTGGCTGTACCGCACAGGCCTGACGCAATGGCCGCAGTGGACTGACAATCTGGGGCTGCGCTTGCTGGATATCAGTGCCAACCGTATCGAACATCTGCCCTTGCAGGTCATTCAGAACGGCAGCCATGCCCCCTATCGGATGACCATCCTGGCCTATGGCAACCCCCTCGATCAGGCTGAGTTGCGCCGTTACTGGGCCAATACCCATGGGCGTGCAGACGATGTGTACCGCCTGGAGTTCGATGCCCCCGGCGATAGCCGGGACAGTGTCAGTGAGTTCGCGGACGCTTCCGATGATTCCAGTACCCTGAGGGAGATCTGGTCCGATTCGGACAGTTCTGAGCGGGCGACGCCGATGCCTACCGTAGATATCTGGGAGGAGTCGGGACAGACGGAATTCAATACGCGGATGCGCACGGCCTGGGACAGCATCGAACAGGCCAACGATGCGCCGGACCTGCTGCTGTTGACCCAGCAGTTGCACCAGACTCAGGATTTCCGCCGCTATCACTCGCAGTTGAGCAACGATGTCCTGCAGGTGCTGGAGATGGCGGCGGGGGATGCAGAACTGCGTGGCGATTTGAATGCCATGGCCAATGACCGCATGCACGGCGCCAACCAGACCTGCCAGGACGGCATCAGGCTGATCTTCAGCGATATTCAGGTAACGGCCTATGTGCGTCGCGCGCTGCTCGACGCCGATACTTCGCAAGGCGCTCACATCGAGGCACGGTTGAAGGTGATGCGTAGCCTGTTTCGCCTGGACGAGATACAGACCATCGTCGATGAGGAGATCGTTGCCCGTAAATCCCAGAGCCTTACGGTCGATGACGTCGAGGTGCGTCTGGCTTACCGCATCGGCCTGGCCCGGGCGCTGGATCTACCCCGACAGCCCCACAGCATGGTCTTCGCGAAGATCGCCGAGGTCAGTGAACAGGCTCTGGAGAGCGCCAGGCAACGGGTTCTCGAGGGCGAACGGGGCTCCGGGTTCATTGGCTTTGCCGTAGCCAACTGGCAATGGAGTGAATTCCTGCGCAATGAATACAGCGCTGACTTTGCCCGCATAACCCAGCGGTTTGAGCCGCAGATGAGTGCGCTGGAAGATCTGCGCGAAAGCGATGCGGATGAGTATGAGCGGCGCAGTCAGGAGGTGATGGCCAATCGCGAGATTGCCGAGCATGAGTTGCTGGAGCAGCTTACGGAGAATATTCGAGAGCTGTTTTTTACGGCAGCGGATGCGGGCTCTCGTCGAACAACGTAAAACCTGCTGGCCATCGGAACTCTGTGGGGGGATTTATAGAAGAAAATTCTGTGGGAGCGAATTCATTCGCGAACAGGCCGGTGCATCCAATACATCTGCATCGTTTGGAATACTTTCGCGAATGAATTCGCTCCCACAATTCGCTCCCACAGGCCGGACCTCACCCGGTCCGGCTGACCGATCAGCCCGGTGCCGGTGAAGGATTATTAATTGATCCATCACCGGCAAACCATGCGCCGATAAAGTAGTCTCAATGATTCCAGAGAGGGAGACATGCATGTTCGAATCCGCTGAAATCGGTCACGTCATTGCCAAGGAAACCTACGACGCAGAAGTCCCGGCGCTGCGCGAAGCCTTGCTTGATGCCCAGTACGAGCTGCACGAGCAGGCCGGGCGCCAGATCATCGTGCTGATCAATGGCATCGAAGGCGCGGGCAAGGGTGAGACGGTCAAGTTGCTCAATGAGTGGATGGACCCGCGCTATATCGAAGTCCGTACCTTTGACCGCCAGACCGATGAAGAGCTGGCCCATCCCACGGCCTGGCGTTACTGGCGCCAGCTTCCCGCCAAAGGCCGCATGGGGGTGTTTTTTGGCAACTGGTACAGCCAGATGATTCAGGGCCGGGTCCATGGCAATTTCAAGGACGCCGTGCTCGACCAGGCCATCAATGGTGCCGAGCGTCTGGAAAAGATGCTCTGCGACGAGGGTGCGCTGATCTTCAAGTTCTGGTTTCACCTGTCCAAGAAACAGATGAAAACCCGCCTGAAAATGCTCAAGGACGACCCGCTGCACAGCTGGCGCATCAGCCCGCTGGACTGGCAGCAATCCAAGACCTACGACAAGTTCGTGCGCTTCGGCGAGCGGGTGCTGCGCCGCACCAGTCGCGACTACGCGCCATGGCATGTGATCGAAGGCATGGACCCTTACTACCGCAGCCTGACCGTGGGCCGGTTGTTGCTCGAAGGCATGCAGGCGGCCCTCAAGGCGCCGAAGGTCGAGGCGACCAGCCTGACCCTGGGGCCGTTGGCGGCCAACCACGGCGAATTCACCTTGCTCGACAGCCTGGACATGACCCTGTCGCTGGACAAGAGCGACTACGAAGAACAACTGATCACCGAACAGGCGCGCCTGTCCGGCAACATCCGCGACAAGCGCATGCAGCGCCATGCCCTGGTGGCGGTGTTCGAGGGCAATGATGCGGCAGGCAAGGGCGGCGCGATCCGTCGCGTGGCCGCCGCTCTGGACCCGCGTCACTACAATATCGTGCCGATTGCTGCGCCGTCCGAAGATGAACGCGCGCAGCCTTATCTATGGCGGTTCTGGCGGCAGATTCCGGCGCGAAGCAAGTTCACTATTTTCGACCGGTCCTGGTACGGCCGGGTGCTTGTCGAGCGGGTCGAAGGTTTTTGCAGCCAGGCCGACTGGTCCCGGGCCTACAGCGAGATCAACGACTTCGAGGAGCAGCTCACCGAGGCCGGTGTGGTGGTGGTCAAGTTCTGGCTGGCCATCGATCAGGACACCCAGCTGGAGCGTTTCGAAGCCCGGGAGAAGA
This sequence comes from Pseudomonas sp. JUb42, assembly GCF_024807945.1. GTDB lineage: Bacteria > Pseudomonadota > Gammaproteobacteria > Pseudomonadales > Pseudomonadaceae > Aquipseudomonas. Next base: position 367,456 of record NZ_JANUFD010000004.1, on the reverse strand, counting down.
TCCCGTTCAAACGCTACAAGATCACCGAAGACGACTGGCGCAATCGCAAGAAATGGCCTGCCTACCGCGAGGCCGTGGGCGATATGGTCGACCGCACCAGTACCGAAATCGCCCCGTGGACGCTGATCGAGGCCAATGACAAGCGCTGGGCCAGGGTCAAGGTCCTGCGCACCCTCAACGAAGCGCTGGAAGCGGCGTTTGCCAGGGATAAAAAGAAATAGCAGGCATATAACTTGTTGGAGCGAGGCTTGCCCGCGAACGCGTCAGTTCAGGCGATTTGTTTTTTGCCTGATCCGGCCTGTTCGCGGGCAAGCCTCGCTCCAACGGGGGCTGCGTAGCTTCATCATCACTCGCCAAAACCTGCGACAACGCCTGAACGACGGCGCTGTAAAGCGGAGTCAAATCGCGCATGTCTACCTCTCCTTGTAAACCGGTTGTCAAAAAAACGGCATTACCAGGCTGATATTCGTTTCAGCCCTGTAACAACCTAGCTAAGAACAACTTTCGGAAAATGTAGGACGGATTTTTCATAAGGCTTATGCGTTTTTTGTGGGAGCGGCTTTAGCCGCGAGGGCAGTCTCCCGGCTAAAGCCGGTCCTACGGATTTGTGCAGGGCCGGTCTACAGTGACAAATCCTGCCCCAACACCACACTCAGGGCGTTACGCGCATCGTCCAGCTGTACCAGTGTTGCATGGCGGGCGCCGAGGGCATCGCGGTTCTCGATGGCGGTGAGGATTGCCTTGTGTCGCGGCAGGGCCAGTTCGTGCAGGTTGGGCCGCTGGTTGGAATGCTTGAGGGCTTCGCGCAGGGCCAGGGAGAGCATGTTGCACAGATGCGCAAGCAGGTCGTTGTGGGTGGCGTCGGCGATGCGGCTGTGGAAGTCCAGGTCGGGTTGCAGCAAGGCCTCCGGGTTCGCTGCGGTTTCCATGCGTTGGTAGGCCTCGCCGATGCCGGCGATTTCTTCCTCGGTGGCGTGTTGCGCAGCCAGGGCGGCTACGGCAGGTTCGATCACCGCACGCACGCTGGTCAGCAGGTTGAAGAATTCATTCTGTGGCGTGCTTTGCATGACCCAGTGCAGCACGTCCGGATCGAGCAGGTGCCACTCACGCCGCGCCTTGACCACCGTACCGACCCGTGGCCGCGAATAGACCAGCCCCTTGGCGACCAGCACCCGCGTGGCTTCGCGCAGAACCGGGCGACTGACCGCGTACTCCTCGCAGAGCAGGGCCTCGGCGGGCAGTTTCTCATCAGGCTTGAAGCGGCCAGAGACGATCTGCATGCCGATTTCCTGGACGATGCGGGCATGCATACTTTTACGGTCGGAGGGTTTTCGGTAATCCATGTGGACGCGGTCAATCCTGAGCGGGAATGCCGCGCATGATAGCACTGGCGTGACTTTGCCATACCTGTGGGAGCGCGGCTTGCCCGCGAAGAGGCTATTAAAGGCTTTCGATATTCTGAGCCGGACAAATCGCCTTCGCGGGCAAGCCTCGCTCCCACAGATCGTGTTTACATCTCGTCGATACTGATATCAGTGAGAATGCCTCGGCACCTCCGACCCGCGGCTGCCCACCAGGAAGTCAAAATCGCAGCCCTGATCCGCCTGCATCACATGGTCGATATAGAGCTGGCGATAGCCGCCGCTGAGCAATTTCGGCGGCGCCTGCCAGTCGGCCAGGCGGGCCTCCAGTTCAGCGTCGGAGATTTCCAGATGCAGGCGGCCACCGGCGCAGTCGAGTTCGATCCAGTCACCCTCCTGCACCACCGCCAGCGGTCCGCCGGCTGCGGCTTCCGGGGCGACGTGCAGGACCACGGTGCCGTAGGCGGTGCCGCTCATGCGCGCATCAGAGATCCGCACCATATCGGTGACGCCCTGGGCCAGCAGCTTGGCGGGCAGGCCCATGTTGCCGACTTCGGCCATGCCCGGATAACCCTTGGGCCCGCAGTTCTTCATGACCAGGATCGAGTTGGCATCGACGTCCAGATCCGGATCGTTGATGCGCGCCTTGTACATATCGAAGTTCTCGAACACCACGGCGCGGCCACGGTGCTGCATCAGCGCAGGGGTTGCTGCGGAGGGTTTGAGCACCGCGCCCAGTGGCGCCAGGTTGCCGCGCAGTACGCAGATGCCGCCGTCGGCGCGGATCGGGTTGTCGAGGGCGCGGATAACTTCGTCATCGCCGTAGATCGGCGCGTTCTGATTGTTTTCGCGCAGGCTTTTGCCGTTGACGGTCAGTGCATGGGGATTGGGCAGCAGGTTGGCCTCGTCGAGACGACGCAACACCGCAGGCAGACCACCGGCATAGTAGAACTCTTCCATCAGGAAGCGCCCCGACGGTTGCAGGTCGACGATGGTCGGCATGCCCCGGCCGATGCGGGTCCAGTCGTCCAATTCCAGATCGACGCCGATGCGCCCGGCAATGGCCTTGAGGTGGATCACCGCGTTGGTCGAACCGCCGATGGCGGCGTTGACGCGGATGGCGTTTTCGAAGGCTTCCTTGGTGAGGATCTTCGACAGCTTGAGGTCTTCGCGGACCATGTCCACGGCGCGCATGCCGGACATGTGGGCCAGCACGTAGCGGCGCGAGTCCACGGCCGGAATCGCCGCGTTGTGGGGCAGGGAAGTACCCAGGGCTTCGGCCATGCAGGCCATGGTCGAGGCCGTGCCCATGGTGTTGCAGGTGCCCGCCGAGCGCGACATGCCGGCTTCGGCGGAGAGGAATTCGTCGAGGCTGATCTGCCCGGCTTTATAAGACTCGTGCATCTGCCAGACGATGGTCCCGGCACCGATGTCCTTGCCATGGTGTTTGCCGTTGAGCATTGGCCCGCCGGTGACGACGATGGCCGGCACGTCGCAACTGGCGGCGCCCATCAACAGGGCCGGGGTGGTTTTGTCACAGCCGGTGAGCAGCACCACGCCATCGATGGGGTTGCCGCGAATGGCTTCCTCGACATCCATGCTGGTCAGGTTGCGGGTGAACATCGCCGTGGGGCGCAGGTTCGATTCGCCATTGGAGAACACCGGGAATTCCACTGGCCAGCCACCGGCTTCGATGATGCCGCGCTTGACGTGTTCGGCGATGGTACGGAAGTGGGCGTTGCACGGGGTCAGCTCTGACCAGGTGTTGCAGATGCCGATGATGGGCTTGCCGAACTGATGGTCGGCGATGCCCTGGTTCTTCATCCAGCTGCGGTACATGAAGCCGTTCTTGTCGGCGGTACCAAACCATTGGGCAGAACGCAGGGGTTTTTTAGCGGAATCAGACATGATCGGGGTTCTCTTATTGTAAGACTTAATTTTGGAGCTGTTCGCTAAAATAGGCCGAAAACTCTGCCGTGTGAAGAGTTGTTGTCTAAATAGTAATACTATATAGTCCGTGGCACATGAGGGACGACTCTGTCTGAAGGCAGCGCGCATCCCCCGGGATTCCATAACAAAAACAAATTGGAGACCGCACACATGAGCCAGGAACTCGGGCTTATACGCCGCATCACCCTGAAATTGATTCCCTTCCTGATCCTGCTCTACCTGATCGCTTATGTGGACCGCTCTGCCGTGGGCTTCGCCAAGCTGCATATGGGCGCGGACATCGGTATCGGCGATGCCGCCTACGGGTTGGGCGCCGGGCTGTTTTTCATCGGCTATTTCCTGTTGGAAATCCCCAGCAACCTGATGCTTGAACGTTTCGGCGCGCGGCGCTGGTTTGCGCGAATCATGATCACCTGGGGCGCCATCACTATCGGCATGGCTTTCGTTCAGGGGCCGTCGAGCTTTTATGTCATGCGCTTTCTGTTGGGCGCGGCAGAGGCGGGCTTCTTTCCTGGCGTGCTGTACTACATCACCCAGTGGTTCCCGGTACGCCATCGCGGCAAGATCCTCGGCCTGTTCATTCTTTCCCAACCCATCGCCATGATGATCACCGGGCCGGTCTCCGGTGGCCTGTTGGGCATGGACGGCTTGGCCGGTTTGCACGGTTGGCAGTGGTTGTTCATCGTCATCGGTACGCCGGCGATCCTGCTGACCTGGCCGGTGCTGCGCTGGCTGCCGGACGGTCCGCAACAAGTGAAGTGGATGGACCAGGGCGAAAAGGATTGGCTGGCCGGTGAGCTGAAAAAGGATCTGGAGGAGTACGGTCAGACCCGCCACGGCAACCCGCTGCATGCCCTCAAGGACAAGCGCGTGCTGTTGCTGGCGCTGTTCTACCTGCCAGTGACCCTGAGCATCTATGGCCTGGGCCTGTGGCTGCCGACGCTGATCAAGCAGTTTGGCGGCAGCGATCTGGTGACCGGCTTCGTTTCGGCAGTGCCTTACATCTTCGGCATCGTCGGCCTGCTGATCGTGCCGCGCAGTTCCGACCGCTTGAACGACCGTTACGGACACCTGGCGGTGCTCTACGTGATCGGCGCCATTGGCCTGTTTGGCGCTGCCTGGCTCAGCTTGCCCATGGCGCAACTGGCGGCACTGTGTCTGGTGGCGTTCTCGCTGTTTTCCTGCACGGCGGTGTTCTGGACGTTACCGGGGCGTTTCTTCGCCGGGGCCAGTGCCGCAGCCGGTATTGCCCTGATCAACTCGGTGGGCAATCTGGGCGGCTATATCGGCCCGTTCGTTATCGGCGCGCTGAAGGAATACACCGGCAATCTGGCGACGGGGCTGTACTTCCTGTCCGGAGTGATGGTGTTTGGCCTGATTCTGACCGGCATCGTTTATCGGGTGCTGGAGCGCAAGCATGTGTTGCCCAGCGAGCAGTTTGCGGCGAGTGCGCGCAGTCAGCGGGTTTGATTCTTGAAACAGCAGATAACTGAATGAGGTACGAGATTTTGTGAGAGCGGCCGTGGGAGCGAATTGTGGGAGCGAATTCATTCGCGAAGAGGCCGGTACGTCCGACGCATCTTCAGCGGTTGGAGCAGCGCTTTCGCGAATGAATTCGCTCCCACAGTTTAGCCCCTATAAATTCGCTCCTACCGGTCCAGTGTTTACGGCGTGATAAAGGAGCATGAACATGCGCTTAGTACAGTTCGAATTGAGCAATGGCCAGCGTCGCGTTGGTCTGGTAGACGGTGACCGGGTCCATGAAGTACTCGGCGCGAACAGCGTGCGCGAGCTGGCCCTGGCGGCCATCGATGCCGGTGTCAGCCTGGCTCGGCAGGTCGATGGCCTCGGGTTGGGTGAGCATCACGATTACGCGCAACTGCTTGAGCAGTTGCGCATCCTGCCGCCGCTGGATCATCCGGATCCGGCCCATGTGCTGGTCAGCGGCACCGGCCTGACCCATCTTGGCAGCGCCTCGGCGCGGGACAAGATGCACCAGCATGATGGCGAGGTCGAAGCGGGCATGACCGACACCATGAAAATCTTCAAGTGGGGCATCGAAGGTGGCAAACCGGCGGCGGGCAAGGTCGGCGCGCAGCCGGAGTGGTTCTATAAAGGTGACGGCAGCATTATCGTGCGCCCCGGCGCGGCGTTCCCGGTGCCGCCCTTTGCCGAAGATGCCGGTGAAGAGCCGGAGTTGAGCGGCCTGTATGTCATCGGCAACGACGGCAAACCGTATCGTCTGGGCTTTGCCCTGGGCAACGAGTTTTCCGATCACGTCATGGAACGCAAGAATTACCTGTACCTGGCCCACTCGAAACTGCGCGCCTGCTCTTTCGGCCCGGAACTGCGGGTCGGCGAGCTGCCGCAGAACCTGGCGGGTACCAGCCGCATCGTCCGTGATGGCCAGGTATTGTGGGAGAAGGAGTTCCTCAGCGGCGAGGCCAATATGTGCCATAGCCTGGAAAACCTCGAATACCACCATTTCAAATACAGTCAGTTCCTGCGTCCCGGAGATGTGCATGTGCATTTCTTCGGCACTGCGACCCTGTCCTTCGCCGATGGTATCCGCACTCAGGTAGGGGACCGCTTCGAGATCAGCCAAGGGGAATTCGGTCAGCCGCTGACCAACGGGATCGCTCCGAGCGAAGCGGCCTTTCAGCCGGGAGGCATCGGCAAACTCTGACTCGATGGGGTGTTTTGACCTATCATCCGCGTTTTTACCCAAGCGAATGACTGATATGACTGACACCCCCGCAACCTTGCTGGCCGCCCTGGAAGCAGCCCAGATGCTGGAAATCGACGGGCTGCACGCCTTCGATTTCGTCCTTGGCGATGAATTGCGTATCGAGAGCATGGACGGCCGCGAGCGCAAAGTCTGGCGTTTCAGCCAGGCCCAGGTCCAGGCCGCGACCTTCGATGGCGATCTGCAAAGCTGGGTTATCAATGACAGTAATGCCGATCACCGCATCCTCTGCATCGCCGACGCTTTCGCCCCCAGCGATGCCGAGGATGAAGACGAGCAGGGTTGATCCAGATCAATTTTTTGCCCGGTTGGCTGTAGTAATCTGATTTCCATGCGTCCCGCGTTTTTATGACGACGGGATCGGCATGGGCACGATGAGCAGGCCTGGCCTGCCATTACACACGGATGTGCTTGCCTTTCTCTTGTGCGGCCCTGGCTGCATAACGACACTGCAACGACTGGCCCGGCCAGTCACCGCCCGACGGATTCGGGCGGCTCGATATAGATAGGGAGATCCATCGTGAACACTCAACGTCCCATGCGTTGCACCCGGCTGTTGCCAGTCGTCTTCGGCTCGATTCTGCTGCTGGTCGGCATGATGCTGGCATTCGCCGGCGCCCGCCTGGCCAGCATGGGGGCTTCGTTTCACTACATGATGTCCGGTATCGGCCTGCTGAGCATCGGCGTGTTGCTGCTCATGGCCAGGCGTTGTGCCGTCAGCCTGTTTGCCTTGCTGCTGTTGCTCAGCACCCTGTGGGCACTGTGGGAAGTCGGTGTCACAGGCGAGGAGCTGCTGCCGCGCCTGGCCGTCTGGTTTGTGGTCGGGGCGCTGCTGTTGTTGCCGCGCATGCGCACCGGCCTGCGCCCGACCGGGCAGGACTTATCCACAGCCTGGCTGATCATTGCCCTGGTGCTGGCGGTGGTCTCGGTGGAGCCGTTGCGTCAGGTCGAGGGCGCCAAGGCCTGGGCCTCGCGGCTGATCCCCAGTTTGCAGCCGGATGTACGGGAGGCGGTGGCGGAAAACTAATAGGGGTCAGCCATGGTCCCAACTACTGCGTCGTGCATAACACCAATAAAAGGACATGCCCCAATGAATGCACCCTTGTTGCCCTGGCTGGCTTTGGCCAGCGCTTTCACGCTACTTCCCGTCCAGGCTCAAACCATGACAACTGCCGATGTACTGGTAGGTTCCTACACCCAAGGGACCAGCAAAGGGATTTATCGGCTGGCGTTCGACAGCCAGACCGGCAAGCTCGACCCGCAGCCGCGCCAGGTCATCGACAGCGAAAACCCTTCATGGCTGACACTCTCCAAAGATCAGCGCCACCTCTATGTAGTGAACGAGAACGGGCCGGGTCAGGCCGACGCGACCGGCAAGGTCAGCAGTTTCGCCATCGACGGTAAGACCCATCAGGTTACGCCGATCAATCAGGTGCAGAGCCGTGGCGATGAACCGACCCACTCAAGCCTCAGCCCCGATCAGCGTTTTCTTTTCGTCGCCAACTATGCCGTGCACCCTGAGCCCGGTGGTGTGCTGGCGGTGATTCCGGTAGGCAAGGACGGGAAATTGTCCGGCGTGGTGCAGACCGAAACCCACCCCGCCAGCCATGTTGACGCCGAGCGCCAGGCGTCGTCCCACGTGCATTCGGCGGTGCCGACTCCGGATGGCAAGTATTTGGTGGCCAGTGACCTGGGGGCCGACCGCTTGTTTGTCTATCGCTATGACGGCAGCAAGGAAAAGCCTCTGGAAGCCGCGAAGGTTGCGTTTGTCGAATTGCCGCCGGGTAGCGGGCCGCGTCACCTGCTGTTCAGTGCCGACGGCAAGCATGCCTGGCTGACCCTGGAGATGGCCGCTCAGGTCGCCGTGTTCGAATACCACGATGGCACCTTCAAGCAGACCCAGCAGGTCGATCTCAAGGGCGATGCGCAGAAGAACGGCGCGGGAGGCTTGCACGCCTCACCGGACGGCAAGTTCCTCTATGTGGCCAATCGCGGCGATGCCAATGAGTTGCTGGTGTTCTCCATCGATAAGGCCAGCGGCAAGCTCAAGGAGATTCAGCGTCGCTCGGTCGAAGGCAAGGAGCCGCGGGAGTTCAGTTTTGACCCCAGCGGCAAGTTCGTGCTGATCGCCAACCAGAAAAGCAACGCCATCGTCACGGTAAAACGGGACCCGAAAAGCGGTTTGCTGGGGGACACGGTGCAGAAAATCGACTTCGATTCGCCCTCGGACTTCAAATTTCTATCAGGCAAATAGGCGCAAAACAGGCGGCAAAATGTCGCAGACCCGCGCAGCACGCGGGTTTGCGCTTGTATTAATCGAATTGATAACGGCTATATGCGCAAAGCATTTTCATGATGGGCTCCTCAAGCGTAACTTCTCTCTCACGGCCTGACGGTCAAGACTTGAAACGCAACAATCAACACCGAGGAATACCGACATGAACTTCAATCTCTTCTCCATCATTGCCGCTTCCGCCATTTCTGCCAGCGTTGTATTACCTGCCAGCGCCAGCACCGAAGTGACCGAGAAAAAAGCACAAGCAACACAAACTTATACCCCACAGTATCTGCAAAAAAGCGCAAACTTCTACGCTGCACTGGATCACAAGATCCAATAATGAATAAGCGCCTTGAACGAATCCATTCCCCGTCAACGAATGTTTCGATCACTGGGAATGGGTTCCAATAAAATCTGAACCGGTAACATCAGGAATCACAGCGTCAATGCAGACGTTTTCGCGAGCATGTTCGCTTTAACACAGGTCTTTGCGACCACTGCCCACTGCGTGGCAGACCATGCAATTACTGTGGTGTGAGCTTGCTTGCGAAAGCGCCTGGCGCAAACTGGATTCCCTCCCTTGGTCCCCATCGCTTCGCAGCCTTGGGGATTTTTTTTGCCTGTTATAAATACTCACGCTATCGACCTGATCAACGGCCTCAATCATTAAGCCGACTGATATCCGCTATGCCGAGTCATCGTTTTCAATAATGTCGTGATTCTTCGATCATGGCGCCACTGGAAACACATGACTACGGAGTTACACAACATGGCCACTGCCATCCTTCAATCCATTAAACATGGCGCGTATGTTGCCATCTCTCTTTATGTTGTCTTCATTGCCGTGGTCACTGTTACCAGCATGAGTCCGCAACTTAAAAGTCACACTTTCCAGCCGGAACGCGCTTCCCTGGTTGAACTTGAGCGTGCCGCACCTGCAGCGCAGGAGCGTGCGTCATGAGCGGCAGTAAATTGTGGGTGACCGCAGGGTTGGCTCTGGCGATCAACGGCGGCTCGTTGCTGGGCATGGGCTTCGGCTCGGCCGGCGGGGTGGCGCGCAGTATCGAGTGCAAGCACGAGATTGCCCACGCCATAGAGAATGCCCGGGCGCTGAAATGGGCGGTGGAGAATCCACCGTTCAAGATTGGGCAGGGTTTACCCGGTTGGGCGTACACATAATCCCCAACGATGACCGTTTCAGGCCTTACGTTACTTCAATGGTGCTCAAGCCATTGCCCTGTCGCCGCACCTGAATCTGTACCGGGATCCGTTCATGCATTTCCTGTACATGGGAGATGACCCCGACCTTGCGGCCCTGAGCCTGCAGGCCGTCGAGGGCGTCCATCGCCAGTTGCAGGGATTCGGGATCGAGGCTGCCGAAGCCTTCGTCGATAAACAGCGACTCGATTTTCAGCGTGTTCGAAGCCATCGATGCCAGTCCCAAAGCCAGCGCCAGGGACACCAGAAAGGTTTCGCCCCCCGACAATGAATGCACCGAGCGCAGTTCGTCGCCCATTTCCGTATCCATGACCAGCAGGCCGAGCATGCTGCCACCGCGTTTGAGCCGATAGCGCCTTACCAGTTGGCGCAGTTGGCTGTTGGCGTGATGCACCAGCAGGTCGAGGTTATAGGCCTGGGCGATCTTGCGGAAGCGGTCGCCTTCGGCCGAGCCGATCAGGGTCGACAGGCGTGCCCAGCGCTGCCATTGCTGGCTGGCCTGCTCGATCTGCTGTGCCAACGCCTGATTGGCTTGCTGGCGGCGTTGATCTTCGCTCTGCCGGGCGCGCAGTTCGGCGCAGAGGTCTTCGCTGGCGGCGAGCTGTGTGTGCAGTTCGGCGGTGGCACTGGCCAGTTGCTCGGCAGGCAGGTCGCCATTGTGCTGGGCCTGATGCTGAGTCAGGCGCTCTTCGCGCTCTTGCAGCAGGACCTGGAACTGCTCGATGGCCTTTTCCGTGTTGTGCAGGCGCTGGCGCAACTGGCTGAGTTGCTCATCGTCAACGGCCAGCAACCCGGCCAATTCCTCGTCGCTCATCTCGGGATGACGGGCGCGCCACTCATCAATCTTGCCGACCAGTTGTTGCTGTTCCTGTTGCAAGCTGTCCAGGCGTTCGGCTTTGGCCTTGAGCTCGCTGGCCAGTTGCAGCAGTTGCGTGCGGCTGTCCTGCAGGGTCTGGGCGGCGCTGCTTTCGGCTTCCCGGGCCTGCTGCTCCTGCTGTTGCAGATGCTGTTGCCAGTGTTCGGCGTCGACATGGGCACCGAGCCACTGAGCCAGTTGTTGCTGGCTGGCCTGTTGCCGGGTGCTCAGCTCGCTGCAGTGTTGGGTCAGCCGGGCGCGATCCTTTTCCCGAGCCTGTTGGCTGGCCTGTTCCAGTTCGATCTTCTGCTGGCGCTCGCGCTGTTCCTGTTGTTCGTCGTTGCGCTGGTCGAGCTGGGCCAGGCGTTCGCCGACCTGCTGCTCCAGCTGCATCACGGTCTGCGCCGCCTGAGTGCGCAGGCCGTCGATGTGCTCGGCAGACAGCACCGCAGAGAACGCCTCCAGCTCTTGTTCCAGCCGTTCGCGGTCGCCACTCAGTTGACGCTGCTGATCCTGCCATTGCTGGTTGGCCAACTGGCTGGCTTCGCCGGTGGCCTGCACCTGTTGTTGCAGGCGCGCGGCGTCCTGTTGCAGGGTCAGCAGGGCATTTTGCCGTTGCTCGTCCTGGGCGATGTTGTGTTGCAGTTGGCTCAGTTGCTGATTGAGCCAGGCTTCGCGCGTGTTGACGTTCTGTTCCAGCAGGCGGGCGCCCAGAGTGTGGGCGACGAGGCTTTCGCCCAGTGCCTGCTGCTGTGGTGCCAGTTGTTCCTGCTGTTGCAGGCTGTCTTTCTGCTGGGCGATCAGGGCACCGACCTGGGTGCGCAAATCGTTCAGGCGTTCATTGAGCGCGGTGACGACTTTGAGCGCGTTGCTTTCTTCCTGCTCATCGTGGCGGTCGAGGCTGTCGAGCAAGACCTCGGGCTGATGGTAGGGATGTTCGTGGCTACCGCAGACCGGGCAGGGCTGATCGTCCTGCAGTTGCCCGCGCAGCTCTTCGACACTGGCACTGCGGGCCAGGCGCTGGCGTTCGAGCAATTGGCGAGTGACGCTCAGGGTCTGCTCGGCGACGGTCAGCTCGTTTTTGGCTTGCAGGCCTTCGGCGGTCAGGCGTTCGCGTTCCTGCTGGGCCTGTTGATGTTTTTGGTTCAGCTCAAGGGCGCGGGAATCGAGTTCCTGCAAGCGGGCCCACAGCCGCGCCAGTTCTTCGACACTGCGCTGTTGTTTGCGGTTGTCCTGGAGCAGGTTGCCGAGCAGCTGGATCTGCTCGGTCACCGCATGGGCTTCGGCACCGGCCTCGCGGTAGAGCAGGTCCAGGGCGCTGCGATGCTGATTGAGTTGTTCGCTGGCGCTGTTGGCCCGTTGTTCCAGGGCCGGTAGTTCGGCCTGGCCCTGACTCAGACGGTTGCCGATCAGCATCGCTTGCTTGAGGCGGTCGCGCCAGGCGGTCCAGGCTTCGGCCAGGGGCGCCAGTGCGTTGCTTTGTTGCAGTTGCGTGGCGATCAACTCAAGGCGCTGGCTGCTGGCCTGTTGCCGGTCGAGCATGCCTTGCAAGGCTTGTTGGCCCTGAGTGCATTGCTCGTCGAGTTGCTGGCGCTCGCCGTCGGCCTGGCTCAGGTCCTGATTCAGGCGCGCCAGCTGGCTCTGCTCGTCGAAGGCCTGGCGCAGCAGCGGCGCGGCATCGGCCAGTTGCTGGCGGGCGTCGACCAGCGTGGCATGGGCCTGTTGCTGAGTGCCTTCAAGCTGTTGCAGCTGGGTGTGCAGGGCCTGTTGCTGTTGGTTCTGAGCGTCAATCTGCGCGGCCAATGGCGTGAGTTGGCTATTGAGCTCCTGTTGGCGAACAAACTGATGGCGCTGCGTGGCCAGTTGCTCAAGGCGGCCGAGCTTGAGGCGTTCGGCGCCTTGTTGCTGTTCTTCGTTGCGCGCCTGTTGCAGTTGTTCGGCGGCAGCTTGCCGGGCTTCCTGCAACTGGCCGAGCAGGGTCAGCCACTGCTGTTGCTGTTCGAGCTGCTTGAGCCGGGCCTGGTGGGTCTTGAGCTGGCCTTGTTCTTCCAGCAGGCGCTGATCCAGCGCCGTGCGCTCTTCTTCATTTAACGGACTGATGCCGGCCGAGCGGGCCTTGAGCTCGTCATGGGCCTTTTCCGCTTCCCTGGCCTTGCTGAAGGCGCGGCGGCCCAGTTGGCTGTAGATCGCGGTGTCGGTGAGCTTTTCCAGCAGCTCGCTGCGTTCCTTGTCATCGGCCTTGAGGAAGGCGCTGAACTCGCTCTGGGCCAGCATCACGGCGCGGGTGAACTGCTCGAAATTCAGGCCCAGGCGGGCTTCGAGCATGCTCTTGTATTCGGTCTTGTTCTGGCTGCTGAGGATCTGTTCGCTGTCCAGATCGGTCAGGGTCTGGCGGCTGGCCTGGAGTTTTTTCGTGGCGTTATCGCGAGCGCGGTTGGTTTCCCAGCGGGCGCGGTAACGGCGTTGATCGATGCCGACAAAGTCCACCTCGGCATAACCGCTGCCGGTGCCACGGCGCAGCAGGGTGCGCGGGTCGTTGGTGCTGATGTCGCCGTCGATCTCCGGGACCTTGGATTGGCCGACATTGCTCAGCCGTGGAATAGCGCCGAACAGCGCCAGGCACAGGGCGTCGAGCAGGGTGCTCTTGCCCGCACCGGTAGGCCCGGTAATAGCGAACAGCCCGGCACTGGCCAAAGGTTCGGCAGTGAAATCCAGTTCAAAGGGCCCGGCCAGGGAGGCGAGGTTTTTCAGGCGGATGGCGAGGATTTTCATGGCTGTTCTCCCTCCAGCTGGACTTCCTGCAACAGGGTGGCGAAGTCATTGAGGGTCTGTTCATCGACCGGGTTGCCGTAGTGGTCCTGCCAGGCGCGGCTGAACAGTTCCTGGGGGCTAAGCTGATCGAGTTCGATCAGATCGCTTTCGCCGTCGCCGCCATTTTCGCCACCTTTACCCGCGTATTCGGTGGAGATGCGCACCAGGCGCACGGCTTTGCCTTGCAGGGCACCTTCGATCTGGTTGCGCAGGTCCGGTTGTGGCTCGTCGAGACGCACCCGCACTTCCAGCCAGGGCTGGCGGTCGATATCGGCGAGCAGGTCGATGTCCGGCAAATCCTTGAGTTGCTCCATTAGCTCGGCCAAAGGCGCAGGACCCAGGCGTTGCAGGTTGACGGCGCGGGGGATCAGGCGGGTTTCGACGCTGGCCAATTGGCCGTCCTGGCAGTTGATTTCGAGGATCTGGTGTTGGTAGCCGATTTCCGAAAACGACAGGGGGATCGGCGAGCCGCAGTAACGAATGCGCTCCTCGCCGTTGACCCGTTGCGGCTTGTGCAGGTGGCCGAGGGCGACATAGGTGATATCGGCGCTGAACAGGCTGGCGGGCAGGGCTTCGGCGGTGCCGATGATCAGGCTGCGTTCGGAGTCTTCCGAGACCGAGCCGCCGGCCATATGGGCGTGGCTGATGGCGATCAGCACCTGGCCTGGCTGACGCTTGCTTTGCGCTGCGGCGATCAAGGCTTCATGGACCTGGCCGATGCCACGCAGATAGTTATCCCCCAGCACGCCGCCGGTGACTTCGGCCGGACGCAGGAACGGCAGCGCCAGGCACCAGCCGCCAATGCTGCCATCAGCGGCGGGCAGCGGCAGCAGCAGGCGTTCGGCATCGAGCACGCCATCATCCAGCCACAGCACGCGACCCAGGGCATGGGTGCGCAGGCGGCGCATCAAGGGGGCGGGCAATTCGATACGCGAACCGGAATCATGGTTGCCGGCGATCATGACGATGGTCAGCTGCGGCAGGCGCTCGTGGGCATTGACGATGAAATCGTAGAGCCGCTCCTGGGCTTTGACTGGCGGGTTGACCGTGTCGAAGATATCGCCTGCGATCAGCAGGACCTCGGGCTTGCGTTCGCTCAGGCTGTTGAGCAGCCAGTCGAGAAACGCCCCGTGCTCGAAGTCGCGCTCCTGGCCATGAAGGTTCTGGCCCAGATGCCAATCGGAGGTGTGAAACAGACGCATGGGGTTTCCTTGTTGGTGCTGTTCAGCCTGTCTGAATAGTAAGAGACCAGGCTGCGTTTCTTGCAGCGCGCAGGCGCGCTGCAAACACGGACCTGTAGGAGCTGCATTTCAAATCTGAGATTGTATTGTGTCTGATGAATGGCAGCTATTTCGGATAGAGCGGTGGCAGGCCGCTGTCACCGGTCGAGTCATCAGGCCGTTCGAGTGCAGGCAGGGTACGGACCGCCCGCCACAGGTCTTCGCCGAGCCACAGTTGCCCGGTTTCGCTGTACAGCGCGCCGTTCAGGCCATCGAGGGCATCGGACAGCGGGACGAAGCGGGCGGCCATGTCGGCCAGGGTTTCCGGTTGTTGCCGCGCCCAGGCGTCGAGGGCCTGGCGGGTGGCATGGGGGTCATTGGCCAGGCTCGCGCGCTTGAGGTCATCGAGCACGGTGCGCGGGCTCGGGCCGGTCTGGGCCGAGCGCGGCAGGGCCGGTTGCCAGCGCCCGCGCCACCACAGGCCGAAGCCGAGCAGGGTGCTGCACATGAAAAACAGCGTACTGAGCTGCCATGGCCAGACCGGCGGGCCGATCACCGTGACGCCGCTATTGTCGTTGCTGACCGGCGCATCCACCACCAGGCTTGGGTTGATGCCGACCTGCAAGGCGCGGGCAGGCAGGCTGCTGTGTTCCAGATGGTCTTCCAGGGTGTTCCACCAGACCACATCGACAGCAGGCAGATCAATGGCACCGGGACGACCCGGCACCAGGGCCTCGCGCTCTTCACGGCTGCCGACCAGCCCGCGTTCGCTGTTCTGGTTGCTCAGTTGCGGCTGGTCGGGATAACGGCGCAGGCCGCCGATTTCAGTGACCGGCAACGGTGGCAACTGGGCGCTGGACAGGCCGTCGGCCTTGAGCGTGATGGTGCGGGTCAGGGCATCGCCGACCTGGCTATGGCCCGGTTCCGGGCTCCAGGTTTCACTCAGGTCAATGCTGCGAGCCGGCAGCCACGGCGTATTGGCCGGGTAATCGCTGGGCTTGGCCTTGACCGTCAGGGTCTGTTCCGGCGAGCTGACCTGCACCCGTTTGCCCGGCTGCGGCGAGCTGGTCGTTGTAGTTGCACTGCTGGAATCCTGCACCTGGGTGGCGCTGAATATCTGCGCAGGGATGGTCAACTGCCCGCTTTGCTGCGGGTAGATGCCGAAGCGCATTTCGATGACGCCATGGCGAATGCCATTGATCTGCTTCTCGTAGGTGCGCGAGTTACCCAGCTTTTCGATCCGCGCATCGGTCATTTGCAGCGGGCTCAGGCTGCTGTCGTCGAACAGCGACACCGAGTGATAGATGCGCACGGTGAGCACGGCCTGTGCCTGGACATAGACGTGGTCCTGGTCGAGGCTGGCTTCGATGAATACCGGGGTCAACTGGCTGCCCGGTTCCTGGGGTTCGGCCGGAACAACCTGCAGTTCGATGGGCTGGCTTTTCAGCTCGCCCAATTGCAGGGCCGGAATGGTCACGCTGCCGTTCTGCTTGGGCAGCAGGGTGATGATCCAGCGCGTGGTGGCCTGGCCGCCGTCGAGGGTATTGAGGCTGTTGAGCTGGCGGGTGCCGCGCACGTCGAAAGACGGGTCCAGGGGCGACAGGTCGGGCTTGCCGAACTGGGTGACATCGCTGGTTTCCAGGGTCAGGTCGACGGTTTCACCGGAACTCAGGCGCGCACGATCGACACTGGCGATCAGCTCCGCGGCCTGGCCCGGCAGGCTCAGCATCAGACTGAATAAAGCAATGGACAGGCGGCGCATCATCGGGTCTTTTCCTGTTGCTGTTCGTACCAGAACTTGCGGCGCAGCAGCTCGCCCGGATCGTCCGGGATCTGCCGCAGCCACTGTTCCAGGGCCTGGCGCCGCTCGCCGTCGATATGCGGGTCGGCCGGTTGCAGGGGCGGCCGGGTGGTTTCTTCGCTGTCGTCCAGTGGCGAATTGGCCGAGGTGTTGCCTGCGGTTTTGTCCGGCGGGCTGCCGTTGCTGGTGTCCTGATCAGGTTCGGGGCTGGATTGATCCTGTGGGGTGTCGCTGTTGGCCTGGGACGGAGTGCTGGTGTCCCCGCCTTGCTCATCCTCTTCCGATTCGGCGGGCTGCTCTTCCTCGTCTTCCGGCTCGTTGGCGTTGGATTGTTCCGCTTCCTGCTGCAGCACCTGTTCAATCAGGGCCTTGTTCTTCAAGGCCGGTTGCAGTTCGGGTTGCAACTCCAGAGCGCGTTCGTAGGCGTCCAGCGCCGCCTCCAGTTCGCCACTACGGGCCAGGGCGTTGCCGCGATTGTAGTGGTCGGCGGCAGTGTTGCCTTCGGCAAAGCGCTGAGCGGCGCCAGCGTAGTCCCCGGCTTCATAGAGGGCCAGGCCCTTCCACTGCGGGTTTTCGAAATAGCGCGCGGCTTGTGCAGGGCGATGCCGTTGCAGCAGGCGCTGGCCTTGTTGGTCGGGGCGTTGCCACAGGTCCTGGAATTCAAAGGCCTGGCTGTCCTGAGGCAGCAGAAACAGCAGCGGCAGGCATAGCAGCCAGCCTCGGCGACCGGCGCAGGCGGCGAGTAATAACAGCGGCAGCAGAAACCAGTAGCCCTGGTCGGCCCAGCTGTCCAGTTGCACAAGTTGGCCATTACTGCGCATTTCATGGGGCGCGTCGAGCAGGCCGAGGCTGTGCAGGTCGTCGTTGTCCAGGCGGGCCTGGCGGTAGTTGCCGCCGACCTGGCTGGCAAAGTCCTTGAACATGGCACTGTCCAGGCGTGGCACGAGAATGGCGCCCTGATCATCCTTGAGGAAGCCGCCTTTGTCCTGGGGCACCGGGGCGCCTTCACTGGTGCCGATGCCGAGAATCAGCAGGGGCACGGGTTGATTGTCCAGTGCTTGCTCGATACCACGGCGTTCCTGTTCGCTCAGGGACGAGCCGATCAATAGCAGGCGGCCCTGGCCCAGGTCGCCTTGCTTGAGTAGTTCCAGGCCCTTGCGCACGGCCAGATCGGCGCGCTGACCGGGTGTTGGCATCAGCGCCGGCTTGAGGCTTTCCAGCAGGTTGCGGCTGGTGGCCTGGTCGTCGGACAGCGGCACCAGCGTGTGGGCGCTGCCGGCATAGACGACGATGGCGGTCTGGGAGTCGCTGCGCAGTTGCAGCAAGTCGATCAGCTTGTGCCGGGCCTGATCCAGGCGCGTGGGCGGGCTGTCGGTGGCAAGCATTTCCGGGGTCAGTTCCAGCAGCACCACCAACGGGTCGGCAGGTTTCTGACTGGTCTGTTCCACGCGCTGCCAGGCCGGGCCGAGCAGGGCCAGCAAGGCTAGCAACCAGGCCAGACCAAGGGCGATCCATGGCAGTTTGCTGTCCCGGCCACGACCACCATTGAGCAACACGCTATGAAAGGCCGAGGGCAGAATCATCTGCCAGCGGCCGGCGCGTTTCTGCCGATGCCAGAGTTGCCAGAGCAACCAGCACAGCAGTGGCAATAGCAGCAGCCACCAGGGACGGTACCAATACGGCCAGAGCGCGCTCATCGACGCCTCCGCAAGCGTTTGATCCGTTCGCGCCAGCGCTGGCCATCACGCACAAAGCGTTTCTGGTTGAGCAGGCGCTGGAGGGCGTTGTTCGGCCAGCGTTCGAGAATCACCAGGACCAGGCTCATCAATAGAGCTGCGCCCAGTGGCCATTGGTACAGCGGCAGCGCCGGGCGAGCCTGGGTCGGTTGCTGGGTGACAGGTTCCAGGGCATCGAGGGTGGCGCGGATCTTTTCCATCTCCTGGCCGTCACGGGCACGGAAGTAGCGACCGCCGCTGATGTCGGCAATCTGCTTGAGCGTCGGTTCGTCCAGATCCAGGCTCGGGTTGATGCCCAGTACGCCCAGGCCGCCTTCCTTGTCGGGATCGGCGCCCATGCCGATGGGGTAGATTTTCACGCCTTCATCGGCGGCCAGGCGCGCGGCGGTCAAAGGGTCGATCTGCCCGGCGTTGTTGGCGCCGTCGGTGACCAGTATCAGCACCCGGCTCTGGGCCGGACGCAGGCGCAGGCGTTTCAGGGCCAGGCCGATGGCATCGCCGATGGCGGTGTTTTTCCCGGCGATGCCGATCCGCGCCTCGTCCAGCCAGACCCTGACGGTGCGGCGGTCGAAGGTCAGCGGCGCCTGAACGTAGGCCTGGCTGCCGAACAGGATCAAGCCCACGCGGTCACCCTGACGGGCTTCGAGAAAATCTCCCAGCATGTGCTGGACCAGAGACAGACGGCTGACGTCGTCGTCCTTCCATTGCATGTCGGGGTAGTCCATGGAGCCGGACACATCCACCGCCACCAAAAGATCGCGGCCACTGGCGGCAATCGGCAACGGCTCGCCGAGCCATTGCGGGCGGGCGCTGGCGATCAACAACAGCAACCACAGCAGCAGGAACGGCGCCTGCTGCCGCCATGCCGGCAGGTTGGCTCGGGCGCGACGGCCGACCAGGCCTTCGAGGTCGCTGAGAAAGCTGACCTTGAGTGCCGCCTCACCGCTGTCGGCCACCGGCAGCAACAGGCGCATCACCCAGGGCAATGGCAGCAGGGCGAAGAGCCACGGCCAGGCGAACTCAAACATGTTTGCGGATCCAGGTGTCGACTGCCTGGGTCAGACCGATAATGGCCTTGTCGTCGAGTTTGCATTCCGGCTTGTAGGCGCCCTCGACGAGGACCATCCAGCGGGTCAACCCGGCGGCCGGGCAGCGGTTGTCGAGGAAGGCCAGCCATTTACGGCCGTTGAGGGTGTGGCTCTGGCTGTAGGGATAGTGGTTGCGGCACAGGCGTTTGAGCAGGCCGTTGATCTGTTGCAGCCAGGCACCGGCCGGGGCGCCGTCATAGGGTTTGGGCAAACGTTCAAGCTCGGCCAGGGCGGCCAGGCGCACAGGGTCCAGAGGCTGTTCAGCGGGGGCGGCCTGGCCTTTGCCGGGCAGGAAACGGCGCAGGCGCCACAGGCCCCAGGCGGCCAGGGGGATCAGCAGCAATAACAGCCACCAGCCGGGCGCCGGCGGCCAGAAGCCGATGGGCGGTGGCGCGATCAGGGGCTGCAGCTGATCCAGCGGGTTCATTTCTGTTTTACCGGTTTCTGCGCGTTCAGGTACTCACGCAGTTGCTCGACCATTTCGCGCTGGGTGCTCAGGGGCATCAACAGCACCCGCAGTTTTTGCGCGAGCAGGTCCCAGCGAGCCACCCGCGATTCGCCCTGGGCGCGATAGGCCTGGCGCAGGTCGGGATCGAGGGTGTCCAGTTCCAGCTGGGCGCCGCGCTCGGCAAAACGCAGCAACCCGGCAGCGGGCAGGGCGTGGTCAAGCGGGTCGGACAGCGGCAGCAGCAATAGATCGCAATGCCGCGACAGCAGGCTCAGTTGCTGTTCGGCGGCATCGGACAACGCGCGCTCGTCGCACAGGACGATCACCAGACTGCCCGGGCGCAGCACCTCGCGAGCCCGGCGCAGGGCAATGCCGAAGGCGTCGCGATCGGCGGCGATCTCGGTATGCAGGGACTGATTGACTCGCACCAGCCGGTTGAGCAATTGCAGCAGGCTCTGTTTGCTGCGCCGGGGTTTGATTTCGTAGTGCTCGTTGTCACCGAACACCAGGCCGCCGACCCGGTCGTTATGACCCAGTGCCGCCCAGCCGATCAGCGCCGCTGCCTGGGCCGCCAGCACCGACTTGAACATCTGCCCGGAGCCGAAGAACAGGCGGCGGCTTTGTTCGACCAGGATAAAGATCGGCCGCTCGCGTTCTTCATGAAACAGCTTGGTATGGGGCTCTTGCGTACGTGCGGTCACCCGCCAGTCGATGCTGCGCACGTCGTCGCCGGCCTGATAGACCCGCACCTGATCGAAGTCCACACCACGCCCGCGCAGCTTGGAATGGTGCAGGCCAATCAGCGGGCTGCGCCGACTGGGGGTGGAAAACAGCTGCACCTCGCGCACGCGGTGACGCATCTCGATCAGTTCGGCGAGATTGACGCGAATACCCGGCTGGCGAAGGAAGGTGTGCATGGCGTCAGGCGACGGCCACGACATCGAGAATGCGCTGGATCACCCGGTCCTGATCGATACCAGCCGCTTCGGCCTCGAACGACAGGATCACGCGGTGGCGCAGGACATCGAACAGCACGGCCTGGATGTCTTCGGGGCTGACGAAATCACGTCCGGCCAGCCAGGCATGGGCGCGGGAGCAGCGGTCCAGGGCAATCGAGCCCCGTGGGCTGGCGCCGTAGCTGATCCACTCGGCCAGCTCCGGGTCGAACTTGGCCGGGGTGCGGGTGGCCATGACCAATTGCACCAGGTATTCCTCCACGGCGTCGGCCATGTACAGGCCGAGGATTTCCTTGCGTGCAGCGAAAATCGCCTGCTGGCTGACCCGCCGCTCGGGCTTGGTCTCGCCATGCAGGGCTTCGCCGCGGGCCTGGGCGAGAATCTTGCGCTCCACCGAGGCATCGGGGAAACCGATCTTGACGTGCATCAGGAAGCGGTCGAGCTGGGCTTCGGGCAGCGGGTAGGTGCCTTCCTGCTCGATGGGGTTCTGTGTAGCCATGACCAAGAACAGCGGCGACAGCTCATACGTGCTGCGACCGATGCTGACCTGGCGCTCGGCCATGGCTTCGAGCAGGGCCGACTGGACCTTGGCAGGTGCCCGGTTGATTTCGTCGGCCAGCACCAGATTGTGGAAGATCGGCCCCTGTTGGAAGACGAAGCTGCCGGTTTCCGGGCGATAGATCTCGGTGCCGGTGATGTCGGCAGGCAACAGGTCAGGGGTGAACTGAATACGATGGAACTGCGCTTCAATACCTTCGGCCAATTCCTTGATGGCCTTGGTCTTGGCCAGACCGGGTGCGCCCTCGACCAGCATGTGGCCGTCGGCGAGCAAGGCAATCAGGAGGCGTTCGACCAGTTTTTCCTGTCCGAGGATCTGCGTTGAAAGAAAGGTTCGCAGCGCAATGAGCGCTTCACGATGTTCCATCGGTGACGGTTCCTGGCAAGGTATTGCGCGGTGTCCGGGGACTCCGGAGCTGGGGGCGATACTTTAATCCATCCAGGGGTGCGACGACTAACGGGTACGGGGTTTTTTGTTGAAAACTCAGGGTTTGGCTACACGGCTTAAGGAAATCTCCTACACGGCTGGTTTAAAGCCGGGAAGAATGCAGGAGCGAACCCTCGCCAATGAGTCGCTCCTGCCCGGTTTGAGACGCCGATTGCGACCGAATCTACCCGGCATACACCCAGAGCACTTCGGCGTCAGTCTCGCCCTCGGTGGTCCATTTGTGCCCGGAACTGGAGTCGTAATACAGGCTGTCACCTGGCTCCAGGTAAACCGGGGCATAGAGTTGCGAATGCACCACCAGTCGCCCGGAAAGTACGTAGACGAAGATTTCCCCTACATGAACCGGCCACTCGGCATATTCACCCGGCACCTTTGCCGTTACCCGGGTCTTGAGGGGCAGCATGCGCTTGTGCTTGAGGTCAGCGGCAAACCAGATGTTTTCACAGGTTCCGGTGCTGGAGACCAGACCATGGGAGTGGCGGTTGACACTGCGCCGCCCCAGGGAAGCGGGGTTGTCCTCATCCGACAGCAGGGTCACGACGTCGATCCCGAAGCCACTGGCGATCTTGCCAAGGCTCATGAGGGTCGGTGACAGTTCATTGCGTTCGATCTTCGACAGAGCCGACAGTGACAGCCCCGTGTGTTTACTGGTCTCGACCAGTGTCCATTTGCGCTCCCTGCGCAGGTTGTTCAACCTCGCACCGATGTCGATAGCGGGTTTGTCGACCGTCATTTCGCTGTAGTCAGCCTGTGACCGAGCAATATCAAGATCTATGTCCATGGGGCAGCAGTACCTGAGTGTGTAAGTGGGTCAGTCCAGGATCTTTCCGGGGTTCATCCGGCACTCAGGATCGAATGCCGCTTTCACCCTCTTCATCAAGGCGATTTGCACA
This sequence comes from Pseudomonas sp. JUb42, assembly GCF_024807945.1. GTDB lineage: Bacteria > Pseudomonadota > Gammaproteobacteria > Pseudomonadales > Pseudomonadaceae > Aquipseudomonas. The sequence goes on along the minus strand of NZ_JANUFD010000004.1, from coordinate 345,088 downwards.
TTGCCTTTGCTGTGTTTGAGTCGTGCCTTGTTGCTCTGGCCTATGCCGTGTTCCGCGCTGATCGCGCCCCCCAGTGCCAGGGTTTCTTCGTCCACGATGCGGTTGATGCGGGCTGCAGCCTGCTTGAGGGCGTCGCCTGGGTAGTCAGCCGCATCGAGCAGGTGAATGACATGAAGGTTGCCGTCGCCGATATGACCAACGATCAACATCTGCCCGCCGGGAAATTCCTCGCCCAGCCGTCGCTCGACGTTACCCACGAAGATCCCCTGGCTACTGAGAGGCACTGCGGTGTCGTGGGTCACGCCGTAACCGGCACGCTTGTTGGCTTCGGAAACATTGTGACGAACGCTCCACAGCGCTTCCTGCTGGGCACTTGAAGAGGCCAGCACGGCGTCGTCGATTATCCCATCTTCCAGAGCCTGGCCGAGCAATTGTTCCAGGGCGTCACGCAGCTTGTAACTATCGAGGGTTTCGGTGACCTCGATAATCAGTGCCCAGGGTGGCACTTCGGACAGCGGCCAGGTCGGGCCTTGCATGTGGGTCAACACTGTTTGTACCTGGGCGCGGTTGATGATCTCGCAGGACAGCAGACGATCACCCAGCTGCGAGCGCAGGCGTGTCAGCAGGCTGAGTGCCGATTCGATCTGATTGAAGCTGACCATTGCCGATTCTCGCTGGCGCGGGGCCGCAAACACCTTCAGGGACGCGGCCGTGACAATCCCCAGGGTGCCCTCGGCGCCGATAAACAAATGCTTGAGGTCATATCCGGTGGTGTTTTTGCGCAGCGGGGTCAGCCAATTGCATAGCGTGCCGTCGGGCAGAACCACTTCAAGGCCCAGGACCAGGTCGCGCATTGGCCCATAACGCAGCACTGCGGTGCCGCCGGCATTGGTGGAAATGTTGCCGCCAATCTGGCAACTGCCTTCGGCGCCCAGGCTCATCGGGAAAAAATAGCCCTGTTCGGCGGTGAACTCCTGAATATGCTGCAGGATCGCTCCCGCTTCGACGACGATGCAGCCGTCCACTTCATTGAGTTGGCGAATCCGGTTCATTCGTCCCAGCCATAGCACCAGCGCCGTACCCGAGTCGTCGGGAGTGGCCGCACCACACAGACCGGTGTTGCCGCCCTGGGGCACAACCGGGACGCCGTGCTCGGCGCATAGACGCATGAGTGCCACGACCTCATCGGTAGAGCCCGGTCGAGCCACCGCACAGGCCCGACCCTGATAGCGATCGCGCCAATCATTGACGAATGCGTCGAGATCACGGGCTTCAGTGAAAAGGTTTTCAGGCCGGACGATGGCACTCGCGGCACGAATAAACTCGCTGTTTTGCAAAGCAAATCCTCCAGATTCCTGACCTGTCGGGCGGTTAATTGAAATGCCCGGCGCTAAACATTTCTCGAAAATAACGGTTGCATCTACTAAAAGCTACCTTTATCACTATAGGAGAAATTTTATCGCGAAAAGGTGAAGTGAGATGGCTGATACGAGAAAAACAGCAGGCAGTGCTGGCGGTTCTCGCCGCGACTTTCTGAAGACTGTTGGTGTCGCTGGAGTCGGCCTGGCGGCGGCCCCTTACTTCATCGGCTCTGCGCGGGCAGAGAGCAAAAGAATCATGGTGCGTGATCCGGGCGGGACCTGGACCAAGGGCTTCAAGGAATCGTTTTTCGATCCGTTTCTAAAAGAAACCGGCATCGAAGTCGTGAGTATCACGTCGGCAGCCGAGCCCACCGCAGAAATTCGCAGCATGGTGGAAACGGGTAATTACACCTGGGATATCGGCGGTTCCATGAGCCTGTCGAGCATCAACCAGTTGGCCGCCGCCAACCTGATCGAACCCCACAAGCTCGACGATCATCCCGTCATCAAGACCATTCCCGCGCACTACCGCACGCCTTATGCCATCGGCTCGGATATCTACTCCACCGCTATCGGCTACAACACCGAGAAAATCAAGAAGGTCCCGCAATCCTGGAAGGACTACTGGGACGTGAAAAACTTTCCCGGTCGGCGCGGCTTGCGCAAATATCCGTTCGACAGTGTCGAGCAGGCGCTGATGGCCGATGGTGTCGCGCCGGGTGATCTTTATCCTTGCGATCTAGACCGCGCGTTCAAGTCCATGGACAGGATTCGCGGCGACATTTCCGCCTGGTGGACCTCGGGCGCCCAGGCCACGCAGATGTTCAGCAGCGGTGAAGTGGACATGATGCCGACCTGGGTGGCGCGCATCCTGGCTGCACGCGATGCCGGTGCGCCGGTGGCCATTTCCTGGAACCAGCACATCTGGGGCGTCGATGTCTGGGCGATTCTCAAGGGCACGCCCAAAGCCGATATCTGCCGACAGTTCATTGCTTTTGCCTGTGATCCGCAGCGTCAGGCCAAGCTCACCGAATACGTGATGAACGGCCCTACCCAGCCTGAAGCGTTCAAATACATCCCTCAGGATCGTGCCCGGGATCTCGCCACGCATCCCGACAACATCAAGTTGGGTATCGGTATCGACAACGACTACTGGGCCAAGAACAAAGGCGAGGCACTGGATCATTTCAATGAATGGATTCTGGGTTGAGTAGCCTTGGGAGAGACGCGATGGCAACCTCTATAAAATTGCGGGTCGATGGCGTGCACAAGCGTTTCGGCTCCTTCGTGGCACTCAAGGAAACCAGCCTTGAACTGCGTGAAGGCGAATTCCTCACGCTGCTCGGCCCTTCCGGCTCGGGCAAGACCACGCTATTGATGATGGTCGCCGGGCTGATGGAGCCCGATGGCGGCAACCTCTGGATCGACGGACGCCTGGCCACTTACGCACCGCCTTACGAGCGCGACATCGGCATGGTGTTCCAAAGCTATGCGCTGTTCCCGCACCTGACCATTGCCGAGAACATTGCCTTTCCGCTGCGCATGCGCAAGCACCCGGTGGCGCAGATCGACAAGCAAGTCAAAGACGTCCTTGAGCTGATCCAATTGCCTCATGTGGCACAGCGCTACCCTCGCGAGCTGTCCGGCGGGCAGCAGCAACGCGTCGCACTGGCGCGCTGCATCGTTTACCAACCCAGCATCATCCTGATGGATGAACCGCTGGGCGCGCTGGACAAGAAGCTGCGCGATCAGTTGCAGATCGAGATCAAGCGGCTGCACAAGCAACTAGGCACCACCATCCTGTACGTCACCCATGATCAGCAGGAAACCCTGACCATGTCGGATCGGGTGTGCCTGATGAATCACGGACACATCGAGCAGATCGGTACACCCAACGATCTCTACTTTCGCCCACGCACAGTGTTCGCCGCTGACTTCCTCGGCGAGTCGAACATCCTCAGCGGTGTCGCGGTCAGCCAGAGTAATTCGCTGGTGTCCATCAATAGCGTCGAACTCGGCGGCTCGCTGCAAGCACCGGGCAACCAGAACGGCCTGCTGAACTGGATGGTCCGCCCTGAACGCATGCGTCTGGCCAGTGAACCAGAGGCTGGTTTTAACGCCATTCAGGGGATTCTGAGCGAGGTGATCTTTACCGGCGGCGTGACCCGCTCGTTGATCACTACGGCGGGCGGCGCAAACCTGATGGTGGCCGGGTTGACCTTTGAGCAAGGCCTGACGAGTCAGCCGGGCCAGGCCGTGTGGGTGCTCTGGCATCCATCGGATACGGTGTTGTTGCCGGTGACGCCCAAGCAGGAGGCCGCATGACCCAGGCCGCCCTCGACGCCACGTTGGCCAACGCTTCCATGCGGCGGCCTTTTCGTATCAAGCCATGGATGATGGTGTTGCCAGCGCTGCTGTTTCTGGTGCTGCTGATGGTCTACCCGGTTGCGGAGTTCCTCGGCCTGAGCGTGATTCGCAAAGGCGAGTGGTCCCTCTATAACTATCAGCGTCTGTTTTCCCGGGATATCTACTGGCGCGTGCTGATCATTACCCTGCAATGCGCGGGCTGGACCACCCTGTTCGCCATCCTGTTCGGGTATCCGGTGGCTTATCTGATCGCCACAACCCATAACAAGACCCGTGCCCGGTTGATGTTCTGGTTGATGCTGCCGTTCTGGACCAGCTTTCTGGTGCGCACCTTTGCCTGGATCGTGTTGTTGGGACGCAACGGTCTGTTCAATCAGTGGTTGCAGGCGGTGGGCCTGACCGACGCGCCTGCCGAGCTGCTGTACAACTTCAGCGCGGTGATGATCGGCATGCTGCATGCGCTGATGCCGCTGTGCGTGATCACCATGCTCTCGGTCCTGGACAATATCGACGCCAATCTCTCGCGCGCTTCCATGACCCTGGGGGCGCCGCCCGGCAGCACCTTCTGGCGGGTCTACTTTCCGCTGTCCATGCCTGGCGTCGCCGCGGGTGGCCTGCTGGTGTTCATCACGGCCCTGGGCTTTTTCATCACCCCGGCACTGCTGGGCAGCCCCAGAGACATCATGTTGCCGCAACTGATCATTCAACAGGTGCAGGAGCTGCTGAACTGGGAGTTCGCCGGCGCCTTGTCGGTGCTGCTGCTGGTCGCGGTGCTGGTGGTGTTCGTGGTGTATGACCGGGTGTTCGGCATGTCGACCCTGGCCGGTGGTTCGGGCATCTCTGCCAAGCCTCGGCGCCTGGGCGTTCTGTCGCGTCTGGGACGGGTGCTGCTGGCAGGACTGGGACGTGCCAGTGATCTGTTGATTCGCCTGCTTTCACCTTTGGCCGGTACCTCGGCAGAGCGCCGTAGACGGCCCATCGGGCGCTGGTTCCTGTGGCTGGTGGTGCTGGTGATTCTGTTTTTCCTGGTCGCCCCGGCGTTCGTCATGGTGCCCATTTCGTTCACGCAAACACCGGTGCTGGACTGGCCTCCCAAGGGTTTCAGCCTGCAATGGTACGACGCCTATCTGCAATCACCGGCCTGGATCGCAGCCACGTTGCGTTCGGTGCAGGTGGCCTTTTTGACGGCGCTGTTGTCGATACTCATCGGCACTCCGGCCGCGTTCGGCCTGATGCGCGGGCTCAAGCGGGGTAATGCGTTGGTGTTGGCGTTTTTACTGTCGCCGCTGATCCTGCCGCGCATCGTGATTGCTGTCGCGCTGTTCTACCTGTTCTCCAAACTTTCCCTGATCGGCAGCGTTACCGGCCTGGTGCTGGGCCACACCATTCTGGCGGTTCCCTATGTGGTGGTCAGCGTCATGGCAGTGCTGAAGAACTATGACCAGCGTTACGACAACGCGGCCTGGAGCCTGGGCGCCAACCGTTGGCACACCCTGCGCCACGTGACTTTGCCGCTGCTCAAGGGCGGTTTGCTGGCGGCTTTTCTGTTCGCCTTCGTGACTTCTTTCGACGAGTTGACCCTGTCGCTGTTTGTCAGCGGCGGCATGCAGGCCACGTTGCCCAAACAGATGTGGGACAGCGCCATTCTGCAGGTCAATCCTCTGCTCGCCGCCGTGTCCACCTTGCTGTTGGCCCTTATTGCTGTGGTTCTGCTGCTGGCCAACCGTCTGAGCGGCCGTGACAAAAAGCGTCTGGCCCATTGATCTCATTTGAAAGGAATTTCCCCATGTCAGTACTTCATTTGCACGGCATCCTGCCACCGTTTCCGACCCCGGTGACCGCTGATGGTCGGGTCGACGATAAAGCCCTGCGTAAAATGCTGCATATGTTGATCGATGCGGGGGCACATGGCCTGGTTCCGATCGGTGGTACGGGTGAATACACGGCACTTTCGCCTCAGGACCGGGAACGTGTCGTGGCGATTACTGTAGAAGTGGCCGAAGGCCGTATACCGGTGATCGCCGGTATGGTTTCTCCTGGTTTCGCCGAATCCGTGACTGCCGGCAAAGCCTTCAAGGCGGCCGGTGCCGATGGCTTGCTGGCGGTGACGCCGTTTTACGTGTCGCCTACCCAGGGTGGCATCCGTGAATATTTCCGCGCCTATCGCGAGGCCGTGGACGTGCCGATTCTGTTCTATGACGTGCCTTACCGCACAAGGATCGTGACTGAGGCGCAAACCATTGCCGATATGGAAGCAGATGGTTCGATCTTCGGCATGAAGGCCTGTAACACCGACATGGCCCACTTCAATCAGGTCATGAATCTGACCAGCCCGGATTTCCAGATGCTGTCCGGCGAAGACCTGCTCTATCCGGCCCACGCCGCTTTGGGCGCACGGGGTGGCATTCTTGCCTCGTCGCCATTGCTGCCGCATTACTGGCTCAAACTCTACGAAACGTTCAAGGCCGGTGAGCTGGACGCGGGCATTGCTGCTCAGCGCCGCCTTTTACCCTTACTCGATGCGTTGTTCGCCGAAGCCAATCCAGGACCGCTCAAGGCGGCCATGAAGATGATCGATCAGGACTGCGGTGATGTTCTGTCGCCATTGCAGGCGCCCAGCGCCGCAACGGTAGAACGGCTGCACCGCGCCATAGGCGAATTGCGCAGTGCCGGAGTCCTCGCCGCATGAGCCAGAACATTAAGCTTGATCCCGATGGTGCGGCGGATGATCTGCGCATTCCCCGGGATGAACTCCATGCCTGGGTGAGTCGAATCTTCACCGCATTGGGCTCTGATGCACGGGAGTCCGGATTGATGGCCGATCACCTGGTCAAGGCCAATCTGTATGGCCATGACTCCCACGGCATCAGCCTTATTCCGTTGTACGCACGGATGGTGCGCGAGGGTAAGGTCAAGCCCAATACCCGGGTGAGCACGGTGCTGGACAACGGCAGCCTGCTGACCCTCGACGCTGGCCGTGGCTTCGGTCAGGCGGCGGGGTGCGAAGCCATGGCCATGGGGATTGAACGGGCCAAACAGAGCGGTTCGCTGATCATGGCCCTGCGCAATAGTCACCATCTGTGTCGCATCGGTCATTGGGCCGAGCAATGTGCCGAGGCGGGTCTGGTGTCGGTGCATTTCGTCAACGTTCTGCACGGCGCACCGGTCGTGGCACCTTACGCGGGGGCCGACGCCCGTTTGCACACCAATCCTTTCGCTGTGGGCGTGCCGCGTCAGGGCAAGCACCCGCTGGTGCTGGACTTTGCCACCAGCCGCGCCGCCCAGGGCAAGATGCGTATCGCCATGAATCGTGGCATCGAGGTCCCGCCCGGTTATCTGATTGATTCGCACGGCGAACCTAGCCTGGACCCGGGTGTGGTCTATCGCTCGCCGATTGGAGCGCTACTGCCCTTTGGTGATCACAAAGGCGCAGGGCTGGCCTTTGTCTGCGACGTACTTGCCGGAGCATTGAGTGGTGCCGGGACTCTGCATGAGGGCTCGATGGAGGAGGGGGTCTACATCAATAACATGCTGTCGATCCTTATCGACCCCGCGCGCCTGGGCGGTTGTGACCAGTGGCAGGCCGAGCTGGAAGCAGGAGCGGCCTACGTCCAGGCCTCGCCGCCGCGCTCTGGCATGGGGGATGTGCTGCTGCCCGGCGAAATAGAACAGCGTGTTGCAACTGCTCGCCTGGCCAATGGCATTCCGGTGGATCCGACTACCTGGCGCTTGATTGGCGAGGCGGCCGCCCTGGGGGGCCTGTCTTTGAACCGTAGCCAGACGACGGCGCCTTGATGGTTCAGCCTATCTCGCTGACATAACTGCCCACATCTTTCAGGATCAGGCGCAACGTCCCATCCAGCTCAGCCAGTTCGTCGCCAGGCGTGCTGTGGGTGATCTCGAAGTGGGTTTCGCCGTCAAAGGGCTTGGTATAGCTGGCATCGATCTCGACCAGCAGCTGCGTGGGTTTGAGCGTGACCTTCAGCGTGTCGGCCACATGAATGGTGTCGTCACGGAAGGTGATATCGACTTCGTCTTCGTCGGGAAACCGCGCCAGCAGGAACAGGTCGCCGTCGCTGCCGTGGCAACAGACCAGTGCCATGTCATCTTCTTCCTCGTCGCAGGGATTGAAAATGAAGCTGTCGGTGGTCATTTGCATGGTCGTGGTTCCTTCAGGCGTACGGTCGGGGCAAAAAAGGCAATTTTGCCTGCCTTGATTATTTTTTGTTTGCCAATCGGTGCGAGCTTACCAGCCTGCCTGGATACATCCGGAAATTCTCGGCTGGGCGGCACCCGCGAAAAAACATACCCATCCAGGTGCTCACCCCGCAACACTCTGCAACTCTTCAACCCGGCCCATCTGCAAGCTGATGACTGAATATGTCGCCGCATGGCAAGCAACCGCGTGCGCGCAGTCGTTAAGCTGGAAGGTAGATGAGCGGTAGCGTCAATGCGTGCGCTTTTTCGTTGCCAATCTCGCAATTTGAATGTGACGAGTCGTTCGCGGCAAGCGTTAGTTCTTTGGCCTATGCTGCGCTTCTGCCCGTTCACCCAGGCGCAGCATGCGCAGGCAACACTTCCTTCAAGCTTCCTCTCTAAAAAAGCACAAGCGGAGTACCTCAGATGGCGTTCTTCACCGCAGCCAGCAAGTCTGACTTCCAGCATCAACTGCAAGCAGCACTGGCGCAGCACATCAGTGAACAGGCACTGCCACAAGTGGCGCTGTTCGCTGAGCAATTTTTCGGCATCATGCCGCTCGATGAGCTGACTCAACGTCGCCTCTCCGACCTGGTCGGCTGCACACTCTCGGCCTGGCGCCTGCTTGAGCGCTTCGAGCCCGCCCAGCCACAGGTGCGTGTCTACAACCCGGATTACGAGCGTCACGGCTGGCAATCGACCCATACCGCCGTTGAAGTCCTGCATCACGACCTGCCGTTCCTGGTGGATTCGGTGCGTACCGAGCTCAATCGTCGCGGCTACAGCATCCATACCCTGCAAACCACTGTGCTGAGCGTGCGTCGCGGCAGCCAGGGCGAGCTGCTCGAAGTGCTGCCAAAGGGCAGTACCGGTGCCGACGTCAAGCAAGAATCGCTGATGTATCTGGAGATCGACCGCTGCTCCAATGCCAGCGAGTTGAACGTGCTGGCTCGCGAGTTGGAGCAGGTGCTCAGCGAAGTGCGGGTGGCCGTCGAAGACTTCGAGCCGATGAAGGCCAAGCTGCATGAACTGCTGGCCGGGATCGATAGCAGTCCGTATCAGGTTGATGGCGAAGAGAAGGAGGAGATCAAGGCCTTCCTGCAATGGATGGTCAACAACCACTTCACTTTCCTCGGCTACGAAGAGTTCACCGTCAGCAGCGAAGCCGATGGCGGCCAGCTGGAGTACGACCCGTCTTCGTTCCTCGGTCTGACCAAACTGCTGCGCGTCGGCCTGAGCAAGGACGACCTGCATATAGAAGGCTATGCGGTTAATTACCTCAACGAGCCGATGCTGCTGTCCTTCGCCAAAGCCGCGCATCCGAGCCGTGTGCATCGTCCGGCCTACCCGGACTACGTATCGATCCGTCAGATCGATGCCGACGGCAAGGTGATCAAAGAATGCCGTTTCATGGGCCTGTACACCTCCTCGGTGTATGGCGAGAGCGTGCGGGTCATTCCGTACATCCGCCGCAAGGTCGCCGAAGTCGAGCGCCGTTCGGGCTTTGATGCCAAGGCGCACCTGGGCAAGGAACTGGCTCAGGTGGTTGAAGTACTGCCCCGCGACGACCTGTTCCAGACCCCGGTGGACGAGCTGTTCAACACCGTGATGTCCATTGTGCAGATCCAGGAACGCAACAAGATCCGCGTGTTCCTGCGCAAAGACCCCTACGGGCGTTTCTGCTACTGCCTGGCCTATGTGCCGCGCGATATCTACTCCACCGAAGTGCGGCAGAAGATCCAGCAGGTGCTGATGGAGCGCCTCAAGGCCAGCGACTGCGAGTTCTGGACCTTCTTCTCCGAGTCGGTACTGGCCCGTGTGCAGTTGATCCTGCGCGTGGACCCTAAGGTCACTCTGGACATCGACCCGCTGCAGCTGGAAAACGAAGTGATCCAGGCCTGCCGCTCGTGGAAGGACGACTACGCCAGCCTGGTCGTGGAAAGCTTCGGCGAAGCCCATGGCACCAATGTCCTGGCCGACTTCCCGAAAGGCTTCCCGGCAGGTTATCGCGAGCGTTTCGCCGCCCACTCGGCGGTGGTCGACCTGCAACATCTGCTCAGCCTGAACGATGCCAACCCGCTGGTCATGAGCTTCTACCAGCCGCTGTCTGGCGACAAGGCGCAGCTGCATTGCAAGCTGTACCACGCCGATACCCCGCTGGCGCTGTCCGATGTGCTGCCGATCCTGGAAAACCTTGGCCTGCGCGTGCTGGGCGAATTCCCTTATCGCCTGCATCACAGCAATGGCCGCGAGTTCTGGATTCATGACTTCGCCTTTACCTATGGCGAAGGGCTGAACCTGGATATCCAGCAGCTCAACGACACTCTGCAGGACGCCTTCGTCCATATCGTTCGCGGCGATGCCGAGAACGATGCGTTCAACCGTCTGGTGCTCACTGCCGGCCTGCCGTGGCGTGACGTGGCACTGCTGCGTGCCTATGCCCGCTACCTGAAGCAGATTCGCCTGGGCTTTGACCTGGGTTATATCGCCAGCACGCTGAACAACCACACCGATATCGCCCGCGAGCTGACGCGTCTGTTCAAGACCCGTTTCTATCTGGCGCGCAAGCTTGGCACCGACGATCTGGACGACAAGCAACAACGTCTGGAACAGGCGATTCTCAGTGCCCTGGACGACGTTCAGGTGCTCAACGAAGACCGCATTCTGCGTCGCTACCTGGACCTGATCCGCGCCACCGTGCGGACCAACTTCTATCAGCCTGACGCCAATGGCCAGAGCAAGAGCTATTTCAGCTTCAAGTTCAATCCGCGCCTGATTCCTGAACTGCCAAAACCGGTGCCGAAGTTCGAGATCTTCGTCTACAGCCCGCGTGTTGAAGGCGTGCACTTGCGCTTCGGCAACGTCGCCCGTGGCGGCCTGCGCTGGTCGGACCGTGAAGAAGACTTCCGTACTGAAGTGCTGGGCCTGGTTAAAGCCCAGCAAGTGAAGAACTCGGTCATTGTGCCGGTGGGCGCGAAGGGTGGCTTCCTGCCCCGTCGTTTGCCGACTACCGGCAGCCGCGACGAGGTTCAGGCAGAGGCGATCGCCTGCTACCGCATCTTCATTTCCGGCCTGTTGGATATCACCGACAACCTCAAGGAAGGCGAACTGGTGCCGCCAGCCAACGTCGTGCGTCATGACGACGATGACCCGTACCTGGTAGTGGCAGCGGACAAGGGCACTGCAACCTTCTCCGACATCGCCAACGGCATTGCCATCGACTACGGCTTCTGGCTCGGCGATGCCTTCGCCTCGGGCGGCTCGGCCGGTTATGACCACAAGAAAATGGGCATTACCGCCAAGGGCGCCTGGGTCGGCGTGCAGCGTCACTTCCGTGAACGCAATATCAATGTGCAGAAAGACAGCATCAGTGTGATCGGCGTCGGCGACATGGCCGGTGACGTGTTCGGCAACGGCCTGTTGATGTCGGACAAGCTGCAGATGGTCGCCGCTTTCAACCACCTGCATATCTTCATCGATCCGAATCCGGAGCCGGCCAGCAGCTTTGCCGAGCGTCAGCGTCTGTATGATCTGCCGCGTTCGGCCTGGACCGACTACGACACCAGTATCATGTCGGCCGGTGGCGGCATCTTCCCGCGTAGCGCGAAGAGCATTTCCATCACTCCGGAAATGAAGCAGCGCTTCGACATCAGCGCCGACAAGCTGACCCCGACCGAACTGATGCACGCGCTGCTCAAGGCACCTGTGGATCTGTTGTGGAACGGCGGTATCGGTACTTACGTCAAGGCCAGCAGCGAGACCCATGCGGACGTCGGCGACAAGGCCAACGATGCGCTGCGGGTCAACGGTAACGAGCTGCGCTGCAAGGTGGTGGGCGAGGGCGGTAACCTGGGCATGACCCAGCTCGGCCGCGTCGAGTTCGGCCTGCTGGGCGGCGCGACCAATACCGACTTCATCGACAACGCCGGTGGCGTGGACTGCTCCGACCACGAAGTGAACATCAAGATCCTGCTCAACGAAGTGGTGCAGGCCGGCGACATGACCGAGAAACAGCGTAACCAGCTGATGGAAGGCATGACCGACGAAGTGGGCAATCTGGTCCTCGGCAACAACTACAAGCAGACCCAGGCCCTGTCCCTGGCTGCTCGTCGCGCCTACGAGCGCATCGCCGAGTACAAACGCCTGATCGCTGACCTGGAAGCCCGTGGCAAGCTGGATCGCGCCATCGAGTTCCTGCCGAACGACGAGCAGCTTAACGAGCGGGTCGCGGCCGGCAAGGGTCTGACCCGTCCGGAGCTGTCGGTGCTGATTTCCTACAGCAAGATCGAACTCCAGCAAGCGCTGCTCGACTCCCGCGTGCCGGATGACGACTATCTGGCCCGTGACATGGAGACTGCGTTCCCGCCGTCCCTTGGCGCGAAATACGGCAGTGCCATGCGTCAGCACCGTCTGAAGCGTGAAATCGTCAGCACCCAGATCGCCAACGACCTGGTCAACCACATGGGTATCACCTTCGTGCAGCGACTCAAAGAGTCGACCGGCATGAGCGCGGCGAATGTCGCCGGTGCCTACGTGATCGTGCGCGATATCTTTCATCTGCCGCACTGGTTCCGTCAGATCGAGGCGCTGGACTACAACGTCCCGGCTGAAATCCAGCTGGCGTTGATGGACGAGCTGATGCGCCTGGGTCGTCGTGCCACGCGCTGGTTCCTGCGCAGCCGTCGCAACGAACTGGATGCCGGTCGTGATGTGGCTCACTTCGGCCCGCATATCGCGGCCCTGGGTCTGAAACTCGATGAACTGCTGGAGGGGGAAACCCGTCAGGTCTGGCAGACCCGTTATCAGGAATACGTCGATGCTGGCGTGCCTGAGCTGCTGGCACGGATGGTGGCGGGTACGACCCACCTCTACACCCTGCTGCCGATAATCGAAGCGTCGGACGTTACCGGGCAGAACGCGGCCGAAGTGGCCAAGGTCTACTTCGCCGTGGGCAGCGCCCTGGACGTGACCTGGTACCTGCAACAGATCAGCAACCTGCCGGTGGAAAACAACTGGCAGGCGCTGGCGCGGGAAGCATTCCGCGACGATATCGACTGGCAACAACGGGCGATCACCGTCTCGGTCCTGCAAATGCCCGACGGCCCTGCCGATGTCGAAGAGCGCCTGAACCTGTGGCTGGAACAGCACAAGGCAATGGTCGATCGCTGGCGCGCCATGCTGGTCGAACTGCGTGCCGCCAGCGGCACCGACTACGCCATGTACGCCGTGGCCAACCGCGAACTGCTGGACCTGGCCATGAGCGGGCAGGTTGCGGTGGTTTGAGGCTGTAGCCTGGAGCGGTAAACGAAAGCCCTGCATCGCGAGATGCGGGGCTTTTTTTCCTCGCTTCAGTGGGCTGTTGCACCGCGCGATCTGTGGGCGCGAATTTATTCGCGAAAGCGGCATTTCAGACGATATAAATGCGTCGAATGCACCGGCCTCTTCGCGAATGAACTCGCTCCCACCCCTTTCCTTCCACTCAAAGGAAGACAGGCAATAAAAAACCCCGTCACCAGGACGGGGTTTTTTTTACGCTGGATTTCGTGATTAAGCTTGAACGACCGGGATATTGGCGTTTGCAGCGGCTTCACGGAACTCGGCGATCTGATCGAAGCTCAGGTAGCGGTACACGTCCGCTGCCATGGTGTCGATCTGGTTGGCGTAGCTCATGTACTCCTCGACGGTCGGCAGGCGACCGAGGATCGAAGCAACGGACGCCAGCTCGGCCGAGGCCAGGTAGACGTTCGCGCCATCGCCCAGACGGTTGGGGAAGTTACGAGTCGAGGTCGAGACCACGGTAGCGTTAGGTTCAACGCGAGCCTGGTTACCCATGCACAGCGAGCAGCCCGGCATTTCCATGCGCGCGCCGGCCTTGCCGTAAATGCCGTAGTAGCCTTCTTCGGTCAGTTGGTGAGCGTCCATCTTGGTCGGCGGCGACAGCCACAGACGAGTTGGCAGCTGGCCTTTGACCTGATCCAGCAACTTGCCCGCAGCGCGGAAGTGGCCGATGTTGGTCATGCAGGAGCCGATGAACACTTCGTCGATCTTCTCGCCTTGTACCGAAGACAGCAGACGGGCATCGTCCGGGTCGTTCGGCGCGCAGAGCACAGGCTCTTTGACGTCGGCCAGGTCGATTTCGATGATTTCAGCGTACTCGGCGTCCTTGTCGGCTTCCAGCAGCTCAGGGTTGGCAACCCAGGCTTCCATCGCCTGAGCACGGCGCTCCAGAGTGCGTGGATCACCGTAACCCTGTTCGATCATCCAGCGCAGCAGGGTGATGTTGGAGTTCAGGTATTCGATGATCGGCTCTTTGGCCAGCTTGATGGTGCAACCGGCAGCCGAACGTTCGGCCGAGGCGTCGGACAGCTCGAAAGCCTGTTCGATGCTGAGGTTTTCCAGACCTTCGATCTCCAGGATGCGACCGGAGAAGGCGTTCTTCTTGCCTTTCTTCTCTACGGTCAGCAAGCCTTTCTGGATCGCGTAGTAAGGAATGGCATGAACCAGGTCACGCAGGGTGATGCCAGGTTGCAGCTTGCCTTTGAAGCGAACCAGGATCGACTCCGGCATGTCCAGCGGCATGACGCCGGTGGCCGCAGCGAAGGCAACCAGACCGGAACCGGCCGGGAAGGAGATACCGATCGGGAAACGGGTGTGGGAGTCACCACCGGTACCGACGGTGTCCGGCAGCAGCATGCGGTTCAGCCAGCTGTGGATGATGCCGTCGCCCGGACGCAGGGAAACGCCGCCGCGGGTCATGATGAAGTCAGGCAGGGTGTGGTGGGTCTTGACGTCGATCGGCTTTGGATAAGCCGCGGTGTGGCAGAAGGACTGCATGACCAGATCGGTGGAGAAGCCCAGGCACGCCAGGTCTTTCAGTTCATCACGGGTCATTGGACCTGTGGTGTCCTGGGAGCCGACAGTGGTCATCTTCGGTTCGCAGTAGGTACCCGGACGGATGCCTTCTACGCCGCATGCCTTGCCGACCATTTTCTGCGCCAGGGTGAAACCCTTGGTGCTGGCAGCCGGTACGTCAGGCAGCTTGAACAGGGTCGAAGGTGGCAGACCCAGCTCGGCGCGAGCCTTGCTGGTCAGGCCGCGACCGATGATCAGTGGGATACGGCCGCCAGCGCGAACTTCGTCGAGCAGGACCGGGGTCTTCATTTCGAAGGTGGCCAGGACTTCGTCGCTGTCGTGCTTGGTGACTTTGCCTTCGTACGGGTAAACGTCGATCACGTCGCCCATGTTCAGCTTGGTAACGTCGAATTCGATTGGCAGAGCGCCAGCATCTTCCATGGTGTTGTAGAAGATTGGAGCGATCTTGCTGCCGAAGCAGAAGCCACCGGCGCGCTTGTTCGGCACATAGGGAACGTCGTCGCCGAAGAACCACAGCACCGAGTTGGTTGCCGATTTACGCGACGAACCGGTACCGACTACGTCACCGACGTAGGCGATCGGGAAGCCGTCGTTGCGCATCTGCTCGATTTGTTTCATCGGACCGATGGAGCCCTGAACGTCCGGAACGATACCGTCACGGGCCATTTTCAGCATGGCCAGGGCGTGCAGCGGGATGTCAGGACGGGACCAGGCATCAGGTGCCGGGGACAGGTCGTCGGTGTTGGTTTCGCCGGTGACCTTGAAGACGCGCAGGCTGATCTTGTCGGCCAGGGTAGGGCGCTTCTGGAACCACTCGCCGTCGGCCCAGGATTGCAGGACGCCTTGGGCGTGAGCGTTGCCGTTCTTGGCTTTTTCAGCCACGTCGTGGAACGCATCGAACATCAGCAGCGTGTGCTTGAGTTGTTCGGCGGCTACTGGCGCCAGATCGGCGTCGTCCAGCAGACCGACCAGCGTCACGATGTTGTAGCCACCTTGCATGGTGCCCAACAGTTCGGTAGCGCGTTTTTTATCGATCAGCGGGGAGGTTGCTTCGCCTTTGGCGAGTGCGGAGAGGAAGCCGGCCTTTACATAGGCTGCTTCGTCCACTCCAGGCGGAACGCGGTTGGTGATCAGGTCGACAAGGAAAGCTTCTTCACCAGCCGGAGGATTTTTCAGCAGCTCAATAAGGCCAGCTGTTTGTTCGGCGTTAAGCGGCTGGGGCACGATACCCTGGGCGGCACGCTCTTCGATGTGTTTACGGTAGGCTTCAAGCACAGTTATTACCCTCATCAGTGGTCCCAAATGGGTGTCCGGGACGCTCATCCAGAAATTGCCCATACCCTCTGTATTAAAGGCTTTTTGAGCCTGGTTACCAGGGTGCGGCAATCTCCAACAGAAGCTGTTTTCAAAGTTTTACGCCTGCATCACGGTTTTGGGGAGGGGACGCAGGCGAACCTGCGTCAAACCGGAACTGCTGGGTTAACTTGACTGTGCTCGTGACGCTTTGAAAACAGCTTCCAACGGACATTTGCGCCTTAAAAGGCCCGGTGATTCTACGGCATATCTTTGCCAAAGGTAAGTTGGCTAAAGAATCTTCGGGGGTGATCGTCTTTAGACAAAGGGCTAAGATGGGGATCTGTTTCTCCTGCCCCACCCTGGTCCAGCATGCCCAATCAAACCATCAAAACCCCCTGCGTCGGCCTTTGCTCCACTGTTTACGGGGATCTGGTGTGCCGTGGCTGCAAGCGTTTCCATCACGAAGTGATTCACTGGAACGGCTACAACGAGGATGAAAAAAGGGCAGTGTGGCTGCGTCTGGAGCAGTTGCTGGTGCAGGTCATGACCGCCAAGGTGGAAGTGTTCGATGCACAAAAGCTGCGCCAGCAGCTGGAACAGCGGCAGATTCGCTTCGTGCCCCATCAGTCCGAATATTGCTGGGCCTACCAGTTGATCGCCCGTGGCGCGCGGATGATTAGCCAGCTGGAAGCCTATGGTCTGGTGCTGATGCCGGAATTTCGCGACTGGGAGCTGCCGCAATTGCGCGATGCCATCGACCGCGAGTTTTTCCTGCTGTCGGAGGCCCACTATCAGCGTTATATCGCCCCGGCTTTTCTCAAGGATGCGCTTACAGGCTGAGTCGCCTGGTCCTGACGCTCGCCGTAACCCGGCAGGCACTGTGCTGGGTGGGAGCGTATTCATTCGCGAAGAGGCGGTGGCAGTCGATGCATCTTCATCGTCTGAAAAACCGCTTTTGCGGATAAATCCGCTCCCACAGGGATCTCATTTCAAAGCATCAGGTTGAGTCGCCTTTGATGAGCCGACCTGTCGTATATCAGGCGCCGACCAACTCCGCCTCCAGATGCCCGATAAACTCATCGGTCTTGAGCACCAGCACATCCCCTTCAAGCGAGTCGAGCACCACTTCGGCGGTATTGCCGATCAGTGCGCCCGCGATGCCGCTGCGGGCCACGGTGCCGATGACGGTGACCACGGCATCGAGCTGATGAGCGGTATAGGGAATCAGCACGTCGGCGGCACCCTCGGCGATATGCAGGTGTTGGTCGTCGATATCGAACTCCTCCTGAAACGCCCGGCACTGTTCGCGATAAGTCGTGGCAAGGTCCTGAGTGGGCGGGTAGAGCGGGTCGGCGGCCGACAGCATGGGTGACGGATGGGCGGCGATCACATGCAGCGAGCCCTTGGCCAGGCTGGCGATATCAAAGCCGTGATCAACGATGTCGAAATGCAGTTGCTTGTGCTGTTCGTCGCTGTTGCCGACGTCGACGGCGGCCAGGATCACGCCACCGTGCCAGGGCCTGTCACTCTTGACCATCAGCACAGGAGCGGGGCACTGGCGCAGCAGTTTCCAGTCTTCGGGCGTCAGCAGGGCTTTTTTCAGCGGGTTGTCCGGGAAGTGCTGTTTGATCACCAGGCCGCAGCCTTCGGCCTGTTGCGATCGAATAATGGTCTCGTGCACCGAGTGATGCCAGTTCTGCTCAATCGAGACGCTGAAATCATCGGCCTGCAGGTCGGCCAGCAGTCGTTTCAGGGCGGCGCTGTGATCGTACTTTTTATCGCAGATCAACAGATGCAGATGGGCGTTGGTTACCCCGGCAATCAGACAGGCACGATCCAGTGCCAGGCTTTCGTCGGCGTCCTTCTCCAGTGTCGGTTCAAGGACTACAAGCAGACTGTGGATGGATTGCATGACGGGCTCTCCTGTCTGACATCGCGATGCGTGCTTTCACTATAGATGGCTCTGTCTATCTGTGACGTTGATCCAGATCAGCGCCCACAAGTGCAAAGACACTGGCCCTGTGGCGCCGCCCTCGTATAATGCTGCGCCTTGCCCATCCTCTTACTTGTGAAGCTATGTTCCCGATCCCTGAAATCGAAGCCTTCCTGCTCTGCCGTACTCCTGACAGCTGGGTGAAGGCGGCACTGCAAAACCTCGACATCCTGTTGATCGATCATGCCAACAACGAGAAGAAGGCGGCCGGGGCGGCGTTTCAGTTCATGTTCCAGTACAACGACAAGTTCGACCTGCTGAGCAAGATGTCGCGTCTGGCCCGGGAAGAACTGCGCCATTTCGAGCAAGTGCTGAGCATCATTCGCAAGCGCGAAATCCCCATGGCCAACGTCAGCTCGGCGCGTTACGCCGGGGCCTTGCGCAAGTTGGTGCGCAATCACAACCCCTTCCGCCTGACTGATGCGCTGATTGTCGGCGCTATTGTTGAGGCGCGTTCCTGCGAGCGGTTTGCCGCCCTGGTGCCGCATCTGGACGAAGAACTGGGCACGTTCTACGCCGGTCTGCTCAAGTCCGAAGCCCGTCACTTTCAGGATTACCTGAAGCTGGCCTATGCCTACGGTGAAAAGGCTGATGTCGACGCCAAGATCGAAGAAATTCGTCTGGCCGAGCGCGAGCTGATCGAAAGTCCTGACGAAGAGTTTCGGTTTCACAGTGGCGTGCCTGCCTGGGCTGCTGTCTGACAAATCCTGTGTAAATGTCCTCTGTGGGAGCGGATTTATCCGCGAATGCGCTATACCGGACGAGTCGGGTGCGCCGACGTCTTCGCGGATGAATCCGCTCCCACACCCCTTCGTTTTCCCCACCTTCCTCGCTGTAGTCGCCGTTCTGGCATTGTAAAAAACTGATCAAAAAAAATGAGCCAATCCCGCCTCTCGTCTGTCGGAGCAGCAATAAGGTTACTAATTGTTTCGTTGACATTAGCTGCCTAGGCAGTAATATCACCATTAATTCCCTGCCTAGGCAGCTTTATGGGTGGTTCACGTGCATTTCTCCCCTGATAATTTCCGCTCCAACCTCATGGGCATGCTGATCGGTCGCACCAACGTGCAGAAAGACCGCCTGCTCGATAAGTATCTGGAGCCCCACGGCGTCACGTCCTCGCAGTTCAAGGTGCTGATCATCATTTCCCAGTTCGGCGCCGATACGCCGGCCGAGCTGTGCCGCAGTCTCTCTCTGGACAGCGGCTCGATGACGCGCATGCTCGATCGTCTTGAGCAGAAAGACCTGCTGGCCCGCAGCCGCTCCGTCGAAGATCGTCGCCAGGTGCGTCTGGTGCTGACCGAGGGCGGGCGCAAACTGACCGACCTGCTGCCGAAAATCGGTGCTGACGCCATGAATGACCTGCTCGGCGTGCTCGACTCGGCCGAAGTGCAGGCACTGGATCAGATCCTGACCAAGGTGCTGCGTTCGGTTGAAGACCCGATCACCATTGCTCGTCTCGAGACCTTCGCAGCCAAGCAGGGTGACCAATGAACGGCAGGAATTTGCGTGCCCGTTTCAGCCTGCTCGCCATCGCCTTGAGCCTGGCCGGTTGTGCCAATTACGAAGGGCTGTTGACCAGTGGCAAGGGCGTCGATGCCAAACAGCTACAGGCCAATCAGACCCTGACCGGCGTCACCCTTACGCCTGCGGCATGGCCTGCCAGTGACTGGTGGAAAAGTCTGGGCGACAGCCAGCTCGATGGCCTGATCGGCGAAGCCCTGCGCGACAGCCCGGACATGCAGGTCGCCAGTGCCCGTACGCATCAGGCCACGGCCGCAGCCTATGCTGCCGATGCCGATCGTATGCCGACCGTGGATGCCAGCGGCAGCGTCAGCCGTTCGCGTCTGGCCAAGGATCAGGATCCGAGCGGGCAGGGCGGCACCCTCAGCACCGTGCGCAGCTTGTCGGCGAGCTTCAATTACAACTTCGATCTCTGGGGTGGTCAGCGCGCCGCCTGGGAAGCGGCATTGGGTCAGGCCCGGGCCGCCGAGGTCGATCAGCGTGCGGCACAGCTGACGCTGGCTGCCGACGTTGCCCGCGCCTACAGCAACCTGGCTCACGCCTATGCGGTACGGGATCTGGCCGAAGAGGATCGCAGCCGTACGCAGCAGATGCTCAAGCTCGGTAACCAGCGCCTGAAATCCGGGATCGACAGCCAGTATCAATATCAGCAGACCGAAAGCCTGGCCGCGACCTCGGAAGAACAGTTCATCGACGCGGAGAAAGGCCTGCGCAGCGCCCAGATTGCTCTGTCGGTGCTGCTCGGCAAAGGCCCGGACCGCAGTAACCAGATGGTCCGCCCGAATGTCCTGCAACCGGCCGTGGTTGCACTGCCATCGACATTGCCCGCCGAACTGCTGGGGCGCCGTCCGGACCTGGTTGCCGCGCGCTGGCGTGTGGAAGCAGCGAGCAAGAGCATCGCCGCGAGCAAGACCCGTTTCTATCCGAACCTGAACCTCAGTGCCGCTGCCGGCACCGAGTCGTTGCTCGGCGATGCGCTGTTCGGTTCGGCCAGCCGCTTCTTCAATGTGGCGCCGACCATTTCCCTGCCGCTGTTCGACGGCGGCCGCCTGCGTGCCGATCTCGACGCCCGGGATGCCGACTACGACCTGGCGGTGGCGCAGTACAACAAGAGCCTGATTCAGGCCTTGGGTGATGTCAGTGACGACATCAACCAATTGCGCGCCCTGGAAGGGCAGATCAAGGCGACGCAGCACGCCACCGATGTGATCAAGCAATCCTACGACACCGTGAGTCAGCGCTATGGCTCAGGCATCGGCAACTACCTGGATGTGCTGACCATCGAACAGACTTTGCTGCAATCGCAGCGCCAACTGGCGGATCTCAACGCCGAGCGTATCAATCTGTCGATCCTGTTGATGCAGGCACTCGGTGGCGGCTTCGAGGGCAACGGCCCTGCGCAAGACCAGGCCCCGAACGTCCCGTCAACTGCTTCGCTGACTCATTAAGGTAACTGCCATGGCTACTGCCACTAGCGAAAACAACGCGCCTGCATCGAAAGATGAAAATGCTTCGAAAGAAAAGTCGCCTCAGGAAAAGGCCAAGAGTTCGGGTAAACGCAAGCTCATGCTGCTGATCCTGCTGGTCGTCGTGATCTTGGGTGGCGTTGGCGTGTGGTTCTGGTACGACCTGTACGGTCGCTGGAACGAAAGCACCGACGACGCTTATGTGAACGGCAACGTGGTCGCCGTTACACCGCTGGTCACCGGCACCGTGGTCAGTATCGGCGCCGATGACGGCGATCTGGTGCGTGAAGGCCAAATGCTGATCCAGTTCGACCCCAGCGATGCCAAGGTCAGCCTGCAAAGCGCCGAGGCCAATCTGGCCAAGACCGTGCGCCAGGTGCGCGGCCTGTATAGCAATGTCGACGGCCTGAAGGCGCAGTTGGCCGCCCAGCGTGCCGAAGTGCAGAAGAATCAGGACAACTACAACCGTCGGCGCAATCTGGCGGCGGGCGGGGCGATTTCTCAGGAAGAGCTGTCCCACGCCAAGGATGACCTGACCAGCGCGCAGAACGCCCTGAACAATATCCAGCAGCAACTGGTCGGTAGTCAGGCGTTGGTCGATGACACCATCGTTTCGTCCCATCCGGATGTGAAGGCCGCCGCTGCGCAAGTACGTCAGGCTTACCTGAACAATGCCCGCAGCACACTGATTGCCCCGGTGACCGGTTATGTCGCCAAACGCACAGTGCAACTGGGTCAGCGGGTTCAGCCGGGCACCACGCTGATGTCGGTGATCCCTCTGGATCAGTTGTGGATCGATGCCAACTTCAAGGAAACCCAACTGCAGAAAATGCGCATTGGCCAGCCAGTGGATATCGAGTCCGATGTGTATGGCAGTGACGTGAAGTTCAGTGGCTCCATCGACAGCATCGGCGCTGGCACCGGCAGTGCGTTCGCCTTGCTGCCGGCGCAGAACGCCACCGGTAACTGGATCAAGATCGTCCAGCGCGTGCCGGTGCGGATTCACCTGAACCCCGATCAACTGGCGCGCTACCCGCTGCGTATCGGTCTGTCGACGGTCGTGGATGTCAATCTACACGACCAAAGCGGGCCGATCCAGGCGCAGAAACCGCCGAAAAAGGCCTCGTTCAGCACCGATATCTACGATCAGCAACTGCAACAGGCCGAAGCCGACATTACCCGCCTGATCCATGAAAACAGCGCCGACAACAGCAAGACCGTGCAGCGCTGAGCCGCCAATCCGTGAGCCCCGGCCGACTGGTCGGGGCGCCGTTCAAGTGTCAAAGGATTCGCGATGAGCGCTAACGCCCCTGCCTCTTTTACGCCTCCCAGTCTGCTGCTGACCACCATCGGCCTGTCGCTGGCGACCTTCATGCAGGTACTCGACACCACCATCGCCAACGTTGCCCTGCCGACCATCGCCGGCAACCTTGGGGTGAGTTCGGAGCAGAGTACCTGGGTGATCACCTCGTTTGCCGTGAGCAACGCGATTGCCTTGCCTTTGACTGGCTGGCTCAGTCGCCGCTTTGGTGAGGTCAAGCTGTTCCTCTGGGCGACCATTCTGTTCGTCATGGCTTCGTTCCTCTGCGGCATTTCCACCTCGATGCCTGAGCTGGTGGGTTTTCGCGTGCTGCAAGGTGTGGTCGCCGGGCCGTTGTACCCCATGACCCAGACCCTGTTGATTGCGGTCTACCCCCCGGCCAAGCGGGGGATGGCCTTGGCGCTGCTGGCGATGGTCACGGTAGTGGCGCCTATTGCCGGGCCGATTCTCGGCGGCTGGATCACCGACAGTTACAGCTGGCCGTGGATCTTCTTTATCAACGTGCCGATCGGCCTGTTCGCTGCTTTTGTCGTGCGCATGCAGATGGCCGCGCGGCCGGTGACCACCAGTCGCCAGCCGATGGACTATATCGGCCTGATCAGTCTGATCCTTGGGGTCGGCGCCCTGCAGATCGTGCTCGACAAGGGCAACGACCTGGACTGGTTCGAGTCCAACTTCATTATTATCGGCTCGGTGATCTCGGCGATCTTCCTGGCGGTGTTCGTTATCTGGGAAATGACCGACAAGCACCCCATCGTCAATCTGCGTCTGTTTGCCTACCGTAACTTCCGTTTTGGCACTATTACGCTGGTCGGCGGTTATTCGGCGTTCTTCGGCATCAACCTGCTGCTGCCGCAGTGGTTGCAGACCCAGATGGGCTACACAGCGACCTATGCCGGGCTGGCGGTGGCGCCGATTGGCGTATTGCCGGTGTTGATGTCGCCGTTTGTCGGCAAATACGCCACGCGCTTCGACCTGCGGGTGTTGGCGGGGCTGGCGTTTCTCGGTCTGGGCATGAGTTGCTTCATGCGCGCGGGCTTCAATACCGATGTGGATTTCGAGCATGTGGCGCTGGTGCAGCTATTTATGGGGGCGGGGCTGGCGCTGTTCTTCATGCCGACCCTGACCATCCTGCTGTCCGATCTGCCGCCCAGCCAGATCGCTGACGGCTCCGGGCTGGCGACTTTCCTGCGTAACCTGGGTGGCAGTTTTGCGGCTTCCCTGACCACCTGGATCTGGAGCCGCCGGGCCATCCAGCACCACGCCTATCTGAGCGAAAGCATTACCACCTACGATCCGGCGACCCGGGATGCCCTGACGACCATGGGCGGGGCCAGCCAGTCGGCCTATGCGCGGCTGGAATCGATCATCAGCAGCCAGGCGTACATGCTGTCCACGGTGGATTATTTCTACATGCTGGGTTGGGTGTTCATGGCCTTGATCGCCATCGTCTGGATGGCCAAGCCGCCGTTTGCCGCGAAAGCGGGGCCTGCGGCCGGTGGTGGGCATTGATTACTGTGGGCATGAATTGTTGAGATAAGCCTCTGTGGGAGCGAATTCATTCGCGAAGAGGGCAGTACAGCCGACAAATCTCTATCGTCTGAAATATTGCTTTCGCGAATGAATTCGCTCCCACAAATCGTAAAGCGAGCGTGTCAGGCGTTGCTTGGATGGGGCACAAAATCAAACGCCGCCAGGTTGAACCCCTGTTCATCCACTTGCAACGCCCAGCCCTGACGATCCCAGTCGCCCAGCACGATGCGCTGGGCAGTCTGGTCGTTGACCTGCAGTTTATGAATGGCCGGGCGGTGGGTGTGGCCGTGGATCAGGGTGCGTACGCCGTACTGGCTCATGATCCGCGGCACTTCTTCGGGCGTTACGTCGACGATGTCGTTGGCCTTCATGCGGGTTTGCGCGCGGCTTTCGCTGCGCAGCTTGCGCGCCAGTTTGTGGCGGGTGCGCAGGGGCAGGTGGCGCAGGATCCACAGGGTCAGCGGATGGCGCAGATAGCGGCGCAGACGCATGTAGGCTTCGTCGCGGGTACACAGGCTGTCGCCGTGCATCAGCAGCACGGGCTCGCCATTCATCGGGATGACGCTCGGGTCGTTCAACAACGTGCAGCCAGCCGCCTTGCAAAAGGCCTGGCCGAGCATGAAGTCGCGATTGCCGTGCATCAGGAAAATTTCAGTACCGCTGTCGCTGAGATCGCGCAGGGCCTGGCAGATCGAGCGCTGGAAGGGCGACATGGCGTCGTCGCCGATCCAGGCTTCGAAGAAGTCTCCGAGGATATACAGGGCCTTGGCAGTGCGGGCACGCCCGGTCAGCAGATCCAGAAACGCCTGGGTAATGTCCGGGCGTTGCTCCTCAAGATGCAGGTCGGAGATCAGTAAAATCACTCAATGATCTCGGCTTTCTCGATGATCACGTCGTCAGCAGGTACGTCCTGGTGGCCGGACTTGGAAGTAGTGGCCACGCCTTTGATCTTGTCGACAACGTCGCTGCCTTCGATCACTTCAGCGAACACTGCGTAGCCCCAGCCCTGCACGTTCTTGCCGGAGTGGTTGAGGAAGGCGTTGTCGGCAACGTTGATGAAGAACTGCGCGGAGGCCGAATGCGGCTCCATGGTACGGGCCATGGCGACCGAGTACTTCTTGTTCGGCAGGCCGTTGTCGGCTTCGTTCTGGATGCTTGGGCGCTTGTCTTTCTTTTCTTTCATGCCAGGCTCGAAACCGCCGCCCTGGATCATGAAGTTACCGATGACACGGTGGAAAATGGTGTTTTCGTAGTGACCGGCGTTCACGTACTCGATGAAGTTGGCGACGGTGATCGGCGCCTTTTCAGCGTTGAGTTCCAGGACGATATCGCCGTGGTTGGTCGTCAGTTTTACTTTGGACATGTTCGAATCGCTCTTGTGGGCATGCGTGAATGAAGGTTTGGCGTGCATCGCCAGTGCTGCCGATTTAACCCAGGCGCGCAGTTTAAAGGCGTTATTCGTCGAGCGGTAGTTTGGGTTTTCTCACAGCGCCCTGTCAGGGCCTTGACAGCTTGGGCTATGATAGACGTTTTGTTTGGTCGGCCGCCGCTGGCCGCACTAGTATGTCCAAGGATCCCATGAGCAAGCCCACTCAAGACCCCGCTGCGAATTCAAAGGCAGGCCCTGCTATTCCAACCAACTTCCTGCGCCCGATCATTCAGGCCGACCTGGACTCCGGCAAGCACGTCAAGATCGTCACCCGCTTCCCGCCTGAGCCCAATGGTTACCTGCACATCGGCCACGCCAAGTCGATCTGCGTCAACTTCGGCCTGGCCCAGGAGTTCGGCGGCGTCACGCACTTGCGTTTCGACGACACCAACCCGGCCAAGGAAGACCAGGAATACATCGACGCCATTGAAAGCGACGTCAAGTGGCTGGGCTTCGAGTGGGACGGCGCCGTGCGCTATGCCTCGCAGTATTTCGATCAACTGCACGACTGGGCTGTCGAGCTGATCAAGGCAGGCAAGGCTTACGTCGACGACCTGACCCCCGAGCAGGCCCGCGAATACCGTGGCACCCTGACCGAGCCAGGCAAGAACAGCCCGTTCCGCGAGCGCGGCGTCGAGGAAAACCTGGACCTGTTCGCCCGCATGAAGGCCGGTGAGTTCGAAGACGGCAAGTGCGTGCTGCGCGCCAAGATCGACATGGCCTCGCCGAACATGAATCTGCGCGACCCCATCCTGTACCGCATCCGCCACGCTCACCACCACCAGACCGGTGACAAGTGGTGCATCTACCCGATCTACGACTTCACCCACGGTCAGTCGGATGCCATCGAAGGCATCACTCACTCGATCTGCACCCTGGAGTTCGAAAGCCATCGTCCGCTGTACGACTGGTTCCTCGACAACCTGCCGGTGCCGTGCAAGCCGCGCCAGTACGAGTTCTCGCGCCTGAACCTGAACTACACCATCACCAGCAAGCGCAAGCTCAAGCAACTGGTCGATGAAAAGCACGTCAGTGGCTGGGACGATCCGCGCATGTCCACGCTGTCGGGCTTCCGCCGCCGTGGCTACACGCCGAAATCGATCCGCAACTTCTGCGAAATGATCGGCACCAACCGTTCCGACGGTGTGGTTGACTTCGGCATGCTTGAATTCAGCATCCGTGATGACCTCGACCACAGCGCCCCGCGCGCCATGTGCGTGCTGCGCCCGCTGAAAGTTGTGATCACCAACTATCCGGAAGGTCAGGTCGATCACCTGGAGCTGGCGCGTCACCCGAAAGAAGACCTGGGTGTGCGCAAACTGCCGTTCTCTCGCGAGATCTATATCGACCGCGACGACTACATGGAAGAGCCGCCGAAGGGCTACAAGCGCCTGGAGCCTAATGGCGAAGTGCGCCTGCGCGGCAGTTATGTGATTCGTGCCGACGAAGCAATCAAGGACGCCGATGGCAATATCGTCGAGCTGCGCTGCTCCTACGATCCGGACACCCTGGGCAAGAACCCCGAGGGCCGCAAGGTCAAGGGCGTGATTCACTGGGTCCCGGCGGCTGAAAGCATCGAATGCGAAGTGCGTCTGTACGATCGCCTGTTCCGCTCGCCAAACCCTGAGAAAGCCGAAGAAGGCGCCAGCTTCCTGGACAACATCAATCCGGACTCCCTGCAAGTACTGACGGGTTGTCGTGCTGAACCATCATTGGGGCAAGCACAGCCGGAAGACCGTTTCCAGTTCGAACGCGAAGGTTATTTCTGCGCGGACATCAAGGACTCCAAACCTGGTCAACCGGTCTTCAACCGCACAGTGACCCTGCGCGATTCCTGGACCTGAGGTTAAGTCATTGCTTTCTATCTACAACACGCTCACCAAGAGCAAAGAAGTCTTCAAGCCGCTGGATGGCAACAAGGTGCGCATGTATGTATGCGGGATGACCGTGTACGACTACTGCCACCTCGGCCATGGCCGCAGCATGGTGGCTTTTGACCTGGTGACCCGCTGGCTGCGCTTCAGCGGTTATGACCTGACGTACGTGCGCAACATCACCGACATCGACGACAAGATCATCAATCGCGCCCGTGAAAACGGCGAGTCGTTCGAAGCCCTGACCGCGCGCATGATCGATGCCATGCACGAAGACGAAGCCCGGCTGAATATCCTCAAGCCGGACATGGAACCCCGTGCCACCGGGCATATCGCCGGCATGCACGCGATGATCCAGACCCTGATCGACAAGGGCTATGCCTACGCGCCGGGCAACGGTGACGTGTACTACCGCGTCGGCAAGTTCCTCGGCTACGGCAAGCTGTCGCGCAAGAAGATCGAAGACCTGCGCATCGGTGCGCGAATTGAGGTGGACGAATCCAAGGACGATCCGCTGGACTTCGTCCTGTGGAAAGGCGTCAAGCCGGGCGAGCCGAGCTGGGAGTCACCTTGGGGCCCGGGGCGTCCGGGCTGGCACATTGAATGCTCGGTGATGTCGACCTGCTGCCTGGGTGAGACCTTCGATATTCATGGCGGCGGCAGCGACCTTGAGTTCCCGCACCATGAAAACGAAATCGCCCAGAGCGAAGCGGCCACCGGCAAGACCTACGCCAATGCCTGGATGCATTGCGGCATGATCCGCATCAATGGCGAGAAGATGTCCAAGTCCTTGAACAACTTCTTCACCATTCGCGATGTACTGGAGAAATACCATCCGGAAGTGGTGCGTTACCTGCTGGTGTCGAGCCACTACCGCAGCGCGATCAACTACTCCGAAGACAGCCTGAAAGAGTCCAAGGGTGCGCTGGAGCGCTTCTATCACGCCCTCAAGGGTTTGCCGGTGGCTGAGCCTGCCGGTGGCGAGGCGTTGGTCGAGCGTTTCACTGCGGCCATGGACGACGATTTCGGCACGCCGGAAGCCTGCGCGGTGCTGTTCGAGATGGTCCGGGAAATCAACCGTCTGCGTGATACCGATCTGGCCGCTGCGGCAGGTCTGGCGGCACGTCTGAAGCAGTTGGCCAGTGTGCTGGGTGTCTTGCAGCTCGAAGCCGATGACTTCCTGCGCGCCGGTGCTGAAGGCAAGGTCGATGCGGCTGAAGTCGAGGCGCTGATTCAGGCGCGTCTGCAAGCCCGTACCGACAAGAACTGGGCCGAATCCGACCGCATCCGCGACCAGCTCACCGCCATGGGCGTGGTGCTGGAAGACGGCAAGGGCGGGACTACGTGGCGCTTGGCGGATTGATCATCGCCTGAAGAGGCCCTTTCGCGGATGAATCCGCTCCCACAGTGTCGAGTTTCAACCTGTGGGAGCGGATTCATCCGCGAATGCCTTTAGGTGCTTTGTTCGCGCAGGCGCTTGTACAAGGTATTGCGGCTGACTCCCAGCTGCTTTGCCAGCTGTGAAATATTGCCCC
The DNA here is from genome assembly GCF_024807945.1 of Pseudomonas sp. JUb42. Lineage (GTDB taxonomy): Bacteria > Pseudomonadota > Gammaproteobacteria > Pseudomonadales > Pseudomonadaceae > Aquipseudomonas. The sequence goes on along the minus strand of NZ_JANUFD010000004.1, from coordinate 316,319 downwards.
CCGCCGCCTGCAACAGGCGGTTTAGATCTTCGGGGTTGTCCAGGCTGGCCTGATTAAGGAACGGCTGCGGCACCTGCGAGCGATTGTCTTCCTGATTCAGATCCAGATCGGCAAAAAAGTCTTCCGGCAAATGTTCGGTACTGATCGGCTCGTCATCGGCCAACGCCAGGGCGACCTGGATCACGCTGCTCATCTGCCGCAGGTTGCCGGGCCACGGGTGCTGGTCGAACAGTTCCAGCACCTCGGGCTCGAAGCCCGCGACTTGCCAGTCTTCGCGATGTTGATCCCACAGGCGTTGAATCAACGCGCTCTTGTCGCTGCGCTGGCGCAGGGGCGGCAGCTCCAGGTTCAGGCCGCTGATGCGGTAGTACAGGTCCTGACGGAAGTGGCCGGCCTGCACCTGTTCGCGCAAGGGACGGTTGGTGGCCGAAACCAGACGGATATCCACCGGGAATAACTCGCTGCTGCCCAAGGGCTGCACGCAGCGTTCCTGTAAGACCCGGAGCAGGCGGGCCTGTACGGGCAGGGGCATATCGCCGATTTCATCGAGGAACAGCGTGCCTTTATCGGCCTTGCGGATCAGGCCGATGCTGCCTTTCTGATTAGCCCCGGTAAAAGCGCCACGCTCGTAGCCGAACAGCTCCGACTCCACCAGTTCAGCCGGAATCGCCGCGCAGTTCACCGCAATGAATGGTTGTTCTGCCCGGGAGCCGCCCTGATGCAGCGCCTTGACGAACACCTCCTTGCCCACCCCGGTTTCGCCATGGATCAGCACCGGGATGTTCTTTTCAATCAGTTTGCCTGCCTGACGCACGGCCTTCTCTATGCGCGCATCGCCGGGCCCGATGGCGTCCAGAGCAATGCCTGAGGTGCTCGGGGCAGGGCGCGGCGGCGTCAGTGGCTTGACCGAATGCAGGATCCGCGATGAGCGGCCCGGCTGGCGTTGCGGGCGGCGCAGTACGCCGTGGAAACGGTTATGCCCCGAGGCTTGCAGGGCGAAGGGCTGGCCTTCGGTCTTGTCGAGCAATTGCGCGATGGGCGTCTTGAACAGGTTTTCGATATTGGCCCGCAAAAGACTCAGGCCCAGCAGGCTGTCGGCGCGACGGTTGGCGCAGAGGATGCGCCCGCTTTCGTCGAAGATCAGCAGCCCGGCCCACTGGCTGTCGAGGTTGTTCAGGCCGGTATTGAACGTCAGCTGGAAGCAGCCGTCCTGGAATTGATCGAGGATCAGCCGGTTTTCCACTGACTGGCTCATCATCCGCACCACGCCCAGGGTGTGGGAGGGCGGCAGGAAGCTGTCGCTGGAGACATCGAGCACCGCGATCACCCGTCGATTGGCGTCGAAAATCGGCGCCGCCGAGCCGGTCATGAAACGGTTGGCCTTGAGAAAGTGTTCATCGTGCTGGATATGCACCGCCTGCTCGCAGGCCAGGGCGGTGCCGATGGCGTTGGTACCGGTGCCCTGTTCGACCCAGCAGGCGCCTGCGACGAAACCCAGACCCTGGGCCGGATCGACGAAACGCTTGTTGCCCCAGGAATTGAGCACCTGCCCATGTTGATCAGCCAGCAAAATCAGGCAGTCGGAGTTGCTCAGGATGTTTTCGTAGAAAGGCAGCACTTGCTGATGGGTGGTCTGCACCAGGGATTCATGGCGCTCCAGCAACTGGCTGACTTGCGCATTGGGCAGTTGGCCGAAAGACGGGCGTGATTGATGGTCGAGGCCGAAATCCCGACAGCGGCTCCAGGAGTCCTGAATGATGATGTCGTGGGCGAGCGATGCACTGGGGTTGGCCATGGGTATCGATCCTGCGGTGCTTTTATTGTTTTTGTCGTTCGACCTGCGCGCATGCCTTTTGAAGGGGCGGCGGTGTTCACAGAGTGTCGTTCAGTAGTGTTCAAAGTCAATGTTCATTTTGTTCAGGTGTTCAGACTTTGGTGTTCACTTTTGTTCAGCTTTGAACGTAGGTTTTTCCGCTGATTTACGCGAAAGGCTCTAGAACGGGGATTTAAGGCGTTGTGACAGGTTTGGCACGGTTATCGCTAACGAATAATCATTCGAATGTTTGTGAATGCTACTCGTAAACACCCTAATAAGAATGAACAAAAAGGGCACACCATGTCTCTCACCCTGGAGCACGTCAGCCGTACGGTTGATGGTCAAACCTGGATCGACGACGTATCCCTGAGCTTCGAAGCCGGTTCTTTCAACGTACTGCTGGGGCGGACGTTGTCCGGCAAGACCAGCTTGATGCGTCTGATGGCCGGGCTGGACAAGCCAGACAGCGGTCGAATCCTGATGAACGGCGTCGATGTCACCGGCCAGTCGGTCCGTCAGCGCAACATCTCGATGGTCTATCAGCAGTTCATCAATTACCCGAGCATGACCGTGTTCGACAACATCGCCTCGCCTTTGCGCCAGACCGGTGTGTCGAAGGACGTGATCGAAAGCAAGGTGCGGGAAACCGCGCGGATGCTGCGTATCGAAAAATTCCTGCCGCGCTACCCGCTGGAACTGTCCGGTGGCCAGCAGCAGCGCACGGCCATGGCTCGGGCGCTGATCAAGGATGCCGGATTGATCCTGTTCGATGAGCCTCTGGTCAACCTGGACTACAAGCTGCGCGAGGAACTGCGCCAGGAAATGCGCGAGCTGTTCGCGGCGCGCAACACCATTGCGGTCTACGCCACCACCGAGCCCAACGAGGCTCTGGCCCTGGGCGGCACCACCACTATTCTGCATGAGGGTCGGCTGATCCAGAGCGGTGTGACACCGCATGTCTATCATCAGCCGCAGACCGTGCTGGCCGCGGAGCTGTTCTCCGAGCCGCCGATCAACCTGATGCCGGGTCGTATCGACGGCAACGAAGTCAGCTTCGCCAATTTCGTGCACTTTCCGCTCAATGTCGATCTGCGCACCATCGGCGACGGTTACTACCGTTTTGGCGTACGTCCCAGCCACCTGAGCCTGGTGCCGTCCAACGATGACGACCTGGAGTTGGCGGTCACCGTGGAACTGGCCGAGATCAGTGGTTCGGAAACCTTCCTGCATGTGCGCAACGAGCATTTCTCGCTGGTATTGCACCTGCCGGGCGTCCATGCCTATGACGTCGATGCGCCGATCCGCGTGTATATCCCGACCCACAAACTATTCGTATTCGATCAGCAGGACCGCTTGATTCAAGCGCCGGGCCTGCGCATGGCGAGGGTTGCCTGATGGCCGAGATCCGTTTGCAGAACCTCGCCCACAGTTACAGCAAGACGCCGGGCGGCCCCGAAGACTACGCGATCCGCGAGATGACCCACATCTGGAACCAGGGCGGCGCCTATGCGTTGCTTGGCCCTTCCGGCTGCGGCAAGTCGACCCTGCTCAATATCATTTCCGGCCTGCTCAGCCCTTCGGAAGGGCAGGTGCTGTTCGATGGCAAGCGAGTCAACGATCTGACCCCGGAAAAGCGCAATATCGCCCAGGTTTTCCAGTTCCCGGTGGTCTACGACACCATGACGGTGTTCGACAACCTAGCCTTCCCGCTGCGCAATCAGGGCGTCGATGAGGCTCGGGTCAAGATCAAGGTCAACGAGATTGCCGAAGTTCTCGACCTGCAGGAGCTGCTGAAAAAGAAAGCCAGCAACCTGACGGCCGATGAAAAGCAGAAGGTTTCCATGGGTCGCGGGCTGGTCCGGGATGACGTCTCGGCGATTCTGTTCGACGAACCCCTGACCGTGATCGACCCGCACCTTAAGTGGAAACTGCGGCGCAAGCTCAAGCAGATCCATGAGCAGTTCAATATCACCATGGTCTACGTCACCCACGATCAACTGGAGGCTTCCACCTTCGCCGACAAGATCGCGGTGATGTACGGCGGCCAGATCGTTCAGTTCGGCACGCCCCGCGAGCTGTTCGAAAAGCCGTTGCACACCTTTGTCGGCTACTTCATTGGCAGCCCCGGCATGAACCTGATCGACGTCAAGCCCGAGGTCGGTGGTGTTGGCTTTGGCGATGTGCATCTGGCCTTGCCGCAAGCGATGCTCGACACCCTCGCTGCGACCCAGTGGAAGACTTTGAAAGTCGGTATCCGCCCTGAGTTCGTGCATGTCTGGGACGGCCCGTTCGAAGAAGCCATGTGCGCGGACGTGACCTACGTCGAAGACTTGGGCACCTACAAGATCCTCACCCTGGACTTGGCCGGGCAGAAGCTCAAGGTGCGCCTGCAGGAAGACAAGCCGGTGCCGGAAGGCAAGGCCTGGATCAGTTTTCCCGGGCAGTGGCTGATGCTCTACGCCGATGACTTTTTGCTGGAGCCTGGCCATGAATAAGGTGCATAACAACAAGGCCTGGTGGTTGGTGCTGCCGGTCTTCCTGCTGGTGGCGTTCAGTGCCATCGTGCCGATGATGACCGTGGTCAACTACTCGGTGCAGGACATCTTCGACCAATCCAGCCGCTACTTCGTCGGCGCCGACTGGTTCCGTCAGGTGCTGCGTGATCCGCGCCTGCACGACTCGCTGCTGCGTCAGTTCATCTATTCGGCCTGTGTGCTGCTGATCGAAATCCCCCTGGGGATTGCGGTGGCCCTGTGCATGCCGACCAAGGGCCGCTGGTCCACGGTCTGCCTGATCCTGATGACCATTCCGCTGCTGATTCCGTGGAACGTGGTGGGCACCATCTGGCAGATCTTCGGTCGTGGCGATATCGGCCTGCTGGGCTGGACCCTGAACAAACTCGGCGTCAGCTACAACTACGCTGCCAACAGCGCCGACGCCTGGGTCACCGTGCTGGTGATGGACGTCTGGCACTGGACTTCGCTGGTGGCGATGCTCAGTTATTCCGGCCTGCGTGCCATTCCGGACGTGTATTACCAGGCCGCGCGGATCGATCAGGCATCGTCCTGGGCCATCTTCCGCCATATCCAGCTGCCGAAAATGAAGAGCGTGCTGCTGATCGCGGTGATGCTGCGCTTCATGGACAGCTTCATGATCTACACCGAGCCCTTTGTGCTCACGGGCGGCGGGCCGGGTAACTCCACGACCTTCCTCAGCCAGACCCTGACCACCATGGCCCTTGGGCAATTCGACCTCGGTCCGGCGGCGGCTTTCTCGCTGGTGTATTTCCTGATCATCCTGTTGGTGTCCTGGCTGTTCTATACCGCCATGACCCACAGCGACAAGAACTGAGGAGCGGCCATGAACGCGCGCAAAATGGTTCCGTTAGTCCTGTATATCCTGTTTCTGCTGGTGCCGATCTATTGGCTGGTGAACATGTCGTTCAAGACCAATGGCGAAATTCTTGGCGGCCTGAGCCTGTGGCCGCAGGATTTCACCCTGGCCAACTACAAGGTGATCTTCACCGATGAGAGCTGGTACAGCGGCTATATCAACTCGCTGTACTACGTGTGCCTGAACACGGTGATTTCGCTGACCGTGGCGTTGCCGGCGGCCTATGCGTTCTCGCGTTATCGTTTTCTCGGCGACAAGCATCTGTTCTTCTGGCTGCTGACCAACCGCATGGCGCCACCGGCAGTGTTCCTGTTGCCGTTCTTCCAGCTGTATTCGTCCATCGGTCTGTTCGATACCCATATTGCCGTGGCACTGGCTCATTGCCTGTTCAACGTGCCGCTGGCGGTGTGGATCCTGGAAGGCTTTATCTCGGGTGTGCCCAAGGAAATCGACGAAACCGCCTACATCGACGGTTACAGCTTTCCCAAGTTCTTCCTGAAGATTTTCATTCCCTTGATCGGCTCCGGCATCGGCGTTACGGCGTTCTTCTGCTTCATGTTCTCCTGGGTCGAGCTGCTGCTGGCGCGGACCCTGACTTCCGTGAATGCCAAGCCAATCGCCGCGGTGATGACCCGCACCGTGTCGGCCTCCGGCATTGACTGGGGTGTACTGGCTGCGGCCGGGGTGCTGACCATTTTGCCGGGCATGCTGGTGATCTGGTTCGTTCGCAATCACGTGGTCAAGGGCTTTGCCCTGGGCCGGGTATAAGGAGTCGCATGATGGATTGGATGGCCTGGACTACCCTCACTGCTGCCTTCTTCGGCGCCATAGCGGCGGCGCTGGTCGGCATGACGATCTGGGAGCTGCGTTCGCCGTGTGTCGAGCGCCGCGGTTTTCTGCCGATCACCACCAGTCGTGGCGATCGCCTGTTTATCGGACTTCTTGGTAGCGCCTACCTGCATTTGCTGGTGATAGGCGTGACGGACTGGAGCATCTGGATCGCTTCGGTGATTTCCCTGGTGTGGCTGTTGTTGGTGATGCGTTGGGGGTAGTCGCCCGTTGCTGGGGCGAAAAGAGTGGCACGCTTGAGATTTTCAGGACCCCGGTCGGATCAGCATCCGGCCGGTTGATAACAACAACTGGAGGTATCTATGTTCTATAAAAACAACAAACTGCGACATAGCGTGTCGCTGGCAGCGATGCTGGCGTTGAGTGGCTTGAGCGTGACCGCATGGGCTGATGCCTATGAAGATGCCGCAAAAAAATGGGCAGGCAGCGAATTCAAACCTACGACCCTGTCGGATGCAGAGCAGCTCAAGGAGCTGGAGTGGTTTATCGAGGCCGCCAAACCGTTCCGCGGCATGGACATCAAAGTGGTCTCGGAAACCCTGACCACCCACGAATATGAGTCCAAGGTGTTGGCCAAGGCGTTCACCGAAATCACTGGCATCAAGGTCACCCATGACCTGCTCCAGGAAGGTGACGTGATCGAGAAGCTGCAGACCGCCATGCAGTCGGACAAAAGTATCTATGACGGCTGGGTCAACGACTCCGACCTGATCGGTACCCACATGCGTTATGGCAAGGCTCTGTCGCTGACCGACCTGATGGCCAGCCCTGAGGGCGCGAAGGTCACTTCGCCGACCCTGGACATCAAGGATTTCATCGGCACCTCCTTCACCACCTCTCCGGACGGCAAGCTGTATCAGCTGCCCGACCAGCAGTTCGCCAACCTCTACTGGTTCCGCGCCGACTGGTTCGAGCGTCCTGATCTGAAAGAGAAGTTCAAGGCCAAGTACGGCTACGAGCTGGGTGTTCCGGTCAACTGGTCGGCTTACGAAGACATTGCCAAATTCTTCAGCGAAGACGTCAAGGAGATCGACGGCAAGAAAGTCTACGGTCACATGGACTACGGCAAGAAAGACCCGTCCCTGGGCTGGCGTTTCACCGATGCCTGGTTCTCCATGGCCGGCAGCGGCGACAAGGGCCTGCCGAACGGTCTGCCAGTGGACGAGTGGGGCATCCGCGTAGAGGACTGCCATCCGGTCGGTTCCAGCATCACCCGTGGCGGCGATACCAACGGCCCGGCGGCTGTTTTCGCTACCCAGAAATACATCGACTGGCTCAAAGCCTATGCGCCACCTGAAGCGGCGGGCATGACCTTCTCCGAGTCGGGTCCGGTGCCTTCCCAGGGTAACGTTGCGCAACAAATCTTCTGGTACACCGCTTTCACTGCTGACATGACCAAACCAGGTCTGCCGGTCATGAACGCTGATGGCACGCCGAAATGGCGCATGGCGCCTTCGCCGAAAGGTCCGTACTGGAAAGAAGGCATGAAGCTGGGCTATCAGGACGTGGGTTCGTGGACCTTCCTGAAGTCTTCCGAAGAGAAGAAACGCAATGCGGCCTGGCTGTATGCGCAGTTCGTCACTTCCAAGTCGGTATCGTTGAAGAAGACCATCGTCGGCCTGACGCCGATTCGTGAGTCGGACATCAACTCCAAGGAAATGACCGCACTGGCGCCGAAGCTCGGTGGTCTGGTCGAGTTCTACCGCAGCCCGGCCCGTGTGCAATGGTCGCCGACCGGCACCAACGTTCCGGATTACCCGAAACTGGCGCAGTTGTGGTGGAGCCATGTGGCTGAAGCTGTGACCGGCGAGAAAACCGCTCAGGCAGCGCTGGATGGTCTGGCCAAGGATCAGGATGCCATCATGACGCGTATCGAGCGCTCCAAGGTTCAAGAGGCGAGTGGTTGCGCGCCGAAGATGAACCCGGAAACCTCGGCTGAAGAGTGGTACACCAAGGCTGAACAGAGCGGCGGCAAGTTCCTCGCGCCACAGCGCAAGCTGGCCAATGAGAAGCCCAAAGGCGAAACCATTGCCTACGCTGACCTGCTGAAAAGCTGGGAAAACGCCAAGAAGTAACATTTGCTAGAAACAAAAAACGGCACCTCTTGAGGTGCCGTTTTCATTTGTGCGCTGCTGCACTGATCAGCTGTGCAGGGTTTCTGCCGCGTACAAGGTGTTTTCCAGCAGGCAGGCGCGGGTCATCGGGCCTACGCCGCCCGGTACTGGCGTGATCCAGCTGGCACGGGGCAGGGCGGTTTCGTACACCACGTCACCAACCAGCTTGCCGTCGTCCTGACGGTTGATACCGACGTCGATGACGATGGCGCCTTCCTTGACCCATTCACCCTTGACCAGACCCGGCTTGCCGGCAGCCACTACCACCAGATCAGCGCGGCCGACATGGCCGGCCAGATCCTTGGTGAAACGGTGGGTTACGGTCACGGTGCAGCCGGCCAGCAACAGTTCCATCGCCATCGGGCGACCGACGATGTTGGAGGCGCCAACGACCACTGCGTCCATCCCGTAGAGATCAACGCCAGTGCTTTCCAGCAGCGTCATGATCCCTTTCGGTGTGCAGGGGCGCAGCAGGGGGATGCGCTGGGCCAGGCGACCGACGTTATAGGGATGGAAGCCGTCGACGTCCTTGTCCGGACGAATGCGCTCCAGCAGCAGCGATGCATCCAGATGCTCCGGCAGCGGCAGTTGCAGCAGCACGCCGTCGATAGTGGCGTCGTCATTGAGGCTGTCGATCAGGTCGGTGAGTTCGGCCTGGGTAGTTTGCGCAGGAAGATCGTAGGCCTTGGAAATAAAGCCGACTTCCTCGCAATCCTTGCGCTTGTGCGAGACATAGACCTGGGATGCAGGATCGCTGCCCACCAGAATCACCGCCAGGCCCGGCGTACGCAGGCCCTGTTGGCGACGTTCGGCGACACGTTTGGCGATCTGCTGGCGCAGGCCTGCGGCGATCGCTTTGCCGTCGATTAGTTTTGCAGTCATGACGGGTGATTAACCATCGAGAGGGATTGAAAAAGAGCGCGCATTCTCGCATGTCATGACGCAGGGGCAAAGGCGCTTGCTCGGCATATTCCGCTAACTCCTTTATCTAACTGAATTTTTTTTGAAAAAGAGTTGACGACCTCAAGGCTCGTCTATAAGATTCGTCGCACTTGTCGGGCAGAGCCCAGCACTGGTTAAGCTAGCACTGGTTGATTCGGTCGGTCAGAGTTGCAAATTGGCTCGATGTGATGAAAGCCTTTAATTTGTAGTCGTTAAAGAATGCAGATTATATAAGTGCCCGTAGCTCAGCTGGATAGAGCATCCGCCTTCTAAGCGGATGGTCGCAGGTTCGAGTCCTGCCGGGTGCGCCACTAAAGGCAGCTTTGGCACAAGTAAGATGTAACGTCACAACGCAATATGGTGGGCGTAGCTCAGTTGGTAGAGCACAGGATTGTGACTCCTGTTGTCGTGGGTTCGATCCCCATCGTCCACCCCATATTCGAACAAAGAAGGCGCCAGACTTATAATCTGGCGCCTTTGCTTTAAAAGCTTGAAACGCGGATGTGGTGGAATTGGTAGACACACTGGATTTAGGTTCCAGCGCCGCAAGGTGTGAGAGTTCGAGTCTCTCCGTCCGCACCAGACAATAGAAAAAGCCGCCTAGTGCGGCTTTTTTTGTTTCAGCGTTTTGTTTTTCGTGCCGCAGGTCAGTCAGCCCAGGCTGCCGCCGGTCTTGCGGGGCGTGTTTCATGGTTGGAGGCGGTGTCAGGGTCTGCGTATTCCTTCCTTTATATAAAGGCCGGGCCAGACACCTTTTTGGCAGATGGAAGGCAGTCCCGATTGCCCTCAGCTGTCCGCCTGTCTCCGGCACCCTAATTTGCCCTTTTTCAGTAGGGTGACTTCTTGAGTTCGACCCACTAGAATGCTTGCCCTTAGATTCTGGGGTCGGGAAACGGCCGGCTAACGTCTGTGCAACGAGGAATATCCATGCAAGTTTCTGTTGAAAATACTTCCGCTCTTGAGCGCCGCATGACCATTGGCGTGCCTGCCGAACGCATCGAGACTGAAGTCAACAAGCGTCTGCAGCAGACTGCACGCAATGCCAAGATTCCAGGCTTCCGCCCTGGCAAGGTGCCAATGAGCGTGATCCGTCAGCGCTACGAAGAAGGCGCGCGTCAGGATGCACTGGGCGAAGTCATCCAGGCTTCGTTCTACGAAGCTGTTGTCGAGCAAAAGCTGAACCCGGCAGGTGCTCCTTCCGTAGAGCCCAAGTCCTTTGAAAAGGGCAAGGATCTGGAATACGTAGCCACCTTCGAAGTGTTCCCGGAGTTCACCGTTGCCGGTTTCGAGTCGATCGCTGTAGAGCGTCTGTCGGCCGAAGTCGCTGACAGCGATCTGGACAACATGCTGGAAATCCTGCGCAAGCAGAACGTTCGTTTCGAAGTGGCCGATCGCGCTGCCCAGAACGAAGACCAGCTGAACATCGATTTCGTCGGCAAGGTCGACGGTGAAGTCTTCGCAGGTGGTTCGGCCACCGGCACCCAGCTGGTTCTGGGTTCCGGCCGCATGATCCCGGGCTTCGAAGACGGTCTGGTGGGCGCCAAGGCTGGCGAAGAGCGCGTGCTGAACGTGACCTTCCCAGAGGACTACCAGAATCTGGAGCTGGCTGGTAAAGCTGCTGAGTTCACCGTTACCGTCAACACTGTTTCCGAGCCTAAGCTGCCTGAGCTGAACGAAGAGTTCTTCAAGCAGTTCGGCATCAAGGAAACCGGCATCGACGGCTTCCGCACCGAAGTTCGCAAGAACATGGAGCGCGAGCTGCGTCAGGCTATCAAGTCCAAGGTCAAGAATCAGGTAATGGACGGCTTGCTGAGCGCCAACCCGATCGAAGTACCGAAAGCCCTGCTGGAAAACGAAGTCAACCGTCTGCGCGTGCAAGCGGTTCAGCAGTTCGGTGGCAACATCAAGCCTGACCAACTGCCGGCCGAGCTGTTCGAAGAGCAGGCCAAGCGCCGCGTCGAGCTGGGTCTGATCGTTGCTGAAGTGGTCAAGCAGTTCGAACTCAAGCCTGATGACGCCCGCGTTCGCGAGATGATCCAGGAAATGGCTTCCGCTTATCAGGAGCCTGAGCAGGTTGTGGCCTGGTACTACAAGAACGAACAGCAAATGAACGAAGTGCGTTCGGTTGTGCTGGAAGAACAAGTTGTGGATACTGTTTTGCAGAAAGCTAGCGTGACCGACAAATCGGTCTCCTACGAAGAAGCAGTCAAGCCGGTAGAAGCTCCAACAGCCGACTGATTTTTTCTCTCGTTCGAAAACACCCATAAGCCAGCCTTCGTGCTGGCTTATGCGTATTCAAGCCATGACTATTTGGGAGTGAATGCAGGACATGTCCCGCAATTCTTATATTCAGCAGCACTCTGACATCCAGGCCGCAGGCGGCCTGGTCCCGATGGTTATCGAGCAGTCCGCCCGTGGCGAACGCGCCTATGACATCTACTCGCGCCTGCTCAAGGAGCGAGTGATCTTTCTGGTAGGTCCGGTAGAAGACTACATGGCCAACCTGATCTGTGCGCAACTGCTGTTCCTTGAAGCGGAAAACCCGGACAAGGATATCCATCTCTACATCAACTCACCGGGCGGTTCGGTGACTGCAGGCATGTCGATCTACGACACCATGCAGTTCATCAAGCCCAACGTTTCGACCACCTGTATCGGTCAGGCCTGCAGCATGGGCGCGTTCCTGTTGACCGCCGGTGCCGAAGGCAAGCGTTACTGCCTGCCGAACTCACGCGTGATGATTCACCAGCCACTGGGCGGTTTCCAGGGCCAGGCTTCGGATATCGAAATCCATGCCAAGGAAATCCTCTTCATCCGCGAGCGTCTCAACACGCTGATGGCCAAGCACAGCGGGCACACCCTGGAAGAGATCGAGCGTGATACCAACCGCGATAACTTCATGAGTGCCGAAGCCGCGCGTGAGTATGGGTTGATCGATGAAGTGATCAGCCAGCGCCCTGCTTAAACCCAGCAGCGCAAAATAAGGTTGGTCGGCTGCTCTGATCACTTGCGGGCTTGAAAAAGCCCGCAATAGCCTTCATCTTGTGTTGCAAGCCTACCGGATTGGATCGATCGAATGACTGACACCCGCAACGGCGAGGACAACGGCAAATTGCTCTATTGCTCCTTCTGCGGCAAAAGCCAGCATGAAGTACGCAAATTGATTGCCGGCCCCTCGGTCTTTATATGCGACGAGTGCGTCGACCTGTGCAACGACATCATCCGCGAGGAGGTGCAGGAAGCCCAGGCCGAAAGCAGTGCGCATAAATTGCCATCGCCGAAAGAAATCAGTGGCATCCTGGATCAGTATGTAATTGGCCAGGAGCGTGCGAAAAAGGTTCTGGCCGTAGCGGTTTACAACCACTACAAGCGTCTGAATCAGCGCGACAAGAAAAACGATGACGTTGAACTGGGCAAAAGCAACATCCTGCTGATCGGCCCTACGGGCTCCGGCAAGACGCTGCTCGCTGAAACCCTGGCGCGCCTGCTCAATGTTCCGTTCACCATCGCCGACGCCACCACCCTGACCGAAGCCGGTTATGTGGGTGAGGACGTGGAAAACATTATTCAGAAGCTGTTGCAGAAATGTGATTACGACGTAGAGAAGGCCCAGATGGGTATTGTCTACATCGACGAAATCGACAAGATTTCGCGCAAATCCGACAACCCTTCCATTACCCGTGACGTGTCCGGCGAAGGCGTTCAGCAGGCTCTGCTGAAGCTGATCGAAGGCACCGTGGCTTCCGTACCGCCCCAAGGCGGCCGCAAGCATCCCCAGCAGGAGTTCCTGCAGGTGGACACGCGCAATATCCTGTTCATCTGCGGTGGCGCATTCTCGGGCCTGGAAAAAGTTATCCAGAACCGTTCCACCAAGGGCGGTATCGGTTTCAACGCCGAAGTCCGCAGCAAGGAAGAAGGCAAGAAGGTTGGTGAATCGCTGCGTGAAGTCGAGCCCGACGATCTGGTCAAATTTGGCCTGATCCCCGAGTTCGTCGGCCGCCTGCCGGTCCTGGCGACATTGGACGAGCTGGACGAAGCTGCATTGATGCAGATTCTGACCGAGCCGAAAAATGCTCTGACCAAGCAATACGCCAAGCTGTTCGAGATGGAAGGTGTGGACCTGGAATTCCGCACCGATGCGTTGAAATCGGTTGCCCGTCGCGCGCTTGAGCGCAAGACCGGTGCCCGTGGCCTGCGCTCCATCCTGGAGGGCGTGCTGCTCGACACCATGTACGAGATCCCCTCGCAGACTGACGTCAGCAAGGTGGTCATCGACGAAAGCGTGATCGACGGTACTTCCAAGCCGTTGTTGATCTACGAAAACAGCGAGCCGCCTGCCAAGGTTGCTCCTGAGGCGTGAGTCACACTGCTGCGTGAAACAAGAAGGGGCCTTCGGGCCCCTTTTGCATTTCCTGCATCAGCGCTTGTTTTTTCAGGAAGCTACCCCCATCTTGAATTCAAGCTCATTCCACCTGTCCACGGCCGTTTGGCCGCCGTAGAGGCGAAATCATGAAAACCACCATTGAATTGCCTCTCTTGCCATTGCGAGATGTTGTGGTTTATCCGCACATGGTTATCCCGCTGTTCGTGGGGCGCGAGAAGTCTATCGAAGCCCTTGAGGCTGCGATGACGGGCGACAAGCAAATCCTCCTGCTCGCGCAAAGAAATCCTGCCGATGATGATCCCGGCGAAGATGCGCTCTACAGCGTCGGCACTATTGCCACCGTCCTGCAGCTGCTGAAACTCCCGGATGGCACGGTCAAAGTGCTGGTCGAGGGCGAGCAGCGCGGTTCCGTCGAGCGCTTCATCGAGGTTGACGGCCATTGTCGCGCCGAAGTGGTGCTGATCGACGAAGTAGACGCCCCTGATCGTGAATCCGAAGTGTTCGTGCGCAGCCTGCTGGCGCAGTTCGAGCAATACGTGCAGTTGGGCAAGAAGGTCCCTGCCGAAGTCCTGTCCTCGCTCAACAGCATCGATGAGCCGGGTCGCCTGGTCGATACCATGGCGGCGCACATGGCCCTGAAGATCGAGCAGAAGCAGGAAATTCTCGAAATCATCGACCTGCCCGCGCGTGTCGAGCACGTACTCGCTCTGCTGGACGCTGAAATCGATCTGTTGCAGGTCGAGAAGCGCATCCGCGGGCGGGTCAAGAAACAGATGGAGCGCAGTCAGCGCGAGTACTACCTGAACGAGCAGATGAAGGCCATTCAGAAAGAGCTCGGCGACAGCGAAGAAGGTCACAACGAGATCGAAGAGCTGAAAAAGCGTATCGATGCCGCCGGCCTGCCCAAGGACGCCCTGACCAAGGCGACTGCCGAGCTGAACAAGCTCAAGCAGATGTCGCCGATGTCGGCTGAAGCGACCGTGGTGCGCTCTTACATCGACTGGCTGGTCCAGGTGCCGTGGAAAGCCCAGAGCAAGGTGCGTTTGGACCTGGCTCGTGCCGAAGACATTCTCGATGCCGACCATTACGGTCTGGAAGAGGTCAAGGAACGCATTCTCGAATATCTCGCCGTGCAGAAGCGCGTGAAGAAAATTCGTGGTTCGGTCCTGTGTCTGGTAGGCCCACCGGGTGTCGGTAAAACCTCCCTGGCCGAGTCCATCGCCCACGCCACCAATCGCAAGTTCGTGCGTATGGCCCTGGGTGGTGTGCGTGATGAAGCGGAAATCCGTGGTCACCGCCGGACTTACATCGGTTCGATGCCAGGAAGATTGATACAAAAGATGACGAAAGTGGGCGTGCGCAACCCACTGTTCCTGCTCGACGAAATCGACAAAATGGGCAGCGACATGCGCGGCGACCCGGCCTCGGCGCTGCTTGAGGTGCTCGATCCGGAGCAGAACCACAATTTCAACGACCATTACCTGGAAGTCGACTACGACCTGTCCGACGTAATGTTCCTGTGCACCGCGAACTCCATGAACATCCCGCCAGCACTGCTGGACCGGATGGAAGTCATTCGCCTGCCTGGCTACACCGAAGACGAAAAGATCAATATCGCCACCAAATATCTCACGCCCAAGCAGATTACTGCCAACGGCCTGAAAAAAGGCGAGCTGGAGTTCGAGGAAGAGGCGATCCGCGACATCATCCGCTATTACACCCGTGAAGCGGGCGTACGTGGTCTGGAGCGCCAGATTGCCAAGGTCTGCCGCAAGGCGGTCAAGGAACACGCGATGGAGAAGCGTTTTTCGGTGCGCGTCAGTGCCGAAATGCTCGAGCACTTCCTCGGTGTGCGTAAATTCCGCTACGGCCTGGCCGAGCAGCAGGATCAGATCGGTCAGGTGACCGGCCTGGCATGGACTCAGGTGGGCGGCGAATTGCTGACCATCGAAGCCGCTGTCGTACCGGGCAAGGGCCAGTTGATCAAGACCGGTTCCCTGGGCGATGTCATGGTCGAATCCATCACCGCAGCACTGACCGTAGTGCGCAGCCGGGCCAAGAGCCTGGGGATTCCCCTGGACTTCCATGAGAAGCGCGATACTCATATCCACATGCCGGAAGGGGCAACGCCCAAAGACGGCCCTAGCGCTGGCGTAGGCATGTGCACGGCCCTGGTTTCGGCCCTGACCTCGATCCCTGTGCGTGCGGACGTGGCCATGACCGGGGAAATCACCCTGCGTGGGCAGGTGCTGGCCATCGGTGGTTTGAAGGAGAAACTTCTTGCTGCGCACCGGGGTGGGATCAAAACTGTGATCATTCCGGAAGAAAACGTACGCGATTTGAAGGAAATTCCTGACAACATCAAGGCGGATCTGCAAATCAAGCCAGTTAAATGGATTGACGAAGTCCTGCAAATTGCGCTGCAATACGCGCCGGAGCCCTTGCCGGATGTAGCTTCCGATATGGTGGCAAAGGATGAAAAGCGCGAGTCTGACTCTAAGGAAAGAATTAGCACGCATTAAGTCTGGGAGGCCTTCCTTGACAGCTTTTTGGAGCCCTTGTTATAAAGCGGCTCTTCTAGTGTCAGTTGGCCTTCAGCGCCCGTTTTGCTTAAACCAAAAACTTAGAAATATCTCAAATATAGACATAAGGGGACTTAGAGTGAACAAGTCGGAACTGATTGATGCTATCGCTGCATCTGCTGATATCCCGAAAGCTGCTGCTGGCCGTGCGCTGGACGCAGTAATCGAATCCGTCACTGGCGCTCTGAAGGCTGGCGACTCTGTGGTACTGGTTGGCTTTGGTACGTTCTCTGTTACCGACCGTCCTGCTCGCATCGGTCGTAACCCTCAGACTGGTAAGACGCTGGAAATCGCAGCTGCCAAGAAACCAGGCTTCAAAGCCGGTAAAGCACTGAAAGAAGCTGTCAACTAAGTTCTTCTCGCCTTTGCCCTGCCGCAGCGGCGTATAGCTGCTGTGGTAGCGGAGCGGTAAACCAGCCGGTCGCAATACCTGTCTGTCATCCGGGTCTCGTTAACGAGCCTGTCCGCTTCGCGATTTACGAGAAGGCGCATCCTCGGATGCGCCTTTCTTCTATCCGCTTTCTACCCACGCTCAGCGGTTGGTTAGTTAGTTCAACCGTTTTGGGGGACGCATGCTGCAGAACATCAGGGACAATTCACAAGGCTGGATTGCCAAAACAATCATCGGCGTGATCATGGCGTTGATGGCTTTGACGGGCTTCGATGCCTTGTTCCGGGCCACCAGTACCAGTCAGGACGCGGCCAAGGTCAACGGTGAAGAAATCACCCAGACCGAGCTGAGCCAGGCTGCCGACCTGCAACGCCGTCAGCTGGCGCAACAGCTGGGCAAGGATTTCGATCCTGCACTGCTGGACGATAAAATGCTGCGCACGTCGGCCCTCAAGGGCCTGATTGATCGCAAGCTGCTGCTGCAGGGCGCCCATGACGCCAAGTTCGGCTTCTCTGAAGCGGCGCTGGATCAGCAGATCCTGCAAATGCCGGAATTCCAGGTCGACGGCAAGTTCAATGCCGATCGTTTCGATCAGGTCATCCGTCAGTTGGGCTTCGGTCGCATGCAATTCCGTCAGATGCTGACCCAGGAAATGCTGATCGGCCAGATGCGTGCCGGTATCGCCGGCAGTGCGTTCGTCACTGATGCTGAGGTCGAGGCCTTCGCCCGTCTGGAAAAACAGACACGCGATTTCGCTACGCTGACCCTGCCTGCCGATGTTGCCGCCGCGAAAGTGACCGACGACGAAATCAAGGCGCATTACGACGAACACGCCAAAGAGTTCATGAGCCCGGAGCAAGTCGTACTTGATTACATCGAATTGAAGAAGTCTGCCTTCTTCGACAAGGTGCAGGTCAAGGACGCCGATTTGCAGGCTGCCTACCAGAAAGAAATCGCTAATCTGGCCGAGCAACGCCGTGCCGCGCACATCCTCATCGAAGTCAACGACAAGATGAACGATGCCCAGGCAAAAGCGAAGGTCGAAGAGATTCAGCAGCGTCTGGCCAAGGGTGAAGACTTTGCGGCCCTGGCCAAGGAGTTCTCTCAGGATCCGGGTTCGGCTGCCAAGGGCGGTGACCTGGGCTACGCCGGCAAGGGCGTTTACGATCCAGCGTTCGAAGAGTCCCTGTATGCCTTGAACAAGGATCAGGTTTCGGCGCCGGTTCGCAGTGAATTTGGCTGGCATCTGATCAAGCTGTTGGGTGTTGAAGCGCCTTCGGTGCCGACCTTCGCCAGTCTGAAAGACAAGCTGACGCACGATCTGAAAGCCGACCTGGTCGAGCAGAAGTTTGTCGATGTCAGCAAGCAGCTTGAAGACGCTGCATTCGAAGCCTCCGACCTGGCCCAACCGGCTCAGGACCTGGGTCTGAAAGTGCAGACCACTCCGGCATTCGGTCGCGACGGTGGTGCTGACGGCATTATCGCCAATCGTGCGGTCATCCAGGCGGCATTCAGCCCGGAAGTGCTGGAAGAGGGGGCTAACAGCAGTGTGATCGAGCTGGATCCCGAGACCGCCGTGGTGGTTCGCTCGAAAGAGCATCGCCAGCCAGAACAGTTGCCATTGGCCGCTGTGTCTGACGCGATCCGTGCCCAGTTGCTCAAGCAGCATGCCAGCGACGCGGTCAAGGCCAAGGGCGATGCCCTGCTGGCTGGCCTGCGTGACGGCAAGATCCCGCTGACTGCCAAGCAGGACGGTGTGAGCTGGAAGGTTGTCGAAGCAGCCACCCGCAGCCAGGAAGGCCTGGAGCCATCCGTGCTGCAAGCGCTGTTCCGCATGCCCAAGCCTGAAGGCAAGGACAAGCCGGTCTACTCCAGCCTGACCGCCGCCGATGGCAGCTTTGTGATCGTACGCCTCAATGGCGTCAATCACGCAGCCGCGCCGACCGATCAGGAGAAGGTGCAGTACCGCCGCTTCCTGGCCTCCCGCTCTGGCCAGCAGGACTTCGCATCGTTCCGCGCCCAGCTGGAAAGCAAGGCGAAGATCGAGAAGTTCTAAGCGATCCGCAGTAACAAAAAAGGCCGCTCATTGAGCGGCCTTTTTTTGTCCTGCGTGTCACGTATATTGCGCGACATCCCGTTGGAGCGAGGCTTGCCCGCGAACGCCTTGGCGCGATATGCCTGACACGGCGCGTCGCCCTGTTCGCGGGCAAGCCACGCTCCCACGAGGCGGCAGCATGCATGCTGCCGCGGTTAAGCGATCACTCTTCGATATTGCCCATCGCCGTGGTGTTGAAACCGCCGTCGACGTACATGATTTCACCGCTGATGCCCGACGCCAGGTCGGAGCACAGGAAGGCGCCAGCGTTGCCGACTTCGTCGATGGTGACGTTGCGACGCAGTGGGGTTTGCGCTTCGTTGGCGGCCAGCATCTTGCGGAAGTTCTTGATGCCCGAGGCTGCCAGGGTGCGGATCGGGCCTGCCGATACAGCGTTGACGCGAGTGCCTTCCGGGCCGAGGCTGCCAGCCAGATAACGTACGCCCGCTTCCAGGCTGGCCTTGGCCATGCCCATCACGTTGTAGTTAGGCATGGTGCGCTCTGCGCCCAGGTACGACAGGGTCAGCAGGCTGCCGTTGCGGCCTTTCATCATTTCGCGACCGGCCTTGGCCAGGGCCACGAAGCTGTAGGCGCTGATGTCGTGGGCAATGCGGAAACCGTCACGGGTGGTGGCTTCGGTGAAGTCGCCATCGAGCTGGTCGCCCGGAGCGAAGCCGACGGAGTGAACGATCACGTCCAGGCCGTCCCACTTCTTGCTCAGCGCTTCGAAGACCTTGGCGATTTCTTCGTCGCTGGCCACGTCGCAAGGGAAGCACAGCTCAGGGTTGGAACCCCAGCCTGCGGCGAACTCTTCGACACGACCCTTGAGTTTGTCGTTCTGATAAGTGAAGGCAAGTTCAGCGCCTTCACGGTGCATGGCGGCAGCAATACCGGATGCGATGGACAGTTTGCTGGCGACACCGACGATCAGGACGCGCTTACCGGCGAGAAAACCCATGTGTTGTTCCTCTTCAGGTTAATCGACAGCCACTGGAGCCAGGAAAGCGGCTTCCAGCAGCTGCTGTGTATAAGGATGTTGCGGTGCGGCAAAGACAGACTCTGCCGCACCCTGTTCGACCACTTGGCCGTGTTTGACCACCATCAACTGGTGGCTTAACGCCTTGACCACCGCCAGGTCATGGCTGATGAACAAATACGTCAGGTTGTACTTGGTTTGCAGTGACCGCAGCAGCTCCACTACTTGACGCTGAACGGTGCGGTCGAGGGCCGAAGTCGGCTCGTCCAGCAAAATCAGCGCCGGTTTTAACACTAATGCACGGGCAATGGCGATTCTCTGTCGTTGCCCGCCGGAGAACTCATGGGGGTAGCGGTGCCGGGTTTCCGGGTCCAGGCCTACTTCCCTGAGTGCTTCGATGATTGCCGCTTCCTGCTCCGCCTCGCTGCCGATACGGTGAATACGCAGGCCTTCGCCGACAATTTCACCCACCGACATGCGCGGGCTCAGGCTGCCGAACGGGTCCTGGAACACCACCTGCATCTGGCGGCGCAGCGGTCGAATCTGCTGTTGCGACAGGCAGTCTAGCGTTTTGCCTTGAAACCGTATGCTGCCTTTGCTGGCGATCAAGCGCAGGATTGCCAACCCCAGTGTCGATTTGCCCGATCCGCTTTCGCCGACAATCCCCAGGGTCTGACCCTGAAGCAGGCTGAAGTTAATGCCGTCGACCGCCTTGACGTGATCCACGGTCTGCTTGAACAGGCCTTTCTTGATCGGAAACCAGACCTTCAGGTCCTCGACTTCCAGCATCGGCGCCCCGGCCACGTTGGCTGAAGGACCGCCGCTGGGCTCGGCGCTGAGCAACAGTTTGGTGTACGGATGCTGGGGCGAGCGAAACAATTCGTCACAGGATGCCTGTTCGACGATACAACCGCGCTGCATGACACATACGCGGTTGGCTATTTGCCGAACCACGTTCAAATCATGGCTGATCAGCAGCAGGGCCATGCCCAGGCGGGCCTGCAATTCCTTGAGCAATTCGAGGATTTTCAGCTGCACGGTGACGTCGAGAGCGGTGGTCGGTTCGTCGGCGATCAACAGCTCCGGTTCATTGGCCAGGGCCATGGCGATCATCACACGCTGTCTCTGGCCGCCTGAGAGCTCGTGTGGCAAGGCTTTGAGGCGTTTTACCGGCTCGGGTATGCCCACCAGCTCCAGCAGCTTCAGGGTTCGCCTGGTGGCGTCCTTGCCGGTCAGGCCTTTGTGCAGGCCCAACACCTCGTTGATCTGCTTCTCGATGGATTGCAGCGGGTTCAGTGAGGTCATGGGCTCCTGAAAGATCATGGCGATGCGATTGCCACGGATGCTGCGCAGTTTTTTCTCGTCCAGAGTCAGCAGATCTTGCCCGGCATAGCGGATCGTTCCACTGGGATGACGCGCCTGGGGGTAGGGCAGCAGGCGCAGGATCGAGTGCGCGGTGACCGACTTACCCGAGCCGCTTTCGCCGACCAGGGCCAGGGTCTCGCCCTTGCGGATATCGAAGCTGATGCCCTCGACGGCGCGCTGCTGGCTGTCCCCGGCCACGAACTCGACCGCCAGATCGCGGATTTCGATCAGATTGTCCTGATTCATGTCATTTCCTTGGGTCGAAAGCGTCGCGGGCGGACTCGCCGATAAACACCAGCAGGCTGAGCATCACGGCGAGTACGGCAAAGGCACTGATGCCCAGCCACGGCGCTTGCAGGTTGGACTTGCTCTGTGCCACCAGTTCGCCCAGGGACGGCGAGCCCGCGGGCAGGCCGAAGCCGAGGAAGTCCAGCGCGGTCAGGGTGCCGATGGCGCCGGTGAGGATGAACGGCAGGAAAGTCATGGTCGAGACCATGGCGTTGGGCAGGATATGGCGGAACATGATGCCGATATTTTCCATGCCCAGAGCCCGTGCCGCGCGCACGTACTCAAGGTTGCGCCCGCGCAGGAACTCGGCGCGTACCACGTCCACCAGGCTCATCCAGGAAAACAGCAGCATGATGCCCAGCAGCCACCAGAAGTTGGGCTGCACGAAACTGGCAAGGATGATCAGCAGGTATAGCACCGGCAGGCCCGACCAGATTTCCAGGAAACGCTGCCCGAGCAGATCGACCCATCCGCCATAGAAACCCTGCAGGGCCCCGGCGATGACGCCGATGATCGAACTGAGCACAGTCAGGGTCAGGGCGAACAGTACCGAGACACGGAAGCCGTAGATGATCCGTGCCAGCACATCGCGGCCCTGATCGTCGGTGCCCAGCAGGTTATCTCGTGAGGGCGGCGCCGGGGCGGGGACTTTCAGGTCGTAGTTGATGCTCTGGTAGCTGAACGGGATCGGCGCCCAGAGGGTGTAGCCGTCCTTGGCCTTCAGCAATTCCTTGATGTAGGGGCTCTTGTAGTTGGCTTCCAGGGGGAATTCGCCGCCGAAGGTGGTTTCCGCATAGCGTTTGAACACCGGGAAATACCACTCGCCGTCATAGCGCACGGCCAGGGGCTTGTCGTTGGCGATCAGTTCGGCGCCCAGGCTCAGGCCGAACAGGATCAAAAACAGCCACAGCGACCACCAGCCGCGCTTGTTGGCCTTGAAACGCTCGACGCGGCGGCGATTGAGAGGAGACAGCTTCATATCAATGCTTCCTGCTTTCGAAGTCGATGCGCGGGTCAACCAGGGTGTAGGTGATGTCGCCGATCAGTTTCACCACCAGGCCCAGCAGGGTGAAGATGAACAGCGTGCCGAAGACCACCGGGTAGTCGCGGTTGATCGCCGCTTCGAAACTCATCAGGCCCAGGCCGTCGAGGGAGAAGATCACTTCCACCAGCAGGGAGCCGGTAAAGAAAATGCCGATAAAGGCCGACGGGAAACCGGCGATGACCAGCAACATGGCGTTACGGAAAATATGCCCGTACAGCACGCGATGATTGCTCAGACCCTTGGCCTTGGCGGTGATCACGTATTGCTTGCCGATTTCGTCGAGGAAGCTGTTCTTGGTCAGCAAGGTCATGGTGGCAAAGTTGCCGATGACCAGGGCGGTGATCGGCAGGGCCAGGTGCCAGAAATAGTCGAGGATCTTACCGCCCAGGCTCAACTCATCGAAGTTGTTCGAGGTCAGGCCCCGTAGCGGGAACCAGTCGAAATAGCTGCCTCCGGCGAACACCACGATCAGCAGGATGGCGAACAGAAAAGCGGGAATGGCGTAGCCGACGATGATTGCCGAACTGGTCCAGACGTCGAAATGGCTGCCATGGCGCGTGGCCTTGGCGATGCCCAGCGGGATCGACACCAGGTACATGATCAGAGTGCTCCAGAGCCCAAGGGAAATGGATACGGGCATCTTTTCGATGATCAGATCGATGACCTTGGCATCACGGAAGAAGCTGTCGCCGAAGTCCAGTTGGGCGTAGTTCTTGATCATGATCCACAGGCGTTCCGGCGCCGACTTGTCGAAGCCGTAGAGGTGCTCGATTTCCTTGATCAGCGCCGGATCCAGGCCTTGGGCGCCACGGTAGGTGGAGCCCGCCACGGCCACTTCAGCACCGCCACCGGCAATCCGGCTGGTGGCGCCATCGAAGCCTTCGAGCTTGGCGATCATCTGCTCCACCGGGCCACCGGGGGCGGCCTGGATGATGATGAAGTTGATCAACAGGATGCCGAACAGCGTCGGGATGATCAGCAGCAGGCGGCGAAAGATGTAAGCCAGCATGTTATTGCTCCGTGCCAGGCGCAGGGGCCTGGGTGTCTACCGGCGGTATTTCTACCGCAGGCTTGGCATCGGGCTTGATCCACCAGGTGGAAATGCCGACGTCATACAGCGGCGGCACCTTGGGGTGGGCGATATGGTTCCAATAGGCCACGCGCCAGGTCTTGATGTACCAATTGGGGATCACGTAGTAACCCCACAGCAGCACACGGTCCAGGGCCTTGGCATGATCGATCAGGCTCTGCCGGGTGTCGGAGTTGATCAGGCCGTCCACCAGTGTATCGATGGCCGGGCTTTTCAGGCCGATCAGGTTGTAGCTGCCCGGTTTGTCGGCACTGGACGAATCCCAGTATTCACGCTGTTCGTTTCCGGGGGAGCTGGACTGGGGAAAGGTGCCGATGGTTATGTCAAAGTCACGGGTGCGGCGGCGAGTGATGTATTGCGATACATCGACCCGGCGCAGCACCAGTTCGATACCCAGATCGCTCAGATTGCGCTTGAACGGCAACAGCACCCGCTCGAACTCCGGCTGGGCCAGAAGAAACTCCAGGCTGACCGGTTTGCCCTGGGTATCGACCATCTTGTCGTCGACGATTTTCCAGCCGGCTTCCTGCAACAACTGGAAGGCCTGGCGCTGTTGCGGGCGAATCATGCCGCTGCCATCGGTGACCGGCAGGGTGAAGGCCTGGGTGAACACTTCGTCCGGGATCTGCCCGCGCAACGGGTTGAGAATATCCAGCTCGGCCGGGGACGGGAGGCCTCGGGAGGCCATGTCGGAATTGGAAAAGTAACTGTAGGCGCGGCTGTAAGCGCCGTTGAACAGCTGCTTGTTGGTCCACTCGAAGTCCATCAACAGGCTCAGGGCATGGCGCACGCGCACGTCCTGGAAAATCGGCCGACGAATGTTGAAGACAAAACCCTGCATGCCGGTGGGGTTGCCGTTGGGGATTTCTTCCTTGATCAGGCGGCCTTCGCGCACTGCCGGAATGTCGTAGGCGGTGGCCCAGTTCTTCGCTGTGCTTTCCAGCCAGTAGTCGAACTGACCGGCCTTCATGGCTTCCAGGGCGACGTTGTTATCGCGGTAATAGTCCACGGACATCACGTCGAAGTTGTACTGGCCTTTGTTGATCGGCAGGTCCTTGCCCCAGTAATCCTTGACCCGGGTGTAGCTGATCGAGCGCCCGGCCTTGACCTGGCCGACCTTATACGGGCCGCTGCCCAACGGCACGGTGAGGTTGCCCTTGGTGAAATCACGGTTTTCCCAGAAGTGCTTGGGCAGTACCGGCAACTGGCCAATGATCAGCGGCAGCTCGCGGTTGTTGGTGTGCTTGAATTTGAACAGCACCTGCAACGGGGTTTCCGCCACGGCTTCGTCGATATCGGCGTAATAGCTGCGGTACAGCGGCGCACCGCTTTTGATCAGGGTCTGGAAGGTGAACACCACATCTTCGGCACGGATAGGGTGACCATCATGGAAGCGCGCTTCCGGGCGCAGGTAGAAGCGTACCCAACTGTTGTCCGGGGCCTTTTCGATCTTGCTGGCGATCAGCCCGTATTCAGTGAACGGCTCGTCCAGGCTTTGCCGGGCCAGGGTGTCGTAGATCATGCCGATATCGTCGGCGGGGACGCCCTTGCCGATAAATGGATTGAGGCTGTCGAAACCACCAGACCCGGCCTGGCGGAACAAACCGCCCTTGGGCGCATCGGGATTGACGTAGTCGAAATGCTTGAAGTCGGCCGGGTACTTGGGCGCTTCGCCATACAGCGTCAGGGCATGTTCCGGCGCTGCCTGTGCCGCGCAGGCCAGGCTCAGCAGCAACAGGCCGCTGGCCTGAATGCGCAGCGAGCGTAGGAAGGTCATTGAGTTTTCTCCGCAGATTTGAGCCACCACGCGCGCAGCCCGAGGGTGTAGGGCGGGGTAGTGACCATGGCGAATCGATTGCGCCAGGCCAGACGATGATTGTTGAGATACCAATTCGGAATCATGTAGTGCCCGGCCAGCAGGACCCGGTCCAGGGCGCGGGCGGTGGCCACTTGTTCATCACGGGATTGCGCCGCCAGCAGTTGGTTGAGCAACTGGTCCACCACCGGGTTGGCAATGCCTGCGTAGTTCTTGCTGCCCTTGATCGTCGCCTGGCTGGAGTGGAAGTACTGCCACTGTTCCAGGCCGGGGCTCAGGGTCTGGCCGAGGGTCATGAGGATCATGTCGAAGTCGAACTGGTCCAGGCGCTGTTTGTACTGCGCCCGGTCAACGGTGCGCAGTCCGGCGTCAATGCCGATATGGCGCAGATCTTCGATATAGGGTTGCAGGATGCGTTCGAGATTGGGATTGACCAGCAGAATTTCGAAACGCAGCGGCTGGCCGTTCTTGTTGACCAGACGCTGATCGGACAACTTCCAGCCTGCTTCGGCCAGCAGACCCAGAGCCTGGCGCAGGGTATCCCGGGGAATACCACCGCCGTCGGTTTTCGCCACGCTGAATGGCTGGGTAAACAGGTTGGCAGGCAATGGGTCCTTGAACGGCGTCAGCACCAACCACTCGCGGCCACTCGGCACGCCGGTGGCGGCAAACTCGCTGTTGGGGTAATAGCTGGTCGAGCGGCGGTAGGCATCGTTGAACAGGGTGCGGTTGGTCCACTCGAAATTGAACATCAGGCCCAGAGCTTCACGCACCTTGATATCGGCGAAGGTGCCCCGGCGGGTGTTCATGAACAGGCCCTGGGTCTGGGTAGGGATCCGGTGGGGGATCTGCGCCTTGATCACCTGGCCGTTGCTCACGGCAGGGAAGTTGTAGCCATTGGCCCAGTTCTTGGCTTGATGTTCGATATAAATGTCGAATTCGTTGGCCTTGAAGGCTTCGAAGGCCACGTCGCTGTCGCGGTAGAATTCGACTATGGCGCGATCAAAATTGTACTTGCCGCGATTGACCGGCAGGTCCTTGCCCCAATAATCCTTGACCCGTTCGAACACCAATTGCCGCCCCGGTTGTACGTGCGTGATGCGATATGGCCCGCTGCCCAGAGGCGGTTCGAAGGTGGTGGCCTTGAAGTCGCGCTTTTCCCAGTAATGCTGCGGCAGCACCGGCAATTCGCCCAGGCGCAGGATCAGCAGCGGATTGCCCGAGCGCTTGAAGACGAAACGGATGCGCTGGCGATTGAGGATATCGACCCGCTGCACTTCCTGCAGGGCCGTGCGGTATTGCGGATGGCCGTCCTTGAGCAGGGTGCGGTAGGAAAACGCCACGTCATAGGCGGTGATTGGCTTGCCGTCATGGAAACGTGCCTGGGGACGCAGGTTGAACACCACCCAGCTGCGGTCTTCGCTGTACTCGACACTCTCGGCGATCAGGCCATAGCTGGAGGTTGGTTCGTCGCCGGACGGGTCGTATTGACCGGTGCCGACCATCAGCGGCTCGTTCAGCTCGTTGATGCCGTATTGCAGGAAATTGGGCGTCGAGACCGGGCTGCTGCCCTTTAGGGTGTAGGGGTTGAGCGTGTCGAACGTGCCGAAGGCCATGAAACGCAGGGTGCCGCCTTTCGCCGCCTCGGGGTTGACCCAGTCGAAATGAGTGAAGCTGGCCGGGTACTTCAACACCCCGAACTGCGCATAACCATGGCTTTCACTGATGGTTGCGGTTGCGGGAGCGCTCAAGGCCAGGCTCATGAGGAGCAGCAGAGGGCGTATCAATTCAGGCATCCGATCCATAGACCGGCAACAGTAACAGCTTGTATCGACACGAAAAAGCGCGGCACGGCAAAGGCGCTGGCGACCCGCCCGGGTTGTCCGGCGCGGGCGGGTCATGGCATCAATGCGGCAGATAGACGGTCAGGGTCTGACCCGGCTTGAGCGCCTGGCCGGTACGTGGGTTCCAGCGCTTGAGATGTTGCATCTCGACGTTGAAGCGCTTGGCGACCAGATACATTGAGTCACCTTTCTGGATCTTGTACTGCATGGACTTTTTGTCGCCTTCACCGCTGCTGGCGACTGCCTTGTCGGCGCCTTTGGCCGGAGCCTTGGCGGCGATGGTCTGGTTGATCCGGCCCTTGGTCGAGCCCTTTGGCGCGGCGCTGCCGGGTGCCGACATGACCAGAACCCGGCCGACCTTGAGGTCCTTGCCGGAGAGCTGGTTCCAGTGCTGGATATCCTTGACCTCGACCCTGTTCGCCTTGGCGATGCTGGTCAGGTTGTCACCGGCCTTGATCTTGTAGGTGCGGCCGCGAACCGGCTTGTCATTGCTCGCCAGGGCTTCCTGTTTGCCCTTGCGCACCTGCTGCCAGTCCACCAGCAACTCGTCCGACTTCATCTTCAGGTTGGCGCTGAGCAACTGCGCCTTGGACGTCGGCACCAAGAGGTGCTGCGGGCCATCGATGGTCATGCGCTTCTTGAAGGCCGGGTTGAGCTGGAACAGCTCGTCCTGATCGATATCGGCCATGGCCGCGACCTTGTTCAGATCGACGCTCTGGTTCAGCTCGACGACTTCGAAGTAGGGTTCGTTGGCGATCGGGTTGAGGTTCACGCCGTAGGCTTCCGGCGCCAGGACCACTTGCGACAGGGCCAGCAGCTTGGGCACGTAGTCGCGGGTTTCCTGAGGCAGCGGCAGGTTCCAGTAGTCAGTCGGCAGATTGAGCTTTTCGTTACGCTCGATGGCCCGGCTGACGGTGCCTTCACCGGCGTTGTAGGCCGCCAGGGCCAGCAGCCAGTCGCCGTTGAACATGTCGTGCAGGCGGGTCAGGTAGTCCAGCGCGGCGACGGTGGACGCCTGGATGTCGCGGCGGCCATCGTAGAAGTTGGTCTGGCGCAGGCTGAAATAGCGGCCGGTGGACGGGATGAACTGCCACAGGCCGGCCGCATTGCTGCGCGACAGGGCCATGGGGTTGTAGGCGCTTTCGATCACTGGCAGCAGGGCCAGCTCCTGGGGCATGTTGCGTTCTTCCAGGCGCTCGACGATGTAATGCATGTAGAGGCTGCCGCGTTCACTGGCGTTTTCCAGGAACGACGGGTTGTTGGCGAACCACAGGCGCTGTTGCTCGATGCGCGGGTTCATATCGTTGCCCTGTTGCAGCTGAAAGCCCTGGCGCATACGCTCCCAGACATCCTGCGGCGGTGCCAGGGGGCTGGGTTTGTGCGTCAGGAACACCGGCTTCTGCTTGATTCCGGCGGCAAGATTGGGCACACGATGAGTGGCCGCGTCAGGCTCAAGTGTGCTGCTGGTCTGGCAGCCGACCAGGGTCGCGCTCAAGGCAACGGCCACGGCTTGTGCCAACCGGGTCAGGGCACCGGAATTAATGGCTTTTATCAGGGTTGACGACATTGTCTGGGAGAGAGTCCAGGCGAAAATGTCGGGCGATTCTAGGAAGCGTCCTGCCGATGGTCAACCATTGTGAATTTTTGTGCGGCTTTGGTGGTCCCTTAGAACTTATCTTTCCAAGCCCTGAGGCTGGCAAAAATCGCGCTTGGCGAGGCGTTGTCGGTGCCGGTCCGTTCGTCCGCTTTTTCTTTAACGGATGTTTCATGGGTCCGTATAAATGGATTGGTGCGCAGTTCCAGTTCGATGGTGGACGGCAGGCTGATGCGATTTTCTTCGCGCCAGCGGCTGACCTGAGCAAAACGCTCGGCGATATCGCAATTGTCCGGCTCCACGGCCACGGCAAAGCGCAGATTGCTCAAGGTATATTCGTGGGTGCAGTAGACCAGAGTGTTGCCGGGCAGGGCGCTGAGGCGGCTGAGGGAGTGGTGCATTTGTTCCGGTGTGCCTTCGAACAGGCGCCCGCAACCGGCGGCGAACAGCGTGTCGCCGCAGAACAGCAGCGGCCGTTGCGCGTCGGCATGGTAAAAAGCCACATGGCCGAGGGTATGGCCAGGTACGGTGTAGATCTCGAAGTCCAGGCCCAGCACCTCGATGTGCTGGTTGTCGCTCAGGGCGATGTCCCGTGCCGGGATGTTTTCCGTTGCCGGGCCCAGGACCCGGGCGCCGCTGGCCTGTTTGAGCTCGGCGACACCGCCGACATGGTCGTGATGATGGTGAGTGACCAGAATGTCGCTCAGTTGCCAGCCGGGATTTTTTTCCAGCCAGGCCAGCACCGGCGCGGCATCACCGGGGTCGACCACGGCACAGCGGCGGCTGGAAGCATCTTGCAACAACCAGATGTAATTGTCGTTGAAAGCGGGCAGGGCATCGATCTGTATCATGGCGCACTTCGCATGGCGGAAGACAATGGTGCATCTTAGGCTCTATACGAAATGTTTTCGAGCGAAGGTCAGGCAAGGCGAAAACAGGCGAGGAACGGCCGGGGTCGCGCTCGACTTTACTGGCTGTAAATGAGCATTATTCGCTACGCGGCCCCTTCGGGCCGTCCTTCGGACGTTCTCCTTTCAGTCGTCCGAGCCTGTTTTCAACGCAGCATCACGCGCGGAGCCCGCAGATACATTTCGTATAGAGCCTAGGCTCTGAACCCGCTCGGTGCGAGCACCCCCTCGGAGGAGATCACACATGACCGATAAAGCGTTCGCCCAAGCCGATCCTGAATGGCTGGCATTGATCAGTTCGGCCCGCGAGTGGCTTTCCGGGCCTTTGGGGCGGCTGTTGCTGGAGGAAGAGCGCCAGGTTCTGGAAGAGGAGCTGGGGCGTTACTTCGGTGGTTATCTGGTGCATTACGGGCCTTCGGCGCAAAACCCGCCCGTCGCCCAGCAGGTGCAACGCAACGTACGCCTGGGGGCGCCTTTGCCCGGCGTCGAGATCGTCTGTGAAGAACAGGCCTGGCCCCTGAGCGAGCACGCCGCCGATGTGGTGGTGCTGCAACATGGCCTGGATTTCTGCCTGTCGCCCCACGGCCTGCTGCGCGAAGCTGCCAGCAGCGTGCGTCCGGGCGGGCATCTGCTGATCGTCGGGATCAATCCTTGGAGCACCTGGGGCCTGCGCCATGTCTTTGCCAGAGACGCCTTGCGCAAAGCGCGCTGCATTTCACCTTCACGGGTCGCGGACTGGCTCAACCTGCTGGGCTTCGCACTGGAGAAACGCCGCTTCGGGTGCTATCGTCCGCCGCTTGCCTCGGCTGCCTGGCAGTCGCGTCTGGCGGGACTTGAGCGTCTGGGCGACGGTTGGCAGAGCCCCGGTGGCGGCTTCTATCTATTGGTGGCGCGCAAATTGGTGGTCGGCCTTCGACCCTTGCGCCAGGCGCGTCGCGAGCCCATGGGCAAGCTGATCCCGCTGCCGATGGCCAAGGTCAATCGCGGTGGACCGGATTCCTGAACCACCTTATTGAATTGGAATGAAACCCCGTAGGAGCGGCTTTAGCCGCGAATGCGATGCTCGCGGCTAAAGCCGCTCCTACGCGGGGCTGCATTCTTACGGAAAGACATAAATGAACGACAGTGTTGAGCTCTTCACCGATGGCGCCTGCAAGGGCAATCCCGGTCCCGGCGGCTGGGGCGCCTTGCTGATCTGCAAGGGCGTGGAAAAGGAGTTGTGGGGCGGCGAAGCCAACACCACCAACAATCGTATGGAACTGCTCGGCGCCATTCGCGGCCTGGAAGAACTCAAGCGGCCCTGCGATGTGTTGTTGGTGACTGACTCGCAATACGTGATGAAGGGCATCACCGAGTGGATGACCAACTGGAAGAAGCGCGGCTGGAAGACTGCCGCCAAAGAGCCGGTCAAGAATGCCGATCTGTGGAAACAGCTCGACGAGCAGGTCAGCCGCCACAACGTCAAATGGCAGTGGGTACGCGGGCACATCGGCCATGCGGGCAACGAGCGTGCCGACCAGTTGGCCAACCGTGGCGTCGATGAAGTGCGCAGCGCCCGCCTGGGATAATGCCGGCGACCGCAGGGCGTGATGCAGGCTCATGGCCGTTTGCAGCGTGCTAAGATCGCCGCCTGTAGATGAGGCAGCAAGGCAATGGCAGTGCAAAACACAGATAACAGATCGATCGTCCTCGATACCGAAACCACCGGCATGCCGGTTACCGACGGCCACCGCATCATCGAGATCGGTTGCGTCGAGTTGATCGGCCGCCGCCTGACCGGGCGGCATTTTCACGTGTACCTGCAACCCGACCGCGAAAGCGACGAAGGGGCGATCGGGGTACACGGCATCACCAACGAATTCCTGGTAGGCAAGCCGCGTTTCGCCGAAGTGGCCGATGAGTTCTACGAATTCATCAAGGGCGCGCAGCTGATCATCCATAACGCGCCGTTCGACGTTGGCTTCATCAACAACGAATTCGCCCTTCTGGGTCAGCAGGACCGTGTCGATATCACCCAGTATTGCACGGTGCTCGACACTCTGCAGATGGCCCGTGAGCGGCACCCCGGCCAGCGCAACAGCCTCGATGCCCTGTGCAAGCGCTACGGCGTCGACAACTCCGGCCGCGAACTGCACGGCGCCTTGCTCGACTCGGAGATTCTCGCCGACGTCTACCTGACCATGACTGGCGGCCAGACCAGCCTGTCCCTGGCGGGTAACTCTTCCGATGGTCATGGTTCGGGCGACGGTTCCGGCAGCCAGGCCAGCGAAATTCGTCGCCTGCCCGCCACCCGTCCCCCCGCGCGGATCATTCGCGCCAGCGACGAAGAGCTGGCCGCTCACGAAGCGCGCCTGGCGATCATCGCCAAGTCGGCGGGTGCTCCGGCGTTATGGGTGCAATTGCTTGAGGCCCAGGCCAACGCCTGACAGCAGGTAACCCGATGGCAGAGACGGGCCTGAGCATTCGCGTCGCAGACGAATGCTTCGAGGATTACATCCTCAACAGCGAATTCACCTTCACCGTCAGCGGTTACGCTCAGGTTTGCCCAGGCGAGCCTGTCGATAGCTGGCCGGTCGAAGCCGTTGAGCCCTATTGCAAGAATTACGGCATCGACTCTCAGGAGTTCTGCGATTACCGCGATGCAGCCGACAGCACCATTCTGGTGGCCTGGCTGGGCGAGCGGGCAGTCGGCCATATCGTGCTCAGCACCCACTGGAATGGCTTTGCCCGAGTCGATGAACTGGCAGTGGATGTGTCGGCGCGCCGTCATGGCGTAGCCCGGTCACTGTTGGACGTGGCGCAGTTCTGGAGTCGCAAGCGCGAATTGGCAGGGGTGATGCTGGAAACCCAGAACAACAACCTGGCGGCCTGTCGTTTATACGAGCGCTGCGGTTTTGTCGTGGGCGGGGTCGATCACCTGCGATATCGCGGTATCAACCCGCAGAGCCGCGAGGCGGCGGTGTTCTGGTATCTATTGTTTTAGCTAGCGCCTGATTCCGCCCTGCTGGAGCGAGGCTTGCCCGCGAAGGCGGCTTTTGAGCCTCAAAAAAAGTGTCGGATATACCGATTTTTTCGCGGGCAAGCCTCGCTATAACAAGGAGCGTTAAATCAGGGCGTACGCGTCATCTTCACGCCGGACTGCAATAGTTCGAAATCGTCGCCACCCAGATGCGTCACACGGTCGCCGATCGCCAGACGGTAGCTCGAAACCGGCGCGCTGGCGCCAGGTTCAGCCCCGGCGGGCGAAGATTCCTGGAACTCATGCACCGAGTAGACCCGTCCCTCCGCGTCCCTTGCATGAAATTTTCCAACCAGAACTGCAACCATTTGCTTTGTAACCTCTGAAAATAACCGCTTGTTTACCACGCCAGCCTGCCATCGATGTGGGCTGACTCTGTGCCAGCCAAGACTTGTAACATCTTTGCAGGCGCTCTGTAGACCGATGTTTTTCCATGTAGTTTTCTTCTGGCGAAAAAATACCGGGTTCATGGCCGTTAATGGGCAACGTGCGAATTAAGGCAAGGCAGGGAGGCAGGATCATCTATAACTACAGTTCCGATTTTTCCTGAACTGATAACGGATGTATGCCATGAGCCAGATCTATTCAATTGCAGTAGTTGTCGGCAGTCTCAGAAAGGATTCGATCAACCGCAAGATCGCCCAGGCCCTGGCTGACCTGGCTCCTCCCAGCCTGAAGCTGTATATCGTCGAAATTGGCGAACTGGCGCTGTACAACGAAGACATCGATACCGCTACCCATACGCCGCCAACCTATGCGGCATTCCGCCTGCAGCTCAATGCCGCCGATGGCGTTCTGTTCGTGACTCCGGAGTACAACCGTTCGGTGCCCGGCGTGCTGAAAAACGCCATCGATGTAGGGTCGCGCCCTTACGGGCAGAGTGCCTGGTCCGGCAAACCCGGTGCGGTACTCAGTGCATCGCCGGGCGCCATCGGCGGTTTTGGAGCCAACCATCACCTGCGCCAGTCCCTGGTCTTCCTCAACGTGCCCTGCATGCAGCAGCCGGAAGCCTACCTGGGCAATGCCGGGTCCTTCTTCGATGAGTCCGGCACGTTGTCCGAGAAAACCCGGCCATTCCTGCAGACGTTCATCGACGCCTACGCGGCCTGGGTGGCCAGACACGTCTGAGCGAAATAAGCAGCGGCGAGTATCTATCTACCGCTTTCTCCGAGGCGTCCCTCATTAAGCTCTTTTTCATTCTCGACCCCGTGCGCCTTGCTCGCACGGGGTTTCAGCGTGAAAAGGACAGGCTTGATGACTTCTATACTCTCCGCTCATTTTCAGATCGAACTGCTGCGACGACGATTTATCCAGAACGTCGATGACGCGTTTCGCGATGGCGGTATTTCTGCCGACGAGCGCCGCTGGCTGGCGCAATTGGGAACTCTGGGCGACGACAACGATGTACCGTTGAACCCGCCGCGGGTAGACCGCCTGCTGCTTGAGGACGGCTCGCTGGCAGGCTCGGAAATGACCGGCGCGCTGTTACTCAGCAGCCGGGATTCCGCAGTCGGGACGGTTTATCTCGATACCCTGCTATACGGCCTGATGCGTTTTGACACTCGAGATGCCTTGCTTGTCGCGGTCAAGCGGCTCTTTTCCGAGGAGGCCAGCGGTAACGGAACCTTCGAATACCAGTTGCTCGAAGGCGACCCCTTTGAGCAGCGCATGTACCTGTTGGTCGATCAGCAGATGCAGTATCTGCGTCTGCTCAATCAGGTCCTGCAGCGCCTGCCCTCCCTGCGCGAGGCTTTGGCCGACACCCTGATCGACAATCTGGGTGCTGCCTTGCCCGATACCACGATTGATGTAAAAGGCCTGGCAATCCAGATTGTTCGCGACGAACCGCAGGCGGCCGAGAGCATCCCCCTGAACTCCGTGCTCCGTTTGCAGACTCTGGAACAGGCTCTGGTCGGTGACTTCATGGACGATGTTCCGGGGGCGGGAAAGAAGCGCCAATGGCTTGGCAACACGGGGAAATTGCTCAACGAAGAGGTCGCGGCGGTTTGTCAACAGGCGTTGACCCGCACCTGTACGCAATTCAAATCAGCGTATGCGGCCTTGCTCCATGGCTTTTGGGATGAGCCCGACGACAAGGGCACGACACAGCGCGAAGTGCTGGCGCAGGCGGTAGCAGAAACCTTCCATCAGGAGCTGCTGAGCCGCTGCGAGGACGGCACCTTCGGTGCGGATGAGTTCCGTCAGTTGGCGAGCCTGCTGCAGCCCATGGCCGTGCGTCTGGCCCTGGAATATCGGGCTCAGACCCATCGGTTGGCAATCAGGCTGGGTGCACAGGAACCGAAACTGCTGGCGGGGTTGTTTACCCTGACCTGCGATAACTGGCCCGGCCTGCTGTTGTACTCGACTATCAACGGTCTGCGTCGGTTCCAGGACAGCGCTGCTCTGGCCGAGTATTGCGCCAGTATGATCGGTCGTGAGGAGTTATTGCATTATCTGAGCGCCAGCGATCAGCTTCTGCTGAGGGCCGCGGCCTCTTTCTCACTGAGCTCTGCGGCGGTCAAGGATGCACTGTTTATCGAGATCAGCGACTCGATCATCGCGTTGCAGTTGGAGAACCTTGAGTTCGTTCTCGATCAGCCACGCAAGGATTTTGGCGCCCTTGCCGCGATGGTCGATGATGCTCTGGATATCCGTCACCTGGTGGATCGCCGCTTGTTGCGCCTTGACGGGGGTGGCCGCTGGCTTGGCCAGCTTCAGGCCTTTACCCGACGCTGGCCGGAGGCCGTTCCCGTGCCTGAGCCGCGCAAGGTTCAGATCGTGCGCGATCTGCTGACGTCCAGGGATCCGGCCCTGATGTCCTGGGGTGATCAGGTTGTTGCGCTGGAGTCTCTCACCCGGCAACGGATACAGAATTGTCCTGACCCCCGACGTCATGCCTGTGCAGCGCTTGATGAGTATCTGGCAGCGATGGGGGCGGCGGCCCCTGATGCGCAAAGCATCGTCGTACAGTGGGTAGACAATGGCGGTACGAGTGACACGGCGCGCTCCGTTAGTACGAACATTGACCTGCCCGACCTGCTGTTGGACCGGGTCATGGGCCTGCGCGCCGCAAACTTGCCCACTGGCAGCCGGATAGTGCGTCATAGCAGTGATGGCAGCGCTCTCCTGCCCGAGCCTCTCTTGACCCCCGGCCTGATCGATCACCTGACGACACGTGTTGCCGACGGCTTCGTTATCGATCACCTAGCACTGGTGCAGCGTTATATGGGGCGCTCCCTGCGCTTGCCTGAGCGGCGACTGGAGCCTGAAGCGACTGGCACGCAAATACTCCATGAACTGCTGTACCTGGACAGCCTGTTGCTCAAGCGCAGTGGTTTCATGACCGAGTACATTCTCAACGCCATCACCCAGGTCCTGACGCGGCCTGTGGCGAACCTGCGTGAAGTCTTCGGTGATGAACGGGTTGAGGTGTGCTCCGTCTCAGTGATTATCGACGGTCGGCAAGCACCACTGCCCATGACCAATGTGTTTCTCCTGCGCCATCCCGCACACGGTGAACGGCTCAAGCTGTTCTGGTCGGTCATTTCCGGCCTGGATCTTTTCCGCACGCAGCAAGCTCTGGAAGAGAAACTCGATGAGCGCTTGAGTACCGGCGATTTTCAGGACAGGTACTTGTCACTGTTCAGCGATGCAGATCAGTGGGTATTGCGCGAGCATCTGCGTACGCCGAATCGCTCACCTCTGAAAGTCAGCCTTTCGTCGGTCGAGGGACACTTTATCCGGGAGTTGCAGCGTAACGAACAGGCCCGACACATCGCCGGTATTTCCCAGGCACTGGATCGATCCGTGGCCAGTCGGCTTCCCGCCGCGCTGTTCAATCGCTTTGTCGAGATCGCCCAGAGCGATGACAAACTGTCCCTGGCCGTTGACTTGCTGTCGTCGGAAATTCAGAACCTGAGCTACACCGTGCAGATCCTCGACTGGCTTAAAGCCGCCTCAGTCGACGATCTGGTGAGCTACGTTCAGATGCTTGAACGCTACTATCTGAGTAATACCCCCAGTGAGGACTTCCTGTCCGGCATTGCCGGGCTCAAGAGTTTTTCCGCCCAGGCGCTGCAAAAGCAACTCAAGCTGGACTTCCCCGATTACGCCCTGGATTCCGACGCCATAACGGTGAAAATGACTCGTTATGTGGGCACTCCCGTTGCCATTGGCGATACACCCTCCGGTATCGCGGCTGTGACTCAGGTCTATCAGGAAAGCCTGACGCTGTTTGCCCTCAATCACTTTGCCGAACTGCAGAATGCGCTGCTGACCCTTGAATTTGTGCCCGATACCCCTGTCCCGGCGGGGCTGACTCCTCAGTATGTCAATACTCTGGTAAGCAAGCTGGATGTAGGACATCACTACCGCGTCATGCTGGAAAGCAGGCTGGATGTGCGCGATCCGGAGTATGTCCTGCGCCGCGAGCGCTTCATCGCCCAGATACCGTCGCGCATGCTGATCGTTGCGCTCGAACTGAAGATGCGCAACCTGCTAAGCGCCAAGGCGTACGCTTATATCGAAGGCTTGCTCGATATGCCCGACGGTCTTGCCCGCCAGCAGGTGCTGGGACAGGACATCACCTTGCGCCCCCTGCAATTGCTGCCGCGTGCGGGCATGCCGGTGGACCCTGTCGAGGGGGCGTACCTGATTGGCCCGAAGGATCGGACCCAGGGGCCGGTGATCCTGCATGCGTTGTTCAATCATTCCTACAGTTTCAAGGAGTTTCGCGATGAGGCGCACTTGCTGACCGAACTGCGTTCGTCGCCGTCCTTGCAGGCGATCGTGCTGGGGCGTCTTGATCCCAAGCGAATCGCGCGTTACAGCAACGGCGGGTTCCTTGAAGCACATGTGCCATGGATTGTCGGGGCGTCGTTCGACGATCCCATACCGCAGCGAGAAACAGTGACCCTGGGGGAAGCCCCGGTTATGGGTAACGCGCTGCAGTTCCTGTTTGTTGAAACCTTTAGTGTGCTCAAGTCCATGAGCCGTAAGCAGACGGTGACCACGGCCCAGGCCGATTGGGATGCGTTTGTTTACCTGATGGGCCTGGGGGTTGACCAGATTCTCATGTTCACGCCAGGCAGGCTGGGCATGCTCATCAACCTGCTGCAGAGCCAAAGCTTGTTCAAGGCTTCGTTCGAGGCCGTTTATGATCAGCAATGGGGCAAGGCCCTGTCGGAGATGTCTGCGGCGATAGGGGGCATCATTTCATTTCGCAGCGGCAAGGAAGATATTAAGAGCAACAGGCACGAGCCAACCGCAACCGAAACGGTTCTGACCGGCCTGCCGACATTTTCCTGGAGAAACTCCCAACTGACCCCGGCACTGAAAAGCCGTCTGCGGCTGTTCGAGGTGCATGACGTGGCCTTGAACACCCTGGAAAAAGATCCCTTGCTCAATGTCTACCGGGACCCGGCAACGAGACGCCAATACGCCGCAGTGGTCGGGCAGGTCTATCGGGTGCAGTTTGCCAGCAATCATTGGCACATCATCGACGATACCCAGAAAGGCCCGCGGATAAAACTGAACGGCCAGCAGCACTGGGAGCTGGATCTGCAGCTGGGCCTGTACGGCGGCGGTGGCACTGTCAGCAGGCTGCGCGCTTCCAGCCTGACACCGTCCATGGTCGAGCAGATTTTCGTTCCTGAGTTTTACGGCATGCGGGAGATTCGCACGTCGGCACGTTACAAAGCGCGGATGATCATTGAGGCGTATCACCAGGCGGTGAATTATCTGGAGACCTGTCTGACCAACCTCAATCCGTTGCATCAGCTGGATGCGCGAGTCAGTCAGATACTGAGCGAATTTTTCGGCGTGACGACCGTCGATAGCCAACTGCTCACCGAGGTCAAGAGCAAAGTGACGATGTTATTCAGGGAGTTCAGCGACCCGAGCCTGAGGCCTTACACCTCCGATCGATTCGTTATCGGGCAAAACCGTCCCGGCCAGGAAGGCACTACGGCTTTTATCTCCAAGAGCGATCCGCAAAAGCGTATCTACCTCACCGACGAGTATTTCTCCATCCCGGGGCGGGATCTCAACCGGCAGTTATTTACGATCTCGGGCTTTAATACCGGCACGCATTTTCGCGCCACCATCCTGCTGCATGAGCTGTCCCATATGGCGCTCGATACCCACGACCTGGCCTATGTCAGGGCGGCGGCACCTTTCCCTGACCTGCTGGATGAGGCGGATGCGTTCAAAGCGATGATCAAGCGGGAACTGGTACGGTTACGGACTCAGGGCTTTTCCCATATGTCACCACCGGCCGACCTGTTCGTCACGTTGGAGGGGCACCAGTGGCGTGACTTTGTCGATGCTGACGGCGCCGAGTTTTCGACGATCCTGGATGTCACCAACACGTTCGCATTGCCCCAGGCGCGTGCGGTGTTCCTTAGTGATGCCGTGAAGCGACGGGAGTTGATGCTGAAAAATGCCGACTCCGTTGCCTTGCTTATCACGCTTTTGGGGCGCCAACGCTATACCGCCCCGGTGCCCCCGCTATCCGCTGTCGTACCGTCGCCGCAGCCGGTTCCGTGAGCCCGCTTATGCGAGATAGTGACGCAGCTCCCTGGCAATCAGCAGGCGCTGGATTTCACTGGAGCCTTCGTAGATCTGGGTGATGCGGGCATCGCGGTAATAGCGCTCTACCGGGTAGTCCTCCAGATAGCCGTAGCCGCCATGGATCTGGATCGCCTTGGAGCAGACCCATTCGGCCATCTCCGAGGCGAACAGCTTGGCCTGGGACGCTTCCGATAAGCAGGGCTTGCCGGCACTGCGCAAGCGCGCCGCATGCAACACCAGCAGGCGCGTGGCGTTGATGCGGGTGTGCATGTCGGCGAGCATGTTCGACACGCTCTGGTGCTCGATGATCGGTTTGTCGAACTGCACCCGGTCGCGGGCATAGAGTAACGCGGCGTCGAACGCCGCCCGGGCGATCCCCAGGGCCTGAGCGGCGATGCCGATGCGCCCGCCTTCCAGATTGGACAAGGCAATCGCCAGGCCCTTGCCGCGTTCGCCCAGCAGGTTGGCGGCGGGAATGTGGCAGTCATTGAGGGTGACTGCGCAGGTGTCAGAGGCGCGGATGCCCATCTTGTGTTCGCTGCGATCGACGCTGAAGCCGGGGGTATCGGTGGGTACGAGGAATGCCGACAGGCCTTTCTTGCCCAGATCCGGATCGGTCACGGCAAAGACAATGGCCAGTTGCGCGCGCTTGCCGTTGCTGACGAACTGCTTGGCGCCATTGAGGATCCACTGGCCGTCACGCAGCTCGGCGCGGGTACGCAGGTTGTGGGCTTCTGATCCGGCCTGGGGCTCGGTCAGGCAGAAGCAGCCAATGGCACTGCCGCTGGCCAGGCGCGGCAGCCACTCCTGCTGTTGTTCGGGGCTGCCGTACTTGAGCAGCGGGCCGCAGCCTACCGAACTGTGCACACTCATCAAGGTGCCAGTAGCGGCGTCGCCTGCCGAGATTTCCTCTACGGCCAGGGCGTAGGCGACGTAATCGATATAGGTGCCGTCCCATTGTTCCGGGACGATCATGCCGAGCAAGCCCAGCTCGCCCATCTTGCTGATCATCGCATCGTCGATCCAGCCAGCCTTTTCCCAGCGCTGGGCATGGGGGGCGATTTCGTTGCGGGCGAATTCGCGAGCCATGTCGCGGATCATGATCTGTTCTTCGCTCAATTCCAGGTCTTGCATGGTTCAGTTCTCCTGGCCACTGAAGAAACTCGCCACATGCTCGGCGTTCAGTTCCTGCACGCGGGGTGGGTTCCAGTGTGGCTTCTTGTCTTTATCGATAATGAGGGCACGCACGCCTTCGAGTAGATCGCCACGGGCAAACCACTGGCGGTCCAGATGCAATTCGAGGGCAAAGCAGTCTTCCAGTGACAGATGACGGCCGCGACGAAGCAGCTCAAGCGTCACCGCCATGGCCAGGGGCGAGCGGCTTTCCAGCAGTCCGGCGGTGGCCAGGGCCCATTCATGAGTGTCGGCGACGGTGACCGCACGCAGTTGTTCGATGATGCTCGCCAGGTCCGGCAGAGCGAAGAAGTGATCGATGACCGGGCGCAGTTGCTCAAGTGGGGGATTGGGCAGGCGTTGAGTGGCGATTTTTGCCAGTACGCCTTGCAGATCCTTGAGCGGGTTTTTCTTCCAGGCCAGGTGATCGAGCATATGGTCCAGGCGTGGCAGCATGTCGCTGTTCAGGCACCAGTCGGCCAGGCCGCAGTACAGCGCGTCGGCGGCGCGAATCTGTACGCCGCTGACCCCGAGATAGATGCCCAGCTCGCCGGGCACCCGTGGCAGGAAATGACTGCCGCCGACATCCGGGAAATAACCAATGGCGACTTCCGGCATGCCCAGGCGGCTGCGTTCGGTGACCACCCGCAGATCGGCCCCCTGCACCAGCCCCATGCCACCACCGAGGACAAAACCGTCCATCAGCGCCAGCACCGGCTTGCGGTAGTGGTGGATCGCCAGATCCAGAGCGTATTCCTCTTCGAAAAAGTCCAGATGCAGGCGCTGGCCACTTTTGTAACTGTCGTACAGTGCGCGGATATCACCGCCGGCGCAGAAGGCCTTGTCCCCGGCGCCACGCAGGACTACGGCATGCAAGGCATCATCCTCAGCCCACAACTCGAGTTGCCGGTGCAGCGTGCGGACCATGTCCAGATCGATGGCATTCAGCCCGGCCGGGCGGTTCAGGGTCAGGTGCCCGATGTGGTTGCGCACCTCGACCAGAATGCTGTCGTTGACCGGTTGCCGGTCAGCGGCATGGGCAGGTAAAACCTGTGAACTCATTACTAGCTCCCTGCAATTTTTATTGTTTTGCATGTGCCAGACACACTAGCAGTGCACCTGCAAAAGACAATTGGCAAATGTGACAGGCAGAGTGGGCATTTTTGCGATAGGGGCGGCGCAACCGGCACCTGATTTACGTAGGACCGGCTTTAGCCGGGAGGAAGCCGGTACATCCGTCGTATATTTTAAATCAGGACCAGCTGCTCCCGGCTAAGGCCGGTCCTACATTATTTATTGCATCTGCTGATCAGAGCCCTTCCGGCAACCGCGCATCCCGCGCCAGCCGTAACCCCGAACACACCCAGCGCTTTTCAGTCGGGAAGAAATTGCGGTAGGTCGCCCGGCAATGCCCCGGTGAGGTGTTGCTGGCGCCGCCGCGCAGGACGATCTGGTTGATCATGAACTTGCCGTTGTATTCGCCTACTGCACTGGATGCCGGCCGAAAGCCGGGGTAGGCGTTAAAGGCCGTTTGCGTCCATTGCCACGCGACATCGTCGACCTGTTCCAGCAGCCCGGCGACGGCGGCGGCTTCCCATTCAGCCTCGGTGGGCAGGCGGGCGTCGGCCCAGTGGGCAAAAGCGGCGGCTTCGTAATAGCTGATGTGTGTGACGGGGGCATCCGGGTCGATGGCCTCCATGCCGCGCAGGGTCATGCACTGCCAACCCTGTTGCTCGTCGTGCTGCCAGTACATCGGCGCATCCCAACCATTGTCCTGAATCAGGCTCCAGCCTGCGGACAACCACAGGCCAGCCTGGCGATAGCCGCCGTCGCGCATGAATGCCAGCCATTCGCCATTGGTCACCAGACGGTCACTGATCTCGAAGGGTTGCAGGTAGGTCGTGTGGCGCGGGCCTTCATGGTCAAACGCGAAATCCGGCCCGGCATGGCCGATCTGGGTCAGGCCGCCCTTGAGCGGTTTGAATTGACCGCGACGCCCCGGCAGATCCCGTGGCCATTGCGTGTCGTAAGCCGGGCGCAGGGGCGACAGGCTGAACAGATGGAGGATGTCCATCAACAGCAGTTCCTGATGCTGCTCTTCATGGGCCAGGCCCAGTTCGATCAGGCTGCGCAGCTCCTCGGATTGGGGAGATTGCAGCAGCGCGGCCATATGCTCATCGACATGCTTGCGATAGGCCAGCACCCGATCCACGCCGGGACGAGTCATTAGCCCGCGCTGGGGGCGTGGATGGCGCGGGCCGAGGGCTTCGTAGTAGGAATTGAACAGGTAGGCGAAGTTCGCATCGAAAATCGGGTAATCGGCAAGCGCGTCCTTGAGCAGGAAGGTTTCGAAAAACCAGGTGGTATGGGCCATGTGCCATTTGGCCGGGCTGGCATCGGGCATCGACTGCACGACCATATCCTCGGCGTCCAGCGGTGCGATCAACTGTTCGCTACGGCTGCGCATGCTGCGGTAGCGTTGCAGCAGAGTCTGGGGCTCAGCGGTTTCGTAGCATTCGCTTGCAGGGCTGCTCATCAGGGCGTTCTCCGGTCTTAACGGTGCTCAGCTGTTTATAGGGCAAATGGGTATGATGTTCGCTGTTCGATGAATGTTCCATGTCGTACGACAGATAATGAATTTAATTCACCGCCTGCCGTCACAATGGCATCGGTCTTGAATCAAGGCCTCCTGGTCATTCAATTCATGCAACGCCGATTCAATTGTCGTGCCTGCGGGTCTGCGACTATGGGGATGGCTTTATCAGGTTCAGGGGACATCCGATGAACGATCAATCGCAACTGCTCGCTGCACTGGACGCTGCGCAGGCGCAAGGACAGGATGCAGTCATCGCCACGGTGATCAAGGTCGAAGGCTCGGCCTATCGCCGCCCGGGCGCGCGCATGATCATTCCACAGTTGGGCGGCGCTACAGGTACGGTCAGCGGCGGTTGCCTGGAAAGCGACGTCAGCAAAAAGGCCTGGTGGCTGACCGAGAGCGGCAAGCCGGTTATCCGTACCTATAGCACCGGCGAAGACGATGACGACCTGGAAGAGGCGGAACTGAGTTTCGGACTGGGCTGCAACGGTACGGTGCATATTCTGTTCGAACGGGTCATGGCGGGGCAGTTTTCGCTGCCGGTGCAGATGCTGCGGCAGGTGCAGACCAGTCAGCAGCCTGCTGCGTTGGCGACCGTGATCGATACACAGAACCCGCGCTTTACCGCTATTGGCGAGCGCCTGGCCCTGGCGCCGGTCGATGGTCTGTTGAGCGAGATGCGCGATCAGGGTCTGGCCGCCAGCATTGCCGAAGACTTGCAGGCGGTGCTGACCCTGGGGCGTTCGGCGAGCTGCTTGTATGAAGGTCTCGGCGGAACCGTCGAAGTGCTGCTGGAGTTCATTCCGGCGCCTCGGCGTCTGGTGATTTTCGGTGCAGGCCATGATGCTGCGCCGTTGCTGGGCATGGCACGTTTGCAGGGCTGGCATACCACCGTTATCGACGCACGACCGCAGTATGCGCGTGCCGAGCGCTTCCCCGAGGCCGATCAGGTCCTGGCCATGACGCTCAATCAGCCTCTGCCTGACGTGCTCGACGGCGCCGCAGTGGTGATCATGACTCACAGCTACAGCCAGGACCGCCACTGGCTGGAAGCCGCGCTGAACGCGCAACCGGTGTATATCGGCCAGCTCGGTCCGCGCAGCCGCACCGAACGTTTGCTGGATGAAATGGACCACGGCTTGCGCGAACAGCCTGCGTTCGCTGGACTGCATTATCCGGTCGGCCTGGACCTGGGGGGCGATACACCTGAGAGCGTCGCCTTGTCGGTTCTGGCGGAGATCAATGCAGTAGCCAATCGCCGTAATGGCGGCATGCTCAAGCATCGCGTTGCCAGTATTCATGGGGTCGAGCCCGCCAAGACGGCTGGCTCGGCGTTGCGCATGATTGGCTAAAATCCTGCGCCATATCCCTGTAGGACCGGCTTTTGCCGGGAGGGCGCTCTCGCGGCTAAAGCCGTTCCTACAAGAAAATTGTATTTTCGTGCGCCTCCTGCATTGACCGAACCATCTGATCACGCCTCGCTCCAACGGTCCGTGTCGTCTCAAATGGCTATATGCTATTTGCTACGAATATCCCGGCACCGCATCCTTCAGGCTCAGGTCAATGACTGACAAGTACGCCCCGCACAATTGGGCACCCCATGAGCGACCGACCTTGCCGGGTTCGCCGTCCACGCCGTTGCACCCCACGGCCAAGCGCCTGGCTTTTGCCGTCGTGGGTGTGATCGTGGCCCTGACTGGGGGCCTGGGCAATGCTCTGGTTGTGGCTAACCTGCCCTACCTGCAGGGGCCGCTGGGGGTGACGTCGGCGGAAATCGCCTGGCTGCCCGCTGCCTATGTCATGACCAACGTATCGATGAACCTGCTGTTGGTGAAATTTCGCCAGCAGTTCGGCCTGCGTGCCTTTACCGAAGTGTTTCTGGTGCTCTATGCCCTGGTGACCCTGGCCCATTTGTTCGTCAATGACATCGCCTCGGCCGTCGCCGTGCGGGCCGCCCATGGCATGGTTGGCGCAGCGCTCAGCTCTCTGGGGCTGTATTACATGATCCAGGCCTTTCCGCAAAAGTGGCGAATCAAGGCGTTGGTGTTGGGCTT
Source organism: Pseudomonas sp. JUb42 (assembly GCF_024807945.1). Classification (GTDB taxonomy): domain Bacteria; phylum Pseudomonadota; class Gammaproteobacteria; order Pseudomonadales; family Pseudomonadaceae; genus Aquipseudomonas. The sequence continues at coordinate 271,415 of NZ_JANUFD010000004.1, read as the reverse complement.
GGGCACCTCGCAACTGGCGATTCCCCTGGCCCGGCTGTTCTCCGAGGACCTGCTGGAAATCGCCGAATGGCGCGGTCTGTACCTGTTCGAACTGGGCATGGCGCTGCTGGCCCTGGGTTGCGTGCTGCTGCTCAAGTTGCCGCCGGGCGACCGTTTCAAGGCCTTCGAGAAACTTGATTTCCTCACCTTCGGCCTGTTGGCCGGCGGTTTTGCTGCGCTCTGTGCGGTGCTGTCCCTGGGGCGTATTGTCTGGTGGCTGGAAGCGCCGTGGATCGGCATCACGTCGGTGTGCGCCATTGTCCTGATCATCAGCGGCCTGGCCATCGAACATAACCGCGCCCGGCCTCTATTGATCACGCGCTGGCTGGGCAGTGGACGAATCCTGCGCCTGGCCCTGGGGGTGACGCTGTTCCGGGTCGTGCTGTCGGAGCCGGCAACCGGGGCCATCGGTTTCTTGCAGACACTGAACATGGGCGCCGAACAATTGCGAACCCTGTATCTGGTCATGCTGCTGGGCAGTGTCGCAGGGCTTGCCACCAGCGTCCTGACGATCAACCCCCAGCACCTGTTCAAGCCGCTGATCATCTGCCTGGCCCTGATCGCCACAGGCTCCTGGATGGACAGCGGCTCGACCAGCCTGACCCGGCAATCGAACATGTATTTCAGCCAGTTCCTGCTGGCCTTTGGCGGCACCTTCTTTCTTGGCCCGACCATGGTTCTCGGGATCAGCGGGGTGATCAGCAACTCGCGCAACCTGATCAGCTTTTCCGTGCTGTTCGGGATTACCCAGAGCGTCGGCGGGCTGATCGGTTCGGCGGCGTTCGGCACCTTTCAGGTGGTGCGGGAAAAATTTCATTCCAGCCTGCTGGTCGAGCATGTGACCTTGCTTGACCCCCAGGTGGTGGCTCGTTTGCAGAGTGCCGGGGGCGCCTACGCGAGCTTTTTCGCCGACCCGGCCCTGCGTACCAGCCAGGGCATGCGCAGTCTTGCGGCTCTGGCGACTCGCGAAGCCAACGTTCTGGCCTATAACGATATGTTCATGCTCATTGCCTTGATCGCCGTGCTGACCATGGTCTGGACCTCGGCACGGGCGCTCTGGCTGAAAATGAGCACAAAACCCATAGAACCGGCGCCACCAGTGCCGGTAAGTTCGCTCCCAGTTCAACCCGACGGCGCCCACTCTTCATGACTGAAACGACTCCGCCAGCAGCACCTGTACCCACGCCGCCACCCGCTGTACCGCCACCGCCGGTGACGGCAGCGCCGACCAGCGAGCCGCGGTCAGTGCGCACCCGCGTCATCTCCTCGATGATCTTCGCCAGCGTCGCCCTGGCCGGTGTGCTGATTGTGCTGTACGCCTGGCAGTTGCCGCCGTTCAGCAGCCCCATCGAAACCACGGACAACGCCCTGGTCCGGGGTCAGACCACCATCATCGGCCCGCAGTTGAGTGGCTATGTCTATGAAGTACCGGTCAAAGACTTCCAGTTCGTCAAGACCGGCGACCTGCTGGTGCGCCTGGATGACCGCATCTACCGCCAGCATCTGGACCAGTCCCTGGCCCAACTGGGCGTGCAAAAGGCCGCCCTGGCCAATAACCTGCAGCAACGCCGCAGTGCCGAGGCGACCATCGCCCAGCGCCAGGCGGCCCTGGACAGCAGCATCGCGCAAAGCCGCAAGGCCGCCGCCGATCTGCGCCGCAGCCAGGCACTGGTTACTGATGGTTCGGTGTCGAAAAGCGAGCTGGACGTCGCCCGTGCCGCCGATGCCCAGGCGACTGCCGCTGTGGCAGAGGCCAAGGCAACCCTGGAAATCTCCCGCCAGGACCTGCAGACCGTGATCGTCAACCGTGGGTCCCTGGAAGCCTCGGTGGCCAATGCCGAGGCGGCCATCGAACTGGCGCGCATCGATTTGACCAACACGCGCATTCTCGCGCCCCGGGATGGCCAGCTCGGCCAGATCGGCGTGCGCCTTGGGGCCTACGTCAACTCCGGGGCGCAGCTCATGGCCCTGGTGCCCAGGTATCTGTGGGTGATTGCCAACATGAAAGAAACCCAGATGGCTAACGTGCGCCTCGGCCAGCCGGTAAGTTTCACGGTCGATGCGCTGAATCATCAGAAGATGCACGGTCGTGTGCAGCGCATTTCCCCGGCGGCCGGCTCCGAGTTCAGCCTGTTGCCGGCGGACAACGCCACCGGCAACTTCGTCAAGATCGCCCAGCGCATCCCTGTACGCATCATCGTCGACGCCGACCAGCCCCAGGCCGACCGCCTGCGGCCGGGGATGTCGGTGGTGGTGAGTATCGATACCAGTGCCGATGGCGGCGAGGTGCCGCAGAATCCATTGGATCAATAGCCTCTTGCTCTGTGGGACCGGCTTTAGCCGGGAAAGGGCCGGTACAGCCGCTACATTTCTTTAATCAATGAGCACGCCTTCCCGGCTGAAGCCGGTCCCACGGGACCTATGCAGGCCCAAGGTTCTCAGAAAGCAAAAAGCCCACGCATTGGCGTGGGCTTTTTGTTTAGCTGGCAGAGTTCTTAGAACAACTTGGTAAACACCCAGTACAACGAACCCGACAGCAGGATCGCCGCTGGCAGGGTCAGGACCCAGGCCATCGCCAGATTGCGCAGGGTCCGCAGTTGCAGGCCGGAGCCGTTGGCGACCATGGAGCCGGCGACACCCGATGACAGCACATGGGTGGTGGAGACCGGCAGGCCGTACATGTCCGCAGCGCCGATGGTGACCATCGCCACCACTTCCGCCGAGGCACCCTGGGCGTAGGTCATATGGGTCTTGCCGATCTTCTCGCCGACGGTCACCACGATGCGCTTCCAGCCGACCATGGTGCCCAGACCCAGGGCGATGGCCACCGCGATCTTGACCCACAGCGGGATAAAGCGCGTGGCGTTATCGATCTGGTCCTTGAACAGCTTGAGCTTGCCCTGGGTATCGGCGTCGAAGCTGACCGCCTTGTTCTTGTCCATCAGGCGGATGGTTTCGGACGTCAGGTACATGTCGTTACGTACGTTGGAAACCGCTTCGGCCGGTACTTTGTCGAGAGAACCGTAGCCTTTCACGTCGTTACCGATCTTGCCGACCATCACTGCCAGTGCTGGCGTCAGCTCGGGAGTGGCTTGTTTGCTGACCAGATAGGCCGACAACACCTGGCGCGAATCGGCGGGAGCAGGCTGGGACACGCTCTTGACCAGTGCCTGTTGGGTCACTTCGGCCACGGCCGAGAAGCGCAGGGCCTCATCGGCGGGCATGGTGCGGTTCAGGGCGTAAGCCATCGGCAGGGTGCCGACCAGAATCAGCATGATCAGGCCCATGCCTTTCTGACCATCGTTGGAACCGTGGGCGAAGGACACGCCGGTGCAGGTCAGGATCAGCAGGCCGCGAATCCACCATGGCGGCGGTGCGTCGCCTTCAGGTGCCTTGTACAGGGCGCGGTTCTTGATGAACAGGCGCATGGCCAGCAGCAACAACGCGGCAGCACCGAAACCGACCAGCGGCGAAACCAGCAGCGAGTAGCCGATCTTGCTGGCCTGGGTCCAGTCCACGCCGCTGGTGCCGTCACGACCGTGCATCAGGGCGTTGGCGACGCCGACACCGATAATCGAACCGATCAGGGTATGGGAAGACGAGGCAGGCAGGCCCAGCCACCAGGTGCCGAGGTTCCAGAGGATGGCGGCGATCAGCAGGGCGAAGATCATGGCGAAACCGGCAGAAGAGCCGACTTGCAGAATCAGCTCGACCGGCAGCAGGGCGATGATGCCGAAGGCCACCGCACCGCTGGAAAACAACACACCGAGGAAGTTGAACAGACCCGACCAGGCCACCGCGAAGCTGGGCGGCAGGGAGTGGGTGTAGATCACTGTGGCGACGGCGTTGGCGGTGTCATGGAAGCCGTTGACGAATTCGAAGCCCAGGGCGATCAGCAACGCCACGCCCAACAGCAGGAACGGTGTCCAGGTGGTGACGACCGTGTGCAGATCGTCCATGTCCTGCTTGAGACTGAAAGCGGTATACAGCAGGCCCAGGGCGAGCACGGCGAAGAACATCACCATGGTCATGACGCCCGGCTTGCCGCCGAACTTGTGACTGGCCCCGGCGCTTTTTCCCAGCGCGTCAGCCGTCATTGTGTTGGTCGCCATCATGCAAATCCTGTTTTGTAAGGGTATTGAGCATGATCATTTCAAAATGTTACAGATGTGCGACCTGGATCAACCCTCAGTCGGAAATAAGATTCCGTTGGAGCGTGGCTTGCCCGCGAAATGGGCAAATCAGGTCCATCAGATGTATCGCAGCGAATCATTCGCGGGCAAGCCTCACTCCAACAACACCACGATTCAATCCGAACGCTTGCGAAACGCCCAGCGCGCGGTGATCAGGGTGAAGCTGGCTACCACCGCCACCAGCACCCAGAAGCCGTTCGGATCAGTGGCCAGTGGTACGCCGCCGACGTTCATGCCAAAGAAACCGGCGACGATATTGATCGGCAGGGCCAGTACCGTGACCACGGTCAGGGTGTACAGGGTGCGGCTGCTCTGCTCGTTGAGGTTGGCGGCGATTTCTTCCTGCAACAGCTTGATCCGTTCGCCCAGGGCCGTAAGGTCGTTGATCACCAGAGAGGATTCCTCGGTGGACTGACGCAATTCCTGCACGTCTTCCTCAAGCAGCCACACCGGCGGCTTGTGCAGCAGACGCATCAGTGAGCCGGGCTCCAGGGCCAGCAGGCGTTGCAGGCGTACCAGCACCCGACGCATGGCGCCCAGTTCCGAGCGATTGGCACTCAGGCGCTGGGACAGCAACTGGTCTTCGATCTTGTCCACGCTGATGCTGGTCTTGCGCAGGAACTGGGTCAGTACTTCGCCCTGATCGCGCAACAGGTGTACGAGCAGCTCCAGGGGCGAGCGGAACTGTTCACCACGCTTGACCGACGAGCGCAGTTTGTCCACCGAGCGCAAGGGTTGCAGGCGCGCAGTGATCAGCAGATGGCCGAGTGTGCAGACCCACAGCGTCGAAATATCGGTGGACACCATGTTGAAGTCGAAGACCACGTCGTTGACCACTGCCAGCAGGGCTGAGTCGACGTGTTCGATGCGGGTCGAGCGCGAGCCTTCGTGCAGCGCTTCGAAGAACTCTTCGGGCAGATCCAGATTGGCCTTCATCCAGCGTTCGCAACCGGCATGGGCCAGGTTAAGGTGCAGCCAGATGAACTCCTCTGGATCTTCCGGTTCGCGCAGGCAACCCAGGGCGGTCGCCGAGCCGATTTCCCGACCGCTTTCGCCGGGGCGAAAGCGAAAACCGTAAAGCAGGCCGAAGAGATCGGAATCCTTTTGATTCTGGACGATGCTTTGGTTCATGGTTGCTCGCTGGACGGGAGGCTGCCAATCCTTGGCAATCTGAAATGTGTCCGGAGCATGACAAGCTGTTATTTCAGTTTTGTGTCAGTTTGTTGCTTGTTGTTACTGCATCGCTGCTGCGTTCAGACCATAGACAGGCGCTGCTTGCGGATGGGGGCTGGCCAGGCTCGATCGAGGTCGCGCAGGTCTTCGTCCGTCAGTTGCAAATCGGCTGCTGCCGCATTGAGGCGTAGATGCAGCGGATCCACCGCTTTGGGAATCGCCACGACGCCTGGATTGCGCAGCACCCAGGCGAGGCTGATCTGCGCGGCGCTGGCGTTGTGCCGGGCAGCGACCTTGAGCAATTCGGGATGATGCAGCAGATTGCCCGCCTGGCCGATCGGGCAGTAGGCCATCAGCGGCATGTGCTGAGTCTGCATCCACGGCAACAGGTCGAACTCGATACCTCGGGCTTCGGGGTTGTACAACACCTGATTGGTTGCACAAGCCGGATCGCCCAGTTCGAACATATCGGCGACGTCGAAATTGGACACGCCCCAGCGGCCGATCTTGCCGCTGGCGCGCAGGCGTTCGAAGGCTTCGACGGTCTCTTCCAGGGGATGCTGGCCGGGCCAGTGCAGCAGATAGAGATCGATGTAGTCGGTCTTCATGCGCCGCAGGCTGCGCTCGCAGGCATCTGCGACGCCCTGGCGGCTGGCATTGTGCGGGTAGACCTTGCTGACCACGAAGACTTTGTCGCGCTGCCCGGCAATGGCCTTGCCGACCACTTCCTCGGCGCCGCCTTCGCCGTACATCTCGGCGGTATCAATCAGCGTCATGCCCAGTTCGATGCCCTGGCACAGCGCTGAAATCTCGGCCGAGCCTTGCGCCGGATTCTCACCCATATGCCAGGTGCCCTGGCCGATCACCGGTACATTCTTGCCTGCCAGTTCGAGAGTGCGCATGGGGGGGCTCCGTCTTTATAAAAAAGGTGTGAAGACCCATAGGACAGGGTAGGAGCGAATTTATTCGCGAAGAGGCCGGTAGTATCGACACATTTGTATCGTTCTCACCATGGTCTTCGCGGATAAATCCGCTCCCACCAGTCCTCGCTGCGTGCGGCAAGGCTATTTCTTCGGCGCGGCGGGCGTTGCCTCCCAACCCCCACCCAATGCGAGGAACAGGTTGATCTGCCCCATGGCCACTTGAGTATTGGCGGCGGCGAGTTGGGCGCGTACATCGGTGTAGGTACGGGTCGCCTGCAAGTCGGCGAGGAAGGAAGCGCGACCGGCCTGATAGAAACGGTGAGTCTGGTCGGCGGCCTGTTGCGCGGAGGTCTCGGCATCGGCCAGGGCGTCGCGGCGTTCCAGCAGGGCGGTGTATTCGGCAAGGCCGGTCTGGGTTTCACGGATGGCGTTGAGCACCACACCGTCGAAATGCGCCAGGGCGGCCTGGGTCGAGGCTTCGGCTTCATGAATCCGTGCGCGGGAGCCATTGCTGGGGATCGTCCAGCTGATCAGCGGGCCAAAGCCCCAGCGGTTGGTCGAAGGCTTGCCCAGATCATCGAGGATACCCACGGTGGCCACGGTGGCGCCGATACTGACGCTCGGATACAGCTCGCCGGTAGCGACGCCGATGCCAGCGGTATACATCGCCAGACGTCGTTCGGCCTGGCGCACATCCGGACGGCGGGCCAGCAGCGAGGCGCCATCACCCACCGGCATGACCTGGGCGATATGGGGCAGCTCGTTGCAGCTTTCGACGCCCTTGGGCAATTGCTCCAGGGGCTTGGCCAGCAGCATCGACAGGCGATACAGCCCGGTCTGCCGTGCGGCCTGGTAGCGCGGCAGTTCGGCGCGCAGGGACTTGAATTGGGTCTGGGAGCGGGTGACCTGGGTCTCGTCGCCGCGCCCGGCATCGCGCAGGCGCTGGGTCAGGTTCACGCTCTGCTGTTGCAGGTCCAGCGAGTGCAGGGCGATTTCATGTTCTTCGTTGGCCGCGCAGATCTGCGTATAGGCCCGCACCACATCGGCAACCAGGGTGATCCGCGCTGTGTCGGCGGCGGCCTGGCTCGCATCGATATTGGCCTGGCTCGCCTCGATGCCGCGCTGCAGCGTGCCGAAAAGATCGAACTGGTACGAAGTGCTGATGCCGACGTCGCCGATATTGGCCACCGGGACTTTCTCCGTCAGCAGGAAGGCCTGCCCGGACTCCTGAATGCGTTCTGCCGCAGCGCTGGCCTTGCCGCTCCAGCCACCGGCGGCCTCGGCCTCGGCATTCTGATAGCGGGCCCGCTGCAGGTTGGCGGCGGCGACGCGCAGGTCGGTATTGGAGGCCAGTGCCTGCTGTACCAGAGCGTCGAGGCGCGGGTCCTGATACAGGCGCCACCAGTCCTGGGGAACCGGCGCAGAGACGACATTGACCGAGGTGCCAGCCAGTTCGCCCTGCAAATCCGGGCGATTGACGGCGGCGTCCTTGGGCAGGTGGTAATCCGGGCCGACCATCTGGCAGCCCGCCAGCAGCATGCTGAAACCGAGAGCTGTCAGGCGTGCACTGCGTATCATTGCGCGGCTCCTGGGGCGGCAGCGCCGTCTTTGTGTGCCTTGCTGTCATCGATGATCGACACCGTGGCGGTACGTCCGGCGATCATGCGAAAGTTCTTGGGCACGTCATCGAAGGCAATACGCACTGGAATGCGCTGGGCCAGGCGTACCCAACTGAAAGCCGGGTTAACGTTGGGCAGCAGGTTGCTGCCGCTGGTGCGGTCACGGTCTTCGATACCGGCGACGATGCTCACCACATGGCCGCGCAGACGGGCGTTGTCGCCGATCACGCGGATATCCACGCCCTGGCCGATATGAATGCCGTCGAGCTTGGTTTCCTCGAAGTAGCCGTCGATATGGAACGAGTTGCTGTCCACTATCGCCAGCACCGGGCGGCCGGCGCTGACGAATTCATGTTCACGAGGTGCGCGGTCGTTGAGGTAGCCGTCTACCGGGCTCTTGATCACCGAGCGGTCCAGGTTCAACTGCGCAGCATCCACCGCCACCTGGGATTCATTCAGCGCCGACAGGGCGCGGGCTTCCTTGGACTGGCTTTCTTCCAGTTGCTCCCGAGCGACCAGGTTGCCCAGGCCACGGTTACGCTTGCTCTCGCGCTGAGCCTGTTCCCAGGTTTCCTTGCGCTCGGCCACGGTGGCCTGGGCCTGGCGCAGGGCCAGGCGGAAGCGGTCCTGATCGATGGTGAACAGCACCTGGCCCTTGCGTACCGGCTGGTTGTCGGTCACCTCGACTTTCTGGATCAGCCCGGACACGTCCGGGGCGATCTGGATGATATCGGCGCGGATATGTCCGTCGCGGGTCCAGGGCGCATACATGTAGTACAGCACCATGCGCCAGACGACGATGGCGGCAAAGATCACTATCAGCAGGGTCAGGACCACACGGCCCAAAGTCAGCAGCGGTTTTTTCATGTCATCAGATATCGGCTGAGAGTGTCCACAGCGCCGAGCAGCAGGGCGTAGAGACAGACGTTGAACAAGGCCCGGTGCCAGACCAGGCGGTAAAAATGGGCCCGCAGCAACAGGGCGTGCAGCGGCACGAACAGCAGGTAGGCGATGCCCATCAGCGCCAGAAAGGTCGGAACGAAGACCCCGCTGATATCCAGGTCACCGATCATATGGGTGCTCCATCAATGCCATAGGGCGGTTGTTCTTCCGGCTCGCTGGCCACGTCGACGATCTCCACACCCGGCAACAGGGCCAGGCGCAGGCCGCTGAGGGCGTGCAGCAGGTGCAGGCGTGACGGGTCGTCGGCCAGGGTCTGACTGTTCAGGGCGCGGCGGGCGCGGTCCATGGTCATCAGCAGACCCTTGGGCGCGGCCAGGCGTTCGCGGGCCTTGAGACAGGCTTTGAAATAGTTGCCGACCTCATTCACCACCTGGCGCAGTAATAGTTGTTGCGCCGCATGGACCCGGGGAATGTGGGCCAGCAGGTCGAGCAGATTCAGCGCCACGCGCAGTTCGCGCAGGGCAATGCCGGTGTCCTGGGCGGTGGCGGCCAGGCGGGGCAGGTGCTGCATCAGCCGGTCGAGCATTTTCACGCCCATGCGCCGATGTTCGGCGAGGGTGGCGGGTTCGGTCAGGGTGACGATGTCCTTCCAGCTGAAGCGGGTCAGGCGCCGGGCGGCCATTTCCGTGCCGAACGGGCGCATTACCAGGGTCCAGATAAAGGCGAACAGCAAACCTGCCGGCCCGGCCAGGTTGGAATTGAGAAAGTTGAGGAAGTCGGCGTCGTAGGCGCTCTGGATGCTGATAAAGGACGAGGTGTTGACGATGGTCAGCAGGGTGCCCAGGTAAAAGCGCGGTTGTACGGTCAGGGTGCCGACGCAGATGAATGGCACGGCGAAGGCCAGGACCAGCATCGGGAAGTCATGCAGGTTGGGCAGTACCACGAACAGATACAGGCTGGCGAACAGCACCGAGAGCAGGGTCCAGAAGAAGAACCGGTAGATCTGCGGCGCCGGGTCGTCCATGGCGGCGAAGAAACTGCACGCCACGGCGGCCAGGGCCACGGCGGCACCGCCGTCCTGCCAGCCCAACAGTATCCACAGTAACGACGCGACGATGATTGCCAGCACCGAAGTCGCGACTGAATAGAGCATCAGGCCGCGGTCGAGGAACGGCGTCAGTCGCCCCAGGCGCCAGTGCCGATAGACTGCGCGCCACGGCGACTGGTCGTCGGTATTGATGGCCAGTTGCAGACTGCGGCAGTCCTGCCACAGGTCGATCCACTCGCCCAGCCGATAGAGGGCGTTGGACAGCACCAGTTGGCGGCGGTCGTCCAGTTGCGTGGCGGTGGGTTGCAGGCGTTCCAGCTCGGCGTGCAGGGCCTGCCATTGTTGATCCTGCGGGCCCTGGGCGGTATTTTCCAGCCAGGCCCGGGCCTCGATCAGCAGCGGTGCGAGGTTGGCCAGTTGTTCCGGAGTGCGCCGTTCCAGTGCCCACAGGGCGTCGTCGAGGGCGTCCATCACCGGCAGCAGGTGGATCATCCGTCCGCGCAGTTCCTTGGCATTGCGTACGGTCTGGGCCCGTGCGCCTTCATGGGGTAACTGGCCGATCATGATTTCCAGACCGTTGAAGGTGGTGACCATGGCGGTGCGCAGCGACGCGATGGCGTCGGCCTGGACATCACGGCCGAGGAAGCGGTCGCTATAGGCCGAGGCGTCGCTGAACCACTTAGCCGTAGCGTCACGCAGTACTGGAGCCAGACGCCGCGGCCAGAACATGCTGCCGACCACGGCGGCGCAGACGATACCGAGGAAAATCTCTTCGGTACGGGCTACGGCGATATCGAACACTGCCAGGGGGTTATCCACCACCGGCAGGGAAATCAGCGGCATGGTGTAGCCGGCCAGCATCAACGCATAGCTGTTGGCCGTGCGCAGGTGCAGGGACAGAAACAGCAGGGTGCCGGTCCATAAAGCGATGACGATCGCCAGTAATAGTGGGGTCTGCACGAACATCGGTACGATGAAGACCGACGCCGCCGCCCCGGCGAGCGTGCCCAGTGCGCGGTACAGTGCTTTGGAACTGGTGGGGCCGACAAAAGGACTTGAGACGATATAGACCGTGGCCATGGCCCAGTAAGGACGGGGCATTTCCATGATCAGGGCGATATACAGCGCCAGCATGGACGCCGCAAAGGTGCGCACGCCGTAGAACCAGTCCCGCGCCGGTGGCACGCCATCGAAAAAGCCTTTCACTGGGCCTCCGGGTTGTCCGGATTGGTGGCATCGGCGAAGGCCTTGAACACCCGCAGTGCTGCGTCCAGGTCGGCCGGGGCGACGTTTTGCAGCACGTCGCGGCGCAGGCGGATCAGCTCGTTCTCGATCTTCAGGCCTATGGTGCGACCACTGGCGGTGAGGCTCAGGCACTTGGCGCGACGGTCGGTGGGGTCTTCGCTGCGCAGGACGATATCGGCCTTGCACAGTTGGTCCAGCAGGCGCACCAGAGACGGGCTTTCCATCCCGCAGGCGTGGGCCACGGTGACCTGACGCACGCCATCACCCAGGCGCATGATCATCAACAGCGGTGCTGCGCAGGCTTCGGACACGCCGGAAGAACCCAGCGTGGTCTGGCAGATGCGTCGCCATTGGCGAGACGCTGCGACCATGCCGCCGGTGACGTTCATTTGCAGGAGATCGAGTTGCATGGCTGGACCATTTGGCGCGAAGTGAATAGTTAGGCTTCATATTGCTAGCTGCAACATTATTAGGAAGCTAACTAAATATCTCGTAACAAATGTCTGCCGTCAAATGAAAAATGCCGAGCGGCAGCGTTAACTCATTGTTAACCGGGATGGCCTATCCTGACGGGCTGATCTGACGAGGGATGTGTATGCACGGTTTATCGCGATATCTGCGCCGCAGCTGCTGGGCGACCGGCGCTCTGCTATTGGGCCTGACGGGCATGGCCGAGGCTGGCGAACCTTTTAATGTGCAGACCCCGGGGGCGGGGGATGGCGCTTTTTTCAGTCGCCAGAACGCCAGTAACGTCGGTGATTGCGGCGGTGACAATGTCTCCCCGGCGCTGCATTGGGGCCAGGTCCCGGCCGGGACCCAAAGTTTTGCCCTGATCCTGCAGGATCCTGACGGTCAGAAAGGGTTGGGTGTCGATCACTGGGTGCATTACGGTTTGCCGGCCGATCTCGGCAAGCTGGCCGAGAATGTCGGCGGCGAGGGCAAGCTGCCCGGTGTCGGCGGCAAGAACACCCGCGGCGTGACGACTTATCTGGGCCCATGTCCGCCGATAGGCGATAGCCCGCATCATTATGTGATTCAGCTCTATGCCCTGGACCTGGCGCCCGATGCCCTGGAAGCGGGGCTGACTGCCAGCGAATTGCGCACGCGGATCAAGGGGCATGTGCTGGGTAATACCAGTGTGGTGCGGCGATATCAGCGCTGATGTGACACTCGCTTCGCCACTGCGATTTTGTGGGAGCGGATTCATCCGCGAAGAGGGCCGAATATCAAAAGATATGTGTCGCCTGAAAGTATTCGCGAATAAATTCGCTCCCACAGGTGCACCGGAGCTAGTGTCAGGCATTACCGCTTGTCGGTAAATGAGGTTTTTCAGGAACTATTTTTCGCTAAATCCGTCACGCCTGAATCAAAAAACTGACGCCCCTTCTGTAGTCCCCCGCCACGACTTTCAATGCCTGCGTTGAAACGCCGCTTTTTGCTCCGCGTCCAAGCACGATCTCAAAATAGTGGCACAGCCCCACTCCAGCGGCCTTTTCGCCAGTTTGTTGGCGAGCACCCTGTTTAAAAACTAAACGATTCAGCCGATAGCCGTGAGGTCACAAATCCGGTGTCGCAGGCACCGGTCCGAAACCTTGAACCGGTGTGCAAAGCGCACCAACGAGCTACTGTCATGATCGATCTCGCCACCTGGAATCTCTCAGTCCCCGTCGGCACACCCGCCCTGACCATTGCCACCCCGCGTCTGGTCCAGGGTTACCAGGATGGTTATTTCCGCTCAGGCGACACGTTGTTCTTCTGGGCTCCGGTCACCGGCAGCAAGACTGACAACGCCATTTACCCGCGCACCGAGCTGCGCGAGACCAATGCCGATGGCAGCGTGCACAACTGGCTGTTTTCCCAGGCTGACAACTTTCTGCGGGCGGCGCTGATGGTCAGCCAGGTGCCGTCCACCGGCAAGATCGTCATCGGCCAGATCCATTGCTATCAGAGCACTGAGCCGCTGGTGAAGCTGGAGTATCAGTACAAGGAGAAGACCGCGACCGGCAACATCGTCGCCAAGTTTCGCCCGACGCCGACTTCCGAGCCGCTGGTGATCGAGATCGCTACCGGTGTGAAGCTCAATCAGCGTTTCACCTACACCATCCACCTCACGGCCAATGGCAATCTGAGCATCAACGCCGCCAACTTCTACTGGAGTGCCGCTCTCGATCCGTCCTGGGGCAGCAAGCAGCTGTACTTCAAGGCCGGGGTGTATACCCAGGACAACACCGGATATGCCACCGAAGGCGGGGCGGCGACGTTCTATACGCTGACGATCAACCACGACAAGAAGTCCTGAGGCGGCACGACTTTAGCTAGGAAAGGATAAAAAGCGGGGGTGTCGCAGGGTTATTGACACTCCCGGAATCCAGACCAAGAGAGCATGTATGGCGATTTCCTATGGCGTAAAGATGTCGTTCTTCGATTTCTGGAGGGGATTGGCCAGGGGCCATTTCTTCATTCACCGGCGCCTGCGACGGCACTTGAATGAACAAAAGAAAAACTGGCCCAAGGGCAAGCAGTACACCCAGGGTTACTACTACCAGGGGCTTGAGGAGATCGGCATCACGGGGGCCAAGCCAACAGGTTTCCGCTTTCGCCAATATGACGTCGACAGCCTGCTGGACAATGCCGAAGTGCTCGATATCGGCAGTAACTGTGGATTCGTTGCAGCCTACTGCGCGCGTCGGGCCAAGTCGGTGCTGGGTGTTGAGCTCAATCCGTATCTCAACAAGATTGCCGTGGATACGGCCAAGTATTTGAAGCGCACTAATGTGCGGATTGTTGAGGGTGACTTCACCCAATACCAGCCGCAGCAGAAGTTCGATGTAGTGCTGTCGTTTTCCAACCACCATACGATCGATGGCAACCTGAATATGGGGTTTGAAAACTACATCAGGAAAATCGCGTTATGCCTGAAGCCCGGTGGCTATCTGCTCTTCGAAAGTCATAACGTCTATGGTCCCGGCAGCGGGGCAGAAGGCGACGACGGCGATATGGAGGAAAAGATGCGGATCATGAATCAGTGGTTCACCATCGAGCGCTATCGCATGGTCAATTGCTTCCTTGAACACATGGTCTACGACGTCAACAAGTTGTTCATTGTCGCGCGATTGAGCGAGCAACCTGAGCCGGTATCTTTCAGCCTGCCGGAAGCCATCAAGCGCTTTCACTACTGATCAGTGCGTTGTCGCAAAAGCCAGCGTGAAGCAGATCCGGCCATAGGTCGACTGCGCCACGCTGACCCGACCACCGTGCAAATGCATGATGGCGGCGACAATGGCCAGCCCGAGGCCATTGGAGTCGGAGCTCTGGTTGCGCGAGGCGTCACCCCGGTAGAAGCGGTCGAACAGTTTGCCCAGGGCCGCCTCGGTCAGCACCGGTCCCTGATTGTCGACCTCGATCAGGCAATGACCGTCGCGCTGTTCGACCCGCAGGGTAATGGTGCTGTCCGGGTCGGCATAGCGGATGGCATTGGCTACCAGATTGCTTAATGCCCGGCGCAGCAGGATCGGGTCTGCCTCCACGCTACCGTCGCCCTGGGTATGCAGAATCAGCTGGCGCTCTTCAGCCAGTCCCTCGAAATACCCGGCCACCCGTTGCAGCTCGTCATGCAGTTGCAGGGGCTGGCGTTCCAGTACTGATTGCGCTTCATCGGCCCGGGCCAGGAACAGGATGCTTTCCACCAACCGCGATATCCGCTCCAGTTCTTCCAGATTGGAGGCCAACAATGCCTGGTATTCGTCGGCGCTGCGTGGCTGGCGCAACGCGACTTGGCAATGGCCCATCAACGAACCCAGCGGGGTGCGAATTTCATGGGCCAGGTCGGCGGAAAACTGGGTCAGGCGCTGATAGCCATCGTGCAGGCGATCGAGCATGGCATTGAAGGCCTCGCCCAATTGGTGCAGCTCGACGGGGGTGTCGTGGTAGTCCAGACGATTGTGCAGGCGTGCCGGGGTGATGACGGCAGCATGGGCGGCCATGTCGCGCAACGGTCGCAGGCCCCGGCGCAGCAGGACATAACCGAGCAGCGCAGTGATCAAAAAAGCCATGACCATGGCGGCATAGATGCGCTGGCGAAAGGTCGCGAGCATGGCCATTTCCCTGGTCAGGACATGGGCGGCCTGCAGATGCAGCTCAATGCCATTGGCCAGTACCTGCACCGACGCTGCCCGCAGAGGAATACCCTGGGGGCTGGCGCCGCTGCGCAGATCGGAAATATGCAGCGGTTGATCCTGTTTGACGGTTTCCAGACTCGGCAATCGGGCTTGCAGCGGATTGACCTGAATCACCGGCACCTTGCCCGGCTCGCCGAGGATGAAAATATCGTCCTCGTTATTGAGCATGTTTTCGAACAACTGCGGGCTGGCCATCAACTGATCGAGGGTCAGGTCATAGCGCAGCAGCTTGCGAAAATGATCCAGACGCGCCAGTACGCCACCGTCGGAGCGTTCGAACACCGTGGCCTTGGTGGTTTCGTAGAGGAACATGCCAGCGCTGCCGACACTGATCATAGCCACCAGGGCAAAGGCCAGGGTCGAGCGCAGGGTCAGGCTGGGCGGTCGGGCTCGCATGGCCGCACCTCGCAGACGTAGCCGATGCCGCGCACGGTATGGATGAGTTTGACCGGGTAGGGCAGGTCGACCTTACTGCGCAGGCGCTTGATCGCCACGTCGACGACATTGGTGTCGCTGTCGAAATTCATGTCCCAGACTTCCGAAGCGATCTGCGCCCGTGACAGCACGTCGCCTTCGCGACGCAGCAACAGATGCAACAGCGCAAATTCTTTGTTGGTCAGGACGATGACCTGCTGCTGGCGGGTGACCCGTCGGCGCAACAGATCCAACTCCAGATCGGCCAGATGAAAATGATCAGCCTCGCGCACCACGCCACGGCGCAGGATGGTGCGGATGCGCAGCAGCAGTTCGGTAAAGGAAAATGGCTTGACCAGATAATCATCGGCGCCCAGTTCAAGGCCACGGATGCGGTCCTGCAACTGGTCCCGTGCGGTCAGGAACAACACCGGTACGTCCTGTTTGGCCCGCAGCACTTCGATGATCTGCCAGCCGTCTATGCCGGGCAGCATCACATCCAGCACGATCAGGTCATAGCGGTTCTCCAGGGCCAGATGCAGGCCATCGGCCCCATGCTGAGCCCAATCGACTTTATAGCCGGACTCGCCAAGGCCCTTCTTAAGGTACTCGCCGGTCTTTGTGTCGTCTTCGATGAGGAGAATATGCATGGCGCAGGCCGTCTGGTGCAGCGGGGCTTGAAGTCTAACCAAGTGGTCGGCGCTTGTCGGTTACATTTCTGTCATCGAGTGCGGGTGATGTCCAATTGTGGGAGCGAATTCATTCGCGAAGAGGCCGCTGAAATCGGCATAAATTCATCATTTGAAATACAGTGTTCGCGGATAAATCCGCTCCCACCGGCCATGGAGTAAGTCTTTTCATACACGAAATGCAGAAACTCCCTTCCTCATTGTCAGGTCAGCGTTTTTTGAAGACTGCCGTTAAGCCGATTGGAATCGCTGATAATGAGGAATAACCGTGACGTTGTGTATAAATATCAACCCCAATCATACTTATAAACAGGCGGTGGAAGCCGCCTACCACAAAGCGAAAAAAGAAGGCGTTGTTCTTGATAAGGGTATCGAGGAGGACTGCCTGCGAGTGATGAGCGAACCGGGAACTCCGGAAGGGGCGGTTTATCATGAGTTTGAATTAAGGCAAGTGGTTACCAAGGGTGCAAGTGGTGGTACAACTATCTCCAACACGTCGAGCTGGAAAAGTTATGAGTATGAGAAAATACATAAGATGAAGAGTTATGCCAGCGCACTGGCCCGAGACATGGACTCGATTGCTGATGATTTGCAAAAAGAGTTGGTTGCGGCAGGATTAGATCCGAAGGATGTACGTTTTTCAGTGGGTGAAGCAGGTGAGTTAAGAGCGTGTTCGCCATCGGGTAAATTAAGTTCGGATGAAATAAGCTTGTTCTCCAAGCTGGCAAATGAGCATTCTGAATTTAAATCACACGCTGTCCAGTATACCCGGGCGTTGATCAGTTTCGTCGATCGTACAATTGACGGAATGAATGGAAAATTTGCACGGTATTTCTCTCGTTTTTGATAAAACAGGCGCAGACCATGCTGACGAATGGCTTTCCGTTAGCATGGTCAATTTAGCTACGTATTCCCCGACTATTTTTTGGGTGCAAATATGTACCAATGGCACGCGATCACCGTATCGTCTGCCAACGCCTCCCTCCTCATGACCTTCAGGACTCATATACCAATTGCCGGTGTTGTAAGTCAGTTGCCACTTGGTCCTGAAGTCGAACACGCCTACGAATGGAGTCGTCGTATACCTACCCACGCAGGCGGGTAGGGTGATATTGGTGAGCATGGCTCCACCGTGATTACTGTCTTTGCGGTAAACCTGGCCGCCAAAGGGGGATTTATCATCTATATCCATGCGTAGCTCGATAGTGACTCCTTTTAGAGGGTGGCCTGTTGAGTCACGCACGTGGGTAAACCATTCGAAGGTGTTGACGAATTTATAAACAGGGAAGTGAATGGCATAGCGATCAGCATCCCCGATAACCCTGTGATTGACGAGATAAGGGGCCGAACTGATTTGCAGTCCATAAGGCGTCCCGGGTGGGACTGGTTTTCCAGGGTCGTTTGAGATTCTAACCTTCACCTGCTGATTGGGGATTAGCGTATCTGTGATTTCGGACTTGCCGGGTGTCACAATCGTCCAATGCTGATCAACCTTATACTCGATTTTCCACGGAGATTGCTGATCGTTATAGCGAATCTCACGAATCATCACCTTTTGCCCTCGGATAGCCGTAAAGCTGTAGTACTTCACAGACTCGCCAATCTCCAGACTACCCCTGATCTTGTTCAGTTCGTCCGGCAAATCAATTGCCACAGGCTCAGTCTGTTCTACTTTCATTATTTTCGGCGTAATTGATTGCGCTGCATGCCCGTCAGCATGAAGAAAAGCCATCGGGTGACCTGAACTCATAGCAGCGCCAGAATACGCAAGAAACAGCGCGGCGAAAAAAGTATTGGATTTACAAAATTTACTTGGCATAAAAAGCTCCATTTTTATTTTGGATAGCCGCTACCGTGCAATGCGCAACTGCGCCTGCCGGATAGCCGTGCTGTTTATATCGATTAAGTTAAGGGCCCGTTTTGTTCCAGGCCTTTGCCAGTGGTGTTTATCAACTGACAGCCCGACGTAACCAATAGTCAGAAATGTTGTCAATCCCTTTGAACGACTTAAACGATCTGCGTGGCCGCCCGGTTAAATGACAAAAATGTCACGCCCCGGTCATGCCTGAGTGCCGGTAGCCGCGCAATGATCGGTACACATTCAACCCTGCCAAGGAATCTTTGATGAAGACTGCATTGCACACCACGTTCGGCTTGCTCATGCTCGGCGCTGCGATTGCCGCACAGGCAGCCGATATGCCGGTGGTCAAGCCGCTGCGCGGCACCATCGACAGCGTTCAGGCCGATACCCTGAACTACACCACTCGCGCCGGTCAGCACCAGAGCATCATGCTGACCGACAAGACCGGTATCCGCCTGATCTCCAAGACTGATCTGGATTCGATCAAGGCCGACAGTTTTGTCGGTTCTGCCGCGATCCCGCAGTCCGACGGCAGCCTCAAAGCCCTGGAAGTGACCGTATTCGAAGCCAGCCTCAAGGGCAGCGGCGAAGGTCACTACGGTTGGGAAAATGCTGATGGCACCACCGGCACCATGACCAATGGCACCGTGGGCAAGCTGTCCAAGGCCAATGGCCGGACCCTGACCGTGCAGTACAAAGGCGGCGAGAAACAGCTGGTGGTTCCAGAAGACGTGCCGATTGCCTACGTGCAACCGGGTGAGCGCAGCGAACTCAAGGCCGGTGCCAAGATCGTGCTGTTCCCGGCCGATGACGGCAAGAGCGCCCGTGGCGTAGCCGTTGGCAAGGATGGTTTCACTCCGCCGATGTAAGCTGAGCGATGCCTGCACCGAGCCTGCCTGCATCCCTTCGCGGGCAGGCTCGGTGCGCCTATAAGGAGATCCCGATGAAACCTCGTCGCATTCATCCCTGGCCGGTGCGCCTGACCCATTGGCTCAACGCCATCGGCATGACCTGTATGTTCATGAGCGGCTGGGAGATCTTCAATGCATCGCCCCTGTTCGCCTTTACCTTTCCCAAATCCCTCACTCTCGGTGGCTGGCTCGGCGGCGCTATCGCCTGGCACTTCGCCGTGATGTGGCTGTTGGTGATCAATGGGCTGATCTATGTGCTGTATGGCCTGTTCAGCCGCCATTTCAAGCGTGACCTGTTACCCGTCTCGCCGATTGCGGTGAAGCGCGACCTGATCGCCGCACTGCGCTTGCGCCTGGTCCATGAGCATGGGCGCTATAACGCCGTGCAGCGGCTGATGTACTGGCTGGTACTGGCCATGGGTGTGCTGATCGTGCTCTCGGGCCTGGCGATCTGGAAGCCGGTGCAGTTTCAGGAACTGGCGGCCTTGATGGGCGGCTTCGACACCGCGCGCAAGGTGCATTTCGTTGCCATGGCCGCCATCGGCGCCTTTGTCGTCGTGCATCTGGCACTGGTGCTGTTGGTGCCCAAGACCCTGCTGCCGATGATCACGGGCGGGCGTCATTCTGCGGAGCAAGGCCATGAATAAACCGCGCAAGCGCATTACCACGGCCGTTCGCCTGGAACCGGCACAGCAGACGCAACTGGCCAATATCCAGCGCCGGGCTTTCCTGCGTGGCGGTTTGACCGTTGGCGCCATGGCCATGCTCACCGGCTGCAATCTGCAGGACGGCGATCAGGTCGACAAGGCGTTGTGGGCCATGTCGCGCTGGAATGACCGGGTCCAGGCCTGGCTGTTCAGCGGGCAGAAACTGGCGCCGGTCTACAGCAAGGCGCAGTTGACCAATCCGTTCCCCTTCAACGCGTTCTACCCCGAGTACAACGTTCCGGACCTGGACATCTCCGACTACAAACTGGCGGTCTCGGGCCTAGTGCGGGACAAACAATCCTGGACCCTGGACGGCCTGCGCAAGCTGCCGCAACGCACGGATATCACCCGGCTGATCTGCATCGAAGGCTGGAGCGCCATTGGCCAGTGGGGTGGGGTGCCGCTCAAGACCTTCCTCGAAGCCATCGGCGCCGATACCACAGCGCGTTATGTCGGCTTCAAGTGTGCGGATCGCTATTACTCGACCCTGGACATGCCCACGGCGTTGCATCCCCAGACCCTGCTGGCACTGGACTTCGGTGAAGTCGCCTTGCCACCGGACTACGGTTATCCACTGCGGGTGCGGGTGCCGACCAAACTGGGCTTCAAGAATCCCAAGCATATCGTCGAGATTATCGTCAGCAACGAGAACCTGGGCGGGTATTGGGAAGATCAGGGGTATAACTGGTTTAGCGGGATTTGATGGGTGAGAAAGCGTAACGAGTCCTATCAGTGAAACCATTGTGGGAGCGAATTCATTCGCGAAGGCGGTAGTACATTCGATGCATGAGCGTCGCCAGTAAGATCGCTTTCGCGGATGAATCCGCTCCCACATAGGTATCACACCGGACAACCCTTGCGGCTGTCCGGCACCGAGTCTTAGTTCAGACCCAGTTTGCCACGCAGGGTGGACAGGTCTTCAGCCAGGGTGTTGACTGGGCCGACCAGGGCTTTACGGTCGTTTTCTTTGACTTTGTCATAAGTCTCGAAACCGCCGTCCTTGGTTTTGTACTTGGCCAGGATCTTGTCCACGGTGGCGAAGTTCTTGTCGACCTTGGCAGCGAAAGCCTTGTCGGATTTCTCGATCTGCGGACGGAACAGGTCAACGATTTTCTTCGCGCCGTCTACGTTGCCCTGGAAGTCATACAGGTCAGTGTGGCTGTAGCGGTCTTCTTCACCGGAGATCTTGGTCGCGGCAACTTCTTCCAGCAGTGCAGCTGCACCACCGACGACTTTCTCAGGCGGGAAGGTCAGGCCGGCGATGCGGGTCTGCAGGTCCTTGACGTCAGTCATCAGCTTGTCGGCCAGGGCAGCCTGGTCCTTGGTGCTGTTCTGCGAGAACAGGGCGTATTCCAGACGATGGAAGCCGGTGAAGTCTTCAGCGCTTACGCCTTGCTCGTGGTCATCGACGCGGGAGTCGATGGAGGCGTCCAGGTCACTGAACAGCTCGGCGATCGGCTCGATGGCTTCGTAGTGAACGCGGGTTGGCGCGTACAGTTTCTTGGCGGTGGCGATGTCACCTTTCTTCACTGCATCGGTGAACTTCTGGGTTTCATCGACCAGTTTGCCGACTTCCTCAGTCACATAGATTTTGTAGTCCGAAACCGGACCAACCAGATCCAGCGGCGCGGTTGCGGCGAAGGCGGCCAATGGGGTCTGGAGCAAGCCCAGGGTAAGCAGCAAAGCGAGAGGCGTCTTTTTCATGGATGGTTTCCGGTTAAGGGTTGTGGGTTCAAGCGGTTTTTGTTGAAGGGGGAGCCGACGCCGCGAGCAGCGAGCGACCGATGAAGTCCTGGTCATTGACCACGCCCGGAAGGGTGAAGAAATAACCGCCGCCCACAGGCTTGAGGTATTCCTCCAGCGGCTCGCCGTTAAGGCGGGTCTGCACGGTGATAAAGCCTTTCTCCAGATCATGCTGGTAGCAGATGAACAACAGGCCCATGTCAAGCTGGCCGTTCTTCATCACGCCATTGGAGTAGTTGAACGGACGACGCAGGATCAGGTTGGCCTGACTCTCACGGGTGCGCGGGTTGGCCAGGCGGATATGGGCATCCATGGGCGTTTTCTTGCCCGCGGCATCGGCCACGTAATCGGGGATGTCGGTTTCCTTGTGGCCGTCCATTGGCGCGCCGGTGGTCTTGACCCGGCCGATGATGCCTTCCTGTTCCTGCAGCGGCGTACGATCCCAGCGCTCGACCAGGTTGCGGATGATGCGCACTGCCTGATAACTGCCGTGTACCGCCCAGGCCGGTTCATCGCTGCCCGGCTGGACCCAGACCACTTCGTTCATGGTCTTCTGGTTGTTGGAGTCCGGGTTGGCCGAGCCATCGCGGAAACCGAGGAAGTTGCGTGCGCTTTCGGCCGGTTCGCTGGCCTTTTTCGGCGCCTGGGCCGGAACGCTGCCTTCCTGTTTCCAGCGCACCAGCAGCAGGTCAGGCAGGTTCTTGATCACATCACGCAGGGCGTGAATGTTGCTGTCCGGGGTGTTGGAGCAGAACTGCAGGCTCAGGTCGCCGTGGCAGCAGTCCTTTTCCAGCGCGTCGTTAGGGAAACCGACCATGCGGATCAGGCGCTTGGGCTTGACCGCAGCCAGGCCGAAACGCTCGTCGAACAGCGATTCGCCCACCGAAACGGTGATGGTCAGGTTGTCCGGCGTGACCACCGGGCCAAGGATGCCCGAGTCCAGCGGTGGCAGCTTCGGATCAACCTGGGGCACGGCGCCGCCGGTCATCAGGAAGGCAATGCGCTCGTTGAGGGTGCGGAACAGGCGCTCCAGGTCGTCGCGGTCCTGAGCCAGCACGTCGAACGACACCAGCATGCCGGCTGCCGGACGCGGCGTGACGATGCCGGTCTGGTGCTGGCCGCGGAAATCGTTATGTTCCTGGGTCTTGTCGCTCGGCGGTGCTTCGGTGACCTGGGCAGGGGCGGTCGCGGCCAGGGCATTGCCCGCCAGACTGCTGCCTGCCAGTGCGGCACCGGCGGCGCCAAGGCCCATCAGGACCCGGCGGCGATCCACGGAAACAGGGGCGTTGCTTTGATCTGCGTCTTTCTTCACGGCAATTTTCACTCGATAGTCAGCTTAAAGGGCTCTCGATCAGAGAGGCCGACAAGGCATCGGGGGCCTGGGTGGCCCCTCTTGTTAATGACCGGCTACTGTCACAGACCGGACAAGCCGAGCGCAGGGTCGATTCCATCGAGTACATCCGCCAGAGCCTTGGCGTTATCTGCAAGTTGTTTGCGTTGCGCGGCATCGACCTGATCGTACGGGCGATAGCCACTGTCGGTTTTCAGGTTATGAATGCTGCTGTCCAGTGCTGTCATGGCGCTGTCGATCTTGCCGAGCAGTTCACCGGCGGACTTGGCCAGCAGAGGGCGCAGCAGGTCGATGACCTTGCGTGTGCCTTCCAGGTTGGCGGCAAAGCCGTTCAGGTCGGTGTGGCTGTAGCGTTCTTCTTCGCCATTGCTGCGGATCTCGGCCAGGCTGCGCATGTTGCGGGCAACGATACCGGCCAGTTGCTCAGGGGCGATGCTCTGGGCCAGCAGCTGTTGCTTGAGGCTGTCGCTGTCCGTGCGCAGGCGCTGCACCACAGGGGCCAGGCCGTCGAGGGAGTGCTGTTGGAACAGCGCGTATTCGACGCGGTGGAAGCCATTGAAGCCCGGATCCTGCTCGCGTTTTTCGTAGTAGTCGGCGCGGGCGTTGATGGCGTTGTCCAGTTCGGACAGACGCTGTGCCGCCGGGGCGATCCGCTGGTAGGCGGCTCGGGCCGGGGCGTAGGCGGCCTGGGCGAGGCTCAGGTCACCGGCATCCACGGCTTGTTGCAGGGCGTCGATCGCCTTGAGCAACTGCGAACCCTGCATGCTCAGGTAGACGCGGTATTCCGACAGCGGGCCGATAAAGGCCACCATTGATGGGCGGGCCTTGGCCAGGGCATCGGACTCGGCAGTCGGCGTGACGTGCAGGGTGCCGCGCGGGTTGCTCAGCAGGCCGCAGGTGATGGTGTAGTCGCCGGGCATCAGGTTGGCGTTGATCACTTGGCTCAGGCCGGGGGCGATGTTCTCGCGCTCTTCGATGACCAGCACGCCATCGAGAATTTCCCACTCAACGGCACGTTCCGAACGGTTGACGATGCGGAAAGCATTCTTGCCGGCTGCGACCGTCAGGGCGTTAGGCTCGCAACTGTGGGCGTGAATGGTGACCAGTGTTTCGGCACCGGCAGTGGCGGCGCGTTTTTTCATGGCGGTCTGGGAGGCGGTGTAGAACATCGCGCCGCCAGCGATCATGAGGATTACGGAGCCAGCCAGCACCCAACGCAAGGCGCGGGGAGGCGTGGCTTGCGGCGCAAGCCCTGAGGGACTGTTGGTCATGGAGGCCCTTATTTATTCGTAACGGAAGAAGACGGGAGATGCGCAGGCTTGGTGGGCAGACTCACCACCGGGGCGTGCGGCAGGAAAAACAGCACCAGGGCCCCGATCAGATAGACCAGGTAGACCGTCAGGGTGCTGATGGTCGGCGCGTCCTGATAACCGAACATGCCGGCCAGAACCGAGCCGGTCGGGCCATCCATCGGCAGGGTGGCGCTGATATCGAAGACCACGGTCTGGAAGTGATTCCACAGGCCGGCTTCATGCAGTGCCTGCACGGAGTTTGCGAGGATCCCGGCCGCGACCACGAGAATGAACAGCCCGGTCCAGCGGAAGAAGCGGCTCAGGTTCAGGCGCATGCTGCCCTTATAGATGGCGATGCCGACGCCAATGGCCAGCAACAGGCCGAGCAGGGCGCCCAGAGGTGCACCGACGCCTTCGCTCTGCTGGAACACGGCGAGCAGGAAGAACACAGTTTCCAGACCTTCCCGGGCTACGGCAAAGAACACCATGCCGATCAGGGCGTAGGTCTGGTTTTTCGAGCCGGCGAGGGCGGCATCGAGGGAGACATGCAGCTCATGCTTGATCGAGCGCGCTACTTTGCGCATCCAGAACACCATGGAACTGAGGATGATCACGGCAAGCAGCCCGACCAGGCCTTCGAACAGTTCCTGTTGTTTCTGCGGGAATTCAGCGCTGACCATTTCCAGGCCGCCACCGACGAACAGGGCCAGGGCACCGGCCAGGAAGACACCGATCCACACGGCGGGCATCCACTCGCCACGGCCGGTCTGACGCAGGTAGCTGGCGATGATGCCAACGATGAGCGCGGCTTCAATACCTTCGCGCAGCATGATCAAAAAAGGAACGAGCATGTTTCATCCGAGGTAAATGCTTTAAAGTGTCTCGCTTCGTTGCGTGCCTTGGGCTTCTGTCAACGAAACAACGTGTAACATAATGATACTCATTATTGAATGCGCATAGTTGTTTTTTTGCAAAGGTTTCATTTCGCATTCGCGTTCAGCTGCAGTTCAGTTGACCTGAATCAGCTCGCAAACGGCTCCGCATCAACTTCGGTGGGACCGGCTTTAGCCGGGAAGAGGCCGCTGTATTCGCCGCATCTCTATATAGTGTTCAAAGACGCCTTCCCGGCTAAAGCCGGTCCCACAGTCAGGTGTTGGCATTTCTCATCAATTCGACAAACCGCTGCGCCGCCGGGCTCAGGCCGTGCCCCACGCGGGTAATCAGGCCGATCTCCCTTGCCACGTCGGGATGGTCAACCGGCACTCGTACCAGCTCGCCGCGACCTTCGTCGGCGGATTCTGGCAGCAGTGTCATCCCCAGCCCCTGACGCACCAGAGCCAGTACCGTGGACATGTAGTTGGCTTCCAGGCCCGGCACCAGGGGCAGTTCCTCACTGGCAAACAGCTGCTCCACGCGTTCGCGCACACTGCTGTCGCGGCCGGTCAGGATGATCGGCTGACCGGCCAGGGCTGCCAGTTTCACCGAGCGTTTGTGCGCCAACGGGTGATCGGCGGGGACGAACAGGCATAAGCGGTCGACCCATACCACCTCAAAGTCCAGGCCATGGCCCATGCGTGCCCGTACGCCCAGGCCGAAATCCACTTCGCCTTCGCGCACCAACGCATCAATACGCTGCGCTACGACGTCACGCAGGCGCACCTCGACACCGGGAAACTGTTCGCGGAAAACGCGCAAAACCGGTGGCAGCACGCTGGAACACATGGATGGCAACGCCGCCAGGGTGACCACACCGCGGCGCAGGGCGGCCAGATCCCGCGAGCCGCTGACGATGTTGTCCAGGTCCAGCAAGAGCTTTTCCATGGGCCCCAGCATGTTCTGCCCGGCCGCCGTCAGGCTGACCTGGCGCGGGCTGCGTTCGAGCAGGACGACGCCGAGCCAGTCTTCCAGTTGCTGGATCTGCACGGTCAGGGCCGAGGGCGACAGGTTCAACTGGATCGCTGCCTTGGTAAAACTGGCGCTGTGAGCGACGGCGAGGAAAGCACGGATGTGCTGGATGGAGTTTTTCATGGCCACCTGGAGTGCGGAGACAGTAGGACCGGCTTTAGCCGGGAGAGCGGCCTCGCGGCTAAAGCCGCTCCTGCGGGTGAGTGCGCATCGATGATTCGTATTTTTAGAATATGAGGCGGTGAACATTTCAATTTACAAAGCATACCCCGCTTTCAATACTCGCTGAAAACAACAATGAAAATCGGAACCCACCCATGCTCGCTACCCTTGGCGTCATCACGATTCTCTGTTTGCTCGCCGCTGTCATGAGCAAACGCCTGTCTCCCCTGGTTGCCCTGATCGCCTTGCCGATCATTGCCGCGTTGCTCGGCGGCTTCGGCCTGCAGACCAGTGCCTTCATCATTACCGGTATCAAGAACGTCGCCCCGGTGGTCGGCATGTTTGTGTTCGCCATCCTGTTCTTCGGGGTGATGACCGACGCGGGCATGCTCGACCCCATCATCGACCGCATCCTGCGCACCGTCGGCACAAGGCCGACACGGATTGTCATGGGCACTGCATTGCTGGCCCTGCTGGTGCATCTGGATGGCTCCGGCGCGGTGACCTTTTTGGTCACGGTGCCAGCCATGCTGCCGCTGTATATAAGGCTGGGCATGGACAAGCGCATTCTCGCCTGCGTCGCGGCCATGGCGGCGGGGGTCAACTTCCTGCCCTGGACCGGCCCGGTGCTGCGCTCCTCGGCCGCCTTGCATGTGCCGGTGGCGGAGCTGTTCCAGCCGCTGATCCCGGTGCAGATCGTCGGCCTGCTGTTCGTCTTTGCCTGTGCCTGGTGGCTGGGCCGTCGTGAAGAGCGGCGTCTGGGCCTGGGTGCCGATGCGGCGGTGGATGTGGTGCCGCAACGTGTTCTCAGCGCCGACGAAGAAGTGCTGCGTCGCCCGCGCCTGTTCGTCCTCAACCTGATCCTCACGGTACTGGTGATGGCGGTGATGATTGCCGGTTGGGTCGACCCGGTGGTGATGTTCATGCTCGGCACCGTCGTCGCCCTGTGCATCAACTACCCCAATGTCGACGCCCAGCGTGCCCGCATCGATGCTCATGCGAAAACTGCCCTGACCATGGCCAGTATCCTGCTGGCCGCCGGGGTGTTCACCGGCATCATGCAAGGCACCGGCATGCTCAAGGCCATGGCCGAAGTGGCGGTGGCGCAGATTCCGGCCGGGCATGGTCATTTGATTCCGGCGCTGGTGGGTTTCCTGTCGATGCCGTTGAGCCTGCTGTTCGATCCTGACTCTTTCTATTTCGGTGTCATGCCGGTGATTGCCGAAGTCGGCAAGGCTCTGGGCGTCGAACCGCTGCAAGTGGCCCAGGCCTCGCTGTTGGGCGTGCACACCACCGGTTTCCCGGTCAGCCCGCTGACCCCCGCGACCTTCCTGTTGGTGGGCCTGTGCAAGGTCGAGTTGGCCGATCACCAACGTTTCACCATCCCTTTCCTGTTTGCCGCGTCGGTCCTGATGACCCTGACGGCATTGCTCCTGGGAGTGTTCTGAATGAAAACCCTACGTATCGGTTCCGGCGCCGGATATTCAGGCGACCGCATCGAGCCGGCGGTTGAACTGGCCGAGCTTGGCGAGCTGGATTACCTGGTCTTCGAATGCCTGGCCGAACGCACCATCGCCCTGGCCCAGCAGGCGCGCCTGAGCGACCCTGAAGCCGGTTACGACCCGCTGCTCAGCGAGCGCATGCGCCGGGTGCTGCCCTTTGTCGGCGCTGGCCGCGGTCGGCGCCTGCGCCTGATCACCAACATGGGCGCGGCCAACCCCCTGGCGGCGGCGCGGGAAGTGCGGCGCATTGCCAGTGAACTGGGTCTGCATGGCCTCAAAGTAGCAGCCATCACCGGCGACGACGTGCTCGATACCCTCAAGCGTGAGCCGCAACAGTTACTGGATAACGGTGCGACCCTGGCCTCGCTGGGTGAACGGCTGATCTCCGCCAATGCCTATCTGGGCGCCGAAGGTATTGTCCAGGCATTGCGCGCCGATGCCGACGTGGTGATCACCGGCCGTGTGGCCGATCCATCGCTGTTTCTCGCACCGCAGCTGTTTGAATTCGGTTGGGCCAGTGATAACTGGGCGCTTTTGGGGCGCGGCACCTTGATCGGCCATTTGCTCGAATGTGCCGGGCAGATCAGCGGCGGTTACTTTGCTGACCCCGGTTTCAAGGACGTGCCCGATCTGGCGCGTCTGGGCTTTCCCCTGGCCGAGGTCAACGAGCGGGGCGAGGCAACTATCTGCAAGGTGGCAGGTAGCGGCGGGCGTATCGATACCGCCACCTGCACTGAGCAGATGCTCTATGAAGTGCATGACCCGGCGGCGTACCTGACCCCGGATGTCTGCGCGGATTTCAGCGCAGTGTCGTTCGATGCGGTGGCGACCAATCGGGTCGCGGTCAGCGGCGCTGATGGTCGTGAGCGACCGCAGAACTTGAAGGTCTCGGTGGGTTACCTCGATGGTTGGATCGGTGAAGGGCAGATGTCCTACGGTGGGCCGGGAGCAGTCGCACGAGCGCAGTTGGCGCGGCAAGTGGTGCTTGAGCGTCTGCAACTGATGGGCGTGGTTTATGACGATCTGCGCGCCGAGTTGATCGGCGTCGACAGCCTGCACGGCGGCGAGCTGGGCGCCCGGGCCAGTGGCGAGCCGTGGGAGGTGCGCCTGCGCGTGGCGGCCCGTTGTGCCGACAAGGCCTGCGCGGTGCGCGTTGCCAACGAAGTCGAAACCCTCTACACCAACGGTCCCTACGGCGGCGGTGGCGCAAGCAAAAACCTGCGTCAGGTGGTGGCCGTGGCATCGCTGTTCCTGCCGCGCACTGCTGTCACCGTGGCCGTGCATATGGAGGCAGCCTCATGAAGCTGCGTGAACTGGCCCACTCCCGTACCGGGGACAAGGGCGACACCTCGAACATTTCCCTGATCGCCTACCGCGGCGAAGACTATGCACGCCTGGCTGAGTTTCTGACGGTGGAGCGGGTCAGCGCCTATTTCGCCGAACTGCTCGATCCGGCAGCGGCACCGATTCGTCGGTATGAGCTGCCGAACGTTCATGCGCTGAATTTTGTCTTGCCCGGCATCCTGCGCGGCGGCGTGACCCGTTCCCTGGCGCTGGACGCCCATGGCAAGGCGCTGGGAGCGGCGTTGCTGGATATGGACATCTGATGCCTGTGACCTTGTGGGACCGGCTTTAGCGTGGAAGGAGCTCGTACATTCGTTACATCTGTATGTTCAGGAGCGATGCCCTCCCGGCTGAAGCCGGTCCTACAGTAATGCGTGGACCTCACGGATTCTGCAAAAACACCACATACCCCCTGAACCACTCGCTGCCTTGCAAGTATCCCGGCACCTGCCATTCACCACCCTGGATCAGGCCGATTTTGTAGGGCAGGCCCAGACGGTTGATGCGGGGCAGATAGGCGCCATAGTCGGGGATGCTGTGGCGGCCCTGGTAGGTCTGTACCACCACTTCGTCGACGATGCCTTTGAGCTGGCCGATGGCCGCTGGGTCAGCGTTGCTGCTCCAGTCCATTAGGCCCGTAATGCTCAGACGGTATTCGCCGGGCAGGCGCTGGCGCAGATCGCGCAGGAATTCGACGTATTCATTCAGATAGCGAGTGCGCGCGTCGAAGTCGATCTGGATGCCGACTACGTGATTGCCTGCCCGCTTCCAGCGTTCAACCTGTCCGAATAACTGTCGATAGACCGATTCCGGCCAGTGCAGGGTGTGGGCGCGGTAGACGATCCACAGGTCCGGCTGGGGCAGGGCCTTGACGCTCATGCCCTGGGCAATGAAGTTGACCCGCTGTTGCGGGTCGCGTTTGGCGATGCTGATCTGCCCTTGCAGCAGGTACAGGGTCTTGGCCTGGGCCAGCACCGGCTGGCCGTTGACCCCACCCCACAGCCAGAAGGCGTCATAGTCCCGGGCATCCACCGCGGCTGTTGCCGAGGTCGCCAGCAGCAACAGCAGCCAGGCCAGCAGGCGCATCCGACCTTACCAGTAGAACTGCAGGGATTTGCCCCAGCTGGTGTCGGCGTAAGTGGTTTTCAGCTGTTTGAACCAGGCTTTGCGCGTGGACGGTTCGACCTCCTTACCGCCACAGCTGTTATTGCCCGACGGCGCATAGCAGTTGATGGCGCGGAACAGCGCATAGGCCTGGTCCTTGTGCTCGGCCTTGGTGTTGCCGAGCACCTGCTTGTAGCCCTCCAGACGCGAGAACACTTCCCCGGCATAGCCCGGCGCTGTACCACCGAGGCGGTCGGCGTTACGCCGTTGGTCCAGGCTCATACCGTCCAGACCGTTGCGCAGGATGAATTCGCCCTGACACAGCAAGCCTTTGGGGTCCTTGGCGTCCTTTTGCAGACGCGCGGCGATTTCCGGCAGGCTCGGGCAGGCATAACCGGAGTCGGCCTTGTCGCCGTTCCACAGAAACAGGGTCAGGTTGGAGCTACTGTAGCTGTCCCCCAGGGCGTAACCGAGTTTCTCTTCCGACGGCTTGGCGGGCAGGCGCTTGACGTCTTCGGCGTAGGCGGCGTATTGGCTGCGCATCAGGTCCTTGTAGAGCAGCACGAACAGCGCGGTATTGCGTTCGGTTTCGCTGACGCCTTTGGTCACTTGCTGACGCAGCAGGTCAGCATCGGCGACCTGGCGCAACAGGGTGTAACGCACCTGACTGGCCTTGATTGGCGAGCCCTCGGCGAACACCCTGGACAGCTGCTGATCCCGCTCGTAGTTCATGGCCAGGGCCAGTTCCAGCTGATCCTGTTGCAGCGGCTGGGTGCTCAGCGGCATCAGTTGCAGCCACAGTGCTGCGGCGCCCTTGAAGTCCTGCTTGGCTTCCATGGCCAGACCACGCAGGGTCTGCTGGCTGAAGGCCAGGTAATTGAGCTTCTCCGGCAACTGGGTCGGCAGCAGTTTGAGGGCTGCGTCCGGATCATTGCCGACATAGAACGCCTGGGCGGCCTGCAAGTAACCGAACAGCTCCGGCTGCTCGGCGAAGGTGGCCTTTTGTGCCAGCAGTTGCTCGCGGGTCAGTTTGCTTTTCGATTGCTCGCGCATCCACATCAGGTCGTTGAGCGCGGCCACCAGATAGGATTTCACTGGCTGGGTATTGCCCGCGATCAGTTTGGCGTCGGCTTCCTGTACCAGGCTGTCGAGGTAGTCCTCGTCACGCTCGTTATCGCCGGTGGCGAAGAATTCGTTCTGGTAGTCCTCGGCGAGCTTGTCGGTGTCGGCGCCCAGCCAGTGAACGCGGCGCAGCAGGCCGGTGGCGGAGGTGGAGTAGTAACCGAACGGATCGCTGTCGACATACGCCTTGAAGCCATCTTCGGCGCGCTTGAGTGCGGCCTTGTCGACCTTGCTGCGGTCCAGGTCGCCGTATTCGGTAAGGGCGTTTTCCTGGGCGAGATTCAGCTCGGTGCGCGCCACCATATAGACGGCTGTTTCATGCAGCCAGGGCAGCGCCGTGTCGCTGACTGCAGTGAAGCCTTGCTTGGCGTCGTCGAAGCGGCCGCTATAGAAGTCGCCGGCCGCCTTGAGGTACTGCACCAGCTCCTTGGCCGACGCCGAGTTCATATCGGTTGGCAACAGGGCCTGCAATTGTTCCGGCTCCCAGGCACAGGCTTGCAGCATCTTCATCCGCGCGCCGGCCAAGGCCTGGCGCTCGCTGTCCGAGAGGTTAATGCTCTCGACGACCTGATTCACAAAGCTCAGTGCGCTGTTATTGTTGTTGCTCTGACAACGGCTGCCTTCCCCCTGGATCAGGTCGGCCGAACCATTGGCAACCTCTTCTCGCTGGATATGCAGTTTGGCCAATGCCTTGTCCAGCGTGCTGCTGACCGAGTCAACAACGGTGACGTCAGTGCTCTCACCTTCGCTGTTCGCCGCCGGCGCCTGGCTCAGGTACAGGCGCGACAGGGCAAACGGCATCTCGCCATAGCCTTCGGCAAGATCATCCGCTGTCAGCGGGTTGGGCGTGACCTGCATGGAACCGCCGCTGGCCAGCAGCAGGCGCAGGTTGACCTGGCTGTCGTTGCCGGGGCTGAGGAAGGCCAGGTTGCTGCACGCGTCGTAGTTTTTCTTGAGCATGGAAAAGCTCGGCGAGCATGAGTCATCGCTACTGGCATGAGCCTGGGCACACACGGTTGCACTGATGGCAAGGGTCAGGGAAGTCAGCAAGGGGGAGCGCATGGAAGGTCCTTTCCGATACAGCCTGGAGGGCGGGGGAGTCGCAGTCATTGGCGCTGGCGATGATACCTGCGGTACAGGTTGGGTTGCGGAGATGTAACCAAATATTTTTCAAAAATGAGAGCTCCTGAGCACATGTGTGCCTCGCTCCAACGGCCTGATGGCGAGTTCTAAAGCATGCGTTTGAGGGTGTCGTCCTTGCGCACCAGGTGATGCCACAACGCCGCGATCCCATGCAGGCCGATCACCCAGTAGAAAATGCTGGCAAGCAGTTTGTGCAGGTCTTCGAACTTTTCCGCCAGGCGATCCGAGGTGGGGAAGGGCGAGGGGATTTGCAGGTCGGTCAAGGGGATTGGCAGCGCGCCGGTTTCGATGACCACTGCCGACAAGCCGAGGATCGGTTGGACAAAAAGAAAGGCATACAGCGCGTAGTGGGTCAGGGTAGCGGCCCGACGCAGGGCGGTTTGCAGAGGCGGGGTAATGGGCGGCGGTGTATGCCGACGGCGCTCTGCTATACGAAAGAAAGCCATGCCCAACACAAGCAGGCCGGTCCAGAAGTGGCTATGCACGACAAAGGCCCGCACGGGGGATGATTTGCCAAACTCGACGCGGCTGAGGATCAGGCCATAGGCCAGTACGACCAGCGCCGCCATGCTCCAATGGAACCAGCGGGCTTTGGCACTGTAGCGGTGCGCCGAAGATGTGCTCACAAATCGGATTTCCTGATCAGGTAACCAAAAGTGCCAGTTTTTCAGGCACGTAGCTCACATAGCAATCCCCATGCCGTTTATTTGTGTCTGTCATGGGGCAGAAGTATTCAATATATCGGCAAATTTTATACAGGCATTAGCCCAAACTATAAGCATTGTATAATCATGGCTGTTTGATATTTCTTTAGTATGGAAGAGTCTGTGTTTGGTTATCTTTATTGCGAGCTTTAAGGTTGACATGTATTGCAATGGGTCGCATTGTTACTGGTGCGCCTAGTTGGCGGCAGGTCACTGTTAAAATAAAGCTTTGCGCTCAATAAGAGCGTGTTGTCCGGGCGTTACATTCAGTCGAGTGGAACAGCCATCATGAGTTTGCTGAATCCTCTCCATTTGTTGGTTTCATTCTGCGTATCGCCTTCCGTCCGCTGTCCGCTCGCGAGGGCCAGTACTTCGCAGGGGGAATAATGATAATGATTCTTATAATGGATGCTTGTCCAGCGCAGCATCAAGGAATGATTCGTGGACAAAAAGAAACTTCTTATCGTGGGCGGTGGAAAGTTGGGTCGGCAGATTCTGCAAATACTGGCCCCGCGCAATGTATTCATCTTCTATGTCGCCAGTCGTGAACTGGACCACGCTGTGCGCACGTGTAATCTGATTCGCCAGGGTTGTCTGCAGATGGGAGTTAGTTGTGTGTTACATCCGGTCGCTCTTGAACTGGGTGCCAGCCAGATCGACGAGAATGCCGCAGTAATCGCCCGCATCAGGCCTGACATTATTTTGAACTGTGCCTCCCTGCACTCATGGCGCTGGCTACGCGATCTGCCTGCACCTCTGTATGCCGCTCTTGGCGAAGCGCAATTAGGGCCGTGGCTGCCCATGCACCTAGCCCCGGCCTATGACCTGATGCGCGCGGTGGTAAGTTCGCGGGTCAAGGCGCTGACCGTCAATGCAGCCTACCCCGATGTGGTCAACGTGGTGCTGGACAAGGTAGGCCTGGCGCCGGATGTCGGGGTGGGTAATGTCGCCAACCTGATACCGGCCATGCGCCTGGCTATTGCCCGGTTGGCGTTGTGTGACAGCCAGCAGGTGCAGGTCAAGCTGGCGGCGCAGCATTTTCTCAGCCATCAGTTGACCCGGGTCGGCATGCCGCTGCAGTCGCATTACCGCCTTGCCTATCGAATCGGTGGCAAGGACTGCACGGGGGCGTTTGACGACGCGCTGATCTTCAACGGCGTCTGCACGCATTTTCGCAGTCTGGACGATCAATTCCTGACGGCGGCTTCTGCGGTGAGCGTGATAGAAAACCTGTTCTCGCTGAATGAGGCCGAGACTCATGCGCCGGGACCTCACGGCTTGCCAGGCGGTTATCCGGTGCGCATCGGCATGGGCCAGGTGTTGTTGTCATTGCCTTATGGGGTGTCGCGTAGTGATGCGATCAGCGTCAATCAGCAGGGCCAGCGTCAGGATGGCATTCGTGAAGTGCACGCCGATGGTCGGGTATCGTTTGAGAGCGAGCAGATGGCGATCATGGAAAGTCTGCTGGGTTATTCCATCCAGTGCCTGCATCTGACCGATGTACATGCCTGTGCCGCAGAGCTTGGGCGCAAATATCAGGCGCTGGTCAACCAGAGCCGTAGCTGAAGCCCATCTGTGCAGAGAGCTTCAGCCAGACCGGTCATTTCTGGGCAAAGATGCGCACTGCATCTACAGCATTATTGGTGCCCTGGCTGATCTGCACAATCACGGAACCGGCCTGGTCTGCCAGATCGACACCTTTAGTTGCACTGCTGCGGGTGTTGTCCATGCTGTCGATGGCCTGTTGTGTCTCGCTCTGGATCTTGCCGATCATTTCCGAGATCTCGGCTGTCGAGCGACTGGTGCGTCCGGCCAGTTGGCGTACCTCGTCTGCGACCACGGCAAAGCCGCGGCCCTGATCACCGGCGCGGGCAGCCTCGATAGCAGCGTTGAGGGCCAGCAGGTTGGTCTGTTCAGCGATGCTGCGAATGGTATTGACGATGGCGGTGATCTGCTCGGAGCGCGAACCCAGTTGGGCGATGATGCGCGATGAGTCTTCGATGTTGGAAGAGATCTGGCGCATCTCGCTGGCGGCCTGCTGAATCACTTCGGTGCCTTGCTCGGTGACTTTCTGGGTCTCCACGGAAATATGGTAGGCCTGTGCCGCGCTGTGGCTGTCCTGCTCGTGTTTTTCGACCCGCGAGGTGATATCGGAAGCAAACTTGATGATTTTGCTTAACTTGCCGTTGGCGTCATACACCGGGTTATAAGTCGCCTCGAGCCAGAGTGTCTGCCCGTTACGACCGGTGCGCTTGAACTGCCCACTAAAGAACTCGCCCTTATTCAGACGGCGCCAAAAGTCTGCGTATTCAGAACTGTTGGAAACTTCCGGCGGGCAGAGCTGGCGGTGATTCTTGCCGATCAACTCTGCTGCGCTATAACCGACTAACTGCAACAGATTCTTGTTGGCGGACAAAATGCGTCCTTCCAGATCGAACTCAATCACGGCCATGGCGCGGTCAATGGCTTCCAGTTTGCTCCTGGCGTACTGCTCGGCTTCGATACGCTCGGTGACATCCAGGGCGTACTTGACCACCTTGAGCACCTTGCCGGATTCATCCTTGACCGGGTTGTAGGTTGCTTCGAGCCAGACGGTGTGGCCGTCTGAAGCGACCCGACGAAAGGTCTCGGAGACAAAGTCACCCGCACGCAGGCGCGACCAGAACTGCTTATAAGCCGCGCTTTGGGCTTCTTCAGCAGAGCAGAACATGCGGTGTTCGCGGCCAATCACATCTTCACGGCGGTAGCGCATGGCGGCCAGGAAGTTATCGTTGGCACTGAGTACGACTCCGTTGAGATCGAACTCAATGGTCGCCATCGAGCGATTGATTGCGTGCAGCAAGCCTGCTTGTTGATCGATGGTCTGCTGAAGTACGGCCAGTTCTTTCTTGGAAGATGTGAATAACATGATGGCTGCCCGGCAAATAATGGGAATAAGGGGGTGTCCAGCTCAATGGCCGATCAACGGTCGGCCTCAGGCTTCTCCTTATGCCATGTTGCCATCATAGGGTGCAGGCTAGAGTTTTGTACAACTAATTGTAAATAGTATTTTAGTTGTAACAACGGTCCATTCCTTTGAGTGGGTTGGGAAGAATCATTCTCGGTATTATTCAGGAAATGCCCGATTTCCCGCCTTCTGTGGCGGAAACTTGGCGTCAATATAGTCGGCGATCGACGGGGTTGGGTCAACAGGGTTTGTAGTGATTATGTATAGGTTTTGTATAAGATTTGTCATGGCCTTTAGCCATAATTCTTAAAGGGCTGTATCTATGTATTCTTCCAGCCCGATTCAAGCAAAGACAGGGAGTAAGCCATGCGCATTGGATTAGTCGGGTACGGTAAGGGCGGACGGTTCTTTCATGCTCCTTTGATCGCCAGCCTGCCGGATGCGACGTTTGTCGGCGTAGTGACACGCTCCGCCGAGCGCCGCCGGGAACTGTTGGCGGATCACCCGGGGGTAGCGGCCTTTGACAGCC
Source organism: Pseudomonas sp. JUb42 (assembly GCF_024807945.1). Taxonomy (GTDB): domain Bacteria; phylum Pseudomonadota; class Gammaproteobacteria; order Pseudomonadales; family Pseudomonadaceae; genus Aquipseudomonas. The sequence goes on along the minus strand of NZ_JANUFD010000004.1, from coordinate 234,664 downwards.
TCGCCGAACTTGCCGCAGCCGGTGTCGAGGCGGTGGCTATTTCCACTCCACTGGCGACGCGGCGGGCTTTGATTCTCCAGGCCATCGAGCTTGGCCTGGCTGTTGTGAGTGATAAGCCATTCAGTGCCGACGCCGCTCAGGCGCAGGAGCTGCTGGAGGCGGCTGAACGACGTGCGGTGTTGCTCAGCGTCTATCAGAACCGCCGTTGGGACTCGGATTTTCTTACCCTGCGCAAACTGTTGGCCGACGGCGTCCTGGGCGTTATCAGTCGCTTCGAGTCGAGCATAGAGCGTTATTCGCCGCGCTCCGTGGGCAAGCTGGCCGGAGGCGGTGTGCTGCTTGATCTGGGCAGCCATCTGGTGGATCAGGCCCTGCAATTGTTCGGTCCTGTCGCCAGGGTGTACGCCGAGTTGCAATACGCCAGCCCGCAACAAAGCGTCGATCACGGCTTCTTTATAGCCTTGACTCACCGCAATGGCGTTGTCTCGCATCTGTCGGGCAGTTGCCTGCAGAGCACACCGAGGCCGCGCTTTCGCCTTAGCGGTAGCGAGGGCTGTTACAGCGTCCATGGGCTGGACGGTCAGGAAGCTGCCGTATTGGCCGGTCTGACGCCAAAATCCGCGGGCGAAGGCTGGGGCGTCGAGGCCGAAGATTGCTGGGGATGGCTGGAGCAGGGCGAGCGGCGCGAACGGGTTCCTTCGCAGCGGGGTGAGTGGTTGTCCTTCTATATAGCATTCCAGCGGGCGTTGGTCGGGCAGAGCGGCAATCCGGTAACGGCCGGGGAAGTCCTGGCGAATGCGCAGGTGTTGGACGCGGCGCGCCTGAGTGCACTGGAAGGGCGGGTGGTGGTTTTGTAAATTACCTGCCTGAATTGGAATGCGCTCAGTGTAGGAGCTGCCGGAGGCTGCGAAGGCGGTGTGTCAGGCAGTCCCATTCGCAGCCTTCGGCAGCTCCTACAAATCTCATCTCAATTCAGATTTTTTAAGCCTGTCAGGACACCCGCGCCGCCTTTTGCGTCCCGCCACTGACTTCAAACTGCCCTACCAGTTTCTGCAGTTTGTTGGCGTTCATGCGTACGGTCTCGGCGCTGCTTTGCAGGACCACGACGTTTTCGCGCATTTCCCCGCAGGCACCGTCGACGCGGCGTATGGTCTTGCCGTAGTCCAGGCTGCGCTCGCTCAGTTGCTGAATGATGCCGATCATGCTCTGCACTTCATGATGCAGTTCGGCGTTGTCCGAGGCGCCGTCAACGCTGGAGCGCAGGTGGTTGTCGACATCCTGCACGCCGCTTTCCATGAAGGCCACGGCCTGCTGGGTCTCGCTTTGCAGGCCCTCGACCATCTGGCGAATTTCCTCTGCGGCGCTGGCGGTGCGCACGGCCAGTGAGCGGACTTCGTCGGCGACCACGGCAAAGCCGCGACCATGTTCACCGGCTCGGGCCGCTTCGATGGCGGCATTGAGGGCCAGCAGGTTGGTCTGGTTGGTGATGTTGGTGATCAGGCCAATGATATTGCTGATCTGCGCCATCTTCGAGTCCAGGGACTGCACGCTGGAAGCCGAGCGCTCGACCACGTCACGAATCGACTGAGTGCCGACCCGCGCCGCCTCGAACTGCTCGCGGGCACGCAGTACCACATCGTCCATGGCGCGCTTCATCTGTTCGGCAGTCAGTGAGGCCTGGCGGATTTCTTCCAGCTGGCCTTCGACGATAAGCATCATGCGATTGACCGCTTCGGTGACTTCACCGGAGGTCAGCCCGGCTTCCTGGCTACTGCCGAGCATGCGTTCGTTGGTCTTGCGCATGCTCTGGGAGGCGTGGATTACCTGACCGACCACGGCGTCGAGGTTGTCGATGAAGCTGTTGATCCAACGGCCCATGTCGCCGGTTTCGTCGTTGACCATGGTGCCGGTGTCCAGGCGCTGGCGCAGGTTGCCTTCGCCCTCGGCAATGGTGCGGATCACATCCGTCATGCCGCTCATGCGTGCCGCCAGACGCTTTGGCCCCAGTGACGAGAAGGCCAGAGCCGTGACACTCAGCCCGACCACCTTGGCCGCGTCGATCTGCCACTGGTTCCAGCCACTGAAGTGCTGCAGCACATAGTCAATCGCGAAGAAGCTGCCGATGGTCGCCAGGTAAGGCTTCATCAGGCCGTAGCTCAGGGAGCGGCGGCGGTATACCTCTTCAAGGTCGGCCTCGCACATCATGCCCCAGCGGTCAGGAGAGCCGGGCAACTGGAAGGTCACGCCCTTGCCAATCACCGGGATATGGCGGTAGTCGGCGTAACCGGGGTAGGTGGTGAACAGGTTCGAGCCGTTGCGGATGGTTTCCCGTACGCCGGGGTGCAGCTGCTGGGTGGCCGGGTCGGTAAAGCGCAGTTCCAGCTCGGTATGACGGTTGATACGCACGGTGCCCCATTCGGTCTTGACGCCGCTGCGCAGGTTGTCGCCGTGGGTGAAGGCGTCGTCCTCGAAACGCGAGCGCGACAGGGCAATGCCCGGCTGCACGCTGGGATCGAACACCGACTTGACCATGAACAGGTAGTTGTCTCCGGACTCAGGATAGATATGGCCTGCCTCGCGCTGGATCAGGTCACCCAGCACATCATTGGGGACGCGCCCGCACAGACAGCCCACGACCCGGCCCTGGGCATGCAGCGGCTGGTAGAACATCAGGGTTACTTCATCGTGAAAGCGCGATGAGGAGGGGCCGATTTTCAGGGTCAGCGGATCTACGTAAGGTCCATGTAGAAACGGTTTTTTCAGGCCTTCAGCCAGTGCACGAGGGTTCGAATCCCTTGCGTCACTTTGCCCGGTCGCCGTAGTGGCCAGAAGCTGCCCATGAGGATCGACGACAAACAGTTCGGAGAAATCTGACGCTTGTTGCAGCTTGTCCTGAAGCTGGCGCAGGTCGATTCGCTCGATGTCCCGGGCAATGCCTGCGGCCAACTCAGCCAGGTGATCCCAGTACTCCTGTGTCCAGTGTTGCAGCAGCTTCACCCGGGTTTCGGCGATGGACTCGAACGTGCGCTCGATCACCGGATAGATGGACTTGTTCAGCAGGCACGAGCGGCCCATGGCCAGTTTGCCGGTGTTGCCAAACCAGGGCAGCCAACGCTTCTCAGCGGGGGAGAGCTGCATCGAATCACTACGCAGGGTCATGCTCAAAGCTCCAAGCCAGACATCAAGGGGCCATCACCAAGGCAAAGAGCGCGCCACGAAAAAAAGCTGATCATTCAGTTAGTTACATTTCGTCTTCGCTGACAGGACAAAAACCGGCGCTCAGAGACAAGTGCTGAGCAGTGATATGTGATGGTGGGTTGTCTGATGACTTGGAAGGTTTCGCCGATCAAATCCAGAGCTTGCCGGTGAAAAACGGGTGCGAGGTGGCGACAGTGCTTGCCGGCATTTGGCCCAATGAAATCGGGGCTAAGAAGCGGTGTTGGGTCGGGTATCGCGGCTGCAACTATTTCCACTGAAAACGAAATCATAAACACGAGAAAATGCTGTTTTTAATGGCTGAATCAGCATCTTTTTGCGTGATCTTCGAAACGGTGTCTGTGCTGGTATAGACAAGGCATATGACCGTTCGTCGGAACGCATTCTCGCTCTTGTATCGACTTGCTCCGACCCGCTTCGTCCCAGAGTGACGCTGCATTTGAAGGTTGTTTTTTGCTTGCTTGTGGTGCAAAAAATCAAAAAAAGAACTGTTACGGTGCAATTTTTAAATTATATGGCGCGTTGATTGTCTGCAAATGTCGCTTTTCGGAAAGCTTTTTTTGCAAGGTAAAATCATCTTTTGTTTTTGCACTGATAGGGTGCGTTTTGCGGGCGTGGCCATAGCGTGCGCTCGACCGATTTCGGCTGTGGTTAAGGCAGGCGGCTTTACCTTTATAGGCGGGGCCGCTTATATTCGAGGTCGTCATCAGGAGCCTGACCAGGCTTCTGAGCGGATACACATCTTAAAGGGCCGATTTCGGCCCTTTTTGTGTTTTTGCCATCTGGCTGGAACCGAACGCCATGGATGCCCTCAAAGCCCCGCGCTACAAGGCTTTTACGATCAATCGCGTCAATTAGGTTGCCGATGACACAAGCCGGCCTTAGACTGCCGCCCCTCGTAAATTGAGTGCCAGGTGGCGCTTGGAGACTGTGGCGCTTTTACGGCAACGACGAGCCGCTCCCTAAATCGCCTTAATGCACGTTTTTTTTATAGAGAAATCAATGACAAAGGAAAAGTTGCTGGCCATGCCGGCCGATGACTACATGAATGCCGAACAGCACGCTTTCTTCGTCGAGCTGCTGCAGGGCATGAAGGTCGAAATCCACGAGCGCATCGAGCAGAGCCGCATTGCCATCGAAAGCCTGGATACACCTGCAGACCCGGCTGACGCTGCTTCCGTTGAAGAAGAGCGCCACTGGCTGGTCAATGTCATCGATCGTGATCAGCGCATGCTCCCACAGCTGGAAATGGCCTTGGCGCGTATCGCCGATGACAGTTTCGGCTGGTGCGACGACAGCGGCGAGCCTATCGGGCTCAAGCGTCTGCTGATCAGCCCGACCACCAAATATTGCATCGAGGCGCAAGAGCGTCACGAGCAGATCGACAAGCACCAGCGCCAGGCCTGATAGCCGCCGCTGATCCACTGCTTGTCTGTCCGACGCCGGGGGCCATCAATGGATGGCCCCCGGCGTTCTTGTGTCTGCAATAAGCCTGCGGTCGCCAATTTGCGAATTCTGCGCTGCTGAATGTTGCCTATCCTCTCTATCTTCTTCGGTTACAACTAACGACTCATGGCGCCTTGCCGGTATCTGACGTTTAATCCGTACAAATAACGATAAAACAGAGGGAGTGAGGCATATGGCAAACGGATCGTTGCTGGGGTCGCTGCCGGTGCCGGGCGAGTCCGGCGATGGGGCTGGCAGTGCCCGCGCCTTGGGTTGGCTGATGCCCGTCGTGCAGACTGTAGTGCTGTGCCTGGTGCTGGCGGCCGTGGTTCTATGGGGGCTGTCTCTCTATTTGGCAGTGCCGATCGTGCTCGTGGCGGTCTGGCTGCCCCGGGTCTTCGCGGCGCGTCCGGCCGCTGTCGACACACAGGCGGATGACGGCGGTATTGCTCGTCTGACCCGGGATTTGTCCTACACCACGAGTCATAACGCGCTATCCGCCGCCGGAGTGGCGTTTTCCGTGCGGCAGTTGGCTGGCAAGGTGCAGTCCCAGCTTGATGCGGCAGAGAAGATCGTCAGCAGCGCCGATGCCATGATCGCTACCGAGCATCAGACCTCGCTGCTCAGTCAGCAGGCGCTGTCTGCGGCCACGGAGGCAAGGCACAGCAGCGCTGCCGGTAGCGGCGTGCTGGCCGAGTCCATTGAGCGCATGCGCATGTTGAGCAAGCGTGCGGTGGGCAGTCGCGAGCTGATCGAGGCGCTGAGCCAGCGCAGTGAGGAGATCCAGCGCGTGACCCTGGTGATCCAGTCCATCGCCAGTCAGACCAATCTGTTGGCCTTGAACGCGGCCATTGAAGCCGCCCGTGCCGGTGAGCATGGGCGCGGGTTTGCGGTGGTCGCCGATGAGGTCCGTGGACTGGCGGCGCGAACCGCCAGTGCGACCGAGGAGGTCGGGCAGATGGTCGCCGATATCCAACTGCGCACGGGGCAGGTCGTGGAGCAGATTCGTCAGTTGTCCAGCGATCTGGACAGCGGTCTTGAGCAGGTCGAACACACCGGCGCGCAGCTGGAAAATATCGCCCGCCTGGCGGCTGGCGTAGAGAGTGAGGTCAGCGAGATCGCCCTGGGCGCGCAGACCAATCAGGAGCAGCTCGCCAGTCTCTTCGTCGCCGTGCAGCAGATGCGCAGCGACCTGGCGATCAGCGACGAGCAGACTCGTCATCTGGCCAAGACCGCCGTGCAGATGGAAGGACAGGCGGAAACCATCAGCGAGCGCCTGGCCGAGGTGGGCCTGGACGATTATCACCAGCGTATCTACGACCTGGCCCGGGAAGGGGCGGCGCAGATTACTGCCAGGTTCGAACAGGATATCGATCAGGGCCGGGTAAGCCTGGAAGACCTGTTCGACCGCAGCTACCAGCCAATCGCCAAGACGGTGCCAGCCAAGTATCAGACCCGCTTTGATCGTTATACCGATCAGGTCCTCCCGGCGATTCAGGAGCCCTTGCTGCCACGCCATGAGGGGCTGGTCTTTGCCATCGCCTGTACGCCTCAAGGCTATGTACCCACCCATAACAATGCTTTTGCCGAAGCGCCGACGGGGGATCCGGCAGTGGATATGGTGCGCAGCCGCAGCAAGCGCAAATTTGACGACCGCACCGGCATTCGCTGCGGCAGCCATCAGAAGCCCGTGCTGTTGCAGACCTACACCCGTGATACGGGAGAGCTGATGCATGACCTGTCGGTGCCTATCATGATCAAGGGGCGGCACTGGGGCGGTTTGCGTATGGGTTATAAGCCCGAGGGAGCGGGCACCGCCAAGCGCTGAACAGCCACTAAGCGGCAATCCGGCCCTGTTCGCGATTATTTCGCGAGCGGGGCTTTTCTTTTTATGGAAAACGGGATTAGGTGCATTGGTTGCGGAAATTAATGCTGCATTTGAATTGTTTATTTACGTTGAACGTTTTTTTGTTTTTTATAAGTTTTACCTTGGTTTGATGTAGGAGCTTTCTGATATGTAAGGTTTCTACTTGACGTTCTTTTGCTGTGTATCAATATATTAAACTTAATAAGGATTTTGATGTTGGCGGCGAGCTTCATCGTCGCGCACAAAAGGGAAGCAATCATGGAAAGTACAAGGAAAGTACAGGCGACAGGGGCTTTGTCAGCCGCTATCGCATCGGCGGTGGTCGTGCGCGTCGGCTTGTTTTTTGACGGCACGGGAAACAATCGGGTCAATAGTCGTATTGGTGCCGATTGCCGCGCCATGGCTGAAGTCAATGAGTACGAGCATATTATTGAGTGTCGGGGCTGTCGCGATAATCCCCTCAGCAGTTATGCCAGTGCGCTGAGCAATATTGCCCGGTTGTTCGAGTTATATCCCGACCGGCCTAAAGCCATTGCACAAGCGGGGCAGTTAAATGTGTATTGGCCTGTTTATATCAGCGGCGTGGGAACAACTTCCAAAGGCAGTGATTCGTTGTGGCCGGGGCAGAGTTTTGGCCGGGGTTCAACAGGAGTGGTCGCCAAGGCAGAACAGGCAATCAGAAAGATCGGTCGCTGTCTGGACGCGTTCAGGACGCATAACCCGGATTGCTGCATTGTACGCCTTGAACTGGACCTGTTCGGTTTCAGTCGCGGCGCCGCCTCGGCGCGGCATTTTGCCAATGAAGTGCTGAAACGCGACAAGGGTGGGCTGGATCCACTGTTCAACCGTTACGCCAGCGCATTCAGTGAGGATTTCGCCTGGGGTGATGACGCTGTGCAGCTCAAGGTCATCGGGCTGTTCGACACGGTCGCTGCGGTTGCCGGTCTGCTGGACATGGGCAATGTGCGGGACTCCACGAACAGTCAGGTCAACCTGTATCTGCCGCCGGGCTGTGCGCAGCAGGTTTTGCATCTGGTGGCGCGGGATGAGCAGCGGCGCAATTTCGCCCTCAACAGTATTAACCCGCAATGGCCTCGGGAAATCCTGCTACCTGGGGTGCACTCGGATATTGGCGGGGGTTATCACCCGCAGATCAGGGAAAAGGTTCTGGTGACCCGTCCCCGACGTTGTGTGGTCAGCTGTGGCACGCCCAAAGAGTCGACATCTGCCTGGATTCAGGCCCAGGCAGATCTGCAGGCACTGGACGCCGGGCATTGGCTGGACCCTGAGGATTCGCTGGCGTCGTTGCAGGTGGAGTGTGCCGAAGAGGACACGACCCGTTTGCGTGGACGCTGTTCGTTGGGGCTCAAATCGGTGGTGGCGGCGTGTTGCCTGCGGCGTCAGGTATTCGGCCATCTGGCCTTGGTGTCATTGCGGGTGATGCACGCTCTGGCCTGCGACGAAGGTGTGCCCTTCGCCCCGATCGGGGGGCAGCATGAGCTGCAGTTGCTGCCGGAGCTGTTCGATATCAACGCCAAGTTGATTCGCTATGCCCGGGGTGCTGATTATGAGCTTGATGCCCGTGAGGAGCGCATGTTGCGTCATCGCTACATTCATCGTTCGGCGCACTGGCACAGTCTGATCGGGCGCAGCGGCCGTCTTGGTCATATGTGGTTCGTGCATGCGCCGCAGCCTGGGGGGCGGATTCGTCATCCGAATCGGCTGCAGCCGGGGTAGGGGCATCTGCCCATTTGAGGGGCAAGCATAATGTGGGACCGGCTTTGGCCGGTCCCACGAAACAGCGCTTGATCCCAGCAACAGGCCGGCCGCATCACTCGCTGTGCAGCAGCACATTCAGCTCGTCGACTACCGGTGCCCAGTCATCATCGCCGCGCAGTTTTTCCTTGAGCAGCGCTTTTTGGCTTTCATTCCAGAACTCGGCATCCACCAGTTTTAGGTCATCGGGCAGTGAGTGACTGCGGACAAAATCGTCGATGTCTGCCTGCCCACTGAGCAGCCCCAATTGGTCGAACAGGGTGCTCAGGGTCGGAGTTTCAATATCCATGTCATCACCTCGGGGTGTGGGATTTATGCGCCAATACATCAAATGTGAGCCCGGTGCACTGGCGTTAGTTCAGTCTTTCATCCCTGCCTGATAATCACTGGTGAATCTGTGCTCTTTTTCAGCCGGGTGGTAAGTGATAGTGTGCGTGTCTTGCAGGATGCGCATCACCATGACGGCCCTGAGCCGACTGAATAACCCGTCGCTGTCAACACCAGTCAATGTCTGCTGCCGATGCAGTGGTGGACCGTGCGCGTGAGCGTGCATGCATTTGATGGCTGAGTCCTGTGGCCTTGCCCAGGCCCGAGGCGGCGAAGGGGCCGATTCCGTATTTTTCCACTGTCCGTGGTCCATGGCTGGCTGGACAGCATCATTTGTCATGTTTGGGGGTTGGTACTTTGGCAGTCAGTAATCTGGATACGCACGCGCTGTTCGTGCTGGGCGACCTTCGGGCCAAGTTGGTCAAGCAATTCCAGTCGCGCTTCGTTTATGTCTGTGAGCAAACCGCCGAAGGTATTTATATTGCCGAGATCGATACCGAAACCGCACTGGTAGTGGACGACAAGCCACGCCTGGAGCTCAAGGTCGGCGATCATTTCCGTGCGGCGGTATTGCCCAGCCGTGAAGGCGGCAAGTTCGAATTGAAGTTTCGCGAAGTCAAACTGACCGTCTATGGGCTGGGTGAGTACGCCTTTGTCTCGACGGCAGACGGCACGGGTATTGTCTTCAAGGAAGGTCATACCGTGATGATGGTGTTTTCCGGCCCTGAACAATTGCAGGGCGGCTTGACCAAGACGCTCAAGGCGGCAACCGCCAAGGCAGCCAAGTGGCGCAAAGGCGAGTTGACGTTCAAGGCCAGCGAATAATCCGGCGCAACGAATGAGCGCATGGGCGCTCGATTCGTTAGTGGCTGCTTAGATTTTCAACACAAGTTTGCCGAAGTTTTCCCCGCTGAACAGTTTCAGCAAAGTTTCAGGGAAAGTTTCCAGGCCTTCGACGATATGTTCGCGGCTCTTGAGTTTGCCCTGGGCCAGCCAGCCCGCCATTTCCTGGCCCGCTTCGGCGAAGCGTGGGGCGTAGTCCATGACGACGAAGCCTTCCATTTGTGCGCGGTTGAACAGCAGCGAGAGGTAGTTGGCTGGGCCTTTGACCGGTGTGGTGTTGTTGTACTGGCTGATTGCACCGCAGATGACCACCCGGGCCTTGGGGGCCAGACGGCTGAGTACGGCATCGAGGATATCGCCGCCGACGTTGTCGAAAAACACATCCACGCCGTTGGGGCATTCGCGCTTCAGGGCGGTGTGCAGGTCTTCGCTTTTGTAGTCGATGGCGCCGTCGAAGCCCAGTTCGTTGATCAGCGAGTAGCACTTCTCTTCGCCACCTGCGATGCCGATGACCCGGCAACCCTTGATCTTGGCAATCTGCCCGGCAACGCTGCCCACCGCACCGGCCGCGCCGGAAATCACTACGGTATCGCCGCGTTTCGGCGCGCCGACGTCGAGCAGGGCGAAGTAGGCGCTCATGCCGGTCATGCCCAGTGCCGAGAGGTAACGCGGCAGTGGTGCCAACTTCGGATCGACTTTGTGCAGGCCCTTGGGGTCGCCGAGAAAGTAGTCCTGCACGCCGACGGCGCCCTGCAAATAATCACCCACGGCGAATTGCGGGTGTTTCGAGGCAATCACTTCACCCACGCCGAGAGCGCGCATCACATCGCCCAGCGCCACCGGGGCGATATAGGACTTGCTGTCGTTCATCCAGCCGCGCATGGCCGGATCCAATGACAGGTAACGGTTCTTGAGTAGCACCTGGCCATCCGCAGGCTCGGCAACCGGGACTTCCTTGAAGGTGAAGTCTTCCCGGCTGGCCTGGCCAACGGGGCGCCGGGCGAGCAGGAATTGACGATTGGTCTGGGCGGTCATGGCAGTTCCTCGAAATTAAGGCGAAGGCCTGATTGAAGCCCCGCTATGGGCGCGGCGCAAGCAGGGCGGTTGCGGCGAATGTGCGGCGATCCAGATGGATGATGAAGCGGTGCAGGCTTAATCACCATGACTCATGAGGTCCTAACCGACACCTTGATAGTGCTGACCGACAGGCCCTGACCCTGTCTAGACTCTCGCCAACTTCCCACAACGATAAAAAGGATGAAGGCGATGAGCATGACGTTTTCCGGTCAAGTGGCTCTGGTTACCGGTGCAGCGGCGGGCATTGGCCGGGCGACGGCGCTGGCGTTCGCGGCGCAGGGCTTGAAAGTGGTGGTGGCCGACCTGGATGCCGCTGGCGGCGAAGGCACGGCCGCGTTGATCCGCGAGGCGGGTGGCGAGGCCCTGTTCGTGCGTTGCGACGTGACCCGGGATGCCGAGGTGCGGAGCCTGATGGCGTCGGTAATCGACGCGTACGGCCGTCTGGATTACGCCTTCAACAACGCCGGAATCGAGATCGAGAAGGGGCGTCTGTCCGAAGGCAGCGAGGCCGAGTTCGATGCCATCATGGGCGTCAACGTCAAGGGCGTCTGGCTGTGCATGAAGTACCAGTTGCCGCTGATGCTGGCCCAGGGCGGCGGTGCCATCGTCAATACCGCGTCGGTGGCGGGCCTGGGTGCGGCGCCGAAGATGAGCATTTATAGCGCCTCCAAGCATGCGGTGATCGGCCTGACCAAGTCGGCGGCCATCGAGTACGCGAAGAAGAAAATCCGCGTCAACGCCGTGTGCCCGGCGGTTATCGACACCGATATGTTCCGTCGTGCCTACGAGTCCGATCCGAAGAAGGGCGAGTTCGCCGCCACCATGCATCCGGTCGGGCGTATCGGCAAGGTCGAGGAAATCGCCACGGCCGTGCTGTACCTGTGCTGCGATAACGCCGCCTTCACCACCGGCCAGGCCCTGGCGGTGGATGGTGGTCTGACAGCCATGTGACGTTGACGCTCTCGCTCCGCTCCGGGCTCTCGGTTAAGCTGCGACGTTAGCCACAATCCAGTAACGCCGGGATGGAGCAAGTCGATGGATCTTCCGTGGGTCGCCTATCCGCTGACCAGTGCTTCGCTGCTGCTGGTCGTTGATCTGCTCCTCTGGCACAACCTGGACCCGCGCTGGCTGCGCTGGAAGGTACTGCTGCGCCTCGGGCTGTTCCTGGTGTTCAGCATGTGCCTGACCAACGCCGGTCTGAGTCCATTGAATGTGGTGCCAGCGGACCTGCCGGTATCACGGCACGCGCTGTCGGCGATTCTGAGCATCGCCTGGTGGCTGCTGGGTGCACGCACCCTGACCATCCTCACTGGGCTGGTCCTGGAACCGCGCATCGGCGGCAAGGGCCACCTGCTGCAGGATGTGCTCGGCGCGATTATCTTTCTGGTGGCCGCCGTGGCCGCCGCCGCTTATGTCCTCGATCTGCCGGTCAAAGGCTTGTTGGCAACGTCCGGGGCCGTGGCGATCATTCTCGGCCTGGCGGTGCAGAGCACGCTCAGCGATGTATTTTCCGGGATTGTGCTCAACGCCACCAAGCCGTTCATGGTCGATGACTGGATCAAGGTCGATGACACCGAAGGCAAGGTGGTGGAAATCGACTGGCGCTCCACCCATCTGCTGACCGCCGAGGGCAGCATGGTGGTGATCCCCAACGCCATCGCGGCGAAGAACCGCATCGTTAACTTCAGTCGTCCCGATCACTATCACGCCATCACCCTGAACATCGAGTTGCCGGTGCGTTTGCGGCCCAGCCTGGTACTGGATTCCATCGACAAGGCGCTGCAAGGCAGTCGCGAGTTGCTGGCCAAGCCGGCACCGGGTGCGGTGGTGCTCAGGTCCGGCTTGCGCAGTGTGCAGTACCAGATCACCGGTTATGTGAAATCCCGTGATCGGCGTTCAGCGGTGAGCAACCAGTTGCACGACCTGATCTACCGCCAGCTCGCCGCCACCGATATCCGTCAGGATCAGGCTCGACCGGCGACCCGTTCCCTGGCGGTGCTTAATACCGTCAGCGCCCTGCGCATGCTCAGCGAGGCCGACCTGGCCGGGCTTGAGCGCAACATGCGCCTGCATGCCTTCGGCGCCCGCGAGGTGGTACTCGCCCAGGGCGTGGTACCCGAGGCCCTGTACATCATCGAGTCGGGGGTGGTTTCGGTGTCGGTGGAGCAGGGCGAGACCTGGCAGGAAGTCGGGCGCATGGGGCCGGGGGAATTGCTGGGCGAGACCGGTTTTGTCGATCAGTCGCCGAGCATGGCGCGCTTCTGTGCCATGACCGATTGCATGATCTATCGTATCGACTATCAGGACCTTGAGCCCTGGATCAAGGAGCATGCCGAGCTGCGCGGCGCCCTGGCCGGCCTGGCGCGCTTCCGGGCCAAGGCGCGGGCTTCGATGCTGGAAAGCAAGCCCGTGGCCCCTCCACCGGGCGGCTTTATCAATTGGCTGAGCAAGAGTGTTACGCGTTGGCAGGGAAGCAGAAGCCGAAGCCGCGCGGACAAGAGCAGTGACAACAACAGTTGAGGTTGCCCCTGTAACCGCTGCGATGCATCGCCTACAGTGTCGCTTCACTCATCTCAAGTGGACTTTTTCAAATGCCTGGCACGACCTTGCCCATCCTGCGTCCCAACGTATTGCGCCCTGGGGATGCCGTCGCACTGGTTTCTCCCGCCGGCCCGGTGCCTGCCGACAAGATCGAGTCTGCCGTGCAAGTGCTCAAGAGTTGGGGCCTGCAACCACGGGTTTACCCGCACGCGCTGGACCGTCACGCATTTTTTGCCGGCACCGACGAAGATCGGCTCGCCGACCTGAATGCAGCCCTGGCCGATCCGCAGATTCGCGGTATCTTCTGCAATCGTGGCGGCTACGGCATGCAACGTATCGTCCAGCAGCTGGATTTCGCTGCGGTACGCCGTGACCCCAAGCTGGTCATCGGCTTTTCTGATATCACCGCCTTGCACACGGCCCTGTGGACCCAGGCCGGGCTGGTTTCGGTGCATGGCCCGGTATCGACGCAACTGGAGCGCGGTGATGATTTTACGCGCAGCATCCGCCATGCCCTGATGAGCACCGAAGCGGTGCGGATCGAAGCCGATGCCGCCGAGGCGACCTTCTCTGTACGCACGACAGGCCGCGCCCAGGGCCTGTTGCTGGGCGGCAACCTGAGTATCCTTTGCACCTCCATCGGCACCTCGTTCATGCCCGACCTGCGCGGCGCCATCTTGTTGCTTGAGGATGTCGGTGAGGCGGCGTATCGGGTCGACCGCATGCTCACCCAACTGGGCAACTGCGGCATCCTGCAAAGCCTGGCGGGCATTGCCATCGGCCAGTTCAGCGAACCATCCGGCATGAAGGGCTCCATCAGCCCCTCCGATGTTTTGCGAGAGCGCCTGTGCGGCTTGGGTATTCCTGTGTTGGGTGGCCTGTCGATCGGCCATGAACAGAAGAATATTGCGGTGCCTTTGGGGTGCGAAGCTACACTGGATATCGAAGCTGGCACCTTGCTGGTTGCTTGCGCCGGGCAATGAAAATCGGCGCAAATCCCCAGGACTGATCGGCCCGACCGGGCCACTGTCCTGAAAGCGACCTTGACGTAGCTTTTTGCCATTATTCCGGCGTCAGAGACTTGTTTTGCCTTTGCCCCGGCGCGAATCTGCACGATTATTGAATGGCCAGATTTGGTGGCCTGATTCGTTGGTCAATGTGCCGTGAGTATTCGATCGGGGAAAAGCGCTATGATTTCGGCCGTGCAAGCACGCTTCGCTAACCTGGGAATGGCTAAGAAGCTGGCCCTGGGCTTTACCCTGGTCCTGCTCCTGACCGCAGTTGTTGCGGCCATCGGTGTCTGGTCCCTGAAAAACATCAGCCTGCATGTCGACAGTCTGCAGCAGATGTCGAATCTCAATAGCGGCCTGCTCAAGGTGCGTCTGCTCGAGCAGGAGTACGCCCTGCACAGCAACCCCAAGACAGTCGATGCACTGCACAAGGGCATTGAGGATCTGAACGCGTTGGCCGAAGAGCTCAAGGGCCAGTCGAAAAACAATCAATCGATGATGACTGCGGTGCAGCAGGCACTGGGTGACTATCGAAAATCCTTCGATCAGTTCGTGTCGATCAGCCAGAGCAAGGACCTGGCGCTGGAAATGGCCGCCTGGTCGGTCTCCAGCGTGGCCAACAACCTCGATGTGTTGCAGTCCGGCCTCAACGATGACGGCACCTATGAACTGAAGAAATCCAACGGCGCCAGCGGCAGCGAGTTCATCGAGCAGGCCAATCAGGTCAGCCAGGTCTCCAAGCTGATGATGCAGGCCATGGACGAGGCGCGGGTGCGTCTGGACCAGAGTCGCAAGACCGGCAGCGGCGACGAGGCCAAGACCGGCAAGATCGAACAGGCCGAGCAGGCCAAGGTCATCGCCGAACAGCTCAAGGGCTTGATCAAGGACGATGGCTACCTCACCGTGCTGGGCGAAGTTGGCACCCATATCGTCAACTTCAGCGACAAACTCAACGAATACACCGGCCTGCTCAGTGACGAAGCCAAGGTTTCCCTGCAACTGGCGGCCAACGCCAGGCAGGTCGTGCAGCAGGTCGATCAGGCGTATGCCGCTGAAGATCAGTCCATGGCCAGTGAGCTCAAGCTCAACTCGCTGCAGATCATCGGTTCGTCCATCGTCGCCCTGATCGTCGGGGTGATCGCTTCTCTGCTGATTACCCGCCTGATCGTCGGCCCGCTGCGCAGTGTCATCGCCATGGCGCAACGCATTGCTGCCGGTGACCTGAGCGGCAGCGTGACGGTGACCCGCCGCGATGAAATCGGTCAGATGATGCAGGCCATGCAACAAATGGGGGCAGGGCTGAGCCAGATCGTCAGCGGCCTGCAGGCAGGCATCGAACAATTGGCCAACTCCGCTCACTCGCTGTCAGCGGTGACCGAGCAGACCAATCTTGAGGTCAACAGCCAGAAAGAAGAGACCGAGCAGGTCGCTACGGCCATGAATCAGATGACCGCTACCGTGCTCGACGTCGCCCGCAACGCCGAAGAAGCCGCGATGGCGGCCCAGACCGCCGACGAGAAGGTCGATAGTGGCCAGGTGGTGGTGCGCCAGAGCATGCAGCGCATCGAGCAACTGGCCAGCTCATCGGCCTCGGCCAGCCACGGCATCGAAAGCCTGAGCGCGGAAATCCAGAATATCGGCAAGGTTCTGAGTGTGATCAAGAGCGTTGCCGAGCAGACCAACCTGTTGGCCCTCAACGCTGCCATCGAAGCCGCCCGGGCCGGTGAGCAGGGCCGCGGCTTTGCCGTCGTGGCAGACGAAGTACGGGCTTTGGCCAAGCGCACTCAACAGTCCACTGAAGAAATCGAACGCTTGGTCATCAGCCTGCAAAGCGGGGCGCAGGCCTCGGTCGCGCAGATTCAAAGCAGTGGTGAATTGGTCAAGCTGGCGGTGAGCGATGCGCTGCAGACCGAAAGCGCCCTGGGCAGCATCGCCGCAGCCGTATCGATGATTCAACAGATGAACCAGCAGATCGCCGCAGCCGCCGAAGAGCAAAGCTCGGTGGCCGAAGAGATCAACCGCAGCGTCACCAGTATCCGCAGCAGCGCCGACCAGTCAGCCCTGGCCATGCAGGGTAACGCGGCGTCGAGCATCGAACTGGCTTCGCTGGGGATGGAACTGAAGGGTATGGTCGGGCATTTCCGCTTGTAATCGATGCCCTGTTCGCATTGTGGGAGCGGTTTGTGGGAGCGAATTCATTCGCGAAAGCGGTATTGCGACCGATAAATCTTTATTGATTCTACCGTCGTCTTCGCGAATGAATTCGCTCCTACAACTATGCTCTCAGCCCTTACGGGCATTCAGAATCACCAGCGTCAACACCCCCGCCACAATCCCCCAGAACGCCGAACCAATGGAAAACAGGGTCAGCCCTGAAGCTGTGACCATGAAGGTGATCAACGCTGCTTCACGCTCCTTGGGCTCGGTCATGGCCACGGTCAAACCATTCATGATCGAGCCGAACAGCGCCAAGGCTGCAATCGACAGCACCAGTTCCTTCGGGAAGGCGGCGAACAACGCGGCCAGGGTCGCGCCGAAGATTGCCGCGATACCGTAGAAAATCCCGCACCACACCGCTGCGGTATAGCGCTTGTTACGGTCTTCATGGGCGTGCGGCCCGGTGCAGATGGCTGCGCTGATGGCCGCCAGGTTGATGCCGTGGGAGCCGAACGGCGACAGCAGCAAGGATGCGATACCCGTCACGGAAATCAGCGGCGAGGCGGGCACCATGTAGCCATCGGCGCGCAGTACGGCGATACCGGGCATGTTCTGCGAGGTCATGGCGACCACAAACAGCGGAATACCGATGCTGATGGTTGCGGCCAGGGAAAACGACGGCGTGGTCCACACGGGCACCGCCACTTCCAGGGCGAAGCCGCTGAAGTCGAGCAGGCCGAGCAAGCCCGACAACGCCGTGCCGACCAGCAACGCTGCCAGCACCGCATAACGTGGCGACACGCGCTTGACGATCAGGTAGGTGAAGAACATGCCCAGCACCAAGCCGGTGCGGTGTTGCGCGGCGACGAAGATTTCGCTGCCGATCTTGAACAGGATTCCCGCCAGCAAGGCCGCAGCGAGGGAGGCGGGCAAGCGCTTGACCAAGCGTTCAAAGCTGCCGGTCAGGCCGCAGATCATCACCAGTACCGAACAGGTGATAAATGCGCCGATGGCTTCGGGGTAAGTGACGCCGCCCAGGCTGGTGATCAGCAGCGCCGCGCCAGGCGTCGACCAGGCCACGGTAATCGGCGAGCGATAGCGCAGGGACAGGCCGATGCTGCATACCGCCATGCCGATGAACAGCGCCCAGATCCACGAGGAAATCTGCGCGCTGGTCAGCCCGGCGGCCTGGCCGGCCTGGAACATCAGCACCAGGGAGCTGGTACAGCCGGTCATCATGGCAATGAATCCGGCGACGACGGCGGACAACGACGAGTCGGTCAATGGGCGCAGCGGGGCTTGAATCGCATCGGTCACGGCGGTTTTCCTTGGGTGGCACGAATGACAGGCGCCAAGCCTAAACGCAATGGCTACGGGGCTTTGCAATACAGCCAAGGACGTATTTGACAGTACAGTTGCAGGCAGTCGCTCATTAAGGCGATTTTGTACTGTTAGCCATCTGTGGGCTTTAGGGCGCTCTGCAAAGTCTGGCCCAGCGCTTGATTCACCGCCAGCCAGCCATCGACGGCCTCTTGCCCGGCCTCATTGAAAACCCGTTGCAGCAGCTTGACCTGCTCGCGCCGTAGCGCCTGTTCGAACTTCTCTCCTTCGGCGGTCAGGCCCAGCAGGCGTTTGCGCTTGTCGGCGTCCGGGGCAACGCTTTGCACCAGTTCCATGCCGAGTAACTGGCGCAGCGGTGCATTGAGCGCCTGCTTGCTCACCCCCAGTACATCCAGCAGTTCCTTGACGCTCAGGCCAGGATAGCGGGCGATGAAAAACACGATGCGCTGATGCACCCGGCTGAGGCCGCGCCGGGCCAGCATTTCGTCGGCCTTGGCGGTGAAGGCCTGATAGCCGAAGAAGAACGCTTCCATGGCGGCTTGCTGCGTGGCTGAATTTTTAAGGTCAAGCATATTGACGTATCTATGTCCGGCATCGTAGTTTCGGTCAACCAGTTTGACGTATTTTCCTTTGTCTCTGCCAGCGGTGATCTTGATGGCCTTCTCCGAACGTATCACTCGTCTCAAAAGCTCGTTGATTCGCGAAATCCTTGCCGCGGCCCAGCGCCCGGAGGTGATGTCATTTGCCGGCGGTCTGCCGGCCCAGCAAATGCTGCCCCATACCGACTGGACCGAAATGCCGCGTGGCATCGGCCAGTACGGCATGAGCGAAGGCGAGCCCGAGCTGCGCGAAGCCCTGGCGGCCGAAGCGCGGGCCATTGGCGTGCCTTGCGAGGCGAGCCAGGTACTGATCGTCAGCGGTTCGCAGCAGACCCTCGACCTGGCCGCCAAGCTGTACCTGGACAAGGGCACCGAGATCCTCCTTGAAGCGCCGACCTATCTGGCCGCGCTGCAAACCTTCCAGTTGTTCGGCGCCGAGTGCCTGACCGTGCCGCTGCAAGCCGAAGGACCGGATCTGATCGCGCTGCGTCAGCGCCTGGAGCAACACAAGCCGGCGTTCGCCTACCTGATCCCGACCTTCCAGAACCCGTCAGCGGTGCGCTACAGCGAAGCCCGGCGCGATGCGGTGGCGGCGTTGCTCGACGAGTTCGGTGTGACCCTGATCGAAGACGAGCCTTATCGCGAGCTGAATTTCGACGGCGGCAGCGCAACGCCCATTGTCAGCCGCCTGAAAAAGGCCAGCTGGATCTACACCGGCACTGTGTCGAAAACCCTGGCCCCGGGCCTGCGCGTGGGCTTTCTGATTGCCTCTGCTGACCTGTACCCCTACCTGTTGCGCTTGAAACAGGCGGCGGACCTGCACACCAACCGCGTCGGCCAATGGCAGGCCCTGCAATGGATCGGCACCGAGCGTTATCGCGAGCACATGGCCGGGCTGCGCGACTTCTATCGACAGCGCCGCGACGCCTTCGAGGCTGCCCTGCAAGAGCATTTTAGCGATCTGGCCGAATGGAACAGTCCTCAAGGTGGCCTGTTCTTCTGGCTGACCCTCAAACAACGTTTTGACACCCGGACCATCCTCAACGCGGCCTTGGCCAAGGATGTGGCTTTCATGCCGGGCGAACCTTTTTTCACTGACCCCGATGCGAATCCGGGTTATCTGCGGCTTAATTTCAGTCATATTGATCCGTCTCGGCTGGACGAAGGATTGCAAAGGCTGGCAGCGGTCATCAGACAGGCGCAGGCGGTACGGGCGGCCTGATTCGGGAATTCACAGGAGAGCGTGGCGATGTACAAGGTTTACGGGGATTACAACTCGGGCAACTGCTACAAGGTCAAACTGATGCTCAACCTGCTGGGCGCCGAGTATCAGTGGGTCGATATCGATATTCTCAAGGGCGAGACCGAGACTGAGTTCTTTCTGGAAAAGAACCCCAATGGCAAGGTGCCGGTGCTGGAGCTGGAAGACGGCACCTGCCTGTGGGAGTCCAATGCGATTCTCAACTTCCTCGCCGATGGCAGTCATTACCTGCCCAGTGAGCCGCGCTTGCGTACCCAGGTGCTGCAATGGCAGTTCTTCGAGCAATACAGCCATGAGCCCTATGTGGCGGTGGCGCGCTTCATTCAGTTCTATCTGGGGCTGCCGGAAGAGCGTCTTGCCGAGTACCGCAAGATGCACAAGGCTGGTTACCGGGCACTGAATGTCATGGAACAGCAGCTCAAGCGCACGCCGTTTCTGGTCAGCGATACGTTCTCCATCGCCGACATTGCGCTGTATGCCTATACCCATGTGGCCCACCAGGGCGGTTTTGACCTAGCAGCCTATCCGGCCATTCAGCAATGGCTGGAGCGGGTCAGTCAGCAGCCGGGGTATGTCGGGATGCTGGATTAAAATTTGCTGTAAGGACAAGGGTGGGAGCGGACTCATCCGCGAAGGTGTCGGCGCATTCACCGGCCTATTCGCGAATGAATTCGCTCCCACTGAATTCGCTTCCATCCAAACGGTTCCCACACATCAGGTAACAGGTGCATGCTTTGCCCCCGCTGCGCTTTGTCATTAGCCTGCGCGGTTTTATCGGCACGAGGGAACAGTTTTATGGGTAACTGGATGAAGGGCGTCGCCGCATTGCTCGCCCTGGCGGGCAGCGGTGTGGCGTTGGGGCAGGATTGTGATTCGAACCAGGCGGCCATGAACGTCTGTGCGGCCAATGACTTCAAGGCCGCCGACAAAGAGCTCAACGAGCTCTACAAGACTCAAATGGATTACCTGCAGGATGCCAAGACCAAGGCGGCGTTCAAGGACGCCCAGCGCAAGTGGATCGCCCTGCGCGATGCCGATTGCCTGTATCAGGTCGGCCCGCGCGAAGACTCCGGCTCAATCTGGGCGCTGCTGCAATTCAGTTGCGAGACCGGGCAGACCAAACTACGCATCGAGCAGCTTAAGAAATACGTCGCCTGCCGCCAGGACATGTGCCCGAACTGATCGCTCGGGCGTGCTTCAGACGGCTGCGAAGCGCTGGTTCAGGTAATCGATAATGACCTTGGATTCGTACATCCATACGGTCTTGTCACCTTCCTCGATACGCAGGCATGGCACCTTGATCTTGCCGCCTTGCTCAAGCAGGGCCTGGCGATCGATCTCGCTGTTCTTGGCATCGCGCAGGGCCACGGGCACGTTGAGACGGCGCAGGGTACGGCGGGTCTTGACGCAGAACGGGCAGGCGTTGAACTGATACAGGGTCAGGTCCTTGGCCGATTGCTCGACCGCCGTCTGAGCGTCGGGGCTGCGTTTTTTCTTTGCCGGACGGGTAAGGAAGTCGATCAGAATGACCAGTTGGCCAAGACCAACCCTTAATGCCTTCATGAACACGGTAGAGCCTCGCTGGGAAACACGTGCGCCGTGACCAGGGCCACGGCGCGGGGACTGCCTGGGCGGTTACTTGATCAGGCTGAGAAATTCGCTGCGGGTCGCGGCGTTTTCGCGGAACTCGCCCAGCATCACCGAAGTGATCATCGACGAATTCTGCTTTTCCACACCGCGCATCATCATGCACATGTGCTTGGCCTCGATAACCACGGCCACGCCCAGGGCGCCGGTGATCTGCTGGATCGCCTCGGCGATCTGGCGGCTGAGGTTTTCCTGGATCTGCAGGCGACGGGCGAACATGTCGACGATGCGTGCGACCTTCGACAGGCCCAGCACCTTGCCATTGGGGATGTAGGCCACATGGGCCTTGCCGATGAACGGCAGCAGATGGTGCTCACACAACGAATACAGCTCGATGTCCTTGACCATCACCATCTCGCTGGCGTCGGAGCTGAACAGCGCGCCATTGGTGACTTCTTCAAGCGTCTGCTGGTAACCGCGGCACAGGTACTGCATCGCTTTGGCGGCGCGTTTTGGCGTGTCGAGCAGGCCTTCGCGGGAGACGTCCTCGCCCAGTTGGCCGAGGATCGCGGTGTAATTCTGTTCCAGTGTCACAGGGCTGTGTTTCCGTGTGGATGTCGATGAACGCGAGGGCAGGGCCCTCGCCAAGTCGCACATAGTAACGTACGCCTGCGGGCAGGGTAAGTTCGCTGGCCGACAAACCGATGCTCAGGACCGCCCGGAGCAATTGTATCGAGTTGTTTACCCAACCTTTACCAAGTGCCTACGTGGATCGCGGGGATCTCGCGGTCAGATGTTTCAGGTAAGTAATACCTGCCGCAAAGAGAGTGTGTGAAATGTTGAGTCGAATCGCAAAAGTGTCAATGGTCATTGCCGTACTGGCGTCCCTGTCCGGATGTTTTCCGTTCTGGGGGCCGCACCACGGAGGGGGCTGGCACGGCGATCATCGTTTTGACGGTGGCCCCCATGGGGGCGGCTACTACGGAGGCCCACGTTGAGGCAGGGGGGTTATTCGTCGCGGCCTTCCATCATTGTCCGCTTGAGCATCACATAGAGCGCGCCTGCGCCACCATGCTTGGCCAGGCATGAGCAAAAGCCCAGCACCTGCGGGTGCTGGCGCAACCAGGTGTTGACGTGGCTCTTGATCATTGGCCGTTTGCCATCCAGGCGTACGGCCTTGCCATGGGTTACCCGCACACAGCGAATTTCCAGCTTGGTGGCTTCGGCGAGGAAGGCCCACAGGGTTTCCCGGGCCATTTCCACGCTCATGCCATGCAGGTCGAGGCTGCCCTCGAAGCTGATCTGACCCAGCTTGAGCTTGCGCATCTGGCCTTCCTGCACGCCATCGCGCGACCAATGCAAGACATCTTCCGGGCCGACATCGATGACGAACTGGTCGGAGAGGCCGTCCACAGTGACCGAATCGGTGCGCACAGTGGCAGCCTGGCGCAGTTTTGCCAGGTTCTTGCGATCGGTACGGGGCTTGCCCACGTCGGCGTGCTGTTGCTTGAGCGGCTTGATGCCGCGGGTTTCAGATCGAAACAGGGAAAAGTCGTCGTCTTGCATGGGGCCTCCGCGTAGCGGGCTAGTTTAACCGGGTCGTGGCGACCTGGGCGCAACTAAAACATCGGAGGGAGAGGCGGGTGGGGCTTAATCGTGCTTTTTCATCAAGTGCGGCGACAGGCTCAGATCGCCCTGACGACGCTGGCGGCGGCGACTGCGACGCCATATCCACACGCCTACGTACAGCGTAAACAGGCCACCGACGGCGATGACCGCCGCGCCAGCCGGGCTGGCATTGAGTTCGCCCAGGGCCTGGGGATGGCCGATCAGGCTGGAAACCCCGGCCACGATCAGCAGGATGCCGAAGGCTGCCAACAGTGCGGCGAAGGTCGCAACGATACGCATCCGCCAACTGCCGGAGCCCCTTGGGCGCAGGCGTCGGGCATCGAAACCATCGGATACTTTCATTTCGACTTTCCTCCAGATCTATCGGCGCTCTGACCGGGATATGACCCGGTGGTTCCCGTTTTTCCGGAGTCTGCGGGCAAATGCCGGGATTAACGGATAGGCGGTTATGTGAGCGGGTTCACATAACCTGCTGGCGGATACCATTGCCCGAAGTGCACGGGCATCGGTTCAAATCAGATCTTTGGTCAGGGCCAGGGTGG
Organism: Pseudomonas sp. JUb42; assembly: GCF_024807945.1. Taxonomy (GTDB): domain Bacteria; phylum Pseudomonadota; class Gammaproteobacteria; order Pseudomonadales; family Pseudomonadaceae; genus Aquipseudomonas. The sequence continues at coordinate 211,445 of NZ_JANUFD010000004.1, read as the reverse complement.
CAAAGTTGTCGGCCATGATTACCATTTCGGTCTGGTGTACGACTACGGCGCTGATCACCCCGCCTTTGTTCGGCAGGTCGCGGGTGGCGCAGGCATCTTCCACCAGGGTGCAGCGGTAGCCGTAGTCCTTGGTGGCGCGCACGGTGGTGCTGATACTCGAATGGCTCATGAAGCCACAGACGATCAGGTCAACGGTGCCGAGCTCCTGCAGCTTCTGGTGCAGGCCAGTGTCCTGGAAGGCGTTGGGCAGACGCTTTTCGATGACGTATTCACCGTCCACCGGCAGCAATTCGTTCATCAGCTCGCCGCGTTCGCCCTGAGGGTCGAACAGGCCGCCGACGGTGCCCAGGTGGCGAATGTGGATCACCGGGCGCTTGGCGGCGCGGGCGGCGTCGACCAGGCTGCGGATATTGGCGACGGCTTCATGGACGCCGGTCAGGGCCAGGGGGCCGCTGAGGTATTCCTTCTGGGCGTCAATGATGATCAGGGTGGCATGACTCAAATTGGCCGGGGCGTAACCCTTGCCGCTGAGTTGGAACATGGTCTTTAAATCGGACATCTGGGGCTCCTTTGAGTAGGGCTTTTGCCGCATTGTCCCCCGGCAGAGCTGTTCTGGGAATGGCAACGGTGATATCCCGCGTTTTTGTCGCAGCCAAGGCAGGCAAAAAAGCAGGTGATGGCGATTTGCTAGTGACGCGCCGGTGGACGAAACTAGCAGTTGCCGCGGCGGCAATCAATCATGCCATTAAGGCATCGTTTGTCGCTGGTCCGGCTGTTAGAATCGACTGTCGTTTTCTCCAAGGAGCTTGCCCGTGATCAATTCCCGTCTGCGCACCCTGCGTGACCACATTCGATGGGCCGTCAGCCGTTTTCATGAAGAAGACCTGTTTTTCGGTCACGGCACCGACAACGCCTGGGATGAAGCCCGGCAGTTGATTCTGGGGGCGTTGCACCTGCCTTGGGAAATCGCCGACAGCTATCTGGATTGCCGCCTGGAGGTTGACGAAATCGCCGACCTGCAGCGTTTGATTGCCCGCCGCGTCGACGAACGCGTGCCGACGCCTTATCTGCTGGGCGAAGCCTGGTTCTGCGGCATGTCGTTCATTGTCGACGACCGCGTGCTGATCCCGCGTTCGCCCATCGCCGAGCTGATCGAAAGCCACTTCGCACCTTGGCTGGACGGCGAGCCTGCACGCATTCTCGACCTGTGCACCGGCAGCGGCTGCATCGGTATCGCTTGCGCCGACGAGTTCCCTGAAGCCGAGGTGGTGTTGTCGGATCTGTCCTATGACGCCCTGGAAGTGGCCAACCAGAACATCGAGCGCCATGGCGTGGAAGGCCGGGTCTTTACCGTCCAGGGTGATGGCTTTGAAGGCTTGCCCGGCCAGCTGTTCGACCTGATCGTCTCCAACCCGCCCTATGTCGATGCCGAAGACTTCGCCGACATGCCAGACGAGTACCAGCACGAACCGGAACTGGCCCTGGCCTGCGGCGATGATGGCCTGAACCTGGTGCGCAGGATGTTGAGCGAGGCGGCCAACCACCTGACCGAGAAGGGCTTGCTGATCGTCGAAGTGGGCAATAGCCAGGTACATGTCCAGGCGCTGTACCCGGAAGTCGATTTCCACTGGCTGGACTTCCAGCGCGGCGGCCACGGCGTATTCATGCTCAGCGCGGCGCAATGCCGTGAGCATCAGGCGGTGTTTGCTGCGCGGGTTTGATGGGCACGAAATTTTTGGGCAATGAATTGTGGGAGCGAATCCTGTAAGGGACTGAATTCTATAGAGGAGCGGATCCTGCAAGGGAATGTGTTCTGTGGGAGCGAATTCATTCGCGAAGGCATTATTACAGGCGATGAAATTTATTGGATTTACCGGCCTCTTCGCGAATTCGCTCCCACAACTGCTTCCACAACTGCTCCCAATATTGATGCCTGCTCCGATGTTGGCGATGCGCTTTAACAATGCACCCGACCCATAATCAGGCATCTTGCTGATACCCCGCAAAAATTGGTTCGCCTGCCGCTGAACCAATCCTCCACCCCCTCCCGGACCAATCCCCCGAACCTTTGCTGATTGGCCCGAGCCACCTCGCTTACTCCTCCTCACCCGTCAGCAATGCTGCGAAAGCGGCTGAACCAATTTCCATTGGCATCGCTATTGCAGTCATCCTGACAGCGCAACGCGGTGTGCTGACCCGTGTTTGCAACGTTCTTAAAGCCTGTCACGAGAAACCATGATGCAAAGGTCCGAGACTGACGCCGATCACGACAACGCCTCCAGGCTGGCCCTTGATGCCCTGCGGCAGATGGTGGCCCAGCATGCGGCGTTCCCTCAGCGGCCATTGCCTACCGAGCGTGAGCTGGCCGTTGATTTCGGCGTCAGCCGCCGGGCTATCCGGCGGGCGCTGGCGGTGCTGGAAGCCGAAGGCCAGATCTGGCGTCGCCAGGGCAAGGGCACGTTTGTCGGGCCTACGCCGCCAAGCGCGGCAATGAGTTTCGCCAAATTATCGAGCCGGACCAATTTCAGCGAAGTGATGGAGGCCCGCCTGCACCTTGAACCTGCTCTCGCCTCATTGGCCGCCGTACGGGCCAGTGGCGATCAGATGGCCATTCTGCGGCGTCTTGCCGAGCGCACTAATCGTCAGCAGCACGCCACGGAAATCGATGCCGAAGCCATCGAGCTGTGGGACAGCGCCCTGCATCGCGGTATCGCCGAGGCCGCAGGCAACCGGCTGATGCTGGATATCTTCGAAATGCTCGACGCCATCCGCCTCGACCCGGCCTGGCGCGGTTTGCGCCAGCGGGCGCGCAATGCCGATCGCCTGGACACCTACAGCCATGACCACGACGACATCGTCGGCGCCATCGAAAGCCGTGACCCGGTCAAGGCCGCCTCCGCCATGCGCGGTCATTTACGCGCCTTGCAGCAGGCGCTGGACAACGTTATCCATCAGGACCTCGAGGCGAGCTTATGAGTCAGCAACAGCGAAACAGCTGCGGCCCGGTACTGAGCGTCAGCCAGCTCACCGTGCGTTTCAAGGGCGCACCGGCCAATGTGGTCGATGGCGTGTCCTTCTCGGTGCAACCGGGCAAGACCCTGGCGATTGTCGGTGAGTCCGGCTGCGGCAAAAGCGTCACCTCGATGGCGTTGATGGGGCTGTTGCCGGACACCGCCAGCGTCGAAGCCAGTGCTTCCAGCCTGTTGGATGAAACCCTGTTGGGTATGTCCGCCGAGCGTCTGCTCAATGTGCGCGGCAATCGCATGGCGATGATTTTTCAGGAGCCCATGACCTCCCTCAACCCGGTGTTCACCATTGGCGAACAGATCGCCGAAAGCGTGATGCGCCATCAGGGCCTTTCCAGCAAGGACGCCCGGCAACGCGCCTTGCTGATGCTGGAAAAGGTCCGCGTACCCGACGCCGCGCAGCGTCTGGATGCCTATCCCCATGAACTCTCGGGCGGCATGCGTCAGCGCGCGATGATTGCCATGGCACTCGCCAACGACCCGGCGCTGATCATTGCCGACGAACCGACCACTGCCCTGGACGTGACCATTCAGGCGCAAATCCTTGCCCTGGTGGCCAATCTGCAGGCCGAGACCGGCACATCAATGATCCTGATCACCCATGACCTCGGCGTGGTCGCCGAAGTGGCCGACGACGTCATGGTCATGTACGCCGGGCAAGTGGTTGAAAGTGGCTCGGTGAAGACCCTGTTCGATGATCCGCAACACCCTTACACCATTGGCCTGATGGGCTCGATGCCATCCATAGGCCCGCGCGAAGGGCGCCTTGCCACCATCAACGGTCGTGTGCCAACGCCGGCTGAGATGCCAGCGGGTTGCCGTTTCGCCGGTCGCTGCCCGTTCGTTATCGCGGCCTGCCGTGAAGCGCGTCCGCCGTTGCTTGAAGTTTCGGCAGGGCATTTCGCTGCCTGTATTCGCGTTCCTCTGGAGCAGCATCTTGGAGTCAGTGCATGAGCCAGCCCGAAAGCCATCCTGATCAGCGTCTTGATGTGCACAAGCCGATTCTGGAAAGCATCGCCCTGAGCAAGCATTTCAGCAGCGAAGCCGGTCTGTTTCAGCGCAAGAAGCCGCCTGTGCAAGCCGTCAACGAAGTGTCCCTGGCCGTGCGCCGGGGCGAGACCCTGGCGTTGGTGGGGGAGTCCGGTTCGGGCAAGTCGACCCTTGGCCGGCTGCTGTTGAATCTACTCAAACCCACTGCGGGCGACGTGATTTACGAAGGGCGCAACCTGGCCAATCTGCCGCCCGACAAGCTGCGTCAGGTACGGCGTGACTTGCAGATCATCTTTCAAGACCCCTTCGCCTCGTTGAATCCGCGCATGAGCGTCGAGGCGATTGTCGGCGAGCCGATTTGGCTGCACCGGGACGACAGCCGTAGCGCGCGGCAAGACAAAGTCGCCGAACTGCTGCGCACGGTGGGCCTGGCGCCGGAGCACGGCAGTCGCTACCCCCACGAATTTTCCGGTGGCCAGCGCCAGCGCATCGGCATTGCCCGCGCCCTGGCTTCCGAGCCACGGCTGATTCTCGGCGATGAGCCGGTGTCCGCCCTGGACGTTTCGGTACAGGCCCAGGTGGTCAACCTGCTGGAAGACCTCAAGCATCAGTTTGGCCTGACCCTGGTGATCGTTGCCCACGGCCTCGCGGTGATTCGTCACATGAGCGACCGGGTGGCGGTGATGTACCTGGGCGAGATCGTCGAACTGGCACCGGTCAACGAACTGTTCGAAACGCCTCTGCATCCCTATACCCAGGCATTGATGGCCGCCGTGCCAGTCAGCCATCCCGATCTGCGCCATCCGCGTCCGCTACTGGGTGGCGACATGCCAAGCCCGAGCAAACCGCCGGCGGGCTGCCGCTTCCACACTCGCTGCCCCCACGCGCGGCCGTTATGCCGCGAGGTCAAGCCGCTGTTCGAGAGCGTCGAAGCCGGGCGTCAGGTCGCCTGTCATTACTGGCGTGAGATCGCCAACGCCGGGGCCGGTTCACTGGTGGTGCCGACGCCAAGCGCGGCCTACAGCCAACGCCTGAATCTGTTCAAAAGCCATCAAGCCCTATCTCTGGAGAGTCAGCCATGAAGTTCGCACACCTGATGACAGGAACGCTTTTACTGCTCGCTGCCAATGCCGCTTTTGCCGAAACCACGCTGCGCATCGGCATTCAGGACGACCCTGATGTACTCGACCCGCATCGCTCGCGGACCTATTCGGGCCGCCTGGTCTACACCGCGCTGTGCGACAAACTAGTGGATATCAGCCCGAACCTGACCTACGTGCCGCAACTGGCAACCTCGTGGAGCTGGAGCGAGGACGGCAAGACCTTGACCATGATTCTGCGCGACGGCGTGACCTTCCACGACGGTGAGGTGTTCGACGCCGCTGCGGTGAAGTTCAACCTGGACCGCGCCCGCACACTGCCGGACTCGCTGCGCAAGAGCGAGCTGGCGTCGGTGGAGAGTGTTGAGGTGATCGATGCGAAGACGGTGGCGATCAAGGTCAAGCAGCCCGATGCCACACTGATCTCTCAGCTGTCCGACCGTGCCGGGATGATGCTGGCGCCGAAGGCCTCGGCCACTGAAGTGGGTTCGAAGCCGATCTGCTCCGGGCCGTACAAGTTCGTGCAGCGGGTCCAGCAGGACCGCATTGTCCTGGAGCGCTTTGACAATTATTGGAATAAGCAGGCCTACCACTTCGACAAGGTGATCTTCCTGCCGATTCCCGACACCTCGGTGCGTCTGGCCAACCTGCGTTCGGGTGACCTGGACATCATCGAACGCGTGGCGCCGACTGACGTGAAGACCGCCAAGGCCGACAGCAAGCTGCAGGTGTTCAACACCCCTGGGCTCGGCTATATGCAACTGATGTACAACACCGATAACGGCGAGAAATCCAAGACGCCGATGGGCCAGGACAAGCGCGTGCGCAAGGCTTTCGAGCTGGCCATCGACCGCGACGCGATCAATCAGGTGGTCTTCGAAGGCCTCTATGCACCGAGCGCCCAGCCATTCCCGAAAAGCAGCCCTTACTACGATAAGGACCTGCCGATCCCGACCCGTGACATCGAACAAAGCAAGAAACTGTTGGCTGAAGCCGGGGTCAAGCTGCCTCTGAGTGTCGAACTGAAAGTGGCCAATAATCCGATTGCGCAACAGGTCGGCCAGATTATCCAGGCGATGGCCGAAGAAGCGGGCTTCAAGGTCAACCTGATTGCCACCGAATACGCCACGCTGCTCAGCGAACAACAGGCCGGCAACTTCCAGATCGGCATGAGCGCCTGGTCGGGTCGGCCTGATCCAGACGGCGACATTCATCAATTCGTGACCTGTAAGGGCGGCCAGAACGACGGCCACTTCTGCGACCCGAAACTCGACGAGCTGTTGAACAAGGCACGTACGGTCAACGATCAGGCACAGCGTCAGGCGCTGTATTTCGAAGCGCTGCGCCTGCTCGCCAGCGACGTGCCGACCAGCTACCTGTATTTCGATCCGCGCATCATCGCCATGAAAAGCACTATCAGCGGGTTTGTGCCGAATCCGGATGGCCTGATTCGCCTGGCTGATGTGGCCTTCAAATGATTTGTACCCCGCATTGGGACCTTGTGGGAGCGTGGCTTGCCCGCGAACCGGTTTATCGGACGACATATCCGTCGTCTGACTTGACGCCTTCGCGGGCAAGCCTCGCTCCCACATCGGTAGAGGTATGCGCATGCTGACCTTCATCTTCAGACGCCTGTTCAGCGCCATCCCCACGCTGATCCTGGTCTCGCTGTTCGTCTTCACCCTGCAGAAACTGCTGCCGGGTGACCCGGTGCTGGCAATGGCGGGGGAGGAGCGCGACCCGGCGGTTATGGAATACCTGCGGGACAAATACCGGCTCAATGATCCGGTGCCGCTGCAGTACATCCATTGGGTCGGCAACGTGCTGCAAGGCGACTTCGGCACTTCGCTGCGTACCGAACAGCCGGTGACCACGCTGCTCGCCTCCAAGCTGCCGGTGACCATCGAGCTGGCGGTACTGGCCTTGATCATTGCGTTGCTGATCGGAATTCCTACCGGGGTGATTTCCGCCGTGCGCAAAGGCACGGCGGTGGATTACGGGGCCAATGTGGTGGCGTTGTCCGGCATCTCGATCCCGCACTTCTGGCTGGGCATTCTGCTGATCATGATTTTTGCCGTGAAGCTGCAATGGTTACCGGCGTCGGGCTTCGTGCCTCTTGCTGAGGACATCGGACAAAACCTTAAAACCCTGGTGCTGCCTGCTTTTGTGCTTGGTGCTGGACTGTCCGGGGTGCTAATGCGTCACACCCGCAGCGCCATGCTCGAGGTGCTGCGCGCCGATTACGTGCGCACGGCCCGAGCCAAGGGCCTGTTCCCGCGCACGGTGATTCTCAAGCATGCGCTGCGCAATGCGTTGATGCCCATCGTCACCCTGACCACTCTGCTGTTTGGCGAATTGCTGGGCGGCGCCGTGCTGACCGAGCAGGTCTTTAGCATTCCCGGCTTCGGCAAGATGATTGTCGATGCCGTGTTCAACCGCGACTACGCCGTGGTGCAGGGCGTGGTGCTGTGTGTCGCCATCGGCTTCTTGCTCCTGAATCTGCTGGCCGATGTGCTCTACCGCATGATCAACCCGCGCCTGAGGACTGCCTGATGACTTCGATCGCTCCGCTGGCGGCAAGGGCAACGGATATCGCCCTGAAACCCCGTACGCGTTCACCGTTCGTGCGCAAGTTCCTCGCCAATAAAGGCGCGGTGATTGGCACAGGGGTGTTGCTGGTATTCATCCTGGCCGCGCTGCTGGCGCCGTGGATTGCCCCTTACGACCCGCTCAAGGCCAATTTCCTCGCGGTGCGCAAGGCGCCGTCGCTGATGTACTGGCTGGGCACTGACGAACTGGGTCGCGACCTGTTTTCCCGCCTGCTGTGGGGCGCGCGCAGCTCGTTGCTGGCCGGGGGCGTTTCGGTGGCCATCGCCATGGTTATCGGCGTGCCCCTGGGCCTGATCGCCGGTTACTTCGGCGGCAAACTGGACGCGATCATTTCGCGGATCATGGAAGCGCTGCTGTCCTGTCCGTTCCTGGTGCTGGCAATCGCTCTGGGCGCGTTCCTCGGGCCGAGCCTGACCAACGCCATGATTGCCATCGGTCTGTCGGCCATGCCGATCTTTTCCCGGCTGACCCGTGGCCAGGTCCTGGCAATCCGCCATGAGGATTATCTGGAAGGCGCCCGGGCCATTGGCTTGCCGGATCGCTGGATCATCCTGCGCTACGTGCTGCCCAACGTGATGTCGCCGTTGGTGGTACAGGCGACCCTGACCATTGCCTCGGCCATTCTTGCCGAAGCCAGCCTGTCGTTCCTCGGCCTGGGCCAGCAGCCGCCTTCACCGTCCTGGGGCTCGATGCTCAATACCGCGAAGAATTTCATGGAGCAGGCACCGTGGATGTCGATTGCGCCGGGTGTGGCGATCTACATCACAGTCCTGTGTTTCAACCTCCTGGGCGACGGTTTGCGTGACGCCCTGGACCCTAAAAGCTGATCACTGCCCAAAGAGAGCTCTTTCATGTTCGATGATCTGGATTACAGCCAACCCTACGCGTCCGCCCGCTCGCCGGTGATGGGCAACAACATGGTCGCCTGCTCGCAGCCATTGGCGGCACAGGCCGGCCTGGACATGCTGCGCAAGGGCGGCAACGCCGTCGACGCGGCCATTGCAGCGGCCATGGTGCTGACGGTGGTCGAGCCGACCGGTTGCGGTATCGGCAGCGATGCGTTCGCTATCGTCTGGGACGGCAAAAAGTTGCAGGGTCTGAATGCATCCGGTCGCTCGCCACAGGGCTGGACACCGGCATTTTTCGACGGCCAGAAAGAAATGCCGCAGCGTGGTTGGGGCGCCGTGACAGTGCCCGGCGCGGTATCGGCGTGGGTCGCGTTGTCCGAGCGCTACGGCAAGTTGCCGTTTGCCACGCTGGCCGAGCCTGCCATCGGTTATGCCCGCGACGGTTATCAGGTCACGCCGATCATCGCCGAACTGTGGCGCCGTGGTGCCGGGCTGCTCAAGGATCAACCGGGCTTTGCCGAATGCTTCCTGCCGGGGGGCAAGGCGCCGAAGGCGGGCGAGAAGATCAAGCTCACCGATCACGCCAAGACCCTGCAATCGATCGCCGAGACCAAGGGCGAGTCGTTCTACCGTGGCGAACTGGCCCAGGCCATCATCGCCCACGCCAATGCCAACGGCAGCGTGATGAGTCTTGCGGATCTGGCCAGCCACAGCGTCGACTGGATCGAGACCCTGTCGGTGCCCTATGCTGGCGCCGTAGTGCACGAACTGCCGCCCAACGGCCAGGGCATTGCCACGCTGTCCGGCCTGACCATGCTTGAGGCGCTGGGTGTCGGTGAGTATCCGGTAGACAGTATCGCCACGGTTCATCCGGTCCTCGAAGCGATGAAGCTGGCCCTGGCCGACCTCAACGAACACGTGGCAGACAATGACCACATGCGTTTGCGCTCCGAACAGTTGCTCGACCCGACCTACCTGAAGGAACGGGCCGCGCTGGTCACCGAGCAGGCCGCCAACCCCGGCCACGGCTCACCGAAAGCGGGCGGCACGGTGTATCTGTCAGCGGCGGACGAGAGCGGCATGATGGTCTCGTTCATTCAGTCCAACTATATGGGCTTTGGTTCCGGTGTTGTCGTGCCCGGCACGGGGATCAGCCTGCAGAACCGCGGTGCCGGTTTCAGCCTTGATCCCGCGCATGTGAACGTCGTTGCGCCGGGCAAGCGGCCTTTCCACACCATCATTCCTGGCTTCGTGATGAATGCCGACGGCACGCCATTGATGTCGTTTGGGTTGATGGGCGGGCCGATGCAGGCTCAGGGGCACTTGCAGATGATGATGCGCATCCTGCGCTACAAGCAGAATCCGCAAGCCGCCGCCGATGCACCACGCTGGAGGCTCGAAGCCGGGCTGAAAGTCGCGGTGGAGCGCTCGTTTGACCGGCTGGTGGTGGAAGAACTGCGAGCCAAGGGGCACGACGTCGATATAGAAGAGCCGAGCGGGGTGTTTGCCTTTGGCGGCGCGCAGATCATTCAGCGCACCGCCCATGGCTATGTCGGCGGGACCGATCCGCGCAAGGATGGGTTGGTGGCGGCTTACTGATCTAACTGGACGTATCACAATTTGTGGGAGCCGCCTTGGTGGCGATCGAGTGCGCAGCGCTCGTAATAGCGTCAGTGACTGAACTGACGCAATCGCCAGCAAGCCGGCTCCCACAATGTCATTCCATTTCTGGCAGCTGTGTCATCCAGAAATCAATCAGCGATGCGTCGCAATCCAGATCAATAACCCGGCCTGGAACACCGCAAAGGTCACCAGGCAAGCGATGGTAAAGCGCAGGCTGCTGTCTTCGCGCTTGTACTTGCCGACCTTTTCTTCATGCTGGCGAATCTGGACTTCCTGTTCCTTCATGTTCTGTTCGGCTTTCTCGAGCATCTGCGAGGCTTCGAGAATTTCGATGATTTGCACCTTGTCGTTGTTCCAGGTGTTGTTCAGATTGCCAACCTGGACTTCCTTGACGCTGCCTTTAAGGTGCTGGGCATCGGCATAGCCGACCTCAAAACCACGGGTGCGCAGGAAGTGGTCGCGGCGCAGGCGGGTGTCTTCGTTGAGGCCGTCCTTGCTCGCCAGGTCAAAGCCTTCGATGCGATAGGTGGCCCAACGCTTTTGCGTCCAGTGGATGGCCTGGGCAATGAGGAAACGGCCGATACCACGGTTCCAGGGTTCGATCTGGATACCGGAGGCGGGGCCAAAGCTGACAATACGGGTGACATGATCGACCCACACATCCAGGGTGTTCTGTTCGCGGCGCACGCGCTGGCCCGGCAGCTGGATATTCATGCGCAGCAGGCTGGTTTCCTTGCTATGGCGCTCGGCCTTGCCGAACTGGACGAAACGCAGCGGTCGGCCACCGGTGGCCCGATCCGTCTGCAAGGGCGCCAGGCGCAGCATCTGGAAAATCTCGGGCTGCACGTCGTCCCACAGCTTGGGGGTGGCTTCTACTTCGGGTGTGGCTTCGGCTTCGGCGGTTTCGGTCATGGGATTTGCTTCAGTCATTAACGACGATCCTGTCCAAGGCATTACGGAGCAAACACGATGCCAGTTCCCCATTATCGGCCACGTTGGCGGAATCTGAAGGGCGCGCAGGTTTTGCTGGCGTCAAAAACTTTGCTCAGGCCGCCGGCAACGCACCGATAAAGCGCAGGATCCGCTCGGACAACTGGCTGGCCAAGGGTAGATCCGGATTCTTATAGGAGGCCAGTTGCTGTTTGATGTCATCGGGCACGATACGCATGACATGGTTCATGCCGTCGATCAGCGCCAGTTCGGCCTTGGGATTGGCCCTGTGCAACAGTTCGGCGTCCTGCACGCCGACTTGAATATCGTTGCGGCCCTGAATGATCAGTGCCGGGACGCGCAGTTGGCCGAACGCGGCCGCCGGGTCCTGGCGAAACAGCGAGATCAGGTACGGCTGCACACTGGGGCGGAACAGCACCTGCAATTCGTCCGGGACATTGTCGTCGGTCTTGCCCGCCTTGAGGCTGCTCAGCAATTGTTCACTGCGTTGCAGCAACGGCGGCGGCATGCGCTCCTTGAGCTGCTCGCGCAGGACCTGATCCACCGGACGACCGGTGCCCGCCACGGAAATTACCGCCGCCGCGCCGCTTTTTTCTGCCGCCAGGGTCGCCACCAATGCGCCTTCGCTATGACCCAGCAGGATCAGCGGGCCCAGGCGCGGGTCGGTCTTGAGTTTCTGGCTCCAGGCCACCGCGTCAGCGACGTAGTGGTCGAAGCTCAGGTTGCGCTCATCCGGGGTGGCGGGGTGACTGGCGGCCACGCCGCGCTTGTCGTAGCGCACGCTGGCGATGTTATTGCTGGCCAGCATCACGGCCAGGCGGCGCAGATTGTCGTTGCGCCCGCCATCGGGGTTGTTGCCGTCGCGGTCGGTGGGGCCGGAGCCGGCGATGATCAATACCACCGGCACCGGTTTGCTCGATTGCGGCAGCAGCAGGGTGCCGAACAGCTCGCCGCTGCCGGTGTCCAGGCTGATCGGCCGTTGCAGCACGACCGGGGCCGCCTGGGCCAGGCCAGTGACTAATAAAGGGAGGAGCAGGGCAAGCATGCGTAACATCGTAAGGCCACTATTTGCGGGAGTGCCGATTGGACGCGGCGCAACGCATAAGGTTCGAGGGTGAAGTCGATGATAAGCCCGCGTATACTTGTCGGCTTGTTTTTATCGATCTCGCTGATTTCTCGGAGCCTCCTGCATGTCCGGCAATACCTACGGCAAGCTGTTCACTGTCACCACTGCCGGCGAAAGCCATGGTCCGGCACTGGTTGCTATCGTTGACGGCTGCCCGCCGGGCCTTGAGCTGTCGCTGCAGGACCTGCAGATCGACCTGGATCGACGCAAGCCCGGCACCAGCCGTCATACCACCCAGCGCCAGGAAGCCGACGAGGTGGAAATCCTCTCCGGCGTCTTCGAGGGCAAGACCACCGGCACCTCCATCGGCCTGCTGATCCGCAATACCGATCAGAAATCCAAGGATTACTCGGCGATCCAGGACCTGTTCCGCCCGGCCCACGCCGATTACACCTACCACCAGAAGTACGGTGTGCGTGACTACCGTGGCGGTGGCCGCAGCTCGGCGCGGGAAACCGCCATGCGCGTGGCCGCAGGCGCCATTGCCAAGAAATACCTGGCGACCCTGGGCATTCAGGTGCGTGGTTACATGAGTCAGCTGGGGCCCATCGAGATTCCGTTCAAGACCTGGGATTCGGTAGAGCAGAACGCATTTTTCTGCCCGGACCCGGACAAGGTGCCGGAACTGGAAGCCTATATGGACCAGTTGCGTCGCGATCAGGATTCGGTCGGGGCGAAGATCACAGTGGTGGCCGAAGGCGTCATGCCGGGTCTGGGCGAGCCGATCTTTGATCGCCTGGATGCCGAACTGGCCCATGCCCTGATGAGCATCAATGCGGTCAAGGGCGTGGAGATCGGCGCCGGTTTCGCCAGTGTCGCCCAGCGTGGCACCGAGCATCGCGACGAACTGACCCCTGAAGGCTTCCTGTCGAACAATGCCGGCGGCATCCTCGGCGGCATTTCTTCCGGTCAGCCTATCGTCGCCCATCTGGCTCTCAAGCCGACGTCCAGCATCACCACGCCGGGGCAGTCCATCGACGTGCATGGCAACCCGGTTGACGTCATCACCAAGGGTCGTCACGACCCGTGCGTGGGTATCCGTGCCACGCCTATCGCCGAGGCGATGATGGCCATCGTGCTGCTCGACCATCTGTTGCGTCATCGCGGGCAGAATGCCGATGTGCGGGTGACCACGCCGGTGCTGGGGCAACTCTGATGGCCAGTGGCGTCACCACCGGCACGGTTTCCTGAGGTGACGCCATCGCCCACGGGGCAGCTTCCTTATTGGCGGCTGTCCGGTTTCTACCTGTTCTATTTCGCCCTGTTGGGGTCGACTGCGCCGTTCCTGGCGCTGTACTTCCACCACTTGGGCTTTGCCAGTGCGCGAATCGGCGAACTGGTGGCGATTCCCATGCTGATGCGCTGCATCGCACCGAATATCTGGGGCTGGCTGGGTGACTACACCGGGCGGCGCCTGGCTATCGTGCGTTTCGGCGCTGTCTGTGCGCTGCTGAGCTTTTCCCTGATTCTGTTCGACAAGAGCTATGCCTGGCTGGCGATGGTCATGGCCCTGCATGCGTTTTTCTGGCATGCCGTGTTGCCGCAGTTCGAAGTCATCACCCTGTCGCACCTGCAAGGCCAGGTGTCGCGCTACAGCCAGATTCGCCTGTGGGGCTCGATTGGCTTCATTCTCGCTGTCGTCGGCCTGGGCCGGTTGTTCGAAAGCTACAGTCTGGACCTGTACCCCCAGGGTTTGATGGTGATCCTGGCCGGGATCATGCTCAGCAGTTGGTGGGTGCCGAGCGCACCGCCCGCCACTTCGACTCGACCGGCGGCAGCGGGTGGTTTTCTCACGCAACTGGGGCAGTCAGGCGTCTGGGTGTTCTACCTGTGTGTGGCGCTGATGCAGTTCAGCCACGGGCCGTACTACACCTTCCTGACTCTGCACCTTGAGCATCTCGGTTACAGCCGTGGCGTTATCGGCCAGCTATGGGCAGTGGGCGTGGTGGCGGAAGTGCTGATGTTTCTGATCATGAGCCGCCTGTTGCAACGGTTCTCGGTGCGCCGGGTGCTGATGGTCAGTTTCTGCCTGGCCGGCATACGCTGGTGGCTGCTGGGCAGCGAAGCAGAATACCTGCCGGTGCTGATTTTCGCCCAGATCCTGCACGCCGCGACGTTTGGCAGCTTTCACGCGTCTGCCATTCATTTCGTGCAACGTACCTTCGGCCCGCAACAGCAAGGCCAGGGCCAGGCGCTGTATGCCGCGCTGTCCGGGACCGGCGGTGCACTGGGGGCGTTGTACGCCGGTTACAGCTGGAACACTCTGGGCCCGGCCTGGACCTTCAGTATCGCCAGCATCGCGGCCATGGCCGCCGCGATCCTGATTGCCACACGAATGAAAGAGGAGGGCGTATGACCCGCGAACAATTGAGCCAGGAAATCATCGATGCCGGGCGCTTCCTGTACGGCCGTGGCTGGTCGCCTGCCACCAGCAGCAACTATTCGGCGCGCCTGTCGGCGACCGAAGTGCTGCTCACCGTATCGGGCAAACACAAGGGCCAGTTGGGCCTGGACGATGTGCTGGCCACTGACCTGAATGGCAACAGCCTGGAGCCGGGCAAGAAGCCATCAGCGGAAACCCTGCTCCACACCCAGCTGTATCAGTGCCGCCCGCAAGTCGGTGCGGTATTGCATACCCACTCGGTCAACGCCACCGTATTATCGCGCCTGACCGAGGCCGATCACCTGGTCTTCGAGGACTACGAGCTGCAAAAGGCTTTCAGTGGCGTGCAGACCCACGAGTCCCGGGTGGTCGTGCCGATCTTCGACAATGACCAGGATATCGCCCGCCTGGCCAGCAAGGTACAGCCCTGGCTTGATGCCCATGCCGATTGCGCCGGGTATCTGATTCGCGGTCATGGCCTCTATACCTGGGGTGCGAAGATGAGCGATGCCTTGCGTCAGATCGAAGCCTTTGAATTTCTGTTCGAGTGTGAGCTCAAGGCTCGCGCCGTATTAAACCGTTGATAGCTTTTAACCGATCGAGGAAGCCGTGCCATGAGCAGCCTGTCCGTTTATCACGAATCCAGTCCTGAGCAGCCGAACAAGGTCCTGACCCACCTTGAAGACATCGTTTCGACCCTGGCCGAGCATGGCGTGGGCTTTGATCGCTGGCAGGCGGCTACGCCGATCACCCCTGGCGCCAGCCAGGAAGAAGTGATCGCCGCCTACCGCGAGCAGATCGACACGCTGATGACCGAGCGCGGTTATGTCACCGTGGACGTGATCAGCCTCAACAGTGATCATCCGCAGAAAGCCGAGTTGCGTGCCAAGTTTCTCGATGAACATCGCCATGGCGAGGACGAAGTAAGATTTTTCGTTGCCGGGCGTGGGTTGTTTACTCTGCATATCGACGATCACGTCTATGCCGTACTCTGCGAAAAGAACGATCTGATCTCGGTCCCGGCTGGTACTCGCCACTGGTTCGACATGGGTGAACACCCGCATTTCGTCGCGATCCGCCTGTTCAACAACCCGGAAGGCTGGGTCGCCAATTTTACCGGCGAGTCCATTGCCAGCCGTTTTCCCCGTCTTGAAGACTGAATTGAGCTGCTACAGGAACCTGAACTGATATGGCGATAAAAGCGGTCCTGACGGATATCGAAGGCACCACCAGTGCGGTGAGCTTCGTCTTTGATGTGCTGTTTCCCTTTGCGGCCCGGCATCTGCCGGACTTCCTGCGCCAGCATGTCGAGCGCGAAGAAGTGCAAGTGCAGTTGCGCGCCATACGCCTGGACAGTGGCGAACCCTTGGCCGATCTCGAACGGGTGATCGAGATTCTCCTGCAATGGATCGCCGAAGACCGCAAGGCTACGCCGCTCAAAGCGTTGCAGGGCATGGTCTGGGAACAGGGCTATCAGGCCGGGCAGCTCAAGGGCCATGTCTACCCGGACGCGGTCGAGGCGCTCAAACGCTGGCATCAGCAAGGCTATGAGCTGTACGTGTATTCGTCGGGCTCGATCCAGGCCCAGCGGCTGATCTTCGGCTGCTCCGAAGCGGGTGATCTGTCGCCGTTGTTCAGCGGCTATTTCGACACCACCTCCGGGCCCAAGCGCGAAGTGAAGTCCTACCGGTCCATCAGCGAGGCGATCAACTATCCGCCACGGGAGACGCTGTTTCTCTCGGATATCGTCGAAGAACTGGATGCCGCCCGGGCTGCCGGCATGGCGACCTGCGGGCTGACGCGAGATGGCGGCGAGCTGGCCGGGCATCCTTGCGTGAGCAGTTTTGCCGAGATCGATTTGAACACGTTCTGATAACGGGCCCGTATCTCAGTGCCGTATTTCATGCGGCGCTGTCGCGCAGCCAACCCTTGGCAGGGGCGAGGGCAAATCCTGTGGGAATCAAGTGGGAGCGAATTCATTCGCGAAGAGGCCGGTACATCCGATCGATATTTGTTGCCTGGAATCAGGCTTTCGCGAATGAATTCGCTCCCACAATGTTCTGGCGATGGCGTCGGAGCAGTCACCGGCGTGTTGCGCCACCAAGGCGGCTCCTACAATCACCAAGCCGACTCTCACCTGGCATTTCAACTCGTTTGCTTGTTCCGCGTTCGGCCGCTTCTGCAAACGGATGTGTTGATCTCCATCGCCATATCTATCTTTCAAATATAAATCAATCAGACGCTTGTAAGTGATGTCCTGTTTAAAAGTAGGACGCGCCTTTCATATTTGTCAGTAAATCCTGTTTGTTTTGACCTCGGGTTTTAAACGTTTTTATTCGTGTAAGTTTCGCTTCATCAGCCCTCGCCGTTATGCAGATAACCAGGCCGTTGTGCGCGGGGGTTGAATAAGGAGCAGGTCACTATGCGAAGTGCCATACCGGTCAATTCCACCATGGATTTACTTATACAAAAAATGGTCAGCAGTATTACAGAACTTGATGGCCAGCGAGCCATTGAAAACGCCCTGGGTTGGTTAAGGCAGCAATGCGACTGTGAGCGCGCGATGTTCTACCAGTTCAAGGGGACTTCATTACTGACATTCGTGACGTCCAACGTTGACGGTCGCTGGGGGCAACTCTATCAGCGTGGACGCATGTTGAAAGATGATCCTGTCATCAAATGTTACCGCGAACGCCAAGGCTTCCTGGATTGGTCTGAAGCCCATCGACATTATCCGGCCAGCGACGACCTCAACGATGCGGTGATCGACTGCGAGTTGATGCCCGGTCTTTCCTACGGCTATAAAAGTCAGTGTCGTGGGGGGCACGGGATTATTTCGGTGTGTTCGCTCAACGGTATCAAGCGTGCGCTGTCGGTTTCGGATCGATACCTGGTCGCCAGTATGGTGCCGGTCTTGCACATGGCGGGGCGGGGCGTGCGTTTCAGAACGCGCGGGCTGACGGACAGGGAAGTGGAGATTCTGCAATGGGCGCGGGAAGGCAAGACCTCCTGGGAGATTGCCCGCATACGCGAAGTCTCCGAGTCCACCATCAAGTATCACCTCAAGGCCATCTACAACAAGCTCGGCGTCAGCAACCGTGCTCAGGCGGTGGGTGAAGCACTGGGGCAGGGGATTATCAGATAAGGGCAATAAAAAAGACCGCGAGAGCCAAGGGGCAATCGCGGTCAATAAAGGGTATGAGAGTGAATCAGCAAACGTGAGTCAGGTGATGCTACAGCTAGCCCGCGCAATCAGCGGGTGTGGTATGTCGGCAGATCAAAACGGTGTTGGCTTTGCAGCATGGAAATGGCGGGCAGTTCACTCGCCTGGGCGGCGAGGTCGCGGCGAATGGCGCTGATTACCCACTCCAGTTGCACCGGTGTGTGCAATTGGGCGTAGGAGATGCAGCGACGCGTCTGCTTGCCTTCGCGGTTACGCAGGGACAGCAGCACACCACCGTCGGGACGGGCCTGGGTAGTGACGTCGAATTCGGAGAATACGGAAGCGAATTTTTCTTGGATAAAAGTCATGTCCAGCGGCTCCATTGCTCATGGGATAACAAGCTTGGAATGACTAGTGCAGCCTCTGTGCCACTATTTGAAATGATATTTAATCTTTATTTATCAATGGCTTATGATTTTTTGAAAAAAACCGTGTCGTGCATTTTGCATGAATGCCTGTCGGGCATCCTGCATTTTGCGGTTTGGGAGAGGGGATTGTGCAAGGGTTTACCGACTTAAGACTGTCATCCTGGGGTTTTATCCCGGGCCAGCAGGATGCGTCGGACCAGTGGTCGAGGCCACGACAAATTTTGTAATCGAGCCCATAGCTTGACCCTGGCGCGGGCGCTCCGGGAGACTGGCCACATATTCAAATCAGCAGGTTCAAGGAGTTATCCCATGTCAGAGCAAAAGCCCGGCGAGTCCACGCGGATGTCCGACGATGAAGCCCTGGAGTTCGCCGAGCAGGTGTTTGATCTTGCCCGGCAGGGCAATGCCGAGCTGCTCGACAAGCTGCTGGAGAAGGGATTGAACCCTGACTTGCGCAATCACAAGGGCGATACCCTGTTGATGCTGGCCAGTTATCACGGCCAGCAGGAGACTGTGCAGGTCTTGCTCAAGCACCACGCCGACCCGGAAATCCGCAACGACAATGGTCAGAGCCCGATTGCTGGCGCGGCCTTCAAGGGCGATCTGGAGGTGGTCAGGCTGCTGGTCGAAGGCGGTGCCAGTGTTGAAGGCGCTTCCCTCGACGGCCGCACGGCGTTGATGATGGCGGCGATGTTCAATCGCACGGCCATTGTTGACTACCTGATCGGGCAGGGTGCCGATCCTCGTGCCACTGATGCCAAGGGTGTGACACCCATGGCAGCGGCCCTGGCCATGGGCGCCGCCGAGACCGCCGAGCAGTTGCGCCAGCTGGTATCGGCATGAAGATAGAGGTGCGCAGGATTTCCCGTTATCCTGCGCGCCTTGTTTTTTGACCGACCGGGAACGCCCATGAAAGACCAACTCAACGAATTAATCAGCAAAATCAGTTCGGGGTGCATGGGCGACGCAGAAATTGCGCAAATCGCCGACGAAGCTGCCCAGGCTTATGCCGATCCGCAGGCGTTCCTCGCGGCCAACCCGGATATCAATTACGACGACAGCTTTCCGATTCCCCTTGGGGAGTGGGTGGTGATCGGCAGTCTGCCCGAGACGGTATTGTTCCAGGCCGACACCTATATGGACCTGTTCGCCCAGATCGTCGCCTCGTTCGGCCCGGGCGTCGAGTTCAATATCAAGCCCAAGCAACTGGCCAAGACCGAGCCGTTGACCGCACTGAACCGCATCCAGATTCAGTTGGGCAGCATGAACAAGGAAATGGGCGGCTACGTGCTGATGAACCTCAGCCAGCCCCTGGATGACGAGTTGCAGGCCGTACTGGTCTACGGCAACGATCAGGCCCGGGTCCTGGAGTTGTGTGCGGCAGTCGGCATTGCCGCAGCCCCGTCCCTGGAAGCTCTGCGTGTGGCCGTTCACGTTTAAGTGGTTGATAGTACGGAACCCTTGCGAAGTGCAGCTATCCTAGGAAGGTGCACTTATCATCTGGAGTATTACCATGGGTTCCGGCTTTAATGGATTGGTTGGACTGATCATTCTGGCCCTGGATATCTGGGCCATTATCAACGTGTTAAAAAGTGGCGCCGAGACCGGGATGAAAATCCTCTGGGTCCTGCTGATTGTGCTCTTGCCCGTGCTGGGCCTGATCCTCTGGGCGATCCTTGGCCCGCGGGGTAATGTGCGGATCTGACGCCTGCCTGTTTCACCAACGCCTGATTGCCTGTGCAGTCGGGCGTTTTTGTTTTTTCGGCCAACATACGCCTTCGGCAGCTCCTGCAGAATTTCATTCCAAATCCGATCTTCCAGGCGGTCTAAGCGAGCGCAGGTTCGACCTGTCATGATTAGCGACGTAGAATGCGCGCCTTTCTTATGGGGCGGCTCACCGTCCTGCCATCAGCATTAAGGGACTCAACCCATGAGCGATTATCAAGAAACGTTGTACGAAGGTTATGGCCAGCGTTTTCGCATGGAAAAAATGCTTCACGAAGTGCGTACCGAACACCAGCATCTGGTGATCTTCCAGAACCCGCGCATGGGCCGGGTCATGGCGCTGGACGGCGTGATCCAGACCACCGAAGCCGACGAGTTCATCTACCACGAGATGCTCACCCATGTGCCGATCCTGGCCCATGGCGCAGCCAAGCGCGTGCTGATCATCGGTGGCGGCGACGGCGGCATGCTGCGTGAAGTGGCCAAGCATCGCAGTGTCGAGCACATCACCATGGTCGAGATCGACGCCACTGTGGTCGAGATGTGCAAGGAGTTCCTGCCGGAGCACTCCAAGGGCGCATTCGAAGACCCGCGTCTGAACCTGGTGATCGACGACGGCATGCGCTTTGTCGCCACCACTGAAGAGAAATTCGACGTCATCATTTCTGACTCCACCGACCCGATCGGTCCGGGCGAAGTGCTGTTTTCCGAGAACTTCTATCAGGCCTGCCATCGCTGCCTGAACGAAGGCGGCATCCTGGTGACCCAGAACGGTACGCCGTTCATGCAGCTCAGCGGCGTGCAGACCACGGCCGGGCGCATGCGTGGCCTGTTTGCCGACTGGCATTTCTACCAGGCGGCGATTCCGACCTATATCGGCGGCGCCATGACCTTCGCCTGGGGTGCGACCAACAGCGACTATCGCAAGTTGCCCCTGGACACCCTGCGCCAGCGCTTCGCTGGCAGCGGCATCATCACCCGTTACTACAACCCGGAAGTGCATATCGGCGCCTTCGCTCTGCCGCAATACGTGCTCCAGGCTGTGAACAAGCCAAGCAACGACTGAGTATGTGAAGCGCCCGGGCATAGTCGAAAATGCCCGGGCGAGCGCATTTTTGCGGTGTTGAACACAACTGCTTACACAATCTCCGGCTTTGTCGATGCTCCGTTACAACGCCACAACCCGCGTACGACAGAATTTTCACTCTGCCGCCTCGAAAATCCTCGATGAAATTTTGCCTGCCAACGGTGTAGGCCCTTGCATTGAGAGGCGTTAGCTTTCAGGCTTGCGCGCCATGTGTGCTGCCTGTCGGTCACAAGCTGGGGCAATGACGTAACATTTGCCCCCTCATCGGCGGCTGACTCTCTTGTCGCAACCGGCTGCACCGGTAATTTTGAACTTCAACCTGAATCCAACGGATCCTAGAACGACATGGCCCAAACGGACGCCCTGAGTCATAAGCCCGCCTCCGCGCGCGCGCTTCAACCCACCGTCAAATCGCATCTGGCCTACACGCTGATCAGCGGTCTGGTGCTAATGGTGATGTACAGCCTGCTGCGGCTGGCGCTGCTGGTCTACAACCGGGAAATGATCGGTCAGACCCCGGCTTCGACCTTTTTCGAGGCGTTCGGCAATGGCCTGCGTTTCGACCTGCGCCTGACGGTCTACCTGATCGCGCCGTTGCTGCTGGCTCTGCTCAGTGCCAGGGTCATGCGCTGGCGTGGGCTGTTCCGTTTCTGGCTGACGCTGGGAGCGAGCATCACGCTGTTCCTGGGCCTGATGGAAATGGATTTCTACCGTGAATTCCACCAGCGCCTCAACGGCCTGGTCTTCCAGTACATCAAGGAAGACCCCAAGACCGTCATGAGCATGCTCTGGTACGGCTTCCCGGTGGCCCGCTACCTGATCGCCTGGGCGCTGGTGACCTGGCTGCTGAGCCTGGTGTTCAAGGGCGTTGACCGTATGACCCGGCCGCGTCGCGAATTCAGCATTGGTGCCAACAGCAATCGTTCGGTTGCCCCCTGGTACAAACGCATCGCCATTCTACTGGTCTGCGTCGCCATCGCCGTCGTTGCTGCCCGCGGCACGCTGCGCCAAGGTCCTCCGCTGCGTTGGGGGGATGCCTACACTACGGACTCCAATTTCGCCAACCAGATGGGCCTCAATGGCACGTTGTCGCTGATCGAAGCGGCAAAAAGCCTGGGATCCGAAGATCGCGACAATATCTGGAAGGCCACCGTACCGCAGCCCCTGGCGCAGCAGACCGTGCGCGATATGCTGCTGACGGCCAATGACAAGCTGGTCGATTCTGACATCGCCGCCATTCGCCGTGATTTCACGCCGCCTGCTGCCAATACGCTACCCGTGAAAAACGTGGTGGTGATCCTGATGGAAAGCTTCGCCGGTCACTCGGTAGGGGCTCTGGGCGCCAAGACCAATATCACGCCGTACTTCGACAAGCTTTCCCAGGAAGGCCTGCTGTTTGACCGTTTCTTCTCCAACGGCACCCATACCCACCAGGGTATGTTCGCCACCATGGGTTGCTTCCCCAACCTGCCGGGCTTCGAATACCTGATGCAGACCCCGGAAGGCGCCCACAAGCTGTCCGGCCTGCCGGCGCTGCTCAGTGCGCGCAACTATGACGATGTGTATGTCTACAACGGCGACTTCGCCTGGGACAACCAGTCGGGCTTCTTCAGCAACCAGGGCATGACCACCTTCATCGGCCGCAACGACTTCGTCAATCCGGTGTTCTCCGATCCGACCTGGGGTGTTTCCGACCAGGACATGTTCGACCGTGGCAACCAGGAACTGAAGGCTCGCGAAGCAACCGGCAAGCCGTTCTATGCCCTGTTGCAGACCCTGTCCAACCACACGCCTTATGCCTTGCCGGAGAACCTGCCGGTGGAACGCGTCAAGGGGCAGGGGACGCTGGATGAGCACCTGACCGCCATGCGTTATTCGGACTGGGCGCTGGGCCAGTTCTTCGAGAAGGCCAAGAAAGAACCGTACTTCAAGGACACCATCTTCGTCATCGTCGGCGACCATGGCTTCGGCAATAACACGCAACTGACCGAAATGGATCTGGGCCGCTTCAACGTGCCGATGCTGATCATCGCACCGGGCATCCAGCAGAAATTCGGCCAGCGCAGCCACACCGTGGGCACGCAGATCGATATCGTGCCGACCATCATGGGCCGTCTGGGTGGTGAGACACGTACCCAGTGCTGGGGCCATGACCTGCTCAACCTGCCGGAAGGGGACAAGGGCTTCGGTGTGATCAAGCCGTCGGGCAGCGAGCAGACCGTCGCCCTGATTACCGGTGACCGTATCCTGATCGAGCCCAAAGGCATGGATCCGAAGGTCCTGACTTACACCCTGGGTGGCAATCAGCACGCCGAAGAACTCAAGGATGTGCCTGACATGGACGCATTGCGCCTGAAGCTGGAAAGCTTCCTGCAGACCGCGACCAAGAGCCTGCTTGATAACACGGCGGGTGTAGCGCCGAGCAAGAACAAGGGCCAGTAACGGTTTTGTTCGGAACAAGAGAGGGCGCCAGTGATGGCGCCCTTTTTTTTGCAATGAGTTGATGAACGAGTTTTTGTGTGGGAGCCGGCTGGCTGGCGATAACGGTGGATCAGCCACCGACGTCATTGCGAGCGCTTCGCACTCGATCGCCACCAAGGCGGCTCCCACGAGCCCTGCATGCTCAGGTGGTTTTTTGAACGAATGCCCGCGCGCTCATGTCCGAATCAGGTAAGCCGTTTTCCCGGCCGAGCTGAGGAGACATCATGAAGCAGTGGATCATTTCGTATCAGGATAAAGATGGCGAACAACGCAATTACGATCACCCCGCCGAGCAGCGGCCAACCGAGGAGGAGGCTGCCCGTATCCTGCGAAAATATCTGTACCCGGTGACCTCGGAACTGGATCTCAACGATCTTGAGGGACGCACCGCAGAACCCACGGTCAAGTCGTTGGATGAGCAGAACAGCGTCAAGATTATCTCGATCGCCGAAGCGCCCTGAACGACCAGCAAAAAGCCCATTGGCAGAACGCCGAAGTTGGGGTTACTCTGCAAATGAGTCCGGTCAATTCCTTTGCCGGACTCGTCCATGTCTACGCCGGGCACACTGCCCGGGCTTGTCCGCTTCATGCTTGACTCCTTCGCGGCAGAGTATCTGTTGCGTTCGGGAGCGTTGAAACTCTATCTATCGTTGCATAGGAGGACGTTTCATGAGCACAGCCTATCAAGATGACATCAGCGGTCACGTACTGCGCCGCATGAAAGAGAGCGGTTTCGATTTCGCACGTATCCATCCCATCGAGTTCTATGCCACTTTCCCGAATGAGGAGCGGGCCCGGCAGGCAGCAGAGCAGTTTCGTGGAGAATCCTTGAATACCCAGATCAACCCCGGTGATGACGGCGCATGGCATATGCAGCTGAGTAAAGTCATGCATGCCACCTACGATGGCATTGGGGATTTCGAACAGGACTTCCAGATGGTCATCACCCCGCTCGATGGCGAGGTGGAGGGCTGGGGAGTGGTCCAGGAAGTGTCAGCTGAGCAACGCCTTGCAAATATGACTCCGCGTTACTCGTGTTAAAAGCGGCGGTCAGCCCCTCACAGGGCTGGCCGTTTTTTTATTGTTTTGAAATGTCGTGCGCAAAAAAAAGCCACTCAAGAGAGTGGCCCAAAGGGAAGTCCAATAATAAATCCGGTCATCGCAAACGCTGTTGTCTTTTCGAAAAATCTTCGCGTGGCTGCGGCTGACACTCGTGTTTGCTCGGTTGCCGGGGATTATCCGGAAACAAATGTCTCCTCGGGAAATCAACTCTGGCTATGCTGGTGATAGATTTCATGATGAAGAACGCTTCCGAATGAAGCGTAGGAGAATTGGTGAGGGCGGATATTGCACAGGAATGGTGCGTTGTTCGTTTGTTTTATATCTAACCAATTGATAAATAAGCGTTTATGCCGATGGCACGGGCCTTGCGAAGGCTCTTGGTGTCCGTGGTGACAAGGAGTACGGCATGATCCGCACCTTTTATGATGAGATGTACGATGCAGGCGGCCTGGTCCGTCCGCATTATCGGGAGTTCGCCCGCTGGCTGGGTGACACGCCTCCTGAATTGCTGGCTCAACGCCGGCGTGAAGCCGACTTGCTGTTCCACCGCGCCGGGATCACGTTCACGCTCTATGGTGACGAACAGGGCACCGAGCGCCTGATCCCCTTTGACACGATCCCGCGCAGCATCCCCGCCAGCGAATGGCGGATCGTCGAACGAGGCTGCATCCAGCGCGTCAAGGCGCTGAACATGTTTCTCGCCGACCTGTATCACGACCAACGCATCATCAAGGCCGGGATCATTCCCGCCGAGCAGGTGTTGGCTAACGAGCAGTATCAGTTGGCAATGCAGGGCTTGAACCTGCATCGTGATCTTTACTCTCATATCTCCGGTGTCGACCTGGTACGCGATGGCGACGGCACGTATTACGTGCTCGAAGACAACCTGCGTACCCCCAGCGGCGTGAGCTACATGCTCGAAGACCGCAAGATGATGATGCGTCTGTTCCCCGAGCTGTTCTCCGCGCAACGCATTGCCCCTATCGACCATTATCCAAGCCTGCTGCTCGATACCCTGAAAAGCTCAAGCCATCTGGATAATCCGAGCGTGGTGGTGCTGACGCCCGGTCGCTTCAACAGTGCGTTCTTCGAACATGCCTTCCTGGCACGGGAGATGGGCGTGGAACTGGTGGAAGGCGCCGACCTGTTCGTACGTGACGATCGCGTTTTCATGCGCACTACCGATGGCCCCAAGGCTGTCGACGTGATCTACCGCCGTCTGGATGACGCTTTCCTCGATCCCCTGGCGTTCAACCCGGATTCGATGCTGGGCGTGCCCGGCCTGTTGTCGTCCTACCGTTCCGGCAATGTCGTGCTGGCCAACGCCATCGGCACTGGTGTCGCCGATGACAAGTCGGTTTATCCCTATGTCACGGACATGATCCGTTTCTATCTGGATGAAGAGCCGATCCTCAAGAACGTACCGACCTGGCAGTGCCGCAAGCCCGAAGAGTTGTCCCATGTACTGGCCAACCTGGGTGATCTGGTGGTCAAGGAAACCCAGGGCTCCGGCGGTTACGGAATGCTGGTGGGACCTGCGGCCACGGCGGCGGAAATCGAGTCTTTCCGCGCTCGCCTCAAAGCCAAGCCACACGCTTATATCGCGCAACCCACATTGTCCCTGTCGACCTGTCCGACCTTTGTCGAGAACGGCATCGCCCCGCGACACATCGATCTGCGCCCATTCGTTCTTTCCGGCCGCGAAACCCGCGTCGTGCCCGGCGGCCTGACCCGCGTTGCATTGCGCGAAGGCTCGCTGGTGGTGAACTCGTCGCAGGGTGGCGGAACCAAGGACACCTGGGTGGTCGAGGATTAAGGATGCCTGCCAATGCTAAGTAGAACTGCCTCGGATCTGTACTGGATGTCACGTTACCTGGAGCGAGCGGAGAACCTCGCCCGAATGCTGGACGTGAGCTATTCGCTGTCATTGATGCCCCAGGACGGGCGTGGCGACGGGCTGGATGAAATCGCCATGCCGCTGCTGATCACCGGCACCCTGGAGACCTATCTGGAGCGTCATGGCGAGCTGCATGCCGAGCGCATGCTGCATTTCTTCGCCCTGGACGCAGCCAACCCGGCGAGCATCTACAGCTGCCTCGGCGCGGCCCGGGCCAGTGCCCATGCCGTGCGCGGGCGAATCACCGCCGACATGTGGGAAAACATCAACTCCACTTACCTGGAGATTCGCGGGATCGCCGAGCAGGGCTTGAGCCGTTACGGCATGAGCCGTTTCTGCGAGTGGGTCAAGGAGCGTTCGCACCTGTTCCGTGGCGCGACCTACGGCACCATCATGCGTAACGATGCGTTCCGTTTCATTCGTCTGGGCACCTTTATCGAGCGCGCCGACAACACCATGCGCATGCTTGATGCCCGCTACGAAATGCTCGAACTGCGCGGCACCCAAGCCAATGCGGCGGCCGATAACTCGGCGGCCGGCTATTACGAATGGAGCGCCTTGCTACGTGCCCTGTCGTCGTTCGAGGCCTATACCGAGGTCTACCGCGACGCGCCGGGTGCCCGTCATGTGGCCGAGCTTTTGTTGCTGCGCGCCGATATCCCGCGCTCCCTGCGAGCCTGTCTTGAAGAGCTGGACCAGATTCTCGCCAGCCTGCCGGGCGCCAACGGTCGTCCGGCCCAGCGCCTGGCGGCGGAAATGGATGCACGCCTGCGTTACACCGGGATCGACGAGATCCTCGATGAAGGCCTGCACGAATGGTTGAACGAATTCATCCCGTTGGTAGCCCAACTGGGTGACGCTATCCACACTTCATACCTGGAGGCTGCATGAGACTCTCAATTAGCCACGAAACGACCTATCACTACGACGATCAGGTTCGGGCAAGCATCCAGTATTTGCGCCTCACGCCCCATGACAGCGAGCGCCAGCACGTCTTGAGCTGGCAGTTGAACCTGCCGCGTCCGGTGCGCGCGCAGATCGACCCGTTCGGCAACATCCTCCATGTGCTGACCCTCGACGAGCCCCATGAAGCCATCATCATTGGTGCCCGTGGTCAGGTCGAGATCGACGAGAAGCGCGAGTCCGAGCACGAAAGCCAGTCGGCCCTGCCATTCCTGCGTTTTACCCGCTTGACTGAAGCCGATGAGGCAATGCGCATCTTTGCCGCCAAGCAATGTCGCAAGCGCAAGGATCGCACCGCGCTGATCGACTTGATGCACGGCATCAACGAGCACATTACCTACACGCCGGGCTCGACCGAGGTCGAGACCAGCGCGATCCAGGCGTTTGCCGGTCGTTCCGGTGTCTGCCAGGACCATACCCACACCTTCCTGGCCTGCGCCCGCAGCCTGGGAGTTCCGGCGCGCTACGTGTCTGGCTACCTGTACAGCGAAGACAGCGAACACCTGTCCAGCCATGCCTGGGCCGAAGCCTGGATTGATGATGCGTGGTACAGCTTCGACGTGACCAACCAGTTGGCCGTACCTGCCCGTCACCTGAAACTGGCGGTGGGTCTGGATTACCTGGATGCCTGCCCGGTTCGTGGCATGCGCCGTGGTGGTGGTTCCGAGCAGATGCACGCCAAGGTCTCGGTCACGCCATCGCCGGTGGCCTTGCCGATGATGCAGGCGCAGGTGCAGTAAGCGCTGGCAAGTGATGGGACATAGTGTGGGAGCGAATTTATTCGCGAATGAATTCGCTCCCACCTGATCTTATTAGTCTGTAAAAAGGTGCTGTTTCAATTCCCTGCCCGCCGCTGCGCCATATGCTGCAAATACCCGATTACCTGGTTCAGCTCACCGTCCGACAGCACCTCTGCCGGGATGGCGGGCATGCGCGCCTGTGGCCATTGGCGCAGGTCCTGGGGATTGCGGATATACAGTTTCAGGTAATCAGCAGTGAAGTATTCGGTAGGGCTGTGGGGCATGTTCAGATCGGGGCCGACCTGGGCATCGCCTGCACCGTTGAGCCGATGGCAGGCCAAACAGTGTTTCTGGAACAGCGCGAAACCCAGATTGACCGGATCGTCGGCGGCCAGTGCCGGGTCCGGAGTCAACGCCGGGAAGCGTTCGGCCACTGACGCCAGCAGGCGCACCTTAGCCACGGCGTAGGGCCACTGCTCCGGGCCGATGTCGCCAGCCTGAGGATCGGTCCACACCAGATAAAACGGTCCGGCGCTGTGTTTGCCTGCGCCCAGTGACGGCCAAGGCTGGGCCGGGTCTTCAATGGCCAGCCAAGCCCGTGCGCCACGGTTCTGCAGCAGGGGCCCGGCAGACAGCTCGGCGGCAAAGCCATCAGTGGCCACGGCCTGCAAATGGTTCTGCGGGCTGACACCGCCAAGCAGGGCCGACATCGGCACCACGCGGTAAGTCATCTCTCGCTTGTAGGAAACATCATTGGCAATGCGCACTTCCTGCGCCAGAGGGTGGCTCAGCAGTTGCGCGGTGTCCCAGGTATGGACGCCGTCGGCCAGTTCGACGGTCAATTGCGCGGCGTGCAGCGGAAGCGCCAGCAAGGTGCCGGCCAACAGGGATAAAAAACGCAAGGACGTTACTCCGCAGGATCATCGCTGGTGTCATACAGGGCGTTATGCAGTTCTTCATAATCGCCGCCGTTGATGATGCCGGAATATCCCGCTCTTATCAGCCGGTCTTGCGCTTTACTGGCCTTTTCAATGCTGCTGCTGAAGATGACTACGGAGACGTTGCGGTCGTTGAGCACCTGTTTGAGTTGATTGACCAGGCGCACTTCATCGACGCGGATTGCGTTGAGTACCGTACCGGCATCGTAGTCGGTCTGGGGACGCACATCGATTGCCAACTTGCCTTCGCGCAGCGCACTCACGGCGCCAGCCTGATCCACCTCTCCCGCCACGGCAGTGCCGCAGCAGACTAGAGTAATGACTGCGATCCATTGATGCATTGGCCGTCCTCCACGAGTCCATGGAAGAAGATTGGCACAGATAAGCTCAACCTGCCGAGTCAATCAGCCGAACAGACGTGTCATGTTCGGCAGGATCAGCAAGAGCGTGGTGACGAACACGATAAGTCCGGCTTGGCGTAGTTTTGACTGCTTGTACTTGAACATGGCTGACCGCCTTTATTGTTATTGCCTGAGCGAAAAAAGCTCACCGATTTCATTCAGAGAGAACCGGGCAGCTTGCAAAGGTGATTGCGCTGAACAGTGGCTTCGACCGCATGAGGGGCGACAGCCTGGGCACATGATCTGTTTTTTATTGTGCCCGCTGCTACAGACCTAACCTTAGAGCCCGCGTGCGCCATGGCTTAGAACCATTTCGTATCTAAAATTCGACGCGTCCGGCCTGAAAGTTATTTGGCAGGGCGCATGACTTGCGCTGTTGGCTGGCTAGACACCTTGCCGACTTTGCTCAAGGCAACTGGCCATTATTACCGTTCGTCTGACTCCGATGGTTCCGGCGAGGCTCGCCTTACTGTCGCCCCCACTTAACAGTTCAGGTTCAGGCGTTTGTGGGCAGACTGGTTAAACGCCGCTTGCCATGCGCCGCCGGTTCAAGGCAGGCTCTATTCCTGCACTATTGCCTTTATTGCTTCAGGTATTTTTATGTCGTTACGCATCTGCATTCTGGAAACCGACATCCTGCGCCCGGAACTGGTCGATCAATATCAGGGTTACGGGCGGATGTTCGAGCGGCTGTTCTCGCGTCAGCCGATCGCCGCTGAATTCACTGTCTACAACGTGATGCAGGGCGTCTACCCCGCGCTGGATGAGCGTTTCGACGCTTATCTGGTCACCGGCAGCAAAGCCGACTCCTTTGGCAGTGACCCGTGGATACAGGTTCTCAAGGAATATCTGCTGCAGCTCTACGGCCGCGGCGACAAGCTGCTCGGCATCTGCTTTGGTCACCAATTGCTGGCGCTGCTGCTCGGCGGCAAGACCGAGCGTGCCACCCAGGGTTGGGGCGTGGGCATTCACCATTACGACCTGGCCCCGGCAAAGGCCTGGATGACCCCGACCATGGACAAGCTGACCCTGCTGATCAGCCACCAGGATCAGGTCACCACCTTGCCAGCCAACGCCACGGTGATTGCCTCCAGCGAGTTTTGCCCGTTCGCCGCCTACCATATCGAAGATCAGGTTCTGTGTTTCCAGGGCCATCCCGAGTTCATCCACGAGTATTCGCGCACCTTGCTCGATATTCGTCAGGAATCCCTGGGCGAGCAGATCTATCAGAAAGGTATCGCCAGCCTCGACCACGAGCACCATGGCACCACGGTGGCCGAATGGATGATGCGCTTCGTCGCCAACAAACCGGCGACCGAAACGCTGTGAAGGGCTGGGCTCAGAACCAGCCCAGACGCCGGAATAGCACAAACAGTGACGTACAACCGGTAAAGATCACGCCCAGCACAATGAAGTAGCCGTATTGCCAGCTCAGCTCCGGCATATGCTGGAAGTTCATCCCGTAGATTCCGGCAATCGCCGTGGGGAAAGCCAGGATCGCCGCGCCTGCGGCGAACTTGCGCTGCACGATGCTCTGTCGCGATGACTCCAGCAGCATGCCGACTTCGATAGTCTGGCTGGCGATATCGCGCAGGTTGGCGAGGTCCTCCATCTGCCGTTTGACATGGATTTCCACATCGCGGAAGTACGGCCGCATGTTCTTGTCGATAAACGGGAAGTTGAGCTTCTGCAGCTCTTCGCCGACTTCCACCATCGGCGATACATAACGCCGCAGACGCAGCACGTCACGGCGCAGGCTATGGATACGCTGGATATCGGCCTCGTTCAGCGAGCCGCTGAGCACGCTGTGCTCGAGGTCTTCCAGCTCGCAATGAATGGCCTCGGTGACCGGCTGGTAGTTCTCGGTGACGAAATCCAGCAGGGCATACAGCACGAAATCCTCGCCATGTTCCAGCAGCAACGGCCGCGCTTCACAACGTTGGCGCACCAGCCCGTAGGACTTCGACTGGCCATTGCGCGAGGTGATGATGTAGCCCTTGCCAGCGAAGATATGGGTTTCGATGAATTCGAGTTTGCCGTTCTCGCGAATCGGCGCGTAGGTCACGATAAACAAGCCGTCGCCGAAGCTTTCCAGCTTGGGCCGACTGTGAATTTCCAGGGCGTCTTCGATAGCCAGTTCGTGCAGGTTGAACTGCTTCTTCAGGCTGGCCAGTTCGCTGGGGTCGGGCTGCTCAAGTCCGATCCAGACAAAATGCCCCGGCTTGGCGGCCCAGGCTGCGCCTTCATCAAGGGTGATATTGGTGACTTTCTTGCCAGCGTGGTAGACAGCAGCAGCAACGACTCGGCCCATGGCAGTTCACTTCTTTCTTATAGGGTGGCAGTAAGGGCAGCTTAGCGCGTCAAACTCCTCAACTGTAGGAGTTCAGCACAGCGTTTATGGGACCCATCACCTGCCGGATAATTTCACCCGACTCGGCGGTCGAGAGATCTTGCCTGTTTTTTTTCGCGGGAATCTAACTCTGCCGAGACGATTAATCAGCACCATAACGCACCTGTTCAGTGCGAGCGGGACCATTTAAATGGCTGTAAATGCGCACTTTTACAGGGCTCTCGCACCACGGACGTGCTATGAGTTTTTGCGAAGGCTCTGCTCTAAAACCGTCACTTGTTCACTGTTTTTCGCACTCCTAGGATGACCCCACGAATTATCCAGCCATCGAACAGGCGTGCAAAAAATGAAAATTAAAAATGCTCTGCACAGACCCCTGGTGGTCTTTGTTCTTTTGTATCTCGGTTATGTCATTTCTTATATCGACCGCTCGGCGATTTCCCTGGCGCTGTCCCATATTGGCAAGGACTTCAATCTGGGCCCGGCAGAACTGGGTGTGGTGCTCAGCGCGTTTTATCTCGGTTATGCGGCCATGCAGATTCCCGGCGGTTGGCTGGCGGATCGCTTCGGTGCCAAGAGCGTGGTCATTGTTTCGATCAGCCTGTGGTCGATCTTCACCCTGATGACCGGGCTGGCCTGGTCCCTGGCTTCTCTGCTGGTGATCCGTTTTCTGTTCGGTCTTGGGGAGGGCAGCTACCCCTCTTCGGCGATCAAGGGGGGTGCCGAGATTTACACGCGCAAGGACCGGCCGAAGATGGCCAGCCTGATGATTTCCTCCAACTACACAGGCAGCTTCATCGCCCCCCTGATCATTGCGCCATTGATCCTCTGGCTGGGCTGGCGGGACGTGTTCCTGGCCATCGGTGTGGCCGGCATTATCTTCGCGGTAATGTACGCTGCCGTCGTCAAGCGTCCTGAGGCTTATGGCAACTATCAGCCACAAAGCGGCTCGCTGGAGGGCAAGGCCAGTACCCGGGAACTGCTGCGCATGCCGTTGCTGTGGAAGATCGTAGCCATCTGGTTCGCCCTGGGCCTGGTCAACAAGGGGCTGGATGCCTGGATGCCGATGTATCTGTTGACCGCTCGCGGACTGGATCTGAAGACCGTCGGCCTGCTGGTGCCGTTGCCCTTCATCAGTGCGGCGATCGCCACGGCCATGGGTGGCTGGCTGATGGTCAAGTACTTCGACGGTCGGGAAAAATACCTGATGACGGGTAGCTGTATCCTGACCGGGGTGTTTCTGTATGGTATGTACACTTCGCAAACCACTTCTGAAGTGATTGCCTATCAGGCCGCGGCATACTTCTTCAAATCCTTCGTGTTCGCCGCGGCGTTTGCCCTGCCGACCAAGATTCTCTCGCAGCGCCTGGTAGGTACCGGCATTGGCATGGTCAATTTCGGCGGGCAGTTGGCCGGTTTCGTATCGCCCATGGCGATCGGGTTCCTGGTGTCGTACTACAAGACTTACGATTCGGCTTTCCTGTTCCTGATTGGCGCCACGGCGGTGGCCACTCTGATCAGCATGTCCCTGAGTGCCAGCAAGATTCTCTCGGTGCAACAGGCCAACGCAAACGAGGCCTGATCATGTCACGCGTCCTCGGCAAGCCGACGGGCAATGGATTAAGCTCGACCGCCTACCGCACAGAGAAATCCATTCCCATGAGCGCTCGAACCTTGAGTGAGACCGCTGTTCGCTACTTCCTGCAAGTGGTCAACAGCGGGTCGATCAGCGAAGCAGCTGTGCGCCTGCATGTGGTGCCGTCTGCGGTCAGCCGCCAGATCAGCCGCCTGGAAAGCGAACTGGGTTCGGTGCTGTTCGAGCGCCAGTCCCGTGGTGTCAGCCTGAGTCCGGCAGGGGAGTTGCTGGCCGCCTATGCTCGCCGAACCCTGCTCGACGCCGAGCAGGTCAGCCAGGAAATCAGTGCTCTGCGGGAGCAGTCCGAATCCCTGATCAGCATCGCCTGCACCGAGGGTTTTGCCTCGCAGTGCCTGCCGGGCGCCATCGCCGGTTTTCGGGCTGCGGGCGCCGGGAGCTGTTTTCGGATCGTCGTTGCCTCGGCCCTGGAAGTGACACGGATGGTCCGTGAGGCCGAAGTGGACATCGGCTTTTCCTTCAGCCTTGGCGTGGCCAAAGACATCAGCGTGGTCTACAGCCAGCCGGCACCGATCCTGGCGGTGGTCTCGCCGGGCCATCCGCTGGCTGCCAGCGGGACCCAGGCGTTGAAACAGGTGGTCGAGCATCCGCTGGCGCTGCCGGGGCCGGACACCACGATCCGTCAGTTGCTGAACCTGTATTGCAGTCGCGAAGGGCTCAATTACAAAAGTGTTCTGGACAGTGATCACCTCGAAGCATTGTTGACGTTCTGCATGTCCGGTGCCGCGATCACGTTCTGCGGTGAGTTGTTCGTACGCGAGCGTTTGCGTCAGGGACATCTGGTGGCGCTGACCGTGCCCGAGATGTGTGGTGGCGAGCGCTCCATCGAGATCCAGACCATGGCCAGGCGGCCCTTGTCGACGCACTTGCAAGCCTTTGTCGAATACATGAAGTGCGTGTTACCCGACACCCATTACTGACCTTGAATAATCGTTGCAACTGGCATCTTTAAAAGGCATCGCAGCCTTCTAAAAATGTCGGTTGTTGCCCCGTGCGCCAATTTTTATATTGGCCGCAGACTTTTAGTTGAGAACCCTTTATGCAAACGCAGAACGAACTGGTCGGCAAGAGCGCCGTCGAGCTGAAGAAGTTGATGGACAGCCAGGAAGTCTCGCCCGTGGAATTGCTCGATGCCTGCATTGCACGTATCGAGGCGCTTAATCCGAAGATCAATGCGTTCTGCGCCACTTCTTTCGAACGTGCCCGTGAGGAAGCGCGGGCCGTCGAGCGGGCAATCATGAAAGGTCAGCCGCGCGGTCTGCTCAGTGGCCTGCCCATCGGGATCAAGGATCTGGAAGAAACCGAGGGATTGTTGACCACCTATGGTTCGCCGCTGTTTCGCGGCAATGTGCCGGCCAAGGACAACGAGCTGGTGCGGCGCTTGCGCGAGGCCGGAGCGGTGGTGGTTGGCAAGACCAACGTGCCGGAAATGGGGGCAGGGGCCAACACCCGCAATCCGGTCTGGGGTGCCACGGGGAACCCGTTCAACCCACGACTCAATGCTGGCGGTTCTTCCGGTGGCGCTGCGGCGGCCCTGGCCGTAGACATGGTGCCGCTGTGCAGCGGTTCGGATACCGGTGGCTCGTTGCGTATCCCGGCAGCCAAATGCGGGATTGTCGGCCTGCGCACTTCGCCGGGCCTGGTACCCAGCGAACGCAAGCTGTTGGGCTGGACGCCGATTTCCGTGGTTGGGCCCATGGGCCGCACGGTCGATGACACCTGGCTGCAACTGGCCGCGACAGCGGGCGTGGCCGCCAGCGACCCGTTGAGTTATGAGTTCAGCATGCCCGGTGCCGTCAGCGGTGGCGTGGACCTGTCGACCCTGCGGGTGGGCTACACCGAAGACTTCGGTGTCTGTGATGTCGATGACGATATCCGTCAGGTATTCCGTAACAAGATAGCCGCGCTCAAAGGCGTATTTGCCGTCTGTGAAGAAGTCCAGATCGACATGCAGCACGCGCATCGCTGTTTTGACGTGGTGCGTGCCGAAGCGTTTGTCGGCAGTCTGCAGGCCGCCTATGAGAAAGATCCGGACTCTCTGGGCCCCAATCCGCGCGCCAATTATGAAATGGGCGCGCAGATGTCGCTCAAGGACTGCGTCTGGGCCGGTGCCGAGCAGACCCGTATCTTTCGGCGTTTCCAGCAACTGTTCAGCCAGTATGACCTGATCCTGTCGCCGACCACGCCGGTCTCGGCGTTCCCTTGGGAGCAGCCATACCTGACCCACGTCAACGGCGTGGAACTGGAAAATTATTATCGCTGGCTGGCCCTGACCTACGTCGTCACGCTGGCGACCAACCCGGCCCTGTCCATGCCGCTGGGAGTCGATCACTTGGGCATGCCGTTCGGGATGCAACTGATCGGCAGGTTCCGTGGTGATCTGGAGCTATTGCTGGCAGCCCGCGCCCTGGAGAGTCACTGCGAGCAGAGCGCCGATCTGCGTCGCCCGCTGCCCGATCTTGAGGCCCTGGCCGCCAGTGCCGTGGACCTGTGGACGCCGGTCACCCATCCGCCGCTGGAGCAGGCCGTGAGCACTAGCGCCGGTCTCTCCGCTGTTTGATTTGCCTATTTGATGAGTTACGCACAGCCATTAAGGTGCGCGCAGTGGAGACCTGAGCATGCTTACGTCGGTGTATGGAAAAAAACTGTCGGACTGGACGCGGGAATTTCCGTTGCTGTCGGCAGTGCTGCAACTCAAGCCTGTCACCTGGTTCAACCCGGCCGTGGCGCCAATGGCCCAGGCCCTTGATGACATTGTCCTGAGGCCGGCCGATGTGGCCGATGCCAGCGCGCGCCTGCAACGTTTTGCGCCGTTCCTGGCCCAGGCATTCCCTGAGGTTGCGGTCAGCAATGGCATCATCGAGTCAGAGCTGGTCGAGGTGCCGGACTTTGCTCAGGCGCTGTGCGAACGCTATGCCGTCACCGAACCGGTCAGGTTGCTGCTGAAAAAAGACAGCCATCTGCCGATCTCCGGTTCGGTCAAGGCGCGGGGCGGGATCTACGAGGTGCTATTTCATGCCGAACAATTGGCCATCCGCCATGGCCTGCTGAGCGTCGACGATGACTACCGCAAACTCGCCGAGCCTGAATGCCAGGCGTTGTTTGCTGCGCACAAGATCGCTGTCGGCTCTACTGGCAATCTGGGCATGTCCATCGGCATCGCCGGTGCCCGTCTGGGTTTCGCGACCACCGTGCATATGTCCGCCGACGCCCGGCAATGTAAGAAAGACAAGCTGCGCAGCCATGGCGTCAGCGTTATCGAATATGCCGGAGATTACGGTCAGGCTGTTGAGCAGGGCCGCAAGGAAGCGGATGCCGATCCAGGCTGTCATTTTATCGATGACGAAAACTCTACCACGCTATTCCTCGGCTATGCGGTGGCGGGGCAGCGTCTCAAGGTGCAGTTCGAGCAGCGCGGGATCAAGGTCGATGCCGAACATCCTTTGTTCGTTTACCTGCCTTGCGGGGTGGGTGGCGGCCCTGGCGGCATCGCTTTCGGCCTGAAGCTGGCGTTTGGTGACCACGTTCACTGCGTATTTGCCGAGCCTGTTCAGTCGCCGTGCATGCTCATGGGCGTCTATACCGGATTGCACGACGGTCTGGCCGTGCAGGATTTCGGCATCAGCAATCTGACCGCTGCCGACGGACTGGCCGTGGGGCGGCCCTCAGGGTTTGTCGGCCGCTCCATGCAGCGCATGCTGGATGGTTATTACACGCTCAGCGATGAAGAGATGTTCGCCTTGCTCTACCTCATGCAGTCGACCCAGGGTATCGCTCTGGAGCCTTCAGCGCTGGCCGGGGCGCCGGGTTTTGCCAGGGTGTTGCAGGATCGGGCCTATCGTCAGCGCGTCGGGCTTGACGGGGCAGGATGCGCCAATGCCACCCATCTGATCTGGGCCACGGGTGGCGGCATGGTGCCTGAGGCCGAAATGGACAAGTACATCGTCGCCGGGCATACGCTGGTCACGGCGGGGTTGTGATGGCCTGCGGGGCCGAATTTTGCCGGCCCCGCCGTTTTTTATGCTCACACAACCGTTGCGTTCGACGGCTTACAACGCGTGGTGCTGATCCTCTTCGATCGCCTTGTCCAGAGTCTCCAGCAGCGCCTTGCGCACCTTGAGCTTGGTTTTTTTGTGCGCGCTCATGTTGATCTTCTGCAATTGCAGGGCGACGTTGCGCGCCGCTTCCGGCAACTCTTCGACGCTGACCAGCTTGTCGAAGAAGCCAGCTTCCATCGCACCTTTGGGATCGAACATCTCGCCATTGATCACCGAGCGGTTGAACGCCGATTTGCGCAGGCGATCGCGGGCCAGTTCGATGCCGACATGGTGCATGGTCATGCCGATCTGCACCTCGTTCAGGCCGATACTGAATGGGCCTTCGACACCGATGCGGTAATCCACCGACAACAGCAGGAACGCGCCCTTGGCCACGGCATGGCCAGGGCAGGCGGCGATCACCGGGAAGGGGTGTGAGAGCAGGCGGCGCGACAGGGTGGAGCCGTCCTTGACCAGATTGATCGCCGCCTCGGGGCTGGAGGTCATGACCTTGAGGTCGTAGCCGCCGGAAAGAATGCCCGGCTGACCGGTGAGGATGACCACCGCGCGATCCTTCTCGGCCTGGTCCAGCGCCGCATTCAGAGCGCTGATCACATCCGGGGAAAGGGCATTGACCTTGCCGTTGCTCAGGGTCAGCGTGGCGATGCCCTCTTGTAGCTGATACGAGACCAAATCACTCATGACGCCATTCCTTTTTATTGAAGTGTGCAGACGTTACTCACCCGCGCGGAGCAGGTAAAGCGATGACTGATGGGTCAGGATTTTTGATCGCGATGGTCAATTCTTTGGGTGCGAATTCTGTGGAAGCGGATTCATTCGCGAAGAGGCCGGTACATTCAACCCATTTCCACGGACTGTAATAATGCTTTCGCGAATGAATTCGCTCCCACGAAGAATAAATTGATCCAGTGGGTCACAGGTTGTTCGAAAGAACAGGCACCTTCGCCGTAAACAACGCCACCTTACCGACCACCTCAATCTCCACCTCGGCAAAGTGCAGCGCCAACGCCGTACGCAACCCTTCAACGCTGTCGCTGCGATTACCGAAAATCCCCTTCTTGTTGTAGACCTCCATCAGCTTGATGCCAAAACCGTTGTGCCCGGCTTCGTCGCCAAGAATGGTCGCACCGTAGAGCACGCCGCCATCGGCCAGGGCGTGCTTGAGGTTGGCAAAGACGTGGGCCTTTTCCAGCATGCTGCCGGGCAGGCAGTGCAGCAGGTAGAACAGGGAAATCGAGTCGTACTGCCCGGGCAGCTCGGCGGGCAGCGGCTGGAATATGTCGTGGCGGATGACCCGGGTGCTGGCGCGGTTCAGGCGCTTGCGGGCGGCTTCCAGGCTACTGGCGTTAAGGTCGACCAGGGTCACTGCGGTGGAGTGGGGCAGTTGCGCCTTGGCCAGGTAGTAACCGGTGCCGACGCCCACGTCCATATGGCGAAAACCCACATGGCGGCGGAAGAACGGCAGCAATACCTGGCGAGTCGGGCACTGCCAGGCCCATTGGTTGGAGATGCCCAAGACCCAGGCGTCGTAGAGTTTCAGGGTCAAGGGGGAGTAGACGGCAGCGCCTGCTTCGGTAACGGGTTTCATGGTGGCCTCGGGAGATGTGCTTCAGGCAGTCGATTAAAGGTGCTCTATTCGAGTGTGCGAATCATCGCGTGTTCAACCTGACATTACGCTGTTGCAAAGTGCGGGATTTTTGGTTTTGCCGTTGCTGATCAGATCGTCAAGTTGAGCGGGGTCAGCCTGAGCCAGATCAATGCAGCGGATCCGGTTGCCTGATAACAACTCGCGTCGCATGAAAAACCAGCGCCTTTGCAAGAAAGCGCTGGTTTTTCACATTTTGAGCATGGCAAAGTCGGGGGCCCTTAGACCCAGAGAAACGCCGTGGACTCTTCAGACTTCGAACTGGATAACCCCGTCTGGCACGCCCTGAGCGGCCCCCACGCATCTCTCGGCACTGCCACGCCACTGGCCGCCATTTACAACCCGGCGGTGTCGCGCTTTGCCGGGTTGCTTGAGCCCTCTGCCGAAGCCTTCGCCCAACTGGCAAGCCTGGTTGAACCCGAGGAAATCATCGCCCTGGACACGGCTTGGCACGTCAGCCCGTCGCCGCACTGGCAGGTGGTCAATGTCGAGAACCTTGAGCAGTTCGTCTGCGAGCAGCCCATCGCATCGGCCATTGCCGGGGCGGACAGGGTGGTGGCATTGAGCACGGCAGATGTCGAGCAGATGCTTGATCTGGCTGCCCGGACACAGCCCGGCCCGTTCAGTGCCGAGACCATTCGTTGCGGCTATTACGCGGGGGTGTGGGGGAACGCAGAATTGGTAGCCATGGCCGGTGAGCGCCTGACCTTGAACCATGCTGTGGAGATCAGCGGGGTTTGTACTGCGGCAAGCCATCGTGGCCAGGGGCTGGCCGGGACATTGGTGCAGCTGTTGGCGGCGCGGGCCCAGGGTGTGGGGAAGTTGCCGTTTTTGCATGTAAGGACCGCCAATGTTTCGGCGATCCGTCTTTATGAAATGCTCGGCTTTCGCCATCGCCGCACGATGCAGTTGACCATTCTCAAGCGCACCTCGAGGGTCTGAGGCGCAGCGAGGTCTCGTGGGAGCCGGCTTGCTGGCGATGGCGGTAAACCGGTCACCGACATTATCGCGAGCGCTTCGCACTCGATCGCCACCAAGGCGGCTCCCACAGGTTTTGCCCCGCTTAGAAATCAAACGACGTCTGCAGGTAAACCGTACGCGGTTCTCCCGCATATTTGCCCTTGTTGTTGTCATCGAACGAGCGGGTGAAGTACTCGTGGTTGAGGATGTTTTTTACCCCCACGGCAACGTTGAGGTTGGACAGCTGCGGGCCGAAGTTGTAGGCGGCGCGGCTGCTGAACAGCATGTAGCCAGGGATCTTGCCGGTGCTGCCGTCGGCGCTTTCGGCGCGGGTGTTGGCGTTGTCGGCGAACTGGTCGCTCTGGTAGCTGCTGTCCAGGTTGAGCTTCCAGCGGCCTTCGGTATAGCCCAAGCCCAGGGTGCCTTTGTGGCGTGACGAGAAGGGCACGCGATTGTCCTGGTTCGGCCCTTGCTCGCGGATGGTGGCGTCGACAAAGGCGTAGGTGGCGTAGACATCAAAACCATCGAGCAGCGGGCTCAGGCCGCTCAGACCATAGTTGATGCTGGTCTCGATCCCCTGATGGCGGGTCTTGCCCCGGGCGATCACCGTGTCGTTGGTCTGGTTGCTGTCGTACTGGTTGTTGAAGTTGATCAGGAAAGTGCCGATCTCGGCGCGCAGGTTGCCATTGTCATAGCGGGTGCCGAGTTCCCAGGTGCGGGCCTTTTCCGGTTTCACTTCGCCGCTGCTGACGCGGTTGGGCATCTGGCTGTACTGCACACTGCCGAAGGAGCCCTC
Source organism: Pseudomonas sp. JUb42 (assembly GCF_024807945.1). GTDB lineage: Bacteria > Pseudomonadota > Gammaproteobacteria > Pseudomonadales > Pseudomonadaceae > Aquipseudomonas. The sequence goes on along the minus strand of NZ_JANUFD010000004.1, from coordinate 170,440 downwards.
GGTGTTGGCGTACAGGTTCCAGCTTTCGGTCAGGTGGTACATCACGTTCAGTGCGGGCAAGGCGGTGTTGTAGTCACCCTTGAAGTCCTCCCTGCTCAGGTTGTTGGCCTGCTCGGACTTGATCCGCTCATAGCGCACGCCCGGCGTAATCGTCCACTTGCCGATATCGATACGATCGTCGATGAAGAACGCATTGGCCTCGGTGCCGCCACGGGTGTCGCGGTCGTTGCGGCTGTCGGTGGTGGGCAGGGTATTGGAAGCGATCGGCGTGCGGAAACGCAGTTCGTGACCTGCTTCGTTGATGTAGCGGTGGCCGATGCCGACTTCATGCCAGCTGTCGCCGAGGGCAAAACCCTGAGAGAAGCGGCTCTCGATACCGCGCACCCAATACTGGCGCGGCGACAGCGAAAGGAAAGTGCCCTGATCGAGATAGCCACTGCGCAGGGTCTTGGTGAAGAAGGTATTGACCGTGAACTCACGGGCATCTTCCTGATAGCGATAGCCCATGTTGACCATGGTACGGCGGCCCCAGAACTTGTCGTTGGGACGGGTCGACTGAAAGCGATCAGCCTTGTAGTCCGCCGTGCTCAGACCGCCGGGCATATCGGCTTCGCCTTCGTAGTACTGCGCTTCGGCATTCAGGCTGTTGGCTTCGTCGATCTGGTATTTGCCCTTGAGAATCAGATCGTCGATCTGCGTATCGCTGTGCTCGCGCCAGTCACTGCCACGGGTGCCGGAGTAGAGCAGGGCGCCGCCCAGGCCGTTGTCGGCGGTGCCACCCGCGAGCAGGTTGGCGCTTTTCTTGAAGCCGTCCTGGCTGGAGGACGGGCTGATCGAAGTCTGGAAACCGCCCTTGACAGTCGGCGCATCGGGAATTGCCCGAGTGACGAAGTTGACGATCCCGCCGACGTTCTGCGGGCCGTAGCGCACGGCACCGCCGCCGCGGACCACGTCCACGGCGTCCATATTGCCCATGCTGATCGGTGCGAACGACAACTGCGGCTGGCCGTAGGGCGCGAAGGGCACGGGGATGCCGTCCATCAGCACCGTCGAGCGGGTAGCCAGGCGCGGGTTGAGGCCGCGAATGCCAAAGTTCATTGCCATGTCATGGCTGCCGGTGCCGTTGTTTTCCGGGGCATTGACGCCGGGAATGCGGTTGAGTACTTCGCGTGCGGTAGTCGCACCGCTGCGTTCGAACTCTTCGCGGCGGATCACATCACGGGCGCCGGGGTGTTCGAAGACGTTGCTCTGCTCGGCCGAACCCAGCCAGTCCCCGACCACGGTGGAGGATTCCAGCTCGACGGTTTTCGGCGTGCCATCTGCGGGCTGGGCTGCCACTGGTTGCAGGCTATAGGCATTCTCGCCCTCGACGCGGGCGTGCAGGCCGCTGCCTTCAAGCAGCATCGCCAGGCCCTGATCCGGGGTGTAGGCGCCGTTGAGGCCTTTGCTCTGCAAGCCTTGGGTCACTTGCGAGCCAAAGGAAATCAGCACGCCGGACTCACGACCAAACTGATTCAACGCCGCTTCCAAAGAACTGGGGCCGATATGATAGGCGCGGGGCTGGGCATCCTCGGCCATGGCATAGGGCAGGCTTGCCAGGCTGAGGCTGGTGCCGAGCAGCAGGCGGCGCAGGGTGTGGGCGAGCGGGGTGAGTTGTATTGACATTAAAACAGCGTCCTTCAGAGATGCGTTCAAGTGGGCATTACCCTCTTGTCACGCGAGACGCAGAAAACGGCTCACTCTAAATAAAAATAATGCTGAAAATGATTCAGGCCCGGGCAGCCCAAACACAAATCTCGTGGGAGCGTGGCTTGCCCGCGAAGGGGCCGGTACATCCGCTACATCTTCCAGGCCGGAACCACCGTATTCGCGGGCAAGCCTCGCTCTCACACTGATCATTCCAATTCAGGCTCGGGCTTCGACATTCACCCAGTAACGGGTAAAACGCCTTACCCGCACCGGCAGGCTGGTTTCCAGCAGGTCGAGAATGCGCTCGGTATCGCCCAGTGGATAACTGCCGGAAATCTGCAGGTTGGCCACGCTCGCCGCACAGTTGAGTTGCCCACGACGGTAGCGGCCCAGTTCGCCGAGGAAGTCCTCAAGGCGCATATGCGCGGCGACGAGCATGCCGTCGATCCAGGCGCCGCTATTGGCATCCAGGGGGCGGGCGGGTTGCCAGGTCAGTGGACTGAATTCGACTTGCTGGCCGCTCTCCACGGTCAGCGGGTAGCCGCGTAGCTGATTGGGACTGAGTTCGATGCGCCCACTGAATACCGACAGCCGCGTTACCCCGGCCAGTTGCCGGACATCGAAGCGCGCCGCCTGGGCGCTGACCGTGCCTTCGGCAGTAGCGACCAACAGAGGCATGGACGCCGCGCTGCTGGTCAGCATGATTTCCCCTTCCAGCAGACGCACCAGACGCTGACGAGAGTCGATGCGCACGTCCACGGCACTCGCAGTATTGAGCTGCAATTGCGTGCCATCGCTCAACTGCCGGGTACGGCGCTGACCCAACGGGCTGCGGTAATCGGCCAACAGCGGCGGCAGCCATTCGCGCTGCTGCAAGCTCAGGCCCGCAGCCGAGCCTACGCCCAACAGAAGGGCCAGTTTCAGGGCGCGACGGCGACTGGCCTGGGCCGGGGCATTCAGCGCCGCGTGGGCCAGAGACGGATTGACGCCACGCAGCCGCTGGTTGACCGCCTGGATATGCTCCCACGCCCGTTGATGGTCCGGTTGCGCGCTCAGCCACTGGCGCCAGGCCTGTTCCCGGGCGGCGCAGGGTGGGCCTTCCTGACGCTCCAGTAGCCAGTGCACGGCCTGTTCGGCGACCTGCTCGGGGATATTCATGGCCGCACTCACAGGGCGAAATAGCAGCGCATGGCTGCCTTGTGTAAATGGCGTTTGACCGTTGCCAGGGAGATCCCCAGTTGCGCGGCGATTTCGCCGTAGCTCAGGCCATCGACCTGGGCCAGCAGGAAGGCACGCTTGACCTGACCGGGCAGGCCGTCGAGCAGGCGGTCCAGCTCCATGAGAGTTTCGAGAATAATGGCGCGGTGTTCTTCCGACGGCACTTCCTGCTCAGGCAACTGCTGCAAGGCCTGGTAATAGGCGCGCTCGAGGTCCTGGCGGCGGTAGTGGTTGAACAGTACGCGCTTGGCGACGGTGGTGAGAAAGGCGCGGGGTTCATTGATGGCGTGTTCCTGCCGATTGCTCAGCAGGCGTACGAAGGTGTCCTGGGCCAGATCGGCGGCGCTATGAGGGCAGCCCAGGCGCCGTTGCAACCAACCGGTCAGCCAGTTGCGATGGTCGAGATACAGGCCTTCGACACTCGACGAGGCTGGGGGAGGGGGATGCGACACCACATGACTCCGGCGCAGCTATTGCGCATGCATTTAAGAATGATTCGCATTGTAGGGTCGTGATCGGGTGAGAGCAATGGGTGATGTGAAACGGCGTAACTTCTGCTCATGACGTCGGCGTTTATGCAGGCTGCTTCTCTCCCTATCTGGTGCGCCTCTAGACCCGCTGACAAAGGTGGGCGAGTAAGGGCTCGGAGTCAGTTCTGTGGGAGCGCCCGCCCCATCTACGACGTATTAACCGGGGGAAGGGGCAAATCTTGTGGGAGCGAATTCATTCGCGAAGGGGCCGGTAGATTCGATGCATCTTCATCGCTTGGAACACCGCTTTCGCGAATGAATTCGCTCCCACAGAATTACGTACGCACACACACACAGAAACTGCGTCCGCAACATGAAACTTGCTTGCGGGTACCAATCCCCTACCGATTTTTCACGCCGCCTTTACTTTTTCCACGGCATAGTTGGCGCCGGGCCTGTGAAACCTTCGCAGGGTTTGTGTTCCAAGGGTTTGCAGTGAATATCTTTCTTGATTCCGTGCTGTTTCTGGTGGCGTTTGTCTTGGTGATCCTGGGCCTGCGCATGGCTGTCCGTTATTTCTTCCTGACCCCCGAAGAACGACTTGGCAACGACGTGCAACGCTCCATGACCGAGCCGGTCGGGCTGATTCGTCGCCTGTTGCAGGTGGCCGGTGCAATGGCCGTGTGGCTGGTGGTGCTGGCGACCCTGGTGATGAAGTGGCCCGGTCAACTGGTACTGGACACGGCCGTCAATAACTCGCTTACGGCGTTTCGTGCGCCCTGGCTGCTGCATCTGTTTTTGCTATTGACGATCCCCGGCACGGTTATCTTCGCGACCCTGGCCGTGGCCACGGTTTCGGCGCTGCTGTTCTGGGCCGATCGGTACAAGCGCGTCATCCCCCTGTGGGTGGCATTCGTCGGCGCCGAATTCACTACCTGGGTCTTCAAATACATCGTCAACCGTACCCGGCCACCGTTTCTCGATGGCATCGTCGAACTCAACCCTTCTTTCCCCAGCGGGCACGCCACGGCTTCTACGGTGGTTCTGGGTTTTATCGGTTACATGCTGGCGAGCACGCTCACGCGCCGCCAGCAGCGGGTCGAAGTGAGTTTCTGGTTTGCGGCGGTGGTGGCTTCGGTGTGCTTGAGCCGCCTGTTCCTCAGCCTGCATTACCTCAGCGATGTGCTGGCCGGGCTGTCGATTGGTGGCATGTGGCTGTTGATCGGCATTGCCATTGCCGAGTGGCAAAAGACGCTTTCGTGGGAGCCGGCTCGCTGGCCATCGAGTGCGAAGCGCTCGCAAGAGCCGCGGTGACTGATCGGGCGCCGTCGCCAGCAGGCCAGTTCCCACGGAGATATCGTTTTCAGGCCCGCGCCTTGAGCTTATGCAGCATAAATCGATGGTCCGTCGAAAACAGCCGGCGGTAGGTCATCAGCACCGCACCCACCGTACCCAGCGCTGCCGAGGCGGCAATCAGGAACATGATCACGATCTGATAGCGCACCGCATCCACCGGGCTCTCCCCGGCCAATACCTGGCCGGTCATCATGCCCGGCAGGCTGACGATGCCCACCACGCTCATCTGGTTGAGGGTCGGGATCATCCCCGCCCGTACTGCCTGGCGCACGGCCACCTGCGCCGCTTCCCATCGCGATCCGCCCAAAGCCAGGATCATCTCCACCGTGCCGCGTCCGGAGGTGAGCTCCTGAGTCATGCGCTCGATGCCCAGGGACACGCCGGTCAGGGTATTGCCCAGAATCATGCCCAGGATCGGGATCGCATACTGCGGCTCATACCAGGGGCGAATGCGAATGACCACAAACAGCCCGATAGCCGCGATCAGCCATGAACTGACCCATACCGACACGATGCTGTCGACGTACTGCCCCTTGTAGCCACGCTTGCCGCGTCCGGCGGCAGAAATACCGGCAATCAGGGTCATCAGGCACATCAGTGGCAGTACCACATACCAATAGGCGAACTGGAAAACCCAGCCCAGCAAATAGCCGATGGCGAGCAACTGCACCACGGTCCGCACCGCAGCCACCAGTAGCTGTCGGCCCAGGCCCAGTTTCAGGACCACGGACAACAGGCCATTGATCAGGATCAGCGCGGCGGCGATGGCCAGGTCGGTGACGGAAAGATTCTGATAGTTCATTGCGCTTGGGGCCCTGTCATTACGCCAGCGTCCATGGTCCAGTGGCTGCCGCCCATGCGTCGAGCCTGGTCCAGGTCATGGGAGACCCAGATAAAGGCTCGTTCCTGCGCGGCATCAGTATTGAACCAGGCCTGTATCAGCGCTTCGATTTCCCTGGCTGATACCGGGTCCAGCGCCGCCGTAGGTTCATCCAGCAACAGCACGTCCGGGTCCAGTTGCAGGGTTCTGATCAAGGACACCACCTGTGCTTCACCGCCTGACAGATCGCCTGCGGTCTTGGCCAGAAAGCCCGTGCCTTTGCCTGCGCGATCCAGCAGCGCCCGAACCTTGTCGAGGGAGAACAACAAATGTCGTGAGGCCTTGAGGCTGTAGGGGAAACGCAGGTTATCTTCCACGGTGCCTTCAAGGAGCACTGGCCGTTGCGACAGGTAACAGACGCGACTGCGATAGTGCGGCACCTGTGCATCTGCGACAGGTTGGCCGCGCCAGAGGATTTCGCCGGAAGTTGCCCCATCCAGCAGCGCCAGAGTGCGCAGAAAAACGCTTTTCCCGGAGCCTGATGAGCCGGTGATCGCAACGTGATCGCCCTTGCGCAGGGCGAAGTGGGTAGGTTGCAAAAGCACCTGCGCACTGCCGTCGGCGACTCGCGTCAGTGCCCTGGCCTCGACCAGTATTTCACTGCTCATAGTGAATATTCCGCCATTTTTACGTGGGCAGAAATTAACATCCGGGACGTGATAGCTTCGTTAAATCCATTAGCGCCTTTCATCTAGCGAGGAGTCACCATGAGCGTCTACCTGTACGTTGAAATCACCGATAAAGACGAAGCCGCCAAAGCCCGCTATGCCGAGGTCGCTGGCGCGACCATTGAAAGCGTCGGCGGCCGCTTCCTGACCCGCGGCCCGTTGACCGCCCTACATGGCGAAAGCCCCTTCGAGCGTGGATTGATCGTTGAGTTTCCGGATCGCCAGACCGCCATTGACTGGTACAACAGCCCGGCATACCAGGCCATTCTCGAAACCCGCAACACTGCGTTTGACAGCCGCTTCGTCTTGATTGGTTGATAGAGAATTGATGTGGGACGGGCTTTAGCCGGGAAGGCTCAGGCAAGGGCGATACATTTCTATCGTCCGGCATAATATCTTCCTGGCTAAAGCCGGTCCCACAGGGAAACATCATCATTTATGAAAATCGGCGTAATTTCCGATACCCACGGCCTGCTGCGCCCCGAGGCGCTGGCGGCATTGCAGGGCTGCGAACAGATCATCCATGCGGGCGATATCGGCAAGCCCGAGATTCTTGAGCAACTGGCGGCCATCGCGCCGTTGCAGGTGGTGCGTGGCAATAACGACCTGAATCTGCCCTGGGCCGAGCGCATTGCGGACTCGCTGCGCCTGGATTTCAATGGTTGGCAGGCCTTGTTAGTGCATGACATCGCCGATGTCCCCGCCCAACTGGATACGGATATCAGGCTGGTCATCACCGGCCACTCCCACAAGCCGCGCATTGACTGGCGCGGCGAGCGTTTGTGGCTCAATCCGGGCAGCGCCGGGCCGCGACGCTTCAAGTTGCCGGTGACGCTGGCCGTGCTTGACGTGCAGGCCGGGTCAATCGAATCTCAATTGATTTCCCTGCTCGAATAAAAAACCATCCGAGGCGCCGATTTGACCCACACAGCAAATAATTGCGCGACGCCCCAGGACATCATCGAGTTCTGGAAAAGGGCCGGCCCCAAGCGCTGGTTCCGCAAAGACGATGACTTTGATCAGCTGTTTCGCGAGGCCTTTTACAGCGCCCACTTCCAGGCCGCCCGCCGTGAGCTGGAACACTGGCTGAGCGACACCGAAGGTGCTCTGGCATTGCTGCTATTGCTCGATCAATACCCGCGCAATGCCTTTCGTGGCACGGCGCATATGTTCGCCACGGATTCACTGGCCTGTCACTACGCCCGGCGCATGGTCGAGGCGGGGCTGGATAAATTGATCGAAGCGCCATTGCGGGCATTCTGCTATCTGCCTTTCGAGCACGCGGAAAACAACGACGATCAGCGTCTGGCCGTGCAACTGAATCAGGCCCTGGATCCCAAGGACTTCAAGTGGGCCAAAGAGCATGCGGCCATCATCCAGCGCTTCGGCCGTTTTCCCCATCGCAATGCGCTTTTGGGGCGGGTGAGCACTGAGGAGGAACTGGCGTTTCTCGAGGGTGGCGGTTTTTCCGGTTGAGAAGTTGCGTGCCTGATATCCCTGTTTACGCCTACAAAGCCCATTTCAGCCCAGTAATGACTTCTCCAGAAAATACCGCCCGTCGCGATTCGCAATTCTTTCTAAACTTTTACTGGGGTCAAACGTTTCTGATATCGGTGGGCGTCATCTTCGTGTCGCCATCGAGTGCTCAGCAACAGTAGGGAGGTCACGTGGCAGAATCGGTTTCGCCCGACAGGGGCACGGTGCATTACTGGTCAGGCGTATCGTTCTGGCTGACCCTGACGGTAGTCGCCGCCCTGTTACTGGCCAGCGGCTACAGTGCGCTGACCGGCGCCAGCGGTGATCATCTGCGCCTGGCCATGCTCGGTGGCACCGGCGGTTTTGCCGCGACTGCACTGGGCGCGGTGTTTGCACTGGTGCTGCGCAACATTGCCGCTCGCACTCAGGACATCATGCTGGGCTTCGCTGCGGGCATGATGCTGGCCGCCAGTTCCTTCTCTCTGATTCTGCCCGGCATCGACGCCGCGCAGGCGCTGGTCACCAACAAGGTGCTGGCCGCCGGGATCGTGGTGATTGGCCTGGGCCTTGGCGTGGCGCTGATGATCGGCCTGGACCGCTTCGTCCCCCATGAACATCAGGACCTTGGCCGCAAAGGCCCGGAAGTTCAGCGGATCAACCGGATCTGGTTGTTCGTCCTGGCGATTACCCTGCACAACCTGCCCGAAGGCATGGCTATCGGTGTCAGTTTTGCCGACGGCGATATGAAAGTCGGTCTGCCGCTGACTACCGCCATCGCCATTCAGGACATCCCGGAAGGCCTGGCCGTCGCCCTGGCCCTGCGCGTAACCGGCATCAGCGCCTGGAAAGCCGCGCTGATCGCCGTCGGCTCGGGCCTGATGGAACCCTTGGGCGCACTGATCGGCCTGGGTGTTTCCATGAGTTTTGCCCTGGGCTACCCCATCGCTCTGGGCCTGGCGGCCGGGGCGATGATCTTCGTGGTCTCCCACGAAGTGATTCCCGAGACCCACCGCAACGGCCACGAAACCCCCGCGACCCTGGGCTTGATGCTGGGGTTTGCGGTGATGATGTTTCTGGATACGGCGTTGGGTTAAATTCCCGATGCCCACCGCCATACGGCCCAGGCCAGTCCCAGCCAGGTCATCACTATCCCGGCTGCCATCCACAGGCGGCCCTTGAACACGATGCGCTGCCCGGCCATCGCCTCGGCCTGCGGGCGGCAACGTTGCTGCAGGGCTACTGGAATCAGGCGCAGGGCCAAGGCAATACCCAGGGGCAGCAGGATCGCGTCGTCCAGATAGCCCAACACCGGGATAAAGTCGGGAATCAAGTCTATCGGGCTGACGGCATAGGCCACGGTGATCAACGCAATGACTTTGGCCTGCCATGGCATATCCGCTTGGCGATAGCACAACCACAGCAGGATCAACTGGGTCTTGAGGCATCGGGCCCAGGCGTCGAGGCGTTGCATCAGGGCGGGGGCGTTCATTGGGCGGCTGTACTCAGGGTGCTGAAACACACCTGCTCATGAAAAATAAACTTCAGGTCGGGCAGGGTGGTGAACTCGCGGATCAACCGGCGATATTCCGCATCGGGATCGAGGTCGATAAATGCTTGAGGCCAGAACAGTTTGGCCAGCCATTGCGCCCCGACAATATTGAACACGCTGTTGTAGAACTGATGATTCAGCCCTTGTACGCAGGCTTGCGGCGAGGGGGCGATAGCGCTGAAGCCCGGGCGTAACATCAGCCTCTGCATTTCGCTGCGTACCCGCTGCGCATTGGCGCCGTAGCCGAACGGAATGGCGCCGACGCCTTTGCGCATGCGCTGGGTACCGGTCATCAGATACAGATCAGGCTTGCTCAGGATGAGGGTCTCCAGTGCCACGTCGGCCGCCTCGCTGCGCAGGTAGCGAGAACCCAGATTGATCGCGCCCAGACGTTCACTGAGCAGGCCCCAGCCGCTATGGCCCTGGGTATGGCAGCAGCCACCGGCCCCAGCCTGCCCGGCCCGGGCTTCGACAAATACCCTTGGCGCGGGCAGCCCTGCCGAGCGTTGCCGGAGCTCGTTCAGCTGTTGGCGATAGACATTCAGATAAGCCGTGGCCTGCTCCTCGCGGTGCAGAACGCGACCGAGCAGTTCCAGACTGCGTGGCACGTTGGCCAGCGGGTCGATTTCGTTGTCGACATAGATCAGTGGGATACCGAGGCGCTGCAACACACTGTCGAGCACGGTGTTCTCGATGGCTGCCCGGGCGCTGAGGCGCGCGACGATCAGGTCGGGATGCGTGCGCAACAGGCTTTCGATATCCAGCTGGCCGCTCTGGGGGAAATCGATGTCCTGCACCTGCAAGGCCTGCGGCCAGCGCTGGCCGACCACTTTCCACAGCGCCGGGTCGGAACTGGCCAGGTTATTGTCCCAGGCGACGATGTTCGCCAGAGGGTTTTCCCGCTCCAACAGGGCCATGGACAGCAGGTCGTTGCTGTCCTGCAGGACGATGCGCTGCGGCGCATGGATCAGGGTGACGCTGCGCTCGGCCAGGTCGGTGACGGTCAGGGGATAGTCAGCAGCTGGCAGACCTGAACAGAACAGCCACAGCAGCAGTATCCAGCGATTCATGACACCGACCCGTCAACATGAATCTGCACCCGGCCGTGGCTGCAGGGCTCGACCCGCGCCTGTACCCGATAGACCTGTTTCAGCATGGCCGGTGTCAGGGTCTGCTCGGGCGTGCCTGCGGCGTACAGTTGACCCTGTTGCAGCACCATGATGCGGTCGGCCCAGCGTGCGGCCAGGCCCAGGTCGTGCAGCACGACAACGACAATGCGTTGCTGATCGGCGAGCCGGCGGACCATGCTCATTACATCGTTCTGATAGCGCAGGTCGAGGGCGCTGGTCGGCTCATCGAGCAATAGCAGACGCGGCTGGCGAATCACCGCCTGGGCCAGGCTGACCATCTGCCGCTGGCCGCCGGAAAGACTCTCCAGCGGATGCAGGGCCAGGTGCAGGATGCCCAGTTGCTCCAGCACCGCGCAGGCCTTTTCCTGCTGTTGATGTGCACTGCCGCTAACGGCCAATGGGTCGCCGCCGCGCAGGGCGCCGAGCAGGGTTTCCAGCACGCTGAGGGCGATGCCATCCGGCAGGGTCTGGGGCATGAAGCCGACCACGGCCGCCCGCTCGCGACGGGTGCAACTCAACAGGTCCAGTTCACCCAGACGGATCTCGCCACTGGCCTTCAACAGCCCGGCCAGACAGCGCAGCAGGGTGGATTTGCCCGCGCCATTGGGGCCGACTAGCGCTACCACCTGGCCCGGTTCGATATTCGGCAGATCAATGCCATGCAGCACTGTACTGCGTTTATAGCCGACGCTCAGTTGGCGTACCTGCAACAGGCTCATGACTTGCCCCGCTTGAGGATCAGGGCCATGAACAGCGGCACACCGACCACGGCGGTGACGATGCCGATAGGCAGCACGACGCCTGGTATCAGTTGTTTGCTGACAATGGCCGACAACGACATGATCAACGCACCCGTCATGGCGCTGACCGGCAGGAAAAAACGGTGGTCTTCGCCGATCAGCATTCGCGCAATGTGTGGCCCGACCAGGCCAATAAAGCCGATGGTGCCAACGAACGCCACTGCTGTAGCCGCCAACAGGCTGATGCGCAGCAACGCGCCCAGTCGCAGGCGGGCGACATCGATGCCCAGTGTGGCGGCACGTTCATCGCCCAGTCGCAGGGTGGTCATCTGCCAGGCTGCGCGCAGGCTGAACGGCAGAGCCAACAGCAGCACTGCACCGAGGGTTTGCACCGCTGGCCAACTGACCCGGTTCAAGCTGCCCATGCTCCAGAATACCAGTTGTTGCAGGGCGTCGGCCGAGGCGAGGTATTGCAGCAGCGCAACCATGGCGTTGAAGCTGAACACCAGGGCGATGCCAAACAGCACCAGCGATTGCACACCCCCAGTGACACTGGCCACCGCCTGTAATAGCAGCACCGAGGCAAAGGCGAAGACAAAGGCATTGGTGGTGATCAGCCAGCTACCGGGGATCCCGGGAATGCCCAGGTCGAGGACAATGGCCAGGGCCGCGCCGAACGATGCCGCCGATGACACCCCCAGGGTAAAGGGGCTGGCCAGGGGATTATTGAGGATGGTCTGCATTTCCGCCCCGGCCAGGGACAGCGCCGCACCCACCAGCACCGCCATCAGGGCGAAGGGCAGGCGCAGCTCGCGGACGATGACCTGGGTGTCGGCGTCCACCCGTGCCGGGTCGAAGATCGCTAACAGCACGTCCATGGCGGCAAAGTGCGTGCTGCCGAGCATGATGTCCGCCAGCAGGCAGGTCAGCAGCGCCAGCAGCAGCCCGGCGCAGATCCACAGACGCTTGCGCAGGATCCGGCCATAGGCGATGTGCAGCGATCGGGCGTCCACCAGCGGCGCGGATCGACTCAAAACTTCACGCTCAGGGTCGCGACTGCCGACGCCGGTGCCCCGGCGTAGTTGCCATCGGTGCCGGCGACGGTCTCGATGTATTTACGGTCGGTGAGGTTACGCCCGTTCAGGGAAATCCGCGTCTTGTCGTTGATGTCGTAGAACACGCTGGCATCGAGTCGCGCATAGCCGCTGACGTCATAGCTGTTATTGATATCGCCCTGGCGCTCGCCGACGGCGATCACTCCCGCGCCGAAGCCCAGACCGCGCAGTGGGCCTTCCTGCAATTGGTAGCTGGACCAGATCGAGCCACTCATGATCGGCACGCCGTCAAGGCGATTGCCGGTCTTGATCACGGTGTCCTTGGTCACTTCGGCGTTCAGCGCGCTGATATTGCCGATGATCTGCCAGCCGTCCAGCGGCGTGCCGCTGACGTCCAGTTCGACGCCGCGCACCCGCTGCTCGCCGGTCTGTACTGAATAGTTATCATCGGTAGGGTCCGGGGCAGCGACGTTCTCGCGGGTAATTTCGAATACCGACAACGTCGCGCTGAGGCGATCGGGTATCAGGTCGAACTTGGCGCCGATTTCATACTGCTTACCCTCCTCAGGGTCCAGGGTGCTGCCGCTGCGCTGGATATCACTCTGGGGCGTGAACGAAGTGCTGTAGCTGGCGTAAAGCGCCAGCCAGTCGGTGGGCTGATAGACCAGACCGAGCCGTGGTGACACTTTGGATGGATCGATATTGGTCTTGGTGACGGCATAGTCGGCGTCGGTGGTGCTGTTGCGCTGGCGTGTGTCGTCGTAACGAGCGCCAACAATCAGCTTCCACTGGTCATTGAGATCGATCTGGTCTTGCAGGTAAAAACTGTAGGACTCGACTTTGTAGTCAGTTTCTTCGTTGAAGGCGAAGCGTCCCGGCTGGGCGCCGTAGACGGGGTTGAAGATATCGATGGACGCCAGGGAAGCGCGGTCGCTGTAGACATTGCGCTTGCCGTCGATGTACTCGAAACCGGCCAGGGCCGTGTGCTTCAGGCCGCCAGTGGCGAAGCGCGCGATGGCCTCCAATTGCATATCCAGGGTCTTGATTCGTTCGTCGCCATCGGTCGCACGCCTGGACAGAGTCCGGCCGTCGGAACCGAGGGTGCGCAGGTCGACTACGTAGCGGTCCTTGTGCGATTGGTCCCAGCGACTCATCTGGCTCAGGGTCAGCCAGTCATTGACGTCATGCTCGGCGCGATACCAGACCGAGACTTTGTCAGCCTTGTCCCGAGACCAGGGCTCATGCAGATAGCGGTCGGCGTTCATGCTGATCTTGCCGTTCTGCGGGATCAGGCCGCGGTCGAATGGACTAGTTTGGTCGATGTAATCAAGGCCTGCGTCGACCCGGGTCGAATCACTGGGCTCCCAGCGCAGGGTTGGCGCCACGTAGGTGCGGTTGCTGTCGCGGAAAGTATCGCGCCAACCGCGGCTGGTCTGGGTTGCAACGGCGATGCCGCCAGCAAGGGTTTTGGCTTCGTCCAGTGGGCCGCTGGCATTGGCTTCAAGCCGATAGAAATCATAGGAGCCGACCTGGGTGCTGATCTGTGCCTCGGGGCTAAAGCCGGGTCGACGGGTTACCAGATTGATCAGCCCACCGGGATTGCCGCGCCCGTACAACACCGAAGCCGGACCTTTGAGCACTTCTACACGCTCGACGTTCGCCAGGTCGCGCAACGCTTCCGGGCGGGACACCAGAGGGTTGATCAGCATGCCGTCGACCGCATAGGTGGTGGCTTTGAATCCTCGAATAACGAAGCTTTCCGATGAGCCACCATGGCTATTGCCGCGCTGCACGCTGCTGACGTTGGTCAGGGCATCGCCCAGGTTATTGACCTGCTGGTCTTGCAGTACTTGCCGCGAGACCACCTGGATCGATTGCGGGATATCGCGCAAGGCTGTGTCGGTCTTGCTTCCGGTCGCGCTGCGTGTTGCCCGGTAACCCGGCACTGGGCCGTCGGCTAGTTCGACGAAGCCACTGGCTACGACGCTGGACGGCGCCAGGTTCACCGCGCCGCCGGTCGGCTGTGGAAACAGCAACAAGGTACGTTCTTGCGTCAGCGACCAACCCAGCCCGGAATCCCTGAGCAGTTGTGTCAGCGCTTCGCTTTCGCTCATCTGGCCGGTTACCGCAGGCGCCGTCTTGCCCAGGGCCAATGCTGCGTCGAAGCTCAATTGCAGATTGTTCTGCCGGGCGAATTGAGCCAGGGCCGATGCCAGAGGCTGCGGGCCCATGGCATAGCGCGCAGTACGGGGCTGATCCGGTGCTTCAGCGGCCCAGGCGCCGCCTATCGGCAGTACGAACAACAGGGCCAGAGACGGCAGAGCAGGGAGACGCGACATTGATACAATCCTTCATACGTCTGAATTACATTTGAGAAAAATTCTCAAACTGACCATGAAAGACGTGCTGCTCCGGGATTTTTTCCACCTTCAGGCAAAAAAACTCAAAAATTTCCCAAGGTATGAACCCACGGGGTCATTTGTCGGCTCTCGACCGCCAGGGACTGAGCCAGAGCCTTGAGCGCGCGTTGCGGGTCGGTCAGGTCAAACACCCCGGTGATGCGCCGCTGTTTCAGTGCCGGATCGGCAATCACAATCCAGCCTTGGGTATAGCGTTGCAGATGATCGACGATCTCGGCCACGCTCTGGTTTTCCACAAACAATGAACCACTGCGCCATGAGGCCACTTCGTTGGGGCTCAGCCGTGAACGCTCGACCTGGCCGGACGGCCAGCTGAGTTTCAGGCGCTGGCCGGGCAACAAGCGTTCGCTCAGGGGCGGCTGGTCGTTTTCCGCCTGGATCTGCCCGTGTTCCAGTGCGACTTCGGCGGCATGGTCCTGCAAGTCCAGATCAAAGGCGGTGCCCAGCACACGGATGGACAACTGCCCGGCCCGCGCGATGAACGGGTGCTGCGGGTCGGGGGCAACCTGAAAGTAGGCCTGGCCCTTGAGCAGTTCTACCTGTCGGGTATCACCACTGCTCAGGCCATTGACCACACTCAGCGCACTTTGCGGGCCAAGGGTGACTGTTGAGCCATCGGCCAGTTGCACTGCGCGGGTTTCACCGACGCCGGTCTGGAAGTCGGCACGCAATGCCAGGCCGGCCTGGGGGGCGATCAGTACGGCAACCGCCGCCAGCCCTGCGGCCACGGCCAGGCCCGGCCAGACTAGCCGAGGGCGGCGACGTGCAGGCGGCGGTGCAACCGTTATCGACTCGACAACGGGGGTGGGCGCGACAGGAAGCTCACCCAGGGCACCCCAGAGTTTTTCCATTTTCCGCCAGGCGGCGCGGTGTTCATCGCTGTCCTGCAACCATTGCTCAAAGGCTTCCCGGGCCTGGGGCTCCTCCTGCAGGCGGATCTGCCAGTCTGCTGCCTGTTCGAGGGCGTCGTGCTTAATGTTCACGGGACGCTTCCTTGTTGTCGGGCTCGGCATAATCAGTCTCGTCCACCACTTTGGCCAGCTCCACCAGTGCCTCGCGCAGCAGACGGTGGGCGGTGGTCAGGGACACGCCCAGTTGTCGGGAGATCTCGGCCAGGGTGCAGCCGCCGAAACGGTGCAACTCCAGGGCCCGGCGGCTGTTTTCCGGCATGGCGTCGAGGGCAGCGAACAGCCGCTCCAGAGCCATGGTGTGCTGGCAGGTGTCGGCCGGGTCGCTGGCAGCAGGCAATAGCCAAACGGGCGGGGCGGCCTGATGTTCGTGCTCGCGACTGCGGCTGCGCATCAGGTCCAGGGCCAGATTGCGCACGATCCGATACAGATAGGCCACCGGTTGTTCGACGGCTGGTCTGGCGTTGCTCTGCTGCGGGGTAAAGCGAATCCAGGCTTCCTGAACGATATCCTCGGCCTGAGTGCGATCACCAATGATCTTCGCCGCATAGGTGACCAACTCCCGACGGACCGCGAGAAACATATGCAACTGCGCGGCAGGATCGGTCATCGGCAAGGTCTCGAAGGCATGGGTAAAGGCGGGGAGTTTAGGGCTGAACGATACGTGTTTTCAATTGCTAAGGGCGCTGACCGATTTCGGCGGGGCGAATATTTGAATGGGAATGATCATTGTGGGAGCGAGGCTTGCCCGCGAATACGGTTTTCACCCGTAGAGGATTCGGCGGGTGTACCGGCCTCTTCGCCGGCATGCCACGCTCCTGCGGGGATGTTGTTTCCTGTGCGACAGCACCTTGTCAGAGCCAGGCCTGCGCCGGGCTAAAAGACTACGCCTATCGTCCACCAATACTGCCTCTATTAGACCCCTGCCCAGAGCCGACTATCTTTATTCAAGCTCTGCAAAAACTGACACCTGATCAGCTCATAAAAACAGCAGAAGTCCGTATCGACCGAATACGACCCGAGGTAGCCCGACATGACCACCGAATCAAAATGCCCGTTCAACCACGCCGCTGGCGGCGGCACCACCAACCGTGACTGGTGGCCGAACCAGTTGAATTTGAAGATCCTCCATCAGCACTCGTCCTTGTCCGACCCCATGGGCGAGGCGTTTGACTATGCCAAGGAGTTCAAGAGCCTGGACTTCGAAGCGGTCAAGCAGGACCTGCGCGCCCTGATGACCGATTCCCAGGACTGGTGGCCCGCTGACTTCGGCCACTATGGCCCGCTGTTTATCCGCATGGCCTGGCACAGTGCCGGGACCTACCGCACCGGCGATGGCCGCGGCGGTGCCGGGGCAGGGCAGCAGCGTTTCGCCCCGCTCAATAGCTGGCCGGACAACGTCAGCCTGGACAAGGCCCGGCGTCTGATCTGGCCGATCAAGCAGAAGTACGGCCGCAAGATTTCCTGGGCTGACCTGATCGTCCTCACCGGCAACGTCGCGCTGGAAACCATGGGCTTCAAGACCTTCGGTTTCTCCGGCGGCCGCCCGGACGTCTGGGAGCCGGAAGAAGACGTGTACTGGGGCAACGAGAAAGTCTGGCTGGGCGGCGACACACGTTATGGCAAGGCTCAACCGCCTGGTGATGGCGCTCTGGTCGCCGAGCCGGAAAAACACGGTCAGGAACAAAGCCGCACCGGTCCGGCTGGCCGTAATCTGGAAAATCCTCTGGCCGCCGTGCAGATGGGCCTGATCTACGTTAACCCCGAAGGCCCGGAAGGCGTGCCCGATCCCGTTGCCTCGGCACTGGATATCCGCGAAACCTTTGGTCGCATGGCCATGAATGACGAAGAAACTGTCGCCCTGATTGCTGGCGGTCATGCCTTCGGCAAGACCCATGGTGCCGGCCCGGCCTCCAATGTCGGCCCTGAACCGGAGGCTGCGGGTCTGGAAGAGCAGGGCTTCGGCTGGAAAAGCAGCTTTGGCAGCGGCGTGGGTGGCGATGCCATCACCAGCGGCCTGGAAGTGACCTGGACTTCGACCCCGACTCAATGGAGCAACGAGTACCTGGAAAACCTGTTCGGTTTTGAGTGGGAGTTGAGCAAGAGTCCGGCCGGTGCCCATCAGTGGACGCCCAAGAACGGCGCGGGCGCAGGCAAGATCCCCGACGCCCATGACCCGAGCAAACGCCGCGCGCCGAGCATGCTCACCTCAGACCTGGCCCTGCGTTTCGACCCGATTTACGAGCAGATTTCCCGACGTTTCCTGAATAATCCCGAGCAGTTGGCCGACGCCTTTTCCCGCGCCTGGTTCAAGCTGACCCACCGTGATATGGGCCCGCTGGCCCGTTACCTCGGTCCGGAAATGCCAACGGAAGAACTGCTTTGGCAGGACCCGATCCCGGAAGTCGATCACCCGCTGGTGGACGATCAGGACATCGCCGCCCTCAAGGCCAAGGTGCTGGCTTCGGGCCTTACCGTCTCGCAGCTGGTTTCGACTGCATGGGCCGCTGCGTCGACCTTCCGTGGTTCTGACAAGCGCGGCGGCGCCAATGGCGGACGCCTGCGTCTGGCGCCGCAGAAAGACTGGCCGGTCAATCAGCCGGAACAACTGGCTCGCGTGCTCACTACCCTCGAAGGCATTCAGCGTGAGTTCAATGCAAGCGGCAAGAAAATCTCCCTGGCCGACCTGATCGTGCTGGCGGGCAGCGCCGGAGTCGAACTGGCGGCGAGCAAGGCCGGTTATCAACTGGATGTGCCGTTCACGCCGGGGCGCATGGATGCTTCCCAGGAACAGACGGATGTCGAGTCGTTCGGCTTCCTGGAACCCGTCGCCGATGGCTTCCGCAACTACCTCAAGGGCCAATACACGGTTTCTGCCGAAGCGCTGTTGGTCGACAAGGCGCAACTGCTGACCCTGAGCGCTCCGGAAATGAGCGTGCTGCTCGGCGGCCTGCGGGTGCTGAAAGCCAATGTCGGCGATAGCGCCCACGGCGTGTTCACTCAGCAGCCGGAAGCCCTGACCAACGACTTCTTTATCAACCTGTTGGATATGAACACCGAGTGGCGCCCAGGCTTCAACGACACCTTTGAAGGGCGTGATCGCAAGACCGGCGCGACCAAGTGGACCGGCAGCCGGGTCGACCTGGTATTCGGTTCACATGCGCAGTTGCGGGCGATTGCCGAGGTCTATGGCAGTGCGGATGCCCGGGACAAGTTCGTCGCGGACTTCGTCAAGGCGTGGGTCAAGGTGATGAATCTGGACCGGTTTGATCTGAAGTAGCTGTTCACCCAAGGACACCAAGTGATCAAGTGGGAGCGGATTCATCCGCGAAGACGGTATTTCAATCGATGAAGATCCATCGAGTGTACCGACCTCTTCGCGGATAAACCCGCTCCCACCCATGCGTCGCCCCCGAAAGGGGATTGATCGCAAATCTCACTCCTGAATCGCGTTCACCGCGCAATACTCGGCCCATTCCATACCCAGCGCCTCGGCCACCTGACGGTGGGCTTCCAGGCGCATGGCTTTGAGCTGTTCAGGGGTTTCAGCTATCCATTGCAGGGCAAACTCCCAGGTCTCGATACCCAGTGCCTCGGCTTCGTCCTCGAACGCCCACTGCGTCTGCTGCTTCTGCTCGTGGGCGCTCAGGTCCTTGATCTCGTCCTGCAACGTGGTGTTGCTCGCGAGGTATTTCGCCAGTGCGGCGTCATTCCATTCCAGTGCGTCCATGGCGGTACTCCTGCGTTGGGTGAAATTAGGCGGCGTGGGATTGTGCGCGATAGCGTAGACGGCTACCAGCATAGGTGTAGAGTCGGCTGGGTTTTTTACGGTTTCCTTTTTCCGACGACGAGGACGTTCAGATGATCAAAGTCAGTGTGATGTATCCGTTCCAGGAAGGTGCCCGGTTCGACCACGACTACTACCGCGACAAGCATATGCCGCTGGTGCAGTCGCTGATGGGCGACGCCTGCAAGCAGTATGCGGTGGACAAGGGCATTGGCGGCGGCATCCCCGGCTCGGCGCCCATGTTCGAGGCGGCCTGCCATATCTATTGCGAGTCGGTGCAGGCTTTTCAGGATGCGATCGGTCCGCACTCGGCAGTGATCCAGGCCGATATCATCAACTACACCGACCTGACGCCGGATATTCAGATCAGTGAAGTGCGGGTGGGTTGAGGCAGTCGATCAGGGATGAACGATGACCTTACCACCCTCGAAGTTGCCGTAAGTGATCTTGATCCGACTGGCTTCTTTGGCGGTGGACTGGCCGCCAGAAGGGTCGAAGCATTCGGCCTCGTAGCGTGCTTCCAGGCAGTTTGACGGTACTTTCGGCGGCGGCGGGCGCATGGCCTGATTGCTTTTGTACAGGTCCGACTCAACCAGGGTGGTTCTGGCGCCGAGGGGGATCTGCAGGATCCGCGTGGCGTTGTTATTGATGATAAAGACGTGATCCGCAGGCTCACCATCGCGCGCCAGGAGCGGCGGACCGCGGCGTTGCAGGGCGACATCGCCGACACCATCCGGACAGGCGGTCGAGGAATAGATGACCTTGCCTTCAGGCGTCGTGCATTTAAAGATTTCGCTATGCGCCTGCGTGCAAATAACGGTTGCCGCGGCCGCCAAAGCAAACGATATCCGTTTCATCGCTCAACACTCCTTGTTAATGGCGCAAGGCTAGCATTTGCCCCCCTTATCGGGCAAACATCCCCCACCAGAACACATGACCAAGAATGGCTATCTGTTCTTCCTGAACCTGCTGAAAGGTGTAGTCCTCGTCCGGGTGCTCGTCACGGTTGAAACTGCGAAAACGAATGCCCGACGGCAGGCGATAGACCTGCTTCACCCGCAACTGGCCGTTATGGTTGATGGCATAGAGATCGCCATCGACGATATCGCCAATGGCCGACTTGCCGACATTGACCCCTACCGTGGCGCCATCGCGCAGCACCGGCAACATGCTATTGCCACGCACGGTGACGCATTTGGCCTGATCGAACTGCACGCCGTTATGGCGCAGGCTGCGCTTGCCAAAGCGCAACGATGCGTTGGAGCTCTCCTCGATCACGAATCTTCCTGATCCTGCCGCCAATTCAACCTCGCGAAGAAAAGGGACCGACACTTCATCGTCGTCCAGAGGCGTCTGGTCATCCCAGATGCTGATGTCCTGCAACTCGGTATGCGCGGCATTGGCGCGTGAAGTCACCGCCGCCAGGGGCACACGCCCGCGTAGCTGATCGGTGGTCACGCGGAAATACTCGGCGATTTTCGAGATGTGCTTGTCCGCCGGATCGGCGATTTTATCGTTGAGGATCCGGGACAGAGTGGATTGAGGCACTTCGGTGCGGCGATGGAGTTCCGTGGGGGAAATTCCGTCCCGGGCCAGCAGCTCTCTTAAAACGGTCGATACGGTGCGATTGTGCATGGCGTGCATATTGATTCGCGTTTGTGCATATTGCAAATGCTATTTTGCATTGAAAACATGCGTTAGTGCATATATATTTATGTCGTCGGAGATAAATGCACTTCAATCCCGAGAGACTCACCATGACGCCGGAACTCTATCCATCAGTCTGGGCTGGCATCTGGCTGACCCTCACCCAACCTCTTTGGCAAGGCGTAGTAATGGCTATGGCCATCTCCGTCCTGCGTGTCTTGTATGAAGCCAAGGAAACCAGCGCTTTGCGCATTCTGCTCGAATCCTTGCTTTGCGGGGGGCTCAGCTTATGCGCCAGCAGCATCATTGAATGGATGGCGTGGCCACCCAATCTGTCGATTGGCGCAGGTGGGGTGATTGGTTTTGTCGGTGTCAAAGCTCTTCGCGACGTAATTGTTCGCTTCATTCATCGCAAGGTCGATGCGGCCTGATGTGCCGGCCGCCGCTGGTTGTTTGAATAGCGCGATCGGACTCTGTGGGAGCGAGGCTTGCCCGCGAAGGCGATGCGTCAGGCTCGGAAAAGTTTAGCGGATGTACCTGCCTCTTTGCGGGCAAGTCGGATCGCCGCCCGCTCGCTCCCACAGGATGGTTGATGGTACTTCCTGGAGGGCGTTTCTCTTTCTCTTGAATGAAATTTCTGAAGTGAGTTTGGCCTCTTGCTCGTGCCATTTCGAGACTCTAGGATGCGCCGTCGCTAAGGTATTGGTGATCGGGTTTAGCAGCCTGTTTTCGGAATATGAAACGCAAATGTTGTTACGGATAACGGCTTTGCAGAGCGCATTTTTTTTGATGCGCTGAACATTCATCAATAACGAGACAGACCATGATCAAAACACTTACACCCGAATCCCTCGCTGCCCTCGAAAAATCCCTGCTCACGATCTCCGACATGCTGCGTTGCACCACCGCCGTCGCTTATGAAAGCGGCGAAGCGCGGGCGGGCGATGAGCGTGATTTGCCCTTTGCTGTTGTGCATATGCTGGGTGCAATGAGGGCAGAGTTGGACCTGTCGTTGCGTCACGTCGGTGCCTGCTGAGACCTGGTAAACGTGGGAGCCGGCTTGCTGGCGAGGCGTCAGGTCAGTCACTGACGCTATTGCGAGCGCTTCGCACTCGATCGCCACCCAGGCGGCTCCCACAGGTCTTGCGCTAGAT
Source organism: Pseudomonas sp. JUb42 (assembly GCF_024807945.1). Lineage (GTDB taxonomy): Bacteria > Pseudomonadota > Gammaproteobacteria > Pseudomonadales > Pseudomonadaceae > Aquipseudomonas. The sequence goes on along the minus strand of NZ_JANUFD010000004.1, from coordinate 148,293 downwards.
ATGCAACCACGCCAACAGACCCAACACCACACTGCCACCGGCCGCCGTGTAGGCGAGGTTTTTCAGCCATTCCTTGCGCGTCAGCAACGTGATGGCGGCCATTGAAATGGCAATCTGAATGGCCATCATCGCCTGTGCCCAACGGTGGTGCTGGTGCAGGGCCTTTTCCGATTTCTCGTCCCATTCGCTGGCCTGGGCTTCGAGTTCGTCGGCCTTTTTCTTGACCTCTTCTTTCTCGGCCTTATAGCGCTGCGCTTCGGCGGCGTAGTGCTTGCTGTCGACGCCTGGGATCTGCATGGCCAGTTCCGACAGGTTCTGGCGGCTGGATTTGGCCTGGTAGTAATTCCACTGGTTCGACGCTTCGGTTTTCTTGATGGCCGCGTTGTTCTTGTCGATAGCCGCTTCGCTTTCGCTGGAGCCCGCCTGATAGCTGAGCAAGGCGCCGAGGGTGGCCATGATGGCCGTCATGACCGCGATTTTGCTGGCGAAGCTGTCGCCGTGACGGTGGGCGTGCTCGGTAACGTGTTCCACATGGCGCTCGTGAGGGCTGGGAACTTCGAACTCTTCAATCATGGGGGCGGATCTTTGGGCGAAGGGGGAGGGCACGCAGTGTAATGGCGCTTCATATACAAAGTGCTATCGTAATGTATCGATTCTGATACCGTATCTGAACAGTAGCTGAACGGATGGCAAAAACGCCAAATGCGTCAGCGTATTTGCCCTTTAATGCGCTGAATCTGCCATCCGTAACGTAGGAAAAGCCCGCCGGGCTTTTTTTGCGTTTGGGCATGGCGACAGACTGTCGGGTTTTTCCGTGAGAACCCGTAGAAAAACAATAAAGCGCCGTTCCCTGATGGGCGGCAATGGATAAGACATGTCTCGCCTCGTTGTAGCGGTTAGCGCCGTTGATATGCAGGACGTTACCGGGGTTGGTGACGGGCAGGACGATCAAGGAATGATGTTATGAGCAGTACGCGCTTTTCCCATATAGATAGCCTGCGGGCGATTGCCGCTCTGTTGGTGATCTGGATGCACACCAGCGAGCAGTTTGTGCTGATCGCGACCCCGTCTATTCAAGACCGGCTTCATGACTTTGCCGCGCTGATTGATGTCGGCCGCATTGGCGTGGTGATTTTCTTCGCCGTCAGCGGTTTCGTGATTCCGTCCAGCTTGCGCGGCGAGCGACGAGAGTCCTGCCGCGAGTTTCTGATCAAGCGCCTGTTTCGCTTGTATCCGGTCTACTGGTTCTCCATTCCTTTTGGCCTGATTACCTTTTGGTATATCTGGGGCAAGGACATCTCTCTGTCGTCGATCCTGTGGAACCTGACCATGCTGCAGGAGGCCATGGGCCATCCTTCGGTGCAGGGGCAGTACTGGACTTTGCAGACCGAGCTGGCGTTCTACGTCTTGTGCGTGGTGCTGTTCGTGCAGGGTGTATTGCGTTCGCCAACCGTATTGATCGGGCTGATTTTTGCCTTCAGCACCTTTACGTTGTTGCCGCTATTGGTGGCGTTTGTCGGCCATCCATTGCCCTACACGCCGGATCCGGTGCTGACGATGTTATCGCTGCACTTGAGCATCATGTTCTGGGGCGCATTATTTCGCATGTGGTATGACGGCCAGGCGCTGCCCGTACTGGCGAAACTGTCAGTATTTGGATTCGTCGGCCTGTGGGCGATGTTTGCCGGGGTGGCGGTCACTTATTACATGGTGAAAGTCGATCCGGATATCAAAGTTATTCACTTCTTTATCCCTTATGCCATTGGCATCGTGACCTTTCTGGCACTGGCCACGGTGTGCAAGTTGAACTGGGCCTGGCTGGCCTGGTTGGGGGCGATCAGTTATTCGCTGTACCTGTTCCACCCGGTGGTGATGTACAGCATGGTCTGGGTGATCCAGAACTGCCATATCGAGTGGCTTCAACACTGGTACACCGGCGCTTATATGGCCGTTGCGCTATTGGGGACTATCGGGATGTCGGCACTGACCTATAAGTACATCGAGCTGCCGGCGATCCGCATGGGCAACGCCCTGGCGCGTCGCTCGCGCACGCCGGTGCAGATCGTGCCTCAGGCCGGAGTGCTGAAGTAAGGCGCAGGCACTATCGGTAAAGAAAAAGCCCTGACCTGCTCAGGGCTTTTTTATGCGCGATTTATTGTGCCGAGAGCAGCCATTTGCCGCCGACCAGGGTAAAGGTGTCCTGCTGTTTAATGCTTGTGCCCGTGAGCATGCTGATGTTTGCGCTCACCCGTGCTTTATCACCGGGTAGCAGCTGCACCCCAGTCACATCCACCTGCTGGACGAACTGATGCAGGCTGACAAGGCTATCGCACAGTTCCTTATCGTTGCTGTGCATTTTTGCAACGAGCTGGGGCCAGTCGCTGAGCTTGCGCATGTCTGCGCAGTTGGTCGATGCCCAGAAAACCTTGAAGGCGTTTGCGGCAGATTTTTCCTGTTCGGATAGATCCTGTGCCCAAGCAACAGTGCTTGTCAGAGACAGGGCGAAAGCGAGGGCGAATATCAGGTGTTTCAATACTTAGTCCTTGGATGAGCATGGTCGAGCGTTTTGTCGCATTCGCGACACGACGAAACCGCAAGCCTGTTGCAGCGCTTGCGGAGCATGAAAGGGAGGGGCTGTCGGAGGCTGCGATCCGTTCGCAGCCTTCGGCAGCTCCTACAAAGCCTCTGTCTGACTCAGGAGTGATGTTCGCTGTGAGTCGGATGAGAGTGTGGAATGTTCTTGGGCCCCATGATCGCCCAGAGCATCACGCCCAACACTGGCACCCAGATGATTATCACCTGCCAAAATGCCTTGCTCTCAGCATTGGCGGCGCTGCGCCGAATACTGAAAACAGCAAACAGATCAGCAAGCACCACGACTACAGCCAACATTATCCAGTAATACTCAGTTCTCATGTGTCACCTCCGCACGGTTACAGGATTAGTGTAGGCGGGAGTGGGAAGGGTTCAGAGAAATTCACGAACTGACGATGGATGGTGCATTTGCATCGCTCGACTGAATGAGTCTTGGCAGTATGCACGGGACAAGAAGGAGTTTTTTTCCAAACGCCAAAAACCACAAAGCCCCTGAGTTCGCTAGGAATCTCAGGGGCTTTGCGTTGTTTCAATTTGGCGGTGAAGGAGAGATTCGAACTCTCGATACAATTTCTTGTATACACACTTTCCAGGCGTGCTCCTTAAGCCACTCGGACACTTCACCGTATCTCGTCACAGGCTTGCTGTGTCGAGGCGCGCTAATGTAGTTGAAACCTTTCCCGAACGCAAAACTTTTTTTCAGAATTTTCATGCGGTTAAGCAGAAAAGCGTCCGGCAGTGGCTAAAAGCCTTGCCGGACGCCTGGGGTTGCCTTGGATCAGGCGCCGAAGCCGCCGTCGATGGTCAGGCCGGCACCGGTGATGTAACCGGCTTCCGGGCCTGCCAGGTAGCTGACGAAGCTGGCGACCTCTTCAACGTGGCCGTAGCGACCGACGGCCATCAGCGGGATCAGCGAGTCGGCGAAGTCGCCGCTGGCCGGGTTCATGTCGGTGTCGACCGGGCCGGGCTGAACGTTGTTGATGGTGATGCCGCGCGGGCCCAGGTCGCGGGCCAGGCCTTTGGTCAGGCCGACCAGCGCCGATTTGCTCATGGCGTAGACGCCGCCACCGGCGAAGGGCATGCGGTCGGCGTTGGTGCTGCCGATGTTGATGACGCGGCCGCCTTCTTTCATATGCTGTGCGGCGGCCTGGGTGGCGATGAAGACGCTGCGCACGTTGATGTTCAGGGTGCGGTCGAAGTCTTCCATGCTGAAGTCTTCCAGCGGGCCGACGGCCAGTACGCCAGCGTTGTTGACCAGAATGTCCAGGCCGCCAAAGGCTTGCACGGTGCTGGTGACCGCTGCGCGGATGGCTTTTTCATCGGCGCTGTCGGCGTGGATGGCCAGAGCCTTGCCGCCTGCAGCGGTGATGCTGTCCTGCAGTTCCTTGGCCTTGGCTTCGGAGCTGACGTAGGTAAAGGCGACTGCTGCGCCTTCTGCGGCCAGGCGCTTGACGATGGCGGCGCCGATGCCGCGTGAGCCGCCCTGGACCAGTGCGGTTTTGCCGGTGAGGTTTTGTGCGTAAGTCATGGTGTTCTCCAGTAGTGGGGGGGTGAGTTGATGGGGGCCAGTATCGAACTCTGATTAACTCCTGAGTAGCCGGTAATTGAGATAGTCTGTGTAAACCAAAAGTATCGAATCGCGACGTCATGGAACACTTCAACAGCATCGAGTGTTTCGTTTGCAGCGCCGAGGTAGGCAGTTTTGCCGAGGCCGCACGGCGTTTGAGCCTGACGCCAGCGGCAGTGGGCAAAAGTGTCGCGCGCCTGGAGGCCGGACTTGGCGTGCGGCTGTTCCAGCGTAGTACCCGCAGCCTGACCTTGACTGAAGCGGGGCAAAGATTTCTGGCCGAGGTCGGTACCAGCTTCCATACCATCCAGAATGCCGTGGCCAATATCGCCAGCGCCCAGGGTCAGCCCGCAGGCACGCTCAAGGTCAGCATGGGCACGATATTCGGGCGGCTGTATGTGTTGCCGCTATTGGGTGAGTTCCTGCGGCGCTATCCGGCGATCAGTCCGGACTGGCATTTTGATAACCGTCAGGTGGATTTGATTGCCCAAGGGTTCGATGCTGCCATTGGCGGCGGTTTCGAGCTGCCTCAAGGCGTGGTGGCGCGCAAGCTGGCGGTGGCGCATCGGGTGTTGGTGGCGTCCACCGGCTACCTGGCCAGTCATGCGCCGATCAGCCATCCGGACGATTTGTTCGGGCACGATGGCATTCTGATCCGTTCGCCCCAGACTGGCCGTGTGCGCAATTGGCCGCTGACCAGTCGCCAACAGACGCAAAGCCCGCTGAGCCTGAAACAACGCATGACCATGAGCGATTCCGAGGCCGCCTGCTCTGCCGCCGAACAGGGCCTGGGCGTCGCCCTGGTGAGCATGCCGTTCGCCTTGCCTTATCTGAAGAGCGGCGCCTTGCAACGGGTGCTGCCGGACTGGTATGTCGATGATGGCAATATTTCGCTTTATTACCGCGAGCACAAACTGCTGCCCGGCAAGAGCCGGGCCTTCGTCGACTTCATCATCGAGCAGTTCGCCGAGCAGGGTTTGGCTCAGCGATTCAGTGCGATTTGACCATTTACCTCTTCGGGACACTCCCATGCACCTGCACTCCAACACCACCCTGATCATCATCGACATGCAACAGGGCATGAACCACCCAAAGTTGGGGCGGCGCAACAATCCGGATGCAGAGAGCCAGATGCTGGCGCTGTTGCAGGCATGGCGCCAGGCCGGGCGGCCGGTGATTCATGTGCGGCATTTTTCCCGTTCGCCGGATTCGGTGTTCTGGCCCGAGCAGTCGGGGGTGGAGTATCAACCGGCTTTTATGCCGTTGCCGGGCGAGCGGGAGTTGCGCAAGCAGGTGCCGGATGCGTTCAGCGCCAGAGTTTTGCAGCAATGGCTGCGCGATGACGCGATCACTCAGGTGGTGATCGTCGGCGTGATTACCAATAACTCGGTGGAGTCTACGGCGCGCAGTGGCGGCAATCTGGGCTTCGAGGTGATCGTGCCCCATGACGCCTGTTACACCTTCGACGGCGCGGACTTCTTTGGCACGCCGCGTACGGCTGAAGAGGTGCATGGCATGTCCCTGGGCAACCTGCATGGCGAATATGCAACGGTGCTGGCGACCCGGGACTTGCTGGCGGCTGACTGATTATTCGTGATGGGCCCGGGCGCGCTTGAGCAGCTTCTTGCAGCGCTCGGACAGGTGAATGATCCGCACATGCTTGCCCGCCTTGGCGTAGCGCTCGCGCAGAGTATTCAGGGCGGCGATTGCGGAGTAGTCGACGAAGGCCAGGTGGCTGCAATCCAGGGTGACGTGGTCCGGGTCGTTGGCCGGGTCAAACTGATTGAGGAAGGCGGTGGTCGAGGCGAAAAACAGTGTGCCGTGGACGTGATACAGCTTCTCGCCGTTTTCCACATGGCTGTCCGAGTACAGCTGTCGGGCGTGCTGCCAGGCGAAATTCAGGGCGGCGATGATGATGCCGTAGAACACTGCCGTGGCCAGGTCGGTCAGGACTGTGATGACGGTCACGGCAATGATCACCAGGACGTCGTTGAGCGGCACCTTGTTGATCACACGCAACGAGGCCCAGGCAAAGGTCTGCTGTGACACCACGAACATCACCCCGACCAGGGCGGCGAGGGGGATGCTCTCGATCATCGGCGAGAGAAACAGTATGAACAACAGGATTGCCACGCCCGCGACGACGCCCGACAACCGGCCGCGCCCACCCGAACCCAGGTTGACGGCGGTCTGCCCGATCATGGCGCAGCCGCCCATGCCGCCGAACAGGCCCGAAGCGATATTGGCCGCGCCCAGGGCGACGCATTCGCGATCTGGATACCCGCGGCTTTCGGTGATTTCGTCGGTGAGGTTGAGGGTCAGCAGGGTTTCCAGCAGGCCGACCAGAGCCATGAGGATTGCGTAGGGCGCGATGATGCGCAGGGTATCGAGGTTCCAGGGGATATCCGGCACGGCAAAAGCTGGCAGGCCACCGGCGATATGGGCCATGTCGCCAAGGGTATGGGTCGGCAGTTTCAACAGGTAGACCAGCAGCCCGGTGGTGAGGATCGCTACCAGAGCCGGCGGCACGCTACGGGTCAGGCGCGGCAGCAGGTAGACGATGGTCATGGTCAGGGCCACCAGGCCGACCATCAGATACAGCGACGGGCCGCTGAGCCAGGTGTCACCGGACTTGAAGTGCTCCAGCTGAGCCATGGCAATGACGATGGCCAGGCCGTTGACGAAGCCGAGCATCACCGAGTGCGGCACCATGCGCACCAGCTTGCCCAGTCTCAGCAGACCAAAAGCCATCATCACCACGCCGCCCAGCAGCACCGTGGCCAGCAGGTATTGCACGCCGTGTTGCACCACCAGCGCGACAATCACCACCGCCATTGAGCCCGCCGCACCAGAAACCATTCCCGGCCGTCCACCGAACAGTGCCGTAAGGGTGCAGATAATGAATGCGCCATATAGGCCCATCAGCGGGTTGAGATGGGCCACCAGGGCAAAGGCAATACATTCAGGGACAAGGGCGAACGAGGTGGTGAGCCCGGCCAGGGCGTCGGTGTATAGGCGTTTGGCGGTCATGAATTACCTGTTGAACCTGGGGCGGGGAATGGGGCCAATGAGAATGGCAGCGCCATGTGTCGCTATTTCGGGGATGGCAATCCTACAGCAATTTGCCTGCCATTCGATTTGCTCAATTGACCATGCCTCTGCGTAGGAGCTGCCGATGGTGGTCATGCCATCGCGCGGGCCATCTGCTATATGCTTGCACCCCTTGCCCAGACAGACGGTGATTGGTTGATGAGCGCGGTATCCCCCCTGCAAGCCTACGAACAGGCGGTCGCACAACGTGGTTTTCAGCCTGATGCAGCGCAATTGCAGGCGGCGCAGCAACTGGAGGCGTGCTATCAGGCGTTGCAGGGCAACGGCGTTCCGGCCAAGGGTGTGTACCTGTGGGGGCCGGTGGGGCGTGGTAAAACCTGGCTGATGGACCGCTTTTTCGACAGCCTCAGCGTGCCAGCCCGGCGCCAGCACTTTCATCACTTCATGCGTTGGGTGCACAAGCGCCTGTTCGATCTGGTCGGCACTGCCCAGCCACTGCAGGTGCTGGCTAAAGAGCTGGGGCGGGATGTGCGGGTGCTGTGTTTCGATGAGTTATTCGTCACCGATATCGGCGATGCGGTAATCCTCGGCGGCCTGTTACAGGCCATGTTCGAAGAGGGCGTGGTGCTGGTTTCGACCTCCAACCAGCCGCCCGAGCAGTTGTATAGCAACGGCCACAATCGTGAGCGCTTCGTTCCGGCCATTGCGGCGATCAACCGCTATATGCAGGTGCTCAGCGTCGATGGTGGCGAGGATCATCGCCTGCATCCGGGGCAACTGCATCAGCGCTACTGGCTGAGTCAGGCCGGTGTGGCCAGTGCCCTGACGGGTGTATTCGAGCGTTTGAGTGCAGGTCAGGCGGCGTCTGCTGAGCCGGTCATGCTGGGTCGCCGGGCGATCAATGTGGTGCGCCAGACGCCTACGGTTCTGTGGTGTCGCTATGCCGACCTGTGCGAGCAGCCCTTGGCGGCCATGGATTTCATCGAGCTGTGCGACCGTTTCTCGGCGGTGCTGCTTGGCGAAGTACCGGCATTGAGCGCGCCCCAGCGCGAAGGGCGGATTGCCCGTGGCACCGAGGATGCAGTGGAACAAGTGGTGGCCGGGGACCGCGAATTGCCTCAGCTATCGCCGCATGACGATGGCGTGCGCCGTTTCATTGCCCTGGTGGACGAGTGCTACGACCGCCGCGTACCCCTCTATATCGAAGCGGCACAGCCCATGGACGCGCTGTACACCCAGGGTTATCTGTCGTTCGCCTTTCGCCGCACGTTGAGCCGTTTGCAGGAGATGCAGCTGGAGCGGTTTACCGACTGACTGCCTTCATCGAACCTATGCCTTGAAACGCAATCCCGTGGGAGCCGGCTTGCTGGCGATAGCGTCGGGTCAGCCACTGACGTTCTGCGAGCGCTTCGCACTCGATCGCCAGCAAGCCGGCTCCTACGGGTTCGTAGTCTTATCCAGGCGTGTCAACGGCGCCTTTGCGCCAACAGATGTTTGCAGCCTTCACCCATCAGCACCAGCACGGCCAGCCAGATCGGCAGATAAGTCATCCATTCATCACGGCCAATGCTTTCCCCCAGCAACAGCGCGACCCCCACCAGCAGCACCGGCTCCACATAGCTGAGCAGGCCGAACAGGCTGAATGCCAGCAGGCGACTGGCGAGGATGTAGCTGATCAGGGCCGAGGCGCTGATCAACCCCAGTAACGGAATCAGGCCGTACAACGCGGGAAACTCGCGCAGCGCACCGGGGTTGCCATGGACGATGAACCACAGGCTGGCGGGCAGCAGCAGGGCCATGTCGCACCACAGGCCACCGAGGTTATCGACCTTGAGCCGGCGGCGCAGAATGAAATAGAACGGGTAGCCCAGGCAGACCAGCAGGGTCTCCCAGGAGAAACTGCCCAGGCGCAGCAACTCGTTGCCGACCCCGACCAGCGCACAGGCAGCCGCGATTTTTTGCAGGCGCGACAGATGTTCGCCGTACACAACACGGCCGGTAAGAATCATGCTCAACGGCAGCAGGAAATAACCGAGGGACACCTCCAGGCTGCGCCCGTGCAACGGCGCCCACATGAACAGCCACAGTTGCACGCCCATCAACGCCGAGCACAATGGCAGGCCGATCCATAGCAATGGCTCGCGGCGGATGCGGGAGAGCAGGCTGCGTACCAGATGCCATTCACCGCTGAGCAGCAGGAACAGGGTCGCGCAGGGGGCGGTCAGGAGCATGCGCCAGCCGAAGATTTCTTCGCCGCTGAGCGGTTTGAGCAAGGAGGTGTAGTAGTACATCACGGCAAACAGGCAGGACGCCGAAACCGACAAGACAATCCCTTTGTACACAGCGGCCTCGTTTATCTTTTTATTGGATGACTGAACGAGGGCCAGTCTATCCGAAGCGCACCACAAAAGGGCTGGCAGGAAACGACCTACGTTTGGCAGGGAACGATATACCGCGCCGATTGAGCGGTGTCGGGCCAGCCCCGAAACTATATCCAACGCGTCAAGACGGCGCGACTTCCTACAGGACAGCCTTCATGAGCACTTCCATCGCCGGTATCAAAATCCCTGACAGCGCACTGGCCCGGGCTACCACCGAGTACATCCGCGAGCAGGAAGACGACCTGCTGTTCCATCACTCGCGCCGGGTGTTTCTCTGGGGTGCCCTGAGCGGTGAGCGCAAGGGTCTCAAGTACGACGCCGAGCAGCTTTACGTGGGTGCGATGTTCCATGACCTGGGCCTGGTTGAGGCTCATCGCAGTGAGAAAGATCGCTTCGAAGTCGACAGCGCCAACGCGGCGGTGAAGTTCATGAAGCCATTCGGTCTGACCGATGCGGATATGGAACAGGTCTGGTTGTCCATCGCCCTGCACACCACGCCGGGCGTGCCCGAGCATCTGCGGCCGAATGTGGCACTGGTCACCGCCGGTGTGGAAATGGACGTGCTGGGTATCGACTACGCGGCGTTCCCCACCATGCAGCGTGAAGCCGTGGTGCATGCTCACCCGCGTGGTGATGGCTTCAAGGAATGCATCCTGTGTGCCTTCGCCAATGGCTTCAAGGACAAGCCCGATACCACGTTCGGCACGGTTAACGCGGATGTGCTGGTCGACGCGGTGCCGGGCTTCAAGCCGCTGAACTTCGTCGAGATCATCCGCAAGTCGCCCTGGATATCCTGATTCCACACATCTCTGTAGCAGCGAGGCTTTCCCGCGAAGGCGGTATTCCAGGCGATGAAGCATTTGTCAGATGTACCGATGCCTTCGCGGGCAAGCCCGGCTCCAACAAATTTGTGTGGTGCTGTTGGAGCAGGCCTCCCTCCAATTTTCCTCACCAGGAATGTTAGGCTTACGCATCTGCCGGATGGAACCGCCCGGCGTTTGCGAAGGATTCGGCATGACCTCCATCAGTACCCCCGCTCCCGTCCTGCCGGGGCGGGCGGAGCAGTTTTCCACGCGGGTTGCGTTTTTCATTGCCGGTTTTGGTGTTGCTGCCTGGGCACCGCTGGTGCCTTATGCCAAGGAGCGGGTCGGTCTGGATGATGGCACGCTGGGCTTGCTGCTATTGAGTCTGGGCCTGGGCTCGATCATTGCCATGCCCCTGGCCGGAGCGCTGGCGGCGCGTTTTGGCTGCCGTCGTGTGCTGACGGTTTCCAGCCTGTTGATCTGTTTGTGTCTGCCCTTGTTGGCGGTGGTTTCCAGCCTTCCTGTGTTCATTGCCACGCTGTTTGTGTTCGGCGCCAGCCTTGGCGCACTGGATTGCACGATCAATATCCAGGCGATCATCGTCGAGCGGGCCAGTGGCAAGACCATGATGTCGGGCTTCCATGGCCTGTTCAGCCTTGGCGGGATCGCGGGCGCAGCGGGCGTGAGTGCGGTGCTTGCCCTCGGTGCGTCGCCATTGATCGCCATGCTGGTGGTCGCGGCGGGTCTGCTGATCGCCTTGCTCAAGGCCTGGCCGCACCTGTTGACCTACGGCAGCGAACGCGGCGGCCCGGCTTTTGCCATTCCTCATGGGGTGGTGCTGTTCATTGGTCTGCTGTGCTTTACCGTGTTCCTCACCGAGGGCGCGATGCTGGACTGGAGCGCGGTATTCCTCACGTCCTTGCGCGGTGTGGAGACGGCGTATGCCGGGTTGGGCTATGCAGTGTTTGCCCTGACCATGACCCTTGGGCGCCTGTCCGGCGACTGGATCGTGCAGCGAATCGGGGCCAATCGAGTGATCATTTTCGGCGGGCTGTGTGCGGCGGCGGGCCTGGCGCTGGGTACGCTGGTTCCGAGCTGGGAGGCGACCTTACTCGGTTACGCCCTGGTCGGCGCCGGTTGCTCGAATATCGTGCCGGTGTGTTACAGCGCGGTGGGGCGGCAGACAAGCATGCCGGAAAATGTCGCGGTCCCGGCCATCAGCACCCTGGGTTACGGCGGCATTCTGGTGGGCCCGGCGGCGATAGGCTTTGTCGCCCATGTCAGCAACCTGGAACTGGCGTTTATGGTGATTGCCGTGATGCTGCTTGGTGTTGCGGCGAGCGGACGAATCCTGAAAACCTGAGCCGAGATGTGGGCGGATGCTGTGGGCTGGCGAACCGTGGGAGCGAATTCGCTCCCACCAGACTCGCTCCCACAACCCGTTCCCACAGTATTGCCTTAACCGTGCCTGTCACATCAGCTTACGCGCCATCCCCGACACCCGGATCGAGCTGCCCGGCTCATCCTTGATCTCTGCCCGTAGCAGCGAGCGGCTGCCCATGTCTTCGCCCTGGACGATATCGATCACGCCGCCATGGGGCCAGCCCAGATCACGCAGGTAGCCGGCAAAGGCGGCGGTGGCTGCGCCGGTGGCCGGGTCTTCGTAGACGCCGCCGTAGGCAAACGGGTTGCGGCTGTGGAAACGCTGCGGGCTCTCGGCAAAGATCAGCAGCACAGTGCCCCAGTTCTCGGCGGTCATCAGCTGTTGCCCGGCCTGTTGCTCGTAGTGCATGGCCTTGAGCTTTTCCCGACTGTTGAGGGCGATGACCAGGTGCTGAATGCCACCATTGATCAGCGCGGGCGGGATGGCCGGGTCGAGGTCGGCATGACTGTAACCGAACAGCGCCAGAGCTTTTTCCAGAGCCAGCGGGTCGAGCGGTTTGCTGAAGGTGGGCGGCGATTGCAGGGCGGCGCTGATCAACTCGCCCTGGGCATAGCCTTCGACGCTGATCTGCGCGTTGTTCAAGGTCAGTTGGTATTTGCCATCCCCGTGCAGACCGGCCAGTGCCGCGCCGAGGGCGATGGTGGCATGGCCGCAGAACGGCACTTCGGCTTCTGGCGCAAAGTAGCGCACGCGCCAGCCGCCTTCGATGGGCATGGCGAAGGCGGTTTCCGAGTAGCCAACCTCGGCGGCGATGCGTTGCATATCGATGGCTTGCGGCAGGCTGTCGCCAATCCAGACACCCGCCGGATTACCGCCTTGATCGCCATCGGAAAACGCTGCCAGTTTTAGAACGCCGCTTGTCATGCTTACAAAACCTTATGCGGGAAAATGAACGCCAATCTTGCGCGGATCGGCGTGGTTGTTCCAAGCAAAAGTTCTGATGCATGGCATTCAGCCGGCTGATCCACTCAAGCGGTCGGCGACATGGCGAAGCCGACGCCGAAACGGTTCCAGGCATTGATGGTGGCGATGGCCAGGGTCAGGTTGACCACTTCGGCTTCGCTGAAATGCTCCAGCAGGTTTTCATACTCGGCCTGATGCGGTTGGTGATGGGTTAGCAAGGTCATGCTTTCGGTCCAGGCCAGGGCGGCTTGTTCACGCGGGGTGAAGAAAGTGGTCTCTTTCCAGACGCTCAAGGTTTGCAGGCGTGCTTCGGTTTCGCCGGCCTTGCGCGCATCGTTGGCGTGCATATTCACGCAGTAGGCGCAGCCATTGAGCTGGGAAGCGCGCAGGCGCACCAGTTCCAGCAGCGAGTTTTCCAGGCCGGTCTGGCCGAGGGCGGCTTCCAGTGCGGCCATGGCTTTGTAGGCTTGCGGTGCGGCAGAGGCCCAGGCGAGACGTTTGTTCATGGGGAGGTGCTCCGTAAGGCAGTGAGTTTCGATGGCGCTACCTTAGTCTTTGGTTGCCATGAATTGGATAGCCAATTTCCTGCCTTTCAGGCAGACCAATTCACAACACACTTCATGAACGGGGCCGCCACGTTTTGCGCCTTGTGGGGAAACCCCAGCGAACTAGCATGTAGTGACAATTCCAAGGGAGTCATTTCCATGTTCGCCGGATTCCAGAAAGACCAGCGTCACGTCAATGGCGTCGATATCGCCTATCGCATGGGCGGCTCGGGGCCGGGCCTGTTGTTGCTGCATGGTCACCCGCAGACCCACGTGATCTGGCACAAGGTTGCCGCGCAACTGGCGGAGCATTTCACCGTGGTCGCCGCTGACCTGCGCGGTTACGGCGACAGCAGCAAGCCTGAGGCCGATGAGGCCCACGCCAATTACTCCAAGCGCGAGATGGGCCGTGACGGTGTGGAACTGATGCGCTCCCTGGGTTTCGAGACCTTCTCGGTCCTGGCCCACGACCGTGGCGCCCGGGTCGCCCATCGTCTGGCCCTGGATCATCCGCAGCAAGTGACGCGCATGGTCCTGCTGGATATCGCCCCGACCCTGGCCATGTACAGCCAGACCGACGAAGCCTTTGCCCGAGCCTACTGGCACTGGTTCTTCCTGATCCGCCCGGCGCCGCTGCCGGAAAGCCTGATCGAAGGCAATCCCGAACAATACCTGCGCAGCGTCATGGGCAGCCGCAGCGCCGGGCTGTCACCGTTCACCGACGAGGCGTTCAGTGAATACGTGCGCTGCCTGAGCCTGCCGGGTGCGGCGCGGGGTGTCTGCGAGGATTATCGCGCTGCGGCCAGCATCGACCTTGAGCACGACCGTATCGATATCGACGCCGGGCATCACCTGCCTATGCCGCTGATGGTGCTCTGGGGCGCCCAGGGTATCGTCGGCCGCTGCTTCGATCCGCTCAAGGAATGGCAGCAGATCGCCAGTAATGTCCGCGGCCGGGCCCTGTCCGGTGGCCATTACCTGGCCGAAGAAGTCCCCGAGGAATTGTTGAGCCATGTGTTGCCGTTCCTGAGCTGATGAAAGCCCGCCACCGTATGACCTGATGCCTTCAAAAAAGCCCGCGCGCATGAGCCCGATCATGCGCGACGGCAGAGCTTTGCCTGCTGCTTTTGCAGCCCACACACCCGAGATAATAAAAATGACAATTCGAAAACTGCTGGGCACTTTGTACTTCCAGGTAATCGTCGCGATTATTCTGGGCGTGCTGATCGGAAACTACTGGCCGGCCATCGGCATCGATCTCAAACCGCTGGGTGATGGCTTCATCAAGCTGATCAAGATGATCATCGGCCCGATCATTTTCTGTACCGTGGTCGGCGGCATCACCAGCATGCACGACGTCAAGCAGGTCGGCCGGGTCGGCGGCAAGGCGCTGCTGTATTTCGAAGTGGTGTCCTCGATTGCCCTGGTGCTCGGGCTGCTGGCGGCCCATGCGCTGCATCCGGGGGCGGGCTTCAATGTCGACGTCAATACCCTTGACGCCAAGGCCATTGCCGGTTTCGTCAGCGATGCGGCCCATGGCGAAGGGGTCTCGGGCTTTCTGTTGCACGCCATTCCGGCGACCTTCTTCGATGCCTTCGCCAAGGGTGAGATCCTGCCGGTGCTGCTGGTATCGGTGATGTTCGGCATCGCTCTGGTCATGGTCGGCGAGAAGGGCCGGCCGCTGGTAGCGGTGGTCGGTCAGGCCAGCGAAGTGTTCTTCCGTATCGTCGGCATGATCAGCCGCGTCGCACCCATCGGCGCTTTCGGTGCCATTGCCTTTACCGTGGGTAAATACGGCCTGGCGTCGCTGCTGCCCTTGCTCAAGTTGATCGGCACTTTCTACCTGACGGCTTTCCTGTTCGTGGCCTGTGTACTGGGCAGCATTGCGCGCTACACCGGCTTCAGCATTTTCCGCCTGATGGGTTACATCAAATCCGAACTGATGATCGTGCTGGGCACCAGTTCATCGGAGTCGGCACTGCCGCAACTGATGCAGAAACTGGAAAGCCTGGGCTGTTCCAAGGGCGTGGTCGGTATCGTCGTGCCCACCGGCTACACCTTCAATCTGGACGGCACCAATATCTACATGACTCTGGCGGTGCTATTCCTGGCTCAGGCGACCAATATCGACCTGAGTCTGGAGCAGCAACTGACGCTGTTGGCCGTGGCCATGCTGACCTCAAAAGGCGCGGGAGCAGTGGTGGGCGCCGGTTTCGTTGCATTGGCGGCGAGCCTGGCGGTGGTGCCAACAGTGCCGGTGGCGGCAATGGTGCTGATCCTGGGGGTGGATCGCTTCATGGCCGAATGCCGCTCACTGACCAATATCATCGGCAACGCCGTCGCAGCCTTGGTGGTGGCTTCCTGGGAAGGTCAACTGGACCGAGAGAAGATGGCACCGATCGCCTTGCGTTGTGGGCGCAAGGCGGCGGTGGAAGTCGTCAAGCAGGGTTGAGTGCTGGCTTGGCAGCTTTGGTTTCAGGCGAACGCCCGCGCAAGGTGTGGCCATAAAAGGCCATGGCGGTAAGCAACGTCGACAACCAGACAAAGATCCCGGCCCAGAAAGTGTGGGACATGAAATGCCAGCCCTGTACGACTCTCGTGGTGCCATAAATGCAGCCGAGGATCATCGAGGCCCAGAATAGAGTACTGGCATGGCGCCAGCGATAACGCAGCGCAACGAAATACAGCGCCACCAGGGTGAAACCGCCGGACGCATGACCGCCCGGCCAGCAACGGCCTGCGCCGGCTTCATGTAGCAGATTGAAGTTTTCGTACCATTCCTGACGCGGCATGTCGCCGCCGTACAGGGTGGTTTCCACCGGGCAATAGATGCTGGTGTGGCTTTTCAGGTAGTGGATCACGCCGGTGGCGATGGCGAAGGCCACGACTACGAAGAAGAAGTCCAAACGGTAGCGAGTGAGCCATTGCAGCGGCCCGGCGATTCTTGCCGGGGCGCGCTCAGGCTTTAGGACCAGCGGAATCAGCGACAGCATCGCACCGACGATTGCCAGTTCGCCGACCCAGTTGGGAATGATGCGTGCCCAACGGTGAGTGATGTTTTCGAACAAACGGTTATGTTCAAAAGGGAATGTGTGATCGAGCGGATTATAAAGCCAATTGCTGATCGTTATATCAAGCCCGGCCAGATCGAACAGGACGAAGACCAGCAACGCCAATAACAGCGGCGTACCGAACTTGATCAGATAGAAGCGCGCGTCAAACCGGTTCAAGTCATGAAACTCCAGCGATAAAACAGATTGTATTCAAGGCGTTTTTGCCAGAACGGTTTTCCAGCCTGGCGCATCCATAAATCCGATAATCTTTGGCTTATGGCTGTTGGGGTCGATGGAAACGATCAGCGATGCACCGTAATTCATCATGGTTCGGGGAATATTCAGGGACTTTTCCAGTTGGTCGATACATTCACTGTGGGTGACCAGGATCAGATTACGTTGACCGACCTTATGTGCCACGACGTCTTGAAGCATGGTCTTGCGGCAATTGATCAGCCAGTCCTGATTGGCGACTGTGCGATCGAAGACAAAATGCGAGGTCTGGGTGGTACGCAGCAGCGGGCTACTGAAAATATCGGTGTTGTTCAGGCCCAGGGTCCTCATCGACTTGTTCAGTTCGATGGCCATGTTCTGGCCCTTGCGGGTAATGCCTGCGGGGTCGCCCATGCAAGGGTTGGTGGAGTGATCACAGCGTTCGACATGGCGCATCAGCACCACCAGTTCGCCACGACCCCAGAGGCCATTGATGTCGGCTTTCTGGAAATTGTTGCGCTGGGCGAGGTCCGGAGCAGAGGCGGGGGAAAAGGCATAGGCGCTCAAGGCTGCCGTGATGATCAGGCCGAATACGATGAAAAGGATGTTTCGATAAGGCCGCAGGGTGCTGAAGCCGCTGCGCCCGTTCAATACGATTCGGCTGAGAAATGTTTCCATGGTCAAACAGTTCCGGCAAGAGGGGGATTAACGCTCTGGGCCGGAGTTTATGAGGCGACAAGTCAATGTCCGGTGAAAGGGATGTGAAAAGCTTTTCACAACTGTAACAGCGGGCACAGGGTGCCCGCGTAATTGACAGTGGCAGGGTAGTAAATCCTGCTTCTGTAATGTTTTTGTCTTGAAACTGTGCGGTTGGAAGTATTAGAAGAACACTTTCACCAACAAGCTCGCGGTATTTTGATTGGTGTCGAAGTTACGGCTGTTTTCAATGCCGTACTTGTTGCTCCAGTAATCATACTCGATGCCGACGTAGAGCTTTTTCTCCGGGTAGTTCAGCGCTTTGCCCAGGTCGTATTTGATCTGTGGGTTGAAGTGCAGGTTGGAGTGGTAGCTGCCATGGGAGTTGACGTCGTTGTCCACCACCCAATCCATGAAGCCGTCGATCAGCACATCGGACTTGCCTACGGGGATGGTGTAGGACCACACAGGCGTGATCTGCCAGGCGTTGTCACCGGCACGCGGGCCTTCGGTGTAGCGCTTGTAGAAGTTGAGCTGGAAGTAGTCGAAACCTGGGACGTTGAGGTCGAAGCCGGGGCCGATCAGATAAGACTCGACATCGCCTTCGCCGAACTCATAGGTCGCGGCCAGTAGCACGTCGGTGATCGGGCCGAACTGGAATTTCTGGCCGAAGATCTTGCCCATGGACAGGCGCGGGGAGAACTCGCCGTAGTAGGTGTTGGTGCCGACGCCAGGGTCGCGCTTGCCGTTGTAGAAGATCTTGTCGATGAACAGGAAGTTATCGCCGTACTTCCAGCTGTCGGCGTGTTCGAAGGTGAAGGTCTGCTGGATTTCCGGGTTAACGGCGAAGTCCTTGCCGTTCAGGTAGGTCAGGCTGTTGCTCTGCCATTGCAGCAAGTCCTCTGCCATGGTTGGCCCGGCGGCCAACAGACTGGTGGCCAGAATCGCGCTGGAAAGAATACGGTTCATCGATTTGCTCCCTTGGGTCAAAGTTTTCGTTGAGGGCTAACGCTCTGTTTTGGCGTCTTTTCCCGGTTATAAATACTGTCTGATTGGTCAGCTTTAAGGTGATAGCAAGAGCTGCGCCAATCGCCTGAAAAAAGACGAAAAAAAGCATTCGGCTGAGGAGAAATCAGTCGGTTTCGCAGTTTTCAGGGTTATTCCGGCTGAAGTTTCCGGGATTTATTAATGGTCTGACCGGTCAGGAAGATTTCTACCCCTGGCGGGCAGGGGGCGCGCAGGATACTGAGTGGGCCGGGGTGGTTCAAGTGCGCCTGGATGGGGCGCAGCGGGAGAAGATGGGGCGGGGATATCAAGCGCCGAATACTGTTGTGGGACCGGCTTTAGCCGGGAAGGCGCAGGCAAGATCGATAAATGTCTATCGCCTGCTCTAATGTCTTCCCGGCTAAAGCCGATCCCACAGAGTTTGCATTAATCCAGGCAGGTGTTAATTGATCTTCGCCCCGGCATCGATCCACGCCCCGAGCATGTCCCGTTCCTGCTGAGTCATCTGGGTGATGTTGCCCAAGGGCATGATTTGCGCGGTCACGGCCTGGGCCTGGATGCGTGGCGCCAGTAGCTGGATCTGCTGTGGGGTGTCGAATATGATTCCGGCCGGGGCACTGCTGAACAGCGAGCTGGTCGGTTTGGCCGAATGGCAGACGGCGCAGCGTTGCTGGATCATCTGATGGATCTTCTCGAAGTCCACCTCGGGCACCTTGGCTACGACTTCGGGTTCGGGCGCCGCTGCCGGTTTCACTTCATCAGCCCGATGGCCGCCGATGGCCGTGGCCGGCAGTGGCTGATAGTCGATCTTCGCCGGGCCTGGCGCAGTAGCCGAAGGCAGTGGCACCGGGCCGGTGACATAGGCCAGGCAAAGCATGCCCAATGCGGCCACGGGCAGGGTCCAGGCGAACTTGTGGCTGTTGTGGCGGGTGTTGAAGTAATGCCGGACCAGCACCGCCAGTACCGCGATACCTGCGAGGATCAGCCAGTTGTAAGGGCTGCCGTAGGTGCTCGGAAAGTGGTTGCTGATCATGATGAACAGCACTGGCAGGGTGAAGTAGTTGTTGTGCCGCGAACGCAGCAGGCCCTTGGCCGGAAGTGCCGGGTCCGGCGTGCGGTTCTCGGCGATGGCCGCGACCAGGGCGCGCTGGGCGGGCATGATGATGCGGAACACGTTGCCGACCATGATGGTGCCGATCACCGCGCCGACATGCAGGTACGCGCCACGGCCGCTGAAGATCTGGCTGTAGCCGTAGGCAGCGGCCACCAGCAGGATGAACAGGATCAGGCCGAGCAGGGCCGGGCGCTTGCCCAGGGCTGAGTCGCACAGAAAGCTGTAGACGAACCAGCCGACGATCAGCGAGCCCAGGCCGATATGCACGCCTTCGGCGCCGGTCAGGCTGCTGCCGGGGGCGAGCAGGTAAAGGGTCGGGTTGGCGTAGAAGACTACGCAGAGCAGCGCCACCCCGGACAGCCAGGTGGAGTAGGCCTCCCATTTGAACCAGTGCAGGTTCTCCGGCATGGTTGGTGGTGCCAGTTTGTATTTTTCCAGGTGGTAGATGCCGCCACCGTGGATTGCCCAGAGGTCTCCGGACAGGCCGTCACGCGGGTTGACCCGGTTGAGGTTGTTCTCCAGCCAGACGAAATAGAACGAGGCGCCGATCCAGGCCACGCCCACGATCATATGAACCCAGCGCACGCTCAGGTTCAGCCATTCCATCAGATGTGCTTGCACAGTCATTACCGTTCGCCTGCCCCCATTTGCGGGTGTACAGGCCCTTTTTAAAAGTGGGGATCAAGAACCAGCATCTGGTCCTCTTCGAAGAAATGCTCATCGCAGTTATTGCCACTGCCACTGCGATCAACCACCAGGAAGTCATCCCGCTTTTCGATCGTCAGCACCGGGTGGTGCCAGACGCCGCGATGGTAATTAACACCCTGCCTGCCATTGCTGATGAAGGCGCGGGTCAACTCTGAGTCAGGTGCATCGCCAAGTGGCGCGACCACGACCAGAAAAGGGTTGCCGAGCAGCGGCACAAAGGCCTGGCTGCCCTGCGGATGGCGCTCGAGCATGCGTACGGTCAGCGGCATTTCCAGGGCCTCGGCGCGGAAGATGCTGATGATCGCCTTGTCGTCCGGCTGCGCGGTCTGCACCTCGGCCAGGCGATGGAAGCGCTGGGTCGAGCCGTTGTTGATCATGAAGTGGGCGCTGCCGTCGGTTTCGATGACATCACCGAACGGGGCAAAGGCTTCTTTGGTCAATGGCTCGATAATCAATGTGCGCATGCGGGGTCTTCTGTTCTCAAATATTGGCAAATCACATCACTGTGGGAGCGGATTCATCCGCGAAAAGGCCGATACATCCGACACATCTACGGCCTTTGAAATACCGCCTTCGCGGATGAATCCGCTCCCACAATCAGGCCTGTACTTATTTTACGACTTTGCCCAACACGCGCAGGCGACTCACCCCGCCATCCGGAAACACATTCAGGCGGATATGGGTGATCGGGCCCAGGGCCTTGATCTGTTCGGCGAATTCGTGCTCAGCGTGCATGCTCAGTTTCTGGCTGGGCAGCAGTTCGCGCCAGAACAGGCTCTGGGTTTCGATCTGGCTGTCGGTGCCGCCTTTGACGAACGCCGCCTGGATCGAGCAGCTGTCCGGGTAGTTGCCCTTGAAGTGCAGGGTGTCGACTATGACTTTTTCCACTTCGCCGGCATGGCCCAGGGCGATGATCACCCAGTCATTGCCTGGCGTGCGGCGGCGCGCGGTTTCCCAGCCGTCGCCCATGTTCACACCACGGCCGGGGTTGAGGATGTTGCTCATGCTGCCGTAGTGCTCGTCAGAGCAGGCCAGGGAGCGGCCACCGTTGAGGGCGCTGACCAGGTCGATCTGCTCATCGGCGCTGACCGTAGCCCAGTCGCGGTACGGCACGCCATATACGCGCAGACGCGCCACGCCGCCGTCCGGGTAGATATTGAAACGCAGGTGGCTATAGGCCTGGCTGTCGTCGATAGCATGGTAGTGATGGCTGTTGCCTTGCAGTTCGACGGCAGGCAGCACTTCAACCCACTGGGTGTTTTCGTCCGGTTCGCCCGAGGCCAGGAAGCAGGCTTCAAGGGAAGCCGAAGGCGGGAAGTTACCGGTGAAATACGAAGTGTCGATGTCCACGCCCTTGATCGTGCCGGGTACGCCCAGGCGGATCACGGCAGTGTCGAAGCCTTCAAAACGCTTGCGCCGCGATTCCCAGCCGTCCATCCACTTGCCGTTGTCATCGAACACGCCTTCTTTCCACACCGCCGGGGTCGGCTGGAACAGGCGGTTGGCGTCGGCGAACCAATCGTCGGTGACGGAAAGGATTTTGGTGCCGAGGCGGGCATCGGCCAGGTTGACGAACTTTTCGAACGGTGCGGCGTAAACTTTCATTCTTGGGTCTGCCTTGTGATGACGGGGACGCTATCGGCTGAGCCTACAGGGCTTGTAGGCGAAATAGCGCGATCTTGTTGATTTCAGCCAGGGCGCAGGCGAATTCGGTGGCGGCTTCGTGGTGAATGCGCGTTTCAAAGGCGGCGAGGATCTGATGCCGGTTGCTGCCCTTGACCGCCATGATGAACGGAAAGCCGAATTTTGCCTTGTAGGCCGCGTTGAGTTCGGTGAAACGCTGGAATTCTTCCGGGGTGCACTGGTGGATGCCAGCGCCGGCCTGTTCGCCAGTGCTGGCGGCAGTCAATTGGCCTTGCACGGCAGCCTTGCCGGCCAGGTCCGGGTGGGCGTTGATCAGGGCCAGTTGCGCGGCGTGATCGGCGCCGAGCAGCACCTCGCTCATACGCCCGTGCAGCGCCTCTACTGAGTTGAGCGGGGTGTCGTGGTAGCGGTCCCAAGTGGTTGCCGCGACCCAGGGCGAATGCTCGTAGATATCGGCCAGGGCGCGGACAAACTCCTCGCGATTGGATGACGCGGGCAGGCCGCTCATTGGGCGGCCTCGGTTGCCTGGTACGGATGTTCGCTGTGCCAGTGCCGGGCGATATCGACGCGCCGGGCGAACCATACCTGCTCATGGCCCTTGGCGTATTCGATGAAGCGCTTGAGGGCGGCCAGTCGCGCCGGGCGGCCGATCAGGCGGCAATGCAGGCCGATGGAAAGCATCTTCGGCGCTTCGCTGCCTTCTTCGTAGAGCACGTCGAAGGCGTCCTTGAGGTACTGGAAAAACTGTTCGCCGTTATTGAAACCCTGCACCTGGGTGAAACGCATGTCATTGGTGTCGAGGGTGTAAGGGATCACCAGATGGGGCTTGCCGGTGGGGTTGTTCGGCTCCCAGTAGGGCAGGTCGTCGTCGTAGGTGTCGCAATCGTAGAGAAAGCCGCCTTCTTCCATCACCAGGCGCCGGGTATTGGGTCCGGTACGACCGGTGTACCAACCCAGTGGCCGCTCGCCGCTGATCTCGGTGAGGATGCGGATGGCCTCGAGCATATGGGCGCGCTCCTGGGCCTCGTCCATGTACTGATAGTCGATCCAGCGATAACCGTGGCTGCAGATCTCATGGCCCAGGGCAACCATGGCGCGGATCACGTCCGGGTGACGCTGGGCGGCCATGGCCACGGCGAAGATGGTCAGGGGAATGTCGAATTCTCTGAACAGCTTGAGGATGCGCCAGACGCCGGCGCGGCTGCCGTATTCGTAGAGCGATTCCATGCTCATGTTGCGCGCGCCCTGCAACGGCTGCGCGGCGACCATCTCGGACAGAAAGGCTTCGGATTCCTTGTCGCCATGGAGGATATTACGCTCGCCGCCTTCTTCGTAATTGAGCACGAACGACAACGCAATGCGGGCATTGCCGGGCCAGTGCGGATGGGGCGGGTTACTGCCGTAACCGATCAGGTCGCGTGGGTAATCGGTGCTCACTACAATTTTCCTTCAAGACAGGTGGCGGCGGGCAAGGTGTTGATTGTATACAATCTTTGTTTTGAATCGTAAGCCCATTGACGAAAACGCCATGGCTCAAGGTAATGCAATAAACTTGCCTGATTGGTCAGGTTAACGGTAAAAAAACCAATGCTTTCCTCGGTGTGCCCTTGAACAGGGTGATCTCGGTTGCTCAGACTTTTACGCAGCCAGCGTTACGGGATTTATTGTGTACAGTTTTTCCCCGAAATGTCTTAATCGTGCATCGTTTTGGTTTTTCCTGCACCTTCAAGGTGCGTGACTTCACTATCCTCTACCGCCACAGGAGCGTCGATACGCCATGGGACGATTGACTACACACGTACTGGACTCGGCCTACGGTCGTCCGGGCAGCAATATTGCTGTCGAACTGTACCGGGTCGCAGGCTCGCAGCTTGAGCTGCTTGCCAGCACCCTGACCAATAGCGATGGCCGCTGCGACACGCCCTTGCTGCAAGGTGAGGCGTACTGCTCCGGGGTCTATCAATTGCATTTCCATGTCGGTGATTACTACCGCGCAGGTGCTGTCGACCTGCTCGATCCTGCGTTTCTCGACGTCGTGGTGCTGCGCTTCGGGATTGACGCCGGTCAGGAGCACTACCATGTGCCGCTGTTAGTCTCGCCCTACAGTTATTCGACCTATCGCGGCAGTTGAACCGTCGCGCCGGGCCTGACGGCTGACGCTTGCCTGCCCACACTGCAGGCTTTTTTATGGGCGCTAAAAAAGCACTGTTGTACATAGTTAGCGCCATTTCCCGCCCTGCTTTAGGGAAGCTCCAGCGATCTGAATCAATGGAGCTTCACCTGATGGAAGACTCACACGACACCCTCGACGATCTGCTGACTCTGGGCAGCCTGTCCCCGGCGTTTCCCGAAAGCCTGCTGCGACAGAACATCACCGACCTTGAGCGGCGCATTCTTGCCTGGGTCGGGCAGGAGATCGAACACGCTACGCGGCTGGCGAGCTACCAACTCTGGAATGGCAAACTCAAGGCTGCCGTCGAAGCCGCGCAAGCCATCACCCAGGTTTTTCATGATCGTGTCGCGCCGCTGGAAAGCGACTTCCTGCTCAAGCACCAGGCTTCGCTGATCAGGCTGCGTCAGCAGGGGCTGCTGGCCGAAGCGCAGTTGCAGCTCAGTGAAGGCCGACTGGATGACGCCGACCTGCAACGTCTCAAGCAGGCTCTGGAGATGGTTGCGAATGTCGAGACGAGTGCCGACACGGTCTATCTGGATCTGTGCATTGCCGATGACGACGTGCCCATCGAGTTGAGCGGGGTTCTGATTGTCACTTCGGCCCAAGCCGCCAGCACGCCTGGCCTTGAAGAGCCCGCGTTGTTGTACGTTCCCGGCAGTGGCGGCGGCCTGCATAAGTTCGCGTCATTGCAAGCGCTCAAGGCCCGCCTGCGCCTGACCCTGTGCAGTGGCCTGGCAACGCCGCTGTGGCGTCACGTGTCGGCGCGCAAAAGAATGTGGGCAATGAGCGGTGAGGTGCAGTTACTCACCCGCGTTATCAGCGGGCGCCCGGTCGGCCACGGCATACAGGCGCAAATCAGGCAGCTTGAAGCGTCCTTTCAGGCCGCCCAGGCCGGAGAGCGTTTTTTCCCTGACAGTGATACTCGGGACGAAACCCTTATCCGGTTGTATCGGGAGATGGCCGACAATCTGTCAGTGCCGGTCAATGAAGTACGTGAACAGGTCGTTGAGCGCATCGCCGAGCAGCAACGCACCGCCGAACTGGCGGCGAAACTTCCGCAGTGGCTGCTCAATGCCCCGGTCGATAGCCGTGTCGAGTACGTCGACATGCTCAAGGAATATCGCAGTGCCGCCGTGCTGCTGGAAACCCATCTGCAAGAGGTCCTGCCTGGTTATGAGGACTTTGCTGCGCAATGCCTGGCCGAGCGGATCAGGCAGGACCTCAAGCTGGACGTGGATGCCGCACAGCTGATGGTCGAATTGCCGCAAGAGGTACGTCACGCTATCGATATGGCGCCCGAGACTCCGCGACCGTTCAGCTTCTGGCAAGCGTCCGGGCCCTGGGCAAAGCAGAACCTGGCGCAACTGGCCTGCTACAACCTGGACCCGGACGATGTGGCCACCCGGGCACTGTGGTCTTTCGCCAGAATCAGCTACCCGCCAGCGCCGCAATTATCGGGGTTGGCAGCCATCGACGGGGCCTACCTGCACGGCATCATTCCCGCCTTGGATGTGACGCAAAAATACCGTCGATTGCTGCAACAGGTTTTCGGGACGCGCTCCAACGGGGCGGTTGCCCACGCCGAAATGAAACTCAAACCCTTCGAGCTGGAGCTTGTCCTCAACGGCTTCACCGCCCGTCACCGTCGCCTGCTGACGGACGCGGGTTACGATCTGTTGCGGCAGGCGGCGCGGGCGTGTTCGGTCAGTGAGCTCAACCGCGCTGGAATATTTACCGATTGGGTGATCTTCAAGCCGGGGCAGGCGCTCAGTGGCGAGCGCAGCGATACGACCCTGCAAGGGCTGTGCGTGATCCGTCATCCGGCGAGCAGCAAAGTGCTGATGTATCTGCCCCAAGTGCCGGATGGCGACTGCCTGATCGAAGCCGATAGCCTCGATCAAGCCCGTGAGCGCCTGATGCAAAGCCTCAAGCGGTTCAGCTCGCGGGTCACCTGGCTGGCCTCGCGAGCGGACGACACGGTTGATCGCGAACGCCATGAGCACTACATCAATCAAGCCCTGCAGCGCAATTTTGCCGGGTTCATTGGCTTCGTCCCTGCACTGGATCTGTTGCCCTGCCAGCAGCAATGCAACGCCCGCGAGTGGCTGCACTATCAGCAGACGCGCCTTTACGGGCGCAGCAATCGCGAACTCGGCATGGCGCGCGAGCGCCAGCGCAACGAGGTCTACCTGATGTTTCTCAAGGCCGGCCTGGCGTTCATTCCGGGGCTGGGTGTGTTGCTCAGTGTCAAGGATGGCTGGGATGATGCCCAGGCGGCTGAAGACGCCTTGCATAACGGCAGAGTGGAGGACGGCGTATGGATGGCGGGCAGCGCGCTGCTCTGCGTGGCGGATGTGCTGCTCTCGGTGGTGCCAGGAGCCGCTGGCGTGACGGCATTGGCCCGCACGGCGCGCAAGGCGACCCGTGTCCGGCAGGCGGCCCGATTATTGGAGTCAGTGCCTTCAGTGTCGCGCAAACGTTATGTGATCAAGCCGTTCGCCGGCTATGAAACCGCGCTGGCCCGGGCCGGAGCCGTACCCCTCAGCGGGCGTGATGCCGGTGTCTGGCGCAAGGATGGCAAGTGGTTCATCTATCGCCAGGACAAGGCCTACGAGGTTTATCGACGTTCCAACGAACAGACCCTGCGCCTGAAGAAAACTGCCGGTCAGGGCTACGAGCCAGCGGTGCGTCTGGTGGGCGGGCAGTGGGTCTATCACACCGATGTCGGCCTTAAGGGTGGCGGGCGCTCATGGATCGCCGAGATTCTCATCAGCCAGTGCGGGCTCTCGCGGCAGGAGGCCCGCCGGCTGCTCGAACAATTTGCCTTTCCCGAAGCGTTGCAACAACGCATGGAGCTGGATGTGGCCTGGTTCTATCAGGCGCACCGGACCACGCCGTCCTGGGCCGAGCGCTACCGGCGTCCGATAACGAGTCAACCGGGCGCGTCAACATCGACGGCGACCGGAACCAAGCGCAGGCACCCTGAGTCCGGACAGGGCGAAGCTCAGCGTCGTCCCGAGCAGCCCATTGCAGGACCGTCGCGGCCGACGGCAGCGCCTGATAACTGGCAGGACTGGGCACTGACCTCTACCGAGGCCGGCGCCATGGATCAAATCAGCTTCACCCCGCCGATTTTCCGTTACAACCGCGGGCCGGACCTGGATGCCATCCGCATCGGCAAGGATTATTACGAAATATTGCCAAGGAATATCGGCGAACCCGGTATGGACGCGCTGATTCGCAACAGACAGGTGCCCTGCGTCAGCTTTGCGGATCTGAGCGACGTGCTTCGCCACAATCTCAACAATCAGCCTTGGGTTGCCCGATTTGATCAGGGGGCGGGGCAATGGCGGATACAGGGCGTGCTATTCAGCCAGCCACTGGAGAACCTGATCCAGGCCAGCCGCCCAGGTTTTACCGGCGCAACGCAAAGGGTCCTGGCGCATAAGCTGTTTGACCTCGCTCAGACCGAATCGCCGCATTTGACGGCAGACCGCTTACTGACCATGAACGCCACGTTCAAGGCCTGGCAGCAAGGCGGCCAGGCACCCTTGGCGCAGCTCAATGACCCGCTGCTGATGCTCAGTGGTGCCAGACACTTGAGTAATGCCGATGGCTCGCGTTTTTGGCGGGTCGGCAACGAAAGTGCGCATCAGCCCTTTTATCGCCTGGATTTTTCCGCACGCGATCCGATGATTGCCGCTCATCTCTACGATTTGACTTTCGATGCCAGCGCCCAGGCCTCGAGAACCCTCAGGGCGCTGATGGCTCGTGCGCTTAGCCTCAATGGTTATGAGGTGCTTGGCCATGAGTTTCAGTGGCGGCAACGCAATTTCATGGTATTTCGCCGCCCAGGATTGGAGGAGGTGTTTCTACTCAATCTGCGCCAGGGTCGGCATTCGATCATTGAATCAGCACCGGGCCGGGTGATCGCCTACGATCAGTTCCTCGCTCCATGGCTGGCTTCGCCCGCCCTCGGTGATGCTGCGGACCCTGTTGTAGTGGCGTTGCGCGATGCTCACGCCAACGGCAGGCTGGTGTTGCTGATTGGCGGTATCAATATCAACGCTCTGGAACTGGGAGGGACCCAGGTGTTCATCATGCGTCTGGCCAATGACCTGAGCGGCTGAACTCACCCTGAACCTTGCATCGCGGTGGCGCATAAGTGCCGCCGCGATGTTCTGTTGCGATGGCGTGTGTACAATGTGTTGATACAAAATGGCCACACTTCTGGCTGCAATTGCCAGATTCCACCTCAAACGAGCGCTCATGAACGAACCATTGACCCCCCTCAAAAAACAGCCGCGCCCGGCCAAGACCGTGCGCAGCGGTACCCAGGACGATATGGTCTACACCTATGTTTTCGAGGCGATCCTTGAGCAGCGTCTGGCACCCGGCACCAAGTTGAGTGAAGAGGCGCTGGGCGAGATCTTCGGTGTCAGCCGTACCATCATCCGCCGCGCGTTGTCGCGTCTGGGCCACGAAGGTGTGGTGCTGTTGCGGCCCAATCGCGGCGCGGTGGTTGCCAGCCCCAGTGTCGAGGAGGCGCGCCAGGTGTTTTTTGCCAGGCGCATGGTGGAGAAGGCCATCACTGAATTGGCGGTGCAGCACGCCACCGCCGAGCAACTGGCGCAGCTGCGGCAGATGGTCAATGACGAGCGCGACAGTTTTTCCCGTGGCGACCGTGGCGCCGGCATTCGCCTGTCAGGGGAGTTCCACCTGCAGCTGGCGGTTGCGGCGAAAAACGCGCCACTGATCAGCTTCCAGCGCAGCCTGGTGTCGCAGACATCCCTGATCATTGCCCAGTACGAGACCAGCAACCGTACCCACTGCTCCTGGGATGAGCACGCTGAGCTGATCGACGCCATCGAATCCCGGGATGCTGCCCGTGCTGTGCAGCTGATGATGCATCACATGGACCATATCGACAGCCAACTCAACCTCGACGACGACAGCGCCTCGGATGATCTGCATGCGGTGTTCTCGCATTTGATGCTGGGCAAGAAAAAGCCGCGTTCGGCCTGAGTCAGGTGGGAGCGAATTCATTCGCGAAGAGGCCGGTACATCCGACGCATCTTCATCGCCTGGAACACCGCTTTCGCGAATGAATTCGCTCCCACAAGATTTGCTCGCTACCTCTGTTGGTGTTTGCTACGTGACAGCGCGGCATCGTAGACGGGGCGGGATCTCCCACAGAATTGGCTCCCACAATTTGCCTCCCCACCAAAACTTCTCTAATTTCTGCTGTGCACCAATTTCCCCGCCGAATACGTGCGGCTCACGGTCCGGTCGTCCCCCAGCGTCATTAGCACAAACAGAATCTCGGCAATGTCCCTGGCCTGTTTCAGGCGATAGGACAGCAGGGGTGTGGCGTGATAGTCCAGTACCACGAAGTCAGCTTCGTTGCCCGCTCGCAGGCTGCCAATACGCTCGTCCAGGCGCAGGGCACGTGCGCCGCCGAGGGTGGCCAGGTACAGCGACTTGAACGGGCTGAGTTTGGCGCCCTGCAACTGCATCACTTTGTAGGCTTCGTTCAGGGTCTGCAGGATCGAAAAGCTGGTGCCGCCGCCGACATCGGTCCCCACGCCGACATTGACCTTGTGCCGCTCTGCCATGGGCAGGTTGAACAGGCCGCTGCCGAGAAACAGGTTCGAAGTGGGGCAGAAGGCGATGGCCGAGCCGGTCTCGCCCAGGCGCGCGCATTCGGCGTCGCACAGGTGCACGCCGTGGGCGAATACCGAGCGCTCGCCCAGCAGCTTGAAGTGGTCATACACATCCAGGTAGCCGCTGCGCTCGGGGAACAGTGCCTTGACCCACTCGACTTCTTGCAGGTTCTCGCTGATATGGGTCTGCATGTACAGGTCTGGGTATTCCCCCAGCAGCTGCCCGGCCAGGGCCAGTTGTTCGGGTGTGCTGGTCGGCGCGAAGCGTGGCGTGACCGCATAGTGCAGGCGGCCCTGACCGTGCCAGCGCTCGATCAGCGCCTTGCTGTCGACATAGCTCGAATCGGCGGTGTCGACCAGGTCATCCGGGGCGTTGCGATCCATCATCACCTTGCCCGCGATCATTCTCAGGTCGAGCTTCTGTGCCACCTGAAAGAACGCCTCCACCGATTCCTTATGCACGCTGCCGAACACCAGGGCAGTGGTGGTGCCGTTGCGCAGCAGTTCCTTGACGAAGATATCCGCGACTTCGGCGGCATGGGCCGGGTCGGCGAACTGTTTTTCGCAGGGGAAGGTGTAGGTGTTGAGCCAGTCCAGCAACTGCTCGCCATAGGCGCCGATCATGCCGGTCTGGGGCAGGTGGATATGGGTGTCGATAAAGCCTGGGGTGATCAGGGCATCGGGATACTCGATCAGTTCGACGTCCACTTCCAGGCTGCCCAGCAGATCGGCGGCATGGCCGATGGCGACGATATGACCGTTCTCAACCAGCAGCAGGCCATCGGCAAAGTACTCGTAGGAATCCTCGATGCCCACTTCGGCGGGGTCGGCGATGCTGTGCAGGAGGGCGGCGCGGTAAGCGGTTTTCTTGTGGCTAGGCGTAGGTGACATAGAGCTCATCGAGGTCCCTGGCTGCGGCGCGAGACCGGCAATAGTTGGGCGACCGGCTCTTGTCCGGCGCTGGATTGGCCAAAGCTGGCGTTATAGGTGGCGATCACTTCGGCGGCGATGGACACGGCAATCTCGATCGGCAACTTGCCTTTGACCTCGGCCAGGCCCATGGGGCAGCGCATGCGTTGCAGCAGGGCCGGTTCATAGCCGCGATCACGCAGACGATGCTCGAACTTGACCCGCTTGGTCTTCGAACCGATCAGGCCGAAATAGCCGAAGTCAGCGCGCTTGAGGATGGCTGCGGTCAATTCAAGATCCAACTGATGGTTATGGGTCATGACGATGCAGTAACTGCCCGTGGGCAGTTCGGCGACTTCGTCCAGCGGCTCTTCGTTGACGATTTTCAGCACCCCGGCGGGCAGGGTGTCGGGGAACTCGTTTTCCCGGGAGTCAATCCAGCGCACCCGGCATGGCAGGCTGGCAAGTAACGGCACCAATGCCCGACCGACATGCCCGGCACCGAATACGGCGATCTGCGCCTGAGGCTGGCCCATAAGTTCGAACAGCAGGACATTCACTCCGCCGCAGCACTGGCCGAGGCTGGCACCGAGGCTGAAGCGTTCCAGGCGTGTGCCCTGGCTGCCGCTGGCGAGCATGTCCCGGGCGATTTCCATGGCCTTGTATTCCAGATGGCCGCCGCCGATGGTGTCGTAGATCTTTGCGGCGCTGACTACCATCTTCGAACCGGCATTACGCGGGGTCGAGCCGCGCTCTTCGATGATGGTCACAAGCACGCAAGGCTCGTCCCGGGTTTGCAGATCGGCCAGGGCGCTGATCCAGTTGGTCATACGATTCTCCCGCCAGGCACAGGGCTTGTTGGGCTTGAGAGACTTGTGGGAGCGAGGCTTGCCCGCGAAAGCGATAATTCAGACGCAAGAGATGCATCGGATGTACTGGCCTCTTCGCGGGCAAGCCTCGCTCCCACAAGTAATTCGCGCATCTGCTCGCATCCCCACAACACCCGCTCCGGCGTGGCCGGGGCGTCGATGCGTGGTTGTTGGCGGTAGTCGCCGAGGCTGGCCACGGCGTCCTTGATTGCGCACCATGCAGCGATACCAAGCATAAATGGCGGCTCGCCCACGGCCTTGGAGTGGAACACGGTGTCTTCCGGGTTCTGGCGTTTTTCCACCAGCTTGACCCGCAGGTCCAGCGGCAGATCAGCAACGGCGGGGATCTTGTAGCTGGCCGGCCCCGAGGTCATCAGCTTGCCCTTGTCGTTCCACACCAGTTCTTCGCAGGTCAGCCAACCGGCGCCCTGGATATAGCCGCCTTCGACCTGGCCGATATCGATGGCCGGGTTCAGCGATGCGCCGACGTCGTGCAGGATGTCGGTGCGTAGCATCTTGTATTCGCCGGTCAGGGTATCGACGATGACCTCGGCACAGGCCGCGCCAAAGGCGAAGTAATAGAAGGGCCGGCCACGGGCCTGAGTGCGGTCGTAGAAGATCTTCGGCGTCTTGTAGTAACCGGTACTCGACAGCGATACCTGGCCCATCCACGCCTGCTGCGCCAGCGCAGCGAAGCTCAGCAGTTGCTCGCCGACGCGCACATGGCCGTTGCGAAACTCGACCTCGGACTCCGGCACCTGATAGTGCCGCGCGGCAAATTCCACCAGGCGCTGCTTGAGGATTTCTGCGGCATTTTGCGCGGCCTTGCCGTTCAGGTCGGTGCCACTGGAGGCGGCCGTGGGCGAGGTATTGGGCACCTTGTCGGTATTGGTCGCGGTGATCTGGATGCGCCCGATATCGACCTGGAACACCTCGGCCACTACTTGGGCGACTTTGGTATTGAGGCCCTGGCCCATCTCCGTGCCGCCGTGGTTCAGGTGGATACTGCCGTCGGTGTAGATATGGATCAGCGCGCCAGCCTGGTTGAGAAAGCTGGCGGTAAAGGAAATGCCGAATTTCACCGGGGTCAGGGCCAGACCTTTCTTCAGGATCGGGCTGGCGGCGTTGAAGGCACGGATGGCTTCACGGCGCTCGGCGTAGTCGCAGCTGGCTTCCAGCTCGGCAGTCATTTCCTCAAGCAGGTTGTGCTCGACGGTCTGGTAGTAGTGGGTGACGTTGCGCTCGTCCTGGCCGTAGTAATTGCGTTTGCGCACGGCCAGCGGGTCTACGCCCAGATAGCGGGCGATACTGTCCATCACCTCTTCGATGGCCACCATGCCTTGCGGGCCGCCAAAGCCGCGATAGGCGGTATTGGACGCCGTATGGGTCTTGCAGCGATGGCCGTTGACGGTGGCGTCGCCCAGGTAATAGGCGTTGTCGGCATGGAACATGGCGCGGTCGACAATGGACGCCGACAGGTCCGGCGAGTAGCCGCAGTTACCCGCCAGATCCAACTGGATACCGTGCAGGCGACCAGTATCATCGAAGCCGACGTCGTATTCGATATAGAAGGGGTGGCGCTTGCCGGTCATCAGCATGTCTTCGACCCGGGGCAGGCGCATCTTGGTCGGCTGGCCGGTCAGATGAGCGATCACCGCGCACAGGCAGGCGGGGCTGGCGGCCTGGGTTTCCTTGCCGCCGAAACCGCCACCCATGCGGCGCATATCAACGACGATGCGGCTCATGGGCACGTCGAGGACTTCGGCCACCAGCTTCTGGACTTCCGTCGGGTTCTGGGTCGAGCAGTAGACGATCATGCCGCCATCTTCGCTGGGCATGACCGACGACACCTGGGTCTCCAGATAAAAATGTTCCTGACCGCCGATATGCAGGCTGCCTTGCAGGCGATGGGGCGCCGAGGCCAGGGCCGTGGACGAGTCACCGCGCTGATGGGTATGGCTGTCGAGGACAAAGTGCTTCTTGCGCAGGGCTTCGACCACATCGAGCACGGGCACCAGGTCTTCGTATTCGATTACTGCCGCCATGGCTGCCTGCCGGGCGATTTCCAGGCTGCTGGCGGCGACGGCCAGGACCGGCTGGCCGACGAACTCGACGATATCGATGGCCAGCAGCGGATCACCGGGCAGCAGCGGGCCGATGTCCTTGAGACCGG
The DNA here is from genome assembly GCF_024807945.1 of Pseudomonas sp. JUb42. GTDB lineage: Bacteria > Pseudomonadota > Gammaproteobacteria > Pseudomonadales > Pseudomonadaceae > Aquipseudomonas. The sequence goes on along the minus strand of NZ_JANUFD010000004.1, from coordinate 114,784 downwards.
GAATATCCTCGTGGGTGACAACGATGCGCACACCCTCGAAGGCCAGGCACGGCGTCGTATCAATACTGAGAATACGTGCGTGGGCGCGGTCGGACAGGCGCGCATAGACGTGCAACTGGTTGGGAAACTCCAGACGATCGTCGATATACAGCGCCTCGCCTGACACATGCTTGTCGGCGCTGTCGTGCTTGACGCTGCGACCGACGCCGGTGGTCAGGTCCTGACGAAACAGGTCGGCCAGTTCGGCCTGGGTTTTCTGCGGCGCGTGATTAGACATAAGCAGTCACCCGCGTCTGGATATTCGGCGTTTGCAGTTCGATAAAAGCCTTGCGCAGCAGGTTGCGCGCGGTCAGCAGGCGGTATTCCTTGCTGGCGCGGAAGTCCGACAGCGGCGTGAAATCATCACCGAGGGCGGCGCAGGCCTGCTCCAGGGTGTCAGAATTCCAGGTTGCGCCGATCAGCGCCTGTTCACAGGCAGTTGCACGCTTGGCAATCGCTGCCATGCCGCCGAAGGCCACCCGGGCATCGACGACCCTGCCATCGTTGATTTCCAGACGCAGGGCTGCGCAGACGGCAGAGATATCGTCATCCAGGCGTTTCGACACCTTATAGGCGCGGAACCACTGCCGGGCGTTGGCCTTGGGCACAACGATGGTCTCGATGAACTCGCCGGGCTGACGGGCGGTGACCCGGTAATCAATGAAGTAGTCCTCAAGCGCCAGGGTGCGGCGGTTGTCGCCCTTGCGCAGGATCAGTTGCGCGCCAAGGGCGATCAGCAGCGGCGGGGTATCGCCGATGGGCGAGGCATTGCCGATATTGCCGCCCAGGGTGCCCTGGTTGCGGATCTGCAACGAGGCGAAACGCTGCAACAGCTCGCCGAAGTCCGGGTATTGCGCAGCCAGTGCGGCGTGGCAATCGCTCAAGGGTGTGGCGGCGCCGATTTCCAGGCGATCGTCGAAGTGCCGGATGCCCTTGAGTTCGGCGACATTGCCGACATAAATCATCACCGGCAGTTGGCGATGCAACTGGGTCACTTCCAGTGCCAGGTCGGTGCCACCGGCCAGCAACCGGGCGTCGGGGTTCTGTTGGTAAAGATTGGCAAGGTCAGCCACGGTGTAAGGCATCAGGCAACGCTTGTTGCCGTCGCTCAGCTCAAGATGCGGTTGCGGGGCGATGGCGCGCAGGCGGGCGATGGTTTGCGCTTCGTGCTGATCGAAGGGATCGGGCTGACGCTGGCTGCACGCCTGTTCGGCGGCGGCGAGAATCGGCCGGTAGCCGGTGCACCGACACAGATTGCCCGCCAGGGCTTCGTGGGCCTGATGGCTGTCGGCGCCGCTGCTGTTCTTTTGCAAGGCAAACAGCGACATGACGAAGCCTGGCGTACAGAAACCGCATTGCGAGCCGTGGCAGTCGACCATGGCCTGCTGCACGCTGTGCAGACGGCCTTGATGCTTGAGGTCTTCGACACTGATCAGTTGTTTGCCGTGCAGCGAGGCGACAAAGGTCAGGCAGGAATTGAGGCTGCGATAACGCAGGCGGTCCTGGCCGTCGCCGTCGGTTTCCAGCTCGCCAACCACCACCGTACAGGCGCCGCAGTCGCCGCTGGCACAGCCTTCCTTGGTGCCGGTCTTGTGCACATGCCCGCGCAGGTAATTGAGCACCGTCATATTCGGGTCCAGTACATGCTCGGTCTGCAGGGTCTGGTTGAGAAGAAACTGGATCACGGCGCAGCGCCTCTATCTTTTGTAATCGAACGTGTCGATGAATCTATCAGCTCTGATTATAGGATCAATTAAAATCTGACTTTCAGGTCAAGAAAGTCTGTTTTTCCGGCTTCGCACGATCAGTGGCTGTCGGGGGATGCAATGAATCTGTAAGAAGATGTTCAAAGGTTTGCGTATTTCGTGCCAGTTCGCGGCAAGTGGCCCTGCGCCATCGCACTCCAGTGCGATACACTTCGCCGCTTTGCCGCCACAGACTCCAGATTCAAGGGACAAACATGACGTTCAAGGCCCCGGACAGCCTCGCCGAGCAAATCGCTCAACACCTTGCCGAGCGCATCATTCGTGGTGAGCTCAAGCCGGGCGAGCGCATCCAGGAACAAAAGGTCACTCAGGCGCTGAACGTCAGCCGCGGTTCGGTGCGCGAAGCGCTGCTGATCCTCGAGCGCCGCCACCTGATCGTCATCCTCCCGCGCCGTGGTGCTCAGGTCACCGAGATCACTGCCCATAACGTGATCAGCCTGTGCAACCTGATGAGCGAGTTGTATGTTCTGTTGGCCATAGCCGTCGCGCGCACCTGGACGGAGCAGGCTGATCTGGGCGCCTTCCTGCAAATCCAGCAGCGGCTGATCGCCAGTTCCGAGCGCGCGGATGTTCAGGCCTTCGTCGAAGACAGCTTCAATGTCATGCGTGCCGCGTTCCCGTTTGCCGACAACCCGTATCTGCAAGAGACGGTGGAAAATCTGCAACCGTCCATGAGCCGTAACTATTCTCTGGCCCTGGAGCAGCGCAAGGCGGAAATGGGCGATTACCTGAACCTGTTCGCGAATTTGCTCGGCGCCGTCATTGCCCGCGATGAAGTGCTGATCCGCAAGGTCCTGGGTGACTACGCCGAGCGCAGTTGCAAGCTGATCCTGTCCGCGTTGACGGCAGGCTGACCCCGTGCGGCTGAAGTGCATCAAGCTGGCGGGGTTCAAATCCTTCGTCGACCCCACCACGGTGAACTTCCCCAGTAATATGGCGGCGGTCGTCGGCCCCAATGGCTGCGGCAAATCCAACATCATCGACGCCGTGCGCTGGGTGATGGGTGAAAGCTCGGCGAAGAACCTGCGCGGCGAGTCGATGACCGACGTCATCTTCAACGGCTCCACCAGCCGCAAGCCGGTGAGCCAGGCCAGCATCGAACTGGTATTCGACAACTCCGACGGCACCCTGATCGGCGAATACGCCAGCTACGCGGAAATCTCCATTCGCCGCAAGGTCACCCGCGACAGCCAGAACAGCTACTACCTGAACGGCGCCAAATGCCGTCGTCGTGACATTACCGATATCTTTCTCGGCACCGGCCTGGGGCCACGCAGCTACTCGATCATCGAGCAGGGCATGATCTCCAAGCTGATCGAGGCCAAGCCCGAAGATCTGCGCAACTTCATCGAAGAAGCCGCTGGCATCTCCAAGTACAAGGAGCGCCGTCGCGAGACGGAAAACCGCATCCGCCGCACTCATGAAAACCTTGCCCGCCTGACCGACCTGCGCGACGAGCTGGAGCGCCAGCTCGACCGTCTGCACCGTCAGGCCCAGGCCGCCGAGAAGTTTCAGGAATACAAGGCCGAGGAGCGTCAGCTCAAGGCGCAATTGTCCGCCCTGCGCTGGCAGGCGCTGAACGAGCAGGTGGCTCAGCGCGAGTCGGTGATCGGCAATCAGGAAGTCGGTTTCGAGGCGTTGGTTGCCGACCAGCGCAGCGCCGATGCCAGTATTGAGCGCCTGCGCGACGGTCATCACGACCTGTCCGAACGCTTCAATCTGGTGCAGGGGCGCTTCTATTCGGTCGGCGGCGACATTGCCCGGGTCGAGCAGAGCATCCAGCATGGCCAGCAGCGCCTGCGCCAGTTGCAGGACGATCTGCGCGAAGCAGAGCGCGCCCGTCAGGAAACCGAGTCTCATCTTGGTCACGACCGTACCTTGCTGGCGACCTTGGGCGAAGAGCTGGAAATGCTCGAGCCCGAGCAGGACATCACCCAGGCCGCCGCCGAAGAGTCGGCCATTGCCCTGGAAGATGCCGAAATCGCCATGCAGAGCTGGCAGGAGCAGTGGGACGCCTTCAACCTGACCTCCGCCGAGCCGCGGCGCCTGGCTGAAGTCCAGCAGTCGCGCATTCAGCAGCTTGAGCAGAGCATGGAGCGTCTGGCCGAGCGCCAGCGTCGTCTGGGCGAAGAACGGGCGTTGCTCGCCGCCGACCCGGAAGACGCTGCCATTCTCGAACTGAGCGAAGACCTCGCCAGCCGTGAAATGACCCTCGAAGAATTGCAGGTGAGCGAAGAGCAGCTCGTCGAACGCCTTGAGCAGTTGCGCGACGAACTGCAGCGGGCCAATCAGGCGCAGCAACAGGCCCAGGGCGAACTGCAACGCCTTAATGGTCGTCTTGCATCGTTGGAAGCCCTGCAGCAGGCCGCTCTCGATCCGGACACCGGCACCGCCGAATGGCTGCGCGAACATGAACTGAGCGAGCGGCCGCGACTGGCTGAAGGATTGCGGGTCGAGGCCGGGTGGGAAATGGCCGTGGAGACCGTGCTGGGCGCCGATCTGCAAGCGGTATTGGTCGATGATTTCGCCGGTCTGGATCTGGCCGGTTTCAGTCAGGGCGATCTGCGTCTGCTCAGTCCTTCCCATGAGGGCGCCCGCATGCCCGGTAGCCTGCTCGACAAGGTCGACAGTGATCACGATCTGTCTGCCTGGCTGGGCCAGGTGCTGCCGGTGGAAAGCCTCGACGAAGCTCTGGGCCGCCGTAGTCAGTTGAGCGCCGGGCAGAGCCTGATCAGTCGTGATGGCTACTGGGTTGGCCGCCACTTCCTGCGGGTGCGCCGGGCCAGTGAAGCTCAGAGCGGCGTTCTGGCCCGTGGTCAGGAGTTGCAACGTCTGAACCTTGAACGGGACGAGCGCGAAGCGACCCTGGCCGGCCTCGAAGAGCAACTGCTCAGCCTGCGTGAACAACAGCTGCAACAGGAAGACGCTCGCGAACAAGTACGGCGCCGCCTGCAGGACGAAGCCCGGCAGCAGGGCGAACTCAAGGCGCAGCTGTCTGCCGCCAGGGCCAAGGTCGAACAGTTGACCCTGCGCCGCACACGCCTGGACGACGAACTGACCGAGCTGGCCGAGCAACGCGCCATCGAACACGAAGAACTGGGCGAATCACGCCTGCAATTGCAGGACGCTCTGGATGCCATGGCCCTGGACAGCGAGCAGCGCGAGCAACTGCAAGCCCGCCGTGACAGTCTGCGCGAACGCCTTGACCGGGTGCGCCAGGAAGCACGTCAGCACAAGGATCATGCCCATCAACTGGCGGTGCGTCTGGGCTCGATCAAGGCTCAGCATGATTCGACCCGTCAGGCCCTCGAGCGTCTGGAGATGCAGTCCGAACGCCTGAGCGAACGCCGTGAGCAACTAAGTCTGAATCTGGAAGAGGGCGAAGCACCGCTGGAAGAGCTGCGCCTCAAGCTCGAAGAGTTGCTGGAACGGCGTATGGTCGTCGACGAAGAAATGCGTACGGCGAAAAACGCTTTGGAAGACGCCGACCGTGAACTGCGCGATGCGGAAAAGCGCCGTACCCAGGCCGAACAGCAATCCCAGTTGCTGCGTGGCCAGCTTGAACAACAGCGCATGGAGTGGCAGTCCCTGACCGTGCGCCGCAAGACCCTCGAAGATCAACTGCACGAAGACGGCTACGACTTGCACGGCGTTCTGGCGACCCTCACCAGTGACGCCAACGAGAAAGAAGCCGAAGAAGAACTTGAGCGCATTGCCGCGCGTATTCAGCGTCTGGGTGCCATCAACCTCGCCGCCATTGACGAATATCAGCAGCAATCCGAACGAAAACGCTATCTCGATGCCCAAAACGCGGATCTGGTAGAAGCACTTGAGACGCTGGAAAACGTTATTCGCAAGATCGACAAGGAGACGCGCAACCGTTTCAAGGAGACCTTCGATCAGATAAATAGCGGAATTCAGGCACTTTTCCCGAAAGTTTTCGGTGGTGGCAGCGCTTATCTGGAACTGACGGGCGAAGATTTACTCGATACAGGGGTGACAATCATGGCGCGTCCCCCGGGCAAGAAGAACAGCACCATCCATTTGCTGTCCGGCGGCGAGAAAGCGCTGACTGCGTTGGCCCTGGTATTTGCCATTTTCAAACTCAACCCGGCACCGTTCTGCATGCTCGACGAAGTCGATGCGCCATTGGACGATGCCAACGTAGGACGCTACGCCAGGCTCGTGAAGGAGATGTCGCAAACTGTGCAGTTTATCTACATCACTCACAACAAGATCGCCATGGAAATGGCCGATCAACTGATGGGCGTGACCATGCATGAGCCCGGTTGTTCGCGGCTGGTGGCGGTGGATGTCGAGGAGGCCATGGCGCTGGTGGACGCCTGATGGCCCACTGGTAAATGGCTATTTGATAACGCAATGTGCGGTAGATAGCGCTTGTGACACAAAGCAGATGTAACAACCGGTGTAAAGTTACCTTTGGTCGTGCTAGCTTAATGTCCACTTTTTACTTTTTGCGTGGGCAAAATGCCAGTTAGAACATAGACTTGGCACCACGTTTTAAAGGGGTTTAAGCCCCTTATATTTCAAGCATTTTTCATAGAGGCACTGGATTACATGGAAATCGGTCTGCGCGAGTGGCTGATCGTCATCGGCATCATTGTCATCGCCGGTATTCTTTTTGATGGCTGGCGGCGGATGCGTGGCGGTAAGGGCAAGTTGAAATTCAGGCTCGACCGCAGTTTTTCCAACCTGCCGGACGACGATGAACCGTCGTCCGCAGAGTTGCTTGGACCGGCCCGAGTACTCGATACACAGAAAGAGCCGCAGCTCGACGAACACGACCTGCCTTCCATGTCCGCCACCCCGCGTGAGGGCAAGCGCAAACGCAAGGATGAGCCGCAGCAGGGCGATCTGAACCTGGAGGTCGAAGCGACCCCGAGCCTGTTCAGTGCCCGCGACGACGATTTCCCGGACGACAAGCCGGCGCAGCGCATCACCGAAGACAAGGACCTGGCGCCGGTCGAGGAAGTGCTGGTGATCAGCGTGATCTCTCGCGACGAAAGTGGCTTCAAGGGCCCGGCTCTGTTGCAGAACATTCTGGAAAGCGGCCTGCGCTTCGGCGAAATGGACATTTTCCATCGTCACGAAAGCATGGCAGGTAACGGCGAAGTGCTGTTTTCCATGGCCAATGCGGTCAAGCCGGGCATTTTCGATCTGGACGATATCGACCATTTCAGCACCCGCGCCGTGAGCTTCTTCCTCGGTCTGCCGGGCCCGCGCCATCCGAAACAGGCCTTTGACGTCATGGTCGCCGCTGCCCGCAAGCTGGCCCATGAGCTGAACGGCGAGCTGAAGGATGACCAGCGCAGCGTGATGACGGCACAGACGATCGAACATTATCGTCAGCGCATCGTCGAATTTGAACGCCGCGCACTGACTCAGCGCCGCTGAAAGGTTGCCGTAACCTGTGGGAGCGCGGCTTGCCCGCGAAAAACGATAACGCGGTATGTCTGGTTTATCGCGTTGATTCAATCGCGGGCAAGCCGCGCTCCCACAGCGGTACACAACACATGCATGAATTGAGCAGCCTCGGCTGCTCTTTTGCTTTTCGAGAGAACACCGTATGAACGCCGCCGAAAGCCGAATCCTGGAACTGCGTGCCGAGCTGGACCAGCACAACTACCGTTACCACGTCCTCGACGAGCCGAGCATCCCTGACGTCGAGTATGACCGCCTGTTCCACGAGCTCAAGGCGCTGGAAGCCGAGCATCCGGATCTGGTCACACCTGACTCACCGACGCAACGGGTGGGTAGCGCGGCGCTGACAGCCTTCACTCAGGTGCGTCATGAAGTGCCGATGCTCAGCCTGGGTAACGCCTTTGAAGAAACCGACATGCGCGAATTCGACCGCCGTGTCACCGAAGGCCTGGACCTGCCCGCCGGCGACCTGTTCGGTGGCGGCGCGGCGGTGCAGTACAGCTGCGAGCCGAAACTCGACGGCCTGGCGGTAAGCCTGCTCTACGTCGACGGTGCTCTGGTCCGTGGCGCGACCCGTGGCGACGGCACCACCGGTGAAGACATCAGTGTCAACGTGCGCACCGTGCGCAATATCCCCCTCAAGCTGCACGGCAGCGGCTGGCCGCAGACGCTTGAAGTGCGCGGCGAAGTGTTCATGTCCAAGGCCGGTTTCGAGCGCCTTAACGCCAGCCAGCTGGAAATCGGCGGCAAGACCTTTGCCAACCCGCGTAACGCCGCGGCAGGCAGCCTGCGCCAGCTGGATTCGAAGATCACCGCCAATCGCCCGCTGGAATTCTGCGCCTACGGCCTGGGGCAGGTGTCTGCCGAGTTTGCCGACACCCATATCGGCAACCTCAACAAACTCAAGGAGTGGGGCATGCCGGTCAGCCGCGAGCTGAAACTGGCCAATGGTATTGATGAGTGCCTGGCGTATTACCGGGACATCGGTGAGCGGCGCCTGACCCTGTCCTATGAAATCGATGGCGTGGTGTTCAAGGTCAACAGCCTGGCATCTCAGCGCGAACTGGGCTTTCGCGCCCGTGAGCCGCGCTGGGCCATTGCGCACAAATTCCCTGCGATGGAAGAGCTTACCGAGCTGCTCGACGTCGAGTTTCAGGTCGGCCGTACCGGCGCCGTGACTCCGGTGGCGCGCCTCAAGCCGGTCAAGGTCGCGGGCGTGACCGTGGCCAACGCGACCCTGCACAACATGGATGAAGTCGCGCGCCTGGGTGTGATGATCGGCGACACGGTGATTATCCGCCGCGCTGGCGATGTGATCCCCCAGGTGGTGCAGGTGGTGCTGGAACGCCGTCCGGAAAATGCCCGGGCTGTGGAAGTACCGCAAACCTGCCCGGTGTGCGGCTCCCATGTCGAGCGCACGCAACTGATCAAGCGCAGCAAGGGCAAGGAAACCGTCAGTGAAGGCGCGGTGTATCGCTGCGTCGGCCGCCTGGCCTGTGGTGCGCAGCTCAAGCAGGCGATCATCCACTACGTGTCGCGCCGGGCCATGGATATTGAAGGCCTGGGCGACAAGACCATCGAACAACTGGTGGACGAGAAGCTGATTGGCTCGCCGGCCGATCTGTACAAGCTCAAGTACGACGACATCATTGATCTGGAGGGCTTTGCCGAAATCTCCAGCAACAAGCTGCTCAAGGCCATTGCCGATAGCCGTCAGCCGACCCTGGCGCGGTTTATCTACGCCCTGGGCATTCCCGATGTTGGCGAAGAAACGGCCAAGGTCCTGGCCCGCTCCCTGGCTTCTCTGGAGCGCGTCGCACAGGCGTTGCCGCAGGTTCTGACGTACCTGCCGGATATCGGCCTGGAAGTGGCCCACGAGATCCACAGCTTCTTCGAGGACGAACATAACCAGCAGGTGATCAAGGCGCTGCGTGATCCGGCTGAATGCGGGCTGCAGATTCAGGGCGAGGGCGACCTGAGTGCCGAATTCGCCGCCAGTGCTGACCTGGCCGGGATGCTCGACAAGCTCAATATCCCTTCGGTCGGCCCCGGTGGTGCGCAGAAGCTGGCGGACAAGTTCGGTTCGCTGGACGCGTTAATTGCCGCCGACTGGCTGGACATGCGCCAGACCCTGCCCGAGAAACAGGCCAAGGCCGTGCGCGACTATTTCGACTTGACGACCAATGTCGAACTGGCCCAGGCCATCGAAGCCCAACTCAAGGCCTTCGGCATGCACTGGCACAGCGAGAAGAAAGTCGTCGAAGGCCTGCCCCTGGCTGGGCAGACCTGGGTCCTGACCGGCTCGCTGGAACTGATGAGCCGCGATGTCGCCAAGAGCAAGCTCGAAGGCCTGGGTGCCAAGGTTGCCGGTTCCGTATCGGCCAAGACCCATACCGTGGTCGCCGGGCCAGGGGCAGGGTCGAAGCTGGCCAAGGCCAATGAACTGGGGCTCAAGGTGCTGGATGAAGAGGCGTTTGTGGCGTTTCTCGCAAAACAGGGTGTCGCTATCGATTAACGAGCTGCGGTCTTGTAGAGCCAACTTGCAGGGCTGAGTGGTGGAAGCGAATTGTGGGAGCGAATTCATTCGCGAAGAGGTCGAGACAACCGCCACATCTTCATCGACGGGAATCGCTTTCGCGAATGAATTCGCTCCCACAGGTCCCGGGTAGAATTCGTCGTTTGCCCTGGATATGTTCCTCACGAAATAAACGGAACCCCTACAACCGGCCATGATCTAGTTCATGTCCTCAAGGAGATCGACATGTTCCGTTATTTCGACCAGCTCACCTCGCGCATTGCCGCGCCCTTTATCAGCGAGACCCGGCGCAACAGCAAGGTCTGGCAATGCCGCTGCGGACAGTCGATCTTTTTCCCCAATACCCAGTGCCTGGCCTGCTCGGCGGAGCTGGGTTACTTGCCGGAAACAGGGCGCGTCGCGGCGATCGAGCCGGATCACGATTTCAACGTCTGGCGCGTCCTCGACGAGCCCGGCCGTGGCCTGTATCGACGCTGCGCCAATCTGGATACCCCGGCGGCCTGCAACTGGTTGTTTCCGGCCTGGGCTACCGGCGAGTTTTGCGTGGCTTGCAGCCTCAATCGCACCATTCCTGACCTGTCGATCGCGGAAAATGGCGAGCGCTGGCGTAAGGTCGAGACGGCAAAGCGGCGGATGGTGGCGCAGTTGATCAGCCTGGGCCTGCCGGTCATTCCCAAATCGGTGAATGAGCGGAACGGCCTGGCGTTCGATTTCGTCGGTGTCGACCTGGAAGGCAAGCGGCCCATGACGGGTCATGCCGATGGGTTGATCACCCTGGATATCAAGGAAGCGGACGACGCCCATCGCGAAGCGATTCGCGTGCAGATGCACGAGCCGTACCGCACCTTGCTCGGCCATTTCCGACATGAAGTCGGCCATTACTACTGGGATCGGCTGATTGACAACAGCTTCTGGATCGATGGCTTTCGCCAATTGTTCGGCGACGAGCGCGCCAGTTACGCCGATGCCCTGGAACATCACTACCAGAACGGCACGCCGGACAACTGGCAGCAAGGCTTCGTCAGCGCTTACGCCACCATGCATCCGTGGGAAGACTGGGCGGAAACCTGGGCTCATTACCTGCACATGATGGATGCGGTAGACACCGCTCTGGGCTTTGGCATGAGCGCTCAGGAAATGGACCTGGATTACCAGCCGTTTCCCCTGGAAACCCTCTACGACCCGCAACACCCTGGCGGTCCGGCGTTTCTCGCCTTCGTCAACGCCTGGATCGAACTGGCTGGCATGCTCAACGAATTGTCGCGCAGCATGGGCCAGCCGGACTTCTATCCGTTTGTCCTGTCACCTTCGGTGATTACCAAGCTGCATTTCATTCATCTGGTGATCCAGAATACCGGTGGCAAAGCGGATGAGGTGTTGCAGGCGACATGACCTTGCGCGGGAGGGGGTGCGAGAGACCGCAACTTTGTAGGAGCGAATTCATTCGCGAAAACGGTAATACAGACGGTACAAATGTGTCAGATGTACTGGTCTATTCGCGAATGAATTCCACAGGGTCTGCTTGCACGCCATCCCCATTACAGCGCCAGTACCATGCGCCGTTCATAACCGATGCGTCCTTCATAAGCCTGGCCGGTGTCGATCCAGCCCTGGCTGCGATACAGGTTCATCGCCGCCAGATTGTCGGCATCTACCGACAGCATCAATTGTTGTACCTCCGGCCATTTGAGTCGGGCGGCCTGGGGTAGTCCCTGCAAAAAGACCTTGCCCAGGCCTTGGCCCTGAACACGATGATCGATCTGCAATGCGTGCAGGGTCGCTGCATCCGCTTGCGCCCAATGAGGCAGGCAGCTGCGGCGCTTGAGCAGGAAGAAACCACGGGGTATGTCATCGACCAACAGGGCGAAGCCGGCAATATCGCCACTGGGCCTGATCAGCAACGTATTCAACGCACAGTAGATATCTCCGGAGAAGGCCAACTGCTCAGGCAGAATCTCCAGGGATTCGAGCTGTTGGCGCTGAATTTCATTCAGTTCTTCGTAGGACACAACGTCGGTTTTCTTCACAGCAGGGATGCACCGTCTGACATGCGATGTAGGCGGTGCGCAGTATGACGAGTGTTTGGGCGAATCGCTCGGCTTAAACACAAGGCGCTGCTCAACTCCCGACTATTGCCAGCGCCTCACTGCAGGATAAAGGCCGCTTCATGCGTTGCGACAGGGTGGCCATGAGGCGCTGACGCTCGCAGGCGACCACTGACTCCACCTGATCATCGACGCAAAGCAGCGCGATAAAGGCATGTTGCTCGGGCTCACCGACATACTCAATACGGTTCCAGTCCCTGGCGTAGCCCAATACTTCGTAGGTCTTGCCATAGTGGTAGGTCCAGAAGAACGGTACATCGGCAAACTCACCCTGCTCGCCGAGCATGTTGCCAGCAGCGACGCGGGCCTGTTGCTGGGCTACACGCCAATGCTCAATGCGCACCGGCTGACCCGCCAAGGGGAAAGTTACTACATCCCCCGCCGCCCAAAGGCCGTCCGCAACACGCATACCGGCATCAGCCATCAGGGAGTGGTCATCGGCCAGGGCCAGTTCGCGCAACGGTTCAGTCGCCGGGCTTACCCCGGTGCCGATCAGGACGAGGTCGGTTTCCAGGCGCTTGCCGTTATCCAGTACCACTTCATGTACCTTCGCGGCTCCCTCCAGCAGCACTGGCTCGGTGCCGGTATGGAAGACCACACCGTTGCGCTCGTGCAGTGCACGCAGGGCGCGGCCGATACGTTCGCCCATCTGCTTTTGAAACGGCACCTCATGGCGAGTGACTACCTGGACCTCAAGCCCGGCCTTGCGCAGTGCCGCAGCGGCTTCCAGGCCAATGAAGCTGTCGCCGATGATCGTCACTCGGGCATGGGCCTCGGCAGCCTCCAGCAACTGCTCTGCATCGGCCAGGGAGCGCAGTACGAATACGCCGGGCAGGTGGGCGCCTTCGATTTGCGGGCGCAGGGGAGTACCCCCGGTCGCCAGGAGCGCGGCGTCATAGATCAGGCTGCGGCCTTCGTCAAAGCTGATGGTTTTGGTCTGGCTATCGACCCTTTGCACTCGTCCGTGCAGGCGCTGTATCCGGGCGCCTTGATAAAAGCTGTCGTCGAGCAAGGGCGGAGTTTGTGCCGGGGCCATTTCACCGGCCAGAACAAACTTGCTCAGGGCGGTCCGGTCATAGGCATTGCGCTGCTCTTGATCGATCCACAGCAGTTGCCCGGTGTAGCCTTTTTCGCGCAAGGCCGCCACCGCCGCCGAACCTGCAGCGCCAGCGCCGATTACGACGAAACAGCGGTTGTCGGGTTCGACGGGGCCGTCGGCAGCAGACCCTGGCTGATCGTCTACCCAGATCCTGTTGCCTTCGATACGCACCGCATGACGTTGCAGGCTGGCCAGGGCAGGGGGCTCGCACACGGCACCGCTGTCGATTGCAAATGCCGCCTTGTGCCAAGGGCAGATCAGGTAGCCCTCGCAGATCGCGCCTTTTTCCAACGGAGCACCCGCGTGAGGGCAATTGGCCTGAAAGGCTCGCACCTGTTTGACGTTGGACACCAGCACCACCTCTGTGGAACCGGCCTGTACCCGTATAGGGCGAGAGTCATTCACCTGGTCAAGATCCGCGACCGCGTGGAAGGTCATGGGCAATCTCCTGTGGGTTTTATGGGACCGGCGTCAGACGAGATAGCGTCCGCCCGGCTAAAGCCTGTCCCGCGCGATGGATAGGGACGCTACTCACGAACCGCCGCCACCCGCCCCACCACCTGCGCCGCCTCCGGCCCCGCCACTGCCGCCAGCCCCGCCACCCGCGCCGGAGCCTGAACCTGCACCCGTACCGGAGCCAGAGCTGCCGGTCCCCGAGCCACCTGTACCGGTCCCCGTGCCAGTGCCGCCCGTGCCATCACTGTTGCCGGAGCCGGAATTGATGCCACCACCGCCGCCACCATTATTGGTGCCTGGCATGCTGCTGCCGTTGCTGTTGCCCATGCCATTTCCGGAGTTGGTCGACCCATTGGGCGCACCGGGATTGGAACCCGGCGGTAATGCCGAGCCGTTTATAATGCCGCCGTTGTTAGTACCGCTCGGGTCAGTGGTACTCGTCGCTGCCACTACAGGCACCGACAGCACGCAGGTCAATCCGGCCAGGGCCAATGCACGACTTAGAGAGCTTTTCATGAAAGAACCTCTTGTTGTTTTTTCGAGCGTTGCGTGGGTGAGCGTTTACAAGCCTCACAGAATTGGGAAATGGCCAGCCGCGCAAAGTTTGAAAAAACCTGCGGATTGACGACGAATGGAGTGGCTGGCTTATCAGGCTGCCGCTGGTCTAGTTCAGTGGCACTCTGGCCTGACGGACGTTTCTCAACTGCATGTCCGGATGGTCCGGACCGTGTAATGGAGATCAATCATGCAACGTGAACCCGAGACACCCGAAAACCCCGATGACGATCTGGGTTTCGATCCGGAGTCGCCGGATGTCAGTGATCCGCAAGTCGATCCGACGCACCCCGCGCGCACCGGCAATGAACCCCATAACAAACCGCGGCCGAAAACCAATCCGGTCGACGAGGTTTAGCGGTGAGATAAGCAGTGCTCCGAAGACGCTGCTGCGCTTCGGCCAGCGTCGTCAGAGCACCTGATCACGTAACGGAATCGATTCGTTGGCGCCTGTTGGAGGCACTGCGCGAGTCAAGGTAACCGGGATGGACTTTGCCGCCGGTACTTTGCTGCGTTCGGCGTAATGCCAGAGCGGTACCAACGGGTTGCACTCAGGGTAATAGGCGGCGGCGCAGCGTTCGGGAATGTCGTAGGCGATGATCTGCAACGGTCCGACTTCCCGTACCACGTCAGGCTCAATCGCTGTGCGAACCATGATCCAGTCTCCGGGTGCAAGGTTGAGGCGGATGATGTCGTTGCGGTTAAGAAATATTACGCTGCGGGTCCCACTCACGCCCCTGAAACGGTCGTCATAGCCGTAGATGGTGGTATTGAACTGGTCGTTGCTGCGCAGCGTCATCAACTGCACAACGTCCCGGCGCGCGGCATTGCGGGAAATATCGTCGTCTTCATCCAGAGCTCTGGGCGTCTTGAATTGTGCCTTGCCGGTTGCCGTGGGCCATTTGCGTTCGCAGGCAGGCAGTGGCCGATGAAAGCCGCCGCGTTGCCACATGCGTGCCTCCATATCTTGAAAGATGTCCGGGTAGATCTGAGCGATTGCTTTGCGGATCAGGCTGTAGTCTCGCTGCCATTGTGCCCAGGGTATCGTTGTCCGTCCCTCCAGCGTGGCCTGGGCCAACCCACTGATGATCGCGACTTCGGACAATAACTGGTCGCCCGCAGGCTCTCGGGCGCCGCGCCAGCCATGAATGCAGCCGGTGCTGTCTTCGGTGCTGTAGGCCTGTTCGATGCCGCCCTGACGGTCGATTTCGGTATGGCCCAGGCAGGGCAACAGCCAGGCCTGCTCGCCAGGCAAGAGGTGTGAGCGGTTCAGCTTGGTGGCGACCTGAACGTTTAGCGCCAGTCGCGACCAAGCCGGTTCCATACGTGAAGTGTCGGGAATGGCCCGCAGGAAATTACCGCCCAGGCCGATAAAGCCCTGCACACTGCCATCGAGCATACCTTCACAGGTTTCCACCGTGGCCCGGCCTTTGTCGGGCGGTACGCTGAAACCGAACAGCGTCTGGATCCTGTCCCCCGGCACCTTGGCAGGGTCTTCGGTAATGCCCACCGTGCGTTGCCCTTGCACATTGGAGTGCCCGCGTACCGGACAGATGCCCGCGCCGGGCTTGCCGATATTGCCGCGCAATAGCAACAGATTGACCAGCATCTGCACGTTTGCCACGCCGTGGCGGTGTTGGGTCATGCCCATGCCGTAGATCACCATGACCCGTTCGCTGCGGGCATACACGGTGGCTGCAGCCTCCATGGCGCCCCGAGGCAGGCCGGAACGATGCTCCAGATCGTCCCACGAGTAATGGTCGACCTGAGCAACCAGATCCATCAGGCCTTCGGTGTGCTCGGTCATGAACGCATGATCCAATACCGCTTGCCTGCCCTCGGTCTCGGCCGCGCGTTCCATGGCCAGTAATGCCTTGATGATGCCCATGATCGCTGCGGTATCGCCACCTATGGCTACCTGATGGTACTGGGTACTGATGACGGTGGACTCGGGGCCGAGCATTTCGCTGGGCGATTGCGGGTTGACGAAACGCTCCAGACCGCGCTCGCGCAACGGGTTGAAGGTGATGATCGGCACGTTGCGTCTGCGTGCTTCCTGCAGTGGATGGAGCATGCGCGGGCTGTTACTGCCGACGTTCTGGCCGAAGAAAAAAATGCAGTCGGTATGTTCGAAGTCGGCCAGGGTTACCGTTCCGACCGGCACGCCAATGCTTTCCTGCAAACCCACCGAGGTGCTTTCGTGGCACATGTTGGAGCTGTCCGGCAGACTGTTGGTCCCGTAGGCCCTGGCCAGCAGCTGATACATGAACGAGGCCTCCAGGGATGCCCGTCCCGAGGCATAGAAGACCACTGAGTCCGGGGTCATACGGCGTAACTGCGCGCCGATTTGCTGGAAGGCTTCTTCCCAGGAGGTCGGTATGTAGCGATCACTGGTCGGGTCGTAGCGCAGCGGATGAGTCAGTCGCCCCTGTTGCTCCAGATCATAATCACGCCAGGTGCGCAGTTCACTGACGGTGTGTCTGGCGAAAAACTCCGGCGAAGTTCGCCGCGACGTAAGTTCCCAGGCGGTGGCCTTGGCGCCGTTCTCGCAAAACTCCAGAACATGGGGATTGCCGGGCTTGGCCCAGGCGCAGCTTGCGCAGGCGAAACCTTTGGGTTTGTTCTGTTTCGCCAGGGCCGCAAGCGAACCACCCAAGGCCTGTTCACGCCATAAAATATTCATCACCGAAAACGCCGAACCCCAGCCGCCGGAAGCCGAGGTGTAGGGGTGATAGTGAGCGGTGGAATGAAGGATGCGCATGAGTTCACCTCTGAAGCACTGGCGGGCAAGTGAGCAGTTATTGCGCTACGACGCGGGAAGCACGGCAAAGGTTCGACGGTATTCACCGAGCGGCGCACACCGCTGGTCAATGTCGCAGGGAACCGGAAAAAAATGCCCAGGGTCTACCGGCGCAGATATTCGAAAGCAATCTCGGGAGCAGCAGAAATGGAAAAGCCACGCAAAACCCCGGAGCTGGATGCCTGGTACCTGGTGCTGGAAGACAGCGGCTATCGCAATGATTCGCCGGACGCCTGGCATGAAACCCTGATCAGCGCGGCCGATGAACTGTTACGTGGGGGCGTGATCGACTGGGATGATTGTCAGGCACTCAAGGCGCGGGCGGACCTCAGCTATGAACGCGCTGTCGATGAAGCAGTGGCGGCGAAACTGGATGATCCTGAGGAGTAAGCCTCACGAAGGCTCGTCCTCTTCGTGTTCTGACCAGTCCCGGGTATCCGCCCGGGACTGATCGTTCTTGCGCTCGGGATCATCGGGTTTGATCGGCGCGGACAGCGGGTATTCCGGCGTTTGCTCGTCATCGTGCTGATCGTGAGTCTTCATGGGTCTCACCTAGTTACCGTCGGCCACTTTGCGCTCGATCTCGGCAGTTTTTTGATTGAGCTCTTCCACCTCCTGCTCCTTGGTCCGGGTCGAGGAGGGCGTGATGGTTTCATCGACACCTTTGGTGGCGTCACTGCGGTCTTCAAGATCGCGTTCGACGACGTTGACGGGTTTGCCGGCGGCATCGGTTGGCGGATTGTTTGACGCCGAGTTGACCGGGTTGGAACGTTCTTGGGTGCTCATCGGGACTTCCTCCATAGTGTGAACTTTGGAGGGGAACAGTTCACATGAGTTCGATTCAGTTGCCGGGCGGTAGCGACAACGCCCAAATAAAACCGGCCGCCCAATCGGGCTGAACTTTCTGATTCGGCCTTGCCTCCCATTTTTTGTCTGCCCGTTCAGACGGGCCAATTTGACTAGAGGAAGACCATCATGAGTACCGAGCTGCAAGGCAAGAAAATCCTGATCATCACCTCCAATTCCGGCATTGAGCGCGATGAATTGCTCAAGCCGCTGGAAGCCCTGCGGGGTTTTGGCGCGACCGTCACCCATGGTTCGAGCAAGGGCGGTATCACGCAAACCTGCCTGCATGACGCCGACAAGGACGTAACGGTAAAGTCCGACAGCGCGCTCGCCGCTCTCAACGCATCGGACTTCGATGCCCTGGTGATTCCGGGCGGTACGGTCAATGCCGATACGTTGCGTCAGGACGCCGATGCCCAGCGAATCGTCAATGAGTTCGTCAAGGCGGGCAAAACCGTTGCGGCGATCTGTCATGGCCCCTGGCTGTTGATTGATGCCGGTGTGGTTGAGGGCAAGACCCTGACGTCCTACCCCAGCGTGCGCACCGACCTGATGAACGCCGACGCGGCGGATTGGGTCGATACCGAGGTCAAGGAGTGCCCGGCCAATGGCTGGACGCTGATCACCTCGCGCAACCCCGACGACCTGCCAGCGTTCAACAAGGCAATCGCCGGCGCCCTGCGGGCCGCCTGAGGCACTCAAAAGGCCGCCGCGCCCCGCCACACAAGTGCTTGAGCACTCTCAAGTTTTTTATCCGCAACAACGGGTTGTAACTTCGCTCAAGACCGGTACAATGGCGCGGCTCGCCGAGAGGTGAGCGTCGTTATGGTGACCCCATCGGTCCCCCCGCAACGATTACCCGTCAACCTGGTCAGATCCGGAAGGAAGCAGCCACAGCGGGAACATTGTGTGCCGGGGTGTGGCTGGTGGGGTTGCCTCCTTAACGGCCCTTCGCTTTGCCTCCTCGCTGCAATGCTTCGCCCTCCAGACTTCACATTTTGTCTCGATTGTTTCAATCTCGCGCGTCCCGTCGTGTGATGCAAGCAAACCCGGTTGCTGTTATCCGCTCTGCCACGTTTAGACTGGCTGAAGCTCGATATTGGCAGCGCAATAGTCTTGTTTGGATATACGGCGTTGCCGTATAATTGCGACTATGTATACGATTATCGAAACCGAAATTTTCAAGCGCTACGCCGAGTCAATATGGTGCGATGGTGAACGTGAGGATTTCATTGCCTGGCTCGCTGCGAACCCATTGGCGGGTGATGTGATTCCAGGAAGTGGCGGCCTGCGTTAAGTCCGTTGGTCTCGCAGCGGGATGGGTAAACGCGTTGGTACGCGTGTGATCTATTACAACACGCTTTCTGAAGGCTATATCTGGTTGCTGATTGCCTACACAAAGGCAAAATTTGACAACCTCCCAAGCGCTTTTCTGAATCAGTTGAAAGAGGAAATCAGCCATGGACAGTGAAATGGAGCAATTTCAGAGCGACTTGCTGGCTTCGGTGCGTCAAATGAAGGCTGGCAAAGCTGCTCGTTCAACCGAGGTGCGGCTGTCGGTTGCTGCTGAAGCCCGCGCCAAGGTCGGTATTTCTCAAACCGCTTTTGCTTTGCTCCTGGGAGTCAGCCTGCGTACTTTGCAGGATTGGGAGCAAGGACGACGTCAGCCAACAGGCGCAGCGCAGACTCTATTGCGTGTGGCAAGCCAGCATCCCGAGGCATTGCGTGACTTGCACGCAATCTGAGGCGCCATCGATTTCGACAGAACTCATATCTCACCACGAAGACGCATGGCCGTGCTCAGTGAATGCTTTCTAAGTCGTTTCGAGTTGCGCCGATTACAGGCTACTAGTGTGTGATTGTACCGGAGCCTACCCATGCCCCGCCTCGAGCAAATCCGCCTCATGGCCGCCTACAACCAGTGGATGAACAACCGCCTCTATGAAGCCGCTGCCGGCCTTCCGGAAGAGGCACTGCGCGAAGGCCGAAAGGCGTTTTTTGGCTCGATCATCGGTACGCTGAACCATCTGCTGGTCGCGGACACCATCTGGTTGCAGCGCTTTGCCCGGCACCCGTCCTTGCACCCGGCGCTGGATCCGCTGCGTCAGTGGCCTGCGCCGCAAGGCTTGAGCCAGTTGCTGTTCGAGAGCTTCGGCGAGATGCGCGAGCACCGGGTTTTGCTGGACCGGATCATCACCGAGTGGGTCGAGGTCTTGAGCGAGGCGGATCTGGATAGGGCGGTGTCTTATGCCAATACCCAGGGCACTCCTTTTTCGCGTGATTTCCATGCACTGCTGAGCCACTTCTTCAATCATCAGACCCATCACCGCGGCCAGGCAACGACGCTGCTGTCGCAAGCGGGCGTCGATGTCGGCTCCACCGATCTGTTGAATCTGATCCCCGTCCTATAGGGGGCCGAAGCGTTCTTTCAGCCATGGGTTGATATCGAATGAAGGGCAGGCCTTGGTGTATTCATTCGGGGTGATGCGACCGTCGCTGTTCTTGTCCGGCGACAAATCGCGGTGGCCGCAGATGCGCGCTTTTGGATAGCGGACCTTCAGTTCCCGGAGCAGGCATTCCAGGGTCGTGAACTGCTCGTCGGTGAAGTTATTGGCTGGTTTGTTATTGAGATCGACACCCCCTACCAGGCAAATGCCGATGGAGCGGGCGTTGTGGCCGGTGGCATGGGCACCGATGGCGTTTTCCCTGCGGCCCGTTTCCAGTTCGCCATTGCGGCGGATGACATAGTGATAGCCCACAGTCGTGAAGCCGCGCTGGACATGCCAGCGGGTAATGTCGCGTACGCCGACGTCGACGTGGGGACCTGAGGCGGAGCAGTGTACGACCAGCAGGTCAGTGCCGAAGCGGGTTTTAAGGGCGGTCATGATTCGGAGTTTCCTTACAGGGTTAATCAGGCCCTGTAAGAAATACTCATGGGGTTTTCAGGACAAGTCGGCCTTGCCGTTATGGCTTGTACGATTTGTCGCTGGTTTATGCAGGAAGTGAAGCGTGCCCACAAGGCAAATGCAGCCCCATCTATAACGCCGCGCTGTCACGCAGCCAACACCAACCGGAGCATGGAGCAAATCTTGTGGGAGCGAATTCATTCGCGAAGAGGCCGGTACATCCGACGCATCTTCATCGCCTGGAACACCGCTTTCGCGAATAAATTCGCTCCCACTGAGTTTTGGTAGTTCACGCCAAATGACTCAACCCGGGAAATGCAGGGCGTTGGTCAGGTCACCCATGGGCTGCTGGCCGCGGGCTTTCATGGCGTCGTCGCGTTGCTTGAGGCCATCCAGGGTTTCCAGGCCGTGGACGCGGGTGATCAGACGCAGGATCGAGGCGGTGTCGTAGACGGTGTGGTCCACCGTGCCTTTGCGGGCGAACGGCGAGACGATCAGCGCCGGAACACGGGTGCCGGGGCCGAAGCGGTCGCCCTTGGGCGGTGCCACATGGTCCCACCAGCCGCCGTTTTCGTCGACGGTGATGACGATGACCATGTTGTTCCATTGCGGGCTGTTGCGCAGGACCTTGATCACCCGGTCTATATGGCGGTCGCCTGAGGCGACGTCGGCATAACCGGCGTGCATGTTGAGGTTGCCCTGGGGTTTGTAGAAGGTCACTGCTGGCAGCTTGCCTGCTTGCGCGTCAGCGAGGAATTTGTTGCTGCTCGCCTCGTCGCCCAGGCCACCGTCGCGCAGGCGCTTGGCGCGCTCCGCCGGGTTCTCCGGCCCCTGCTGCTTGAAGTAGTTGAAGGGTTGGTGGTGGTACTGGAAGTTGGGGATCTTGGGGATGCCGGTGGAATCCTTGTATTGATCCAGGGTGACTTGCCAGGCACCGGCGTACCAGGCCCAGTCGATGTTCTTCTTCGACAGTTTGTCGCCGATATGCTCGTGGCTCTGGGGCACCAGCACGTTGGCCAGGTCAGGCTTGGAGTAGTCGGGCTTTTCCGGATCGCGCAGCCAGGTCGGCCAGTACGGCGGGGCCATGGTGTTGACGGCAAAACCGTCTGGCGTCAGCAGGCTCGGGCCGAACTGCGGGGCACCGGTCATGGCGCTGGCCGGGGATTTCTCCAGCGGCTTGAGGCGCAAGTCGAGCGGGTCGTCGCTTTCCACCGTGGCGATCTGCGTCTTGGCGACCGACGCAGCGGCGTCCGGGTAGAACGGCGCGCGGGCCGAGATCAGGTACTGGTGGTTGAGGAAGGAGCCACCGAAAGCGCCCTGGAAGAAGTTGTCACACAGCACGAATTCCTTGGCCACGTCCCATAGGCGCAGGGAGTACTGGCTTTGCGGGTAGTAGCCCATGGTCAGGCCACCGGAGTCGGCCCAGGCGACGAATTTGTCGTTCTTGCCGCCGTTGATTTGCATCTGGTTCTGGTAGAACACATGCCACAAGTCGCGGGTGACCAGGCTCAGGGGCAGGTCTTCGGCGTTCGGGCCCTTGAGCGCGAAGGGCGCGTTGGGCAGGTTTTCCTGGAATTGGGTGTTGACCGGATAGGTCACGCCATCGACGGTCTGCGGGCCGACCTGCAACACACCACCCCAGGCCGGAGGCAGGGTATTGAGCAGGCTGCCATCACGGTCGCGCTGCTGATATTGCTCAGGCTTGACCGTGGAGAGTGGGCTTTCAACGCCGGGGAAGTCGCCGAACAGGTTGTTGAAGCTGCGGTTCTCGGCGTAGATGACCACCACCGTCTTGACGTGTTCGTGCAGGGCTTTGTCCAGCGCCGGGCCGGCCAGGTGTTTCTCGGCCTTGGCGCCGCTTGGCTCATGGGCCGAAGCGTGGCTGCTGAGGGCCGCGCCGGCACCCAGAACGGCGACGCCGCCGAGGAAGCGGCGGCGACTGGTGTCAGTGGGGGTGCCGGTTGCTTTGGAAGTGTCGTCCGGTTTGTCGCTCATGCGCTTCGCCCTGCCCGTTGGTCTGGTTGTTACCAAATATTTCAGCAAGGGTAGTGGCGCATTGTGACGATATTGCTACAGGTTGGCGGCAGGTTGAGCGGGTCAAGGCGCCATGAGTGCGGGCGGAGCACTGGAGGTGCGATAGCGTTCGATGATGCGGTCGATTTCCCCGGACATTTTCATGCGCAGCAGGGCGCGCATGATGCCTTGCACCGGCAAGTCCAGATCGTTGCGGGCAATGCAGCCCACGGGCTCTTCATTAATGACGGCCACGGCCTGCATCGGGTCGCCGGCGCCATCGTTCTGGTTGAACCAGTCCAGCGCCCACTGGCTGCTGACGGCATAGAAGTAGCGCCGAGCCTTGAGCTTGAGCAGGACCTGGTCCTGGCCGCGGGCGTCTTCGCGAATCAGTTGCTGGCTGTCGAACAGCGGTTGCAGCTTGGGATAGAAGTAGCCCAGTACCGTGCCGATGGGTTGTCGATGCAATTGTGCAGCGGTGATGGGGAAGGCGTTACGCGCAGTGGTCACCAGCAGGTCGCGCTGGATCAGCAGCGGCAGGCTCCAGGTGTAGTCGCCGGACAGGCCGCCCAGCCAATCGGGGGAGACGTAGCAGCGTACGTCGATCTCGCCGCGCTCCATGGCGCCCTGAATGCGGTTACGCGGCAGCACATGGTAAATGGCGGTGCGGCCCATGTGCTCGCTCAGGCTTTGCATGATGTCGAACAGGATCCCCGCATTGGGTTGACCATCGCGGACATTGACCAGCGGCATGGACCAGCTGTCGGCCAGGGAAAAGCGCAACGAAGGCTGATCGGCCAGGCTGGGGGTGGACGCCCACAATAGAATGCTGAAAATCAGTAGGCGCATAGACTCTCTAATGTCGGTGCAACGGCACGCTGACAGGTGCCGGGCCGAGTGGTGGGGCCTGCTATTTACAAGCTTAGTCATATTCCAACAGCACATCAGATGCAATTTTGCCCCTGCTCCGCTAGCATTGGCGGTCTTCCGCTTTTCAGTCGCGACGGTTTTCGATGAGTTATCAGGTTCTTGCACGTAAATGGCGTCCGCGCTCGTTTCGCGAAATGGTTGGCCAGACCCATGTGCTCAAGGCTCTGATCAACGCGCTCGACAGTCAGCGTCTGCACCATGCCTATCTGTTCACCGGTACCCGGGGCGTAGGCAAGACGACTATCGCGCGCATTATCGCCAAGTGCCTTAACTGCGAAACCGGCATCACTTCCACGCCGTGCGGCACCTGCTCGGTCTGTCGGGAAATCGACGAAGGTCGCTTTGTCGACCTGATCGAGATCGACGCCGCGAGTCGCACCAAGGTCGAGGACACCCGCGAGCTGCTGGACAACGTGCAGTACGCGCCCAGCCGCGGACGCTTCAAGGTCTACCTGATCGACGAAGTGCACATGCTGTCCAGCCATTCGTTCAACGCCTTGCTCAAGACCCTTGAGGAACCGCCACCCTACGTCAAGTTCATCCTGGCGACGACTGATCCGCAGAAACTTCCGGCAACCATTCTGTCACGTTGCCTGCAATTTTCCCTGAAGAACATGACCCCAGAGCGTGTGGTTGAGCATTTGACCCACGTCCTGGGGGTCGAGAACGTGCCGTTTGAGGACGATGCCCTGTGGTTGCTGGGGCGCGCGGCCGACGGTTCGATGCGCGATGCCATGAGTCTGACCGACCAGGCGAT
Source organism: Pseudomonas sp. JUb42 (assembly GCF_024807945.1). Taxonomy (GTDB): domain Bacteria; phylum Pseudomonadota; class Gammaproteobacteria; order Pseudomonadales; family Pseudomonadaceae; genus Aquipseudomonas. The sequence goes on along the minus strand of NZ_JANUFD010000004.1, from coordinate 90,534 downwards.
AGCCTTCGGCGAAGGCAAGGTGATGGCGGCGGACGTACGGGCGATGCTCGGCACCCTTGATCATGGTCAGGTCTATGACGTGCTGCATGCGTTGCTTGACGGCGATGCCCGGGCGTTGCTGGAGGCCGTGCGCCATCTGGCCGAACAGGGGCCGGACTGGAATGGCGTGCTTTCGGAAATTCTCAACGTGTTGCACCGGGTGGCGATTGCCCAGGCATTGCCTGAGGGCGTCGACAACGGCCATGGCGACCGTGACCGGGTACTGGCCCTGGCCCAGGCGCTGCCGGCCGAGGACGTGCAGTTCTACTACCAGATGGGCCTGATTGGTCGTCGCGACCTGCCGCTGGCGCCTGAGCCGCGGGGCGGGTTCGAAATGGTGCTGTTGCGGATGCTGGCCTTCCGCCCCGCTGACAGCGATGACGCACCCCGCCAGCCGCTAAAGACGGTGGGGCTCAACCCGGCCACGGTTGATTCCCCGAAAGCAGTGGCTAGCACTGCCCCTGCACCTGTTTCAGTACCTGTGGCAGCCCCGGTTGCGCCTCCTGCTGCTGTTGCAGCGCCTGATCCGGTCACACCTGCTCCGGTAGCGGTTGCACCGGTTGCGCCCGTCGAGCCGCCGGTGGTAGAGCCCGCCGTTGACCTGCCGTGGAACCCGCAGCCTGAACCGGTCGCCGCAGTTGCCCCTGAACCGGTCCTGGAGACCGTGGCCGAACAGCCTGCACTGACGCCGATGCCGACCCCCGCTCCCGACACCCCGGTGCCCGAAGCGCCGCAGGTCGAGGAGCGTCAACCCGAGCCAGTGGCGACCGTTGCCATGCTTGAGCCGGTCCCCTCGGCAGCGGCCTATGTGCCTGCGCCCATGGAGCGGGACGACGAGCCGCCGCTGGACGACGATTACGTCGAGCCGGATATCGATATCGACCCGGCGTCCTACAGCTATCTGGACGATCTGGCCCACGACAGCGTGGCTGAGTCCGAGCCGGTCGAAGCCGAACCGGCCCCGGCATTGATGCCTGCCACCGGGCTGGCTGCCGAGTGGCTGGAGCTGTTCCTCAAACTGCCGATTTCCGGCATGACCGGCAGCATCGCCGCCAACTGCACGTTGATCGCCCGTGATGGCGACAACTGGCTGCTGCACCTGGATCCCGCTCACAGTGCGCTGTTCAACGCGACCCAGCAGCGGCGCCTCAATGATGCGCTGAACCAACAGCAGGGCCGCACGATCAACCTGAGTATCGAGCTGCTCAAGCCCGAGCAGGAAACCCCGGCCCAGGCCGCTTCCCGTCTGCGTGCCGAGCGCCAGCGCCAGGCTGAAGCGTCGATTCATGCCGATCCGTTCATCCAGCAGATGCTGCAACAGTTTGGCGCAGTGATCAGGGAGGATACGATCAAGCCTGTGGATGCTGCCCCGTTGGCGGGCTGACGAATTAACAGGTGAGGTGCCTTGCGTGGCACCGCACCCCGTAACCATCGATTTTCGAGGAGATACCCCATGATGAAAGGTGGCATGGCTGGCCTGATGAAGCAGGCCCAGCAAATGCAGGAAAAAATGGCCAAGATGCAGGAAGAGCTGGCCAACGCCGAAGTGACCGGCCAATCCGGTGCCGGCCTGGTCAGCGTCGTCATGACCGGCCGTCACGACGTCAAGCGCATCAGCCTGGACGACAGCCTGATGCAAGAGGACAAGGAAATCCTCGAGGACCTGATCGCCGCAGCCGTCAACGACGCCGTGCGCAAGATCGAGCAGAACAGCCAGGAAAAAATGTCCGGCGTAACTGCTGGCATGCAGCTGCCGCCAGGCATGAAACTGCCGTTCTGATTCGATGCTGTACGTTGCACCCATGCCAGGCCTTGTGCCTGGCATTTTTTTTGGCTGTATCCATCGAATAAACGCAAATATCCGGGTTGGAGCCGGGCTTGCCCGCGAAGAGGCCAGCAAGCGGCGCACATTTTTCGTCTGGAATATCCTGTTCGCGGGCAAGCCACGCTCCAACAGAATCGCTCCATGCCTTGGGCCCGGGGTTGTCATGGCACCGCCCACCAGCCAGGACTTGCTCCTGTTGGTTGTTCTACAACACTTCGCCCCAGCCCGACTAAGCTCTGTAGGACGCATGTGCCTGTTACGTTGTGTTTCCGGCTTTCGTTGATATGCTCAAGTTAATGGCTAACTAATGGCGAGAGCGGTTTAGTGGGTGAAGGGGCGGAGTGAAATGCCCGTTTAACGACGGATTGGTCTCTGGAATCAGGGGGCCGGATTAATCTGCACAGGGACGAAGCATGTTTGCTCAGACTGGTGTGGCGGATGCGGTCATTCTTATCGTGGATGACCAGGCGCACAACGTTCGGATTCTCAGGGAAGCGGTGCATGACCTGGGTGAAGTATTCTTCGCCACCAATGGTCAGGATGCCATTGCCATGGCTCATCAGTGTCGTCCGGATGTCGTGCTGCTGGATATCGAGCTTGGCGTCATGGATGGCTATGAAGTCTGCGCGCTGTTCAAGCGCGATCCTTTGCTGCGCGACGCCGCAATCATTTTTGTCACCTCCCATACCCAGGCCGAATTCGAGTTGCAGGCGCTTGAGCATGGCGCCCTGGATTTTCTGCAAAAACCCCTGAACGTTCCGGTGGCTCGTGCGCGCATCAAGACCCATGTGGCGCTGCGCAGCGAGAGCAAGAAATTGCTCGCTGCCCAGCGTGATCTTGAGGAACTGCTTGAGCATTTACCGGTGCTCGTTGCCAGTTGGAGTCAGGACCTGCGCTGCCTGTTCTGCAACGACGCCAACGGCAGCTGGTTTGCAAGGCCCGCACGGGAGATGCCTGGCCTTGAACTGAGCGATATTCTCGATCCGGCTTATTTGCAGGCCTTGCAACCCTGTATCAAAAGCGTGCTTGAAGGCCAGGCGGTGGATTGCGAGATTGAGGTACAGCGGCTGAGCGACGACTGCCGCTACAGCCATGTTGTGCTGATTCCGCGTCAGATCAATCAGGTGCACAGTGGCTTTCTGATGCTGTTGACCGACATCACCGATCGCAAGATGGCCGAGGTCAAGCGCCTGGAGTTCATGACCTCTCATGATTCGCTGACCCATCTACCCAATCGCAGGATGCTGCAACAGCGTATTGCCCTGGCGTTGCGCGCCGTGCAACTGCGTGACCAGCAGGTCGGGATGCTGGTGGTGGACATCGATCAGTTCAAATCCGTCAACGACGCCACCGGCCATGCGGTGGGCGACAACCTGCTGCAAGTGCTCGCCAGGCGCATGCAACAGGTGTGCAGCGAAGGGCAGACAGTCAGTCGGCAAAGCGGTGATGAATACGTGTTATTGGTGCCGGGGCTGGTCAACGTCCGCGACCTGGCCGATTTTGCCGAGCGCATTCAGGGGGTGATTCACGAGCCGATCTGGATCGAGGGCGTCAGCTATGAGCTGACGGCCAGTATTGGCATCAGCGTATACCCGGACGATGGCGATGATGGTGATTCGTTGTATAGCCATGCCGAAGCGGCGATGTATCAGGCCAAGCAGGACGGGCGCAATCGCTACCGTTTTTTCAGCTCGGATCTGGAAAGCAGCACGCGCTCGCGCTTATTGCTCATCCGGCAGATGCGCGAAGCCCTGGCCACGGGGGCTTTCGAGGTCCACTACCAGGCCAAGGTCGATGTGCTGCATGAGTGGATCGTCGGCGTCGAAGCCTTGGTGCGCTGGCCGGACGCGCCTGGCGGCCCGCTTTCGCCTGCAGTGTTTATCCCCCTGGCCGAAGAGACCCGACTGATCATTCCCCTGGGCCACTTTGTCCTGCGCCAGGCTTGCCTGCAGGGGCGGGTCTGGCAGGATCGCGGGCATGGGGTGGTGGTCAGCGTCAACGTCTCGGCAGTGCAATTCCAGGACGGCAGCTTTCAGCAACAGGTGCGTGACATCCTCGCCGAAAGCGGCTTGCGCCCTGCAGCGCTGGAGCTGGAAATCACCGAAGGCGTGCTGATCCAGGACGTCGGCAGCGGGCTGGCCACGCTCAACGCGCTCAAGGCCCTGGGCGTGCGGATTTCCATCGATGATTTCGGCACGGGGTATTCGAGCATGAGCTATCTCAAGCGCTTGCCCATCGATGTCTTGAAGATTGACCAGAGCTTTGTTCGCGACATGCTGTCCACCACGGCGGACGCGGCCATCGTCGAAGCCATCATCAGTATCGGCAAGGCGCTGAATCTGGAGATGATCGCCGAAGGCGTGGAAACCCCGGAGCAGGCCAGGGCGCTGCTGGTCAGGGGCTGTCCAATCATGCAGGGTTATCTCTACAGTCGACCGGTCCCGGCCATGCACATGAGCGCGTTGCTGGAGCAGGGCGCCGAGACCCTGTTGACCTCCACGCTGGGGGCACGGCCTTGAGCTCCATGGCCAAGGTGGCATTTCTGATCGGCGTGCTGCTCAGTGGGCTGGCAGCCTGGCAGGTACAGCGCAATAACGACGAGCAGGTACGCCAGGCCCTGCAGGTGGAATTGCAGGAGACGACCCAGGCCGTGTTCGCCCGGATCAGTCTCTACAGCTATGGCCTTTACGGTTTGCGTGGCGCCTTGCAGACGGTTGGCATCGATGCGTTCAACGAAACCCTGTTTCAGCGCTACAGCCAGACACGCAGCTTGCAGCGCGAGTTTCCCGGCGCTCGCGCCTACGGGGTGATTCGTCGCGTGACCGAGCAACAGGCGCCTACTCTGGTCCAGCAGATGCGTGAAGCCGGTCGGCCGGACTTCATGATCAGCCAGTTCACGCCCCGGGCCGGTGACCGCTTCGTGATCCAGTACATGGACCCGCTGCCGCCCAACGTGCGGGCGCTGGGTGTGGATATTGCCTCTGAGCCGTCAAGGCGCAGGGCGGCGGAAGAAGCCATGCGCAGCGGCGAGCCGATGCTGACGGCGCCCATTGCGCTGGTTCAGGACGGTGGTGAACAGCAGTCATTCCTCATGCTGCTGCCCTTCTATGACAGCGTGACCCTGCCTGCGACCCCCGCCGAGCGCGAGCGGCGCCTGCTGGGCTGGACCTTTGCACCACTTAACATGGGCGAGGTGCTGGAAAACCTGGGCATTCATACCAGCGGCCTGGGCCTGCGCATTTATGATCATCAGGTCAATGGCGACGATGTCCCTTTCTTTCGCGACCGCCGGGCGTCGGCCTCCTCGGGCGAACTGCGCGTGATGGAACAGGAGAACCTCGATCTCTTCGGGCGGCAGTGGCGCATCGAGGTCGACGGCTATCAGCTGTTTATCGACAACCTGAATCTGTTTTCGCCCTATACCGCTCTGCTTATCGGCGTGTTGCTGACAACGCTGCTCTGCGCCCTGGTGTCGATGCTGCAGGTCACCAATCAGCGGCGTCAGGAGATCGCATCCGAACAGGCCAAGCTGGCGGCGATTGTCGAAAGCTCGTCTGACGGCATCATCGGCAAGGATCTGACCGGGGTCGTGACCAGTTGGAACAGGGGCGCCGAACATATCTTCGGGCATACCGCCGAACAGGCCTTGGGAAGTCGCCTGGCCACGCTGATCGTGCCCTCGACCATGCAGGATCAGGAGTTCGATATCCTGCGTCGGGTCGGGCGCGGCGAGCGGGTTCCGCATTTCGAGACCCAGCGCCTGCACCGCGACGGGCATATTGTCGATGTCTCGGTAGCGGTTTCGCCGATCCATGATGCTGACGGCCGGGTCATCGGTGCTTCGAAGACCGTGCGCGATATCTCCGTGCAACGGGCTGCCCAGGCCAGCATTCAGGCCCTGTATGCCGATCTGGAGCGGCAGGTGGAGCAACGTACTGCCGAGCTGACCCAGGCCAAACAGCTGGCCGATGGTGCCAACGCGGCCAAATCATCGTTCCTGGCCAATATGAGCCATGAAATCCGTACGCCGCTGAATGCGATCCTCGGCATGTTGCAGTTGATCCGCCAGACCCCGCTGAATTTCCGTCAGAACGATTACGCCAGCAAGGCGCAGTCGGCTGCCCGTTCGTTGCTGGCGCTGCTCAACGATATTCTCGACTTTTCCAAGATCGAGGCCGGCAAGCTGGTGCTGGAGCAGCATCCCTTCGAGCTGGAAAAGCTCATGCGCGAACTGGGCGATGTGTTGACCGGCAATCAGGGCGACAAGGTGATCGAGGTGATTTTCGACCTCGATCCCAACCTGCCCAGTGTGCTGTTCGGCGACAGCCTGCGCCTGCAACAGGTGCTGATCAATCTGGCTGGCAATGCCTTGAAGTTCACCTTGCAGGGGCATGTCATCGTCAGCGTCAAGGCACTTGGCCGCGCAGAGAGTACGGTAACCCTGCGTATCAGCGTGACGGACACCGGCATCGGTATCAACGACGACCAGCTGGAGCGGATTTTCGAAGGCTTCGCCCAAGCCGAAGCCTCCACCACCCGGCGTTTCGGCGGCACAGGGCTGGGGCTGGTGATTTGCAAGCGCCTGGTGCAGTTGATGGGCAGCCAGTTGCAGGTGGCCAGCGAGGTCGGCAGGGGCAGTCGCTTCTGGTTCGATATCGAGTTCGGCGTACGTCGACATTCGCCCCTCAAGGCTTCTTGCCCGGCGGTAGGGCGCGATCTACGCGTGCTGGTTGCCGACGACAATGCCGTCGCCGGTGAGTTGTTGGGCAGCACCATTGTGTCCTTGGGCTGGCGGGTTGATCGGGTCAGCAATGGCCGTCAGGCGGTGGATCGGGTCTTTCAGTCCAGCAGGGACGGGCAGCCCTATGACGTGGTGCTGATGGACTGGCGCATGCCGGAGCTGGATGGCCTGGCGGCGGCTGGAGTGATTCACGAGTCGGTGGAATTAGCCAACCAGCCGGTGATCATCATGGTCACGGCGTTTGGCCGGGAAATGCTCGATGATGACAAGTCCCGTCGTGACCCGCGGCAGGTGAATTTCCTGACCAAGCCGCTGACCCCGCAGCAATTGGCCAATGCTGTGCAGCGGGCGCTGGACGGCAAGTCCGACATTGCCGTGGTGCCTTGCGTCTATGCTCCGACCCGGCGCCGTCTGGAGGGCCTGCATCTGCTGGTAGTAGAGGACAACGAGCTGAACCGCCAGGTCGCTGCCGAGCTGTTGGGTCTGGAGGGTGCCAGCGTGGTTCTGGCCGAAGGCGGCTTGCAGGGGGTTGAGCAGACCCTGACCGCCTCGCCGCCATTTGATGCGGTGATCATGGATGTGCAGATGCCGGACATCGATGGCCTGGAGGCGACCCGCAGGATTCGCGCCCATGCCGGTTTTTCCAGTCTGCCAATCCTGGCCATGACCGCCAATGCCTCGCCGAGCGACCGTGCGCTGTGCCTGAAAGCGGGGATGAATGAACATGTGGGCAAGCCCATCGATATCAATCAAGTGGTGGACATGCTGCTCAGGCTGACCGCGCACTATCGCCTGGAACACCCGACTATCGGCGAGGAGGAGGTGGTTGCTCAGGAGTCGAGTGCGGTTGAGGCGCCGGATTCTATCCGCAACCGCTTCGGCGGCAACCTGCATCTGTTTCAACGCCTGCTGAAAACCTTCCGGGTCGATGCGCTGCGGCATCTGAGCGAACTGGAACGGCTGCTGGAACACCCCGATGCGGCGGCGATTCTGGTGGTATTGCATACCCTCAAGGGCAGTGCCGGCAGCATGGGCGCCAGGGCGCTTTACCTGAGGGTGCGGGAGCTGGAAGCGCAGGTGCGCGATCCGGATCACCCGCAGATGTTTGAGGCGGCTCAGCTGGACGAACTCAAGGCGCTGACTGATCAGTGCAGCGATCAACTCAGTGCGTGGGTCGAAGACTGTCTCGACGAGAAACCGCCTCCCGGCCTCACTGCCTGGGCTATGACGCCCCGGCAATGGCACGATGAGCTGGAGCGCATCCTGCCATTGCTGGAAAGCCGCAATATGCGCGCAGTGGAATGGTCGGACGAATTGCTGGGCGATGTCGGCTCATGCTGGGACCGGCGCTTCCTGTCCCTGGTCGAGCAGATTCAAACCCTGGAGTTCGAGAAAGCGGCGGATACGGTGCGGCAGTTGCTCGCCGAAGCGGATCAGTAACAGAGCATCATGCTATCGTTGAGCTTTTAGAACGACACTTTTTAGAACGCGCGTGTGACGCTGCGGTCTGCACTCTATCGCTTAGAAGGTCTTCTCAGGAGCTGCCCGATGCCGCAAGAACTGATCCTCAACCAACGTATTGTCCTGGCCTCCCGTCCTCACGGTGCGCCGACCCCGGAAAACTTCCGCCTGGAGCGCGAGGCGTTGCCGGATCTGGAAGAGGGCCAGGTGCAGTTGCGCACCCTGTACCTGTCCCTGGACCCCTATATGCGCGGGCGGATGAGCGATGCGCCGTCCTACGCCGACCCGGTGGCCATCGATGCGGTGATGGAAGGTGGTGCCGTCAGTGTCGTCGAACAATCACGCAATCCGGCATTCAAGGTCGGTGATCAGGTGGTCGGTCAGACCGGCTGGCAGAGTCACAGCCTGTCCGACGGCAAGAACCTGATGCGCCTGCCCGAAGGCATCCCCAGCCCGTCCATGGCGGTCGGCGTGCTCGGCATGCCGGGTATCACCGGTTATATGGGACTGATGGATATCGGCCAGCCCAAGGCCGGTGAGACCCTGGTGGTGGCGGCTGCGACCGGCGCGGTAGGCACTGTGGTCGGTCAGGTTGCCAAGCTCAAGGGCCTGCGCGTCGTAGGCGTGGCCGGTGGTGCTGACAAATGCCGATATGCGGTGGAAGAACTGGGCTTCGATGCCTGTATCGACCACAAGGCCGCAGATTTCGCCGCGCAATTGGCCAACGCGTGTCCGGCGGGCATTGATATCTATTTCGAGCTGGTCGGCGGCAAGGTCCTCGAAGCGGTGGTGCCGCTGCTCAACGCGCGCGCACGGATTCCGCTGTGCGGGATCATCGCCCAGTACAACGCCACCAGCCTGCCCGAGGGCCCGGACAAACTGCCGTTGCTGATGCGTACCCTGCTGACCAAGCGCGCGCGGATCCAGGGGTTTATCGTCTACGAGCAGTATTACCATCGCCTCGACGAGTTCATGCAGGCCATGGTGCCGCTGGTGCGCGAGGGCAAGGTGCGTCTGCGTGAAGATGTGGTCGAAGGCCTGGAACATGCGCCCGATGCCTTTATCGGCCTGCTGCAGGGGCATAACTTCGGCAAACTGGTGGTCAAGGTCTCCGAGGCCTGAATTGACGCTTACCCAAGGCGCGGGTATAAACCGCGTCTCGTGTTTTTGTCGGACTTTTCGCCATGAGCTTCAGCCCCCTGATTCGCCAACTGATCGACGCCCTGCGCATCCTGCCAGGCGTGGGGCAGAAAACCGCCCAGCGCATGGCTCTGCAACTGCTGGAACGTGATCGCAGCGGCGGTTCGCGCCTGGCCCTGGCCCTGAGCCAGGCCATGGAAGGGGTCGGCCACTGCCGCCTGTGCCGGACCCTGACCGAAGACGATCTGTGCCCGCAGTGCTCCGATACGCGCCGCGACGACACGCTGTTGTGTGTGGTCGAGGGGCCGATGGATGTCTACGCGGTGGAGCAGACTGGCTATCGCGGTCGTTATTTCGTGCTCAAGGGCCACCTGTCCCCCCTCGATGGCCTCGGCCCTGAGGCCATCGGCATCCCCCAGTTAATGACGCGGATCGAGGAGCAGGGCAGCTTCACCGAAGTGATCCTGGCCACCAACCCGACAGTGGAGGGTGAGGCCACGGCCCACTACATCGCGCAACTGCTTGCCAACAAGGGCTTGATTGCCTCGCGCATCGCCCATGGCGTGCCGCTGGGTGGCGAGCTGGAACTGGTCGACGGCGGCACCCTGGCCCATTCGTTTGCCGGGCGTAAGCCGATAGCTTTGTAAATGCGCGTGCCTTATCTCTGACACCCCCGTTCATGCACAACAAATGCACTCTAATGTGGGAGCCGCCTCCGGTGGCGATCGAGTGCGCAGCGCTCGCCAGTTTTTGCGGCTGCTGCGCACCCGATCGCCAGCAAGCCGGCTCCCACAGGTATCTGTGACAAACCCAAAGCTGCGGGGAGGCGGGTGACTCACATCCTGTGGGAGCGTGGCTTGCCCGCGAATACGGATTTTCAGGCGCAGAAATTGGCAGGATGTACCGACCTCTTCGCGGGCAAGCCACGCTCCCACAAAATCCCATTCCAATTTAGCGGGGTGTACGACCGTTACTGCTCGGACAGACCAAACTGCGTCAGGCAGAACGTCGGCACCAGCATGGCTTGCAGGCGCTTGGAACCGCCCAGTTCCGGCAGGTCGATGATCGCCGCCGCTTCATGGATGTGTGCGCCCATGCGCCGGACCAGATTGGCTGCGGCGATCAGGGTGCCGCCTGTGGCAATCAGGTCATCGAACATCACCACCGAGTCGCCATCGCACAGGCTGTCAGCATGCACTTCCAGCAGGGCTTCGCCGTATTCGGTCTGATAGGCCTCGGACAGCACGTCGGCCGGCAGTTTGCCTTGCTTGCGGAACAGGATCAGCGGTTTGTTCAGCTCGTAGGCCACCACCGACCCGATCAGGAAACCACGGGCGTCCATCGCCCCGACATGGCTGAAGTCGGCGTCGATATAGCGCTGCACGAAACTGTCCATCACCTGGCGCATGGCCTTGGGTGACTGGAACAGAGGGGTAATGTCGCGAAAGATCACGCCCGGCTTGGGGAAATCCACAACCGGGCGGATCAGGGACTTGAAATGCGGTTCGTCAAAAATCATCGAAGAGTGATCCAGAGCAATGAGGGCTGGCAGTGGTTCGCTAGTCTAATCCCCTCAGGCTCTAAATCACACGTTTCAGCTCTCTATGGCGCCACCGGCCAGCGCACAGAGTTGAATCGGATCGAGAATATGGATTTCCTTGCCCTCGGCAGCGATCAGCTCGTTCTGCTGGAAACGGGTGAAGACCCGGGACACGGTTTCCACCGCCAGGCCCAGGTGATTGCCGATTTCATTGCGCGACATGCTCAGGCGGAACTGGTTGGCCGAGAAGCCACGGGCGCGGAAGCGTGCCGAGAGGTTGACCAGGAAGGTGGCGATGCGTTCGTCGGCGGTTTTCTTCGACAGCAGCAGCATCATTTGCTGGTCGTCGCGAATCTCGCGGCTCATGACCCGCATCAACTGCCGGCGCAGCTGCGGCAGCTGGACGGAAAGCTCGTCGAGGCGTTCGAAAGGGATTTCGCAGACTGAAGTGGTTTCCAGAGCCTGTGCCGATACCGGATAGGCCTCCGAGTCCATGCCCGACATGCCGACCAGTTCGCTCGGCAAGTGGAAGCCGGTCAACTGCTCTTCGCCGCCATCGCTGATGCTGAACGTTTTCAGCGCGCCGGAGCGTACCGCGTAGACCGATGCAAAGGTGTCGCCCTGGCGGAACAGAAATTCGCCTTTCTTCAGGGGGCGACCGCGTTTGACGATCTCGTCCAGCGCATCCATGTCTTCCAGATTCAGGGACAGGGGCAGACACAACGGGGCCAGGCTGCAATCCTTGCAATGAGCCTGGTTATGGTTACGCACTTTGACGGGCTCGGACATCACTTCATTCCTTGTAGGAAATCACTCATAAGTTGTAAGGGTAACTCACTGGGAGCGGTTCCGGCCAGTGCCCGAAAGTTCACCAACGGTACTCAAACTTATGGTTCGGGCGCCGATAGCAATAGAGTCATGTGCTTTTCAAGCCGGAGCGTTCTCATGCAATCCATAGGTCCAAGCATTCTCGCCACCCTGGGAATTCGTCCGGCCAGCAAAGATGGCAAGTCGACCACGACCTCGTCGGCGACGGCTGATCAGCCGGCCAAAGCGGGTATCCAGGTGGACCTCTCGGCACTGGGCAAAGCCCAGGCGGCAAAGGCTCTGGCGGGGCATTCCGAGTATGCCGATATAGCTCAGAGCGGGTTGCCGGAGTCGGTGCAGAAGACTCTGCGGGCGGTGCGTGATACCCAGACCAGGATCGAGCAATTCAACCAACAGTTGCAGACTGCGCTCAAGGATCAGAGCCTGACGCCGGATATGCGTCAGGCCCGCACCGCCGGTCTGCAAACCCTGTTGGGAGCCTTGCAGCGTCAGGTCGCCAACTCCACCAGCGACCTTTCGTCGCAGATGAGCAGCCTGCAATTGAGCCAGAGCGACAAGGTCAAGGCAGGCATGCTGGTGCTGGCGAAGATGTGAGAGTGTCACTGGGGGAGCTAATTCAGTGGGAGCGAATTCATTCGCGAAGAGGCCGGTACATCCGATTGATATTTGCTGCCTGGAATACCGTTTTCGCGAATGAATTCGCTCCCACAATTCGCTCCCACACTATGTGCTCCCACACCCTGCCAAGCGTTTGCCGCGCGCCAGTGCGTTGCCGGTTACGCCTCAAATCACCCGTGAAAACCTCTGCCGGTTCTGTTGGGTCAGGTAGGCATCGAACACCATGCACACCGAACGCACCAACAGCCGACCCGCGGGCTGCACTTCGATGCCGAAGTCGTCGATGGTTATCAGACCATCGGTAGTCATTTCCTCCAGTAGTGGCCATACCTCGCTGAAGTAGTCACGGAAGTTGATGGCGAATTCATTTTCGATAGTGGCGAACTCCAGGGTGAAATGGCAGATCAACTGCTGGATCACTGCCCGGCGGATCCGGTCATCGTCGTTGCATTGCAGACCGCGCTTGGTTGCCAGTTGATCGCTGGCCAGTAGCGCCTGGTAGTCGCTCAGGTCGCTGCTGTTCTGCGTATACAGATCGCCAATCTGGCTGATGGCCGAAACGCCCAGGCCGATGAGGTCGCAGTGGCCATGGGTGGTGTAGCCCTGGAAGTTGCGTTGCAGGGTTAGTTCTTCCTGGGCCACGGCCAGCTCGTCATCGGGCAGGGCGAAATGGTCCATGCCGATATAGCGATAGCCGGCCTTGGTCAACTGATCGATGGTGCGCTCGAGCATCAGCAGCTTTTGCTCGGGCGACGGCAGGTCATTGCTGTCGATACGCCGCTGCGGCATGAAACGCTCCGGCAGGTGCGCATAGTTGAATACCGAGAGCCGGTCCGGTTGCAGGGTGATGACTTCTTCCACGGTGCGGGCGAAGGCCTCCGGTGTCTGCCTGGGCAGGCCGTAGATCAGGTCGATGTTCACCGAGCGAAATTGCAGGGTGTGCGCGGCGTCGACGATGGCGCGGGTTTCCTCCAGGCTTTGCAGGCGATTGACTGCCCGCTGCACGTCCGGATCAAGGTCTTGCACACCGAGGCTGACCCGGTTGAAGCCCAGTTCACGCAACAGACCCATGGTCGACCAGTCGGCCTCCCGCGGGTCGATCTCGATACCGTAGTCGCCGGAATCGTCGTCCAGCAGATTGAAGTGCTTGCGCAGGTGGGCCATCAGCTGACGCAGTTCGTCGTGGCTGAGAAAGGTCGGGGTGCCGCCACCGAAGTGCAATTGCTCGACCACCTGGCCCGGATCGAGGTGGCAGGCCAGCATCTGGATTTCCTGTTCCAGCCTTTGCAGATAGGGTTGGGCGCGGCCGCGGTCCTTGGTGATGACTTTGTTGCAGGCGCAGTAGTAACAGATGTTGGCGCAGAACGGGATGTGCACATACAGCGACAGCGGGCGCACGGCCTTGCGGCTGTCGCGCAGCGCGTGGAGCAGGTCAAATGCGCCCACTTGCGTGTGAAATTGCACTGCGGTCGGGTAGGACGTGTAGCGTGGTCCTGCGCAGTCGTAGCGGCGGATCAAATCAGAGTCCCAACGAATGGCGTCGAGCATGCGGGTATTCCCCCGGATAGGCTTGCAGTGCGTGTCAGTCTAGGGAATGTGCTTTCGGGGAGTCTTGATTTGGGTCAAGGCGCTTTTTAGCGTCATGTTCGTATGACGATTGTTAATGTCCCATCAGCCAGTGCTGATGCGGCCCCGGCAGGGTCCACAGGCCGAACAGCATCACCAGCAGGCCGCTGGCCATGCGCACGCCGCGCTTGCGCAGCAGGGCGGTGGTGCGCTCGGCGGCCAGGCCTGTGGCCAGGAGGATCGGCCAGGTGCCGATGCCAAAGGCCAGCATCAGCAGGGCGCTATCGACAGCATTACCCTGGCTGGCCGCCCATAGCAAGGTGCTGTAGACCAGCCCGCACGGCAGCCAGCCCCACAGCGCGCCCAGCAGCATGGCGCGGGGCAGGCTCGACACCGGCAGCAAACGACTGGCAACTGGCTGGATATGCCGCCACAGGCCGCGACCGAGGCCTTCGAGACGGGTCAGGCCGCTCCACCAACCGGCCAGATACAGGCCCATGGCAATCAACAGCAGCGCGGCGATGACTCGCATCAGGGTGGCGGCGGGGCTATTGGCCACTGCCCAACCGGCGAGGCCGGTGAGCAGTCCGGCCGTGGCGTAGCTCAGCACTCGCCCCAGGTTATAGGCGAGCAGCAGGCGAAAACGCCGGTTGCGTTGCTCTTTGGGGATCGCCAGGGTCAGCGCGCCCATCAGGCCACCGCACATGCCCAGGCAATGACCACCGCCCAACAGACCCAGAATCAATGCCGACAGCAGCAGCGGAACCAGCTCAAGCATGGGGTCGCGGCTCGTCTTTGCTCGGCTTGCCGGTACTGGCAGGGTGGCTGATTGCGGCCTGATGGTTGGGGTCCAGATCATCGAACAGGATGCTGTGGGCCGGGCTTTCCAGGTCGTCGTACTGGCCGCTGTCCACGGCCCAGAAGAAAATGCGCACGGCGATGGCGACGATCAGCAGTGCCGCAGGAATCATGATGTAGAGCGCAGGCATGGAGCCTCCCAGCAGGTCCGGCGAGTCAAGTCGCCAGTACCGGATTGACAGAATTGACAGCGATGCTGCTGCGGGCCTGAGGCAGGCGGGTCAGGCGCAAGGCATTGAGGACCACGGTCAGGGAGCTGATGGACATGCCGATGGCGGCCCACACCGGGGTGATCCAGCCCAGTGCGGCAAAGGGCAGCATAAGACCATTGTAGAGCCCGGCCCATAGCAGGTTTTCGATAATCACCCGGCGCGTACGTCTGGCCAGACGGAAGGCTTCGACCAGAGCCTGCAGGCGATTGCCCAGCAGCACGGCATCGGCACTGGTTTTCGCCAGATCCGTGGCCGAGCCCATGGCCACACTGATATCGGCGGCAGCCAGCACCGGTACGTCGTTGACCCCGTCGCCGAGCATCAGCACCTTACGCCCCTGTTGGTGCAGTTGATGCAGCACGGCGAGTTTGTCGTCCGGGCGCAGGCCGCCCCTGGCTTCGTCGATGCCCAGTTCATGGGCGACGCTGGCGACCATCGGTGAACTGTCGCCGGACAGCAGCAGGGTTTTCCAGCCTCGGGCCTGACAGGCTTGCAGCAGTTCGAGGGCGTCGTCGCGCAGGCGGTCATCGAGGATGAACCAGGCCAGCGGCCCCTGGCTGTCGCCCAGCAACAGGCACTGGCCTGTTGTCTCGGGCATGGCTGGCAGGTCGCTGGCGCTCAGGGCGCAGACAAAACCCGGCTGGCCGATGCGCAGGCGCCGTTCACCCACCGTACCTTCCAGGCCTTCACCCGGTCGGCTGTGAACATGCTCGGCGGCTACCGGCGCGCGGCCGAAGGCGCGGGCGATCAGATGTTCCGAGCGGTTTTCCAGGGCGGCGGCGAGATCCAGGCAGGTGTTGGCGTCCAGCTCTGTCAGGGGCTTGATGCTGCGCATGGTCAGGCGGCCCTCGGTGAGGGTTCCGGTCTTGTCGAAGATGACCGTGTCGATCTGATTCAGGCCTTCAAGCACATGGCCACGGGTCAGCAGCAGGCCGAGTTTGTGCAGGGTGCCGGTGGCGGCGGTCAGCGCGGTCGGGGTGGCCAGGGACAGTGCGCAGGGGCAGGTGGCGACCAGCATCGACAGGACGATCCAGAACGCCCGGCCCGGTTCCAGATACCACCAGAGCAGGCCGATGAACATCACGGCCAGCAACGAAAACAACAGAAACCATTGCGATGCACGATCGGCGATCTCGGCCAGGCGCGGCTTCTCGCCCTGGGCGCGATCGAGCAGACGGACGATGGCCGACAGCCGGGTATCTTTACCCAGAGCGAGGACTTCCACGGTGAGTGCGCCTTCGACATTCAACGTCCCGGCGGTGACCGCATCGCCAGCATGGCGTGGCTGCGGCAGGTATTCGCCAGTCAACAGCGACTCATCGACGCTGGATTGTCCCTGCAAAATCCGCCCGTCAGCAGGAATGACCGCGCCGGGGTGGACCAGCACCTGATCACTGATGCGCAATTCGCTGAGCAGGATGCGCTCGCTCTGGCCATCGGCGCTCAGGCGCAGGCAGGAGGCGGGCAGCAGGTTGACCAGTTGCGCCGTCGCCGCCGCCGTGCGCTCCCGGGCACGGCGCTCCAGATAGCGACCGGTGAGCAGGAACAGGGCAAACATGCCCACGGCATCGAAATACAGCTCGCCGCTGCCGGTGATCGCCGTCCAGATCCCCGCCAGATAGGTGCTGCCAATGGCCAGGGACACCGAAACATCCATGGTCAGGTGGCGGGTGCGCAGATCGCGCAGGGCGCCATGGAAAAACGGTGCGCAGCTGTAGAACACGATGGGGGTGGTCAGGAACAGCGCGACCCAGCGCAGAATGGTATGCATCTCCGGGCTGAGGTCGATGTTGAATTCCGGCCATGTCGCCATGGTGGCCATCATCGCCTGGAACCACAGCAGACCCGCCACCCCCAGTTGGCGCAAGGCCCGACGGTTTTCCCCGGCCAGTTGCTCGGCGGCCCGGTCGGCCTGCCACGGATGGGCGGCGTAGCCGATGCTGCGCAATTCGGTAAGGAGTTGGCTGAGGGGCAACTGGCTGTCGACCCAGCGCACATGCAAACGATGGTTGGACAGGTTCAGCCGCGCTTCGGCCACGGCCGGCAGGCGTGACAGATGACGCTCGATCAGCCAGCCACAGGCGGCGCAGCTGATGCCTTCCATCATCAGGGTGGTTTCGCTCAGCTCGCCTTCGTGATGGACAAAAGGTGCCTGAACGTCAGCGCGGTCGTACAACGCAAGCTCGTCCACAAGCTGCACCGGCAGCGTCTCAGGGTTGGACGACGCTTCGCTGCGATGGCTGTAATAGCTTTCCAGGCCACCGGCCACAATGGCCTCGGCCACAGCCTGGCAACCGGGGCAGCACATCTCCCGGTTAGCCCCGAGGATCACCGTGATAAAGCGGCTGCCGGGGGGAACGGGCAGGGCGCAGTGGTAGCAGGGCGTGGGTTGGGTCATGAGTTCATATGTCTGTTGGAGCGAGGCTTGCCCGCGAAGAACGATAACGCGGTAGGTCTGATTCACCGCGGCGATTGATTCGCGGGCAAGCCTCGCTCCCACAAAGGGCTGTCGTCCCTGTTAATTATCGATATCTTCCGCCCCCTGGATCGGTTCGTCGCCCAGGGTCAGGTCCTTGAGGTGGCTGACCTGTTCTTCTTCGAACAGGCGCCAGGTCTGGCCGTTTTCAACGCCCATCAGCTCGACGAAGCGGCGGCCTTCGATCTTGTCTGGCAACTGGCCAATATAGCGACCGGCTTCACTCGGGCTGCGGTTGAGGACGATCTTGCGATCCTTCTCCGGTTGGGTCGGTGACATCAGGTTCAGTTGCAGGCTGTCGGGCTGGCTGTTGCCGCTCAGGCGCAGTTCCAGCTCGCCGGTCACTTCGTCCAGATGCAGGCTGGCGCGCAGCTTGAGAGACTGGGCCAGGCGCTCGCGATCCAGGGACCGATTGATGCCCTTGCCCGCTTCGTAATAGTTGTCGTTGACCAGGTTGTCCGGGTTCTTCACGGCAATCACCACCATGGACAGGGTCAGACTGACCGAGCAGGTAAGAATGCCGATCAGGATCCAGGGCCAGAGTTGCTTGTACCAGGGGCTGGGTGCAGGTGCCGAAGTCGGTGCGTACATGACAATGTTCTCTTAAC
Organism: Pseudomonas sp. JUb42; assembly: GCF_024807945.1. Lineage (GTDB taxonomy): Bacteria > Pseudomonadota > Gammaproteobacteria > Pseudomonadales > Pseudomonadaceae > Aquipseudomonas. Next base: position 72,622 of record NZ_JANUFD010000004.1, on the reverse strand, counting down.
GAATCTGTGGGCCGATAAACCGGCTCTTGGCTTCAACGTGGCTGCTGCTGTCGTCCGCGTCCTTGAGGCTGAAAATTACTTCGTTGGTACTTGACGGCAGCTGTTCCGGGGCACTGGACAGCTCGACCGGCATGCTGAAGATTTCGCCGGCCGGGACGCGGAACTCGCGGCGCCCCTGCAGCTTCAGGTCAGGCAGGCCGGAGGCATCAAGCACATAGGTGTGATCGACCTGATCCTTGTTCATGATTTTCAGGGTGTAGACGTTTTCGATCCGCCCCTCGGCGTTTTCCCGGTACAGCACGCGGTCCTTGCTGATATCGAAACCCACCAGCGAGCGCATGAAGAAAGCCCCGGCCAGCAGGCCAATCATCACCAACAGGACCACGGCGTAACCGATCAAGCGCGGGCGCAACTTGTGGGTGACCTGGCCCGACAGGTTGTGTTCGGTGGTGTAGCTGATCAGGCCGCGCGGGTAGTGCATCTTGTCCATGATGGTGTCGCAGGCATCGATGCAGGCGGCACAGCCGATGCACTCGATCTGCAGGCCGTCGCGAATGTCGATGCCGGTGGGGCAGACCTGGACACACATGGTGCAGTCGATGCAGTCACCCAAGCCCTGGGCCTTGTAGTCCACTTCCTTTTTGCGGGTGCCGCGTTTCTCGCCACGGCGTGGGTCGTAGGAGACTATCAGGGTGTCCTTGTCGAACATCACGCTCTGGAACCGCGCATACGGGCACATGTAGATGCACACCTGCTCACGCAGCCAGCCGGCATTGCCGTAGGTAGCCAGCGTGAAGAAACCGACCCAGAAGTAGGACCAGCCATCGGCCTGGCCGCTGAAGAATTCGATGACCAGCTCACGAATCGGCGCGAAGTAGCCGACGAACGTCAGCCCGGTAACGAAACCGATGATCAGCCACAGGCTGTGCTTGCCCAACTTGCGCACGAACTTGTTGGCGCTCATGGGCGCCTTGTCGAGCTTGATGCGCTGGTTGCGGTCGCCTTCGGTGACTTTTTCGCACCACATGAAGATCCAGGTCCAGACGCTTTGCGGGCAGGTATAGCCGCACCAGACACGCCCGGCGAACACGGTGATGAAGAACAGGCCGAAGGCGGCGACGATCAAAAGGCCCGACAGCAGGATAAAGTCCTGAGGCCAGATAGTGGCGCCGAAGATGTAGAACTTGCGCTCCGGCAGGTTCCACCAGACCGCCTGATGGCCGCCCCAGTCGAGCCAGACGGTACCGAAATAAAGAAGAAACAACAGCGCGCCACCGGCCATGCGCAAGTTGCGGAAAATACCGGTAAAGGCACGGGTGTAGATCTTCTCGCGTGACGCATAAAGATCGACAGTGGTCGTGTCTTTTTTGGGTGGCGGGGTGATGTTTTGGACCGGAATCTGGTTACTCATCGGAGCGTCCCACGGCAGTGGAAAAATGCCTCAGCCAGTACGTGCCGACTGTGGTCAGAAGGTGCTGCTTTTGTGCCGTCAATGATACGCCTGTCACTCTAACGCAAGGCTGCGGCCTGTGGTCGCGTTGGGCTCCAGCGAGTGATGGTGTAAGTGATCCAAGTCAATTGACGTGTTAATTATGGTTGGTTTTTCGAGGATTAAAGAGCAATGCGATGAATTAGCCGTCGCCTCAGTACCCTGTTCGACACTGCGCATCGCAGGACGAATGTGGGACCGGCTTTAGCCGGGAAGACGTCGGCAGGACCAATATATTTCTATCGGTTGTTACATCGTCTTCCCGGCTAAAGCCGGTCCCACAAACCTCATTCCAATTCAGAGGGTTGCGTTGCTTCTATTTGGTCTCGGTCGGCTTCTCCCCATGGGACAGGCTATACACATACGCCGCCAACAAATGAACCTTGTCATTACCCTGCAGCAACTCCTGGGCCGGCATCTGGCCCTGGCGGCCGTAGCGGATGGTCTGTTGCAACTGGGCGAAGCTTGAACCGTAAATGAATGCTGCCGGATGGGTCAGGTCGGGGGCGCCCATGGCGGCGGTGCCCTTGCCTTCGGGGCCGTGGCAGGCGGCGCAGTTGGCAGCGAACAGCTTCTGCCCGGCGGCCGGATCGGCCTTGGCGTCGTCGGGCAGTTTGCGCCCGTCCAGTTGGCTGACGACAAACGCGGCGACATCGCGCACGCCTTGCTCGCCGATGACTTCACCCCAGGCCGGCATCACCGCCTGACGGCCACCCATAATGGTGGTCTTGATGGTCTGGGCATCGCCGCCCCAGCGCCAGTCGGCGTCGGTCAGGTTGGGGAAACCGTAGGCACCCTTGGCGTCGGAGCCGTGACATACCGAGCAGTTGGAGGCGAACAACCGCGCGCCCATTTTCAGCGCTTGCGGGTCCTTGGCCACTTCCTCGATGGGCATGGCGGCGAATTTGGCGAAGATCGGCCCGAAGCGGGCTTCCGAGCGGGCCATTTCCTTCTCCCACTCATGCACGCCGGTCCAGCCCTGCTGGCCATTGGAGAAGGTCACTTGCTTGTCGTTATCGACGTAGTTGTAACCAGGCAGCAGGCCTTTCCAGTTACCCAGGCCGGGGTACAGCACCAGGTAGCCGAGGGCGAAGATGATGGTGCCGACGAACAGCATGAACCACCAGCGCGGCAGTGGGTTGTCGTATTCCTCGATGCCGTCGAAGGAGTGGCCGACGGTCTGGTCGGTTTCCCCGCTGCGCTGGCCCTTGCGGGTTGCCAGCAGCAGCCAGCTCAGGCCGAAGATGGTGCCCAGGGTCAAAACCGTGACATACAGACTCCAGAACGTACTCATGCCTTGTCTCTCCCGGCGGCCTTGGCTTGCTCGACCTTGCGGATGGCCTCGGGGTCATCGGCAAACGGCAGCAGGGTTGCATCTTCGAATTCAGATTTGCGCTTGGGGCTGAACACCCACAGCGCAAGACCAATGAAAGCCACCATCACGACGAGGGTGCCCAGGCCACGAATCATGCCGATATCCATCATGCTCACCGTTTGCTCTTGATAAGGGTGCCCAGGCCTTGCAGGTAGGCTACCAGTGCATCCATTTCGGTCTTGCCCTTGACTGCATCCCGGGCACCGGCGATGTCGGCGTCGGTGTAGGGCACGCCAAGGGCACGCAGCACTTCGAGTTTCTTCGCGGTGTCCTTGCCATCGAGCTTGTGTTCGACGAGGAACGGATAGGCCGGCATGATCGATTCCGGCACCACGTTGCGCGGGTTGTACAGGTGCGCCCGATGCCAGTCATCGGAGTAGCGCCCGCCGACCCGGGCCAGGTCCGGGCCGGTGCGTTTGGAACCCCACAGGAACGGGTGGTCCCAGACGCTTTCCCCGGCCACCGAGTAGTGGCCGTAGCGTTCGGTTTCGGCGCGGAACGGGCGGATCATCTGCGAGTGGCAGCCGACGCAACCGTTGGCGATGAACACGTCGCGGCCTTCCACTTCCAGCGCCGGGCGCGGCTTCATGCCTTCGATGGGCTTGTTGGTGACGTCCTGGAAAAACAGCGGGACGATCTGGGTCAGGCCGCCGATGCTGACGGCGATGACCATGAAGAAGGCCAGCAGGCCAATGTTCTTTTCAACGACTTCGTGTTTCATCAGTGCGCCCCCACGACAGCGATCTGCGCAGCGGCTTCGGCTTCTTCAGGAGTCGAAGCACGTACGGTGCGCCAGACGTTGTAGGCCATCAGCAGCATGCCACTGGCAAAGAAGGCGCCGCCCAGCGCGCGGACGATATAGCCCGGATGGCTGGCTTGCAGGGCTTCGACGAAGGAGTAGGTGAGGGTGCCATCATCGTTGATGGCCCGCCACATCAGGCCCTGGGTGATGCCGTTGACCCACATCGAGGCGATATAGAGCACGGTGCCGATGGTAGCCAGCCAGAAGTGTGCGTTGATCAGGCCGATGCTGTGCATCTGCGGGCGGCCGAAGATTTTCGGGATCATGTGGTAGATCGCGCCGATGGAAATCATCGCCACCCAGCCCAGGGCCCCGGCGTGGACGTGGCCGATGGTCCAGTCGGTGTAGTGGGAGAGGGCGTTGACGGTCTTGATCGCCATCATCGGCCCCTCGAACGTCGACATACCGTAGAACGCCAGGGACACCACCAGGAAACGCAGGATCGGGTCGACGCGCAATTTATGCCAGGCGCCGGAGAGGGTCATCATGCCGTTGATCATGCCGCCCCAGCTCGGGGCCAGAAGGATGATCGACATCACCATACCCAACGACTGCGCCCAGTCCGGCAGGGCGGTGTAGTGCAGATGGTGGGGGCCGGCCCAGATATACAGGGTGATCAGCGCCCAGAAATGCACGATGGACAGGCGATAGGAATAGATCGGCCGTTCGGCCTGTTTGGGCACGAAGTAATACATCATCCCGAGGAAACCCGTGGTCAGGAAAAAACCCACGGCGTTGTGCCCGTACCACCACTGGATCATCGCGTCGGTGGCCCCGGCGTAGGCCGAGTAGGACTTGAAGAAACTCACCGGCAAGGAGATATGGTTGACGATATGCAGCATCGCCGTGACCAGGATAAAGGCGCCGTAGAACCAGTTGCCGACGTAGATGTGCCTGGTCTTGCGCTTGACGATGGTGCCGAAGAACACCGCTGCATAAGTGATCCAGACCACCGCGAGCAAAATGGCCAGGGGCCATTCCAGTTCGGCGTATTCCTTGGTGGTGGTGTAGCCCATGGGCAGGGTGATCAGGGCGCCGACGATCACCGCCTGCCAGCCCCAGAAGTGAAACGCCGCCATGCTGTCGGAAATCAGCCGCACCTGGCAGGTACGTTGCACCACGTAATAAGAGGTGGAGAACAGCGCGCAGCCGCCAAAGGCGAAGATCACAAGGTTAGTGTGCAGCGGTCGCAGGCGGCCGAAAGTGGTCCATTCCAGACCGAAATTCAGGTCCGGCCAGACCAGCTGCGAGGCGATGAACACGCCCAGGCCCATGCCAAGAATCCCCCAGACCACCGTCATGATGGCGAACTGGCGGACGACCTTGTAGTTATAAGCCGTCGGACTTATTGCTGTGCTCATTCTAAGGTTCCACGGTTTGGCTATTTATTAGAGTGCAAACCGGGCGCAGTCGATGACACACCTTGGTAGGTGTTCGAAGGCCCTGTCTGACGAATCCCTCGCAAGCGCACGCAAGCGGAATTCGTTTTAGCAGACCGAGGAAGACGGGGCAGGTCGAGTGGCGTGTGAGTCCTGAGTCAGGAGCTTCCCTTCACTTGGCCTGTGGCCAGCAAATGCCGGTCCACTATGGTGGCAAGCTTAGTCGTGATCGGCAGGGGAGGGAAGTCGGTGGCAGCGCAACTGCGACACTTGGTCACGTCATCAACGAAAACTGCCGCGCTCCATTGCGGAGTGCGGCAGTTGGGGATTCAAAACCTGTGGGAGCGAGGCTTGCCCGCGAAGTCGATCTTTCAGCTTGAAAGAATGTGGCGGATGTATCGGCCGCTTCGCGGGCAAGCCGCGCTCCCACAGAACAGCTTTCATCGATCTTACGGTTGCTTCTGCGCCGCCTTGTCCGCCGGTTGATCAGGACCATTGGACAGGCTGTACACATAAGCGGCCAGCAATTGCACTTTGTCGTTACCCAACAATTCAGACTGGGCGGGCATATGGCCCTGGCGACCCAGACGAATGGTCTGCTGCAACTGTGCCAGGCTGCTGCCGTAGATGAAACCGCCCGGTTGCGTGAGGTTTGGGGCGCCCATGGCTTCGGTACCTTGGCCGTTAGCACCGTGACAAGCTACACAGGTAGTGCTGAACACTTGCTGTCCGGCAGCCAGGTTGGCGCTGTCGTCGGCGGCCAGAGGCAGGCCCGCCAGGGATTTGCGCACATAAGCCGCCACGTTCTTCACGCCTTCTTCACCGATGACCGGGCCCCAGGCCGGCATCATCGCCATGCGACCGCCCATGATGGTGGTCTTGATAGTGTCCGGGCTACCGCCCCAGCGCCAGATAGTGTCGGTCAGGTTCGGGAAGCCGTAGGCACCCTTGGCGTCGGAACCGTGGCACACGGAACAGTTGGACGCGAACAGCCGGCCGCCCATCTTCAGTGCCTGCGGGTCCTTGGCCACTTCGGCCACCGGCATGGCAGCGAACCTGGCGAAAATCGGGCCGAACCTGGCGTCTGCCTTGTCCATTTCCTTTTCCCACTCGTGAACGCCGGTCCAGCCGTTGTCGTAGCCTGGCAGAACGCCTTTCCAGTTGCCCAGGCCCGGATAGAGGATCAGGTAGCCGACGGCGAACACCAGGGTGCCGGCGAACAGCATGAACCACCATTGCGGCAGTGGGTTGTCGTACTCCTCGATGCCATCGAAGCTGTGCCCCATGGTCTGGTCGACACTGCCCTTGGTCTCGCTCTTGCGTGTGCCGATCAACAGCCAGGTCAGGCCGATCAGGCTGCCAAGGGTCAGCACGCAGATGTATGTGCTCCAAAAGGTGGTCATGGCTGCTTGCTCCGCACGACGGGTTGTTCTGCTTCGTTTGTTGAATCCGCGGATGGCGGCAGGGGCTCATCCGCGAAGGGTGCCATGCGCGCCTCGGCGAAAGCCGGATTGCGTTTGCCACTGAACACCCAGAGGGCCAGGCCGATAAATGCGATCGCGACTACCAGTGTGCCGAGGCCGCGCAAGTCTCCGATATCCATGGCTTACCTCTTGCTCTTGATCGAAGTGCCGAGCACTTGCAGGTAGGAAACCAGGGCATCCAGTTCGGTCTTGCCCTTCACCGAAGCAGCTGCGCCAGCGATGTCATCGTCGGTGTACGGCACGCCCAGGGAGCGCATGGCCTTGACCTTGGCTTCGGTATGGCTGTTGTCGAGCGGGGATGCACCCAACCATGGGTAGGCCGGCATCTTCGACTCAGGCACGACGTTGCGCGGGTTGTACAAGTGCGCGCGGTGCCAGTCGTCGGAGTAGCGGGCGCCGACCCGGGCCAGGTCCGGACCGGTACGCTTGGAACCCCACAGGAACGGGTGGTCCCAGACGCTTTCCCCGGCCACCGAGTAGTGGCCGTAGCGTTCGGTTTCGGCGCGGAACGGACGGATCATCTGCGAGTGGCAGCCGACGCAGCCTTCGCGGATATAGATGTCGCGCCCTTCCAGTTGCAGCGCGGTGTAGGGCTTCATGCCTTCGACCGGCTTGTTGGTGACGTCCTGAAAGAACAGCGGGACGATCTGGGTCAGGCCGCCGATGCTGACGGCCAGGACCATCAGGATCATCAGCAGGCCGACGTTTTTCTCGATGACTTCATGTTTCATGACTAGCTCCTCAGGCCATCTGCGCGGCGGCGGCTGCTTCGGCAGGATTGGATTCCCGCACGGTGCGCCAGGTGTTGTAGGCCATCAGCAGCATGCCGCTGAGGAAGATCACGCCGCCGACCAGGCGCACGATGTAGCCCGGATGGCTGGCCACCAGTGTTTCGACGAAGGAGTAGGTCAGGGTGCCGTCCTCGTTCACTGCACGCCACATCAGGCCTTGAGTGATGCCGTTGACCCACATCGACGCGATGTAGAGCACGGTGCCGATGGTGGCGAGCCAGAAGTGCGCGTTGATCAGGCCGACGCTGTGCATCTGCTGACGACCGAAGACTTTCGGGATCATGTGATACAGGGCACCGATGGAGATCATCGCCACCCAGCCCAGGGCGCCGGCGTGTACGTGGCCGATGGTCCAGTCGGTGTAGTGGGACAGGGCGTTGACGGTCTTGATCGCCATCATCGGACCTTCGAAGGTCGACATGCCGTAGAACGCCAGGGACACCACGAGGAAGCGCAGAATCGGGTCGCTGCGCAACTTATGCCATGCGCCCGACAGGGTCATCATGCCGTTGATCATGCCGCCCCAGCTCGGTGCCAGCAGCACCAGCGACATCACCATGCCCAGGGATTGCGCCCAGTCCGGCAGCGCGGTGTAGTGCAGGTGGTGCGGACCGGCCCAGATGTACAGGGTGATCAGTGCCCAGAAGTGCACGATGGACAAGCGATAGGAATACACCGGACGCTCGGACTGCTTGGGCACGAAGTAGTACATCATCCCCAGGAAGCCCGCCGTCAGGAAGAAGCCCACGGCGTTGTGACCGTACCACCATTGCACCATGGCATCGGTCGCACCGGCATACACCGAGTAGGACTTGGTCAGGCTGACCGGTAGTTCCAGGTTGTTGACGATATGCAGAATGGCCACGGTGATAATAAAAGCACCGAAGAACCAGTTACCGACATAGATGTGCTTGGTGGTGCGCTTGGCCAGGGTACCGAAGAACACGATGGCGTAGGCGACCCAGACAATGGTGATCAGGATATCGATCGGCCATTCCAGCTCTGCGTATTCCTTGGAGCTGGTGTAGCCCAGTGGCAGCGAAATGGCCGCCAGCAGGATCACCAGTTGCCAGCCCCAGAACGTGAACGCGGCCAGGGCCGGCGAGAACAGCCGGGTCTGGCAGGTACGTTGTACGGAGTAGTAGCTGCTGGCAAACAGCGCACAGCCGCCGAACGCGAAAATCACCGCATTGGTGTGCAGTGGGCGTAATCGGCCGAAGCTTGTCCAGGGTAAGTCGAAGTTGAGTTCGGGCCATACCAGTTGGGCGGCGATAAAGACGCCGAGTCCCATCCCGACAATCCCCCAGACCACCGTCATAATGGCGAACTGGCGGACCACCTGATAGTTATAGGCGGTACTGTTAGTTGTGTTCATTTAGGTGTTTTTCCCATCCAGCTTGGTCGGGGCCATTACGCACGGTTATAGCTCCGGGTTATTGGCAGACTCATCAAAAGCGAGGCAAGCATGAGCACTGAGTCAAATACCGGTATTGACGGGGATCAATGCGCGCAACTGGCGCAGGACAACGGCTGGCTGTGGCATGCAGCCAGACAGGACGGGGCGGGCAGCGCAACGGCGACGCTGATCCTCGCCCATGGCGCGGGCGCGCCGATGGACAGCGATTTCATGAACGACATCGCTGCACGCCTTGCCGCGCAAGGGGTGAGCGTGATGCGCTTTGAGTTTCCTTACATGGCCCAACGGCGCACGGGAGGTGGCAAACGGCCACCCAACCCTCAGGGGCAGTTGCTCGACTATTGGCGCGAGGTTTATGGCCAAGTGCGACCCCATGTCACTGGGCCTCTGGCCATTGGCGGCAAGTCCATGGGCGGGCGCATGGCCAGCCTGCTCGCCGATGAGCTGAAGGTCGATGGCCTGGTGTGTCTGGGTTATCCGTTCTATGCCGTGGGCAAGCCGGAAAAACCACGGGTGGCGCATCTTGCGCAGCTGCATGTGCCGACCCTGATCGTCCAGGGCGAGCGCGATGCTCTGGGCAGTCGCGAGGCGGTGGCCGGTTACGCGTTGTCCCCGGCCATTGAAGTGCTCTGGATACCGACTGCCAACCATGACCTCAAACCCTTGAAAGCATCGGGCCTGAATCAGGCGCAATCCCTGGACACTACGGCCGTGGCGGTCGCGCAGTTTTTACGTCGAGGCTGAGAGGCTGCAATAAAGGTCAAACGCGCCTTCGGTGACTTCGAAATCCACCGCCGAAACGCTGAAGCTGAATTGCCCGGCCAGCTTGTGCCGGTCCAGATCGGCTTCGGTGAGAATCAGGCTGCCGGTCTGGAAGTGCGCCGAGTGATAAATGACATTGCTCGACGAATGGGGCGACTGGTTGTAGACGATCCTGATGCGCGGGTCATTGGCGATATCGTACTCACCGGGCGCGATATCGTGATCGAGAAACAGCCCGAAACTGGCACGCCGGTTGGCGACCTTGCCATCGGCGATCACCTTCCATATCCAGTGCCTGGGCACGCAGCCCAACTCGGGGCGCGGAGTCAGGCTGCCCAATAGCGAGGTGAGTCGCATAGGGTTGTTATTGACCATGGCCTTAAAGCAGCCGGGATTTGATGCGGGGCGAGTCATGGGTTTTACGGGCCGTGCAGTAGCGCTCATGCGTGTGCTCTTGGAAAGGTGTTCGGGAGTACGAGGGCGCTATGCCAAGGTAACGCCCCCGTAAACGTCAGTGGCGTATCAGCGAATGCCGACGCCAAGGGCGGAGCTTAAATCCCAGATGCCGTAGGGTGGCACCGCACCTGTGACCAGATCTTTCACCTGCATCATTCTTTTCAGCAGCGCGTAATGACTGACGGTCGAGGTCCAGTAGTAGCCATGGCCCATCGGCCAGCGATTGCCATAGGCACTGTGGATTTGTCCCATTTCCTCGAGGGATGGCACACGGGCCTGCTGCCGCGCGGCCATTGCCTCGATCTCGGTATATTTGCCGCCGCCCAGGCCCACGCAATGAATGACCCCGGTCACTGTCACCGGGTAACTCAGGCTCGCGCCCTGGCTATCGGTCACCGAAATGGTCGCAGTGCCCTTGCCGCGCACCGACGTCAGGCCAGTATCATCGACCACCGCCACCCGCTCATCGCTGGAGCGATAGGTATAAGGCGGCCGACCACCACTGGCCACGCGATGCAAGGTGGTGCCGGCTGGGAAGGTGGGCAGAACCTCGGGATTGCCCGGCAACAGATAGACCTTGCCGTCCAGGCGGGCAGGCGAGGTGTCGAACTCCAGGCCGACGCTGCCCACTACGCGCAATGACAGGCTGGCGGACTGCTGCGCCACACCATTGGCGCGATGGACCACATAGGCAATCGCCACCGTCGTACCCTGATTGGCGCCGACCACGGCACTGGAAAACAGCACCGGCAACTCCAGGCCAGCCTCGGCGGCGGTAATGACCTTTTCCTTGCTGTCGCTGGCATTGACCCCCTGCCAGTTGACCACCACCCGATCGCCAGCCCGCAAATTGGCACTGGCATCGACCAGCACCGTCGCGCCATTAGTCGCGTTGGCCGGATCCAGCACATCACCGACTGCCTCCCTGACCTGCGGCACCGGCAGCGGCGCAACCACCGCCAGTTGCAACTTCACCCGTACCGGCGCCGCACTCATCGACAGATTGCCCGCCAGATCGGTCACGGTGTAATGCACCGGCGCCTCGATATCACCGATGGACTCCAGAAACGCCCGGGTGAAATCAACCATCACCCGCCTGAGCCCCATATCGTCCTCACCCACAACCGCCTCCGGCCCAGGCTGACCGTTCCAGAACGTGCGAATACGGTCGAGTTTGGCCATGCCGTTATAGCCAGCGATGGTGCCTTGCAGGACATTGCCCATGGCTTGCAGCTCATCGCTGGTCAGGCCGTCGAGGGCGGCGGCGGGGAAGATGATGGGGGCCAGCAAGGGGTTGCCGGGGGAGGTGCGGTCGACTTCTAGTGAGGTCGGACGGGATTGGTTGGTGGTGTTGTTGTTTGTGTTGGTGAGCAGGTATGCAATCCGGTGTTTGCCCTCAAGCAGCACGTTAATCGGTATTTCCAGCGTCAGAATATCGCCCGGCCTGTCCATAGGTTGGACGTTTTTGATCGGACCCGTGGGTTGGCCGTTCCAGAGCAATTGGTAAGTTGTCCCGACGCGGATATCGTTCCAGGCCGCAAAAGTGACCTGAACCGGAGCATTCAGGGCACTAAGCGGCAGCAAGCCGTCCTCGTTGAGGGCAATTGCGATGTTGAGGAGAGGGAGGTTGTTGTCAACCTCACCGCTATAAACCTGGATTTGTGGTTGCTGATACATAAGTAAACTCCTTGTATTGCTAAAAATTCAGAGTCCGTTATCGCCGCTCGGGCGATAACGGGTGTACAACTGATTACTCAGATGCTGCGGCGAGCCAGTTACAGCGTTTGCCAGCGATGGTCATGTCGATGGGTACACGTGTGGTTCTGGAAGTAGCGGCGCTTTGATTGCTGCCTGCGGCTGGCACTACTTTGAAATAAGCCTCGCCAAAGCCGAAACAGATTCGTTTGAGGTTATCCAGCGGAACAGTGAAGGCGTAACCATTGATCACGTCGTTTCTATCCAGTGTTCGTTCACCGGAAAAGTCGGCTGCTGGAAGAGGGTTATTCGTTTCGTCGAAAGCCTTGAAGGTGAATTCAATGGTTTGCCCTTCGCGAATATTCAAGTAGGGAGCAATGGTTACTACCGCGCCGTTGGGGTTTTCGATAGGGCCGACGTAGCCTTCTGGTGTTGTATTGAATGTTGGGCCGTTCGGACCATCGACACCTCCCGGCATTTCATCCTTGGAGCGCACCACGACCTCCTGCACGAGGGACTCTTTCGGATTGGGGTTGCCCAGGCGAGTCAAGGTGTAGAACACGGGAATTTGTGCCCCTGTTCCTTGGGCTTTCATCGTTTCATTGGCGATTGGCAGGATCAGGTCCCGCTGCGCACTGATATCGCTGGCCTTGATTTGATACCAGGCAAGGATAGTTTCACCGCCCCAATAGAGGTTCAGCTCATCGCTGAGGGCAAAACCGGTTTTCCATTTGATGATGGCGCGACTATTAAGCTCATAATCATCCTCATCAATGAAGTTATCGTCAGTGTTCGGGTTCGATGCGCTGCTGCCTTGAATGACCGGTGCGTCCAGTTCGCTGGGGCCGGGCAAGGTGACGAAGACGTCGATACTGCTCTCCAGCGAGGTGCCAAAAAGCTGCCCGGCTTTGTGTACCGAATAGGTCACATGGGCAACGCCTTCCGCTTTCGCGGCAATCGTCAGGTAAGGCACGGTGAATGAAAGCACTGCAGGCTGAGTTTCACTGCCCTCTGGAACAAGTTGTGGAGCAGAAGCGATGCCTTCCCAGGTCAGGATGATCTGGTCAAGCGCCTCAACACCCGGATAGCGAGGAATATCGACGGTGATGCCTGAGCGGGCTTCTGCATAATCAATTAGCGCGCCGACGGCAGGATCGATAATGGGCGCCGGGAAATCATTAGGCGCGTCGTTCAGAGCCAACTGAACATGGGTATTCAGCGACGGCGCGGAAAGATTACCGGCACGATCAGTCACTGTATAAGTGACGTCTCCATTGAAGTCACCCAGGCTTTCCAGAAATGCACGGGTATAGGTTATCTGGACGCGGTTAAGTCCCATGTCGGTGTTATTGACCACCGCTCCTGGCCCTTCTACCGCGCCCCAGTAAGTTCTAATCACGTCATGTTGGTACATGCCGGTATAGCTGCCGATCTCGGCGACCAGTACATCGCCCAGCGAGGTCAGCTCGGCTGAAGTCAGGCCACCTTCGATTTCCTGCGGAAACTTCATCGGTCCCAACTGTGGTCGTCCGGGTGGGGTCAGATCGATCTCCACACGGACCGCTGGCGAGTCCTCATGGGTGCCGTTGCGCACATTGACTGTACGATAAGCAAGGCCATGCGCGCCTTCCATTTGGAGAAACTGGACCGGCAGTTCGAGAAAGATTGGATCGCCTTCCTGTTCAGCGGCGATTGTTTTAACGGTACTCACCAGTACGCTGTTCCAGAGAAGTTGGTATGTATCGCCCGTGCGGGCAGTGTCCCACACGGTGAACTCAACTTTCAGGGGCTGGGTCAGCGCATTGACGGGCAACAACCCCTCATGATCTTCGTCGTAAATGGCGCCTATCACGGTGGGCGGCGTTAGCTCACGAGGCTGTCCTGGATACGTGCGAGTGGTATTGAGGACGGGTTTTTGCTGTGAAGTGTTCATATGCTTCTCCATTGTATTGATTAACGTTTATTACTTGAGTTGGGTGGACAGAGAACTGTGCAGATGCAAAGTGATATCCACGACATTATGGGAATGGCGGTCAGAGGCGGCCTTATCATCAGTTTCCAGATTTTTGGAACACTCAGAAACGTTGTTTAATAACAGTCGAATGTGAGTGCCCAGCGAAGGTTCGGAAATATTTCCGGCGCGATCCTTCACGGTGTAAGTGACGAAGCCATCAAATTGCCCAGGCTTTGCAGAAAGTCTCTGGTGTAAGTCACGTGGATACGATTAAGTCCGGTGGCCGTTTTGCTGACAACCGCGCCTGGCCCTTCCATGTCACTCCAGAATGTCCTGATTACATCATGTTGGTAAATGCCGGCGTAACTACCGATCTCCGCGACCAGTTGATCGCCCAGAATGGTCAGTTCTGCCGAGGTGAGCCCGCAATCGACTTCATCCGGGAACTTCATAGGCGCCAGTTTTGGTAAGCCGGGTGGTGTCATTACGATTTCCAGGCGCACTGTTGCGGAATCTGCATGCACACCGTTCTCGGTATTGATTGCACGATAAGCAACGGTGTAGATACCTTCCACCAAGTATTCGACAGGCACGTCAAGAAACAGCGGATCAAGCGGTTTCTCTGTGGTAGTCATTTTAATTTCACCGATGAGGGCGCCGTTCCAGAGCAGTTGATAGCTGTGGTCAGGAGCAATACCAGGCCACCCGGCGAATTCAACCCGCAGAGGTTTGTTCAACATGCCAAGTGGTAACAGGCCGTCGTGATCCTCATCATAGATAGCGTCTGGAATATTGGGCAGGACCATCTGCCGATATTGAATGTCATCAATAAAGTTATGGGTGTCTGTTGTTTTTTGCGAAGCAGTATTCATGGATATCTCCATACAATTAATAGAAAATTCGATAAAGTGAATGTGGGTGATGCGCTTTCTAGTTATGCCGTCATAGCCACCGCGCTATTGGCGTAAATGACCGGGCAGTGACAACCACATAACGATGGCTGCCTTTTACGGCGTACGATGACCCGTTGTTCCGGCGATTTTGACGGGTTGGGATTGCCCAGGCGGGTCAATGTGTAAAACACCGGGATCTGCGAGCCGCTACCACCGATTTTCATGATGGTTTGAGGGATCGGAATCAATAGATCCTGTTGTGCACTGATATCACCGGCCGTAACCTGATACCACTGCGCAATATTTTCATGGCCCCAATGCAGGTTCAATTCATCATTGATTGCAAATCCACTGTTCCATCGAATGACGGCGCGGCTATTGAGCTCATAATCATCCTCGTCAATGAAGTTATCGAGAGCATCCGGGTTCGCGCTGGTGCCCTGAATAACCGGCGCGACCAGATCACTGGGACCGGGCCAGCTGACAAAGACTTCGATGCTGCTTTGCAAGGAAGTACCAAACAATTGCCCGTCTCTTGTGACTTCATAACGGACGCGGGCCAGGCCTTGAGGCATCGCCGCTGTGGTGGTGTAGGGCACGGTAATCGTCAACACGGCGGCATCATTTTCATGACCTGCGGCAACCAGTTGAGCTGCCGAGGCAATGCCCTCCCAGTACAACGTGACCTGATCACCCGCTACAGCGCCTGGATATTGGGGAATAACAACCAACACGCCCTGACAGGCTTCGGCGTAATCGACCAGCGTACCGAGTGCCGGGTCGATAATCGGCGCCGGGAAGTCATCGGGAATCATCACGGATGATTGAAACGGAGCGCCAAGGGACGGCTGGGAAACGTTCCCTGCACGGTCCATGGCCGTATAAGTGACGATGCCATTGAAGTGGCCCAGACTTTCCAAAAACTCGCGGCTGCAAATAATCTGCACGCGTCCTGACTCTACGTCGGCTCTATTGACGACAACACTTGGCCCTTCGATATCACCCCAAAAAGTACGAATAACGTCGTGTTGATACATATCGGTATAGCGATCGACTTCAACGACCAGTTGATTACCCATGGCGGTAAGTTCCGCCGAGGTCAGGCCGTCTGCGATCTGTTCGGGGAACTTGAGGGGGGCCAGTTGCGGCAGGCCGGGTGGGGTAAGGTCGATTTCTATGCGGACGGGAGCCGAGTCTTCATGCGTACCGTTGCGGACATTGACGGTGCGATAGGCGAGGGAATATATACCTTCTTCGTAGTAGTGTTTGTTTGTTTCAAGATCGTATTTTCCATAATACTCAAGAAATAAAGGATCTCCGGGTAGTTCGCTTCTGATTGTTTTGACCTGCGCTATAAAAACATTGTCACAAAGCAATTGGTAAGTATCACCAGGCTTAGCGTCATTCCATACGGAAAATTCAACCCTTATTGGGGTTGTCAGTGCGCTAATGGGTACTAATCCTTGATGGTCCTCGTCGTGAATAGCAGCGGGGATCTTGGGTAATACCACGTTTTCGTACTGCCTTTGATCAATATCCTCACGATTGGGTGTTGAGTTTTTCAGCGATCTATTCATATGAAGCTCCACTCTATTCAATTATTTTGCTCCCTCGCATGAGCAAGGTGGCAAAGTTTTCTAATTTATCAATTGTATTATGCAAGTCGTGGAATGCATCTATGCCCACTCTGCCTGTAAGACAGGATCCTGCTCATCTGTCTCCATTTTTAACTAATAGGATTTTTTGCAAGCTGTCAACAAGGAGGTGTTGAATATTTATTTTTTATTTTTCGGTAGGGTTTAACTTGGAGTTCCTGGCAAGGCAACGTAATCACAAAAAGTAGGTCGTTGGGTAGTAGTATCATAAAAAATAATTATGTAGTCCCAGTCTCTCTGGATAATCAGAGTAATCCTACATCTGGTTAGGAGTTGCGGATTCAAGTTTGTCTCTTCTTCGATTCACAGTATCCTTTCGAATGTAGCCTGGATACAGATCAATGCGAGTGAATAGAAGATTGCTGCCTCGGAGCGGAATCGGGACCATAGTGGTTATGGCGAGCCTTTCTCCTGGATACGCGACGGCAATGGATGGAAATCGGGCCTTGATTGGGAGTGACGTAGCAGCCCAACAAGCGCTTAACGCGAATATAAGTGAAGGTATGAAACGATCTGCCCATACACTGTCGGATGGATCGGTTATACAAACGATAGAAGTTGATGGGTATGTGCTAAATGTAAATGGGGACACGCCTCCTGACTCCTATAATGTCGAGCGCGGAGGTGTTTTAAACGTATCAGGTGGTGCTACTGTTGATCTGATTATCGTTCAAGGGTCTAATGTTAATATTGATAACAGTATGGTTCGTCTAGGAGTTCACGCTCATAATGATTCAGAAGTTAATATTGGCTTTAGCAATATAAAAGGAGCTGGCGGTGCGGCGGTGGTAGCCCTCGGTGCCGCGGATGGTGCCGGAGGTACTGTTGTAAATATAAACGATAGTACGGTTTCCGGTGTGAATACAGGCGTTACGGCTGGGACGTGGAGTCTGGTGACGCTTAGCAGCACAGATATTTTTTCCTACGTTGACCTAGACGGTATGGCAGATGGTCTCCGTATTAACGGTAGCAAGGTGACGCTGCAGCATGGCAGTTTGGTCGAAAGCGATAAAACAGGCATCAGATTTATCGATGATTTGCAGGGTTTGCCTACGGACGTCGTTATCCATAATGACCTCACTGTCGACAACTCCACCGTCCGCGGCCTCGATGGGGCCGCAATCGTCGTCGATACCATCACTGATCGTGTCGACACCAATATCACCATCCAAAACAACTCAACCCTCCAATCCAGCACCAACACCCTCTTGGATGTCATCGGCACCGCGCCAGTCTCCTTCCGGGTCGATAACAGCACTCTGAACGGCAATCTGCAGGCCAGCGAGGACAGCAATCTCAATATCACCCTGCAAAACCACGCGCAGCTCACCGGCAATATCGTCAATAGCAAATCCCTGGCGATCAATTCGGGGGCGCATTGGCAGATGGTCGGTGATGGCGCGGTGAATGCGTTGGCCATGGACGGCGGGCAGGTGAGTTTTGCCGAGCAGGGGTTTCATCAGTTGTCGCTCAAGGGTTTGTCCGGCAGCGGTGTGTTTGATATGCGGGTCAATCTCGATGAAGGGCAGGGCGACCTGATCAATGTCGAGGGGCGGGCCACGGGGGAGTTTGATCTGCGCGTGCAGAACACCGGGGTCGAGGGCGTATCGCCGGATATGCAGCCGGTGCGGGTGGTGCATACCGAAGGGGGGGATGCCCGCTTCAATCTGTTGGGTGGCCGGGTGGACCTGGGGGCTTACTCCTATCTGCTGCAGCAGCAGGGCCATGACTGGTTCATTGTCGGTGATGGCAAGACGGTCAGCCCGTCGGCGCGCTCGGCTCTGGCGCTGTTCAATGCGGCGCCGACCATCTGGATGAGTGAGCTGTCGACCTTGCGCAGTCGCATGGGCGAGGTGCGCGGTACTGAGCAGGGTGGCGGCTGGATTCGGGCCTATGGCAATCGGTTCAATGCCACCACCAGTGATGGCATCGATTACCGGCAGCAGCAGAGCGGTCTGTCGGTCGGTGCCGATGCGCCGGTGCCTGTTGCCAGCGGTCAATTGCTGTTGGGCCTGATGGGGGGTTACAGCAAGTCGGATCTGGATCTGAGTCGCGGCACTGCCGGCACGGTTAATAGCTACTACGTGGGCGCCTATGGCACCTGGCTGTCGGAGGACGGCTATTACCTGGATGGTGTGCTCAAGCTCAACCGGTTCCGTAATGAATCCGATGTGGCCATGAGCGATGCCAGCAAGAGCAAGGGGGATTACGACAACTCGGCTGTCGGTGGCTCGGTGGAGTTCGGCCGGCATGTCAAGCTGGGCGACGACTATTTCCTCGAACCTTTTGCCCAGTTGGCGACGGTGGTGGTGCAGGGCGACAGCTATCGCATGGATAACGGCCTGCAGGCGAAGAACAACCGTACGCAGTCAACCCTCGGCAAGGTCGGCAGCACCCTCGGCAAGAGCGTGCAGCTCAAGGATGGCGGCCTGTTGCAGCCGTATGTGCGGGTGGCCCTGGCTCAGGAGTTCTCGCGGCGCAACGAGGTCAAAATCAATGGCACAGGCTTCGACAACAACCTGTTCGGCTCCCGTGCCGAAGTGGGGGCGGGTGTGGCGGTGTCGTTGTCCGAGCGCCTGCAGTTGCATGCCGACTTTGACTATATGAAAGGCAAGGATGTCGAGCAGCCATGGGGCGCGAACCTCGGGTTGCGCCTGGCGTTCTGATCTAGGCTGGCTAACCTCGCCCGATCTGCGGATCGGGTGATTTTCAGGGCTCCTGCGTTTTTGCGCAGGGGCCCTTTTTTCGTTGGTCAGGTCGCCATTGAGGAGCACTGGCTGTAGTAACGCATATCTATCAATGCGTCACAGGTCGCGGAGCGGCGCTCGTTTTTTTTACGGATGACCCGATAGTGGGCTTCGGCGCGGCCATAGCCGACGGCGTGCAAGTGCTCCCTGGGAATGAAAAAGTGCAGGCCCAGTTGCATGTGCTGGCGCATGACCAGTTGTGTCTGGGTGAAGTCGGCGCGGCTGATCGGCAGGCCACCGATTGCCCGGTCGAAGAACGTCACGCAGGCCATGACGGTATCGCCGACTTTCATCGCCGGATATGGCCGAACCTTGAGACAGGTGCCCATGGGGCTGAAGATCGGGCAGATCGAGTTGCTGCTGTTGGCTTGGGGAAAGAGCGGCGGGCAAAGCGGCTCTGTCGGCCGTTTGGGTTCGGGTTCAGGCGCCGGTGGTGTAGCGGTCTCAGGTTCTGGCGCCGGCCATTCATCCTGATGGCCGGGGCTCGGGGATTTCAGTGTTTGCATATGCAGGTCCTCCTCTGCAACGAGTGTTGGGTTCAGCTCTCGGTGTCGCGCTGGTGTGCCGGGTCGCGCTGGACGATGACCCGTGTTGCCGGCGATGTGCCGATCTTCTTGCCGCGGCGAAAGACCTCGAAATACACATCGACCAGGCCGTACTGGATATGGCTGACAAAGCTGTAGGCGATGCACAGCACGCGCACGGTGGCGGTCATGCCGACGGCGTGCATGATGCGGGTCGAGGAACGGTTCAGGCCCCAGTGGAAGACGATGGTGTCGCCCTCGGCCATCCGCGGCGAACCGGGGATATGGATGCAGATACCGGCCCAGGCCTGGGCATGGCTGATGTTTTGCGGGTTGAGGTTGGGCAGTCGCGGGGCTTGCAGCGTGTTGGAGATGTCTTGTACCCAGGGTCGATGGGGCTCGGGGACGCCGTGGTCCTTTGCAGGAAGGATGGGCGGGTTTCCTGAGGTGTCGTCGCGGGATATGTCGTGTTGTTCAACTGAGTGGCCTGAGGGGCTGTCTTGGTCGTGTACGTTCATCATCGGCTCCTGTATTAACCATTGGGCAATAAATAGTTAACTACTGATGTTCACCGTTTTATTTGGCGACAAACATTACAGGTGGTAATTGGCAGGTGCGTCAAGTTTGAGGGGTTGTACCGGGATAGTGTTCAAAAAGGCAACAGTGGTTGTTGCAAGTTATTGCCTGGTAGATGCAGGTTTACGTTGTAAATGGTCTGTATCGCCCGTGTGGCGAGGGATGTGTCGATCAGCGGCGTGAGGGATTTTTGCCAGGAGGGGCGGCTTTTCTGTAGGAAGCCTGTAGGAGATTAGTCATAAATAAGTCGTTATTGGCGACAGTAAGGCGTCCTAGGAAATTGCCTACTCAGATATCAGAAAATACACTCAGCATTAATATATAAGTCTGTCATTCAAATGTGTGGGCCTGTTGGGAAGTCTTGACCATATGAATATAAGCAATGGTTTGGACCGCTGTTTTTAGAATGAGCTCTGTCGGAGCTGGCTGGCTGCGAGAGCGGTGGCGCAGCGAGCGCACGCACTCGTTCGCCACCCAGGCGGCTCCCCACGACAAGTGAGATTGAAGCAAGCCCCTGCGCATGGCAGGGGCCCTCCAACCTATCGGTTAAAACGCTCCACCAGCGAGTACTGGGTGTTGGCCGTATCGGTAAGCTCACCGCTGAGTTTGGCCGAGCGTTGTGCTTCGTCTGCGGTCTGGTCGGCCAGTTGCGAGATGGTGGCGATATTGCGGCTGATCTCGTCGGCCACGGCGCTTTGCTCCTCGGTGGCGGCAGCGATCTGGGTGGTCATGTCGGTGATGTTGGCCACCGCCTCGCTGATGCCGATCAGCGCCTGGTCGGCTTCCAGTACCCGGGCAACGCCTTCTTCGGCCTGACGATGGCCGGAGTTCATGGTTTGCACGGCGTTGTTGGCGGTCTGTTGCAGCTTGGCGATCAGGCCATGGATTTGCCCGGTGGATTCGGTGGTGCGCTGCGCCAGTTGGCGGACCTCATCGGCAACCACGGCAAAGCCACGGCCCATTTCCCCGGCCCGTGCCGCTTCGATGGCGGCGTTGAGGGCCAGCAGGTTGGTCTGGTCGGCAATGCCCTTGATCACATCGACCACGCCACCGATTTCGTCACTGTCCTTGGCCAGTTGGGTCACTGTCAGGCCGGTCTCGCCCACGGATGTCGACAGGCGTTGAATGGCTTCGCGGGTCTCGCCGGCAATGTCACGGCCGCGACGGGTCAGCTCATTGGCCTGTTGCGTGGCGTCAGCGGTGCGCTGGACGTGATTGGCGACTTCCTGGGTGGTCGCGGCCATCTGATTGATGGCCGTGGCGACCTGTTCGGTCTCGACGCGCTGACGCTCCAGGCCGCTGGAGCTGGCATTGGCCAGGGAGTTTGAGGTGCGTGCCTGGCCGTTGAGTTGCTCGGCAGTGTCCTGCAAGCGGGTCAGGCAGGTTTTCAGGCGGGCTTGCTGACTGAGGATGGACATTTCCAGGCGCGCCTGAGGGCCACGGCTGTCGGTGTACATCTGTGCAATCAGCGGGTCGGACGTGGTTTGTTCGGCCAGGCGCAGCAGACGCTTGATTCCGCGCTGTTGCCAGCTCAGCCCGAGCAGCCCGAGCGGCACGGAAACCGCTGCAGCCAACACAAAGCCCCAATGCGAGTTGAGCCACACCCCAATCAGGAAGCTGATCTGGCTGACCATGATGAAGGGCAGCCAGTCCTGCAGCACCGGCAGCCACTTGTCCCGGCTCGGGATGGCCGACTTGCCCTTGTTGATGCGTTCATACAACGCTTCGGCACGCTTGATCTGCTCGGCGGTCGGCTTGACCCGCACCGATTCGAAACCGACGACCTGGCTGTTCTCGTACATCGGTGTGACGTAGGCGTTGACCCAGTAATGGTCGCCGTTTTTGCAACGATTCTTGACGATGCCCATCCAGGGTTGCCCCTGTTTGAGGGTGGTCCACATGTGTTCGAACACAGCCGGCGGCACGTCGGGATGGCGCACGATGTTATGGGGCGCGTTGAGCAGCTCTTCACGGGTAAAACCGCTGATTTCGACGAATGCTTCGTTGCAGTAAGTGACCACCCCTTTGGCATTGGTGGTGGAGATCAATCGCTGTTGCGCCGCAAAGGTGCGTTCGCGTTGAGTGACAGGCTGGTTATTGCGCATGAGCTGATTAGATCCGCATAGGCTTTCGAGAGTTATCGGCAGCGATGTCGATAAATTGAGACGAAGGGTGGGTGACGATCACTGCACACTCGTTTGAGTGCAAGGGCCGTTCACTCCAGCATCGGGTAGCTGAACAGGCCGAAATGCGCCAGATTCAGGCCGAAATGAGTGAGGACTGCCGCCGGGAGGCCGCCCCATCGATAAGCCACGCCGTAGCCGACACCGGCCAATGTCGCGAGGAACATCCATTGCCATCCACCTCCAATGTGGGCCAGCCCGAACAGTGCCGCAGCGCACCCCAGGGCCAGGGTGTCGCCCTGTGCGATCCCTTTGAGTAAACGTTGCAAGCCGCCTTGAATATAGCCACGAAACAGCAGCTCTTCCGTCAGGCTTACCAAAAGCAGGTTGTTTGCCAGCCATAGTGCCGCTGTATCCGGCCATTTTGGCGACCAGATAACGACCCCCAAGAACATCGCCAGCGTCATGCAGGCTACGGTGGTCAGTGCGAGCGTGGTTAACGTGATTCGCAGCGTGCGTGCGTCGCAGACGCCCTTCGCCACCCAGGGGCAGGCCAGCAGCAGCCAGAAGCCGATCAGCGGTTTGTCGAGGTTGAGGTTCATTGTGAACGGCGCGGCCTCAGGGCTCAGACGCATCGCCGTTATCACCCGGGCGTTGGCAAAACCGGGCAGCCAGTGGGCCGCCAGGGCGATGGCCAGCACGACAAACAGGCCGTGACCGAGCCAGCGGACATGATTGGGCTGCGTGGGGCGGATGCAGATAACCGCCACGGCGAGCAAGGCAAAAGCGAGAACTGCCCAGGGTTGCAATTGACCGTAGGCCAAGGCCAGGCCGTAGCCCAGGGCGAGTAAAACGAAAGCGGTCCAGCGGATAACAGGCAAGACAAACTCCAGAGCGCCATTCACGGCGGAGCGCAGTTTAGCCCTGAATGGTGACTGGAGGGGTGCTACTTTGGGTGTAGGTGTTACGCAAAGTTGCGGTACACGCAACTTTTACAAAACAAACCCTTGGCAGGGGGAAGCACATGCTATGAGCGAATTGTGGGAGCGAATTCATTCGCGAATAGGCCATGACATCCGCTAGATATCTGTTGCCTGGAATGCAGCTTTCGCGAATGAATTCGCTCCCACAGGATGCTGGCCTTTACCCCTGCTTGATCAACTGCCGCAGCACATAGTGCAGAATCCCTCCCGCCTTGAAGTATTCCACTTCATTGAGCGTGTCGATCCGGCACAGCACATCGAGGCTTTCCCGGCTGCCGTCTTCGCGGACGATTTCCAGGCTCAGGCTCATCCCCGGTTGCAGGTCGGCGTTGCTCAGGCCGCTGATATTCAGGGTTTCCTTGCCGCTGAGCTTGAGGGTCTTGCGGCTCTGACCATTTTTGAATTGCAACGGCAGTACGCCCATGCCCACCAGATTGGAGCGGTGGATGCGTTCGAAGCTTTCGGCCAGTACCGCCTTGACCCCCAGCAGGTTGGTGCCCTTGGCGGCCCAGTCGCGGCTGGAGCCGGTGCCGTATTCTTGCCCTGCGATCACCACCAATGGCGTGCCTTCGCTCTGATAGCGCATGGCAGCATCGTAGATCGGCAGCTTTTCGTCGGTCGGCACATGCAGAGTAAAACCGCCTTCCTCGCCACCCAGCATCTCGTTGCGGATGCGGATATTGGCAAAAGTGCCGCGCATCATCACTTGATGATTGCCCCGGCGCGAGCCATAGGAGTTGAAGTCCCGAGGCTCCACGCCTTGCTGACGCAGGTAGCGGCCTGCCGGGCTGTCGGCCTTGATATTGCCGGCCGGAGAGATGTGGTCGGTGGTCACGGAGTCGCCGAGCAGGGCAAGAATCCGTGCGCCGCCGATGTCTTCGATGACCGGCAACGGCCCACCGATATCTTCGAAGAAGGGTGGATGCTGGATATAGGTGGAGTCATCCTGCCAGACGTAGGTCGCGGCCTGAGGCACTTCAATGGCCTGCCATTGGGCGTCGCCAGCAAAGACTTCGGCGTATTCCTTGTGGAACATGCCGGTATTGACCTGCTCCACGGCGGCGGCGATTTCTTTCTGGGTCGGCCAGATATCGCGCAGATACACCGGCTGGCCGTCGGAGCCGGTGCCCAAAGGTTCACTGCTCAAATCGATGCGCACACTGCCTGCCAGGGCGTAGGCCACCACCAGGGGCGGCGAGGCCAGCCAGTTGGTCTTGACCAGTGGGTGCACGCGGCCTTCGAAGTTGCGGTTACCGGACAGCACCGAGGCCACGGTCAGGTCGGAGGTCTGGATGGCTTTCTCGATGGGCTCCGGCAGCGGCCCGGAGTTACCAATACAAGTGGTGCAGCCGTAGCCGACCAGATCGAAGCCCAGGGCGTCGAGGTATTGCGTCAGCCCGGCGGCGAGGTAGTAGTCGGTGACAACCTTGGAGCCTGGCGCCAGGGAGCTTTTTACCCACGGCTTGCGTTGCAGGCCTTTCTCCACGGCCTTCTTCGCCACCAGACCTGCCGCCATCATCACGCTGGGGTTGGACGTATTGGTGCAGGAAGTGATCGCGGCGATGACCACGGCGCCGTTTTTCAGGCGATAGGTATGGCCTTCATATTCGTAGTCGGCTTCGCCCGTGACCTGATCGGCATTACCGACCGCAACGCCACCGCCGCCCTCGCTTTCCAGGCGGCTTTCCGCATGTTTGGGCGGCGCCAGTTGCAGGCCGAGGAAGTCGGTGAAGGCCTGCGGCACGGCAGGCAGGGCGACGCGGTCCTGCGGGCGTTTCGGCCCGGCGAGGCTGGCGACGACCTGGTCCATGTCCAGTTCCAGGCTGTCGCTGAAGGCAGGCTCCGAGCCCGGCAGGCGCCACAGCCCCTGGGCCTTGCAGTAGGCTTCGACCAGCTTGACGGTTTCAGTCGGACGCCCGGACAGGCGCAGGTAGTCCAGTGTCACATCGTCCACCGGGAAAAACCCGCAGGTCGCGCCGTATTCCGGGGCCATATTGGCCAGGGTCGCGCGGTCAGCCAGGGGCAGGTCGGCGAGGCCGTCACCATAGAACTCGACGAATTTGCCGACCACGCCTTTCTTGCGCAACATTTGCGTGACCGTCAGCACCAGGTCAGTAGCAGTGATTCCTTCCTTGAGCTTGCCGGTCAGTTTGAAGCCGATCACTTCCGGGATCAGCATCGATACCGGCTGGCCGAGCATCGCCGCTTCCGCCTCGATGCCGCCCACGCCCCAGCCGAGTACGCCGAGGCCGTTGATCATGGTGGTGTGGGAGTCGGTGCCGACCAGGGTGTCGGGGAAGGCATAGGTACGGCCGTCTTCGTCCTTGGTCCAGACCGTGCGACCGAGGTATTCCAGGTTGACCTGATGGCAGATGCCGGTGCCCGGCGGTACCACGCTGAAGTTGTCGAAGGCACTTTGGCCCCAGCGCAGAAAGGCGTAGCGCTCGCCGTTACGCTGCATTTCGATATCGACGTTCTCGGCAAAGGCCTCGGCATTGCCGAACTTGTCGACCATGACCGAGTGGTCGATGACCAGGTCCACTGGCGACAGCGGATTGATCCGCTGCGGGTCGCCACCGGCCTTTGCCACGGCGGCGCGCATGGCGGCCAGGTCGACCACCGCCGGCACGCCGGTAAAGTCCTGCATCAATACCCGCGCCGGACGGTATTGAATCTCCCGGTCCGAGCTGCGTGTGCCAAGCCAGGCGGCCAGGGCCTTGAGGTCGTCGCCGGTGACGGTCTTGCCGTCCTCCCAGCGCAGCAGGTTTTCCAACAGCACTTTCAGGGACATGGGCAGCTTGTCCAGGTCGCCCAGGCTGCGGGCGGCGTCAGGCAGGCTGAAGTAGTGGTAGGTCTTGTTATCGACTTGCAGGGTCTTGAGGCTTTTCAGGCTATCGAGCGAAGACATGAAAATAACTCCCGAACGGTCCGCACGGTTACGGACTGGATGAGTCGCCAAATGACGGCATTTACAGGCTGGTTCTATGCACTGGACCGCTTGGCAGCGCCAGTGGTTCCTGATTCGGCTATCATGCGCGCCTTTGAAGTCTGTGGGGTGACGCCCCGGCCACCTGGTTTTTGGAGTTGCCCATGAACACCCTGTTGATGCATTGCCGGCCTGGTTTCGAGGGGGAGGTCTGCTCGGAAATCGCTGAACACGCCGCTCGCCTGAATGTCGCCGGTTATGCCAAGGCCAAACCGAACAGCGCCTGTGCCGAATTCATCTGCACCGAGCCGGACGGTGCCGAGCGCCTGATGCAGGGTCAGCGCTTCGCCGAGCTGATCTTTCCTCGGCAATGGGCGCGCGGTCTGTTCGTCGACCTGCCGGAGACCGACCGTATCAGCGTGATTTTGGCGCAGATGGCTGATTTTCCGGTGTGCGGCAGTCTGTGGCTGGAAGTGGTGGACACCAACGACGGCAAGGAACTGTCGACCTTCTGCAAGAAGTTCGAGGCGCCGTTGCGCAAGGCCCTGACCCAGGCTGGCAAATTGCAGGAAGACCCGCGCAAGCCGCGCCTGCTGTTGACCTTCAAGAGTGGCCGCGAGGTTTTCCTCGGTATGGCCGATGCCGGTAACTCAGCCATGTGGCCCATGGGCATCCCGCGCCTGAAGTTCCCCCGCGAGGCACCGAGCCGCTCGACCCTGAAGCTGGAAGAGGCCTGGCACCACTT
Source organism: Pseudomonas sp. JUb42 (assembly GCF_024807945.1). Taxonomy (GTDB): domain Bacteria; phylum Pseudomonadota; class Gammaproteobacteria; order Pseudomonadales; family Pseudomonadaceae; genus Aquipseudomonas. Next base: position 45,846 of record NZ_JANUFD010000004.1, on the reverse strand, counting down.
CATTCCCCGTGACCAGTGGGACGAGCGCCTGTCCAGCGATATGACCGGCGTCGACCTCGGTGCCGCGCCGGGCGGCTGGACTTATCAACTGGTACGCCGGGGCATGCTGGTCACCGCGATCGACAATGGGCCGATGGCCGAAAGCCTGATGGACACCGGTCTGGTCCAGCACCTGATGGCGGACGGCTTTACCTACAAGCCCCGCCAGCCGGTGGACTGGATGGTCTGCGATATCGTCGAGAAACCCGCGCGCAACGCCGCCTTGCTGGAAACCTGGCTGGGCGAAGGGCTGTGCCGCGAGGCGGTGGTCAACCTCAAACTGCCGATGAAACAGCGCTACGCCGAAGTGCGCCGCCTGCTCGAACGCATCGAGGACGGCTTTCGCGAGCGCGGGGTCAAGGTTTCCATTGGTTGCAAGCAGCTGTATCACGACCGCGAGGAAGTGACCTGTCATTTGCGGCGCCTGGATATCAAGCGCAAATAAAGTGAGATATGCGGCGGCGGATGTTGTAGAGGCAAAATTTGTGGGAGATCCCGCCCCGTCTACGACGCCGCGCTGTCACGCAGCAAACACTAACCGGGGCACGGAGCAAATCTAGTGGGAGCGAATTCATTCGCGAAGACGCCGGTACATCCGATGCATCTTCATCGTCCGGTACACCGCTTTCGCGAATGAATTCGCTCCCACACAGCCTGCGCGCAGGCCTCACAATTCGTCCCTAATGTGCCTCCAGTGGCTGGCAGGGGTTAATTGAGCGACAATACCCGCCAGTTTTTGGAGTCCCTCATGCCTGAATCCATCGAAAGTCTTGCCGTGGACGCTGTCCTCGATGCCAGCGGCCTCAACTGTCCTGAGCCGGTGATGATGCTGCACCAGAAAGTCCGCGACCTGCCTGCGGGCGGTCTGCTCAAGGTCATTGCCACCGACCCCTCAACCCGCCGCGATATTCCCAAGTTCTGCGTATTCCTCGGCCATGAGCTGGTCGAGCAGCAGGCCCAGGAAGGCACGTTCCTGTACTGGATCCGCAAAAAGCAGGATTGATCCTGTTATCCGCCCTGCGCTATGCATCTGTCTCTGCCTGGAGTTCCACCATGCGAATCGTTGCTGACGAAAATATCCCGCTGCTCGATGCGTTCTTCGGTCATCTGGGCGATATCCATCGTCTGCCGGGCCGTTCCATCGACCGCGCGGCGGTGGCCGAGGCCGATATCCTGCTGGTGCGGTCGGTCACCCCGGTGACCCGGCAACTGCTTGAAGGCAGCCCGGTGCGTTTTGTCGGCACCTGCACCATCGGCACCGATCATCTGGATCTGGATTATTTCGCCGAGGCGGGCATCCAGTGGTCCAGCGCTCCGGGCTGCAACGCCCGTGGCGTGGTGGACTATGTGCTGGGCAGCCTGCTGACCCTGGCGGAGATCGAAGGCACCGACCTGGCTGCACGCACCTATGGCGTGGTCGGAGCCGGTCAGGTCGGCGGGCGTCTGGTCAAGGTCCTGCAGGGGCTGGGTTGGAAGGTATTGGTGTGCGACCCGGTGCGTCAGACAGCCGAAGGTGGCGATTTCGTCAGCCTTGAGCAGATCATCGAGCAATGCGACGCCATCAGCCTGCACACGCCCCTGGACAAGGGCGGCGAACACCCGACCTGGCACTTGTTCGATGCGGCTCGCCTGCGCCAATTGCGCCAGGGTTGCTGGCTGATCAACGCCAGTCGCGGGCCGGTGGTGGACAACGCTGCGCTGCACGAAGTGCTGCTTGATCGCGAAGACCTGCAAGCGGTACTGGATGTCTGGGAGGGCGAGCCGAAGGTCAATACCGAGCTGGCCGACCTGTGTGTGATCGGCACTCCGCACATTGCCGGTTACAGCCTGGACGGCCGCCAGCGCGGCACTGCGCAGATCTATCAGGCGCTGTGTGCATTCCTTGGCCAGCCTGCAGCAATCAAGCTTGCCGACCTGTTGCCGCAGCCGTGGCTCACCGAAGTCACCCTGGACAGCCGCACTGACCCGACCTGGGCCTTGAACATGCTGTGTCGCGGCGTCTACGACCCGCGCCGCGACGATGCCGATTTTCGCCGCAGCCTGGTCGGTGAAGTCAGCCAGCCACTGGCCTTTGACGCCCTGCGCAAGCATTACCCGCCGCGTCGCGAGATCGATGGGCTGACGGTGCGGATCAACGGGGAGGCTGCGCAGTTGGTGCAGTTGGTCACCGCTTTGGGTGCAAGCCTGGTGTAACGACGGGCACCGTTGGAGCGAGGCTTGCCCGCGAAGGGCGTAACGCGGTGTGCCTGATACGCCGCATCGTCAGGTTCGCGGGTGAGCCTCGCTCCAACGAATCTGTGTTTATCATTCGGTCTGCGCAAAAAGAAAAACCCGACAACTGGGTCGGGTTTCAAGTGTTTTTTTTGTCGCATCAATCTTGTTTTTCCGGTTTGACCCAGTGCTTGTCGCATTCCTGGCAGGCGGCCTGAACCATTTCTTCGGTGATCAGGATTTCCCGCCCGTCCTTGTCGAGTACCGCCCCGCCTACATGGAGGTTAGGGTTGGCTCGAACGACCTGGACTTGATTACGGCTGTCTTGCAAGCTCATGGTCTTTCTCCTCATCGGCTCATCAGGTAGTGCTCAAGCTACTGTTGCTTGATGACCACGCCATGACATCCGCGTGTGCCTCAAGTACGTCTCCAGTCCACCAGAAACGGTAACTGGCTGCCAGTGTCGGCTTAGATCAATCCAATCTAAAACCCTGACTACTAACCTGACTCGTCTCGTCCGGCAGAGTTCATCCTTGCGGTTGCCGACGTGACCGGGGATTAGGTGTAGGCTCTGGCGCTCACGTGTTCAGCCACAGGCTGATGGAGGCTTCATGGTCGCAGTGTTTTCCGGGCGTCAGCGTCAGGCAATCCGTCTCGCGGCGCAGTTTCTCGCGCCTTATCGCTGGCGGGCATTCGGGGCTCTGGTGGCATTGATCGTCACTGCCGGCATCACCCTGTACATGGGCCAGGGCATCCGACTGATGGTCGATCACGGCTTCATGACCCGCTCGCCGCAAATGCTCAACGAATCCATCGGCCTGTTCATGTTGCTGGTCGTGGCCTTGGCCATTGGCACCTTCTCGCGGTTCTATCTGGTGTCGTGGATTGGCGAACGGGTAGTGGCAGACTTGCGCAAGAAGGTCTTCGACCATCTGATCGATTTGCATCCGGGCTTCTATGAGAACAACCGCAGCTCCGAGATCCAGTCGCGCCTGACTGCCGACACTACGCTCTTGCAGTCGGTAATCGGCTCGTCGCTGTCGATGTTCCTGCGCAACGTGCTGATGGTCATCGGCGGCATCATCCTGCTGTTCATCACCAATCCCAAGTTGACCAGTATTGTGGTGGTGGCGCTGCCCCTGGTAGTGGCGCCGATCCTGATTTTCGGCCGTCGCGTGCGCTCGCTGTCGCGCCAGAGCCAGGACCGTGTCGCTGATGTCGGCAGTTATGTCGCCGAGGCCCTGGGCCAGATCAAGACGGTGCAGGCCTACAACCACCAGCAGCAGGACAAGCAACGCTTCGCCGTGACTGCCGAGGAGGCCTTCGAGACCGCGCGCAAACGCATTTTGCAGCGTTCCTGGCTGATTACCCTGGTGATCGTATTGGTGCTGGGGGCGGTGGCGGTAATGCTCTGGGTCGGCGGCATGGACGTGATCGAGGGCACCATCTCCAGTGGCGAGCTGGCGGCATTCGTGTTCTACAGCCTGCTCGTCGGCAGCTCCTTCGGCACCCTCAGTGAGGTCCTCGGCGAGCTGCAACGGGCAGCCGGTGCGGCTGAGCGCATTGGTGAGCTGTTGCAGGCGCGCAGTGAAATTCATGCGCCGGTCAGCGATCTGCTGAACCTGCCGCAGCGGGTCAGTGGCAATCTGGAGTTGCAGGGCGTCAGCTTTGCCTACCCGTCACGGCCCGAGCGCAACGCCGTCGATGCCCTGAGCCTGATTATCAATGCCGGCGAGACCCTGGCCCTGGTCGGGCCTTCAGGCGCCGGCAAGTCGACCCTGTTTGATCTGTTGCTGCGTTTCTATGATCCGCAGCAGGGTCAGGTGCTGATCGAGGGCATGCCGATTCAGCGTCTTGATCCTCTCGACCTGCGTCGCTGTTTTGCCCTGGTCTCCCAGAGCCCGGCGCTGTTCTTCGGCAGCGTCGAGGATAACATCCGTTACGGCAACCCGGCGGCGACCTTCGAACAGGTCGAAGCGGCGGCGCGCATTGCCCATGCCCATGAGTTCATCATGGAACTGGCGGATGGCTACAAGACCCATCTGGGCGACGGCGGCCTCGGCCTGTCCGGCGGGCAGCGTCAACGGCTGGCGATTGCAAGGGCGCTGGTAGTGGATGCGCCGATCCTGCTGCTGGACGAAGCCACCAGCGCGCTGGATGCACAGAGTGAGTATCTGATTCAGGAGGCCTTGCCGAGCCTGATGCAGGGCCGCACGACCCTGGTCATCGCCCACCGCCTGGCCACCGTGCAGAATGCCGACCGCATTGCGGTGATCGATCAGGGGCGTCTGGTGGCGGTAGGCACGCATCAGCAACTGATCGCCAGTAATCCGCTATATGCGCGGCTGGCGGCGTTGCAGTTCAATGCGCGGGATGGCGCGTCGTAAATAATCGACAGATTGGAGCAGGGCGGTAGTGAATTCTGTGGGAGCGAATTCATTCGCGAAGGCGGTGTTCAGACGATAAAAATGCGTCGGATGTAATGGCCGCTTCGCGAATGAATTCGCTCCCACAATTCGCTCCCGCATCGAATGTTTTATCGGGTGTGCGGGGGCTTCAGAACTTAGCGGTACTCACACAGGTAAGCAGTATCCACAGGCACTTTCAGCTGGAACTTGCTGTTGGCCGGCACATTGAACTGGCTGCCGGACTTGAAGGTTTCCCAGTCGCTGCTGTCTGGAAGCTTGACGGTCAGTTCGCCCGAGATCACATGCATGATTTCGCGCTTGGCTGTGCCGAATTCGTATTCGCCCGCTGCCATCACACCAATGGTCGCTTCGCCTTCAGCCTGGGCGAAAGCGATGGATTTCACGGTGCCATCGAAGTATTCGTTGACTTTGAACATGGGTATTTCCTCGGACAAGGGGCAAAAAGAGGCGGCCAGTATGCCCAAGGCACCCGTTACCGTCACCCCTCAAGCAAGTGAGTCTTATTCAGCGCGGCAGGATCAACGGCAGTAACCGCCCGGTGTTGCGTGCGTCGGCCAGGGCGCGGTGCTGCTGCCCGCTGAACTGCATTCCGGCCAGCTGCAACGCGGCATTCAGGCCTGGCGCGCGTTGCAGTTGGCGGGCCTGGGCGAAGCGCTGCTTGAGGTTGACGTAGGGCATGCCGGTCAGCACGCTGGTCAGCTCGTGCTGGCGCCATTGCTCTTCCAGTTGGTGCTTGTCGTATTCCCCCCAACTGGCCCAGCCCATCACCCTGGGTTGATGATGAGCCAGCCAGCGCTCGAACTGCGGCCATACCGTATCCAATGGTGCAGCGGTGTCGATATTGTCTTGGCTGATATGGGTCAGCTCGCGACAGAAGTGAGTCAGCAGAGGGCGCCGCTGCGGGCGGACAAAGCGTTCGAAGTGGTCCAGCTCGCGTCCGTCCTGATTGACCAGTGTGGCGCCGATCTCAATGATTTCCATTTCAGCCACGGGCCAGCCACCTTCTTCGGTGGTCGCCTCCAGATCAATAACCAGCCAGTGCGGCATATCAAGCTCCTCTTTCGCGTTTCAGTGCAGCGTAGACACTTAAAGTCCGCTCTGCCCGGTGCGCTGATGCAGTGTCGGGATTATCCGCAATGGCATCTGGACAAGCATCAGGCCGTCAAGTGCCCGTCTCGTCGTGTTGTCTGTATGGACTGTGCACATATGTGCTTTTTTGGGATTATTTTTCAGAGGCGATTCGCCTGCGCGGTTTATAGCGCAGGCCTTCTCATCCCGGCCCTGCTGGGCGAAAAGGCTTTATGCCAGCATCGAGGTCAAGAGGCGCTTCACAAAAGCCTCGCAGCGGGCTGATTTGCCAGTTGTTTAATCGTCAGAAACCTCCTAGCTTAGCCAGTATCCCTAATCCACGGAGGTTGCAGTCTTGATGTTTTCGCCGGTACGGACTGCCTTCAAGGGCGTGTTGTTGGCTGCCGTGACAATGCTGGCGCTACCGGTCAGCGCCCAGCAGATTGTGCGGATTGGGGCCGCGCATTTTCCGCCTTATACGATTCGCCCGGAAAAGGGTGCCGACACCGGTCTGCTGCCGGAGCTGGTCGAGTCCCTGAATGCCGCTCAGAGCGATTACAAGTTTGTCCTGGTGCCAACCTCGATTCCTCGACGTTTCCGCGATTTCGAGCAGGGCCGCACCGACATGGCCATCTTCGAGAATCCCGAATGGGGCTGGCAGGACATTCCCCACGTTGCTGTGGATATGGGTCTGGAAGACGCCGAGATCTTTGTCGCCAGCAAGGCTCCGGGCCGCGACCAGAGCTACTTCAATGATCTGAAGGGCAAGCGCCTGGCGCTGTTTGCCGGGTATCATTACGCGTTTGCCCAGTTCAATCCGGACCCCAAGTACCTGGCCGATCACTTCAATGTCAGCCTGACGTATTCCCACGACAGCAATCTGCTGATGATACTGCGCGGGCGGGCGGATATTGCTTTGGTGACGCGCTCCTACCTCAGTGATTTCATGGCGCGCAATCGTGACGAGGCTCGCCAGTTGATGCCCTCGGAGCGCGTTGATCAGGTTTATCGCCATTACGCGCTGCTGAGCCCGAATGCGGCCATTACCGGGCCGCAGTTTGCTGATTTGCTCAAGAAGCTGCGCGACAACGGCCAGATGCTGAAGATATTCCAGCCGTTTCGCATAGCGGTGACGCCGCTGGCGTCAAATGGGGTGGTGGCGGGGGTGGGGGTCAGTAAGCTCTGACTTTGAGGCGCCAACCTGTAGGAGCTGCCTAAGGCTGCCAATGGAGGCTGGCTGATACAGCGCTTTCGCAGCCTTCGGCAGCTCCTACAGAGGTGTCATTCCAGATGTTGGTTAACGATTACGCGCGTCCTGCGCGTCGGCTTCGGCGTTGCGCTCATGCACGCGCCTCAGCTGTTCTTCGGTGAGGGGCAGCTTCTTCGCCGAGTCCCTGAGCATCATCAGGCCACCGACGATCGAGCCGATCGCAACCAACAGTATTAACCAGGCATACCAGGGCATAGGGTTCTCCTTCTTGTGATACCCGTTTGAGCCTTTGCAGCGCCCAATGGTTCAAGTCTAGATCCGTATGCCCCTTCTTGTACGATCCTTACAGGCCAGTGAGCATCGCGTCGCTCGGCGCGGCAGCACGGGAGTGTGCGGTCAGGCTGAAGTAGATGAAGCCCGCCACCATGAATCCGAGGAAGATCAGGCCGATCAGCACGTTGAACCAGGCCATGGCGATCAGGCAGACCACCGCCAGGACCAGGGCAATGCCGGGCACGATCGGGTAGCCGGGAGCACGGAAGGTACGCTCCAGGTTGGGCTCGGTCTTGCGCAGCTTGAACAGGCTAAGCATGCTCATGATGTACATGACGATGGCGCCGAACACCGCCATGGTGATCATGGCCGCGGTCAGGGTCAGGCCGCCTAGGTTGATCAGGCCGTCGCTGTAGACCGCCGCGATGCCGATGATGCCGCCGGCGATAATGGCGCGGTGCGGGGTCTGGAAGCGTGATAGTTTGGCCAGTGACGCCGGCAGGTAACCGGCGCGGGCGAGGGCGAAAAACTGTCGCGAGTAGCCGAGGATGATGCCGTGGAAGCTGGCGACCAGGCCGAACAGACCGATCCACACCAGCATGTGCAGCCAGCCGGAGCTTTCGCCTACGACGGTTTTCATGGCCTGGGGCAGCGGGTCGTTGATGTTCGACAGAGTACGCCAATCACCTACGCCACCGGCGAAAACCATCACACCCAGGGCCAGCAGGACCAGGGTAATGATGCCGCTGATATAGGCCTTGGGAATGGTGCGCTTGGGATCCTTGGCTTCTTCAGCCGCCATGGCCGCGCCTTCGATGGCGAGGAAGAACCAGATGGCAAAGGGGATGGCCGCAAACATCCCGGCAATGGCCGGGGCGCTGAAGGTATCGGAACCGGCCCAGCCATTGAGGGCGAAGTTGCTGAAGCTGAACGCCGGGGCGACCACGCCCATGAATACCAGCAGTTCCAGTACCGCGAGGATGCATACCACCAGTTCAAAGGTGGCCGCCAGTTGCACGCCAAGGATATTCAGGGCCATGAACACGATATAGGCGCCGACCGCCGCATGTCGTGGGTCCAGGGCCGGGAATTGCACGTTGAGATAGGCGCCGATGGCCAGGGCAATGGCCGGTGGCGCGAAGACGAACTCGATCAGCGTCGCCAGCCCGGCGATCAGCCCGCCTTTTTCGCCGAAGGCGCGACGGCTGTAGGCAAACGGTCCGCCCGCATGGGGGATGGCGGTGGTCAGTTCGGTAAAGCTGAAGATGAAGCAGGTGTACATCGCCGCGACCATCAGGGACGTCAGCAGAAAACCGAGGGTCCCGGCCACGCCCCAGCCATAACTCCAGCCAAAGTATTCGCCGGAGATCACCAGTCCAACGGCAATCCCCCACAAATGCAGGGTGCCCAACGTAGGTTTCAGTTGTGTACTCATGATCTTGCTCCCTAGAGTTTGAGACATCAGGGGGCCGATTGCATCGGTCATGCCAGCGGCAAGTGGATGTGTCGCAATGTTTCAAAAGTCGTCGCAAGCAGAACGGTTCTCGTTAACGAGACGTCACGGCGGCTATGATTGGTGCGGGCCATGCCCGGCGCAGGTGCGTTTTTAAGACGAGAATCTCAATCAGGGCTGCGGGAAAGAACTGTGGGAGCGAATTCATTCGCGAAAGCGGTATTTCAGGTTATAGAAATGAATGAGTTTGACGGGCCAATTCGCGAATGAATTCGCTCCCACAAAAAATCTCATTCCAATTCAGACATGGTAGATAAGCGAATACCTGCCATGCTGAACGGTTACCGATCATCGCCAGCTTCAGCTACAATGCGCGCCGATTTCGACTGCCTGAGACCCCGCCCATGTCCGTCTGCCAGACTCCTATCATCGTCGCCCTGGATTTCCCTACCCGTGACGCCGCGCTGCAGCTGGCCGATCAACTTGATCCGAAGCTGTGCCGGGTCAAAGTCGGCAAGGAGCTGTTTACCAGCAGTGCGTCAGGAATTGTGGAGACCTTGTGCGACAAGGGCTTCGAGGTGTTTCTGGACCTGAAATTCCACGATATCCCCAACACCACGGCCATGGCGGTGAAGGCGGCGGCGGAAATGGGCGTGTGGATGGTCAACGTGCATTGCTCCGGTGGCCTGCGCATGATGGCGGCCTGCCGTGATGTGCTGGATCAGCGCAGCGGTGCCAAGCCCTTGCTGATCGGCGTGACAGTGCTGACCAGCATGGAGCGTGAAGACCTGGCAGGTATTGGTCTGGATATCGAGCCCCAGGAGCAGGTCCTGCGTCTTGCCGCCCTGGCGGAAAAAGCCGGTATGGACGGGCTGGTCTGCTCGGCCCTGGAAGCCTGGGCGCTCAAGGCGGCACACCCGTCGCTGCAACTGGTCACCCCCGGCATTCGCCCGGCGGGCAGTGCCCAGGACGATCAGCGCCGCATCCTGACCCCGCGTCAGGCGCTGGATGCCGGTTCCGATTATCTGGTAATCGGCCGTCCGATCAGTCAGGCGGCCGATCCGGCCAAGGCACTGGCTGCTGTGGTTGCCGAGCTGGCTTGACTCATGAGCAGATGCTTGTCAGGCGATTGGGCTAGAGCGGATTGAGTGGTAGTGAATGTGGGAGCGAATTCATTCGCGAAGGCGGCATTGAAGGCGACGAATATCTATCGGATGTAACGGCCTCTTCGCGAATGAATTCGCTCCCACCAAGTAGCCACCCAATCCCCTTCCACGCTTGCCGGGGATGTCCTGCGCTCACCCCCCCGCAGAATCCCCGTTCCCTCCATGACTGCTGACCTCCGGCGGCACATCGTCCCCGGACATGCGCTTGCGGAACAGTGCCGTGCGCGCGAGCAGCAGGGTGGTCACTGGCAGGGTGATGGCCAGCAGGATCGGGATCAGCCAGGCATGCAGCACCGGCGCCGACTTGAGTTCCGAGAAGAACACAATCGAGGCCAATGCCACGCACCAGGCGCCTATCGTCGACGCCAGGGCCGGTGGGTGCATGCGCTGGAAGAAATCCGGCAGACGCAGCAGGCCCACCGCTCCGGTCAGGGCAAACACACTACTGGCCAATACCAGCGCCGCGGTGATGATCTGCACCCATAGCGGCAGGGTTTCCAGGGCCGTCATTCGATCACCTCGCCGCGCAGCAGGAATTTGGCCAGGGCGAACGAGCCGACAAAGCCGAACAGGGCGATCAGCAGCGCCGCCTCGAAATAGGTGTCACTGGCATAGCGGATGCCCAGTACCAGCATCATCAGCATGGCGACGATATACAGGTAGTCCAGAGCCAGGACCCGATCCTGTGCCGATGGCCCCTTGAACAGGCGGATCAGGGTCAGGACCATCGCCAAGGCAAAGATGAACAGGCTCAGCAGGATGGCGTTTTCGAGCAGGGCGGTCATTGAAAGATCTCCAGCAACGGTCGCTCATAGGTGGTCTTGAAGTGCGCGATGAAAGCCGCTTCGTCGTCCAGATCGAATACGTGCATCAGCAGCACGCTGCGATCCAGGGCCAGCTCCGCCCAGACCGTACCGGGCACCACGGTGCAAATCATCGACAAGGCGGCCAGGCCATTGGCGTCACGCAAGTCCAAAGGCACCCTGACGAACGCCGAGCGGGGCGGCTTGCGTCCGGCGGCCCACACCTGGCGAAACACCTGCAGGTTGGAGACCACGACGTCGCGCCCCACCTGCAGGAACAGACGCACAATGGTCATGGGCTTGCCGATGCGTACCGGCAACGGCCGCAAGGGCGCCATCAGCAGCGGCGCGAGGACGCCGAACAGGATCGCCAGCAGCCAGTTGCCCAGGCTCATGGACAGGTTGAGCAGCAGCCACAGCACGATCAGCGCCACACTCAGCCACGGCGCGGGGAACAGACGCTTCATGGCTATGGCTCCTGTGCCGTCGACGGATTGGGCACCGGGCGTGCGGCCATCACCGAGAAAATGTACTGCTGCGGGTCATGCAGTGCATTGGCGGTGTCACGGGTGTAGTGCAACAACGGTTCGGCCTTGAAGGTCAGGGCAATGCACAGGCCCAGCAGGATCACCACGGGCAGGCATTCGTAGGTGCGCAGGATCGGCGAGGGTCGTTCGCTCGGAGTCCAGAAACGCTGGATGCCGATGCGCGAGAAGGCCAGCAGCGATGCGAGGCCAGAGAAGATCAGCAGGCCGATCAATGCCCAACTGCTGCCGCGTACCGGCTCATCCTGAGCGACGTCCAGGCCCAGGGGATTGAGCAGGGCGCTGAGCAGGCTCAGCTTGCCGATGAATCCCGACAGCGGCGGCATGCCGATGATCAGCAGCGCACAGGCAATAAAGCTCAGGCCGAGGAACGCCATGGTGCGCGGGATGACCTTGCCGACCACGACTTTCTGCTCGTCATCGAGGTTGCTGCCCACGGGCGGATGCAGGGAGCCCAGGTTGCGCGGCAGCAGGTCGGCGTCGTCGTCCAGGGCAATCTCGTTGGCCGAGCGTGAACGTTCGATCAGCTCGGCCAGGAGGAACATGGCACTCAAGGCCAGGGTCGAGCTGACCAGATAGAACAATGCCCCGGCGGTCAGGCTCGGCTGGGCGAAACCGATGGCCGCCACGAGGATCCCGGCCGAGACCAGAATACTCAGGCTGGCCATGCGTTCCAGGCGTTGTGCGGCGATGATCGATACGGCGGCAATAAACAGCGTGACCAGGCCCGCGTAGGTCAGCCAGTCACCGCCAAACAGCGCCGAGGCCCCGGCCTGGGCCGAGAACAGCAGGGTCCACAGGCGCAGCACGGTGTAGATGCCGACCTTGGTCATGATCGCGAACAGCGCCGCCACCGGCGCACTGGCCGCCGAATAGGCCGGGACCAGCCAGAAGTTCAGTGGCCAGATGCCGGCCTTGGCCAGGAAGGCCACGGCGAGAATCGCCGCGCCGGCATGCAACAGGCCCAGGTCGGCTTCGGGCACATGGGGGATCTTCAGCGCCAGGTCGGCCAGGTTGAGGGTGCCGGTCACACCGTAGATCAGCGCGGCGCCGATCAGGAACAGCGACGAGGCCAGCAGGTTAATGGCGATGTAATGCAGGCCTGCCGATACGCGCGCTCGGCCGGAACCATGCAACATCAGGCCATAAGACGCCGCCAGCAGCACCTCGAAGAACACGAACAGGTTGAACAGGTCGGCGGTGAGGAAGGCGCCATACAGGCCCATCAGCTGAATCTGGAACAGCGCATGGAAGCTCGCCCCAGCGCCGTGCCAGCGGGCCAGGGCAAACAGCAGGGCGCAGAAGGCGATGATTCCGGTCAGCACCAGCATCAGCGCCGACAGATGATCCACCACCAACACGATGCCGTAGGGCGCCTGCCAGTTGCCCGGCAGATAGATACCGAAGGAGCCGCTGCTGCCGGTCTGTTGCACCCAACTGAACAGCACCACGGCAATCACCAGATCGAGCAGGGTCGAAGCCAGATTCAGCCAGCCCTTGAGGGTGCGGTGTTTCTCGCCGAGCCAGAGCATGATCGCCGCGGTCAGGGGCGGCAGCAGGATCGGCGCGATGATCAGTGAGTCGATACCCGTCATTGGCGCGGCTCCTTGCCGTCGACATGGTCGGTGCCGGTCAGCCCCCGTGACGCCAGCAGCAGGACCAGGAACAGCGCGGTCATGGCGAAGCTGATGACAATGGCGGTGAGCACCAGTGCCTGGGGCAGCGGGTCGGTGTAGTGCAACAGGTTCTGCGGCACGCCGTCCTTGATGATCGGCTCACGGCCGATAAACAGGCTGCCCATGCTGAAAATAAACAGGTTGACGCTGTAGGACAGCAGGCACAGGCCCATTACCACCTGAAAAGTCCGCGGGCGCAGGATCAGCCAGACCCCGGACGCGGCCAGGGCGCCGATGGCGATTGCGATGACTTCTTCCATTAGAGATCCCTCACTTTCTGGCTGGGGCCTGTGGGAGCGAGGCTTGCCCGCGAAATTGACGACGCGATCTTTATGTTGCTCCGGGTAAGTTTCATTCGCGGGCAAGCCTCGCTCCAACGGGAGATCCAGGCGTTCCGGGTTCATCCGGCTTGGCCGCAATGGGCTTGGGCAGCGCCGTCGGCCGATGGCTACGTACCGACTGGTGAGCAAGAGCGGTGAGGATCAACAGGGTCGAGCCCACCACCACGGCATATACGCCGATATCGAAGAACAGCGCGCTCGCTACGTGAATCTCGCCCAGCAGCGGCAGGGTCAGGTGGGCGGTGTGGGTGGTCAGGAACGGGTAGCCCATCAGCATCGCGCCAAGGCCGGTAAACAGGGCGAACAGCAGCCCGGTGCCCATCCAGCGCAGCGGGCGCAGGCTCATCCGGGCCTCGACCCATTGGGTCCCGGCGACCATGTATTGCAGGATGAATGCCACCGACATCACCAGCCCGGCGACGAAGCCACCGCCGGGCTGGTTGTGGCCGCGCATGAACAGGTACATCGACACCACCAACGCAATCGGCAACAGCAGGCGGACCAATACGGCGGGCACCATCATGAAGCCCAGGGCGGTATCGCTGGCGCTGCGCGGGTTGACCAGGTCAGTGACCACGTCCTTGGCCAGCAGGCGTTGCTGGGCAGGCAGGGCGATGCTCTCCCGGGGCGGGCGGAAGCGGCGCAGCAGGGCGAATACGGTCAGGGCCACGGCTGCCAATACGGTGACTTCGCCGAAGGTATCGAAACCGCGGAAGTCCACCAGCATCACGTTGACCACATTGCTGCCGCCACCTTCGGGCAGGGCGCGGCTCAGGTAGAACGAAGAAATGATGTTGGGCGTGGCCCGGGTCAGCATGGCGTAGGACAGCAGCGCCATGCCGCCGCCGACCAGGGCCGACAGCGCCAGGTCGCGGACGCGGCGGGTGCGGGCATTGAGGCGGCTGCTGATCGTTGGTGCCACCTCTTCGTTGCGTCGCGGCAGCCAACGCAGGCCGAGCAGAATCAGCACCGTGGTAACCACTTCCACTACCAGTTGGGTCAGGGCCAGATCCGGGGCGGAGAACCAGACGAAAGTCACGCAGGTCATCAGGCCGCACACGCCGACCATGATCAGGGCCGCCAGGCGGTGATACTTACCTTGCCAGGCCGCACCCAGAGCACAGGCAATTGCGATCAACCACAGGCAGACGAACACCCCGGAGCCGGGAATCTTCGGCCGCACGCCCCAGGTCAGACCGCTGAAATACATGGGAATGAAACCGGCGACGAGCGCGGCAAATACCATCATGAACAGCTGCGGTTGCAGGCGGCGCGTAGTGACCTGACGTTCGAAGCCCCGGGCCAGGCGCGTCATGATCACCAGGCTGCGTTCGAACAGGCGCTTGCCATTGAGGCGTGAAACCAGCGGCGGCCCGGCAAAGCGTTCGCGCTTCATGGGTCTGCGCAGCAGCAGGAATAGCAGGATGCCGCCGCCCATGGCGATCAGACTCATGATCATCGGCGCGTTCCAGCCATGCCAGATGGCCAGGCTGTACTCGGGCAGGGTGCCGCCGACTACCGGTTGCGCAGCGGTGGCCAGCAGCGGCCCCACCGCTTGCGCCGGGAAGATGCCGACGATCAGGCAGACCAATACCAGCAGCTCCACCGGCGCACGCATCCAGCGTGGTGGCTCATGGGGCGTGTGGGGCAGGTTGCTCGGCTTGAGGCCGAAGAACACGTCTACGGTAAAGCGCAGGGAGTAGGCGACGCTGAAGGTCCCGGCCACTGTCGCGATGATTGGCAGGGCGATTTCGACCCAGGCGGTGGCCGAGATGAACACGGTTTCGGCGAAGAACATCTCCTTGGACAGGAAGCCGTTGAGCAGTGGCACCCCGGCCATGGAGGCGCTGGCGACCATGGCCAGGGTCGCGGTGTAGGGCATCAGCCGGATCAGGCCGCTGAGACGGCGGATATCCCGGGTTCCACTTTCATGGTCGATGATCCCGGCGGCCATGAACAGCGACGCCTTGAAGGTCGCATGGTTGAGGATATGAAACACCGCCGCGACAGCAGCCAGGGGGCTGTTCAGGCCCAGCAGCAGGGTGATCAGGCCCAGGTGGCTGATGGTGGAATAGGCGAGCAGGCCCTTGAGGTCGTTCTGGAAAATGGCCGAGTAGGCCCCGAGCAACAAGGTACAGGCCCCGGCGCCTCCGACGATCCAGAACCATTGTTCACTGCCGGACAGCACCGGCCAGAAGCGCGCCAGCAGGAATACCCCGGCCTTGACCATGGTCGCCGAGTGCAGATAGGCCGAGACCGGTGTCGGCGCGGCCATGGCGTGGGGCAGCCAGAACTGGAAGGGGAATTGCGCGCTTTTGCTCAGCGCGCCGATCAGGATCAGGGTCAGCAGAAGGGGATACAGGGCGTGACTGCGAATCGCCTCGCCAGAGGTCAGCACTCGATCCAGATCGTAGCTGCCGACCACATGGCCCAGCAGCATCACTCCGACCAGCAGCGCCAGGCCGCCTGCGCCGGTGACCATCAACGCCATGTAGGCGCCGCGGCGGGCATCGGAGCGGTGGTGCCAATAACCGATCAGCAGGAAAGAGAAAACGCTGGTCAGTTCCCAGAAAAATACGATCTGGATCAGGTTGCCGGACAACACGAGGCCGAGCATGGCGCCCATGAAGGCGAGGAAAAAGGCGAAGAAACGCGGCACCGGATCGTCCGGCGACATGTAGTAGCGGGCGTACAGCGAGACCAGGGTGCCGATACCCAGTACCAGCATCGAGAACAGCCAGGCAAAGCCATCCAGGCGCAGGACAAAATTCAGGCCCAGGCTCGGCAGCCAGAAAAACTCTTCACGGAGCACGCCGCCGTGGGCGACTTGCGGATACCACAAGGCCATCTGAATGGTGCCGACCAGGGCAATCACCCCGGCCAGGATGGATTCGGCATTACGCGCATTGTGTGGCAAAAGGGCTGCCAGACAGCTGCCAATAAATGGCAAAAGCAGTAGAACTATCAGGGACATAGGCTTCTAGTCTGCGGGGAAATGGCAAGAATCATACGTGCCATGGCGTGGATAGCCCAACGCCATGGCTCGGATATTTCCTACAAAAAGTGTCAGGGGCAGACGAGTACTCTACACAAGAATGCTGAAACGGCCGGTGTTTCAGTCCGCTTCGCCGGTGGCTTTGAGCGGATCTTCCTCGGCTTCGACGACCTTGTTGCCTCCTTTCATCTCACTGACGATCACGCCTGCGACAATCAGTGCCGCGCCGAGCAGGGCGATGCCTGGCAGGCGCTCACCAGCCAGGCGCCCGACAATCCCGGCCCAGACCGGTTCGCCCGCATAGATGACGGTGGCGCGGGTCGGCGAAACGGTTTTCTGCGCCCAGTTCATCGCCACCTGGATCACCGCGCTCATGGCGCCCAGGCCGATGGCGATAAACAGCAATTGCCCGGAAAAATCCGGCAACCGCTCGCCGGTCGGGCCGACCATGAGGAAGGCCAGCACCGACGCGGTGGCCAGTTGCACCACGGTGACCCGTCGCACATCGACCTTGCCCGCGTATGCACTGATCAAGATGATTTCGGCAGCGATGGCGACGGCGCTGACCACCGTGGCGATTTCCCCGGAACTGAACTGCAGGGACGCACCGTTGGGCCCGGACAACAGCATCAGCCCGGTAAACGCCAGGGCGATGCCGATACTCGGCATCAAGCCCGGACGCCGCCCCAGCACCAGCCATTGCAGCAGCGGCACAAAGGGTACATACAGGGCCGTGATAAACGCCGATTGGCTGCTGGGGATGGTTTGCAGGCCCACGGTCTGCAAGCCATAGCCCAGCATGATGGCGGCGCCGATGGCGACGCCTGCCTTGAACTCGGCGAGCGTCAGGTCGCCCAGGGTCTTCATGGAAAACAGCCCGACAAAAAACGCCGCCGCCGCAAAGCGCAGGCCGACGAAGAACATCGGACCGCTGATGGTCATGGCATGCTGCACTATCAGAAAGGTGCCGCCCCAGAGCACTGTGATGAAGATCAGCACGGCTTCCGCTTTGCTGATCCGGGGCAAAAAGGCGTTGGTTTTCACGGTGTTCATCGGCTTGGGCCTTGCATGGGCAGTACGCGCGACGCAGAATGCGCCAAAAAGTGGGCAGTATACTGCGCAACCCATATTAATGAGCAATATAGTGCACAAAGAAAATTCACAACGCGCCCCGGTCCTGCAGCATGTCAGCCTCAATGTGCGCCGTCTGCGCAATGCCGCTGACCTGAGCCAGACCGCCCTGGCGGAAAAGTCCGGGGTCAGCCGGCGCATGCTGGTAGCCATTGAGGCCGGGGAAACCAACGTCAGCCTGGCGACCCTCGACCGCGTGGCCGAGGCGCTGGAAGTGGCCTTCAGTGATTTGATCCAGGCCCCGGAAGCCAGCGATCACAGCCGCATCAATGAAGTGGCCTGGGCGGGCGTCTCGCCAGGGAGCAAGGCGGTATTGCTGTCCAAGGCGGTGGCGCGTCGGGAAGTGGAGATGTGGGAGTTTTCCCTGGAACCGGGGGAGGCCTATAGCTCCGAAGCCGACCCCGAGGGCTGGAGCGAGCAGATTTACGTATTTACCGGCTGCCTGCATATCGAGTTGGCCGAGCAGATCCGCGAGGTCGGCGCGGGCGAGTTCTTCATGTTCCCCAGCAACCAGCCCCATGCCTTTCGCAACAACGGCCAGGTCGTCGTACGCTTTGTGCGCAATATCGTGCTGTAAGCCTCATGCCAAAATGATAGGGGCTTAGTACTTTCAGAGAGTTGTTGAACTACATTAATCCCCTCAGCATTGCTGC
Organism: Pseudomonas sp. JUb42; assembly: GCF_024807945.1. Taxonomy (GTDB): domain Bacteria; phylum Pseudomonadota; class Gammaproteobacteria; order Pseudomonadales; family Pseudomonadaceae; genus Aquipseudomonas. Next base: position 27,853 of record NZ_JANUFD010000004.1, on the reverse strand, counting down.
CCTGTTCATCGCCTGGGAAAGGCCCTGTTAATGACTTTGAATGACGCTTCGTCCGCGCTTGTTGATGTCCTGATCGTTGGCGGAGGCCTGAGCGGCACTCTGCTGGCGGTGCAACTGCTGCGTCTGCCCGGCCGGCGGCGCATCGTCATTGTCGAGTCGCGCAGCGAGCTGGGCCGGGGCGAGGCCTATAGCGCCACGGAACTGGGTCATACCCTCAACGGCAATGCCGCTCGCATGAGCGTCGATCCTGACAATGCCGATGACCTGACCCAATGGTTGAGCGAGTTCATCGCCGCCGGTGGCTGGCCCGAGTCGAACGAGCAGCACCTGCCGGTGGCTGAGCTATTTCCGCCGCGGGGCATCTTTGGCCTTTATGCGCAACAGCGCCTGGCCGAAGCCCGGGCAGTCGGTGCGCAGCACGGTTCCACTGTCGAACATGTGCGCGGTGAAGTGGTGGATCTCCAGACCCATGCCAGCCATGTCGATCTTATTCTCGCGGATGGCACCGCGTTGCAAGGCCAGGTCGCGGTGCTGGCCACCGGCATGTACGCCGCCGCCCGCACGCCGCAGCGTCAGTCCAGTGGTTTGAATGCCGCGTCTGTCGACCCTTGGGATGTCGCTGCCATGCGCCGTCTCGACCCCGAGGCGCGGGTGCTGATCATCGGCTCCGGGCTGACCATGGTCGATGCCGTGGTGTCCCTGCAACAGGCCGGGCATCGCGGGCCGATCAATGTCTATTCCCGTCATGGCCTGCTGCCCCATGTTCGTCGTCAACCGCCAGCCTGGAGCGACTTCCTTGGCCAGGACCTGAGCATCCGCAGCACCCGGCAACTGTTGCGCAAGGTTCGCGAACAGTGCGAGCTGGCTATCGAGAGCGGTATCGACTGGCAGGCCCCCCTGGACACCGTGCGTGCCCATATCGGCCGCCTGTGGAGCCAGGCCACGGATGTGCAGCGCCGTCAGTTCGTGCGCCATGTGCGGCCCTGGTGGGAAAGCCACCACCACCGTTCGCCGCCGACCAGCGCGGTGGTCCTGGCCCGGCAGGTCGATCAGGGCCGCCTGACCATCGAAGCGGCCTCGTTGCAGGGCGTGGAAACCCTGCCATCCGGGCAATTGCAGATTCGCCTGCGTTATCGCGGTGAAACGCAGCCGAGCACGGTGATTGGTGACGCCCTGATCAATTCCAGCGGTATCGAATACGACTGGCGCCGGGTTGACCGGCCCTTGCCTCGGCAACTGTTGGCCCGGGGCTTGATCCGGCCCGGTCCGCTGGCGCTGGGGATTGCTGCTGATGCGGGTGGCGCGGTGCTCGATGCCCAGGGCCAGGCCGCAACCCGATTGTTTGCCATGGGCCCGCCTTTGCGCGGCATGTGGTGGGAGAGCACGGCGGTGACTGACGTTGCCAGCCAGGCCAAGGCCCTGGCGGTGCGGTTGGCCCGCTAGGCGAGGACCGTAGGACCGGCTTTAGCCGGGAGGGCAATCTCGCGGCTAAAACCGCTCCTACGACCGTGCCTGCGGAAACAATCAGGACAAACCTCACTCCAGCAACTGCGGCCCCGCCCCCCGTTGGCCCAACTCATCGCCCCAATTGCGCAACGGGCAGGCTTCCATGGACAGGCAGCCGCAGCCGATACAACCGGTGAGCTGGTCACGCAGGGCGGTCAGGCGGGTGATGCGGTCATCCAGTTCGGTTTTCCATTGTGCCGACAGCTTGTTCCAGTCCGCTGCCGTCGGTGTGCGGCCCTGGGGCAGGGTTTGCAGGGCGGCATGAATCGACGCCAAGGGAATACCGAGTTTTTGCGCCACCTTGATCAGGGCCACGCGGCGCAGCATGTCCCGTGGGTAGCGGCGCTGATTGCCAGCATTGCGCTGGCTGCTGATCAGGCCCTTGCTTTCGTAAAAGTGTAATGCTGTGACCGCCACGCCGCTGCGGGCGGCCAATTGACCGACTGTCAGTTCGCGGCTGACAGGCGCCGGGTCGGTGCTATTCATATGTGTCGTCCCCACTACATAACAATTCGATCAAGGAAAAGACGCTTGACCTCTAGTTAACTAGAGGTTTTAACCTCCGTGCCGCCGCATAGCAATGCCCGTCAACTATCAGAGGAAAACGTCATGACGATATCCGCCAGTGATCGTCCCTTCAGCCAACTGGTCGAGTTTGCCGTCGCCCCGCAACATCAGGCCGATCTGGTCGCCGCCCTGATCGATCAGGCCGAACGCTTCACTTGCACCTATCCAGGGTTTCTCGGCGCCACCGTGCAAGCCAGTGAAGACGGCTGCCGCGTGCTCAACTACGTGCAATGGCAGGACCGTCAGGCGTGCCTGGATGCGTTCAATAATGCCGAGCAGGGTGAGCAGGATATGCACGGCCTGGTCCGCCGCTATCGCGCAACGTCGGTGACCTTTGGCGGGTTTGAGGTGATGGGCAGGATCGAACCCAATCGGTAGGATGTCTGCCCGGTTGGCGCAAACTCTGTGGGGACGAATCTGTGGGAGCGAATTCATTCGCGAAGAGGCCAGTACATCTAATAACTCTGCATCGCCTCGAATACAGCTTTCGCGAATGAATTCGCTCCCACAGAATGCGCTCCCCACAACCCTCTTGCGGACGGTGCAGATTAGTCTCAAACCGACAACTGCAATGCCCGATCACCCTGCAGATGCTCGCCCGGGCGGCGCTTGTTCACCCTCAGTTCGCCGATCCTGATCAGGTGGCTGCGGATGATATTGCGGCTCAGGCCCAGCAGGTTGGCGGTATGCACCTGATTACCATGGCTGAAGCGGTAGGCGGCACGCAGCAGGCTGTCCTCGACCTTTTCATGAAGGGCGCCGGCCTGTTCTTCGAACAGTTGCTCAAAGGCTCGGGTCAACAGGGTTTCGGCGCTCTCGTCGACGGCAGGCAAGGGGTCGCTGCGCTCGATGCGAAGTTGCGATAAATGCAGGTCGTCGGGGCGGATCAGTTTGTCCCGGCACACCAGCAGGGTGTGATGGATCACATTCTCCAGCTCGCGAATATTGCCCGGCCAGCCGTAGTCCTTGAGCCGTGCTTCGGCCTCGACGCTCAACGCGACTGCGCCGTAGCCCAGGCGCTGGCTGTAGCGCTCGATGAAATGCCGGGCCAGAGGCAGGATATCGCCAGGGCGTTCGCGCAGCGGGGCCAGGGGCAGGTTGACCACGCTCAGGCGGTAATACAGGTCCTCGCGAAAGTGCCCGGCATTGATCGCCTGTTCCAGCTGCACATTGGTCGCCGCCAGCACGCGTACGTCGATGGCGATGCTCTTGCGCGAGCCCAGCCGCACCACTTCGCGCTCCTGCAATACGCGCAGCAGCTTGACCTGGGTGGCCATGGGCAGGTCGCCGATCTCATCGAGAAACAGCGTGCCGCCATTGGCTGCCTCGAACCAGCCGGCCTTGGCCTGGGTGGCGCCGGTAAAGGCACCTTTTTCGTGACCGAACAACTCGGCCTCGACCAGGGACTGGGCAAAGGCGCCGCAATTCACCGCCACGAACGGCTGGTCACGGCGCTCACTCAGGGCATGGATATGCCGGGCCATCAGTTCCTTGCCGGTGCCGGTCTCGCCGATGATCAACACACTGGCGTCGCTCGGTGCCACGCGCTGGACGTGGGCGAGCAGGGCCTGTGAGCGCGGGTCTTCGAAGACCTGGGCCGTGGCCCTGATCGACGTCGCCAGCGCAGGCGAGGGGGCGAGGGTCAATAGCGACATAAGCGTTTCCCTTTCAGCGGATCACTTCTGCGGCGGCAGATCGTTGGCGATCATTTCGCCGAACGGTCCGGTCAGGTTGGTGATGCCGCGCCCGGCCAGGCTGGCGTAGGGCTCAGGCAGCAAGGGGAAGACCAGTTCGGCGAAGCGGTAGGCCTCTTCCAGATGCGGGTAGCCGGAGAAGATAAAGCTCTCGATGCCCAGGTCCGCGTATTCCTTGATTCGCGCGGCGACTTCTTCAGGATTGCCCACCAGTGCCGTGCCCGCGCCACCGCGCACCAGCCCGACCCCGGCCCACAGATTCGGGGCGATTTCCAGGTTGTCGCGGCGACCGTCGTGCAATGCAGCCATGCGTCGTTGGCCTTCGGAATCGAAACGCGAAAAAGACTTCTGCGCCGCAGCAATGGTTTCGTCGCTGATGTGCTCGATCAGGGTGTTGGCGGCTTTCCAGGCTTCTTCACTGGTTTCGCGCACGATCACATGCAGGCGGATGCCGAACTTCACCGTCCGGCCTTTGCGGGCAGCCCGTTCGCGCACATCGGCGAGCTTCTGCGCCACGGCGGCTGGAGGCTCGCCCCAGGTCAGGTAAACGTCTACCTGATCAGCGGCCAGGTCGTGAGCGGCCTCGGACGAACCACCGAAATACAGCGGCGGGTAGGGCTTCTGGATCGGCGGATAGAGGGCCTTGGCATTCTGCACTTGCAGGTGTTTGCCTTCGAAATCCACGGCTTCGCCTTGCAGCACCCGGCGCCAGATCTGCAGGAATTCGTCGGTGACTTCGTAGCGCTGGCTATGGTCGAGGAAGATGCCGTCGCCACGGTTCTCGTCGGGATCGCCGCCGGTCACCACGTTGATCAGCAGACGCCCGCCGGACAGGCGGTCCAGGGTCGCGGCCATGCGTGCCGAAACGGTCGGGGAAATAATGCCGGGACGGATCGCCACCAGATATTTCAGGCGTTCGGTCAGAGGCACCAGGGCCGAAGCGATGACCCAGGAGTCTTCGCAGGAACGGCCGGTGGGAATCAGCACGCCGTAGTAGCCAAGGTCATCAGCGGCCTGGGCCACTTGCTTGAGATAGTTCAGGGTAACCGGGCGCGCGCCTTTGCTGGTGCCGAGGAAGTGGCCGTCGCCGTGGGTGGGGAGAAACCAGAAAACGTTCATCGCAGATCCTTTGGGCTGTCCAAGTCGTGTTGCTGGAGCAACAGTTTTAAATCCTGGGACCCGTTATAAAGGCTTCGATTTATTCCGTAAAAGAACCTTAATCCATATTTTTAGATCGATAGTGAATATGCGTCAGGTAAAACCCGACTTGGCCAAATGCTATCCTGCGTCTCCGGTTCAGCCCTCCCTACAAGAAAGACACTGCATGACCTCCAAGAAAGAAGCTGCGCCCTTGCCCGAGGATTTGCGGGTATTTCTCACGGTAATCCGCAAGGCCGGGTTTGCTGCTGCGGCGGACGAGTTGGGTCTGTCTCCGGCCTACGTCAGCAAGCGCATTCAGATTCTGGAAAGCACCCTGAGCACGCGCCTGCTGCACCGCACCAGTCGACGAGTGGCCCTTACCGAAGACGGCGAGCGGGTGCAGCGCTGGGCGGTGCGGATTCTTGAGGACTTCCAGCTGCTGCACGACGAACTCTGCGAAGCCCGCGCCGCGCCGCGTGGCCGTCTGCACCTGTGCAGTTCATTCGGTTTCGGCCGCAATCACGTCGCGCCTGCGGTGTCGAGGCTGGCCGAGCTGTATCCGGATCTGGAAATACGCCTCGACCTGTTCGATCGTGTGGTGGATATCGTCAACGAGGGCTTCGACCTGGAAATCCGTGTCGGCGATGACATTCCCGGTCAGCACATAGGCCGCCAGTTGGTGAGCAATCGTCGGATTCTTTGTGCGGCCCCGGACTACCTGCAACGGCGCGGCATGCCTCAGGCCCTGGCGGAGCTCGAGCAGCACGATTGCCTGGTGCTCAAGGAGCGCGACAACGCCTTCGGCATCTGGCAGATGGAGTGCGGTGATCAGCACGACAGCGTGCGGGTGCGTGGGCCGCTGTCATCCAACAGTGGCGAGATTGTCCTGCAATGGGCGCTGGACGGCCGCGGCGTGCTGCTGCGTTCGATGTGGGACGTCAAACCGCTGCTGGAACAGGGCCGACTGGTGCAGATCCTGCCGGACTACACCCAGAGCGCCAACGTCTGGGCGGTGTACCCGACGCGCCTGGCCAACTCCGGGAAGTTGCGGGTGTGTGTGGAGTTTTTGCAGGAGCATTTTCGCCAGCTTTCGCTGTGATGCTTCCTGATATGGAAGCGAACTGCAGGACCGAATTCTGTGGGAGCGAATTCATTCGCGAAAGCTGTATTCCAAACGATGCAGATTTATTGGATGTACCGGCCTCTTCGCGAATGAATTCGCTCCCACACAACTTAGCGTCCACAAATCGCTCTCATGCTTACATCCCCAATGGGGTGTGGAGTTTCTCCTCAACTCAACCAGGGATTGGCCTGCAGGTGCCGCTGCTCGAACTCGCGAATCTGCGCACTGCGTTGCAAGGTGCTGCCAATGGCATCCAGGCCTTGTAGCAGCGCGTCCTTGCGTAACGCATCGATCTGGAAAGGCACGGCACGGCCATCGTGCAGGCGGATTTCCTGGGCTGGCAGGTCGACTTCGATCTGTGCTCCTGCGGCCTCGCTCACGGTGCGCCCCAACTCCTGGACCTGCTGCGTGTCCAGGGTGATCAGCAATACGCCGTTACGCTGGCAGTTATCGTAGAAAATCCCGGCGAAGCTGCTGCCGATCAGCGCGCGGATGCCCATCTGCTTGAGGCCCCACACCGCGTGCTCGCGGCTCGAACCGCAGCCGAAGTTGGGCCCTACCACCATGAAACTCGCGCCTTGCCAGCCCGGCTGGTTGAGGATGAATTGCGGATTGGGTTCGCCTGAGGGCAGGAAACGAAGGTCGAAAAACAGACCCCGGTCCAGCCCGGCGCGGTCGATGCCCTTGAGGAACTGCTTGGGCATGATCACGTCGGTGTCGATATTGGCCGCCAGCATCGGCGCGGCCTTGCCGCTGACTTGGGTAAAAGGCTGCAGGCTCATGGCTGGGTGCTCTCCTGGAAATGACGGACATCGGTCAGGTGCCCGGTGATCGCGGCGGCGGCGACCATCGCCGGGCTCATCAGGTGCGTGCGCGCCCCGGCGCCCTGGCGTCCTTCGAAGTTGCGGTTGGTGCTGGAGGCGCAGCGGTCGCCGGGGGCGAGTACGTCGTCATTCATCGCCAGGCACATGGAGCAGCCGGACTGGCGCCATTCAAAGCCGGCGTCGCGAAAGATCGTCGCCAGGCCCTCGGCCTCAGCCTGATCCCGCACCGCCGTGGAGCCGGGCACGATCATCGCCCGTACGCCATCTGCAACTTGCTTGCCGCTGACCACCCGTGCGGCATCGCGCAAATCTTCGATCCGGGCATTGGTGCAGGAGCCGATAAAGGCATGGCTGATACGGATTTCGCTCAGCGGCAGACCGGCCTGCAAGCCCATGTAGTCCAGGGCGCGGCGCATGTCCTGACGCAGGATCGGGTCGTCGATGGCGGCCGGGTCCGGCACACGCTCGCCGATGGCTGAGGCCTGGTCCGGGCTGGTGCCCCAGGTGACCATCGGTTGCAGATCGTGGGTATCCAGATGCACTTCCTGATCGAAGCGGGCGCCGGGGTCGCTGCGCAGCTCGCGCCAGACCGCCACGGCCTGTTTCCACAGCTCGCCCTTTGGCGCGCGAGGCTTGTCCTTGAGGTAGGCGAAGACTTTGTCATCCGGGGCCATGAAGGCGCCACGGGCACCGGCTTCCACGGCCATGTTGCAGATGGTCATGCGCGCCTCGACGCTCAGGGCATCGATGGTCGAACCGGTGAATTCGATGGCGTAACCCGTAGCGCCTGACGCGCCGATGCGACCGATCAGCGCCATGATCACGTCCTTGGACGTCAGGCCGTGGGCCAGACTACCTTCGACGGTCACGCGCATGCTTTTCAGGCGCTTGTAGACCAGGGTCTGGGACGCCAGCAGGTGCTCAATCTCTGAAGTGCCGATGCCGAAACCAAAGGCGCCCAAAGCGCCATAAGTGGTGGTGTGGCTATCGCCGGCGGCAATCACCATGCCCGGCAGGATAAAGCCCTGTTCCGGCGCGATCACGTGTTCGATGCCCTGGCGCTTGTCGAGCACATCGAACAGCTCGATGCCGAATTTCTCGCAGTTCTGCCCCAGGTACGATACCTGTAACGCGCCACCGGCATCGGCCATGGCCGCGACCCGCTGCGGTGCTGTCGGGTTGACATGATCGACCACCGCCAACGCCGTCTCCGGCCGCCAAACCTTGCGCCCGGCCTCGCGCAGGCCGCTGAAGGCTTGCGGGCTGGTGTATTCGTTGATGACCTGACGGTCGATATACAGCAGCACATGGCCTTGATCATCGAGCTGCGCCACGGTGTGCGAGTCGATGTGCTTGTCGTAGAGGGTTCTTGTTTTGGTCATGGCAACGCTCGCAGATAAATTCACAGGCTTGGTGAAGCATCTTAGGCGCGAGGCGCAGGCCATCAATGGCGGGACAGTGATGGCATGGGTCATGGATCGTGTTTGATCGATGAAGGCTCAAAGCAGGTGGTTCTGAGAATGTTAAATCAAGCTTCTGAGGCACGCCCCTTGATCGTCACAATCAAAATCCCCCCGACAATCGCCAGCACCCCCACTAACAAGGGGGTGGTCAGGGTCTCGCCAAGAAACATCACCGACATCACCAGCCCCACCACCGGCACGCCGAGCATGGCCGAGGACATGCTGGTGGTGGACAGCCACATGCTGGCGGCATTCACCGCACAGAAGCAGAAGGCCGTGGCCACGGGGCCGACGAACAGGGCGACTTCCCAGAGAGTGCGGGAGTTATCGCCAGTGAAGGGGCCTTCGATGATCCACGCCATGATCGTCAAGGGGATGCTGGCCAAGAGCATTTGCCACGGCGCCAACTGGTAGGCGCTGGAGCTGCCCTTGTAGTAGCGCAAATGCAGGATGCACAAGGCCCAGCAGAACGACGCGGCGAGGAGCATCAGGTTGGCTTTGATCAAGGTCCGGTTGTCCCAGTCCAGGGTCAATGGGTTGAGCAATACACCTACGCCGATCACTCCGAGCAAGGTGCCGATCAACAGGCGCGCGGACAGGCGCTCGCCAAAGAACAGCAAGGCCGCCGGGGTCACCCACAAGGGCGTGGTGTAGGCCAGTACGGCCGAACGGCCGGCCGGGATCTGGGTCATGGCAATGGCGCCGAGCACGGTAAATGCCAGCATTTGCAACAGGCCGACACTGGCAATCAATGGCCAGTCGCGACGGGACGGTAAGCGTAAGGTGCCGGTCACTCCTTGCAGGACGAACAGGCATCCGGCGCCAAGGACAAAGCGGGTGGCGGAAAACCAGATCGGGGTGATGTGGGCCAGGCCGGTTTTCATCACCGGCCAGTTGGCGCCCCAGATGACGATGGCCGCCAGCAACAGCGCGATACCCTTGGCCTGGGGCGACAGCAGGCCGCCGCGTCGGGTCGGGGTATCGAGGGTGCTGCAATCGGGGCCGTAATCCGCCATGGCGATTCTCCGGGTACAAAGGCTTCAGGGTGGAAAAATGTTAACCCTGCGTCCGGAGATTTATTTTCTCTTGTTGCTTGTCGTTACGCTCGTTTGCAGATATTTATTCTCTTTATAATAAATATTTAAGAGTATTTATCTTTATGCGAAAGCTTGACCGCATTGATATCGGCATTCTCAATCGCTTGCAGGAAAACGCCCGCATCACCAACGCCGAGCTGGCCAAGAGCGTCAACCTGTCGCCTACGCCCTGTTTCAACCGGGTCAAGGCCATGGAAGAACTCGGCCTGATCCGCCAGCAAGTCACCTTGCTGGCGCCTGCGGTGTTGGGCCTGCACGTCAATGTGTTTATCCATGTCAGCCTGGAGAAGCAGGTCGAAGATGCGCTGCATCGCTTCGAGGAGGCGATCAGCGAACGTCCGGAAGTCATGGAGTGCTACCTGATGACCGGCGATGCCGATTACCTGCTGCGGGTACTGGTGCCGAATATTCAGGCGCTGGAAGGATTCATCCTCAACCACCTGACGAAAATTCCCGGCGTGGCCAATATCCGTTCCAGCTTTGCCCTCAAACAGGTGCGCTACAAGACCGCGCTGCCGTTGCCGGCCAATGGTTTGACCATCGGGCTTTGAGGCTTATGGAAAGCCGTCTGACACCTGCCGGATCAACAGCTCATTGGCCTGGCGCAGATTGCCCGGCCTGAGAGAATGAGCGCCCCAGATATCGACTTGCAGGGCAAAATCCCTGACCTCGACAATGGCCAGTTGGTCCCGCAGCGGGCTTTCCTGTAACAGCTTCCTCGGCAACAAACCCAGGCCCAGCCCGGCGGCGATCATGCGCATCTGTATCGCCGCGCCGTGGGTGTCGATGCCCAGGCGCAGCTTCTGGCCGCGACCGCCCATGGCCGCTTCCAGTGCCGCGCGGTAACCGCAGCCCCTGGGGTTGAGAATCCATTCCCGGCACGAAAGGCTGTTGATATCGCTCGCTGAGTCGACGATGGGATGTTGCCTGCTCTGTACCACGACAATCTCCAGTGTGGTGATCAGTTTTCCCGCCAATCCCTCGGGAAGCTGGCTCGGCGCGGGCAGCAGCAGGGTTGCGGCGTCGAGTTCGCCGCGGCTGATCATCAGCTCAAGTTCCGAACTCCAGTGAGTCACCAGTTGCATTTCCAACTCAGGAAAGGCCTGACGAATCCGCGTGACGGCATCGAACACCACCACATCGGCCACCACTTGGGTAAACCCCACACGAAAGCGCCCGCTAGGCGTCGCTGACTCCTGAGGAATACTCAGCAGATGATTGGCGTCGCGCAGCAGGGTCACGGCGTGTTCGTAGATCCGATAGCCCATGGCCGTCGGTACGGGAGGGCGGCTGCTACGATCAAACAGGCTGGCATTCAGCGATTCCTCCAGATGCTGCAGGCGTCGGGACACGGCCGACTGGGTCAGGCACAGCTTCTCGGCCGCCTTGGTCAGGGATGCGCAATCGATGACCGCAACAAATGCCTTCAAGTCTTCAAATAGCATGCTATTTTCTCATTTAATTTCTGAAAATTATGCGTTTGATGAATTCTACGCCAAGGCCTAGGGTAGACCCAACACCCAACCCATTATCAAAGAGGATCAGCACATGCCCTTAGCCCGAGTCGACGTCGCCGCTGGCACCAGCACGCAAACTGTCGCAGCAATCAGCGAGGTGATCTACGACGCCATGGTCAACACCGCCAACGTCCCGGCCCACGACAAGTTCCAGGTCATCAACCGCCATGCTGTGGACGAACTGGTCTATCCGGCCGAGGGTTATCTGGGCATCAACTACACGCCTGGTATCGTTTTCATACAGGTCACCTGGAATGCCGGGCGCACGGTCGAAGTGAAGAAGGCGTTCTATAAGGCCGTCGCCGAGGGGATTCATGCCCGCACCGGGTTGCGCAAGGAAGATGTCTGGATCAGCCTGATCGATGTGAAGCGTGAGGATTGGTCGTTTGGCAATGGCGAGATGCAGTACGCGCCGGTGGAGTGAGTTGTGCCTGATGTAAGGCAATAAATGCGGTTTGCAGGAGCTGCCGAAGGCTGCGAAGACGGTGGGTCGGATCGATCCATTCGCAGCCTTGACTCGTAGGAGCGAAGCTTGCCCGCGAAGGCGGTGTATCAGGTTCAGATGATGCAGCGGATGTCCCGACCTCATCGCAGGCAACCTGGCTCTTACAGAGTCTCGTTCCAATTCGCTAAGGCTGATGGTGAAAGCCATGAATAGTTTGCGCTCGCTAATAGGAAGCATTACTATTCGTGCCCTTCGCCCCCCTCCAGCACACCGCCATGACTCTCAAGCTGCCAGGCAGTAAAGGCTTTCTTGATCACTATGAGGAGCTCATTGGCACATGGACCCGGCGCCTGAAGAATCGTCATCAGGCCGAAGACCTGACCCACGATGCCTTTGTCCGCGTGCTGGAATCCGACCGCGAGGCCGAGCAGCCTCGCGCCTATCTGCACCAGACGGCGCGCAATATCGCGGTGGATACCTGGCGGCGTGAAGACCGGCGGGCCTTGCTGGAACTGCAGGTCGATGAGTATGGCGTCCCGCAGGCGGGGGATCCGGAGGCGTTCATGCATGCCATCCAGCTGGCCGATTCCATCGAGCGCGCCCTGGCCGAGTTGCCCCTCAATTGCCGCAAGGTATTCATCTGGCAGAAACTCGAAGGCCTGACCCAGCAGGAAATCGCCGAGCGCATGGGCCTGAGCAAGAACATGGTGGAAAAGTATATGATCCGCACCCTTCGCCATCTGCGTGATCGTCTGGACGCCGCCAAGCCATGACCGCCCACATTCTTTCAAGCCGGATTCAGCCATGACCACCGATCGTGATTGCGCCGACACCGTGCGCGATGATGCGGCCGCCTGGTTTGCCCTGACCAGTGATCGGCCCCTTGATGCCGGGGAGCAGGCCCGTTTTGACGAATGGCGGGCGCGGAGTCCGCGACACACTGAGGAATACCGTGCGTTGCAACAGATCTGGGGCGCGGCTGATCAGCTGTCGAAAGAGCGCCTGCAGGCCTTGCTGCGCGAGGATTCTCCAACCTCCTTGCCGCGTAAAACCGCCGTATTGCGCTACGCCGTGGCGGCCAGCGTGGTCGCGGTGGCTGTCAGCGCTGCATTGTGGTTTGGCCTCAATACCGCCAACGACTACAGCGGCCAGTTCGCCACGGCATTCGGCGAGCGCAAGCAGGTGACGTTGCCGGACGGCTCAGTGGTGGATCTCAACTCCCGCACGCGCATGGAGGTGCATTTTGTCCGTGGGCAGCGCCAGGTCCTGCTTAGCGAAGGCGAAGCCATGTTCAGTGTGCAACATGATGCGTCCCGGCCGTTCGTGGTCGAGGCGGGCAAGGGCAGGGTGACAGTGACGGGCACCCGTTTCGATGTGCGCCGCGACCCGGCCCAGACCCTGATCGCGGTGGAGTCGGGTACAGTCAAGGTCAATGGCAGCGAGAATTCGGGCGATACCGTGGTGCTTACCGCCGGGCTCGGTTCCCGAGTCGATGGCAGCGGTCGGGTGTCGCCTGCCAGTGCTGTTAATACGGCTGCGATCATTGCCTGGCGTACTGGCAAGCTGGTGTTCAACGATGCGCCCTTGAGCGAAGTGGTCGAGGAAGTCTCACGCTATCGCCAGCGACCGTTGATGGTAGCCAGTGGCAAGACTGCCAATCTGCGCCTGACCAGTGTCTTCAAAGCCGATGACACGGACGCTCTGTTACGGGCCTTGCCGAGCATTCTGCCAGTGATGGTGCGGACCCTCGGGGATGGCAGCCAGGAAATAATTTCACGTTAGATTCAGGTTTTTTTTCAGTTCTTCGTCTTCTTGTCCAACTGCGACTGGTTTGCATTACAGCACGCAGACAAAGCTCCGACTCTGGACCTCTCAGGACACTATCCGACGTGAATAACAACCAACCTGCCGCCCCTCATTCATTACCCACCGCGCCTTCGCGCTGGTTGCCGCTGTTACTGGCGATTGCCGTGGCCAGCGCTGCGGGCGTGGCCCAGGCTGCTGATGCGCCGATGGTCATTCATATTCAGTCTCAGCCTTTGGGCGCCGCCTTGAGCCAACTGGCGCAGCAGGCTTCACTGCAATTGTTCTTCAGCCCCGAGCTGGTGGCAGGCAAGCAGGCGCCCGCTGTGGACGGCAATCTGTCGGCGGAGCAGGCCCTGCGCGCGCTACTCAAGGGCAGTGGTCTGGAGTACCAAATTTCCGCCGATACCGTGATCCTGCAACCCACAGGCAGCAGCGCCAGCACCACGCCGGGCAGCCTGGAAATCGCCGCCACTGACGTCAAGGTCGTGGGTGACTGGCTCGGCGATGCCGATCAGGCCGTGGTGCAGAATCATCCGGGTGCGCGCACCGTGGTGCGCCGGGAGAATATGGTCGAGCATGCGGCCACCACCGTTGGTGATGTGCTGCGTCGGGTCCCCGGCGTGCAGGTGCAGGAGAACAACGGCACCGGTGGCAGCGATATTTCACTTAACGTCGGCGTGCGCGGCCTGACCTCGCGCCTGTCGCCGCGCTCCACGGTGCTGATCGACGGCGTGCCGGCGGCCTTTGCGCCCTATGGCCAGCCGCAGTTGTCCATGGCGCCGATTGCCGTGGGTAACCTCGACAGCATCGACGTCGTCCGCGGTGCCGGTTCCGTGCGCTATGGGCCACAGAACGTCGGCGGGGTGATCAACTTCGTGACCCGGGCCATTCCCAAGGACCTGAGCGGCGAAGTCAGCACCACCCTGGAGTCAAGCCGTTACGGCGGCGTGAAGAATATGGAGACCGGCTTTATCGGCGGCACCCTGGACAATGGCCTGGGCGCGGCTTTGTTGTACTCCAAGGTCGGCGGCGACGGTTATCGCGAAAGCAACAATCACAACGACATCAACGATGTGCTGTTCAAGACCCATTGGGCGCTGACGGACGATGACGATCTGTCGGTCAATTTCCACTACTACGACGCCACTGCCGACATGCCCGGCGGCCTGACCCAGAAGCAGTTCGACGCCAATCCGTATCAGTCGGTGCGCGATTACGACAACTTCACCGGGCGGCGCAAGGACGTGTCGATCAAGTACAAACGGCAGATCGACGAGTCGACCCAGTTCGAAGTGCTGACCTACTACTCCGACAGTTTTCGCGGCAGCAACATCGCCGCGCGCAACCTGTTGACCGAGGGCTCGTTCCCGCGCAGCTATCACACCTTCGGCATCGAGCCGCGTGTGTCCCATGTATTCGACCTTGGTCCGACTACCCAGGAAGCCAGCCTCGGTGTGCGCTACCTCAAGGAAGCCATGCATGAGCAGGCCAGCCAGTTGGCTCTGGTCAATAACGTGCTGACCCCGACCAAGGCTTCCGACGGTCATGTCTACCAGGACCGTACCGGCGGCACCGAGGCCACGGCGGTATACCTGGACGACAAGATCGATATCGGCAAATGGACAATCACTCCGGGCATCCGCTTTGAAAGCATCGATACCCACTGGCATGAGCGCGCCGTCATGGGCCTGAACAACGTGCCGGTCACGGCCAAGGACCGCAGCGTCAATGAAAACGAGCCGCTGCCGGCACTGAGTGTGATGTATCACCTGTCCGACAACTGGAAGCTGTTCGCCAACTACGAAACCTCCTTCGGCAGCCTGCAATACTTCCAGGTCGCCCAGGGCGGCAGCGGCAACAACACCGCCAACGGCCTGCAACCGGAGAAGGCCAAGACCTACGAGATCGGCACCCGTTTCGACAATGGCATCTGGGGTGGCGAGCTGACGGCGTTCTACATCGACTTCGCCGACGAGCTGCAATACGTCAGCAACGACGTGGGCTGGACCAACCTCGGCGCAACCCGTCACGAAGGCATCGAGTCCTCGGTGCACTACGACCTCGGCAACCTCGACTCACGCCTGCAAGGGCTGACCGCCAACGCCGGTTTTACCTACACCAGCGCCACTTCCCAAGGGGACATTCCCGGCTTCAAGGGCCGCGACCTGCCGTTCTACTCGCGCCAGGTGGGCACCGTGGGGCTGCGTTATGAAGGCAATCGCTGGACCTGGAACCTCGACGGCTACGCCCAGTCGCAGCAACGCGCACCCGGCACCGGCAGTAACGCCGATGGCAGCTTCAACGGCAACTACATCACCACCCCGACTGCCGACGGCCAGTACGGCAACATTCCCGGCTACATGACCTGGAACGTGCGTGGCGGCTATGACTTCGGCAAGCAACTGTCCAACCTGAAACTGGGCGCCGGGGTGAAAAACCTCTTCGACCATCAGTACTTCACCCGCTCCAGCGACAACAACGCCGGCATCTACCTGGGCCAGCCACGCACGTATTTTGTGCAGGCCAGCGTCGGGTTCTGATGGTCAGGGAGGTAAGCGGATTTGCAATCCGCTTACCTGGGTTTCAGGCAGTCTAGGACCGGCCTTGGCTCATTCAAGGATGGGCTGCAGTCTTGGCTTGTAGCTCAATGCCGATGGCGCGCATCACTTTCATGATCGTGTCGAAACGTGGTTTTGCGCCGGGGGCCAGCGCCTTGTACAGGCTGGCTCTGCCAAGGCCTGAGTCCTTGGCGATGCGGGTTATTCCGCGGGCCCTGGCGACATGCCCGACCGCGCGAATCAATTCATCGGTATCGCCGTCAGCCAGCACTTGGGACAGGTACTCGGTGATCGCCTCATCACTGTCGAGCATGGCCGCCATGTCAAAGGGCACCAGGTCATCGGTCATGGTCAAACCTCCTTGGCCATTATTTTTGCTTGCCTGATATCGGCAGGCTGTGTTGATTTGTTGCCGCCCACCAACAGAATGATGAGCGACCTGCCGCGAATGGTGAAATAGACGCGGTAGCCTGCTCCCGCATCAACACGCATTTCGCTGACCCCTTCACCCACGGATTTGACGTCTCCCAGATTGCCTGCCGATGCCCGTTCGATGCGTCTGGCGATAGCGATTCTGGCGCGCATGTCGCGCAGGCTGGTGTGCCATTGGCTAAATATTTTGGTTTGTTGGATAGCGTAATTCATGGGCAGCGTTTGTATCCAACGGGAGACAGGATACACCACTCAATATTTGTAAAATGTGTAACAACATCTTTTCCGGTAATCCTGTGCGGTCGACCGATAGGCGCTTGCTGGACATCAAGGCAAACAGTGGCTAAACCGCCATCATTAGGCCTACCATAAGGCCACTATAAGCACTCAGATATCGCGCCATGATCAGAGCCAGCCTGCGTAGTCACCTGACCCTTTGGTTTGCCGGCCTGTCGCTGTTCACGCTGCTCAGCGTGGGCTTCTACGTAGGGCATATCGCCACCGAACAAATGAAGCTGGCCAGCGGCAACGCCTTGTTGAACACGGCCCGCTCGGCGGCGGTTCTGCTGGCTTCGCAATTCAGCGAGCGGCAGCTGGAAGTGTCGCAGCTCACCCGTTCGCCGCTGTTTCGCCGCGGCAATCTCGACGATCCGGACATTCTCACCACCATGGACCTGCGTACCCAATCCCGTGCCGAATACGCCTGGATGGGCGTGGCCGACGTCAATGGTCAGGTCAGGCAGGCCGCCAAGGGCTTGCTGGTCAATCAATCGGTGAAGGCGCGGCCTTGGTTTCAGGCCGGGTTGCAGGGTAATTATTCCGGCGACCCCCACGAAGCGGTGCTGCTCGCCAAGTTGCTGCCGGGGGCGAGCAATGGCGAGCCGCTGCGTTTTATCGATTTTGCCGCGCCGATTCGTACTGCCGATGGCCAGGTCGTGGGTGTGCTCGGGGCCCATGCCCACTGGAGTTGGGTGACCCAGATCGTCGAATCGGCGGTGATGGAGAAAGGTCTGGCGCCAGGTGTTGAAGCGCTGATCGTCGATGCGGGCGGCAAAGTGCTGTATCCGGAACAGCTCGCCGGGCAGACCGTGGCCAACCTCACTGCGGCACAGACCCGGCCGGGCTGGTCGTTGGGCGAGGATGACTACCTGACCAGTGCGGTGGCGGTGCCGACCCCTCCCAATTCCGGTCTGGCCTGGTACATCGTGGTCCGCCAGCCTCTGGACATCGCCCTGGAACCTGCACGCATCCTGTTCTACAACCTGCTGGTGCTCGGCGTTATCGCTGCCGTCGGCTTTGGCTTGGTGGCCTATTACCTGGCGCTGAGCATGAGCCGTCCCATCGAACAGTTGGCCCGCTCGGCCAAACTGGTTCAGGATCAGCAACCTGGCGCGCAGTTTCCCCAGGAGCACGCGGTGTTGGAGATCGCCCAGCTCGGTCGCTCCATCAGCGGTATGACCGAGTCTCTGCTGGGCAAGGAGCGTGAGTTGCAGGAGGCCAACGCCTCCCTGGAAGCTACCGTTGCGCTGCGTACAGCCGCCTTGACTCAGGCCAATGCCGAACTGTTGCAACTGGCAACCCACGACGCCTTGACCGGTGTCTACAACCGTCGTCGCCTCGATGAAAAACTCGCCGAGTGCAGCCAGCTGTTCCAGCGCACGGGGCGGCCGTTCGGCATGTTGCTGATCGATGCCGATCACTTCAAGCGGGTCAACGACAGCTATGGCCACGCCGTTGGTGATGAGGTGTTGCAGCGTCTGGCCGCGCTGATTCAGGGCAATATCCGCAGTACCGATTTCCTCGCCCGCTACGGTGGTGAGGAGTTTGCCGTGCTGTTGCCCGAGGTCGAAGCAGCGCAGAGCCCGGCAGTCATTGCCGAGAAGATCCGCGCTGCGGTGGCTGGGGCGATTTTCGCTACGGTGGGGCAGGTCACCGTCAGCATTGGTGTCGGCGTCACCGAGCCGGGGGACGGTGACAGCATGGCGCTGATCCGTCGCGCCGATCAGCAGCTGTATCAGGCCAAATCCCTGGGGCGCAACAAGGTCGCCTGATTTAGCGATATCCTGCGCCTCATTCCCACCCAAGGCGCTCTGCCATGCTGCATAAAAACCTCACTCGTCGCCTGGATCTGATCACCTTGCAACTGTTCGTGGCGGTGCACGAAGAGGGCACCCTGACCAAGGCGGCAGCGCGGGAGGCGATTGCGGTATCGGCGGCGAGCAAGCGCCTGATGGAACTGGAGGATGCCCTGGGTATCGGCCTGTTCGTACGCAACGCCAAGGGCATGGCCCTTACGGCGGCGGGGGAGACCTTGCTGCACCATGCCCGGCGCATGCTGTTCGATGTGGAGAAAATCGGCCTGGAACTGGGCGAACACAGCCAGGGCGTACGGGGTTATGTGCGGATGCTGGCCAACCTCTCGGCGATCATCCAGTTTCTGCCGGAAGACCTGCACGACTTCGTCGAGGACCATGCCCAGGTCAAGGTCGATCTCGAGGAGCGGCCCAGTACCGGTGTGGTGCAGGGCGTGATCGATGGCGTGGCGGATATCGGCATCTGTTCCATGGACACCGACACCGTTGACCTGATCAGCGTGCCCTATCGGCATGACCAACTGGTCGTAGTGATGCGCCCCGATCATTCGTTGGCCGGGCGCGAGCGGGTGGACTTTGCCGACACCCTGGACAGCGACCATATTGGCCTGCACTCGGCCAGTTCGATCAATATGCGTGCCCATGCGGCGGCCCGGGCCAGTGGCAAGGTCCTGCGCCTGCGCATTCATGTGCCGGGCTTCGATGCGGTATGCCGGATGGTCCAGGCCAATATGGGCATCGGTATCCTGCCGCAGAAGGCCTTCGATCTGTTCGGCCAGTCTCTGGGGTTGACGGCGGTGACCCTGAATGACGAGTGGTCGCGCAGGACCCTGGTGCTGGTGATTCGTGATGAAGCGGCGTTGTCGCCGGTGAGCCGGTTGTTGTTCGAGCATCTGCGCAGGCCGATTTTGTAAACCGTAGGACCGGCTTTAGCCGGGAGGGTGCCCTTACGGTTCGCGGCTAAAGCCGCTCCTACGGCAGCAGCAGGTAGCGTTCTCGTTTCGCGAACGCCCCTTGCCAACTGACGGTTGGCTTTGCCCGATGCTGTTCCTCTAGTCTTGGCCCAAATTCCAAGAAACATGAGGTACAGAAGATGACGGCGCCCCTGAGTGGCATCCGCGTGATCGAGATCGGCACCCTGATTGCGGCGCCTTTCGCCGCCCGCCTGCTGGGTGAGTTCGGTGCCGAAGTGATCAAGATCGAATCGATAGGGCAGGGCGATCCTCTTCGCAAATGGCGAAAACTCCATGAAGGCACGTCCCTCTGGTGGTATTTGCAGTCGCGCAATAAAAAATCCCTGGCCCTGAACCTCAAGTCCCCCGAAGGCATTGCCATCGTCAAGCAACTGGCCGAAAGCGCCGATGTGCTGATCGAGAACCTGCGCCCCGGCGCCCTGGAAAAGCTCGGCCTGGGCTGGGATGTGCTGCATGCCATCAACCCCAAGCTGACCCTGGTACGTATTTCCGGCTATGGTCAGACCGGTCCTTACCGTGATCGCCCCGGTTTTGGTGCCATTGGCGAGGCCATGGGCGGCATTCGCTACACCACTGGCACCCCCGGTTCGCCGCCGGCCCGGGTGGGCGTCAGCCTCGGCGATTCCCTGGCGTCGATGCATGCGGTGATGGGCGCGCTGATGTCCCTGCTGCGGGTCAAGACCGGCCAGGGCGACGGGCAGATTGTCGATGTGTCCCTGGCTGAAAGCGTGTTCAACCTGATGGAAAGCCTGATCCCCGAATACGACATGCTCGGCCATGTGCGTGAGCGCAGCGGCGGCGCCTTGCCGGGTATCGCACCGTCCAATACCTATCCGACCGCCGACGGTGCCTATGTGGTGATTGCCGGGAACAGCGACCCGATCTTCAAGCGCCTGATGCAGGTCATCGGTCGCGACGATCTGGGCGATAACCCGGAGTTCGCCCACAACGACGGCCGCGCCCGGCAGAGCGACCTGCTCGATCAGGCCATTGCCGACTGGACTTCCAGCCAGCCTATCGACGTGGTCTTGCAGGCCCTGGAACAGGCCGAAGTGCCAGCCGGGCGAATCTATTCGGTGGCCGATATCGTCGCCGACCCGCACTACCAGGCCCGGGACATGCTGCTTGACGCGCAACTGCCCGGCGGCGCGGCGGTGAAGATGCCGGGCATCGTGCCCAAGCTGTCCGAGACGCCGGGCCAGGTCAATTGGCAGGGGCCGAGCCTGGGCCAGCACACCGACAGCGTGCTCAATGGCCTGGGTCTGACCGAGCTCGATATCGAGCGTCTGAAACGTGAGGGGGTGGTGCAATGATCAATGACTTTTCCCAACGCCTGATCGTCCAGGAAGTCGCCCCACGGGACGGCTTGCAGATCGAACCTCAGTGGGTCGAGACCGCCGACAAGATCGCCTTGATCGATCAGTTGTCCCTGGCCGGATTTTCCCGTATCGAAGCCGGTTCATTCGTCTCGCCCAAGGCCATTCCGGCCCTGCGTGATGGTGACGAAGTGTTTCGCGGCATCCAGCGTCAGCCGGGGGTGATTTACGTTGCGTTGATCCCCAACCTCAAGGGCGCCGAACGGGCCATCGCTGCCGGGGCTGATGAGTTGAACCTGGTAATGTCCGCCAGCCAGACCCACAACCTGGCCAATATGCGCATGCGCTGCGAGCAGTCCCTGGCAGCGTTCGGTGATGTTGTCAGCCTGGCCCGGGGCACGACCCTGAGCCTGAACGCGTCGATTGCCACCACCTTCGGTTGCCCCTTTGAAGGCAAGATCAGCGAAGACCGGGTGATGCAGATTGTCGATGCCTATCAGGAACTGGGCGTCGACGGCATCAGCCTCGCCGACACCACCGGTATGGCCAATCCGCGCCAGGTCTACCAACTGGTGCAGCGCGTGCTGAGCCAGGTGCCTGCCTCGCGACTGACCCTGCATTTCCACAACACCCGTGGCCTGGGCCTGAGTAATGTGCTGGCGGCTTATGAGGCCGGTGCGCGGCGTTTCGATGCGTCACTCGGCGGTCTTGGCGGCTGTCCTTTCGCGCCCGGTGCTTCGGGGAATATCTGTACCGAGGACTTGGTGAACCTGTGCGAGGAGATGGGCATTGCTACCGGAATCGATCTGCCCCATCTGCTCGCGATGTCGCGTCGATTGCCCACGCTGCTCGGCCACGAAATGCCGGGGCAAGTGGCCAAGGCGGGGCGTAATTGCGATCTGCATCCGGCACCTGACGATGTGATGAACCTCCTGTAGGACCGATCGTAGGAGCGGCTCCCTTGGTTGTGTGTACCTGATCATCAACCCAGACAACAAAAACAATCGGACCCCCACGGGAAGTCCGTCTGGAGACCCAGCAATGACCATTTCTGTATTAACTGCGGACAGCACCCCCGCACAAATAATAAGTGCCGAAAAAGCCCTGATCAGCAAAGTCGCCTGGCGACTGATGCCGTTGATCATGGTCTGTTATCTGTTCGCCTTCTTCGACCGCATCAATATCAGCTTCGCCAAGTTCCAGTTGCAGGCTGACCTGAGCCTGAGCGACACCGCTTATGGCCTGGGCGCCGGGTTGTTCGTGGTCGGTTATGTACTGTTCGAAGTGCCGAGCAACATGATGCTGTACAAGGTCGGCGCGCGGCGCTGGATTGCCCGGATCATGATGTCCTGGGGCGTGGCCACGGCCTTGATGGTATTCGTCAACAGCGAGTGGCAGTTCTACGGCCTGCGTTTCATCATCGGCGCGATGGAAGCCGGTTTTGCTCCCGGCGTGCTGTATTACCTGACCCTGTGGTTCCCGCAGCACTACCGCGGTCGCATCACTTCCATGCTGTTCCTGGCTTCGGCTTTTGCCGGGTTGGTCGGTGCGCCATTGTCTGGTCTGGTGCTGGGGCATCTGGACGGGGTGATGAACATGCGCGGCTGGCACTGGCTGTTCCTGCTCGGCGGCGTGCCTTGCGTCGGTCTGGGTCTGCTGGTGTTGCTGGTCTTGAAGGACAAGGTCACCGATGCCCATTGGTTGACCAACGAAGAGAAAACCTACCTGGCCAGCCGTATCGCCCATCATGAACCGCACAAGGGTGGCTCGCTGCTGGCGGCCTTGAAACTGCCGGGCTTCCTGATGCTCGGGCTGATCTACTTCCTGATCCAGGTGGCATCCTACGGACTGAACTTCTGGGCGCCGCAGCTGATTCGCAGCGCCGGCACCGAGAGCCCGGTGATCATTGGCCTGCTAACCGCCGTGCCGTATATCTGCGGGGCGATCAGCATGGTGGTGGTTGGGCGCTTGTCCGATGCCAGCGGTGAGCGACGCAAGTTTGTCTGTGGCCTGGTGGTGATCGGTGCGATCGGTTTCTTCAGCGCCGGGATCTTTGCCCAGCACACCACCTTCCTGATCGTTGCTCTGGCCCTGATGGGCACCGGTATCGTCGCTTCCATCCCGGCCTTCTGGGCCTTGCCGCCAAAACTGCTGGCCGGTGCGGGCGCCGGTGCCGCGGGCGGGATTGCGGTGATCAATACGCTGGGTCAGTTCGGCGGGATTGTCAGCCCGGTGATGGTCGGCAGTATTAAGGACCTGACTGGCAGCACCACACCGGCGCTGTATGTGATTGGCGTTGCCAGTCTGGTGGCTGCGGCGCTGCTGTTGTGGGCGTTGCCGCAGAAGCTGCGCACGCTGGATAAAGTCGACGGTTGATGGTTCTTATGTGGGAGCGGATTCATCCGCGAAAGCGGTATTTCAGGCGATAGAGTTCTATCGAATGTATTGGCCTCTTCGCGGATGAATCCGCTCCCACAGGGTGTTCGCTTTATTCCCTGTTACGGCTTCCAGATCTGCACATCCTTGGCATCCACCGCCTTGGGCAGCAGCCCTGCGGCGAAGAAGGCATCGGCAATCTTCTGCTGTTCGCCCAACTGGTCAGCCTTGACCGGTTCTACCTGGTAGCTGCGATGGGCATTGGCGGCCTCTACGGTGGCGGTATCAAGGTTGCCCCACAACGGCCCCAACACCTGGGCGGCGTCCTTGGGGTTGGCCTTGATCCAGGCGCCGGCCTGATGTAATTGCTCGTACACCCGCTTCAACACTTCGGGGTGGGCCTTGGCGTAGTCATTGCTGGTCAGGTAATAGCGCTTGTAGCTGGCCAGGCCTGTGCCATCAGCCAAGGTGCGGGTCGGCAACTGGCGCTGCACGCTGGTCAGGAAGGGTTCCCAGGTCACCCAGGCATCGACCTTGTTGTTTTCAAAGGCCGCACGGCCGTCAGCCGGTGACAGGTAGGCGGGCTGGATATCGGAAAACTTCAGCCCGGCCTTGTTCAAGGCGGCGATCAACAGGTAATGGGTGCCCGCCGCCTTGGTTACGGCGACTTTCTTGCCCTTCAAATCTGCCAGCTGCTGGATCGGCGAATCCTTGGGCACGACGATGGCCTGGGCGCTGGGGGAGGGCGATTCTTCGGCAAAGTAAGTCAATTTTGCCTGGGCCGCCTGGGCGAAGATCGGCACGGTGTCGGCCACATCGGCACTGATATCGACGTTGCCGATATTCAGCGCTTCCAGCAACGGCAAGCCACTGGCGAACTCATGCCAGGTGACGTCGATACCGTCCTGCCCCAAAGTCTTTTCCAGGGTGCCCTGGGCCTTGAGTAAAGTGATCAGGGTCGAGGATTTCTGGTAGCCGATGCGCAGAGTTTCCCGGGCCTGGACGGGCAGGGCGATGGCGCAGGCCAGGGCGGCGAGCAGCCCGGCGCGGAACAGGCGGGTTCGTGTAGTTCGAATGACATTAGGCATGGCGGGCTCATGGACAGAGGGTCGTGTCATTGATCATAAAGTTCTAAAAACTATTATTTAAATACCTTGTGCTTATTAGCTTATGCACTGAGCACCCGTCGTCACCTGCCTCGAAACTTTGCCGCCCAGCGCCTTGTCACTCATAAATACCTCAAAGGAGTACGGTAATGGCGCGGGCAATCTGGAAGGGCGCAATCAGTTTCGGTCTGGTGCATATCCCCGTGGCACTGGTGTCGGCCACGTCGACCCAGGGCGTGGATTTCGACTGGCTGGACAAGCGCAGCATGGACCCGGTGGGCTACAAGCGGGTCAACAAGGCGACCGGCAAGGAAGTGACCAAGGACAATATCGTCAAGGGCGTGGAGTACGAGAAGGGCCGCTATGTGGTCATCAGCGAAGAGGAAATTCGCAAGGCTCACCCGCGCTCGACCCAGACCATCGATATCTTCGGCTTCGTCGACAGCAAGGACATTCCCTTGCAGAACATCGACACCCCCTACTACCTGACCCCGGACAAGCGCGGCGAAAAGGTCTACGCCCTGCTGCGCGAAACCCTGCTGGATACGAAAAAAGTCGCCCTTGCCAATGTGGTCCTGCATACCCGCCAACACCTGGCGGCGGTGATGCCACTGGAGTCGGCCATGGTCCTGGTGATGCTGCGCTGGCCCGCCGAAGTGCGCACCCTCGACAGCCTGGAACTGACCGACGCGGTGACCGACGTGACCCTGAGCAAAAGCGAGCGGGACATGGCCAAGCGTCTGGTCACCGATATGAGCGCCGACTGGCAGCCCGAGGATTACATCGATACCTTCCAGGAGAAGATCAAGGAACTGGTGGAGACCAAGGCCCGGGAAGGCAAGATCGAGGACGTGGAGGGCGATGGCGGTGAGCAAGAGCGCAAAAGCGCCGATGTCATCGACCTTACCGAGCTGCTCAAGCGCAGCCTGGCGGGCAAAAGCAGCGCCAAAAAGACCTCGGCGGCGAGCAAGACCAAGGCGAAAAAGGCGCCTGTCAAACCTGCTGCGACTCCACGCAAAACCCGCAAGGCATCCTAGGCACGGAGGCAGTCGATCATGGCCAGTACCGACAGCGAGTACACCCGCAAACGCAACTTCACCCTCACCGCCGAACCGCCGGAAGCCCCGGCCAGGGGCGCGGGCAAGAACAAGTCCCTGAGCTTCGTGATTCAGAAACACGATGCCAGCCACCTGCACTATGACTTTCGCCTGGAACTGGACGGCACCCTGAAGAGCTGGGCGGTGCCCAAGGGCCCGAGTCTGGACCCGAGCAACAAGCGCCTGGCCGTGCATGTGGAAGATCATCCGCTGGGTTACGCCAGTTTTGAGGGCAGCATTCCCAAGGGCCAGTACGGTGGCGGCGACGTGATTGTCTGGGATCGCGGCATCTGGCAGCCCCATGGCGACCCTCGGCAGACCTATAAGGCTGGCAAGCTCAAGTTCACCCTGATCGGCGAAAAACTCACGGGCGAATGGGCATTGGTGCGTACCCATCTCAAGGGCAGCGGCGACAAGGAACAGTGGCTGCTGATCAAGGAAAAAGATGAGGTGGCCCGGCCTGCTGCTGAGTACGACATCCTGGTCGAGCAGCCGCGAAGCGTGATCAGCGGCGCATTGGTGGGCGAAGTGAAGGGTGAAACGAAAAAAGCCAAGGCTGCTAAACCGAAGCCCAAGGCTGTTGCGCCGAAGAAGAAAAATGCCGATGGCGTGCCGGAAACCCTCGCCCCGCAACTGGCCACGCTGATGGACGAGCCCGCAGGCGATGACTGGCTCTACGAGATCAAGTTCGATGGCTACCGCCTGCTGACCCGGATCAAGGGCAAGGAAGTGCGGGTGTTCAGTCGCAACGGCAACGACTGGACCGACCGCCTGCCCATGCAGGTCAAGGCGCTGGCGGCCATGGGCCTGGAAGATACCTGGCTTGATGGCGAGATGGTCCTGCTCAACGACGACGGCTTGCCGGATTTCCAAGGCCTGCAAAATGCCCTGGATATCGGCCGCAGTAAGGACATTGTCTACTACCTGTTCGACCTGCCGTTTCTCAGCGGCCAGGACCTGCGCGAAACCCCTCTGGAACAGCGCCGCGATGCCCTCAAGCAACTGCTCGATCATCAACGCAGCCGCTTGCTGCGTTTCTCCGACACCTTCCGCGCCGGGCATCGGGACATCGTCGAGAGTGCCAGCGCCATGGGCCTGGAAGGGGTGATCGGCAAGCGCCCCGGCAGCGTCTATCAGTCCCGCCGCAGCCCGGACTGGATCAAGCTCAAATGCCGCCTGCGTCAGGAGTTTGTGATCATCGGCTATACCCAGCCCCAAGGCAGCCGCAGTGGTTTTGGCGCACTGTTGCTGGCGGTCACTGCTGATGACGCTGAGGACGAACTGGTTTACGCCGGGCGGGTCGGCACCGGCTTCAGCGAAACCACCCTCAAGCAGTTGCTGGCACAGATGCAGCCGTTGCAGCGTGATGCTTCGCCTCTGACGAACAAACTCACCGCCGCCCAGAGCCGGGGGGTGCACTGGATCGAGCCCAAGCTGATTTGCGAAGCGGAATTCGCCCAGTGGACCCAAGACAATATCATTCGCCACGCCGTATTTATCGGCCTGCGCAGCGACAAGCCGGTCAGTCAGGTCAGTCATGAGCGGCCGTCCCACGCCAAGCCGAAAGCGGCGGCGGCCAGTTCGGCTAAAGCCAAGGCTGCTCCGACGACCAAACCTGTAGCCAAAGGCAAGGCCAGGGTGGCGGGGGTTGATATCAGCCACCCCGAGCGGGTCATCGACAAGGAAAGCGGCGTGTACAAGGTCGAGCTGGCGCAATTTTATGAAGCCATTGCCGAGTGGATCCTGCCGTTCCTCAAACAGCGGCCGGTGGCGTTGCTGCGTTGCCCCGAAGGCGTTGGCGGCGAGCAGTTTTTCCAGAAGCACTCCGAGCGCCTGGCGATCCCCCATATCAAGCAACTGGAGCCCGGCCTCGATCCCGGTCACGCGCGGTTGATGGAGGTCGATAGCTTAGAGGCCCTGGTCGGGGCGGCGCAGATGGGCGCCATCGAATTGCATACCTGGGGTGCTACCCACGACAAGACCGAAACCCCGGACCAGATGGTCCTCGACCTGGACCCCGATCCCGACCTGCCCTGGCGCAGCATGATCGAAGCCACACAGATGGTCCTCGCGGTGCTGGATGAGCTTGGCTTGCAGTCATTCCTCAAGACCAGTGGCGGCAAGGGCATGCACATCATTGTGCCCCTGGCCCGGCAGGCCGACTGGGAGACGGTCAAGGCCTTTGCCAAGGCCATCGCCGAATTCATGACCCGCCAGTTGCCCGAACGCTTTACCGCCACCTCCGGGCCGAAAAACCGCGTCGGCAAAATCTTTATCGACTACCTGCGCAATACCCGCGGCGCCAGCACTGTGGTCGCCTATTCGGTACGTGCCCGGCCGGGGCTGCCGGTATCGGTGCCGATCAGCCGGGATGAACTGTCCGGGCTGCGCTCGGCACGGCAATGGCATGTGGGCAATCTGCAGGAGCGCTTGCAGGGGCTCAAGGGTGATCCGTGGGCGGGGTATCAGAATCGGCAGCGGCTGACCAAGAAGTTGTTGGCGAAGCTGGAGTCCTGACATCGGGTGAACTCCAAAAAAGGGATATCGGGGGTGCGAATAATGTGGGAGCCGTCCCGCCGACAAGGCGCCGAGCTGTCGCGCCGCAAACACTTGGCAGGGGAGTCATCTAATGAAATGGTTCCCCCGGCTCGACTCCTGTGAACGGCTCTAGACTTTCACAGGAGTCACTATTCGGAGCATCGTCATGTCACACGTCACT
>NZ_JANUFD010000003.1 GCF_024807945.1 Pseudomonas sp. JUb42 | reverse complement strand
ACTCGGTATGTCAGCACATACCGAGTCGCTTTCTTCGCGGGCAAGCCTCGCTCCAACGGGGCATTGTTTATTGTCAGGGGTGTGAGGAGTGAGTTGCGCTATGTCAGCGCACCACACCCTCTTCCACCAACAGTTTGAGAATCGCCGCAGCGCCTTCTTCGGGGCTGACGCCCTTGAGCACCTGGCCACCGCCGCCGCTGGCTTTGGCGGTCGCGGCTTTCATGCGGTCGGCGCCGCTCTTGGCCTTGATCACTTTCAGGCGTTTTGGCCGTGGCTTGGCCGGTTGCAGGGCGTTGCCTGTGAGTAACTCGTCCACCACCACTTCCACTTCCTCGGCGCCCAGCACTCCGCGCTGGGCCGGGCCGTAGGCGCTTTGCCGGGCTTTGGGGGCGGCGTTATCCACAGTGGCCATGAACGGCAGGCGCACTTTCAGGCGACGACGCTGGCCCCGTGGCAGAGCTTGCAGGACCAGGGCCACGCCATTGTCCAGGGATTCGACTTCCGCCAGACCCACCACCAATGGCCAGCCAAGCTTCTCGGCCAGCAGAAACGGCAGCATGCCCGAGCCTTCACCGGTTTCCGCCTGACTGCCGCTGAGCACGACCTGCACATTGGAATCGCGGATGTAGTCCGCCAGTGCTGGCAGGGCGTCGGCGCCTTCAGGTTGTTCCAGTACGTGCAGCTCATCCAGGCCCATGCCCAGGTAAGCACGCAGGGCCGGCTCTTCGACGTTGCCGGCATGCAACACATGCAGGTTTTTCCCCGCCAGTTGCAGGCCCAGCTCGACGCCACGGGCGTCCTGCTCGGCACGACGCGGCCGCCCCGAGGTCGGGTGGGCGCCGATGGAGACCAGGCTGATGATATGCACAGCATTGTTATCCACAGGTGAACTCGCTTGCTCAGGCCGCATCACGTTTTGCCTCATTGCGGTACGCCTCGACAGCGGCGATCAGGGCCTTGAAGATCTCGGCGCTTTCGCCGATCACCGACAGGTCCGCCCGTTTGATCATGTCGCAACCGGCATCCAGGTTGATCGCCACGACCTTGTCGCAGGCACCGATACCCTGCAAATGCTGGATCGCACCGGAGATACCCACCGCTACATAAACCCGCGCGGTGACCCAGGTGCCGGACGCGCCGACCTGGCGATCACGGCTCATGAAGCCATCGTCCACCGCCACCCGCGAGGCACCTTCGGTCGCGCCGAGGGCCGCTGCAGTGCGGTGGAACAGGTCCCAATCCTTGACGCCGTTGCCGCCGGAGAAAATGAACTCGGCTTCGGCCATGGGAATGGCGCCCGGGTCCACGGCCACGGCACCGAGGTCTTCGATACGCGGCAGGCTGCGCGCCACGCTTGTGGATAACTCTACAGGCAAGGCTTCGTGACGGGTTTCGCTGACCGGCTCGGCGCACTCGGCGGCAGCCAGGATCAGGCGCGCCAATGGCCGCGCCAGGTCTTCACGGCCCGCACCGGCACGGCCGATGCATTGCTCATCCTTGACCTGCCACACCCGCGTCGCCGGGCGTTCACCCAGGCTGGCGGCAAAACGACGGCCCAACTCGCCACCACCGCTGCGGCTATCCGGCAGTAACCAATGGCGCGGGTTGAACTGGTTATCCACAGCCCGCAGCCCTTGCACACGCTGCTCTGGTGAATAACCGGTGAATTCGCTGCCTTCCAGTACCAGCAAGCGGTCCACGCCTGCTGTCGCGAAGGCGTTTTCCTTGTGCTCGCCAAAGACCACGGCCAGCACCGCACCGTCCTTGCCCGCCAGGCTGTGGGCCAGGCCGAGCAAATCGCGGTCGTGGCTGCTCAGGCGGCCACCGACCATGTCCGGCGCCACACAGATATAGAAAGCGGGCTCAGCGATCTGATGCAGCGGCAGTTGCACTTCAGCAGACGCGGTACGCTTGACCGTGCCGCCCTGTTGCGCGCCGCTGCGGTCGATGCGCTTGATGCCGTTAGGGCCGATAAAACCGATGCCATGGACGTTCTTGCGCATCAGGCCGTTAGGCCCCATCCAGCTGGCCTGGGTCGGTTGCATGGCCGCATGCAGCGGGTGCAGTCGGTTGCGGGCGATCCACTCAGCGCGAGGGTCGCGGCGAATAATGTCGCTCATCAGTGCACCTCCGCAGGTTCACGTTTGGCGGGTGTCGACTTGGCCGCCGGAGCCTCTTCGAGCAGTGCATCGGCCACCAGCTCGGCAATGTCCTTGATCATCGGCCGCGGTTCGACCACGCCTTCAAGCATCGCCGTGCACTGTGGACAACCTACCGCCACCAGCTCAGCGCCAGTCTCGCGGATGTCTTCCATGCGCATGTCGGGGATACGCTGCTTGCCGGGAATGTCGGTAATCGGCGCGCCGCCACCGCCACCGCAGCAGCGGGAACGGAAGCCGGAGCGTTGCATTTCCTTGACCTCGATACCCAGGGCACGCAGCACTTCACGGGGCGCTTCATACTCGCCGTTGTAGCGGCCCAGGTAGCACGGATCGTGATAGGTCACGCTGGAGCCTTTGTGCTGGCCCAGGTTCAGTGCGCCACCGCCGATCAGCTCGTTCATGTAGGTGCTGTGGTGCTGGACCAGGTAGTTGCCGCCAAAGGCGCCGTATTCGTTTTTCAGCACATGGAAACTGTGCGGATCGCAGGTGACGATACGCTTGAAGTTGTATTTGCTCAGGGTCTGGATATTGCGCTTGGCCAGCATCTGGAAAGTTGCTTCATCACCGAGACGACGGGCAACGTCGCCGCTGTCGCGCTCTTCCAGGCCCAGGACGGCGAAGTCGACATTGGCTGCTTTCAGCACTTTAACGAAGGCGCGCAGGGTGCGCTGGTTGCGCATGTCGAAGGCGCCATCACCGACCCAGAACAGCACGTCAACGGTATTTTTCTCGCTGAGCAGGCTCAGGTTGAGGTCCGCCGCCCAGTTCATCCGCCCGCCCGGTGCGAAGCCGCCGGGGTTGTCGGTAGCGATCAGGTTGTCGAGGACTTCGGCGCCCTTGTTCGGCGTCGCGCCCTTTTCCAGGGTCAGGTGGCGGCGCATGTCGACGATGGCGTCAACGTGCTCGATCATCATCGGGCACTCTTCCACGCAGGCACGGCAGGTGGTGCAGGACCACAGGGTCTCGGCATCGACCAGACCATTGACGATCGGTTGATGAGGGTTGCCGCCATGCTCGCCAATCGCCTTGCCGGGGTAAGGGCTGCCGGCGAACTTGGCATCAGTGCCACCCGCCAGGCCGACGACCATATCCTGAATCAGCTTTTTCGGGTTCAACGGCTGGCCGGCCGCAAATGCCGGGCAAGCCGCTTCACATTTACCGCACTGCACGCAGGCGTCGAAGCCCAGCAGTTGGTTCCAGGTGAAGTCTTTGGGTTTCTCCACGCCCAGAGGCGCTTGCGGGTCAGTCAGGTCCAAAGGCTTGAGGCCAGTGGAACGACCGCCGCCAAAGCGCTCGGCGCGACGGTGCCAGGCCAGGTGCAGAGCACCGGCGAAGGCGTGCTTCATCGGCCCGCCCCAGGTCATGCCGAAGAACAGCTCGGACACGCCCCACAGCACACCGACCGCCAGAATCGCCGCCAGCACCCAGCCACCGAAGTCTTCGGGCAGGATGCCCGCGACCGGCAGGGTGATCAGAAAGAAGCTCACCGAAAACGCCATCAGGCTCTTCGGCAGGCGCATCCACGGCCCCTTGGACAGGCGGCTTGGCGGGTTCAGGCGACGGCGATAAACAAAGATCGCGCCGACGAACATCACTGCCGTCATCAACAGCAGGGCGTAACCGAGGATGCGGTTATGCAGGCCGAAACCATGGACCAGCAGCGCCAGAATGATCGACGCCACGGCCCCGCCCGCTGTCGCGACGTGGGTATTGGCGATGTATTTGTCCCGCGCGACCACATGGTGCAGATCGACCATGTAGCGCTTGGGCATGGCCAGCAGGCCACCGAGCAGATCGACCTTGGAGGCACGACCCCGGCGCCACATGGCGGCCCGTCGCAGCGCGCCGAGGACACCCAGGCCCAAGGCAGCGAACAACAGGATGGGAAGAAGGGTGTTTAGCATGTGGAGCTCCTACAGCGCACTCGGTCTGCCTGTGGGAGCGTGGCTTGCCCGCGATGAAGTCGGCGCGATAATTCAGATGTACCGCGTTATCGCCCATCGCGGGCAAGCCTCGCTCCCACAAGGTTCGGGCTTAGAAATCCTTGCAGAGACGAAGGCCGTCATAGATCGCCGCATGGGTATTACGCTGTGCCACGCAGTCACCGATACGGAACAGCAGGTAGCCGTCACCCGGTTGGCTCAGCGAAGGTTGCGGCTGGATGGCGAACAGGGCATCGATATCGATCTGGCCTTTGTTGCGCGAGCCTTCCTTCAGGGCGTAGTAGATTTCCTCATCAGGACGCACACCGTTTTCGATGACGATCTGATCGACTACACGCTCTTCCTTGGCGCCGGTGTATTCGTTCTCCAGCACCGCCACCAGCTTCTCGCCTTCGCGGTAGACCTTCTCCAGCATCATGTCGCCGGTCATGATGATTTCTTTCGGGTACATGCTGCGGTAGTACGTCGGGAACGAGGTACCACCCATGGCCACGCCCGGCTTGATGTCGTCAGTGACGATCTCGACCTGGCTGCCCTTGTCGGCGATGAAGTCGGCGGCAGACATACCTGTGAACTCACAGATGGTGTCGTAGACCAGCACGTTTTTGCCCGGTGCGACCTTGCCGTCGAGGATGTCCCAACTGCTGACAACCAAACCTTCAGCCGCGCCCCAGTGCTCGTTCTGCTCGATGAACGGATGACCGCCCACCGCCAGTACGACGATATCCGGACGCAGGTCGAGAATGGTTGCCGCATCGGCAGCCACGCCCAGGCGCAGGTCGACTTTCAGCCGTGCCAGCTCCAGCTGGAACCAGCGGGTAATACCGGCGATCTGGTCACGTTGCGGCGCTTTCGACGCCGTGGTGATCTGGCCACCGATGAATTCTTTCTTCTCGAACAGGGTCACGTCGTGACCACGCTCGGCGGATACCCGTGCAGCTTCCATCCCGGCAGGGCCGGCACCGACTACCACGACCTTGCGTTTGGGCCCGGTGGATTTCTCGATGATGTGCGGCACGCCCATGTATTCACGGGAGGTCGCGGCGTTCTGGATGCACAGTACATCCAGCCCCTGGTACTGGCGGTCGATGCAATAGTTGGCGCCGACGCACTGCTTGATCTGGTCTACCTGACCCATTTTGATCTTGGCGATCAGGTGCGGGTCGGCGATGTGGGCGCGGGTCATGCCGACCATGTCCACATAGCCGCCTTCCAGAATACGGGTGGCCTGGTTCGGGTCCTTGATGTTCTGCGCGTGCAGGACCGGAGCCTTGACCACTTCCTTGATACCGGCCGCCAGGTGCAGGAACGGCTCCGGCGGGTAGCTCATGTTGGGGATAACGTTGGCCAGGGTGTTGTGGGTATCACAACCCGAACCCACCACACCGATGAAGTCGATCATGCCGGTCTGGTCGTAATACTTGGCGATCTCTTTCATATCGTCATGGCTGAGACCATCCGGGTGGAATTCGTCACCACAGATACGCAGGCCCACGCAGAAGTCAGGACCGACTTCCTTGCGCACAGCCTTGATCACTTCCAGACCGAAACGCATGCGGTTCTCGAAGCTGCCGCCCCATTCGTCGGTGCGCTTGTTGACTCGCGGGCTCCAGAACTGGTCGATCATGTGCTGGTGCACCGCCGACAGCTCGACGCCGTCCAGGCCACCGGCCTTGGCCCGTGCCGCAGCACTGGCGTAGTTGCCGATCACGCGCCAGATCTCTTCCGGCTCGATGGTCTTGCACGTCGCGCGGTGTACCGGCTCACGGATGCCCGACGGCGACATCAGGGTCGGCCAGTGATCGCCGTCCCAACGCGAGCGACGGCCCATGTGGGTAATCTGAATCATGATCTTGGCGCCATGCTTGTGCATGGCGTCGGCCAGATTCTGGAAGTGTGGAATGATTTTATCGGTCGCCAGGTTGACGGACTTCCACCAGCCTTGCGGGCTATCGATAGCCACGCTGGAAGAGCCGCCACAAATGGCCAGACCGATGCCGCCCTTGGCTTTCTCCTCGTAGTACTTCACATAACGGTCGGTGGTCATGCCGCCATCAGTGGCGTAGACCTCGGCGTGCGCAGTACTAAGGACGCGGTTGCGGATCGTCAACTTACCGATTTGAATCGGCTGGAACATTGCTTCGAAAGCCATGACGGAAACCTCGACTTACAACGGCTTGACGGTGAACAGGCCGTCGTCGTGGCCTTCTTCAGAGCCGCCATAGACTTGCTCGGCAACGGTGCGGATCGAGCTGCCACGGGCTTGCAGGATCTGGTCCATCGCGCCAGCGAACCAGCCGGTGAACATGTAATCGACCTTGCGACCAACCTTGCCGTACACGTAGACGAACGCCGAGTGTTCCAGCTTGACGCTGCAAGTGCCCTTGTCCAGGTCGATGTCCTGGATCTTGAACAGGCCCCAGCCGCGCTGCGACAGGCGCTTCATGTAGTGTTCGAACACCGCGACGCCTTCCAGGCCGTGGCATTCAGCTTCTTTCTCACACCAGTGCCAGGCGGACTTGTAACCTGCCTTGTAGAGGATCTCGGCGTAGGCGTCAGCGCCCAGGACTTCTTCGATACCCATGTGGTTGTTGACGAAGAAATGGCGTGGCACATACAGCATCGGCAGGGCGTCGGACGTCCAGACACCGGTTTCGCTGTCGACTTCGATTGGCAATTGCGGGGCGATCTTGGCCATGGAAACTTAACTCCAGAAAATTCGGTTTGATGCTCTCTCCACAAACGGGAGAGAGAGAAATTCAATAATCGACGAGGCTTATTCGCCCCAGACGTCGGCCAGGATGCGTACCCAGTTTTCGCCCATGATCTTGCGCACCACACGTTCCGGGTGGCCGCGCTTGAGCAGGGTTTCGGTCAGATTCGGGAACTCGCCGACGGTACGGATGCCCAGCGGGTTGATGATCTTGCCGAAACTGGTCAGGCGACGGGCGTAGCCCTTGTCGTGGGTCAGGTACTCGAAGAAGTCCTGGCCATGGCCCTGGGTGAAGTCGGTACCGATACCGATGGCGTCTTCGCCAACGATGTTCATGACGTACTCAATGGCTTCTGCGTAGTCGTCGATGGTGGAGTCGATGCCCTTGGCCAGGAACGGCGCAAACATGGTCACGCCGACGAAGCCGCCGTGGTCAGCGATGAACTTGAGCTCGGCATCGGATTTGTTGCGTGGATGTTCTTTCAGACCCGAAGGCAGGCAGTGGGAGTAGGTCACTGGCTTCTTCGATTCGAGGATGACTTCCTCGGAGGTCTTGGAGCCGACGTGGGACAGGTCGCACATCACGCCGACACGATTCATTTCGGCGACGATTTCGCGACCGAA
This sequence comes from Pseudomonas sp. JUb42, assembly GCF_024807945.1. Lineage (GTDB taxonomy): Bacteria > Pseudomonadota > Gammaproteobacteria > Pseudomonadales > Pseudomonadaceae > Aquipseudomonas. The sequence goes on along the minus strand of NZ_JANUFD010000003.1, from coordinate 506,708 downwards.
GCCCGACAGGCCGCCGTCACGCTCGTAGCAGCCGGTGCCGACCAGATTCTGGGTGTTGTAGCACATCTGCACGATGCCCACGCCCAGCTGCTTGAAGACTTCGACGTAGCCAATCTGGTCTTCGTAAGCATGAGCATTCTGGAAGCCGAACAGGATGCCGGTCTTGCCCAGCTCCTTGGCCTTGCGGATGTCAGCGGTGGTGCGCACCTGCATGACCAGGTCGCTGTTCTCGCGAATCAGCTTCTGGCTGGAGGCAATACTGTTGACCGTGGCCTGGAAACCCTCCCAGACGGAGACGGTGCAGTTGGCCATGGTCAAGCCGCCCTTGCGCATGTCCTCGAACAGCTCACGGTTCCACTTGGCAATGATCAGACCGTCAATAACGATGCTGTCGGCGTGCAATTCGGCTGGGCTCATCAGGCTGTCCCCTTATAGGTGCTGTGCGCCGAATCGGCTGTCGGCGCTATTGGGGCCAGCATAAGCCCGAGGGTCAGGCGAGCCGGGTGCAAAAACGACAGGGGGTTTGCCGAAAGCGTCAAGAAACGACAATGGGCGACAGGACGCGGTTACGTTACATCTTGCAAAACTGTTCTTTGGCCCGCGCTTGGGCCAGAATTCGACGCATCTAATGGATCGGAGCGACCTAATGAAGACGATTTTCCTGGCCTTGGCTCTTTTCACCACCGCTGCCCACGCAGCGCAGGACCCGGATCGCAACCCGTGCGATGGCGTCGACGAGGACAAGCAAACCCTGGAGTGCTCGAAATACAGCCGCGACACCGCCGAGGAACTGCTCAAGGAAAACTTCAAGAACCTGCAGGAACGCGTGAACACCCAGTTCGGCGCCAACAAAAGCCAGGCTAACGATCTGATCAGCAAGCTCAAGACCGGCCAGCAGGCCTGGGAAAAGCTGCGTGATGCCGATTGCGCGGTCGAGGTGTTCCCTTCCGCGGCAGGCAGCCCGGCCTACAACATCTCCATGAACGACTGCATCGCCCACACCAGCGATGAGCGCTCGGAGTATCTGGAGTCGGTGTTACAGGAATGACCGCACAATGAGCTACCCTGAGACGCTTATGCATTCCGTTAGCGTCCAAGGCTCTCCCATGATCATTTGCGGTATAGAAATCAAAGGCAGTGAAGCCATCTTCGCCCTGGCCACGCGCCAGCAGGACGGCGTCGGCCACCTGCCCCTGGCGATCAAGAAAATCGGCCTGGAGGACGATGACGAGTCCGCCAACGTCAAGGCCTTCGCCCAGCAGATCGCCGGTTTCGTGCGAGAAAACGGCATCAGCCATATCGCCATCAAGAAACGCAGCAAGAAAGGCGAGTTCGCGGGCGGCCCGACCACGTTCAAGATCGAGACGATCTTCCAGCTGCTGCCGGACTGCACCGTCACCCTGCTGTCGCCCCAGACCATCAATGCGCAGAACAAGAAACACGACTTCGCCCTGCCCGACTCGCTGAATAAATATCAGCACGAGGCGTTCAAGGCGGCGTGTGCGGGGTTGATGAAGAAGTAGCGATAGGCTGATTTGCTGGAGCGGTGCTCGGGAGAGAGTTGTGGGAGCGAATTCATTCGCGAATGCTGTGGTCCAGGTGAAGAAGATACGTCGAATGTACCGGCCTCTTCGCGAATGAATTCGCTCCCACAAGATTTGCTCCCGGCCCGGGTCAGCGAGTCAGCGCGGTACTGCGCCGATCCTCGCGCGGACACTGGGTAAACCGCGCCCGATAACTACGCGTGAAGTAAGACGGCGATTCAAACCCGCAGGCAATACTCACTTCCAACACACTCATATCGCTTTGGCGTAGCAACTGGCGGGCCTTTTCCAGGCGCAGGCCGAGGTAGAAGTTGCTCGGCGTGTCGTTCAAGTGCAGACGAAACAGGCGCTCCAATTGGCGGCGGGTTACCTGGATGCCCTCGGCCAGCTCAAGGGTGCTCAGAGGTGGCTCGGTGTGTTGTTCCATTTCGCCGATCACCTGCACCAGTTTCTTGTTGCTGATGCCATAGCGTGTGGCGACCTGCATGCGCTGGTGGTCCTTGCGCGGGCGGATGCGGCCCAATACGAATTGTTCGGAGACCTTGATCGCCAGTTCCGGCCCGTGGGTCTGACCGATGAGGTCGAGCATCATGTCGATGGACGCCGTGCCGCCCGCCGAGGTGATACGGCGACGGTCGATTTCGAATAGTTCTTGGGTCACTTGCAGGCGTGGCCAGGTTTCCTTGAAGGCGTCGATGGCCTCCCAATGCATGGTCAGCCGGTAGTTATCCAGCAAGCCCGCCTGAGCCAGGACGAAGCTGCCGGAGTCGATGGCACCGAGCGTCACGCCTTCGTTGTCGAGGCGACGCAGCCAGTGTTCGAGGGCTGGCGTGTAGAACTTCAGCGGCTCGAAACCGGCGACCACCCACAGGGTTGCACCCTTTTTCAGCGGTTCCAGCGCCGCATCGGCGTTGACCGACATGCCGTTACTGGCGATCACCGCGCCACCATCGGCGCTGAGCACATGCCAGCGATACAGCTCCCCACCAAAACGATTGGCGACCCGCAGCGGCTCGACCGCCGAAACGAAGCCCATCACCGAAAAACCGGGCATGAGCAGAAAGTAGAAATCCTGGGACATGGGCGTTCTCGGCTGGGTTGTGGGTGAGCGCAGGGTCAGCGTAAACAGACAGATACGCTGCTTCCTCGATCCCGGCAAGAGAGCAGGTCGCTGCTGTGCAAGAGCTGGTCGCCGCTGTGCGTTTTCCGAGGCTTGCGGCTGCGTAGTTTTGCACCATCAACTTCCGCCATAACAACATGCCAAGCCTGCAAGGAACCGAACCCATGAACCATGACGTCATCATCACCTGCGCACTGACCGGTGCTGGCGACACGACCGGAAAGAGCCATCTGGTCCCGATCACTCCCAAACAAATCGCTGCAGCTGCCGTGGAAGCCGCCAACGCCGGTGCCACTGTGGTGCATTGTCACGTACGTGACCCTGAAACCGGCAAGTTCAGCCGCGACGTCGAGCTGTACCGCGAAGTCATGGACCGTATCCGCGACTCGGGCGTAGACATGATCGTCAACCTGACCGCCGGCATGGGCGGCGACCTGGAGATCGGCCCGGGCGAGCGCCCTACCGACTTCGGCCCCAACACCGACCTGGTCGGCCCACTGGCCCGCCTGGCACACGTTGAAGCCCTGCTCCCGGAAATCTGCACTCTGGACTGCGGCACCCTGAACTTCGGTGACGGCGACACCATTTATGTATCGACCCCGGCCCAGCTGAGGGCGGGCGCCAAGCGCATCCAGGAACTGGGCGTGAAAGCGGAGCTTGAGATCTTCGATACCGGCCACCTGTGGTTCGCCAAGCAAATGATGAAAGAGGGCCTGCTCGATAACCCGCTGTTCCAGCTGTGCCTGGGTATCCCTTGGGGTGCGCCGGCGGACACCACCACCATGAAGGCCATGGTCGACAACCTGCCGGCCGACGTGGTCTGGGCCGGTTTCGGTATCGGCCGCATGCAGATGCCGATGGCGGCGCAAGCGGTGCTGCTGGGCGGCAACGTGCGGGTCGGCCTGGAAGACAACATCTGGCTGGATAAAGGTGTACTGGCCAGCAACGGTGCCCTGGTCGAGCGCGCCAGCGAAATCCTCAGCCGCATGGGCGCCCGCGTCATGACCCCGGCCGAAGGCCGCGTGAAGATGGGCCTGACCAAGCGCGGGTGATTCGCCACATTAACGCGCACAGCTTTTCTGTGGGAGCGGATTCATCCGCGAAGAGGCCGGTACATCCAATACACATGCAGTGCCTGCTTTCGCGAATGAATTCGCTCCCACAAGCAGCCTTGTGGAATTCAATTCAGGAAACCAATCATGACTTTCATCACCGACATCAAAACCTTCGCCGCTCTGGGTAGCGGCGTGATCGGCAGCGGCTGGGTTGCCCGCGCCCTGGCTCACGGCCTTGACGTAGTGGCCTGGGATCCGGCTCCCGGCGCCGAAGCCGCACTGCGCAAACGCGTTGCCAATGCCTGGCCGGCCCTTGAGCAAAAAGGCCTGGCCGCAGGCGCCTCGCAGGAGCGCCTGCGTTTTGTCGCGACCATCGAAGAATGCGTGCGTGATGCCGACTTCATTCAGGAAAGCGCCCCCGAGCGCCTGGACCTGAAACTTGACCTGCACAGCAAGATCAGCGCCGCCGCCAAGCCCAACGCTTTGATCGGCTCCAGCACCTCGGGCCTGCTGCCCAGCGAATTCTACGAAGACGCAACCCATCCGGAGCGTTGCGTAGTCGGCCACCCCTTCAACCCGGTGTATCTGTTGCCGTTGGTGGAAGTGGTCGGCGGCGTAAAAACCGCGCCGGAAGCGGTACAGGCGGCAATCAAGGTTTATGAATCCCTGGGCATGCGCCCGCTGCACGTACGCAAGGAAGTACCCGGCTTTATTGCCGACCGTCTGCTAGAAGCGCTGTGGCGTGAAGCGCTGCACCTGGTCAACGACGGCGTCGCTACCACTGGCGAGATCGACGACGCGATTCGCTTCGGCGCTGGTCTGCGCTGGTCGTTCATGGGCACCTTCCTGACCTACACCCTCGCCGGTGGCGATGCAGGTATGCGTCACTTCATGGCCCAGTTCGGCCCGGCCCTGCAGTTGCCGTGGACCTACCTGCCCGCGCCGGAGCTGACCGACAAGCTGATCGACGACGTGGTCGACGGCACCAGCGACCAGCTCGGCAGCCACAGCATCGCGGCTCTTGAGCGTTATCGCGACGACTGCCTGCTGGCCGTGCTGGAAGCGGTCAAGACCACCAAGGCCAAGCACGGCATGGCCTTCAGCGACTAAACGCCCTGGTTAACCGCTGATTCAGGGGCGATTTTTTAAAAGCGAGCTGTGCGGCAACGAATTGTGGGAGCGAATTCATTCGCGAAGAGGCCGGTACATTCGACGTGCTTTTATCGTCTTCAACACCGCTTTCGCGAATGAATTCGCTCCCACAGAAGTCTCCACCACAGAATTAGCTTTCACCGAGTTCGCTCCCACCTGGAGTATGAGCATGCCCACCCTGACCACCTACACCACCCCGGTCCTCGCCGATTGGGTCGATTACAACGGCCATCTGCGCGATGCCTACTACATGCTGATCTTCAGCTACGCCACCGACGCCTTCATGGATCGTATCGGCCTGGACAGCAACAACCGTGACGCCAGCGGCCATTCTCTGTTCACCCTGGAGGCGCACATCAACTTTCTGGATGAGGTGAAGCTGGGCGAACAGGTAGAAGTGCGCACCCAGATCGTCGCTCTGGACCGCAAGCGTGTACATCTCTATCACAGCCTGCACAAAGTCGGCGTCGATGATCCGCTGTCGGCCAGCGAACAAATGTTGCTGCACGTCGACCTGGCGACCGGGCCGCGTTCGGCGCCGTTCAGTGATGCTTCATGGAGCGCGCTGGAAGGGATTGTCGAGAGCCAGAAGGATTTGCCCGTGCCGCAGTATGTCGGGCGGGTAATTGGTTTGCCTAAAAGCCAAAGTAAATAAAAGACGGTTAATATATCGCGAAGATAAATATAGGAGCCCCATAAAGCGCCTATATTTTGAATGTTCTCGCTGTAAGAAAAACAGACAGTAGACAGCCCATACAAAAGCGCTACGCTTAACTTCATGGAATGACGTACCGCCCGACAACCATCATTAGTACCTGGAAACTGACACATAGAACTCACTTTTCAGTCTCCAGATACCAGGAGAAATGAGAATGGACAGCTCACTGATTCAAAAATTGAGTTTAATGCCCAAGGGGTTGCCCCTTAGGATTAACAGCAAAAACCACATCCTGGACCAAGGAGACCTACAAAGCGTCGATGTGGATGCCAAAAAGGCAACCCTCTACAATACTGTCTATGAAAAAATATGGTAATTGATCTTTCAGCGGCCGAAACGATAAAGTTTCTACTCGGAAACACTGACTATCCACTCATCGCTGACAAGCCCCTCCCTACCATATCTACACATACTAATTCGATCGCCTTGGATTCTGGATTTTTTACCCCAACCCTGCCAACCACAACACTAACGGGCAACATAGGCAGCGGCCCTACGTTAGACCTGGAAGTATTTTTTCCGACAGACTCCAAAGCCCCGCTCTGCACTGCAAACATCACCTACTGCGAAAAAATAGAGCAGGTATCATACACAGAATCATTTAACGGCGAGATGATAACAGCCCGAACATTGCGTGCTGGCGAACCCGCTCCTTTAACGCTGCACTTGTCAACCGGCGAAGTTATCTACACAGATACAAGACCAGGTACATTTTTTATTAACCCAACCGTCAAAGTAATTACCATCCATGAAAAAAACCTCCTTAAAGCGATAAAAATAGTAAAAAACAACGGCACAACTGAAATACTGGAACCGATTGACTACTTCGACCTTGAGTTCGTCGCGGGCATATCAGGAGCACTAAGATTTGATTATTTTCTACCCACCAAAATACTGAACGAGTTCGGGCACACCCTCAATATTAAATGGGCATTATTACCGGGAGTAGAACGGTCTCCCTTTATCACTTCGGTTTGGGACAGCAGCGGTGAGTTATTCAGCTCGTCATGGCCCATAGATGGCGAAACCGAAACATCTATCTTTCCCAAAACAATCACTCTGACACTTCACCCTGCAACCACGTACAAACAAACAACCACACTTGAATTCTCAAACAAAAAAATCGCAAAATCCACTACATCAGCGGACGGGTGCTCCACAAGCTACACCTACGATAAAGACTGTAATCCAATCGAAATAAAAACCTCAACAAATATTATAAAAACTATAAAATACAACACCAAAAAACAAGTACTGGAGTATAGCCTTACCGCCCCAAACTGCGAAAAATATACCGAACTTTATACGTATGAGAAGTTAAAAGATGGCAAGAAAACCATCCAGATCCAAAATATATCTGGCACCACCAGTCTGAAAAACGAGTATACGTTCGACAATAGCGGAAATTTGCTCATTACCGAGAAATTCCAAGGTGATTATAGCGAGGAATATCGTACCACCTACACATATGACAGCCCATCAAAAACCCTGAACAAAAAGACGACCAAGACTTGTAAGATAAAGGGTCAAGACAAGGACATACAAGACATCACTGTCGCTGCCTTCGACACTGCAGGCAATTTGATCAGCAAAACCGAGAATGGCGTCACTACCGAGTGGACTTATTATCGAGGAGCCCCTAAGGAAGAAGATATTGTCGAGCGCAGCTATAGAAAGAACAGCGTGCAGGGGCCAATCGGAGTACTCGGTTGGATAGGTGACTACATGAATCCTATCGGCTGGCTCAATAATGCTTTCAATAGTAAGGGTTTAACGTGGGGCACCGTACAAGACATTGCCACCCAGCTTAAACCGTTCCCGACGTCCGACGGCAAGAAAAAATATAATCTGCCCATCGATATTACTTGTCCGGGGGACTCAAATTTTTTCAAAGTGTACGTAGAATCCGAGAAAATATACACATTGAAGGACAGTAAACGCATCGACCTTCAATGGACCTTTTCGGCTACTCAAGCGTCCCCGCAAGCAACGCTGATATTGCAGGCCCTGCAGTCAAACCTTCGGTAAAATTAACACTCATCGACCCGGTTAGTGATGACCTTATCAAGCTGAAACCCGGCTCCGGTGCTATTGCCGTTGAAACAACGGAGTACTACCTGGATACCAAAGATAGCGCACACGGCCGGGTAAAATCCCTAAGCCAGAAATTTATCAATAGCGCAGGAACAGACATTGAGTTATCCAAGCAAACCACAGAGTTTAAATACACACTGGCAGACGGCTTACTGACCACAGAGACCACCACGATCTCTCCGGAAAAAACTACCGATACCAGCGTAAGTATTCTTGAATTCCGTTCCGGCACGCTGATTGAAACAACTGATATTAGCGGTCTTCGCACCCAATATACTTACGATAATTCCGGTCGACTCCTGAAACAGGCGCGAACTCAAGTAGGAGAGGCAACTACTGAAGAAATCCAATTTGAGTACACCCAAGAAAGTGCTCAACCCTGCGTAATTCAGCGTTTGCCCAGTGGTGAAATATCACGGAGTCGCTTTGATTACTTCGGCAGGCAAGTCGCAAGCGATATCCAGCTCCCCGGTAAAAAACATGGCTGACACTCTCTGAAACCATCTACGACACCTTGGACAGGGAAGTCAAAACGATTGAATACGATTACAAATACGATGAAACTCAGCTTTTCGCCATCGAACGGGTTACGACATATGACAATTGGGGCAACATATCAAAACAGCAGATTGTTAATGGCGAGGCCCGGTGCTTCCAATATGACGCACTCAATAGAAATATTTATCAGTGGAGTGAGTACGGGAAAAACGTCAGTGAAAAAATAAAAATCCACTATGACGCGCAAGGAAAAATAGAATCGCGGGCTTATGTCAATGCCAACGGGCTGGACAATGAAATAGAAAACTATACCTATGACGCAACCGGCCGGCTAAGTAAAGTGACCCCGGCCAATGGTTCTTCGATACAGTACAGCTATGACGCTTTTGACCGTACTGCTAGTATTCAGCAAGGTGACCTGACGACTACAAATGAATATCCATCTCACACGCGACTACCCGTCGCTAACAGAGCGACGGTGAAAAGTGAAAGGGACTCGGCCGCTTATGAAGTTGGAAAGCGTAAAGTGGATGGATTGGGACGGATTACTGAAACTAATATTGGAGGACGCACTCAAAAATATGTCTACACAGGTAGCAGTAGTTGGGGCAAGAGTCAGATCGCCCCCATAAAAATTGTAGATCCTTCAGTGGTAACTACTACCAGCACAACTTACAATCAATTTACAGGAGCAGCAACACAATCCAACGTAAGCTATATGCAGAAAACTACATCGACAAGTACGTCCTATTCCGTGCGCGGCCTGCAGTTGGAATGGATTGATGATTTCGGCAACAAGACCTCTTTCAGTTATGACGAGCTGGGCCGATTGAAAAGCACCACCAGCAACAAAGTTACAACCACCCTGACTTATGATGGCTGGGGGCGATTGGGTAGCGAAGCGGTTACCGCGATTTCGAGCGGGCAATGCGTGACAACCAATTACAGCTATGACAGCCAGAGCCGAGAAACTGAACGCCGCTTTGAAAGTAAAGACTTTGCAAAACTGACACTCAAAAATACCTATGAGCAAGACCGCCTGGTGAGCAGTCAGCTCCTGCAGGGCACAAAAGAACTGCGTCAGGAGAAATTCTCCTATACGCCATTAGGGCAGTTGAAGACCTACGAATGCACTGGCGAGCAGAAACCGGTTGACCATGCGAACAAGGCGCTGGAAAAACAGTCATTTACCTACGACATGTTAGGCAACATTACTACCTGTGTCAGCGTTTCAGGATCCAACAGCGACACGGCGACGTACAACTATTCTGCAACAGACAAAACGCAACTCCAGTCAATTACTCATACAGATAAAGCCTATGCCCCCATGAGCTACACCTACGATGATCAAGGCCGCATGAGCGAAAGCGCTCAAAACTATACCTTATCCTACAATAGCACTGGCAGGCTGAGCCAAATTATTTATAATACAACCAAAAACACATACGAATATCTCTACAACTCCTATGGACAACAAGCAGAATGCTATGGCTTCGAGTACTATGAGATGTTTTATTATCGAGATGATAAGCAGTATGCGCGAGATGGGCTGATAGAATTCGGCGACGCTAGCGAATTCCGCACGCTGGTCCTCTTGAATAATAATCGTAGCTGCAAAGTTCAACAGCAAATTTTGGCCAAAACAACCAGCTATAGCTTTGAACTTCAGGACATGCACGGCTCTTTGATAGCCAGCTATGATCCTGCAAATAAATCAACTACGTTCTTTTCCTACACCCCCTTCGGCTATCGCCCAGATAACTGGGAAACAAAAAACTGGTTGGGTTACAACGGTGAACCCATTGATCGGGTAACAGGCCTCTATCATCTTGGTAACGGTTACCGAGCTTATGACACGACCATTCAGCGATTCCACATACCGGACAGCTTGAGCCCATTCGGCGAAGGCGGCGCCAACGGTTATAGCTATTGTGCCGACCCTATCAATTTCCATGATCCTGACGGGCATGTCGAGATCGGAAACAGGTACAGTCGCGTGAACGAACCTGCATTAAATAGCCCGGTTGTACGCGCCGTCTTTGAGGGCGCCATCGGCATTGCACTCGCTCCTCTAACAGGAGGCGCATCAGTTGGGTGGGCAGTAGCGGCAACGGGTATTGCCATAGTATCGGCAGGATTTGGTATTGCGGCCGCTGCCACGGCGCAAAATAATCCGCAATTGTCGACCGGGCTTGGATGGGCCTCCCTGGGCACTGGCCTTGCCAGCGCAGGTGTTGGTATGTTTGGGGCAAAACTCGCTGGACTGGGTGCCGTTAGTGCAGGTCGCCAATTCGGCAGTTCGGGATGGCGCGCAGAAAACGCGGTTGCTACGCGGATGGTCCAGAGAAGAGGCACCATACCGGCGAGAAACCTGGGTTCTTTTGACGTGCATATGGTGGCAGGCAATCAGCGAATGCAAGCAGCCGCTGAAATCTACAGCGGGGGTCTAGATAGCCGTGTTTTGTTTATTGACGCCCATGCTATAGCCCGGAAAGGACACTATTTGAATCCTCTACCCAACACCGAAATGCAGTTCCGCTCAGGATTGGGTACAACGGCGACTGATTTCAAGACCACTTGGTCGCAACGTATCCAGGCCCGCACCCCTTACAGATACAAAGCAGGAGATACCGCAATTCCTGATTACGTTCTCGAAGAGTTTTCAATTGCAGAACATATTAGATCGGGGAGCCTGAGTGCAAACTTTCGATTCGAGTTGGCAGATATTGCTCAAGGAACCGGTGCAGATATATTGCGTCCCCTGGGCGATATGCGCCTCAGCGACCTGTTGAATACCCTTGAGAAAGAGGGATTTCACTATGATCGAATAGTAAATAATTACTGCCGAGGAACAATCAGCGGCACTAGCTGGGGGCTAGTGAAGCACATCAGGCGAAGCTTGAAACTCTTCTGATGAGTCATCCCGCATAAAAAAGCCGATGTCGGTACCCGACATCGGCCTTTCAAAGAGCCCGACTTCAGCTCATACAATCCAATCAACCATCACTCAGTTGATCTTGGCATCCAGCTCGCCTTTGGCGTAACGCTCGAACATGTGATCCAGGGAGATCGGCTTGATCTTCGAGGCATTGCCAGCGGTGCCGAAAGCTTCGTAGCGGGCGATGCAAACGTCGCGCATGGCCGAGACGGTCTTGGCCAGGTATTTGCGCGGGTCGAACTCGCTCGGGTTCTTGGCCATGAATTCGCGGATGGCACCGGTAGACGCCAGGCGCAGGTCGGTGTCGATGTTGACCTTGCGCACGCCGTGCTTGATGCCTTCAACGATTTCCTCGACCGGTACGCCGTAGGTTTCCTTGATGTCGCCGCCGTACTCGTTGATGATTTTCAGCCACTCTTGCGGGACCGAAGACGAGCCGTGCATCACCAGGTGGGTGTTAGGGATGCGTTTGTGGATCTCTTTGATGCGCTCGATCGCCAGGATGTCGCCGGTAGGCGGCTTGGTGAACTTGTAAGCGCCGTGGCTGGTGCCAATGGCGATGGCCAGGGCATCGACCTGGGTGCGCTTAACGAAGTCAGCGGCTTCTTCCGGATCGGTCAGCATCTGGCTGTGGTCCAGAATGCCTTCGGCGCCAACGCCGTCTTCTTCACCGGCCATACCGGTTTCCAGCGAACCCAGAACACCTAGTTCGCCTTCAACCGAAACGCCACAGGCGTGGGCGAAAGCCACTACGCGGCTGGTGACGTCGATGTTGTATTCGTAGGTGGTCGGCGTCTTGCCGTCGACACCCAGGGAACCGTCCATCATCACCGAGCTGAAGCCCAACTGGATCGAACGCTGGCAGATGTCAGGGCTGGTGCCGTGGTCCTGGTGCATGACCACCGGGATGTGCGGGAATTCTTCAATGGCGGCCAGGATCAGGTGACGCAGGAACGGGGCGCCAGCGTATTTGCGCGCACCGGCCGAAGCCTGGACGATCACCGGGGAATCGGTCTTGTCAGCCGCTTCCATAATGGCGCGCATCTGTTCCAGGTTGTTCACGTTGAAAGCTGGGACGCCGTAACCGAACTCGGCTGCGTGGTCCAACATCTGGCGCATGCTGATAAGTGCCATTGTCTGTATCTCTCCCGGTAGGGTCGTTAATCGTGCAAGCCTGCCGGAGCGGCGGCTGCTATTCAAGTTATCTGCATCGACCGTGGTCGGGCAGGTCGATCAGCCGGCTGCCTTGCAACCGCGACCGATCAAATCATTGGTGGCTTCCCAGTAAACCAGGCCTTCATCACCATTTACGTGAAACGCCAGCACGCCGTTACTGAACAGCGAACCGGAAGAACCGGGCACAACCTTGAGCGGGAAAACCTGCTCGCTCTGGTTCAAACGCGCTTCAACTCCGGTTTTACCCGGATTAGTGTAGCGCCAGTAGACTTCGGCCTTGCTGTCACAGACCCAATGGGTCCAGGCCGTAGTGGCTGGTTGTGTCCCTTGCAGGTTGGCGCAACCGCCGAGCACCGCAAATACCACGAGGGCAATCAAGCCTTTCATTGAATCTCCTGGCTTGCCCCGCGATGCCCGGCCCGTGCCGGTTGCCTCGATACTTCAGGGGCAATTCTGTTCGTTTGGCTTACCGGACGGCTCACCCGTGACATGCGCTTCGACCCGTTGATCGTTCTGGGTCGTCGGCACATCCACGGACGCCGGACTCAACACTTCACACGCTTTGGTGTGGGCACCGGAACCGGTACAACCCGCCAACACCAGACAACTGAACAGGGCCAGGGCAGCTACTTTCATGGTGAAGCTCCTTCCTTGCGAAAAAGATACTTACCCAGTAGTGACCACTGCGCCCCGCAGATGTTGCTCCGCTACTCAGCCAGGCCGACTCAACGGCAGGCCACCGGGCCGACCGCCGGCATGAAATCGTAACGATCCCACGCTTGCGGCCCGCCGCGCTTGTAGAGGACCGGTACGGTTTCAGCCTGCCAGGCAGATTGATAGCAGCCCACGGCGAGCACCTGGGGTGCTGCGCTGCGGTCAACTTCATCCGCCTCAGGTGCGCTGGCACAGCCGGTCAACAGACCAGCGAATATGAGCAGCGGTAACGGCTTGACCATGTGAATCCCCTTTCCCAAAGCCCGTTGATCAGGCCTTGGCACGTTGTTCCAGCATTTCGACCGCAGGCAGGACCTTGCCTTCGACGAATTCCAGGAATGCGCCGCCACCGGTGGAAATGTAGGAGATTTGCTCGGCAACGCCATATTTATCGATGGCTGCCAGAGTGTCACCACCACCAGCAATGGAAAACGCCGGGCTTTGCGCGATGGCCTGGGCCAGAACCTTGGTGCCGTTACCGAACTGATCGAACTCGAATACGCCGACCGGACCGTTCCACAGGATAGTCTTGGAAGATTTCAGCAGTTCGGCGAAGTGCGCAGCGGTTTGCGGCCCGATGTCGAGGATCATGTCGTCATCAGCCACGTCTTTGATGAGTTTGACCGTGGCTTCGGCGGTTTCAGCGAATTGCTTGGCGACAACCACGTCGGTCGGCAATGGCACGCTGACCTTGGCGGCGATGGCGCGGGCGGTGTCCAGCAGGTCCGGCTCGTACAGGGACTTGCCGACCTTGTGCCCGGCTGCAGCCAGGAAGGTGTTGGCAATGCCGCCGCCGACGATCAGCTGATCGCAGATCGCGCTCAGGCTGTTGAGGACGTCGAGTTTGGTCGAGACCTTGGAGCCGGCAACGATGGCGGCCATTGGCTTGGCCGGCGCACCCAGAGCCTTGCCCAGTGCGTCCAGTTCAGCAGCCAGCAGGGGACCCGCCGCGGCGACCTTGGCGAACTTGGCCACGCCATGGGTCGAACCCTCGGCACGGTGAGCGGTGCCAAAGGCGTCCATCACGAAGATGTCGCACAGGGCAGCGTATTGCTGCGCCAGCTCGTCGGCGTTCTTTTTCTCGCCCTTGTTGAAGCGCACGTTCTCGAACAGCACGATGTCGCCGGCCTTGACGTCAACACCGCCCAGGTAGTCGGCCACCAGCGGCACTTCGCGACCCAGAGCCTTGCTCAGGTAGTCGGCAACCGGCTTGAGGCTGTTTTCGGCGGAGAATTCACCTTCGGTCGGGCGACCCAGATGCGAGCAGACCATCACGGCCGCGCCCTTTTCCAGCGCCAGCTTGATGGTCGGCAGCGCGGCAAGAATGCGTGCGTCGCTGGTGACAGCTCCGTCCTTGACCGGGACATTGAGGTCTTCGCGGATCAGTACACGCTTACCTTGCAGATCAAGGTCGGTCATCTTCAACACGGTCATGTGAGGCGGTCCCTGTTTTTACTGTTGTGAGTTGGCGGCACGCAAATAGTGATTCGCGGTGTCCAGCATTCGATTGGCAAAGCCCCATTCGTTGTCGAACCAGGCCAGCACGTTGACCAGCCGTGGGCCGGAAACGCGGGTCTGACTCGCATCGACGATCGCCGAATGAGGGTCATGATTGAAGTCACAGCTGGCGTGGGGCAGTTCGGTATACGCCAGCAGGCCTTTGAGCGGGCCGCTGGTGGCAGCCTCGCGCAAAATCCGGTTGATCTCCACGGCATCGGTATCACGTTTGACTTGCATGGTGATATCGAGGCACGACACGTTCACCGTCGGCACACGAACTGCTTTGGCCTGAATTCGCCCGGCAAGTTCCGGAAGCAGGCGCTCAATACCGCGCGCCAGACCAGTGGACACCGGAATGATCGACTGGAAGGCCGAGCGCGTACGGCGCAGATCTTCATGATGATAGGCGTCGATTACCGGCTGGTCGTTCATTGCCGAGTGAATCGTGGTGATGGTGATGTATTCCAGGCCCAGCTCGCGGTTGAGCAGGTCCAGCAACGGCACGCTGCAGTTGGTGGTGCAGGATGCGGCGGAAACCAGACGCTCGGCGCCGGTCAGGGTGTGCTGGTTGATGCCGTAGACGATGGTGGCGTCGACATCAGCTTCGCTGGCCATGGGCTGGGAGAACAGCACGCGGGGTGCTCGGGCGGCCAGAAAGCGCTCGCCATCGGCCCGGGTGTTGTAGACACCGGAGCATTCCAGCACCAGATCGACGTCCAGCGCGTTCCAGTCGATGCCTTCGGGCGTCGCGCTGCGGAACACTTTGATGACGTGATCGTTGATATGCAGAAAATCGCCTTCGACCCGCACTTCGCCGGGAAACCGGCCATGGGTGGAGTCAAAGCGCGTGAGGTATTCGAGACTGGCCATGTCAGCCAGGTCGTTGATCGCAACCACTTCAAACCCGGCCTTCGCCCCTCGCTCACAGAGCGCACGCAGGACGCAACGACCGATCCGGCCGTAGCCGTTCAGAGCAACTTTATACATGCGGGGTTGGGGCATGGGGTTCTCGCAGCACAAGCGGATTGCGAAAAACCTGTGGGAGCGGATTCATCCGCGAATGGGCCACTACGGCGTTGATCACCTAGAGACCTCTGGCGCCTCAACTGGCGCCTTCGCGGATGAATCCGCTCCCACAGGGCTGAGCCAATCAGTCTTCCAGCAATTCTTCCGCTGTGCTGATCACATTCTCCAGGGTGAAGCCGAACTCTTCGAACAGCGCAGGCGCAGGCGCCGACTCGCCGAAGGTGGTCATGCCGATGACACGACCTTCCAGACCGACGTACTTGTACCAGTAGTCGGCGTGGGCCGCTTCGATGGCGATACGGGCGCTGACCTGCAACGGTAGGACCGCTTGCTTGTAGCCGGCGTCCTGGGCTTCGAAGACGCTGGTGCAAGGCATCGACACCACGCGAACCTTACGGCCGGCAGCAGTCAGCTTGTCGTAGGCCTGAACGGCCAGGCCAATTTCAGAACCAGTGGAGATCAGGATCAGCTCCGGCTCACCAGCGCAGTCACGCAGCACATAGCCGCCACGGGCGATGTTCGCCAGTTGCTCGGCATCGCGGCTTTGGTGTGGCAGGTTCTGACGGGAGAAGATCAACGCCGACGGGCCGTCGTTGCGCTCCAGGGCATATTTCCAGGCCACGGCCGATTCGACCGCGTCCGCCGGACGCCAGGTGTCCAGGTTAGGCGTGGTACGCAGGCTGGTCAGCTGTTCGATCGGCTGGTGCGTCGGGCCGTCTTCGCCCAGACCGATGGAGTCGTGGGTGAACACATAGAGCACGCGCTTCTTCATCAGGGACGACATGCGCACTGCGTTACGGGCGTATTCCATGAAGATCAGGAAGGTTGCGCCGTATGGCACGAAGCCACCGTGCAGGGCGATACCGTTCATCATGGCGCCCATGCCGAACTCGCGCACGCCGTAGTGCAGGTAGTTACCGTTGGCGTCTTCGCCGGTGATGCTCTTGCAGCCTTTCCAGATGGTCAGGTTGGAACCGGCCAGGTCGGCCGAACCGCCGAGCAGTTCAGGCAACAACGGACCGAAGGCCGTCAGGGAGTTCTGGCTGGCCTTGCGGCTGGCGATGGTTTCGCCCTTGGCGTTGACTTCAGCCACGTAGGCAGCGGATTTTTCCGCGAAGTCAGCCGGCAGCTCGCCGCTCATGCGACGGATCAGCTCGTTGGCCAGCTCAGGGAAAGCAGCGGAGTAGGCAGCGAAACGCTGGTCCCACTCGGCTTCGACAGCCAGGCCTTTTTCCTTGGCATTCCACTCGGAGTAGATATTGGCCGGGATTTCGAAAGGACCGTGGGTCCATTTCAGGGCCGCACGGGTCAGGGCGATCTCTTCGGCGCCCAGTGGAGCGCCGTGGCACTCTTCCTTGCCCTGCTTGTTCGGCGAGCCGAAGCCGATGGTGGTCTTGCAGCAGATCAGGGTCGGCTTGTCGCTCTTGCGCGCGGTGTCGATGGCGGTCTTGATCTCTTCCGGATCGTGACCGTCGACGTTGCGGATGACCAGCCAGTTGTACGACTCGAAACGCTTTGGCGTGTCGTCGGTGAACCAGCCTTCGACTTCGCCGTCGATGGAGATGCCGTTGTCGTCGTAGAAAGCGATCAGCTTGTTCAGGCCCAGGGTGCCAGCCAGGGAGGCGGCTTCGTGGGAGATGCCTTCCATCATGCAGCCATCACCCATGAACACATAGGTGTGGTGGTCGACGATGTTGTGGCCAGGACGGTTGAACTGCGCCGCCAGAATCTTTTCAGCGGCAGCGAAGCCGACCGAGTTGGCGAAACCCTGGCCCAGCGGGCCGGTGGTGGTCTCGACGCCAGGCGTGTAGCCGTATTCCGGGTGGCCCGGAGTGCGGCTGTGCAACTGACGGAAATTTTTCAGGTCGTCGATGGACAGGTCGTAGCCGGTCAGGTGCAGCAGCGAGTAAACCAGCATCGAACCATGGCCGTTGGACATGATGAAGCGGTCACGGTCGGCGAACGACGGGTTGCTCGGGTTGTGCTTCAGGTAGTCACGCCAAAGAACTTCCGCGATATCCGCCATGCCCATAGGGGCACCGGGATGGCCGCTGTTGGCTTTCTGCACGGCATCCATGCTGAGGGCACGAATGGCGTTGGCTCGCTCACGACGGCTGGGCATCGCTGATCTCCTGGGGGCAGTAAAGAATGGGATCGGAAAAAGGGGTGCATTTTCCCTCAGGCATTGCTGCGGGGCAATGACAGATAACGTCCGAGGCGTGATTTTCCTGCCTTGGCACGACGATTTGCCCGTTATCAGTACGCTGTGCCGGAATCACGACGCCTGATAAACGCCATTCATCAACCAATATCAAAACTTTTTGATACTGAACTTGCGCAGGCGCCGGTCGCTCTCTAGACTGCCAGCCCTATGAACCTTCGCGTGCCTGCAATTCGCCATGACACCTGCGACGACCTGTCAGCCTTGTGCAAGGCAGGCGGCGATCCGTTGCGGCTGAACGTATTGCGCGCCCTGGCCAACGATTCGTTCGGCGTGCTGGAGCTGGCGCAGATTTTCGCCATAGGCCAATCGGGCATGAGCCACCACTTGAAGGTGCTGGCACAGGCTGATCTGGTCGCAACCCGCCGCGAAGGCAATGCGATTTTCTATCGCCGCGCCCTGCCCCACACCGGACAACCGGGCGGCAGGCTGCATGCAGCGCTGCTCGATGAAGTCGATACCCTGCAGTTGCCGGATGACGTGCAAGCAAGGATCGGCCTAGTGCATCGCCAGCGCGCCACCGCCAGTCAGGATTTTTTTGCCCGGGTCGCGGACAAATTTCGCGCCCAGCAGGATCTGATTGCGGGCCTGGCGCAGTACCGCGAAAGCCTGCTGTCGCTGCTCGACAAGCTGAGCTTCGGCGCCGATGCCACGGCACTGGAAGTGGGCCCCGGCGACGGTGGCTTCCTGCCGGAACTGGCACGACGCTTTCGTCACGTCACGGCGCTGGACAACAGCCCGGCTATGCTTGAGCTGGCGCGCCAGCTGTGCGCACGTCAGGCATTGGCTAACGTTGAGCTGCGTCTTGCCGATGCATTGGGGGACACCCAACTGCGTGCCGACTGCGTGGTCTTGAATATGGTGCTTCACCACTTCGCCGCACCGGCTGAAGCACTTGGCCAACTGGCGGACCTGGTGCAACCAGGCGGTAGCCTGTTGGTGACAGAGTTGTGTAGCCACGACCAGAGCTGGGCCAAGGAGGCCTGTGGCGATCTCTGGTTGGGTTTTGAACAGGACGATCTGGCCCGTTGGGCCGTCGCTGCGGGGCTAGTTCCCGGGGAAAGTCTTTATATAGGCTTACGTAATGGTTTCCAGATCCAGGTTCGCCACTTTCAGCGACCGGCTGGCAACACTCACCATCGGTACATTTCAGGAAACCCGTAGAGATGAGCGAATACTCCCTTTTCACCTCCGAATCCGTGTCTGAAGGACACCCAGACAAGATCGCTGACCAGATCTCCGACGCTGTACTGGATGCCATCATTGCCCAGGACAAACACGCTCGCGTAGCCGTTGAGACCCTGGTCAAGACCGGTGTTGCCATCGTTGCCGGCGAAGTGACCACCAGCGCCTGGGTCGACCTGGAGCAGATCGTTCGTGACGTGATCAGCGACATCGGCTACACCAGCTCCGACGTCGGCTTCGACGGCGCCACCTGCGGCGTGATGAACATCATCGGCAAGCAGTCCCCTGACATCAACCAGGGTGTCGACCGTGCCAAGCCTGAAGATCAGGGCGCCGGCGACCAGGGCCTGATGTTCGGCTACGCCAGCAACGAAACCGCAGAACTGATGCCTGCGCCAATCGCGTTCTCGCATCAATTGGTCAAGCGCCAGGCTGAAGCACGCAAGTCGGGCCTGCTGCCTTGGCTGCGTCCGGATGCAAAATCCCAGGTCACCTGCAGCTACGAAAACGGCAAGGTTGTCGGTATCGATGCCGTCGTTCTGTCGACCCAGCACAACCCGGAAGTGTCGTACAACGACCTGCGCGAAGGCGTGATGGAACTGATCGTCAAGCACGTACTGCCTGCCGAACTGCTGCACAAGGACACCCAGTTCCACATCAACCCGACTGGCCAGTTCATCATCGGCGGCCCGGTTGGCGACTGCGGTCTGACCGGTCGCAAGATCATCGTCGACAGCTACGGCGGCATGGCCCGTCACGGCGGTGGCGCGTTCTCCGGCAAGGATCCATCCAAGGTTGACCGTTCGGCTGCCTACGCTGGCCGTTATGTTGCCAAGAACATCGTTGCCGCTGGCCTGGCCGAGCGTTGCGAGATCCAGGTGTCCTACGCCATCGGCGTCGCTCAACCGACTTCGATCTCGCTGAACACCTTCGGCACCGGCAAGATCAGCGATGACAAGATCATCAAACTGGTTCGCGACATCTTCGACCTGCGTCCATACGCGATCACCAAGATGCTCGACCTGCTGCACCCGATGTACCAGGAAACCGCAGCCTACGGCCACTTCGGTCGTACGCCGCAAACCAAGACCGTGGGCGACGACACCTTCACCACGTTCACCTGGGAAAAAACTGACCGCGCCGAAGCCCTGCGCAAGGCGGCCGGCCTGTAATACAGCCTTGGCTGTAGCTCAGTGAAAAAGCCCCCGCAGACCCGGTCTGCGGGGGCTTTTTGCATTCAGCCAGACACTATCGAGGCAAGCCCGAGGCGGGCGCTGTTTGTGGGAGCGAATTCATTCGCGAAGGCGGTGTTACAGACTCCCTGTTTTCGACGAATGTACCGACCTATTCGCGAATGAATTCGCTCCCACAGTCCGCCCTCGTGAAAACCAGACAACCAAACCTCACGCCCGCCGCGCCACCAACAACACCGAAGCCGCCCCCGCCAATAACGTCGCGCAAATCCGGTTGAACAGGCGCTTGCCGCTAGGCCGCGCAAACAGCTTGCGCGCATGCACACCCATGCAGCCGTAGAGCGCGATCGCGATGCATTCCAGCGCGAGAAACAGACCACCCAACACAGCGAACTGCCTGATCACATCGCCCCCCTGATCGACAAACTGCGGCAGGAACGCAGTGAACAGCAGGATCGCCTTGGGATTGCCGATCGCTACCAGAAACTCCTGCCGGGCCAGGCTGCCCATGCCGATCATGGCGACCTTCGCCTCGTCTTCCATCGTCGGTTTCGCCCGCCAAAGCTGCACGGCAATGTAGAACAGATAGGCCGCACCCACGATCTTGATCCCGTGAAACAACCACTCCGACGTATGCAGAACAGCGGTCAGGCCCACCGCCGCCAGGGCAATCATGATCGCGAAGGCCAATAACCGCCCAAGCCCGCCGAGGCAGGCCATGACCAGGCCATAGCGACTGGCATTGCTGATGGACAGCAGATTGTTCGGCCCCGGCGCCATGTTCAGGGCAAAGCAGGCAGGGACGAAGACAAGCAGCGTTGCAAGATTCATGAGGCACCCAGGCGTGAGTGAAGTCGGGCTTTCATTCTGCATGGGCCAGCGCCCGGCTCAAGGTACAGCTATGCGCGCAAACGAGGGAGATCTGTACCGACCGGCAAAATCCGGTAACCACCTCATCCGCCAAAACCATCGGGATATCACTAGCCTGTCAGTTCTGACCTCAAGCAAGGACGCTTCGATGCTGACCAATCTGCGCCTCCTGATCTGCACCGCCCTGACCCTCAGCGCGCTCACCGCCCGCGCCGAATCCTGCCCAGATTGGCAGCCCGCACAGGCCCGTGACGAAATCCGCCAACTGCAACAGCAGATCGACCTGTGGGACGACAGTTACCACCGCCAGAACATTTCGCTGATCCCTGACGAACTGTATGACCAATCCCGCCAGCGCCTGAGCGCGCTACACCAGTGTTTTGCCAGCGTGACGGCCGAAACCGCAGCCCCGCTACGCACGGCGAAAGGCCCGATAGCTCACCCCATCGTTCATACAGGCGTGTCAAAACTGGCCGACACCAACGCCGTGCAGGACTGGATCAAGAACCGTAAAAATCTGTGGATTCAACCCAAAGTCGACGGGGTCGCCGTGACGCTGGTGTATCAGAAAGGCCGACTCACCCACCTGATCAGCCGCGGCGACGGCAGGCACGGCCATTCATGGACTCGCCATGCCGCACAGATCGACGCCATCCCCAACCGCCTGCCCTGGGAGGAAACCCTGGTCCTGCAAGGCGAGTTGTACTGGCGCCTCGACGGGCATGTACAGGCTAAATCAGGCAGCCTCAACGCCCGCAGCAAGGTTGCCGGGCTGATGGCCCGGCAGCAGATGAGCACTGAAGATGCAGCGAATATCGGCTTGTTTGTCTGGGACTGGCCCGCAGGCCCTGCCGAGATGCCCGAGAGGCTGACCGGACTGGGCGCCATGGGTTTCACTGACAGCGCCCTTTACAGCCAACCCCTGAATACCTTTAGCCAGGCCGAGCAATGGCGTGAGAACTGGTATCGCAGCCCGCTGCCCTTTGCCACCGATGGCGTGATATTGCGCGAAGGCCTGCGCCCGCCCATAGAGCGTTGGCAACCCAGGGCGCCGTACTGGATCGCCGCATGGAAATATCCATTCGCCCAGGCTCTGGCTGAAGTGCGCAAAGTCGAGTTCGCCATTGGCCGTAGCGGGCGGATCAGTCCGGTGCTGGAGCTCAAGCCGATCCGCCTGGATGACCGACAAATCAGCCGCATCAGCGTCGGCTCGCTGCAACGCTGGCAGCAACTGGATATACGTCCCGGCGACCAAGTCGCAATCAGCCTGGCGGGGCTGACCATCCCGCGCCTGGATGGGGTTATTTCGCGCAGCGTCGAGCGTGTCGAACTACAGGTTCCCAAGGCTGAGGACTATCATTCATTGAGTTGCCTACAGATTGTCCCGGGCTGTGAAGGCCAGTTCCGTGCCCGCCTGGCCTGGCTCAGTGGCAAGAAGGGCTTGGGCCTCACGGGTGTCGGGCCGGGCACCTGGGACAGCCTGATTGAGGCAGGAATGGTCAAAGGCATGCTGGATTGGATGTCCATGGACAGCGCGCGACTTGCTACCATGCCCGGCTTTGGTGAGCGGCGTAGCGCCAAGTTGCTCACAAGTCTGCAAAGTGCCCGTGAACGCCCCTTCCTTTCCTGGCTCAAAGCCATCGGCCTGCCTGCGGTTGCCGAAGCGAACCTGGCTGATAACTGGCGAGACCTGGCGATACGCAGCCATGAACAATGGCAGGCACTGCCGGGTATCGGGCCGGTCAGGGCGACGCAACTGGTTGGCTTTTTTCAGGACCCTCAGATACAGGCACTAAGCCAGCAATTGCAAAGCCTGGGCATTCAAGGTTTTTAGTAGTCCGTCATTTTTCAGCGCCCGGTTTTTTCTTCATCTGTGCCGAGCGCCACTGTTGTTTCAGGAGTTGTCATGAAGTTGTTGTCGCCCTTGTTTCTGTTGAGCAGTCTGGCCATGTTCAGCGTTCCCGTATTCGCTGAAGACGCATCGCCACCGTCGATGGGCTGTGCCGCCAAGAGCCAGGAAATCCGCAGCAAAATCCAACAGGCCAAAACCGATGGCGACAAGGATCAGCAAGCAGGACTGGAGAAGGCCCTGAGTGAAGCGAACGCCAACTGCAGCGAGACGTCGCTGCTCAAGCAACGCGAGCAGAAAGTGCTGGACGCCAAACGTGAAGTCACCCGCCGCCAGAACGATCTTACCAAGGCCATGGAGAAAGGTGACGCGCAGAAGATCAACAAGCGCAAAGAGAAGCTGGCTGATTCGCGCAAAGAATTGCAGGAAGCCCAGACCGAGCTTGAGAAGATTCAGCCGGAGGATTGACAACATAACTGGATTGCCTGCAGGAGCTGACGAAGGCTGCGAAAGCGGTGTATCTGACAGGCCTATTCGCAGCCTTCGGCAGCGCCTACAACACCGTGATTGCCGCACGACACTCCGTCAGTAAACCCGAAACTCCTTATGGCAGGCCTCACACGCTGCCTGAACCTTACTTAATGAGGGAGCCAGGACAGCAGCCGTCGGCTTGGCCGCAGCAACTCCCTTCAACTCACCCGTGGCCGCTTCCAGTGAGCTGACCAGTACCTGAAAACGCTCTTGCTTCTGCCAGACATCATCCTTGGCGCTGGTGTGGTCGGCTTCCTTGACCTGAGGAAAATGCTTCCACGGCTCCTGAGCCAGGGCGTCCAGCTTGACCGCTGCATCGCTGAAACGCTGGCCATCGAACGCCACACGCCCGTTGAGCATGCCGTTCATGTCCTCGCTGGTCTTGAGCATCTCTTTGAAGATCGCCTTGCGCTGGCCCAGAGGCGAGTTCGGATCAACCCCGCCGCAGGCGCTCAAGGCCAGTATGGCCAGCATTGCGATACACAGCTTTTGCACGTTCATGATCGATCCAGGCCAGGGGAAAACGGCGTGCAGTATCCGGGCATGACCGGCAAACACCAAAGCGGTGCATTGCCGCAGAGGTTAGCTAGCCGGGAATGCAGAAACGCCGAACAGCGTCACGATCAATATCAGACCGACAAACCACACCAGCGAACGCAGGGCTGCCCAGTCCGCCAGATAGCAAATGATGTACACCACGCGAGAGGTGATATAGAGCACCGCCAGCGCATCAATAGTGCCGCCCTGGGCGTTGCCGGCTATCTCCGCGATGATCACCGCGGCAGCAAAACCCGGCAGGCTTTCGAAGCTGTTCAACTGCGCGGCATGAGCGCGGCGGGGCAAGCCTTCGAGTTTTTCGAGAAATGCGCGCGGGTCGTGATTCTGTCGCGGGCTGAACCTGCCGCTGCTGTACTTGGCCACAGAGGTACACACGTAAGGCAGAAGGATCGCGACCAATACGCACCAGAAGGCAACTGTCATGTGTTTATTCCTTGGAGTTTGAGTGTCATCGCAAGCATGGCCCACAGGCTATGAACCGCAGGCTGGCAAAAGGTTCTTGCGACGAACCGCCGTGCTTGCGAGGCTTTTTTAATTCGCGATATTTCAACTCGTCCATCATACTTGAGCACGTTATCGCCGCACCCGGCTGCGCACTTCTAATACCAATAATCCCATCGCCTGTCTTGAATGCCCTGCTGCGTTCGAACAGGCGCACGTGCCCTATCCGGTCAATTCACATAAAGACTGGGATTCACCCATGCCACTCGCCTTGTTTGCACTCGCCGTTGCCGCTTTCGGTATCGGTACCACTGAATTCGTCATCATGGGCCTGCTGCCTGATGTCGCCAATGATCTGCACGTCAGCATTCCCAGTGCCGGGCTGCTGATCACTGGCTATGCCCTGGGCGTGGTGTTCGGTGCACCGATCCTCGCCATCGCCACCGCCAACATGCCGCGTCGGGCAACGCTGCTGGGCATGACCCTGACCTTCGTACTGGGTAACGCGCTGTGTGCCCTGGCGCCGAACTACACGGCACTGATGAGCGCGCGGGTGATTACTGCACTCTGCCATGGCGCCTTCTTCGGCATTGGCTCGGTGGTCGCCGCCGGGCTGGTCGCGCCAAACAAACGCGCTCAGGCCATTGCCCTGATGTTCACCGGCCTGACCCTGGCCAATGTCCTCGGTGTGCCATTGGGCACGGCATTGGGGCAGTTCGCCGGTTGGCGCTCGACTTTCTGGGCGGTGACCGTGATCGGCCTGATTGCCGTAGTCGCACAGGTGGCCTGGCTACCCAAGGAAATCCCCTTGCAAAGAACCAACCTGGCCGCCGAGCTGCGCGTGCTGGGCAAAACCAATGTGCTACTGGCCATGGCCATGAGCGTGATGGCCTCGGCCAGCCTGTTCAGTGTGTTCACCTATATCGCGCCGATCCTGCAGGACATCACCGGCGTCAGCCCCCATGGCGTGACCATCATGCTGCTGATCTTCGGCGTCGGCCTGACCGTGGGCAGCATTCTCGGCGGCAAGCTGGCTGACAGCCGCCTGCTGCCGTCACTGGTCGGCATGGCCCTGGCCACGGTGCTGATCGTCGCGGCGTTCAGTCAGACCAGTCGTTCGCTGATCCCGGCGGCCATCACCCTGTTCGTCTGGGGCGTTACGGCTTTCGCCCTGTGCCCGATCCTGCAACTGATGATCATCGACCAGGCCCACGAAGCGCCCAACATGGGCTCGACCCTGAACCAGAGCGCCTTCAACCTCGGTAATGCCACTGGCGCCTGGATCGGCGGCCTGGTGGTCGGCAGCGGCGTGCAACTGACTGAACTGCCCTGGACCGGCGCCGCCCTGGCCATGCTGACCTTGCTGACAGCACTGTTCTACATTTACCTGCAACGCCGACATGCGCAGACCGTAGGCGCCTGAGGCGTGATTGGCTAACATGGCCGCCAAGCCGGTCCCACAGGCCACAGGAGAAAGCATGTCCAGCGAAGAGGAGATCGCCGTCATTGGCGGTGCACCGATGATCCCCGATCAGCGTCGGGAGCTGATGCTGCGCCAGCTACGCAAGCATCAGGTACTCAGCGTGCATCAGTTGGTGGAGATGTTCGACTGCTCACACATGACCATCCGCCGCGATATCGCTCTGCTGGAACAGGAAGGCCGCGCCTATTCAGTGACCGGCGGCGTGCGTATCGCCAGCCAGGTCCACAGCGAACCGAGCCATCAGTCCAAGGCGGTCATCGAGCTGCCGCAAAAACAGCGCATGGCCCGCCTGGCAGCCGGTCTGCTGCATAACGACATGACGGTCTACCTGGATGCGGGCACCAGCACCCTGGAAATCGTCCCGCACATCGTCGCCCTGTCGGGCATGACCGTGGTTACCAACGACTTCGGCATCGTCAACGCCCTGGCCGAGGCCAGCCATGTCGACGTGATCCATACCGGCGGCCTGCTCGACCATCCGAACATGTCCTGCGTCGGCGGCCTGGCCGCAGCGACCCTGCGCCAACTGGCGACCGACATTGCTTTCATGTCCACCAGCTCCTGGGACTTGCAACGCGGCACGACCACGCCATCGGCCCTCAAGGTCGAGGTCAAACAGGCTGCCATGCAGGCCGCCTCGCAGACCGTACTGGTCGCGACCAGCTCGAAATACGGCACCTTCGGCATGTACAAGGTCACCGGGCTGGAACAGTTCGACACCATCATCAGCGACGCCGACCTGGCCCAGGCGGCGGCGGACGGGATTCGCAAGCAGCGGGTAGAGTTGTTGTTGGCGTAGACGCCGACAAAATCCGTTCTCCAGACTTGCTTGGTCCCGCAGGAAGATCCGACCCCGTCTTTGACACCTCACTATCGCGCAGCAAACTCTTGGCAGAGGGCGGGAGTAAATCTGGTGGGAGCGAATTCATTCGCGAAGAGGCCGACACATCCGATAGATATTCAGCACATGGAATGCCGCCTTCGCGAATGAATTCGCTCCCACAGGACTTCGGTCTTTCACCGGATTTTGCGTTGTTTGCCGGGATCCGACTCGCTGGCCCCCTACAAGAATCCTCATGCTGCTCAAACGATCCGCTCCGACAAGCGTGGCCGCATCGTGACGCCCGCCAATGTGAATCTATGTGAACGATAAAAATACTTCACATTATTTGCTCATTGATTCACTATCTATTTCACAGTTTCTAACAATATCGACCGCATGCCAGCTGAACGGGCATCGGCAGACATCCGAGGGTTGCACGCATGAATAACCAGAACGTTGGTGTTATCGGCCTGGGCGCCATGGGCTTGGGAATTGCCCGTTCGTTGCTGCGTAGCGGCTTCAAGGTGCATGCCTGTGACGTGCGTGCCGCTGTTACCGAGCAGTTCGCCAGCGAAGGCGGTGTCGCCTGCGCAACCCCGGCGGCCATGGCCCAAGCCTGCGATGTGATCATCACGGTCGTGGTCAATGCCGAGCAGACTGAAACCGTGTTGTTCGGTGAGAACGGGGCCGTTGCTGCATTGCGTCCCGGCAGCCTGGTCATCGGTTGCGCCACCGTCGCACCAACCTTCGCCATCGAACTGGGCCAGCGCCTGGCCGAGCAAAACCTGCTGTACCTCGACGCGCCGATCTCCGGCGGCGCCGCCAAGGCTGCTGCTGGCCAAATGACCATGATGACCAGCGGCCCGGCCGATGCCTACGCCAAGGCCGACGCGGTGCTGAGCGGCATGGCGGGCAAAGTCTATCGCCTGGGCGACGTCCATGGTCTGGGCTCGAAAGTCAAAATCATCAATCAGCTGCTGGCCGGTGTGCATATCGCTGCCAGCGCCGAAGCCATGGCCCTGGGTCTGCGTGAAGGTGTCGATGCCGACGCCCTGTACGAAGTGATCACCAACAGCGCCGGTAACTCATGGATGTTCGAAAACCGTGTGCCGCACATCCTCAAAGCGGACTACACACCGCTTTCGGCTGTGGATATTTTCGTCAAGGACCTGGGCCTGGTGCTGGATACGGCCCGCGCCAGCAAATTCCCGCTGCCGCTGTCGGCCACCGCCCACCAGATGTTCATGCAGGCTTCCAGTGCCGGTTTTGGCCGTGAAGACGACTCTGCCGTGATCAAGGTTTTCCCTGGCATCGAGCTGCCAGTCGCCAAACCCGACCTGGCCTGAGGAACGCATCATGAGTCTTTCCTCCCCACGCCCCTTGTTGGGCTGCATCGCCGATGATTTCACCGGCGCCACAGACCTGGCCAACATGTTGGTGCGCGGCGGCATGCGCACCGTTCAGAGCATCGGCATTCCCAGCGCGCGAATGGCTGAAGGCCTGGATGCCGACGCCATCGTCATCGCCCTCAAGTCCCGCACCACGCCGGTAGAAGACGCTGTCGTCGAATCTCTGGCGGCTCTGCAGTGGTTGCGAGAGCGCGGCTGCGAGCAGATCTTCTTCAAGTACTGCTCGACTTTCGACTCCACCGCCGCCGGTAATATCGGCCAGGTCAGCGAAGCCTTGCTCGCCAGCCTGGGCAGTGATTTCACCCTGGCCTGCCCGGCGTTTCCGGAAAACGGCCGGACGATTTTCCGCGGCCATCTGTTCGTGCAGGACCAACTGCTCAACGAATCCGGCATGCAGAATCACCCGCTCACACCCATGACCGATGCCAATCTGGTCCGCGTGCTGCAATCCCAGACCCGCCTCAATGTCGGCCTGCTGCGCTACGACAGCGTGGCCAAGGGCGTGGAAAGCGTACGCAACAAGATCGCCGAACTGCGCGCAGCCGGAATCGGCATGGCCGTGGCCGATGCGCTGTCGGATGCCGACCTCTATGTTCTGGGCGCCGCCTGCGCTGACCTGCCGTTGCTGACCGGCGGTTCGGGCCTGGCCCTGGGCCTGCCGGAGAATTTCCGCAAGGCTGGCAAGCTGCGCCATAGCGAAGATGCCGCCAGCCTGCAGAGCATCTCTGGCAAGGAAGTGGTGTTGGCCGGTAGCGCCTCGTTGGCGACCAACGGTCAGGTCGCGGCCTGGCTGGAAGCCGGGCGTCCAGCTCTGCGCATCGACCCGCTGGCCTTGGCCGCCGGTCAGCCGGTAGTCGAGCAGGCTTTGGCCTTTGCCCGTGACAGCGCAGCAACCGTACTGATCTACGCCACCAGCAGCCCGGATGAAGTCAAAGCCGTGCAGGCACAAC
This sequence comes from Pseudomonas sp. JUb42, assembly GCF_024807945.1. GTDB lineage: Bacteria > Pseudomonadota > Gammaproteobacteria > Pseudomonadales > Pseudomonadaceae > Aquipseudomonas. The sequence continues at coordinate 477,660 of NZ_JANUFD010000003.1, read as the reverse complement.
TGGGCGTCGAGCGCGCCGGTGCCATGGTCGAAGAGGCGCTGGGGCAAATCGCCAAGGGGTTGTTCGACGCCGGTGTTCGCCGGTTTGTCGTTGCCGGTGGGGAAACCTCTGGCGCTGTGGTTCAGGCACTGGGCGTGCAGTTGCTGCAGATCGGCGGGCAGATCGATCCTGGCGTTCCAGCCACGCTCAGCAGCGGCGAGCAGCCTCTGGCCCTGGCGCTGAAATCCGGCAACTTCGGTGGCCGCGACTTCTTCGCCAAGGCCCTGCGCCACCTGGCGGGGGACGTGCAATGAGCAACGAAAGCGCCCTGCGCGAAGAAATCTGTGACGTTGGTCGCCAGCTCTATGAGCGCAGCTACACCGTCGGCAGCGCGGGCAATATCAGCGCACGCCTCGACGATGGCTGGCTGATCACCCCGACCGACGCCTGCCTCGGCCGCCTCGATCCGGCCACCATCGCCAAGGTCAATCTGGCCGGGGAATGGGTCTCCGGGCACAAGCCGTCCAAGACCCTGGCCCTGCACCGCCAGGTCTACGACCGCAATCCCGCTGTCGGCGGCGTGGTGCATACCCACTCCACGCATCTAGTAGCACTGACCCTGGCGGGCGTCTGGCAGCAGGACAACATTCTGCCGCCCCTGACCCCGTACCAGGTGATGAAGGTTGGTCCGATCCCCTTGATCAACTACGAGCGCCCCGGCTCCGACAAGGTCGCAGAACGTGTCGCGCAACTGGCCAACAGCGTGCGTGGCGTGATGCTTGAGCGCCTCGGCCCGGTGATCTGGGAAAGCTCGGTTTCCAAGGCCAGCTATGCCCTGGAAGAACTGGAAGAGACCGCCCGCCTGTGGCTGATGACCCAACCGCGCCCTGCACCGCTGGAAGAAGCGGCATTGGAAGAGTTGCGCCGGGTTTTTGGGGCGCGTTGGTAAAGGCAGCAAGAGATCTGAATTCAAATGCGGTCTGTGGGAGCGAATTCATTCGCGAATGCGGTGTTTCAGACAACACACATACGTGGGATGTACCGGCCTCTTCGCGAATGAATTCGCTCCCACCATCAGCGACCGCTGAACTCGCATAAGAAAAGCCAACACCCCGGCAACGCCGGACAACAATAACAACAGGAACTTCGAGCATGACTCACACGTATCGCGCCACCCTGACGTTCGATTCGCGCACCGCCCTATCCACCCTGCGTGGGAGTGACCGGGCATGACGCCATTAATGCTGATGTGCGTTGCCGGTGCTGGTATCGCCCTGCTGCTGTTCCTGGTCCTCAAGTATAAATTCCAGCCGTTCGTGGCCCTGATGCTGGTCAGCATCATCGTCGCCCTGGTTGCCGGGGTTAAGCCCAGCGATCTGGTTGCCACCATCGAAGGCGGCATGGGCAAGACGCTTGGCCATATCGCGATCATCATCGCCCTGGGTGCCATGATCGGCCGCATCATTGAGCTGTCCGGCGGCGCCGAGGCGCTGGCCAAGACCCTGATCAAGCGCTTCGGTAACAAGCGCACGCCACTGGCCCTGACCGTGGCCGGTTTCATGGTCGGCATCCCGGTGTTCTTCGAAGTCGGCGTGATTATCCTCATGCCCCTGGCCTATGGTGTCGCCCGCGCCGCGCGCAAACCGCTGCTGGTATTCGCCCTGCCGATGTGTGCTGCACTGCTGTCGGTGCATGCCTTTCTGCCGCCGCATCCGGGTGCCGTCGCTGCTGCCGCGCAATTGGGTGCGGACCTGGGCCGCGTACTGATGTTCGGTCTGCCGATTGTCGGCGTGCTGTGCCTGATCGGCTATTTCATTGCCGGGCGCATGACCCGCAAGGTCTACCCGATGACCGACGATATCCGCGCTGAAGTCTATGGCCCGCATATCACCAACGAAGACCTCGTGACCTGGGCCAACGACGACTACTCCAAGACCAGCGAAGCCGCCCACGCCAAGACCCTGGGCCTGGAAGAGAGCGCCAGCAGCCTCGCTGCCCGCCTGCCAGCCGCTCCGGCGCCCGGTTTCGGCATGATCATTGGCCTGATCCTGCTGCCGATCATCCTGATTCTGCTGGGCACCTTGGCCACCACCATGCTGCCGGCCGATTCGACCCTGCGCAGCATCCTCACCGTACTCGGCGCACCGCTGGTAGCTCTGTTGATCGACACCCTGCTGTGCGCCTGGCTGCTGGGCTCGCGCCGTGGCTGGAGCCGCAGCCAGGTGTCCGATGTGGTGGGTTCGGCATTGCCGGGCGTGGCCATGGTGATCCTGATTGCCGGTGCCGGTGGCGTGTTCGGTAAAGTCCTGGTCGATACCGGTATCGGTGCCGTAGTCTCCGAAGCCTTGCGCAATACCGGCCTGCCGGTGCTGGCCCTGGGTTTCCTGCTGACCTTGCTGCTGCGCGCAGTACAGGGTTCGACCACCGTGGCCCTGGTGACCACTGCCGGTATCCTCAGCCCGCTGATCGCGACCCTGAACCTGAGCGCCAACCACCTGGCCCTGCTGTGCCTGGCCATGGGCGGTGGCGGTCTGGCGATGTCGCATATCAACGATGCCGGCTACTGGATGTTCACCAAGCTGGCTGGCCTCAACGTCGGTGATGGCCTGCGCACCTGGACCGTACTGGTAACGGTATTGGGCACGCTGGGCTTTTTGACTACCCTGCTGCTTTGGCCATTCGTCTGACCTGAAAGACTGGAGTTCACATGCCTCGCTTCGCTGCCAACCTGAGCATGCTCTACCCGCAACACGACTTCCTCGCGCGCTTTGACGCGGCCGCTGCCGATGGTTTCGAGGCGGTCGAGTTTCTGTTCCCCTATGACTTCAGCATCGCGCAACTCAAGCAACGCCTGGACGACAACGGTCTGGTCCAGGCGCTGTTCAACGCACCGCCCGGAGCCTGGGCCACGGGTGAACGCGGCACAGCATCACTGCCGGGCCGCGAGAGCGAGTTCCGCGAAGGTATCGGGCAGGCACTCGAATACGCCGCCGTGCTGGGCAACGATCGGATTCACGTCATGGCAGGGCTGCTGCCAAGCGAGGACCTGCGCGAGCGCCATCACGCCATCTACCTGGAAAACCTCACCTACGCCGCCGAACAGGCAGCCAAAGCTGGCATTACGGTGCTGATCGAGCCGATCAATACTCGCGATATCCCGGGCTTTTTCCTCAACCGCCAGGATCAGGCCCAGGCCATCTGCAAGGAAGTCGGCGCGGCCAATCTGAAGGTGCAGTTCGACCTCTATCACTGCCAGATCGTCGAAGGCGACGTGACCATGAAGCTGCGCCGGGACTTCGCCGGGATCGGCCATATCCAGATCGCCGGGGTACCGGATCGTCATGAGCCAAGCCTGGGCGAACTGAATTACCCATACCTGTTCGAAATGATCGATCAACTGGGTTATGAAGGCTGGATAGGCTGCGAATACCGCCCTAAAGGCGATACCAGTGAAGGGTTGCAGTGGTTGCGGGATTGGCGCAAGCGCCAAGCCTGAAGCACGACCTTCGGTTTCTTCTCCTGACAACAATAAAAAAGGAAGTAGAAATGCACCATTTGAAAATCGGCTTGTGTGCCAGCGTTCTCCTTCTGGCCGGGGCAGCCCTGGCTCCGGTCAGCGCCGCAAGTTTGCCGGCCGCAACGGAGGGTGAATGGACCGCACCGTCCTTTACCTTCCATAACGGTGAAAAGCTCGACAACCTGCGCTTGAGCTACGTCACCGTCGGCGACCCGAAAAACCCGGCAATCCTTTATCTGCACGGCACCAATCGTCCGGCCAGTGACATGCTGGGCAAAGACTTTGCGGGTGAGCTGTTTGGCCCCGGACAACCACTGGATGCCAGCCGTTACTACATCATTGCCCCGGACGGGATTGGCGTCGGTAAATCGAGCAAGCCGTCTGATGGTTTGCGAAGCAAATTTCCGCAATACAACTACACGGACCTGGTCGAGGCCCAGCATCGCCTGATCAGCGAGGGGCTGAGAATCAAGCACCTGCGCCTGGTTATCGGCAACTCCATGGGCGGGATGCAGACCTGGATATGGGGAGAGCGCTGGCCGGATATGATGGACGGCCTCGTGCCGATGGCTTCTCAGCCAACGCCCATGTCCTCGCGAAACTGGATGATGCGGCGCATGCTGGTCGAATCCATCAAGCAGGACCCAGCGTGGAAAGACGGCAACTACACCAGCCCGCCTCCATCATTGCGCACAGCCAATGTCATGTTCGGCCTGGCCACCAGTGGCGGCACCCTTGCCTATCAGACATTGGCACCGACACGAGCGCAGGCGGACAAACTGGTCGATGAGCGTCTGGCGGCGCCTCTGCCGGGCGATGCCAACGACTTTATCTATCAGTGGCAATCTTCGGCAGACTACGACCCGTCGCAGCAACTGTCAGCCATCAAGGCACCGCTACTGGCGATCAATAGCGCAGACGACGAGCGAAATCCGCCCGAAACCGGGACAATGCAGTCGGCCTTGGCGCAGTTGAAAAATGCTCGTCTGGTGCTGATTCCTGCCAGCAGCGAGACCCGCGGACACAGCACAACCGGGTTTGCCCGTTTCTATGCCCGCGAGCTTGGCGAGTTCATGCAAGCCACCGCTCAACCCTGAAAGAGCCCGGCAACTGGCAGCGATGCGACGCAATGGCGCTGCATCGCGCTGCTACTGTCGATTATCCAGGTTCGAACTGATCCTTGATGTAACGAATCTCGGTCCGGCCATGGGGTGCAGGCGTGCCGTCTTCACCCAGGTTGACGAACACCAGCTTGTCGATGGTAAGGATGCTCTTGCGCGTGATCTTGTTGCGCACGTGGCAGCTCAGGGTGATCGATGTGCGGCCGAACTCGGTGGCGGTAATGCCCAGCTCAATGATGTCGCCCTGGCGCGAGGCGCTGACAAAGTTGATCTCCGAGATGTACTTGGTCACCACGCGCTGATTGCCCAATTGCACGATGGCGTAGATCGCCGCCTCCTCATCGATCCAGCGCAACAGACTGCCCCCGAACAGGGTGCCGTTGGGGTTGAGGTCTTCGGGCTTGACCCATTTGCGGGTATGGAAATTCATGTTGCCTCCGAGGCGTTTGGAATGGGGTTTAGCTTCGAGCCTCAAGCTACAAGCTGCAAGTTAAAAGCAGACCGCTTGCCGCTTACAGCTTGCCACTTGCGGCTCAAAGAAAGCTATAATCGCCACCGCTTCAAAAAACGGTCATCGTTCCTTGATACCGTTTTCCCGCCACCTGTCCGAGGGGCGCTGCAGCAGGTTTTCACCTGTCAGGCTCGGATGGGGCGTTGTTCGAGCCGATCTTCCAGGTCGCCTGTTCGAGCCTTAAACGCACAACGGCGCCCATTCGCACACTACGAATGGAGTCTCTTTATGAGCGCTGTAAACACGCCCGCCGGTTTCACTGACTTTAAAGTCGCCGACATCTCCCTGGCTGCCTGGGGTCGTCGCGAAACCATCATCGCCGAATCCGAAATGCCTGCCCTGATGGGTCTGCGCCGTAAATATGCCGGCGAGCAACCGCTCAAGGGCGCGAAGATCCTCGGCTGCATCCACATGACCATCCAGACTGCCGTACTGATCGAAACCCTGGTTGCTCTGGGTGCCGAAGTTCGCTGGTCGTCGTGCAACATCTTCTCCACTCAGGACCAGGCCGCTGCCGCTATCGCTGCCGCCGGTATCGCCGTGTTCGCCTGGAAAGGCGAGACCGAAGAAGAGTACGAGTGGTGCATCGAGCAGACCATCCTCAAGGATGGCCAGCCATGGGACGCCAACATGATCCTCGACGACGGCGGCGACCTGACCGAGATCATCCACAAGAAATACCCGCAGATGCTGGCCAAGATCCACGGCGTGACCGAAGAGACCACCACTGGCGTACACCGCCTGCTGGACATGCTGGCCAAGGGCGAGCTGAAGATCCCTGCGATCAACGTCAACGACTCGGTCACCAAGAGCAAGAACGACAACAAGTACGGCTGCCGTCACAGCCTGAACGACGCGATCAAGCGCGGCACCGACCACCTGTTGTCCGGCAAGCAAGCGCTGGTCATCGGCTACGGTGACGTGGGCAAAGGCTCGGCCCAGTCCCTGCGTCAGGAAGGTATGATCGTCAAGGTCACCGAAGTCGACCCGATCTGCGCCATGCAAGCCTGCATGGACGGTTTCGAACTGGTTTCGCCGTTCATCAACGGTGAAAACGACGGCACCGAAGGCAGCATCGACAAGGCTCTGCTGGGCAAGATCGACCTGATCGTGACCACCACCGGCAACGTTAACGTCTGCGACGCGAACATGCTCAAGGCCCTAAAAAAGCGCGCTGTGGTCTGCAACATCGGTCACTTCGACAACGAAATCGACACAGCTTTCATGCGCAAGAACTGGGCATGGGAAGAAGTGAAGCCACAGGTCCACAAGATCCACCGTACCGGTGCTGGCACTTTCGATCCGCACAACGATGACTACCTCATCCTGCTGGCCGAAGGCCGTCTGGTGAACCTGGGTAACGCTACCGGCCACCCAAGCCGCATCATGGACGGCTCGTTCGCCAACCAGGTTCTGGCCCAGATCTTCCTGTTCGGCCAGAAGTACGCCGACCTGGCACCGGCTCAACAAGCCGAGCGCCTGACCGTTGAAGTGCTGCCGAAGAAGCTCGACGAAGAAGTGGCCCTGGAAATGGTTCGCGGCTTCGGCGGCGTAGTGACCAAACTGACCAAGACCCAGGCCGACTACATCGGCGTGACCGTCGAAGGTCCGTTCAAGCCGCACGCATACCGCTACTGATGGTTTGACGCCGCTCCTGTGGGAGCGAATTTATTCGCGAAAGCTTTGGTACAACCGGCACAAAACTGTCGGATGTAATATCGCATTCGCGGATAAATCCGCTCCCACAAGGAATTGGTGTCAGTCGCTTGCGCTTCCAAGGATTTCATCATGTCCCAAGACCGTCGCTACAGCTTCGAGTTCTTCCCGACGAAGACCGATGCCGGCCATGAAAAACTGCTGACCGTCGCTCGTCAGCTGGCCAGCCTGAAACCCGATTTCTTCTCCTGCACCTATGGCGCCGGTGGTTCCACTCGCGATCGCACGATCAACACCGTGCTGCAGCTGGAAAAAGAAGTCAGCATTCCCTCCGCCCCGCATTTGTCCTGCGTTGGCGACAGCAAGGCCGATCTGCGTGGCCTGCTCAAGCAATACAAGGATGCAGGCATCAAACGCATCGTCGCCCTGCGCGGTGACCTGCCTTCGGGCATGGGCATGAGCGGTGGCGAACTGCGCTATGCCAGTGACCTGGTGTCGTTCATCCGCGAAGAAAGCGGCGATCACTTCCATATCGAAGTGGCTGCTTATCCGGAGATGCACCCACAGGCTCGTAATTTCGAAGACGATATCGCTAATTTCGTGCGCAAGGCCAAGGCCGGTGCCGACAGCGCGATCACCCAGTACTTCTTCAACGCCGACAGCTACTTCTACTTCGTCGAGCGTGTGCGGAAAATGGGCGTTGAAGTGCCGATCGTGCCGGGCATCATGCCGATCACCAACTACAGCAAGCTGGCCCGGTTCTCCGATGCCTGTGGCGCGGAAATCCCTCGCTGGATCCGCAAACAGCTGGAGTCCTACGGTGATGATGTGAAGAGCATTCAGGCTTTCGGTGAACAAGTGATCACACAAATGTGTGAGCAACTGTTGCAAGGCGGAGCCCCTGGCCTGCACTTCTACACGCTGAATCAGGCTGAACCTAGCCTGACGATCTGGAACAATCTGCAACTGCCGCGCTAAACACTGATTTATTTGTTGCAGAAGGTCTGGCACATTCAGGTCATGTTTATTCGGTGGCCCTGGCGCAAGTACAGGGCCGCCACGCCTTGGATAACGGACTAAGCAGTTGACTCCACCCAATAAGATCCAACCTCGCCCGCAGCTGATATATCTGGTCTTCGGTGCCGAGACATACCATCAGGAAGCCGTGTTCAGCATCGCCAGTGCTCTGGCCTGCCTGCGCGATACACCTGATCAGGCTCTGGATATCCAGGTATTCAGCGACAATCCCGAGCCTTATCGCTTGCTGCCGGTACATGTGCGCCCGTTGGATGAGGCGACACGCAAGGCCTGGAGCCAACCCCATGGCTATCATTTCCGCACCAAGCACGTCGCCCTGCGCGCCGTTCTTGAAGAGTCGCAACAGGCCCTGCTGATCGACACCGACACCTTTTTCCATTGCTCGCCGCTCAAGCTGTTCGAGCGGGTCAAGCCCGGCACGGTGTTGTGCAATGCATTCAACCAGCGTTATGGCGCCTATGCCGGTTCTGAGCTGCATAAGTCACTGGCCCATATCCTCGCCGAACGCGGCCTGGCCGATGACGAGATGCCGTTGCTCAACTCAGGCGTGATCGGCCTGATGCACGAAGACCGCGAACTGCTGGATCGCTCCATTGCCCTGATGGATGAGTTTTATCCCCTGGCCCGTGGCGCCTACACCCTGGAAGAATTCTGCCTGGGCGTGGCGGCTTACCGGAAGATGGAAGTGGCCGAGTGCACCGACCTGATTCACCATTACTGGAGCCGCAAGCAGCTGTTCCGCGCCAAGATCCGCGCCTGGTTGCGCAAGCACAGCGACGCGCCGCTCACCGCAGAGGCCCTCGACGACACCCGCCGTGTGACCACCCGCCTGCCGCGCCCGCCGCGCTGGCAGCGCCTGTTCTACCGCAGCATGACCCTGAGTGTGCCGCTGCAGCAGCGCCAGTTCATTCGCGAAATCCTCTATGGCTGCTACCAGCACAGCAACGAGTTCGACCGCGCCTGCTGTGAAGTCTGGTGGGACAAGGCCCGGGAGAATGCCGAGCAACGCCTCAAGCAGCCTCTGCAGCAGCAACAACTGGCTTCGTGGCTGGACCACTGGATGGTCAAGCAACTGCTGGGCTGCCGCCGCGAGGCGATTTATCAGCACCTTTCACAGCAAAAAAGCGGCGCCTGAAGCGCCGCTGCAATAACGCCACAAAACCGTTGAGCAGCAGGAACGCGGCGCAGAGCGATTGCTCTGTTATACTCCGGCCTTCCCGCCAGGCTCACGCCCGGACGCTCGGTCTTGCAACAGGCATCTCGACACGCCAAAAGCGCATCTTCTTCTCCGCGCTGATGTCCCGAGATGACCTTGAGGCCCCGCAGGACCGGACGGGATCGCGACTTCGTCGCCATTCGCGCCGGGCAAGATCTCCCATTGGGCCAAGCCCTCACTTAGAACAGGATTACTCATGTCCTTTGCTTCCCTCGGTCTCTCCGAGGCTTTAGTCCGCGCCATCGAGGCAGCGGGCTATACCCAGCCTACCCCGGTGCAACAGCGGGCAATTCCCGCCGTGTTGCAAGGTCGCGACCTGATGGTTGCGGCTCAGACAGGTACTGGTAAAACCGGCGGCTTCGCCCTCCCGATCCTGGAGCGGCTGTTCCCCAATGGTCATCCGGACAAATCCCAGCGTCACGGCCCGCGCCAACCGCGCGTACTGGTCCTGACCCCGACTCGCGAACTCGCAGCCCAAGTGCATGACAGCTTCAAGCTGTACGCCCGCGACCTGAAGTTCGTCAGCGCCTGCATTTTCGGCGGTGTCGGCATGAACCCGCAGGTCCAGGCCATGGCCCGTGGCGTCGACGTACTGGTTGCCTGCCCGGGTCGCTTGCTCGATCTGGCCGGCCAGGGCAGCGTCGATCTGTCCCACGTTGAGATTCTTGTTCTCGACGAAGCCGACCGCATGCTCGACATGGGCTTTGTCCATGACGTGAAGAAAGTCCTCGCACGCCTGCCAGCCAAACGCCAGAACCTGCTGTTCTCGGCAACGTTCTCCAGCGACATCACCGCCCTGGCCGGCAAGCTGCTGCACAACCCCGAGCGCATCGAAGTCACGCCGCCGAACACCACGGTCGAGCGTATCGAGCAACGGGTGTTCCGCCTGCCGGCCAACCACAAGCGTTCGCTGCTGGCCCACCTGATCACCAAGGGTGCTTGGGAGCAGGTGCTGGTGTTCACTCGCACCAAGCACGGCGCCAACCGCCTGGCCGAATACCTGGACAAGCATGGTCTCAGCGCCGTGGCGATCCACGGTAACAAGAGCCAGAACGCTCGCACCAAAGCCCTGGCCGACTTCAAGGCCGGTGAAGTGCGGATCATGGTCGCCACCGATATCGCCGCCCGCGGCCTGGATATCGACCAGTTGCCGCATGTGGTCAACTTCGAGCTGCCTAACGTCGACGAAGACTATGTGCACCGCATCGGCCGGACTGGCCGTGCCGGTCGTAACGGCGAGGCGATCTCCCTGGTCGCGCCGGACGAAGAAAAGCTGTTGAAAAGCATCGAGCGCATGACCAAGCAGAAAATCGCCGATGGCGATCTGATGGGCTTCGATATCACGGCCGTTGAAGCCGAGAAACCCGAAGTGCGCGAGCGCCCGGATGTGCGCAACCCACGTGCCGCCCGTGCGCCACGTGGCGAAGGCGCCGCCAGCAACAGCGGCGGCCGCAAGGACAAGGGTAAGGATAAAGGCAAGGAAAAGCCGGCAGCCGCGGCAGCAGGCGTGCGCCCGGCGCGTCAGCCTCGTGAGCAGAAGCCACGCGAAGGTACGCCACGCGGCGAACAACGCGCAGCAGCTCCACGCCCGACCGCTGATCGTGCTCCCGACGAGTTCCTGGATGACGAAGTGGATAACTTCGGAAACCGCGCTGACTACGTCAGCCCGTACCAGAACAAGAATCAGAGCCGTGGTCGTCGCCCAGGCGCTCCGGCAGCTCCGGGCGCCGGTGCAGGCGCACCACGCGGTGGCGCGGCCCCAGGTCGCGGCCCACGCAGCAACACCGGTGGCGGTGCCACCACGGGTGCAGGCGCACCGGCTGCCAAGCGCAACGGTCCACGCAATGGTTCGGGCGGCGGTGCAGGCCGTGATGGCCAGGCTCGTCGCGAAGACCAGCCACGCAACCGTCGCCCGGCCCGTACTGATGACCAGCCACGTCAGGAGCCTGCGGTACGCGGCGCCCGTGACGGCCAGCCGCAACCGAAGATCGTGCACAAGGAGTCGAAAAGCGATCGCTTCCCGTCGCCCGAACAGCTCGATCAGTTGCCAAGCCGCCCGCGCGGTGAAAAGCCGGCACTGCTGACGCGTAATCGCGATAGCTGATTGCCACAGACTGTAGGACCTGCTTTAGCCGGTAGGATGCTCTCGCGGCTGAAGCCGCTCCTACGGGAATAAAACAGCCGACCTGAGGTCGGCTTTTTTTTGCTCAAACCAAGCGCAATTACTTAGCCTTGACGCCTTCGAACGAGATGTTCAGTTCCATGGTGTCGGACTGTGGACCCAGGTCCATCATCTTGCCGAAATCAGAACGCTTGATCGAAGTAGTACCGTTGAAGCCGGCACGATAGCCGCCCCATGGATCCTTGCCTTCGCCGTTGAAAGTGGCCTTGACCACAACTGGCTTGGTCACACCGTGCAGAGTCAGGTCACCGGTTACGTCAGCGGTGACTTTGCCGTCAGCATTCTTGCCGGTAGGCGCGACTTTGGTGGAGACGAACTTGGCGTCCGGGTAAGTGGCGACGTCCAGGAAGTCCTTGCTGCTGATGTGCTTGTCACGTTCGGCATGGTTGGTGAAAACGCTGGCGGTTTTCACGTCGATGCTGATTTTGCTGTCTTCAGGCTTGGCAGCATCAAAGCTGAACGTACCGGTCCAGTCCTTGAAAGTACCGTGGATGAAGCTGTAGCCCAGGTGGCTGATGGTGAAATCGATGAAGGCGTGCTGACCTTCTTTATCGATGGTGTAGTCAGCAGCCATGGCCTGGCCAGCGGTGAACAGTGCGGTACCCAGTGCCAGAGCGGCGAGAGACTTCTTCAACATGCTTTTCTTCCTATTAGGGTTGAACAACTAGCTGCGACCCAGCATGCGCTTGAGGGTCACATCACGATCGATAAAGTGGTGTTTCAGTGCTGCAAGACCATGAAGCCCCGCGAAGATCACGAGAACCCAAGCCAGATAAAGGTGTACGACACCCGCGTTGTCCGCCTGATCCGGCAGGCCGCTGATCAGCGCGGGTACATCGAACAGGCCAAACACCGAGATCCCCACACCGTCGGCGGTGGAAATGAGATACCCGGCGAACATCACGGCAAACAAGCCGACATACAGAAACAAATGGCCAAACGCCGCGCCGATACGCGTCCACTTGCCATAACTGGCCAATGGCGGTGGCGGCGGGCTAAGCAGGCGCCAGACCACGCGGATCAACATCACCGCGAACAGGGTCAGGCCGATGCTCTTGTGCAGATCAGGGCCGGCCTTGCGCCATGTGTCGTAATAACCCAGACCGACCATCCACAAACCCAACGCAAACAGACCAAATACTGCAATGGCCACGCCCCAGTGCAACAGCATGCTGACCAGACCGTATCGAGAGGAGGAGTTCTTCAGTTGCATCGCCGATACCTTGTATAAGTTGGTCACAGACTAGCTTTTTATCTATCGAATGAAAGCGCAAATTCTTGCTCTGAACCATCGAACATTTCGATTGTTACAAAACCGCCGTGCTTTCCGATGTCGCCGTCCTGACGCACGTAACCCCACCCTGGTCGGACATAAACGAATTTGCCCGCCGAGCATCCGGATTATCCGGGGCCAACAAAACAACGCCATGACCACCGGCTTCAGGATGCGGATGAACGGCTATAAGTGACCTACACATATAGACGATTTTTCCTGCACAAAAAAAAGCGCGACCTGTAGGAGGTCGCGCTTTTCAGTGCTTCAGCTCAATGGCAGCCGATCAGTTCTTCACGTCGGTTGCCGCTGGCGTCTTGGCCGGCTCGGCCTTTTTCGCCGGAGCCTTGTGGGCCGGGGCCGCTTCTTTCTTGGCAGCGTCTTTTTTCGCCGGTTCTTTCTTGACGGGCTCTTTCTTCACTGCGGGTTTGTGCGCAGGCGCTTTCTTGGCAGGCTCCGCCGTCTTGGCAGGAGCAACCACCGGCGCCACGACCGGCGCTACCGGTGCAGGCACAGGTTCCGGAGCCGGAGCGGGGGCAGGCACTGGTGCAGGAATCGGCTCAGGTGCCTTCTCGGCGGCCTTGCCACCGAACAGACGGGAGAAGAAGCCCGGCTCGTCGTCAGCCTTCTTGGTTTCCACAGGTTTGGCTGGAGCCGGAGCCTGTGGGCCGACCTTGATCACGTCCAGGGTCTTGCCAGCAGCCAGGTCCTGCAACTGATTGGCTGCACGCTGACCGCTGCGCAGGGCGCCTTCCAGGGTGCCAGGGTACAGAGGATCAGTGTGCTCACCGGCAAAGGCTACGCGCTGGATCGGCTTTTCCCACAGACGCCAGTATTTGCTGATCTGCCCTGGGCCGAAGGCCAGGTAGGAGCCGGTGATCGAAGGATCGGTGCTGTAGCGACGAATCTCGTAACCGGTAAACGCGCCACGGGCCTGCGGGAAGAAGTTGTGGAAGCGAATCAGCACCTGATCCACCAACTGCTTGTCGCCAAAGGCCTGCATCAGGCGCGCATTGTCGCCGGACAGGTTAATGATGACGTTGGCGCCGCCCTTGAGCGCGGGCTCGATCCACAACATGCCCAGACCGGTGTTGCTGAAGGTTTCACCGGACATGCGCGCCTTGCTGTCCCAGACCGGAGTCTTGAACTTGAGCATGATCTGGTCGCGCCAACCGTAGTTGGTGCTCTTCAGAGCGCCCTGATGCTGGGCATCCAGGGCCGGAGTCATCTGGATATTGCCCAGGGCACGCAACGGCACCGCCAGCACCAGGTAGTCGGCCTGATAACCGACCGCGCCGACCTTGACCGTCACGCCGTCCTTGTCCTGGGAAATCGCCGATACCGGCGAGTTGGTCTTGATGGTCTTGATCTGCTTGGCAAAGGCCTCGGCCAGGACACCGCTACCGCCGGGCAGACGGGCAGCGCGCAGGTCGCGGTCATCGACACCGCGATAGACTTTCGACTGCTGGGCGAAATACAACAGCGACAGGCGCGAAGGCTCGTCGTAACGGCTGCGGATTTCCTGATTGATCAACTGGCGGGCAGTGGTCGGCAGGGTCAGGCGATCCAGCCAGTTGGCGACGTTGATCTGATCCAGGGCGAACAGGGTGTTGTTCGACGCGGGGTTCTGCGGATCATCGATGGAGCGTGCCAGGTTATCCAGGGTTTCTTCGTAACGCTTGAGAGCTGCAGCGGTCTCCGGCTGTTTGACCGCGAGATCGGCGGCAGTGAAATAGCTGCCATCAATCAGATAGCCGGGGGTACGGACGAATTCCGGCGCAGGCACGCTCTGGACCTTGAAGCGATCCAGGTACTGATTGAGCACCGGCTGGACCTTGGCATTGCCGATCCACTCGCTGCTCGCCAGGGCCGAGCGACCACCCAGGGTCGGCCGGGCTTCGAGCAGGGTGACCTGCCAGCCTTTGGCCTGAAGTTCATATGCCGTCGTCAGGCCGGCCATGCCGGCGCCTACCACTATGGCGGTGTGTTGTTTTTCAGCTGCCAGTGCAGACGCACTGACCAGCCCTACCATCAACAGCGCACAGGCGCGCAGCCAACCAGAAAGCATTCGGCAAACTCCGAGATAAACGTAAGAAACTTCGGACGACAGGGTCCAGGATCGGCGCGAAGGATACGTCAGCGCCGCAAGCGCTACCAGCAATGTCCGCCCGGCGACGAATGTCACTCAATTGGTACAAGAGGTTGTCCCGCAGGCAGGCATTGCATAGGCTTGCCCGATTGTTCGCCCTCGCGTCATGCGAGTCGCCACCAGGAGATTACCGATGGGCCTGAATAACCAGTGGATGCAACGCGACCTCGCGGTCCTGTGGCACCCCTGCACCCAGATGAAAGACCACGAAAACCTGCCGCTGATCCCGATCAAGCGTGGCGAAGGGGTCTGGCTGGAAGACTTCGAAGGCAAGCGTTATCTGGACGCCGTCAGCTCTTGGTGGGTCAACGTGTTCGGCCACGCCAACCCGCGCATCAACCAACGCATCAAGGATCAGGTCGATCAGTTGGAGCATGTGATCCTCGCCGGCTTCAGCCATCAGCCGGTGATCGAGTTGTCCGAGCGCCTGGTCAAACTTACGCCGGAAGGCCTGACACGTTGCTTCTACGCCGATAATGGCTCGTCCTGCATCGAAGTCGCGTTGAAAATGAGCTTTCACTACTGGCTCAATCGCGGCAAGCCCGAGAAGAAACGCTTCGTCACCCTGAGCAACAGCTACCACGGCGAAACCATAGCGGCGATGTCGGTGGGCGATGTGCCGCTGTTCACCGAGACCTACAAGACCCTGTTGATGGACACCATCAAGGTGCCGAGCCCGGACTGCTACTTCCGTCCAGAGGGTGTGAGCTGGGAAGAACACTCGCGCACCCTGTTCGCCGCCATGGAACAGACCCTGGCGGAACATCACGCTAGCGTCGCCGCCGTGATCGTCGAGCCACTGATCCAGGGCGCGGGCGGCATGCGCATGTATGACCCGATCTACCTCAAGCTGCTGCGCGAGGCCTGCGACCGCTACGGCGTGCACCTGATTCACGATGAGATCGCCGTGGGCTTCGGCCGCACCGGCACCATGTTCGCCTGCGAACAGGCCGGTATCCGCCCGGACTTCCTCTGCCTGTCCAAGGCCCTGACCGGCGGCTACCTGCCACTGGCGGCGTGCCTGACCACCGACGAGGTCTACGACGCCTTCTACGACGACTACCCGACCCTGCGCGCCTTCCTGCATTCCCACAGCTACACCGGCAACCCGCTGGCGTGCGCGGCGGCTCTGGCGACCCTGGATATCTTCGAGCAAGACAACGTCATCGAGAACAACAAGGCCCTGGCCCAGCGTATGGCTACGGCTACGGCGCACCTGGTCGATCACCCCCATGTCGCCGAAGTGCGCCAGACCGGCATGGCCCTGGCCATCGAGATGGTCCAGGACAAGGCCAGCAAGACCGCCTACCCATGGCAGGAACGTCGCGGCCTGCAAGTCTTCCAGCACGCCCTGGAACGCGGCGCCCTGCTGCGCCCGCTGGGCAGCGTGGTGTACTTCCTGCCGCCTTACGTGATCACCCCGGAACAGATCGACTTCCTCGCCGAAGTGGCCAGCGAAGGCATCGACATTGCCACCCGCAGCGGCATCAGCGTGCCAGTGCGCAAGGATTTCCATCCCAATTTCCGGGATCCGGGTTAACCAAATCATCCGCGAAGGCGTTATTCCAGACGACACAGATGCGTCGGATGTACTGGCCCTTTCGCGAATGAATTCGCTCCCACAATTGGCTCCCACATAATCCAATATATTCAGTTGGCACCACCAACACCTCAGAGACGCACCATGAGACTGTCCCGCTTCTTTATCGACGCCCCCCTGAGCCTTGGCGAGCACGAGCTGCCGGAGGCCCAGGCCCACTACATCGGCCGGGTGCTGCGCATGGCCGAAGGTGATGCCCTGCAACTGTTCGACGGCTCAGGCTTTGAGTTTCGCGGCAAGCTGCTGGAGGTGGGCAAAAAGCGCGTGCGGGTCCAGCTCGACGAGAGCTTTGCCGGGCAGATCGAGTCACCGTTGCGCATTCATCTGGGGCAGGGCCTGTCTCGTGGCGAGCGCATGGACTGGGCAATTCAGAAAGCCACGGAACTGGGCGTCAGCGAAATCACCCCGATTGTCAGCGAGCGCTGTGAAGTGCGGCTCAAGGATGAACGCGCAGAAAAGCGCCAGGCTCACTGGCAGCAGATCGCAATCAGTGCCTGCGAGCAGTGCGGGCGCTCAGTGGTGCCGGTGATTCACCCGCCCGTGCCATTGGCCGAATGGCTCAAGCAAACCAGCGCTGATCTGAAGCTGGTACTGCATCCGGTTGCCGAGCCACTGGTCAGCCACGAGAAACCGGCGACCCTGGCGTTCCTGATTGGCCCCGAAGGCGGCCTCAACGACGCAGAAGTGGATCAGGCCCAGGACGCCGGCTTCCACGCCGCCCGCCTCGGCCCGCGCGTGCTGCGCACGGAAACCGCGCCGGTGGTGGCGCTTAGCGTGGCGCAGCAGCTTTGGGGGGATTTCTAAGCTTTTTCCCGTTGGAGCGAGGCTTGCCCGCGAACAAATGTTACGCGCAATATCAGGTACACCGCGCCGCTATCTTCGCGGGCAAGCCTCGCTCCCACAGAGTTCACCCCAACGCGTATTCACAACACATAAAAACAAATCGCGACAAAATGCAGCAAACTCCCGGCAACCACGAACAGGTGCCAGATCCCGTGCCAGTGAGTGATGTGGTCGCGGGCGAAGAAGATGATCCCCACGGTGTACAGCACCCCGCCCGCCGCCAGCCAGGTAAAGCCTGCCGTGCCCAGCGCAGCCAACAGCGGCTTGACCGCCACCAGCACGATCCAGCCCATCACCGCGTAGATCACCAGAGACATGATCCGCGCCTCTGAACGTGGCTTGATCTCCTGCAGGATGCCGATCAGCGCTAAACCCCAGACGATGCCGAACAGCGTCCAGCCCCACGGGCCACGAAGGGTGACCAGACAAAACGGGGTGTAGCTGCCCGCAATCAGCAGATAGATCGAAAAGTGATCAACCTTCTGCATGATCACCTTCGCGCGCCCGCGTACGCTGTGATACACGGTGGACGCGCTATACAGGGTGACCAGGGTCACGCCATAGATCGCCATGCTGACGACCTTCCAGACATCTCCATGCAGGCTTGCCATCACCAACAGCCAGACCGCCCCGATAGTGGCCAGTACCGCGCCTACCAGGTGAGTCCAGGCGTTGAACTTCTCGCCGTAATACATCCGCGCACAACCTCCATTTCAATCGACGAGCCTCAAGGCTCCGGGTTATGACCGCAAAAGTACAGCCATCGCTGAGAGACTTGGGCACAATCGGCAGTATTCAAACAAGAAGACCCACCCATGCAGATCGACGACGAACTGACCCTGAAGAAACTGGAGATCTTTCTCGCCTTCATGCGCACCGGCAATCTGGCTCGGGCGGCGGCGGAATTGCAGACCAGCCACGTCAGCGTGCATCGGGCCATCCACTCCCTGGAAAGCGCCCTGCGCTGCCCGCTGTTCAAGCACGAAGGCCGCAACCTGACGCCACTGGAAAGCGCCTATGTTCTGGAGGAACGTGCGCAGAAGCTGATCCAGGACGTGCTCGCCACCGTCGAACTGACCCGTCAGGCCGCAGGTTTCTCGGCGGCGCGTTTTCGCCTCGGCGCCCTGTATTCATTGACTGTGAAGACCGTGCCGCAGCTGATCATGGGCCTCAAGCTGAGGCGCAGCGAGCTGAATATCGACCTGATCCTCGGCTCCAATATCGACCTGTTCTACAAGCTCAAGAACATGGAGGCGGACGCAATCCTGGTGTCCCTGGACGAGAGCGTCAACGATCCGGACTGCGAGCACCTGCCGCTGTTCAGCGACGATATCTTCCTCGCGGTCCCTGCCGACTCGCCCTTCTCCCAGCGCAGCGAGATCGACCTCAGCGACCTGCGCGAAGCCACTTTCATCACCCTGACCCAGGGCTTCGCCACCCATCGTGACGGCATCCGCGTCTTTCAGCAGGCTGGCTTCGAGCCCAAGGTGGCCATGCAGGTTAACGACATCTTCACCCTGCTGAGCATGGTCAGCTCCGGCGTCGGCTACGCCCTGCTGCCGGGGCGCATCGCCGCTGTCTATGAGAACCGCGTGCGCCTGATCCCGTTGCAGCAGCGCTATCACATGCAGCAACACATCGGCATCGTCTTCCTCAAAAGCCGCGAGCGCGATCCCAATCTGCTGGCGTTGGTGGCGGAGTGCCGGATGTATGCCAATCGGTTGAGCACCTCACCATAGCCATGAGTACACATCAAAATGTGGGAGCGAATTCATTCGCGAAGAGGCCGGTACATCCGACGATTCTTTGTCGTTTGAAATACTGTATTCGCGAATTAATTCGCTCCCACTGAATTCGCTCCTACAGAATCCGCTCCCGAAACACAAAAAAACGCCCCCGGCCTTGCGACCGGGGGCGTTTTTCGTAGCAACAAAGGCTTACTGAACGGTTGGCGTTTCGCCGGCGTCCTGCATGCGTTGCAGCTCTTGAGCGTACAGGGCGTCGAAGTTGACCGGAGCCAGCATCAGGGCCGGGAACGAACCACGAACCACCAGGTTGTCGATGGCTTCACGCGCGTAAGGGAACAGCAGGTTCGGGCAGAACGCGCCCAGAGTGTGGCTCAGGGAAGCAGCATCCAGGCCCTTGATCAGGAAGATACCGGCCTGTTGCACTTCAACGATGAAGGCGACTTCGTCACCGGTATTGACGGTGACCGACAGGGTCAGCACGACTTCGTAGAAATCGTTTTCCAGTTGTTTCTGGCGAGTGTTCAGGTCCAGGCTGACAGCCGGGGTCCACTCCTGACGGAAGATCGCCGGGCTTTTCGGCGCTTCGAACGACAGGTCGCGAACATAAATGCGTTGCAGCGAGAATTGCGGAGCTTCGTCTTCTGCTGCCGCGTTAGTCTGTTGATCAGTCATCTCAGATCCTTTCTATTCTTAAGGTCTTTCGGGGAACGGGTTATCAGGCTTCCAGCAGAGCGTCGAGCTTGCCGGCGCGCTCCAGGGCAAACAGGTCATCGCAGCCGCCCACATGGGTCGAACCAATCCAGATCTGCGGCACCGAAGTGCGCCCGGCTTTCTTGGTCATTTCTGCCCGCAATTGCGGCTTGCCATCGACGACGATTTCGTCGAATTCAATGTCTTTGCTCTTGAGCAACTGCTTGGCACGCGAGCAGTACGGGCAATAATCACTGGAATAAACGATGACTTCAGCCATTTCACTTCACCAGTGGCAGGTTGTCTGCACGCCAGGACGACACGCCGCCGCCCAGCTTGGCCGCAGTGAAACCGGACTTGAGCAGCTCACGGGCGATACCGCCGGACTGCTGGCCCTGGGCATCGACTATGATCAGGGTCTTGGCCTTGTATTTTTCAAGCTCCGAGGTGCGCGACAGCACCTTGTCCTGCGGGAAATTCAGGGCGCCAACGATATGGCCGCTGGAAAAATCCTTGGAAGCACGAATGTCGATGACCACGGCCTGGTCGTTGTTGACCAGTGCGGTCAGCTCGCGCGTGGTCAGGCTACGACCACCCTTGCTCATTTCATAGGCAGCCAGCAGTGCAGCGAGAATGACGAAAGCGCCAGTGATCAGATAGTGATTCGTGGCGAAGGCAAGCAGATGATCAACCATCAGAAGGTTCCAGGGCGTTAAAATGTCGGCCAGTATACACAGCAGCCTAGGTCGGCCAAAGCCCGTACGGCAGTGACTCGCTCTGAACTTGTCACTAATATGGCGATCTTTTTTTCAACCTCCCTTTTCTGCCACGAGTGGGTTCCATGACTACCACGCCTAAACCTTTGGTCCTGATCATCCTCGACGGCTTCGGCCACAGCGACAGTCACCATGGCAACGCGATTTACGAAGCCAAGATGCCGGTCATGGATCGCCTCTACAAAACCATGCCCAACGGCCTGATTTCCGGCTCCGGGATGGATGTCGGCCTGCCGGACGGGCAGATGGGCAACTCAGAAGTCGGCCACATGAACCTGGGCGCCGGGCGCGTGGTGTATCAGGACTTCACCCGGGTGACCAAGGCCATTCGTGACGGCGAGTTCTTCGAGAACCCGGCCATCTGCGCCGCAGTGGACAAGGCTGTCGGCGCGGGCAAGGCCGTGCACGTACTGGGTCTGCTGTCCGATGGCGGCGTCCACAGTCATGAAGACCATCTGGTAGCCATGGTCGAGCTGGCCGCCAAGCGCGGTGCCGATAAGATCTACCTGCACGCCTTCCTCGATGGCCGCGACACGCCGCCACGCAGCGCCGAGAAATACCTGCAAACCATGGAAGACGCCTACAAACGTCTGGGCAAGGGCCGTACCGCCAGCATCATCGGCCGTTACTTCGCCATGGACCGCGACAACCGCTGGGATCGCGTGGCCTCTGCTTACAATCTGATCGTCGACGGCCAGTCCGAATTCCAGGCCGACAGCGCCCACGCCGCCCTTGAAGCCGCTTATGGCCGTGGCGAGAACGACGAATTCGTCAAAGCCACCAGCATCGGCGAGACGGTCAAGGTCGAAGACGGCGACGCCGTCGTGTTCATGAACTTCCGCGCCGACCGCGCTCGCGAACTGACCCGCGTCTTTGTCGAAGACGGTTTCAAGGACTTCGAACGCGCCCGCCAGCCAAAACTGGCCGGTTTCGTCATGCTCACTCAGTATGCCGCCAGCATCCCTGCACCCTCGGCCTTCGCCGCCGGCAGCCTGAAGAATGTGCTGGGCGAATACCTGGCAGAAAAGGGCAAGACCCAGCTGCGCATCGCCGAAACCGAGAAATACGCCCACGTCACCTTCTTCTTCTCCGGCGGCCGTGAAGAACCGTTCCCGGGCGAGGAGCGCATCCTGATCCCGTCGCCAAAAGTCGCCACCTACGACCTGCAACCGGAAATGAGCGCGCCAGAAGTCACCGACCGCATCGTCGACGCCATCGAAAACCAGCGTTTTGACGTGATTATCGTCAACTACGCCAACGGCGACATGGTTGGCCACAGCGGCATCATGGAAGCGGCGATCAAGGCCGTGGAATGCCTGGACGTCTGCGTCGGCCGTATCGCCGAAGCGCTGGAGAAGGTCGGCGGCGAAGCTTTGATCACTGCGGACCACGGCAACGTCGAGCAAATGACCGACGACCACACCGGCCAGGCCCACACCGCCCACACCTCTGAGCCGGTGCCGTTTGTCTACGTCGGCAAGCGCAAGCTCAAGGTCCGCGAAGGCGGCGTACTGGCCGATGTGGCCCCAACCATGCTGCAACTGATGGGCCTGGAAAAACCGGCAGAAATGACCGGCCATTCCATTCTCGTTGCCGAGTAAGCTGAACAATTGGTAACAATTCGGCGTTTCGTTGGTCGAAACGTCGAATTTTCCTACAACTGATGCTAAAGCAATGGTTGCCGGACGTTTTTTTTGCAACGCATGGCGGGCATACTAGTCCCCGTCTTTCTTCTCTCTCTCCTCGGTATCGCCCGCCCAATGCTCCGCGCCTTGATCGCTCTTGCCCTGATTTGCCTGCTCAATCCGGCCTTCGCCGACGATGAGCGTGCGCAGACCCAAAAACAGCTGGATACCGCTCGTCAGGAGATCGCTGACCTGCAGAAAGTCCTGGGCAAATTGCAGGAAGAAAAGGCTGGGGTGCAGAAAGACCTCAAAGGCACCGAAACCGAAATGGGCAAGTTGGAAAAGCAGGTCGAGGTCCTGCAAAAGGAACTAAAAAAGACTGAAAGCGAGCTGCAGCGGCTCGATCAGGAAAAGAAAAAGCTGCAGAGCGCTCGGGTTGAACAACAACGCCTGATCGCCATCCAGGCCCGTGCCGCCTATCAGAGTGGCCGCCAGGAATACCTCAAGCTGTTGCTCAACCAGCAGCACCCGGAAAAATTCGCTCGCACCCTGACCTACTACGATTACATGAGCCAGGCCCGCCTGACTCAATTGCACAATTTCAATGAAACCCTGCGCCAACTGAGCAACGTCAGCAAGGACATCGATCTGCAACAGGCCCAACTGCTTGTGCAGCAAGGCACTCTGGACAGCCGCCGCGAAGACCTGGCGAAGGTCCGCAAGGACCGTCAGGACGCCCTGGCCAAGCTCAATCAGGACTACAAGGTTCGTGACCAGAAACTCCAGGCCCGTCAGCAGGACCAGGCCGACCTGAGCAAAGTACTCAAGACAATCGAAGAAACCCTGGCCCGTCAGGCACGGGAAGCCGAGGAAGCGCGGCAGAAAGCGCTGATCGCCGAGCGAGAAGCCGAAGAGAAGCGCCAGCGTGAAGAAGCCGCTCGCGCCCTGGCCAAGAATAACCGGGACAACAGCCCGCCGGATGACGAAGCACCACCGCCACGCCGCCCTGTAAAGGCCCCTGGCGCGCTGGTTTCCAGCAGTGGCGTGTCTTATGGTGGACCTTTTGCTGATGCCAAGGGAAAACTTCCATGGCCAGTTGATGGTCGATTGGTAGCGCGCTTTGGTGAAAGCCGTGGTGATGACGCCCGCGCCACCTGGGACGGGGTCATGATCAGCGCGTCGGCCGGGACTCAGGTACACGCCGTGCATGGCGGTCGCGTGGTGTTTGCCGACTGGTTGCGCGGCGCCGGGCTTCTGGTCATTCTCGACCACGGTAATGGTTACTTAAGCCTGTATGGTCATAACCAGAGTCTGCTCAAGGACGCTGGGGACATTGTCAAAGCCGGGGAAGCGATTTCCACTGTCGGTACCAGTGGCGGTCAGGATACTCCGGCGTTGTATTTTGCTATTCGTCAGCAGGGTCGCCCTAGTGATCCGGCCCAATGGTGTCGTACTCAAGGATAAGTAGGCACCGCATTTAGGAGTTCGTTAGACATGCTGCATTTGTCCCGCCTCACCTCGCTGGCCCTGACCATCGCCGTCGTTATCGGTGCTCCGCTGGCCCATGCCGCCGAGAAAGCCACCGTAGCGCCTGCCGCAGCAGCGGCGAGCAGTACTGCCAACGCCAATGCCAAGGCGCCATTGCCGCTGGACGAGCTGCGCACTTTTGCCGAGGTCATGGACCGGATCAAGTCCGCCTACGTCGAACCGGTGGACGACAAGACCCTGCTGGAAAACGCCATCAAGGGCATGCTCAGCAACCTTGATCCGCACTCCGCCTACCTCGGCCCGGAAGACTTCCAGGAGCTGCAGGAAAGCACCAGCGGCGAGTTTGGCGGCCTGGGCATCGAAGTCGGCGTCGAAGACGGCTTCATCAAGGTCGTATCGCCCATCGATGACACTCCTGCCTCCAAGGCCGGCATCGAGGCTGGCGACCTGATCGTCAAGATCAACGGCGCGCCGACCCAGGGTCAGACCATGCAGGAAGCGGTCGACAAGATGCGCGGCAAGATCGGCGAAAAAATCACCCTGACGCTGGTTCGCGACGGCGGCACGCCATTTGACGTGACCCTGGCGCGGGCGACCATTCAGGTCAAGAGCGTGAAATCGCAGATGCTGGAGCCTGGCTACGGTTACATCCGTATCACCCAGTTCCAGGTCAAGACCGGTGAAGAAGTCGGCAAGGCCCTGGCCAAGCTACGCAAGGACAACGGCAAGAAGATGAACGGCCTGGTCCTGGACCTGCGCAACAACCCTGGCGGCGTGCTGCAGGCCGCCGTGGAAGTGGCCGACCACTTCCTGACCAAGGGTCTGATCGTCTACACCAAGGGCCGTATCGCCAACTCCGAGCTGCGCTTCAATGCCGATGCGGCGGACGCCAGCGAAGGCGCGCCACTGGTGGTGCTGATCAACGGCGGCAGCGCCTCGGCCTCGGAAATCGTCGCCGGTGCCCTGCAGGACCAGAAGCGCGGCGTGCTCATGGGTACCGACAGCTTCGGCAAGGGCTCGGTACAGACCGTGCTGCCACTGAACAACGATCGCGCAATCAAGATCACCACGGCGCTGTACTTCACGCCTAACGGTCGCTCGATTCAAGCTCAGGGCATCAACCCGGATATCGTGGTTCGTCGGGCCAAGGTCACCAACGAAGCCGACGCCGAGAACTACAAGGAAGCCGATCTGCTCGGCCACCTGGGCAACGGCAACGGCGGCGCGGACAAACCGACCGTCAAAGGGTCGGCTGCCAAGGCGCGTCCGCAGGACGACGACTACCAGTTGAACCAGGCCCTGAGCCTGCTCAAGGGCTTGAGCGTCACCCGCGGAAACTAACTGATGGCTATGTGGCTGTCACGTTGCCTGCTGGCGCTGTTCCTCGGACTCACCGGTGTTGCCCATGGCGCATCGGCGGAGCCGGAGAGCGACAAGGATAATGCGGGGAAATCCGCCTATCTGACGCTGATCATCGACGATCTTGGGCAGAATCCAGAGCGCGACCGTCGTGCTCTGGCGCTGCCCGGGCCGGTGACGCTGGCCATCATGCCCGATACACCTCATGCCACCGACTTCGCCCGGGAAGCCCACAAGGCTGGCAAGACGGTGATCCTGCACATGCCCATGGACCCGGCAACCGGGCCTTATGCCTGGCGCCCCGACCTGCCCATGGAGGAACTGGCAAAGCGCCTGAACGACGCCTTGCTGAAAGTCCCCTATGCCGCCGGCCTGAACAACCACGAAGGCAGTCGCATGACCGCCCAGCCCGAAGCCATGGGCTGGCTGGTGGCCGAGCTGCAACGTCGCCACCTGTTCCTGATCGACAGCCGCACCAGCGCCAAGACCGTCGCCGCCGCCCAGGCGCAACTGATCGGCCTGGCCAGTGCGTCCCGGGATGTTTTCCTCGATGACGTGCGCACGCCGGAAGCTGTCGCCACGCAACTCAAGACCGCGATCCGCCTGGCCCACAAGCAAGGCTCGGTGATCATGATCGGCCACCCCTACCCGGTGACCCTGGATTTGCTGGAGCGCGAGCTGCCGGGACTAAAAGCCCAGGGCATCAACTGGATCGATGTACGGCGGATGATCAGCGTACGCGGCAACGGCGCCATGGCCGCCCATGGCAAAAACGGGGTTTATCACAAAACAGCGGCGGCTCACCCCGCCAAGCCATCGGAGCCCAAAGCGGCACCGGTGACACCTTCCGCACCGGCAACGCCAACAAAACCCGATGCACCTCCCGCACCTACAACGCCAGCAGAACCTGCAATACCTGACGCACCTTCCACACCAGCAGCTGCGGCACCTGATGCTCCGGCAGCTCCGGCAGCTCCGGCAGCTCCGGCGGCAACAGAGCAGGAACCGCCCGCTGAGTTGTAGGCCCGCGCCATTTATTACCTGGGGAAAAATCTGCTTTTTCCTTTCCCTCTTGTTCCCCGAGTTACTCCTTGCTTAAAGAGGCCAGGCGCGTCGTCCGACGTGCAATGACCCTCGAATAATCAAGGATGATTCATGAACAAGAAATTGCTTGCCGGGCTTCTACTCGGCGTTGGGGGACTTTCCCTATCGGTCCAGGCCGGGGACTTTGGCGAAGGCCTGGGCAATCTTGCCCACTCCAAAGTGCTGGAAAACCACGACGGGCGCTACAACCATTGGAACGGTATTGGCCGGATCATGGCCAAGGGGGGCATGCATTGCACTGCCACCCTGCTCGACACCCGCAGCCAAGATAGCCCGGCCAATGCCCCGGCCTACGTGCTCACCAGCGGTCATTGCGTGGAAAAGAAAAACGGCTTGATCGTCACTGATCGCGTGGTCGAGGGCGAGGTATTGTTCAACTACTTCAGCGATACCCAGCCCCGCTCTTTTGCGCTGAAACGCATCAACTGGAGCAGCATGCAGGGTGTCGATCTCGCCATTATCGAATTGCAGACGCCACTGAGCGAACTGATCGCTGCGGGCATCGAGCCGATTCAAATAGCCAGGGACATGCCCGCGATCGGCGGCGATATCCTGCTGGTCGGCGCTCCGCTGAAGCACGGCACAGGTTATTTGCGCCTCGCCGCCTGCACACAGCAACAATCCTCTGATGTATTGGAGCAGCCGTGGTTCTGGCGCAACTCGGTGAAAAACCAGTGCCGTGATGTAAGCGAGGGCAGTTCGGGCAGCCCGGTCCTGTTACGTGAAAGCAACGAAGTGTTTGCCGTGCTGGGCACTTCCACTCAAGGCAGCCGTGGCCAGCCAGTGGAATTGCCGGAGGGCTTCCCGGTGCCATCGCCTGACAGTAACTACGGCAGCGCAATGACCTTCCTGCGTAATTGCTTCGCCAAAGGCGTGCTTGTCCAGGACCCGCAGGAGTGCGCGCTGTTTCCAACTTATTCGATCACGTTCAAATCACCCGTCAAACGCTACGCCAAGATCGCGCTGGATATGCACGGCCAGGCTGTCTATCCGGCCTGGGATCTGCGTTTTAGCCTCGATACGCCCTTCTACCGCTACAAACAGGTTGAACGCGCTCATCAATGTGAAAGCCCGCATCACTACAGCACCGCCCTCCCGACTGAAAACGCCCGGATCAACGACGCCATAGGCCTGCGCCCCGGCATGCACCTACTGTGCATCATCGCAGTCACCGCAGTAGACGAGCGGCCAAGCCTGGGCATGATGCGCAACGCCCTGACACTGGCGGTGGAGCTTTTGCCCCCAGGCCCGACCGAAGCACCCAAGGTATTGATGAAGCACGCAGGTGGTGGTTACAGCGTCAGCTACGGACAGGATCCACGGCTGTTCAGCCACTACAGCCTCAAGTTCGGCCCACCGGAGAGCACCGACTGCTTCGACGCCCAAGGCCAGCGCAAGGCAGCTACCTCCAGGCCGCTACATTTCCCGGCCAATAAGCTGCCGTTGAAGTTGTGCACCCTGGCCTATGACCTCAATGGCCAGCCATCGGCAGTGCGCGAAGACCTGCTGGAGAAAAGATCCGCAGGACAACAACCTCAACCCGGCAAAACCCGCTTTTCCTATATCGGCCTGGGCGACGAGCCTCGCGACTGATCAGCGATAACGCGCAGCCGCCTTATCGACAAAGCCCTCGGCCCGCAACTGGTCGAGGGCCTGCTGCAAGCGGTTGACCACGACATCGGGCGTGGCCTTGTTCAGCGCCAGGTAGAGTTCGGCGGTATTGAAGCGCAGGATGGTCTTGAAACCCCTGACGCCCTCAAGCCGGGCCAGGTAGGGTCCGGCAGGATCGCTGGTGGCCCAGAGGTCGATCTGGCCGCTGAGCAGCTTCTTGACGTTGTCCTGGTCACGAAGCGCAAGGATGGGAGTCAGCCCCTGGGCCAGCAACCGCTCACCAATGGCGTCACCCTTATAAGCACCAATCCGGTAGCTCTTGGCCTGCTCCAGGCTGGTCAGGGTGATGGGGCTGTCGGCCCGGGCGAGCAAGGTCCATTCGTAGCGACCTACGGGACCAACCCATTTGAAGAGTTTTTCCCGCTCAGGCAGGCGGGCCGTGGAAAACACACCATAACCGGGCTGTTCCCGAGCCAGGTTATAGATACGCTCCCAGGGAAAACGCAGGGTCATGCTGTACTTGAGGCCCGCGCGCTTGAACGTCTCACGCACTACCTCAGCCGCCATGCCCTCGATGTTGGCTTCCTGGGCGAAGTTCTTGCCATCGACCGCCATATTGAATGGCGGCAGATTTTCCGTCAGCAGGACCATGGTGTCGGCGGGCACTTCAGCAGCCCGGGACGGACCGGCCAGGACCCCGATGACACTAATCAGCGCAAGACAAAAACCTTTGAGCATTTCGCGGGCCCCCAGTCTGACAACGCAAAGAGGTTGCAGGGATTACTTTGCGTTGTCTAGCACGGCGAGCGGCGATCAGCGCACCACGATACCTTGCTTGGCCATGTAAGCCTTGGCTTCGGGTACGGTGTATTCGCCAAAGTGGAAAATACTCGCCGCCAGTACCGCACTGGCACCACCTTGCAGGACACCGGCCGCCAGATGCTCAAGGTTGCCGACACCGCCGGAAGCGATCACCGGAATGCCAAGGGCATCACTGATTGCGCGGGTCACGCCCAGATCGAAGCCGTTCTTCATGCCGTCCTGATCCATGCTGGTCAGCAGAATCTCACCGGCACCGAGGTCTTCCATCTTCTTGGCCCACATCACCGCATCCAGACCGGTCGGCTTGCGCCCGCCGTGGGTGAAGATTTCCCAGCGCGGCGCTTCGCCCGGCAGGGAGACTTTCTTGGCGTCGATGGCGACGACGATGCACTGTGCGCCGAAGTGCGCGGCGGCTTCGCCGACGAACTCAGGGTTGAACACGGCTGCCGTGTTGATCGACACCTTGTCGGCACCGGCATTGAGCAGGTTGCGGATGTCCTGGATGGTGCGCACGCCACCGCCGACGGTCAGCGGGATAAACACCTGGCTGGCCATGCGCTCAACGGTATGCAGGGTGGTATCACGCCCATCGACGCTGGCGGTGATATCGAGGAAGGTGATCTCGTCGGCGCCCTGCTCATCGTAGCGACGGGCAATTTCCACAGGGTCACCGGCGTCACGGATGTTCTCGAACTTGACGCCCTTGACCACACGACCGTTATCGACGTCCAGGCAAGGGATGATGCGTTTGGCCAGGGCCATGGGCTTAATCTCCGATCAAGAGCTACGAGCTGCAAGCTATTAGCTGCAAGCAAGAGCGAATCACGTTGCGCTTCTTGTGGGAGCGAATTTATTCGCGAAAACGGTCTGTCAGGGCAAGAGAATGTAGCGGCCTCTTCGCGAATGAATTCGCTCCCACAGAATTTGCTCCCACATAGGTGGTTCCCACAGTCCGGTGTTTGCCGGGCTAATCAGCGTTGTTCCAGGTCACACAGCGCCTGAGCTTCAGCCACATCCAGCGTGCCTTCATAAATCGCGCGGCCGGTAATGGCGCCGATAATGCCGGGCGCGCGGGCGTCCAGCAGGGCCTTGATGTCGCCCAGGTTATGAATGCCACCAGAGGCGATCACCGGAATCTTTGTCGCGGCGGCCAGTGCAGCGGTGAAAGGCACGTTGCAGCCTTGCATCATGCCGTCTTTGGCGATGTCGGTGTAAACGATAGCCGACACACCATCCGCTTCGAAACGCTTGGCCAGGTCGATGACCTGCACCGAGCTGACTTCAGCCCAGCCGTCGGTGGCGACGAAGCCATCCTTGGCGTCGAGACCCACAATGACCTTGCCCGGGAAGGCGCGGCAGGCTTGGGCCACGAACTCAGGCTCCTTGACCGCTTTGGTGCCGATGATCACGTAGCTGACGCCAGCCTTGACGTAATGCTCGATGGTTTCCAGGGAGCGGATACCGCCACCGATCTGGATCGGCAGGTTTGGGTAACGCTTGGCGATGGCCGTGACCACGTCACCGTTGACTGGCTGGCCTTCGAAGGCGCCATTCAGATCGACCAGGTGCAGACGACGGCAACCGCCTTCCACCCACTTGGCCGCCATGGCCACAGGGTCATCGGAGAACACCGTGGAGTCTTCCATCCGGCCCTGGCGCAGGCGCACGCAGGCACCGTCTTTAAGGTCGATAGCGGGGATAATCAGCATGCTTGATCCTTTGTCTTTTAGAGCCGCAAGCTGCAAGCTTCAAGCTGCAAGCAGGCGATCGAGCCATTCTTGCAGCTTGAAGCTCGGGGCTTACCGCTGCGTCTAATTCTTTTCCAGCGCCCAAAGATCCACTTCGATGCTCTCGAACCGTTCCTTGAGTTGCGCCTGAACGTCGAAAATTGCCCGATTGTAGTAATGCGGGGCGATTTCACGGGTAAACAGCTCAAGAATCTCCGCCGCCTCGAAAGAACCCAGATCAAGATCGAAACGATCGGCCATCAGCCGCTGGATCTTGTGGTTCGCCTCACTTTCCTGCTCGGGCGTGAGGGTGAGGATCGGCGGTTTGTTCTTGCGGCTCATTACCAGCGCCCGTCCCAGGCGGCGAAGTTCTGCAACAGTTGCAGGCCATGGGTATGGCTCTTCTCCGGGTGGAACTGCACGGCAAAGCGCGAGCCGTCGGCCATGGCAGCCGCAAAATCGACGCCATAGTGACCGCTGCCGACCACCTGCCGCTGATTGGCGGCGGCGATGTAGAAGCTGTGCACGAAATAGAAGCGCGCCAGGTCCGGAATGTTGTGCCACAACGGGTGATCCACCGCCTGAGTCACTTCGTTCCAGCCCATGTGCGGCACTTTCAGGTGCTCGCCGTCTTCATGCAGGTCCTTGCCGAAAAACTTCACCTGGCCGGGAAACAGGCCGATGCAGTCGACGCCGCCGTTCTCCTCACTGTGATCGAGCAGGGCTTGCATGCCCACGCAGATCCCCAGGAACGGACGGTCCTGGCTGACTTCACGCACCAGCGAGTCGAAGCCCAGGCGACGAATTTCAGCCATGCAATCGCGAATCGCGCCAACACCGGGAAATACCACGCGGTCAGCCTCACGAATGACATTGGCGTCGCTGGTGATCTGCACCCGACCGGCGCCCACATGCTCCAGGGCCTTGGCGACCGAGTGCAGGTTGCCCATGCCGTAATCGATAACCGCGACTGTCTGCATCAGAGCACACCCTTGGTCGAAGGCATCTGCCCGGCCATGCGGTCATCCAGTTCGACGGCCATGCGCAGCGCACGACCGAAGGCCTTGAACACGGTCTCGATCTGGTGGTGCGTGTTGGTGCCGCGCAGGTTGTCGATGTGCAGAGTCACGTTGGCGTGGTTGACGAAGCCCTGGAAGAACTCCTGGAACAGGTCCACATCGAAGCCGCCGACTGTGGCCCGGGTATACGGCACATGCATTTGCAGGCCCGGACGCCCGGAGAAATCGATGACCACACGCGACAGCGCTTCGTCGAGCGGAACATAGGCGTGGCCGTAGCGACGAATGCCTTTCTTGTCGCCGATGGCTTTGCTGAATGCCTGGCCCAGGGTGATACCGACATCCTCCACGGTATGGTGGTCATCGATCTCCAGGTCGCCTTTGCATTCGATATCGAGGTCGATCAACCCGTGCCGGGCGATCTGATCGAGCATGTGCTCAAGGAATGGGACACCGATATCGAATCGGGCCTTTCCAGTGCCATCCAGGTTGATCGAGGCTTTGATCTGGGTCTCCAGAGTGTCGCGCTCGACGGATGCCTTACGTTCGGCCATCACCAGCTCCGCAAAATCATTGGGCGAAAAGGGCGACATTATAGGCCCAGAACGGTGTCGGGTGTAGGAGCGAATGCATTCGCGGGGAACTATCTGCGCGGTTTCAGACAGGGCGTATCACAGGCAAACACGCTCCAATATCATCGTTGGAGCGAGGCTTGCCCGCGAATCGATTTCTCAGTGCACACATGCTTTGCTGACACGACGCGTTCGCGGGCAAGCCTCGCGCCAACAATGTTGGCCGCAAGGCTGCCCGCCAAAGGCCTTAGTGGAACAGCACCGCCGTCTTCTGCAGGGTAATCCACACACCCCACGCCAACGGAATACCCACGGCCAGCCACGCAGCGATGGTCAGCGGCTTGCTGCCCGGCGAGGCTTTCCATTCCAGCGAGGTGTTCTGGTCAGCGCCCTTGTCATGGCCGATAGCCTGTTCGGCCGCCAGTTCGGCGTCGGTCATGAAGTACTTGTCGGCCACCGGACGGACCAGCATGTTGCAGATAAAGCCCAGCACCAGCAGGCCAGCGAGGATGTACAAGGTGATGTCATAGGCATCGGCACGGGCCACGCCATGGCTCAACTGGTACTCGCGCAGGTAGTTGACCAGTACCGGACCCAGCACGCCCGCCGCTGCCCAGGCGGTCAGCAGACGACCGTGGATCGCACCGACCATCTGTGTACCGAACAGGTCTGCCAGGTAGGCCGGAACCGTGGCGAAACCACCGCCGTACATCGACAGCACCACGCAGAACGCCGCCACGAACAGCGCGACGCTGCCCAGGTGACCGAGAGTTGGCACCGAGGCGTACAGCAAAAAGCCCAGGGCAAAGAACACGAAGTACGTGGCTTTGCGGCCGATGTAGTCGGAGAACGAAGCCCAGAAGAACCGCCCACCGATATTGAACAGGCTCAACAGACCGGTGAAACCGGCAGCAATGGCCGCGATCTGGCCCAACTGCGCAGCGCTGAGCTGGCTGAAGGTCAGCGTGTTACCCAGCAACTGGCCAGCAAAGACTTCCTGCAGCAAGGGCGAAGCCATGCCGAGAATGCCGATACCCGCCGAAACGTTCAGGCACAGCACCAGCCAGACCAGACGGAACTGCGGGGTTTTCCACGCCACGCTGACGTGTACGTGACGATGAGTGATCATCGTGTTGTTGGCCTTCTTCGCCGGAGCGGTCCAGCCTTCAGGCTTCCAGCCAGTCGGTGGAACGCGATACGCCAGAGCGCCGCCGATCATGAAGATGAAGTAAATCACCGCCATGGCCACGAAGCTCTGCCATACGCCAACGCTGTCCGGCGTTGCGAAATGGCTCATCAGCGCAGTCGCCAGGGGTGCACCCACCATCGCACCGCCGCCGAAGCCCATGATCGCCATGCCGGTCGCCATGCCGCGTTTGTCCGGGAACCACTTGATCAGGGTCGAGACCGGGGAGATATAGCCAAGGCCCAGACCGATCCCGCCAATAACCCCGGAACCGAGCCACATCAGCCATATCTGATGGCTGTAGATGCCCAGCGCCGAAATCAACAGGCCACCGCACCAGCACAGGGCCGAAACGACACCGGCCTTGCGTGGCCCGGCATGCTCAAGCCAGCCGCCCCAGATCGCTGCCGAGCAGCCCAGGAAGATGAAGAACAGGGTGTAGATCCAGCCCAGCATCGAGATCGGCCAGTCGCAGGTCGACGAGAATACCTGGGCAAAGAAGCCCATATCGGGCGCGCAGGCAGTCGGCGTGGAAATGCCGACAGCCTTGGACAGCGGCAACCAGAACACGGAGAAGCCATAGGCCATGCCGATGCACAGGTGAATTGCCAGAGCAGCAGGTGGAACGAGCCAACGGTTGAAACCGGATTTGGCAATAATGCGCTCCTTGGACAGGAACGCAGGTTGAGCGGCTGAACCGCTCAGGGCTGAGCTTGAACTCATTATTATTTCCCCCAGGTATGTATTACTCGCAAGACATTCGCTCTAGGATCTGCACGAAAAGTGGCTGCGCTCGCCGACTTTTCGTACAGACCCGAATGCGACCACACCTTCGTTTGCACGGGGCAAAGTTACGTATGGACTGCATAAGCCCTGAAATAGTGGCAAAAGACCACTACAGAACGCGCGAATAGCGAGAGATTAGCATTTGCCAGCATTCTGATCCGCTCTTTTAAACACCATCTGCATCTACTGCGAACCTCGTCAAGGAAACCTGATGCCCGTCTTAGTTGAGTCGTTAAATATCCTTAGTTATCAAGACAAAGAAGATCTGCAGAAAATTTATCACGATACGCCGCCAGGCTTTTTCGCCCCCTTTGCCGACGCCGCAGAACTGCTCGAACAGGCTAGCGCCGAAGGGCAACTGATCGGTGCTCGTTTCAATGACCGTTTACTCGGCGCGGCACGCCTGCAGCGTCAGGCAAATCACTGGCTGCTGTCTCATTTGTGCGTGCGTATACCGACTCGCCGACGCGGCGTCGCGGAACGTCTGGTGACCCTGACAGAAAAGTCCGCCAGGGATGCAGGCAGCCAACTACGCTTGCTGGGAACCGCCGAGTCTCCCGCAGTCCAGGCCCTGGCGGCCAAACTCCATCTGCCGTTGCTGACCGGTTGATTGCAACAATGAGCAACTGCGTGTGGTCATAGATGACCCGTAAACCCGCGTGAGGAGGCTATACTCGCGGGCTATTTTTGAACGTCGATTACAAGGACTCGCCCATGAAAGCGTTCGGCAAAATCCTGGGACTGTTTATTCTCGGGCTGTTGCTGATCATCGTGGCTCTCGGCTTCGCGCTGACCCATCTGTTTGATCCCAACGACTACAAAGACGAGATTCGCAAGATTGCCCGCGACAAGGCGCACATCGAACTGACCCTCAATGGCGATATCGGCTGGAGCCTGTTCCCCTGGCTCGGCCTTGAGCTGCACGATGCCAGCGTCGCCACGCTGATCACGCCGACCAAGCCGTTCGCCAATCTGCAAATGCTCGGCTTGTCCGTGCGAGTCCTGCCGCTGCTGCGCCGTGAAATCCAGATGAGCGATGTGCGGGTGGAAGGCCTGGACCTGATGCTAAGCCGCGACGAAACCGGCCATGGCAACTGGGAAGACATCGGCCGCCGCGCCCCGTCTGACAGCACCGCCCAGAGCCAAGTGACGCCTGAGTCGGATAAAACCGACAAGACTGAAAAGCCGTCGCAGCCGATCAAACTGGATATCGACAGCCTCACCGTCAATAACGCTCGGGTCGAGTACACCGATGCGCGCAAGAACCAGACCTTCAGCGCCGAAAGCATCCAGCTGAGCACCGGCGCGGTCCATGAAAATACCGATATCCCGATCAAGCTGACCGCCTTCCTTGGCACCAACCAGCCGGTGCTGCGCGCCAAGACCGAACTCACCGGTCAGCTGCGCCTCAACCGCGCCCTCAAGCGCTACCAGTTGGGTGACATGCGCGTGACCGGCGAACTGTCCGGCGACCCGCTGCAAGGCAAGACCGTGACCTTCAGCGCCCAGGGGCAGTTGCTGACCGACCTGATGGCCAACGTCGCCGACTGGACCAGCCTCAAGCTGTCGGCCAACCAGTTGCGTGCGCTGGGTGAGTTGCATGTGCGTGATCTGGACAAAACCCCGCAAGTCAGCGGCGCTCTTTCCGTCGCCCAGTTCGACCTGCGCAACTTCCTCGACAATATCGCCATGCCCGCTCCGGCCATGGCCGAGGGCAGCCTGAAGAAACTCGAGCTGGTCACCCGTATCAGCGCCAGCCCCACCAGCCTGACCCTGGATGGCCTTAACTTCAAACTCGACGACAGCAGCTTCACCGGCCGCCTTGCCATCGAAGATGTCGCCAAACAGGCGCTGCGTCTGCAACTCAAGGGCGACACCTTCGACGCTGATCGTTATCGCCCGGTCGAGTCCGAGGAGTCAAAAAGCGCCAGCGCCGCACGCAAGGCTGAAGTGGCCAGCGGTGAAGACGCCGCAGCCGGTGGCACGACGACGCTGCCCGAACAGCCGACCAAGCAGGCCTGGAGCACGGAGAAACTGTTCCCGCTGGAACGTATGCGCAAGCTGGACGTGAACGCCGACCTGAGATTCGACAAGCTAATCATCAAGAAGCTGCCAATCCAGAATGCAGCGCTGCAAACCCAGGCGCAGGACGGCGTCATTACCGTCAGCAGCCTGCGTGGCGATCTGTACAACGGCAACTTCGAAGTCAAAGGCAATCTCGACACCCGCCCTGACGTGCCAGTGGCCACCGTACAGACCCGCGTCGCCAAAGTGCCTGTCGACAGGGTGCTTCAGGCCATGGGCCAGACGCCGCCGGTCAAGGGCCTGCTGACTCTCAACAACAACCTGACCGCCAAGGGCAATAGCGAAAAGGCCCTGGTCGACAGCCTCAACGGCACCACCAGCTTTGCCATCAACGACGGCGTGCTGGTCAACGCCAATATCGAACAGCAACTGTGCCAGGGCATCGCCGTGCTCAATCGCGAGACCCTGAGCGGCAACCCACGCGGTCACGACACGCCGTTCCAGCAACTCAACGGCAGCCTGACAGTGCGCAACGGCGTCGCCAGCAACCCCGACCTCAAGGTGCAGATCCCTGGCCTTACCGTCAACGGTAACGGCGATATCGACCTGCGCGTACTGGGCATGAACTACCGCCTGGGCGTCATCATCGAAGGCGACAAGAGCGACATGCCCGACCCGGCCTGCCAGGTCAACCCGCGCTATGTCGGCATCGAATGGCCGATCCAGTGTCGTGGCCCCCTGGAAATGGGCGCCAAGGCCTGCCGCCTGGACAAGGAAGGCATTGGCCGTATCGCTGCCAAACTGGCGACCGACAAACTCGGTGAAAAACTCGAAGAGAAGCTGGGCGACAAAGTCAGCCCGGAACTCAAGGATGCCCTCAAGGGCTTGTTCAAACGCTAGGACCGGATCCACTTACTGAGCGAAATTAATGCAACCCGAGCAGTTCTCCACCGCGGTCCTTGACTGGTA
Source organism: Pseudomonas sp. JUb42 (assembly GCF_024807945.1). Classification (GTDB taxonomy): domain Bacteria; phylum Pseudomonadota; class Gammaproteobacteria; order Pseudomonadales; family Pseudomonadaceae; genus Aquipseudomonas. The sequence goes on along the minus strand of NZ_JANUFD010000003.1, from coordinate 441,068 downwards.
CGACCGCCATGGCCGCCACGACCTGCCCTGGCAACAGGGCATCACGCCTTACCGGGTGTGGGTCTCGGAAATCATGCTGCAACAGACCCAGGTCAGCACCGTGCTGGGTTACTTCGACCGTTTCATGAGCGCCCTGCCCAGCGTGCAGGCCCTGGCCGAAGCCCCGGAAGACGAAGTGCTGCACCTGTGGACGGGCCTGGGTTACTACACCCGCGCCCGCAACCTGCAAAAGACCGCGCAGATCGTCGTCGCCAAACATGGCGGCCAATTCCCCCGTGACGTCGAACAGCTTACCGAGCTGCCCGGCATCGGCCTGTCCACTGCTGGCGCCATCGCCAGCCTGAGCATGGGCCTGCGCGCACCGATCCTCGACGGCAACGTCAAACGCGTGCTGGCGCGCTTTACTGCGCAAGAGGGTTATCCGGGCGAGCCCAAGGTCGCCAAGCAGCTGTGGGCGGCCGCAGAGCGCTTTACGCCCCATGCGCGGGTCAATAACTACACCCAGGCGATGATGGACCTGGGCGCGACCCTGTGTACCCGCAGCAAGCCCAGCTGCCTGCTGTGCCCGCTGGAGCGCGGCTGCGAAGCGCACATGCTCGGCCTTGAGACTCGCTACCCGATCCCCAAGCCGCGCAAGGCCATCCCGCAGAAGCGCACGCTGATGCCCATGCTGGCCAATCGCGACGGCGCCATCCTGCTTTACCGACGCCCGTCCACGGGGCTGTGGGGCGGCCTGTGGAGCCTGCCGGAGCTGGATGACTTCAATGACCTGCAACACCTGGCCGTGCAACACTCGCTGGAACTGGGCAAGCACCGGGAACTGCCTGGGCTGGTCCACACCTTCAGCCACTTCCAGCTGAGCATCGAACCCTGGCTGGTCGAGGTCGAGGCGGCAAGCCACCACGTGGCCGAGGCCGACTGGCTCTGGTATAACCTCGCCACCCCGCCACGCCTAGGCCTCGCCGCCCCGGTGAAGAAGCTGCTCAAACGCGCAGCAGACGTATTGAATGCAGGAGAGTCGTCATGACCCGCACCGTGATGTGCCGCAAGTACCACGAAGAACTACCCGGCCTGGAGCGCCCTCCGTATCCGGGCGCCAAGGGCGAAGACATCTACAACCACGTCTCGCAGAAAGCCTGGGCCGACTGGCAGAAACACCAGACCCTGCTGATCAACGAGCGTCGCCTGAACATGATGAACGCTGAAGACCGCAAATTCCTGCAAGCCGAGATGGACAAGTACCTTTCGGGCGAAGAATACGCACAGGCCGAAGGCTACGTTGCCCCCGAGAAATAAAGCGTTTCCAGCAGTGTGGGTCGTAAGCGACGGTAATAATTCAAATTTTTTTAAAAACCTGCTTGACGACCCCCTGAAAAACACGTCTAATGCGCCCCGTTGCCCAGATAGCTCAGTCGGTAGAGCAGGGGATTGAAAATCCCCGTGTCGGCGGTTCGATTCCGTCTCTGGGCACCACTAATTAGATTCAGGTGGTGTCAAAATCACCTGAAAACCAAAAAACCCGCCTAGTGCGGGTTTTTTGTTGTCTGGAGTTTTTACCCCTTCCCGGGTCACTCGATTTCGGGCCTGGCTAAGTGATACCGTTCTTGCCGAGCAGTTGCCTATGCAGGTCAGCGCGCTACGATCGGCGGACAAACGGAGACATTCGCGATGAGCATCATTGATGTGCTGAGCAGGCTGGCCCTGTGGTTGCTATTGATTGATGAAGCCGACAATCGCGATGGCATGCCTGTCGGGTACCGTCGACGGTACGCGCTCATTCTTTATCGAGTGATTGTCGTCGGGTTACTCATTTATCTCATCGTACGGATCAGTGGTTATGGATCCTGACCCAAAAAATAAATAGTTACGGACATGCCTCTGATGAGAGACGACAGAATGACTGAGAAACGAGGGAGAGATAATTCAGGACAAAGCCCCCGCCCCGACTCTCATTCAGAGGAACAACATGAACCAGGACATAGACCCTCTCGACAGGGCTATCACCCTAAGAGAGTTCCTGGTCTATCAGCTGAGAAACGACTACTCGCGCAAGGTCAGCGACAAACCGGAAACAGGAAATAACAATGGCGGCAACGGAGGGGGATCCGACATGGACGCACGAGTAACGGCACTTGAAAAAGCCATTCCCGACATTGAGAAAAGATTCGTCGGCGTGGAGATGCGACTCCATTCCATCGAGGTCAACATGACCCATATGGCAGCAAATATGGCGACAAAAGCGGACCTGGCAAACCTAGCCTCAAAAGACGACCTGAACGAATTTATTCGTGCCAGCGGCAAGGACATGCAAGACCTGGCTGTCTCATTCCACAAGGCAATCAACGACCAGACCTGGAAATTTATTGCCGTTGCCGGGGTATTGGCGGGCCTGGCGTTCACTGCGGCAAGATTCATACAGTGACGCCCGAACTCCGAGATTTCGGATACTCGAGCCTACAGAGCCTCCTCCAACTGCACCCGATCCCGCCCCAGATGCTTGGCCTTGTACAGCGAGCGGTCCGCGACCAGCAGCAGGGATTCGAGGTCTTCGGGTGGCAGGGCCACTGCGCCGCCGATGCTGACGGTGGATGAGACACTGCGACCTTCGCCGATATCGATAGGGGTGGCTGCGTAGGTCTGACGGATTCGCTCGGCGATACCGCGCGCCTCTTCGAGGGAGCAGTTGGGCAAAACCATGGCGAATTCCTCGCCACCGATGCGGCCGAAGACATCGCCTTCGCGCAGGCAACTGCTGGCGATGTCGGCAAAGGCAACGAGCACCTGATCACCGCCGGCATGGCCCCAGGCGTCGTTGATTTTCTTGAAGTGGTCGATATCCAGCATCAGTACGGCGAAGAAGTCCTTCTCAAGCAGGGGCTTGAGCCTTTCTACCGCCAGCTCATTGAAAGCCCGGCGATTAAGCAGGCCGCTGAGCTGATCGTGGGAGGCCAGGTACTGGACGTTACGCAGCAGCTCGTTGCGCACCGAGGAGATGATCGCCACGATCAACGGGCTCAGGGCCAGCAGCAGCACGCCAATACGCAGCGACTGCATGTCCGGCTGCAGGTTGAGGTCAATGCTGGACAGCGTCAGATAACGCGCGGAGATAGCCAGCAGGGTCCAGCTGCTGAAGATCAGGGTCATCAGCGTCGTGGTGAACAGGCTGTAGCTCAGGGCGCACCAGAGCAGCGCCGCCACCGGGAACATCACCGCGCCCGGCCCGCCGATCAGCACCCCCGCAATGCAGCACAGGATAAAGGCCGCCACCGGCGCGCATTGCTGCACGAACTGTTCAGGCCGGGACATGCCTCGCAGATAGTTGAGGAGCGTGCGCCACTGCCGCCAGCTCGGCGCACTCAAGGCCACCGGCAGGATAATCACATAACTGACCAGTTCGGCCATGAACCAGAAGGTCCAGGCAGGGAACGGGCCCTCGTGAAAGAAGATCAGGTCGACAACCGCCCCGCCAACCCCGGACGCCGCCGCGCTGGCCACGCTAACCAGCATCAGATACAACACAGAGCGCGGCACCCGCAGCCGCCGATGCTCGTTGGAGATGCGCATATACAGCAGGTAGCCGGTGGAAACACCCATCAGGTTAGCGCCGGTCAGCATCACGGTCTTGAATAGCCCGCCGCCGGTGATGGTGTCGGCGGCGACGTAGCCGATCACCGCGCCGATCCAGCCCAGGGGCGTTGCCAAGCGTGGATTACGCACCATCAGCCCGACGAGCAGGGCGTTGGCCGGCCACAGGGAGGCGAGATAATCGGTCGGGCGGGTGAAAATGCCTAGCAGGGCTGCGAGAAAAACAACGACAGCCACCCAACATCCCGCTTTTACGTCATCTCGCCAGGTAGCAGCCGGTGTAACGAACATTGTTGCCCTCAACTCAAGCGCTCAAGTGTGCAGTAGCGGCATAGCGCCATAAATGAAGGCTGCAACCTTAGGCTTTTCGCAGGAGAAATGCACCTGTTCGACGCATGTGGTGGATTTATTACAGCGATCTTTCAACCAGGCTCTGGGTCGACTCGGCCAGATGCACCATCGCGAAAGCCTTGTCGCGGTCTTCACCGGTCAGGCTCTCGCCGAACTCATTGCCGATGGCCTTCATATAGCGCAGCAGATCGCAGGCGTGGATCAGCGATTGCTCCTTGGTGAGGGATTCGTTGGCGATCAGGAAGGGGGTTGGGTTGGTCATAAATAGCAGCTCTCAAAAGGTTCAGGAGCCGCCACATATCGCTACCGACGCGAAGGGTGGCGGCCGTACGCAAAGGTGGTAGAACCGGTGAAAGCGCAGCCCGGCCCGCCCGAAGGCGCAATGCGCACGGCCGCCAGAACACAGGCCGCATGAAGCGCCTCACAGAGTGAGGCGCCGCGGGCTTTCAGCACAGACCTACCACGGTCAGGTCGCTGATTTTGCAGCGACGGCAGGAGGCTAGAGCGCTGTATTTGGAGGCGCAAGGGGTCGCAATTAAATCGGAAATTTCACTCACGGGAAACGGAGGCGTCCTGCCATTGCGACTCTGTACTCCGACTCGTTGGAGCGAGGATTGCCCGCGAAAGCGATTTTTCGACGTATATAACTGCGTTGAACCCACTGGCCTCTTCGCGGGCAAGCCTCGCTCCCACAGTCCGCGACGTATCACCCGTTTTGTTTTTAATGGGTGCGATTTGCGCAAACCTGCGCTTCAATAGCCATCTCTTGCGAACACGTTCGCGCCTACAACCGCCACAGGACCGACGTTCATGGCCTCGCCAGACAAACAGCAAAAACGCGCCAAACGGGCCAAAGTCAAAGCCAAGCAGAATCGTTCCGGCAACAAACCGGTACAGAACAACCTGCACCCGGTGTTCGCCTCCCCACTGGTCAGCCAGCCCTTCGACGACCTCGAACTGGATCTGAGCACCTTCGACTTCCAGGACATCCTCGAAAACGGCTTCGAACCGGCCCACTTCGACGAGCTGTTTGAAGCCATGAAGGCCGCCGCCACCATCAGCCAACTGGCGCTGTGCCTGGTGTTCCTGCAATACCCGGTGCTGGAACTGGTGGTAGCTGAGGAAGAACCGGAAAACGCCACCGACTTCATGATGGGTCTGCTCATCACCTACCGTGGCCTGTTCCACGATGAAGACGAAGAAGCCGCCATCGCCTGGATCTCCAGCGCGGCATTCCAGGCTGATTACGACGAAGCATCGCGTCTGCTGCTCAAGCGCAACGAAAAGACTGTGCGCTGACCTGAATCAAGCAACTGAGAAAGATTGGCATTTACAACACGGCGGACAAAAGCGTAGCGTACACCTCTAAATAGTGTCCTATCGCCAGTTTGAGTGCCCGTCGTGTCCGCCATGAAGTCCCGCCCGCTGTTTCGCCATCAACCTTTCGGCGAAGCCAGACCTTATCCGCGCAACCGTGTGCTGCTGCACTGGATATCCGCCGTGGTCATCATCTGGGCCACCTTCAGCGGTTTCGGTGTGGCCCTGCTGCCTGAGCACGATGCCGTGCGCGCCTGGGTCGAGAACCTCAATCCGCAACTCACCACCGTATTCATTCCATTTTTCCTCTGGCGCCTGTGGCTTTACCTCAAGGCCGGGCCGGAAGAAGCGCAAAGCACTCGCCAGAAAATCGCCCGCCTGGCGCATCTCGCCCTGTACCTGCTGATTTTCGGCGTACTGCTGACCGGCGTATTGATGATGAGCCACCCTGTAACCCTGTTTTCGCTGCTGCCTTTGCCGCAGTTGGTCTACTCGGTCGATGCCCTGGCCGAGCTGCATACGGTGCACCATATCCTCTGCGCAGCCCTGGGCGTGGCGGTGGCCGGGCATGTCCTGGCAGTCCTGCAGCATCAATTGGCCGGGCATTCGGTGCTGTACCGGATGAAGTGAAGCACACCCCTGCTATCCGGCCCACGTCAGCTCGCGTATAAACGCTGCATGTCCCACATGGAGCAACATGCATGCACGCTTGTAGAACAATGCTGCTGGCGACGATCGCCGTCCTGGCACTGACCACCCAGGCATTTGCCGTGGAAAAAATGAAGATGGGCATCCAGGGTGCCAATCCGCCCTTCAACAGCAAGGACACCAGTGGCCAGGTGGCCGGTTTTGACCTGGAGATCGGCAACGCCCTGTGCGCGCGGATGAAGGTCGAGTGCGAGGTGGTAACCTCGGACTTCGACGGACTGATCCCGGCGCTGAACGAGCATCAGACTGACTTCATCATCTCCTCGATGTCCATCACCGACGAGCGCAAGCAGCAGGTGGACTTCACAGCGCCCTACTACGTCAACAAGTTGCAATTCGTGGCGCTCAAGTCCAAGGATTTTCCTACCGACAAGAGCACGCTGAAACAGACCTTGTTGGACAAGACCATTGGCGCGCCCATCGCGACCCAGGCCAGTGACTGGCTGCAGAGCAATCTCGGTGCAGCCATTACCATCAAACTCTACGGCACTCCGGAAAAAGCTTACAGCGACCTGGCAAATGGCGGCGTCGATGCCTTGCTGGCCGATAAATACGCCAGCTACGAATGGCTGAAAAGCGAGGCCGGGCATAACTTCGAATTCAAGGGCGAGCCCGTGGTCGAGCGCGATCAGGTCGGTATCGCTGTGCGCAAGGACGATCCATTGCGTGATCGCCTCAATACCGCACTCAAGTCAATTATCGAAGACGGCAGCTACAAGAAGATCAACGACAAGTATTTCCCGTTCAGTATTCTCTGATTGCGGTTGAAACAAGGCTTCCTGTAGGAGCTGCCGAAGGCTGCGAAAAGATCCCGGATCCTATCGCGGCCTTCGGCAGCTCCTACAGGGATTTATGGCGCCCAAAAAGAGCGGCTGCTACTCATGCCCCTTGATCCCACCCGGCAGGACGAACCTATACACAGCCGCTTCCGCGCGCTGGATAGCTTCCTGTTCGCGTATCAGGATTTGTGGCACCCACGCCCCTTCACCTATCTGCAACTGCCCTGGGAGCGCAAGTACCCGGAGCTGGCCCACTGGCTGCGTCAACGCTCGTTGAGCGAAGCAGAAGCGGCGCATAACCACCCGGAACAGCTCGATGCGCCTTTCCCGTTCAAGGCCCTGGCCGCCGAAGCCACGGCGCTGAGCCAGGTTGCCGCGCTGCCTGCCACAGTGCTTGAGCCGGTTGCGGCACGCATGAGTGTCGATGTGCCTGGCCGCAAGTGGCAGCAGATCGAGGCCTTCGCCAGCCGCCTGAGCTTTGGCAAGGCGCCCGAGCATTGGCTTGACTGGTGCGCGGGCAAAGGGCATCTGGGGCGACGCCTGACTCGCGGCGGGCAGGCGCTGACCTGCCTGGAATACGATCCGGCCCTGATCGAGGCCGGACGCCTGCTCAGTGCGCGACTGAATGTCGAGGCCGAGCATGTCTGCCAGGATGTCATGGCCGACGACACCTGGCGGCGGCTGGGCAACCACCATACGGCCGTTGCCCTGCATGCTTGCGGCGATCTGCATGTGCAGTTGATGCATCTGGCGAGCCAGGTCGGTTGCCCACAACTGGCCATCGCGCCCTGCTGTTACAACCGCACGAGCGCTCCGAGCTATCAGCCGTTATCCCGCGAGGGTCAGGCATCAGCCCTGCATCTGTCCCTGGATGATCTGGGCTTGCCGCTCAGCGAAACCGTCACTGCCGGCGCCCGTGTGCGTCGTCAGCGCGATACCTCCATGGCGCGACGCCTGGGCTTCGATCTGCTGCAACGGGAGGTCAGGGGCGTCGATCAGTACTTATCCACACCGTCGCTGCCGACCGCCTGGCTCGACAAGCCGTTCGCCGACTATTGCCGCGAGCTGGCCGAACTCAAGGGCCTGCCCGCCCTGGGCAATCCTGACTGGGCGGCCCTCGAAGCTGCCGGCTGGCAACGCCTGGCGCACGTGCGCAACCTTGAGTTGCTGCGCAATCTGTTCCGCCGTCCACTGGAACTCTGGCTGGTGCTGGACCGTGCGCTGTTTCTGCAAGAACGCCAGTACGAGGTGCGGGTCGGCACCTTCTGCGATAGCCAACTGACGCCGCGCAACCTGTTGTTGCTGGCCGAGCGCCGTTGATCCAGATCAAGCCTTCAGCCTGTGGATAACTCTGTTGATGGAAGTTGGATTAGCTGTGTCGAAAACTTAGCTTGCTTGCTAAATTGACCAACGGCGTTTTTCCGATCTGCGCTGAAAGGCCCGTAAATACAGGGCCTTACAGAATGCTGAGAAGCGCTCCACAAAAAACGCACTGAAGCGGCAATTGTTAATCGCAGTTGTGAATAAAGCTGTCTGGCCCGCTGCTAAAGCAGAAATATGGCGACGCATTTTTATCATGCATGTGCTAAAGACTGGCCATAGCCAATTTGCATTAGTCATGGCGGGTGTAGCATTGGCAATCTTGTCTGGACCGTCGGATAACCGGCCCCGCTTCTGGAGCCCGACCACCCCTTTCGCTTAAAGAGGACACGCTCGATGAAAAATCTTGAAGCCGCTCAAGCAATCAGAAAAGCCGACCTGCGTACGCCCAACCAATTGGGCGAAGAGGCCCGCCGCGATCTGTCGGCAGAACTGAACGCCCTGTTGGCCGACACTTTTGCCCTGTACATGAAGACCAAGAACTTCCATTGGCACATGTCGGGCCCGAACTTTCGCGACTATCACCTGTTGCTCGATGAGCAGGCTGACCAGATCTTCGCCATCACCGACGCCGTAGCCGAGCGCGTGCGCAAACTGGGTGGCACCACCCTGCGCTCCACCGGCCATATCAAGAAGCTGCAACGCCTGTTGGACAACGACGCCGACTTCGTCACCCCGGCCGACATGCTCGCCGAGCTGCGCGAAGACAACATGCAACTGACCGCTTACATGCGCGGCACCCATGCCCTGTGCGACGAGCACAACGACGTGGCGACCGCCAGCCTGCTGGAAAACTGGATCGATGAGGCAGAGCGCCGTACCTGGTTCCTGTTTGAAACCGGTCGGACGTAAACAACCCTCGGATTGCAAATCTGTGGGAACAATTGTGGGAGCGAATTCATTCGCGAAAGCTGTGTATCAGACGATACAGGTGCGTTGAATGTACTGGCCTCTTCGCGAATGAATTCGCTCCCACTTAATTCGCTCCCACAATCCCCCCCGACAACACCTGAAATCATTCAGGCGTGATCAGAACGCCGGAACCACCGCGCCTTTGTACTTCTCGAGGATAAAGGCCTTGGTTTGCGGGCTGTTCAGCGCCGCTACCAGTTTCTTCACCGCATCGCTGTCCTTGTTGTCCTGACGGGTCACGAGGATGTTGGCGTAGGGCGATTCGGCACCTTCGATGACCAGCGCATCCTTCATCGGGTCCAGCTTGGCGGTCAGCGCGTAGTTGGTGTTGATCAGCGCCAAGTCGACCTGGGTCAGCACACGCGGCAGGGTCGCGGCTTCCAGCTCACGGAATTTCAAGTTCTTCGGGTTCTGCGCAACATCGCTCGGCTTGGCCAGGATGCTGGTCGGATCCTTGAGAGTGATCAGCCCGGCCTTGGCCAGCAGCAGAAAGGCCCGGCCTTCGTTGGTTGCATCGTTGGGCAGCGCAACCACGGCACCGTCAGGCAAATCAGCGATGTTTTTGATCTTGTCGGAATAAGCCCCGAAAGGCTCAACATGCACCTTGGCCACGGCGACCAGATCGGTGCCCTTGCCTTTGTTGAACTCATCCAGATACGGCTGGTGCTGGAAGAAGTTGGCGTCCATGCGCTTCTGATCGACCTGCACGTTGGGCTGTACGTAGTCGTTGAAGACCTTGATCTTCAGGTCCACACCTTCCTTGGCCAGCGTCGGTTTGACGAACTCGAGGATCTCGGCGTGAGGGACTGCACTGGCAGCGACGGTCAGGGTTTCGTCGGCGTGGGCGGACAGGATAACCAGGGCGGCCGCGATGGCCAGCAACTTCTTCATGAAACAAATCCTTTTTTAGCGGTACGTAAAATGCGCGACCAGTTTGTCGCCGACGGTTTGCAGAATCTGCACCAGCACCAACAGCAATATGACCGTCACGAACATCACATCGTTCTGGAAGCGCTGGTAACCGTAGCGAATGGCCAGGTCGCCCAGACCACCGGCGCCCACGGCACCGGCCATGGCGGTAAAAGACACCAAAGCGATAGCGGTCACGGTAATGGCCGCGAGGATGCCGGGGCGGGCCTCGGGTAGCAGCGCCTTGATGATGATCTGGCGAGTGGTGGCGCCCATGGCCTGGGTCGCTTCGATGATGCCGCGATCCACTTCACGCAGCGCGGTTTCCACCAGGCGGGCGAAGAATGGCGTGGCCCCGGCGATCAGCGGCGGCAAGGTGCCGAGGATACCCAGGGAGGTGCCGGTGATGATTTCCGTCAGCGGCATCATGACGATCAGCAGGATGATGAACGGCAACGCCCGCAGAATGTTCACCACCAGACCGACCGCCGTGTACAGCGGCTTGTTTTCCAGCAACTGATGCGGCGAGGTGAGGAACATCAGCACGCCCAGGGGCAAGCCCAGCAGCACGGTGAAACCAAGGGAAATGCCGAGCATGGTCAGAGTATCGCCAGTGGCGACCCAGATTTCATACCAGTCGACATTGGAAAACAGGGCGATCAGGGCTTCCATTAGCGCAACACCTCCATGTGAACGTCAGCCGCGGTGAAGCGGGCAAAAGCCGCCTCCATATCGCCGCCGGTAATGGCCAGGGTCAACTGCCCGTAGGGGGTGTCTTTGATGCGGTCGATACGCCCGGCCAGGATGCTGTAGTCCACACCGGTCTCGCGAGCGACAGTACCCAGCAACGGCGCGTAGGTCGCTTCGCCCTGGAAGGTCAGACGCACAATGCGGCCCTGCACATGGGCAAAGTCATTGCGCTGCTCGTTCTCGTCGACCTGTTCGTCTTCCTGAACAAAGCGCTTGGTGGTCGGGTGTTGCGGATGCAGGAACACATCGGCCACCGGGCCCTGCTCGACGATACGTCCGGCATCCATCACTGCGACCTGATCACAAACCCGGCGGATCACGTCCATTTCATGGGTGATCAGCACAATGGTCAGCTTCAGCTCGCGATTGATCTCGGCCAATAGCTGCAGGACCGACGCAGTGGTCTGCGGGTCGAGGGCGCTGGTGGCTTCGTCGCACAGCAAAATCTTCGGTTTCGTCGCCAGCGCGCGGGCGATGCCGACACGCTGCTTCTGGCCGCCGGACAACTGCGACGGGTATTTCTTCGCGTGCTCAGACAGCCCAACCCGCGCCAGCAACTCGGCGACGCGCTGATCGATCTCGGCGCGTGGCATGTCGCCACTCAGGGTAAGCGGCATGGCGACGTTATCAGCGACCGTGCGCGAGGCCAGCAAGTTGAAGTGCTGGAAGATCATGCCGACCTGCTGACGGAAGCGCCGCAGACCATTGGCATCAAGGGCGGTGACGTCTTCGCCATCGACGACGATCTGGCCGCCACTGGGGGTTTCCAGGCGGTTGATCAGGCGCAACAAGGTGCTTTTGCCAGCACCGGAGTGGCCGATCAGGCCGAACACCTGGCCGTCTTCGACGCGCAGGCTGGTGGCGTGCAGCGCAGGGATTTCCTTGCCTGCAACCCGATAAGTTTTATGGACGTTATGAAACTCGATCACTGAGCGAACCTTGTGGGGCGCGGTAATAAATTCAGCCCGACGGGCTGGGCACGCACGGGCTGTTTCGCATCGGCTGGATAAACCGGGCGCGCATTTTAGCCTGTCCGCCGGGAGGTTCTTAGCATTTATTTCGCGACAAACCATGGTTTATGGCATAACGCGATCAGCGGCGCGGGCCCTCGCGCGGGGAGCGCGAAGGCAATGGCACGGCTTACAGCTGGGCGGGCTTGATCACAACCTGGGCAGGCGCGTTGCGCTCGATCTGGCGTTGCAGATGCAGCTCGAAATTCGGGTTGAGCTTGACGATGCGCTTGGCCAGCAGTGTCGACAGCCACGGGTAGTCATCAACGCGAGGCACCTGCAGCGTCACTTCACAGTTGAAAGCAACGATATCGGCGGCAATCGCGTCCAGTTGCTTGCGCAGTTGTGGCATCTGGCCGATTTTCAGCTCTACTACGCTGGTTTCGGCGGTAGGATCGATGACTTTGGCGATGCGCTTGGCTTCAGCGGCCTTGAGTTCAGCTTCGGCCTTGTCCAACTCGGCCTTGCGCGCATGGGCGATGGCGCCGTTGACGCCACTGGTCAAGGCCGGGGCCTTGGGCATCAAGGCACGGGCACGGCTCAGCGCGGTGGCGGCGGCGTTGACATCGCCTTTTTGCAGCACGATCTGGCTGCGGCTCAGATAGGCTTCGGCCAGTTGGCGCTGATATTGCTCCAGGCGGCTGTCATCGGGGCTCTTGGCTTGCAACGCTGCCAGTTGGTCTTCGGCAGTCGCCAGTTCCTTGCTGTTGATGCTCTGCTCAAGCTGAGCATAAGGATCCGGCGCTTCGACCGAAGCCGGAGCCTGTGCTTGCGGCGTGCTCTGGCAGGCGCCCAACAGTATGGAAAATGCGGCAAGCAGCAGATAACGGGATGCGAACGGCTTCATTCCTGCGATTCTCTAATTGCGCAAAAAACGAGCAAGTCTACACAAAATGACCCTGCCCCGAAAATAACTGTTCAATCTGCAAGGGCTTGATAGAGCCGTCATTGCATATTGCCGCTATTTACCTGGGCAGTATGACTCGCATTCCGGCACAAGGTTCTATCGCTTGGGTAAAAGGAAACTGAGCAAGAACAACGCGGCCGCTGAAACCACTATAGACGGGCCTGCGGGGGTGTCCTTGAACCAGGACATGGCCAGGCCGAGGCAAACAGCCAGTATTCCGAGCACGCTGGCGCCAAGGGCCATTTGCTCCGGCGAACGGGCGTGACGTTGTGCCGCAGCCGCCGGGATGATCAGCAGCGAGGTAATCAGCAGTACACCGACGATTTTCATCGCGACGGCTATGACAATGGCTATCAGCAACATCAGCGTCATGCGCAGGGTCGCCACCGGCAGGCCTTCGACCCGGGCCAGCTCTTCGTGCACGGTAATGGCCAACAACGGCCGCCACAGGGCGATGATCAGCACCAGTACCGCCGCGCTGCCGCCGAGAATCCAGGCCAGATCGGTGGGGCCGATGGCCAGCAGGTCGCCGAACAGATAACCCATCAGGTCGATACGCACTTCGCGCATGAAGCTCAGCACGACCAGGCCGAGGGACAGCGTACTCGGTGCCAGAATCCCCAGCAGGGTGTCCGACGCCAAGGGCTGGCGTTGTTGCAGCGTCACCAACAGGATCGCCAGCAGCAGGCAGCCGACGGTTACTGCCAAGGTCGGGCTGACATCCAGCAGAAAGCCCAACGCCACGCCCAGCAAAGCCGCATGGGATAGGGTGTCGCCAAAATAGGCCATGCGTCGCCAGACCACGAACGACCCCAAGGGGCCGGCCACCACAGCCAGGGCAAGGCCCGCCAGCAAGGCATAGAGTAGAAAATCAGCCATGCTTGCAGCCGTCTCCGTGAACATGGGTATGAGCATGCGCCGCAGCAGGCGCAACTTCTTCGACCACGCTGCCATGCAGGTCGTGGGCATGGTCGTGATGGTGGTGGTAGATGGCCAGGCTCGGCGCATGATTGCCGAACAGCTCGACGAACGCCGGATCGTGACTGACCTGCTCCGGGTGGCCGGAACAGCAGACGTGCCGGTTGAGGCAGACCACCTGATCGGTAGTGCTCATGACCAGATGCAAGTCATGGGAAACCATCAGCACGCCGCAACGGTGGCGGTCGCGCAGACGGGTGATCAGGCTGTACAGCTCAGCCTGCCCGGCCACATCGACACCCTGTACCGGCTCATCAAGGACCAACAGTTCAGGCTCGCGCAACAGCGCCCGGGCCAGCAGCACGCGCTGCATTTCGCCGCCGGAAATGCCTTGCACCGGGCTGTCGATGACCTTCTCGGCGCCGACCTCGACCAGAGCGGCCAGAGCAGCAGCGCGATCGACACCCGGCACCAGGCGCAGAAAGCGCAGTACCGATAACGGCAGGGTTGGGTCTACGTGCAATTTTTGCGGCATGTAACCGATGCGCAGCTTCGGTTTGCGCCAGACACTGCCGGAAGTGGGCTTGAGCAGGCCAAGCACTGCCCGCACCAGGGTGGTCTTGCCCGCGCCATTGGGGCCGATCAGGGTGACGATCTCGCCGGGGCGCACGCTCAGCTGGATATTGTCCAGCACGCTCTGCCCGGCCAGCGTCACCGCAACCTGTTCAAGGCGAATCAGCGCATCGCTCATCAGGCCGCCTTGCACCCGGCGCAGACCCCGATGACTTCCACGGTTTGGCCTTCGACCTGAAAGCCGACTTCGGCGGCGGCGGCAATTACCGCTTCACTGATAACAGGATGTTGCAATTCGATAGCGGCATGGCACTCCCGGCAGATCAGGAACTGACCCTGATGCGCGTGGGTCGGGTGGTTGCAGCCGGTAAAGGCGTTGAGCGAGGCAATGCGGTGCACCAGGCCGTTTTCCAGGAGGAAATCCAGCGCGCGGTACACCGTCGGCGGCGCAGCGCGGCGGCCATCTTCTTCGCTGAGCACGGCGAGAATGTCGTAAGCGCCCAACGGCTTGTGGCTTTGCCAGACCAGTTCCAGCACGCGGCGACGCAGCGCGGTCAGGCGCAGGCCTTTGCGGGCGCACAGGGCATCCGCTTCGGCGAGTGCGGAATGCACGCAGTGGGAGTGATCGTGTGGGCGACTGGCCAGGGGAGTTTTAGGCATGAGCAGCGACGCGTTTTGTGAGAGACGTTATTATGTTACCCGTTCCGGTCCTCCATGAGTGCTCTACGTGCGCCGTCTTCTTAGCCTTTTTGTCGTTTTCTCGGCCAGTTTGTTGGCCGCAGCCCCTTCCCAGGCCGATGTTCGGGTCCTGACCAGCATCAAACCCTTACAGTTGATCGCCACCGCCGTGCAGGACGGTGTAGCGATTCCCGAGGTGCTGCTGCCCCCCGGCGCATCGCCACATAACTACGCCCTGCGGCCATCCGACGTACGGCGCGTGCATGACGTCGACCTGTTCTATTGGATCGGTCCGGACATGGAGAGCTTCCTGCCTCGCGTGCTGACCGGCCGGACCCTGCCGAACGTCGCCGTGGAATCGTTGCCAGGCATGCACCTGCGCCATTTCGCGGCTGATGGCGAGTCCCACGACCATGACGAAGACGCGGACGAGCACGATCACGACCACCGCCCCGGCAGCCTCGACGCGCATTTGTGGCTGTCCACGGTCAACGCCCGGGTCATCGCGCAGAAGATGGCCGACGACCTCAGCGCCATCGACGCCGCCCATGCCGAGCGCTATCAGAGCAACACCAAGGCCTTTATCGGCCGTCTGGATGCATTGGACGGCAAGCTCAAGGCGCGGGTAGCCAAAGTCGCTGACAAGCCGTTTTTTGTGTTCCACGAAGCTTTCGATTACTTCGAAGAAGCCTATGGCCTCAAGCACGCAGGGGTGTTCACCGTCGCCGCCGAAGTCCAGCCCGGCGCCCAGCACGTCGCTGCCATGCGCGCGCGCCTGACCGCTGCAGGCAAGACCTGCGTGTTCAGCGAGCCACCGCTACGCCCACGTCTGGCCGAAACCTTGACCAGCGGCTTGCCGGTCAAGCTGGCGGAACTGGATGGATTGGGCGGCTATACACCGGCTACAGCCAATGGCTATGAGCAGGTGCTGCAGAAGCTGGGGGATGATTTGGCGGGGTGTCTGGAGGGTTTGTAACCTGAACCCTTAGGAGTGAATTCTATGGAAGCGAACTGTGGGAGCGAATTCATTCGCGAAGGCGATGTTTTGATCGATAGGGATATATCGAGTGAACCGGCCTCTTCGCGAATGAATTCGCTCCCACAGAATTCGCTCCCACAGAATTCGCTCCCACAACTTGCCCGAGACGCTGCCCTAGAGCGCAAACGGCAACGCAATCACCACGCCCTGGCGATGTTCCAGGCGCTTCTGCAATTCCATCGGGTCGTGAATCAGCACGTCCTGACCGGCAAAGCTCTCGGCAGCGATCAAACGTGACAGCCAGAAACGCACGCAGGCGACCCGCAGCATGGTCGGCCACAGCTCGGCTTCGGCCGCAGTAAACGGCCGTAGCGCCGCGTAGGCACCCAGCATCGCCCGGGCGCGGGCGGCATCGAGCTGGCCTTCGGCGTCGGAGCACCAGTCATTCAGGGCAATCGCCACGTCGTAGAGCATCGGCCCGGAGCAGGCGTTGTAGAAGTCGATCAGCCCGGTGAGGTGGGTGCCCTCGAACATGGCGTTGTCGCGAAACAGGTCGGCATGCAGATTGGCCTTGGGCAGGGCGAGGATTCGCTCCTTGCGCGGCTCGATCTCTTCCAGGGCGCTGCGCAACAGCGCAGCCTGATCCGGTTGCAGGTGCGAAAGAAAGTTGCTGCCTTCACGCAGCATCCAGTCCAGGCCGCGATCAGTCTTGCGCTCCAAAGGCTTGTCGCGGGTCGCCAGGTGCAGATGACCCAACAGCTCGCCTACCTGCACGCAATGCTGTGCGTTGGCGTCCTTGATGTGCTTGCCCGGCAGGCGCGGCTGCAGCAGCGCCGGTTTGCCGGCCAATTCTCGCAGAGCGGCGCCGTCGGTGGTGCGCAGAGCGTAGGGCACCGGCAGATCGGCGCCGTGCAGCACATCCAGCAGCTCGATGAAGAACGGCATTTCCTGCACCGGGCCGCGCTCGACCAGGGTCAGCACATACTCGCCCTGCTCCAGGCTGATGAAGTAATTGGTGTTTTCACTACCGGCGGCAATGCCTTGAAAGTCACGCAGACGGCCAAGGCCGTAAGGGGCCAGGAAAGTTTCCAGCTCGGGGCGAGTCAGGGGAGTGAACACGGACATATCAGCACTGCCAATCAAAAAAGTGAATGTGGGGCGTTACCAGCTGAAAATTTCCCACTGGGGGATCAGCATTTCCCGCGAGTCCGGGCGGGTGAAACCGGCACTGGAACCGTCAGGCGGCACCAGAAAATACGGCTTGCCGCGCTCCGGCGTGACCTTGACCGCATACACGGCGCCGTTCTTGCGGTACTCGGTGATGCGGGTGTCCGGGTCGTAATGCGCCGTGACACCAGGCTCCGCTGCCAGCGGGTCTTTCTGTGCGCCGGTCCCTGCGCAGCCCACCAACGAGGAGGACAACAACAGGATTGCCAGCAACAGGCGATTTTCTTTGCGCATGATAACCTTGTCGCTTTGTCGTCAATGGTCCGCGCATTCTAGCGCCGCACCCGCCGAAAAGGTTGATTCTGCCCATGAGCCAAGCTCCCCTCGTCCTGGTGGACGGTTCGTCCTACCTGTACCGCGCCTTCAACGCGCTGCCGCCCCTCACCACCTCCAAGGGCTTGCCGACCGGCGCGGTCAAGGGCGTGCTGAACATGCTCAAGAGCCTGCGCAAGCAATATCCCGACAGCCCGTTCGCAGTCGTCTTCGACGCCAAGGGCAAGACC
This sequence comes from Pseudomonas sp. JUb42, assembly GCF_024807945.1. Lineage (GTDB taxonomy): Bacteria > Pseudomonadota > Gammaproteobacteria > Pseudomonadales > Pseudomonadaceae > Aquipseudomonas. The sequence continues at coordinate 423,582 of NZ_JANUFD010000003.1, read as the reverse complement.
TTCCGTGACGACATGTACCCCGAGTACAAGGCCAACCGCCCGAGCATGCCGGAGGAGCTGCGCGTGCAGGTCGACCTGCTGCATGCCTGCATCAAGGGCATTGGCTACCCGCTGCTGTGCGTGGAAGGCGTGGAAGCCGACGACGTGATCGGCACCCTGGCCCGCAGCAGCGCGGCAGCCTCGCGGCCAGTGATCATCTCCACAGGCGACAAGGACATGGCTCAGTTGGTCGACGATCACATTACCGTGGTCGACACCATGACCGGTAGCGTGCGCGACATCGCTGGCGTAAAGGAGAAATTTGGCGTCGGTCCTGAGCACATCATCGATTTGCTCGCCTTGATGGGAGATTCGTCGGACAACATCCCCGGCGTACCGGGCGTTGGCGAAAAAACCGCCGTCGGTCTGCTGATCGGCATCGGCGGCGGCCTGAAAAATATCTACGAAAACCTTGATGCGGTCGCCGGCCTGCCGATTCGCGGCGCGAAAACCCTGGCCCCCAAGCTGGAGCTGCATCGGGACGCCGCGTTCATGTCCTACGCCCTGGCGACGATCAAGACTGACGTGCCCTTGGCAGTGGAAATCGACGCATTGCATTGCGCAACACCGGATCACGCCGCCCTGCTGGCGCTGTACACCGAACTGGAATTCAAGAGCTGGATCGCTGAGATCGAGCGTGATGCCAAGCGCGCAGGCCTTGAAGTTGCGCCAGTACCGGTGGTGGCAAATGCCGAGTCGAGCTACGAGACCATCCTTGATCAGGCCCGCCTCGATGTTTGGCTGCAAAAGCTGCGCGGTGCCAGCCTGATCGCCTTCGATACTGAAACCACCGGCCTCGACGCCCAACAGGCGCAACTGGTGGGCCTGTCCTTCGCCGTCAAAGCCGGGGAAGCCGCTTACATTCCGCTGACCCACTCCTACATGGGTGTGCCTGAGCAACTGAATCGCGACGACGTCCTGCGCGCGCTCAAGCCGCTGCTGGAAGACCCGAATAAGGCCAAGGTCGGGCAAAACGCCAAGTTCGACATGAATATCCTCGCCAACTGCGCCATCGGTGGCGACGTGGAGTGCGGCATTGCCGTGCAGGGCGTGGCCTTCGACACCATGCTCGAATCCTACGTGCTGAATTCCGTGGCGACCCAGCACGACATGGACAGCCTGGCGATGAAGTATCTGGGGCATCAGACCACCAGCTTCACTGACATAGCTGGTAAAGGTAAGAAACAACTGACCTTCGACCAGATCGCCCTGGAACAGGCCGGGCCCTACGCCGCCGAAGATGCCGACATTACCCTGCGCCTGCATCAGGCGCTGTTCGACAAACTGCAAAAAGAACCCGGCCTGCTTAGCGTACTGACCGACATTGAGATGCCGTTGGTACCGGTATTGGCGAAAATCGAGCGTGAAGGCGCCATGATTGATCCCAAATTGCTCGGCCTGCAAAGCGTCGAACTGGGTAACAAGATGGTTGAGCTGGAGCGTGAAGCCTTCGCCATCGCCGGTGAAGAGTTCAACCTGGGCTCACCGACGCAGCTGGGTAAAATTCTCTACGAAAAACTCAATCTGCCGATTCTGGGCAAGACGCCGGGGGGCAAACCGTCCACCGCGGAAGAAGTACTGGTCAAGCTGGCCGAAGCGGACCATGAGCTGCCCAAGGTGCTCCTGCAGTACCGCACCATCAGCAAACTAAAAAGCACCTACACCGACACCCTGCCAGGGCAGATCAACCCTCGTACGGGCCGTGTGCATACGTCCTACAACCAGGCGGGCGCGGCCACCGGTCGCTTCTCGTCCAGCGAACCAAACCTGCAGAACATCCCGGTGCGCACTGCCGAAGGTCGCCGGATTCGCCAGGCCTTCATCGCCAAGCCGGGCTACAAGCTGCTGGCGGCCGACTATTCGCAGATCGAACTGCGGATCATGGCCCACCTGGCCAAGGACGAAGGGCTGCTCAGCGCCTTCCGTGAAGGTCTGGACGTTCACCGGGCCACGGCTGCAGAGGTTTTTGCGGTCGAACTGGATCAGGTGACCAACGACCAGCGCCGCAGTGCCAAGGCGATCAACTTCGGCCTGATCTACGGCATGGGTGCACAGGGCCTGGCGCGACAGATCGGCGTCGATGGCAAGCAGGCCAAGGCCTATATCGAACGCTATTTCGCCCGCTACCCAGGCGTTCGTGAGTACATGGACCGGACCCGGGAAAAAGCCTCGGAGCAGGGCTACGTGGAAACCCTGTTCGGTCGTCGCCTGTATCTGCCGGAAATCAACTCCGACAAGCCAATGCAGCGCGCCGGCGCCGAACGTACGGCGATCAACGCGCCGATGCAGGGCACAGCAGCGGACATCATCAAGAAAGCCATGGTGGCGGTGAATGACTGGCTGGAAATATCAGGCCTGGACGCCCGCGTGATCCTGCAGGTACACGATGAACTGGTGCTGGAAGTGCGCGAGGACCTGGTCGAGCAAGTCAGCGAACAGATCCGCCCGCACATGTGCGGCGCCGCGCAACTGGATGTGCCGCTGCTGGTTGAAGTGGGCGTGGGCGATAACTGGGATGAGGCGCATTGATCCAACGCGGCCTTGTAGGACTTGCTTGAGCCGGGAGGACGCCCTCGCGGCTCAAGCCGCTCCTACGGGCGCTATCTCCGGGCGCTAAAAGAGATTTCAGGCGTTACGGAACTTTGCAGGCAAACCCCCGGTCTGATCTTGCGATTGGCCGAAAAGCCTTTCAATGCTCCTAGTTGTGTTAAGTGTTGGCAGATATCTGGAACCCACCCTAAGGTTCCGGACTTAAACCCCGAACTTCCCCTCCCCATATGAAGTCCGGGGTTTTTTTTGCCCGCGATTTACTCGGCGGGCGCCTTGTCTTCCAGCTCCATCCAGCCTGCCAGCACCACATAAGCCTCTTCCAGGCCCATGCGCTTGGGTGCCGAGAACAGCTGGATAGTGACGGCGTCACCCCAACCCTTGCGAATATCGGACTGCACCTTGAGCAAGGTATTTTTTGCCGCGCCATAGGTCAGCTTGTCGGCCTTGGTCAGCAGAATGTGCATCGGCATCTGACTGGCGATTGCCCAATCCAGCATCAGCAGGTCGAAGTCGGTCATCGGATGGCGGATGTCCATCATCAGAATCAAGCCCTTCAAGCTCTCGCGGCTACCCAGATAGGCCTCAAGGTGGCGCTGCCAGTGCAACTTGAGCGGAATCGGCACCTTGGCGTAGCCATAACCTGGCAAGTCGACCAGGCGGCGCTCATCGTCGAGCTGAAAGAAGTTGAGCAGCTGGGTGCGGCCCGGAGTTTTGGAAGTTCGCGCAAGACTGGCGTGGGTCAGCGTGTTCAGTGCACTAGACTTACCAGCGTTGGAACGACCGGCAAACGCCACTTCGAAGCCTTCGTCGTCAGGGCACTGATCGACTTTGGCGGCGCTGAGCATGAAGGTTGCCTGTTGGCACAGACCGAGGATTGGATTCTTGAGTTGCATGTGATTTCCGGTGAGGCCAGCGCCAGCAGGGGTGCGGCAAGAGGTGTCATTTCCGTTTAAGCGACGCAAGTATATAATGCCGCAGATTTTGTGTGTGTTTTGTCCCGTATCACGGCACCAAACACCGCTATAGCGAGAACCAATATTGCGCATTAGAACGCAATCCGCTTTCAACCTGATAAGGGTTTCGCTAGCCATGAAGACTTTGGCGCCGTTCGCGACAGGGGATTCAAAGCGATGCCAATGCGTGGACAGTGCAGGGACAGCAGTAGTTAAGGGCTTGTGAACCATCACAAAAAAGTGAGCAAACCCGATCCCTCTACTAACTTTTCACCTTAAAGCCGATTTGGATTACCTGATGAACAAAATACTCGTGAGTCTGCTCCTGAGCCTGGGCATTTGCGGTGCGACCCAGGCTGCCGATCTGATCGGCAACGCTGCGGCCGGACAAACCAAGGCCGCCGTGTGCGGTGCCTGTCACGGTCCGGATGGTAACAGCATGGCTCCCAACTTTCCGAAGCTGGCCGGCCAGGGCGATCGTTACCTGCTCAAACAACTGCATGACATCAAGGACGGCAAGCGTACCGTACTGGAAATGACCGGCCTGTTGACCAACCTCAGCGATCAGGACATGGCAGACATCGCCGCTTACTTCTCGAGCCAGAAAGGCTCGGTAGGTGCCGCCGATCCGAATCTGGTCGCCAAGGGTGAAGCGCTGTTCCGCGGCGGCAAGCTGGACCAGGGCATGCCATCGTGCATCGGCTGTCACTCGCCTGACGGCGCAGGCAATTCCCCGGCCGGCTTCCCGCATCTGGGCGGTCAACATGCAGCCTATATCGCCAAGCAGCTCACAGCATTCCGCGAAGGCGAGCGCACCAATGACGGCGACACTACTGTCATGCGTTCCATCGCCGCGAAGCTGAGCAACAAGGATATCGAAGCCCTGTCGCAGTACATTCAGGGCCTGCATTGATAATTAAGGGATCGTTAAGAAATCGGCTCAAATAAATAGAAATCTTTTCACATGATTTGAGTGGCTACACGGTGTTAAAAAGGGCGGCCTCGGCGGCCCTTTTTTGTGCCTGCCAGCGTTACACTAGCGAACTGATGTCTCCACGATCTGTCTATTACGGTCATTGGAAGACGACTCAAACTGTCTCAGGAGTTAAGCATGCGTAATCTGATTCTCAGCGCCGCACTGGTTGTTGCCAGCGCATTCGGTATGTCCGCCCAGGCGGCTGAGCCAGCCAATGCCGGCCAACCCTACGTGGAGCTGAAGAGTGCCGTACCTGTCTCCGAGCCAGGCAAGATCGAAGTCGTGGAAATGTTCTGGTACGGCTGCCCGCACTGCTACGCGTTCGAGCCGACCATCAATCCATGGATCGAGAAGCTGCCGGCTGACGTTCACTTCGTCCGCATTCCAGCCATGTTCGGCGGCCCATGGGATGCCCACGGCCAACTGTTCATCACTCTGGACACCATGGGTGTAGAGAAAAAGGTTCACGCAGCGGTATTCGATGCTATTCAGAAAGGCGGTAAGCGCCTGACCGATCCAAACGACATGGCTGAATTCGTGGCCACCCAGGGCGTCGACAAAGCCAAGTTCCTCGAAACCTTCAACTCGTTCGCCGTCAAAGGCAAGATCGCGCAGTACAAGGAATTGGCCAAGAAGTACGAGATTACTGGCGTACCCACCATGATCGTCAATGGCAAGTATCGCTTCGACATCTCCTCTGCCGGCGGCCCGGAAGCAACCTTGAAACTTGCTGACGACCTTATCGCCAAAGAGCGCGCTGCGGGCGTGAAGCAGTAAGCGGCCATGCGTCGCTGGCGTAGTGAACGTGTAGTTGGCCGACCTGATCCCAAGGTCAACGAACACCACCTGCAGGCAAGCGCACTCCCGGCTGACGGTCGGCTGCGCTTGCTCAGCTTCAATATTCAGGTGGGCATCAGCACCGAGCGCTACCAACATTACCTGACCCGCAGCTGGCAGCATCTGCTGCCGCACACCGGGCGCGCCAACAACCTGCAGAAGATCGGCAACCTGCTCAATGATTTTGATCTGGTCGCCCTGCAGGAAGTCGACGGCGGCAGCATGCGCTCGGGCTACGTCAATCAGGTCGAGCATCTGGCTCACTTGGGCGCGTTCCCTTACTGGTATCAACAGCTCAATCGCAATCTCGGGCGTTTTGCCCAGCACAGCAACGGCGTACTCAGCCGCCTGTGCCCGACCGCCCTTGAAGACCATCCGCTGCCAGGCCCTGCCGGGCGCGGGGCGATTCTTGTGCGTTTTGGTGAGGGCGCGGACGCACTGGTCGTGGTGATGATGCACCTCGCCCTGGGGGCACGCACTCGAACCATGCAACTTGCGTATATTCGCGACATGATCAGCGATTATAAGCACCAGGTTCTCATGGGCGACATGAACACCCATGCCGTCGACCTGCTGGAACACTCGCCATTGCGCGATCTGGGGCTGCTCGCTCCGCAAGTCGAAGCGACTTTTCCCAGCTGGCGGCCGCAACGCTGCCTTGACCATATTTTGCTCAGCCCTACACTGACCCTCGAACGGGTTGCAGTGCTGGCCCAACCCATATCCGATCACCTGCCCGTAGCCGTGGAGATCCGCCTCCCCGATTCGCTGCGCAAGGACTCGCTGCCTGTGCCAGGTAACCCTGCCGGACCCCTTGCATGAGCGAAGAAGCAGAGCGCTGGAAAGAGAAATACCTCAAGGGCATCGAACAACAGGACAAACTCGAACGGCGCTGGAATGCCCGCCTCGACCTGTTGCGTCGCGGCCTGGTGCGCAGCAGCCTGGCGGCGGAAGGCACCGACAAGGCGGTCGACCTGTGCATGAAGGAAATGCGCGAGATCGTGCGCAAGGACGATATGGACGCCGGTCTTGCCGGCCTCATTCCGCGACTGGAAAAAGCCGTGCTCGACTCCGAGCAGCGCCGCGAAGTGCGCGTGGGGCAAATCAGCAGCGCGCTGGCTGCACTGGTCACACAACTGCAAACCCTGCCGCTGCCGCGGGATGTCAGCAAGCCACTCAAGCGCTTCGCCAAGGATCTTGAAGAACGCGCCGGCCAGGCCCGGGAACTGCCGCTACTGCTCAGCGAACTGAGCGGCCTGCAGGGCCAGGCACTGACCTATCTGGAGAAAGACGAAACCGAGCGCCCCGGCCTGCTGCAACGCCTGTTTGGCAGCAAGGAAGCCGGTCATGACGAGACACAGCCGGCGCCCGCGGCCTCTTCGCCAACCGCCAGCGCACCCCAGGCTGCGCAGCATAGCGGCGATGACGACGACGAGGATGATGACGTAGCAACTGTGGCGCCCACCCCCGCAGCGCCAGCAGCAACGGCAAAACCGGCAGCACCTGCTGCATCTGTCGCCGCTACTGCCGTGACAGAGGCAGTTCCCGCCGCAGCGGTGATGGCCGCACCGGCTGCAGCCCCGACTCCGGAGCCGATAGCCGCAGCCGAGCCTGTTCCAGTCAACGCTCAGGACGAACTCGTAGCCGCCCCCGAGCCCGCGACACAGGCACCGGCACCGGTAACGAGCGCGCCTGTCGCGGCTCCGCTCGCCACTCAACACGAAGCTCAAGCGGTCGCCCCCGTCGTCGATCCGGCGCTGGAGTTCCTGCTCGCCCCTACCCCAGCCGTGGAGTTCGACTACCGGCCCGAGATAGCCGCCAGGGACGAGAGCGAAGAAAGCGGCGAAGAAGGCGAAGAGACCGAAGGCGAAGGTGAATTCGCCCTGCCGTCCTCCCCTGAGCCCAGCTACAGCTCGGTCGCCGCCCATATCGAAGAAACCCTGCTGGGCCTGCTCAACGATCTGGTCCTGCCCGAACACCATCGGCCCCAGGCCGAAGCAATGCGCCTGCGCCTGGAACACGGGCTTAACTGGTACGAATTGCTGCCGATCCTCGACGATCTTGCGGTATTGATGCTGGCAATCACCGACGGTGGTCAGCACGAATTTGAAATTTATCTGCAACAGCTCAACGAGCGTCTGGAGTCATTTCAGAGCAACCTGCAAGCAGCCAGCGAAGACCACGCCGACCACCACGCCACTTCACGCCAGTACGACAGCCAGCTGCGCGAACAGGTGGGTGGCTTGCAGACCAGCGTTCAGGGCGCGGCAGACTTGCCAACTCTCAAGCACATCCTGGAAAGCCGCCTGGAAACCCTGATCGGCACCATGGACCACCACCAGCAGCAACGCGATGCCCGCGAGCAGGAAGTGGCAGCCAAGCTGCAAGGCCTGTCTGCACGGGTGGCTACCATGGAACAGGAAGCCTTGGGTTTCCGCAGCCACCTCGAAGAACAGCGGCAGAAAGCCCTGATCGACCCGCTGACCAACCTGCCCAACCGCGCGGCCTGGGGCGAGCGCCTGGAGCAGGAAACCGACCGCTGGCAGAAGAACAAAAGCAGCCTGCTGATGTGCATCTTCGATCTGGACCATTTCAAGCGCATCAACGATGGCTACGGCCATCTGGCCGGCGACAAGGTCCTGAAGATCATCGCCAGCCAGCTCAAACAGCGCCTGCGCTCGGAGGATTTCATCGCCCGCTTTGGCGGCGAAGAATTCGTCATGCTGCTGCCCAACACCACCGTCGGCACCGGCCTCGTCCACCTGGAAAAGCTGCGCGCCGCCGTGGAAGCGTGCCCGTTTCACTTCAAGAGCGAGCCGGTGACCATTACTGTATCGATCGGCGTAACCGCGCTGCGTCAGGGCGAACGCACGGATGTGGCGCTCAAGCGCGCGGACCAGGCCTTGTACCGCGCCAAGGAAAACGGCCGCAACCGCGTCGAACAGGGTTAACAGCCTGACACACTACCACTACAGTCAATATGCAACCTCGGCACAGCATTACGTTATGCTATTGCATTTCCTGCCAGCCAGGCCCGGTGTGTCATGAAACTGCTGCTTTCTCTGTTTTTCTTCGTCTTGCTGACCTCCTGTGTCACCGCCAACCGGTACGACACCAGCCACCTGACGCCCACCAATCATGACAACCGCGTGCAATACGTCATCGTCCACTACACCTCCGCCTCGCTGGAACGCTCCCTTGAGCTACTGACTCGCGGCGAGGTCAGCAGCCATTACCTGATCGGCGATTCACCGGCGACCATCTACAAGCTGGTCGATGAAAACGACCGCGCCTGGCACGCCGGGGAAAGCGAGTGGGAAGGCCGCACCTGGCTCAATTCCAGCTCCATCGGTATCGAGATCGTCAACCCTGGCTACACTGACTCGCCGACCGGACGCGTCTGGTATCCGTACAACGAAGATCAGGTGCAGGCACTGATTGTGCTGCTAAAAGATGTGATCGCACGCAATCATATCGATCCGCGTCATGTCCTCGGCCACAGCGATATCGCGCCTTTGCGCAAGCTCGATCCTGGCCCGATGTTCCCGTGGAAACGCCTCGCCCAGGAAGGCATCGGCATCTGGCCCAACGAAGCCGAGGTCGCTCGACGCCAGGCCATGATGATTGAAGAAATCCCCAGCCCGGCCTGGTTCCAGCAGCAACTGGCGCGTCTTGGCTATGCAACCCCGCAAACCGGTGAGTGGGACGTAGCCAGCCGCCATGTACTGGCCGCCTTCCAGATGCATTACCGTCCCGAGCGCTTTGATGGCGAGGCCGACGTGCAAAGCGCAGCGATTCTGCAGGTTCTGAATAAAAGCGAGTAAGGACCAGTACTTATCTTGATCAGTGCCGTTCGCCGCATAAGCGTGCTTTTTTTCTGACGCTTGCTATACCTGATGGGTATCTACCGAGATGCCCGCAATGTTCAACGCTGCAAGCTTGCGAACCCTATTCTGCCGCCCTTTGCCGCTGGCCCTGTCCGCAGCACTGCTCAGTGCCGTGCTGCTGTTATGCGCCAGTGCCGGGCTGGCGGTGCATCAGGCCAGGCAGAACGAGAGCGCGCAGATGAACGCCCAGGGCTCGCGCTTCCTGATCCGTCTTGAGCAGTTGTTCGCTCAATTGCGTGCAGGGCTCGACCAACTGGAGGCGCAACCCTTGCGCCAATGCACACCGCAACTGGTCGAGCGCCTGCGCCAGGTGATTTTCAGCTATCGATTTATCTACGAAGCGGCGTACGTGGGCGACGGTCAGGTTTGTTCGAGCTGGTCGCGACCCAGCATGCTGGCGCCGCCAAGGGCCCCGGACATTCGCGGGCCTGCTTATGATTACTGGCTCAACACGTCAGCCCAGCCGGATGACAACCTCGCCGCCCTGGTATTGGGTCGCGGGGACTTCCGGGTCTCTACATCCCGCGGCCATCTGACCGATGTCGTCGACCTGCCCGCGAAAGCCAGTCTGTTGGTGGTGCTCAATAACGGCCTGAAGGCCATACCGGTACTTGGAGCGGATCAGCCTTGGCCGCCGACCCCGGATTGGTCCAACACCAGCTCCCAGACCTTGATCAGCACCGGCACGCAGCTGATTTACCGCATGCCTACGCAAAGCCCCGAATATCAACTGGTGGTCATCGCCCCGCGCAGCAGCCTGCAGCAAAACATCACTGCCGCATGGTGGCTGCTGGTGCCGATCAGCCTGCTGATTGCATTATGCGTCGGCGCATTGGTGCTACAACTGGCCCGGCAGCGCCGCTCCCTCGGCGGGGAGCTGCATGGCGCTGTGCGCCGTGGCGAGCTGCAGGTGCTGTATCAGCCGATATTCGACCTCGACAGCCGCCTGTGCGTCGGCGCTGAAGCATTGGTGCGCTGGCGGCGCCCGGACGGTACCCTGACCAGCCCCGACCTGTTCATCCCGCTGGCGGAAAATACCGGGCAGATTCGCCAGATCACCGACTTCGTCCTGCAACAGACGCTGGAACAGCTGGGGCCATTGCTACGGGCCAATCCACGGCTGTATATCTCGGTCAATCTGGCGGCCTGCGACGTCATGGCCCCACGTATCGGCCGGGTCACGGCGCGCCTGCTGGCCCTGCATAAAGTTGCGCCGCAGCAAATCGCCTTTGAAGTAACCGAACGCGGGTTGATCGATGTGGTAGTGGCGCGCAATCATCTGCAAACCCTGCGTGATCGCGGCCACCAAGTGCTGATCGACGATTTTGGCACCGGTTATTGCAGCCTGGCCTATCTCCAGACCCTGCCGGTGGACTGCCTGAAAATCGACAAGGCATTTATCGACGCCCTCGGCCATGACGCGGCCAGCAGCGGCGTCGCCCCTCACATCATCCGCATGGCCCACGCCCTGCAACTGCGCGTGATTGCCGAAGGCATCGAGTTTGAGGCACAAGCAACGCTGCTCAGGAGCGAAGGCGTGCTCTACGGCCAGGGCTGGCTGTTCGCCCGACCGCTGAGTGCAGGTCAATTCCGGGAGTTGGTGACAGGCGGGCGGCGCAGACAGAAGGGACGGCGCACGGATGATGTGGCGTAAATCAAAGGTATAAGCGAATTATGTGGGAGCGAATTCATTCGCGAAGCTGTTTAGTCAGGCGATGTAGATGTACTGAATCTACCGACCTCTTCGCGAATACATTCGCTCCCACCATGCTTGTTTCACTTCTAAACCGGCAACGCCATATAGAACTGCGTCCCCTGCCCCGGCCGTGAATACACACCCATGCGTCCGCCATGCAACTGGACGATTTCCTTGCACAGCGCCAGCCCAAGACCCGCGCCGCCTTTCTTGCGGCCGACCTGGACGAACGGCTCGAAGATCCGGCCCTGCTGCCCGTAAGCAATGCCCTCGCCGTTATCTTCGACACCGATGATCAGCCGCTCGGCGTGACGTCGGGCCTGCAGGCGGATCAGGCCATTGTCGGGCGTGTGGCGCAGGGCGTTGTCGAGCAGGTTTTCCAGCACCCGATCCAGCTGCGCGCGGTCGGCATGCAGATGCGGCAGGGTGCCCTGCATCTCCACCATCAGCACAATCCCGCGCTCCTGGGCCTGAGCTTCATAGCGGTCACGCGTGTGCTCAAGCAGTTCGTCGACGGCGATCGCGCCAAGGCTGAGCTTTTGCAGGCCATTCTGATAACGAGAGAAGTTCAGCAGGTCGTTGATCAACTGCATCAGGCGCTGCATTTCTTCGTTGACCGTGGTCAACAGGTCGGTTTCCCGGGATTCGGAAGGGAAATGCAGACGCTCCTGCAACAGGCCGAAAGCCATATGCATGCCGGTCACCGGGGTGCGCAACTCGTGAGAGGCGCGCAGGACAAACTCGCTGCGTACCCGCTCGAAGGCACGCTGTTCGGTGACATCGTGCAGAACCATCACCGCTCCGAGAATATGCCCCTTGGTGTGGCTGACCGGAGTCAGGCTGTAGGTCAGCAGGCGCGATTCGCCATCCACCTCCACACTCAGGTCTTCAGGCGCCTGATCCGGCGTACCGCCGCGCAGGGTCAAATACAGCTGCTCGTCCATTTCCGGACGTTCCAAGGCTTCGCCAAGGCCCTGACCAAGGCGCTCCTCGTCCCAGCCCAACTGACGCTGGGCCACGGGGTTAAGGTGCTCCAGGCGACCCTGACGGTCGATGATCAGCAGGCCGTCGTCGATACTGTCGAGCACCGCCTGCAAGCGTTGCTGACCGGCCAGCAGTTCATCGATATTGGTGGCCTGATGCTGGCGCAAGGCTTCGGCCATGATGCCAAAGCGGCGGGTCAACTGGTTCATCTCTGCCGCCGACGAAATCGGCAGTGTCACCTCGAAATTACCCTGGCCGATATTGTCCGCCGCCTTGGCCAGCGCCTCGATGGGCGCGCCAAAGCGTCGGGCGATACCGTGAGCGGTGATGAAACCTATGCCCAACACTGCGATACCGACCAGCCCCAGCAGCCCGGCAATCCACAGCGCGCGCTGGCGCGAATCACTCTCGGCCTCGCTGATGCTGTCCAGAGCGAGCTTGTGCGAAGCCAGTAGTGAAGTGCGCAAGGCATTGAAACTGGAACTCAGCGCCGGGTTGTCGCGCAGACTGCGCGAGCCGCCATCAGACTGCTCGTAGGTGTCGATAAAGCTCTTGTAAGCCTGGGAAACGTCGCCGAAGCCTGTGCGAAGGTGGTTCTCGCGCTCATATTCAGTCGCGCCGCTTAACAACTCGCTGAATTGCGCCTGCGTGCTCCTCAGGACATCACCATCCGGCCTGCCCTTGAGCATGATCACCAGTTGATCACCCAGGTTCTGCCGCAGCTTGAGCCCCATGTCGAGGGTTTCAAAGCTGTGCTGAATCAAAACTTCCTGGGTCTTGGCCATCTGCACGACACTGACCAATCCAAGCAGCAACCCCAGCAAAGCGACGGTGATCAGCGCCGAAATGCTGAGAAATAGCCGGGTTCTTAACTTCATCGCCAGTTTCATGGGCGGGTCACAGGTTGTACTGCTTGCGTTTGCGATACAGCGTGGAGGCGTCAATGCCCAGGGTCTTGGCTGCCTGATCCAGAGTGTCGCTGGTGGCAAGCACGGCACCGATATGGGCCTTTTCCAACTCATCAAGACTCAATGCGGCGCCGACACGCGGGGCGTTGTTGGTCGGCTGCTCACCCATTCCGAGATGACTGACTTCCACCCGCTCCTGCCCGCAGATGATGCTGGCACGCTCGATTACGTTGCGCAGCTCACGGATATTGCCGGGCCAGCGATAGTTGAGCAGGGCTGCCTGGGCCTCTTCACTGAAACCACGAGCCGGGCGCGCGTAATCCTTGACGAAGCGGGCGAGAAAACGATCGGCCAGGGTCAGGATGTCTTCGCTGCGCTCGCGCAATGGCGGCAGGTTTAAGGTGATGACGTTCAGACGATACAGCAGGTCTTCACGGAAACGACCGCTGCGTACCATGTCCTCCAGATTGAGGTTGGTGGCCGCCAGGATCCTCACGTCAGCGCGACGGGTAACCGGGTCGCCCACACGCTCGTATTCCTTGTCCTGAATAAAACGCAGCAACTTGGGTTGCAACGTCAAAGGAAAATCGCCGATCTCGTCGAGAAACAACGTACCGCCATCTGCCTGATTGACGCGGCCCAGCGTGCTCTCGCTGGCGCCGGTAAACGCGCCGCGGCTATGGCCGAACAACTCGCTTTCCATCAGTTCGGCGGTCAGCGACGGACAGTTGATCGTGACGCACGACTTCTTGGCGCGCTTGCTCCAGCCGTGAATGGCCCGGGCCAGCTCGCCCTTGCCGGTACCGGACTCGCCGAGAATCAGGATGTTGGCATCGGTATTGGCAACTTGCCGCGCGGTTTCCAGCACAGCCATCATCGACGGGCTGTGGGAGTCCAGACCGTCCTTGGGCTTGCGCACTTCGCCTTCCAAGGCTTCAAGGCGCGCCGACAATTGTCGTACTTCGAGCTGTTTGGCCGTGGCCAGACGCAATTGGTCCGGGCTGCAGGGTTTGACCAAGTAATCGGCAGCGCCGGCTTGAATGGCGTCCACCGCCGTATCCACTGCCGAGTGCGCGGTCACTATGACTACGCGCATCCATGGCGCCTGAATGCGCATTTGTGCCAGCACCTCAAGGCCGTTGTCTTCGCCAAGACGCAGGTCGAGGAAACACAGATCGAACACCTGGCGCTGCAACAGCGAATCGGCCTGGGCCGCGCTGTTAGCCGTAGCGACGGTGTAGCCCTCGTCTTCAAGGCAATAGCGGAACGTTCGCAGGATCGCGGATTCGTCATCCACAAGCAGAATACGGCCCTGAATCTCAGTGGCTTCTTCCATTTTTCCTACGCTCCTAAGTGAATGATCTTGGTTAGTCACGGAATAATCGTGCAAGTTGCATGGCGAATTCTGATTGATTATGCGGGCTGCATGGTATCTATCTGCCAAGATTTAATTTAACCGACTGAATTTAAAGGGTATTTACCCGTATATCAGGGCTGGCACATGGCTTGCGAGGTTCACAGGCTTGTCTAAGCACATGACAAACCTGAAAACCCACGCATCGCCATCAATGGAGACGTGCCATGCCCCCGCTGAAAAAGCTCGCCCTGGCCACCGCCACCACCATAGCCCTTGGCCTGACCCCGCTCATGGCCAGTGCGGCGCAGAACGACCTGCCCACTCAATTGGCCGAAGCCCGTCAAGAAGGTTCAATCTGGACGGCCTTCGCCCTCAATCGGCACCTGAGCCCGTTCAAGATCGACGTACATGTCGAACAAGGCACTGCGGTGCTCAAGGGCAAAGTGGAAAACCAGGTCGACCGCGAACTGGCCGAACGCATTGCTCTCGACACCCAAGGCATTCAAAAGGTCGACAACCAGCTGGAAATCGACGCCAACGTCGCCGCCGAGCCGGGCACCAAGGCCAATATGGCCCAGCGCTTTGAGGACGCGACCCTCACCGCCACGGTGAAATCCAAGCTGTTATGGAACAGCGTGACTGAAGCGCTGAATATCGACGTCGATAGCGAGGCCGGCGTGGTCACCCTCAAGGGCCGCGCGACCAGCCCCGAAGGCAAGGATCTGGCCGGCAGCCTGGCGAGCAATACCGATGGTGTGACCAGTGTGAATAACCTGATCAGCATCAGCGCCGCCGACTCCATCGCCTCGCGCACTGAACCCCAGACCAGTAATCCCGCCGAGCAGCTCAGCGATGCGTGGATCACCAGCAAGGTGAAATCCAGCCTGATTTATAGCCGCAATCTGGACGGCTTGAATATCAAGGTCGAGACCAAGGACGGTCTGGTCACCCTCAACGGGGTGGTCGCCAATTTCGCCGAAAAGGAACTGGCAGTGGAAATTACCCGCAACATCCGTGGGGTCAAAGGCGTCAATGCAGATGCGCTCAAGGTGATGGCACGCAGTACGGGCTGACCCAGAGTCCCTGCGAGCGATCATGCAAAACGCACGACGCTAAATGTTTAATCGTGCAGGATGCTCGCAGGAAGATTCCCACATCAATTATAACTAACTGATTTTATTGTACTTTTTATTTAAAAAAAGCTGGCATGCAGGCTGCAATATCTCCTTCAAGCAAGGCCGGGACGTATCGGCCACAACAAGATTGAATGCCACTCAGGTGGAAGGAGCTTCGGATGAACAGCCTGCACTTTGCCAAATCAAAGGTTTCCCCAGCGCACATCCAGCAAGGCCTGTTTTTGAGCCTGGCGCTGTTGGTGACTTTGATCGTGGTTCAGCAGTTCGTTCATTGGACCTCCGTCGATCAAACCCCTGCGGTCAACCGCATTTCCATGATTCATCACACCCCTTTCACCGCAGCGACCGCGCCTGTTACCAAAGACGCGGCACTGAGCTTCACGTCTGTAGAAAACCAGGCGGCAGCCAAAGAAGTGGGTGAAATGCCGCAACGTCAAAGCTGGGTCTTCTGATCCCTCTGTTGCTTACTTGATTTAAAACGGAAAGAAAGGAGATTCACCATGTTGAGTTGGGCTATCACGTTTCTGATCATCGCCATTGTCGCCGCCGTACTGGGCTTCGGTGGTATCGCAGGCACTGCAACTGGTATCGCGAAGATCCTGTTCATCGTGTTCCTGGTGATGTTCGTAGTGTCGTTCTTCTTCGGTCGCCGCGGTCGAGGCTGAACATGCTGACTCGTTGGCAGTCACTGGTCGCCGCCCTGCTAGTGGGCGGCAGCGCCAGCGTCATGGCAGGCAATGACGGGCAATCTCGGGTTAATGAGCTGCTGCACGCCGCCCCCGAGTACCGTGAAACCTGGACGGGCCTGGTCAAACGCGAGGAACGTTTACCCGATTGGGTGATCAATCTCTCCGGCGCCAGTACCGAGCAAATGTCTGCAGTGACCGAAAAAGGCGAGAAATACCTGGTCGGGCCACTGTGCGAAACAGCAGATAGCTGCCGAAACAAACGCCTGATCGTGGCGTTCAGTTTCGACAAACAGGATGCCTATGCGATGTTGGTCGAGGTGCCTGCTGGCTTGCCAGCGGACAAATCTCCGACGCGCCATGACACCGTCCGTTATCTGGGCAAACCCAATGAGGGCATGCAGGCTCTGTTGCAAGAAGAGCTGCGCAAAGACCCGAACTGGTACTGAATCACGACGAGAGCACGACACTGTGCTCTCCGAACGCTGCGCCACCCGAGGACGGTGCGCGCATGACCAAGGGGCCGGGATGCGCTGATGAGGTTAATCGGTGTGACCTAGGGGCACAGGGAGTGCCTCCGATGAGGGCCGGGTCAGGTGAGGCGACAGGACCGGTTTCAACAGGAAGGACGTCAGCGACTTCCTCCCTGCCAAGCCGGTCCTGCTCGACCTATAAATCGTCAATCCCTTGAGCCGACCTGAAATAAATCAGCCACTTATCGAGAATTTTCATCCTCCCACCTTGCAGCTGATGTGACGTTCTTTATTTGAAACACATCTCTTGTTGCCCTCCCTTGCCACGCTACAGGCGACGTTTTAGCCAGCCTGAAGCCGAATAGCGGCATTTCGTCACGCCCTCCTTCCAGTCGCCTGCGGCTTTATCCGCCCCCAAGCGTTATGCCGATTCGGCATGGGGTAGTCATTTACGGCATTAGACGCACCCCGCCTGCATCGGAATAGTTGCGCCTTTTTTCGCCTGCTACAGAGCTGGGACGCTCGTTTGCAGTGATCTTCAGGGCAATTCTGGATCCATTTCGGCGTAAAAAGCCCATGCCTGAAAACGGCACGGGAAATGTCGGTTTCAGAACCCCTGGCCACTTGAAAACAAGGGTAACGATATGAAGAAGGCAAAACTGAGCCTCGCCTGGCAGATCGTCATTGGCTTGGTACTGGGCGTCGCGCTGGGGGCGCTGCTCAACCACTTCAGCGCCGAGAAGGCCTGGTGGATCAGCAACATTCTGCAACCGGCAGGCGATATCTTCATTCGCCTGATCAAGATGATCGTCATCCCGATTGTCGTATCGTCGCTGATCGTGGGGATCGCCGGGGTTGGCGATGCCAAGAAGCTGGGCCGCATCGGCCTGAAAACCATCATTTACTTTGAAATTGTCACCACGGTCGCCATCATCGTCGGGCTGGTATTGGCCAATCTATTCCATCCAGGCAGCGGCATCGACATGAGCACCCTGGGTACTGTGGATATCTCCCAGTACCAGAAGACCACTGCCGAAGTTCAGCATGATCACGCCTTTATCGCGACCATTCTCAACCTGATACCCTCGAATATCTTCGCCGCTGTTGCCCGTGGCGACATGCTGCCGATCATTTTCTTCTCGGTACTGTTCGGCATGGGCCTGTCGGCCTTGCAAAACGACGTGCGCGAGCCTCTGGTCAAGGTATTCCAGGGCGTTTCGGAGACCATGTTCAAGGTCACGCACATGATCATGAACTACGCCCCGATCGGTGTGTTCGCCCTGATCGCCGTGACCGTCGCCAACTTCGGTTTCGCCTCGCTGCTGCCACTGGCCAAGCTGGTGATCCTGGTTTACATCGCGATTGCCTTCTTCGCCTTCGTGGTCCTGGGCCTGATTGCTCGCCTGTTCGGCTTTTCGGTGATCAAGCTGATGCGCATTTTCAAGGATGAGCTGGTGCTGGCCTACTCCACCGCCAGCTCCGAAACCGTGCTGCCACGGGTCATCGAGAAGATGGAAGCCTACGGCGCGCCGAAAGCCATCTGCAGTTTCGTGGTGCCGACCGGCTACTCGTTCAACCTCGACGGCTCGACCCTGTACCAGAGCATCGCCGCCATCTTCATCGCCCAGCTGTATGGCATTGACCTGTCGGTCGGCGCTCAGATCATGCTGGTGCTGACGCTGATGGTCACCTCCAAGGGTATTGCCGGTGTGCCGGGCGTGTCCTTCGTGGTCCTGCTCGCGACCTTGGGCAGCGCTGGCATCCCGCTGGAAGGCCTGGCCTTTATTGCTGGCGTCGACCGCATCATGGACATGGCCCGCACCGCGCTGAACGTAATCGGCAACGCCTTGGCCGTGCTGGTCATCGCGCGCTGGGAAGGCATGTACGACGATGCCAAGGGCCAGCGCTACTGGAACTCCCTGCCGCACTGGCGCAGCAAGGAAGCCATTCCGGCAGGCCGTACCGCCGCCGAATAACCCCGGCAACGCAGCACACACAAACCCCGACATCTTCGGGGTTTGTTGTTTCCGGGGTGCCACCGCTATCATCGCCGCGTCACATAAAAATCCCACTCGGTGTGGGGGTTGTTGTGGGACCGGCTTTAGCCGGGAAGACCGGTTACCAGACGATAGAAGAGTATCGGCTGGACCGGCGCTTTCCCGGCTAAAGCCGGTCCCACAATCCGTAGTTTTCAGTTGAAGGATCCGCCTGATGCTCAATGGCCTATGGCTCAGCTTTTTTCTCGTGGCAGCGGTGTCGGCACTGGCGCAATGGCTGGTGGGCGGCAACGCCGGGATCTTTGCCGCGATGGTGGAAAGTATCTTTGCCATGGCCAAGCTGTCGGTTGAGGTGATGGTGGTGCTGTTCGGCACTCTCACTCTTTGGCTGGGCTTCCTGCGTATCGCCGAGCGGGCCGGGATCGTCGACTGGCTGGCCAAGGTTCTTGGGCCGCTGTTCTTGCGCCTGATGCCGGGCGTGCCGGCCGGGCACCCTGCCCTGGGCCTGATCACCCTGAACTTCGCTGCCAACGCCCTGGGCCTGGACAACGCCGCCACGCCGATCGGCCTGAAGGCCATGCGCTCGCTGCAGGAGCTTAACCCCAGCGAAACCACGGCCAGTAACGCGCAGATCCTGTTCCTGGTACTCAATGCGTCGTCCCTGACCCTGCTGCCGGTGACGATTTTTATCTATCGCGCCCAGCAGGGTGCCGTGGACCCTACCCTGGTGTTCCTGCCGATCCTGCTGGCAACCAGCGCCTCGACCCTGGTGGGTCTGCTGTCGGTGGCCTTCATGCAGCGCCTGCGCCTGTGGGACCCGGTGGTGCTCGCGTACTTGGTGCCTGGCGCGCTGATCCTGGGTGGCTTCATGGCCCTGCTGGCGACCCTGTCGGCCACGGCCTTGGCGAGTCTGTCGTCGATCCTCGGCAATCTGATGATGTTCGGCCTGATCCTGCTATTCCTGATCGTCGGCGCGCTGCGCAAGGTCAAGGTCTACGAGATGTTTGTCGAAGGCGCCAAGGAAGGCTTCGACGTGGCCAAGAGCCTGCTGCCCTATCTGGTGGCGATGCTCTGCGCAGTGGGCGTGTTGCGCGCATCCGGGGCGCTGGACTTCGGTCTTGAAGGCATTCGCCATGTGGTGCAGTGGCTGGGCCTGGACACCCGTTTCGTCGATGCCCTACCCACCGCGCTGGTCAAACCGTTCTCCGGCAGCGCGGCCAGGGCCATGCTGATCGAGACCATGAAAACCCAGGGCGTGGATAGCTTCCCGGCGCTGGTGGCGGCGACGATTCAGGGCAGTACCGAGACCACCTTCTATGTGTTGGCGGTGTATTTCGGCGCCGTCGGCATCCAGCGCGCCCGGCATGCAGTGGGCTGCGCCCTGCTGGCGGAGCTGGCCGGAGTGATTGCGGCGATTTTCGTCTGCTATTGGTTCTTTGGGGCTACCGCCCAGGGTTAGTGATAAAACACGCCTGCGTTGGAGCGAGGCTTGCCCGCGAAAGCGATTTATCTTTCATAACAAATGTTTTGAATGTATCGGCCTCTTCGCGGGCAAGCCTCGCTCCCACGGATCTGCGCTTATCTTGAGGAAGGGTGATTCTTGCTCCCTTCCTGCAACGTCCACTCCAATACCTGCCACGCCAGCTCGTTGCTCGCAGTGTCAAAAGCCGCAACTACCGCCGGTACTTCCTTGCCCTTGGCTGGCTGACGCACTTCGAAGCGGTGACCGGCGATGATGCGCTGGCGGTCGTCGACCAATCGCGCGTCGTAGCGAATCACCACGTCAATCGCCGCCCCCCGGTATTCGCTCTGAAAGGCCAGCAGGTCGCCATTTAGCTCGAAATCGGCCTGCAGATTAGTGTCATCGGTGCTGACAGCCTGCACCCGATGGTCGGTGACGAACAGGTCGCGAATCTGGTTACGCAGCATCAGCGGCCCGGCGTCGCTCCAGCGCGCGCCTTTGTAGCTGCTGATCAGGTTGTCCTGGGGCACCACGGCAATGCGCGGGCTGTCCAGAGCCTCGCTGGCCTTGGGCCGATCGATGCGCAGGGACCATTGCACCAGCTCTTTGGTGCCGGTCAGGCGCGAGTAAGGCCCGCCGTGCAACTGATAGACATCCATCGGTTCAGCAGGCGGCAAGATCGAGCAGGCGCTGGATAGCGCCATCGCACTCACGATCAAGCAGCGGCCTACCACTGATTTCAGGTCTGTCATGGTTCAAACTCCTTGTTCTTGTCACGCCCGAGCAAATAGCCGCTGGGGTTGGCTTCCAGACGCTTGGACACCGCCCGCAGCGAGGCCAGGGTCTCGCGCAATTCGTTGATGGCGGGGCCGAGGTCATTGAGGCCCTGCATGCCGCTGTCCAGAGACTGGCGGTTGTCTTTGAGCAGGCCGTTGATGGTCGCCGTGCTTTGGGCCAGGGACTTCATCGCCTGCTCGGCACTGGTGAATGCCTGCTTGCCCTCATTGTTAAGCAGGCCGCCAGCGCTGCGCATCAGCCCGGCGGTCTGCTCCAGAGTGGCACTGGCCTGCTTGCTGAGCTGGCCCATCTGCTTGAGGGTCTGGCGGATGTCATCGCGCTGATCGGCGACAGCGCCGGTCGCCTGCTCCAGATGGGCGAGGGTGGCGGAAAGGTTCTGCACGTTCTCGGCGGAGAACATCTGGTTGGCGTTATGCAGCAGCTGGTTGATGCTGCTCATCAGGTCATTGCTGTCATTGAGCAGCCGCGAGATAGGCGAGGGCGAGGCGATGATCACCGGCAGGCGCCCGTCGAGGCCGATCAGCTCGGCACTTTGCGGCGTGCCGCCACTGAGCTGGATGATCGAGGTGCCGGTGATGCCCGTCAGCGCCAGCTTGGCCTGGGTGTCCTGCTTGATCGGGGTTTCGCCGACCAGGCGGATCTGCGCCAGCACCCGGCGCGGGTCCTTGGGGTCCAGACGCAGCTGCATGACGCTGCCCACAGTAATGCCGCTGTACTGCACGGCGCTGCCTTTGGTCAGGCCGGTCACCGCCTCGTTGAACACCACTTCGTAATCCTTGAAGGCGCTGTCGACACTGGACTTGGCCAGCCACAGGCCGAACAGCAGCGCCGCCGCCACCACGATCACAGTGAACAGGCCGATCAAGACATGATGGGCACGGGTTTCCATCATCAAACCTCTTTGGGCAGGGACATGGCGGAATAGGCAGCGCGTCCGCGCGGCCCGTGGAAATACTCGTGAATCCACGCATCCTGAGTCGCCGCGACCTTGTCGATGGGCGCGGCCACCAGCACGCGTTTCTGCGACAGCACCGCGACCCGGTCGGTGATGGTATAGAGCGTGTCCAGGTCATGGGTGACCAGAAACACGCTCAGGCCCAGGGCATCGCGCAGGGTCAGGATCAACTGGTCGAAGGCTGCGGCGCCGATGGGATCAAGCCCCGCTGTGGGCTCGTCGAGAAACAGGATGTCCGGGTCCAGAGCCAACGCGCGGGCCAGAGCGGCACGCTTGATCATGCCGCCCGACAGTGAGGCCGGGTACTTGTGCGCCGCCGACAGCGGCAACCCGGCCAGAGCCAGCTTGACCCCGGCCAAGTGCTCGGCTTCGTCGCGACTGAGCCGGGCGTGCTCAATCAAGGGCAGGGCGACGTTTTCCGTGAGGGTCAGGGAGGAAAACAGCGCACCCTTCTGAAACAACACGCCAAAGCGCCGCTCGACCTGGGAGCGAGCGTTCTCGGATAACTGCTGCAAATCCTCGCCAAAGACCCGAATGCTCCCGGCGCTGGGCCGCTGCAGGCCGACGATGCTGCGCAGCAGCACTGACTTGCCGGTCCCCGAGCCACCGACCACGCCGAGGATTTCGCCGCGATACAGGTCCAGATCGAGGTTTTCGTGCACGCTCTGGCTGCCAAAACGATTGCACAGGCCACGCACTTCGATCACCGCTTCACTGCGCAGGTGCGGACTCTTGATCACCAACCCATCTCCATGAAAAACAGTGCGGCCATGGCGTCGAGGACGATGACCACGAAAATCGACTGCACCACGCTGGAGGTGGTGTGGGCGCCGACAGACTCGGCGCTGCCGCTGACCTTGAAGCCTTCCAGGCAACCAATGGCAGCAATCAAAAAGGCAAAGATCGGCGCTTTGACGATCCCCACCAGAAAGTGCTGCACCCCGATATCTGCCTGCAACAACGAGAGGAACATGGCCGGGGAAATATCCAGGGACAAGGCGCAGACCACACCGCCGCCGATAATGCCGCAGATCATCGCCAGAAAGGTCAGCAGCGGCAGGGAAATCAACAAGGCCAATACCCGCGGCGCGACCAGCAATTCCACAGGGCTCAAGCCGAGGGTGCGGATGGCATCGATTTCTTCGTTGGCCTTCATCGAGCCGATCTGCGCGGTAAAGGCACTGGCGGTACGGCCGGCCATCAGAATAGCGGTCAGCAGCACGCCAAACTCGCGCAGGAAAGAGAACGCCACCAGGTCGACGGTGAAGATACTCGCGCCGAATGTTTTCAGCACCGTGGCGCCCAGGAACGCCACCACAGCGCCGACCAGAAAGGTCAGCAGCGCAACGATGGGCGCGGCATCGAGGCCGGTCTGTTCGATATGGGTGATCACCGACGTCATGCGCCAGCGCTTGGGGCGGGGCAGATTGAACACTACGGTTTGCAGGATCAGGCCGATAAAGCCCAGCAGTTGCAGGGTGTCGGTCCAGACCTTGTCCACTGCGCAACCGATACGCGCCAACAACTGCATGCCGACGGCAATTTCCGGCTCCTTGGCCGGGGCGCAGTAGTCACATAAAGCTGTCTGGATGGTTTGCAGCAGGGCGCGGCTGGACAGGGGCAGCTCCGGAGCATTCACCGCAAGTCTGGCCAGGCGTTCGGTGCCGAGCAGCTCCACCAACAGCGAGGCGCCTGCCGTGTCCAGCGCGCGCAGGCGGCTCATGTCCACCGGCACACTGGCGTCATAGTTGCTGCCAAGTGCGTCGGTCTGCTGCTTCAGCACACGGTAATGGGGCAGCGTCCAGTCACCGTCGATGCGCAGTTGCGCAGGCGTAGTCGAAGTATCCAGCACAGCGCTGCCGGCCCGTCCGGGGGCAGTGGCTGCCGGAGAATGGTCATGTGCGGTCAGCGTCTGCGTGGTCATGCTGCCTCTATTTCGCTGGAGCGTCTGCCTTATCGGGGGCCGAGTCATCGCGCGGCTTCAGGCCCATGGGTTTGACCACGGGGCTGGTCACCGCAGGCTGATCACCGTCGACCACGTCAAAGCGCAGCACACCGATCATTTGCCCGTCTTCGGTCAGCACCCGTACCTGCCAGTGGCCGACGATATCAGCCGGAAAGTTCTGTTTGTGTGTCCACGCACGATAGCCTTCTTTGCGCCCGCCATGAATGTTCATGGCAATGCGGTCCATTTCCACGCCATCGCGCGACCAGACGTGGAAAATCTGCTCGTCCAGGCCGCGCGGTGCGTTGATCGAGGTATAGGCGTAAAGACCGCCACTGCGCATCTGATTGGCGCTGATCTGCTCGATATTGTCGCCGGGAGTGCGGTTCTTCTCATCGAAGCTGGTGCTGACGGCGAACTCGGTCATCCACAGGGTGGCTGGCGGCACCCAGGAACGCAGGGTCCAGCCCGCCGCGCCGATGGAAAAGGTCATCAGCACCAGAACGATGCCTCGGCGCCAGGTATTGATGGGGAAACTCGTGGCCAGGCTGGGAAACGACAGCAGCATGGCAATACCCAGGGCCAGCTTGTAGCTCTCAGCGGTGGTCAGGTGCAGGATGATCGGCAGCGCCGTCAGCAGCGCGGCGAACAGGGTAAGCGTGTGCAGGGCCATGAACAGCCACCGCCGCGGCGCCAGCCAGTGGTAGTACAACGGGTCGGTGATGGAGATCAGCCCGGCGATGCCCAGTACCGTGGTAAACACCGACTGGCCGCTGTTCCAGGTGGTGGTGATAAAGAAGAACGGCAGGACGAAAAACAGGCTTTCCTGATGGATCATCTGGGTGCCGTAACGCAGCAGCCCCTGAGGAATCTCGCGCTTGAACAGCCGGGTGAACAGGGCGGTGGCGCTGTTTTCGATCATCAGCCACAGCCAGCTGATCAGCATCACCGTGGCAATCCAGGTGGCCAGGCCCTGTTGCCGGTCGACCAGAATGAAGCTGCAAATCCCCGAAATGAAACCGCCCGCCGCAATCACCCCCGGATAGCGCTTCATCAGGCCAAGCACGCGGGATATGTGGGCGTTCCAATCGAGCATTTAGGCGTTCGCTTTGTCGTTACAAAAAAAGGGGCCGCAGGATAACAGCCTCTACCTGCGCTTGCGCCACATGAGCAGCATGCACAGCAACAGCAGCAGGCCCGCGATGGCGGCAACCAGCCAATATAAGCCGTCGTAGCTCAATAGTGGCTTTTCAATACGCGTGTAGGGTGTCTGCACCAACAAACGATGCAGGGCCTGATTGGCGGTATCGACACTGACGGCCTTAATCCGCTTGGCGGGGTCATCGAAATGGCCGTCTTCATACTCGTTCAGCGAGCCCCAGTAGTAATCGGCCAAGGCGCTGTTGCCCTGCACGGCCCAGGCCTGCTTGGCGATCAGGGTCTGTTGCAGACGGGCGAAAGTCGCCGGATCCAGGCCGTCCTTGTTCAGGCGCTGCAGCAGGTTGTGAATATCGTCTTCGGCCTCATCGACATCGCGCCGGTCCAGATCGGCATTCAGGCTGAGGAAACCGCTGTCACCAAACACCTCGCGCTCGGCCCATGGCCCGTAGGACAAGCCATTCTTCAGGCGCAGATCGCTGTATAACGCCCAGTCGAGGTAGGCCTTGAGCAGTTCCAGGGTTTCGTCATGCTGCTCGCCCAGTTCGGGCTCCGGGTAGATCAGGTGCATGCGCGCGCCATCACCAAGCATGCCGCGCATCAGGGTGCGACGGGTTTCGGCGTGACCATCGACGGCAGGCAAGGGCGGATGATCGGTGGGTTCCACAGCGTTCATCTGGCCGAACGTACGTTCCAGGTAGCTCGGCAGCAGGCGGTCGAGATCGCCGACCACGATCAGGCTCATGTTATTGGGCGCGTACCAGCCTTTGTAGACGTCCTCGACCTGCTTGAGGGTCAGGTCGTCAGCTTGCGGACGCTCGGCGCATTTGAGCCCCAGTTCAACGGCCAACTGGCCGCTGGCGCTATGGCCGAGGTCGCGGCGGTCAAGCCAGCGTTGCAGGTGCGAATAATGGCCGCCGTCTTCACGCTCGACGATACGCCGGGCCGTTTCGAGGTCGCCCTGATCGAAGCGCGTACGGGTGAGGATTGCCAGCAGCAGGTCCAGCACCTTGCGCTGATTCTGCGCCGGCGCTTCGATGACGAAGGTGGTATCGGCGTTGCTGGTAAAGGCGTTCCAGTCGCCACCCAGGGCCTGCATGCGTTCTTCCAGCGCACCTTCACCGCCGTCATCGATACCACTGAACAGCAGATGCTCGAGCAGGTGCGGCAGTTCCTTGTCAGCGCAGGGGAAGTCATCGAAGCCGACACCCACTACCAGGCGAATCGCCACATGGCCTTTTTCATAGCCCGGTTTGAGCAGCACTTGCAGGCCGTTGGGCAGGAGATAGCCCTCCACCTGAAAGCGGTCGAGGGCGATCGAAGGCAGGGAAATCAGCAGCAGACAAGCGAACAGCAGGCAACGCATAAAGCAGGCTTCCTTGCGGGCCGGTACGTGTAACAGACTTCAGTAGATTGTTTACGTTCACATGTCAGGGCTGTCGCATGACAAACCGTGGGACCGGCTTTAGCCGGGAAAGGGCCGATACATGCACTGCATTTGCATGATCATCACGACGCCTCCCCGGCTAAAGCCGGTCCCACTGGAATTCATTAGCCTACAGCGCCGGATCCGCTTCAACTTCACTGGACAGGGCGCCGGTCTCTGCCGTCTCAAGGACCGCGTAGGCGCTGCTGCAGAACAGCGAATTGAGGCGCTTCATATCAGCGATCAGCTCCAGGTGCAAGGAGCTGGTCTCCAGGCTCTGCACCACTTTGCGCTGCAAACGGCTGACGTGGGCGTGGGCCAGACGCCGCTCCTGAGCGCGGAAGCGGCGTTTCTCGCGCAGCAACTGGCGAGCGCTTTCCGGGTCGCCACTGAGGAACACTGACAGGCCCAAGCGCAAATTGGACTGCAACTGGCTCTGCAGGTCGCTGAGCTCTTCCAGCCCGACTTCCGAGAAAGAACGGCGCTGGGCGGTCTTCTGCTGCTGGATCTTGCGCAGCATGCGCTCGATCAGACCGCTGGCCAGTTCCAGGTTGATGGTCAGCTCGATGATTTCGGCCCAGCGGCGGTTGTCCTGCTCGCTGAGGTCGTCCCGAGGCATCTGCGCCAGATACAGCTTGATCGCGCTGTAGAGCGCCTCGACGTCATCATTGAGACGGCGCATTTCCTGAGTCACAGCGGTTTGCGTACCACGCAGCACTTCCAGCATCGAGGCGAGCATGGCTTCGATCAGATCACCCATGCGCAAGGTTTCGCGCACGGCATTGGCCAGGGCCAGGCTGGGTGTTGCCAGCGCCGTGAGATCGAGATGACGCGGCTTGGCCAGGCCGTTGACCTCGGCGCGCATCGGCATGATGTGCTCGCACAGCCGCGCCATGGGGCCGACCGTGGGCAGCATGAGCAGGCAACGCAGGGTGTTGTAGCTCAGGTGAAAGCCGATGACCATGTCCGATGAGCTGAAGCCCAAGCCGTCCATCCACACCACCAGCGGATTGAGCACCGGGGTGATCAGCAGCAGACCGAGCAGCTTGTACAGCAAGCTGCCCAAGGCCACCTGACGCCCGGCGACGTTCTGCATGCTGGTGGTGAGAAAGGCCAGCAGGCCGCTGCCGATATTGGCACCGATGACCAGGCCGATGGCGACGTGCAGGCTGATGATGTCGGAACCGGCCAGGGTTGCGGTGAGCAGTACTGCCGCCAGGCTGGAATAGGAGATCAGGGCAAATAACGCACCGATCAGGGCATCAAGCAGTAGATCGCCGGTCAGTGAGGCGAACAGCACCTTGACCCCGGCCGCATGGGTGATGGGCGCGGCGGCAGTGACGATCAGTTGCAGCGCCAGCACGATCAGGCCCAGACCGATAGCAACCCGACCCAACTGGCCGATGCGGGTCTGCTTGCGCGACAGGAAGAAAATCACCCCGAGAAAAATCAGCAGCGGCGACAGCCAGGACAGGTCGAAGGTCAGCACCCGCGACATCAGCGCCGTACCGACGTCGGCACCGAGCATGATCGCCAGGGCCGGGGTCAGCGCCATCAGCCCCTGGCCGACGAAGGACGTTGCAAGCATGGCGGTGGCGTTGCTGCTCTGCACCAGAGCGGTGACGAGGATACCGGCGATAAACGCCAGCGGCCGTTTCGACATGTTCTGGCTGAGCACGCGCCGCAACTGCGTGCCATAAACACGCAGGATGCCGGTACGAACGATGTGTGTGCCCCAGATCAACAGGGAAACCGCCGACAATAAATCGAGCAGGGTCAGCATACGGAAAGCCCCCTGAAATGTGCCATTGGAAGGCAAGAAGATGAAGATATGGCGATGTAGCGAGCGAAACGAGTGATTTGTTGCGCCCAACTAAGCTTTAGTTGGCCTTTGGCCAGAGCGCCAGCATGGCATAGGGAAACTTGCATTTGAAATAAATCTGTCACAAAACAAGGTTTTGTTCAGATTTTGAACAGCTAGGTGGCCATCGAAAACGGTCATGGCCGCACGCGGATTTAGCGGGGATACAAGTGTGTGGGAGCGGATTCATCCGCGAAAGCACTATTCAAGCCGCTGAAGATATATCGGTTGTACCGACCCCTTCGCGAATGAATTCGCTCCCACCGTGGGCGACTTATTGCCCCGGCACATCCTTACGCAGTTTCACCGGCTCGCTCTGGGCTTTCTTCTTCGCCTTCGCGGTACGCATCTTGATGTTGATGGCTTCCACCGCCAAAGAGAACGCCATGGCGAAGTAGACATAGCCTTTAGGCACATGGACATCGAAGGCTTCAGCAATCAGCACGGTGCCGACCACAATCAGGAACGACAGGGCCAGCATCTTCAGCGACGGGTGCTTGTCGATGAAATTACTGATGGCGCCGGCGCAGAGCATCATCACCAGTACGGCAACGATGATCGCCGCGATCATGACCGGCACATTGGAGACCATGCCTACTGCGGTGATGACCGAGTCCAGGGAGAACACGATGTCGATGATCGCAATCTGAATGATGGTGTAGAGGAACAGACCGCCCTTGCCCTTGGGCTCGTCCAGGGTTTCCTCTTCGCCTTCCAGACCGTGGTAGATCTCCTGTGAGCTTTTCCACAGCAGGAATAGACCACCGAAGAACAGAATCAGGTCACGCCCGGATATGCCCTGGCCCAGGACCACGAACAGGTCGTCCGTCAGGCGCATGACCCAAGTGATCGACAGCAACAGCATGATCCGCGTGATCATCGCCAGCGCCAGGCCGAAGAGCCGCGTGCGCGGTTGCATGGCCTTGGGCATGCGGCTGACCAAGATCGAAATCATGATGATGTTATCGATGCCCAGAACGATTTCCAGGGCGGTCAGAGTCAAGAAAGCAACCCAGATTTCCGGGTTGAGCAGCCATTCCATAGGTATTCCTTTGCACGATAAAGCCTCGCTGCCGAGGGAGCGGCAGCGAGGCGGGTGTTTTGTATTAGAGAGTGCTGAACAGCGGGAAAATCCCCATCAGCAAGGCGGCGAGCAGGATGCACAGGCACACCAGCACAGCCCATTTCAAGGTGAAACGCTGGTGGTCACCGAACTCGATACCGGCCAGTGCGACCAGCAGATAAGTCGATGGGACCAACGGGCTGAGCAAGTGTACTGGCTGACCAACGATAGAGGCGCGGGCCATTTCGACCGGGCTGATGCCGTAATGCGCGGCAGCCTCAGCGAGCACCGGCAGCACGCCATAGTAGAACGCATCGTTGGACATGAAAAAGGTGAACGGCATGCTGGCCAGGGCCGTGATGACCGCAAGGTACGGACCCAGAGCGTCCGGGATCACCGCCAGCAGGCTTTTGGACATGGCGTCGACCATGCCAGTACCGGACAGAATGCCGGTGAAGATACCCGCCGCGAAAATCAGCCCGACCACCGCCAGCACGCTACCGGCGTGGGCCGCAACACGGTCCTTCTGCGCCTGCAGGCAGGGATAGTTGACGATCATGGCGATACTGAAAGCGATCATGAACAGAACCGGCAGCGGCAACAGGCCCATGATCAGCGCGACCATCAAGGCCAGCATCAGGGCGCCGTTGAACCAGATCAGTTTAGGACGACGGGCGTCCGGGAACTGCGAGACGCTGATTTCACTGTGATCGACTTCATCGCCAACCACATGCAGCTCACCAAGGCGAGCGCGTTCACGCTTGCCGTAGAAGTAGGCAATGACCAGGATCGCCACGACACCGGCCAGCATCGCCGGGATCATCGGTACGAAGATCGCCGAAGGGTCGACATGCAGGGCACTGGCCGCACGGGCGGTCGGGCCACCCCATGGGGTCATGTTCATCACGCCACCGGCCAGAATGATCAGCCCGGCCATGATCCGCGGGCTCATGCCGATGCGGCTGTACAGCGGCAGCATGGCGGCCACGCAGATCATGTAGGTGGTAGCGCCGTCGCCGTCCAGGGAAACCACCAGAGCCAGCACGGCAGTACCTACCGAGACCTTGACCGGGTCACCCTTGACCAGCTTGAGGATCTTGCGCACGGCCGGGTCGAACAGACCGGAGTCGATCATCAGGGCGAAATACAGAATGGCGAACATCAGCATGACGCCGGTTGGCGCCAGCTTGGTGATGCCGGTGAGCATCATCGGGCCGATCTCGGCACCAAAGCCGCCGAACAGCGCAAAAATGATCGGCACCAGGATCAGAGCAATCAGCGCGGACATGCGCTTGCTCATGATCAGGTACATGAAAGCCACAACCATGGCAAAGCCGAGGAAGGTCAACATAGGAATACTCCAGGCGTTACGCGATTTGAAAAAAGCGAATAAACGAATCAGCTCAGAACGAGCGGCGCGTGGAGTCGGAATGGGGGACGAGCGAATAGCGGAGAAGTAGCGGACATCAGCATCACCATTATTTTTGTGAGCGTCGGTCTGATGCCGACGATGGTGTGATGCTAAAGGGAGAAGCTTTCAGCCAGCTTTCGCTTCGGAAATTTCTTACAAAGGTTTGGGAATACGATGAACCCACCGTTGAATGCATTCTGTGGGAGCGAATTCATTCGCGAAAACGGTGCATCAGCCATGATGATGCTGAATGTGCCGCCGCCTTCGCGGATAAATCCGCTCCCACCACTATCTAAAACGGCTGAATCAATGCCCGAACTGCGAAGCCAGTTCGCGCAGCAACACTTCGGCTTCCAGCACTTTGGCTACGGCTTCTTCCGCCTTTTCGCGGGTCAGGTGCAGGCGCTCGAACAACTCGTCTGGAATGTCCTGCTTGGGCCCCGTGCCGATATTGTGGTTACGCAGCATGCGCACCGACAGGAATACCAGATTGGCGTACTTGTGATGATCGCCCGCGTAGTAAGGGTCGTGCTGGAAGCGCAGGGCGGTGGACAGTTCTTCCGGCATGTCCCAGTAGCGCATCAGCCAGGCACCGATCTGCTCGCGGCTGATACCCAGCAAATGCTGCTCGACATAGCTGTGATGCAGATGCGGGTTGACCTCCAGCTGGCGGCAGATCAACGAGAAATGCGGCGGGAAGACGTGGGCCAGCAACAGGTAACCGAAGTTATGCAGAAGGCCGGCCAGGTAGGTCAGGCCGCCTTCCGGACGCTCAGGGCGCGGAATGGCGCGGGTCAGGCCTTCGATGACCGCAGCGGTGTAGATCGACTGCTGCCAGTACGGCGTGGTCTGTTGCGGATGATCCTTGGGCAGGCTCAGGGTTTTGCCCAACGCCAGACCCAGGGCTAGGTTGATCACCAGGTCGAAGCCCAGCACGCGCACGATGGCGTCTTCTACCGAGCGGATCTTGCCGGTGGAGGCGTAGTAAGGCGATGCCGCCCAACTGACCACTTGTGCAGCCAGGGCCGGATCGGTTTCCACCACACCGGTAATGTCGTCGATGGTTGCGTCAGGATCGACCCGCAGCTTGATGATTTTCTGCGCAGTGCCGGCCAGCGGCGGGATTTCCAGAGTCGATTCCAGGCGCTGCTGAATGCGCCGGGCGGTAAAGGCGTTTACCGCAGAGTGAATCTCCTGGCCATCATCGTGAGGCCGGTCAAGGTTCGGCGAGATCTTGTCCAGTGGCTCGCCGAAGTTGGCGGCGCTGGCTTTGCTGAGCATGCTCTTGAAGTCTTCGCTGGTGATTTCCAGCAGCAGGCCGGGTTCACCCGAATCAATCAGCAGGCTCGGCTCTTGAAGCATTTGCTCGTCGTAGAGGCAAGGCGAACTGGTCAGCGCAGGAATGCCGGGCAAAATCCGCAGGCTGTGCTTGTTGAGCATGCTCAACAGGCGAGCGTGAGGCACAGCCTTGAGGTCACGGCCGGTCAGCTCGGTCACACGCTTGAGATCCAGCAGCTGGTTCTGGCCGAACAGGATCAGCAGAGCACCGACCGCATCTTCAACCAGCACCGCCTGAACCTTGCGCGCCGCAGGAAGGCTGGCATCGTCCACGACTTCGTTGTAACTGATGCCCAGCTTGCCTAGCAAAGTCCGGATAACGGACGGGGCATGGTGGTCGTCTGCAACGTGAGCAACTTCTGTCATGATCTTTGTCCAATTTCCTACAATCGCCGAAGTATACCCGGCTTGGTTATTATGGGTCTCACTCCTTGTTCAGGCATAGACGTGCGTCACACCTGGCCGTACTGCTGTCCATGCCGCAACCAGCGCGCCAACAGTGGGCTGACATGGTGCGGCCAGTGTTCGAGCAAGACTTGAGCGGCATCGCGAACGGCAGGAAGCAAATCCGCGTCACGCATCAAATCGGCAACTTTGAATTGCAGCAAGCCCGTCTGTCGGGTGCCGAGCATCTCCCCCGGCCCGCGTAGCTCCAGATCTTTCTCGGCAATGACAAAACCGTCGTTGGTTTCGCGCATGATGCCCAGGCGCTGACGGCCGATCTGCGACAGCGGCGGATGATACAGCAGCACGCAATGACTGGCAGCGCTGCCCCGACCGACCCGGCCGCGTAACTGGTGCAATTGAGCCAGACCGAGGCGTTCGGGGTTTTCGATGATCATCAGGCTGGCGTTGGGTACGTCCACCCCCACCTCAATAACAGTGGTCGCCACCAACAACTGCAGGTGCCCCTGCTTGAACTCGGCCATGACCGCAGCTTTTTCCACAGGCTTCATGCGCCCGTGAATCAGGCCCACGCGCAACTCACCCAAGGCGCTGCTCAACTCCTCGAAGGTGGTTTCTGCGGCCTTGCAGGTGAGTTCTTCAGACTCTTCAATCAGCGTGCAGACCCAATAGGCCTGGCGCCCCTGCGCACAGGCCGCACGCACGCGCTCGACCACTTCCACCCGACGGCTGTCGACCACCAGCACGGTATTGACCGGCGTACGTCCCGGCGGCAGTTCGTCGAGGATCGAGGTGTCGAGGTCGGCGTAGGCGCTCATGGCCAGGGTCCGAGGAATCGGTGTAGCTGTCATGATCAACTGATGCGGGCACATCCGCCCGCCAACACCTTTATTACGCAGAGCCAGACGCTGCTGTACGCCGAAACGATGCTGCTCGTCGATGATCACCAGGGCCAGGTTCTTGAACTGCACTTCATCCTGGAACAGCGCGTGGGTGCCGACCACCATGGGTGTGCCACGGGCAATCTGCTCCAGCGAGGCGGCGCGGGCCTTGCCCTTGAGCTTGCCCGCCAGCCAGGCCGTCTCGATACCCAACGGCTCGAGCCAGCGCTTAAAGTTGATGTAGTGCTGCTCGGCAAGAATCTCGGTCGGCGCCATCAGCGCCACCTGGTAACCGGCTTCCAGGGCCTGCAGGGCGGCGAGGGCGGCGACCACGGTCTTGCCCGCGCCAACGTCGCCCTGGATCAGACGCAGCATGGGCTCGGGCTGACTCAGGTCGTAGGCAACTTCGTTACCGACCCGCTGCTGCGCGCCCGTAGGTGGGAAACCGAGGTTGGCGAGGAATTTTTTCGGCAGCTTCTTTGCAATGGGCAAGGCTGGCGCACGCAAGGAACGCAGGCTTTCGCGCAGGCGTTGCTGGGACAGCTGGTGAGTCAGCAGCTCTTCAAAGGCCAGACGATGCTGCGCCCAATGGTGACCGAGGGCCAGTTCTTCGACATCGGCATCGGCGGGTGGGTGATGCAGGTAGCGAATGGCATCAGCCAGGGGCGCCAACTGATAGTCCCGGGCCAGAGCCTCAGGCAGCCAGTCCGGCAGACTCTGCGGCCCGAGCATTTCGAGGCTTTGCTGGCACAACTGGCGCAGGCGTTGCTGGGTCAGGCCTTCGGTGAGCGGATAGATCGGCGTGAGGGTCTGCGCGACGGGCGCGGGCTCATCGCCGGTCAGGGCGCGGTACTCGGGATGATAGATTTCCAGCCCCGAGGCACCGGGGCGGGCCTCGCCAAAACAGCGCAAGTGGGTGCCGCGTTTGAGGCCTTCCTTCTGGGCATTGCTGAAGTGATAGAAGCGCAGGCTCAGCACACCGGTGCCATCGCCCATGCGCACCAACAGGCTGCGGCGTTTGCCCATCATCACATCGGCGCCGCTGACCACGCCTTCGACCACTGCGTCCTGCCCCGGCCGCAACTGGCCGATGGGGACGACACGGGTGCGATCCTGATAACGCAGGGGCAGGTGGAACAACACATCCTGCAGATTTTCCAGACCCACTCTGGCCAGTTTCTCGGCCATGGCCTCGCCGACACCCTTGAGCGCCGTGACCGAGACCTCGGACAACTCAGTCATGTCGCGGCAGTGCTCACTTCTTTAGGCTTCGCTACCGAGCACAGGCGTACCGAATCCGCGAGGATTTCGATGGCCTTGGGCCGTGGGAAGCTGGCACGCCAAGCGATGGCAACGGTACGGAATGGCACCGGCGGCGTCAGGGGACGAACTTCGATCACGCCGGACGCATAGTGGTGACTGTCGACCGCCGACAACGGCAGGATCGAAATCCCCAGACCGGATGCGACCATGTGGCGAATGGTTTCCAGCGAGCTGGATTCGACCGTGGTGTGCCTGGCGCCTTCGCTGCCCTTGGTCAGGGTCGGACAGGCTTCCAGCACCTGATCGCGGAAGCAGTGGCCTTCGCCCAACAGCAGCAGGCTCTTGTCGTTGAGCGCCGAAGCATCGATGGTTTCCTTCTGCGTCCACGGATGATCCGCAGGCATCAGGACATAGAACGGCTCGTCGTACAGCGGCAGGGTCAACACATCGGCTTCATTGAACGGCAGTGCAATGATGATCGCGTCCAACTCGCCATTGCGCAGCTTGTCGCGCAGCACATGGGTGAAGTTTTCTTCGATATACAACGGCATCTGCGGGGCAACCCGATGCAGTTGCGGGATCAGGTGCGGGAACAGGTAAGGGCCGACGGTATAGATGGCGCCGACCTTGAGCGGTGCGGTCAGCTGGTTCTTGCCGGCCTGGGCCAGTTCACGAATGCCCTGAGCCTGTTCGAGGACTTTCTGCGCCTGGGCAACGATGCCTTCGCCAACCGGAGTCAGGCGCACGGCACTCTTGCTGCGCTCGAAAATCAGCACACCGAGTTCATCTTCCAGCTTTTTCACGCCCACCGAGAGTGTCGGCTGGCTGACGTGGCAGCGTTCGGCGGCATGGCCGAAGTGCTGTTCCTGAGCGAGGGTAACGATATAGCGCAATTCTGTGAGAGTCATAGCGTGCGTCCATGAAGTTGCGGCCCCAGCATAGCGGCTGCAATCGATAGACGCACGTTATCAACGGCACTGATTTACATCAAAAGGACATTTGAGAGCAGTTGTTGCCGTTTCAATGCAGCGCATTGAAACGGCAACAGCCCCTAGCGGTGATCCAGGGAGTAAACGAACGGCGCCAGAATCTCGATAGTGCCGTTGTTCAGATCTTCCTTCGGCGGCTTGGGCACCGGCTGGGCGCGACGGATCATCTCCAGCGTGGCGCGATCCAGGACCGGGCTGCCGGAGCTGCCAGCGATCGAGTAAGACACCACGTTACCTTCGGCATCAACGACGAAGCGCAGGCGAGCAACACCCTGCGTACCGCGACGACGAGCGTCTTCCGGGTACTTCTTGAATTTGCCCAGGTGACGCAGCAAGTCACCCTGCCAGCTTGGTAAGGCACTGCTCGGCGGCGCCGGTAGCGAAGCCTGGGGCGCAACCGGCTTGGTCGGCGTTGGCGGCGCAGGAGGCGTATCCACAGGCGTTTCTTCAGCCGGCTTTTCCTGAGGCGGCTCAGGCTTCTTCTGCGGCTTGGGTGGCTGCGGTTTCGGCTTGGGCTTTGGCACCGGCTTGGGAATGGCAATTTCCGGCTTCGGCGCCTCGACCAGCTTGGGCATGGGCGGCTCTTCCACCGGCGTCGGCGGCGTTGGCGGTTGAACGACCTTGGGCGGTGGTGGCGGCGCAGGCTCCGGTATCGGGGCCAGCTCGACCATCATGGGTGCGGGAGGAAGTTCTACGGCCTGGGTAGTAGGCCAGCGAAGCGCCAGGAGAATCGCAACGGCGTGAATCAGCAGCACCACAATCAGGCTGCCGCTGTAGCGCGTCATTTGTTGGCGCATCGTGATCATTTCTTGCCAGCCGTCTCGAGGCCCACCAGACCGACTTTCAGATAGCCCGCAGTGCGCAGGGTATTCATCACGTCCATCAGGTCGCCGTAGTCGACACCCTTGTCAGCCTGGAAGAAGATCGTGGTGTCCTTCTTGCCATGGGTCTTGGCATCCAGCACGGCGCCGAGTTGCTCACGGGTGACCTTGTCGTCGCCCAGATACAGGTTCTGGTCCGCCTTGACGCTGAGGAACACCGGTTTCTCGGGCCTGGGCTGCGGCTTGGCGGTGGAAGCGGGCAGGTCGACCTTGATATCGACCGTGGCCAGGGGCGCCGCCACCATGAAGATGATCAGCAACACCAACATCACGTCGATAAACGGCGTTACGTTGATTTCGTGGTTTTCGGCGAGGTCATCGCCACCTTCGTTTAAATGCAGGCCCACGGCTTAGCCCACCTTGACCATGTGCGGTTGTTCTTTGCGCTCTGGTGGCAGGTGATCCAGGTCGCGGCTGACCAGCAGCAGAACCTGTGCCGATGCATCGGAAACCTGCGCCTTGTAGCCAGCAATGGAGCGGGCGAAAACGTTGTAGATGACGACCGCAGGAATGGCCGCAACCAGACCCAGGGCCGTTGCCAGCAGGGCTTCGGCGATGCCCGGCGCAACGACAGCCAGGTTGGTGGTCTGGGTCTTGGCGATACCGATGAAGCTGTTCATGATGCCCCAGACAGTACCGAACAGCCCCACGAATGGCGCGGTGGAACCGATAGTGGCGAGAACGCCAGTACCGACGCTCATGTTGCGGCCACAGGCAGCGACCAGACGCTCCAGGCGGAAGCTGACACGCTCCTTGATACCTTCACGCTCACGGCTGTTGACCGACAGACGCATTTCTTCCATGGCATCCTGCACCAGCAGGTGCGCCAGGGTGCCTTCGCGGCTGGCATGTTCACCGGCCTCATTAAGAGTGCGGGAGCGTTTGAGCAGGGCGATGTCCTTGCGCAGACGACGCTTGGCGCCGATCAGCTCGAAGCCCTTGGCGATCCAGATGGTCCAGGTCAGGATCGAGGCAATGGCCAGACCGATCATGACCGCTTTCACAACGAGGGCGGCGTTCTGGTACATGCCCCATGGCGACAGGTCATGGGCCATGCCAAGGCTGTTGGCGCCTTCTTCCGGCAGAGCTTCCAGAGTTTCGACAGGTGCGGCAGCCGTTGCGCCGGGTACAGCGGCCGGCGCAGCAACTGGAGCCGTCGCAGGAGCCGCCGGCGCTGCTTCACTATGGGCAGCAGGTGGTGTCGTGGTGGTCGTCTCATCGGCCAGGGCAACAGGTGCGAGCATCATGCTCAGCACAAGGGCTGCGATACCACCCCAGGCGCGATGAGCGCTAGGTGGGTTGGTTGGCGAAGCGGAGGATTGAATACGTGTCATGCTGGCCTGACCTGAGGAGATAAAGAGGGGCTTCGTTCCGTGCATCACGCACTGCCTGGACGCACTGAGGGAGAACAAATGGTGCGGCATTATTGCAAGTAATTCTTGTTAACAAAAGCATTACGCCTTTTTTTTAGCGCTTTCCTACGCTGATCGGAAGATTTTCTCTTCGTTCCGATCGCAAAAATCGACCTTTACCGGAGAATCTAAATGTCTGCCCCTTCCGTACTGATCGCTGGCTGCGGCGATATAGGAAGCCGTCTGGCCCGGCAGTTACAGCCCCATGGCTGGCTCATTTACGGCCTGCGTCGCAACATCGCGCACCTGCCCGAAGGGGTCCGCGGCGTCGCGGGCAATCTGTTCGACGCACAAATCCCCGCCGACTGGCCGACCGGCAGCATCGATTACCTGGTGTATTGCGCCACCCCGACCGAGCGCGACGAGGCGGGCTACCGGGCCGCCTATGTCGACGGCCTGCGACATGCGCTGGATTGGTTGCAACAGAATGGGCAAAAACCACGAAGGGTCATTTTCGTCAGCAGCAGCAGCGTGTACGGGCAACAACATGGCGAGTGGACCGATGAAACCTCGGTGACCACGCCCGGCGGCTTTTCCGGCCAGATCATGCTCGAGGCCGAACAGACCGCGCTGAACAGCGGCTTGCCTGCCAGCATCGTGCGCCTTACCGGAATATATGGGCCTGGGCGCAGCGATCTATCCAATCGGGTGCGCCAGGGCTACAGCGTCGCCAGCGAGCCGCCACTCTACGCCAACCGCATCCACGCCGATGACGCAGCCGGGCTGCTGGCGTGGCTGTTATTGGTCGATGCCAAGGGAGAAGTGCTGGAAGACACCTATATAGGTGTCGACGACGAGCCTGCGCCGCTGGCCGAAGTCGTGGACTGGATGCGCAAGCGGTTGAATGTCACGCAATGGGCCGAGAACAGCACCCTGCGTCGCACCGGCAGCAAACGTTGCAGCAACGCCAGGGCCAGAGCGACAGGCTGGGTGCCGCAGTATCCGAGTTATCGCGAGGGGTATGCGGCGTTGCTTTCGGTCGACGCCTGACACCAACTTTGTGGGAGCGAATTCATTCGCGAAGAGGCCCGTACATTCGACGGATATCTGTTGGTCAGAATACCGCTTTCGCGAATGAATTCGCTCCCACAAGTCGCGCCCACTGTCAGTTGCGCTCAAGCAACCAGCGACGATTGCCCGGATGCAGTTCGGGCATGTCGTTCTCCGCGGCCTTGTTCAGCGCCTGGAAAATCTCCAGTTGCTTGCCCTTGCGCACGAAGATCCATGGATTGCCTTGCTCGTTCTTTTCCAGCCACATGCTGTCGTATTCGCCGCTCATGGACGCACAGTCGCCAGCCAGGCACAGTGCATAACGATCATTTTCCGGCAGGCCCTGCACGCTGCCGTCAGGCATGAACTGCACGGTGCTGCCCTGGCCGTCGCCACTGACGATGGTCCATTTGCCGCCCAGGTAGGCACCATACAAGGCCCGCTCGAAACTGGCGCCAACCGGCGCACCGGCAGGGGCCGGGTCCTTTGGTGGCTGAAAGTGCTGTTCGGGACCAGACTCACTGGCGGCCTGGATCAGCTCGTCACCTTTGATACTCAACTCATCGGAGTAGTTGTAGTAGTCGACATGCACCTTGCCGTTGGCGATGCTGGTGATCTTGCCTTCAACCAACTCGAAACCATTGGTGTAAGTCACCTGGCTCGCCTTGGTATTGATATGCCATTCCAGGTTCGGCCCATTGGCCAGCAGCGCCTGACGCAGATTGTCGCCCTTGGCGGCAGCATCGATCGCGGCCTGGTTGATCCAGGTGCCATCGGGAGAACGATTGCTGTGGCTGGCGCAGCCGCTCAGGACAGCGGCCAGCAGTGAGAGGGCGAGCGCAAAGCGCATAACAGAGTCCTTCCTAA
The DNA here is from genome assembly GCF_024807945.1 of Pseudomonas sp. JUb42. GTDB lineage: Bacteria > Pseudomonadota > Gammaproteobacteria > Pseudomonadales > Pseudomonadaceae > Aquipseudomonas. The sequence continues at coordinate 383,998 of NZ_JANUFD010000003.1, read as the reverse complement.
GCAGGAGGGCGCAACGACACAAGCGCTGCGCCTGGGGATTTATTCGAGAACCAGAATCGCGTCCATCTCGACTTGAGCGCCACGCGGCAAGGCAGCAACGCCGATGGCGGCGCGGGCCGGGTACGGCTGTTCGAAATATTTGCCCATGACTTCGTTGACCTTGGCGAAATGGCTCAGATCAGTCAGGAAGATGTTCAGCTTAACGATGTCCTTGAACGAACCGCCTGCTGCCTCAGCCACAGCCTTGAGGTTTTCGAAGACCTGAACGGTCTGGGCTTCGAAGCCTTCGACCAGTTCCATGGTTTTCGGGTCCAGCGGGATCTGCCCGGACATGTACACGGTATTGCCAGCCTTGATCGCCTGGGAATAAGTGCCGATGGCCGCCGGGGCGTTGTCGCTGCTGATAACGGTCTTGGACATGAAAAACTCCTGTTGGGCTTGGGACTACGCGCGCATGCGGGTGATGCGAATCACGCCGGTCAGGGCGCGCAGTTTCTTGATCACGCGGGCCAGGTGCACGCGGTCGTGCACGCTGACCACCAACTGGACCACGCTGATACGACCATCGCGCTCGTCCATGCTGATTTTCTCGATGTTGCCGTCGGCGGCGTTGACGCTACTGGCCAGCAGGGCGATCAGGCCACGCTGATGCTCAAGCTCGACGCGCAGTTCGACATTGAACTCACCCGTGACGTCCTTGGCCCACGACAACTGAATGCATTTTTCCGGGTTGTGGCGGATTTCGCTGATGTTGCGGCAGTTGTCCAGGTGCACGACCATGCCCTTGCCCGCCGACAGGTGGCCAACAATCGGGTCGCCCGGGATCGGCGTACAACACTTGGCGTAGCTGAGCACCAGACCTTCGGTGCCGCGAATCGCCAGCGGACCTTCGGTACTCGGCAACTGATCGCCTTCGCCAAGCAGGCGGCGGGCCACCACGTAGGCCATGCGATTGCCCAGGCCGATGTCTTCGAGCAGATCTTCAATAACCTCGACCCGGTACTCGGCCAGGACTTGCTGGACCCGCTCGCCCGGAATTTTTTCCAGGCTGCTGTCGAAACCGTTCAGGACCTTGTTCAGCAGACGCTCGCCCAGGCTGATGGATTCCGAACGGCGCTGCAGCTTGAGAGCATGGCGAATATGGGTGCGCGCCTTGCCGGTCACGACGAAATTGAGCCAGGCCGGATTAGGTCTCGCCCCCGGCGCACTGACGATTTCGACGGTCGAGCCGCTTTGCAACGGTTCAGACAACGGCGCCAGACGACGATTGATACGGCAGGCGATGCAGCTGTTGCCGACGTCGGTGTGCACCGCGTAAGCGAAGTCCACCGCCGTGGAGCCTTTGGGCAGCTCCATGATCCGGCCTTTTGGCGTGAAGACGTAGACCTCGTCCGGGAACAGGTCGATCTTTACGCTCTCGATGAATTCCAGAGAGTTGCCGGCTCGTTGCTGCATTTCCAGCACGCCCTTGACCCACTGGCGGGCACGGGCATGAGTGCCTTTGGGCTGCTCATCGTCACTGGACTTGTACAGCCAGTGGGCGGCGATGCCGTTGTTGGCCATCTCTTCCATTTCCTTGGTGCGGATCTGGATCTCGATGGGCACGCCGTGCATGCCGAACAGCGTGGTATGCAGCGACTGGTAGCCGTTGGCCTTGGGAATCGCGATGTAATCCTTGAAGCGTCCCGGCAGCGGCTTGTACAAATTATGTACAGCACCGAGCACGCGATAGCAGGTATCGACCTTGTCGACGACGATCCGGAACGCATAGACGTCCATGATCTCGTTGAAGGCCCGGCGCTTGCCGCGCATCTTCTTGTAGATGCCGTACAGATGCTTCTGCCGCCCGCTGACTTCACCCTGGATTTCGTCCACCGCCAGGCAGTGGCTCAGGGACTCTTCGATCTTGTTGACCAGTTCCTTGCGGTTACCGCGGGCGCGCTTGACCGCCTGATAAATGCGCGAGGAGCGCATCGGGTACATGGCCTTGAAACCCAGGTCTTCGAATTCGATACGAATGGCATGCATGCCCAGCCGGTTGGCGATGGGCGCATAAATTTCCAGGGTTTCCTTGGCGATGCGGCGGCGTTTTTCGCCGGACAGGACTTCAAGGGTGCGCATGTTGTGCAGACGGTCGGCCAGCTTGACCAGAATCACGCGAATGTCCCGCGCCATGGCCATGGCCATTTTCTGGAAGTTTTCGGCCTGGGCCTCGGCCTTGGTCTCGAAGTTCATCTGGGTCAGTTTGCTGACCCCATCGACCAGTTCGGCCACAGTTTCGCCGAACTGCGCACAGAGCGCTTCCTTGGCGATACCGGTATCTTCGATCACGTCGTGCAGCATGGCGGCCATCAGGCTCTGATGGTCCATGTGCATGTCGGCAAGAATATTCGCGACCGCGAGCGGATGCGTGACGTAGGCCTCACCGCTGCGGCGGCGCTGACCATCGTGGGCTTGCTCGGCGTAGAAATACGCTCGGCGGACCAGATTGACCTGGTCGTGGCCGAGGTAGGCCGACAGGCGATCGGCGAGAGCGTCTATGCTCGGCAAGATAAGACTCCTTGCCGATGGCTTGTGCTCTGCGCCGTACTACGTCGACACGGCATAGGCTTAGAGAGCCTCGTTGGACTCGTCCTCGAACGCCGCGAACAATGGTTCATCTTCAACGATTTCAGCTTCTGCGATTACAGCGTAATCCATCAGGCCAGCAGCGATTTCGCGCAGCGCCATAACGGTAGGCTTGTCATTTTCCCACGCCAGCTTTGGTTCTTTGCCGCCGGTTGCCAGTTGACGAGCACGCTTGGTAGAGAGCATGACCAGCTCAAAGCGGTTATCGACGTGTTCCAGGCAGTCTTCAACGGTTACGCGGGCCATGGGTATTCCTCGTAGCAAATGCGGATGCGCGATGCCCGGATGGGCGAGCGGACTCGATAGTTTACAAGCGGACAGGTGCAAGCTTCAAGCGGCAAGCCACAAGCGGTCGGGTTTTCGCAAGCTTCAGCAGGTTCAGGCGAGCAATTCGCTGAGCAGATTGCTGAATTGTTGCTGCTGATGCGGCTGGGTCAGACGGTTGGCGCGGAAAATCGCCTTGAGGTCTTCCAGGGCACTGGCGAAATCGTCGTTGATCACCACATAGTCATACTCGACGTAGTGGCTCATCTCGCTGACCGCCTCACGCATGCGCCCCTCGATGATGTCATCGCTATCCTGGCCACGGTTGGTCAGACGCTGGCGCAGGGCCTGCTGGGTCGGTGGCAGGATGAAAATCGAACGGGCATCGGGCATGACCTTGCGAACCTGTTGCGCACCCTGCCAGTCGATTTCCAGAATCAGGTCGTGACCTTCATCCAGAGTCTGCTGCAGACGGCTTTGCGAGGTGCCGTAGAGATTGCCGAAGACTTCGGCCTGCTCAAGGAAGTCACCATGCTCGATCATCCACACGAACTGGGTGCGATCGACGAAGTGATAGTTCACCCCATCGGCTTCGCCCGGGCGCATGGCGCGGGTGGTGTGGGAAACCGAAACGCGGATCTGCGGCTGCGCGTCGACCAAAGCCTTCACCAGGCTGGTCTTGCCTGCGCCCGAAGGTGCGGAAACGATGTACAGGGTGCCGGTGCTGTGGGTCATGTAGGGGTAGCCTTACTCAATGTTCTGCACTTGTTCACGCATCTGCTCGATCAACACCTTGAGGTTGACCGCAGCCTGGGTGCTGCGCGGGTCGAAGGCTTTGGAGCCTAGTGTATTGGCTTCGCGGTTGAGCTCTTGCATCAGGAAATCCAGGCGACGCCCGGCTTGCCCGCCTGCCTTGAGCACCCGGCGCACCTCGGTGACATGGGTGCTCAGGCGATCAAGCTCTTCGGCAACATCGCTTTTCTGCGCCAGCAGGACCATTTCCTGCTCAAGGCGCAGCGGATCGAGCTCGGCCTTCATGTCGGCAAAACGATCCAGCACTTTCTGCCGCTGAGCCGCCAGCATCTGCGGCACGAGGGTACGCAAGGTAGCGACCTCTGCCGAGATCGAAACCAACCGTTCGTCGAGAAGTTTAGCCAGATCGGCGCCTTCACGACCACGACCGAGCTTGAGTTCGGTCAGCGCATCGTTGAACAGCTCCATCGCCTCGACATTCAGGGCCTGGGGATCGCTGGCATCAGCTACCAGAACGCCTGGCCAGGCCAGCACTTCCAGCGGGTTGAGCCCGGCTGGCTGCTTGATCAGGCTGGCGACGATTTCCGCCGCCGCCACCAGTTGCGTGGCGCGCTCGCGATCGACCTGCAACGGCTTGCCTGCGGTTTCTTCAGTAAAGCGCAGGGTGCATTCGACCTTGCCCCGGGACAACCCCTGGCGCAGCGCCTCGCGCACGGCACCTTCGAGATCGCGAAACGATTCCGGCAGCCGCAGGTGCGGTTCGAGGTAGCGATGATTGACCGAGCGTAGCTCCCAGCTCAGTGTGCCTTGAACGCCTGCCCGTTCTACTCGGGCAAAAGCCGTCATGCTGTGCACCATGGGAAGTCCCTCTTGAATGCGTTTAAGAGCGCTGCCGCAGGCGATGCCTTGCCGATTGAACGTCATGAATAGCTGACAGGCTGCGAAGGCGCAGGATTGTAGCGCAGAGCGGCACAGGCTCCCAATCCGACAGTGCGACAGATAAGTCATGGTCGCGTCTGCCAGCTCGAAAACACACCGCAAAGCCCCGTTATTGAGCTTCGGCAACAAAATGAAACCAAGTCGCCGACTTTTAGAGATGCCCTATAAAGGTTGTGACCCTGGGGCTTGATGCCGGTTCAGACATACCGCCGCACAGCCCGTGGCTCGCGCTGTAACAGCATCCGCCCCTATAATGGTCGGCAGTTTTCCGTCCCAGTACAGGTATCCCAGATGAAACGTCCAAGTGGTCGCGCCGCCGATCAGCTCCGCTCGATCCGCATCACCCGCAACTACACCAAACACGCCGAGGGTTCCGTACTGGTCGAGTTCGGTGACACCAAAGTCATCTGCACGGTCAGCGTCGAAAACGGCGTTCCGCGTTTCCTCAAGGGCCAGGGCCAGGGCTGGTTGACTGCGGAATACGGCATGCTGCCCCGCGCTACCGGCGAGCGTAACCAGCGCGAAGCCAGCCGTGGCAAGCAAGGCGGGCGTACGCTGGAAATCCAGCGCCTGATCGGCCGCTCCCTGCGCGCAGCACTGGACATGTCCAAGCTGGGCGATATCACCCTGTACATCGATTGCGATGTGATCCAGGCCGATGGCGGCACCCGCACCGCCTCCATCACTGGCGCCATGGTGGCCCTGGTCGACGCGCTGAAAGTGATCAAGAAACGTGGCGGCCTCAAAGGCGGCGACCCGCTCAAGCAAATGATCGCCGCCGTTTCGGTGGGTATGTATCAGGGTGAGCCGGTCCTGGACCTGGACTACCTGGAAGACTCGGCTGCCGAGACCGACCTCAACGTCGTAATGACCAGCACTGGCGGCTTCATTGAAGTCCAGGGCACCGCTGAAGGCGCGCCGTTCCAGCCTGCGGACCTGAACGCGATGCTGGCTCTGGCACAAAAAGGCATGAACGAGATTTTCGAGCTGCAACAAGCCGCACTGGCCGACTGAATCAATGCACGCAGGGAGTTGCAGTAATGAGTGACAGCCAAACGCCGATACCCCAACCCAGCGCGGAAATCCGTCAATGGGCGATGTTCTGTCACCTGGCTGCCTTCCTCGGCCTGGTCCTGCCGTTCGGCAACCTGATCGGGCCACTGATTCTGTGGCAGATGAAAAAGGAGACCGATCCTTTTATTGATGCCCAGGGCAAGGAAGCCCTGAATTTCCAGATCACTGCGTCCCTGGCCATCGCCGTCAGCATCATGCTGATCGTGGTAATCATCGGCTTCCCGCTGTTGTTGCTGATCGGCATCGGCGCGACCGTGCTGACCATCATTGCAGCGATCAAGGCCAATGACGGTTTGTCGTATCGCTATCCGTTTTGCTGGCGGCCGGTTAAGTAGATCTCTGATCCGTTGGAGCGAGGCTTGCCCGCGAAAAATCTCTACCCGGTATGCCTGATGTACCGAGTCGCTCGATTCGCGGGCAAGCCTCGCTCCAACGACCGCAGACATAAAAAAGCCGACTCAACGTCGGCTTTTTTGTGGGCGGTATCTGCAATCAGATAGTCAACGTCCAGTCATAATCCACAATCAGCGGCGCATGCTGCGAAAAACGCGGCTGACGCGGCAGACGCGCGCTGCGTACGAAGCGACGCAGGCCCGGGGTCAACAACTGATAGTCGAAGCGCCAACCCAGGTTGAGCATTTCAGCCTGTTCGTTGTCCGGCCACCAGCTGTACTGATCGCCTTCACGACTGACTTCGCGCAAGGCATCGACATAACCCATATTGCCGACAATCTCGTCCATCCAGGCACGTTCCGGCGCCAGGAAGCCCGGAGACTGCTGGCTGTCACGCCAGTTCTTGATGTCGAGCTTCTGCTGCGCAACATACAGCGAGCCACAATAAATGTACTCGCGACGTTTACGCCGTTGCTTGTCCAGATATTTGCCGAAGTCGTCCATCAACTTGAATTTCTGATTCAAGTCTTCGTCACCGTTCATACCCGACGGCAACAACAACGTTGCAATACTGAGCTTGTCAAAATCTGCTTGCAGGTAACGCCCGTAACGGTCGGCTGTTTCAAAGCCCAGGCCGCTGATAACCGCCTTTGGCTGCAACCGAGAGTAAAGCGCCACGCCACCTTGTGCGGGAACTTCAGCCTCGCAGGCATAAAGGAAGTAGCCGTCCAGTTGGAAGGCTGGGTCGTCCAGTTCAAAGGCGGAGGCGCGGGTGTCCTGAAGACAGATGACGTCGGCATTCTGAGCCTGCAGCCAACTGAGCAAACCACGCTCGACTGCGGCTTGAATGCCATTTACGTTCACACTGATGATCCGCATAAATGGCCCCAAAAATCACGTGCGTGTATGATACCCGAGCTCTACCTAATTAGCTAAATCCGTGCTATCCGGGACTTTTTTCATGCAAGCGTATCAGCGCGATTTCATCCGTTTTGCCATCGATCGCGGCGTTTTGCGCTTCGGTGAGTTCACTCTCAAGTCCGGGCGCACCAGCCCTTACTTCTTCAATGCCGGCTTGTTCAACAGTGGTTCTGCACTGGCACAACTGGGTCGCTTTTATGCGGCCGCCGTGGTTGAAAGCGGTATTTCCTTCGATGTCCTGTTCGGCCCGGCCTACAAGGGCATTCCCCTGGCGGCCGCGACGGCCGTGGCTTTGGCGGAACAGCATCAGGTCGATACACCCTGGTGTTTCAACCGCAAGGAAGCCAAGGCCCACGGCGAAGGCGGCAGCTTGGTCGGCGCACCATTGAGCGGCAATGTGCTGATCATTGATGACGTGATTACTGCAGGCACTGCGATTCGTGAAGTCATGCAGATCATCAATGACCAGGGCGCAACCGCCGCTGGCGTGCTGATCGCGCTCAATCGCCAGGAACGCGGCAACGGCGAGCTGTCAGCCATCCAGGAAGTCGAACGTGACTTCGGCATCCCGGTCATCAGCATCGTGTCGCTGACTCAAGTACTGCAATTCCTGGCCGATGATCCACAATTGAAGCAACACCTTCCTGCCGTTGAGGCCTATCGGGCGCAATACGGGATCTAAGTCTGTAACGCTCTGGGGTTCTTATGCGTAGATTGAGCGTCATCGGCCTGTCTCTTTCGTTGGGCCTGTGCTCGTCACTGGGGGCCTGGGCGGAAGAAAAGGCACCGGAAGTCCTGTTGTATCGATATATCGATGACAAGGGCGTCACCGTGCTGGACCGCCAAGGCGTGCCGCCCGAGTATTCGGGCAAAGGCTACGAAGTGCTCAATCAACGGGGTCGCGTGGTACAGGTCGTGCCACCGGCGCCGACGCCCGAAGAGATCCGCGCAGCCGAGGCAGCCAAGATACAGGCCAGTGCCGACGCGCAACTGCTGCACCTGTACAGCAACGTTGATGATGTTGACCGTGCCAAGGCGCGCAAGCTGGCCGAGCTGGATGGCCTGGTCAACATGACCCAGGGCAACCTCAAGGGCGTCACCAACCAGCAGAGCAGCCTGCAAAGCCAGGCAGCCGATCAAGAACGGGCCGGGCGTCCGGTGCAACAGCAGTTGCTCGATCAGCTCAATGACCTGCGCGAACGTCAGCAAGCCCTGCAGGCCGATATCGCCCGCTATCAGGCGGCTCGCAAGCAGGCCGAGGCCAGCTTTGCGGTGGATCGAAGCCGGGTGCAGAAACTCACGCAGCAGTAGCTGATAAAACGTGCCTTACGCTGGAACGGATTTTTGTAGGCCTGTTTTTGATTGGGCGATGGCGTCGAGCAAAAAAAAGACCTCACCGGCAAAACCGGTGAGGTCTTTTTCATTCAGCCAACCGAATCAGTGACGCTTGCGATTGCTGATCAGGGTACCCACACCGGTATCGGTGAAGATTTCCAGCAGTACGGCATTCGGCACCCGGCCATCGATGATGTGCGAGGTGGTCACGCCGCCCTGGACCGCTTCCAGCGCGCAACGGATCTTCGGCAGCATGCCGCCGTAGATGGTGCCGTCGGCGATCAGGCTGTTGACCTGTTCGGTGGTCAGGCCCGTCAATACGTTGCCTTCCTTGTCCATCAAGCCAGCGATATTGGTCAGCAGCATCAGTTTCTCGGCCTTCAGGGCCTCGGCAACCTTGCCCGCCACCAGATCGGCGTTGATGTTGTAGGACTCGCCATTCGGGCCGACACCAATTGGCGCAATGACCGGAATGAAGTCGCCCTTGACCAGCATGTTCAGCAGATCGGTGTTGATGCCGACCACTTCGCCGACCTGGCCGATATCAATGATTTCAGGCTTGGTCATTTCCGGTGTCTGGCGCGAAACGGTGAGTTTCTTCGCCCGAATCAGCTGTGCATCCTTGCCGGTCAGGCCGATGGCGCTGCCGCCATGACGGTTGATCAGGTTGACGATGTCTTTGTTGACCTGCCCGCCCAGGACCATTTCCACGACGTCCATGGTCTGGGCATCGGTCACGCGCATGCCGTCGATGAAGTGACTCTCGATGGACAGACGCTTGAGCAGGTCACCGATTTGTGGGCCCCCGCCGTGAACCACCACCGGGTTGATGCCTACCGCCTTCATCAGCACGATGTCGCGCGCGAAGCCGGTTTTCAGCTCCTCGCTCTCCATGGCGTTGCCGCCGTACTTGATGACTAGCGTCTTGCCGACAAAACGGCGGATATACGGCAACGCTTCGGACAAGACCTTGGCGGCGTTGGTGGCGGCATCACGTTCGAGGGTCATTCAGGGCTCCAGTCAAAAAAACAAATCAATCAGAAAGGTATTTCAAGATCCGGTGCAACGAGCTTCAGTTGGGTGCGGAACACGTCCTTGATCCGTTCCAGTTCATCCTCGGTCTCGGCTTCAAAGCGTAATACCAGTACCGGCGTGGTATTGGAAGCACGAACCAGACCCCAGCCTTTCGGGTAGTCGACGCGAACACCGTCGATACTGGTCAGGTTGGCATTGCCCCACTGCGCATCGCGCTCCAGAGCCTCGATGATGGTGAACTTGGTGATGTCAGTGACCTTGATGTTGATCTCAGGCGTAGAAACGTCATTCGGGAAGGTCTTGAACAGCTCTTCGGCGCTGAGGGTTTCCTGGCTAAGGATTTCCAGCAGGCGTGCGGCGCTGTAGATACCGTCGTCGAAACCGAACCAGCGCTCCTTGAAGAAAATGTGGCCGCTCATTTCCCCGGCCAGCAGCGCACCGCTTTGTTTCATCTTCTTCTTGATCAGCGAATGACCGGTCTTCCACATCACCGGACGGCCACCGTATTCCTGGATCAGCGGGATCAGGCGACGAGTGCATTTCACGTCGAAGATGATATCCGCACCCGGGTTACGTTTTACGACATCACGGGCAAACAACATCAGCAGGCGGTCGGGGTATACGACGCTGCCGGTGTTGGTCACGACACCTACGCGGTCGCCGTCGCCGTCGAAGGCCAGGCCCAGGTCAGCGCCGGTTTCCTTGACCTTGGCGATCAGGTCCTCAAGGTTTTCCAGCTTGCCCGGATCCGGGTGATGGTTAGGGAAGTTGCCGTCGACGTCACAGAACAGCGGGATGACCTCGCAGTTCAGCGCCTCGATCAGTTGCGGCGCGATGACACCGGCCGCGCCGTTGCCGCAGTCCACCACCACTTTCAGGCGACGGGCCAGGGCGATGTCCTTGGTGATTTCCTCGAAATACGGCTTGAGGATGTCGACCTGGGTAACGCTGCCCTTGGCAGTCGGCAGGTTGTTCTGCTTGATGCGGTCGTGCAGGGCCTGGATCTGTTCGTTGGCCAGGGTGTCGCCGGCAATGACGATCTTGAAGCCGTTGTAGTCTTTCGGGTTGTGGCTGCCGGTCAGCATGACGCCGGTCTTGCCCGCCAACACGTTGGCGGCGTAGTACAACGCAGGTGTCGGCACCAGACCGACGTCGCTGACATGGCAGCCGCTGTCATGCAGGCCCTGGATCAGCTTGCTGACCAGCTCCGGGCCGGACAGGCGACCGTCGCGACCGACGGAAACGTTCGGCTCGCCCTGCGCCAGGCTTTGGGCACCGATGGCGCGGCCGATCCAGTAAGCGGTTTCAGCGCTCAACGTATCGCCGACAACGCCGCGAATGTCGTAGGCACGGAAGATCGTCTCGGGAAATTCGGGGGCAAAGGATACTGTGCTGTTCATGGCGTGGGAGTGCTCCGAGCTCAGGATGTCCTGATGTTCATCGAGAAAGTCGATATCGAAAATATCGGTATTTTGAAACAGCGGATCGGTCCACCCGGCGCTCTCGGCGGCGGGTTCGCCCGGTGCTGAAATAACGTGTGCCGTAAAGCCGGGTACAGGCTCGGACTCCTCGACTGCCGCTGCGCGCGTGGTCGGCACCACAGGCTTGCTGGCAGGCGAAAAACGGGCCAGTACCTGAGCCAGGCCATTAAGGGCCGCAAGGCTCAAACCGAAGGGTTTGACGGCATTTCCGGTGGAGAGTTCGGCAACCATCTGCTCCAGTTGTCGGGCGTCGTCGCAAACGCGCCGATGCAGCGCCCGCTCATTGAAGCGCAGGCCCAGGACAACGCCGCCCAGTGCAACCAGCGCCGCCAGCAGCAGAAACAGCCAGGACGGCTCGGTTTGCAGCACCGGACCGGGGGTAAATTCCAGCCGCCAGTTGGCGTAGGCCGTTTCGAAACGCAACGGGCGACTGCCATTCGCCTGGCCGCGCTGTGCCAGCACCTGGGCCGGACCATCGCCAAACTGCTGGATCAGCTGCACGAAACCGGTGCTTGCCGGGATCTCAGGCAAGGCATTGAGCAGACGCTGCTGATCGTATGCCAGCAGCAGCGTGCCGCTGACAGGCGCGCCTGGAGCAGTGCGCAGCGGCGCAGCGCTGTAGATCAGCCAGCGCTCGCCCACTTTGCGCGCTTCCGGTGCGACAGTCTGGCCCTGAGCCGCCTTGCCGAGCATATCGAGGGTGGCGAAGCTGATCGGCAAGGCCGCCTGGTTATCGACCTCACTCATGCCCGGCGGATTGATTCGCGCAGCAACAACACCGCCCGAAAATTTCAACGACGCCAACGCCGCGGCGGACGTATTGGCGTCCTGCAACAGGGCAGGGTTGGCAGCGGCCGCCTGGGTGTCGGCACCTATCTGCTTGAGCGCCAGGCTCACGGCACTGGCCTGGCTATTGCCCCAGCCTTGCTCCAGTTCGCGCTGATGCAGAGGATCGACGAACGCAAGCCAGACCAGTACGCCCGCCGCAGCCAGGCCGAGCGCAGCGGGGATCAGTCCGCGAACAAGGCCGGACAGGCTCGCCGCCGGTAGCTGATGGTGATCGGGTTTCGCTACTGCCTTGGTCTTGCGCTGATTACCCTTCACCAACTCTCTCTCCGGTTATTCATCCTGAATCTGGCTCTCGTCCTTTACGGAATGGCGCAGAAAATTGGCGTGTCGTCGTAGCTGCAAGGATCAGTGGCTGCCGGAATGGCCAAAGCCGCCCGCACCACGCTGGCTTTCGTCGAAGGTTTCCACCAGCTCGAAGTGCGCCTGCACCACCGGCACCAGCACCAACTGGGCAATGCGCTCACCGACAGCAATGTTGAAAGCGGTCTGCCCGCGGTTCCAGCAGGAAACCATCAGCTCGCCCTGGTAATCGGAGTCGATCAGACCGACCAGGTTGCCCAACACGATGCCGTGCTTATGCCCCAGGCCCGAGCGCGGCAGGATCAAGGCCGCCAGGCCAGGGTCGCCGATATAGATCGACAGCCCGGTGGGGATCAGCAGGGTCTGGCCCGGCTCCAGCACGGTGTCTTCCTTGAGCATGGCGCGCAGGTCCAGACCGGCAGAGCCAGGAGTAGCGTAGCTGGGAAGCGGGAAGTCGGTGCCAATGCGGGGATCGAGGATTTTGGCTTGTAGAGCATGCATTCGTGATTAAACCTGGTTCATACGGTCGGCGATAAAAGTGATCAGCTGGCGGGCAATCTTGGCCTTGCTGGTCTGGGCAAAGAGCGTTGCATGCAAGGCTCGGTCGATCACGCTGCAAGCGTTCTCCTCGCTGTTGAAGCCGATGCTGGGGTTGGCAACATCATTGGCGACGATCAGGTCGAGGTTTTTGTCCTTGAGCTTGCGTGCAGCATAGTCAAGCAGATGTTCGGTCTCGGCGGCGAAACCGACGCTGAAAGGGCGGTCAGGGCGAGTAGCGATGGTGGCAAGAATGTCCGGGTTACGGACCATCTGCAGCAACAAGCCTTCACCGTTTGTAGGGTCTTTCTTTAATTTGTGCGGGGCGATGACTTCCGGGCGGTAGTCCGCTACCGCAGCCGAGGCGATAAAAAGATCGCACGGAATCGCCGCCTCACAGGCCGCCAACATGTCGCGAGCGCTGACCACATCGACCCGCGTTACACGATCGGGGGTGGCGAGGTTGACCGGGCCGGTGATCAGGGTCACCCGCGCGCCAGCCTCAACCGCCGCTTCGGCCAGGGCAAAGCCCATTTTCCCGGAGCTGTGGTTGGTGATGTAACGCACCGGGTCGATGTTTTCCTGGGTCGGCCCGGCGGTAATCAGCACATGCTTGCCGGTCAGGGTCAGACGCTGGAAGCAGTCGGCGGCCAGTTGCGCCAGATCGTTGGCTTCGAGCATGCGCCCAAGACCCACGTCGCCGCAGGCCTGACTGCCGCTCGCCGGGCCGAACACGCGAAAGTCGCGCTCTTCCAGCAGGCGGGTGTTGGCCTGCACGGACGGATCGCGCCACATGGCCTGGTTCATCGCAGGAGCAATGGCGACCGTGGCATCGGTAGCCAGCACGATAGTCGTCAGCAAGTCGTTGGCGATGCCCTGGGCCAAGCGCGCGATCAGGTCGGCGGTGGCCGGAGCGATCAGGATCAGATCGGCCCATTTGGCCAGTTCGATATGGCCCATCGCAGCTTCAGCGGCGGGGTCGAGCAAATCCATGTGTACGGGGTGCCCGGAGAGGGCCTGCATGGTCAGCGGAGTGATGAACTCGGCGCCGCCGCGGGTCATGACCACCCGCACTTCCGCACCCTGGTCGCGCAAACGGCGAACCAGCTCAGCGCCTTTGTAGGCTGCGATGCCGCCGCCGACGCCGAGAACAATGCGTTTCCGATACAGCCGCTGCATAGGCCTGCCTTTTTGGTCAAGTGAACACGCGACGCCCATGACGCCTCCCCAGGCCCGGTCGTCGCGTAAAAAAGTTGGGCTACGATATCACAGCGTCCGCAGCGGAGCAGCGGCGCGCCCACACATGGAGGTGTTATGAGTATTCGCAACTGGCCCGCGGCGGAACGGCCCCGGGAACGATTATTGGAACTGGGGGCGGGAAGCCTCTCTGACGCAGAACTGCTGGCGATCTTCCTGCGCACCGGCGTGGCCGGAAAAAGCGCGGTGGACCTGGCGCGTCATCTCTTGAATGAATTCGGCAGCCTGCGAGTGTTACTGGATGCAGACCTGCAAACCTTCAGCAGCCACCTGGGACTGGGGCCAGCCAAGTTCACGCAGTTACAGGCCGTAATGGAAATGTCCCGACGTCATATGGCCGAAAACCTGCGCCGGGATTCCGCCCTGGAAAGCCCGGACCAGGTGCGCCATTACCTCAAGGCGCAATTGCGTGACGAGCCTCATGAAGTGTTCGCCTGCCTGTTCCTTGACAACAAACATCGAGCAGTGAACTTCGAAGTCATGTTTCAGGGCTCGATCAATCAGGCTTATGTGCATCCCCGGCAGGTGGTCAAACGCGCCATCGCCAACAACGCCGCCAGCCTGATCCTCAAAGGTTATGTTGCAAGAAAAATTGTTACATCTGCCACGAAGCTTGTGGTTACGCCATCCCGGAGAGTAAAGCGAACCCCGCCGTAACATAGAATGTGTTGCATTAAAGAGTTCAATAGCCCTCACCGGCGCCAGTTTCAAAGCTCATTTTTGACTGTCTCCAGGACTGATCGATAGGCACCAAGTGCTTGCGGCGCCTGAACGTACGATGGGGAGGCCCATGACGCATGCCCTACGTTTACGCCTTCCTCCCAGGAAGCATAGGACTAAAAAGCCGACTGTCGCCCAATAAGGTAAGGCCCTTCGCTACAAAGGCAGCTAAATTAAAAAATTCGATCTCGTGACGAAACATGATGGTAACCACTCACATGTTTAGTACGCTCAGCGTACCGAGCAAATGAGCGCTCAGGCCTCATATCAAAAAGGATGGATCAAACGCAGCAACATCGAAGCGCAGTGCTTGCAAATGCACGGCGAACATTGTGCACTCCATATTGCGATAGTAAAAACCTATCAAATCGATTTATTAAATAGCCTTTATTCATCACTCCTCTATGTCCATAGCTGCGTTTAGATGAGAACCTAATCATCATTCAAATAATGGATTATTTTTATGAGTGGTCAATTCGAAACCAACCTGCGAAAAGAGCTTCGAGGAATAGCAAGCGCAAAAGGCTACAGAAGCACTATCGTAAAACTAGGAGCAATGAGAAAGAAGACGCCGACCCAAAAATATGACGCTTTCATAAGCATATTTAAAAGCACAGCCCCTGTAAAGGCGAGATATTTAATAAGCGGCGGGCGCCGTAATTTTGCCGATCTTTTATACCAGGCAAATCTTGAAACTTTAACACTGCCTCGCGAGATCATGTTCTCTACTGCCTGGCTGTCTCAACATGCAAAGAATATCAACATATTTCTAAGTTTCTCTAAGACAATTGAACGACTAATAATAAACTCCGAATTCGTTGAAGCCTTAAAGGAAATTGAAGCTTTTATTGGCGATCATGGCTGGAGTATTTGGGCGACAGAACTATACTTTTTTTTGATTAAAGCTGCACATGGGTTTGAAAAACTTAAAGAGGTAACAGAGGCTCTAACTGTAAAATCCTCTCCTAGGATCGCAGGTCTTCTTTTCGCATGCCTACTTGACAGGAACGATGACAACTATTCAATAGATGCATTTTTTTCAAAATGGAAAGGAGTTTTTTCTAATATAAAACAACCCCCGCTTCGCAACTACCTTTCTTTCCGTGCGGTTACCCAGCTCGACGAAGGTTTAGAAATGGGGCTGGCATCCTGCCTAAGCGTAGATATACTAAACTCTTTATATGACTGCTATGAAACACTGGTTGACGCATGTGCAACAACGGTGATTGATCGGTTGTCGCCCGAATCAATGCAAAGCGCAAAACTTGCAGCGAAAACACTCCTCGCATCGGGAATTGTTGATGTCAGACTAGAAAAAATCCTCCTTCTCCTCGGAGATGTTGAAAGCTTTATATACTCCGAAGCGAGTGAGCGATCCCAAGAGATATACAATCTCATCTCTCGGACCGCTGAAAAATCAATCATCAATTTGCCTTATAACTTGAATGATCTTGTCTCAGATGTTGCTAAAAATGGCTCGGATGCCGAGGCTAGCCTTAGTAGGCTTCTACATTTTGGCGTCAACTTAAAGGTGCTACCCATCGGCGCTTCTTTGATTAATCTAGTATTCAGAATATCGGAAAACGATATACTTAATTCTAAGGCTGATCAATGGACCAGTATTCAAACAGACCATTTTCGTCTTGAAGACTGCCTGGCGCTTGAGCCATCAAATTCTTTAATTTATTTAAAAAACTTTGAAGCCCAATGTGCTGAACGCGGATCGAATTTAGCTCAAGCCAGCTACTTATTTGAAGTATTAAGCGGAAAAAAGAACAGCAATCCGCCACAGGGAATAAATGGCGATGTGCTATTTTGGCTAGGGGTGAGTTTAGTAAAGCAAGATCGATGTGATGAAGCTGAGAATATCGTAACCATCTTAAATCAGACAGGAGGATATTGGAACCGTCAAGCAAGCAAGTTATATGTTGTACTTCTGATAACTTCAGGGCAGCTAGAGCTTGCTGTGAACACTGCGGCAACTACAATAGTGCAGACGAAGAAAATTTCTAGCGAGCTCACATTACCATTGATCTTCAAGGGGAGAAAATGGAATGACTTTAGAGGCTTAGACCCCCTCGCTGTTGGGATCGTAGCTTTTTGCTCGAATATATCGCACAGCGATGCCGCAACTCTATATATATGCCGCATGGCTTGCCGTGCGGTTTATAAAAAAAATGATCCGTTAGAGACAGCATGGTCGAGTGCTGACGTACTAAACCAAGAAATGTTACGTTTTTTCTTTAAGAATGTTTGGATCGAAGAAAACCTATCGTTGACGGATATATCTACATCTCAGCAGGCTAGATTAGAACGTCTTGGCACGTTACAGAAGCTATTCACTTTAGATTCGAAAAATGAAAAAGAGTATGCAGAGGAAATCAAATCTTTAACGCTCCATCAGACCTTGTGGCTGGGCCTTAAACACATTAACGAGTCTCGAGTGTTCGTCAATGAACCCGCGATTCTACGCTGGGCCGAGAAGGAACTAGCGCTGGATTATGAAAGATGGAAACGGACAGAGGTTACGCCTCCAGATGACAGCATTCTGAAAGAAGTCATCACTAAATTCTTCTCCGATCAGGGTGCTGATGGTATCAAAAAGTCGCCGTCTGCAGAGGTGACTTCAGAGCAAGATGTTTTAATGGTAAGCATTATTGAGCGACTATTAAGAAGATTCTTGCTAGACCCCGCAGACGGGCTGAACTCTTATCTCAGCTCTAGAATCCGGCACGGATCTCTAAAAGGTACAGTACTGGGCCCTCTAGAAGAAGCCGGGTTATTACTCACAACAAAAGCATTAGATGAACTAGATCTCAATGGCAATGGCAATATTGCTCCAGCGTTTATGCAACGGGCAGCCACCTCTGTTATTGAGTTCTCATCAAACATGTCTTCATTATTAGACCATTGTAACAAAGAGATAATACGAATTCATACACCAGAAACACCCAACGGAATGATATCCATATACTTCGACAAGCCGGTAGCTGCAAAGATTTACGCTGAATCGGCCAAAGTATCCAGCCTTTCGATATTTGTAGGCTTTTGCTTTGAGACATTTTGGAGTGCAGCTAGAGTATCCTTGGAAAATATAAGCAATTATTTTCTTGGCGAATTCAAACAAAGGGTTCAAACGGAGTTTGATTCTCTTATTGAAAAGGTTATTGTCCTCGGAGATGAATTCGAACCCTTATTCACTGCAATCCGCTCAGCATCCACAGCTACTCAGCTTCAATGCGATGTCGTTGCCAGTTGGTTTTTGCCGGAAAAAGAGTTAGAACAACGAGTATTTACGCTGGATGAAACTATAGAAATCGCCAACAAAGCCACTCGAAATGTCTATAGGCTATTCAATGCTAAAATAGTTAAGCACAAAAATCAATCTTTAAGCGTTTCGCTAACAGCATATGGGTTAACCACAGTATCCGACTGCTTGTACATTATTCTTGAGAACTCATGGAAACACTCAGGATTAGAGTCCGACAGCTATGATATTGATCTGTCATTTTCGTTTGATGCGCCTAACAACTTATTACGCATTCAGGTTAAAAATCCGCTATCCGACCAAAAGCTTAACGAATTGAAAAGCTGGCGCCTTGCTCAGATACAAAAAAAGTATGAAAGTGGACCTACATTAGAGATGGTGCCAATTGAGGGAGGTTCTGGAATCCCCAAACTGGCGAAAATTTCAAGATATGCAGACAGCACTCTATGTGAACCTTTAAACATTGACATTGACGAACAGAATCTTTTTTCGGTGACAATCCATATTCCGCTATATAAGCGAGGAGATGCGTATGACGCCTATTACCAATAAATTACACTTGCTTTTAGTTGAGGACGACTCTCCTAAGCGCAAAGCAATTGAACAGTTAGTAATGGAGCATATTCCTAACTCGAGCATGGTATCTGTTCATTCGCTAAGTACAGCAATTAATGCAATTGAAAATAACGCATTTGACATCGCAATCGTCGACATGTCTCTTCCTACATACGACTTTGCCCTAGATAAAGAAGGTGGGGGGCAGCCGGAAGGATTCGGAGGCTCTGAAATTCTTCGTTTCATAGAAAGTGAGTCACCGGGTACAGGGTGCATTATTATCACTCAGTATCAAGAATTTTCTGATAAATCTGCCGGAACGTCCAAGAGAATTGAAGAATTGGTTGAGGAGTTAACAGTAGAGTTCAAACAGATACTATTTGGTGTATTTCACTATTCAGGACAGCGTGGGTCCTGGAGGGAAGAGTTGAAACGAGCCCTAATAACTATAGTAGAGACAAAGCATGTCGATTAAAGTACTTATCGTAGATGATAACAGAGATAAAATTAACTCTTTAAAAAATGAATTGATTTCGGCTGGTGTATCAGAGCAAGATATTCATAGTGCAGAGCACTCTGTAGACGCTCGCAAAGCGCTGAATAGTAATGCCTACGATCTATTGCTTTTGGATCTGATACTGCCATCTCGTAAAGATGCACAAGAATCTGCGGAAAACGGCTTAGACCTTTTAAGGCAAATAATGGAGGACGGCGATTTACCGCCCCCTAGAAATATTGTAGGAGTAACGGCTGACGAACAAGCGCTCGCACAATACGGCGAAGAATTCAGAAATCTTACCATTCAGATTTTATTTTTTGATGCGAGCAAAGACGCTTGGAGAATTTCTCTTGGCCATCTTGTTTCTTCAATAAAAGCATCAATAGCCAACGAAAACAATTACAGCAGCGATGTTTGTTTTGTCACTGCGTTAAGAGATCCCGAATTATTAGGGGTGCTTGCTCTGCCTGTCGAGTGGGGCGTCGAAGAGTCACTAGGCAATGGGATACTTTTTCAGCGTGGCATCTATATAAGTGGAGGGAAGCGCCTTAATTTTATATGCGCTCATTCGACACAGATGGGTTTGGTCGCGGCGGCATTTGTTACCCGGCTGATCATTGAACGGTTTAAACCTCGCCTCATAATGATGACCGGTATATGTGGAGGCGTTGGATCTTCAGTAAAGCTGGGAGATCTGATCGTTGCAGAGAAAAGCTGGGATTGGCAGTCTGGGAAATGGCTACACGACGGCAGCTTTGAGGCTGCGCCTGACCAAAAGGATGCGTCTCCTGAGCTTGTAGGACTGGCAAGAGGCATGACCGAAACTGCTAGAAATTTTTATAATACCTATGTAGGGAGTCGACCCGATACTGCTCCAAGTATTTTGGTCGGACCGATGGTTTCCGGGAGTGCTGTGGTTGAAAACCTGGAGTTACATGCACGATTCAAAGTACAGCACAGAAAAGCAATTGCGGTAGATATGGAATGCTACGGCGTATACTTCTCTTCCTTCATGTCTCCACCTCCCACACCTAAATTCATATGTATTAAAGCTGTCTCAGATCTTTCCGATAAAGACAAAGCTGATAAAATCCAGGCTTATTGCAGTAGCATTAGCGCATCTGTTTCGCTAAAGATTGCTGAAAAATTACTAGAAGGAAAATAAATCTCATATCATTTTTCAAAATTTTATTTTTGTAATCAACTAGTAATATTTATGGCTCGTACACAGACCTAGATATGAGCATTGAGCAGCCATTTATGCAGGCTGCTCATGTTCACAAAATCCTCAACGTGCTCAGGGGCCAACGTGGCCTGGCGGCAGCGGGTGGCCGCCGATTTTTTCGATGAGGTTCAAGAGGCGGAACGTTGAGCGACGGAGCTGCTCATATTGGTAACGTTACAGAGCGCATAGAACTGAGAGCCCTGTTTTTCCCATTGATATGCCGGAAGATTTCTGGGATTGTCGTTAGCTAGGTCATACGCCAGAAGCTGGCATTTGGCCTTGTAGAAATAGATCGCGAATTCTCGGATTTCAGTAGCAGGCAGAATCAATCCAGCAAACCCAAAAGCTGGATGTGTTTTGTACTTCGGGTGGTTGCGTGCGACGTATTGGCCGACGTGCCCGAATTCGTTAAGGTACGCGACGTAATGCGTCATAGCTACCGGATTCCTTTCCCCAGAAACACGAAAACCCGCAGCTTTCGCTAGGCGGGTCTCGGAAGGTAGGCACGAAAGCAAGCTCTCATGCGTTAAGTAAAATCATACGCAAGGTGACGCTTGTGTCAACCTGCTTTGTTGACACAACGTGAGCTTCAGTGAGGCAGGATGAGTTGCCCTGTTAGAGTGTGCCTTTGCCAGACGTCAGGCGAACCATACGCCCAGCGTCAGAGTAGAGCAGCCTTCTGCATTTCCTGACGCTTCGGCGTCAACCCGTATAGCCTCAACCTGACAGGCCGCATGCTTAGCGTAAGATTTTGTGCGTTTTCTCTATCGATCACCGAAGACGAGAGCGCGTCAAACGATGCCACGACGATCCGTGCAATGAAGTGAATAGCGCACATTCCTACTATTCCAATGCAAAACCAAATGAGCACCGCGCCAAGCGCCGCATAAGGAGCTTCGAGTGCGACACCCACCATGACCCCTCCTACCAGCGCCCACACGATGCATAGACCGGGAACCAGAAGTCTTGGGATTTGAATCAGCCACCATAGCGCCTCATCTCTGCACCAGACAGGCCGCTCAAATAGGAGTGAGTTCATGTTGCGTCCTTGCTGAAATTGAATTTTGCTTAGCATATCGTCTGAAGGCGGGGCTTGGGGTACAGATGAGCGCGATTTTCCTGGAACAGTCGGCTACCCGTAATGAGATGCCCTATGGCAGTTGGGGCACAAGGCGACAGCATTTTCCAAGGTATCAAGGCCGCCATCGGCTATGGAAAATTGCATTCCACTTGACCACCCGTTTGCATTGCCATTGACCAATCATTTGCATTCGGCATGACCAGGCGTTTGCACAAGTTTTGACCGGCGCATTGCATGCCCTCGACCGGCTGGAGTCGACCCATAGCGGTCTGTCATGAACGGTCTGTATTGGCCAAGAGTTTCCTTGAGAGCCGATCGGCTTCTAAAAGAAAATCAGATCTCGACCTGGAAGGTGGCTATACCCGCCGACTCGGCGAACCGACCCACAGCGGTCAGGCTCGCCCAGGTGCGCAGTGCTTCACGGCGCGAGCGCACCGGCAACCAGCGACTGCCAGCCCCGCCCAGGCGTACGGCCAGGGTCCATTTTTCCTCATGACGGCTGACCAGCACTTCCCGCACGGCACCGCCCTCGATCATGGCGCGCAGTGCTTCTTCCTGGATGCATTGAGGCATGTTGGTTCATCTTCCTGATGCGGTCGGTAAAGTCAGTGACCTGCGTCGACGACAGACAGTTCAAGTGGCCAAAGGTCTCCAGATGCTGAATCAACGCCTCAGGACCGCCCGGTTGATCGGCGGCGATGCGTCGGCAGGTGTTCTGCAGGATGATCCGGGCCAGCTGCGGGTTGTCGATCTGCGACGCATCGAAGGCCAGGGCGATCGAGGCGGCCAGTTCGCCCAGGTCGGGGTCAGCCTGTTGCAACGCCCGCAGCGCTGTCAGTTGGCGGGCGGTGATGGGAAGGGACACGCGGTCCTCCTATTCTCCTGATAGTCGGTGTTGCTCATACCGCGAGCACCCTTAATGGTTGACCAGGCATAGGGGGGCTGGTTTCCAGTGGTCGCAAAAAAGCCCGCCGGGGCGGGCTCTTCTGTGGGGGCCGATTGAACATAAACGGCGATATGGGTAGTCGCAACGCTTATCTCGCCCCCATCAGCAGCGCAGGCACTTCTCGCTTGAGAGATGGGTGCATCCACAGCTATCGCACTGCTGGGCGTCGACCGATGTATTGCAGTAAAAGCAAAACGGCGTGGTGTGATGGTCGACCACCAGGTAGGTCTGATGGCAAATCGGACAATCGATGGTTCCTTCAAAGTCACCAGGCATGTCCGATTCCTCGTCATTCCAATTTGGCCAAGTATCGGCCAGCCATTGATCAAGTCGATGCCCCGCGATCCAGTAAAGATCCTGTCGGTCGTAAATCAGTCCCTGGATTTGGCGCAGCATCTCAGGTGGAACGTCACGTTCTAATTTCTTCTTCAGGACGCCGTCCACGAAGAAAAAAATAAACTGAAGTGACTCAGAAATAATCTCTTCATCCTCGGCCTGGTGGTCGTAGCGGTGGTGCTCGATGCGATTTCTCTTCTTTTGGATACGTTCGATGATGGCTCGCGGCTCTGGGGGTAACCCTTGCCCCAGATTCTCAAGCCTAACGAGAGCTTCTCTTATTCCAACAGTTAGCGAGTCGTCGTTGATCTTTGTGTCGATGCTTTTGTAAATCAGAATGGGGTTGGTCCGGTGCAGCTGCTCTTTCAGGAAAAGCTCAATCGCATGAAAAATCGTAAGGATTGCGTGCTTTCTGCTCGTGTAACCAGGTGCCTTTAGGAAGTGCTCCACCCCGATTCTGAAGGAATCGACTGCGTTCGAATAAATGTCGCTCATCTCGTTTCCCCATTGGCTAAGGCCTGTTTGTGACCAGTGGAGGCGATCATCGCCATGAATTCGCCCCCATCTGACACGTAACAAGCGTAGTAGAGCCCTCTGATAATGCGGCCTGTAGCGAAATAGCACGTAACAAGGAAACCTGTAAGTCATTGATTCTCAGGTTTAAAGCACCTTCCTTGTAATCAGATGCTCTGCGTTCGAAGAAGACCATGGCATTGCAGCGGAATTCTAGGTTTGCTCTCTATGCGATATCGCAACTTCTGAATGGCGCAACAGCACCGCTGTCAATTAGTCTCCTGCCGAGCCGCCGCATAACACTCGGTGGTATGCGACGATTTCTTTGCGGATTTGAGGTTGAAGCGAACCACATCGAATGTCCGATCTGGCCGATTTGCAGCAGTGCCGAGGGACTGCAATGGGTCGACAGGCGTCGGTGGTGACCGGCGACAGTCGACCCAAAGCTACCAGCCGCATCAGATTTTTCTGGCCGCAACTCAGCCTCCTTCATTGCCAGCAAAGCAGCCTATGCCTATATTGCTGGCGTCGGAAAAGGCAGACTTGGTTTGGTAAGCCCAGGTCCTTCTGGAAACAGAAGCTCTGTCTCTGCATCGAGCATGAGGCCCCTCGGCGAATATCAGACGCAATCCATGCGTTCAATGTTCGTCTGCGCGGGGTACTTGACCTCACTCCGCTCCGGTCGAACGACCTCAGGGGTACTACATGTGCGATTCATTGATCTACGACGTTGTGATTGCCGGTGCCGGGCCGGTTGGTTTGTTTCTCGCCTGCGAGCTGCGTCTGGCTAATCTTTCGGTCTTGGTGCTGGAACAAGCCTCAAGTCTGGATTCACCGCTGAAAGCGCTTCCATTCGGCATGCGCGGGCTGTCCATTGCCACCGTTGAAGCCCTCTACCGACGCGGGCTGTTGCCTGAAATCGAGGCGAGGCGGCGAGACAGCGATCAATTGCAAAGAAGCGCCTCAGGTGCGCGCGGCGCGCAACAGGCCCGTCGGCCTGGCGGTCATTTCGCTGGCATTCAATTCTTTCTCGACACCGTCGACACGTCGACCTGGCCCTTTAGGCTGCCCGGTTCAGCCAGCCCGCTGATGAGCACTATGGAACACATTGAGTCCGTGTTAAGCGCCCGGGCTCGAGGGATGGGTGTCGACATCAGGTACGGCTGTGGTGTGGAGAGTTTCGAGCAGTCTTCTGACGAGGTCACAGTCCAGGCTGCCGGCAAGACCTATCGCGCCCACTGGCTAGTCGGATGCGATGGGGGCCGCAGT
Organism: Pseudomonas sp. JUb42; assembly: GCF_024807945.1. GTDB lineage: Bacteria > Pseudomonadota > Gammaproteobacteria > Pseudomonadales > Pseudomonadaceae > Aquipseudomonas. Next base: position 359,820 of record NZ_JANUFD010000003.1, on the reverse strand, counting down.
ACTGTCCGTAAGGTCGGAAACTTTGAATTTTCCGGTACGGAACCTGAGTTCACCGGTTACTCGGTCGAAATCGAACTGGCTGATCCTGACCAACTCGCCGCCGGCCGCCATTACACAGAAACGGGAATGTACAACTTCCAGCCACCCGGCACGCTTGCGATGGTCGATTTCGATGGCGGCGGTTTTCATCGAACGCGGCCCGTCACGTTAGTGCACGTTCAGACCGTACTAAGGCGTATTTCCGGCATGGATGCCACGGTGACAGCCCTCCATCTCGCCACCACCTGGACGGACCGCGCCTATCAGGCCACGACGTATCGCAATGGCCGAGTCCTGCTCGCTGGCGACGCTGCGCACATTCATTCTCCTCTCGGCGGCCAAGGGCTTAATCTCGGACTCGGCGACGCCATGAATCTCGGCTGGAAGCTCGCTGCTACTGTGCGTGGCACCGCCCCGCACGATCTGCTCGACAGCTATGGTGCCGAGCGACATCCGCCAGGATCACAGGTGCTTGACTGGTCTCGTGCGCAGGTCGCGCTGATGCGACCGAGCCCCAGTTCACGGGCTCTCGCAGCCATCATCGGTGACCTTATAGAGACCCGAGACGGTGCTTCGTATTTCGCCAAACGTGTCTGGGGCGCGTCACTTCGTTACGATTTGGACCGCGACCATGACCTAGTTGGCCGGAGCGCACCCGACTTCGAACTGACCGACGGAACAAAGCTGGGCGATCTTCTCAGTGCCGGGAGGGGCGTTCTGCTGGATTTTCACCATGAGGCTCCGTTACGGAAGCTCGCGCGCAGGTGGGGTGACCAACTTCTGTACGTCGCCAGCGATGCTAAGGACACGCTTGGGCTGACCGCTGCGCTGATACGTCCCGATGGTATCGTTGCATGGGCAAGCGAGGTACTACCCGTGCCAGAAGACTGTGCCATGGCCGCTACGCGATGGTTTAGGCAGATTGAATAGTAACGCTATACGTCCGCTCCTGGCCGTTTTCTGCTTATGGCGACCGGCAGCTTTTGGCCGATTGCAGACACGCTCAGTAGCCGTGGGCTATTGGCTGTGAAGTGAGTTTTATCGGCATCGAACTGTCTCTCCCTAGCAGCTTCAGAACTACCGGGTCCTCCTCATATTTCAGCTGGAATAGCTTGGGCGAGCGCAACGCTGGCAAGTTGTGCGGTGGCCAGCAGACGATCCAGGCTTTGTCCGTGACGCGCGCTGGCTGAAAGGCCAGCCATCGTGGTGCTGACGTAATCTGCTAGCCGGTCCGCCTCTTGCGGGTATCGCTCGGCAATGATGTTTTTGATCACATCCTGTGCAGCGACATGGAAGGTGCAAGCGGCCTCGCGCGCTTCCACGTCGTTGCATCGAGTGCCCTCCAGCACCATACAGCCAGTTGCTGAAGGATCGGCAGCGTAGGCGCGCGCGGCTTGCTCCAAGACCTGCGCAAGCGAGACAGCCAACGGCCGCCTCGTTCCGAGTATCTCCAATAACGGTATAGCTCCGGTCATGGCATACCGATCAAGCACCCTTCTGTACAACTGCGCTTTGCTGCCAAATGCCGCGTAAAAGCTCGGCGGGTTGATCCCAATGGCTTTGGTGAGGTCGGCGACGCTTACGTCGTCATAGCCTCTTGCATGGAACAAGCTTTGGGCTGTAGCAATAGCCTGGTCAGGGTCGAACCGGCGAGGACGCCCACGTAGGGGTTTATCTGTAGTCACTATTACAAAATCCTTTGACAGGGTGGCCCTTGATAAATGTAACATGCGCTACATTAATCAAGGGAGTGCGGTCATGTCGAATTTCAAGAACAAGTCAGTTCTGGTGCTTGGCGGAAGCCGTGGAATTGGTGCAGCTATCGTCAGGCGTTTCGCCGCCGATGGCGCCAAAGTAGCTTTTACTTACTCAGGTTCGCCGGAAGCGGCACATGCACTGGCTACCGAAACCGGCGCCAATGATTACTTAACAGACAGTGCCGACCGTGATGCCGTCATCGCTCGTGTTCGCGACAGCGGTCCGTTGGACATACTGATCGTAAATTCTGGCATTGCCATCTTCGGCGACGCGCTCGAGCAGGACCCGGACGCGATTGACCGGCTGTTCCGCATCAATGTGCAAGCGCCTTACCACGCCTCGGTGGAGGCGGCGCGACAGATGCCTGACGGCGGACGGATTATCGTGATCGGTTCGGTGAATGGTGACCGCATGCCGATTCCCGGCATGGCGTCCTACGCGTTGAGTAAATCCGCGCTTCAAGGAATGGCCCGGGGGCTATCCCGTGATTTCGGCCCGCGTGGAATCACCATAAACATTGTGCAACCAGGGCCCATAGATACTGAAGCCAACCCAGCGAACGGTCCTATGAAAGACCTAATGCACAGCTTCATGGCGATCAAAAGACACGGTCGGTCTGAGGAGGTAGCGGGAATGGTGGCTTGGTTAGCCGGTCCGGAAGCAGGCTTTGTTACCGGCGCAATGCACACCATTGACGGGGCCTTCGGCGCCTGACATGCGGCCGGGCAGGGTTCAAATGCCCGGCCTACTATGCGCTCAGCCTCCACAGCCGCAAGCAAGAGGCTGATTTGCTGGTACGGTGTTGGCAGTCCTGATGACTGCTTCTGGCCGATAGCAGACACTCTCTAGAGCGCCTATGACCGCCATATCCCCCACCCGGCTCAGCCTCTTCCACCGACGGGGAGCCAATCAGGTAAGGGAGTCGTACCTGATTCCTACCAGTTGTAACTGACTGAACCAGTCACGTTTCTTCTGTAACCATACTTGCAGCTGTCCCCGGTGTAGCCGCACTGGGAAACGTAGGTTTCGTCGGTGAGGTTGGAGGCGTTGACGGCCAGTTTTACCCCTGCATAAGAGGATGATAGTTTCCCAAGGTCGTAGCTGAGGCTGGCGTCGAACAGGGTGTAATGCGGAATGGTCTCACTGTTTTGCGAATCGATGTAGCTGGGCCCTACGTATCGCACCCCACCGCCGATGGCCAGGCCTGCGAGCAAACCGCCTTGCACGGTGTACTGTGACCAGAGCGACGCCAGTTGTTCGGGGGTATTGGCCGGGTGGTTGCCTTTTTCATCCGCGGTGTTGCTGCGGGTGATTTCAAGATGCGCGTAGCTGTAGTTGGCGATCACCTCAAGCGCGTCGGTAAGTTGCGTCTTCGCCTCAAGTTCGATCCCTCGCGACTGTATTTCGCCTGTCGCGACCGAGAAGCGATTGTTTGCCGGGTCTGCGGTCAGGACGTTCTGTCGGGTTAGGTCGAAGAGCGAGGCCGTGACGTAACTGTTGCGTCCTTTGGGCTGGAGTTTGAGTCCGACCTCATACTGGCGACCCGTTTCAGGTTCAAAGGCACTCCCGTCCCGAGCGACGGCGGTGATGTTTGGAAAAAACGACTCGGAGTAGCTGACATAAGGCGCCAGTCCGTTGTCTGCGAGGTACATGACGCCGGTGCGCCAAGTGAAAGCGTGGTCGCGCTGTTGCAGATCGGCTGCGGTGTCGGTGCCGTAATGGACGGTCTTGGAACGGGCCCAGTCTTGCCGGCCACCCAGGTTGAAAATCCAGTGATCGTCGTATTTGAGCTGTTCAGACAGGTAAAGTCCGACCTGATCGAGCTGTCGGCGCTGATTGATGTCATAGAACGCGTCCAAGTCGCTGTAGTCCTGATGGTAGACCGGTGCGTAGACGTCCAGCGGATCGACCACGTTCCCGCCGCCCAGTTGATTCGTGCTGGCATGTTGCAGGTCAAGGCCCAGCAGCGTGGTGTGTTCGAAAAGGCCCTGATTCCACTTCGCCTGGAAATGATTGTCGAGCAGCGCGTTTTTTACTTTTTCGTGGCCCAGATAGCCGAATCGCCCCACGGTACGATCGTCGTCATCGAGTCCGTATTGATAGATCGTTCGCTGTTCCTGATAGGAGTGGCTGTAGCGGGCGTTCTGGCGGAATGTCCAAATGTCATCGAGATGGTGCTCGAACTGATAGCCTACGGACCATTGCTCGACATCGTATTTGTCATAGTCGGGATCGCCGACAAAACGGTCGGTCGATATGCGGCCATAGCGTGAGCGATCGAGGGTGCCGACGCGGGGCAGCGCGTAGTAGCCCAGCACGTTTCGATCCTTCTGGAACGACGTCAGCACCGTCAATGAGGTGTCTTCCGACGGTCGCCAACTGATGGCCGGGGCGATGAACTGGCGATCATCACGGGCATAGTCGATCTGGGTATCGCTGTCGCGCCACAGCCCGGTGAGGCGGTAGGTGAACACACCATCATCGGTGAGCGGGCCGCCGAAATCTGCTGCCAGTTGCTTGCGATCATAGCTACCAACCTGGGCCACGACTTCATGAATCGGTTCGTCGGTAGGGCGTTTGCTGATCACGTTGACCATGCCTCCCGGCGAACTTTGTCCGTATAGAACGGAGGAGGGGCCGCGCAGCACTTCGACCCGCTCCAGGCCATACACTTCACCTACCGCACGGCTCTGGTTGGCAAAGCTGTACTGGCGCAGCCCATCCCGGTAGATCCCACCGTTGGTGGTTGCGTCGAAGCCACGAATTGCGATGGTATCGCGCCGTGTATCGACACCGTTGGCTTCGCCGTTGACACCGGCGGTGTAGCGCAACACCTGTCCGATACTCTGGGGTTGCTGCGCATCGATCTGCTTACGGGTCACGACGCTGATCGGCTGTGGCGTTTCCATGATGGAGGTGTCGGTCTTGTTGGCGCTCATGGTGCGGCTGGCAACCAGGCCATCGTTGCTGCCCAATGAGGTGTCATACGCCGTGCCGCTGATGTCAGTGGGCGCCAACTCAACGGCATCGCTGGTGTTGGGCACGATCAGCAGGCTACCGTCGTCCTGACGCTGAAAGGTCAAGCCGGTGCCCTGTAACAGTCGAATGAGGCCTGACTCTGCGGTGAAATCCCCTTGCAAGCCCTGGGTCTTCCTGCCGGCTGTCAATGCAGAATTTCCCGCCATGGTGACTCCCGCCTGGGCGCCAAAGCGGGACAGTGCAGCGTCGAGCGGGCCCGCATTAATGGTGTAGTTCTGCGAGCCGCCATCGGCGAAAACGGGCAGGCTGCACAGCGGCTGAACACTCAACAGCACAAGGCCAAACGTGCGTGCACGCCAAGCGCGGGAGGGGGAAGTCATGCGGGGCTCCTAAAGGTTTCAGATCCACCTCTGACGGGTGGGATGCCTAAAGGCCAAGTGAGATTTAAAAAACTACGGGTCGGGCGAAAAAATAATTCAGGCGGGCATCACGGTGACCCAATAGCGTGTCAGCCGTTCGATACGTACCGGCAGGGAACGAGCCATCAGGGTCAAGGCCGCGTCGGTGTTGTCGAGTGAAAAACTTCCCGTCAGCCGCAACCCCGCAACCTGTTCGTGGCAGCGCAGCACGCCCGGACGGTAGCGTGACAGCTCTGCCAATAGATCATCCAGCCGCATGCGTTCGGCAGGCAGAGTTCCGCGCAACCAGGCTTGAGCAGCCGGTAAATCCGCGCGACTGGCGGTTTCGATTCCAGCGTTATCAACCCGGGTTTGCCAGCCCGCTTCAAGCGGTACAAATGTTTGATTGCGTCGCGACTGAACCTTGACCTGTCCTTTCAGTACGGTGACCAGCGTGCCTTGTCTGTCGTGACGCACGAGAAATTGTGAGTCCGTTGTCCGCAGCAACGCATCAGCCGTCAGCAATTGCAGTGCACGCGCATCAGGCGCTGAGATCAAGGACAGTTCACCTTCGATCAGACGCAATCCGCGCACGGAAGGATTGAAGTCCAGATTGACCGCGCTTGCAGTGTTAAGCCAGAGCGCGCTGCCATCCGCGAGCGTCCACTTGCGGCGTTCACCGGTACCGGTTTGGTAATTGGCGAATGCTGCCCGCAAGGTCGTAGAGTCTGCGCTCTGCCAGGTAGCTGCTCCTAGAAGTCCCAGCACCACCATACGCTTGAGTAACTGCCGACGATGTTGCATTTCCGGTCCGGCGGATTCCAGCGCCTTGCGGGCGGTTGGGTCACGCAACAGATCGGCGCCCGGTTGACGGGGCAAGGCAAGGCTTGCCACCCGTTGCCAGGCTTGGGCATGTGCGTCATTGGCGTCCCGCCATCGTTGAAATGCCTCTTGCTCATCCGCGCTCATGACCCCGGACTGCAACCTGACCATCCAATGGATGGCGCTGTCGCGCACCTTAGGTTCAACGGCGCCGCTCATTCGAACCGGCTCGCATAGCAGACGCTGAATGCTTTAGTCATGGCCCGCTGTACCTGCGGCACCGTCAACCCCAGCTGCACGGCAATCTGCGGATAGGTCATGCCGTCGAGCTGGGACATCAAGAATATCTGTCGCACTGCAACTGAGAGCCCCAGCAACAGCGAGTCCAGCTCAAGCAGTGTTTCAATTGTCAGGTGACGCTCTTCCGGGGAGGGTTCGACGTCTTCGGGCCGTGCCGCCAAGGCTTGTAGGTAAGCTTGCTCAATGGCCTGGCGACGCCATCGATTAATCAGCAAGCCGTTGGCGATGGTTGCGAGAAACGCCATGGGTTGACGCAGCTCAATGGCCTTTTGCGGGGTATGCAGCACTCTCAGGAAAGTATCGTGCGCCAGATCCTCTGCATCCGCACTGTGTCTTAGCCGCCGATGTAACCACCCTTGGAGCCAGCTGTGATGTTGCTTGTACAACTGCCCGACTGAGGAAGAGTGGATAGCGTCCTGCATGGCGGCTCACGATGTGGTACTGATAATGCTTCTCACTCTACTGGTTGGGCGACGAGGTTGTACAGCGTTTAGGGCTAACCGATGTGCTGGCCGCCCCTCTGTGGAGATTTATCGCGAAGCCGCCATTCTTTGCCCGGTAAAAAGAGGAGTGTCTTGGCAAGGCTGTCATCTCGTACTTCGGCGATCTGAGCCTGTCATGAAAGACTGCTTTCGACCCACTGCGGCCAGTCATTTAGTGCCAACAATACATGGATACTGCCCTGCGAATGAGTCGAATTTTCTAGGTAGGGTCGCAGCGGTGAAACATCATCAAGCGAATCGAGCCAATATTGGCTACCGCACCCGAATTCGCCGGCATTCTAGAATGACTCTTCCAGCTTTCTGAGCGAGAGATAGTTTCGCGGCGAAGTCCCAAGCACACGTTTGAACATGGTAGTGAAAGCAGCGGGATTGTCGTATCCCAATTCAAGTGCCACGGACGTGACCCTCTCTCCTGCGATGAGCCGGGGTAACGCAACGATCAAACACGCTTGCTGCCGCCAGGCGGCCAGACTCATGCCCGTTTCTCTACGAAAAAGTCGCGTGAAAGTGTGCCGACTTACCCCGAGCGCATCACTCCATTGATCAATAGTGTCATGTGGACTTGGATTCCCAAGAAAGTCACGGCAGCGTTTTGCAAGCAGGTCGTGCGCCGGAATAGGCAGCGAGAGAGGCAGTACTGACAGCTGCTTCATCTCATACTGAATGAGTGTCATGAGCGCGCCAGCACGGCCGTCGAGATCATACGATGCTGACAGCTCCACTGCCTCACACATCAGGCTGCGCATAAACCGAGTAATGCCAACCACTTCACAACGTGTCGGCATCCTGGCCGACGCCTCCGGTTCCAGGTAAAGGCTGTACGTCCTGACCTCTCCGAGCATACGAACCTCATGAACAACGCCAGGAGGAATCCATATTCCACGCTGGGGAGGCATCACCCAGGTGCCTTGTACAGTACGCACCATCACTGCCCCGGACGCACCGTACAGCAACTGACCACGTTCATGATGATGCGCCGCGAGCGCGTCCCCATCTGCGTACTGGTTCTCTAGTGCCAACACTGGGCGCACTACACCATCCAACGCCTCTTTCACGGCTTTCTCATATTTGGCCCACTCTAGTAAAAAATAGCCCCAATTGAAGTGGAACGCGAGTGATTCTTAGCTGAAGCTTGGATAGGTCAATTCTTCAACCCTTTTCTACAAAGGATCCTCACGTGACGCACACCGCCGCTTCTTCTCCGGGCCCTACGATTTACTCAATTCTGGGGGCTATAAGCTTTTGCCATCTGCTGAACGACTTGATGCAAGCACTGCTTCCGGCAATCTATCCAATACTTAAGGGAGGGTTCGATCTAAGTTTCGCGCAGATCGGATCTTTGACTCTCACGTATCAGGTTACCGCCTCACTGCTTCAGCCCCTGATTGGACGATATACTGATCGTCATCCAACACCTTACTTACTGCCGGTCGGCATGGCCTTCACCATGACAGGAATGTTCGTTCTTGCGTTGGCGCCTACTTACATTGGCCTTTTGCTAGGCGCGGTGATGCTAGGCGCTGGGTCTTCGATCTTCCATCCCGAAGCATCACGTATTGCACACGTCGCGGCAGGCGGGGCTCATGGCTTAGCCCAATCGATTTTTCAAGTGGGTGGAAGTGTCGGATCGTCGTTAGGCCCGTTGCTGGCAGCATTTTTCATACTGCCGCGAGGTCATGAAAGCTTGAGCTGTGTAGCCCTTTTGGCATTGGCCGGCATCGCTGTGCTGACTATGATTGCCAGTAGATCTGAAAAGCATCTACCGGCGCGCCGAGATCGGGCGTCCTTTGCCGTTACGCCTCATTTCTCGGCAAAACAGATAAAGCTCGCACTCGCTGTACTGATCGCGCTCATATTTTCTAAATTTTTTTACCTTGCCAGCATTACGAGCTATTACACCTTCTATCTGGTTAGCCACTTCCATGTCGCTGTCGAGTCAGCGCAGGTCTACCTCTTCATGTTTTTAGCGGCGTCTGCAGCGGGTGGGTTTATTGGTGGGCCTATTGGAGACCGTGTGGGACGGAAAAAAGTCATCTGGGGTTCAATACTGGGCGTTTTACCGTTTACCCTTGCCCTACCCTATATGGGACTTGATGCGACGATTGGCCTTAGCTTGCTTATCGGCTTCATCTTGTCTTCTGCGTTTTCAGCCATAGTTGTATATGCCCATGAACTATTACCAGGCCGCGTTGGCATGGTCTCGGGGCTTTTCTTTGGCCTGGCTTTTGGCATGGGCGGCGTTGGCTCAGCAATACTAGGGTTACTTGCGGATTGGACAAGTATCGAATTTGTGTACAAGATTTGTTCATTTCTCCCGTTGATCGGTCTTCTCACTATCTTCCTGCCTATAAGACCTAGGCCACACTAAACTTCCTGTGGATAATCGTCTACAACATGGATAAGTCGATGTATCTACGAAAGTACACGGTGAGTGCTCATGCTATTTTCGGAAACCAATACGAAAACAAGGATTTATTACATAGGTGATGTCAATGCGCTAAACACTCTAGCCACCACTGGTATTTGTAGAATGCATTGGAGGGGGCTGCCAGCGATCTATGGCCCCAGCAATGGGTAGAGCGCCGTTTGAGTGTCAGCTTCTGGCCGATTGCCGCCTGTCGCGAAGCGCGGTAAACGGCTAAAAATACCCAGAAAAATAGAGTGCGCACTCGCTAACGTTTCTAAAGGAGAGGCAACCTGTCATTCACCTAATTGAGTAAAACGCATGAGGACGGAAAGTAATGCACGCATATAAAAGCGCAAGACTGTCCTCGTCACAGGCGCCGATGGCCGCATTGTTAGAGTGGATTGAAAATCCTAGATAAGCCTAAATTTCATGTTTTGTAAAAACTCTGCCAGCTCTAATGTATCATCTGAAGATGCCAAACGTGGGAGTCTTTCATCTATTCTGTCGCAGAGCGACCCTATCGTGTCATTCAGACTGCAAAGTAGTTCAATATGTTCAAGTTCTCTGAATTTAAGTTTCTCGTAAGTTTTATTGCCTGCCTTGCTCATAGGCTTGTACTTTAGAACATGGATGCTGTCGGTAGATAGCTGAAGGAAACCAATATTTTCCCCGTACCTGAATCCTTTGGAATTTGGATCTATGATATCAAATATATAGTTTGCCTTATTATCCACTGCGTTGTTTTTTACCAAGTTACAGTCTAGGCAAGCGTACGTAAGATTGTTTAATGCAAAGGTCATTTTTGGGTGCTTAGATTTGCAACGTATGTGTTCAATATTCCATGACATTCCATGCTGCCCCATTGCTCTTTTGCAATAAGCGCATCTTTTGCTGATTTTTTGTTTAAGGATTTTTTTGACTTTTTCCCGTAATTCATTAAGGCTTTTTATCTCTTCATCGGTAAAGTTCACAGTGTATTTTTTGAACGCATGTACAGATTTAGGGTTTGAGAAGCAGCCCCAGGCCTCACTTGGCTTTATTGAGCGACTGTTGATTAAGTCTTGTAGCTTCTTTAGCGTTTTACGTTCTGTCTTATCAGCTATATTTTTCACATTGACATTCCCTTGGCATATCTTTCAATTAAACCAATGGCTTCCTTTATAGTAAGAATTTTATCATCAGATATCCCCGCCTTATATATTAGCTCATTGAGTTCCCTTATTCCATGCTGAATTGACTCGCCAGACTCGGTGGCATCAAGTATTACCTCCGTGATTTTATGATCAATGGCGGTGGTGTTATAAGTCGCAGTATCAAAGAGGTCAAGAGTAAGCTCTTCGCAGCTTCCAAATGACTCTGAGTTTTTAGATTTGTATTCGATGTACTCAAGTTGATTGCTGCTGACTGCCATAGCCATAGTTGCGGATTGAAGTACAATTATAGCGTCTGTCTCTGGGTCTTTGGCTGCCTCAGAGACGATGATAGGCGAGTGCGTAGCTATCAATACGTGATAGTTTTGATGCTCTGACATGATTTCAGTTATGAAATTATGAAAATCCATTTGCCATCTTAAGTGCAGACTAATTTCGGGCTCATCGATCAGCACCAATGTATTGTTTTCGGCATTTGCAATGATCTTTAATGCGGTGGCAATTCTGTTTTGCTCCCCGGAGCTTAGCTCTGAATAGCTGAGTATTTTATTATCTCTTTCGGTAAAAAGCTGAACCTCAGGGTTTAAGCCAAAGTACGCACTTAAGTATTTAGCTTGCTTCAGTGTGATTTTGTTGATTTCAACTCCATTTTCAATAATTTGCCCAATCCATGCTCTGCCTTCTTCGTCTATTATATTCTCGATCGCAGTATTTTTAAGTTTTCTGTTATCTACAGTTGCGGAAAGGTTGGATCTTTTGTAGCGACGCTTGACCTCATCAGGAAAGTTAATGGAGAACTCAAGGCCAAACAATTTCCAAAGTTGTTCAAGGTAAACAGTTTTCCCAGGCTTCAGACCTCTAATTAAATATTTCGCTATTTCGCGATCAATCGAACTCTTAAAAATGGCATTACCTACATTGCGCGCGCCTAAGTATTTCCTCCTATGTCCGTCGCCAAATACAAAACGATCTGTTATGGAGTTGCTGATGCATAGGATCGAGCGAACGTCGCTCGTTTTAAGGTTTTCATATAGCTCGCATATTTTGGCAAGTAGTCTACTTTTCCCTGTTCCATTATTACCTATAATATATGTTATGAATGGAGCAGCGTTTTGCTCGACAGATTCGTTGATGTTTTTTGTGAGTTTATCGATCACACTTTCCATTGTGACTTGGGCTCCGCTGGGTATGATTTAATTTTTTACGAGGGTAACGGATTGAGTACGGTCGCGCGAGCGTCATCTACGCAGGCAAGCTCTTTGGGTAAGGGATGCTCAAACGTTGGCGTCAGTTTAGATGCTTGCCCTTGAGAGAAAACCATGCCTTGAAGCGTGCTCATGTTCTTTAGCGTGCGCACCAAAAATTTCCCTTCCTACGTTTGCACGGTAGGTTCATGTTTGCATGAGTGAGGCGAAGCCTCCACAGAGTTCAACTCAGTGCTCGAATGAAAGAAATGATAAATAGGTAAACTGGTCGGTTTCTAACGGTATCCACCGGCCGCCTCCGGTCGACAGCTGCCTCCCGTGAACGACTGCTTATGGCCGATTCTGTTGAAAAAGTCGGAATTTCAGGCTCGAAGATGTCGACGTTGTCCCTCACCCTCAGAACCTATTCACCACGTTGCGTGGCTTTTCGGTTCTGCGTTGATCGATGCAGCTTGGTCGATGGGTTGATTTGAAGGTTTTGCTGATTCCAGGCGTACCTATCCCCTAAAGGCAAGGGCAACGTTGCTATGGTCCAATGGTTTCCTTCCCTGATTTTTCGCGGACGCGAAAATCTACGCCCTTCTAATGACCCGGCCCCGCGTTGACGGCGAGGCTTGGGGTGCAGCTGGATGACCTGGTGCGGGATTTTCCTACTTATCTGAGTGGGCTAGAACTTGCATTGCAACGCTTCGGCAGTAACCGATGCGCCTTCTGCCCAGTCTAGGTTGCTCGACACAATGAAGATGCCATTCCCACCCTTACGAGCAACCTCATTGATTGCCTTGTTCATCGCATTGCTCGGCTTGTTGGGACCGATGCGCTGTTCTGTGCTGACGACGCCGAGCGACTGACACAAACGCTCTTTCTGAGTGGCGGTGACGATTTGAACCTTCTCTGCGCCGGAGTCGAGAGACGTTGCACAACCAGTGAGCGACAACAGGCCCAAAGCGGATGCCATGAGTGTGATACGGGCTTTCATGCGTAGAGTTCCTTCCTGGCAACCGGGCTTCCCGGAGCCTCTACTGGCTCAGCCCCACGTTGACTGCGGGGCTTGGGTGTACTCGGTGAGAGCCTCACGACTTCGAATCCCAGCCGACGACCGTCCCATTTTCAAGCGTGACTCGTAGGCCGTATCGATTAGCACCTAGGTGGTCGTATTTCCATACTTCGCGGGACTTGCTCTTTAGGTATTTTTGGTCAAACGCCTCAGGCTGGCCAACGCTGTCGTACAACTGCTCAGAGGTCATGGTTTCCCAAATCGCGCCGCTCATAATGCGCGAGACCAATTGAGTATCGCCGTGTTTTTCGAGCAGATAGGACAAGCGCTGGGCGGTTTCGACATCGATTCGCTGCTGTTCAAGCTCGGCCTTACTCGGTAACAGGCTTGCGGCCTGACGTTCAATCTCGGTTAATACATGGCGGCTTCCGCCAGATGACGTGGGCGAAATGACTAAATCATTTTCCAAACACTCGATCAAAGTAGCCGCTCGGTTGTAGCCAATCTTGAGGTGCCGCTGAATCGCTGAGACGCTGCAACTGCCGGACGACCTCACGAAGTTTGCAGCGGCCCGGTACAGAGGATCATCGTTGGCCGAAAGACGGAGCTCCGGCTCCGATTTCTCGACCCGTCCAGCTCCAGACTCAGGTTGATGTACAGTCGCTGCCTTACCGAATAATCGTTTTAACCAAGACATTCAACGCTCCTTGTACCTGGGCGGGATTTCCTACTTACTTTGATGGTTTGTGCAATGGATTTGATTCATCACCTGCGCGGATTGAGCGGATGAAGTCATCGTCTCCTAAATAAATTCCCTCATGTCGTTTTCCGGAGACGTTGAAAAAGAGAAGATCACCCGGCTTCAATCTCAGTCCTCCCCTTTCAATAGCAATGAGCTGATCGTCTGTGAGCTTCACCGGGGACGAATTGCTCAGTAGCTCTGCGGCCCATTTTCTTAGTTCTCTAGGCGGCTCTTGCTCTCCTTCCTTTTTAGGCAGCAACAACGAGACAGCTAAATTCACGTAATCGCGTTTGATCTGCTGGTCCTGCAGGCTTTGCTGTACCCAAAATCCTACTAGCGCAAGCACAATTGGAATCGCTAAGATCGACACGATCTGCGCCACCACCAGCATGCGAGCAAGCGTTTGGTCGAGACCTGTGCTGTTATTTTGGGTCATTACTCTAGTTTTCCGTTGTTCGTGGAGCTGGTGGTGGACGGGGTGACTTGTCGACCTGGGAAGCAGCAGCCAGCAAGCCCATGGGCGCGGTAGCCGATATTCATGCTTCATTGAGCAGTTGGACTAAGAAAGGAAATTCTTTGCAGCAGACCTCATTAATTTGCTCTCGGACGCGATCATGAGTAGCGCTGTCATGAGTTGCGATTGTCAGGTAGTAATTCTGATCTTCGTACTTCGCAAAAACGATCCACTCGCCGCTCAATGCCTGTCTTATGGCAAGTCGATGTCGATTTCCACTGATGACATCGTCGACAAGAGCCGGAACATCTTCTGGGGTTAGATAACGTAATTCACCAGCGTCCTTTGCCTCCTGAATCTTTTTTTCAAAAAATGGCATGCCGCATTGGTTTAGACCTTTTTCCACATTTTTCGCGAAAGAAGCTAACCCGTCCTGCAGGTAGTGCTTATGCCAGAGGCCCTTAAGCGGTGGGTGACGGTTCTTGATCGGTGGCTTGAACTGCCCCAGTTCATTTTTTTCCAGTAGCTCAATTTCATGGACTATTTTGGCGGGGTTTTGAACGCCTGAAAGGGCACCTCCCAAAAGGTTTGCAGCCAGCAACACGCTGTAGCGGCCAGGGGCGATTCGTTCTAAGCCAATCAGCGTTGCAAATTCACTCAGATTGACTTCAGGGACGTCGTCTGGAGACACATTCGCTTCCTTGTGAAGGTCATGGATGAATCCAACAAACACTACTGATGTCGCTATGCCAGTGCAACCTCGAATACGTGCCGAATTGTCGCTTGGTCGACGGTTAAATAAGGCTTGCTGTGATCAAGACAGGAATGGAATGGTCTGCACCGTCTCAACGTCGCCGGTTGCGGCCAGCACCTTTGCCTCCAGTGAGCGCCTGCCGCTGTGAGATGACCCCTGTTTGATACCGGCCTGCCTGTAGAGCCTGTTGATCGTCTGTTGCAGCGCATCGCAGGCCCGGTAGGCCATTGGCCCGCCGTCCAACTGGCGGTGCTTGAACGCCAGTTCAAAGGCTTGCCCTTTGTGCGTCATGACTAGCTTTGATACTGGGCGAAGCCCACGATACTCATCGGCGCCGGAGAAGCCCCAGCGGCGTTGTAGGCGCACGGCAAGCCACGCATCGAGCGCGGCGAGGCAGCGGGCATGGGTCAGGTACACATTGCGCGGTCGGCAGCCCTTGGTGATGTCAGCCCGCAAGTAGACCTCGGGTTTGATGGCACTGCTGGGATAGAGCACGTCGGCTACCTCCAGCAAAGCCAGCTCGGTGACACGAATCCCGGTGGTGTGGGTGAGCCACAACAGCATCACATCACGCTCTGGCATGCGGCCAGTCCGGATGCAACGCGGATAAGGTGCTTAAATTGTCCAGGGCGAAGCGAAGTAGCGCGGCGGGTGGTCATGCGGCCTCTCTGTCGGGATTGCACGGGAATCGTGCTCGATCTGGAGAGAGTCAGTCCGGGGCCTCCTGACAAGGTTATCAGCAGGCCCCATCCGGTGTTCACGGAAAATGCCACGGCGCCACCTGGCAGGCCATACAAACGTCTGAGACCGCACTACAGAACACCATTTTGTCCCGTTGCCGCTACACCTGGATAAGCGCTAGATCAAGCAATGCGATAAGCTGAATGCATCACAAAAGGAGCTGCACATGTCCAAACTCGCTGAATACCGCGAACTTGAAAAACACCTTGCCGAACAATTGGCCGCCCTGGAGTCGATGAAGGGTGATTCCGGCCTGCAACGCGAAATCGAATTCGAACAAAAGCTGCGTGTGCTGCTGGCCGATTACAGCTACAGCTTGCGCGACATCATCTCGCTGCTCGATCCAAGCGCAGCAACCCGCCGTGGCCCTGTGGGTATTGCGGCACCTACAAAGGGCAAACGTCGCGCACGCCAGATCAAGCAGTACCACAATCCGCACACCGGCGAAGTGATCGAGACCAAAGGCGGTAATCACAAGCAGCTTAAAGAGTGGAAAGCCGAACACGGCGGCGATGTGGTTGAGTCCTGGCTCAAGGCCTAAGGCTTCAGCAACGAGCGTTATCAAAAAGGCCCCATCGGGGCCTTTCTTAATGCAACTCGAATAGTCGAGGTCGTCCACCAAGTGAGTGGGAAATTCAGAATTGCGGGTGCTTAGTCAGTAAGGAATTACGGATGCCATTCTGATATAACACATCCACTATTCACACCGCATGAGAATTCTTACGCGAAAAATTTAGCGATATTTATTAGAAGCGCACTGCAAAAAGCTGGAGCAATACAGCCATCATTTCCACGACACCGTCTGTGTAATTGATTATAGTTCAAAAAGCCTGCATATACTTTTCATACCAATCAATTTATTCAAAGTCAAATATTCGTTTAGCAGTCCAATTTGGAAAAGCGGCCTCAATCTCCGACGCTGATTGCGCCAAATAACTCTGCGGATCTAACCCACTCTCACGCAAGCGTCTACAAGCGAGCAAAAAGCTTTGTATCAAAAGGCCATTCTCATATTTGACAATTCGGATTTTCTTCTCTAGATCATCAATTCTAGAATCTCTATTCTTTCTCCTCCCACTTCCACTCCCACTACTGACACTTAGCTCAAGCAGCCTAGTCCGTATCGTTTTGTCTCTCCACAACGTTTGTCGAGATATACCTAGCGCTCTTGCAAGAGCAGTTTGGTTAATTTTATCACCCGAACTGGAATCATACTTATCAAGAAACAATAAGGCTTTCTCACGCCAGCTCGATTGTATAGCCAAGACTATTGCTCCTGATCGTTTGCTTGGACGTAGGCCTGCAACGCTTCATCGCAACCACTGACAACGTCCAGCATAAAAACAACATGCTGATCGAGCGCTTCAGACGTGTCAAGCTCGGCCTTAATATCTTCGACAAGCCCAGGCATATTATTTGTTACTGCCGAAAGCATCATAGAGTACTTATCTTTCAACGTCTGAATTGCCTGCTTCGCTTGCAGGTCTGTAGGGTCCACATGGAAAGAATCACACGCACTGCCAGTCCCAAACCCCCTTAGACACATCAACCCTTTTGTACAAGGTGAAATGTAGAGCTCTCTAGAACAAGTCCCCCAAGGGGTGAAGTGCAACGCCTTCAACTTATCAATAACTAATAATTCAATCTCTTTCTCGCCCATGTTTTCTTGACGCCAAATTTTTATTTTTCTACCCAGCACATCGTTTGGAGGGTTATCATTATTTGTATACTGAGCCCTAACATATTCAGCTCGCTCCTTGGCGGTTCGATAATCATAATGCCGTGTTTGGTGAGGCTTCCGACCCATCCATAAATCAATTGCGGCTTCATTTGGGCCTGAGCGTAGCAGTGCAGTTGTTAACCAACGTCGAATTTGATGTGGACTAACAGAATAATATTCTCCTTTATCATCTCGTATTCCAAGCCTTTCAAAGACAGTTTTTTTTCCGCCTTTATTACTCAGAAAATTATAAATATCTGCCCTCAGCATCGGGCGCGGGATTATCCCTCTGACGCCTCTGCTATCGAACTGATTCTGCCATACTACAATGAGATGCTCACTCAGTTTTGACTCCATGCCAGGGCGCATCTTATTACCAGAGTAACCGCCCCCAGAACTGTTACCTTCGCTGGAGAACTCCTCTTTGAAATGAGCCGACAAATAGCCTGTGTAGTCAGTCTTCAAGGTATTGACAAATCTACTCACATCAACAGCTGTAGTTTTTCCACCCCGATTGCTTAGCGCTAACTCCCTGAGTTTAGCCCAGCGGGAACGCCATAGATCAATACTATTCAACTCGATCTTAATATCAGGGTCGAAGACAGATGCTTTATGCATATCGCTGAGCAACTCCCGCAAATCGTCAATAAACCAATAAGCTTTGGTCAAGCTAGACTTGGAAGTAGGGATACTTTTTACCAGGTCTTCCACTCTAATACGATATCCTCCAGTTTTATAATGAGTAGTAAACGGGCTCCAGTCCCATCGCGAAAAGCGGAGATCGAACCATGCAACGAGCCTAGCAGCACTTTCCTTAGGCAGTGGTACTAGACAATGGCCGTATTTTCCTCCACTACCTAGCTCTTTTGAAGAAATACTGAAACACTCAGCCATCTCGTCAATGTAGAACGCATTATCAATTGCTAGCCCTACAGACCTTAGCTGCTGAATTTTGGTATGTGATAGGGGGTTTTTATCCCGGTACGAGCGCAGCTTGTCAGTAATGAATTTAAACCCATTGTCTTCTATTTCCTTAGCTAGGTTTCTAGCTGCGGAGCACATATCTAACAAATATGCTGCTGCATCCCTAACAATTTCCTCCCATATTTTCGCGATGGCTATTGCTCCTCCCGGGGCGCCTTTTTCTATCGCCACAATCAAACTGCTAAGTCCTGTATCATCATCATAGTGGAAAGCCCTTTTTGGTAAACTGCAAATTTCACCGATCCTTAATCCAAGCGCCAAAGCAAAAGCAAGAGCTTCCAATCTAATTCGGTCAAATCCAGGCGAAATTTCTAGTTCGGGCGATGACTTGACAGAAAATGCAGCCTGGGCGATAGCTTTATGCAAAGTCTCATCATATAGTTCGGCCCTTTTCACTTCATGTTCTGGTGATGTGAGCTCTAACGAAGCACGGGTAGGATTCGGTATGCCGTGCTTCCATTTTATCAATCTATGACTGTACCTATGAGTAGTGCCGTTTAACTCGACCTGCATGTTGCTCAGAAAGCCGACAAAGTGAGATAACGCTGTTGCTCTATGGTAGGTAGTGGTTACTTTGGTATATTTCCTCAGTTCAGCTACTGTTTCATTGAGCACAGATATCGGCATTTCTTGCCACAGGTCGTCCCTATCACCGATGGTCCTTGCCAACCATCGAAACGAATTCAATCGACTTACCGCCAACTCTGGCGACATCTGTAATATCAGATTTTTCACCATATAGCACTTTGCAATTGCCGTCGCAATTTTTGAGAGAGGAGAGGCTGCGAAGCGCTTTGGTTGATCCGGCCTTACTTCAAAGAAGCGTAGACTTGCTGATTTGTAACCCCAATCTGGCGCTTCAAACTCACCGGACACCAATCCAGCCTTCTTCAAGCTGGAAAATATTTGAATAGCTTCATTCTGTTGCTCCTCCAGCACAAATCCTGCAATGCTATTAGTCATTCCCTTGCCCCTCAATAGCCATTATCAATGCTTTCGCGCCATAAATAGAATTCTCTAGTTGTTGTACTACTGGACCTGTAGCCGAGCTAGCAATAATACTTTGGAACTGCTCTATACTTTTTAGCGCCCCTCGGTGATCTGCTGACCTGTTAGGCCGAAAACTAGGGCATGCATAGCAGGTGACAGTAGGGTGATGAGGACAAGCCGATCCTAATGTGCACTTTCCCAACGAACCTATGGTTAACTCTCCAATGCGTGGTTCACCAAGTCCCTCTATTTTTCCGGTCCACATATCTATAGCGGCGTTGATTTCGGGACTTGCGGCATGAGCCTTATTGACGAAATCATGCAAATCCAGATTATATCTAAAGTAGTACTGAACGGAGTCTGAGCTCACATGATCCAACGCTTCAGCCACTTCTTCGGGTGTAGCGCCCCCTAGCACCATTGAGGTACCTTTCGTTCGCCTAAATCGATAAGCTGTGATTTCCAGTGTTTTATTGGGCTCGGAGTCTTTCATCCGCTTTGGAGCGGGTATATTTAGTTTAAAGGTTAATTTCCTTATAACTCTTGAAAGCCTAGCCGAATCCAGATGCAGTGCATAATTTATTAGTTTTTCATTGCGGCACAAGCGCTCTAACCGGGCCGGGGTTCGGTACTTATTAGGAAATATTGGGATGCCCAGCTTGCGAGCGCTTTCCCAACCGACAAAGAAGGCGATACTTGCAAGGTTTGGTTGCACCGAATCTTTTGCTATCTCGATTTGACGTACTACAGCCTTTGCTGTCTCATCTGTGATATACCTCTTTACCATATTGCTCGGAGCACGTCGTAACTTTGCCCTCCTTATCCCCTTCACACTTGGCACTCTTATATAAGGACCTAAATCATCAACTCCATAATCTTGAGTCTGAAGCAACGCAAGCTGGATAGGCCTCAATCCCCAATCTTTTGCTAGATAAAAAAGTGCCAGTTCAAAAGGCGCCACTAGCTTGGAGCGAATCATTGCGTCCTCTATCAACGATATTTCAATCTTAGTATACGGCCCCATATTCGCGTCTCTCATCAAGACAGCCAATTCTTGGTTACGCCATGCGGGCCGTATGCTATCTAATTCAAATTGTCGGTATTCACTAAAATTAGGGAGTCCTATATCCAGGCACCACTCATAAAAAAAACGAACGCCCCAAAGTAACGATGAAGACTCGACCGTGGCACTTTCGATCGCAGCGGATTTCGCCCATTGGAATAGTTTTTCTTCTACTTTGTCTGGAGTAGACTCATCGATTATTAGATTGCAGAGTATGTCCTGCACAGCACGCAGCACCTTCAGGTTGAGGTTTTCTTCAACTTTGTCTAAAACCCAAGATCTGAACATCCACTCTATGTAGTCATCGTCATGAAATCGCTCCCCCCACTTTAACCTTTGCACTGTATAAGCTAGCAACTCGAACGTAAGGAATTCCGACCACTCACCAAGTTCATTTGTCACGGAAATTGTTTGGCCGTGGATAGTTACAATACTTTCTGGGAAATTATCGAACTCGAGGCCTAAACGCTGGCTTACAACGCTTGTAAGCTCTGTGGGATTAAGGCTACTCATATTAATTATCCTGGTCATTATCCGAGCCTGATTTTCCACCGCGCAGTATAAAACCTAGCCGTTCAGATATTGAAGCACGGGAGTATTTTGCCACCATATTACTATCCTGCGCCCATCCCCCTAGGTAGCTCAGCGCGTCCACAATTTCCATTCCAGACGATTTACCTGCTGCCGTAATTTTATCCCTTACGAGATTGGCACCTGCAACCCTAAGAGCATGGGGATGAAGCCTTTTTTTCATCTCAACGACGTCAGGGTGGCTAGCTATTGTCTTTATTATCTGATTAATTGTGTAACTTGAAAGCCTTCGGCCATCTCTCGCACTAAGAAATAATGCTTTCGCAGGCCTTCTAGGAATTAAAAACTGCGGTCGGACAACATCTAGATACTCTCTCAAATTTCTAGCGAGCTTATTGGTTATTGGCACCATACGCCCTCTAGTCTTTAAGCTTGCGCCGTCCAACCTCTTAAATTTATTATTCACGCTGGGTGGCTTTATGGTGATTGTCGGATCACCAAAAGCATTAACGTCCTCGACCTCCAAAAGCACCAGCTCCCCCCTGCGAGCCAAAATCTCTATCGCAACATGAAAAAGACAATAATTTCTAATTTTTATATTACGGCTTTTGAAAGGGTTTTTCGTGGAGTCTGGATCGATTATGCTTTCGATTACCGCAAGATCAGAATTACTTAGCTCTGTCGAGACTGAGCCGAATTGAGCCGAATTGATGTGACGCCGTATCAATCTACGAAGACTCATTATCTGCTTAGTGTAATTTTTCTCTGCCTGCGCCTGGTCTGATAAGTTTAATCGATTAATTTCAATAAAAAAATCGAAGCAGTATCTAATAAAACTCTTTACCGACTCAAACCGTCGAGTGCACGTTGCCCTAGAAGCTTTTTTCTTTAGCCTTGTTCTACATAGCTCTTCGGCAACAGCATAAATTTCCCGACTCGAAAAACCTTGAAGTCTGCGAAGTCGGTCTTCAAGAACGCATCCGTCAGTCGCAGCCCAACGGTAAACCAAGGCGATGTCCCGGAGGTAGGCATCTGCCGTATTTGGCCCTGCCGACGAGCTGACTTCATCGATCCAGAGGTTTGGAAGGACGAGCGGTATGCCATCCCTTACGAGATAGGGCCTGACGCGGCCTTCGGGGTCAGTGATTTTTCTGAGACGAATGTCAGAGGAGGCAATGTGCATTACGATCACCTTATGCAACGGTAGTGACGACATACTACATAATTGCCACAACCATCCTTCCGGCGTCAGCGAACCGAGTCAGGCCGACATCGAACTGACCCGGCGGCTAAAGGACGCCTTATGGCTGGTTGATGTGAAAGTGCTGGATCACCTGATCATCGGCGATGGAGAGCCGCTGTCGATGGCGGAGCGTGGGTTGATCTGAGCAGCGTCACGGCTGTGGGAGCGAATTCATTCGCGAAGAGGTCGGTGATTTCGACGCATTTTCATCGCCTGAAATACCGCTTTCGCGAATGAGTTCGCTCCCACAATTTGTCCACGCAAAACTGGCGCGACTTATTTAACGGTCACCTTGGAAAAATCCTGCCGCCCAAACGGGCTGACTTCATAGCCGCTGACATTCTTGCGCGTCAGGGTCGCCGCCGTCGGGTGCGCCAGTGGCAGCCACAGGGCCTGTTGCTGGATCTGCGCCTGGGCCTGGTAGTACAGCTTGCTGCGCTGTGCCTGATCGGCGGTGGCTTTGCCCGCGCTGATCAGCTTGTCCAGGCCTTCGTCGCAATAGCGGGCAAAGTTGGTCCCGGATTTGACTGCGGCGCAGGAAAACTGCGGCGTCAGGAAGTTGTCCGGGTCGCCGTTGTCGCCCGCCCAGCCCATGAACAGCAGGTCATGCTCACCCGCCTTGGCGCGACGAATCAGCTCGCCCCATTCGATCACTTTGATTTCGGCAGTGATGCCGACGGCTTTCAGGTCAGCCTGCAACAGCTGTGCGCCCAGGCTGGGGTTGGGGTTGAGCAGGCTGCCCGACGGGCGGGTCCAGATGGTGGTCTTGAAGCCATCCGGCAGCCCGGCCTTGGCCAGCAGCGCCTTGGCTTTGGCGACATCATGCTGATAGCCCGGCAGGTCCTTGGCGTAGCTCCAGGTATTGGGCGGATAAGGACCGTTGGCGGCGGTGGCCGTACCCTCGAAGACCGCCTTCAGGTAGTTGCTCTTGTCAAAAGCCAGATTGATGGCCTGACGCACTTCGGGCTTGTCCAGCGGCGGGTGCTGACTGTTGATCGCGACAAATGCCGTCATGAACGCCTCGTTCTTCTCGACCTTCAGCGCCGCATCCTTGCTTGCGGCTTCGACATCCAGCGGCTTGGGCGACAGGGCGATCTGGCACTCGTTCTGGCGAATCCGCTGCAGGCGCACGTTGGCGTCAGGGGTAATGGCATACACCAGCGCGTCGACGCCCGGCTTGCCGCCGAAGTACTCCGGATTGGCTTCATAACGCACCACGGCATCTTTCTGGAAGCGCTTGAAGATGAACGGCCCAGTGCCGATCGGTTGGCTGTTGAGCTTCTCCGGCGTACCGGCCTTGAGCAACTGGGCGGTGTATTCAGCCGAATAAATAGAAGCGAAGCCCATGCTCAGGGTCGCCAGGAAAGTCGAATCAGGGTGGTCAAGGACAAAACGCACGGAATGGGCGTCAGGTGCCTCGATCGTCTTGATCAATGCAGGCAACTGCATCGACTGGGCATGGGGGAAGCCGCTCTGAGCGACTTTGTGCCACGGGTTGGCCGGGTCGAGCATGCGCTGGAAGCTGAACACCACGTCGTCAGCAGTCAGCCCGCGGCTCGGCGTGAAGTAATCGGTATGATGAAACTTCACATCCGGGCGCAATTTGAAGTCGTAAGTGAGACCATCCGCCGATACCGTCCAGCTTTGGGCCAGGCTCGGCACCAGCTTGCCGCTCTTGGCATCGAACTCCACCAGACGGTTCATCAGCACATCCGCCGAGGCGTTGGTGGTGGTCAGCGAGTTATACTGCACCACATCGAAACCTTCAGGGCTGGCCTCGGTGCAGACGCTCAAGGTGGTGGCTGCCTGGGCCAGCAGCGGGGCGAATAAAAACGGTAATACGGCGAGACGCATGGCGATATTCCTGTTCAGAAAGGGCCCCATCTGCTCGCGCAGTCTGGTGAGGAGCTAACCCTAGACCATGCGCCGACCCATAACAATCGTTACCGTGCGACGAATGGTCAGTTAGCCATTATCCCCTGCGGGCCTGTCTATCCCGGCTCATCGGGGCCCTGACAGAAAACTAATCGGGGATGATTGTTGTAGGTCAAAAGCCTTTCTGGTATAAAGCAGCGCTCTTTTCTAGGGGCCCGGTTCCTTCACTGTAGGTGTAGCCGGTAAGACCCTTAAAGAAACGCGGCGCCTGGCGCCAAATGACTGAGAGATTAAGCGGCCAACCCATGCCGGGTTGGGCATGTGGTTTTAGAGGGCTGAGGCATGTCGAGAGTATGTCAAGTTACCGGTAAGGGTCCGGTAACCGGGAATAACATTTCCCACGCAAACAACAAAACCCGTCGTCGTTTCCTGCCAAACCTGCAGCATCACCGCTTCTGGGTTGAAGAAGAGAAACGTTTTGTTCGTCTGCGCGTATCTGCTAAAGGCATGCGTATCATCGACAAGCGTGGCATCACTGTAGTGCTCGCTGAACTCCGTCGCGACGGCAAAATCTAAGGGAGAACGTCATGCGTGAATTGATCCGTTTGGTGTCGACTGCTAACACCGGTCACTTCTACACCACCGACAAGAACAAACGTACTACTCCGGACAAAATCGAAATCAAAAAATTCGATCCGGTAGCACGTAAGCACGTGATCTACAAAGAAGCCAAAATCAAGTAATTGATTTTTCTTCTATAAAAGAGGCCCGCTTCGAAAGATTCGGGCCTTTTTTATTGGCTTTGAAACACCGCTACTGCGGCTTTGCCTCAAACACAACGTAGATCTTGCGGCACGCTTCAAGCACTTCCCAAGTGCCCTTGAACCCCGCGGGGATCACGAAACGGTCCCCCGCGCGCAAGGTCTTGGCGCCGCCGGCTTCATCCCTGAGGACCGACACACCCTGCACGATCTCGCAATATTCATGCTCGGTGTAATTGACCCGCCACTGCCCGACCTCACCTTCCCAGACGCCTGCATTGAATTGGCCGCAGGGGCTGTTGTAGTGGTTATAAACGGTTTGCTGGGGGTCCCCCTTGAAGATTTTTTCAGGCGAGGGCCGGTAATGCTCGGGGGCGATACCCGGCTTGCTGAAGTCGACAATCGCTTCGATATCCATCGTTTGATTCCTCTGCCGTAAGCACATGGACCTTTGACGAGGCCACCGGGCATTAGTGCCTCGGCGAGCCGGAGAAGGCCGTTGAATAAATCGAACATCACAGCCTGATCCAGGCAACATCTGTCAAATATATTGGAATTTGCCCAACCCCTGGTTTAGGGTGGTGAGTACGCTTGCACCGCTGGATGCATATCTAAACACCAACAGGAGGACGTTCGGATGACCACTTTGACTCAGGCTGACTGGGAAAAACGCGCCCGGGAATTGCAGATCGAAGGCCGTGCCTTCATCCATGGCGAGTACACCGCCGCCGCTGACAACGCCACGTTCGACTGTATCAGCCCGGTCGATGGCCGCCTGCTGGCCAAGGTCGTCAGCTGTGATGCCGCCGATGCGCAACGCGCTGTCGAAAGCGCCCGCCGCACCTTCGACTCCGGCGTCTGGTCGCGCCTGGCCCCGGCCAAACGCAAGGCGACCATGATCCGCTTTGCAGGCCTGCTCAAACAGAATCTCGAAGAACTGGCCCTGCTCGAAACCCTCGACATGGGCAAGCCCATCAGCGACTCCCTGGGTATCGATATCCCCGGCGCCGCCAATGCCCTGGCCTGGAGCGGCGAGGCCATCGACAAGTTGTACGACGAAGTCGCCGCCACGCCACACAACCAACTGGGCCTCGTCACCCGTGAGCCTATCGGCGTCGTCGCCGCCATCGTGCCGTGGAACTTCCCGCTGCTGATGGCCAGCTGGAAACTGGGCCCGGCCCTGTCCAGCGGTAACTCGGTGGTGCTCAAACCGTCGGAAAAATCGCCACTGACGGCCATCCGCATCGCCCAACTGGCAATCGAAGCCGGGATTCCTGCCGGGGTGCTCAACGTGCTGCCTGGCTACGGTCATACCGTCGGCAAGGCTCTGGCCCTGCATATGGACGTCGACACCGTGGTCTTCACCGGCTCGACCAAAATCGCCAAGCAACTGTTGGTGTATTCCGGCGAATCGAACATGAAGCGCGTCTGGCTCGAAGCCGGTGGCAAGAGCCCGAATATCGTCTTCGCCGATGCCCCGGACCTGCAGGCCGCCGCCGAATCCGCCGCCAGTGCCATTGCCTTCAACCAGGGCGAAGTCTGCACCGCCGGTTCGCGCCTGCTGGTCGAGCGTTCGATCAAGGATAAATTCCTGCCCATGGTGATCGAGGCACTGAAAGCCTGGAAGCCGGGTAACCCGCTGGATCCGGCCACCACTGTCGGCGCATTGGTCGACACTCAGCAAATGAACACTGTGCTGGGCTATATCGAAGCCGGCCACGCCGACGGCGCCAAACTGGTCGCGGGCGGCAAGCGCATCCTGCAGGAAACCGGCGGTACCTATGTCGAGCCGACGATTTTCGACGGCGTCAGCAATGCCATGAAGATCGCCCAGGAAGAGATTTTTGGCCCGGTACTGTCGGTACTGACTTTCGACAGCGCCGAAGAAGCCATCAGCATCGCCAACGACACGCCGTACGGCCTGGCTGCGGCAGTGTGGACTGCCGACCTGTCCAAGGCCCACCTGACCGCCAAGGCCCTGCGCGCCGGTAGCGTATGGGTCAACCAGTACGATGGCGGCGACATGACGGCACCCTTCGGCGGCTTCAAGCAGTCGGGCAACGGTCGCGACAAGTCCCTGCATGCCTTCGACAAATACACCGAGTTGAAGGCAACCTGGATCAAGCTGTAACGGTCCGCTATGGAGTAAGGCATGCGTTGGGCAAGCTATTTTGCGGTGCTGGCCTCGGTATTGAGCGTGGGGCTGGCACTGGGCGTGAGCATGCCATTGGTGTCGTTGCGTCTTGAGGCCTGGGGTTATGGGCCTTTCGCCATTGGCGTAATGGCAGCGATGCCCGCCATCGGCGTCCTGCTCGGCGCGGGGCTGGCCAGCAAGCTGGCTGCACGCTTTGGCACCGCCAACCTGATGCGTGCCTGTCTGTGGGCTGGCGGCCTGTCCGTCGGCCTGCTGGCCCTGTTGCCGTATTACCCGATCTGGTTGGGACTGCGCCTGATGCTGGGGGTGATCCTGACCATCGTGTTCATCCTCGGCGAAAGCTGGATCAACCAGTTAGTGGTCGAGCAATGGCGCGGGCGACTGGTGGCGCTGTATGGCAGCAGCTATGCCCTCAGCCAACTGGCCGGGCCCTTGCTCCTGAGCGTCATGGGCACCGACACCGACTATGGCTTCTGGATCGGCGTCGCCTTGCTGACTATTTCACCGCTGTTGCTGCTCGGTCGCAGCGGCGCTCCCGGCACGGAAAACACCCATGTCACCTTCGGCGATCTCTTCGGCTTCTGTAAGGGGCTGCCGGCGATTGCCTGGGCGGTGGCGCTTTTCGCTGCTTTCGAGGCGATGATTCTGACCCTGCTGCCGGTCTATTGCCTGCGCCAAGGCTTCACTCCACAGGTCGCGCTGGCGATGGTCAGTACCGTGGTCGTGGGCGATGCGCTGCTGCAATTGCCCATTGGTGCACTGGCCGACCGCATTTCCCGGCGCACCCTGTTTTCCGGCTGCGCACTGGCTCTGCTGCTGTCGAGCCTGATGATTCCATTGTTAGTGCAGACGCCACTGATCTGGCCTCTTTGGGTGTTATTCGGTGCCAGCGCGGGCGGTTTGTTCACGTTGTCGCTGATTTTGATTGGCGAGCGTTATCGCGATGATGCCCTCGTGCGCGCCAATGCTCATATCGCCCAACTGTGGGGTATCGGCTGCCTGCTCGGGCCGCTTGCCGCAGGCGCGGGCAGCCAGTGGATCAGCGGCCAGGCGCTGCCGTTGCTGATGGCGGCGGGGGCGTTGGGGTTGGTGATACTGGCAAGGCAGCGGCATGCGTTTGGAAATGTAGAACCGGTAACCGCCTGAGGTCGCAGGAGCGTGGGTTGCCCGCGAAAGCGCTATTCCAGACGCAACAGTTGTATTGGATGTACCGGCTTCTTCGCGGGCAAGCCACGCTCCCACGTTCCGGGCGCGCTACAACATCTTCTCCAGCCCTACCGCCCCACTGAGCCAGGCATTGAAGCGCCGCCACAGGCTGCCAGGCTCTTTGTGCAGGGTGTGCAGCTTGCCGTTGTCCTCGGTTACCCACACCACCTCGCCGCCCTCCAGCCGGGGCTGGTAGCTCAGCGCCGGGGCCATGCCCTGCAACGCTAGCTCACGTAGTTTCTCGGTTAATTCCGGGCTGTAGACCAGTACGCCGACTTCGGTATTCCACAGTACTGAGCGCGGGTCGAAGTTGAATGAGCCGACAAAGGCCTTTTCGCGATCAAAGATCATCGCCTTGCTGTGCAGGCTGGATTCGGAGCCACGGAACGAGCCTTTCTTGAACAGGTGCGGGCCGCTGCCGCCATGGGTATCGCCGGGCTGACGGCGCAGTTCGAAGAGCTTCACCCCGTGGGCCAGCAGGGCCTTGCGATACGGCACATAGCCGCCGTGCACGGCGGGCACATCAGTGGCTTCCAGGGAGTTGGTCAACAGGCTGACGGCAACACCGGCATCGGCGCGGCCGGTCAGGTACAGCAACCCTTCCTGGCCGGGCACGAAGTACGCGGAAATCAGCATCAATTCCTGATGGACGCCCTTGAGCTCCGGCGCCAGCTGACTGGTCAGCAGCAGCTGCGGATCAGGTTCGTCGCGGGCCAGCACCTTGCTCGGAGCGTCCCACAACGCCTGATTCCAGGCCCAGATCAGCTCATTGAACCAGGTCCGCAGGTGCGGCTGCGTCTTGTAGGCCATCAGCCGCTCATACAGCGCCTTGTGCTGCAGATGGGATTGTTCAAGCGAAATCTGCAGCTCCCGACGCCCCTCGGCCAGATCAGCCACCGTTGGCAGGAAGTAGATGAAATCGCCGATGGGCTTGCTCAGGGCACTGTTCCAGTACTGGTCGAAACTGTGCCCAAGCTGCTCGGCCACCGGACCGACGCTGAGCAGATCGATATCGGTGAAATTGAGGTTCGGCTCGGCATCGAAATACTCGTCGCCCAGGTTACGCCCGCCGACAATCGCCACGCTGCTGTCGGCCAACCATAGTTTGTTGTGCATGCGCCGATGCTGGCGGGACAGATTGAGTAGACGTCCGACATTGCGCGTCACGCCGGTTTCGCGTCCCAGTTCCTGAGGGTTGAACAGGCGGATCTGGATATTCGGATGGGCCGCCAGGGTAGCAATGACCGAGTCCAGACCGTCGCTGGTGGTGTCGTCGAGCAGGATGCGCACCCGCACGCCACGGTCTGCGGCCTTGAGCAACTCGTCAACCAGAGCCCGCGTACTCAAGCCGTCGTGAACGATGTAGTACTGCAGATCGAGACTGCTCTTGGCGTTGCGGATCAACTCGGCGCGAGCCATAAAGGCCTCGGTGCTGTTGGACAGCAAGCGGAAACCCGAGCGCCCGCCGTGGGGCGCCGCCATGGCCTGAATCGAGCGGCCAAAGGCCGAGTCCGCTGGCGGCAGCGCCTGGCTTGGCCGGTCCGGCGTCGGCAACTGGGCACAGCCGCCCAGGCAAAGCACAAACGACAGGGGCAGCGCCCATTGGCTTCTCAAAGAAATCATCCGCAATACAGATCCTGGCGATATGACGCTGATATCAGGCAAAAGTTACGCCTTGTCGCTGGCTGAAAATTCGCCAACGTCTGTCATTCAGTCGGTTTGTGTCATCAACTCGCTGATAGCGACACCGACCTTGCGCACGGCATTCTCCACTTCGCTGGTGGGTTTTGCCGAGTAATTCATGCGCAGGCAATTGCGGTATTTGCCGGACGCCGAAAAAATACTGCCCACCGCCACCTGTACGCCCTGATCCAGTAGCGCGCGGTTCAGACGCAGCGTATCGAAATCATCCGCCAGCTCCACCCACATCATAAAGCCACCCTGCGGCCGACTGACCCGAGTGCCTGCCGGAAAGTAACGAGTGATCCAGTCGATCATCTGGTCGCGACCACGCTGGTACTGGCTGCGCATACGGCGCAGATGCGGCTTGTAATGACCCGCCTGGAGAAACTCGGCAATGGCCATTTGCGGCTGGGTCGCGGTAGAACCCGTGCCGATGTATTTCATGTGCAACACCCGCTCCAGGTAGCGCCCCGGTGCAACCCAGCCGATGCGCAGGCCGGGGGCGAGGGTCTTGGAGAAGGAACTGCAGAGCAACACGCGGCCATCGACATCGAAGGACTTGATGGTGCGTGGTCGTGGGTAGGTGTAGGACAGATCGCCATACACATCGTCTTCGATAACGGCGACGTCATAGCGCTGAGCCAGAGTCAGCAAGGCCTTCTTGCGCGCCTCCGGCATGATGTAGCCCAACGGGTTATTGCAATTGGGGGTTAACTGTATGGCTTTGATCGGCCACTGCTCCAACGCCAGCTCCAGTGCTTCGAGGCTGATACCGGTGATGGGGTCGGTGGGAATCTCCAGAGCCTTCATGCCCAGGCCCTTAAGGGTCTGCATGGCGCCAAAAAAGCTCGGCGAATCTACGGCAACGATATCTCCCGGATCGCAAATCGCACGGATGCTGGCGGACAACGCCTCATGGCAGCCCGTGGTCACCACCAGTTCGGCGGCATTGACCCGGCAGCCCGAGTCCAGCATCAGCCGGGCAATCTGATCGCGCAGGGCCTGGGTGCCGTAGATATTGTCGTAATACAGGCCAGGCATATCGTGATGCCGGCTGATCTTGCCCAGGGCACGCAACAGCGGCCGCAGGGTCGGGCTGCTGACATCCGGCATGCCACGCCCCAACTGGATCACATTGATATCGAGCTTGGCCCTGATCAGCTCCAGGACCTGGTCCCACTGGGAAATATCCACAGGTCGCTGCGCCGGGCGTCCTACGGCGGGCAGGGCCGGCGCCTTACGACTGGCGGGCACGAAATAACCCGATTTCGGCTTGGGCGCCGCAAGGCCGTTGTCTTCAAGCAAGCGGTAAGCCTGCTGCACGGTGCTGAGGCTCACGCCGTGCTCCATGCTCAAGGCGCGCACGGAAGGCAGGCGGTCGCCGGGGCGGTAAAAGCCGTTTTCAATGCGCGCGCCGAGCAATTCGGCAAGATTGACGTAAAGCGTCATGAGTAATCTCGCTATAGGACACAGGACCATACAGATAGCGCAAAAATACAGCATTCAGCCGCTGAAACAACCTGACTGTATGCAAATAAATAGCTTTGTTTGAATCTGTAATGGTTTTGCTTACCCGACCATCATAGAGCCACACCACACAGTGATTGGAGGCAGGGAGATGAACGGGTTAAGCGATGTGCGTCTGGCGCTTTACAGCCAAGAATTGAGCGAGGGGATCGGGGCGAAACTGTCCTGCCCGCCAAACTTGAACCGCTGGGCGCTGTATCGTCACCGCTGGATGTCACGCAAGACCCTGCTTAAGCTGACAACCGAACAGTTGCATGACATCGGTATCACGACCGAACAGGCCAGGGCAGAAGGACTGAAACCGTTCTGGCGTGATTGAAGAAGGGCTCAGGCCAGCTCTTTGAGGCGATGCCAGAGCATACCCAGCGCCAGCAGTGGCGAACGCAAATGCTGGCCGCCGGGGAAAGTGATATGCGGCACCCTGGCAAATAACTCGAAGCCATCGCCGTGCTGTCCGGCGATGGCTTCGCCCAACAACCTGCCCGCCAAGTGCGTGGCATTCAGGCCATGGCCTGCGTAAGCCTGGGCGTAGAAGACATTAGGCTGATCCTTGAGCCGCCCGATCTGCGGCAGCCGGTTGGCACCGATGCCAATCATCCCCCCCCATTGATAGTCGATCCTGGTCCCGGCCAGCTGCGCGAACACCTTGAGCATCTTGGGCTGCATATACGCAGCGATATCCTGCGGGTCGCGCCCTGAATAATGGCAGGCACCGCCGAACAGCAGGCGCCTATCAGCAGACAACCGGTAGTAATCCACCGTAACCCGTTGATCGCACAACGCCAGATTTTGCGGCGAAATCTCCCTGGCCAACGCCTCACTCAGGGGCTCGGTAGCAATAATGTAGCTGCCCGCAGGCAGCACCTTGCCACTTAGCTGTGGATTCAAGCCGTTGATATAGGCATTGCAGGCCAGCACCAGGGTCTTTGCCCGCACGTTGCCGTGGGCGGTATGGACGTTCACCTCGGGCCCATAGTCGATGCGTGTGACCGCTGATTGTTCAAATAAGCGCACGCCGAGTGTCTGCGCCACCGCCGCTTCCCCTTGGGCCAGATTCAACGGATGCAGGTGCCCGGAGCCCATGTCGATCATGCCGCCGACATACCGGTCCGAGCCGACCACACTGTGTATGTCCTGCGGTTGTACCAGGCGCAACTCATGGCGATAGCCAAGCTCACGCAGCTCTGCGGCATCCTTCTCGAAACCGGCCAGGTGGGCAGGCTTGTTGGCCAGATCGCAGTAGCCCCAGGTCAGGTCGCAGTCGATGCCGTAACGTTCGATTCGCTGGCGAACGATCTCCACCGCCTCAAGCCCCATGAGTTTGAGCTGGCGCACCCCCTCGCTGCCAATAACCGGCGCGAACTGCTCCAGACCATGACCCACGCCGCGAATCAACTGCCCGCCATTGCGCCCACTGGCGCCCCAGCCCATGCGGTGCGCCTCCAGCAACACCACCTTCAGCCCGCGCTCAGCAAGTTCAATGGCCGTGTTCAGCCCGGAAAAGCCGCCGCCGACCACACAGACATCAGCGACCCACTCGCCTTGCAGAGTCGGATATACAGGTTGTTCGCGGCTGCTGGCGGCATAGTAAGAGGCGGTGTGCTGCATAGATTTATCCGCAAGGCTGTGTGAAAAACTTTACGGAGAATAGGCCGCGAGTCGATCGACGGGCAAGGCGGCGCTGTCATCGCGCGGGGATCTGATGCAAAATTGCACACACCCCCCGTTGGAGCGAGGCTTGCCCGCGAAGGCCTCGGCGTTGTGTGCCTGATTGACCGTGCCGCGCAATTCGCGGGCAAGCCTCGCTCTAACGCAGAAGTAATGATCTCGACACAGGAAAAAACCCTGCAATGAGCTGTAACAGCCAGACAATCCGCTCGTTGCGCCAACAAATCCCTTCCTTCGAATGCGTCCCCGGCTGCCATGACTGCTGCGGCCCGGTCACCACTTCATCAGAAGAAATGTCGCGCCTGCCACGCAAGACCGCCGCCGAACAGGAAGCCGCCCTCAACGAGCTGAACTGTGTGCACCTGGGCCCCAACGGCTGCACGGTGTACGACGAACGCCCGTTGATCTGCCGGCTGTTCGGCACCACGCCGAGGCTGCCATGCCCGAACGGGCGGCGCCCGGCTGAGATGATTCATCCGCGCGTGGAAAAACAAGTGCATGAATACATTGCCAGTACCCGCCAGGTGTTGGTTTAGTAAACTGGCTGCTGGCACAGACCTGATTGCGATGCTTTACTTGCGACACAGTCAGATTCTGGCGCTGATGATGTAACGCCGGATTAACACCAAGATCAAAGGACCGAGCATCAAGTATTCCATTGCCTGAACCGGCATGAGTTGAGTAAGACTTATTGCTTATCGGGGCGCATGCGACGTGCTGAAAACCAGGCAACTATCTGTTTCCCAAACCCTTGAAAAGGCCCATATCAGATATCGTGATTTCATCGCACGCCACCGCAATGAATCAAGCGTGTTCGCCTTGACATTTATTCTGGCACTTACTTCCATACGTGTGCCTGATGCGGGCAATACAACTGACAACGTCGAGCAATGGATAAACATCACCAATGAAACCCTGTTTGGGCAGCGAGATGTGTTGTTCAGTTATGGCCCATTGTATTGGCTGACCGGCCAGCGCATTACGCCTTATAATATTTATAGCTACTTGGTCACACTCGTTACACTCAGCGCATTGAATGCGTTGTTCTGGTCAATCATGTTTTCGCTGAGCTATCGAGCCAGGGCCGTGATACTTTTCGCCATTCCCTGCGCCCTGTTTTTTGATGGCCTGATATTCAGCGCCACGTTCATGGTGTGGCCACTGACCTTGATCGCTTATCTCGAGCACTCGCGACACGCGCCACTCAGCCTTGGCCACCGCTCATGGTTCGTGCTCGGCTGCCTGGTCAGCCTGTGCTTTTACATCAGGTTCTTTTTTGGCCTGATCGGCATGGCGACCTTGACCCTGTATTGGCTTTCCTGCTTTCTCGGCCACAGGAGATCATGGGCGATCCTCGCCTTCTATGCCGGGATCCTGACAGGGTATGTTTTGCTGGGCCTGCTGATCTTCAACAACGCCTCAAGCCTTGTTGACTATATAAAAATCAACCATCAACTGAGCTTCGGCAATTCGGTCGACATGACTTACGATGTCATCAACTCAAAACGAAGCTTCCAGGCCATCGGCATTATCTGGTTGGGTTTCAACGTATTTCTCCTGTTGAATCGACGTGTGCTGTTGCTACCCATGAATTTCATGCTTTTATTGCTTTTCAAATTAGGTTTCAGTCGCACGGACCATTATCTCTCATATTATGTAAGTCCTGTAGCCGCACTTAGCCTGCTGATGCTGTTTGACAGAAGCAAACTGGGACGTGGTTTATTCCTTATCGTAACAGCCTGCCTTTTTTATCTGGCAGCGGTACCAGGCTTTCCAGGCGCAAGGCTGCTCAATAAAATCGCCCCTCCGATAGATTTCAAAATCTCTTATGCCGATAGAATGCAACAGGCGTATGCTTCATTCAAGCTGGATAGCAGCATCATTCAAGAGATTAATCATTCAAGCATAGATGTTTACCCCTACAACAACGAATATCTGCTGGCTAACGAATTGAATTACCACCACCGCCCTATCTTTCAAAACTACATGACTCTGACCCCCGCACTGGATGTCAGAAACCAACACTTCTTTGAAACCGCCGAGCGCCCGGCATTCGTACTCTGGACTGCGGGAGTTAACTGCCGGAATGCTGATTGCAATGTGTTCGACGGATTCGATAGCAAATACACCCTCAACGAAGACCCGCTCACCTCCAGCACTATCCTGCTCAACTACCATGTCGCAGGGCTGGCCAACGGACGTAACGCAACACCGGTGGCCTTGCTCAAAGCCAACGCCAGTGTGACAAATTATGCGCTGACGCAGCTGTCTACGACCTCCATGGAGCTCGGCAAGTGGTACCCGGTCCCGCAGCATGCCACTGGCGTTATCAAGCTGTTGCCGAAATTTGAATTCACTGCGCTGGGCAAACTCAAGAATCTGCTGTTTCGTGGCAGCGTGGTAGAGATCAGCTACCGAATGATGTCGGGTGATGTTCGCCAATATCGACTCAACCTGTTGAACGCCGGGAGCGGCATCTGGATTTCCCCGCTTCTCGACGGCTTTGATTTTAAGGGCGAAGCCGTTGAATCCATCATGCTCACCTCCAAAATGCCGGGTTACATAAAACCTGCCTTTGCGGCGACCTGGGCGATCCTGCCTATCGACGCAGTATCGACCAGGCCGCCCCGTTACAACCCGGTGGTCACTCCAGTCGTGCAAGACGAGATTGAACTGCCATGCCTGGCGAGCGTTGATGTGGCAAATGGCATATCGCCGCTGCCTGCCAGTATTAATGCGCAGCGCGCGCTGTATCTCAGAGGATGGCTGGCACGCTCTACAGACGACGGCACCTTGTTCGAGCAGACACTGCTGACGCTCACGGACGCCAATGGCATAAGAACACTTATATCGACCGCCCCGGAACAGCGCCCGGATGTAGCGACCGTCTTCAAGCATCCCGGCCTTGCCGATGCAGGCTTTGAATCGGCGCTCGATCTGACCGGCTATAAAGGGACATACCGGCTCGGCCTGGCAGCGGTCAGCGGTTCGCATCTGTATCTGTGCACCCAGCCCTCCATTGCACTGACGATCCCCTGAACATCACTCCGGAATCGGCAGATTCAGACTCTCTTTCACCTCTTCCATCACGATATAGCTCTTGGACTCACGCACGTGGGGCAGCTTGAGCAGGATGTCGCCCAGCAGTTTGCGGTAGGAGGCCATCTCCGAGATGCGCGCCTTGACCAGATAATCGAAGTCCCCCGAGACCAGGTGGCATTCAAGCACATGGGGCAGTTTCAGCACGGCGCGGCGAAATTCTTCGAAGGTGTCGCCGGACTTGTAGTCCAGGCTGATCTCGACGAACACCAGCAGGCTGGCCTTGAGGCTCTGCGGGTTGAGGCGGGCGTTGTAGCCCATGATGATGCCTTCGCGTTCCAGACGCCGGACCCGCTCTGTACAGGGCGTGGTAGACAGCCCGACGCGCTCGCCAAGCTCAGTGAAAGAGATCCGGCCATCGGCCTGCAGGATGCGCAGGATGCTGCGATCGATCTTGTCCAGTTCACGTTTTGACTGGTGCTGGGTGCGCATGGAAAAGCTCCTCTCTGCCAAAGGCCCTGTTACCGGGAATTCCCGTTGAATATAGGTCTTTATATAGTGAAAAGCACTGCCCAATGCTTTTTATACTGAGCACATCCTTGCTTACATTTGCACATCTTCAGCGGATATCCGCGACGGAGTATTCAACATGCGCGTTCTGGTCCTCGGCAGCGGCGTCATTGGCACCACCAGTGCTTACTATCTGGCACGAGCCGGTTTCGAGGTGACGGTGGTTGATCGTCAGCCGGCCGCCGCCATGGAGACCAGTTTTGCCAACGCAGGCCAGGTATCGCCGGGCTACGCTTCGCCCTGGGCTGCGCCGGGCGTGCCGCTCAAGGCGATCAAATGGCTGCTGCAACGCCACGCGCCCCTGGCAATCAAAGCCACGGCGGATATCGATCAGTACCTGTGGATGGCGCAAATGCTGCGCAACTGCACCGCCAGCCGTTATGCGGTGAATAAAGAACGCATGGTGCGCCTGTCCGAGTACAGCCGTGACTGCCTCGACGAACTGCGCGCCGAAACCGGAATCGCCTACGAGGGCCGCACCCTGGGCACCACCCAGCTGTTCCGCACCCAGGCGCAACTGGACAATGCCGCCAAGGACATCGCCGTCCTCGAACAGTCCGGCGTGCCTTATGAACTGCTCGACCGCGACGGTATTGCCCGGGTCGAACCGGCGTTGGCCGGGGTCACCAATATCCTCGCTGGCGCCCTGCGCCTGCCCAACGATCAGACCGGCGACTGCCAGTTGTTCACCACTCGTCTGGCGGACATGGCCGCAGAGCTGGGTGTGGAATTTCGCTACAACCAGTCCATCGAACGCCTCGACTTCGCCGGTGATCGCATCAATGGCGTATGGATCGACGGCAAGCTGGAAACCGCAGACCGCTACGTTCTGGCCCTGGGCAGCTATTCGCCGCAACTGCTCAAGCCGCTGGGTATCAAGGCCCCGGTCTACCCGCTCAAGGGCTATTCCCTGACCGTGCCGATCACCAACCCGGCCATGGCCCCGACTTCGACCATTCTCGACGAGACCTACAAGGTCGCGATCACCCGTTTCGACAACCGCATCCGCGTCGGCGGCATGGCGGAAATCGCCGGTTTTGACCTGTCGCTCAATCCGCGTCGACGTGAAACGCTGGAGATGATCGTCGGCGACCTCTATCCTCAGGGCGGTGATCTGACTCAGGCTGATTTCTGGACCGGCCTGCGCCCGACCACTCCGGACGGCACACCGATTGTCGGTGCCACACCGTTCCGTAATCTATTCCTGAACACCGGCCACGGCACCCTTGGCTGGACCATGGCCTGCGGTTCCGGGCGTTTGCTGGCTGACCTGATCGCCCGCAAAACCCCGCAAATCAGCGCCGCGGGTCTCGATATTTCTCGCTATGGCAGTTCCAAGGAGATCGCAAAACATGTCAATCCAGCGCCAGCTCACTAATGAGCGCATGAGCCAGCTCGTCACGCACAACGGCACCGTATATCTGGCGGGCCAGGTGGGCGACGACATGGCCGCCGGGATCGAGCAACAGACCCGGGAGACGCTTAACAACATCGAGCGACTGCTGGACCTGGCCGGTACCGACAAGACCCGCATTCTGTCGGTGACCATCTATCTCAAGGACATCGACGCGCATTTCGCCGGCATGAACAGCGTCTGGGACACCTGGCTGCCAAAAGGCTCGGCGCCTGCCCGGGCCACCGTGGAAGCCAAGCTGTGCGAACCGGAGATTCTGGTTGAGTTATCGGTTGTAGCGGCGTTGCCGTAACAAGCCCTACCTATACCGTTGGAGCGAGGCTTGCCCGCGAAGGCAATTTTTCAGACTTGAAAAATATATCGAATGCACCGGCCTCTTCGCGGGCAAGCCTCGCTCCAACGGGCGTCTTACACCCTTTATTCAGAATCCCGTCATGCGTCCAGCTCGCGCCCTTATCGATCTTCAAGCCCTGCGTAACAACTATCAGCTCGCCCGTGAAAGCACCGGGGCCAAGGCCCTTGCTGTAATCAAGGCCGATGCCTACGGCCATGGCGCAGTAAAGGTTGCCCAAGCCTTGCAGGACCAGGCCGATGGCTTTGCCGTGGCCTGCATCGAAGAGGCGCTGGAACT
This sequence comes from Pseudomonas sp. JUb42, assembly GCF_024807945.1. Classification (GTDB taxonomy): domain Bacteria; phylum Pseudomonadota; class Gammaproteobacteria; order Pseudomonadales; family Pseudomonadaceae; genus Aquipseudomonas. Next base: position 321,510 of record NZ_JANUFD010000003.1, on the reverse strand, counting down.
GCGCGCCGCCGGTATCCGTGCGCCGGTCCTGTTGCTGGAAGGCTTTTTCGAAGCCAATGAACTGGCGCTGATCGTCGAACATGACTTCTGGTGCGTGGCCCATTCGCCATGGCAGGTCGACGCCATCGAGCGGGCAGCGCTGCACAAGCCGATCACCGTCTGGCTCAAGCTGGACTCGGGCATGCACCGCGTCGGTCTGCATCCTCACGAATATCAAGCGGCCTACCAACGCCTGCAGGCAAGCGGCAATGTCATCAAGATTGTACTGATGAGCCACTTCGCCCGCGCCGACGAGCTGGACAGCTCGCGCAGCGATGAACAGGTAGCGATCTTCCAGGCCGCCCGCCAGGGCCTGAACGCCGAAATCAGCCTGCGCAACTCCCCGGCAGTGTTGGGTTGGCCGCAGATCCCCAGCGACTGGGTACGCCCCGGCATCATGCTGTATGGCGCATCGCCCTTTGATCAGCCGCAAACCCTGGCCGATCGCCTGCAACCGGTGATGAGCCTGGAATCGAAGATTATCAATGTGCGTGAGCTGCCTGCCGGTGAGCCGGTGGGCTATGGTGGCGCCTTTGTCACCGAGCGGCCGACCCGCATCGGTGTAGTGGCCATGGGTTATGCCGACGGTTATCCGCGCCAGGCCCCCACCGGTACACCTGTATGGATCGACGGCCAGCCGAGCCAACTGCTCGGGCGGGTCTCCATGGACATGCTCTGCGTCGACCTGACCCATCTGCCCCGTGCCGGGCTCGGCAGTGATGTCGAATTGTGGGGCCGCAACGTCCCGGTCGGTGAAGTCGCTTCCCGCGCCGGAACCATCGCCTACCAAATCCTGTGCAACCTGCGCCGGGTGCCAAGGCTCTATTCCGGGGCTTGACGCGCGGTCGTCAGCGCACCCTCCTGCGGCGGCCGCCTGCGCTTGGCGGCCGCTAGTCCCCTCTCTTTGCCGTCAGCCGGTTCAGGTGTTGTAAATACTGAACGCTGTTGCCATCATGCGCACTTCTGACCATCCCAGACCTATCAAGGGGGCTGCCGTATTGGACGTCGGTGAACGACTGCAATCCATTCGTAAACTCAGGGGCCTGTCCCAACGCGAGCTCGCCAAGCGCGCAGGCGTGACCAACAGCACTATCTCCATGATCGAGAAGAACAGCGTCAGCCCTTCGATCAGTTCGCTGCGCAAAGTGCTGGGCGGTATCCCGATGTCCATGGTCGAGTTCTTTTCCGAAGAGCTCGAACAAGAAAACCCCACGCAGGTCGTCTACAAGGCCAGCGAACTGATCGATATCTCGGACGGTGCCGTGACCATGAAACTGGTCGGCAAGGCCCACCCGAGCCGCGCCATCGCCTTCCTCAACGAAATCTATCCGCCGGGTGCCGATACCGGTGACGAGATGTTGGTGCACGAGGGTGAAGAGACCGGGATTCTGGTCGAAGGCCGCCTGGAGCTGGTGGTCGGGCTGGACACCTACATCCTCGAAGCGGGGGACAGCTATTACTTTGATAGCACCAAACCCCACCGTTTCCGCAATCCGTTCGACGTCCCGGCGCGACTAATCAGCGCAGCCACGCCCGCCAACTTCTAAGCAAAAACCCGCCGAAGGCCCACAGAACGTGGGTTGTCGGCATGGGAAGCTGATTCGCACCGCCGCAGACGAATAACCCTTCTTTAACTAGGGATGTTTCGCAGCAAAAGGCGAGGGACTATACTTCTGCCGCCCGCTAAAACCGTGGCGGCGGGCGTGATCAGTCACCATGAGGGTGTAAAGCGTGGACCTAACTAACAAGATTCTGGCAGCGACTGCCGTGCTGGCCTTTTGGGCCTTCGGCGCTCAGGCCGCTACCAACGATGACATCGCCAAACGACTGGAGCCGGTGGGTCAGGTCTGCATTCAGGGCAAGGAGTGCGCCGGCATGAACGTGACGGCATCGGCCGGTGCTGGCGGCGGGGCAAAATCCCCCGACGACGTGATCGCCAAGCATTGCACTGCCTGCCACAGTACTGGCCTGCTGGGCGCGCCGAAGATCGGCGACGGTGCTGACTGGGGCAAGCGCGCCAAGGAACAGGGCGGCCTCGACGGCCTGCTGGCCAAGGCCATCACCGGCATCAACGCCATGCCGCCCAAAGGCACCTGCGGCGATTGCTCCGATGACGAGCTCAAGGGCGCGATCAAGAAGATGTCCGGGTTGTAAACACACCCTTCTGGCACACATAAAAGCCGCCTGTTGGAGCCGGTCTTGCTCGCGAACGTCTCGACGCGATATGCCTGATATATCGCGGCGTCCTTTTCGCGGGCGAGCCTCGCTCCAACGGATTACACCAGCCCCCGCCGAACCGCACGGCTAAATCCTTAAAGCAAATGCAGTAATTTCCTACACACCCCGGTCCAACCTCAACATCCAGGATGTTCCGGGAAAAAAGCCGATGCCGCAGTACTGTTCCATCGAACACGCCGTCGATCAGGTTCTTGCGCAACTGCCGACCCATATTCGTATGGCAATGCCGTTGGGCCTTGGCAAGCCGAATCGGTTCGTCAACGCGCTGTACGCCCGGATCAAACAGCTGCCCGAACGCCAACTGACTATCTACACCGCCCTCAGCCTGGGTCGGCCCAAGGTGGGTGACGGCTTGCCTGCGCGCTTTCTCGAACCCTTTCAGACGCGCATCTTTGGTGATTACCCGGAGCTGCAATACCTGAGCGATCTGCATGTCGACAAGCTGCCGGACAACATTCAGGTCGAGCAATTCTTCATGCAACCCGGCAACCTGCTGCACAGCAGCCAGGCGCAACAGAGCTATGTCAGCAGCAACTACAGCCATGCGGCCCGGGATATCAACGCCAATGGCGTCAACCTGATCGCGCAGATGGTCGCTCGGGATGAGCAAAAACCCGACCGCCTGAGCCTGAGCTGCAACCCCGATGTCACCCTGGACCTGCTGCAACTGGTAGCCAAGCGCCGCGCCTTGGGCGAAACCATTCTGCTCCTGGGGCAGGTGCACGCAGACTTGCCCTACATGCCCGGTGACTCGGAACTGGATATCGAAGCGTTCGACCTGATTCTGCAAGACGAAGAGCGCAGCACCCTGTTCTCCACGCCCAACATGCCGGTGGGCACGCAGGACCACTTCATCGGCCTGCACGCCAGCACTCTGGTGCGGGACGGTGGCACGCTGCAGATTGGCATCGGCTCCATGGGCGACGCCCTGACCGCCGCCTTGCTTGCGCGCCAGGCCGATCAGGACAGCTATCACAGCCTGCTGGCCGAACTGGAAGTCAGCGACTGGCTGCCTCTGATCGAACGCGAAGGCGGCCTGGCGCCCTTTAGCATGGGCCTGTATGGCTGCAGCGAAATGTTCGTCAACGGCCTGCTGGTGTTGGCGGATGCCGGCATCATCCGACGACGGGTCTACGCCGATATCGATCTGCAGCGCCAAGCCAACGAAGGCATGCTCGACGAAAGCGAGCAGCACGGCGGCACCCTGATCCATGGCGGGTTCTTCCTTGGCCCACAGAGTTTCTACGCGCGCCTGCGCGAACTGCCCTCGGACCGGCTGGCGCAGTTCAATATGACCGCCATCAGCTATATCAACGAGCTGTACGGCAACGAAGAACTCAAGCGCCTGCAACGCCGCGATGCACGCTTTATCAACAGCACGTTCAAGATGACCCTGATGGGCGCGGCGGTGTCCGACCAGCTGGAAGATGGCCGGGTGCTCAGCGGCGTTGGCGGCCAGTACAACTTTGTCGCCCAGGCCCACGCCCTCGAAGGCGCGCGCTCGGTCCTGATCATGCGCAGCTGGCGTGAGGCTGGCGGCGAAGTGACCTCCAATATCGTCTGGGACTACGGTCATGTGACCATTCCCCGACACCTGCGCGATATTGTGATCACCGAATACGGCATCGCCGATCTGCGGGCGAAAACCGACGCTGTGGTCATCGAGACGCTGCTCAATATCACCGACTCACGCTTCCAGAGCGGCCTGATCGAACAGGCACAGCGGGCAGGCAAACTGCCCAAGGATTTCGTCCTCGACCCGCGCTTTACCCGCAATACGCCCGAGCGCTTGCAGGAGATCCAGTCACGTTATCCGCTGTTGTTCCTCGAATACCCCTTGGGCAGCGATTTTTCCGCCGAAGAAAAAGACCTGTTGCGCGCCCTGAACTGGCTCAAGAGCAAGTTCAAACTCACCGAGCTGCTGGAACTGGGCAAAGCCACCCTCGACGCCCCGGACCCCACAACCTTTCCCGCGCACTTGCAGCGCATGGACCTCGAAAGGCCGCGTGGTTTGCGCGAAGAGTTGTATCAGCGGCTGTTGTTGGCGGGCCTGCAGGCCACCAAACAAGCCTGAAGGGAGCGATTTCCTGTGGGACCGGCTTTAGCCGGGAAAGCGTATTCCCGGCTAAAGCCGGTCCCACAGGATTACATCAGCGCCTTGCCCGCCATCAATATCGCCGCCATCACCCCAACCACCGCAAACAACTGCTGCAGCCTCGGCCCGGCCAGGTGCCGGGTCAATTGCCTGCCCGCGATCAACCCCAACACGGCGCCGACAGCAAAAGGCGCGCCCACGGCCCAGTGCATCACCCCGGCCACACTGGCAGTCACCACGCTGCCGGTAGACACCAGAGCAATCACCGCCAGGGACGTCGCCATGACGCTTTTCATCTCCAGATCGGTGTAGCGGGTCAGAGCCGGAATAATCACGAAGCCGCCGCCCACCCCGAGCAAACCGGAAAGCAGCCCCGACAATGCACCGGTCACGGCCAACGCCCGAAAGCACGGCAAGGTCCAGCGCAGGCGGCCCTGCAACGGGTTGAGCACACAAGGCAAGAAAGCCGCGCGGGGTGCAGGCTGGGCGGTTTTGAGTTCGCGCCAGGCCTTGATAAAGATCCGCCCGCAGGCGTAAACCATCACTGCCGCAAACCCCAGGGCCAGGGGCATATTGGGCAGGCGATGGGCGAGCCACAGGCCCATGGGCGCGAACAGCACGCCAATCCCGGCGATATAGGCCGCCGCCCGATAACGCACGATGCCCTGGCGCAGGCCGAGCAACGCACCCACCGCCGACGCCAGGCCCACGGCCAGTAAACCTAAGGGCGCCGCTTCGACCATGGACAGACCGAGGCCGAACACCAACAACGGCACCGCAAGAATGCCGCCACCGGCACCGGTCAGGGCCAGGACCATGCCGATCAGCGCACCCAGCCCACCGCCCAACAATTGATGTTCATTCATTGCGCAGCAGGCCCGACCGGTTGCAATTTCGGCTCAGCCAGCCATTCATGGCCCTTGAGCATGCCGCGCCAGTACAGCGGCGGCAGGATGCTCTCCTTGAGCCACCAGGCCAGGCGAGTCGGCTTGCGGCCGTCGAGCAGCCAGCTCGGGAAACTCGGCGCCAGCTTGCCGCCATAGGTGAACTCGGCCAGGACGATCTTGCCCCGCGCCACGGTCAGCGGGCAGGAGCCGTAACCATCGTAATGGGCCAGGCGCTTGCGGCGGCCCAGCGCCACCAACAGGTTATTCGCCACCACCGGCGCCTGCTTGCGCGCGGCCGCAGCGGTCTTGGCATTGCTGGTATTGGCGACATCGCCCAGGCTGTGGATATTGGCGAACCGACGATGTTGCAAGGTCGCCGGATCGACCTCGACCCAACCCGCCGCATCGGCCAGGGCACTGCCACGAATGAAGTCCGGCGCCACTTGAGGCGGCACCACATGCAGCATGTCGAAGGCTTCAACCACCGTCTCACTGCTGCCATCGGCCAGGCTGCGGACAAAAGTCGCGCGCTTGCCCGGCCCGTCGACAGCGACCAGGCGGTGGCTGAATTGCAGATCGATCTCGTAGCGCTCGATGTAGCTCATCAGCGCCGGAACATAGTCAGCCACGCCGAACAGCACCGCTCCCGCGTTATAGAAGCGCGCGTCGATCTGACCCAACAGCCCCGCACGCAGCCAGTGATCACATGACAGATAAAGCGCCTTCTGCGGCGCCCCGGCGCACTTGATCGGCATCGGCGGTTGGGTGAACAGCGCACGACCCTGCTTGAGTTGCTGCACCAGCTGCCAGGTATAAGGCGCCAGGTCATAGCGATAATTGGAGGTCACGCCGTTGGCGCCGAGGGTGTCGCTCAGCCCGTCTATAGCCGCCCAATCGAGCTTGAGGCCGGGGCAGACCACCAGTTGTTCGTAGCTGAGCGTGCGGCCGTTATCCAGAGTCAGAGCGTTGGCTTCAGGGGAGAAACCCGCCACCGCAGCCTTGATCCACTGCACGCCACGAGGGATCAGCGAGGCCAGGGTGCGCGCCGTGGACTCCGGGCGAAACACCCCGGCGCCGACCAGGGTCCAGCCCGGTTGGTAGTAGTGCACGTCGGCAGGGTCGATGATGGCGATATCCAGAGAGGCGTCCCGGGCCATCAGGCTCGACGCCGTGGCGATACCGGCCGCACCGCCGCCGATGATCAGGATCTGGTGATGGCGTTCGCCCATGGCGTGGGTAGAAGCAACTTCAGGCATGGCAGCAATTCCGATTGAGTCAGAGGACATTGAGCGGGATTTTCAGATAGCTCACGCCATCGCTTTCCGGTTCCGGGAAATGGCCGCTGCGCATATTGATCTGCACCGCAGGCAGGATCAGCACCGGCATTTCCAGAGTCGCGTCCCGAGCTTCGCGCATGCGCACGAAGGCTTCTTCGTCGATGCCCTCATGCACATGGATATTGTTCATGCGCTGCTCGTCGACCGTGGTCATGTACTGCAACTCGCGGCCGTTGGGCAGGTAGTCGTGGCACATGAACAGGCGGGCCTGGGCGGGCAGGGCGAGGATGCGTTTGATCGAGTGATACAACGTGCGCGCACTGGCGCCGGGGAAGTCGCAGCGGGCGGTGCCGTAGTCCGGCATGAACAGGGTGTCGCCGACAAAGGCCAGAGTCTGGCCATCCGTTTCGATCACGTAAGTCATACAGGCCGGGGTATGGCCGGGGGTATGCATGGCCCTAGCCTGGATCGAGCCGATCATGAAACGCTCGTCGTCCTCGAACAACTGGTCGAACTGGCTGCCATCACGGGCGAAATCGGCGGGTGCGTTGAACAGCGTGCCAAACACCTTCTGCACCGCCGTGATATGGCTGCCAATGGCCGTCCTGGCCCCCAGTTGTTCCTTCAGGTAGGCCGCTGCCGACAGGTGATCGGCGTGCACATGGGTTTCCAGAATCCATTGCACTTTGGCGTCCAATGCCTTGACCCTCGCAATCAGCTGATCGGCAGTGTCGGTGCGGGTGCGCCCGGACTTCGGGTCGTAGTCGAGCACGCTGTCGATCAGGGCGCAGTGGCGGGTGCTGCGATCCATGACCAGATAACTGATGGTCCAGGTGTGCGGGTCGAACAGGGCTTCTACGTGCAGGGTCTCGCTGATGATCATGTGCAGGCTCCGCAAACAGGACTTTTGCCAGAAACATAGCTGGCAGTCGTGCACTGTCAGTGTCAATTTGCGTGCCAAGCGTCTGATTCCCGTAAAGGTCCAATAAATGCTTGATACAGGTCAATATCTGGGTAGGCTGTGCAGGGCCGCCCTGCCAGTTTTGGCAGTCAAAATGGCAGTCATTGGCAGCTATTGGCAGCTCCTACAAAAGATCGCATATATCCAGATGGTGACGTATCCATGCCTTCATCCCGCACCCCCCACATGCAGGCCCTGGTTTCGTACCTCGAACACGACGGCCTGCCGACCATCGTGCTCGACACCGAGTACAACATCATCGCCGCCAACACCGCCTACCAGCGCCAGTTCGGGGTCGAGGGCAAGCCGCATATCGGTGCCAAGTGCCATCGGGTCTCGCATCAGTACGCGGTGCCCTGCGATCAGGCCGGGGAGCTGTGCCCGATGCGCAAAGCCCATGAAACCGGGGCGCCGGAGCGTGTACTGCATATCCATCACACACCGCGCGGGCCGGAGCATGTGGACGTGGAACTGCGGCCGATCCTCGATGACCGGGGCGAGGTGTTTGCCTATGTCGAACGCCTGACCAGCGTCACCGTCGCCTCGGTGCAGCCGCAGAAAAACATCCTGGTTGGCCGATCGGCAGCCTTTAACGACGCGCTGATCGCTCTGCAACGCGCGGCACCGGCGCAGATTCCGGTGTTGCTGCAAGGCGAGTCCGGCACCGGCAAGGAGTTGTTTGCCCGCGCCCTGCATGTCAGCAGCCCGCGGGCCAACGGGCCGTTGGTGGTGGTGGATTGCACCGGGCTGACCGAGTCTTTGTTCGAGAGTGAGCTGTTCGGCTATGAGAAGGGGGCCTTTACCGGCGCCTTGCAACGCAAGATCGGCCTGGCCGAAGCGGCCCATGGCGGCACGCTGTTTCTCGATGAGATCGGCGAAGTGCCGCTGGCGATGCAGGTCAAGCTGCTGCGCCTGATTGAATCCGGCAGCTTCCGCCCGGTGGGCAGCCTGCGCACTGTGCATTCGGATTTCCGCCTGGTGGCGGCGACCCACAAACCGCTCAAAGAGATGGTCGCGGCGGGCAGCTTCCGCCAGGACCTGTACTACCGCATCAGCGCTTTCCCGGTGCGCCTGCCCGCCTTGCGCGAACGCAGCGAAGACCTGCCCCTGCTGATCGACAGCCTTCTGCAGCGCCTGGCTCCCGGCACACCGCCACGGGTCGACGAGCAAGCCATGAATCTGCTGTGCCTGTATGCCTATCCGGGCAATATCCGCGAGCTGCGCAATATCCTCGAACGCGCGCGCCTGTTCGCCGATGACGGGCTGATCCGCGCCGAGCACCTGCCCGCCGAAGTACGTGGGCAGGCCGAAGCACCGTCACTGATGCGGCCACGCAAACGCAGCGAACTGGAGCAGTTGGCCCATGCCCTGGAAGTGTTCAAGGGCTCGCGCAGTGAGTTGGCGGTGGAGTTGGGGCTGAGCGAGCGGACCTTGTATCGGCGGCTGAAGGCGTTGGGGATTAGATAAGACAAGCCGCCAACTGTGGGCAAGCTATAACAGTGGGAGCGGATTCATCCGCGAAAAGGTCATGATCGTGCAGACTTCTTCGCGGATAAATCCGCTCCCACAAAATCCGCGATACTTCGTACGCAACACGTAACGCAAACAGAGCCAACGAATTCGCTCCCACAGAATTGGCGCCCACAAAAAATTCGCTCCTGCAATTCCCCTGCGCAAGATCGTTTATTCGACGAAAGTAACCGCCCCACCCGCCAGGGATTTCACCCGCGCCAGCGACTCCACCCGATACCCCTGGGCATCCAGTTCGGCGCGGCCGCCCTGGAACGACTTCTCGATCACGATCCCCAAGCCGACCACCGTCGCGCCAGCCTGCTTGATGATCGAGATCAGTGCCTGGGACGCCTTACCGTTGGCCAGGAAGTCATCGATGATCAGCACGCGGTCGCTGCTGCTCAGGTGCCGTGGCGAGATGGCCACGGTGCTTTCCACTTGCTTGGTGAACGAGTAGACCGTCGCCGACAGCAGGTTTTCCGTGAGAGTCAGGGACTGGTGCTTGCGCGCGAAAATCACCGGCACACCAAGTTTCAGCCCGGCCATGATCGCCGGGGCGATGCCCGAGGCTTCGATGGTGACGATCTTGGTGACACCTTCGCTGGCGAACAGACGAGCGAATTCGTCGCCGATCTGCTGCATCAGCAACGGGTCGATCTGATGGTTGAGAAACGCATCGACCTTGAGCACCTGTTCGGACAGAACGATGCCTTCATCACGGATTTTCTGGTGCAGTGCTTCCACGTCGGCTCCTCAAGGGGCGCAATAATTCAGCGTTTGAGCATGGCGCGGATATCCGCCAATGCCGTGTTGCCGCGAACGGCTTTCACTTCGGTAGGGGTGTCGTCGTTGCCTTCCCAGGCCAGGTCGTCCGGGGGCAACTCATCGAGGAAGCGACTCGGCGCGCAATCGATGATCTCGCCGTACTGCTTGCGTTTGCCGGCGAAGGTAAATGCCAGAATCTCCCGGGCGCGGGTGATGCCCACATAGGCCAGGCGGCGCTCTTCTTCGATGGTATCGGCTTCGATGCTGGAGCGGTGAGGCAGAATTTCCTCTTCCATGCCCATGATGAACACGTAAGGAAACTCCAGGCCCTTGGACGCATGCAGGGTCATCATCTGCACGCCTTCGGCACCTTCCTCTTCTTCCTGCTGACGTTCGAGCATGTCGCGCAAGACCAGCTTGCCGATGGCTTCCTCGATAGTCATGCCACCGTCTTCATCTTTTTCCAGGGTGTTCTTCAGGGCTTCGATCAGGAACCAGACGTTACTCATGCGGTAGTCCGCCGCCTTGTCGCTGGAGCTGTTCTGGCGCAGCCAGTTCTCGTAATCGATGTCCATGACCATGCTGCGCAGCGCCGCGATGGGGTCGTTCTGCGCGCACTGCTGGCGCACGCCATCCATCCAGCGTTTGAAGCGTTGCAGGCGGTCGGTGTAGCGGCTGTCCAGATGCTCGCCCAGGCCGATTTCCTCGGTAGCGCTGTACATCGAAATCTTGCGCTCGGTGGCGTAGTTACCGAGCTTTTCCAGGGTCGTGGAGCCGATTTCCCGGCGCGGCACGTTGATCACCCGCAGGAAGGCGTTGTCATCATCCGGGTTTACCAACAGGCGGAAATAGGCCATCAGGTCCTTCACTTCCTGGCGACCGAAGAAGCTATTGCCGCCGGACAGGCGATACGGCACCTGATGGTGCTGCAATTTCAGCTCGATCAGCTTGGCCTGGTAGTTACCGCGATAGAGGATGGCGAAATCGCTGTAAGGGCGATCGGTACGCAGGTGCAGGGTGAGGATTTCCATGGCCACGCGCTCGGCCTCGGCTTCCTCGTTGCGGCAGCGAATCACGCGGATCTCGTCGCCGTGGCCCATCTCGCTCCACAGCTGTTTCTCGAAGGCGTGGGGGTTGTTGGAGATCAGCACGTTGGCGCAACGCAGGATGCGACTGGTGGAGCGGTAGTTCTGCTCCAGCATGACCACCTTGAGGGATGGGTAGTCGTCCTTGAGCAGCATCAGGTTTTCCGGCCGCGCGCCACGCCAGGCGTAGATCGACTGATCGTCGTCGCCCACCACGGTGAATTGATTGCGCTGGCCGATCAGCAATTTCACCAGCAGATACTGGCTGGCGTTGGTGTCCTGATATTCGTCCACCAGCAGGTAGCGGACCTTGTTCTGCCACTTTTCGAGGATGTCGGCGTGTTCCTGGAACAGCTTGACCGGCAGCAGGATCAGGTCGTCGAAGTCCACCGCGTTGTACGCTTTGAGCGTGCGCTGATAGTGGGTGTAGACGATGGCGGCGGTCTGCTCGCGAGGGTTGCGCGCGTTTTCCAGGGCTTCGGCGGGCAGCACCAGGTCGTTTTTCCAGGAGCCGATCATGTTCTTGATCTCGTCGACGCCGTCGTCGCCCGAGTATTCCTTCTGCATGATGTCGGTCATCAGGGCCTTGACGTCGGTCTCGTCGAAAATCGAGAACCCCGGCTTGTAGCCCAGCCGCGTGTGCTCCTTGCGGATGATATTCAGGCCCAGGTTGTGGAAGGTCGAGACCGTCAGGCCGCGTCCTTCACCGCCGCGCAGCAGGGTGCCGACCCGCTCCTTCATCTCCCGCGCCGCCTTGTTGGTAAAGGTCATGGCGACGATGTACTGCGCACGGATCCCGCAGTTCTGGATCAGATGGGCAATCTTGCGCGTGATCACGCTGGTCTTGCCGGAGCCCGCACCGGCAAGAACCAATAGCGGACCGCCGACGTAGTTCACGGCTTCTTGTTGCCGGGGATTGAGTCGGGACATGAGTTTAGAGGGGTCGCTGCACGTAAAGGGCGGGCATTTTAACAGGCCGGAGATTTTGTGCAGCGACCGTCTGACGCTATCTAATTTTTTTGGTTTTGTTACATTTGCTGACAGGACACAAAAAAACGCATCCGGTTCCCTCTTTTGCCTGGATGCTAAAAAATTTTCCTTTGCGTTTAGGGAGTTAGCTTGTCCAACCCTGTCGAACCCTTGCGGTTGCTGCTGCTGGCCGACGAGCCCGCGTGGCTCGGGCTTTTGCGCAATTGCCTCACACCTTTAGGGAAATCGGTGACGTTGGTGCAACTCTCTCGCTGGGACGGCGTAGGCGATCAGTATGCGGACGAACGCAATACGGTCCTGCTGACCACCGCGAGCCTGCGTCCATTGGACTCGAACTGCAAAATACCGGTGATTTTGCTCCTCGAAGAGGAACCGTTCGTCGGCATTTCGGGCGTCAGTGACTGGCTGGTACGCAGTCAGTTGACCTGCGATGTGGTACGCCGCTGCCTGCGCCATGTACGTGAACGCAGCCTGCTGGAAAACACCCTGCAACGCCTGGCCGAACAGGATCCGCTGACCGGCATCGCCAACCGCCAGGGTTTCCATGCCCTGCTCGCCGCACGCCTGGCCGAAAATGGCGGCAGTGGCCTGGCCCTTGGCCATCTGGACCTGGACAACTTCCGCCGCGCCAACGACGCCCTCGGCCATCAGGCCGGCGACCGTCTGATCCTGCAGGTGGTAGCGCGACTCAAGAGCCAGCTGGAAGTCGGCGATCAGGTCGCGCGCCTGGGCAGCGATGAATTCGCCCTGCTGATCGACACCCGCCACGCGCCGCAACGCGCCGAGTGGATGGCCGAACGCATCGTCGAAGCGCTGTCCGAGCCGTACTGGGTCGACGGCGAAAGCCTATTGATCGGTTGCAGCCTGGGCATCGCCCACGCCCGCCCCGAAGCCGGTGCCGACCCGCTGATGTGGCACGCCCATATCGCCATGCAGCAGGCCAAGAGCATTCAGGGCTGCACCTTTCACGTCTTCAACGAACGCATTAACCGCAATGCCCGCAGCATTGCCGATCTGGAGGGCGAACTGCGCCGGGCCTTGCGCCGTGACGAACTGGAACTGCACTACCAGCCGCGCCTGTGCCTGACCACCGGCGTTGTGGTCGGCCTCGAAGCCCTGGTGCGCTGGCGCCATCATGAGCGCGGCCTGTTGCCGCCCAGTGAATTCGTGCCCTTGGCCGAGCAGAGCGGGCTGATCGTGCCACTGGGTTACTGGGTGATTTCCCGTGCCCTGCGCGATATGCAGGCGCTGAGCGAGCTGGGTCTGCCGCCGATGCACATGGCCATCAACCTGTCATTCCGCCAGTTCCAGGACAACCAGTTGCTGGCCACCCTCAGCCGCCTGATCGACGAGCGCGGCGTCGATGCACGCTGGCTGGAGTTCGAACTGACCGAAACCGCCGTCATGCGCCGCAGCGACCTGGTGCGCCAGACCATGGATGCCCTGGGCCGTCTGGGCGTGCGCTTCTCCCTTGATGACTTCGGTACCGGCTTTTCGTCCTTCGTGCACCTCAACAGCCTGCCGATTGCCCTGCTCAAGATCGACAAGAGCTTCGTCGGCGAAATGCAGACACGCGAAGAGAACCGCAAACTGGTCCACGCCATGATCAACCTGGCTCACAACCTGAGCCTGGAAGTGGTCGCCGAAGGCGTTGAAACCCCTGAGCAACTGGCCATGCTGCGCGAGTTCGGCTGCGACCAGATCCAGGGCTACCTGATCAGCCGGCCACTGCCGTTGGCGGAGTTGCTGAATTATTTGATGCGTGATGATCATCACGCATCTGATGTGAGTCATATCGCTTAGCGCTGCCCTTGTGGGAGCGTGGCTTGCCCGCGAAGGCTATTTTCAGCCTTGGAAAATGCGGTGGATGTACCGGCCTATTCGCGGCGGTGCGGCGATCCGACAAGACCGCGCCAACAAAAAAAGTGACGAATCTGAAGGATCGCTCTCTATCTCTTGAGTGAAATTTCCTAAACAATTCCGCCCGCTTGTGCTCGTCGTTTTCCATCACTAGTCTGCGCTGCGCCACTGCAAACCAGTGGTCGGGTGTGGAAACCTGGTAAATGAGGAGTCGATGAGCGTCATGGAGTTGGTTGCCCTTGGGCAGGCACTTTATGGCAGCTATGTTCGGGCAGACTTTGGTCTGGCCGAGGGACTCCTCACTCGGTTTTCCACCCCGTTCATAGCTGCCACCTCTTCGCCGTGTGGAAACGGTTAGGAGATGGCTCCGGAAATTGAGGAGTTACACCATGATTAAAAAGCTAATCCCCGATCCACCCCACACCACCGAAGAAACCCTGATCCGCATCTTCGACCTGCTGCGCAGCGCCGCAGCGGTGATGTATGAATCCGGCGATCAACAAAGCGGCAGCAACCGCCACCTGGCATTTGCGGCGTTGTATCTGGTCGATATGGCCAAGGCGCTGGCGGATCATCAGATCCGTTCGTTCGATGAGCCGCGCACGGCCTAATCTCACAATTTAAGACCAAACCGTGGGAGCGGGATCCAACTGTGGGAGCGAGCCGTGGGAGCGAATTCATTCGCGAAGAGGCCAGTCCATTCGACACATTCTCATCGACTGAAATATCGCTTTCGCGAATGAATTCGTTCCCACAAGTCGCCCACACAAATAGCTCCCACGGTCGCTCCCACAAATCGCTCCAGACAGGTCGAGCGAGCGTCACCCCATCACCACCGCGCCCGCCGCCTCGCGCCGCAGCAATCTCGTGGTTTTGCGTTCAAATGCATAGGTCAGTGCCACCGCCGAGCACAGCAGCCCCAATGCCAGGCCCCACCACACACCCACGGCGCCGTCGGTGGTGTAGAACCCCAGCAGCCACGCCGCCGGGGCGGCCACCAGCCAGTAACAACCAAGGCCGATGAGGAAGGTGGTCTTGGCGTCCTTGAAGCCGCGGATCGCGCCCATGGCAATGGTCTGGGTGCCGTCGAGGATTTCGAACCAGGCGGCAATCGCCAGCAGTTGCGTGGCCAGGGCCACAATCGGCGCGAATTCCGGGTTGTTGATGTCGAGGAACAGGCTGATGACCTGATGGGGCGCCAGCCAGAACAGGATGCCGAAGCACAGCATCACCATGGCGCCAAAGGCGATGCCGACACGCCCGGCGGTACGCGCCAGCAGCAGGTTACCCGCGCCGTAATGCAAGCCGATGCGCATGGTCACGGCGTAGGAAATGCCCACGGGAATCATGAAGGCCATGGACACTGACTGCAGGGCGATCTGGTGCGCCGCCATCTGATTGCTGCCCATGGCACCCATGCAAAAGGCCGCAAAAGTGAACAGACCGACTTCCACTGCGTAGGTCCCGCCGATGGGCAGGCCCAGACGCCACAGCTCCTTGAGATGCTGCAACGACGGCGACCAGAAGCCCTCGCGGATCGGAAATGCGGCATAGGCCGGATGCTGGCGAATATGCAGGGCCAGCAGCGCCGCCATGCAGTTGGTGACAATCGCCGTGACCAGACCGATACCCATCAAACCCAGATGCGGCAAGCCGAACAGGCCGTGAATAAAGGCATAGTTGAGGCCAAAGTTGGCGGCAGCGCCACCGAGGCTGATGGCCATGACCGGACCCGCGCGGCCCAGAGCGCTGGTAAAGCCGCGCAGGGCCATGAAAGTCAGCAGGCCGGGCAGGGCAAAGGGCAGGGTGATCAAAAACTGACCCGCCATATGCACGTTGGCTTCTTCCTGACCGAACAGGTAAAGAATCGGCTCCAGATTCCACAGCAAAACCGCCGCGATCAGGGCCATGCCCCAGGCCAGCCAGACCCCGGCCTGGATCAGCCGGGTGGCGCCAATGGTGTCGCCAGCACCGTGACGGATGGCAACCAAAGTGCCCACCGCCGCCATGACACCCACGCAAAAGAACGAAATCAGGTTGTAGCTGGCCACGCCCAGACCGCCACCGGCCAGGGCTTCAGGGCCCAGATGGCCCATCATCACGGTATCGGTGAAGACCATCAGCATATGCGCCATCTGCGAGGCGATCAGCGGCCCGGCCAGACGCAGGATGACCCAAAGTTCTTTGATGGCGGGTTGTTGCATGGCGCGACACTCGTTCACAGGCATTGATGAGCGGCTCATTCTCATGATTTAGCAGCCGCTGCACAAAGGGATAAATCCGATCAGTTGCATGAGTTAAACTCATGTAGCCGTTTCTACATTCATTTACCCTCCCACCAGCCATAGGAAAGTTCTCAATGCCTCGTAGCCTTCCTCCTCTTTATGCCCTACGCGCATTTGAAGCGGCGGCGCGGCACAGTTCTTTCACCCGCGCGGCGCAAGAGCTGTCGATCACGCAAAGCGCAGTGAGCCGACATATCCGTACCTTGGAAGAGCACTTCGCCTGCCGCCTGTTCCAGCGCAGCGGGCGCAATATCCAGTTGACCGAGGCGGCGCGCACGCTATTGCCTGGCGTGCGCGAAGGCTTTCTGTCGCTGGAGCGGGCGTGCAGCATTCTGCTGACCGAGGAGGGCATCCTGCGCATGAAGGCGCCGTCGACCCTGACCATGCGCTGGCTGTTGGCGCGGCTCAGTCGCTTTCGCCATTTACAGGTCGGTAATGAAGTGCAATTGACCAGCGCCTGGATGGACATCGACAGCGTGGACTTCTCTCAGGAACCGTTCGACTGCGCGGTCCTGCTCAGTCATGGGCATTTTCCTGCGGACTGGGAAGCCACATTGCTGTTTCCGGAATGGCTGATTCCGGTTGGCGCACCGACCTTGTTGCAGGATCAACCCTGGGACGTCGAACGCTTGGCCAGTGCCGAACTGCTGCACCCCACGCCTGACCGCCGCGACTGGCGCAATTGGCTGGAGCGTATGGGGTTGTCGGATAAGGTCTCGCTCAAGGGCGGACAGGTATTCGATACCCTGGAACTGGGCATGATCGCGGCGGCCCGTGGCTACGGAGTGTCCATGGGCGATTTGCTGATGGTGGCCGAAGATGTGGCGCAAGGCCGCCTGAGTCTGCCGTGGCGCACGGCAGTGTTCAGCGGCGAAAACTATTACCTGGTCTGGCCCAAGACGCGCCCTGGCGGCGAGCGCTTGCGGCGCTTGAGCGAGTTTTTGCAGAGCGAAGTGCAGGCGATGGTCCTGCCTGAGGTGGAAATTCTAAGCTAAGTGTCATTTAGCCATGCGAACCCGCAAACGCTTGGCTATACCCACATGTAGGACTCAAGTATTAGTTCTGTCGGCCGAATCTGTACGTATGTACCATTCGGTCCAAACCTTATCCGTCATTGAAGTGAGCCGAGGCCAGGATAGCCCGATCTTTCTCCAGGAGTTTTCATGTCTCAACCCCGCGCCCGTATTGCCTCGCAACTGGGTCTCGCCCTGGCCGTCATTCTGGCTGTGGTCATCAGTGCCAGTACCTTGTTCGCCTTGCGTTCTCTGGACGACGCCAACCTGGATATCCGCGAAGAGCATATGAGCAGCGAAGCACGCTTGCTCGCCGACCAGCTCAACACCTTTCACAGCACCCTGCGCGACAGCACCCAGCGCTTGAGCGGGCTGTTCGAGCAGCGTTTCGCCAGCGGCCTTACGGTTGCGCCAGACAAGCAGATCAACGTCGCCGGAATCCAGAGCCCAAGCCTGCTGCTGGGCGACACGGTGATCAATAACGATTTCACCCAGGCCGATGACTTCCGCAAAATGACCGCCGGTGTCGCGACCGTCTTCGTGCGCAATGGCGAGGATTTCATCCGCATCAGCACGTCCCTGACCAAACAGGATGGCTCCCGGGCCATCGGCACTCTGCTCGACCGTGCCAGCCCGGCGTATGGCCGCTTGATCGCCGGCCAGAATTACGTGGGCCGCGCCCTGTTGTTCGGGCGCAACTACATGACCCAATACACCCCGGTGCGCGACAGTAGCGGCAAAGTGATTGCGGCGCTGTTCGTCGGCTTCGACTACACCGAGGCGCAGAACGTCCAGTTCGAAAACCTGAAAAACTTTCGTATCGGCGACACCGGCTCCCTGGCCCTGCTCGATGAACAGAACCGTTGGTTGGTAGCGCCTGCGGACATCAATTCGCCGGACGATGCCGCCAGGACGGTCGCTGCATTCACCCAGAAACCGGGCGTTGGCCACTTCTGGAACGACGGGAAACAAGACATCTATAGCGTCGCCATGCCTTTTACCGGTGGCCCGTGGACCGTGTTGGCCAGCATGCCCCGCGCGGAAATCAGTGCCATGACCTGGAGCGTCGGCACTCAATTGGCCATCGGTAGCCTGTTGGCCATGCTGATCGCCGTGGGGGCGGCGATCTGGCTGTTGCGCAGCAAACTGCGTCCGCTGGCCGCATTGGTATTGCAGGCCGAAGCTTTGGGCGCCGGCAACCTGAGCGTGCGCTCAAAAGTCAGCAACGACGAAATCGGCCAGTTGGCCCACGGCTTCAACACCATGGGCGAGGCGCTGTCGACCATGGTGTCCCATATCCGTGTCGCGGCGCAGGAAGTCAGCACCCGTGCCCATAGTCTGTCCGGCCTGTCCAGCGGCGCCCACGAAGGCATGGAGCAACAGTCCGGCGAGATCACCAGCATGGCCGGTGCGGTGGAGGAGTTCAGCGCCACTTCCCTGAATATCGCCGACAACATGACCAGCACCGAGCGCCTGGCTCAGGACAACGCTCAACAGACCCGCATCGGCCGCAACTCGATGCAGGAAGCCTCCACCTCCCTGGAGCAGATCGCCGGCTCGCTCAACAGCACCGCCAAGGTCATCGACACCCTCGGCCAGCGGTCGCAGGAAATCGGTAGCATCGTCGGCACCATCACCTCGATTGCCGAGCAGACCAACCTGCTGGCCCTCAACGCCGCCATCGAAGCTGCCCGGGCCGGTGAAGCCGGGCGCGGTTTTGCCGTGGTCGCCGATGAGGTGCGCAGCCTGGCCTCGCGCACCCGCCAGGCCACCGACGAAATCTCCGGCATGATCGCCAGCATTCAGCAGGAAACCGGCAACGCCATCAGCACCATGCAGGAAGGCAATGCCTTGATGCAGGAAGGCCTTAAGCTCAACGCCAACGTGGCTGCCGCTTTGGCGCGCATCGACGAACAAAGCCGCAGCGCCGGTGAGCAGTTCGCCGCTATCACCACTGCCACTCAGGAACAAAGCAGCACCGCGACCCTGCTCAGCAGCAACCTGCAAAGCATCGCCCTGGGCAACAGCGAGCAGCGCGAAGTGGTGTCGCACTTGGCCGATACCGCCCGGGAGCTGAACGCACTGGCGGCGGAACTGACTCAGGAAGTCGACCGCTTCCGCTGATTGCTGGCCCAGGCAATCGCTATCGCCAGCAGGATCAGTCCTGCGGCGATGGCGAAAGTGCTGCTTGTGCCGTGGGCAATTGCCTCGGCATCGGCACGACTGATATCGGTCGTGCGAGAGGCCGCAGAGAAGACCGCACCCATCACCGACACCCCGCTGATCAAGCCCAGATTGCGTGACAGGCTGAGTGTGGCGGAAATCACCCCGCGCTGATCGGCACGCACGCCGCTCATGATCCGCGTGTTATTGGCCGCCTGAAACAGCGCGTATCCTGCAGTCAGTAGCATGATCGGCAAGACATAACCCGCCACGCCGAAGGTTTTCGGTAACAGCGCCAGTACGCTGCAACCCAGCGCCATCCCCAACAACCCAAGTGACGTCATGATCGGGCTGCCAAAGCGGTCGACCAGGCGCCCGGCGGGCACTCCGGCACACACCGCCGTCAGCGGCCCCACAGACAAGGTCAGACCCACCGCTGCCGTCGCCAATCCAAGACTGTGAGCCAGGTAAAACGGCCCGACCACCATGGTCGTTGCGATCACCGTTGCCACCAGCAGGGTCATCGCCAGCCCCCCACTGAGCGTGCCCTCACGGAACATCGCCAGGCGCAGCAGGGGCGCCGCCACTCGCGACTCGATCCAGACAAACAGCCCCGCACCGCAAGCCGCCAGGCCCAGCAGCGGACCATTGTGCGAACTGAGCGTCATGGAAAGGGCGAAAGCAATCAGGGTCAGGGCTAGTAGCAGCGTGCCAAGCCAATCAAAAGCCGGACGCTGCCGCGACGGCGCAAGGTTATCCACAGGCAGGTAACGGTAAGCCAACCAGAAGCAGGCCAGCCCCAGCGGCAGATTGACCAGAAAGATACTCGGCCAGCCGAAATGCCCGATCAGCACACCGCCCAAGGATGGACCAAGCGTCGTGCCAAACGCCGACATGCTGCCCAGCAGCCCCATGGCGCGGCCGGTCCGGGCCTTGGGTACAGCCTCACCGACCAGGGCCATGGTCAGGGCCAGCATGACTGCAGCGCCCAGCCCTTGCGCCGCCCTGGCTGCGATCAGCATCCATAAGGTCGGCGCCAATGCGCAGAGCAATGATGCGCAGGTAAAAACGACGATGCCGACCAACAACAACCGGCGTCGCCCGACCAGATCGCCAAGACGCCCGGCGCTGACAATCAGCGAGGTAATCACCAGCAGGTACGCCAGCACAATCCACTGTACCTGTGGGAAAGAAGCGTCAAACACCTGGGCCAGGGTCGGCAGGCCGACGTTGGCGATACTGGCGTCCAGCGAGGGCATCAGCATCGACAGGCACAGACCGATCAGGGCCCAGCGGGTTTTGTTGTCGGAAAGATTCGATGTAGATGCAGGAATGGATGACTCGGTCATGAAATGGCTCCCCTGGAGTGATCAAGCACTGTTGGAGCGAGGCTTGCCCGCGAAGAACAATGACGCGGTGCACCTGAAACACCGCGCCGCTCCATTCGCGGGCAAGCCTCGCTCCCACAAAGCAACGAGGGAAGCCTATGCTTGTGCCTGACATGGCGGAAGGCGCACGCTATGCAGCTGATACCTGCATCCAACGCCCTATATGGATAACGCCATGTCGACACCCGACTTCAATCTGCTGATCGCGCTGGATGTTTTGCTCGCCGAAGGCAGCGTCGCCCGCGCCGCCCGGCGTTTGCAGCTCAGCGCGTCGGCCATGAGCCGGACCCTGGCACGGCTGCGGGAAACCACCGGCGACCCGTTGCTGGTCCGGGCCGGACGCGGCCTGGTGCCGACGCCTCGGGCGCTGGAGCTACGCGAACGTGTCGCACAACTGGTGCAGGACGCCGAAGCCGTATTGCGCCCGGCCGAGCAGATCGACCTTTCGCAGTTACAACGCACCTTCACCCTGCGTAGCCGCGATGGCTTCGTGGAAAACTTCGGCGCCGCTTTGATCGCCCGACTCGAACAGGACGCACCGCAGGTACGCTTGCGCTTCATGGCAAAACTGGACAAGGACAGCAGCCTGCTGCGCGACGGCACGGTCGATCTGGAAATCGGCGTCGTCGGCAGCAGCGCCAGCCCCGAGGTGCGCTCGCGGATACTGCTGCGTGATCGCTTCGTCGGCGTCGTGCGCGCGGGTCATGCCTTGAGTCACGGCGCCATCACTCCTGAGCGCTACGCATCCGCCCGCCATGTGCTGGTCGCACGCCGCGCCCAAGGCGTTACGACCATGGATGAGAGCCTGAAAGCGCTGGGACTGGAACGGGAAGTCACCACCATCGTCGGCGAATTCCCCGCCGCCATGGCCCTGGCCCGCGCCAGCGACCTGGTCGCCACCGTGCCCGAACGGCATGTCAGCGCGCAGCAGCACGGGCTGTTCAGCTTTGCCCTGCCGTTCGACACGCCGCCGTTGGTTGTCTCAATGCTCTGGCACCCACGCATGGATGCGGATGCAGCGCATCGTTGGTTACGCGAGTGTGTGCGCGAGGTTTGCTCTAGCTAGTGTCAGTTAGTTGAGGGTCGATACTGCAACGCCTCAGCCAAATGCCCACGACCAATAGCCTCGACCTCTTCCAGATCGGCCAATGTCCGCGCCACTTTCAGCAAGCGGTGCGCGGCGCGCAGGGATAGGGTCAAGCGTTCGCAGGCAGTCTCAAGCCAGGCTTCATCCTCGGCGGACAGCGGGCAGTGGCGGCGTAACCCCGGCAGATCGAGGAAGGCATTGGCGCAGCCCTGACGGCGCAGTTGCAGGTCGCGGGCCTTAGCGACCAGAGCGGCGGCGCGGGCGGTGTTGTCGTCACTGGGGGCGCTTGGATTGAGGGCGGTGGCCTCCCGGGCGACGGTCAGGTGCAGGTCTATGCGGTCGAGCAGAGGGCCGGAGAGCTTGTTGCGATAGCGCTGAATCTGTTCCGGGGAGCAGCGACAGCGGCCCGTGGGTTCGCCCAGATAGCCGCAGGGGCAGGGGTTCATCGCGGCGACCAGTTGGAAGCGCGCCGGGAAACGCACCCGATCCCGGGCGCGGGAGATGACGATATGGCCGCTTTCCATAGGCTCACGCAGCACTTCCAATACTCGGCGGTCAAACTCGGGCAGCTCATCGAGAAATAACACCCCGTGGTGGGCCAGGGTAATTTCCCCCGGTTGCGGACGACTGCCACCGCCGACCAGGGCAGGCCCGGACGCAGAATGATGGGGTTGTCGGAAGGGTCGCTGCGGCCAGTGCTGCAAAGGCACCTGACTGGCTACCGACTGGATCGCCGCCACTTCCAGTGCTTCGTGCTCGTCCAGCGGAGGCAGCAAACCCGGCAGGCGGCTGGCCAGCAAAGTCTTGCCGGTGCCGGGCGGGCCGCTGAACAGCAGGTTATGGGCGCCCGCGGCAGCGACAACCAGAGCACGCTTGGCGGCAATCTGCCCTTGCACTTCGCTGAGGTCCGGATAGGGCTGGACCTGATGCAGCAGGCCACTGGACTGATACGGCACGATCAGCGTGCGGCCGTTGAAGTGCGCTACCAGATCGAGCAAATGGCTGACCGCGATCACCCGCAACCCCGACGCCAGGCAGGCTTCTTCGGCATTGGCCGCAGGCACTATCAAGGTGCGCTCCGCTGCCCGTGCCGCCAGTGCCGCTGGCAATACGCCCTGCACCGGGCGAATGGCGCCGGATAACGCCAACTCGCCAAGGCACTCAACATCCTGCAACGCCAGCAATGGCACCTGGCCGCTGGCGGCGAGCAGGCCCAGGGCGATGGCCAGATCGAATCGCCCGCCGTCCTTGGGCAAGTCGGCGGGCGCCAGATTCAGGGTAATGCGTCGTGCGGGGTAGTCGAGGCCCGAGGTCAGGATCGCGCTGCGCACCCGGTCCTTGCTCTCCTTGACCGCACCTTCCGGCAGCCCGACCAGGGTCAGGGACGGCAGGCCGTTGGCCAGATGGGTTTCAACCGTAACAGCCGGCGCCTCGACGCCCACCTGGGCGCGGCTGTGGACAATGGCGAGGGACATGGATCATTCCTTGATGTGCATGAACTGCGCATCCTGCGCGATTGCAGGCGAGGAAGGATCAGGGAATGGGTTGCAGGGTGTGACGAAATGGGGACGGATCGGTTGGAGCGAGGCTTGCCCGCGAAAATGCCGGTACACCCGACATATTTCTATCGCCCTCCACAGGGCCTTCGCGGGCAAGCCTCGCTCCCACAAAAGCAATTTTCACCACTCAAAGTTACTCAGCAGGCGGCGTCAGCTTCGCTTCCATCTCCGCCACTTTGGCTTCCAGCGCCTCAAGGCGGGCACGGGTACGGGCGAGGACGGCCATCTGGCTGTCGAACTCTTCACGACTGACCAAATCCAGTTTGCTGAAGCCGCTCTGCAGCAGCGCCTTGAACTGTGCCTCGAATTCATTGCGTGGCAGGGGGTTGTCGCCGTTGAACAGGCGCGAGGCATGGCCGCTCAGGGCATCGAGAAAAGCTTTGGGAGCCAGCATGGTCAACCTCCAGAATCAGATAGGCGGCAGTGTAGCACGCAGCGTCTATAGTCCATTGACGCGCACCAGCGATGCACATTTATCGCGCATCACGGTGAGCACGAGCGCACTGTAGTTGTGCGTTCATTGTGTCGATAGCTGCCGTTTTGCTGCATGGATCAGGGTCAACACCCTGAATTCAATGAAAATTCACGAGATGGCAAGGTTTCTGCTTAAGGGCTAATGACCCATGCACTGATGCAGTCGCTGTGACGAATGCAGTGCGGCAGGCGGAGCGGGGATGTGTTTCGTCAGAAGCGGTTTTCTGGGGTTGGTCGGGCCTGAACGGGTGACCGACACGTTACAAAGCCAGGTACTGCGCTTAGACTTGAGACGGGTTTGTTTTCCTGGGGCAAGTCCACCAATTCGGGAGAAAGTTTCATGAAGCTAGTCACTGCAATCATCAAGCCGTTCAAACTGGACGACGTGCGCGAGTCGCTGTCCGAGATCGGCGTGCAGGGCATCACCGTTACTGAAGTCAAAGGCTTCGGTCGTCAGAAGGGCCACACCGAGCTGTATCGCGGTGCGGAGTATGTAGTCGACTTCCTTCCTAAGGTGAAGATCGATGTTGCCATTGACGACAAGGATCTGGATCGCGTTATCGAGGCGATAACAAAAGCAGCCAACACCGGCAAGATCGGTGACGGCAAGATCTTCGTGGTTAATCTGGAACAGGCTATTCGCATCCGTACCGGCGAAACCGATACCGACGCAATCTAAGCCGCCAAACCCCAACGCCCCAGGAGAAACAATATGACTCTGCGTCAATTCGCAGGGCTAGGAGCCCTGTTGTCCCTTGTAATACCTGGTCTGGCCCTGGCGGCTGACCCGGTACCAGCACCTGTCCTCAACTCCGGCGACACCGCCTGGATGATGACGTCGACTGCGCTGGTTCTGTTTATGACCATTCCGGGCCTCGCGCTGTTCTACGGCGGCATGGTGCGCTCGAAAAACATTCTTTCCGTGATGATGCAGTGCTTCGCCATTACCGGTCTGATCAGCATCCTGTGGGTCATCTACGGCTACAGCATCGCGTTCGACACAACCGGCATGGAAGCGAACGTTGTCAACTTCAACTCCTTCTTCGGTAGCCTGGCCAAGGCGTTCTTGGCGGGTATCACCCCTGCCAGCATCACTGGCCCGGCCGCGCTGTTCCCTGAAGCCGTGTTCGTGACCTTCCAGATGACCTTTGCGATCATCACCCCGGCGCTAATCGTCGGTGCGTTCGCTGAGCGCATGAAGTTCTCCGCAATGCTGGTGTTCATGGGCATCTGGTTCACCCTGGTCTATGCGCCAATCGCGCACATGGTCTGGAGCGGTCCTGGTTCGCTGCTCGGTGACTGGGGCGTACTGGACTTCGCTGGCGGCACCGTGGTGCACATCAACGCCGGTGTTGCTGGCCTGGTGGCCTGCCTGGTACTGGGCAAGCGTAAAGGTTTCCCGACCACCCCGATGGCTCCGCACAACCTGGGTTACACCCTGGTCGGCGCAGCGATGCTGTGGGTAGGCTGGTTCGGCTTCAACGCCGGTTCCGCTGCTGCTTCCAACGGCACTGCAGGCATGGCCATGCTGGTTACCCAGATCGCCACTGGCGCAGCTGCACTGGGCTGGATGTTCGCCGAGTGGCTGACCCACGGTAAGCCAAGCGCTCTGGGCATCGCCTCGGGTGTGGTTGCCGGCCTGGTTGCCATCACCCCGGCTGCCGGTACTGTCGGCCCGATGGGCTCGCTGATCATCGGTCTGGCAGCAGGCGTGGTCTGCTTCTTCTGCGCTACCAGCCTGAAACGCAAACTGGGCTACGACGACTCCCTGGACGCCTTCGGCGTGCACGGTATCGGCGGTATCCTCGGCGCGATCCTGACCGGCGTCTTCGCAGCCCCTTCGCTGGGCGGCTTCGGCACCGTGACTGACATCGCAGCTCAAGTCTGGATCCAGTGCAAAGGCGTAGGCTTCACGATCATCTACACCGCGATCGTGACCTTCATCATCCTCAAGGTGCTGGACGCGGTCATGGGCCTGCGTGTCACCGAAGAGGAAGAAGCTGTCGGCCTCGACCTTGCGCAACACAACGAGCGTGGCTACAACTTGTAAGTCATCGCAAAAAAAATGCCCGGTTTACCGGGCATTTTTTTGTCTGGTGTTTGTCAATCAGTCAAGTTGGAGCACAAGCGTTATTGCGCTGGAACGGTTTTTTCGCCGATGATTTCAGCATTGTCGATGCGTACTGGCCGCTTGCCCGTCAGACCTTTGGCTAACTTGTTGAAAAGCCGGTTTATTGCGCTCTTTGTTTTTTCTTCAGGCGCGTTAGAATGCGCGCCGAGCATGCGGAGAACGGTATGTGGCAACAAACCAGAATCACCCTGCGGGCCAGGCCCCGAGGGTTTCATCTGGTGACCGACGAGATCCTCGCAGGCCTGCCGCAGCTGCGTGAATGTCGTGTCGGGCTGCTGCATTTGTGGCTGCAACATACTTCGGCTTCGTTGACCATCAACGAAAATGCCGACCCGGCGGTACGCCGTGACTTCGAACGTTTCTTCAACCGCCTGGTGCCCCAGGGTATCGCGGGTTATGAACATGACGACGAAGGACCGGACGACTTGCCGGCGCATTTCAAAGCCAGTTTGCTAGGCTGCCAGTTACTGTTGCCGGTTACGGCAGGACGATTGGCAGTGGGTACATGGCAAGGCGTTTATCTTGGCGAACACCGTGATGCCGGTGGTGCTCGCAACGTCCTCGCCACTTTGCAGGGCGAGGGTGCATGACCGCCGGGTAACGGCGGTTGTTGAATTTTTTCTGGCTGTGTTCGAAATTGGACGCAGCTGGGCTATAACTAATCTGCTTTCGCAAGTCATGAGGTAGAACATGAGCGACGACGACAACGACGATCTGGTTGATGATCTGGAAGGTGAAGAGGACGGTGAGGAGCTTGCAGCTGCTCCCGAAGACGATGGCACGGAAGTCGACGACAGCGTAGAAGTCTCGGCGACTCCCACCAAAGGCAAGGCCAAGGCCGCTGTCTCGGTGGACGAATTGCCTAGCGTCGAGGCCAAGAACAAAGAGCGTGATGCTCTGGCCCGCGCCATGGAAGAGTTTCTTGCCCGTGGCGGCAAGGTGCAGGAAGTGGAGGCCAATGTGGTCGCCGACCCGCCCAAGAAGCCTGACAACAAATATGGCAGCCGCCCTATCTAAGGTGCTGGCCGCTGCATGAAAAAAGCCCGCTGTCGCTGCGGGCTTTTTTTTGCCTGCTGGATAGTCAGCAGCGGCACTGTGGGAGCGAATTCATTCGCAAATGCGGTAGTACGTACAATACAAATGCGTCGAATGTACCGGCCTCTTCGCGAATGAATTCGCCTCCACACCATTCGCCCCCACAGAATTCATTCCCGCAATAGATGCTGGTCAGGCCCAGCGCGCCAGCACCTCGGACAAGTCGGTCAACCTTCTGATCTCCGCATCCGGCGGCTTATCGCCTTCCCAGACCTTGCCACCCGGGTTGTACCAGATGGCGCGCATGCCGGCCCGTTGCGCACCGGCGACGTCGTCGCTGGGGTGGTCGCCGATGTGTACGGCTGCACTGGCCTCGACCTGGCCGCGTTTGAGCGCCTCCACGAACGGTGCCGGGTCGGGCTTGCCGATGCCCAGATCTTCGGCGCACAGGGCGAAGGCAAAGTAATCCGCCAGGCCCAGGCGGCGAACGTCGGCGTTGCCGTTGGTGATCACGCCTAGGGTGTAGCGCTGGGAGAGAAGTTCCAGGGTCGGCACCACCTCGGGGAATATTTCCACCTGATGCCGCCCATGCAGGAACACCTCGAAGCTCTGCCCTGCCAGCTCGAATGCCTGCTCATTCGGGTAACCGGCGTCTTCCAGGGCATGGAACAGCACGCGGCGGCGCAGCGCGCTGATGCGGTGGCGATACGACGGATCTTCCTCCACCAGACGCGCGCGGATTTCCCACAGGTGTTCCACCGGCACCGGCCCCAGCTTGGGCGCGTTCTCGGCCAGCCAGTCACGCAGGCCAGCTTCGGCACTGACGATGGCGGGGGCGGTGTCCCATAACGTGTCATCCAGATCGAACGTAACCAGCTTAATGCTCATTGTCGGAAGAACCTTTGCGTTTGGCCCGAGGATGGGCGCTGTCGTACACCGTCGCCAGATGCTGGAAATCCAGGTGCGTATAGATCTGCGTGGTCTTGATGTCGGCGTGGCCAAGCAACTCCTGTACCGCGCGCAGGTCCTGAGAGGACTCCAGCAGGTGGCTGGCAAAGGAGTGGCGCAGCATGTGCGGGTGCAGGTTCTGCCCCAGCTCACGCACGCCTGCGGCCTTGATGCGCACCTGAATAGTCCGCGGGCCGAGGCGGCGCCCCTGCTGGCTGATAAATACCGCATCATCCTGCGGGTTGGCCTGGCTGCGAAACGCCAACCACGACTCTAACGCCTCACGCGCCTTGCGCCCCACCGGCAGCACACGCGTCTTGCTGCCCTTGCCCAATACCTGCACCAGACCGTCACTCAGATCCAGCTGATCGAGATTCAACCCGGTGAGTTCGGACAGGCGCAAGCCGGAAGAATAGAACAGTTCAAGAATCGCCTGATCGCGATGGGCGAGAAAATCGTCCTCGATGGCGCCATCCAGCAATTGCAGGGCGCGATCGGTGTCGAGGGTCTTGGGCAGGCGGCGTTCGCCCTTGGGTGGTGACAGGCCATTGGCCGGATCATGCGCGCACAGGCCTTCACGGTTGAGGTACTGATAGAAACCGCGCACCGCCGACAGTAGCCGGGCCAAACTGGGGGATGACTGGCCCTTCTGATGCTGACGGGCCACCAGACTGCGCAGGCGCGGCGTATCCAGCGCGGCCCAGCTGGCGATGCGCTCCTTCTCGCAAAACGCCAGGACCTTGCTCAGATCGCGACGATAGGCGTCCAGCGTATGGGGCGACACTTGGCGCTCACTGCGCAAGTGTGTGCAGTAAGCCTCCAGTTGTCGTTCCATCGCTAGCGGACCGAACGCAGAGCGTGGGTAAAGCGCGGCAGCAGGCGGCTCAGGACATCGGCGATGTAGTTGAGGAACAGCGTGCCCACTGAGCTCTTATAGTGCTGCGGATCACGGCTGCCGATGGCCAGCACGCCGTGTAGGCCAAGGTGGTTCAGGGTGACGATGGCGGCAGAGCCGACTTCCTTGCCCTGCTCGGCACCGAACAGAAAGGCCAGCTCATGCTCACGGAAGGTGCCGCACACGGTTTTTTCGCCCATCAGGCCGCCGATGGCCTTCTGCGCCTCGGCACTGCTGACCCAGCGGCCCACCGGCATGGCGCTGTCGCTGAACAGGATCAGGCTGACAAACGGCACCATGAATTCCTGGCGCAGGCTGTCTTCCACGGCGATGACGATTTCGTCCAGGCTGACGGCGTCCATCAACGCCAGATTCAAACGCCGGGTCTTGTCGAACAGCCGATCGTTGTCGCGGGCCACATCCATCAGTTGCGACAGACGATGGCGCATCTCGATATTGCGTTCGCGCAGCAGCTTGAGCTGGCGCTCGACCAGCGAGACGGTATCGCCACGCTGGTGCGGAATGCGCATCGATACCAGAAGTTCGTCGTGCTCGGCAAAGAAGCCCGGATGCTGGAGCAGGTAAGCAATGACTGCCTCTGCTTCAAGGTTGGGCGTTGCGGTATCGACAGGCGATTCGCTGGGCTTTTCGGTTGAAGTCTGAGGCTGATCAGTCATTGGATATGCTCACTCATAGACGAACTTGGCCTTCGTAAACCCGTACGGCGGGGCCGGTCATCACCACCGGTTGGCCGGGGCCTGCCCATTCGATGGACAGTCTGCCGCCCGGCAGGTCGATCAGCAGTGGTGAATCCATCCAGCCTTGGCTGATGGCCGCCACCGCAGCTGCGCAGGCGCCGGTACCGCAGGCCTGGGTTTCCCCGGCGCCGCGCTCCCAGACGCGCAATTGTGCGCGCTGACGATCCACCACATGGAGGAAACCGACATTGACCCGCGCCGGGAAGCGCGGATGGTTTTCGATCTTCGGCCCGAGAGTATGTACCGGGGCGCCGTTGATATCGTCGACGCGCAGCACCGCATGGGGGTTACCCATGGATACAGCGAACAACTCGACCGCCTGGCCCTCGACATCGACGCTGTAGTTCAGCGCCTGTTCGCTGGCCTGGAACGGAATTTCTTCCGGCACCAGACGCGGCTGGCCCATGTCGACGCTGATCTGGCCGTCGTTGCGGATATCCAGCTCAATGATGCCGCTCTTGGTCTCGACGCGAATCTGCCGCTTGGCGGTCAGACGCTTGTCCAGCACAAAACGGGCGAAGCAGCGCGCGCCGTTGCCGCACTGCTCGACCTCGGAACCGTCGGAGTTGAAGATCCGGTAGCGGAAGTCCACCTCGGGATTATTCGGCGCCTCGACCAGCAACAGCTGGTCGAAGCCGACACCTGTATGCCGGTCACCCCATTGCTTGGCGTGCTTGGGCAGAATATGCGCGTGCTGACTGACAAGGTCGAGGACCATGAAGTCGTTGCCCAGGCCGTGCATCTTGGTAAAACGCAGCAGCATGGGTCACTCCGGCAGCAGGCTTTCGCCGGCATACAGCTCGGCCACGGTTTCGCGGCGGCGGATTTCGAATGCCTGGTCACCATCTACCAGCACCTCGGCGGCACGGCCGCGGGTGTTGTAGTTGGAGCTCATGACGAAACCGTAGGCCCCGGCCGAATGCACGGTCAGCAGGTCGCCTTCGGCAAGGCTCAGGTCACGGCTTTTGGCCAGGAAGTCGCCGGTCTCGCAAATCGGGCCAACGATGTCGTAGTTGCGGGTCTCGCCATCACGCGGGCGCACGGCCTTGACGTCCATCCAGGCCTGGTACAGCGCCGGGCGGATCAGGTCGTTCATGGCCGCATCGACGATGGCGAAATCCTTGTGTTCGGTGTGCTTGAGGTATTCGATCTGCGTCAGCAGGACACCGGCGTTGGCGACGATGAAACGCCCAGGCTCGAACATCAGACCCAGGTCACGACCTTCCAGACGGGCACGCACGGCCTTGATATAGGACTCGGCCAGCGGCGGCTCTTCATCGCGATAACGCACACCAAGACCGCCACCCAGGTCGATGTGACGCAGGTGGATACCGCAATCACCGAGGCGATCGACCAGATCGAGCAGGCGATCCAGAGCATCGATGAATGGCTCCAGAGTGGTCAGCTGCGAGCCGATATGGCAATCGACGCCGATCACTTCGAGGTTTTGCAGGTGCGCGGCACGGAGATACACGTCTTCGGCGTCCGCGATGGCGATGCCGAACTTGTTTTCCTTGAGGCCGGTGGAGATGTACGGGTGAGTGCCCGCATCGACATCCGGATTGACGCGCAGCGAGACCGGCGCGCGAACGCCCAACTCGGCGGCAACCAGTTGCAGGCGCTCCAGCTCGTCGGTGGACTCGACGTTGAAGCAATGCACACCGACTTCCAGGGCACGACGCATGTCTTCACGGGTCTTGCCGACGCCAGAGAAAACGATCTTGTCAGCCTGACCACCGGCGGCCAGTACCCGCTCCAGTTCGCCACGCGAAACAATGTCAAAACCAGCGCCCAGACGCGCCAGGACATTGAGCACGCCCAGGTTGGAGTTGGCCTTGACGGCGAAGCACACCAGATGCGGCATGCCGTCCAGCGCGTTAGCGTAGGCCCGGTATTGCGCCTCGATGTGGGCGCGGGAGTAAACGTAAGTCGGCGTGCCGAAGCGCTCGGCAATGGCAGACAATGCCACTCCCTCCGCGAACAATTCACCGTCGCGGTAGTTGAAGGCGTCCATGTTAGTCCTTACAAAGTCGAGTGCTTGTGCGATTGCGATTTGCCTTGCTGGGCTGACGATGTCTCGCCATCAGGCATGTACAACGGGCCTTTCTGGCCGCAGGCGCTAACAAGACAGGCGACCGCGAGGAGCGCGGCAACGGAAGAGATCAGGCGCTTCATGCGAAATCCTTTGGAAAGCATTAATTGCGCCCGAGTATACCGGCCACCTGTCGGCTTGCCTATGCGGCGAACCTCCCGTCCGGCGGGCCTTTGACGCGAGTATTGGCTATTTATGACATAGATGCGGAATATTGGCGTCCTGGCCGGTAGCCTTTGCATTTGCCCGAAAGCGACCGTATCTTGCGTCGCTGTGCCATCAGTAGACACTTTTCGAGGTTCCCGTAATGAGTTTGACCGAAGCCCGCTTCCACGATCTGGTCGATGCCACCCAGGAAAAGCTGGAGGATATTTTCGATGAAAGTGGTCTCGATGTGGACCTGGAAAACTCGGCAGGCGTACTGACCGTGAAGTTCGAAAACGGCGCCCAGCTGATCTTCAGCCGCCAGGAACCCCTGCGCCAACTGTGGCTGGCGGCCCGTTCCGGTGGTTTCCACTTCGACTACGACGAAGAAGAGAAACGCTGGAGCTGTGACACCAGCGACGAACTGCTCAGCGAAATGTTGGTGCGCATCGTCTTTGAACAGGCCGGTATCGAGCTGGACTTCGAAGAGATCTGATGGTGAGCGACGCCCCTGTAACGACCCCGACGCCGCGTCCGCCCAAGCCGCTGTTCAGCAATGTCAGCCCGGCCGTGTCGTCGCCCTGCATCAGCCTGTGCCGACTCGACGAGCAGAAAGTCTGCATGGGCTGCTTTCGCCATGTGGAAGACATCCGCGAATGGCGCTCGGCTGATGATGAGCGCAGGCGTCAGATCAAAGCGCAGGCGCAATTGCGTCGGGAAAGCGCCTCGCAGAGCACCTGAGCCTTCAGGTGAATGTGGGAGCGAATTCATTCGCGAAGAAGCCCTTACATCCGATAGCCATTTATCGCCTGGAATATCGCTTTCGCGAATAAATTCGCTCCCACAAAATTCGCTTTCACTTCCCACACTTTGAGTCGCCTTACTACGCCCGCGCCATCGCCTCGTTCAGCGACTTCTCCAGATCCGCCTTGTAACGCAGGAACAGAATGCTCTGCCCATGGGTGTCGCCGAGCAGCCCGGACAAGTCCAGGTCGGTGATGT
This sequence comes from Pseudomonas sp. JUb42, assembly GCF_024807945.1. Taxonomy (GTDB): domain Bacteria; phylum Pseudomonadota; class Gammaproteobacteria; order Pseudomonadales; family Pseudomonadaceae; genus Aquipseudomonas. The sequence goes on along the minus strand of NZ_JANUFD010000003.1, from coordinate 288,827 downwards.
AGCAGCGGTAGCGCTGGGGTTCGTGGCGTTGTTCGAGAATCTGTTGCGCTACGACGTCAAACAATTGATCGCCGTATTCCAGCTCCGAGACTTCCTGATCGTTGCAGTACAGAGTCACGCTGATCTGCCCCGGCGAGGCTTCCTCGACAATCGCCTGCACATCGTAGAACGGCTTGTCCGCTGCCGTCGGCACGGGGCGCGGCTCGATGCGGCGGGCGCGACCTGGGCCGGAGGGCAGGATCTTGTAGTACAGGGTTTCCAGGGAGATCGGCTCCTGGGGATTTTCCAGCGGCAGCATCGCCCCACGCCGGTAAACCAGGGCCTGCAGGAAGCGCTGCAGCGGCAAGAGCAGGCTTTGCTCGTCGTGGTACGGCAGGCGCTGATGCCACAGCGCGTTGTGCTCGTCGAGCACGTAGAGGTCGGCGTCGGGCTCGTTGACCCGGTAGAAGACCTGAATGCACTCGGGCTGACCGTGAGGCAGGATCAGGGTCAGGTCGTGGTCGTCCAGCGCCTGCGGGTCGAGATGCAACGGGCTATAGGTCGGCAGCTCGCTGCCCAGATAATCAATCAGACTCGGCCAGTCCGGCAGCGAAACGTGATTGACCTGGCCGGGGACCATTTCCAGTACGTGATACTGCTGCTGTACCTGAATCAGGTAGCGATGATTCAGACGTCGGGCCAATAGCAACCGGGCCGTCTTGATCAGCTCTTCGACACGTAGGGCAATGGCCGGCGCACGGTTGTGGCAGAAACAGCACACGCGAATGGTTGGCTGCGGCTGGCCTTCAGGCAGGCTATTGAGCAGTTCCTTCATGCAGTCGAGCAGGGCGTGGGCGCCATCGAAGCGGCTGACCTGGGTCTCGTTCCAGCTATTGAGCGTGATCTGATCCAGGGTCAGGACCAGGTTTTCCCGCACCCCGGCATAACTCAGCGAGTCGGTACGCTCGGTGGTCATGAGGATATTCAGTTCGCGGTGATGCTTGAGCGGATCGACGCCAACGTTGACCAGCAGCAGGATCTGATCCGGCACGCTGGGGCTGAGCAGGCGTTCTTCACTGACCACCGGCAACGGCAGTTCCACTGCCTGCTGCAGGGCGCCGAGCAGGTTGAACAGCTCAAGCTCGGTCAAATCGCTGCTGCCCGGATGCAGGGCCAGGCGGGTGCTGCTGTCGATCACGCTGTTGCGATGACACCAGGCCAGCAGTTCCAGCAACTCGCGACTGCGCTTGATCGGGGCAAAGTGCTCCCACTCGTGCGCGCCGAGGCTGCCGTTGTACAGACCCCACTGGTTCTTGCCCGGCTCACGCTTGTTGGGCGACTGCACAAGAGTCAGGGTGTCTTCGGCCATGTCCGGGGCAATGCCGGGGTTAATGAACTCGACCTTGCCCGCCTTGCGCTCAAAGGCAGCATACAGACGTCGGCCCAACACATTGAGGTCGCGTTTATTGATCGAGCTGGCTACCTGCTGGGTGCGAGCGAACTGGGTCAGAAAGCGGTAGCTGTAGTTCAGCTCGTTAACCAGTGCCCGGCGCTCGTGGGTGACCTGGCGGACTTTCCACTGATTGCGGCTGTCGAGCAGCATGAGGTGGCGCTCGTCCCAACCCCAATCCCTGGTCAGGCTCTCAAGCAGGTCGCGCTGCCAACTGGTGCTGCGCGAACGGGACAGGCCAGTAAGGCGCTTGTTGACCTTCAGATAGAGACTGCGCCGCACCAACTCCAGGCGCTCTGGCTCGTTGCGCTCGGTCAGATATTCCTCAATGCGCCGATAGACCATCATGTAGGGGTCCAGCTCATCGAGGTGCAGGCGATTGGCAAACACCGCCTGCTTGAAGCGCATGCTCAAGCACTGCACCTTGGGGTGCTCACTGGCGTAGACCTCGGTCAACAACAGCTTGAGCACCGACTTGTACGGCGACTCGATGCCCTTGAACAACTGCCAGAGGCCTGCGCCGATGTACTCGCCCGGCGGGATATGAGCCATGTTGCCCAGATCGAGGATCTCGTCCGAACGAATGAAGCGTTTGGACAGCAGCGTATGGGTGTACTCGGCATAGCGCGGCTCTTCGTAGACCGGCACCAGCCACCACAGCGGCGTGCGCCCGGCCAGCCAGATCGCGGTGCGATAAAACTCGTCGAGCAACAGATAGTGCTGCGTCGTGCCGCAATCTTCGGAACTGAGCTGGGCATCGCGGTCGCCGATGGCAAAGCGCTGCGGATCGATCAGGAAAAAGTGCACCTCGGCCCCCTGGGTCGCGGCCCAGGTTTCCAGGGCCGTGCATTTTCTGCGCAGTTCGGCGATATCTTCAGGAGACAGGCCCGGCTCATGACAGATCCAGACATCCATATCACTTTGTTCAGCCTGAGCCAGGCTGCCGAGGCTGCCCATCAGGAATATCCCGTGGATCGGGTCGGGCTGAGCGCCGCGCCGCGGCTTATAAGAGAAGGAACGCGTCAGCCGCTGAGCCTCCGACAACACCTGGGCCTCGGGCTCGTAGCTGGAAACGCCCGCAGGCGTGCTGCCGGACACGTAGCCGGGCAATAGCGGATGGTTGACGTGAAAGAACAACGGCAGAAGGGTCAGAACACCTTGCTGGCGGGTCGACAGCCCGTCCATGGCACGGCTGAGCCGCCCGGCGTTGAGCGTCAGGAAACGGTTACGAAGCTGGCTGAGAACCTTGCGGTCGATGCCCTCATCCAGGTCAGGGCGAATCTCGGAGGTACGCGTCATCGCAACTTTAAACCGGCTGGCGAGGCTCGAAAGGTGGCATTCAAGGATCAAGCAGTCGAAAGCTGAATACGTGCTTTCCGTTGATTATTATTCTGGCGCCAATTTTTTATCGGCCGATTCCGGCAAAGATTAAGGGCTCGCAATGACTTTTTGCAAGGCGAGCCCTGGCGTACTCCCCCCGATGCGAATCAGGCGGCTTCTTTTTTCAAGTCAAGAATGGTCAGCAGCGACTGCGCGTGCTCGGCGGCTTCAATTCCAAGGCTCGTCAGGTAGCCGCCATCGACCTGGGTCGTCAGGCCCTTGTCGAAGAGTCGTTGGGCGGCGGCGATAGCAGTTGGAGCAGCCACATGATGGACCTTGAGGCCTTCATGGGTGCTACCCAGATTGAACAGTGCAAGAATTTCCAGTTCGGCAACCAACTCAGGGGTATACGACATAGGTACTCCAGACTTTTCTAGTAATACGCCTCGCGAGCGGGGGCGGTCAGTTCTGGAACCAATGCTTGAGAGCACGCGTTGGGTGCTCGTCGGTTCTGAATGACCGTTAAAGCTGGCTTGGCGTGACGACCCCGGTGAAAACCTGTGGCAGCGGGGCCTTTGGAGTGTAGCCATCGTCTGGATTATTTGCAGCCGATATCTTACTGAGCTTCTGGCGGCAGCTCTGGCAGGGCACGCAGGGCCTTCTCGTACCATTCTGTATTGAATGCGCGATCCTCCTCGAGCAGCCCGTCGATCTCGACGGCCAGTACGTGGGCCATCATTTCCAGGATCTCTTCACGCTCATAGCCCACCAGGGTCAGCTTGTTGAACGTGGCCTTGGCGGCAGGCGGGTTGTCGCTTTCTATCTGGTTTTCGATGGCCTGGACCAGTGTGGCTTCGGCGAATTCTTCTTCATCGTTGTCGATTGGGTCGGTCATGGGGTTTTCTCTTAACGTTTACAAAAGGGCTGATTCGGCGCAAGCGATTGCAGAAGAGGTCGTGGGAACAACTGTGGGAGCGAATTCATTCGCGAAAGCGATGTTCAAGTCGCGGAAGATGGGGTGGATGAACCGACCTCTTCGCGAATGAATTCGCTCCCACAAGTCAATCCCACAGTTCGCTCTCAACGAACTGCGGATCAGCGCGCAGCCAACAACGCCTGACCACGGCCAACAGCCGCCCGAACCTGAGCCGGAGCGGTGCCGCCGATATGGTTACGGGCGTTGACCGAGCCTTCCAGGGTCAGCACGGCAAATACGTCCTGCTCGATCTGGTCGCTGAATTTACGCAGCTCTTCCAGACTCATTTCCGCCAGATCCTTGCCGGTGTCCACGCCGTATTTCACGGCATGGCCGACAATTTCGTGGCAATCACGGAACGGCAGGCCGCGGCGTACCAGGTAGTCCGCCAGGTCGGTCGCGGTGGAGAAGCCGCGCAGGGCCGCTTCACGCATCACGTCATGTTTCGGCACGATGGCCGGGACCATGTCGGCGAAGGCACGCAGCGAGTCACGCAGAGTGTCGGCGGCGTCGAACAGCGGTTCCTTGTCTTCCTGATTGTCCTTGTTGTAGGCCAGAGGCTGGCCTTTCATCAGGGTCAGCAGGCCCATCAGGGCACCGAAGACACGGCCGGTCTTGCCACGCACCAGCTCCGGGACGTCAGGGTTTTTCTTCTGCGGCATGATCGAACTGCCGGTGCAGAAACGGTCAGGCAAATCGATGAAGCGGAACTGCGCGCTGGTCCACAACACCAACTCTTCGGAGAAGCGCGACAGGTGCATCATCGCCACGCTGGCCGCCGAGCAGAACTCGATGGCGAAGTCGCGATCGGAAACGCCGTCCAGGGAGTTACCGCCTACGGCGTCGAAACCCAACAGCTTGCAAGTCAGCTCGCGATCAATCGGGTAGGTGGTGCCCGCCAGTGCCGCGCTGCCCAGCGGCATACGGTTCAGGCGCTTGCGGCAGTCGACCAGGCGCTCGTAGTCACGGCTGAGCATTTCGAACCAGGCCAACATATGGTGGCCGAAAGTCACTGGCTGAGCGGTCTGCAAGTGCGTGAAGCCCGGCATGATGGTCTCGGCTTCGCGCTCGGCCAGGCCCAGCAGGCCCTGTTGCAGACGGTTGACTTCGGCCAGGATCAGGTCGATTTCATCACGCAGCCACAGACGGATATCAGTCGCCACCTGGTCGTTGCGGCTACGGCCGGTGTGCAGCTTCTTGCCGGTCACGCCGATGCGGTCGGTCAGACGGGCTTCGATATTCATGTGCACGTCTTCCAGGTCGACGCGCCATTCGAAAGTACCGGCCTCGATCTCGGTCTGAATGGTCTTCAGGCCGTCGATGATGGTGTCGCGCTCGGCATCGGTCAGCACGCCAACGTGGGCGAGCATGGTCGCATGGGCAATGGAGCCCATGATGTCGTGGCGGTAAAGGCGCTGGTCGAAAGTGACGGAGGCCGTGAAGCGCGCGACGAAGGCGTCGACGGGTTCACTGAAGCGGCCGCCCCAGGACTGGTTGGTCTTGTCGGTGCTCATGGATTCGCTCGAATGATCTGCAGAAATAGTGACGTGCCCGTGCTTGTTTCGGGCCGTTACAGATAATAACAGGGTTGTCGTTTATTTATCCCCGGGCCGCTTGCCGGGGCCCTCGCCAGCGCCGAGACTGGGCCCATGCAAAACAACTGGCTGAAAGCCGGCGCGAGCCCCGGCAAAGAATTTTTCATCCCTGAACTGTGCCTGCCCCAGGCGCTGCTGGTGCTCGTCGTTTTAGCCGAGCTGCTGGTCATGGTCCTGGTGCTGGTCGAACCCATGCACCCGAATTTCGACTGGGTGCGCCTGGCGCTGATTTCGCTGTTCGTGCAGTGGATCGTACTGCTGTCGGCCGCTCTGCTGTGCGGTCTGCGGCCCTGGCTGGCACGCCTGCCCACGGGGGTCGCTGGCACGCTGTGCTGCTTGCTGGTAGTGGGAATAACCATGGCCTGCACGGCGGTGACCGATGCCTGTGAGCTGACGGGCACCGCTTCGGCGGTGGGTATCGTCGAACGTTATATCCGTTATGCCTTGATCGCCCTGATCATGTCCGCGCTTTTGCTACGCTACTTTTATCTGCAGAGTCAGTGGCGAAAGCAGCAGCAGGCCGAGCTGCGTGCCCGACTCGAATCGTTGCAGGCGCGGATTCAGCCGCATTTTCTGTTCAACACGCTCAACAGCATTGCCAGCCTGGTAGCCAGTGACCCGGTCAAGGCCGAGCAGGCGGTGCTCGATCTGTCGGACCTTTTTCGCGCCAGCCTGGCCCGCCCCGGCAACGTGGTGATGTGGCGTGATGAACTGGAATTGGCGAAACGATATTTATCGATTGAGCAATATCGTCTTGGCGAGCGTCTACAGTTGGAGTGGGCGGTGAGTGCAATCCCGGAAGACTTGCCGATTCCACAGCTAACCTTGCAGCCACTACTGGAAAACGCTTTGATCTATGGCATCGCACCGCGCGTCGAGGGCGGCGTGGTGAGAGTCCAGGCAGATTATGAGCGGGGAGAGTTCGTATTGTGTGTAAGCAATCCCTATGAAGATGTTGCCACGCGGCAGACTTCCAACGGTACTCAACAGGCCCTGGTAAATATTGGTGCTCGTATTACGGCACTTTTTGGCCCTCACGCGAGTCTGAGCGTGGAGCGCCGTGACGGTCGTCACTTCACCTGTCTACGCTATCCTTGTGCGAGACTCACGCAGGAAGCCAGAGCAATATGAATGTCCTGATCGTTGATGACGAACCCCTAGCCCGCGAACGACTTGAACGTATGGTCGGCAAAATCGAGGGCTACCGGGTCTTAGAACCCAGTGCTTCCAATGGCGAAGAAGCCTTGGCACTGATCGACAACCTCAAGCCGGATGTGGTGTTACTCGACATCCGCATGCCGGGCCTCGATGGCCTGCAGGTTGCGGCAAAACTGTGCGAGCGAGAAACACCGCCCGCCGTGGTTTTTTGTACCGCACACGATGAATTTGCCCTGGATGCATTCCAGGTCAGTGCTGTCGGCTATCTGGTCAAACCGGTACGCCCCGAAGACCTGCAGGAAGCCTTGAAAAAGGCCGAGCGACCCAACCGCGTGCAACTGGCGGCACTGACCCGCCCGGCTGCCGTGAGCGGCAATGGTCCACGCAGTCATATCAGCGCGCGGACCCGCAAAGGTATTGAGCTGATCCCGCTGGATGACGTGATTTATTTTATCGCCGATCACAAGTACGTGACCCTGCGTCACGAGACCGGCGAGGTGTTGCTCGACGAGCCACTCAAGGCGCTGGAGGACGAATTCGGTAACCGGTTCGTGCGTATCCACCGCAATGCCTTGGTGTCCCGCGCGCGAATCCTGCGCCTGCAACGTACGCCCCTGGGGCATTTCCAGCTGTTCCTCAAGGGTCACGACGGCGATGCACTGATCGTTAGCCGCCGACATGTCGCCGGCGTGCGCAAAATGATGAATGAGTACGCGCTCGAGTCAGGGGATCGCTGAAACATTGACCGTGATCAGTAGGCGGCGGATGTTTAACGACAGCACTCAAGCCATGGGGGCTGAGCTGTTATCATCCGCCGCATCTATTCAGGTACGGATTGATCCATGTCCTCTCGCGAAATCCGCATTGCTACGCGCAAAAGCGCCCTGGCCCTCTGGCAGGCCGAATACGTCAAGGCTCGCCTCGAGCAGGCGCATCCAGGCCTGAGCGTGGTCCTGGTGCCCATGGTCAGCCGGGGCGACAAGCTGCTCGACTCGCCACTGTCGAAAATCGGCGGCAAGGGCCTGTTCGTCAAAGAACTGGAAACAGCCCTGCTGGAGAACCAGGCCGATATCGCTGTGCATTCGATGAAAGACGTGCCCATGGATTTTCCCGAAGGCCTTGGGTTGTTCTGCATCTGCGAGCGTGAAGACCCCCGTGACGCCTTTGTCTCCAACACCTACACCAGCCTTGAGCAACTGCCGCCGGGCAGCATCGTCGGCACCTCCAGCCTGCGTCGCCAGGCGCAACTGCTGGCCCGACGTCCCGACCTGAAGATTCATTTCCTGCGCGGCAACGTCAATACGCGCCTGGCCAAGCTTGATGCCGGTGAATATGACGCGATCATCCTGGCCGCGGCCGGCCTGATCCGCCTGGGCTTCGAAGACCGCATCACTTCGGCGATCAGCATCGACGACAGCCTGCCGGCCGGTGGCCAAGGCGCGGTCGGTATCGAATGCCGCAGCGGCGATGCGGATATCCGCGAACTGCTCAAGCCCCTGCATCATCAGGAAACCGCCCTGCGCGTGCGCGCCGAGCGTGCCATGAACAAGCACCTCAACGGCGGCTGCCAGGTGCCCATCGCCTGCTACGCAATCTTGCAAGGCGAGCAGATCTGGCTGCGCGGCCTGGTCGGTGATCCGGCGGGCAGCCTGCTGCTCAATGCCGATGCCTACGGCCCGCAGACCGAACCCGAAGCCCTCGGCGTGCAAGTCGCCGAAGCCTTGCTGGCTCAGGGCGCACAGGCAATCCTGCAAGCCGTCTATGGCGAGGCAGGGGAGGAGTGACAGGTTGGCGCCTGTTACTGACCCGCCCTGCCGATGAGTCGGCGGCGCTGGCACAACAGCTGGCTGACGTCGGAATTTTCAGCAGCAGCCTGCCGCTGCTGGAAACCGAGCCACTGGAAATAACTGATGTTCAGCGCGGGCCGATTCTCGAACTGCTGCGTTACTGCGCCGTTATCGTCGTCAGCAAACCCGCTGCCCGCGCGGCTATCGAGCTGCTGGACGAATGGTGGCCGCAGCCACCCATCCAGCCATGGTTCAGTGTCGGCGCCAGCACAGGTCAACTGCTGCGCGACTATGGACTGGACGTCACCTGGCCACAGCAGGGTGACGACAGCGAAGCCCTGCTCGATCTACCCGCCTTTCGGGACGCCTTGAACATTCCCGGCGCCCGGGTCCTGATCCTGCGTGGCGAAGACGGTAGAGAGATGTTGGCCGAGCGCTTGCGCGAACAGGGTGTTAGTGTCGATTATCTGCCGCTGTACCGCCGCTTCCTGCCGGATTACCCTGCGTCGGCCCTACCCCGACGGGTATCTGAGGAACGCTTGAACGGGCTGGTGGTCAGCAGTGGGCAGGGTTTTGCACACTTGCAGCAGTTGGCAGGAGATGGCTGGGTAAATCTTGCCCGCCTGCCGTTGTTCGTACCGAGCCCCCGGGTTGCCGAATTGGCACGTAGCGCCGGGGCTCTGACAGTTGTGGATTGCCGTGGCGCGAACGCCGCGGCCTTGCTGGCGGCGTTGCGGGCACATCCCGCGCCCGCTGATCAGGCGTATTGAAATTACCTACGCCCCCATGCAAAGGATGGATACGTGAGCGAAACAATCTTGCCCAAAGATAATGCAGAGCCGGTGCTGACAACTTCCGCACCCACGCCCGATGCAACCCGCCCGCAACGTACGAGCGGTCGCGGCAATGGTTTGGCCATACTCGCTTTGCTGTTTGGCGCCGCAGGTATCGCAGTCGCCGGCTGGGGTGTGTTGCAGTTGCGCACTCTGCAATCGAGCCACCTGCAGCAACATAGCCAGATGGAAGATATCGTTGCCCAGACCCAGGCACTTTCCCAGAGCGAGCAGCAGATGTCTGCGCGCCTGGCGCAGTTGCCGGGCGCCAGCGAACTGGAAGACCGCCGCCGGCTGGTCACCCAGTTGCAGGGCGATCAGCAACGTCTGAGCCAGCGCCTGGAGACCGTGCTTGGCGCCAGCCGCAAGGACTGGCGCCTGGCCGAAGCCGAGCACCTGTTGCGTCTGGCCAGCCTGCGCCTGTCCGCACTGCAGGACATCAACAGCGCCCAGGCGCTGGTCCAGGGTGCCGACGAAATTCTGCGTGAGCAGGACGATCCCGGTGCCTTTGCCGCCCGCGAGCAACTGGCCAAGAGCCTGGCCGCCCTGCGCAGCATCGATCAGCCAGACCGCACCGGTCTGTTCCTGCAACTGGCCGCCTTGCGCGATCAGGTCGCCCAACTCACCGAGCTTGCCCCTGAATACGTCGACAAGGGCGAATCCCTGTTCGGCCTGACCACCGGCAAAGAGCAGGACAACTACTGGACGCAATGGTGGAATGACCTCTCCCATTACGTGCGCATCGACTTCAGTGCCGACAAGAGCGTGCGTCCGCTGCTGGCGGGGCAGAGCCTCAGTCAGGTACGCCTGGCCCTGAGCCTGGCGCTGGAACAGGCGCAGTGGGCTGCCCTCAATGGCGAACCCAAGGTCTACAGCCAGGCGCTGGTTGAAGCCAAGAACGTCCTGCAGGGCAGTTTCAACCCGGACAACCCGCAGAGCAAAGGCCTCAATGAGCGCCTGGACGAGTTGGCCAAGCAGCCAGTAGCCGTGATGACACCGGACCTGACCCAGAGCCTCAGTTCGGTACAGGCCTACCTCAATCGACGCCACGCGCCGGCTGAAGATCTGGTGCGCAAGAGCGGTCAGCCTGACCAGACGCATCAGGAGACGAGCCCATGAAGCGGACTTATCTGCTGCTGTTCGCAGCCATCCTGATCGCAGCGCTGATCGGCATCGCCATCTCCGAGCACTCCGGCTACGTGTTGATCGCGTACCAGAACTTCCGCTATGAATCGAGCCTGTGGGCAACCCTGGCGCTGCTGGCCGTGGTCTGGTTGCTGGTGGTACTGATCCGCGCCCTGATCGGCCTGGTGACCACCTCGGGCGGGCTGGTCAACCCGTGGTCGCGTCGTCATCGCAGCCGTCGCGCCCAGGTCGCCATCGCGCAGGGCCAGATGGACCTGGCCGAAGGCCGCTGGGCCAGCGCCCAACGCCACCTGCACCGCGCCGCCGAAGCCGAGCGCCAGCCGCTGCTGTATTACCTCGGCGCCGCCCGTGCTGCAAACGAGCAGGGCCGCTACGAAGAAAGTGACAACCTGCTCGAGCGCGCCCTGGAGCGTCAGCCACAGGCAGAGCTGGCAATTGCCCTGAGCCATGCCCAACTGCAACAGGACCGCGGCGAAATCGACGGCGCCCTGGCGACACTGGAAGCCATGCGCGAGCGCCACCCGCACAACGCGCAGGTGCTGCGTCACTTGCAGCGCCTCTATCAGCAGCGCGGCGACTGGTCGGCCCTGATTCGCCTGATGCCGGAACTGCGCAAGGACAAGATCCTGCCCGCCCAGGAGCTGGCCGAACTGGAGCGCCGAGCCTGGGGCGAGAACCTCAGCCTTGCCGCCTACCGCGAGAATGAAGGTGAAGAGGGCCTGACCGGCTTGCCGTCACTGGACAAGGCCTGGCAGCAACTGACCTCGGCCCAGCGCCAGGAACCAGCGCTGGTACTGGCGTATGCCGAGCAGCTGCGTCGCCTGGGTGCCGATGCCCAGGCCGAAGAAATCCTGCGCACTGCCCTCAAGCGCGAATACAGTAGCCATCTGGCCCGCCTCTACGGCCTGGTGCATGGCGCCGAACCGACCAAGCAACTGCAAATGGCCGAGGGGCTGCTCAAACAGCACGCCAACGACCCCAGTCTGCTGCTGACCCTCGGCCGCCTGTGCCTGCAGAACAGTTTGTGGGGCAAAGCCCGGGATTATCTGGAAAGCAGCCTGCGCGAACAACGCAGCCCCGAAGCCTGCGCCGAACTGGCCCGCCTGCTCGCACAGCTGGGCGAGACGGAGCGCAGTAACCAGCTGTTCCAGGAAGGTCTCGGCCTGCTTGATGAACGCTTCCTGTCACGGCCGTTACCGGCGCTGGCGCGGGCATGAGCGCAGCAAACACACCCCACTGTGTGGCACCGGCTTTAGCCGGGAAGGCATAGGCAGGAGCGATACATTTCTGTCGCCGGCCATATCATCTTCCCGGCTAAAGCCGGTCCCACAAAGGCCCGCCTTGTAGGAATATTCTCTGAGTTTTTATGTTTCGAGATTATTCCTGCAAGCATTGGTAAAAAATCGCACTTACAAGTCCGCAAACACCCATCGGATTAAGGAAATATCCCTACTTCGGCGCCTTGAAAGGGCTACGGGCTTTCCTCTACCGTAACTGCCTTCGTTTTTTGTTACGGATCTGCCATGCCTCTGGCCCACCTGCGCTTCCTGTTCCTCCTGGCGTTCATCGCATGTGCATCGATCCTTGGCGCAGCCATTTACCTGCAACAAGCCTTTCTTCTTGACCCCTGCCTGATGTGCTCAGCGCAGCGCCTGGTCATGCTTGCCTGCGCAATCATCTGCCTGTGGGTGGCGATCCATGGGCCCGGCGTAGTTGCCGGGCGCTTTTACAGCGCGCTGCTCCTGCTGACGGCGTTGAGTGGCTGCATCGCGGCGGGGACCCAGGTCTGGCTGCAAACCGCCTCGATGGACGCTCTGTGCCGCTCATGGCTGTGGTAGAGCGCATTCTCTACGCCCTTCATCTGTTCCAGGAGATCGACCCGTTGCGGGCCAAAGTGCTTGCTTGTGCCGAGATCAACTGGTCACTGTTCGGCTTCAGTATTCCGGAGTGGAGCCTGCTGGCGTTCTGCACCGTGGGTCTGTTTGCACTATGGGCGCTGTGCAGGGGCTGGCGACGCTTTTCGACCGCCGAGGATTAAACACTTGTATGAACTTTCTCTCCTGCGTACCTTGAAGGGGTTGTCATGCGGGCATAATCTGGGCCGCATGAATCACTGGAACGATGTCGCATCTGCTGCGTTATCAGGCCCCTCTCTTGCACAGAGTTGATTCCTGTCTTGAGGCCGGCGCAGAGCGCATACCCCATAAGGGAAGAGAGAAGATCATGCTGGAAAGTTGTCGGAATGCTCAGGAACGCTGGGGTGGTGTCCACCTGCTGATTGATCGTTGGCTGCAGGATCGCACCAAGCTGATCAATACCTACGACGAGTTGGGTGCAAAGGCGCCGGAGCGCGCTGCATTGCAGAAGCTCTGTCAGGCCTTGCTTGATTACGTTTCGGCCGGGCACTTCGAAATTTACGAGCAGCTCAACAGCGAGGCCAAGGCTTTCAATGATGAACGCGGCCTTGAACTGGCCAAAACCATTTACCCGCGCATTGAAGCACTGACCGAGTCGGCGCTGGCTTTCAATGATCATTGCGACAAGGGTGATTGCTCGGATAGCGCACAGGTTGCAGAGAAGCTCAAAAAGCTCGGCAGCCAACTGCACGAGCGCTTCGAGCTGGAAGATTGCCTGATCGAAGTGCTGCATAACGCCCATCAAGAGCAAAATACGGCTCAGGCCTGATTACACTGATGGAGGTAGACAAAGGGGTGCTGAAGGCGCCCCTTTTTCATGCCTGGCGCAAAGCTTTTACTGCCCGACGGCCAACAACTCGATTTCAAAAACCAGCGGGGTGTAAGGGTCGATCAGGTCGCCCGCACCCTCAGCGCCATAAGCCTGCGCCGACGGGATCACCAAACGCCATTTAGCCCCGACCGGCATGCTTTCAAGCGCCGTGGTCCACCCACTGATCACGCTGTCGACACGAAACCATTGCGGCTGGCTGCTCTGATCGAAGACGGTGCCGTCGGGCAGATGCCCCACGTAATTGACCTGCACCCGGCTGTTGATCGTCGGCTTGGCCCCGGTGCCGGCCTTGAGCTCAGTCATCAGGATACCGTCAGCCAGCTCCTTGACCCCCGGCTTGGCCTTTTCCGCGTCCATGAACTTGTGCTCGACCGCCAGAGCCGCTTCACTCTGCGGCTCGGGATCACCGCTGGCCTCGGCCTGCGCCACGGCGGCGTCATGATCGGCGAGGATCTGGTCCATGCGCTCTTTCTTCAGCGCCAGCGGCTTGCCCTTGTAGGCCTGCTGCAAGCCATCGACCAACGCCTTGAGATCCAGATCCGGAACCTCCTGGTGCAGGCGCTCACCGAGGCTTGCCCCCAGGCTGTAAGCGAGGTCATGGGCATCAGTGGAAGGTTCTGGCTCAGCGGCTTGAGCCAGCGGCAGCAAGAGGAACAAAGACGTTAACAGGTAGCGCGACATACATGCTCTCCGACCCGGGAAGGCAGCGATTATGCCAGTGCGGGCGCATGTGTGTGATGAAGTTACAAAGGAAATTAAGCTCAGGCCTTCAAGTATTTACCTCAACGTGCAACAGGTACGGGAAGACGCTGTCAACATGCGCTAGCGGCACTGCAATCAGAGGGCTAGTATGGGCCGCAATTTCAGTCAGTCAGGAGGTAAACCATGTCGGCCAAGAAGAAGACCGTAAACACGCCGTTGCATTTGCTCCAACAACTATCGGGCAGCCTGCTCGAGCATCTCGAAAGTGCCTGCTCGCAAGCTCTGACTGATGCAGAAAAACTGCTCGCCAAACTCGAAAAACAACGCGTCAAAGCGCAGGAAAAACTGCACAAGTCGCGCACCAAGCTGCAAGCCGCTGCCACCGCTGGCAAGGCCAAGGCCCAGGACAAAGCCAAGAGCGGCGTTGCCGAGCTTGAAGGCCTGCTTGACGCCCTGAAAGATCGCCAGACCGAAACCCGCGCCTACATCCTGCAACTCAAGCGCGACGCTCAGGAAAGCCTGAAGCTGGCCCAGGGTGTTGGCCGCGTTAAAGAGGCCGTTGGTAAGCTGCTGATCGATCGCGCTGCCAAGCCTGCCGCCAAGCCAGCAGCCAAAGCTGTTGCTGCCAAGGCACCGGTCGCGGCCAAAGCGCCTGCCAAGGCACCGGCTAAAGCCCCTGTCAAAGCTGCAGCCAGCAAGGCTGCACCTGCGGCCAAACCGGCTGCTGCCAAGCCGGCTGCTAAACCAGTTGCCGCAAAACCGGCCGCCAAGCCAGCTGCTAAAACCGCAGCGGCAAAACCTGCCGCCGCCAAACCTGCTGCCAAGCCGGTTGCCGCCAAAGCACCTGCCAAGCCAGCAGCCAAACCTGCCGCTGCCAAGGCCGCAGCAGCAAAAGCTCCGGCCGCTGCCGCCGCCAAGCCAGCCGCTGCAAAAGCACCAGTGAAAGCTGTTGCCAAGCCAGCAGCCGTCAAGGCGCCTGCCAAACCTGCAGCAGCCAAACCAGCCGCTAAACCTGCCGCTGCAAAACCGGCGGCTAAACCTGCTGCCAAGCCAGTATCCGCAAAACCGGCCACAACAGCAGCTGCTAAACCAGCAGCAAAACCTGCTGCCGTCAAACCAGTAGCCAAGCCGGCCGCTGCCAAACCGGCCACTACTGCGTCTGCTGCAACAACAGCTCCAGCTGCACCAGTGGCAACAACCGCTCCTGCTGCACCTGCAACCAGCTCGACAACGCCAAGCGCTTCCTAAGCGTCAAGCCTAGTCCGCCGCGACGCGCAATTTATTCAGCGCGTCGCGGCTCAGGCCTCCTGCCTCACCCGCCAACGCCGTCAGCCATTGATGTTCGCCCCTAGTGATCTGCACCGGCCAGTCCTGCGCCAGCATTTCCAGGCGCGTCAGTAACTCGCGCTCAGCCTTCAACTCCAACGCCTTGATCTCGTCACGCATGCCGCCCAGCGTCGCATCGCTGCTCGCCGCTGCCCGCCAATTCGTGCGCAGTTGACGCAGGGGCTGCACGACCGCCTCGTCCCACGGCCCGGCCAACTCGACGATCTGCTGTGTCCGGGAAGCCTCCCAAACCACGCCGCGCTTATCCAGCCAGATTCCCAGCAACAGCAGGCAGACATTGCCGCCACGGGCCTGCAAGTCCAGGCAGGCCTGCTCGATTCCGGGTCGGGCATAGAAATCGAGGGTGAAACTCCACAGGTCAGAAGGCATAGTGATCCACTTGTTCGGGACGAAGCTGGTAGACTCCGCCGCCATTATGATTCGACTTCAAAGCCTTACCTTACAGCGTGGTCCGCAACGTCTGCTAGAAGACGCCGAGCTGACCCTGCACGCCGGCCAGAAAGCCGGCCTGATCGGTGCCAATGGCGCCGGTAAATCCAGCCTGTTCGCCTTGCTGCGGGGTGAACTGACCCCCGATGGCGGCGACTGTCTGCTGCCTGCCGACTGGCGCATCGCCCATATGCGCCAGGAGGTAGACACCCTGGAGCGCCTGGCCGTGGACTATGTCCTGGACGGCGACCTGCGTTTGCGTCAGGTGCAGCGCGAGCTGGCCGACGCCGAAGCATCCGGGGACGGTGCCGCCCAGGCGCGCATGCATGCCGAACTGGACAGTGCTGACGGTTACACCGCCGACGCCCGGGCGCGCAAACTGTTGGCCGGACTGGGGTTCACCAACGAACAAATGGAACGTCAAGTCGCAGATTTCTCCGGTGGCTGGCGGATGCGTCTGAACCTGGCGCAAGCCTTGATGTGCCCATCGGACCTGCTGCTGCTCGACGAACCGACCAACCACTTGGACCTGGACGCCATTCTCTGGCTCGAAGACTGGCTCAAGAGCTACCCCGGCACTCTGCTGCTGATTTCCCACGACCGGGATTTCCTCGACGCCGTGGTTGATCACGTCGCCCATGTCGAACAGCGCAAGATCACGCTTTATCGCGGCGGCTACAGCGCCTTTGAGCGCGCCCGCGCCGAACGCCTGGCCCAGCAGCAACAAGCTTACGAGAAGCAGCAGGCGCAACGCGCGCACATGGAGAAATTCATTACGCGCTTCAAGGCCCAGGCCACCAAGGCCAAGCAGGCCCAGAGCCGGATTAAGGCGCTGGAGCGCATGGAGGAGCTATCGGCTGCCCATGTCGACTCACCGTTCGACTTCACCTTCCGCGAGTCCGACAAGATCTCCAGCCCCTTGCTGGACCTGTCCGACGCCCGCCTGGGTTATGGCGACAAGACCATCCTGGAGAAGGTCAAACTACAGCTCACTCCCGGTGCGCGCATCGGTTTGCTCGGGCCCAACGGCGCCGGTAAATCGACCCTGATCAAGAACCTGGCCGGTGAACTCGAGCCCCTGAGCGGTCGCCTGGCTCGCGGTGAAAACACCGTGGTCGGCTACTTCGCCCAGCATCAGCTCGACTCCCTCGACGCCAAGGCCAGCCCGCTGCTGCACCTGCAACGCATCGCGCCGACCGAGCGTGAACAGACCCTACGCGACTTCCTCGGCGGCTTCGACTTCCGTGGCGCGCGCCTGGATGAGCCGGTGCTGAATTTCTCCGGCGGCGAAAAGGCTCGTCTGGCCCTGGCCCTGATTGCCTGGGACAAGCCCAACCTGTTGCTGCTCGACGAACCGACCAACCACCTGGATCTGGAGATGCGCCTGGCCCTGACCATGGCCTTGCAAGAGTTCAGCGGCGCGGTATTGGTGGTCTCCCACGATCGTCACTTGCTCAAGAGCACCACCGACGACTTCCTGCTGGTGGCCGACGGTCGCGTTCAGGAGTTCGACGGTGATCTGGAAGACTACGCCCGCTGGCTTGCCGACTACCGTCTGCGCAACGCCCCGGCCAGCAACACACCGGTCAATGCCGACAAGACCGACAAGAAGGCCCAGCGCCAACAGGCCGCGGCCTTGCGCCAGCAATTGGCGCCGCACAAGCGCGAAGCCGACAAGCTGGAGCGCGACCTTGGCACCTTGCACGAGAAGCTGGCCAAGGTCGAAGCGGCCCTGGGTGACAGCGACATCTACGAGGCGGCGAACAAGGACAAGCTGCGTGACATGCTCGCCGAGCAGGCCAAGCTGAAGGTTCGCGAAAGCGAGCTCGAAGAGGCCTGGATGGAAGCTCTGGAGGTGCTGGAGTCGATGCAGGCCGAGCTGGAAGCCCTGTCGTCGTAATTCAGGAGTGGTAATGGAGTTTTTCGGAGTAAACCTGCCTGCCCACTGGATCGAACCGATCTGGCTGGGCCTGCAAATCCTCTTGATCCTGCTGGCCGGTTACCTGGCGCAACGGTTGGTGGCGCGTTTCCTCAACAACCTGGGAGAGCGTTATCCGTTGCCACCCGAGTTGTTGATTCCGGTACGCGGCGGCTTGCGCTGGCTGATCATGGGCAGCGCCTTCGTGATCGTGCTGGGACGGCTCGGGGTCTCGGCCACCGTGTTGTGGACGGCCCTGTCGGGCTTTGTCGCCGTTGCTGCGGTGGCGTTCTTCGCCATGTGGAGCGTGCTGTCCAACCTGCTGTGTGCGGTGCTGATCTTCACCATCGGGCCGTTTCGCATCGGCGATGTTGTGGAGCTGATCGACACCCTCGACAAGCCAGGCGTCAAAGGCCGGGTCACGGCGATCAACCTGATGTTCACCACACTGATCGAACCGCCGGAAAACGGCGGTGCGCTGGTACAGGTGCCCAACAGTCAGTTCTTCCAGAAGTCGGTGCGGCGTTGGCGTGGCAGTGATGCCATGCCCCTGACCTCGCTGATCGACAAGCCACGAGATTCCTGAGTCAGCCGCGCCGCAGAAATCAATGGTCATTTTTTGCAACACCCATTAGCTTAACGGGTACTCCATTCTGCCTGAGGTGTGTGATGTCACTGGAAACGTGGCTGGCGTTTTTTGCCGCTTGTTGGGTTATCAGCCTGTCGCCGGGGGCGGGCGCGATTGCGTCCATGTCCAGCGGTCTGCAATACGGCTTCTGGCGTGGTTACTGGAATGCTCTGGGCCTGCAACTGGCGCTGATCCTGCAAATCGCGATCATCGCCGCCGGCCTTGGCGCCGTTCTGGCTACCTCGGCCACCGCCTTTACCCTGATCAAATGGTTCGGCGTGGCTTACCTGGTCTATCTGGGCGTGAAGCAATGGCGGGCCCTGCCCAGCGATCTCTCCGACGACGCGACACCGCGCCCCATCGGCAAGCCGTTGAGCCTGGTATTCCGTGGTTTTCTGGTGAACATCAGCAACCCCAAGGCGCTGGTGTTCATGCTGGCAATCCTGCCGCAGTTCATAGACCCTAACGCGCCGCTGCTGGCGCAATACCTGATCATCGGCGCGACCATGGTGGCGGTGGACCTGACGGTGATGGCGGGCTATACCGGGCTGGCATCGAAGGTGCTGCGGGCATTGAAGACGCCGAAGCAGCAGCGCCGCATGAACCGCACCTTTGCCGGACTGTTTGTCAGCGCGGCGGCGTTCCTGGCGACATTGCATCGGGCTTGATATAGGGAGAGGGGATGTTGGAGCGAGTTACAGAGGCGATTGTGGGAGCGAATTCATTCGCGAAGGCTGACTTATAGACGGTACAAGTACGTCGAATGTACTAGCCTCTTCGCGAATGAATTCGCTCCCACAGGATTCACTCTACATAACCAAGCCAAGCGAGACTCAACGCAGAATACGTGGTGCCTCATCAGGCGGCAGGTTGTTGCGTTGCATCGGCTGCGGCTGGTCGTACGGCACTTCACCGCGCAATTGCAGGCGCAACTGGCCTGCCACGTCTTCGCCGATCGACTTCGACACGTCACGCACCACACGCCCGCGGTTGAGCGAGACATGCACGTCGCGGCCGTTGACCAGCTTGGTGTCCTGGCCTTCGCCCGTCGCCGTGAACGCCGAGGTGATCTCGAACGTACGGGTATTGATCAGGCTGAAGTCTGCGACCAGGGTCAGGCTCAAGATGGCCGAGTAGCTGTCGGTATTGGCCAGCTCGTTCATGTCCTGATTGAAGTCGATATCCGACACCGTCCCGAACAGCACATAGTCAGCGCCCTTGAAGCTGCCGTTCTTGATCCGCTTGATGACGTCGTAGACGTCCTCGGTGGACTTGGCCGTGTAAGGCGTGCCCTGGACCAGCTGGAACATCCCGGTACGCAGAATCTCGCCCTTGATGTCGCCCGTGAATTTACGCAGTTCGCCCTGCTCGATATAGCTGCTGCGCTCCTCGTATTCGTTGTAGCTGCCCGAGGCGCTGGCGTTGTAGCGGTTGGCTTGCATATTCGTCTGGGCGGACACCGTGTGGATGTACTGCTCCACACGCTGCTGGAACGCCAGGTCAGCCACTGCGACCTTAGGCGCGGCCTGCACGCCAAAGGCGCACATCAGGCCAAGGATACCGATCCATGCACGCATTGATTAACGCTCCGTGGTTTTGCGGATTTCTTTCTCGTCCATCCACTCAGCAATGCCGCTCTCGACGTCGATCAGCTGCAGGCTGAATTTGTAGAAGACGTCCTTGTAGTCGCTGCTGCGCTTGACGATGGAGCTGATGGAACCTTCGATGCGGTATTTGGCCGCCAGCATGTTGCCGGTCTTGCTGACCGTGGATTTCTTGTACAGGCCGCTCTGGTTCTGCAGCTTGAGCTGGTCGACCTGGCTCTGCATGTCGGTGTTGTCACTGGCGAAGCGGGCAGTGCCGGTCTTCATCAGCTGGGTCTTGATCGACGTGGTGATTTCGCGGGTATCGATGTACTCGCTGGTCTTGTTCTTCACGTCGTAGACCTGCACCACCGGACGGCCTTGCAGGACGCCGGACTGCGCCAGGGAGCGGGTCATGCTCTCGGCAATCATCTGCAGGTCGGTGGAACCGAACTCGTTGGTAACGGTTTCTACGGCCTTGGTGTCGCCGTAGCTGATGTTCTTGCTGCCCAGGGTCGGGGAGTTGTTAACGCAACCGGTAGCCAGCAGGGCCACAGCGGCAATGGAGCAGAGGCGGATAGACAACATATGCGGTTTCTCTTGAACTGATCGAAAGGGAAGACGGATCAAGGGGTTTTGACTTCAAGGCGGAAGTCAGTGGCCTTCGGCAGCGGCGCGATGGCGGACAGGAAGCTGGTCTGGGAGCCGTACAAAGTCACGCTCTTCCAGCTGTCCTCATCCCCTACCGGGAAACCGTCGTTGCCCAGCCAGGCGAAGCGATAGAACATGCTTTTGTTGCGGAAGCTGGTGTTGTGCAGCTCGACCTTGACGGTCATGAAGCCGTTCTCACGAGCGACGCGCATCGCACCGACTTCAATATTGTCCATGCTGCCCAGCGACACTACTTTGCTGGCTGCGCTGCCCGGTGCGGGTGGCGGCGGGGTGGCGCATCCGGCGAGCAGGGCCAAGGCCAGCGCGCCAAGCATCTTCATACGCATGCGGGTGTCTCCGTTCAAGGTTGTTTGGTAGCCACGGCTTGCGGCAGGGTCGATGGCACGACCTGGGCCATCAGGCCATCGGCATAGACCTGATTGCTGACGGCACGCAGGGCCACGACCTGATAAGGGCGGTCGATCTTGACCTTGACGTGGGTGCCGCCGGTGACCGACGGCAGCACAACGTCGTGCTCGCCCGGCTTCAGCCGCAGGCGCACAACCTGAGTGGTGTCCGGCAGGGTGCGCCAGGTACGGGTATCGGCGCCTTCGACGATGGCCGAGGTGATGCCCATGGCCAAGCCCGCGAGCGGGTTGACGTCATTGAGCTGCTTCTGCGCAACGCCACGGCTGATGGCGCGTACGGTGGTACGCACGATGATGCCTGGCATGTCGTCACGCAGGGCACGGCGCGACATGTCCGTGGTGCTGTTGAGCAGGGTCAGGTTAACCGGCGCGCCGTTGACGACGATCTGCGAGAAGCGCTGGGTCGAGGTATCCGGCTTGATCACCGGGAACGACAGGGCGGTGATCACAATGTTATTGGCGATTGGCAGCGGCAGCGGAATACGCACCGAGTCACGGGCCGGAGCAAAGCCGCTCTGCACCACGATCAGCACGTCACTGGTGCCTTCCGTGCTTGGCGCGGCCTCAACGACGGACTTGCTCTCCTTGCTGCCTTTTTTACCCTTACCGCCCTTGCTGGCGGGCACTTTACTGCCGCCGTCGTCCAGGTTCAGCAGGGCCTGATCGAGCAGAGGGGTGTTAGGACGCAGTTCGGCGGCCTGACGATAGCCCGGTGCGGCAAGGTCTTTTTCACCGAGGGCTTCATAGACGAAGCCGGACAGGTAATGGCTGAACGCGCTCTGATAGCTGTTTTTCAGGCCGACGACTTCCGGGGCATCGAGAGAGGCGACCGGATAGCCCTTGAGGTCCTTGAACTGAGTGGTAACGCCCTTTTCACGGGCCTCGTCTTCACTCTTGAGGTATTCCTTGTCGCGCAGATCGGCGATCACGGCCTCACGCTCGTGAGTCTTCTTGATCTCGGTACGGGCACCGTCGAAATCGTTCTGGGCCAGCAGGTTCAGGGCCATCTGCGTGGTCAGCATGACTTTCTCGTAGTCATAGCCTTCGTAACGACGGACCTTGTCGTTGACCAGATAACTGCCGAACTGGGCGACGTACTTGTCGGTATCGAACTTGACCGACTCTTCCCACTTGAACACTACGTCATCAGCCGAGCGCCAGGCAGTCTGGCTGCCGGTCAGGTCGCCCTTGGCGCGCAGGATCTCGCCCTTCTCGAAGTAATAAAGAAGGTCCTTGTCGGCGCCGGTGTTGTTCTTTTCCAGGGTCAGCAGGGCGCCGTCGACGTTGCCGCCCGACAACTGCTGGTTGGTTTCCTTCAGCTCGGTGTCGTAACTGCGGAATGCGGAACAGCCGGCCAACTGCAGGGAAACGATCAGAGCAGCCGCGGTCAGGACACGAGAGGACATGGTGCGTTCAATCCTTAGAGAGAGTCATGACGCGCCGATTGAGAGGCCGTCATGCAAGTCCATTTGCCCCGGTAATGGGTTCCGGGTCGGATTCCTGCGAAGCAGAGCGGTTGCGACGCTTGCAGGAAGGCGGGGATTATAAACAGCAGAAATATGAAAACAATGGCCTTTTCGGCCCTATTTGCCAGCATGTGAATGAGATCACAGCCCTTTCGACGAGCGGTATTGAACCTTTTGCGCCCGCATTGCGGGTAATAAATATTGATATCTGCCTTGAGCGAGGCGGCCTTTCACATCGACAATGCAGGCCTTTGAAAATCCTGACCGAGCCTCCCATGTCACTGAGCTTGCGCTTACCAACCTGCCTGATCCCGGCGCCTTCCCTGTTCGGGTGCGAGGCATGAGCCTGCGCGTCTGGATAGATGCCGACGCCTGTCCCAAGGCCGCCAAGGACCAGGTGGTCAAATTTGCCCTCAAGCGCAAATTCGAGGTGGTGCTGGTAGCCGGCCAGGCCCAGATCAAGCCAGCCTTCAGTTGCGTGAAACTGATCGTGGTCCCGGCAGGACCCGATGCGGCCGACGACTATCTGGTGGAACAGGCCGTGCCCGGCGAGCTGGTGATTTGCAGTGATGTGCCGTTGGCGGACCGCCTGATCAAGAAAGGCGTGGCCGCCCTCGATCCACGCGGCAAGGAGTTCGATCCGCAGAACATGGGCGAGCGCCTGGCGGTGCGCAATCTGTTTACCGATCTGCGTGAGCAGGGCCAGATGGGAGGAGGCCAGGGGCCTTATGGCGAGCGGGAAAGGCAAGCATTTGCCAACGCCCTGGACCGGATTCTGACGCGGCTGGCGCGAGATTTTCCAGCGATCTGACAAAAAATGCCTGGATAATACAGCTCACTCGTCAGCCGGCTTCTTGATCTCGACCGGCACTTCCACCGGCACAGGCGTCGAACTGGCCTCTGCGGCTTCTGCAGCCTTGATACGCGCCGCACGGGCATTCTTGACACGCCGACGCAGCCACAGGGCAAGACCGAGCAGCAGCAGGCCGCCCAGGACCCATAGCTCGTATTTCTTGACGTTGCCCAGCAGGCCTTCCAGCACGGCGCCAAAGTGATAGGCCGCCGCCGCCAGTGCCGCCGCCCAGATCGCTGCACCGATGCCGTTTAGCAGCAGGTAGCGCCCCGGCGGATAGCCGGACAGGCCGATAGCCACGGGCATTACCGTGCGCAGGCCATAAACGAAGCGGAAGCTCAGGACCCAGATATCCGGGTGCTTGCGGATATGCTCCAGCGCCCGATCGCCCATGAGTTGCCAGCGCGGCTTGCGCGCGAGCAGTTTGCGGCCATGTCTGCGCCCCATGAAATACCAGAGCTGGTCACCGGCATAGCTCCCGAAGAAAGCCACGACCACGACCACATAGATATCCATGTAACCCCGGAACGCAAGGAATCCGGCAAGAACCAAAATGGTCTCGCCTTCAAAGAAGGTGCCGAGAAAGAGGGCAAAGTAACCAAATTCCTGCAAGAAATGTTGGAGCATTTTCTGGGTGCTGGCGAAATGAACGCGCAGCCTAACCCGCCAGTGTCATTGAGGAAAGTGTGGAGATGTGTCTCGACGTTAAAGTTTGTGACGAAGACAATGGCAACACCCTCTGAACATTATGTTTAGAGGTCCTGTGATACCCGTCTGAACCGCACAGCTGCGGCCTCGAGTCGCAGCCTGAGTCAGACTGTCACACATTAGTCATAATGGCGGCTTATAACTGTCGCGCTTGCCCGCGTATGCGGGCTCAGGAGTCTCGCCGTGAGCTTTACCCCCGCAAACCGCCTGTTTCCTCTCACTCGCCTGCGTCGTAACCGTCGCGACGATTTTTCCCGCCGACTGGTCCGTGAGAATGTTCTGACCGTCGACGACCTGATTCTTCCCGTTTTTGTACTCGATGGTGAAAACCAGCGCGAAAGCATCGCTTCGATGCCGGGTGTCGAACGTCTGAGTATCGATCTGCTGCTCAAGGAAGCCGAAGCCTGGGTTGCCCTGGGCATTCCGGCACTGGCCCTGTTCCCGGTCACCCCTGTGGAAAAGAAATCCCTGGACGGTGCCGAAGCCTGGAACCCGGACGGCATCGCCCAGCGCGCCACCCGCGCCCTGCGTGAGCGCTTCCCAGAGCTGGGCGTGATCACCGACGTCGCCCTCGACCCCTTCACCACTCACGGTCAGGACGGCATCCTCGACGACAGCGGCTATGTGCAGAACGACATCACCGTCGAAGCCCTGGTCAAGCAGGCACTGTCCCACGCTGAAGCCGGTGCCCAGGTCGTCGCCCCCTCGGACATGATGGACGGTCGCATCCAGGCCATCCGTGAAGCCCTGGAGCACGCCGGTCACGTCAATGTGCGGATCATGGCCTACTCGGCCAAGTACGCCAGCGCCTACTACGGCCCGTTCCGCGATGCGGTCGGCTCGGCATTGAATCTGGGCAAGGCCAACAAGGCCTCTTATCAGATGGATCCGGGCAACAGCAACGAAGCCCTGCATGAAGTGGCGGCGGACCTGGCCGAAGGCGCCGACATGGTCATGGTCAAGCCGGGCATGCCTTACCTGGACATCCTTTTCAGGGTCAAGGATGAATTCAAGGTCCCGACTTTTGTCTATCAAGTCAGTGGCGAGTACGCGATGCACATGGCCGCGATCCAGAACGGCTGGCTGAGCGAAGGGGTGATTCTCGAATCCCTTACCGCTTTCAAACGCGCAGGAGCTGATGGCATTCTCACGTACTTTGCCGTCCGCGCTGCTCAACTGTTAAAAGGGTAACCACCCCCAGGATTATTCATGAATACCGAAGGACTCACCCAGGCCGCTGTCGAAGCAAAAGTCGAAGTCGACGCTCAGGAAGCTTTGCCAGTGGTCGAGCCAAGCATTGAGGTCATCCCGGCCATCGAGCCGCCCGTTGTGGCAGCTCCGGCCGTCGTCAGCCTCAATATCGACGACAGCAGCCTCTACATCCATCGTGAGCTGTCCCAGCTGCAATTCAACATTCGCGTGTTGGAACAGGCGCTGGACGAGTCGTATCCGCTGCTGGAGCGCTTGAAGTTCCTGCTGATCTTCTCCAGCAACCTGGATGAGTTCTTCGAAATTCGTGTCGCCGGTCTCAAGAAGCAGATCACTTTCGCCCGCGAACAGGCGGGAGCCGACGGCCTGCAGCCGCATCAGGCGCTGGCACGCATCAGCGAACTGGTCCACGGCCATGTGGACCGCCAATACGCCATTCTCAATGACATTCTCCTGCCTGAGCTGGAGAAGCATCAGATTCGCTTCATCCGTCGCCGCAGCTGGACGGTGAAGATCAAAACCTGGGTGCGCCGCTACTTCCGCGACGAAATTGCGCCGATCATCACCCCGATTGGCCTCGACCCGACGCACCCGTTCCCATTGCTGGTGAACAAGAGCCTGAACTTCATCGTCGAACTGGAAGGTATCGACGCCTTCGGTCGCGACTCGGGTCTGGCGATCATCCCGGCCCCGCGCCTGCTGCCGCGCATCATCAAGGTGCCGGAAGACGTAGGCGGCCCTGGCGACAACTATGTGTTCCTGTCGTCGATGATCCACGCCCACGCCGATGATCTGTTCCAGGGCATGAAGGTCAAGGGCTGCTATCAGTTCCGCCTGACCCGTAACGCCGACCTGGCACTGGACTCCGAAGACGTTGAAGACCTGGCCCGCGCCCTGCGCGGCGAGCTGTTCTCGCGGCGTTACGGCGACGCAGTGCGCCTGGAAGTGGCCGATACCTGTCCCAAACAGCTGTCGGACTACCTGCTCAAGCAGTTCAACCTGTCCGAAACCGAGCTGTATCAGGTCAACGGCCCGGTCAACCTGACTCGCCTGTTCAGCATCACTGGCCTGGACAGCCACCCGGAACTGCAATATCCGCCGTTCACTCCAGCAATCCCCAAGCTGTTGCAGAACAGCGACAACATTTTCAACGTGATCAAGAAGCAGGACATTCTGCTGCTGCATCCGTTTGAATCGTTCACCCCGGTGGTCGACCTGCTGCGCCAGGCGGCCAAAGACCCGCACGTTCTGGCTGTGCGCCAGACCCTGTATCGCAGCGGCGCCAACTCGGAAATCGTCGACGCTCTGGTCGATGCCGCGCGCAACGGTAAGGAAGTCACTGCGGTCATCGAGCTGCGCGCGCGTTTCGATGAAGAATCCAACCTGCAACTGGCCAGCCGCCTGCAGGCAGCGGGTGCGGTGGTGATCTACGGTGTGGTGGGCTTCAAAACCCACGCCAAGATGATGCTGATCCTGCGCCGCGAGGCCGGTGAGATCGTTCGTTATGCGCACTTGGGCACGGGTAACTACCACGCCGGCAACGCCCGTCTGTACACCGACTACAGCCTGCTGACCTCGGACGACGCCCTGTGCGAAGACCTGGGCAAGCTGTTCACCCAGCTGATCGGCATGGGCAAGACCCTGCGCATGAAGAAGCTGCTGCACGCGCCCTTCACGCTGAAGAAAGGCATGCTCGATATGATCGCCCGGGAGACCCAGTTCGCTCTCGAGGGCAAACCGGCCCATATCATCGCCAAGTTCAACTCACTGACCGATCCGAAGATCATCCGCGCGCTGTACAAGGCCAGCCAATCGGGCGTGCGTATCGATCTGGTGGTGCGCGGCATGTGCTGCCTGCGCCCAGGCATCGCCGGGGTCTCGCACAATATCCATGTGCGCTCGATCATCGGCCGCTTCCTGGAGCACACCCGGGTGTTCTACTTCCTCAATGGCGGCGAGGAGCAGATGTTCCTGTCCAGTGCCGACTGGATGGAGCGCAACCTCGACAAGCGCGTCGAGACCTGCTTCCCGGTCGAGGGCAAGAAACTGATTCTGCGGGTCAAGAAGGAGCTGGAAAGCTATCTGACGGACAACACCCACAGCTGGATTCTGCACTCAGACGGCCGCTACACCCGTAGCACGCCGACCGGCAACCAGAACCCGCGCAGTGCCCAGGCCACTCTCCTGGAGCGCCTGAGCATCCCCGTCCTCAGCGTACAGTAAGGACGATACCGACTCGGGTCAGCCACTCCGCTTCCAGCGCGAAGTCGGCCTGAGTCAGCTGGTTGTTTTCCAGCCAGCCATCCGGGAATTGAATGTCCAGCTGATTGCCGCTGGCGTTCAATACCGGCTGCGGCATTTCCTGGGTGCCACGGATGTGGTGGAACAGGATGGCAAAGCGCAGCAGCACGCACAGGCGAATCAGCTTGATGCCTTCATCGCCGAACTCGGCAAACTTGTCCTTGGGAATATTGCGCCGGTGGCCACGCACCAGCAGGGCCAGCATTTGCTGGTCTTCGCGGGAGAAGCCAGCCAGGTCTGAGTGCTCGATCAGGTAGGCGCCGTGCTTGTGGTAGTGATAGTGGGCGATATCCAGACCTACTTCGTGCACCTTCGCGGCCCAGCTCAATAGCTCGCGATACAGATCGTCTTCCAGATCCCAGGCACCGGCGACCTGCTCCAGTGCCAGCAGCGCCTTGCGCTCGACGCGGGCGGCCTGCTCCATATCGACGTGGTAACGCTCCATCAGCGAAGTCAGGGTGCGCTCACGCACGTCTTCGTGATGATGGCGACCCAGCAGGTCGTAGAGCACGCCTTCACGCAGGGCACCTTCGCAATGGTCCATGCGCTGCAGTTCCAGGGCATCGAAGATCGCTTCGAGAATCGCCAGGCCCGCCGGGAAGATCGAGCGGCGGTCAGGCTTGATGCCGTCGAAGTCGATCTTGTCGACGTCGCCCAGCTTGAACACCTTGCGCTTGAGCCAGGCCAGGCCTTCGGCGTTGACCTCGCCGGAGCCGTGACCGTTAGCCTTGAGGGCCAGGCCGATGGCGCGGATGGTGCCCGAGGAGCCGATCGCTTCATCCCACTTCAGGCGATGCAGCGCGTGCTCGATGCTCATGATCTCAAGGCGCGCAGCCGTGTAGGCCTGGGCATAGCGGGCAGGAGTGATCTTGCCGTCCTTGAAGTAGCGTTGGGTGAAGCTGACGCAACCCATTTGCAGGCTCTCGCGCAGCAACGGCTCGAAGCGCTGGCCAATGATGAATTCGGTACTGCCGCCGCCGATATCGGCCACCAGGCGTTTGCCGGGGGTATCGGCGAGGGTATGGGACACGCCAAGGTAGATCAGGCGCGCTTCTTCGCGGCCGGAAATGACTTCGACGGGGTGACCGAGGATTTCTTCGGCACGGCGGATGAACTCGCCACGGTTACGCGCTTCACGCAGGGCATTGGTACCGACGATACGCACGGCGCCCAGGGGCATACCGTTGATCAGTTGGGCAAAGCGCTTGAGGCAATCGAGGCCGCGCTGCATGGACTCTTCGCTGAGGCGCCGCTCGTCATCGATGCCCGCCGCCAGCTGAACCTTCTCGCCAAGGCGCTCCAAAATGCGGATTTCCCCGAGATTGGCCTTGGCAACAACCATATGGAAGCTGTTCGAGCCCAGGTCGATGGCGGCAATCAGGGAAAGATTCTTGGCGGTGGAATTCGGCATGGTCAGCAAATCTCGGTCGATAACCGCGCCATCCTGCCATGATCCATGCCTGCCGCCAACGCGAAGCGCGTCAGCGGCTGCGGGGTGAAGGGTTATTGCTCGGTGGAACCGATGAAATTTGCCAGCTCCGGGGTTCTCGGATTGGCCATCAACTCTTTCGGATCACCCACCTCATGCACCTTGCCCTGATGCATGAACACCAGTTTGTCGCCGACTTCGCGGGCAAAACGCATCTCGTGAGTCACCATGATCAGGGTCATGCCATCGGCGGCCAATTGCCGCACGACGCTAAGCACTTCATTGACCAGCTCAGGGTCGAGGGCCGAGGTGATTTCGTCGCACAACAATACCTTGGGTGACATGGCCAGCGCCCGGGCAATCGCCACGCGCTGTTGCTGGCCGCCGGACAGCCGGTCCGGGAAGGCATCGAATTTCTCGCTCAGGCCGACCCGCTCAAGCATGCGCCTGGCCAGCTTCGCCGCGTCAGGCCGGGAAACCTTCTGCACCACCTGCGGGGCCAGCATCACGTTCTCGCCGACGCTCAGGTGCGGAAACAGGTTGAACTGCTGGAACACCATGCCGACCTTCTGCCTGAGCGAGCGCAGATCGGCGCGGGCGGCGTCCAGATATTCGCCATCGACTTCGATGACGCCGTCGTTGATCGACTCCAGGCCGTTCAGTGTGCGCAGCAGGGTGCTTTTGCCCGAGCCGCTGCGGCCGATGATGGCCACGACCTGGCCTTCCTCGACCGAGAGGTCGATGCCTTTGAGAACGTGGTGATCGCCGTAGTATTTATGCAGGGCGGAAATTCTAAGCAGAGGCATGCAGTCTCCTTTCCAGGTAGCGGGCACTGAGCGACAAGGGGTAGCAAAGCAGGAAATAGCCCAGGGCAACGAAGCCGTAGACCATGAAAGGCTGAAAGGTGGCGTTGGCCAGCATGCTGCCGGTCTTGGTCAGCTCGGTGAAGCCGATGATCGAGGTCACCGCCGTACCCTTGACCACCTGCACCGAGAAGCCGACCGTTGGCGCCACCGCAATACGCAGGGCCTGAGGCAGGATCACATAGCGCAATTGTTCGAAGGGCGTCAGGGCCAGGCTGGCCGAGGCTTCCCACTGGCCATTGGCGATGGACTCGACGCAACCGCGCCAGATCTCCGCCAGATAGGCACTGGTGAACAGCGTCAACGCCAAAGCCGCAGCGACCCAAGGCGAAATATCGAAACCGATCAGCGCAACACCGAAGAACACCAGGAAAAGCTGCATCAGCAGTGGCGTACCCTGGAACAATTCGATGTACACCCGCGCCAGACGTCGTGGCAGGGCCTTTTCGGAAATCCGCGCGGTCATCACCGCAAGACCGATCAGCCCGCCGCCGATAAACGCGACCAGGGACAGCGCCAGGGTCCATTGCAGGCCTGTGAGCAGGTTGCGCACCACATCCCAAAGGGTGAAATCCATCAGCCTTTCCTCGATATGTAGCGACGCCCGATCCACGCCAGCAACTGGCGGATCAACAACGCCATGCACAGATAGATCAGCGTGGTAATGATGTAGGTTTCGAAGGCGCGGAAGTTGCGCGACTGGATGAAGTTGGCAAAGAAGCTCAACTCCTCAGTAGCAATCTGCGAGCACACCGCCGAGCCAAGCATGACGATGATGATCTGGCTGCTCAACGCCGGCCAGACCTTGCCCAGAGCCGGAATCAGCACCACGTAACGGAACGCTTCGAAGCGGTTCATCGCCAGGGCTGCTGCCGCTTCCAGCTGACCACGGGGGATGGCCTGGATACCGGCGCGAATAATCTCCGTCGAATAGGCCCCCAGGTTGACCACCATGGCCAGCACGGCCGCCTGCCATTCGGAGATCTGTACACCCAATGACGGCAGGCCGAAGAAGATAAAGAACAGCTGCACCAGGAACGGCGTGTTGCGGATCAGCTCGACATAGACCCCGAAAATCGCCGAGAACGGCTGAATCTTCCAGGCCCTGACGATGGCGCCGACGATGCCCAGGGCAACCCCGAGCACCGTACCGATGGCCGTCAGCTCCAGCGTGAACAAGGCCCCGCGCAATAACAGATCGGTGTTTTGCAGGACCGGTAGAAAGTCGAAGTGATAAGCCATTGGCAGTTCCCGGACGCGGTGATCAGAGCTGGGCGATCAAAGATCGGCTGGCAGAGGTTGCTTGAGCCAGGTCTGGGAGTTCTTCTCCAGCGCGCCGTCAGCCTTGGCACCGTTGAGGATCTCGTTGACCTTGGCGAGCAGCTCAGGCTGGCCCTTGTTCACACCGACGTAGACCGGCGAATCCTTGAGCTTCACTTTCAGCGCCGGGATGCGCTTGGGGTTCTTCTCGCTGATCGCAACCATCACCACGTTGCCGCTGGCGATCAGGTCGGTCTGGTTGGCCAGGTAAGCGGCGATGGTGGAGTTGTTGTCCTCGAAGCGCTTGATGGTGGCCTCTTTCGGCGCAACGGCGGTCAGCTCGATATCTTCGATAGCACCACGGGTCACGCTGATGGTTTTGCCTTTGAGATCGTCAACATTGGCGATGGCCGCTTCAGGCGGGCCAAACACCGCCAGATAGAACGGCGCGTAGGCGCGGGAGAAGTCGATGACCTTCTCGCGATCCGGGTTCTTGCCCAGGCTGGAGATGACCAGATCGACCTTGCCGGTGGTCAGGTAAGGGATGCGGTTGGTGCTGTTGACCGGAGTCAGCTCAAGCTTGACCTTGAGCTGGTCAGCCAGCAGCTGTGCAGTATCGATATCCAGACCGCGCGGCTTCATGTCCGGGCCGACCGAACCGAACGGCGGGAAGTCCTGAGGCACCGCGACCTTCAAGGTGCCACGCGCCGTGATGTCGTCCAGGCCATTGGCATGGGCAGGTGCCTGGCTGAGCATCAGGCTGGCAAACAGAGCAGAGAGCAGGGCGCTGTAACGCTTGGTCATAGGAAATCTCCGGTTCGTGCGAAAGAGGGTTCGTTGCGATATCCAGTGCAGTGCACAGCCCATGCCATTCATGGGCTTTTGCCAGCAATCATCACCTCTATGTAGGACCGGCTTAAGCCGGGAGGGCGATCTCCCGACTTAAGCTGGTTCTACGGAAGGTACCCGCACCTCCGACTGGTCAGACCAGTAAGACCTCAGGCGCACCGCTTTGGAGCGCCCAAAAGCCCCGGCGCGCCACGCCTGGGCGTCGCTTGCCGGATTGTTCGGATGTCTATAAAAGGAAGTTTTCCCGGACTGACCAGCCTGAACAGTTATGCCTCAGAATCCGATTGCAGTACCTGAAACAGCCTTCCGGGCAATCCGTAAATTGATTGTCGAGCAAGGCTATCAACCCGGCGACAGCCTGCCCTCGCAGCGGGATCTGGCGCTATTGCTGGGTGTCAGCCGCGCTTCACTGCGCGAAGCATTGTCGTCGCTGAGCGCCCTGGGCATGGTCAGCGTGCAGCCGGGCAAGGGCGTATTCGTCCAGTCGCTTTCTGAACCAGAACAGCGCAGCAGTGGATTTTCCTGGCCATTCGCCGCCCAGGCTTCACCGTCCGACACTTTTCAGCTGCGTTACGCTCTGGAAGGCTTCGCTGCCGGGCTGGCCGCCGTGACCCTGACCGCCGACGAACACGACATCCTGGAAGACAATGTCGAAGCCATGCGCCTGGAATTACGCGCCAGCGATTTCGAGGCCGCCGCGCGCCTGGACTTCGAATTCCACCGGCATATCCTCGTAGCCAGTGGCAATCAGGCCATTCTCGGGATCATCACGGCGGGTGCGGACATTTTTCTGGAAAGCCAGAAGCTACCGTTCATCCGCGCCGGCAGAGCCATGGAAACCTGGCAGGAGCACCGCAAGATCCTCCGTTCGCTAGGGCGACATGCCGCCGGGCCCGCGCAAAAAGCCATGCAGGAGCATATCCGCGGCGCAGCATTGCGCACCGGTATTGTCTTCACGGCACCGACTGGCTGAGCAGTGCCATAAGGCCACTTAAACGCAACCATAGTAAGGCTCAATGATCATCAGCTTCCTGTACAGGACGAGGCCCGCTATGATGGTGCACGTTTTTTAGCCTACGACCTCGGAGAATTTCATGAGTAGCGACCTGATCAAACACGTTAGCGATGCGAGCTTCGAAGCCGACGTCCTCAAGGCTTCCGGCCCTGTGCTGGTGGATTACTGGGCTGAGTGGTGCGGCCCATGCAAAATGATCGCGCCTGTGCTGGACGACATTGCCGGTACTTACGAAGGCAAACTGACCATCGCCAAGCTGAACATCGACGAGAACCAGGAAACCCCGGCCAAGCACGGCGTACGTGGTATCCCGACCCTGATGCTGTTCAAGGACGGCGAAGTCGCGGCCACCAAGGTCGGCGCCCTGTCGAAATCGCAGCTGCAAGCATTCCTGGATGCAAACATCTGATGATGCATAAAGCCCCGCAAATAGCGGGGTTTTTTTCGGGATTCGCACTAGACGTCCTGAAAATCAAGTGTTAAATTCGGCCCCGCAACGGTTTCTCCGCTGCCCCCTGCTAGCCGTCGCCGACGCTCTCCTTTCGATGCTTGTTCGCGATCCTTTCGCCTTCTCTGCGGCGCAGCCTCTTTAAGCTCCCAAAGCTTAATTTCTCCCTCCATACATGATTACGTCATTCCCATATGAATCTGACTGAACTCAAGCAAAAGCCGATTACCGATCTGCTCGAAATGGCCGAACAGATGGGCATAGAAAATATGGCCCGTTCGCGCAAGCAGGATGTGATTTTCTCCCTGCTGAAAAAGCACGCCAAAAGCGGCGAGGAAATTTCCGGTGATGGCGTGCTGGAGATCCTCCAGGACGGCTTCGGTTTCCTGCGCTCCGCAGACGCTTCCTATCTGGCCGGCCCTGACGATATCTACGTCTCGCCAAGCCAGATCCGTCGCTTCAACCTGCGTACGGGCGACACCATCGTTGGCAAGATCCGCCCTCCGAAGGAAGGCGAACGTTACTTCGCACTGTTGAAGGTCGACACGATCAACTTCGACCGTCCGGAAAACGCGAAGAACAAGATTCTGTTTGAAAACCTCACGCCACTGTTCCCGAACGTGCGCATGAAGATGGAAGCCGGCAACGGTTCCACCGAAGACCTCACCGGTCGTGTCATCGACCTGTGCGCCCCGATCGGCAAGGGCCAGCGTGGCCTGATCGTTGCTCCGCCAAAAGCGGGCAAGACCATCATGCTGCAAAACATCGCGGCTAACATCACGCGCAATAACCCGGAAGTTCACCTGATCGTGCTGCTGATCGATGAACGCCCGGAAGAAGTGACCGAAATGCAGCGCACCGTGCGCGGCGAAGTGGTTGCCTCGACGTTCGACGAGCCGCCAACCCGGCACGTACAGGTCGCCGAAATGGTGATCGAGAAGGCCAAGCGCCTGGTCGAGCACAAGAAAGACGTGGTCATCCTGCTTGACTCCATCACCCGCCTGGCCCGCGCCTACAACACCGTCATCCCGAGCTCCGGCAAGGTCCTGACCGGTGGTGTCGATGCCCACGCCCTGGAAAAACCAAAGCGTTTCTTCGGTGCGGCACGTAACATCGAAGAAGGCGGCTCGCTGACCATTATCGCCACCGCGCTGGTTGAAACCGGCTCGAAGATGGACGAAGTGATCTACGAAGAGTTCAAGGGTACCGGCAACATGGAGCTGCCTCTGGATCGCAAGATCGCCGAGAAGCGCGTTTTCCCGGCCATCAACATCAACCGCTCCGGCACTCGCCGCGAAGAGTTGCTGACTGCCGATGACGAGCTGCAGCGCATGTGGATCCTGCGCAAACTGCTGCACCCGATGGACGAGGTCGCTGCCATCGAGTTCCTGATCGATAAGCTCAAGCAGACCAAGACCAACGACGAGTTCTTCCTGTCGATGAAACGCAAGTAATCGGCTGAACCGCTCGATAAAAATGGTGTCCTTAGGGACACCATTTTTTTTGCGTTTCTTTTGGGACAGCACAGACAGGGAGTCCTATGCATACCTTTGGCAATCGGCGCGACATCGACGGTCTACGGGCGCTGGCGGTCATTCCCGTGGTGCTGTTCCACTTCGGCCTGGGCGGGGTGAGCGGCGGCTTTGTCGGCGTCGACGTATTCTTCGTCATCTCCGGCTATCTGATCACCGCCGTGATCTGCCGCGAAATCGCGGCAGGGCGCTTCAGTTTCGTCGACTTCTGGGCGCGCCGGGCGCGGCGCATCATTCCCGCCCTGAGCGTGGTCATTCTGGCGACTCTGGCCGCGGGCTGGCTGCTGCTCACGCCCCACGATTACTCGCAGCTGGGCCGGGCCGCGCGCTACCAGGCCATGTTTATCTCCAACATCCTGTTCATGCGCCAGGACAGCTATTTCAACCCCGCTTCGGACTTCAAACCGCTGCTGCACACCTGGTCACTGTCGGTGGAAGAGCAGTACTACATTTTCTTCCCGTTGCTGCTGGTGCTGCTCAGCCGCTATATGCGCCACTGGAGATGGCTGCTGTTCGGGCTGTTGCTGGTGTCGTTCGGGCTTAACGTCTGGGTGATCAAACGCGAACCGGATGCGGCGTTCTTCCTGTTGCCCATGCGCGCGTGGGAACTGCTGTGCGGAGCGATGCTGGCCATATTGCCGCCGCTACAACACAAACCCAAGCCGTGGGTCTTCGAAAGCGTCAGCCTGGCAGGCCTGTTGGCGGTGCTGTACGCCCTGTTCTTTTTCGATAGAGAAACCCTGTTCCCCGGCTGGGCGGCGCTATTTCCTGTGCTGGGCGCCACGGCGATGATCTGGGCCAACGGCCAGGCTGCGACCGTGGTTGGCCGCCTGCTCAGCCTACGCTGGCTGGTGGCGGTCGGGCTGATTTCCTATTCGCTGTACCTGTGGCACTGGCCGGTTTTCGTCTACGCCAATGCCATTTCGATCGACGGCATGCAGCCACTGGAAGCCTGGGCCTGGATCGCCCTCAGCGTCGCCCTGGCCTGCCTGACCTGGCGCTTCGTCGAACTGCCGTTCCGGGAAAAGCAGTTTTTCGTCAGCCAGCGTTCGATGCTCTCGGCAGGTCTGGTTTGCCTGTTGGTGTTGGGCTTGGCGGGCCAATGGGTTCGCTCCGTCGATGGCGTGCCCGAACGCCTGTCAGGTCAGGCCATGCGCTACGCCGAAGCCCGGGACTGGCAGCAAGGGCAAATGGACTGCCTGCTGCAGAAGGACAGCCCGGACCTGGACAAAATTTGCCGATTCGGCGGCGATGAAAACACCCCGCCCGTGCAACTGGTCTGGGGCGACAGCCATGCCGCCGCGCTGCTGCCCGCCATTCAGGCTGATGCCCGGCGCTATGGCATCGCCGTGTGGCTGGCGGCCCTGTCCGGTTGCCCGCCGATCCAGAGCCACGAAACCCGCGACCAATGCCAGGACTTCAACGCCCGGACTCTGGAAGCAGTCAAGCAACACAAGATTCATGACGTGATCCTCGCCGCGCGCTGGAGCTTGTACCTCTACGGCGAAGAGGATGGCGACCGCGAGCATGTGTTGTATCACCGTGACAACGTGCCTGACGCCGAACAGCAGGTAGCGCGCGATCTGACGCGCATGATTGCCGCCCTGCGTGCAGCCGGGGCGCGGGTATGGATTTTCAAGGAGGTGCCGCTGCAACGCCAGGGCACCGTAGCCCGCCTGAGCAGCCTGGCAATGGTCGGGCGCTCTGCCGAAGCCGTCGGGCGACCTTTGGCCGAGCATCAAGAGCGCCAGCATTTTCTCGCCACGCTATTCCATCGCCTCAGCGTACAGGACCCGCAGGTGCAGGTGCTCGACCCGGCGCCACTGCTGTGTCAGTCGGGTGTCTGTCGGGCCGAGTTCGACGGTTATTCGCAGTACATGGACGAAAATCACCTGTCGGATCAGGGCGGCGAGCGCATGAAGCCGCTGTTGGCCCCGATCTTCTTGAGCGAAAACGCCCGTTAGCACGCTCCAAGGATGGCGCCATGCTTCAGAGCAGGTAGGATGTGCGTCTATTTTATGAGTGGCCGGGTTAATGAAATTCAACGACCTACGCGATTTCGTGCAGCAGTTAGAGCAGCGCGGAGAGCTGAAACGCATCCAAGTGCCCATTTCCCCTGTGCTGGAAATGACCGAAGTCTGTGACCGGACCTTGCGCGCCAAGGGCCCGGCACTGCTCTTTGAAAAACCCACCGGCTTCGACATTCCGGTGCTCGGCAACCTGTTCGGCACGCCTGAGCGCGTGGCCATGGGCATGGGCGCCGAATCGACCGAAGAACTGCGCGAGATCGGCAAGCTGCTGGCATTCCTCAAGGAGCCCGAGCCGCCCAAGGGCTTGAAAGATGCCTGGTCCAAGCTGCCGATCTTCAAGAAAGTCATCGCCATGGCGCCGAAAGTGGTCAAGGACGCGCCTTGCCAGGAAATCGTCATCGACGGTGACGATGTCGACCTCGGCATGTTGCCGGTGCAGACCTGCTGGCCGGGCGACGTCGCCCCGCTGATCACCTGGGGCCTGACCGTCACTCGCGGGCCGAACAAGGAGCGGCAGAACCTGGGCATCTATCGCCAGCAGGTCATCGGTCGCAACAAAGTCATCATGCGCTGGCTCAGCCATCGCGGCGGCGCCCTGGACTTCAAGGAGTGGAAGGACAAGCACCCCGGCGAGCCGTTCCCGGTGGCCGTGGCCCTGGGCGCAGACCCTGCGACTATTCTCGGCGCCGTGACGCCGGTGCCGGACAGCCTCTCCGAATATGCCTTCGCCGGCCTACTGCGGGGCAGTCGCACCGAGCTGATCAAATGCCGTGGCAACGACCTGCAGGTCCCGGCCAGCGCCGAATTCGTTCTGGAAGGGGTGATCTATCCGAACGAAATGGCCGATGAAGGTCCATATGGCGACCACACCGGCTATTACAACGAAGTCGACAGCTTCCCGGTGTTTACCGTGCAGCGCATCACCCATCGCATCAAGCCGATTTACCACAGCACCTACACCGGCCGGCCACCGGATGAGCCAGCCATTCTCGGCGTGGCGCTGAACGAAGTGTTCGTACCGATCCTGCAAAAGCAGTTTCCGGAGATCACCGACTTCTACCTGCCGCCCGAAGGCTGCTCCTACCGCATGGCCGTCGTGACCATGAAGAAGCAGTACCCGGGTCATGCCAAGCGTGTGATGCTGGGCGTGTGGTCGTTTTTGCGACAGTTCATGTACACCAAGTTCGTTATTGTCACCGACGACGACATCAACGCCCGTGACTGGAACGACGTCATCTGGGCCATCACCACGCGCATGGACCCCAAGCGCGATACGGTGATGATCGACAACACGCCCATCGATTACCTGGACTTCGCGTCACCGGTATCGGGGCTGGGGTCGAAGATGGGGTTGGACGCAACGCATAAATGGCCGGGTGAAACGACCCGCGAATGGGGTCGGGCGATCGTCAAGGACGAGGCCGTAACCCGCCGGATCGACGACATCTGGAATCAGTTGGGAATAGATTGATGCGCGTAACCTTGCAGCCATCGGGCGCAGTGCTGGAAACCTTGCCGGGTGAGCGGATTCTCGACGCCGCCCAGCGCCTGGGCTACGAATGCCCGCAGAGCTGTCGCAATGGCAATTGCCATGTCTGCGCGGCGCTGCTGGTCTCGGGCCAGGTCAGCCAGAACGGCGAGACGCTCACCCATGGCGAGATCTACACCTGTGTCGCCGAGCCGCTGCAAGACTGTGAGCTGCTGTGGGACGGTATCCTGGCACCGGGCGAACTGCCCGTGCGTACCTTTGCCTGCCAGGTCAGTGAATGCGCCGAGGTTGGCGGCGATGTCTGGCGTGTAGGGCTGCGGGCGCCAGCAGGCAAGGCGCCGCGTTATCACGCCGGTCAGTACCTGATGATCCATCGCGAGAACGGCGAGAAATCGGCGTTCTCCCTGGCCAGCGCGCCCCATAGCGGCCGCGACCTGGAAATGCACGTGCTGGTGCGCGAAGCCAGCGCCCAGAGCCTGATCGAACAACTGCAACGCAACGGTATCGCCAAGGTCGATCTGCCTTTTGGCGATACCCACCTGGCCGAGCTGCCCGACGGGCCATTGGTGCTGATCGCTGCCGGGACCGGCATGGCGCAGATGCACAGCCTGATCGAACACTGCCGCGCCAAGGGCTTCAAGCATCCGGTGCACTTGTACTGGGGCGTTCGTCGCCCGGAAGACTTCTACGAAATCCGCCATTGGGATGAATGGAAAAGCCTGCCCAACCTGTATCTGCATAAGATCGTCAGCGACCTGTGCGGCTGGGAAGGCCGCTGCGGCATGTTGCACGAAGCGGTCTGCGAGGATCTGGCCGATCTGTCCGGGGTGCACGTGTATGGCAGCGGCTCACCGGCAATGATCTATGCCACTCTCGACGCCCTGGTGGCTGCGGGCATGGACGCGCATCAGATGCGCGCCGACGTGTTCGCCTATGCACCGCGCGGCTAAGCGAATCTAGAAACGCAGCCCCAGATTGAGAATCGCGACGGAAGCGCCCAATAGCGCCACTTCCGTCGTGATCGGCCCCAGATGCATGCCCAGGGCGGGAACCACCAGCGGCGCGACACCAAAGCGATTCAAGGGGATTTTGTCGCGATACTTGCCCCGGTAGCCGTGCAGCAAGCCACCGCTGACCTTCAGGTAAAGCGGATAGTCGGCGCTGTCGAAGCGCATGCCACCGTAGGCGTACACCGAGCGCTGCTCGTAGGTATTGCGAAAAGTCGCCGCCCCGTACAGCAAACCCGAAGCCTCATTGCGCTCCAGGCCAATCAGGTTTTGCCGATTGTTATGTTCAGGATCCGGGTTGAAGTGACGGGTATAGACGCTGCTCTGGACCTGCCAGAACGCGCCGTCTTCGCCGGCATGGGTGTCCTGCACCACACCGCATAACAGTATCAGTGCTACCAACAGCACAGCTTTCATCGCGCCACCCTGCCTATCGCTCACAAAGGGCGGTTTTATAAACAAAGCGTTTATCCGCTCGATAGCTGAAAAGTCAGCGGTGAACGTAGGACATTTCCCAAATTTGCGCCAAGCGGGAGATTTGCTGGATTACTAATTGCATCATGTGTTTTTGAATCGATTCAGCGTCAAAGAGTGACTGATAGCTTTTTGAGGCTGTCTGATAGTCATATAGCCAGTAAGCTGATTGGCTGATGCACTGCTTTTTTTGCACGCACGGAACGCTACAACTGGTCATGCTTCGGCCAGGGGGAGCCCAATGAACAACCAAATCAATAGCTTGGCGACGGCTGTGCACGACGGCCTGGGCCTGACGTACCCGCCGGTCATTGACCTGGGTCCGCAGCTGACCCACGAGCAATTGATCCATTCGATGGAAAATACCTTGCAGCGCCATCATGGCGGCCCGGTCTGGCTGTTCGCGTATGGGTCATTGATCTGGCGCCCCGAATGCTCCGCCGTAGAGCGCCAGCGGGGGCGCGTGCACGGCTACCATCGCGGTCTGTATCTGTGGTCCCACGAACATCGCGGCACGCCGGAACAACCGGGGCTGGTGTTCGGCCTCGACCGCGGCGGCTCATGCAGTGGCTTCGCCTACCGCCTGCCGGAAGAAAACCTCAAGGAATCGTTGCTCGCACTGTGGCAACGGGAAATGCCGTATCCATCCTATCGCCCACACTGGCTCAGCTGCCGCCTGGAAGACGGCCGCCGGGTTCAGGCGTTGGGTTTTGTTCTGGAACGGCATCTGCCCAGCTACGCCGGCAACCTGCCCGACAGCGTACTCAGCCAGGTACTGGCCAGTGCCAGCGGTCGCTACGGCACTACCCGCGACTACGTCGAGCAGACCGCCAGCGCCCTGCGCAGCCACGCCATGCCAGACCTCAACCTCGAGGCCCGGCTCAAACGCTGTCGGGTTGATTGCCAGACGGTTTAATGGCCGCCTGTGCGGGCGTTAAATCTGTGTCTGTGGGACGAATTCATTTGCGAATAGGGCCGGTACATCCAACATATTTCTCTAACCCGGAACCGCTTTCGCGAATGAATTCGCTCCCACAATTACTCCACCCGTGCAGCCATTATGCAGTCGTTATTTGTCACGACTCACACTCGCCACCTGCTTATGCCAAAGCGTCGGCAGCAGGAAGACAATCGACAGCACACACGCGATCAGCAACAGGACAAAACCACCGTCCCAGCCGAAGTGGTCCACCGTGTAGCCCATCGCTGCGCTGGCTGCGACCGAACCGCCCAGATATCCGAACAGACCGGTAAAGCCTGCTGCCGTACCTGCCGCCTTCTTCGGCGCCAGCTCCAGTGCCTGCAAGCCGATCAGCATGACCGGACCGTAGATCAGGAAGCCGATGGAGATCAGCGCGATCATGTCGATAGTCGGGTTACCCGGCGGGTTGAGCCAGTACACCAGGGTGGCAATGGTCACCATGACCATGAATACGACACCGGTCAGGCCGCGATTACCCCGGAACAGTTTGTCCGACATCCAGCCGCACAGCAGCGTGCCGGGAATGCCCGCCCACTCGTAGAAGAAGTAGGCCCAGGAAGTCTTGTCGACGGTGAAGTGCTTGGCTTCTTTCAGGTAGGTCGGCGCCCAGTCCAGTACGCCGTAGCGCAGCAGATAAACGAAAACGTTGGCCAGGGCGATGTACCAGAGCATTTTGTTGCGCAGTACGTATTTGACGAAGATTTCCTTGGCGGTGAATTCTTCCTCATGGCTCTCGTCATAGCCTTCCGGATAGTCGTTCTTGTAGTGCTCGATGGGCGGCAAGCCGACCGATTGCGGGGTGTCACGCATGGTCGCGAAGGCAAACAGCGCGACCAGCAGGGCCACAGCGGCCGGGACGTAGAACGCCGCGTGCCAGTCGTTGGTCCAGCCCATACCCAACAGGAACAACGGGCCGATCAGGCCACCGCCGACGTTGTGCGCCACGTTCCACACCGACACTACGCCGCCACGTTCTTTCTGCGACCACCAGTGCACCATGGTCCGCCCGCTCGGCGGCCAACCCATGCCCTGGGCCCAGCCGTTGATGAACAGCAGGATAAACATGATGGCAACACTGGAGGTTGCCCAAGGCACGAAGCCAAACACGAACATCACCGCCGCCGACACCAGCAACCCGAACGCCAGGAAATAGCGTGGATTGGAACGGTCCGAGACAATGCCCATCAGGAACTTCGACAAACCGTAGGCAATCGCAATGGCCGACATGGCCACGCCCAACTGCCCACGGGTGTAACCCTCGTCGATCAGGTATGGCATGGCCAGGGAGAAGTTTTTGCGCAGCAGGTAATACCCGGCATAACCGAAGAAGATGCCTGCGAAAATCTGCCAGCGAAGGCGGCGGTAAGTGCTATCGATCTTTTCTTCGGGCAGGGGCGCCCGGTGAGCGGCAGGACGAAAAAAAGCAAACATCGAAATCTCCATTTTTTGTTTTTTTCAGTGCGAAAGTGAATGTTACATTTTCGTTACAGAAAAAAGGAGAGTTTCTCGTCGGCTTATTTGTAGGAAATGGCTGGATTGCCGTGTTCATTTGTGAACATTGTGAGCAGATGTAACAGAAGCCGTTGCTCCGCCTGAACAGCGGAGCAACAGAGGACTCATCGCACCGCAACCACCACTTTGCCCACCGCTTTGCGATTGGCCAGCGAATCAATCGCCTCGCCCGCCTTTTCCAGCGGGTAGACCTGAGACACCAGCGGCTTCAACTTGCCCTCTGCATGCCAGGCAAACAACTGCTGGAAGTTGGCCGCGTTATCCTGGGGCTGACGCTGGGCAAATGAGCCCCAGAACA
Organism: Pseudomonas sp. JUb42; assembly: GCF_024807945.1. GTDB lineage: Bacteria > Pseudomonadota > Gammaproteobacteria > Pseudomonadales > Pseudomonadaceae > Aquipseudomonas. The sequence goes on along the minus strand of NZ_JANUFD010000003.1, from coordinate 246,424 downwards.
CGCCCAGTACCGCCGCGCCTTTGAGCAGCGCCAGGTTCACCGGCAGTTCGGGGATGCGTCCGCTGGCGAAGCCCACCACCAGCAGGCGGCCATTCCAGGCGATGGAGCGAATAGCGTGGTCGAAGAGATCGCCGCCGACCGGGTCGTAGATGACGTCGACGCCGTTGCCTTGGGTGAGGCGCTTGAGCTCTTCCTTGAGATTGCTTTCGCTGTAGTTGATCAGCTCGTCGGCACCGGCATTCTTCGCCACTGCCAGCTTCTCTGCGGAGCTGGCGGCAGCGATGACCCGGGCCCCCATGGCCTTGCCGATCTCTACAGCCGCCAGACCAACGCCACCTGAGGCGCCGAGGACCAACAGGGTTTCACCGGGTTGCAACTGTGCGCGCTGCTTGAGGGCGTGCATGGAAGTGCCGTAGGTCATGCTGAAAGCGGCGGCCGTGGTGAAGTCCATCGCGGACGGGATCGGCAAGACGTTGTAGCCCGGCACGGCGATCTGCTCGGCGAAGCTGCCCCAACCGGTCAGGGCCATGACCCGGTCACCAACCTTGAGGTGGCTGATCTTTTCCCCCACTGCAGCCACGACACCCGCCGCCTCGCCACCCGGCGAAAAGGGAAAGGGCGGCTTGAACTGGTATTTACCCTCAATGATCAGGGTGTCCGGAAAGTTGACCCCGGCGGCATGAACATCGAGCAGGATCTCGTTTTTCTTGGCTTCAGGGCTGGCCACTTCTTCGAGCACCAGGTTTTCGGCAGGGCCGAAAGCTTTGCACAGCACGGCTTTCATCGGGGCTATTCCTTTCGCGGTGATGGCCGATAAGTGTAGGTGGCGAGTTTTTTCGGTCAATCAGCATGCCCGGCCATGATGGCTTTCTATAAGCTGACGTATGCTAGCCAACAAATAGTATTGAGGAGTGGACTGTGAAAGCGTGGATTCTGATGATGATGGTGGCCTTCTCACTGCCTGCTCTGGCCAACGAAGAAGCCAAAGAGGAAGGTCCGCCAAAGGCTATTTATGTATCCTTGACCCCTCCGTTCGTGGGCAACTATGCCTTGGATGGCGGCCCCAAGCTGCGCGTTTACAAGGCTGATATCGCCCTGCGCGTGACCGGTCCTGACGCCCAGGCTGCGGTCAAGCGCAACGACCCGCTGATCCGTAACCAGTTGGTCGCGCTGTTCTCGCAGCAGACCGTCGATAGCATGAGCAGCGCCGACGCCAAGGAAAAACTGCGTCAGGAAGCCCTCAAGCAGGTGCAACAGGTGATGACCGACGAAGAGGGCAAGCCCATCGTCGAAGACCTGCTGTTCAACAACCTGATCGTGCAATAAGCGCGCTCAGCGCAGTGCCAGGATCGCCGCCCATTGCTCCGCGGTGACCGGCATCACTGACAGGCGGCTGCCCTTTTGCACCAAGGGCAGCTGTTCCAATGCACTCTGCAGTTTCAGATAGCCCAACCCCAAGACCTTCGGGAATGCTTCGACGAACTCTACGTCAACAGCGCTCCACGGGTTCTTTTCGGCACTGGCCTTGGCATCGAAATAGTGGCTTTGCGCATCCAGTGCTGTCGGGTCCGGGTAAGCCGCTTGCCTGATCCGGGCGATACCGGCGATACCCGGCTCCGGGCAGCTGGAGTGATAGAAGAAAAACTCGTCCCCCACCGCCATCGAGCGCAGAAAATTGCGCGCCTGATAGTTGCGCACACCATCCCAGCGAGCCGTACCCAGGCCTTTCAGGTCGCTGATCGACAACTCATCGGGTTCGGATTTCATTAGCCAATAAGCCATCATCGAGACTCCTTAAGCAGGGAATTGGGCAGGTTGTCAGACAGTTTGATGACAAACCGACAGTCGGCTGACGCCAGTATTTGCGAACTGCGTCATGTTGTCGGAGAATGCCGCCATTTTAAGCTTCACGCTGTTGCGCGGCCTATACAAAAACCGATGCTGACATCGTATTGATTTGCCGAAGGGGGGCAGTCAATGAAACGCAAGCCGGATTTACTATGGATTCTGGTCATTTTGTTCGGCTTGGGCATCGTGACCACGGGCTATGCCCAGAGCCTGTGGGCCAACAAGTCAGATGCGGCCCCGATGGAAATCACCCAGCAACAGCAGAAAAAGCCGGGTAAGCATTAATTCGATCCGGGAGCGGACTGTGGGAGCGAATTCATTCGCGAAAGCGGTTTTACCCCCCAATGGAATGGATTGAATAGACCGGCCTCTTCGCGAATGAATTCGCTCCCACAATTTGATCCCGCAACTGGCTCTCATATCGTTTGAGCCAGGTTGCCGATATCTATCAGGCCAGATACCAACACTTATCCGACACCGTCCCCGCCAGCGGCACATCCCAGCTGGCCTGGGCCAGGCGCGGGACCTTCTGGCATTCATGGGCCAGGCCCAATAGCGTCGGCTTCTTCCAGGTCTTGCGGCGCGACCGATACGCCAGGCTGCGGTCATAAAAACCACCGCCCATCCCCAGTCGCCCACCCTCGTCATCGAAGCCCACCAGCGGCATCAGAATCAGATCCAGCGCCCAGATCTTGCGTTGCCGCCCGGTATTGATCAGCGGCTCTGGAATGCGGAAGCGGTTGGGCCGAAATTTTTCCCCCGGCCGTACGCGCTGGAACACCATCTTGGTTCGCGGCCAGGCATTGAGCACCGGCAAGTAGGTGGCCTTGCCCCGGCGTTGAGCGGCGCGCAGCAACAGGCGCGGGTCGATTTCGCCGTCCATCGGCAAATACAGCGAGACATGCCGGGCACGGCGAAACAACGGGTGTTGCGCCAATTGGCGATACAGCCCAAGAGCGGCCTGGCGTTGTTGATTGGGGCTGAGTGAACGGCGGGCCTTGCGCAGCTGGCGACGCAATTGCTGGCGCGAGAGCGGGGCGACATCGGTCATGCGGGCTGATCCATCGATGGTCGAACCGGGAACAAAGCCATCAGGACGATGACTTCATGCTGCCCATTGCCCGCTGTGCAGGCAATGAACATAAATGTGAGACTCCCCGACGAACCGCTGTCGGTGTAGCCCTTGAACCCGAAAGTTCAAGGTGGAGATTGCAGGAGGTCTTAAGGCTTTCCGTCAAGCGGACATGCACACCGACCCCAACGTGCAACCCCCGTGGTTGTGCGTATCGGCTCAGGGACATGACCGACTGGCAAGCACTCCAGGGAGCGGGCGCCAGTATACCGAAACATCTCGCAAGAATCAGCCTTGGGGTGTTCCCGGCTTGGAATCGCCGTCCTCTGCCAGGGCCAGATCGATGCGTCCGACCAGGTCACGCACCTGTTCACGGGTCGAGCCGCTGACCTGTACGTCAGGCAGGCTCTGCTTGTGCAGCAGATCATGGGTGATGTTCAAGGCGGCCATGACAGCGATGCGGTCGGCGCCGATAACTTTGCCGCTGCTGCGGATTTCGCGCATCTTGCCGTCCAGATAACGGGCGGCGGTGACGAGATTGGTACGTTCTTCCTGCGGACAAATGATCGAATATTCTTTGTCGAGGATTTGAACGGTGACGCTGTTGCCATTACTCATGAGTCTTGCTCCAGGGCCTTGAGGCGCGAAATCATGGACTCGACCTTCTGCCGGGCGATTTCGTTCTTTTCAATGAGGTGAGCGCGTTCCTCGCGCCAGGATTTTTCCTGAGCTAATAGGAGTCCGTTTTGGCTTTTTAGTTGCTCGACACGATTGATCAACAACTCCAGTCGGGTCATCAGCGCTTGCAGGTCGGTGTCTTCCATTGTTTTCCACTGAATACTTTCTGATGAGTGGTGCACGAGCTGGCTTTGCGCCAATACCATTGACCGCCGCTTTGGTGATCTTGTTGCGCGGATAGTCCAGTAACCCTACGATACAAGACCTTCATTCTAGACATTGCGCCCTTTGGCGACTAGCTGCCCATGCCCACTCAGAATTCCCCGTACAAAGCCTTCGCCACCCTGCTCGAAAACAGCGGCCATCCTGTTTCACCGGCAGAACTCCACGGTCTGTTGCTCGGCCGCAGTTGCGCCGGAGCCGGCTTCGATAACGAAGGCTGGTTTGCCGATGCCTCACAGCTGCTGGAAACCGAGCCGCAAGACAACGTGCGCCTGGCCCTGATCGGCCTGCAAGAGATGGTCAAAGGCGAATTGACCAGTGACGACATGACCGTGGTCCTGTTGTTGCCTGGCGACGACGAGCCCCTGACCGATCGTGCAGCTGCGCTTGGCAAGTGGTGCGATGGCTTCCTGTCGGGCTTCGGCTTGACCATCGGTGGCCAGGACCTGAGCGCCGAAGCAAAGGAAGTACTGCAGGACCTCGCCGCCATCGCTCAGGTCCAGGACGCCCTGGAAGAATCCGAGGACGGTGAAAGCGATTACATGGAAGTCATGGAATACCTGCGTGTCGCACCACTGCTGCTGTTCACCGAGTGCAACAAGCCTGCGCCAGCCGAGGCCAAGCCTTCGCTGCATTGATTGCCCATCCCCGCGATCCGGTCGGCGCCTGTGCATCAGGTACTGACCGGCCCGTTCGACAGAGGAACACCACCTGCCCATGATCCATATCCCCAAGTCGGAATACGCCCGTCGACGCAAGGCCCTGATGGCGCAGATGGAACCCAACAGCATCGCCATCCTGCCCGCAGCGGCTGTGGCGATCCGCAATCGCGACGTCGAGCATGTCTATCGTCAGGACAGCGACTTCCAGTACCTCAGCGGTTTTCCCGAGCCGGAAGCGGTGGTGGTGCTGATTCCGGGCCGTGAATATGGCGAGTACGTGCTGTTCTGCCGCGAACGCAACGCCGAGCGAGAATTGTGGGATGGCCTGCGCGCCGGGCAGGAAGGTGCGATTCGTGACTATGGCGCGGACGATGCCTTTCCGATTACCGATATCGACGACATCCTGCCAGGCCTGATCGAAGGCCGCGACCGGGTCTATTCGGCCATGGGCAGCCATCCCGAGTTCGATCGCCACCTGATGGACTGGATCAACGTAATCCGCTCCAAGGCGCATCTGGGCGCGCAGCCGCCGAACGAATTCGTTGCCCTGGATCACCTGCTGCACGACATGCGCCTGTATAAATCGGCGGCAGAAGTGAAGGTCATGCGCGAAGCCGCAGAGATTTCTGCCCGCGCCCACGTAAGAGCGATGCAGGCCAGCCGCGCCGGGCTGCACGAATTCAGCCTGGAAGCCGAACTGGACTACGAATTCCGCAAGGGCGGCGCGAAAATGCCGGCCTACGGCTCCATCGTCGCCTCGGGCCGCAACAGTTGCATCCTGCACTATCAGGAAAACGACGCGCCGCTCAAGGATGGCGATCTGGTGCTGATCGACGCCGGCTGCGAGATCGACTGCTACGCCAGCGACATCACCCGAACCTTCCCGGTCAACGGCACGTTTTCGCCGGAGCAGAAGGCGATTTATGAGCTGGTGCTGGCGTCCCAGGAAGCGGCATTCGCTGCCATTGGTCCGGGCAAGCACTGGAATCAGGCACATGAAGCTACCGTCAGGGTGATCACCAGCGGGCTGGTGGAACTGGGGCTGTTGCAGGGCGAGGTCGATACCCTGATCGCGACTGAGGCGTACAAAGCGTTCTACATGCATCGTGCCGGGCACTGGCTGGGCATGGATGTGCATGACGTCGGTGAGTATAAGGTTGGCGGTGAGTGGCGCGTGCTGGAAGTCGGCATGGCACTGACCGTGGAACCGGGGATCTACATTTCGCCCGACAATCAGAGCGTGGCGAAAAAATGGAGAGGGATTGGCGTGCGAATCGAGGATGACGTCGTAGTGACCCGACAAGGCTGTGAAATTCTTTCCGGTGGCGTGCCCAAGACTGTTGCTGAAATCGAGGCCCTGATGGCCGCTGCCCGCAGTCAAGCCGCATGAGCCGTTTCCACCTGGCGATTATCGGCGGCGGCCTGGTCGGCGCCAGCCTGGCCCTGGCCCTGCAGGCGGGCGCCAAGGAGCGCGGCTGGAAGATCGTCATGATCGAGCCGTTCGCCCCCGGTGACAGCTACCAGCCAAGCTATGACGCACGCTCTTCGGCGCTGTCCTTCGGTGCCCGGCAGATCTATGAGCGTCTGGGCCTGTGGCAGCACATTGCCCGACGTGCCGAGCCGATCCTGCATATTCAGGTGTCCGATCGCGGCCGTTTCGGCGCGACCCGCTTGTCCGCCCTGGAAGAGGGTGTACCGGCGCTTGGCTATGTGGTGGAAAACGCCTGGCTCGGCCAATGCCTCTGGCAGGGCCTGGACAAGGACGTGGTCACCTGGCGCGTACCCGCCGAGGTCAAGCGCATGCAGCCCGAAGCCGAAGGCTACCGCCTGACCCTGGATGACGACAGCGAAATCCACTGCGACCTGGCCGTCCTGGCTGACGGCGGCCGCTCCAGCCTGCGCGAGCAACTGGGCATCGGCGTGCGCCAGCGGCCATACAACCAGAGCGCGCTGATCGCCAATATCACCCCCAGCGAAGCGCATCTGGGCCAGGCCTTCGAGCGCTTCACCGATGAAGGCCCGATGGCCTTGCTGCCATTGCCGGAAAACCGCTGCGCCCTGGTCTGGACCCGCACCGGCCAAGACACCCAACGTCTGGTCGAGCTGGATGACCGGGCATTCCTCAGCGAACTGCAGAACACCTTCGGCTACCGCCTCGGCACCCTGCGCCAGGTCGGCGTGCGTCATGTCTATCCACTGAATCTGATCGAGGCCGACGAACAAGTCCGCTCCCATCTGGTGGTCCTCGGTAACGCCGCCCACAGCCTGCACCCGATTGCCGGGCAGGGCTTCAATCTGTCCCTGCGCGATACCCAGGCGCTGGCCGACGCCCTGCTGGCCAGCGACAAGCAGCCGGGTGATCTGGCGACCTTGCTGGCCTACCGCGAACGTCAGCGCCTGGATCAACAGCTGACGGTAGGCTTTTCCGACAAGGTGACCCGCCTGTTCGGCAGCACCCAGCCGCTGGTTACCACCGGACGCAACCTCGGCCTGCTCGGTCTCGACCTGCTGCCACCCGCCAAGCGCTGGTTTGCCCGTCAGGCCATGGGCCTGGGGACACGCCCCGATGCATGACCTTTCCCACACCCGGCAGTTGCCGCCAGCAAGAGCGATTTAACACATGGAAACCCGCGCAGATGTGCTGATTGTCGGGGCCGGAATGGTCGGCAGTGCCCTTGCCCTGGCGTTACGCGGCAGCGGCCTGGATATTCTTGTGCTCGACGGCAGCCCGCTGAGCGTCAAGCCGTTCGACCCGCAAGCAGCTTTCGAGCCGCGGGTCAGCGCCTTGTCGGCGGCCAGCCAGCGCATCCTGCAACGCCTTGATGTGTGGGATGGCATCGCCGCGCGCCGCGTCAGCCCTTATGGCGAAATGCAGGTCTGGGACGGCAGCGGCACCGGGCAGATCCATTTTTCCGCGTCCAGCGTGCATGCCGAAGTGCTCGGCCATATCGTCGAGAACAAAGTGGTGCAGGACGCTTTGCTTGAGCAACTGCATGACAGCGATATCGGCCTGCTGGCCAACGCCCGCCTGGAGCAGATGCGGCGCTCCGGCGATGACTGGCTGCTGACTCTGGCCGATGGCCGCCGCCTGCGCGCGCCCTTGGTAGTCGCCGCCGACGGCGCCAACTCGGCAGTGCGGCGCCTGACCGGTACAGCGACCCGTGAATGGGATTACCTGCACCATGCCATCGTTACCAGCGTGCGCACTGTGGACGGCCATCACAAGACCGCTTGGCAGCGCTTCACCGACGATGGCCCGCTGGCGTTCCTGCCATTGCAACGCGAGGGCGAGAATTGGTGCTCCATCGTCTGGTCGGTCACTCCGAGCGAAGCCGAACGCCTGATGGCGCTTGAAGATGAACTGTTCTGCCGCGAGCTGGAGCGCGCCTTCGAGGGTCGCCTTGGCTCGGTGCTGGCTGCCGACCCGCGCCTGTGCGTACCGCTGCGCCAGCGCCACGCCAAGCGCTACGTCGCCGAGGGCCTGGCGCTGATCGGCGATGCTGCCCATGTCATTCATCCGCTGGCCGGGCAGGGCGTCAACCTCGGTTTTCTCGATGCCGCCGTCCTCGCCGAAGTTCTGCTGCACGCCAGCGAGCGCGAAGAACGCCTGGCGGATGTGCGGGTGCTGAGCCGCTTCGAGCGTCGGCGCATGCCGCACAACCTGGCGCTGATGGCGGCCATGGAAGGCTTCGAGCGCCTGTTCCAGACCGACCGCCTGCCCCTGCGCTGGCTGCGTAATGCTGGCCTTAAAGTGGTCGATCAACTGCCTGAAGCCAAAGCCCTGTTCGTACGCCAGGCACTTGGCCTGACCGGGGATCTGCCGGAATTGGCCAGGTTGTAGTCCGCCAGGACCGTTGGAGCGAGGCTTGCCCGCGAAGAGGCCAACGCGTGCGCCGCATCCTCTAAGGCTGAAAAACCCTATTCGCGGGCAAGCCTCGCTCCCACAATGATCATTTCAATTCAAATACCCATGAAGCTCTGCAACATCCGGTAACTCCTCCGTCCGTTGTTCGATTGAGATGACAAATGGGATTCACTACCATTTCGCCTCATTTTGCGCACACGAGACATTCCCATGAAGGCAAGCAAGGCTCTCCTCGCCGCTTTGACCCTGACCGTGCTGGGCAGCGGCGCCCAGGCCGCCGATGAAGTGGTGGTGTATTCATCGCGGATCGACGAACTGATCAAGCCGGTATTCGACGCCTATACCGCCAAGACCGGGGTCAAGGTCAAGTTCATCACCGACAAGGAAGCGCCGCTGATGCAGCGCATCAAGGCCGAGGGCCAGAACGCCACCGCCGACCTGCTGCTGACCGTCGATGCCGGTAACCTCTGGCAAGCCGAGCAGATGGGCATCCTGCAGCCCTTCACCACTGCGCTGATCGACGCCAATATTCCCGCCCAGTACCGCTCGTCCACCCATGCCTGGACCGGCCTGAGCCTGCGCGCCCGGACCATCGCCTACTCCACCGACCGGGTTAAAACCGAAGAACTCTCCACCTACGAAGCCCTGGCCGACAAGAACTGGGAAGGTCGCCTGTGTCTGCGTACGGCGAAGAAGGTCTATAACCAGTCCCTGACCGCCACGCTGATCGAAACCCATGGCGCCGAAGCTGCGGAGAAAATCCTCAAAGGCTGGGTCAACAACCTGTCCACCGACGTGTTCTCCGATGACATTGCCGTGCTTGAGGCGATCAACGCCGGGCAGTGCGACGTCGGCATCGTTAACACCTACTACTATGGCCGCCTGCACAAACAGAACCCCAAACTTGCGGTGAAGCTGTTCTGGCCGAACCAGAACGACCGTGGCGTGCACGTCAACCTGTCGGGCATCGGCCTGACCAAATACGCGCCGCACCCGGAAGCCGCCAAGGCCTTGGTCGAATGGATGACCGGCACCGAGGCGCAAACCATCTTCTCCGGCATCAACCAGGAATTCCCGGCCAACCCGGCGGTGTCGCCATCCGAAGAAGTGTCGAGCTGGGGCAGCTTCAAGCCTGATGCGCTGCCGGTGGAAGTCGCCGGCAAACGCCAGGCCGAGGCTATTCGCATGATGGATCGGGTTGGCTGGAATTGAGGCCCTAGAAGCTGCGCACCTAGTGATCCGTTGCTTAGCGGCTCCGACCCTTACTCTCTCACCATAAGAATCCCTCCCCTTGGCTCATCCCGCCCAACGCCGCTGGTATCCACTGGTCTACGCCATCGCCGCGTTGGTGCTGCTGCCATTGAGCGTCCTGCTGCTGTCCTGGCAGTCCATCGATCAGCAGATCTGGTCGCACCTCTGGGAAACCCAGATGACTCGCCTGCTGAGCAATACCGCCTTCCTGTTGCTCGGCGTTGGCGTTGGCGTGACCTTGCTGGGTGTGAGCCTGGCCTGGCTGACCAGTCTCTGCGAGTTTCCCGGCCGGCGCTGGCTGGACTGGGCATTGATGCTGCCGTTTGCGATTCCGGCCTATGTGCTGGCCTTTGTCTTCGTCGGCCTGCTGGACTTCTCCGGGCCGGTACAAAGCCTGCTGCGCGAGTGGTTCGGCAACGGTGTACGTCTGCCACGGGTACGCTCCACCGGCGGAGTGATTTTTGTTCTGGTGCTGGTGTTCTACCCCTATGTCTACCTGTTGGCGCGCACGGCGTTCCTCGCCCAGGGCAAGGGCCTGATGGAGGCAGCGCGAATACTCGGGCAATCGCCCTGGAAGGCCTTCTGGCGGGTCGCCCTGCCGATTGCGCGGCCTGCCATTGGTGCCGGGGTAGCTCTGGCCCTGATGGAAACCCTGGCGGACTTTGGGGCGGTCTCGGTGTTCAACTTCGATACCTTCACCACGGCCATCTACAAGACCTGGTATGGCTTCTTCAGCCTGTCCAGCGCGGCGCAGCTGGCCAGTCTGCTATTGCTGGCGGTGATGCTGGTGCTGTACGGCGAGCATCGCGCACGCGGTGCCAATCGTGCCGCCAACGAGCGCCCGCGGAGCACGGCGCTGTATCACCTGCACGGTGTCAAAGCGTTGGCCGCCAGTAGCTGGTGCGGGCTGGTATTCGCCTGCGCCTTCGTCGTGCCGGTGCTGCAATTGGTGGTGTGGGTCTGGCAACGCGGGCGCTTCGATCTCGACGAACGCTATCTCGATCTGATCCTGCACACCCTTTACCTGGGCGGTACGGCGGCGCTGCTCACCGTTTGCGTCGCCCTGATCCTGGCGTTCGCCCGGCGTCTGTCGCCGACCCGAGGCGTTCGTGTCGGCGTGAGCCTGGCCAATCTGGGCTATGCGCTACCGGGTTCGGTACTGGCCGTGTCGATCATGCTGGCATTCAGTTATCTGGATCGCGAATGGGTCATTCCGCTGTCCAGCTGGCTCGGTGGCGCGGGTAAGCCGTTGCTGCTGGGCAGTCTCGCCGCGCTGTTGCTGGCCTATCTGGTGCGCTTTATCGCCGTCGCCTACGGGCCGCTGGAAAACAGCCTGTCACGTATTCGCCCATCGCTGCCTGAAGCAGCACGCAGTCTGGGTGTCAGTGGGCCACGATTGTTTTTCAAGGTGTATCTGCCGTTACTGGCACCGGGTGCCCTGAGTGCTGCCTTGCTAGTCTTCGTCGATGTACTCAAAGAAATGCCCGCGACCCTGCTGATGCGCCCATTTGGCTGGGACACCCTCGCCGTGAAAATTTTTGAAATGACCAGTGAAGGCGAATGGGCTCGGGCTGCTCTGCCAGCCCTGACACTGGTACTGGTCGGCCTGCTGCCGGTCATCGGTCTGATCCGCCGCTCGGCGCGACAGATCGCTTAGGTGCGGGTCTCTCGCCTTGCGGCTACAATGCGCCGCAATCGGTGTGGTCTGTCAGACAATTCTGCGTGCCAGCGACGGTTTCGCTCCCTGTTCACAGGGATGAGACTTGCCTGAGCCACAGCAGCCCACACCTTCGCCACGCCCGGAAGGAGAAACCCATGGGACAGCGTACGCCCCTCTTTGACCTGCACCTCGCGCTGGGCGCGAAGATGGTCGATTTTGGTGGTTGGGACATGCCGCTGCATTACGGCTCGCAAGTCGAGGAGCACCATCAGGTGCGACGCGATTGCGGTGTGTTCGACGTCTCGCACATGCATGTGATCGATGTCACCGGCAGTCAGGCCAAGGCCTGGTTGCAACATCTGCTGGCCAATGACGTCGGCCGCCTGAAAAATATCGGCCAGGCCCTCTACAGCGCCATGCTCAACGCTGACGGCGGGGTTATCGACGACATGATCGTCTATCTCACCGACAGCGGTTATCGCCTGGTGGTCAACGCCGCCACCGGCGCCAAGGACCTGGCCTGGATGGAGCGCCAGCTCAAAGGCTTCGACGTACAGCTTATCGAGCGCCCGGACCTGGCGATGTTGGCCATTCAGGGCCCCCACGCCCGGCGCAAGATCGCCGAGCTGGTCTCGGCTCAACGCAGCGAGCTGATCCATCGCCTCAAGCCCTTCGAAGGCCAGGAAGACGGCGACTGGTTCATCGCCCGCACTGGCTACACCGGCGAAGACGGCCTGGAAATCATCCTGCCCGCCGCACAGGCCCCCGGTTTCTTCAACGATCTGGTCGGTGCCGGCATTTCCCCCATCGGCCTGGGCGCCCGCGACACGCTGCGCCTGGAAGCCGGTATGAATCTTTACGGCCAGGACATCGACGAACAGGTGTCGCCACTAGCTGCCAACATGGCCTGGACCATTGCCTGGGAACCGGCTGAGCGCGATTTCATCGGCCGCGCCGCCCTGGCTGCCGAACGCGCGGCAGGCGTCTCATCGCGGTTGGTCGGCTTGGTCCTGGAAGAGCGCGGTGTATTGCGCGCCCATCAAGTGGTGCGCATCGCAGAAATTGGCGAAGGAGAGATTACCAGTGGTAGTTTCTCTCCTACGCTAAGCAAATCGATTGCTCTGGCTCGGGTACCGATGGCGACAGCCGACCGCGCCGAAGTAGAGATTCGCGGCAAGTGGTATCCGGTACGCGTGGTGCAACCGACCTTCGTACGTCATGGCAAAACCCTGATCTAATAATATTTTTTGCGGAATTCCGCTGACCCGATCCGAGGATGAATAAATGAGCAATATTCCCGCCGAACTGCGTTTTGCCGAAAGCCACGAATGGGCCAGGCAAGAGGGTGACTTGATCGTTGTCGGTATTTCCGACCATGCCCAGGAAGCTTTGGGTGACGTGGTATTCGTCGAGCTGCCGGAAATCGGCAAGGTCTTCGCTGCTGGCGACGCAGCAGGCGTGGTCGAGTCGGTGAAAGCCGCTTCGGACATCTACTCCCCGGTTGGCGGTGAAGTGGTCGCAGTCAACGAATCCCTGGGCGACAGCCCTGAGTCGCTGAACAGCGATGCTTATGGCTCGTGGATCTTCAAGGTCAAGCCAAGCGATGCCGCGGGCGATCTGGCCAAGTTGCTGGACGCTGCGGGTTACAAGGCGGCTATTGGCGAGTAACACACTTCGCCAGTGGAAACACAAAAAACGGTGGGAGGGAATTCATTCGCGAATGGGGCGTTTGATCGATAGAGATATATCGGTCAAACCGGCCTCTTCGCGTATGAATCCGCTCCCACAGTTCTATTCAGCGCAAAACCTTACTGGTTCTCTGCGACCAGATTCTTCGCCAGGATGGCGTTGGCCAGGTCCATGTCGGTAGCCTTCAGGCCAGGGTTATCGCGACGCACCTGCTCAATAGCCGCTTCCAGGAACGGCCCGCGAATGCCACCGTCGCTGGCGACGAAGCTGCCGGCGTCATCCTGAGCGGCGACGATCAGCTTGTGATCCTTGAAGGTCAGGTAGGTGGAGCCGGTGGTTGCACCGGAAGAAATGACATCGCGCCAGAAGCCATCAGCCATCGCTGAACCGACCGGCAGGGAAAGCAACGCTAACGTGGCGACCGCGAACTTGAGACGCATGGTGAGGCACTCCTGCATTGATAGTGAGCGTTGGATACCTGCGGCAGGTTGGTAGTTCCATTACCACCTGCCAACGCTCACCCTCGACCATCACCAGGTTTTGGGACCGGCTTTAGCCGGGAGACGGCCTCGCGGCTAAAGCCGCTCCTAAGGCACCTGCAAACTCAGGCGTCGTCGCCCTCATCATCGTCGCCACCATCGATCTTCATGCCCAATTCCTTGATCTTGCGAGTTAAGGTATTGCGGCCCCAGCCCAGCAAAACGGCGGCGTCGCGACGGCGGCCGGCGGTATGCTTGAGGGCGGTTTCGATCATGATGCGCTCGAAGGTCGGCACGGCACTGTCGAGCAGGCTGGATTGGCCACGCGCCAGAGCCTGGTCGGCCCATTGACGCAGGGCCTGCTCCCAGTTGGTGACCGGCGCGGCGTCCTGCGGCAGGCTCAGCAGCTCCGGCGGCAGGTCGCTGATATGCACTTCACGACCAGAGGCCATGACGGTGATCCAGCGGCAAGTATTTTCCAGTTGGCGAACGTTGCCCGGCCATGGCAGATGCTTGAGGTATTCCTCGGTCTCGGCCTTGAGCAGCTTCGGCTCCACCGCCAGCTCTTGCGCAGCGCGGCTGAGGAAGTGCTTGGCCAGGGTCGGAATGTCTTCGCGACGGTCGGACATGCGCGGGATGTGGATACGGATCACGTTCAGGCGGTGGAACAAATCCTCGCGGAACTTGCCGGCCTGTACCAGGGTTTCCAGGTTCTGGTGGGTCGCAGCGATGATGCGCACATCGACTTTGACCGGCGTGTGCCCACCGACCCGATAGAACTCGCCGTCAGCCAGTACGCGCAGCAAGCGGGTCTGAGTGTCGGCCGGCATGTCACCGATTTCGTCGAGGAACAGTGTACCGCCGTCCGCCTGTTCGAAACGGCCGCGACGCAGGTTGGCCGCGCCGGTAAAGGCGCCTTTTTCATGGCCGAACAGCTCGGATTCCATCAGGTCCTTGGGGATCGCCGCCATATTCAAGGCAATGAACGGCGCCGCCGCACGCGGACTGTGACGGTGCAAGGCGTGGGCGACCAGCTCTTTACCGGTACCCGACTCACCATTGATCAGCACGGTGATATTTGAGTGGCTCAGACGCCCGATGGCGCGAAACACTTCCTGCATCGCCGGTGCTTCACCGATGATTTCCGGGGTGCGGGTCAGGGTCGGCGCAACGTCCATGCCCTGTTGTTCCTGTGCGTGCTGGTTGGCGCGCTTGACCAGGGACACTGCTTCATCGACGTCGAACGGCTTGGGCAGGTATTCAAAAGCCCCGCCCTGATAAGACGCCACGGCGCTATCGAGGTCGGAATGGGCGGTCATGATGATCACCGGCAGGCGCGGATGCTGCTCGCGGATTCGCGCCAGCAGGTCCAGGCCACTGGCGCCGGGCATGCGGATGTCGGAAATGATCACGTCCGGTTGCTGACGCGCCAGGCGGCTCATTACGCCATCGGCACTGTCGAAGCTTTGCGTGGTCATGCCTTCCTGCTGCAAGGCCTTTTCCAGTACCCAGCGAATCGAGCGATCGTCATCTACGATCCAGACAGTTTCACTACGGCTCATGTCGAAGCTGCTCCTTGTTCCAGCGGCAGGAAGATCGAGAAGGTGGTGTGGCCAGGATGGCTGTCACATTCGATCAGGCCCTGATGCTGACTGATTATGTTCTGGGTAATGGCAAGACCGAGCCCTGTGCCATCCGGGCGCCCACTGACCATCGGGTAAAAAATGGTTTCCTGAAGCTCGGCCGGAATACCGGGGCCGTTGTCGATGATCTCGATCTTGCTCACCAAGCGATGACGCACATGCCCGATGGTGAACTGGCGCATGGCCCTGGTGCGCAGGCTGATCCGGCCCAGACGCAACTCGTTCTGGCCACTGATAGCCTGCATGGCATTGCGCACAATATTGAGTACGGCCTGGATCATTTGTTCGCGGTCGATCAATACATCCGGAATACTTGGATCATAGTCGCGCACCAGCGTGATGCAGCCCTGACTTTCCGCTTCGACCAGACTGCATACGCGTTCGAGGACTTCGTGCACGTTGGTCATGGCCAGGGACGGCAGCTTGTTCGAGCCAAGCATGCGATCGACCAGGTTACGCAGGCGGTCAGCCTCTTCAATGATGACGTTGGTGTAGTCCTTGAGGCTTTCTTCCGGCAGCTCCCGGGCCAGCAGTTGCGCGGCACCGCGGATCCCACCCAGAGGATTCTTGATCTCATGGGCCAGGCCACGGACCAGCATCTTGGTGGTTTCCTGCTTGGACAGCTGAGCCTCTTCCTTGGTGATGCGCAACAAGCGGTCGCGAGGATGCACCTCAAGCAACAGCATGGTCTGGCCCTGGCTGAGAATCGGGGTAACGGCGTAGTCGACGGTGAGGGTCTGGCCAGTCAGGGCGGTGAGCATCGCCTCGCGCTTGGTGAACGGGTGCGCCTGCTCAACCGCCTGACGCAGCGAACTCAGGGCCTCGGCGGACTCGGTGAACAGTTCGCTGATAAATTGCCCGTGGCTACGCTGACCACTGATCGCCAACAGCATCTCCGCCGCCGGATTCATGTATTCAAGGCGCAGATCGGCATTGAGCAGAATGGTGGCAGTGGTCAGGTTGTCGAGTAACAGTCGGTGCAGCGTGTCGCTGATAGTCATGAATATCGTTGACCTCTTTTGGCACATTGCAATTCAGGCGGCCCCGGAGTGCTGATGCTGGTGAACCTTCGCCAGCTTTGGCACGCCGTTGTTACAGTGCGAATGGGGCGTTAATACGCTGAAGTTGCAAAAACCAAACCAAGGCTCCGAAAAGAAGCGTTAAAGCCGGAAAATCGGGCGTTTTTTGGACAGCATGCAACATTACGCAGCTTGCTCCGGTTCTTTTCGAACCAAAATGGGCTGAGCCCGTTCAGGAATGGGGAATTAACGCACCATTTATGTGCGCACAGTGCAGGAAAAATCTGTCGGAGCTGCGATAGGCTGCGAATGGGTGTATCTGATACATCGCTTTCGCAGCCTGCGGCAGCTCCTACGGGGATCGCATTCCAATTCAAACCACTTTGGGCCCGCGCCCTCGTCAATCGGCAGGCTTGAGTACCAACGGACATTCCGGCCGCACACCGTAGTCACCCTCTTTGCAGGGATGCGCCTGGCGTTTCTGCG
This sequence comes from Pseudomonas sp. JUb42, assembly GCF_024807945.1. Classification (GTDB taxonomy): domain Bacteria; phylum Pseudomonadota; class Gammaproteobacteria; order Pseudomonadales; family Pseudomonadaceae; genus Aquipseudomonas. Next base: position 229,850 of record NZ_JANUFD010000003.1, on the reverse strand, counting down.
CCAGACTTGTGCGTTGCATATGGAAAGGCTGGTTGGGGGTTCGCTCGACGACCCGGCCCAGCTCATCGACTATTTCCACTGATAGCTGATGAGTGCCGCGATCGATGTTATTCAACGGGAACACCGGACTGCGCCCACTATCGCCCACCGGCTGGCCATCGAGCAGGAGGCGATAAACATGGCTGTCCTGCAAGGCGGGCTCGCTGGTTACAGTGACGATCAGATTGCCCTCGATGCTGCGGATCGTCGCATCCGGTTCCGGCACCAGAATGCGCAACAGCTGGTAATGAAACATTGGCTTGGGCTTGGCCGCTTTTGCCGTGGCGGGTGCCTTTTGCGCGGGCGGGGCGCCGTTCAGGTTATTGGTAGGCGGGATCTCGACGCGCTTGGCGCCTTTCTTCGGCTGATCGGTAAAGACCCGATTACCGTTGGCGTCGATGTAGGTAAAGACATCGGCCGCCGCAGGCAAAATCCAGAACAACAGCAGGCACAGCAGCAGGGCACGCACGTCAAGGTTTGCCGACATGGGCTCGCTGCACGCTGAGGGTGACGGTCGGGCTTTGCTGAACCACGCGCTTGCTGTCGAGCACCTGCACGGCAAGGCTGTGTTCACCGCGGTCGATATTGATCACCTGCAGGCGCGGCACGTTGGTCGGCTGACCATACGGCTTGCCATCGACCAGCAGCTGAAACATGAAGCCGGGGTCCAGTTTCGGCCGGATCTTCACGCCCACCGTGAAGTTGCCGTTATTGGCGCGCAAGGCTTCATCGTCAGGCAGGTCGGTCAGCTCAAGCACCGTGTACTGCTGGCCTGAGGACGCGGCAGGAGTGGTCGGCGCGGCGGGCACTACAGGCGCGGGCTTGACAGTGTTGATGGTCGGCAGCGGTGGCAGCTCGACCTCCTGGGCTTTTGTGCCAGCGGGCGGCTGGTTGCTGTAAGCGGTGTTGCCTTCAGCATCGGTGTATTTGTAGATCTGCGCAGCAGCGGGCAGGGCGACCAGTAACAACAGCCAGACAAGACTTCGACGCATGGGGTCTCCGGAAACGGTAGTGCGGGCAACTGCGAGCCACGAGGCGCCAGCATAGAACACATCATGTATGGGTGGCAGACATACTGTGGCATCACACAAACAACACAGAATCTGTAGGAGCTGCCGAAGGCTGCGAACGAGGGCTACCTGATACGCCGCTTTCGCAGCCTTCGGCAGCTCCTACATTCAAATCGCATTTCAATTCAGATCAGTGCATTTTTACTTGCCAGCACACAACCCCAAGGTCGCGCGAACCAGCCCCTGATCATGAATGGCATCAGTGGTATGCCGCTGCCGTGCAGCATCCAGCCACGCCTGGCAATTCGGGTCTTTGCGCAGGGGGACGAAGGCGCTGTAGGTCTGCAGCAGGCGGGTTTGCAGAATATCCAGCTGCGGACGGATATCGCCAGTCAGGCTGCGGCGTGGCAGGGCAGGCGCGGCGCCTGCAGCATGCCACTGGGCGAGCAGGGCGTTCTGAACCAGCTTGTTGGCTTCGATCTGGGCGCGGAACAGCTGCTGTACATCGTTCTGTTCCAGATCGAACTCGGCCGCACGCGCTCCGGCACCGTCGATGACCTGCTGTTCGCGGGGCAGATCCTCCACCGGCTTGCCACTGTCCCATTTGCTCAGGGCCACCGGGTCGGCAATGGTCAGGCGCTCGCCGATCACGCCGAGCAGGGCATCCAGCTCAGCCGGGCTCTTTTGTGTGGCGCAACCCGTCATGGACAGGCAGGCAAGGGTCGAAAGGGAAACAGCGAGAAAAAGCGAACGCATGGTGGGGTTCCATCCTGTGCCGGAATGCAGAACACAAGGGTGCCAAAGAAAATCGGAAAAAGCCCATACCTATTTACCGCCCCCATAAAAAAGGCCTCCCGAAGGAGGCCTCTTGTTCAAGCAGCCTGCGCTGACTCGACCGGATTAGCAGCTGTAGTACAGCTCGTATTCCAGTGGGTGTACGAAAGTACGTACCTTGATTTCTTCTTCGCTTTTCAGAGCGATGTAAGCGTCGATGAAATCATCGCTGAAAACGCCGCCTTTGGTCAGGAACGCACGACCTTTGTCCAGCTCTTCCAGGGCTTCTTTCAGGCTGCCGCAAACTTGTGGGATCTCTGCTGCTTCTTCTGGCGGCAGGTCGTACAGGTTTTTGTCAGCTGCATCGCCAGGGTGGATCTTGTTCTGGATGCCGTCCAGGCCAGCCATCAACAGAGCAGCGAAAGCCAGGTACGGGTTGGCTGCTGGATCCGGGAAACGTGCTTCGATACGACGGCCACGTGGGCTGGAAACGTAAGGAATACGGATCGAAGCGGAGCGGTTGCGAGCCGAGTAGGCCAGCATCACTGGAGCTTCGAAGCCTGGAACCAGACGCTTGTAGGAGTTGGTCGCAGGGTTGGTGAAGCCGTTCAGCGCCTTACCGTGCTTGATGATACCGCCGATGAAGTACAGAGCGGTGTCGGACAGGCCGGCATAGCCTTCGCCAGCGAAGGTGTTCTTGCCATCTTTGGCGATGGACATGTGAACGTGCATACCCGAACCGTTATCGCCGTACAGAGGCTTAGGCATGAAGGTAGCGGTACGGCCGTAGGCGTCAGCAACGTTGTGAACAACGTATTTCAGGGTCTGAACTTCGTCAGCCTTTTTAACCAGGGTGTTGAAGCGCACGCCAATTTCGTTCTGACCAGCAGTTGCCACTTCGTGGTGGTGAACTTCTACGACCTGGCCCATTTCTTCCAGAGCGTTGCACATTGCGGTGCGGATTTCGTGGTCGTGGTCGAACGGTGGAACCGGGAAGTAGCCGCCTTTGATACCTGGACGGTGGCCCTTGTTACCGCCTTCGATGTCAGCGTCGGACATCCAGGAACCTTGTTCGGAGTAGATCTTGAACATGGAACCGGAGATGTCGGATTTGAATTTCACTTCGTCGAAGATGAAGAATTCTGGCTCGGGACCTGCGAATACAGTGTCACCGATACCGGTGGACTTCAGGTATTCCTCGGCGCGATGAGCGATGGCGCGTGGGTCGCGATCGTAACCTTGCATGGTCGAAGGTTCGATGATGTCGCAAACCAGGATCAGGGTCGGCTCTTCGGTGAACGGGTCCAGAACGGCAGTTTCGTCGTCTGGCAGCAGGATCATGTCGGAAGCTTCGATGCCTTTCCAGCCGGAGATGGAGGAGCCGTCGAACATCTTGCCGACTTCGAAGAAGTCGTCTTCCAGCGCATCGCGAGCCGGCATGGTCACGTGGTGCTGAGTGCCTTTGGTGTCCGTGAAGCGCAGATCAATCCACTTAACGTCATGATCTTTGATGAGTTGAACCGACTTCGACATGCTGTCCTCCGGGGTGAATGAGGGCTGGGTAGTAGTGAGCCCTTTAATTTGGGTGATGCCGGGCGCGATAGTCGGCCAAGGCAACCTGCCTCACAAGGGAGCAAATTGCATGCCAGTGCCCCGAGATGGGTTTTTTATCTGAAACACTGGCGATTTCGCCGTTAAATCAGTTTTTTCTGAAAATACACGCACCATTATGGATCTATATATTGCGCGACAGATCCATTTTGGTGCGTCGATGATTGGTCGCACGATAACTGGTTAAACCTTGAGCAATTTCCGCTATAATCCCGCCCCCTCTTTTTCGGCTGGCACCTCGCGCGCTGTTTCCATGAAACTAATCGTTAAAGTTTTCCCAGAAATCACTATCAAAAGCCCGCCGGTGCGCAAGAAGTTCATCCGCCAGCTGGCCAAGAACATCCGTACGGTCCTGCGTGAAGTAGACCCGGACGTGGTGGTGGGTGGCGTTTGGGACAACCTCGAAGTCGAGACCCAGCTCACCGAGCCGAAAAAGCTCGAGGAAATAAACGAGTGCCTGCGCTGCATGCCGGGCATCGCCAACTTCCTCCAGGTGGCCGAATACCCGCTGGGCGACATGGACGACGTGGTTGCCAAGTGCAAGCAGCACTACGGTGACTTGCTGCCTGGCAAGATGTTTTCCGTACGCTGCAAGCGGGCGGGCAAGCATCCGTTCAGTTCGATGGACGTGGAAAAGTACGTCGGCAGCCAGTTGCGCCGTCAGTGCGGGGCCGCCGGAATCGAGCTGCGCAAGCCGCAAATCGAAGTGCGCATGGAAATTCGCGACCAACGGTTGTTCGTCGTTCACAGCCAGCACGACGGCATGGGCGGCTACCCGCTTGGCGCCCTGGAGCAGACGCTGGTGCTGATGTCCGGCGGGTTCGACTCCACGGTTGCGGCCTACCAGGTCATGCGCCGTGGGCTTATGGCGCACTTCTGCTTCTTCAACCTCGGTGGTCGCGCCCATGAACTGGGCGTGATGGAAGTGGCCCATTTCATCTGGAAGAAGTTCGGCAGCTCCCAACGCGTGCTGTTCGTCAGCGTACCGTTCGAGGAAGTTCTTGGAGAAATTCTCGAAAAAGTCGACAACAGTCATATGGGCGTGGTTTTGAAGCGTATGATGTTGCGCGCAGCTTCCTCTGTTGCCGATCGCCTGGAAATCGACGTGCTGGTGACCGGCGAAGCGATTTCACAGGTGTCCAGCCAGACGCTGCCCAATCTGTCGCTGATCGACTCGGCGACCGACAAGCTGGTGCTGCGGCCTCTGGTCACCAGCCACAAACAGGACATCATCGATCAGGCGATCGAGATCGGCACTGCCGACTTCGCCCGACACATGCCTGAGTATTGCGGGGTGATTTCGGTCAACCCCAAGACCAACGCCAAGCGCAACCGCGTTGAGTATGAAGAAAAACAATTCGACATGGCGATTCTCGAGCGTGCGCTCGAACGCGCCAAACTGGTCACGATCGATCGCGTCATCGACGATCTGAGCAAGGATGTCGAAATAGAAGAAGTCAGCCAGGCACTGGCCGGGCAGGTCATTCTCGACATCCGTCATCCGGATGCCCAGGAAGACCAGCCGCTGCAACTGCCCGGCATTGAGATACAGACACTGCCGTTCTACGCACTGAACAGCCGTTTCAAGGAACTGGATGAAACTCGCCAGTACCTGTTGTATTGCGACAAAGGCGTCATGAGCCGCCTGCATGCTCACCATTTGCTCAGTGAGGGGCATGCCAATGTGCGCGTTTATCGACCGAGCTAAGTGCCCGGGGCTGTTTGCCTGTGGCTTGCGTCACCGGCCCCCCGACGCTTGTCGTCAAGCCGTAACGGCCTTGGCCGACTCTACCTGTTAATCGCTGCCTGCTTTGCTGACAGCTGACCGAATCCTCTGATCGAGATACACAAGTGATCGAAAATCTACGCAACATCGCCATCATTGCTCACGTTGACCATGGTAAAACCACCCTCGTCGACAAGCTGCTGCGCCAGTCCGGTACCCTTGAGCGTAACGAGCTCAACGACGAGCGCGTGATGGACTCCAACGACCAGGAAAAAGAGCGCGGTATTACCATTCTCGCGAAGAACACCGCGATCAACTGGAATGGCTACCACATCAACATCGTCGACACCCCGGGCCACGCCGACTTCGGTGGTGAAGTAGAGCGCGTAATGTCGATGGTCGACTCCGTTCTGCTGCTAGTTGACGCTCAAGACGGCCCTATGCCGCAAACCCGTTTCGTGACCAAGAAGGCTTTCGAAGCCGGCCTGCGTCCAATCGTGGTCATCAACAAGGTTGACCGTCCAGGCGCGCGTCCGGATTGGGTTCTGGACCAGATCTTCGACCTGTTCGACAACCTGGGTGCTACCGAAGAGCAGCTGGACTTCCAAGTCGTCTACGCCTCGGCGATCAACGGCATCGCCGGTCTGGATCACACCGACATGGCCGAAGACATGACCCCGCTGTACCAGGCGGTCGTGGATCACGTTCCTGCGCCGAAAGTTGACCGTGACGGTCCTTTCCAGATGCAAATCTCGGCACTGGACTACAACAGCTTCCTGGGCGTCATCGGTGTTGGCCGTATCGCTCGCGGTCGCGTCAAGCCGAACACCCCGGTTGTCGCGATCAGCGCTGACGGCAAGCGTCGCAACGGTCGTATCCTCAAGCTGATGGGTCACCACGGTCTGCACCGTGTAGACGTCGAAGAAGCAGCTGCCGGCGACATCGTCTGCATCAGCGGCTTCGAAGAGCTGTTCATCTCTGACACCCTGTGCGACCCGTTGAACGTTGAGGCGATGAAGCCGCTGACCGTTGACGAGCCAACCGTTTCCATGACCTTCCAGGTCAACGACTCGCCATTCTGCGGTAAAGAAGGCAAGTTCGTGACGTCCCGTAACATCAAGGACCGTCTGGACAAAGAGCTGCTGTACAACGTTGCACTGCGCGTTGAAGAAGGCGACTCGGCTGACAAGTTCAAGGTTTCCGGCCGTGGTGAGCTGCACCTCTCGGTTCTGATCGAAACCATGCGTCGCGAAGGCTTCGAACTGGCCCTGGGCCGTCCTGAAGTGATCATTCGTGAAGTCGACGGCGTCAAGCAAGAACCGTACGAAAACGTCACCATCGACATCCCTGAAGAAGCGCAGGGCAAGGTCATGGAAGAAATGGGTCTGCGTAAAGGCGACCTGAGCAACATGGTGCCGGATGGCAAGGGCCGTGTTCGTCTGGAATACAACATCCCTGCTCGCGGTCTGATCGGTTTCCGTAACCAGTTCCTGACCCTGACCAACGGTGCTGGCATCCTGACCTCGATCTTCGATCGCTACGACACCGTCAAATCGGGCCACATGTCCGGCCGTCAGAACGGCGTACTGGTATCGGTTGAGACCGGCAAGGCACTGACCTACTCCCTGGAAACCCTGCAGGCGCGTGGCAAGCTGTTCGTTGAACACGGTCAGGAAATCTACAACGGCCAGATCGTTGGTCAGAACAGCCGTGACAACGACCTGGGCGTCAACCCTACCAAGGGCAAGAAGCTCGACAACATGCGTGCTTCGGGTAAAGACGAAACCATCGCTCTGGTTCCACCGGTGAAATTCACTCTGGAACAGGCTCTGGAATACATCCAGGAAGACGAGCTGTGCGAAGTCACGCCTAAGTCGATCCGTCTTCGCAAGAAGATCCTCGACGAAAGCGAGCGTACCCGCGCTGCCAAGAAAGCCAAGATCTGATAATTAGTCCTGGCTGAACAAAAACGCCCCCGGCCTTACGACCGGGGGCGTTTTTTTATGTCTGGGATTCATGCACAGACCATGATTTTGCAATGCGATATGAATGTAGGAGCTGCCGAAGGCTGCGAAAGCGGTTTATCTGATAGACCCATTCGCAGCCTTCGGCAGCTCCTACAAAACCGTGTTTACCGGGCGACAGCGCCGCGCCAGTGTCACAACGAGATCAGAACTTGATCGGCACCCGACCCGAATTGGCATTCAGGGTGCCGTGGTCCTGACGTACCACTTCCTTGGGCTTGTAGGCGCAATAGCCAGGGCGCGGGCCGATCTTTGGGTGGTTGCGGCAGGTGTCCGGGCGCTTGTCGTAGATGGTGCACAGGCGGCTCTTGCGGTCCAGGTACAAGCAATCGTTGTTGCTCATGCGCTGCAACGTGAAGATCCCGGTCTTCTGATTGAAGCGCTCGACGACACCTTCCTTTTGCAGGCGCTTGGCGATGTTCTTCGGGTTATCGCCCTGTTCGAACTCGTCAACGATACCGATCCGGATCAGGTCCTTGATCTTCGCTTCCACGGGCAACGTGCAGCAGCTGGACACACAGCCTCCGCACATGTAGCTGGAGTATTTCTGCCAGGTCTCAAGACGGTCGAGCTCTGCGGCGGCGATCAGGGTGGGTTTCATCAGGTCCGGTTCCGGGTGTATCAGGGCGCGCGATCATACCGGGCGCCGGGCATTTGCAATACTGCAAAATGCCAGATGCGACTACCGGTCGGGGGTAATGTGCCGCGCCAGCTCGCTGATCTGCTCCTGACGCTCGGCCTGACCCAGCTTCGCCTGGGGGTTGAGCGACGACCACTGCGGGTGAGCGCGGGCCTTGCGCAAGGCCTCAGGCAGCCTGCCTTCACGCCAGGTTTTATCCTGCGGGCCATCGAGCTGGATGCGCTCCATGGCCGCATGGCCACGCACATTGAGCGCTTGCAGCAGTTGCCGCTGACGCAAGGCCAGCAGGCGCAGCACCGCATCATCCACCGTCAGCTCGCGCTGCCCCTTGAGCTTGCCCAACAGCCGCGAGCCGTAGCTGCGTGCAGTTTGCAGTGCGCCCCCGGCCAAGGCACCGACCAGTGCCGCCGCACCCAAAGTGATGCCGCCAACCAACAGATCAACCCCGGCACCGGCCGCCGCCCCCGCAGCGATCCCGCCGCCGACTCGCACGCCAAGCTGCTTGAGGGTTTCCGGATTGAACAGGTCATCGCCCCAACGCCCATCGAGCAAAGGTAAATCCGCTGCGGCAGCGTCCTGGGTGCGAAAGGCATAGAGCTTGAGCAAGGACTCGACACAACGCTGCTCGCGCTGACGAATGCTCTTGCGCAGCTCATCGATGGCCTGTTGCACATGGCCCGCCTCGGTCACCACGCTGCGACGGCAGGCGGCGCAGTCAATCAGCAGCTCGGCGATCAGATGGCTCGCGCTCTGCCAACGGGCCTGACGTTGGGCTTCAATATCGACGATCAGGCGCTGTAACTGATCCCGAGCATGTTCGAGCAACAACATCAGGTTTTCATACAGCCGCCGCTCGCCATCTTCCGGCGGCGCCACGCTGTCGAAACGCACCAGTGCATGCAGGCCCAACCGGGCCAGGGCCTCGCGCCATTGCGGCTCGCGGTGCCCGGCACTGCTGACGAAGTTCAACACCGGCAGCAAAGGCTTGCCGCAGCCGGCCAGCACCGCCAGCTCATCGCGGTATTTGGCCAACACTGGCTCACGGGCATCGATGACATACAGCCCGGCATCGCAGGTCAGCAGCTGACGCAGCACCTTGGCTTCCTGTTCGAAGCGTTGCCGGGCTTCGCTGCCATCAAGAAACCGCGCCAGACGGGCCGGGCCATCCAGACGTTCGCCAGGGCGATCGAGGTTTTCCAGATAGTCGAGCAGGGCGATGGCGTCTTCAAGGCCCGGAGTGTCGTACAACTCCAACAGCGCCTCGCCGTCCACCGACAGCCGCGCGCCTTCGACATGCCGCGTGGTGCTGGGCCTGTGGGAGACTTCGCCAAAGCCTACGTCGCGAGTCAGGGTGCGCAGCAGCGAGGTCTTGCCGACATTGGTATGGCCGACCACGGCGAGCTTCAAGGCTTTAGTCATGACCCTTCTCCAGCCAGCTCAGCGGCGCGCTGTCGGCCCATGGCAATTGCAGTTGTTGCAGGGCCTCATGCCAGTCGCTGAGACGCGCGGAGTCCAGCGCCTGCCCGGCAGGTGCAGGTAAAAGCCAGACCCGTGTAGCGGTGGCACAACGGGCCAGTTCGGCGATCAGCGCCAGGCTGCCCCGGTCCGGCGAGCGCCGCGGGTCACAGGCGATGGCCAGGCGGGCAGGGGGGAAGCGGGTCAATTGATCGAGGAGTTTCTTGCGCGACTCGCGGCTGTCGAGAATTCCGGCATCGGCAATGGTTTTTGGCAAAGCGGGCGGCCAGCTGCGTTGCTCGTCCAGTTCGATGGCGACGAGCACAGCGCCATCGCTGTACTGCGCCGAGACGCCGCTGGGCACCTGATGCAGGGCAGCCGGTGCCGGATCATTCACCCCCAGGCGCTCGCTACTGGGCATCAGCCGCTCGCGCAGAGTGCCGTAGCCGGGCAGATTGAGGTCCAGGGCCAACTGGTCGCGCCCCCGTCGCCAACGCCACAGGCACAGCAAAGCCAATAACAAGCGCGGCAGGATGCCGTAGACCAGCAGCACGCCCACCAGCCAGGTCGCCCAAAGCTGGCGGGCGGCTTCGATGCTGCCATCGCCACTGGCGCGGATCAGGCTTTCATCGGGTACGCCAAAGCCCAGCAGCGCAGGCAACGCGCCGAGGGCCTGGGTCAGGTGGACGAAGGTGTCGCTGCCGAGAATGGTGGTCTCCCAGACAAAGCCGTACCGCCGCGTCGCCATCAACAACAGCATCAACGCCAGGGCGCAGAGCAACGCCACTGTCCACAGGCTGTTGACCAACAGGCCCAACGCCCAGCGATTCAGCCGTTGGCGTTGCAGCAGCACCAATAGCGCCGGCGCCAGTTGCGCGGCCCTGGCATCACGGGCGAGCTTGTCACTGAGCCACAACCACAGGCGCCCAAGAATGGCGCCGTGTTCACCGGCCAGCAGCAGGCCCGCCAACCAGCCCAGCAGCAGAATCAGGTTCAGCCCCAACAGGCTGCCCAGGGCCCAGAACACATTGACCGGATGCTGACCATCGCCCATGGCGGCCAACGCCAGACCCGCACCGCTGACTAGCGCGACGACCAACAGCGCCAGCAACGCCAGGCGCGCACCCTGCTTCCAGTGACGCAGCGCCCCGGTCAGGCCATCACGCTCGGCCAGCCACAGGGCACGGCGGGTGATGCGCGTGCGCAGGTCACCGCCCTCGGCGCGGGCGCGGCGATTGGCTTCCTGATCCTCCAGCGCCCCGGCCTGCTCTTCGCGCAGGCGGATGGTTTCGGTGAGCCAGAGAGTGTCGAGTGGGGTTAAAGCAGTCACATCTATAACCATTCAAATTAACTAAATTCCGAGTACCCACAGCGAACTGCGCGGTCCAATTGGGGAGCGAAGTCTGTGGGAGCGAATTCATTCGCGAAGGCGGTGGTGAAGTCGTCGAGATGTATTGAGTGTACCTGCCTCTTCGCGAATGAATTCGCTCCCACAATTTGCTCCTGCCAATTGATTAACCGATTCTGAAGCATACCCGCGCAGTGTTATTCTCGCCGCCATGAAAAAACATCTCCCCCTCAGCCTGATTGCCGCTCTCGGTGAAAACCGGGTGATCGGCGTCGACAATTCCATGCCCTGGCATTTGCCGGGGGATTTCAAGTATTTCAAGGCCACGACCCTCGGCAAGCCGATCATCATGGGCCGCAAGACCTGGGACTCCCTCGGTCGCCCGCTGCCCGGTCGCCTCAATCTGGTAGTCACCCGCCAGGCCGACCTGCAACTGGAAGGCGCTGAAGTCTTCACCTCACTGGAGGCCGCGGTCGCTCGCGCCGAAACCTGGGCACAGGAGCAGGGTGCCGACGAAGTGATGTTGATTGGTGGTGCACAGTTATATGCCCAAGGCCTGCCCGACGCCGATCGCCTGTACCTGACCCGCGTGGCATTGAGTCCCGAAGGCGATGCCTGGTTCCCTGAGTTCGATCCGCAGCAGTGGAAGTTGGTTTCCGATACAGCGAATCCTGCTGCGGATGGTAAGCCTGCGTACCGCTTCGAGGTCTGGGAGCGCGCTTAGGTCAACCATTTCAAACTGTAACAAAAGTGTCGCTTTTGACCTTGTTGTCGCGAATGGTTCTCGCCATGACGCACTCAGAACGCATGCGGTCGTTGACGTGCCTGAACTGTCACAGGATTTTGTTACGGTCGGTCTCCTTTATTTGTCGGAGGGGATACGGATATGAAATTCGCGCCAACACTGCTAGCCGCCGCACTCACTTTAGGCTTGGGTCTGGGCCTTGCCGGCCAGGCCGCTGCCACCGAGTTGAAGCACTGGCCGGAAGCTGCCGCCAAGCAGCTCGACGCCATGATTGCCGCCAATGCCAACAAGGGCAATTTCGCGGTCTTCGACATGGACAACACCAGCTATCGCTACGATCTGGAAGAGTCCCTGCTGCCGTTCCTGGAAAACAAAGGCGTGCTGACGCGGGAAAAACTCGACCCGTCGCTGAAACTGATCCCCTTCAAAGACACGGCTGACCACAAGGAAAGCCTGTTCAGCTACTACTACCGCCTGTGCGAAGTCGATGACATGGTCTGCTACCCATGGGTCGCGCAAGTGTTCTCCGGCTTCACTCTGCAAGAACTCAAAGGCTATGTGGACGAGCTGATGGCCTCCGGCAAGCCAGTGCCGAGCACCTATTACGAAGGCGACGTGGTCAAGCAGATCAACGTCGAGCCGCCGAAAGTCTTCACAGGTCAAGCCGAGCTGTACAACAAGCTGATGGAGAACGGCATCGAGGTCTATGTAATGACCGCCGCGTCCGAAGAGTTGGTGCGCATGGTCGCTGCCGATCCGAAATACGGCTACAACGTCAAACCGCAGAACGTGATCGGCGTGACGACCCTGCTCAAGGATCGCAAGACCGGCGAGCTGACCACTGCACGCAAGCAGATCAGCGCTGGCAAATACGACCCGAAAGCCAACATGGGCCTGGAACTGACCCCATACCTGTGGACCCCGGCGACCTGGATGGCGGGCAAACAGGCGGCGATCCTGACCTACATCGACCAATGGAAGAAACCGGTCCTGGTCGGCGGCGACACCCCGAGCAGCGACGGCTACATGCTGTTCCACAGCGTCGACGTCAGCAAAGGCGGCGTGCACCTGTGGGTCAACCGCAAAGACAAATACATGAAGCAGATCGACGGCATGATGAAGTCCAACGCCGAGGCGCAAGCCAAGGAAGGTCTGCCGGTGACCGCAGACAAGAACTGGGTCATCGTCAAGCCTGAAGACATCCAATAAAGCCAGATAGACCCTGTAGGAATGAGGTTTGCCCGCGAATGGAGCGACACGGTATTGCTGATACTGCGCGCCGTTCATTTCGCGGGCAAGCCTCGCTCCCACAAATCGCGCCTGCGTTCTACCTCGGCAACTCCACCACCGCCTCCAACCCGCCCCCGTCCCGATTACGCAACTTCAACGTGCCGTTATGCGCTGCCGCAATGGTGTGGGCGATACTCAGGCCCAGGCCGTGGCCGCCAGTGTCGGCATTGCGTGAGTTTTCCAGGCGGTAGAAGGGTTCGATGATCTGTTCAAGCATGTCCTCGGGCACCCCCGGTCCGCGGTCGCGCACGATGATGCGCAGCAGTTGCGGCTGATCCTCGACCTGTATTTCCACGTCCCGGCCATAGCGAATCGCGTTCTCCAGCAGGTTCTGCACACAGCGTTTGAGGCTGTCGGCGTAGCCCGACAGCGGCGAGTGAGCGCGCCCATGGATCAACACCTGTGCACCGATATCGGCAAGATCCGCTTGCAACGCCTGCAATAACGCATTGATCTCGACGTTCTGCCGCGCCTCGCGCGTTTCGCCGCTGCTGACGAATGTCATGGTGGCCGTGACCATGGCTTCCATATCGTCCAGGTCCTTGCGCAGACGCCCCTGCACCACTTCGTCGTTGAGCATTTCGGTGCGCAGGCGCATGCGGGTGATGGGCGTGCGCAGGTCGTGGGAAATCGCCGCGAGAAAACGCGTGCGTTCGGCGATGCTGGCGATCAGGCGCTGCTGCATGCTGTTGAACGCCTGGGCGGCCCGGCGCACTTCCACCGGGCCTTCCAGCGGCAGCGGCGGGCGCTGGATATCCCGGCCCAGTGCTTCGGCGGCGCGGGTCAGCTCGATCAGCGGGCGAATCGCCAGGCGCACCGCCAGCAGCGCAATGATCACTACCACAATGATGCGCAATAGATAGATGCGCATGAAGTAATCGAACAGCACCTGCACCGGCGTCAGGCTGGTCCAGCCCTGTTCCTCGTAGGCTTGCACCCGCAACCAACGGCCATCGGGCAGATTCAGTTCCAACAGAAATTGCCCGGCAGCGGGGCTGGAACCGAACAGCGCCGGCAACCCGGCGATATGGCCGCGCTCATCGAGCAGCGACAGGCTCAGCAGATGCAGGTTGCTGGCAAAGCCGCTCTTGCGCTCGATCACCTCGTTGAGCAGATGCTCCGTAGCCATATCGGCGCTGCTCAGGGCCTTGTTGGCGGGCATCGGCTTGTCGATCAGGCGCAGGTCGAAATCCTCCGACTGCAGATGACGCAGGAACAGCTCGGCATGCACCGGGTCCTGCTGCACCATGCGCACAATATCGGCCAGACGGCTGGCGATCAGGCGCGTAGGAATTTCCAGCACCTGGCTGTGGCGCACGTCGTACCAGATGCTGCTGGTGAGGATCTGCGCCGCCAGCATGCCCGTGACCAGAATGATGATCAGCCGTCCGAACAGGGTGCGCGGCAGCAGCTTCAAGACTCGCTCACTACATCAGCAGCGGTGAGCATGTAACCCTCGTTGCGCACGGTCTTGATCAGGCCCGGCTGCAATTGCTGGCGCAGGCGGCTGATGCATACGTCGATGGAACGGTCGAAGGGCGTGCTGTCCTTGTCGAACACATGATTGAGCAGGAAGTCGCGGCTCAGGGGTCGGTTTGGATGTTGCAGCAGCAGGCGCAGCACCCGGTAGTCCGAGCCGCCCAGAGCCAGGGTCACGCCGGCGGGGGAGGTGACCTGGCGAGTGCGGGTGTCGAGCAGCCAGCCGTCGAAGCGCACCGACGGCGCCTCATCGATGCGCGCCCGCTCGGGAAAGCTCTGGGCCCGGCGCAGGACGACCTTGATCCGCACCAGCAGCTCGCGAGGGTCGAAAGGCTTGGGCAAGTAGTCATCGGCGCCGATTTCCAGGCCGACGATGCGGTCGATCAGGCTGCCCCGAGCCGTGAGCATGATCACCGGGATATTCGACGTGGCGCGCAGATCGCGGCACAGGCTCAGGCCGTCTTCGCCGGGGAGCATCAGGTCGAGGACGATCAGATCGATCACGTTCAACTCCAGGCGGCGGCGCATTTCCTTGCCGTCGCAGGCGGTGGAGGTCTGGTAGCCCGCATCGCGCAGGTAATCGGCGAGCAACTGGCGGATTTCGGGGTCGTCATCGACGATCAGCAGGTGATCTTGCTTGGACATGAGGTCAGCGAAGCCTTCGGGGGCAATGATTCTCTGGATAAACACAGGGCAGCAACGGCGGCAAATGTAATGGAATGTTGTAGCCCGGCCTTTGCTGCACTCCCAATACAAACTCCCGCAATCCCTGGCGACGGCGCTTATTAAACTACCGAATCTAAATGCGAGTCATTGTAATTTACGGTGGGAAGCCCGAATGTTGATCGAATTCATCTTCATCGCTGTACGCAAGCGCCTTGGCCTTGCGTTGCTGCTGGTCCTGAGCACCTGGCTTGGCCTGGCCTCCACGGCTTCTGCCAGAGAGGTGGTCGATGTGCTCGGCCGCCACGTCAACGTGCCCGATCAGGTACAGCGCGTGGTGTTGGGCGAAGGTCGGCTGATTTCAGTGTTTGCCCTGCTCGATCGCGACAATCCTTTCCAGCGCATCGTCGGCTGGCAGGCGGATCTGAAGAAGCTCGACCCCAACACCTATAACGCCTATGCGGCGAAATTCCCGCACGTGAAGGACATCCCCCTGATCGGCCAGGCCTCCGAGCAGAGCGTCAGCGCCGAGGCGATCCTGGCTCTCAAGCCCGATCTGGCGGTGTTCAGCATCTCCGGCCACGGCCCGACCGAACACAGCCCGGTGGCCGACACCCTGGCCCAGGCCGGTATCCCGGTGCTGTTCATCGACTTCCGGGTCAACCCGGTGGAAGGCACCCGCACCAGCATGAAGGCGCTGGGCCAGGCGTTGAATCGCGAGGCTGAAGCCACCGCCTTTGTCGACTTTTATAACCGTCACCTCAAGCACATCACTGACACCCTCGGCACCGTGAAAGACAGCGAGCGGCCATCAGTCTTCCTCGAACTGCTCGCCGGCGTTTGGCTGGCGCCAGGGCACACCACCGGCAAGAGCGGCCTGGGCGAAGTGATCAAGATGGTCGGCGGGCGCAATATCGCCGATGGCGTGGTGCCGGGTTCACTGGGTGATGTCAGCGTCGAGTATGTGCTCAAGGCCGATCCGGATATCTACATTGCCACTGGCAACCACGAGCCGGGCCTGCTGTTGGGCGCCGGTGTCGAAGAGGCGCCTGCCCGGATTGCTCTGCAACGTGTATTGGCTCGCCCCGAATTCGCCGACCTGCGCCCGATCAAGGCCGGGCAAGCCCATGGCCTGTGGCATGACTTCTACAACTCGCCGTACAACATTCTCGCGATCGAAGCCCTGGCCAAGTGGATCAACCCCGACAAGCTCGGCAGCCTTGACCCACAAGCGACCATGGACGAGCTGAACCACTCGTTCCTGTCCATGCCCCTGGCCGGGCAGTACTGGATCGACGCAGCCAAGTGAATGCACGAGCCAACGCACTGCCTGAAGCAGACGGGCAGGGCTTGATCGATGCCCGCCAGGGTTATCGGCGCCTGGTTGCCCGGCGCGTGCTGTTGCTGACCGGCCTGGTCGTGACCTTGCTCTGCGCGGTATTGATGGACCTGGCCACCGGCCCCTCGGGCATGGGCATCGGCACCCTGATCGACGGCATTCTGCACCCGGCGCATCTGGCAATCACCGACCGGGTGATCATCTGGAACGTGCGCCGGCCTTACGCGCTGATGGCGATTCTGGTCGGCGGTGCGTTGTCCCTGGCCGGGGCCGAGATGCAGGCAATCCTCAATAACCCCCTGGCCAGCCCCTTTACCCTCGGCGTGTCCTCGGCGGCGGCGTTGGGCGCGTCCCTGGTGATTGTGTTTCCGATATCGATTGGCTGGCTGTCGGGTAATACGTTGGTGTCGCTATCGGCGTTTGTCTTCGCCGCAGCGTCGGTGTTTCTGCTGCAAGCCATGTCGCGCCTGCGCGGTGCCGGGGTGGAGAGCCTGGTGTTGTTCGGCATCGCCCTGGTGTTCAGTTGCAACGCTTTGGTGGCGCTGTTGCAACTGGTCGCCACCGAAGACGTCCTGCAGCAACTGGTGTTCTGGAGCCTGGGCAGCGTGGCGCGGGCGACCTGGGACAAACTCGGCATTCTCGCTCTGGTCCTGGCGGTGGTCATGCCGTTTTCCCTGGCCGCCTCGTCGCGCCTGACCCTGCTGCGCATGGGCGAAGACCGGGCGCAGAGCTTCGGCGTCGATGTACGGCGCTTGCGCCTGCTCTCGCTGCTGCGCATCAGCCTGCTGTCGGCCACCGCCGTGGCCTTTGTCGGCACCATCGGTTTTATCGGCCTGGTCGGGCCGCATATCGCTCGGTTACTGGTCGGTGAAGACCAGCGCTTCCTGCTGCCATCGAGCACGCTGGTCGGCGCCTTGTTGCTGTCGCTGTCGTCGATTGTCAGCAAGGCGATTTTGCCGGGGGTGATAGTGCCGGTGGGCATCGTCACTGCACTGGTCGGCGTGCCGATCTTCGTGGTGCTGGTGTTCAAGCGTGGGAGACAGCTATGAATCCGGGTTTGCAGGTCGGCCAGGTACAGGTCAGCTACGGCAGGCGCAAGGTGGTGCGTGATTTGTCCCTGCCACCACTGCTGCCCGGCACCCTGACGGCGCTGATCGGCCCCAATGGCGCGGGCAAGTCGACCCTGTTGCGGGCCGTGGCGGGGCTGGAAAAAATGCACGGCAGCGTGGTGCTGGGTGGCAGCGAACTGACCCGCATGTCAGTGGCTGAGCGCGCCCGGCTGATCACCTACATGCCGCAAAACCTGCCGCCGGGCCTGGCGCTGAGCGTGATGGAAAGTGTCATGGCCGCGCTGCGGGTCAGCCCGCTCGATGGCGTGCCGTTGTCGGAGAATGCCTGCCTGGAGGAAGCATTCAAGGCCCTGCAACGGATCGGCATCGGCCACCTGGCTGACAGCCTGCTCAATGGCCTGTCGGGCGGGCAGCGGCAACTGGTCAGCCTGGCGCAACTGATCGCCCGTCGCCCGCACGTGATGCTGCTGGACGAACCCACCAGCGCCCTGGACCTGAACTACCAGCTCAAGGTCATGGAATGCGTACGCAGCCTGGCCCGGGAGCATCAGCTGATTGCCGTGGTGGTGCTGCACGACATCAACCTCGCCGCGCGCTACGCCGACAACCTGGCGGTGCTGCGCGATGGCCAATTGTTCGCTTTCGGGGCTGCCGAAGCGACACTGAGCCCGGCGCTGTTTGCCGAGGTGTATGGGGTACAGGCGCGGGTCGAACGGTGTTCGCGGGATTCGTTGCAGGTGTTGGTGGATGGGGCTATCTGCTGACCCTGTGGGGCCGAGCCCTGCATGAAATTGTGGGAGCGAATTCATTCGCGAAAGCGCTATTTCAGACGATACCAATGCGTGGGATTTACTGACCCCTTCGCGAATGAATTCGCTCCCACAGTTTGTCCTCCAGTTCGTTCCCACTCAATTCGCATTCGCAGAATTCGCTTCCATAAAACTCAGTCTTATAGCTCTTGCGACGATGGGCCCGACACAACAAATGTGACGAATATGAAGGACCGCTCTCTATCTCTTGAGTGAAATTTCCGAAACAATCCCGACCGCTTGTTTCTGCGAATTTCCGGGACTAGCCTGCGTCCCGCCACTGAAAAATTCGGTGGTCGGGCGTGAGAACCCGGTTCGTAAATCCAGTACAAGCTTCACCGCGTTATTTTGCCGAGTGGTTTATCGGCAGATGCTTTATGGCGGCTGTGGCGGGCAGACTTCGGTCTGGCCGGGTCTTTTGTCTGGGTTTCTCACCGGTTTCTCACCCCGCTTCACAGCCGCCACCCCCTTTGTCGCGTGAGAAACAACGAAGGGCTGGCTATTCGCAGCGAGAAAACCTTCATGACTGAAAAGTTAATCCCCGATCCACCCCACACCACCGAAGAAACCCTGCTGCGCATACACGAGATCCTGCGTTGCGCCGCAGCCGTCGTCTATGAATCCGGCGATCAGCACAGCGGCGCCAAACGCGATCTGCCCTTTGCGGCGATGTACCTGATCGATATGGCCAAGGCCCTGGCCAATCATCAACTGGAACAGCTTCAGGCACAGCGGGCGGTGTGAAGAGTTAAAAAAACCGCCTGCATGCAGGCGGTTTTTTTGTGCCCATAGCGCTCTCTATAATTGGTCTATAGTCGCTCTATAATTGGCTATAAAACCGCCGGCCGCCTTGAGCTGCCGGGTTCCGTCGCAGACGAAATCCGCTTTGACTTCGCCTTGGTCCCCGCAGACGTTCATGAACATATGCAGGTTAGCGAATGCGAAGGAACACTCTGTTTCTTTTGAGTGAAATGTCCTTATCGATCCCGCCCCCTTGTCTCTACTGGCTCCCATAACTAGCCTGCGCGTCGCCATTGGCAAATTCGGCTGCAAGGCCTGAGGTGACCTTGTGGTACGCATGGGCGCAATACCCTTGATGCCCTGGATTTATGGGAGTGGGTATGCGCTGGACAGATATCAATGACAATGGGCGCACCTACAGCATGGCGCACTTACTGCCCTTTACTCATGCACTTCGAATTGACGACGTCGACATCACCATTCATTTCACATTCGGCTTCCATTGCTTCACCGATCAGAAAAATGAAGGCAAGCTGATTTTCAATCGCGGCGAAAAGCGAAACTTCTCGCCATCCAGATGGGAAGCCAGTAAAGAGCTGCGTCACTGGATTTGTGACCGTATGGGTGATGCACATGTGACCTTGCATCACAGCTCAAACCAGCGTCGATTGTTTTGCCTGGATATCTACGATTACGCGATTTTCTTTCAAATCACCAAGCCAGAGAAAACAGTGAACACGTTGAAGCTCTTCGTCATATCAGCCTACCCGCTGGATCAATGGGGACGCTCAAGCATGCCCAAGGGACGAAGCCACAATCTATCCTGGGTGCTCAGCCAGCGGGCCAAGGGCATTACGCTCTGACCGCAAAGCAGAAAGCCCCGGCGCTTTCGCGTCGGGGCTTTCCGTGAATCCAGTTAAAGGTCTACCTTTTCGCGCATTACACGCTTATCCAGCCAAGGCTCGGAGAGGCGTTTCTGCCTCCGGATCGACACCCCTTTCTCAAGGTTCCAGTCTGTGCCGACTCCTACAGTTTATCAAAACAGGCGCCGCTGATGTCAACCTCATTGACATTGAGTTGTACCTGTTTCCCTCAATTCTCAAGGGTTGCTCCCATCACAGACACAAAAAAACCGCCTGCATGCAGGCGGTTTTTTTGTTCAACCGATGTCGCTTACGGCACCAATTTATCCAGCATCGCCTTGTCCCGCACGGCACCCTTGTCGGCGCTGGTGGCCAGCAGGGCGTAGGCCTTGAGGGCAGTGGTGACTTTGCGTGGACGCGCTTCGACCGGTTTCCAGCCTTTCTTGTCCTGCTCGGCACGACGCTGGGCCATCTCGGCGTCGTCGATCATCAGATTGATCGAGCGGTTCGGGATGTCGATCAGCACTTTGTCGCCGTCGCGCACCAGGCCGATGGCGCCGCCTGCTGCCGCTTCCGGCGAAGCGTGGCCGATGGACAGGCCCGAGGTGCCGCCCGAGAAACGACCATCGGTCAGCAGTGCGCAGGCTTTGCCCAGGCCCTTGGACTTCAGGTAGGACGTCGGGTAGAGCATTTCCTGCATGCCCGGGCCGCCTTTCGGGCCTTCGTAACGGATGATCACGATGTCGCCCGCTTTCACTTCGTCAGCGAGGATGCCGCGTACGGCGCTGTCCTGGCTTTCGAAGATCTTGGCATTGCCTTCGAAGACGTGAATCGACTCGTCGACACCGGCGGTTTTCACTACGCAGCCGTCCAGCGCGATGTTGCCGTACAGCACGGCCAAGCCGCCTTCTTGCGAATAGGCGTGCTCGACACTGCGGATGCAGCCGTTTTCACGGTCATCGTCCAGGGTGTCCCAACGGGTCGACTGGCTGAACGCAACCTGAGTCGGGATACCGGCCGGGCCTGCCTTGAAGAAGGTGTGCACCTCTTCGTCGGTGGTCTGGGTGATGTCCCACCTGGCGATGGCTTCGCTCATGGTTTTGCTATGCACGGTCGGCATTTCGGTGTGCAGCAGGCCGCCACGGGCCAGTTCGCCGAGAATGCTGATGATGCCACCGGCGCGGTGCACGTCTTCCATGTGGTACTTCTGGATGTTCGGCGCTACTTTGCACAGCTGCGGCACTTTGCGCGACAGGCGATCAATATCGCGCAGGTCGAACGGGATCTCGGCTTCCTGGGCAGCGGCCAGCAGGTGCAGGATGGTGTTGGTCGAGCCACCCATGGCGATGTCCAGCGTCATGGCGTTTTCGAATGCCTTGAAGTTGGCGATGTTGCGCGGCAGGACCGAGTCATCGTTGCCCTGGTAGTACTGCTTGCACAGGTCAACGATGGTGCGGCCGGCGCGCAGGAACAGTTGTTCGCGGTCGCTGTGGGTCGCCAGTACCGAACCGTTGCCCGGCAGGGCCAGGCCCAGGGCTTCGGTCAGGCAGTTCATCGAGTTGGCGGTGAACATGCCGGAGCACGAACCGCAGGTCGGGCAAGCGCTGCGCTCGTATTCGGCGACTTTTTCATCGCTGGCGCTGGAGTCGGCGGCGATGACCATGGCGTCGACCAGGTCCAGGCCGTGGCTGGCCAGCTTGGTCTTGCCCGCTTCCATCGGCCCGCCGGAGACGAACACCACCGGAATGTTCAGGCGCAGTGCGGCCATGAGCATGCCAGGGGTGATTTTGTCGCAGTTGGAGATGCACACGATGGCGTCGGCGCAGTGGGCGTTGACCATGTATTCCACGGAGTCGGCGATGATTTCGCGGCTCGGCAGGGAATACAGCATGCCGTCATGGCCCATGGCGATGCCGTCGTCGACCGCGATGGTGTTGAATTCCTTTGCCACGCCGCCTGCGCGCTCGATCTCACGGGCGACCAGTTGGCCCAGGTCCTTGAGGTGCACATGGCCCGGCACGAACTGGGTGAAGGAGTTGGCGATGGCGATGATCGGTTTTTTGAAATCTTCGTCCTTCATGCCCGTGGCGCGCCACAAGGCACGTGCGCCAGCCATGTTGCGGCCGTGGGTGGACGTTTTCGAACGGTAATCAGGCATTGGAGCACTCCGGCAAAAAAGGCTAATCAGAACAGGGAGTGAGCTTCTGTAGGCTTCATGTGCACGCGTCAGTCAACGCTGCAACGAAGGAACCGCACGCAACGGGATCACCGGGCGCTCGGCTTGAGCTCATAAACCCGCCGGGGGATGACTGGCGATGAATACCGGCGATTCTACACCTGAAGGGGGGCGATGGCATGCCGGTGATGCAGGGGAATGATGAACAGTGCGCTGAGGGAGCGGAACATGCGCGATATCGCTAACCTGTAGGAGCAACTTTAGCCGGAGGCCGACCTCGCGGCCAAAGCCGCTCCTACAGTAAAATCGCAACCGACTACTTTATCGCCTTACAATACTTTGAATCTGGTGCAGATAAGTTTGCCCCTGGGCAGGCGCAAACAGGATCGCACTCGCACTCCAGCTCGAAGGCATTCGGCTGACTTCTTCAAAGTAGCCGGCCACCCGATCAACTTGATCTTCCGGCACCTGGTTCATCATATAATCCAGACCGCCCGGCCTGCCCAGGAACTCAGCCAGGACAAACCCCGTGCGCTTCCAGTCATAGTTCTCGTAGAAAATACGATCGCCCGGCGATTGAGGCTGTTCTGGCACATAAAGAATGTATTGGTCGGGCTCGCCGCGCATCACGAAAAGGCGCTTGAGACTCACGCCGCCATGCTGCGGCATCTGCAGGCTACCGACCTCCAGGCCGTCGCCTTCCACTGCCTGGTCGGCATGAATGAGCCTGTTGAGCAACTCGGCACCGGCCGGGCTGAGCAGACCACGGGATTGTTGCTCGGCCACCATGCGGGCCATATTTTCGCGAATGTACTCTACTGAAGTGTCGTCAATCATTTTTTAAGTCCATTTAAGTTAAATAATTAACCTTGGTGATACTTTTACAAGCGTTACCCATCAAGGTGCGAAAAAAAATAACAACCCGCTGAACCACCACAGTATATTTACTTATACAAATGTACGATTCGACATTTCGTCACGTACATTGTTATATATCAGCGACCGCCTTGCGCACATTTCACGGAGTTACGTTCTATACGTCCTACAAAACGACTAACTATGTATGATGCGGTGAAACTTAATGCCCCGTCTGTGGCCAATATCACAGCCCGATTCAAGCCATGTGGTTAGACTGCGCTGCCCCGTGGTCTCAAAAGGAATTGTAATGCCCGCCCTTAAAGGCTCGCTGTATTTCTACCTGACCATCGCCGTGGTCCAGGCACTGGTGGTGCTCGCGCTAGTCGGCCTGGAGCACCCCGCGCTGGTCGCGGCGGTGATATCACTGGTGCTGGTGGTGGGAACCAATCTGCAACTGCTCGGCGAACAGGCCGGACAGCGGCGTACCTGGCTGGGGATATTGGGCCTGGGGCTGCTGTTCGCGGCGGTCAGCGCCTGGGTATTCGGCTACACCGGCGCCGACATTCCCGCAGATTCGCGGCTGTCGGGTTGCTGGATCATGAGCGCCCTGGCTGCCGGTTATATCGCCACGGCGCTGATCCAGGCCTGGCCGGGGCAGCAGGGCTATTTGCCGCCCTATGAGGTGCTGTTCCGCCATGCCTGGAACAATGGCTTTATCGTCCTGCTGGCGCTGTTGCTGACCGGCCTGTTCTGGCTGCTGCTGTGGTTGTGCAGCCATCTGTTCAGCATGCTCGGCATCGATGCTTTCGACCGACTGTTCTCCTCCACAGCGTTCATTATCTTCAGCCTGGCGCTGCTGTTTTCCCTCGGCATGCGCATGGGCCGGGAAAACGCCCAGGTCATCGCCCTGTTGCGCGGCGTATTGCTGACCCTGTGCCGGTTCCTGATGCCGCTGGCGGCGCTGATCGTGCTGCTATTTACCGCGACCTTGCCGTTTACCGGCCTCGCCACCATCTGGCAGACCGGCTACTCGACGCCGATCCTGCTGTGCATGGTGGCGGTGAGCATCTTCCTGATCAACGGCGTATTCCAGGATGGCCTACAGCCGACGGGCTACCCACGCTCGATGGTCGCGCTGATCAACCTGAGCCTGCTGTGCCTGCCCGTCCTCGCCGGGCTGGCGGCTTACTCCACCTGGCTGCGCATTGACCAATATGGCCTGACCCCCCAACGCTTTTCGGCAATGACGCTGGTCATCCTGAGCCTGTTCTACAGCCTGGCGGTGGCCGGGGCGGTGATCCTGCGGCACAACACCTGGCTGGGCAGCCTGCGCATCAGCAACCCGTGGCTTGCCATGCTGACTTTCGTGATCCTGGTCGCCACCAATACCCCGTGGCTTAACCCATTGGAGCTCAGCGCCCGCAACCAGATCGCGCGCCTGCTGGACGGCCGCACTGCAGTCGCAGACTTCGATGCCAATGCACTGCGCAATGGCACCGGCGAGATCGGCCGTCGCCACTATCAGGTTCTGCTGGAAAACATCGCCAAAGAGCAACTGTTCGACAAAGCCTCCCGCGACCTGCTGCTGGCCGACGAGCCAACGGCAGATTGGGAACGCTACCGCCAACGCCCGAAAAACCTCACCTGGATCGGCCCGCCCGTCGAAGGCAGCGAACAGTTTGCCGAGCAGGACGTCGGCGAAATGCCCTGTGATGGCGTCGGCTGTGTGCTTTGGGCAGTGGATCTGAACGACGATGGTCAGCCGGAAGTGCTGGAGATATCCAAGAAGGACTCGGTCTACCCGATCTACTTCTTCACTCGCAGTGTCGAAGGCAAGTGGACCCAGGCCGGGCTGGTGAACGGGATGCGCAATACCTTCCAGGTCATCGAACTGATCGAGAAGGGCGAGGGGAAGGTGATCAAGCCGGCGTTCAATAATCTTGAGTTTGGTGGGGTGCGGTTTACTCCGCAGCCTACGCAGAAACCGTAATGGCGCCTTGGGAGCGAGGCTTGTCGGATCGCCGCACCGCCTTGAAGAGGCCAGTCCATCCGACACACCTTCTGCGCCTGACAAGCCGTCTTCGCGGGCAAGCCTCGCTCCCACAGAATCGGGTCTGTGCAGGGAGCCGGTTTTATTCCCAGCCCCCAGCGGCTTGATCAGCTATTGGGCAACAACCGCACCGTCATGCTCTTGATATAGCGCGTCTCGACGATCGCCGGGTGCACCGGGTGGTCCGGGCCCTGGCCACCGCGCTCGAGCAGTTGGATATTGCGGTCCAGATGGCGCGCGCTGGTCAGCAGGATGTTCTGCAGGTCGTCTTCAGGCAGGTGCATCGAGCACGAGGCGCTGATCAGGATGCCGTCCTTGCTGAGCAGGCGCATGGCCTGTTCGTTGAGACGACGGTAGGCGCCTTCGCCGTTTTTCAGGTCTTTCTTGCGTTTGATGAACGCAGGCGGGTCGGCCACGATCACGTCGAAACGCTCTTCGCTGGCTTTCAGCTCTTTGAGGGCTTCGAAAACATCGCCTTCGATACAGGCGACTTTTTCGCTGAAACCATTGAGGGCGGCGTTACGTTCAACACCGTCCAGGGCGAAGGACGAAGCATCGACGCAGGTCACGTCGCTGGCGCCGAAGGCCGCAGCCTGGATACCCCAGCCGCCGATGTAGCTGTACAGGTCCAGTACACGCTTGCCCTTGACGTAAGGGGCCAGACGCGCGCGGTTCATGCGGTGGTCGTAGAACCAGCCGGTCTTCTGGCCGCCCATGACCGGCGCTTCGAATTTCACGCCGTTCTCTTCCAGCGCGACCCACTCCGGGACCAGACCGAATGCGGTTTCGACGTAACGGTTCAGGCCTTCGGCATCGCGGGCAGCGGAGTCGTTCTTGAACAGGATGCCACTTGGCTTGAGCACCTGGACCAGGGCGGCCAACAGGTCTTCCTTGTGGTTTTCCATGGTGGCGGAGGCCAGTTGCACCACGAGGATGTCACCGAAACGGTCAACGACCAGGCCCGGCAGCAGGTCCGAATCGCCGTAGACCAGACGATAGAACGGCTTGTCGAACAGACGCTCACGCAGGGACAGGGCGACGTTGAGGCGATGCACCAGCAGCGACTTGTCCAGCGGCAGCTTGACGTCGCGCGACAGCAAACGCGCACAGATCAGGTTGTTGGGGCTCATGGCGACGATGCCCAGCGGCTTGCCGCCCGCTGCTTCCAGTACAGCCTGATCACCGGCGGCGAAACCGTTCAGCGGGGTCGCCGCAACATCGATTTCATTGCTGTAGACCCACAAGTGGCCGGCGCGCAGGCGACGGTCGGCGTTGGCTTTGAGGCGCAAGCTAGGCAGAGACATGACGTCGCTCCGAAAAAAAGAGCGGGATTATAGCGCGGGATTCCGCGTCGTAACGGCCATCGGGCTAATTAAGCAACGAATGTTCAGAGTCGCGACAGCAGTTGTAGGACTTCGTACGCCCGATGGAATTTTTTTTTCCAGGCCAACGTCTTTATCTACATAGGCTTGCGCGATTTCGGACGGCTTCATGGTGCCTTGCCGGTGTGGTTCAGCACACGGGAAGGGGTAGAATCGCCGCCTGACCCTGAGTGTGTACTTATGTCCCAAGAGCTGACTGCCGAGCAAATTACCGAGGCCCTTCAAGGTATCACTGTGCCACCACAGCCACAGATCATGGTTGATCTGCAGATGGAACAGTACATGCCGGACCCGGACCTGGGTGTGATTGCCCGACTGATTTCGCAAGACCCCGGCCTGTCCGGCGCACTGCTGAAAATCGTTAATTCGGCCCACTATGGCTTGTCCAACAAGATCGCTTCGATCGAGCGCGCCGTTAATCTGCTGGGTAGCCGTTCGGTGATCAATATCATCAACGCCCAGTCGATCAAGGGCGAAATGAGCGACGAGACCATCGTCACCCTCAACCGCTTCTGGGACACCGCACAGGATGTAGCCAATACCAGCCTCACGCTGGCCAAGCGCATCGGCTCCCAGACGGTGGATGAGTCCTACGCTTTGGGGCTGTTCCATGACTGCGGCATTCCGCTGATGCTCAAGCGCTTTCCCGACTACATGGATACCCTCGAAGAGGCCTACGCCAATGCCGGGCCGGAAACGCGGGTGGTCGACACCGAAAACACGGTGCTCAACACCAATCACTCGGTGGTCGGCTACTACACTGCCAAATCCTGGCGCCTGCCGGATCATGTCAGCAACGCCATCGCCAACCACCACAACGCATTGGCGATCTTCAAGGACGACACGGGCAGCAATCCGCCGTTGAAGAACCTGCTGAGCGTGTTGAAAATGGCCGAGCATATCTGCGAGTCCTATCGGGTGCTCGGCAACCAGACCGAGGATCGCGAGTGGGCCGCCATCGGCCACCTGATTCTCGATTATGTCGGTCTGTCGGAATACGATTTCGAGAACCTCAAGGAAAGCATCCGCGAACTCGGCGCGCACTGATCCTGCGCGCCGCTGCCTGTCGAGCCATCCATGCCTGAATTACCTGAAGTCGAAACCACCCGCCGAGGCATTTCCCCTCATCTGGTGGGGCAGCGCGTCAGCCGCGTAATCGTGCGCGACCGCCGCCTGCGCTGGCCGATCCCTGAGGACCTTGATGTGCGCCTGTCCGGGCAGACCATCGTGCAGGTCAATCGCCGCGCTAAATATCTGTTGATCGAAGCCGAGGTCGGCACCCTGATCAGCCATCTGGGTATGTCAGGCAATCTGCGCCTGGTGGAGGCGGGGCTGCCTGCGCTCAAGCATGAGCACGTCGATATCGAGTTGGAATCGGGCCTGGCCCTGCGCTACACCGACCCACGGCGTTTCGGCGCCATGCTGTGGAGCCTGGATCCGCTCAATCATGAACTGCTGATTCGTCTGGGGCCTGAACCGCTGACCGAGCTGTTCGACGGCCTGCGCCTGTTCGAGCTGTCACGGGGGCGGTCGATGGCGGTCAAGCCGTTCATCATGGACAACGCGGTGGTGGTCGGGGTCGGCAATATCTACGCGACCGAAGCGCTGTTCGCCGCCGGTATCGATCCCCGCCGCGAGGCAGGCAGCATTTCCAAGGCGCGCTACGTGAAGCTGGCGATGGAGATCAAACGCATCCTGGCCCACGCTATCGAACGCGGCGGCACGACGTTGCGCGACTTCATCGGTGGCGACGGCCAACCGGGCTACTTTCAGCAGGAGCTGTTCGCCTACGGGCGGGGCGAGGAGCCGTGCAAGGTGTGCGGCACGACACTGCGAGAGGTCAAGCTGGGGCAGAGGGCCAGTGTGTATTGTCCGAAGTGCCAGAAGTGAACCGGCCGTAGGACCGGCTTCAGCCGGGAGGCGCTCTCCTGGCTAAAGCCGGTCCTACGGTGGTGCGAGCAATGGACGCCTCGCCAACACGTTGGCTCCTACCGCCGGTGTTTGCTGCACATCAACGTAACAAAACCCATACACCGCAGCACTTGCTTAACCGATAGCCCGGTTTATAGTGAGCAGCATTCCATTTTGTTGAGCCTGAAGGATCACGCCATGCGCCCGTTTCGTATTCTTGCTGCCACTCTGGCGCTGCTTCTGGGCATGCAGGCCATGCCTGCCATGGCCGAGAAAGAAGCTCACGGCAGCGGTGATCCGGTCTACAGCATTCAGAACCCGCCTACCTACGCCATGGTCGGCGACCTGATCATCGCGCGTCCGCTGCTGATTGGCGCAACGATCATCGGCACGGGCCTGTTCATCATCGCCTCACCATTCGCAGCGCTGGGCGGTAACCTCAAAGAAACCGGCAACGCGCTGGTGGTAGGCCCGGCCAAAGCAGCCTTCGTACGCTGCCTGGGTTGCTCGGGTGACGGTTACGGCGACAACACCGGCGGCACGCTGGAACGCTGATCGGCGCCAGATCAGGCCTTGCTGGTCAGAATCAGGTATTTAGCCATCAAATCGTCCTTGCTCTCGACATGGGCTTCATCCAACGGGATGCAGTCCACGGGGCAGACTTGCTGGCATTGCGGCTCATCGTAGTGACCCACGCACTCAGTACACAGGTTCGGATTGATCACGTAGATCTCTTCGCCTTGTGAAATCGCCTCGTTCGGGCACTCGGGTTCGCAGACATCGCAGTTAATGCAATCGTCAGTGATGATCAGGGACATGAAACACTCCAGCCGCGGCCGACGCCGGGGCATACAAAAGCCAATGCGGCGAATTGTGCCGCATTAGACCTTTATATGCACCCCGACCTTTCTATCGCTTGAAGCGTTCAGTCAACGCTTCGGCCACTGCCGGGTGCACGAACTTGCTGATATCGCCGCCCAAGGCCGCGATTTCACGGACCAACGTCGAAGAAATGAACGAATAACGTTCCGATGGCGTGAGGAACAGACTTTCGACGTCCGGCGCCAACTGGCGATTCATATTGGCCAGCTGAAACTCATATTCGAAATCGGAAACCGCCCGCAGGCCGCGCAGGAATACGTTGGCGTTCTGCTCCTTGGCAAAATGCGCGAGCAGGGTGGAGAACCCCATGACCTCCACGTTTGGCAGGTGTTTAGTGACCTCTCGGGCCAGCTCCACGCGCTGTTCCAGTGCAAACAGCGGGTTTTTCTTCGGGCTGGCGGCGACAGCGATGATCACATGATCGAACAGGCGCGAGGCGCGTTCGACCAGATCGCCATGGCCCTTGGTGATTGGGTCGAAGGTGCCTGGGTACAACACTCGGTTCATCGCGTCGTCCTGATCGGGAGTCCGTTGGGGAATCGGATGGTATCGCAGCAATCCCGGTCGGCCAAGTCGGGCAAAGGTCTAGTGCGCCGCAACAGAGCACTGGCTGTCATTGCGCAAACGTTTAATCAGCCCTGTGGCCAACACCTAAGAACTGTTTATAGGAACGATTTTACTGTGGGAGCCAATTCATTCGCGAAAGCGGTATTGAATTCACTGACCCCTTCGCGAATGAATTCGCTCCAACTGACTTCGCTCCCAATAAAGTCTGTCCTAGCGAATAAATAGCTTATACACCCAACGTAGAATCGCCTTGCCATAGGGCGGGTAAATCAGCCGCGCGGCGTTGAAACGCTGTTTGATGAACACGCCCTTGGCCTTGCTGAACGTCATGAAGCCCTCGCGCCCATGGTAATGCCCCATCCCGGAAGGCCCGACGCCGCCGAAAGGCAAGTCATCCTGGGCCACATGCAGCAAGGTGTCATTCAGGCAAACGCCGCCGGAATGCGTCTGTTCCAACACACGCTTTTGCTCACCCTTATCGTAGCCAAAGTAATATAGCGCCAATGGCCGAGGACGATGGTTGATGTAGGCCAATGCCTCAGCGAGGTCGGTATAGGGAACGATGGGCAGCAACGGCCCGAAGATTTCGTCTTGCATGACGCTCATTTCGTCGCTGACGTCCAGCAGCAGACTGAACGGCAGGCGCCGCCCCTGACCCTGTTCGAACAGCGAAATCACCCGCGCGCCCTTGCTGCGAGCATCTTCCAGATAGTCATTGAGCCGGGCCAGCTGTCGCTCATTGATGATTGCGGTGTAGTCCGGGTTATCCGCCAGGGTCGGATAAAACGCCCTGACCGTCTGGGTGTAGGCCTCGACGAAGCCTTCGACACGATCATGGGGCACCAGTACGTAGTCCGGCGCCACACAGGTCTGCCCAGCATTCAGGGTCTTGCCGAAGGCAATGCGTTCGGCGGCATCCTTGAGCGGCACATCGGCAGAGACAATGGCCGGGGACTTGCCGCCCAGCTCGAGGGTAACCGGCGTCAGGTTTTCTGCTGCAGCGCGCATGACATGCCTGCCGACGCTGGTCGAGCCGGTAAACAGCAAATGATCGAAAGGCAGGCTGGAGAACGCCATGCCCACCTCGGCTTCACCCAGCACCACGGCGACCAGATCCTCGGGGAACACCCGAGCGAACAGGCGTTTGAGCAACTCGCCAGTGGCCGGGGTGGACTCACTGAGTTTGAGCATCACTCGATTGCCTGCAGCCAGGGCGCCGATCATCGGGCCGACGGCGAGAAACAACGGGTAATTCCACGGCACGATAATCCCGACCACACCCAGTGGCTGATAAACCACCCTGGCCGACGCCGGCTGAAACGCCAGGCCAACCCGGCGCCGCGACGGTTTCATCCATTGCTTGAGATGCCGGCGCGCGTCCTTGATGCCCAGCAGGCTGGGCATCAATTCGGCCAGGCGGGTTTCATCAGCGCTGCGATTACTGAAGTCCTGGCTGATGGCGGCGATGAGTGTCTCCTGCTCACCCAGCAGCAGCTCGCCCAGACTCTTGAGCCATTGCAGGCGTTGGCCGACCACAGGCAGCGGGTTGGCGGCATAGGCCTGGCGCTGTCGAGTGAATAAATGATCAAGCTCAGAAGCTGGTTGGGAAGGGCCGGACATGACGGGCTCGCGCAAAGGGGATCAGCCCATGTGTTTAGAGCCTTGGCACGATGAAGTCAAATGGACGCGGAGAAACTATCAACAGGCAAATAAGCAAACATCGATATCACTGATGTCACCTATCGACCGCAAATATTTACCCTCGATGCAATAAGCGAACAGAATCAACTCCAGAAGCCAACGAACAACCGCTTGGTTCACTTTAGACTCAAACTAATTTATTGGAGATTCACATGAAATACGTAGCCTTTGCCGCATTCTCATTGTTCAGTGTTTTTGCCTCGGCCAATGAACTTACCGATACCTCTGCCAGCGCCAAACCGCTGACCCAGGTAGAGCAGTACAACCAACACAAAGGCCTGGACGTCGCCAAGGTCACCAGCGTCAGCAACTCCCAGGACCCTGAAAAATTCGACGGCCTGGTTAAAACCCAGCTGACTTATGTTGATAGCACTGGCGCGACACACAACTTTGAATACACCACCATGGGCTACGGTCGTCAAAACGGTTAATTGATTCTGGCGCGACTATGCTCAATGTAAAAAACCAAACGCCGCACGCGATGCGGCGTTTTTTATTTTAAATATATCCAATAGTTTTTCTGAATGAGTCCGATTTCCCTACGGATAAAGCAGAGTTATCCCCAAATCCTCCCGAATAGTTAAATTAAATGTGACAACCTTAACGCTGCCGAACCGACATCCTTGGTCCCTTCCAAGAAAAAGTCCGGAGAGGTGGCAAGTTGATCAGCACAACCTATTCATGCGTTGGCTGCGGCAAATGCTGTAACGATCATCATGTGCCGCTGACATTGGCTGAAGCGCGGCGCTGGGCCGGGGATGGTGGCACGGTCATTGTACTGGTCGAAGCCTTTCTCGATGGCGGCCTCGGCATTGCCGATACGCAACGCGAACACGCCCTGCGCCGCTCCGTGCGGGTCAACAGCGGCACTGCGCAAGCCTGGCTGGCGATTACCTTTGCCGCCTACAACGCCGGTCCCTGCCGAAACCTCGATGCCGATAACCGTTGCGGTATTTACGAGTCGCGCCCGCTGGTCTGTCGCATCTATCCGATGGAAATCAACCCGCACATCCCCCTGCGACCGGAACGCAAGGACTGCCCGCCCGAATCATGGGAGCAGGGGCCGCAGCTGATTGTCGGTGGGCAGTTGGTCGATACGGAGCTGCAAGCGCTGATTGAACAATCGCGCCAGGCAGACCGCGAGGACATTCGCGCCAAGGCCGCTATTTGCGAACGCCTGGGCATCAGCACCACCGCCTTGAAGAGTGATGGCTTCGCCACGTACCTGCCGGACAGATCCGCGTTCCTTGCCGCAGCCGCACAAGTCGATGAGGCTGATGGCAACCATGGGTGGACGTTCCAGCTGGCAGATCAGAATCTGGCCGCCAGCCTTCTGCAGCAAGGCGCGGCAATCGGCTATTCGGGCCATGCGCCTTGTACCTTCATTCCATTGTCTCAACAGCCATAAGCTGCGATTCGCCAGACCCGACATTTGCGCGCATTCGTTATAGCCCGTCTCCCTTCCTCGCCCCCACAGTAACTGCCGCTCAGGCACCGTTGAGCCGAGCGGCGCCTGACCAGCGCTACTCCGGCCGTCAGCCACTATATTTCTATACCGGAATAAGCCGCCCTGAGCGGCGTCATGCTATTCCTACTTTTTATAGAGGCCGAAGGCCCGGAGTTTCCTGATGAGCGACCGTGAACCGCCCATGCATCGCAAACCGCCGCTAAGCAAATGCGCCATCATTCTGCGCCTGGCAGGCATTGGCATCGTCGTCGGCATTGCTGCCGCCACCTTTGCCTACGTCAGTGGCGCCCTTGACCCACAACGCCTGACGCCCGCACGAATCGTCGACACCTTCGAACACAACAACGGCGTATTCCCCGGCTACCGCCGCAATCACCCCAAAGGCCAATGCGTAGCGGGCTACTTCGAAAGCAATGGCGCTGCCGCGTCCCTGTCCAAAGCCCAGGTTTTCGCCAGCGGCCGTACGCCCATCATCGGTCGCTTCGCCCTGCCCACCGGCAATCCGTACTCGCCGGACAGCGCTGCGCCGATCCGCAGCTTTGCCGTGGAGTATCGGCAGGCCAACGGTGAACAATGGCGCAGCGGCATGAACAGCATGCCGGTGTTTCCGGTGGCCACGCCCCAGGCGTTTACCGACCTGCTCAAGGCCACCGCGCCAGACCCGAGCACCGGCAAGCCCGACCCGGCCAAGCCCCCGGCATTCTTCGCCGCGCACCCGGAAGCCCAACCGTTCCTGGCCTGGGTGAAAACCGCCAAGCCGTCCGCCAGCTTCGTCACCGAGACCTACAACAGCGTCAACGCGTTCGTCCTGGTCAACGACAGCGGCCAGCGTCAGGCCGTGCGCTGGAGCCTGGTGGCTCAAGCGAAAGACCCGGCACCGACCCCGGACGCCAAGGACTATCTTGAAAGTGACCTGACTCAAAAAGTAGCCAGCGGCCCGCAACGTTGGGACTTGGTGCTGACCCTGGCCAACCCCGGCGATCCTACCGGCGATGCCACCAAACAATGGCCTGCCGAGCGCAAGACAGTGAACGCCGGCACCCTGGTGGTGGACAGCACCACACCGCAGCTCAGCGGTGACTGCCGCGATATCAACTTCGACCCGCTGGTGCTGCCAAGTGGCATCGAGGGCTCAGACGATCCATTGCTCGCCGCCCGCTCGGCCGCCTACGCGACGTCCTACATGCGCCGCACCGCAGAAGTCGATCAATTGCAGGCGGCACCCGCCAAGGGGCAACAGCCATGAACCAGCCAACTTCACATTTCGCGCCACTGGCGCGCCTGCTGCACTGGCTGATGGCCGTGATGGTGATCGCCATGCTGTTTATCGGCGCGGGCATGGTCGCTTCGGTCTCCGAGCGGCATGAATGGCTGTTGCATCTGCACAAGCCGCTGGGCATCGCCATTCTGCTGCTGGTGATCGTGCGCATTGCCGTACGCCTGTCGACCACTCAGCCGCCGCTGCCAGCCGACCTGCCTGCATGGCAAGCCCTGGCCGCCAAGCTTTCCCACTACCTGCTGTACGCAATGATGCTGGCGATGCCGCTGATTGGCTGGGCAATGATTTCGGCCGCCGGAGACCCGGTGATGCTCAGCAGCTCGATCCGCCTGCCATCGATTCTGGCCGCCAATGCCGAGACCTTTGCATTCCTGCGCAAAGCTCATCGCTACCTGGCCTACCTATTTTTCCTGACCATCCTCGCCCATCTCGCGGCGGCGCTTTTTCATGGCTGGATCAGAAGGGACGAGGTGCTGGGCAGCATGTTGCGCGGCAAGCCGAGGGGATAAACACAGCTTTTGTGGGAGCCGGCTTGCTGGCGATAGCGCTGTCATGAGCGACGCAGATCGACATGGCTCACGCTGTCGCCAGTTCCGGCGTCATCGCCACCAAGGCGGCTCCCACAGGTTTTGCGAAAAAACGACCTAGATAGGAGCAGATATGACCGAATCCAAATGCCCGTTCAACCACGCCGCAGGCGGTGGCACCAGTAACCGTGACTGGTGGCCGGACCAATTGAATCTGAAAATCCTGCATCAGCATTCAGCACTGTCCGACCCAATGGGCGAGGCGTTTGACTACGCCACGGAATTCAAAAGCCTGGATCTGGAAGCGGTAAAGCGCGACCTGCACGCGCTGATGACGGATTCCCAGGACTGGTGGCCAGCGGACTTCGGTCATTACGGCCCGTTCTTCGTTCGTATGGCCTGGCACAGCGCCGGTACTTATCGCACAGCTGATGGCCGTGGCGGCGCCGGGGCAGGGCAGCAACGTTTTGCGCCGCTCAACAGCTGGCCGGACAACGTCAGCCTGGACAAGGCCCGCCGCCTGATCTGGCCGATCAAGCAGAAGTACGGCCGCAAGATTTCCTGGGCCGACCTGATCATCCTCACCGGCAACGTTGCCCTGGAATCCATGGGCTTCAAGACCTTTGGTTTCTCCGGCGGACGTCCTGACGTCTGGGAGCCGGAAGAGGACGTGTACTGGGGCAACGAAAAAACCTGGCTGGGCGGCGACGTCCGTTATGGCCAGCAGACCCAGCCACCGGGCGAAGGCACCCTGGTCGCCGAGCCGGAGAAGCACGGCAACGAAGAAAGCCGTACCCACCAGGGCGACCGCACTCTGGAAAACCCGTTGGCCGCCGTACAGATGGGCCTGATCTACGTGAACCCGGAAGGTCCGGAAGGCGTGCCCGACCCAGTGGCGTCGGCAAAAGACATCCGCGAAACCTTCGGCCGCATGGCCATGAATGACGAAGAAACTGTCGCCCTGATCGCCGGCGGTCACGCGTTCGGCAAGACCCACGGCGCAGGCCCGGCTTCCAACGTCGGCCCTGAACCGGAAGCGGCTGGCCTTGAAGACCAGGGCTTCGGCTGGAAAAACAGCTTCGGCAGCGGCAAAGGCGGCGACACCATTTCTAGCGGCCTAGAAGTCACCTGGACCTCGACGCCGACCCAATGGAGCAACGAGTACCTGGAAAACATGTTCGCCTTCGACTGGGAACTGACCAAGAGCCCGGCTGGCGCCCATCAGTGGACGCCGAAAAACGGTGCAGGTGCAGGCAAGATCCCGGACGCCCATGACCCGAGCAAGCGTCATGCGCCGACCATGCTCACCTCAGACCTGGCCCTGCGCTTCGACCCTATCTACGAGCCGATTTCCCGACGCTTCCTGAACAATCCCGAGCAGTTGGCCGATGCCTTCGCCCGCGCCTGGTTCAAGCTGACCCACCGCGACATGGGCCCGCTGGCCCGTTACCTCGGCCCGGAAATGCCCGCTGAAGAGCTGCTCTGGCAGGACCCGATTCCGGCAGTCGATCACCCGCTGATCGATGACAACGATATCGCCGCACTCAAGGCCAGGATCGCTGCCTCGGACCTGACCGTTACACAACTGGTCTCCACCGCCTGGGCAGCCGCTTCGACTTTCCGTGGTTCGGACAAGCGTGGTGGCGCCAACGGTGGCCGTCTGCGCCTGGCGCCGCAAAAGGACTGGGCGGTCAATCAGCCTGAGCAACTGGCCGTCGTACTGAGCACCCTCGAAGGTATCCAGAACGCCTTCAACGTCGGCGGCAAGCAAGTTTCCCTCGCCGACCTGATCGTGCTGGCCGGTAGCGTCGGCGTGGAACAGGC
Source organism: Pseudomonas sp. JUb42 (assembly GCF_024807945.1). Lineage (GTDB taxonomy): Bacteria > Pseudomonadota > Gammaproteobacteria > Pseudomonadales > Pseudomonadaceae > Aquipseudomonas. Next base: position 193,599 of record NZ_JANUFD010000003.1, on the reverse strand, counting down.
AGCCAAGAACGCCGGGCATAACGTCAGCGTACCGTTTACTCCGGGGCGTATGGACGCGAGTCAGGAGCAGACCGATGTCGAGTCGTTCGGCTACCTGGAGCCCATTGCCGATGGCTTCCGCAACTATCTGGCGGGCCAGTACACCGTATCCGCCGAAGCCCTGCTGGTGGACAAGGCACAGTTGCTGACCCTGACCGCGCCGGAAATGACTGTACTGCTCGGCGGCCTGCGCGTGCTCAAGGCCAATGTCGGCGACAGCGCCCACGGCGTCTTTACCCAACGCCCGCAAGCGCTGAGCAATGACTTCTTCATCAACCTGCTGGATATGGGCACCGAGTGGAAACCGGCATCGCGCACGACCTTCGAAGGCCGTGACCGCAAGACCGGTGCGCCGAAATGGACCGCGACCCGTGTCGACCTGGTGTTTGGCTCACACGCGCAATTGCGGGCGATTGCCGAGGTCTATGGCAGTACCGACGCCGAAGGCAAGTTCGTTGCCGACTTCGTCAAGGCGTGGACCAAGGTGATGAATCTGGATCGGTTTGATCTGGCCTGACAACAACCTGATCATGGGTTGAAGTAGAGTGCTGTGGGAGTCGGCAAGCCGGCTCCTGCGGTTCGCGAACGGGTTTGCTCCTGCGATCAAAGCCCACGCACACTAAGCAATTCCATGCGGCAACCCGGTTCAGCGTCATGTACGGTCAGGCTCATCTCATGCAGCCGGGCCACCGCCGCTGCCATGCTCAGCCCCAAACCGTTGCCTGGCGTTTGCCGACTCGACTCCGAGCGGTACAAACGGCGGAACACTGCCTCACGTTCCTCTGGCGCAATGCCGGGGCCGTTATCGCTGACTCGCAGGCCTGGGCCTTGAGCGGTGACGATGATGTCTACCTGAACCCGCCCGTTATCCGGGGAAAACTTGACCGCGTTGTCCAGCAGATTGCAGGCCGCGTCGAACAGCAACTGCGCATCACCCAAGCGCACGGCAGGAGTATCGGCTGGGGTAAAACTGAGGGTAATGCCTCTGTCCTCAGCCAATGGCGTAAAAAACTCGGCGACATCGGCACCAATCTGATTCAGGTCGACTTCAGTGAAATTACTGCGCCGGGCGCTGCCTTCAATTTCGGAAATACGCAGCAACGCCCGGAACGTCAGCATCAGCCCGCGGGCCTCGGTAATTGCCGCATCGATGGCGTCGGCATATTCATCATCGCGCAGACCCCGACGCTGGGCGCGTTCGAGCCCGGCAATCAGGCGTGTCAGTGGTGTGCGCAGGTCGTGGGCGATGTCGTCGCAGACGCCTTTGACTTCGCTCATCAGCCGTTCAAGTTCATCGAGCATGCCATTGACCACATGAGCGATACGGTCGATGTCATCGTGATTACCACGGGTAGGCAAGCGCCCGCTGAGGTCACCCTCGAAAATGCCCTTGATCGCATCCGTGAGGGTGTCCAGCCGCCGTCGTGCGGAGTGACCCAGCCAGATCGCCCCCAACAGCCCGACCAGCAATAGCAGGCAGCCGCCTGAGATCAGGGCGTTGACCAGCAGTTCGTCGAACTCGCGAATGTCCTGCATATCCTGGGCGACCAACAGAATCCTGTTGTCGTCCAGCCGGTGAACCATGAAGCGCACCATCCGCTGAAGGCCATTGGGGTTCAACCATAGAAACTCGACGGGCTCATCAAAAGCCTTGAACGATGGCAGCGTGCGCATGGCACCTGCGACGTAGTTGCCTTGCTCGTCATAAAGGGTATGGGGCAAGCGGCCTTCGGCATCCTGCGCCTCATGCTTGCGAATCTCCCGCTCCATCAGTACAGGCGGTTGCCGGCTGCGATTTTCTACTTGGCGATGCAGTGTGGCGTCGGTTTCAGTGGTGAGATAAAACGCTGTCTGCCAGTAGATATAACCGAACAGTGCCAGGAACGAGAAGCCGAACAACCCCAGAAACATAAGCCCGGTGCGGAAACTGATGGTGCGCGGAATGTCATTCAAATGAACGAAGAACATAGCCGGCCCCCCGGACGGTATGGATCATTTGCGCTTCACCTTCGCCATCGATCTTGCGGCGCAGACGGCCGATATGCACTTCGATGACATTGGTGTGCTCGTCGTAGCTGTAATTCCACACGGTCTCGAACAACATGGTGCGGGTCATCACCTGATCGGCATGGCGCATCAAGTGTTCGAGCAGCGCGTATTCACGAGGTAGCAATTCGATTACACGATCGCCACGCCGCACGCTGCGATTCAGCAGGTCGATTTCCAGCTTGCCGACTTTCAGGCGGCTTTCGCGCTCCGGATTGGAGGTCACGCTGCGGCGCCGCATGAGGGCATCCAGGCGGGCGGTCAGCTCAATGAACTCGAAAGGCTTGGTCAGGTAATCGTCACCCCCGGCGCGCAGCCCACGGACTCGCTCGTCCAAGGCACTCAAGGCGCTGAGGATCAGCACCGGTGTGGCAATACTGGCCGCACGCAGAGCAGTGAGCACGCCCAGGCCATCAATGGTGCCGGGCAACATGCGGTCCAGCACAATCAGGTCGAACCTGTCGGTAAAGGCCTGTGACAGGCCTTCACGGCCGTTATCCACGCAGATCACGGTAAAACCGTGGTCCTGCAGAGCGGCTTCGATTTCATTGGCAGTCGCGCAATCGTCCTCGATGACGAGTACATGAGTCATGGGCGCAATGCGCTCCCTGAAATTTTTATTAGACCGGGCAGCCGATGGGCGCCCCTGTGACAGTGGCATAGTGTGGCAACGCGCAGAGAAGACAAAGCTCGCGCAAGATGAAAGAAAGTTTAGCCACAGCTGCGTTAAGATCGGCAACACTCCAATAACATGTCGATCAAGCATGGCCCCACGTCTGAAAACCCGTGAACGCATCGTGCAGAGCAGCCTTGCGCTGTTCAACCAGCACGGTGAGCGCAGTGTGAGCACCAACCACATCGCCGCGCACATGGAGATTTCGCCGGGCAATCTGTACTACCACTTCCCCAACAAGCAGGCGATCATCGCCGAGCTGTTCGGCGAGTACGAAACCCTGGTCCAGAGCTTTCTGCACCCGCCCAAGGGCCGCCTGCCCAAGGTCGAAGACATGCGCCAGTACCTGCTGGAAATTCTCGACGGCATGTGGCGCTACCGCTTTCTGCACCGCGATCTCGAACACCTGCTGGACGCCGATCCGGAGCTGGCAGCACGCTACCGGCGTTTTTCCCAGCATTGCCTGATCCAGGCCACTGCGATCTACGCCAGCTTCGTCGAGGCTGACATCTTGGCCATGGACAAGGTGCAGATTGAATCCCTGACCCTCAATACCTGGATTATCCTCACCTCGTGGGTGCGCTTTCTGTGCACCACTCGGGAAAATCCTGCATACCTGAACGAAGATGCCATCCGTCGCGGTGTCTATCAGGTATTGATGCTTGAATCCGCCTACGTTACCGCCCTGGCGCGGGACGAGGTGAATGCGCTGTGCGAGGCGTTCTACGTGCCCTTGCTACAGGCGCTGGAGTAACCGTCCATGACTTATCCACAGGAGTCCGAGATGTCACTTGCGCAACTGATCAGCCCGCAACAACTGGCCGACCGTCTGGAGCAACCGGGGTTGGTCATTCTCGATTGCCGCTTTGCCCTGGAAGACCTGGATTACGGCCAGCGCAGCTATGCCGGAGGGCACATTGCCGGGGCTCATTTTGCCGACCTGGAGCGCGACCTCAGCGGTCCGATCAGCAAGGGCAAGACCGGCCGTCATCCACTGCCTGACCCCCAGGCACTGGTGCAACGCCTGCAGAACTGGGGCATCGACCCGGACAGCGAAGTCGTGCTCTATGACGACGGCCCTGGCATGTACGCGGCCCGCGCCTGGTGGAGCCTGGCCTGGCTGGGCAAGCGCAGCGGCGTGTACCTGCTCGATGGCGGCCTCAAGGCCTGGCATGCGGCGGGTCTGCCTCTGAGCCTCGATCCACCGAGCAACTATCAGGGCCGCTTTACCGGCAAGCCGGACATGGACCTGCTACTGACAGCCGAAAAACTGCAGAAAAAACTCGGCAATCCAGAGATGACCCTGATCGACGCCCGTGCCGGTGCGCGCTTCCGTGGCGAAGTCGAGCCCATCGACCCGGTGGCCGGGCATATCCCGGGGGCGCAATGTGTCGCCTTCACCGACAACCTTGGCCCGGACGGACGCTTCCTGCCCGCAGAACAGCTCAAGCAGCGCTTCGAAGAACAGCTGAAGGGACGCTCACCGGACAAGCTGGTGTCTTATTGCGGCTCCGGCGTGACCGCCTGCCATAACCTGTTCGCCATGTGCCTGGCCGGTTATCCGTTAGGCAAGCTGTATGCGGGGTCGTGGAGCGAGTGGATTACCGATCCATCCCGCGAGGTTGCGACGGGGGAGTAAACCCGGACCTGATTTGGAATGAATGTGTGGGAGCCGGCTTGCTGGCGATGGCGGTATTACAGGCGACACATTTTTGCCTGACCCGCCCCCAATCGAGTTTGTAGGAGCTGCCGAAGGCTGCGAAAAGGTCGAAACACCGCATTCGCAGCCTCCGGCAGCTCCTACAAAACGACATTCACCTGAGGGTTACTGCCCCAACACCCAACGCAACGCAAAGAACACCAGCAACCCACCGCCAATGGTCGCCAGCAAATTGCGGCTGAACGCGGCAATGGCAATCGCCACGATCCCCGCCAGCAAATAAGCGTTATCGAAACTCACCTGCCAGTGTTCGCCATCGGGCAACAGCATGCCGGGGGCGACGATGGCAGTCAGCACGGCGGTGGGCACATAGTGCAGCCCCTGACGAACCACCGGCGGGAAGCTGATGTTGGGCCAGGCAAACAAGCTATAGCGCATGAGAAAGGTAATGGCAGTCATGCCGAGGATCAGCCACCAGTAACTCATGAGTGCACCTCATCGCCCTGGGCCACGTCGGCTTTGCGCCGCTCAAGCAGCACGCCTACGGCAATCCCGCTGAAGGCGGCGGCCATCAGCCCGAGTTTGTACGGCCAGCTATAGGTCAGCAGGGCGACTGCGGCGGCAGCCAGGGCGGCGGCGATCTGCGGCTTATTGCGCAACAGCGGCACGACGATGCCGATAAATGTCGCCAACATGGCGAACTCCAGGCCCCAACCGGCCATATCCGGCACGGCCTGGCCGAACAACACGCCAACCAGCGAGCTAAGCACCCAACAGGCGTACAGCGAACTCGCCACGCCCAGCCAATACCAGTGCGCCAGAGGCGTGCGGCCATGGACCAGGTAGAAGCGCTGGACCACGGCAAAGGTCTCGTCAGTCAGCCAGAACGCCAACAGCAGACGCCAGCTCTGCGGCAGCTCGCTGACCTGAGGTTGCAGGGTCGCGCTGTACAGCACATGGCGCAGATTGACGATAAAGGTAGTCAGCAGGATCACCACGGCACTGGCCCCGGCGCCCATCAGGCTGATCACGATAAATTGCGCCGAACCGGCGTAGACGAACAGCGACATGCCAACCGACTGCCACAGAGACAGGCCGGAAACACCGGCCAACGTGCCAAAAATGATACCGAATGGCGCTATACCGACCAGCATCGGTACGCTGTCGCGAAGACCGCGAGAAAAAAACTGACTGCGAGACATAGATAGTTCTCCTTGTCCCGGCAGCTTAAAGACTCACAAAGGCATCGTCTCGAAGATTTGTGCAGCTCAGCTGTGCAACTCGCCGCTGTGGGCACTGGTCAGCCACAAGGGGATACGCCGTTCCAGGTAATACCCCGGTTTTTTCAGCGTGCCGTCGACAAATCCGACATGACCGCCCCGGGCCTGCAATTCCAGCTCGGTGCAGGACGACAATTCATGGGCTTCGGGCAGGCTGTGGATAAACACAAAGGGGTCATCGGTGGACTGAATGATCAGGGTCGGCGTACGAATCTGCCCAAGAAAATAACGACTGGAGGCGCGGCGATAGTAGTCCTTGGCGTCGGCAAAGCCATGCAGGGGCGCAGTGACCCGACCATCGAAATCCCAGAAGGTGCGCATGTTTTCCAGGGAGCCAAGGGCGGACAACTCGGCCAGGCCCTCGCTCAACCCTTCATGCTGGAAGCGCCGTTGCTTGTCGCGGATGTAATTGACCATCTCGCGCATGAAGTGCCGCTGATAGATCCGCGAAAAGCCCTGGCCGATGCGATCAGCGCACTCGTCCAGACGAAACGGCACCGACACCGCCACGGCGCCGAGCAGTTCACTGTTGGCGCCGGATTCTCCCAGGTGCTTAAGCAGCACATTGCCGCCCAATGAATAGCCCACCGCGTAAAGCGGGGCCATGGGCCGCAGGGCACGCAAGTGGGCGATCACTTCGACCAGGTCTTCGCTGGCGCCGGAGTGATAGCTGCGCGACAGCAGGTTGGGCTCACCGGAGCAGCCGCGCCAGTTCAGCGCCACGGAGGCCCAGCCTTGCTCGGCCATGGCCTGTTGCAGACCCACCACATAGGGCGAGTTGGACGAGCCGGTCAGGCCGTGCAGCACCAATACCAGTGGCGCATCGGCTTGATGCGGACCGTGCCAGTCCAGGTCGAGAAAGTCGCCGTCCTTGAGCCAGATACGCTCGCGCGGGCGCTCCAGATGGATGGTGCGGCGCCACAACGGCCCCCACAGGGTTTGCAGATGCGGATTGCCCAGCCCCGGCGCCGGGACGAAATGGTTGGCGAAGGACGAGTGTTCAGGACGTGACATGAACGGCTCCTTCGTAAATGTTTGGTTCACCGTTGTACGTTGCCACTAAGCGCAAGGACATGTAAGGGAATTTTGCCGAGCGGCGTGGCTACTGTCGGCCAAGCAGATTGGGCAGTTGCGCGACCAGCTTTGGATTGCTCATGGGCGCACGGATAAAGCCGCGCTGAGTGCCGTCCGGGCCGAGGATCACCAGGTTGCCGCTGTGATCAACGGTGTAGTTCGGCTTGCTGGTATCGGCGGGAATAAACGGGATGCTCACGGCATTGGCCAGTTTCTGGATCTGCGCCACCGGGGCGCTGAGGCCGACGAAATCTTTATCGAAGTAGCCCAGGTACTGCTTGAGCTGCTGCGGGGTGTCGCGGTTCGGGTCGACGCTGACCAGTACCACGCGCAGGTTGCTGACCGCGTCTTTGGGCAGCTCGCTCTTGATCTGACGCAGTTGTGCGAGAGTGGTCGGGCAGATATCCGGGCAGAAGGTGTAGCCGAAGAACAGCAGCGTCCACTTGCCTTTCAGGTCGCTCAGCGACACCGCCTGACCGTCCTGGTTGGTCATCGCCATGTCCGGCAACGGGCGGCTCTGGGGCAGCAGGATGATGCCGGCGTCGATCATCCCGACCTGAGCGCCCTGGTTATTGCCGGACAGCACCCGATAGACCGTCAGGCCCATGATCAGCGTGACGATGGCGACAAGAATGAAAACGGTCTTCTGGGTTCGGGTCATGGCATCAACGAAAAGTAATGGTCGGCGAGCAGGGCGGCAAACAACAGGAACAGGTAATAAATAGAGTACTTGAAGGTACTGATCGCCGCGTGCGGTCGAGTGCCACGGTACAGCACGCAGGCCCAATACAGAAAGCGCAGGCCCAGAGCCGTGGCGCAGATCAGGTACAGCACGCCACTCATGCGAATCACAAAGGGCATCAGGCTGGCGGCCAACAAGATGCCGGTGTAGAGCACGATATGCAACTTGGTGTAACGCTCGCCATGGGTCACCGGCAGCATGGGAATGGCGGCCTTGGCGTATTCCTCCTTGCGATGAATCGCCAGGGCCCAGAAGTGCGGCGGGGTCCAGGCGAAGATGATAAGCACCAGCAGCAGGGGCTCGGCGCTGACCTGACCACTGACCGCCACCCAGCCCAACAGCGGCGGCGCGGCTCCGGCCAGACCGCCAATAACGATGTTCTGCGGCGTGGCGCGCTTGAGAAAGCCGGTGTAGATCACCGCATAACCCAGCAGCGACGCCAGGGTCAGCCAGGCCGCCAGGCTATTGGTGAATACCAGCAACAGCACTTGCCCGCTCACCGCCAGAAGCAGGGCAAAGGCCAGGGCCGCAGGCGGCGAAATGCGCCCTTCGGCCACCGGCCGCTTGTGGGTACGCGACATCAGCGCGTCGATGCGCCGGTCCACCACATGATTGACCACCGCCGCACCGCCCGCGCACAGGCCGATGCCCAAATTGCCGAACAGCAGCAGCGTCCAGGGCAGCGCTTGGTGGCTGGCCAGGAGCATGCCAATCAGCGAAGTGATCAGCATCAGCGCGACGACCTTGGGTTTGGTCAGTTCCAGGTAGTCGCACCAGAGGGGGTGGCGGGTCTCGATCAATAGGTTCACGGATGACTCCTGAAAACAGACTGCAACTGTGGGAGCCAACAAGGCGCCCCTGACACCGCGCTGTCGCGAAGCAAACACCCTGTGGGAGCAAGCTTGCTTGCGAAAGCGCCATTACATCCGACCGATTTTCGGGGCCTGATAGAAAGCCTTCGCGAGCAATCTCGCTCCCACAAGGTTCTCTGTTGCTCTGGCGACAGCCCGCAACCGGTAATTGACCAGCGTCATTCCCAGCAGCAACAGCGCCGCCCCCGAGTTATGGGCCACGGCTACCGGCAGGGGTAGATGAAACAACACGTTGCTCAGGCCCAGGCCAATTTGCAGGACCAGGGCCGCGACCAATAATCCGGCCAACGCCTTGAGCCCGGCCGCCCGCAGCTGCCAGGCAAGACCCAGCACGGACAGCGTGACCAGCACCGCGCCCAGGCGATGGGTCAGGTGGATCGCCGTGCGGGCTTCGCTGTCGAGCTTGCCGCCCAGGTAATGCTCACCAATGGGTTGCGTCAGATGAAAGCCATTGCCGAAATCCGCCTCGGGCCACCATTGCCCCTGGCACGTCGGCAGATCGGTACAGGCCATGGCCGCATAATTGGCGCTGACCCAGCCCCCCAAGGCTACCTGCACCGCCACCAGCACCAGCCCGATAGCGGCCAGCCGACGAAGGCGTGACGACAGCTGCGGCATCGCAGCCCAGACGCCACTCAGGCGCAGCGTCAGCAGAAACAGCAGGTTCAGGGTCAGCATGCCGCCCAGCAGATGCGCGGTGACCATCTGCGGCCAGAGCCTGAGCGTCACCGTCCACATACCGAAGGTGGCCTGGGCCATGACCACGGCAAGGATCAGCCAGGGTAGTTTCACCGGTTGCCCGGCCAGTTGCCGACGCCGCCAGGCCTGAGCGGCCAGCAGCAGAATCGACAATGTCAGGCCCCCGGCGAAATAACGGTGGGTCATCTCGCTCCAGCCTTTGTCAGCCTGCACCGGGGTGTCCGGGTAATGGCGCTCGGCATGAGCCAGTTGCGCGGGCGTTTGCGGCACGCTGATAAAGCCATAGCAGCCGGGCCAGTCGGGGCAGCCCAGACCGGCATGGGTCAGCCGGGTGTAGGCACCCAGCATGACCACCAGAAAGGCCAACACGGTGGCCAGCAACGCAAGACGAAATCCGGGCCTGGTCATGCTGACCTCCTAGCCGATATTCGACAGCTTCAGCAGATGCCGCAGGTCATTGAGCAGATCCTTGCCGTTGACCTCGGCGCCATAACGCAGCACCAGATTGCCGTGTGGATCGACGATCCATAGTCGCGGAGCGTCGAGGCCGGGCACGGCCTTGCGAAAAACCGGTAAATCCAGCGGATAGCGCTGCAACTGCGGATATTCACGCGCAAGCTTCGCCGTGTAGACCGCATCCAAAGGTTGCGCGCTGCTCAGGGCATGGCTGGCGCGTCCGGCATCCCGTCCCAGGCCGATCTGAATCTGCCGGGCCAGGTACACCAGTTGCTGGCAATCGGCCTCGCAACTTCCGGGCGCGCTGACCAGCAACTGCCAGCGCTTTTCGTCACTCTGCACGCCGAGATCAGCGCGGGTCTGGCCATTGCCAATCAGTTCGCCGTGATAGATGCGGCTGTCCGGCACCCAGAACTTGAACTTGTACATGCTGGTGGCCAGGATCATCGGCCCCAGCGCTACCAGCAGCACCAACAACAGCTGCAAGCGGCCTTTGCGTCGGTCCGGGCGTGGTTCAGAGGCGTGGAACGGGTTGCTGGTCGCGGCCATGGACGTTCTCCTTGCGATTTTTGCGCGTGCGCCATCCCAGGTAGAGGGCCAGCACTGTCAGGGTCGCCGCCATGGCGAACCACTGCACCGCATAGCCCAGATGCTTCTCCGGCCCCATGGCCACCACCGGCCAGTCCAGTCGGTAAGCCGCCGGGCCGGGTGCCAGGCGCAATTGCTGAGCAAAACCTTCGCGGCCCAACTCGGCCCAGAGCTTCGCTGGATCCACCGCCGTGACCAGTCGCGGCCAGGGCGCGCCCGTCGGGTCGGCATGCAGCTGAAAGGTGGCACCGGGCAGCACATAGACCCAAGCCTCGAGATTCAACGCCTGCCCCGGGGTGTCGAAAGTTGGCGGAGTGCGCCGATCCGGCCAGGGCAGCCAGCCGCGATTGACCAACAGCCACAGCCCGCTGGTCTGATCCTCGAAGGGTTGCAGCAGCTCGACGCCAATCCGGCTGTCGCGCTGGCTGTTGTCCAGCAGCAGGCTGTGGTCCGGATCGAAATGCCCAGTCACGCGCACCCGACGCCAGGACGGGTCGGTCATGCTGGCAAGCTGGGCGCTGCTCACCGGCTCGGCTACCCTGCGCTCAGCGTACTGAGCCAGCATCACCCGCTTCTCTTCGGCCCGGCTCAATTGCCAGCAGCCGAGGCTGATCAACAACGGCAGCAACGCCAGGACCACCAGGGTCGGCAAGCGGCCTCCTATACTCATGTGCATGTCCTGACTCCCGCAGGCTTCGCCATGCTTAAAGTCGCTATCGTCGTCATGCTCTTCGCCACTATCGCCAGCCTGTTCAGCGGGCTGTTCTTTCTGGTCAAGGACGGCGGCCATTCCACCCGCCTGCTCAAGGCCCTGACCCTACGCGTGTGCCTGGCGGTGATTACCCTCGGGTTAATTACCTGGGGGTTCTATAGCGGGCAGTTGGTGTCGCATGTTCCTTGGTAAGCCGTGTGATTTCCAAGTGGGAGCGAATTCATTCGCGAAAGCGGTATTTCAGACGATAAAGCTGTAGGGAATGAACCGGCCTCTTCGCGAATGAATTCGCTCCCACAAATTTGCTCCCACAGCTAGCACCCGCAAACGCGCGCCTCTACAGGACGTACACAAATACAAAGAGCCCCACCCACACCACATCGACAAAGTGCCAATACCAACTTGCCGCCTCGAAGCCAAACTGATGCTCGGCATCGAAATGCCCGCGCAGAACGCGGATCAGCATCACCAATAAAATGATCGAGCCAATCGTGACGTGGGCGCCGTGAAAACCGGTGAGCATGAAGAACGTCGCGCCGTAGACGCCCGAGCCCAGAGTCAGGCCCAGCTCTTTATAAGCGTGCACATATTCCTCGGCCTGCAAGGTCAGGAAGCTCAGGCCCAGCAGTACGGTAATGGCCAGCCATAGCTTCAAGGCGCCGCGATGGCCTTTTTTCAGCGCATGGTGGGCGATGGTGATAGTCACACTGGAGCTGACCAGCAGGATCGTGTTGATCAACGGCAGATGCCAGGGGTCGATGATGCCCTTGGGCGCCGGGTAGCGGGCCGGATCGGGGGTGTTGAGCATTGGCCAGGCGTACTGGAAATCCGGCCACAGCATATGGGCGATGCCCTTGCTGCCTTCGCCGCCCAGCCAGGGTCCAGACCAGGTGCGCACATAAAACAGCGCGCCGAAGAAGGCGATGAAGAACATCACCTCGGAAAAGATGAACCAGCTCATGCCCCAGCGGAAGGTGCGGTCCATCTGCGCGCTGTACAGCCCGGCGCGGCTTTCGCGGATCACCGTGCCGAACCAGCCGAACATCATGTACGCCACCAGCAGCCCGCCCACCAGCATGATCCACGGCCCATGACCCGCACGCGCCGCCTTCATATCGTTGAACCAGGTGCCAAGGCCGAACATGGTCACGGCCAGGGCAACCGTGGCGATGATCGGCCATTTGCTCTGGGCCGGAACGTAGTAATGCTCGTGATGAGTGGCCATTTGCATTTCTCCTGGCTAACCGCCATTTCGTGCGACGGGCGCGGGCGGCGGCTGGCGAGCGGTGATATCGAACAGTGTGTAGGCGAGGGTCAGGTGTTTCACCTCGTCAGGCAGGGCACGGTCGACGATGAAACGCACCGGCATTTCGATACGCTCACCCGGCTGCAAGACCTGCTGGGTAAAGCAAAAGCATTCGGTCTTGTGGAAGTACACCGCCGCCGTGCCCGGTGAAATGCTCGGCACCGCCTGGGCGGTCATAGGCTTGTCGGTGGGGTTCTGCGCCACGAAGAGCATCTGGTTGACCGCGCCGGGATGCACATCCAGCTCCTGGGCCTCGGGGTAAAAGCCCCAGACCATATCCGCCGCGTTGGTCGAGAGAAACTGCACGCGCACCTTGCGGCTGTCGTCGATCAGCTGGCTGCCCTGATAGGCATCTCCCGTCTTGCCGTTGATACCGAACGCCTTGCACATCACGGTGTACAGCGGCACCAGGGCAAAACCGAAGGCAAACATCAGTACCGCAAGCAACAGCAGGCGACCGACCAGGCGGCGCAGTTCGGGTGCTGATTTCATGGCCGTTCACTGCCGTGATCCAGCGGATGCTCGTCCAGCTCCGGAGGCGTGGTGAAGGTGTGATAGGGCGCAGGCGAGGGGATGGTCCACTCCAGACCGTCGGCGCCGTCCCAGGGTTTGGCCGGGGCGGGCGGGCCGCCACGAATAGTCTTGATGACAATAAATAGAAAGAAGATCTGCGTGGCACCAAAGGTAAAGGCACCAATGGACGAGACCATATTGAAGTCGGCGAATTGCAGGTTGTAGTCCGGCACCCGCCGCGGCATGCCCGCCAGCCCAACGAAATGCATGGGGAAGAAGGCCATATTCATGCCGACGAACGACAGCCAGAAATGCAGCTTGCCCAGGGTTTCGTCGTACATGTGGCCGGTCCATTTCGGCAGCCAGTAATAGGCCGAGGCAAAGATGCCGAAGATCGCCCCCGGCACCAATACGTAATGGAAGTGGGCGACGACAAAGTAGGTGTCCTGGTACTGGAAGTCCGCCGGTGCAATCGCCAGCATCAACCCGGAAAAGCCGCCGATGGTGAACAGGATGACGAAGGCCACGGCAAACAGCATCGGCGTCTCGAAGGTCAGCGAGCCCTGCCACATGGTGCTGACCCAGTTGAACACCTTCACCCCGGTGGGCACGGCGATGAGCATGGTCGCGTACATGAAGAACAATTCGCCCACCAGCGGAATGCCGACCACGAACATATGGTGAGCCCAGACGATAAACGACAGGAAGGCGATACTCGCCGTGGCGTAGACCATGGAGGTGTAGCCGAACAGCGGTTTACGCGAGAACGCTGGGATGATCGAGCTGATGGCGCCAAAGGCCGGCAGGATCATGATGTACACCTCGGGATGCCCGAAGAACCAGAACACATGCTGGAACAGCACCGGGTCGCCGCCGCCTGCGGCGCTGAAGAAGCTGGTGCCGAAGTGAATGTCCATCAGCATCATGGTCACGCAACCGGCCAGCACCGGCATCACCGCGATCAGCAGGAAGGCGGTGATCAGCCAGGTCCAGACGAACAACGGCATTTTCATCAGCGTCATGCCAGGGGCACGCAGATTGAGGATGGTGGCGATCACGTTGATCGCGCCCATGATCGAGCTGATGCCCATCAGGTGGATGGCGAAGATAAAGAAGGTCACGCTGGCCGGGGCGTAAGTGGTGGATAGCGGCGCATAGAAGGTCCAGCCAAAATTCGGCCCGCCGCCGGGGCTGAACAGGGTCGATACCAGCAAAATGAACGCGGCAGGCAACAGCCAGAAGCTGAAGTTATTCATCCTTGGCAGGGCCATGTCCGGCGCGCCGATCATCAGCGGGATCATCCAGTTGGCCAGACCGACAAAGGCCGGCATCACCGCACCAAAGACCATGACCAGGCCATGCATGGTGGTCATCTGGTTGAAGAACGCCGGCTCGACGATTTGCAGGCCCGGTTGGAACAGTTCGGCACGAATGACCATGGCGAACGAGCCGCCCAGCAGAAACATGCAGAAGCTGAACCACAGGTACAGAGTGCCGATGTCTTTATGGTTGGTCGTCAGCACCCAGCGCATCAGGCCCTTGGCGGGGCCGTGGGCGTGATCGGCATGGCCGTGGTCGTCGATGACTGCGCTCATGTTGGTTCTCCTGCAATGGGAGATCGGTTGCATGGACAGGCCTGTGGATGCGAACTCTGTGGGAGCGAATTCATTCGCGAAGAGGCCGGTTCAATCCCTACAGCTTCATCGCTTGAAATACCGCTTTCGCGGATGAATCCGCTCCCACAAATCCCCCCTGTTTTCATCATCGTTGCGTTCATTTGCTCTGCGCCTGCTTGAGGGCCAGCACGTCTTTTGGCGTGACCATATCGCCCTTGTTATTGCCCCAGGCATTGCGTTCGTAAGTCACCACAGCGGCAATATCAACTTCCGAGAGTTGCTTGCCAAAGGCGGCCATGGCCGTACCCGGACGGCCGTTGAACACAACCTTGAGATGCTCTTCCACCGGCCCGGTGGCAACCTTGGAACCCTTGAGCGCCGGGAACAGCGGCGGCATGCCCTGACCCTCGGCCTGATGACAGGCCACGCAGGTGGTGTGATAGACCTTGTCGCCGCGCTCGACCAGTTCTTCCCGGGTCCAGTCCTTGCTGGTCAGCTCCCTGAGCTTGGCGCTTTCAGCCTTGCGTCCAGCCAGCCACGCCTCGTAATCGGCCTGGGGACGGGCATCGACGACGATGGGCATGAAGCCATGATCCTTGCCGCACAGCTCAGAGCACTGGCCGCGGTAGATGCCGGGCTTGTCGATGCGGGTCCAGGCTTCGTTGATGAAGCCGGGAATGGCGTCGCGTTTGACCGCAAAGGCCGGCACCCACCAGGAGTGGATCACGTCGGCGGCGGTGACCAGGAAACGGATCTTCACCCCCACCGGCACCACCAGCGGCTCGTCCACTTCCAGCAGGTAGTGTTCGCCCTTGGCCTGCTGGTTATGAATCTGCTCGGCGGGGGTGGCCAGGTTGCTGAAGAACTCGACGTCCTGGCCCAGGTATTTGTAATGCCACTTCCATTGGTAGCCGGTGATCTGGATATCGAGATCCGACTCACTGTTGTCGTACATATGGATAAGCGTGCGCGTGGCTGGCACGGCCATGGCAATCAGGATCAGCAGGGGAATGACGGTCCAGAGAATCTCGACCGTGGTGCTTTCGTGAAAGCGGGCGGCAACCTGGCCGGTTGAACGACGGTGCACGATCATCGACCAGAACATCGCCACGAAGACGATCAGGCCGATCACGACACAGATCCAGAAGATGGTCATGTGCAGGTCGAAGACGGCCTGGCTGACTTGCGTCGCTCCCGGCGCCATGTTCGTCGTCCATGCGGCCAGCGCCTCACCGGATAACGACCACGACAACAGGCCCATCCAGGCGTGTGGATGTCGCATCATTGCGGGGCTCCCCTGTTTTTCTTCTCCCGCAAGTGATGACCTGCGGACAAGGGAGCTGGCTGTCACAAGATACTCCGATCCACGCCAAACCTGCTTGAGCAGGGAGGCAATTGGATATCAGCCATCTTCCTTACAGGTCGCAGTATAGACAGCGCCTGCCGCGTGCAAGGCGCGCAAATCGCCCAAAGTCAGGTCGTCCCCCCACCCGTCCCCCTGGAAAAAATGGCAAATCCCATAAAAACAGGGGTTTTTAGTCGTGAACACACATAAAGGTGACGCCGTTATGACAAATACGTCTTAGCAATTCGCTTAAGCGAGCTAACGTATGACTTCCCATCAATAACAGCCTGGTTATACCGTTTTCAGGAGACTGCATGAACACCGCCGCTTTGCGCGAGCAGATACGACGTGCCCATCAGCACGAGGCCGCAACTGGCCAACTGGTAAAGCAACTGGAAGTCCAACTGCCCCACCTGCACCCAGCCATTCATTTACCCGAAGTCGATGCACGGGACGTACTGACCCGCTTTGTCACCGCCTATATCGATCTGGTCCCGGACCTGCTGGATGCTGCCCATGAGGTGGCCGTCGAAGCCGGCATCGAAGGGCAGATCAAGCCGGTACTGAAGATTGCCGAGCACTTTTTCACCGCTCCTCCGGCCATCATGGAAGGCCACGAAGGACTCGACAGCCTCCTGGACGAAGCCTATCTGGCCCATCGTCTGGTGGAGGAAGTGAACGATCTGTACATCAAGCATTTCGGTCAGCCGCTGATTCCGTCCAATACGACGGTTGCCAGCGTGATCGCTCATCAACTGATCGGCGAAGCGTTCGCCAACCAGCTGGATGAGGCCGTGCATCATGCAGTAGACGGCATGCTTGACGACGACAGCTTTGCCCTGGAATCCGTGGAAGCCTATCGCGACCGCCTTGCCAGCCCCGATACCGAGGCTGCCTGGAAGCGTTGGCCGAGCCTGTCACGGCAACTGGGCATTGGCCTGGAAATGGAACAAGGCAAGGGCTGAAGCCCTTGCTGTATATGACCCGCAGGTAACTGCGGGTCCTATTTTCCCTACGATACCGCGCTACCCATTCCCACCGTCGTGCGCACACGCCCTTCCAATCGACGCTTCAAGCCCCGCGACTCAATGATCAACCGCGAACCTTGCGCCGCATTCGCGCGCCCCCACTCTTCCAGCAACTCCAGGCACGAGTGGTCGATATAACTCAGGTTATTCAACGGTACATGCACAGTGCTGCCCTTGGGGATGCTGTTCAAGGCCTGGGTCAGGGCCGGCACTTTGAGGAAGGTCGCGGCACCGATCAGGCGCAACTCCATTTCCCCTTGTGGCTCCAGCTCGACCAGGCTGATTTTCAGGCGCGCCGCCTTGAAGGCCAGCTTGACCAGGGTCAGGGCAAAACCGATCAGCACACCGGTCAGCAGGTCCGTAGAAACAATCGCGATGGCCGTCGCCGCGTAGGTGAACATCGGCATGCGTCCGTAGCGACCCAGGCCGCGAAAGGCTTTCAGGTCCACCAGCTTGAGGCCGGTGTAGACCAACACCCCCGCCAGGCTCGCCACTGGAATGCTCTGCAGCACACTGGACAATAGCAACACGAAGGCCAGCAGCCACAGGCCATGGAACATCGCTGACATCCGGGTCTTGGCACCGGCCTGCACGTTGGCTGAGCTGCGCACGATCACCCCGGTCATTGGCAACGCACCGACCAGACCGCAAAGCATATTGCCCACGCCCTGGGCGCTGAGCTCCTTGTCGAAGTCAGAGCGCACGCCGTTGTGCATGCGGTCCACCGCTGCCGCCGACAACAGGGTTTCAGCACTGGCGATAAAGGCCACGGCAAAGGCGGCGACCAGAATGGCTGGATCCGCCAGGTTGAGCAGATCCGCCGGGCGCAGCCAGTCGATGGCTTCGGCCAGGTTGGCAGGCACTTCGACGCGCTTGACCGGCAGCGCCAGCAGCAGACTGGCAGCGGTCGCCGCACCGACACCGAGCAAGGCCCCCGGTACGAAGCGCAAGGCTTGCGGGCGGCGCTTTTCCCAGGCCAACATGATCAGGATCGTGCCCAGCCCCAACAGCCCGGCGTACAGGGCACTGCCGGGGCCGAAGGCGCCAAGCAGAGTCGTAGGGAAGGCGATCAGGTTATCCAGCCCCGAGGGCTGCGGCCCGCTGTCGAACATCACATGCAGTTGTGACAGTACAATCAGCACGCCAATCCCGGCCAGCATGCCGTAGACCACTGCTGGCGCCGTGACCCGGAACCAGCAGCCGAGCTTGAAACGCCCGGCCAGTACTTGCAGCAAACCCGCCAGCAGCAGGATCGGCCCGAGCATGGCCATGCCGTGCTCGCGTACCAACTCGAAGACCAGCACCGCCAGCCCCGCAGCCGGGCCGCTGACCTGCAACGGCGATCCCGCCAGCCAGCCCACTACCAGGCCGCCGATAATACCCGTGACCAAGCCCTTGGCAGGCGGCATGCCCGAAGCGATGGCAATGCCCATGCACAAGGGCAGGGCGACCAGAAAGACCACCACGGACGCCAGCAGCTCCCGTGGCAACAACGATTTAAGTTCTGTAGCACCCATGACGACTCTCCGGGTTTTTCTTCAGACATGGCAAAGCCCTGCCGCGCATCCAAGGCGCAGCGTCGGGCTTAAAGAAGGATTCGACCGTTAGTCGTGTTCAGCTCGTGCGGCTAGAAACGTGACTTGGGTGTCGCAACGGGTATATGCGAGCTGCCATCAAGCGGCAGGAACGTATCCTGCTCGGCGTCGTAGGCCAGGATTTCGCTGGTCTCGATGCTGTAGACCCAGCCATGGATGAACAGTTGGCCGTTGGCGATCTTCGAGGCCACCGAAGGGTGGGTGCGCAAATGCTGCAACTGGGCGATGACGTTTTCCTGGGTCAGCACATGCATGGTTTCTTTTTCACCGCTGCAATGGCAGTTGTCCTCGACCACCGTGCGCGCGACTTCGGCATGGCGCAGCCAAGCCCTGACCGTCGGCATTTTTTCCAGGGAGTCGGGGTTGAGCACGGCGCGCATGGCGCCACAGTCGGAGTGACCGCAGATGATGATGTGCTGTACACCCAGGGCCAGCACCGCGTATTCGATCGCGGTGGAAACACCGCCGTTCATCTGGCCATACGGCGGCACGACGTTGCCGACGTTACGCGTGACGAACAGGTCGCCGGGGGAGCTGTGGGTAATCAGTTCGGGGACGATGCGCGAGTCGGCGCAGGTGATGAACATGGCGCGGGGGTTTTGCGCGGTCGCGAGCTTCTTGAATAGCTCTTCCTGCTCCGGAAAGACCTCCTTGCGGAAGTGCTTGAAGCCATCAACGATGTGTTGCAAGGCTGCCTCGGGGCTATCTGCAGCTGGCGCCGATGCAGCCAACGTCTGTTTATCCATGTCGCTCATGTCTCATCCTCTCTGACGGATTGATGTGGATTATTGCCTTATCTCGAAGTGGTTTTCTTTTTTCCATGTCAGAAAATTCCGTTTTCTGTGACATCCACAGACCACTTCGAGTGACAGACTAGTCTGCAAAGCTTAATTGAAACTGAATGTAGTCGACCACTGGGCGGTCAAGATGGATCTGCATGAGCTGCCAAAGGCTGCGAAATCGGTACATCAGGCAGCACCCCATCGCAGCCTTCGGCAGCTCCTAAAGAACCTCACTCGCCAAGAAAACTACAACAACGACATCTGCCCACCCGGCGGGCAGAAAGCCGTGCAATCCAGGCTGAAGCCGCGACGCTGATTGAGTCCCAGGCGCTTGATCGCCACGGCATAGCGCTGGGCCAGCAGATCGGCAAACGGCCCTTCGCCGCGCATGCGTGAACCGAAGCGACTGTCATACACCTGCCCACCACGGCTCTGACGCACCAGGCTCATCACATGCTCGGCGCGCTGTGGGTAATGGGCTTGCAACCACTCCTCGAACAGCGGCGCTACTTCCAGAGGCAGACGCAACATGATGTAACTGGCACTCAATGCACCGGCGGCATGGGCTTCGTTGAGCAGGCTTTCCAGCTCGTTGTCGTTGATCATCGGGATCATGGGTGCGCAGATCACACCCACAGGCACCCCGGCATCGCGCAACACACGGATCGCCCGCAACCGGGCCTTGGGCGCTGCTGCACGGGGCTCGAGGATACGTTTGAGCTCATCATCCAGGGTCGTCAGGCTGATGTAGACCGAAACCAAACGCTGCCTGGCCAGTTCGGCCAGCAAATCCAGATCGCGCAGGATCAGCGAACCCTTGGTGATGATGCTCACCGGATGCCGGTAACGCAGCAGCACTTCAAGCGTGGCGCGGGTGATTTTGTACTCGCGCTCGATGGGCTGGTACGGATCGGTATTGGCGCCCAGGGTAATCGGCGCCACCGTATAGCCGGGCTTGGACAACTGTTGCTCGAGCAGCGCGGCTGCGTTGGTCTTGGCGATCAGCTTGGTCTCGAAATCCAGCCCCGGCGACATATCCCAATAGGCGTGAGAAGGGCGCGCATAGCAGTAGATACAGCCATGTTCGCAGCCGCGATACGGATTGATGGAACGGTCGAAAGGAATATCCGGCGAGCTGTTGCGGGTAATGATGCTCTTGGCGGTCTCGGTGGTGACCTGGGTACCCTGAGTCATCGGCACTTCCTGATACCAGCCGTCGTCCTCGGCCACCGAGCGGTTGGGCGCGAAGCGATTATGCGGATTGGTCGCCGTGCCGCGACCGCGAGGCGGTAGAGCAATGGACATGGGGACGCTTCTCTATACTGGTTATTTGTACAGTATAAAGAAAGCATCTGAGAAGGCTAGCGTAGCCGATGGATGGGCACGTCTGTGGGAGATACCGCCCCGTCTACGACGCCGCGCTGTCACGCAGCAAACACTAACCGTGGCAGGGAGCAAATCGTGTGGGAGCGGATTCATCCGCGAAGAGGGCGGTACATTCGATACATATCTATCGGCTGAAGCACCGTCTTCGCGAATGAATTCGCTCCCACAGCATTCGTACTCCAAATTTATTCCGTAACCACTTCTTAGCTCGGATCAACCGGCTTTTTCAGCTTCGGATTGGGGAAAAACTGCACGCCCTGCACCTTCGGATCAGCCGGTTTCACCACTGGCTTATTGACCCGCGTGCCCAATTCCTTGGGCACTGAGTTGCCATCGGCATTGAGCGTGTCGCTGTAACCGCAGGCGACGCACTCACGGTGCGGCACGTCGTTTTCGCTCCACATCATCAGCTTGTCGGGTTCGCTGCACGCCGGGCAGACAGCCCCGGCGATAAAGCGCTTCTTGGTCACGATTGGCGGTGTATCGGTCATGCTGCCGCTTCCTCGCTCAGGCCTGAGTGGCGCAAGAGTGCGTCAATCGAGGGTTCGCGTCCGCGGAAATCGACGAACAGCACCATCGGTGCCTGAGAGCCGCCACGGGCCAGAATCGCCTCACGGAATGCGCGGCCGGTGTCGGCATTGAGCACGCCGTCTTCTTCGAAACGCGAGAAGGCATCGGCCGACAGCACTTCGGCCCACTTGTAGCTGTAGTAACCCGCCGCGTAACCGCCCGCGAAGATATGCGCGAAGCTGTTGGGGAAGCGGTTATAGGCCGGTGGACGCATGACCGACACTTCGTCGCGCACGCCTTCAAGCACTTGGGCAACGCTGCGGCCATCGCCATGAGTGGCGTGCAATTCGAAGTCGAACAGCGAGAACTCCAGTTGGCGAACCATCATCAGGCCGGACTGGAAGTTCTTGGCGGCAAGCATTTTTTCCAACAGGTCCTGAGGCAGGGCTGCGCCGGTCTCGTAGTGACCGGAAATCAGCGCCAGGCCTTCCGGCTCCCAGCACCAGTTTTCCATGAACTGGCTTGGCAGCTCGACCGCATCCCAGGCCACACCGTTGATCCCCGAAACACCGACGTGTTCGATGCGGGTCAGCAGGTGGTGCAAGCCATGGCCGAACTCGTGGAACAGGGTGGTGACTTCATCATGGGTCAGCAGCGCAGGTTTGCCGCCCACTGCCGGGGTAAAATTGCAGACCAGGTTGGCCACCGGGTTTTGCAGGCGGCCATCAACGGTGCGGCGACGGTCGCGGGCGCCGTCCATCCAAGCACCGCCGCGCTTGTTGGCTCGGGCATAGAGATCGAAGAAGAAGCGGCCGACGTGCTGGCCGTTCTCGCTGATCTCGAACAGGCGCACATCCGGGTGCCAGGTATCGAAACCTTTCTGCTCGACGATTTCGATGCCGTACAGGCGCTGGACGATGGCAAACAGCCCGGTCAGCACTTTGTCGATGGGGAAGTAGGCGCGCAGGGCTTCCTGGGAAACGCTGTAGCGCTGCTCGCGCAGTTTTTCGCCGTAAAAGCCGCTGTCCCAGCTCTGCAGGTCCGGGCAGCCGTGTTCGGCGGCATAGGCGCGCAGTTGTTGCAGATCCTGGGCGGCAAACGGCTTGCTGCGCTTGGCCAGGTCACGCAGGAAAGTCAGCACCTGATCGCTGGACTCGGCCATCTTGGTCGCCAGGCTCAGCTCGGAGAAGCTGGCAAAGCCCAGCAGCTTGGCCAGTTCCTGACGCAGGTCGAGGATCTGCTCCATCACTGGGCCGTTGTCGTTCTGCCCGGCGTTCGGGCCCTGGTCGGAAGAACGTGTGCAGTAGGCGGCATACACTTCCTCGCGCAGGGCGCGGTCTTCGGCGTAGGTCATTACGGCGTAATAACTCGGGAATTCCAGGGTGATCAGGAAGCCTTCGAGATCCTTGGCCTTGGCCGCCGCAGCCATTTGCTGCTTGGCGGACTCGGTCAGACCGGCCAGGGCCGATTCATCGGTAACCAGTTTGGTCCAGGCCTGGGTCGCGTCCAGCAACTGGTTGGAGAACTGGCTGCCCAGTTCCGACAGCTTGCTCTGCACTTCGGCGTAGCGCTTTTGCTGCTCGGGCGGCAAATCGATACCCGACAGGCGGAAATCGCGCAGGGAATGTTCGAGAATGGTTTTCTGCGCCACGTCGAAGCCAGCGGCTTCCGGGCTGTTGGCCAGCGCCTCATAAGCCTGGAACAGCTCACGGTTCTGGCCCAGCTCCGTGGAGTAGGCGCTCAGGCCCGGCAAGCAGGACTCATAGGCTTCACGCAGCTCGGCGCTGTTGCACACGGCGTTGAGGTGACTGACCGGGCTCCAGGCATCGCCCAGACGCCCATTGAGTTCGTCCATGGCCAGCACCAGGCCGGCCCATGTCGGGGCCTTGCCCTGCTTGGCGAGGATATCGGCAATGGCCACGCGGTTGTCAGCGAGAATCTGGTCGATGGCAGGTTTTACATGCTCGGCACGGATCGCCGAAAAGGCTGGCAGGTCGTACGATTGCAAAAGAGGGTTGTTCGCGCTCACGGTTTTGCACCTTGGCTGGAAGAAACACCCTCGCATCTTAATTACAATCGGCGCTCACCGCAGCAAGCAGACCCCGATCCCGCGACTATCGCGAGCAAAGAAGGAGCCTATCGTGGCCATCCGCACGTTCCAGCAACACACTCCCGCCCTTGGCGAACGGGCCTTTGTCGATTCGACGGCAGTGGTTATCGGCGACGTCGAAATCGGCGTCGACAGCTCGATCTGGCCGCTGACCGTGGTCCGTGGCGACATGCACCGCATCCGCATCGGCGCGCGCACCAGCGTGCAGGACGGCAGCGTGCTGCACATCACCCACGCCGGGCCGTTCAACCCGGACGGTTTCCCGCTGCTGATCGGCGACGACGTGACCATCGGCCACAAAGCCATGCTCCACGGCTGCACCGTCGGCAACCGCATCCTGATCGGCATGGGCACCACCATCATGGACGGCGCCGTGGTCGAGGACGAAGTGATCATCGGTGCAGGTAGCCTGGTGCCGCCGGGCAAGGTGCTGGAAAGCGGCTTTCTCTACGTCGGCCGCCCGGTCAAACAGGTACGCACCCTGACCGAGAAGGAAATCGCCTTCTTCCCCTACAGCGCCGCCAACTACGTAAAACTCAAGGATCAGCACCTGGCCGAAGGCTACGACCGCGCCTGACCTCCCTGAACCTGCCAACGGATACCCCATGCATTACCCAACAATTCTGTTCGACCTCGACGGCACCCTGACCGACCCGCGCGAAGGCATTACCCGCTCGATCCAGTTCGCCCTGGCACGCCTGGGCATCGACGAGCCGGACATCACTCGCCTGGAACACTTTATCGGCCCGCCACTGTTGCAGGCCTTCATGCAGTTCTACGGTTTCGACGAGGCCAAGGCTTGGGAAGCGGTCAACTTCTATCGCGAACGCTTCAAGGTCACCGGACTGTATGAAAATCGCGTGTTCGACGGCGTTTTCGAACTGCTCGACACCCTGGCCGGGCAGAATCGCACCCTGTATATCGCCACCTCGAAGCCCTGGGTATTCGCCCGGGAAATCGCCCGGCACTTCGACTTCGCCCGCTATTTCAAAGTGATCTACGGCAGCGAACTGGACGGCACCCGCACCGACAAAGTCGAGCTGATCGCCCATCTATTGGCCGAAGAAGGCCTGGACCCGGCGCAAACCCTGATGATCGGCGATCGCAAACACGACTTGATTGGTGGCACGCGCAACGGGCTGGACGTGGTGGCAGTGGGGTATGGGTTTGGCAGTCACGAAGAGCTGGCGGGGCAGGCGCCGACCTATCATTTTGAGACGATGGCGGATTTGCGCGCGGCATTTGCCAAGCGCTGATATGTCCCCCATGGCACGGCCTTGGCGGGCAACTGTGGGAGCGAATTCATTCGCGAAGAGGCCGGTACATTCGCTACATATTCGTCGCCTGAAATGCCGCTTTCGCGAATAAATTCGCTCCCACACAATCGGTTTGTAAGAGGATGGGCAACCTTCAGGGCATCAACTTTTGCAGTGCCGCTTTGCGCTCTTCAATGGGTAAATGACCCAATTTTTCGACCGCGCTGAAAAACGCCGGCCAATCGCCGTTCACCTGCTTGAACACCGCCGAAAATGCCGGCACCCATTGGTCGTAGAGCCCGAACGGCAGCAGCCTGGCGTTATTCAACGGCGCGTTGACCCAGGCATCGTAACGCTTGTCACCGCCCCACTGGCTATCGCGCATCTGCCGGTAATCACGGCGCAGACGCTCGAATTCGGCGGCCTTGCGCGTGCGCATTTCGGCGGCAGGCAAGGGCAGGGCGTACAGGGTTTTCAGACGCTCGCGGGTATCGAGCACCAACTGAATGAACTGCTCGCGCTGCCGGGCCTGGCTCTTGCTTTCCGGCGGCAGGCCTTGGGCGGTGCGCCATTGGCGGGTGCCTTCCTGCTCGACGAAGTTGGCGTAGGATTCGTTGAACTCGGTGTCGTCCTTCACATAAAACCGCTGATGCGCCAGCTCATGGAAAATCAGCGTGGACAGGCGTTCATCGCCCCAGCCAGACATGGAGCTGAGGATCGGATCGTCGAACCAGCCCAGGGTCGAGTAGGCTTCGACCCCGCTGACATAGACATCCTTGCCCGCCTGGCGCTGCAACGCCGCATCGCCCCGAGCGCCGCCCTGGCTGTAATAGCCGCGATAAGCCACGCAACCGGCAATCGGGAAGCAATGGGTGACCGGGGACAGGGAAAATTCATCGGTGGCGAAGACATTCCAGACCACAAAGGGCCGGTGGATATCGGCATACAGTCGATAGCTGCGGTTGTCCGGTAGGTGCAATGCGCGACTGGCAAACTCCCGCGCAGCCTGGGCGTGCCGCAGGCGCTCGCGCAGTTTCGGGTCACGGCCGGGGTCGGCAATCACGTCGGCCACCGGCTCGCGAGCGTGCAACAGGCTGAGCTGGCCATCGACCAATTGGCTGTAGTAAGAAAGGCTCGAACAACCGCTGAGCAATACCGCCGCCAGCATCAGTGCGGGGCGTAATACATTGAGTCTCGGCATATGCAGCCCAGAGGTGAAAAACGTCGTTCGTTATGCCGCACGCCTCGGCTCAAATGCAACTATCATCGGCAGTTCGTTCAGCCTGGGGACCCATGATGCGCTATCCACTCGTAATCCTTGCCTGCGTCGCTACTTTGGCCGGGTGTGCCGGGCCGTTGCCTGCGGTCGATCCGCAACAGGCCTGGGTCGATATGCATACCTTTACCGGCAAACTGGTGATGGCCGACAAGCTCGATGGCAAGACCACCTACGATGGGCGTTATTTCCAGATGCCGCCCGGCAGCCATTTGCTGAAGGTGCGCTATGACTACGAGTATCAGGCCGGTGGCCTGGGTATCTCCATGGATCTATATAACGAACTGACCTGCTATATCGACGTGCGTTACGACCACTTTGCCGCAGGCGAGCACTACAAGCTTGAGGTGCGGCATATCGCCAATGACATCACCGCGCGGCTGTACGACGCCGAGCGCCGGGAAGTGGCCCGGGAAGGTGATATTCACTGCATCTGATCAGCGATCGTTCTTCTGGTAGATGATCTTCTTCGTGCCGTTTTCACAGCTGCCCACGACCATATTCTGATCGTGCACATCGTCATTACTGACAATCTCCAGGGTGTAGGCATTGACGTTCGCCGCCTGAATCTTCGCTTCGATCTCAGTCTTGAGCTCCTCGCACGGCTTGGGCGCCGCCAGGGCCGCGGTACACAACGCAGAACAGGCAATGGCCAGCAAAATACGTTTCATGCTCGACTCCTTGGCTAAGCATAAAAAAATGACCTGCCCAGACGGGCCGGGCAGGTCACTGATGCAACGCGGCTGCGATCAGCTGAGCAGCGTAGCGTCCAGGGTGATTTCTGCGTTCAGCACTTTCGATACCGGGCAACCGGCCTTGGCCATGCCGGTCAGCTTCTCGAACTGCTCCTGAGTGGCGCCCGGCACCTTGGCCTTGAGGATCAGGTGCACTTTGGTGATGGAGAAACCGCCATCGACCTGGTCCAGCGTCACTTCGGCCTGGGTATCGATGCTTTCAGCGACGAGATTTTCGCCACCGAGGATCATCGACAGGGCCATGGAGAAGCAGCCGGCATGGGCCGCGCCGATCAGCTCTTCCGGATTGGTGCCCTTGCCGCCTTCGAAGCGGGCCTTGAAGCCGTAAGGCGCTTCACGCAGCACGCCGGTTTCAGTGGAGATGCTGCCGATACCGGACTTCAGGTCACCTGCCCAGTGGGCGGACGCTTTCTTGACAATGCTCATGGTGTCTCCTGACTTAGGTGTGAGGTTTCGTTCGGGTATGAAGGTTCTGAGGATAGACGGCTTTGAAAAGTTCAACGATTGGTAAATCCTACTAAATTCGTAGGATATTTTTCACGTAACCATTGAAATCCTACCGCTCGCCCATACACACTAAAGCTAATTCTGTGCGTAAAGACTGGCCAATGTACCAGACCGGCCTGCGCACCACTCTAACGAGGATATGTTGCGGCCTATGAAACGTTTAGCCGATGTGAAGATTTCCACCCTCGACCTGGTGCCCGTGCGCCAGGACAAAGGCACTGCCCAGTCCCTGCACAACTCTCTGGACCTGGCTCGCCATGTTGAAAAACTGGGCTTCGAGCGCTTCTGGGTCGCCGAACACCACAATATGGACGGCATCGCCAGCTCGGCGACCTCGGTGCTGTTGGGCTATCTGGCCGGTGGCACCTCGACCATTCGCGTCGGTGCCGGCGGGATCATGCTGCCCAACCATGCGCCACTGGTCATCGCCGAGCAGTTCGGCACCCTGGCCAGCCTCTATCCCGGCCGTATCGACCTGGGCCTGGGCCGCGCGCCCGGCTCCGACCAGATGACCGCCCGCGCGCTGCGCCGTGAGCGTTCGGGCAGCGCCGATGATTTTCCGGACGATGTCACCGAGCTGATGGAGTACTTGGGCCCGCGCAAACCTGAGCAAAAAGTGATCGCCGTACCGGGCACAGGGACCGAAGTGCCGATCTGGCTGCTCGGCTCGAGCCTGTTCAGCGCGCAACTGGCGGGCATGCGCGGCTTGCCCTACGCCTTCGCCTCGCACTTCGCACCGCGCTACATGCATGAGGCGATTCGCGTCTATCGCAACCACTTCCAGCCATCGGCCGTGCTCGACAAACCGTACGTCATGCTCGGCGTGCCTTTGGTGGCAGCCGATACCGACGAGCAGGCCGAATACCTGGCGACCTCGGTGTACCAACGCATCCTCGCCCTGATGCGCGGGCAAAGCCTGATGCAGCGCGCGCCGGTCAAAACCATGGACGGCCTGTGGCTGCCCCATGAGCGCGAAGCGGTGGCGAGTTTCCTGGGACTGGCGATGGTCGGCGGCCCGGAAAAAATCCGCGCCAAGCTCGATGTATTGCTGGAGCAGACCGACGCTGACGAGCTGATCTTTACCTGTGACATGTACGAGCATGCCGATCGGTTGCGCTCATATGAAATCCTGGCCCAGGTGGCCAAGGGCTGAGCAGGAACTGTAGGAGTGAACTCACTGAAAGCGAATTCTGTGGGAGCGAATTCATTCGCGAAGGGGCCGGAACAGTCGACACACCTTCATCGTCTGACCCATCGCTTTCGCGGATAAATCCGCTCCCGCAGTTTTCAAACTGCTCAAGATGCGCCCATAAAAAAACCGACGCCTGAGAGGGTCGGTTTTTTTAAAACAGGCCAGCCAATCAACCGCGCTTGTAAACGATCTCTTTGGTGCCTGCGTCGCACGAACCAACAACCTTCTTGTCGCCCGCAGCACCTTTGTCGACCACTTCCAGCGAATAGGATTTGACGCCTTTCGCCTGCAGTTTCGCGTCCAGATCAGCCTTCAACTCATCGCAAGGCTTGCCTGCCGCCATGGCGCCACTGGCAAGACTCAACAGACCCACTGCCAACAGTAACTTCTTCATCGGTCAAACTCCCTGATCAGGCTGAAACAGGCGATTTCGCGAAGGGGAAATCGCCCGGAAACATTAGCCACGTCGACGTATTTGTCAAAGGTTGTGGCAATCAGCCAGTGTAAAAGTTCAGCTTTTAGCTATTGGCGATGCGAAAACCGACTTTCAGGGTCACTTGGTAGTGCTGGACCTTGCCATTTTCGATATGACCACGTGTTTCCGTCACTTCAAACCACTCCAGATGCTTGAGGCTTTTGCTTGCCTCGGCCAGAGCGTTGTTGATGGCGTCTTCGATGGAGGTGGTAGACGAGCCGACGAGCTCGATTTTTTTGTAGGTGTGGTGATCAGTCATGGCAGTTCTCCTAAAGGGTGAGTAGGAGCGTAGCAGTGCTGACGCTCCTTACCTCTGTGGGCAAATTCCTGGGAGAAGTTCAGATATTTGATCTAAAGCTGCGTTGCACTTTCGCGAAGTGGTGTAGTCGGAAACAACACACCCTCTCACCCTGAAGGAGAAACACCATGGCTCTTAACTCACTTCGTAAAGCCTCGTTGCAAAGCATGGAAGCGGAAATCGAAAGCCTGCTCAAGTCCCTGGAAAGCCTGAAAAACGACGCTTCGGAAGAGTCCCACAAAACCCTGAAAAGCCTGAAGGCCAACGCCGAGCGCGCCCTGAGCCATTCGCGCGGCCTGCTCAGCGATGTCTATGAAGACGTCAAAGTGAAAACCCGCGAAACCGGCGTTGCTACCCGTGACTACGCTCAAGAACACCCTTGGACTACGGCCGGTGTGGCTGTTGGTGCCGTAGGCCTGCTGGCCGCTTACCTGCTGTGCAAGCGCGCTAACTGATCATTATGTGCGAGATCACCTTTCGCGAATGAATTCGCTCCCACGAGATCACTTCAGACCCGTGGGAGCGGATTCATCCGCGAATAGGTCGCTCCAACCACTTACAGGCTATCCCCCAAGCTCCGCTTTGAGCCAATGCGCCAATTGCCGCGCACGGCCATCTGCGGAGCGCTTGGGCACCCAAAGCGCCAGTTGCGCCGGGGTTTCACTGAAGCCCCATGGCGCAACCAGACGCCCGGCGCGCAGGTCGTCGGCCACCAGCGGCTCGGGGGCGATAGCGATGCCCAAGCCCGCCGTTGCGGCTTCAAGCAGGTAATACAAATGCTCGAACTTCTGGCCGTAGCTCAAGGCCTGGGGGTCGATGCCATTCTGTTGCGCCCAACTCGGCCAGGCCTGCGGTCGTGAGGTGGTTTGCAGCAGGTTCTCGCCCAGCAATGCCTGGGCGGGGGCCTGTTGCAGGGCCTCGAAGCCGGAGAAGTGCGGGCTGAGCACCGGGCCAATGCGCTCGCTGGCCAACTCGAACACCTGCATATCTACCGGCCACGGTGGCTCGGCGAATATCAGCAAGGCATCCAGGCCTGGCCGACGTGGATCGAGGTCGCCTTCGCCCGCCGACAAGTGCAGGCGCAAGTCCGGTAAATCCGCATTCAGGCGCCCCAAGCGGGGAATGAACCAACGCGCCAGCAAACTGCCCGAGCAACCCAACACAAAGGGCGCGTCGGCACTGTCATGCGTTAACTCGGCGCATACCGCGCGCAGCCGGTCGAAGGCTTCACCGCTGGCATCGCGCAGACGGATACCGGCATCTGTGAGTTTCAGGCCGCGCCCATCCTTGCTGAACAGCGCCAGGCCCAAATGCTCTTCAAGGACTTTCAATTGCCGGCTGACCGCACCATGGGTGACGTGCAGCTGTTCGGCCGCCTGACTGACGCTGTTCAGACGGGCGGTGGCTTCAAAGGCGCGCAAGGCGTTCAGGGGCGGAAGGTCGCGGCTCATGGTATCTGTGAGTTTTCCTGACAGGTTGCGCCGATCTTATCGATTTTCTTCGTCACATGCGCTGGTTAAAGTGGCTTCATTGCCAAATCGGCTAAACCCATTACTTCAAACGTGGAGGTCCCATGACCCAGACCAATTTCAGCAAAGGCGCCGACGCCAACGGCTTGTTTGGCTCGTTTGGCGGTCGCTATGTCGCCGAAACCCTGATGCCCCTCGTCCTCGACCTGAACCGCGAGTACGAAGCGGCCAAGGCTGACCCTGAGTTCAACGAAAAACTGGCTTATTTCCAGCGCGACTACATCGGCCGTCCAAACCCGCTGTACTTCGCCGAGCGCCTGACCGAGTTCTGCGGCGGCGCGAAGATCTACTTCAAGCGCGAAGAGCTGAACCACACCGGCGCGCACAAGATCAACAACTGCATCGGCCAGGTCCTGCTGGCCTTGCGCATGGGCAAGAAACGCCTGATCGCCGAAACCGGCGCCGGCATGCACGGCGTGGCCACTGCCACCGTTGCCGCCCGCTTCGGCCTGCCTTGCGTGATCTACATGGGCGCCACTGACATCGAGCGCCAACAGGCCAACGTGTTCCGCATGAAGTTGCTGGGCGCTGAAATCGTGCCTGTGACTTCGGGCACCGGCACCCTTAAAGACGCGATGAATGAAGCCCTGCGCGACTGGGTCACCAACGTCGACGACACCTTCTACCTGATCGGCACCGTCGCCGGCCCACACCCTTACCCGTCCATGGTTCGCGACTTCCAGGCCATCATCGGCAAGGAAACCAAGGCGCAGATGCAAGAGAAGGAAGGCCGCCTGCCAGACAGCCTGATTGCCTGCGTCGGCGGTGGTTCCAACGCCATGGGCCTGTTCCACCCGTTCCTGGACGATGCCAGCGTTGAAATCATTGGCGTTGAAGCCGGTGGCCATGGCGTTGATACCGACAAGCACGCAGCCAGCCTGAACGGCGGCGTTCCCGGCGTATTACACGGTAATCGCACCTATTTGCTGCAAGATGCCGACGGCCAGATCACCGACGCCCACTCGATTTCCGCAGGCCTTGACTACCCTGGCATCGGCCCGGAGCACGCCTACCTGCACGAAGTGAAGCGCGTCGAATACGTCAGCATTACCGACGAAGAAGCCTTGGAAGCATTCCACGACTGCTGCCGCCTGGAAGGCATCATCCCGGCGCTGGAGACCGCTCACGCCCTGGCCGAAGCCATGAAGCGCGCCACCAACCTGCGCGACGATCACCTGATGGTGGTCTGCCTCTCCGGCCGCGGCGACAAAGACATGCAAACCGTCATGAACCACATGGCCGCCGCTGAAAAAACTCAGGAGAAGCTGGTATGAGCCGCCTCGAACAACGTTTTGCCGAACTGAAAACCGAAGGCCGTTCGGCGCTGGTGACCTTTGTCACCGCTGGCGACCCTGGCTATGACGCCTCCCTGAAAATACTCAAGGGCCTGCCCGCTGCCGGCGCCGACGTGATCGAGCTGGGCATGCCCTTCACCGATCCGATGGCCGATGGCGTGTCGATCCAGCTGGCAACCCTGCGTGCCCTGGATGCCGGCCAGACCCTGCCGAAAACCCTGCAGATGGTTCGTGAGTTCCGCGTCGACAACCAGACCACACCTATTGTGTTGATGGGTTACTACAACCCGATCCATCGTTTTGGCGTTGAAGCCTTCGTTGCGCAAGCCAAGGCAGCTGGCGTCGATGGCTTGATCATCGTTGACCTGCCGCCCGAGCACGACGGCGAGCTGGCGACCCCGGCCCAGGCTGCTGGCATCGACTTTATTCGCCTGACCACGCCAACCACCGATGACGTACGCCTGCCGACGGTGCTGGAACGCAGCTCCGGCTTCGTCTATTACGTCTCGGTCGCCGGTGTGACCGGTGCCGGCTCCGCAACTACCGAACACGTCACCGAAGCCATTGCTCGCCTGCGCCGCCACACTTCGCTGCCGATCAGCGTCGGTTTCGGCATCCGCACACCCGAGCAGGCAGCTGCAATTGCCCGCCTGGCAGACGGCGTCGTAGTGGGTTCGGCACTGGTGGACAAGATCGCCAACGCCGCCTCCCCGGACCAGGCCATCGATGATGTCCTAAGCCTGTGTGCCGCGCTGGCCGAAGGCGTACGCAAGGCCCGTATCAGCTGAAGGTAAATGTTTTGATACAAAGGAATCATTAGGCCATTACTGGTACTAATCAGGTACGACATAAAAAGGCTCAAGACCTCTGTCCTGGGCCTTTTTTGTCGCTCTGAATTATCCAGGAGTAACACCCATGAAATTGCCGAACCGTTTGCTCGCCGGGCTGGGCGTCTTGATGATCAGTATCAGCCCGCTGACTCATGCGGATGATCACGATCAGGGTCGTGGCCGTGACGATAATCATGGTCAGCAGCATGGTCCGGGTCCGCAAGGCAATGGTCATGGCAACGACCATGGCAATAACCGCGGCGGCAATCGTCCGCCGGACAACTTCGACGATGTTCGACACACTTTTCAAGAACATCGCGACGTAATCGGCCGTGGTCAGCCGTTGCCGCCGAATATCCACATCGTCAAAGGTCACCCTCTGCCACGGGGCTATGGCAAGCGTCTGGACCAACGTTCGCTGCAGTATCTGCCGCGCTATGACGGCTACGAATGGCGTCGTACCGGCACCGACGTAGTTCTGGTCGCCATTGGCACCGGAATCGTCTACGAGATTCTGCAGGGTGTGTTGAACTGATCCCATATCGGGATTTGTAAATGGAACACTTGTGGGAGCGGATTTATCCGCGAAGAGACCGGTACAGTCGACTGATCTTCGTCATCGGGAATACCGCTTTCGCGAATGAATTCGCTCCCACTGAATTCGCCTGCCGCAGAATTCGCTACTGCCCGGTGAAAAGCGTCAAACCCTGAACATCCCAACATCCAGCGGTCTTACCTCGCCCATCCACATCGCATGTTCGGTGTGGTCGGCAAGGTCATCGCCGGTCAGGGGATGGATCAGTATCACCAAGCCTTTGCGATTGAGCGCTAACCACAGCATGACGTCAGCAAAGCGCTCATGGCCGAAGGCAAGCTGGCAGCTCCAGTCCACATGGGGCCCAACCAGCCGTTCATGGATGCGGCCCATCTTCAGGCCGAACAGTTCCGCTGCCTGCTCACACAGGGCGCGTGCCTGATCGAGGCTATCGGCGTCGAAATAGACGTGGGCGTGGTAGCCCTGAACTTCCGGCATTACTGAAACCCTCCAAAACAGCAAAAAGATGAGTGTGCCTGTCTGCGCAACTTGTCCACAGACTCAGATCAAGATTCACACGGCAATCGACGGCAAAGGCCGCCCGCCCAGAAGATCGCCACTGCGTGACTGTTCACTGGCAAGCCAGTCGACGAACTGCTGAACAATCTGTACCCGACGCTTGCGCTGCGGCAGGACCACGTAATAGCCGTAGGCGGAAATCGCCGTGGCTTCCACCGGGCGGCACAGCAGGCCCTGATCGAGCAAGTTGTCCACCAGATGGCGCCAACCGATAGCCACGCCTTCTCCGGCAATCGCCGCCTGAATCAGCAGCGTGTAGTTGTCGAAGCGCAATTGCCCCGGCGCCGGTGCCTGGGGGATTTTCAGGGCACGGAAGACACCGGCCCAGTCAAACCAGTTGCTGCTGCCTTCGCCGCGCAGGTGCAGCAGCGGAAACTCGCGCAGCACATCAATGGGCAACGGCGGCTCGCGACCGGCCAGCAACTGCGGGCTGCACACCGGAAACACTTCTTCACTGAACAGCCAGCGACTCTCACCCTGTTTGAAACGACCATCGCCGAACAACACGGCCACGTCGATATCGGCGCGCAGCATGCTGTGGCTGCGCTCACTGGTTACCAGGCTGACGTCGACGTCCGGGTTGGCCTTGTGGAAACGATGCAGGCGCGGCATCAGCCAGTAGGCGGCGAAAGCGAAATCCGTCGCCACCTGCAACACCTCATGCTGATGGTGACCGGTGACGGCGATCAAGCCGCTGTCCATGGACTGCAAACCAGCCTGAACGTGGCCGAACAGCACCTCCCCGGCTTCGGTCAACTCAATCCCCCGGTAGATCCGATCGAACAGGCGCGTCGCCAGTTGCTCTTCAAGGCGCTTGATCTGCTGACTGACTGCGGGCTGAGTGGTGCCCAGTTCGATCGCTGCCGCCGTAAAACTGCGCAGGCGCGCCGCTGCCTCGAAGGCACGCAGCAGGTCCAGAGACATTTCCCCAAGGCTTTCAAACATAAGCTGTACTTATCCTAGCTATTGTTTTGCATGGGCTTTACCGCTAATCCCACGGCTTCCATAGTGAATACCAGCACTGTCGCATAAATATTCACTATGGAATGCCGCGAAGACATGAAGCGCAAGAACATTCTTTTCATCATGGCCGATCAAATGGCCGCGCCGATGTTGCCGTTTTACGCCCCATCTCCAATCAAGATGCCGAATTTGAGCCGCCTCGCCGCCGAAGGCGTGGTGTTTGACTCCGCGTACTGCAACAGCCCGCTGTGCGCTCCCTCGCGTTTCACTCTGGTCAGCGGGCAGTTGCCCAGCAAGATCGGCGCCTACGACAACGCTGCCGATTTCCCCGGTGACATCCCGACTTACGCCCACTACCTGCGTGGCATGGGTTACAAGACGGCGCTGTCGGGCAAGATGCACTTCTGCGGGCCGGATCAGTTGCACGGCTACGAAGAGCGCCTGACCAGTGATATCTATCCCGCCGACTATGGTTGGGCGGTGAACTGGGACGAGCCGGATGTGCGCCCAAGCTGGTATCACAATATGTCGTCGGTGCTGCAGGCAGGCCCGTGCGTACGTACCAACCAGCTCGACTTCGATGAAGAAGTGGTCTTCAAGGCCCAACAGTATCTGTTCGATCACATCCGCGAGGATGGCGACGCGCCGTTCTGCCTGACCGTTTCGATGACTCACCCCCACGACCCGTACACCATTCCCAAGCCGTTCTGGGACCTGTACGACGACGCCGATATTCCGATGCCACCGGCCCACGCCGATCAGGACGCCCTGGACCCGCACTCCCAGCGTCTGCTCAAGGTCTATGACCTGTGGGACAAGCCGATGCCGGTCGACAAGATCCGTGACGCCCGCCGTGCCTACTTCGGTGCGTGCAGCTATATCGACGATAACGTCGGCAAGCTGCTCAAGACCCTGGAAGACACCGGCCTGGCCGATGACACCATCATCGTGTTCTCCGGCGATCATGGGGACATGCTCGGCGAAAAAGGCCTCTGGTACAAAATGCACTGGTTTGAAATGGCCGCGCGGGTACCGATGCTGGTCTACGCTCCGGGTCAGTTCAAGGCAAGCCGGGTGAGCGCTTCGGTGTCCACCGCCGACCTGTTGCCGACCTTCGTCGACATGGCCGGTGGCGAGCTGGACGTCGGTCTGCCGCTCGATGGCCGCTCCCTGATGCCGCACCTCAAAGGCGAGGGCGGGCACGATGAAGTGTTTGGCGAATACATGGCTGAAGGCACGGTCAGCCCGCTGATGATGATTCGCCGTGGCGCTTATAAATTCATGTATTCGGAGCAGGACCCGTGCCTGCTGTTCGATGTGCAGAACGATCCAAAGGAACTGGAAGACCTCAGCCAGTCGGCTGAACACCAGGCGTTGTACTTTGATTTCATGGCTGAAGCACGGGCCAAGTGGGACATTCCGGCGATACACCACCAGGTGCTCGCCAGCCAGCGTCGTCGGCGCTTCGTCGCCAAGTCACTGGCAATCGGCAAGCTGAAGAGTTGGGATCACCAGCCGCTGGTAGACGCCAGTCAGCAATATATGCGCAACCATATCGATCTCGACGATCTGGAGCGTAAGGCGCGTTATCCGAAACCTTGAACCCTGCCAAGACCAAAAAAACCAAAGGGGCACCAACCATGAAGAAGCTATCCACAGCACTTGCGGCCAGCGTGATTGCGCTGACCAGTTTTGCGGCGCAAGCCGATGGGGAATCTTGCAGCACCGTGAAAATGGCCGATCCGGGCTGGAGCGATATCGCGGCAACCAACGCGATCACCTCGTTCCTGCTCGACGGCATGGGCTACAAGGCCAAGGTCGACACTCTGGCGGTGCCGATTGCCTACGGTGGACTCAAGGACGGGCAGATGGATGTCTTCCTGGGTAACTGGATGCCTGCGCAACAGGGTTTCTATGACAAGTTCATCGCCACCGGCGATGTAACCCAGTACGCCAAGAACCTCGACGGCACCGAATTCACCCTGGCAGTACCGGACTACGTCTGGGACGCGGGCGTGCATGACTTCGCCGACCTGAACAAATTTGCCGACAAGTTCGACAGCAAGGTCTTCGGCATCGGTGCCGGAGCCCCGGCCAACCAGCACATTGCCGATATCATCAAGAAAAATGAATTCGACATGGGCAAATGGAAGCTGATCGAGTCCAGCGAGCAGGCGATGCTGGCGGAAGTCGGTCGGGCCGTAAAGAAGCAGAAGTTCGTGGTCTTCCTCGGCTGGACCCCGCACCCGATGAACGTGCAGATCAAAGGTATGCATTATCTGAAAGGTGGCGAGAAGTACTTCGGTGACACCGGTACTGTTTCGACGCTGACCCGCAAAGGCTACGCCGCTGCCTGCCCGAACGTGGGCAAGCTGCTGACCAACCTGACCTTCACCCAGGACATGGAGAACTCCATCATGGCCGACGTGAGCAACAACAAGGTCAGCAACGCCGACGCAGTGAAAACCTGGATCAAGGCCAACCCGGCACAGCTGGACAAGTGGCTTGATGGCGTGAAAACCCTGGACGGCAAAGATGCATTGCCAGCGGTGAAGGCCAAGTTGTAATCAGAGACCGGTTAATCTGCTGACAAATGTGGGATCGAATTGTGGGAGCGGATTCATCCGCGAAAGGGCTAGTACATTCGACAGAAATTTGTTGGATGTAAAACTGCATTCGCGAATGAATTCGCTCCCACAAATGTCGTCTGTCGCAATGTTTAACTACCCCCCAACTGCCGCCGCAACTCAGCCAGTACCGGCGCAGAATCCGGGCGCACGCCGCGCCATAGCAGGAAGGCTTCCGCCGCCTGTTCGACCAGCATCCCCAAGCCGTCCATTGCCTGTGCCGCGCCATGTTCCGTGGCCCAGCGGCAGAAAGCGGTCGGTTCCTTGCCATACATCATGTCGTAGCAGAAGGTTTTGCCAGGCTCGATCAGGCTAGGTGAAACCGGCGGCAGTTCACCGGCCAGGCTGGCGGACGTGGCATTGATGATCACGTCCACCGACTCTTCCAGCCAATCGAAACCACTGGCAAATACAGGCCCCAGTTCGGCGAACTCCTGCGCCAGTTGCTCGGCTTTTTCCACGGTGCGGTTGGCGATTACCAACACCGCCGGGCGCTCAGCCAGCAACGGTTCCAGGGCGCCACGCACGGCACCGCCCGCGCCGAGCAGCAGGATGCGCTGGCCGGTCAGGCGGATACCGGCATTGACGGTCAGATCACGTACCAGGCCCGCGCCATCAGTGTTGTCACCCAGCAAGGTGCCATCGGCCAGCTTGCTCAGGGTATTCACGGCGCCTGCACGGCGCCCGCGCTCGGTCAGGCTGTCGGCCAGGCGATAGGCCTGTTCCTTGAACGGCACCGTGACGTTGGCACCACGCCCCTGGGCAAAGAAGTCCCGGGCGAAGGCGGTAAAGCCGTCCAGCGGCGCCAGCGCCGTGCGGTAATCGAGTTGTTGGCCGGTTTGTGCGGCAAACAGTCCATGGATCAACGGCGATTTGCTGTGACCGATGGGATTACCGAAGACGACGTAGTGATCCATTGTGCATTCCTGAAAGTGTTTTTAAGCCTGGCCGAGCCAGTCGCGATCCTGCAGGAAATACTCGGTCAGGCGCGCTTCGGCGCTGCCCGGCTCGGGTTTCCAGTCGTAGCCCCAGCGCACCTGGGGTGGCAGCGACATCAGGATCGACTCGGTGCGCCCGCCCGATTGCAGGCCGAACAGAGTGCCACGGTCGTAGACCAAGTTGAACTCGACATAGCGGCCACGGCGGAATTCCTGGAATTCACGCTGCTGTGCCGTGTACGCATCGGCCTTGCGGCGCTGAATGATCGGCAGGTACGCCTCGATGTAGGCATCGCCAATGGAACGAATGAAAGCGAAGCTGGTGTCGAAGTCCCACTCGTTCAGGTCATCGAAGAACAGGCCGCCGATACCGCGCGGCTCGTTGCGGTGCTTGATATGAAAATAAGTGTCGCACCAGGCTTTATAACGCGGGTAGACGTCGGCACCGAACGGCGCGCAGGCGGCTTCGGCGACGCGGTGCCAGTGCACGCAGTCTTCTTCGACGCCGTAGTAAGGGGTCAGATCGAAACCGCCGCCGAACCACCAAACTGGCTCTTCGCCCTCTTTTTCGGCGATGAAAAATCGCACGTTGGCGTGGGAAGTCGGCACATGGGGATTGTGCGGATGAATCACCAGGGACACACCCAGGGCCTCAAAACCGCGCCCGGCCAGTTCAGGCCTATGAGCGCTGGCCGACGGCGGCAAACCAGTGCCGAAGACATGGGAAAAGTTGACGCCGCCTTTCTCGATAACGTCGCCATCGCCAATCACTCGCGTACGACCACCGCCACCTGCCGGACGCGTCCAGGCATCCTCGACGAAGCTCGCCTTGCCGTCTTCCTGTTGCAGGGCGGCGCAGATGCGATCTTGCAGATCGAGCAGGTAAGTTTTTACGGCCTCGGTGCGGGCGGACATATCGATCCCTTCAAACGGCTGAAAAGGCTGAGCTGCCCGCCCCACATGGGGTTGGGCAAATTTGCCGCGTAGCATACCACCGGCCCGTGTGCAGCCGCAGTTGACGAAGATCAACTGAAGGAGTGGGATAGGCGGTCTTCGCATCTGTGATTTGATGCCACCTATGGAGAGTGCACATGGCAAAGCGTATCCAGTTCAGCACGATTGGCGGTCCTGAAGTCCTGCAATATGTCGACTTCGAGCCTGCCGAGCCCGGCCCGCAACAGGTACGAGTGCGTAACAAGGCGATTGGCGTCAACTTTATCGACACTTACTTCCGCAGCGGCCTGTACCCGGCGCCGTCGATGCCATCCGGGCTGGGCACCGAAGGTGCTGGCGTGGTCGAGGCAGTCGGCAGTGAAGTAACCCGCTTCAAGATCGGCGACCGTGTGGCCTACGGCAGCGGCCCGCTGGGCGGCTACAGCGAAGTGCATACCCTGCCGGAAGCCAATCTGGTGCTGCTGCCGGACGCCATCAGCTTTGAACTGGCCGCCGCCGTCATGCTCAAGGGCCTGACCGTGCAGTACCTGTTCCGCCAGACCTATGAGCTCAAGGCCGATGAAATCGTGCTGTTCCACGCCGCAGCTGGCGGCGTCGGCTCCCTGGCCTGCCAATGGGCCCGGGCGATCGGCGCCAAGCTGATCGGTACGGTCAGTTCGGCAGAGAAGGCCGCCCACGCCAAGTCCCTCGGCGCCTGGGAAACCATCGATTACAGCCATGAAAACGTGGCCCAGCGCGTGCTGGAGCTGACCAACGGCAAGAAGTGCCCGGTGGTTTACGACGGCGTCGGCAAGGACACCTGGGAAACCTCCCTGGACTGCCTGGAGCCGCGCGGCCTGATGGTCAGCTTCGGCAATGCGTCGGGCGCGGTCAGCGGGGTCAACCTGGGGATTCTGGCGCAGAAGGGCTCGCTGTACGTCACCCGGCCGACCCTGGGCACCTACGCCAACAACGCCGAAAGCCTGCAAGGCATGGCCGACGAGCTGTTCAAGATGCTGGCCAGCGGCAAGATCGAGGTCGGCGAGGTACAGCAGTACGACCTCAAGGACGCCGCCACGGCGCAAACCGAGCTGTCCGCCCGGCGCACCACGGGGTCGACCATCCTGATTCCGTGATGGCTTGATCAGGCCGGGCGGATTACCTGCCCGGTCGCCAGGTCACGAATCACACTGGGGTTACGGCGCCCACCCAGGGCGCCACCCAGCACGCCATCGATCTGCCCGCGGAAATACTGCTCGACACGCAAGCGACTGCGCGCTGCCGGGCGGCCTGCCGGGTTGGCCGAGGTCGAGATCAGTGGGCCGACCAGGGCGCACAGGTCGCGCACCGTTGGATGATCGCTGACCCGCAGG
Organism: Pseudomonas sp. JUb42; assembly: GCF_024807945.1. Lineage (GTDB taxonomy): Bacteria > Pseudomonadota > Gammaproteobacteria > Pseudomonadales > Pseudomonadaceae > Aquipseudomonas. The sequence continues at coordinate 153,206 of NZ_JANUFD010000003.1, read as the reverse complement.
GCCACGGTGTCGTGGATGCCGGTGATCCACTCCGGCAACAGGTTCTGATGAGGCACCAGCCAGGTATTGGGGCCGGGCCAGGTACTGGCCATGCGGTCGAGCCACAACTCCGGGAAATCTTCGAACAGAAAATCGAACTGGTGGATATTGTCGGCAATCAGGATCAGGCCTTTTTCCACCGGCCGCGATTTGATCGCCAACAGGCGATACACCGCCTCTTCATCCCACGGATCGCACCCCAGCCCCCACACCGCCTCGGTTGGATAGGCAATCACCGCTCCGGCTCGAATATCCCGCGCGGCTTGTTGCACACGCCAACTGCTGACCATTGCTTTCTCTCCGATTCAGGGCTGGGCGAAGTTTAACCTCAGCCAGCCCGGGCGAACCACCGTCCGGCCTCACAGATCACCCGTCCCTCCAGCTCAAGCTCGGTCAGGGCCGCCAGCACTTTGGGCAAAGACCAGCCCGCAGAATTCGCCAACGCCTCACTGGTGTGGGGTGCCGCATGCAGCAGGGTCAACAAGGGGTGGAGCGGGACGGCGGGCTCGGGGGTCGGCGCGCAGGGCACTTGCCAGCCACGCAGGGCTTCGAGGATGTGTTCAACCGTTTCCACCAATACGGCGCCATCACGGATCAATTGATGGCAGCCACGGGCGCCCGGATGGTGAATCGAGCCGGGAATGGCGTACACCTCGCGGCCTTGTTCGGCGGCCAGGCGCGCGGTGATCAGCGAACCGCTGGCCACACTGGCTTCCACCACCAGTACGCCGAGGGAAAGCCCACTGATGATTCTGTTGCGGCGCGGGAAGTTCTGCGGCTGGGGACCTGCATCCAGCGGGAACTCGGAAACGACCGCGCTACCCGCTTCGCGCATGCGCTGCGCCAACTGACGGTGGCGCTGTGGATAAAGTTTTTCGATGCCCGTGCCAAGCACCCCGATCGTGGCCCCGCCGACGTCCAGCGCACCCTGATGCGCAGCGCCATCTATACCCAGGGCCAGGCCACTGGTAATGACAAAACCGGCACCCGCCAGGCTGCGGGCGAAGGCTGTAGCGGTATCGATACCGGGACGGGAGGCGCGGCGGCTGCCGACCATTCCCAACTGCGGTCGGTCGAGGATCGAAGGGTCGCCTGCCACAAATAACAGCGGAGGTGGGTCGGAAATTTCCGCAAGCAACGCAGGATAGTTCTGATCATCCCACATCAGTAAATGCTGGCCCGGACGCTCTAGCCAAGCCATCGCGGCACTGGCTGCGTCGCGAATCAGCGGGTCGCGCCGGGCTTCGGCGCATGCACTCGGCAGACCGAGCGAGCGCCATGCGCTGGCCGGTGCACTGAGGGCTGAAGAGGCGCAACCGAAGGCGTCGATGAGCTTGCGAAAGCGTTTCGGGCCGACCTCCGGCAAGCGATGCAAGCGCAGGCGCGCTTCCAGTTCAGCAGGCGAAGGGACGGCTTTTTCGAACAGTGGCATAAGATCATCCTTGATCTGTAGTGCTCCTCAGGCATGCAGCCAACCTGTGGATAACTCTGTTGACAACAATTTGATAAGTGACGGATTAATGAAGGAAAACGTATCAAACCTGAACCAACAGGTCAGGGATTGCGAACCTTGTCCATGACCGCCAGCGAACGACTGGCGCGCAACACCAGACCGTAACTGAGTTTGTCGTAAGTGCGGAAAACCATCAGCAGGCCCGAGCGCTCGTCAGGAATCTTGACTTGTTCACCGGTGATGCGATCACGGACAGTCTCGCCGGTCTTGAAAATCGCCAGCACGTTGCCCTCAGCCAGACCGTCGCGCTTGCCCTTGTCCAGGGTAACCACGTCGTACTCGCCGATCTGCGTCACGCCCCGCGGCACGTCGATGATCAGGCCCTCGATGGGGGTTTGCGGCGAGCTGGGCATGAAGGTGGAGTTGATCGCCCGCTCTTCGCTGGCGAACAAACGGTCGCCCAGGCGCACTTCCTGAGTGGAGCGTTGCAGTTGCAGGGTGGAGACATCGCCTTCAGTGGCGACAACTTCACCACCGCCGATGTCGTCAGCGTTGATGCCCAGCACTTCCTGGGTCTTCGGATCGGTATAGGTCTTGCCCTGACGGAACAGGCCGTAGACCGAATGCGCCGGATCCAGCTTGCCGCGCACGTAGATGCGGTCGCCCTGGCCGCTGAGTACGCGCTCGGCGTTACCGGCGACGATGTAGGGTGCCTTGTCGAACTGATCGGGGGTATCCACGATACGGTTGCTCAGCAGGAACGCATTGATTGCGCCCAGCGGGATGCTCGGAATCGCATCGACCATCGGCGTGCTGCGGATGCGCGGCGAGAGCTTGACCGTGCCATGGGACTCGCCACGGTTGAGCGTCACTTGCGGCTGACCATTGACGTAAGAGAGCGTCAGCGAGTCGCCGGGGTAGATCAAATCAGGGTCGTGAATTTGCGGATTGGCGTGCCAGATTTCCTTCCATTTCCACGGCTCGCTCAGAAACTTGCCGGAAATGTCCCAAAGTGTGTCACCCGAAACGACTGTGTAAGTCTGTGGATGGCCTTCCCTGAGTTGCACTTGCGCCTGCACAAGACCGCTGGCGGTCAGCAACAGCAGGGCGAGTAGTGTTTTCCTCATGCGGTGAATCCCTTTATCATGTTGCTTCGCGTGAACATTGAGTCCCGTCAGGCTCGGTATCTAGAATCTACAGGGGTTGCCCCGCTTCAGACGTCCAAGCCTAGCAGCCGATTTTGACTTTACCCTACAGTGCAGCTCTTACATATATGGCTATTTTAAACATCCTCGAATTTCCCGATTCGCGCCTTCGCACCATCGCCAAACCAGTGGCGGCGGTCGACGACGGCATTCGCCAGTTGGTCGATGACATGTTTGAAACCATGTATGAGGCCCCTGGCATCGGTCTGGCCGCGACCCAGGTCAACGTGCACAAGCGCGTTGTGGTCATGGACCTGAGCGAAGATCGCAGTGAACCCCGGGTGTTCATCAACCCCGAGTTCGAATTCCTCACCGATGAGATGCAGCAGTATCAGGAAGGCTGCCTCTCGGTGCCAGGATTCTATGAGAATGTCGATCGCCCTCAAAGGATCAAGATCAAGGCACTGGACCGCGATGGCCAACCTTACGAGCTGATTGCCGAAGGTTTGCTCGCCGTCTGCATCCAGCACGAGTGCGATCACCTCAACGGCAAGCTGTTCGTGGACTACCTGTCCAACCTCAAGCGCGACCGGATCAAGAAGAAGCTGGAAAAGCTGCACAAGCAGAACGCCTGATTCCCGGCATGCCTCTGTGGGAGCGAGGCTTGCCCGCGAAGAGACCCGGACATTCAACGCATCTTTTGATGCCTGAAAAATCGCCTTCGCGGGCAAGCCTCGCTCCCACGGCTCCAATTTCCTTTCCTACGAGAAGCCCATGACTGAGCCACTGCGCATCGTCTTCGCCGGCACCCCCGAATTCGCCGCCGAACACCTCAAGGCCTTGCTCGACAGCCCTTATGAAATCGTTGCGGTCTATACCCAGCCGGATCGGCCGGCCGGTCGCGGGCAGAAACTCATGCCCAGCCCGGTCAAACAGCTGGCAGTAGAGAAGGGTATCGCGGTGTTGCAGCCGCCGACCCTGCGCGATGCAGCGGCCCAGGCTGAGCTGGCGGCACTCAGGCCGGACCTGATGGTGGTGGTTGCCTATGGCTTGATCCTGCCCCAGGTAGTGTTGGATATTCCGCGTCTGGGCTGCATCAACAGTCACGCCTCGCTGCTGCCACGCTGGCGCGGTGCGGCGCCGATCCAGCGCGCCGTGCAGGCCGGTGACGCAGAAAGCGGTGTGACCGTGATGCGTATGGAAGCCGGGCTCGACACCGGGCCGATGCTGCTCAAAGTCAGCACTCCGATTACCGCTGAAGACACCGGCGGCAGCCTGCACGATCGCCTCGCCGAGCTGGGCCCGCCTGCTGTGTTGCAAGCCATTGCCGGACTGGCCGACGGCTCGCTGGTGGGTGAAGTGCAGGACGACAGCCTCGCCACCTACGCCCACAAGCTTAATAAAGATGAAGCGCGCATCGACTGGAACCGTCCCGCCGATGAGCTAGAGCGCCTGGTTCGCGCCTTCAACCCATGGCCGATCTGCCACAGCACGCTTAATGGCGAAGCCCTGAAAGTGCTGGCGGCGAGCCTGGCTGAAGGGGAAGGAACACCGGGGACCATTCTGGAAGCCAGCAAAGACGGCCTGATCGTCGCTTGTGGTCAACGGGCCTTGCGCCTGACCCGCCTGCAATTGCCGGGGGGCAAGCCGCTGAACTTCACCGACCTGTTCAATAGCCGTCGTGAAAAATTCGCCACCGGCACCGTGTTGGGTGAGGCATGAACCCGCGTCTCGCTGCCGCCAAGGCACTGGCCGCCGTCCTCAGCGGCAAGGCCTCGCTCAATAGCTCCCTGCCCACACAATTGGACAAGGTCGAGCTGCGTGACCGTGGCCTGACCCAGGACCTGGCGTTCGGCACCGCACGTTGGCAGCCACGGCTGTCGGCCCTGGCCGCCAAACTGTTGCAAAAACCTTTCAAGGCCGCCGATGCTGACGTCGAAGCGCTGCTGCTGGTAGGCCTGTATCAGTTGCTCTACAGCCGCATTCCGGCCCATGCCGCCATCGGCGAAACCGTTGGTTGCGCCGACAAGCTGAAAAAGCCCTGGGCCAAGTCCCTGCTCAACGCCGTGCTGCGTCGCGCCCAGCGCGAGAGCGAAGCACTGCTGGCCGAACTGGAACACGACCCGGTGGTACGCACCGCCCATCCGCGCTGGCTGCAAAAGGCGCTGAAAGCTGCGTGGCCCGAGCAATGGGAGGCCATCTGCGCCGCCAACAATGCCCATCCGCCGATGATCCTGCGGGTCAATCGCCGGCATAAAACCCGTGACCAGTATCTGCAACTGTTGAGAGACAACGGCCTTGAGGCCAGCGCCTGTACCTTCAGCCAGGACGGCATCGTGCTCGCCGAAGCGGCAGACGTACGCGCCTTGCCCGGTTTTGCCGAAGGCTGGATCAGCGTGCAGGACGAAGCCGCGCAACTGGCGGCCGATCTGCTGGAACTGGCCCCTGGTCAACGGGTACTGGATGCCTGCTGCGCCCCTGGCGGCAAGACCTGCCATATCCTCGAGGTGCAGCCGCAACTGGCAGGCGTCATTGCCGTCGATCTGGAAGCCAAGCGCCTGGTACGGGTGCGCGAGAACCTCGAACGCCTCGGTCTGAGCGCCGAACTGATTGCCGCCGATGGCCGCGAGACCGCGCAATGGTGGGATGGCAAACCGTTCCAACGCATCCTGCTCGACGCGCCATGCTCGGCGACCGGCGTAATCCGCCGCCACCCGGATATCAAGCTGACCCGTCAGGCCGATGACATTCCGGCCCTGGCCGCGCTGCAAGGCGAGCTGCTCGACGCCTTGTGGCCGACCCTGCAGGTAGGCGGCATCCTGCTGTATGCCACCTGCTCGACGCTGCCGACGGAAAATACGCAAGTCATCGAGGCCTTTCTGGCCCGGACTTCCGGCGCTCGCGAGCTGGATATCGCCGGTCAGCACGGCCAGCAGCCACCCGGCCTGAAGCAGCCTCACGGTCGCCAACTATTGGCGCAAGAGGGCGGGCATGATGGTTTCTACTATGCCAAGCTGATCAAAATAGCAGCGAGTTAACGCATTTCTCAGGTGGGACCGGCTTTAGCCGGGAATACGCCTTCCCGGCTAAAGCCGGTCCCACAATCCCCCGCGTCAAAATCTGCGGGAGCTTCAAGGAGTGAACGGATGAAAATCATCATCCTCGGCGCAGGGCAGGTCGGCGGCACGCTCGCCGAGCACCTGGCCAGCGAAGCCAATGACATCACCGTGGTCGACACCGATGCCGACCGCCTGCGTGACCTGGGCGATCGTCTGGATATCCGAACGGTGCAGGGCCGCGGCTCTTTCCCAACGGTCCTGCGCCAGGCCGGGGCCGATGATGCCGATATGCTGGTGGCTGTGACCAACAGCGACGAGACCAATATGGTTGCCTGCCAGGTCGCCTACACCCTGTTCCACACCCCAACCAAGATCGCCCGGGTGCGCGAAGCCGCCTACCTGACCCGCGCCGGCCTGTTCGACAACGACGCCATTCCGGTGGACGTGCTGATCAGTCCGGAACAAGTCGTCACCAATTACATCAAGCGCCTGATCGAATACCCCGGCGCGCTGCAGGTCATCGACTTCGGCGAAGGCAAGGCCCAGTTAGTGGCGGTCAAGGCGTACTACGGCGGGCCGCTAGTGGGCCAGCAGTTGCGCCAGTTACGCGCGCACATGCCCAATGTCGACACCCGCGTCGCCGCAATTTTCCGCCGTGACCGGCCGATCCTGCCCAAGGGCGATACGGTAATCGAAGCCGATGACGAGGTGTTTTTCATTGCCGCCAAGGGCGACATTCGTGCGGTCATGGGCGAAATGCGTGGTCAGGATGCAGGCTACAAGCGCATCGTCATCGCCGGTGGCGGGCATATCGGCGAACGGCTGGCCGAAGCCATCGAAAGCCGCTATCAAGTGAAGATCATCGAGATGAACCCCGCGCGCTGCCGCTATCTCTCGGACAACCTGCACAGCACCGTGATTTTGCAGGGCAGCGCCTCGGACCGTGATCTGTTGCTGGAAGAGAATATCGCCAATACCGATCTGTTCCTGGCCCTGACCAACGACGACGAGGCCAATATCATGTCGTCGCTGCTGGCCAAGCGCATGGGCGCGCGCAAAGTCATGACCATCATCAACAACCCGGCTTATGTGGATCTGGTCCAGGGCGGCGAGATCGACATTGCCGTCAGCCCGCAGCTGGCAACTATCGGCACTTTGCTGACCCACGTACGGCGGGGCGATATCGTCAGCGTCCACTCACTGCGCCGGGGCGCGGCGGAAGCCATCGAGGCCGTGGCCCATGGTGATGCCCGCTCAAGCAAGGTGATTGGCCGGGCCATCCGCGATATTTCCCTGCCCCAGGGCACCACTATTGGCGCGATCATCCGCGAGGATGAGGTACTGATCGCCCATGACATCACCGTGATCGAGTCCGGGGACCATGTGATCCTGTTCCTTGTGGATAAGAAGTACATCCGCGATGTGGAGCGGCTGTTTCAGGTGGGGTTGAGCTTCTTTTAACCAGCGCGCAAATTCCTGTATGGGAGCGGATTTATCCGCGAAGACGGTATCCCAGACGATAAAGATGCATCGACCTCTTCGCGGATAAATCCGCTCCCACAATGTAACGCGTGTCCGGCCCGATCAATACCAGCGCTCTTCACCCGCCGGGCGTTTCTTGAAGCGCTTCATGGTCCACATGTACTGGCTCGGATAGGCCCGCACATATTTCTCCACCACCTGGCTCATGGCCGCCGCTGAAGTCGCAGTGTCTTCGCTGTACATGGCTTCGGGCGCGGCTTCCAGCACAACCTTGTAGCCGGAACCGTCCGGCAGGCGCATGGCATGCAGGAACACGCCAACCGCCTTGCCACCGGCAAGCATGTTGGGCACGAACTTGCTGGTCAGGGCCTGGGTGGCGCAGAAGGGTACAAAGATACCGGCCGACTCAGCCGGTTCCGGGTCGGCAGGGATGCCCACTGAACCGCCTTTGCGCACTTCCTTGATGACACTGAGAATGCCTTCCTTGGTCGACGCCGCTACGCGGTTACCCAACTGCACGCGCTGTTTGCGCAGCAGATCATCCACCGCCTTGAGCTTGGGCGGGCGATAGAAAATGATCGGTTTGCACTGGCTGCAATAGAAGTGGTTGAGCACTTCCCAGTTGCCCAGGTGACTGGTGATGCCGACCACGCCCTTGCCGGACGCCAGGGCGTCCTTGAGCACATCGAGGCCTTCGACTTCACGCACCAGATCGATGGATTTCTGCGCTGGCCAGATCCAGGCACAGGCGCTTTCGGTCAGTGTCTTGCCGATATCCATCAGGCTACGCCCAACCAGACGCTCGCGCTCGGCGGCGTCCAACTCTGGAAAACACTTGCTGAGGTTGATGCGCACTACTTCCCGCGAGCGGTTGGGCAGCTTCCACATCAACCAGCCGATGCCTGTACCCACGGCCTGTACGGCGCGCCACGGCAACAGGGCAAACAATCGCAACGCCCCGACGATCAAGGCGCCTTTGAACTTATCCACAGCTCACTCCCCAGGTTTCAAGACGGCCATTGTAACCGTCAGCGAGTCAGCTCGGCGTATCGATCACAATCGACGGTGTGATCCATGACCATACCGGTGGCCTGCATAAAGGCATAACAGATGGTCGGGCCGACAAAGGTGAACCCGGCTTTCTTCAGTGCCTTGCTCATGGCTTCGGCTTCGGGCGTCACCGCAGGCACTTCGCCGCGACCGCTGAAGTGATTGATCTTCGGCTGACCACCGACGAAGGACCAGAGATAGGTCACCGGATCCTCCAGCTTCAGCCAGGCCAAGGCATTACGCCGGGTGGCGTTGAGCTTGAGACGGTTGCGAATGATGCCCGGGTCGAGCATCAGGGTTTCGATCTCTTCGTCAGTCAAACGCGCCAGGCGCTCGGCATCAAAATTGAACATGACCTCACGATAACGCGCGCGTTTTTTCAGAATCGTGATCCACGACAGGCCCGCCTGGAACCCTTCGAGCATGAGGAACTCGAACAACATCTGCGCGTCGCGCAGCGGTACGCCCCACTCCTGATCGTGATAGTCCATGTAAATTGGATCTTCGTTGCACCAAAAGCAGCGTGCCATAGGGCTCCCAAGGGTAGAGGCGCGGCCGAATCGGGTATACTCCCGCTCTTTAAATCGCAGCCCAAGAAACAGGTGAATTTCGTGAGCCAGCCTACGCCAGCCGTGCGTACCTTCCAAGACTTGATCCTCGCCCTCCAGCAATACTGGGCCGAACAAGGTTGCGTGGTACTTCAGCCCTACGATATGGAAGTAGGCGCCGGCACTTTCCACACTGCCACGTTTCTGCGCGCCGTCGGCCCGGAAACCTGGAACGCCGCTTACGTACAGCCCAGTCGCCGCCCGACTGACGGCCGCTACGGCGAAAACCCGAACCGTTTGCAGCACTACTATCAGTTCCAGGTCATCCTGAAACCGAACCCGGAGAACTTCCAGGAACTGTACCTGGGTTCGCTCAAGCGCATCGGTCTGGACCCGCTGGTCCACGACGTACGCTTCGTCGAAGACAACTGGGAATCGCCGACCCTGGGCGCCTGGGGTCTGGGCTGGGAAATCTGGCTCAACGGCATGGAAGTCTCGCAGTTCACCTACTTCCAGCAAGTGGGCGGCCTGGAGTGCTATCCGGTCACCGGCGAAATCACCTACGGCCTCGAACGCCTGGCCATGTACCAGCAGGGCGTGGACTCGGTCTACGATCTGGTCTGGGCTGACGGTCCGTTCGGCAAAGTGACCTACGGCGATGTGTTCCACCAGAACGAAGTGGAGCAGTCGACCTACAACTTCGAACACGCCAACGTCGAGAAGCTGTTCGAGTTTTTCGACTTCTACGAAAGCGAAGCTGCACGCCTGATCGAGCTCGAGCTGCCATTGCCGGGCTACGAAATGGTCCTCAAGGCCTCGCACACCTTCAACCTGCTGGATGCCCGCCGCGCGATCTCGGTGACTGCCCGTCAGCAGTACATCCTGCGCGTACGTACGCTGGCCCGTTCGGTGGCTCAGGCCTACCTGCAGGCCCGGGCCAAGCTCGGCTTCCCGATGGCTCCACCTGATTTACGCGATGAAGTGTTGGCTAAGCTGGAGGCTGCGCAATGAGTGCTCAAGATTTCCTGGTTGAACTGGGCACCGAAGAACTTCCACCGAAAACCCTCAGCAGCCTGGCCGACGCGTTCCTGGCCGGTATCGAGAAAGGCCTACAGAGTGCCGGCCTGACTTACAGCGCCAAGCAGGTCTATGCCGCGCCGCGCCGTCTGGCGGTCCTGATCACTGATTTGGCCACGCAACAGCCGGACCGCAGCGTCAATCTGGACGGCCCGCCGCGTCAGGCTGCTTTTGATGCCGAAGGCAATCCGACCCAGGCCGCCCTGGGCTTTGCCAAGAAGTGCGGCGTCGAGCTGAGCGAAATCGATCAGAGCGGCCCAAAGCTGCGCTACACCCAGAGCATCGCGGGCAAGCCAACCGCCAGCCTGCTGCCGACCATCGTCGAAGATTCGCTGAACGACCTGCCAATCGCCAAGCGCATGCGCTGGGCCGCGCGCAAGGAAGAGTTCGTGCGTCCGACCCAATGGCTGGTGATGCTGCTAGGTGACCAGGTGATCGATTGCACGATCCTGGCCCAGACCGCTGGCCGCGACTCCCGTGGTCACCGCTTCCACCATCCGGAAGATGTACGCATCTCTTCGCCGGCCGGTTACCTCAACGACCTGCGAAACGCGTACGTGCTGGCCGACTTCAGCGAGCGCCGTCAGTTGATCAGCAAGCGCGTCGAAGAACTGGCGACCCAACATGAAGGCACCGCCATCGTGCCGCCTGAGTTGCTCGACGAAGTAACCGGTCTGGTCGAATGGCCAGTGCCGCTGGTGTGCTCGTTCGAAGAGCGTTTCCTCGACGTACCGCAGGAAGCCCTGATCACCACCATGCAGGACAACCAGAAGTATTTCTGCCTGCTGGATGCCGAAGGCAAGCTGCTGCCGCGCTTCATCACCGTGGCCAACATCGAGAGCAAGGACCCGAGCCAGATCGTTCTGGGCAACGAGAAAGTCGTTCGCCCACGCCTGACCGACGCCGAGTTCTTCTTCAAGCAGGACAAGAAGCAGAAGCTGGAAACCTTCAACGAGCGCCTGAAGAACGTCGTGTTCCAGGCTCAGTTGGGCAGCGTCTACGACAAAGCCGAGCGGGTTTCCAGACTGGCGGCCTACATTGCGCCACGCATCGGTGGCGACGCTCAGCGCGCAGCCCGAGCAGGCCTGCTGTGCAAATGCGACCTGGCGACCGAAATGGTCGGTGAATTCCCGGAAATGCAGGGTATCGCCGGTTTCTACTACGCCAAGGCTGACGGCGAGGCGGAAGATGTCGCCCTGGCCCTCAACGAGCAGTACATGCCTCGTGGTGCCGGTGCAGAATTGCCGACTACCTTGACCGGTGCTGCCGTCGCTATCGCCGATAAGCTCGATACCCTCGTCGGTATCTTCGGTATCGGCATGCTGCCCACCGGTAGCAAGGACCCGTACGCCCTGCGTCGTGCTGCACTGGGTATCCTGCGCATCCTGATCGACAAGCAGCTGGATCTGGACCTGATCCAGGCAGTGAACTTCGCGGTCACCCAGTTCGGGGCCAAGGTCAAGGCTGCCGGTCTGGCCGACCAGGTGCTGGAATTCATCTTCGACCGCCTGCGTGCGCGTTACGAAGACGAAGGCGTGGAAGTGGCGGTGTACCTGTCGGTTCGCGCGTTGAAGCCGGGCTCTGCGCTCGATTTCGACCAGCGTGTCCAGGCTGTCCAGAGCTTCCGCAAACTGCCGCAGGCCGCTGCATTGGCGGCGGTGAACAAGCGCGTCTCGAACCTGCTGAGCAAGGCGGAGGGCAATATTGCCCAGACCGTGGAGCCCAAGTACTTCGACAATGCCAACGAGTTCTCCCTGTACTCGGCGATTCAGCAAGCGGATCAGGCCGTGCAGCCAATGGCCGCAGCCCGTCAGTACAACGAATCGCTGGCACGCCTGGCCGCTCTGCGCGAGCCGGTGGATGCGTTCTTCGAAGCGGTGATGGTCAACGCGGAAGACCCGGCGGTACGGGCCAACCGTTATGCCTTGCTGGCACGTCTGCGCGGCCTGTTCCTGGGCGTGGCTGACATTTCCCTGCTGGGCTGAACGGAGCAAGACGCGTGAAGTTGCTGATACTCGACCGGGACGGAGTCATCAATGAAGACTCCGACGCTTACATCAAGTCGGTGCAGGAGTGGATTCCCATTCCCGGCTCGGTCGAAGCCATCGCGCAATTGAGCAAAGCCGGCTGGACGGTGGCGGTCGCTACCAACCAGTCCGGCATTGCCCGAGGTTATTACGATCTGGCGACCCTCGACGCCATGCACGCGCGTTTGCGCGAGCTGGTGGCGGAGCAGGGTGGCGAGGTCGGCTTGATTGTTTACTGCCCCCATGGCCCGGACGAAGGCTGCGCTTGTCGCAAACCCAAACCCGGCATGTTGCAGACCATCGCTGCACATTACGCGGTGGATCTGGCGGGTATCTGGTTTGTCGGCGACAGCAAGGGTGACTTGCAGGCCGCCGTGGCCGTCGATTCACAACCTGTTTTGGTATTGACCGGCAAAGGTCGCAAGACCGAAGCGGGTGAATTGCCGCAAGGCACGCTGGTTTTTGACGATCTGGCGGCAGTAGCCGCAGAACTTATCCACAACGGCGTATCGTACAACCGCTAGTCGACGGTACCGGTACGCTTCAATGGCGGGCAATGCCCGTATGGTAAAAGCCGCTATGTCGATCGTGCAGGCAATCAGAATCTTCTTCTTTTACCTGCTGTTGGGCACCAGCTCGTTGCTGTGGTGCTCGCTGAGTTTCTTTGTCGCCCCGTTCCTGCCGTTCCATAAGCGTTATCGCTTCATCAATGTCTATTGGTGCCGCTGTGCGTTATGGCTGACGCGGGTGTTCCTGAACATCCAGGTAAATGTAAAAGGCGCGGAAAACGTTCCCGAAACGCCCTGCGTAATTGTTTCCAATCACCAGAGCACCTGGGAAACGTTTTTCCTGTCCGCCTATTTCGATCCCCTGAGCCAGGTGCTCAAGCGCGAGTTGCTGTATGTGCCGTTCTTCGGCTGGGCCATGGCCATGTTGCGGCCTATCGCAATTGATCGGGGCAATCCCAAAGCGGCGCTGAAAGTCGTGGCGAAGAAGGGCGACGAGCTGCTCAAGGATCGCGTCTGGGTGCTGATCTTCCCGGAAGGCACCCGAGTGCCTTACGGCCAGGTTGGAAAATTCTCACGCAGCGGCGCAGCACTAGCCGTCAACGCCGAACTGCCGGTGCTGCCAATCGCTCATAACGCGGGTAAATACTGGCCGAAAGAAGGCTGGCAGAAAAAGCCCGGCACTATCGAGCTGGTGATCGGTGAACCGATGTTCGCCGAGGGCACTGGCCCGCGCGCCATCGCTGCACTCAATGATCGCGTTCAGGCCTGGAATGAAGACACTCAGCGCGCAATGGGCTCACCCGTTGCACCACTGTCGACCAACGAGAAAGCGGCTGTCTGACTTTTGTGGATAACCTGTGCACGCTTTTGAAAAACTGACTGATAAATAGCGCTAAGTGCTTAATTTTGTTATTTATTTCTTAAGCTCATTAAAGACCCAAAAACGTGCATAAGTTTTTGCAGTGATAAAAAAACCGACCTCCAGAGGTCGGTTTTTTATTGCCCGAAATTCTATTTAGCCGGCTGTAGCAGCAGTGCGACCAAGGCGCTCCATCCAGTCTGATGCGAAGCCCCTAGACCACGGCCATTCTCACCGTGAAAGTACTCGTGAAACAGCAGCAGGTCGCGACTGGCCGGATCCGCCTGCAATTGGGGGTAACCTGCCATCGACGGACGATTGCCGCTGTCATCACGTAGGAACAGACGCACCAGGCGGTCGCTAAGGCCCTGTGCCACCTCTCCCAGCGACGCCAGATAACCAGAGCCAGTCGGATACTCCACAGAGAAATTTTCGTCGTAGTAGCGGTGAAACTCGCGCAGGGATTCGATCAGCATGTAATTGATCGGCATCCACAGCGGCCCGCGCCAATTCGAGTTGCCACCGAACAAACGCGAATCAGATTCGGCGGGCTCATAGTCGGCACACAGGGTGTCGCCATTCATGCGCATCTTGAACGGCGTCTCAGCGAATGACTTGGACATGGAACGAATACCGTAGGCTGACAGAAACTCCTGCTCATCGAGCATGCGCTTGATCAGGTCCTTGGTGCGTTGCCCTCTGAGCAGGGCCAGCAGCAAACGATTGCCCTTGCCTGGCTCAGTCCAGCGCGATACCAGTTCAGCCAGATCCGGTCGGTGATGCAGAAAGCCCAGCAAGCGTTCACGCAGACCGGGCAGGCCTTCATGCTCACGCTGCTCCAGTACTTGCACGGCAAACAGCGGCATCAGGCCGACAATCGAGCGCAGGCGCACCGGCTGACGCTCGCCACCGGGGCAGCGCAGCATGTCGTAGAAGAAGCCATCCTGTTCATCCCACAAACCTTCGCCGGTGTCGTCCACCAGATTGATTGCCCCGGCGATGTACAGGAAGTGCTCGAAGAACTTCACCGACATATCCACGTACACCGCATTGCGCTTGGCCAGTTCCAGGGCGATACGCATCAGGTCCAAGGCGTAGGCCGCCACCCAGGCAGTGCCGTCGGCTTGATCGAGTTGATAACCCGCAGGGAGCGGGGCCGAGCGGTCAAAGACACCGATATTGTCGAGGCCGAGAAAGCCACCCTGAAACAGGTTACGGCCGTCGGCGTCCTTGCGATTCACCCACCAGGAAAAATTCAGCAGCAGCTTGTGGAAGATCCGCTCAAGAAATTCGGCATCACCCGTGCCCGTCTGCGCCTGCTCCATCTTGTAGACACGCCAGGATGCCCAAGCGTGTACCGGCGGGTTGGCATCGTCGAAGCGCCATTCGTAAGCCGGCAGCTGGCCGTTGGGGTGCATGAAGCGATCCTGTACCAGGGCCAGCAGTTGTTGCTTGGCAAAGCCGGGATCGATCAACGCAAAAGCAACGGCTTGAAAGGCTTGGTCCCATGAGGCGTACCACGGGTACTCCCACTTGTCCGGCATCGAAAGAATGTCGAAATTCACCAGGTGCCGCCACTGCTTGTTACGCACGTCGACCCGCTCGGGTGGCGGAGCAGCCTGGGTCGGATCACCCTTCAGCCACAGGTTCACATCGTAATAGTAGAGCTGCTTGGACCACAGCAATCCGGCCAAGGCCTGACGTTGTACGTTGCGTGCGTCGGCGCTTTCCAGTCCGCTCTGCAAGATGCCGTAAAACTCGTCGGCCTCGCTACGGCGCTTGGCAAATAACGCCTTGGCATTGACCTTGGGCGCCTCCAATGGGGCGAAGCGCAGATAGATCACCTCAGTGGCGCGGCCCTCCAGCTTCAGGCTGAAATGCGCAGCGGCACAAGTACCGCGATCCCGGCGAATGGCCTGGGTATCCCCTGCAACCAGATAGTCGTTGATGCCATCCTTGAAGGGCCCCACGGCAGGTTCACCGGAAAGCCGAGGCCAGTTGCTGTCGTTGTTACAGAAGAGCCACTCGCAGGTTTCCCGCCCCCAGGCAGTCGCCTGGCGCGATGCTTGTTTTTGTCGATGGGCGAGGACCTGAACATCATTCAACTCAAGCGTGGGGCAGGGCGCCTCCTCGGTCCAACTCCAGGTATTGCGCGCCCAAAGCTGGGGTAACACATGCAGGTGGGCCGCCAGCTCGGAACGGTTCTCCACGGTCACCCGCATGAAGATATCGTCGGCCTCGTGCTTGGCGTATTCGACGGTAATATCGAAGTAGTGGTTATCGTTGAACACTCCGGTGTCGAGAATCTCGTACTCCGGATCCGCCAAGCCACGACGCGCGTTCTCCTCGACCAGGTCGGTATAAGGAAAAGCCGCATGGGGATACTTGTAGAGCATGCGCATATAGGCATGGCTAGGCACGCCATCGAGGTGAAAGTACAACTCTTTGACGTCTTCGCCGTGATTACCTTCCGCGTTGTTCAGGCCAAACAGGCGCTCCTTGATAATGGCGTCACGACCGTTCCACAGCCCTAATCCGAGGCACCAATGCTGAGCCTTGTCGGAGAAGCCGGCCAACCCGTCCTCGCCCCAACGATAAGCGCGACTGCGTGCATGATCGTGGGGAAAATAACTCCAGGCATCGCCATCAGCGCTGTAATCCTCACGCACCGTACCCCACTGCCGATCACTCAGATAAGGCCCCCACTCACGCCAACGCTCGGCATCATCGCCTTGCAGACGCTGACCTTCAACGGTGTGCAAAAGACTCGGCTTGGACTCGTCGGGCATGCTGGCTCCGGTGTCGGGAAATAGGAATGGAGGTTAGGCGGCAGGAATGAAAAGTGGTTCCACGTGGAACAAATGCGGTTTGAAGACTGATAGGGATTCAGGGTATGCAAATAAAAACCCCGGCGCTAGGCCGGGGTAGTGAAGCTTTTGTAATGAACGCCGCCGGCGAGAACCTTAGAAATCCAGGTTCGACACCGCCAACGCATTACTCTCAATGAAGTCGCGACGAGGCTCGACCGCGTCACCCATCAGGGTGTTGAAGATCTGGTCTGCGCCGATAGCGTCTTCAATAGTGACTTTGAGCATCCGGCGAACCGCTGGGTCCATGGTGGTTTCCCACAGCTGGTCAGGGTTCATTTCGCCCAGACCTTTATAGCGCTGGATGGTGTGGCGCTTGGTGCTTTCGGTCATCAGCCAGTTCAGTGCTTCCTTGAACTCGGTGACAGGCTTCTTGCGCTCGCCACGTTGCACGTAGGCGCCTTCTTCGAGCAGTGTGCTGATCTGCAGGCCCAGGGCGGTAACGGTCTTGTAGTCGTTGCTGCCGAAGAAATCCCGGTTGAAGGTGACGTAGTTGGACAGGCCGTGTGAGATCAATTCGACCTCTGGCAGCCAGACATTACGTTCACGATCTTCACGTAGACTGGCTTTATAGACCAGACCAGACTTCTCGCCGACGCGCAGACGCGCGTCGAATTTATGCAGCCATTCTTGCATGGCCGCGTGATCGGAGAGCTGCTCAAGGGTGACCGGCGGCAAGTAGACGAAGTGCTCGGTCAGCTCCTGTGGATACAGGCGCGACAGACGCTTGAGGGTCTTCATTACCATGCGGAAATCGTTAACCAGCTTCTCCAGCGCAGCACCTGAGATACCCGGGGCGGATTCGTTGAGATGCAGGCTTGCGTCTTCCAAGGCCGAAGACGTCATGTATTCTTCCATGGCGTCGTCGTCTTTGATGTACTGCTCCTGCTTGCCCTTCTTGACCTTATACAGCGGCGGCTGGGCGATGTAGATATAGCCACGCTCGATCAGCTCAGGCAGTTGACGGAAGAAGAAGGTCAGCAACAGCGTACGGATGTGCGAACCGTCGACGTCAGCATCGGTCATGATGATGATGTTGTGATAGCGCAGCTTGTCGATGTTGTACTCTTCGCGGCCGATACCACAGCCCAGAGCGGTGATCAGCGTGCCGACTTCCTGGGACGAGATCATCTTGTCGAAACGAGCCTTTTCGACGTTGAGGATCTTGCCTTTGAGCGGCAGGATCGCCTGGGTTTTACGGTTGCGTCCCTGCTTGGCGGAACCGCCAGCAGAGTCACCTTCCACGAGGTACAGTTCGGAAAGGGCAGGGTCTTTTTCCTGGCAATCGGCCAATTTGCCCGGCAGGCCAGCGATATCCAGCGCGCCTTTACGGCGGGTCATTTCCCGAGCCTTGCGCGCAGCTTCACGAGCCCGTGCCGCGTCGATCATTTTGCCAACAACGGCTTTGGCTTCGTTCGGATTCTCCAGCAGGAAGTCGGAGAAGTACTTGCCCATTTCCTGCTCGACCGCAGTCTTCACTTCGGACGAAACCAGCTTGTCCTTGGTCTGGGAGCTGAACTTGGGATCCGGCACTTTCACCGAGATGATCGCAGTCAACCCTTCGCGTGCATCGTCACCCGTAGTCGCCACCTTATGCTTCTTCGCCAGGCCTTCCTGTTCGATATAGGTGTTGAGGTTACGGGTCAGCGCCGAACGGAAGCCCACTAGGTGAGTACCACCATCACGCTGCGGAATATTGTTGGTGAAGCAGAGCAGGTTCTCGTTGAAGCTGTCGTTCCACTGCAGGGCGATCTCGACACCAACGCCATCGTCGCGCTGGACGTTGAAGTGGAACACCTGATTGACCGGAGTCTTGTTGGTGTTCAAGTAATCGACGAACGCACGCAGGCCGCCTTCGTATTTGAACAGCTCTTCCTTGCCGCTGCGCTCGTCCTTGAGAACGATACCCACACCGGAGTTAAGGAAGGACAGTTCGCGAATGCGCTTGGCCAGGATGTCCCAGCTGAAGTGAATGTTCTTGAAGGTTTCAGCGGAAGGCTTGAAGTGGATCTCGGTGCCTGTGGTATCGCTCTCACCGACGATTTTCATGGGTTCTTGTGGAACACCATGAACGTAGGTCTGCTCCCAGATCTTGCCGCTGCGACGAACCGTAAGCAGCAGAAGTTCGGAGAGGGCGTTTACTACGGAGACACCTACGCCGTGGAGGCCGCCGGAAACTTTATACGAGTTATCGTCGAATTTACCGCCGGCATGGAGCACGGTCATGATGACCTCTGCTGCCGAGATACCTTCTTCTTTATGCACGTCTACCGGAATACCGCGGCCGTTGTCGCGCACGGTAATCGACTCGTCCGGGTGGATAATGATGCTGATGTCGTCGCAATGGCCAGCCAAAGCTTCATCAATCGAGTTATCAACAACCTCGAACACCATATGGTGGAGACCGCTGCCATCGTCGGTGTCACCGATGTACATACCGGGACGCTTGCGTACGGCATCTAGCCCTTTCAACACCTTGATGCTGGAGGAGTCGTACGTTTGATTTTCGCTCATGCAATCACTCCCGATGATCGTGGGTCTGGGTGATACGGCCTTGTTCCACGTGGAACAAAGCGACTGGCGTTTCCGTTTGCCAGCCTTCCCTCAATAATTCGTGGTCTACACAGGTGATAAAAACCTGGCAGCGTAATTCTTCAAGCAAGCGACAAAGTGCACGGCGGTGGTGCTCGTCAAGTTCAGACGGCAAGTCGTCCACCAGATAGATGCATTGACCACGGCGAGCCTGGCTGACCAAATGACCTTGGGCGATGCGCAGGGCGCAGACCACCAGTTTCTGTTGGCCGCGAGACAGAATATCTGCCGCATTGTGCGCACCCAGTCTAAGGCGCAGATCGGCGCGCTGGGGTCCGGCTTGGGTGTGGCCCATTTGCTGATCGCGCAGGAGGGACGAAGTGAGCACGGTGCTCAACTCCTTTTCCTTGTCCCAGCCTCGGTAATAGCTCAGGGTCAGACCTTCAAGCTCCACCAACTCGCTCAAAGTGTGTTCAAAGACAGGCTTCAGAGCCTTGATATACGAGCGGCGAAATTCATCGATTTCATCGCTGGCCAGACATAACTCCCGGTCCCATGCCGCTTGCGAAGCGACGTCAAGTGTACCACGCCGCAACCATGAGTTCCGCTGCCTCAGCGCCTTCTGCAGGCGCTGCCAGGTAGCCATGAACCGAGGTTCCACGTGGAACACTCCCCAGTCGAGGAACTGTCGGCGGATCTTCGGCGCTCCTTCGAGAAGGCGAAAGCTGTCCGGGTTGATTAGCTGCAACGGTAATGTTTCGGCGAGCTGAGCGGCGCTTCGCGCATTCTGCCCATCGATACGAATCTGGAACTCACCCTGTCTATCGCGAGAGATCCCCAGGTTGCTATGGCTGCCTTCAGCAAGATCGACCTGACCAAACACCGTGCAAGATGGTTGTTCGTATTGGATCACCGGCAGCAAACGAGCACTGCGAAAGGAGCGCGCGAGGCCGAGCAGATGGATGGCCTCCAGCACGCTGGTTTTTCCGCTGCCGTTGGCGCCGTGAAGGATGTTGATACGGGGAGAGGGGGAGAAGGTCACCGGGTGCAGATTGCGCACCCCGGTGACCGAGATGCGGCTAAGAGACATCCAGGTTCCGTTACAGGCGCATCGGCATGACGACGTAAGCGGAGTCGTCGTTGTCCGATTCCTGCACCAGCGCACTGCTGTTGGAGTCGGAAAGGATCAGACGAACCTGCTCGGTGGTCATCACGCCCAATACGTCGAGCAAATAGCTGACGTTGAAACCGATCTCCAGGGAACCACCGTTGTAATCAACGCTGATTTCTTCTTCGGCTTCTTCCTGCTCGGGGTTATTGGCCTGAATCTTCAATTGGCCGTTAGCCAACTGCAAGCGAATACCGCGGTACTTTTCGTTCGACAGAATGGCGGTGCGGCTGAATGCTTCGCGCAAAGCCTGGCGATCGCCGAGTACCAACTTGTCGCCACCCTTAGGCAACACGCGCTCGTAATCCGGGAACTTGCCGTCGACCAGCTTGGAGGTGAAGGTGAACTCACCGGTCGTCGCGCGAATATGGTTCTGTCCCAGGACGATGCTGACAACACCGTCCTGTTCAGTGAGCAGACGCGCCATTTCCAGGATGCCTTTACGCGGCACAATCACCTGATGACGGTCAGCCTGTTCGATATCAGCGGTCATCGAACACATGGCCAGACGGTGACCGTCGGTGGCCACGGCGCGCAATACACCGGAACTGACTTCCAGCAGCATGCCGTTGAGGTAGTAGCGAACATCCTGCTGAGCCATGGCAAAGCTGGTGCGCTCGATCAAACGACGCAACTTGCTTTGTACCAGATTGAACGTCAGCGAGCCTGGGCCTTCTTCGACTGTCGGGAAATCATTGGCTGGCAGAGTGGAAAGCGTGAAACGGCTGCGACCGGCCTTGACCACCAACTTGGCGTCGTCGACCTTGATATCGATCAGCGCATCGTTGGGCAGGCTTTTGCAGATGTCCATCAGCTTGCGCGCAGGAACGGTAATCTCCCCTGGCTCTGCCGGTTCTTCCAATTGGACGCGGCCAACCAGTTCGACTTCAAGGTCAGTACCTGTCAGTGACAGCTGCTGACCCTCTACAACCAGGAGCACGTTGGAGAGCACCGGCAAGGTCTGACGGCGTTCGACCACGCCGGCGACCAGTTGCAGGGGTTTCAACAGGGCTTCGCGTTGAATGGTGAAATGCATGGTCTAGTCCCTTGCCTTAATAAGCTGCGTTGAAGTCATTACTCAGGTTGTCAGTGTACGCAGCAGGTTCTTGTAGTCCTCGCGAATATCCGCGTCGGATTCCTTCAATTCATTGATCTTTCTGCACGCATGCAGCACGGTCGTATGGTCACGGCCGCCAAACACATCGCCAATCTCCGGCAGACTGTGGTTGGTCAGTTCCTTGGACAGCGCCATCGCCACTTGACGTGGCCGGGCTACAGACCTCGAGCGACGCTTGGACAACAGGTCGGAGATCTTGATCTTGTAGTACTCGGCCACCGTGCGCTGAATGTTATCCACACTGACCAGCTTGTCCTGCAGTGCCAACAAATCCTTCAGGGATTCGCGGATCAACTCGATGGTGATTTCACGGCCCATGAAGTGCGAGTGAGCGATAACGCGTTTGAGCGCGCCTTCAAGCTCACGAACGTTGGAACGAATACGCTGGGCAATGAAGAACGCGGCGTCGTGGGGCAAATCGACCTTGGCCTGGTCTGCCTTTTTCATCAGGATCGCGACTCGAGTCTCAAGCTCTGGCGGCTCGACGGCTACGGTCAAACCCCAGCCGAAGCGCGATTTCAGCCGCTCTTCCAGGCCTTCGATTTCCTTCGGGTAACGGTCGCTGGTCAGGATGACCTGCTGACCACCTTCAAGCAATGCGTTGAAGGTGTGGAAAAACTCCTCCTGGGAGCGTTCCTTACGGGCGAAGAATTGAATGTCATCGATCAGCAGCGCATCGACCGAACGATAGAAACGCTTGAATTCGTTGATCGCGTTCAACTGCAACGCCTTGACCATATCCGCTACGAAGCGCTCCGAATGCAGGTACACGACCTTGGCATTCGGATTCTTTTTCAGCAGGTGGTTACCCACAGCATGCATCAAGTGCGTCTTACCCAGGCCAACACCACCATAAAGGAAGAGCGGGTTGTAACCGTGCTTGGGGTTATCCGCGACTTGCCAGGCCGCCGCACGGGCGAGCTGGTTGGATTTACCTTCGACGAAATTCTCAAAAGTAAACGTACGGTTCAGATAACTGGTGTGCTTGAGCGCGCCTTCAACCTGCACCGTGCGCTGTTCGGCACGCACTGGCGCCTGCTGTGAACTGGCGCCGGCCATCGGATCGAAGCTGTCGCGAGAAGGCTCATCATTGATCTCGGCCGCTCGCCCGGCGTCAGCCTGAGGCGAAGCCGCTACAGCAACCGGCGCAACAATAGGACTTGCCGCAGCCAACGCCTGAGATGCCGCAGCAGCCAACGGAGCATTGGGTGCGGCACGAGGAGCTGAACTGCGTTTGCTGCCTATTAATAAGGAAAGCGCAGGGGCCATGCCTTGGCCGTGTTCGCCAAGCAGTTCGAGCAGACGGCCAAGGTACTTCTCATTGACCCAATCGAGAACGAAACGATTCGGCGCATAGACACGCAACTCGTCGCCTTCGGCTTCGACCTGTAGCGGACGGATCCAGGTGTTGAATTGCTGGGCAGGCAGCTCATCGCGCAAAAGCTCCACGCACTGCTGCCAAAGTTCCACTGACACGGATAACCCCTAAGTTGAACGCCGGTGAGGCAAAAACAGCCGCCATTGTACTGATCGGCGGCCGACTTATCCACATGTAGGTGAGCCTAAGCAGACGATGATTCAAGGATTTATGCGTAAAAATACAATTCCATTACGCTTTGTTAAGGTCTGTGGATAACCATGCCTCAGCTCTTTGCATAACTACCGGTCAAGCTCTGTGGATAACCACCCTGTGGATAACATCGCCTTCCATGCACAGCTTTTCCGAGGGTGCAGCACAGGCACAGCACCGTTTACCGACAACCTTTCTGATCGCTGTACACCTTTAATAATAGGGGTTGCAGAGCTTTATCCACAGATTAATTCTGCTTAAGAGTAACAAGCTTTAAAGAAAAGCTTTAAATACGTTCCTTTCTTATTTTTATGTTTGTATGCCGATTTGGTGATCAAGACGCGGCAGATCCTTACCTCCACAAAAAACCGGCTTTACAAGTAAATGAAGGAAACGCTGGTTGGAAATTGACCTAGACGCTTGCTTTCTCTAGAATCCCCGGTCTCTTAAAACGGGGGCCATTCCGGCCCGTTGTAGACGAACCAGGTAACACGCCATGAAACGTACTTTCCAACCCAGCACTATCAAGCGCGCCCGCACCCACGGTTTCCGTGCACGTATGGCCACCAAAAACGGCCGTGCAGTCCTGTCGCGTCGTCGCGCCAAAGGCCGTAAGCGTCTGGCAGTTTGATAAATCGGCACAGGAGGTGAGTCAGGACTTCAGTCGGGAAAAGCGTTTGCTGACCCCCCGGCATTTCAAGGCAGTCTTTGACTCCCCTACCGGCAAGGTACCGGGGAAAAATCTCCTGCTCCTTGCGCGCAACAACGACCTTGATCACCCCCGTCTGGGACTGGTGATTGGTAAAAAGAGCGTCAAGCTCTCCGTTCAGCGCAACCGCCTGAAACGCCTGATGCGCGATTCATTTCGCCTGCACCAAGAGATGTTGGTCGGGTGGGATATCGTGATCGTCGCGCGCAAAGGCTTGGGTGACATAGAAAACCCAGAATTGATTCAGCATTTCGGCAAGCTCTGGAAACGGCTGGCCCGCAGCCAACCGGTGCCTGAAGTGAAAACCGAACATGCAGGGGTGGACAGTCCCAATGCGTAAACTGGCACTCGTCCCGATCCAGTTTTACCGTTATGCCATTAGCCCGCTGATGGCCAGTCACTGTCGTTTCTACCCCAGTTGCTCCTGCTATGCGTATGAAGCCATCGATAATCATGGCCTTCTGCGCGGCGGCTGGCTGACCCTTCGTCGCTTGGGTCGCTGTCATCCGTGGAATGCCGGTGGTTATGACCCGGTTCCACCTGCTGTCCCCACCTCCCGTTCTTCTTCGATGGCCGAGTAATCATGGATATTAAACGCACGATCCTGATCGTCGCCCTGGCAATCGTGACCTACGTCGGGGTTCTGAAATGGAACCAAGACTACGGCCAGGCTGCCCTGCCGACTCAGAATGCTGCTGCCAGCACTACCGCACCGGGCCTTCCGGATACGGCTGCTGCCAAGAATGCTTCTGTAAGTGCCGATGTTCCCACCGCAGGTGGTGATGCCACCGCCGCGATGGAAGCGCCAGTCGCCGCCAGCAAAGACCTGATCCAGGTCCGCACCGATGTACTGAGCCTGGACATCGATCCAGTCGGCGGTGACGTCGTGCAGCTGCGTCTGCCTCTGTACCCACGTCGTCAGGACCATCCTGATGTGCCTTTCCAGCTGTTCGATAACGGCGGCGAGCGTACTTTCCTGGCACAAAGCGGCCTGACTGGCGCCAACGGTCCGGATGCTCGCGCAGCCGGTCGTCCGGTTTACTCGACCGCACAGAAGACTTATCAACTGGCTGATGGCCAGAATGAGCTGGTCGTCGACCTGAAGTTCAGCGATAACGGCGTCAATTACATCAAGCGCTTTACCTTCAAGCGCGGCCTGTATGACCTGGTTGTCAGCTACGTCATCGACAACCAGAGCGCAACGCCTTGGAGCGGCAACCTGTTTGCCCAGCTCAAGCGCGATGCCAGTTCCGACCCATCGTCGAGCACCGCCACCGGCACCGCCACCTATTTGGGTGCAGCCCTGTGGACAGCTTCCGAGCCCTACAAAAAAGTGTCGATGAAAGATATCGACAAGGGTTCGCTGAAAGAAACCGTGCAAGGTGGCTGGGTTGCCTGGCTGCAGCACTATTTCGTGACCGCGTGGATCCCGAACAAGGCTGACAGCAACGCTGTGCAGACTCGTAAAGACAGCCAAGGCAATTACATCATCGGTTTCACTGGCCCTGCCGTGGCGGTTGCGCCGGGTGCCAAGACTGAAGTCAGTGCCACGCTGTATGCCGGTCCGAAGAGTCAGGCAGTGCTCAAAGAATTGTCCCCAGGCCTGGAGCTGACGGTCGACTACGGCATTCTCTGGTTCATCGCCCAACCTATTTTCTGGCTGCTGCAACATATCCACAGCATTGTCGGCAACTGGGGCTGGTCGATCATCTTCCTGACCATGCTGATCAAGGGTCTGTTCTTCCCGCTGTCGGCTGCCAGCTACAAGTCGATGGCTCGCATGCGCGCCGTTGCACCGAAATTGGCCGCGCTGAAGGAACAACACGGCGACGACCGGCAGAAAATGTCGCAGTCGATGATGGAGCTGTACAAGAAAGAGAAGATCAACCCGCTGGGTGGATGCTTGCCGATTCTGGTACAGATGCCGGTATTCCTGTCGCTGTACTGGGTACTCCTGGAAAGCGTCGAGATGCGCCAGGCTCCATGGCTGCTGTGGATAACCGACCTGTCGATCAAGGACCCGTTCTTCATCCTGCCGATCATCATGGGCGCGACCATGTTCATCCAGCAGCGCCTGAACCCAACGCCTCCGGATCCAATGCAGGCCAAGGTGATGAAGCTGATGCCAATCATCTTCACCTTCTTCTTCCTGTGGTTCCCGGCTGGTCTGGTGCTGTACTGGGTTGTGAACAACACCCTGTCGATCACCCAGCAGTGGTATATCACTCGTCGGATCGAAGCGGCTACAAAGAAAGCTGCTGTCTGATCTAACCTGTGAATAAGTTCTACAAGACGCCCCCTAGTGGGGCGTTTTGCTATCTGTCAGTAAGTCAGGAGTCTGGCCATGAACCTTCCTCGTGAAACCATCGCCGCCATCGCCACTGCCCAAGGCCGCGGTGGCGTTGGCATTGTGCGCATATCCGGCCCGCTGGCAAGCAAGGCTGCGTTAGCGATTACCGGTCACGAAAGCAGGCCGCGCCATGCCCATTACGGCCCGTTTCGTGATGCCGACAACGAGGTCATCGATGAGGGTATCGCCCTGTATTTCCCTGGCCCGAACTCCTTCACCGGTGAGGACGTCCTCGAATTGCAGGGCCATGGTGGCCCGGTTGTGTTGGATATGCTGCTGCAACGTTGCCTGCAGTTGGGCGCTCGGCTGGCCCGTCCTGGAGAATTCAGCGAACGTGCGTTCCTTAACGACAAGCTCGACCTGGCCCAGGCCGAAGCCATCGCCGATCTGATCGAAGCCAGTTCTGCACAAGCTGCGCGTAATGCCCTGCGTTCGTTGCAAGGGGCATTTTCCCGACGTGTGGATAGCTTGGTCGAGAAGCTGATCGCCCTGCGTATCTACGTCGAGGCGGCGATTGACTTCCCCGAGGAAGAAATCGACTTTCTCGCCGATGGCCATGTACTGACCATGCTCGATGCCGTACGCGAAGAGTTATCCACAGTGTTGCGCGAAGCGGGGCAGGGCGCGTTGTTACGGGACGGTATGACGGTGGTAATCGCCGGCCGCCCCAATGCCGGTAAATCCAGCCTGCTCAACGCTCTGGCAGGTCGCGAAGCCGCCATCGTTACTGAGATCGCAGGCACCACCCGGGATGTTCTGCGCGAACATATCCACATTGATGGCATGCCTCTGCATATCGTTGATACTGCAGGGCTGCGGGATACCGACGATCAGGTAGAAATGATCGGTGTTGAACGCGCGCTCAAGGCGATCAACGAAGCCGACCGGATCCTGTTGGTGGTTGATGCCACGGCGCCTGAAGCCTCGGACCCCTTCGCTTTGTGGCCGGAATTCCTCGAAGAGCGTCCTGACCCTGCGAAAGTCACACTGATTCGCAACAAGGCAGACCTTAGTGGCGACCTGGTTGAACTGCACACCAGTGCCGATGGCCATGTCACCCTCAATCTCAGCGCCAAGGCGGGTGGGGACGGTCTGGAATTGCTGCGCAACCATTTGAAAGACTGCATGGGTTATCAACAGACCTCGGAAAGCAGCTTCAGCGCCCGTCGCAGGCACCTGGAAGCGTTGCGCCATGCCAGCGAATCCCTGGAGCATGGGCGCAATCAACTGACCTTGGCAGGAGCAGGGGAGCTGCTGGCCGAAGATTTGCGCCTGGCCCAGCAGTCGTTGGGAGAGATCACCGGCGCGTTCAGCTCGGATGATCTGTTGGGACGGATTTTTTCCAGCTTCTGTATCGGCAAATAGATATCCACAGGCTGACGAGCAGATTTTTTTCGCATCAGCCTGTGGATAGTCTTACCAGTTGTAGGAAACCGAACCCAGCAAAGTCCGGCTATCGCCCCAGTAGCAGCGGCCGGCGTCGTTACAGCCTGAAACGTATTCCTTGTCGAACAAGTTCTTGGCGTTCAGGTCGACGGACCAATTTTTGTCGATCTGATAACCAATGGCTGCGTCTACCAGGGTCACATCACCCGAATTGAGCTTGCCGTACAAGCTGCTCGGGGTGTACGAGAAGGTGCTGTCGAAGTAGCGTACGCCACCACCAACGTGGAAGCCGCTAAGCGGGCCTTCCAGGAAGCTGTATTTGGCCCAGACCGACGCCTGGTTACGCGGTACACCGGTAATCTGATGGCCCTCTATCAACGAACCTGCGGCGTCTTTGGTCACTCGCGCATCTGTATAGGTGTAGGCGGCTGTCAGGTTGAGGTTGCGGGTGATATCGCTGTTCACTTCCAGCTCTACACCCTTCGCCCGGCTTTCGCCCACTTGCCGATAGGTGGCGCTGGTGGAGTCGAAATAGGTGTCGTCTTTCTTGCGCAGATCATAGAGCGACGCAGTGAACGAGGTATTCCAGCCAATCGGGTCGTACTTGAGGCCCACTTCATATTGCGTACTGGTGATCGGATCCAGGGGCGAGCCGCCGTTGGAGATCTGCTGCACCGGTACGAACGCTGTCGAATAGCTGACATACGGCGTCAGGCCATTCTCGAATTGATACATCAGGCCAGTCTGCCAGGTGAACTTGGTATCTCGGCTGTTGATGTTGTTGGCTGTGGATAACTTGTTACGAAAATCGCTCTCTACCCAGTCCTGACGGCCGCCGAGCAGGAAGATCCATTTGTCGTATTTGCTTTGCAACTGCGCATAAGCCCCTTCCATCTGCTGGCCCAGCAGCGTGTTCTGGACGTGGATGGAGGTTACCGGATCACTTTTATACACAGGGTTGTAGATATTGATCTGCCCGGCTGAGCCGGCGTCCCAATCCTGGCTGAATGAAGTGAAGTCGTGGCTGGCGCCGAACAGCACGGTGTTATCCACAGCGCCTAGCGCAAACTTGCCTTCCAGTTGGTTATCCAGCGAATAAACCATGGATTTATTGAAGCGATCATAGGCCGTGACATTCAACTGGGTGCCGAAGCCCGCGTTATTGAGGTTGCCAGGCCAAGTCTCGTGGCGATTGATACGGGACTGCATGTAGCGCGAGTTTTGACGGAACTGCCAGTCGTCATTGAAGCTGTGGATAAATTCATAACCCACGCTCCAGGTCTCGCGCTCGAAGGTGTTCCAGTCCGGAACACCGAGCATGGTGTCCTTGTCCAGCTTGCCGTTGGGGTTATGCAGCAGAGTGCCGGCCGCAGGCAGGCCGAGCTCCATATTGGTGTGGTCCTTCTGGTAGTTGGCCAGCAGGGTCAGGCTGTTGTAATCATCGAAGTTCAGGGTCAGGGACGGCGCGATATACATACGATCGTCAGGCACATGGTCGACCTGGGTATCGGACTTGCGCCCCAGCATGACCAGGCGACCCTGGATATTGCCGCTGTCATTCAGCGGCCCGGAAACATCCACTCCCAGCTGTCGGCGATTGTTGGAGCCGTAACTGAGCTGGATCTCGCCCTGGGGCGTGCTGGTCGGACGCTTGCTGACCAGATTGACCAAACCACCCGGTGCGTTCTCGCCGTAGAGGATCGAGGACGGGCCGCGGAAGATCTCGATCCGTTCCAGGCCGTAAGGCTCAGTGGTGGTGTCATAGCGATTGCCCTGCACACGCAAGCCGTCGCGCATCAGGCCATAGCCGTAATCGGTGGCGTTAAACCCACGAATGAAGAACAGGTCACCTGCGAGGCTATCGCCGGCCGCAAAGGGCGGGGCGAAGATACCGGGCACGTAGCCCAGGGCGTCGGTAAGGCTCTGGGACTTTTGATCCTTGATGCGCTGTTCCGTGACCACCGACACCGAGCGCGGGGTTTCAGAGAGTGCTGTGCTGGTCTTGGTCCCGGCCCGGCTTTTTTCTGCCTTGTAACCACGGTTGTCTGCGCTGTCCCCTGCATCGGTAGCGAGCTGACGGCTGTTGATAAGTGTCGGGTCCAGCACCACCGAACCATTCTGCGGCACCGCCTGCAAGGTGTAAGAACCCGGAGCCTGGGTCGCCGCCTGCAGCCCGGAGCCTCGCAGTAAAAGGATGAAACCCTGTTCAACCGAATAGTTACCCACAAGTCCCGGACTGCTACGGTTGGCGGTCTGGCCTGGAGAGAACGACAGAATCACGTTGGAAGCCGAGGCGAATTGGCTCAACACGCTCTCCAGCGGACCGGCGGCGATGGAATAGTTATGCACAGCCGTATCAGCAGCGGCATAGGGGGAAACCAGCGCGGCACTGATAGCACTGCTCAGTAATAGACTGCAGGCGAGGTAGTGTCGGGAAACGTGCTGGCGAGCAGGTGTCGGGATCTGTGGAAAGCGCATTGTTATGTCGGCCCTGAAGGTAACGAATACACGCGTGAGTCGCGATTACCTCAAGGGCCGAACCACGTCGAAAAAAGATCGCACCTGTGAATAAAAAATTTTCGGATCAGCTGGCGTACTTGATGGACACCCAATAACGGCTGAAATAACTCACCCGGATAGGCAGCGAGGTCTGTAGGTTGGCGAGCACCGCATCGATGGCGTCCAGGCGAAATGCACCCGATACATGCAAGCGCGCGGCGCGTTGATCGCACTGCATGGCGCCTGTACGGTAGCGGGACAGCTCATCGATGACATCACCCAGGCACGCATCCAGCACTATCAATTGGCCATCGACCCACGCAGTCTCCGTAGGCCGACACAAGCGACTCGGCCCGAGACTGTAGCTATCAAAGTCCGCGCTCTCTCCGGCCTTGAGCACGCCGCCTTCACCGCTGCCGGCATTGGGCAGAATGCGAACCTGGTCCTCGAGGACGCCGACATGAGTGCTATGGGATAACTGGCGTACCGAGAAACTTGTCCCCAAGGCCTGCACACGGCCTTGATGGCTTTCGACGAAAAACGGCCGGGTATCGCCGCGTTTACCGGTGCGAATAAACACCTCCCCGGCACGTAGACGAATCAGGCGCTCGCGTTCATCGAAAAGCACATCCACTGCGGTATCGGTATTGAGCTCCAGCCGAGTGCCATCGGCCAGATCCAGGCGCCTGCGTTCGCCGACCCGGGTTCTGTAGTCCGCCCAGACATTGCCCAGGGACGTCTTCTCCTGCAGCCCCCAGCCAATACCGCCGACGCCAGCCAGAATCAGCAGCATGCGCAGTACCTGACGGCGTTGTTGGGTGTCGGATAACGCGCGCCGGGTCAGATCCCGGGGCAGGGCGCCGAGATTGCGTTGCAGCTGTTCCATATGTTGCCAGGCGGCCTGATGCGCCGGATCACTGTCCAGCCAGCGTTGCCAGGCCTGCTGTTGCGCGGGTGTCGGTGGCTCGCTCTGGAACTGTACGTACCAGTTGGCGGCGGCAGTGAAGGTTTTACGATCAGGAGCAACAGCCATCACAAGCCGGCCATGATCAGGGAGCATTCGGTAAAGGCGCGAACCATGTATTTCTTCACGGTGGTAAGAGACAGGCTCAGCTCATCCGCGATCTGTTGATAACTCAGACCTTCCACCTGGGACAACATGAAAATCTTCTGCACCCGTGCGCCCAGGCTCGCCAATGTTTTATCCACAGCGACCAGGGTTTCGATCACCACAGCCTTATCTTCCTCGCTGATTTCCGTGACCTCAGGACGCGCCGCCAGGGCTTCCAGGTACGCCGCTTCGATGGCTCGCCGACGGTAGCGATCGATTACCAGGCCACGGGCAATGGTCGTCAGGTAGTCACGGGGCTCACGAATCTGCATGGCATTGCGCGAGACCAGAATGCGCACAAAGGTGTCATGGGCTACATCAGCCGCATCGCAAGCATTGTGCAGCTTGCCCTTGAGCCAGCCATTCAACCACGAATGGTGCTGTTCATAGATGCGCTGGACGGCAGAGGTGTGCGTGAAAGAAGACATAGACGTGAAAATACACAAATGATAATGGCTATTATTAGCTTTTGTTTCTGTATCTAACAATAGCCATTCGCTTTGTAGCTTCCCGCCTCAGCGCCCTCGATGTCCTCCCGCCTACGTAGAGGAGGACCCCAGTACCTGCCTTTTTCGACGTACGGCAACACATTTCTGTGGATTAAGCCCTGTGCATAACCATGCCTCAGCTCAGTTGATAACCAGGCCTCTTGCCTGAGGATAACCCCCCCTGTGGACAAACAGCCATTTAATCCACAGGCTTAAACCGGTTATCCAGAACGCTGAATGGCACCTGATCACAGACTTTTGAATCTCTGTACACATTATAAAACGTGGCCTGTAGAGATCTA
This sequence comes from Pseudomonas sp. JUb42, assembly GCF_024807945.1. GTDB lineage: Bacteria > Pseudomonadota > Gammaproteobacteria > Pseudomonadales > Pseudomonadaceae > Aquipseudomonas. The sequence goes on along the minus strand of NZ_JANUFD010000003.1, from coordinate 121,859 downwards.
TCCACAGAAAGGTGGCTCAGTATAAATAAGCTTTAAAATAAGGTTTTATAAAACTTCTCTCTCTTTTATTTTCTTTATTCGAGAGTTTTCCACAGCTGGTTAAATTTTGTCCAAGAGGTTTCATTCAGGAAGGGGAAGTCCCTATACTTGTCACCTTTCCCAATATTCCTATCTAGAACAGGCACGAGGTGCGTGGTGGATTTCCCTTCCCGTTTTGAAGTGATCGTCATCGGTGGCGGTCATGCCGGTACCGAGGCAGCACTGGCGTCTGCACGCATGGGTGCAAAAACCCTGCTGTTGACGCATAACGTGGAAACCCTCGGGCAAATGAGCTGCAACCCTGCCATTGGCGGGATTGGTAAAAGCCATCTGGTCAAAGAGATCGATGCCCTCGGCGGAGCAATGGCCACGGCCACTGACCTGGGCGGCATTCAGTTCCGTGTATTGAACAGCCGCAAAGGCCCGGCCGTACGAGCTACCCGGGCACAAGCAGATCGCGTGCTGTACAAGGCGGCGATTCGCGAAATCATTGAAAACCAGCCGAACCTGTGGATATTCCAGCAGGCCTGCGATGACCTGATCGTCGAGCAGGATCAGGTACGCGGCGTTGTTACTCAGATGGGTCTGCGAATCATGGCCGACTCCGTGGTGCTGACCACCGGGACCTTCCTCGGCGGACTTATCCACATTGGCATGCAGAACTACTCGGGTGGCCGAGCCGGTGATCCACCGTCAATCGCCCTGGCGCATCGTCTGCGTGAATTGCCGCTGCGCGTCGGCCGTCTGAAAACCGGCACGCCGCCGCGTATCGATGGCCGTTCGGTGGATTTCTCGGTGATGACCGAGCAGCCAGGTGATACGCCGATCCCGGTGATGTCGTTCCTTGGTTCCAAAGAGCAGCATCCACGGCAGGTCAGTTGCTGGATTACTCACACCAATGCCCGTACCCACGAAATCATCGCGGCCAATCTGGACCGTTCACCGATGTATTCCGGGGTGATCGAAGGCATCGGCCCGCGTTACTGCCCGTCCATCGAAGACAAGATTCATCGCTTTGCCGACAAGCAGAGCCATCAGGTGTTCATCGAGCCCGAAGGCCTGACCACCCATGAGCTGTATCCCAACGGCATCTCGACCTCCTTGCCGTTTGACGTGCAATTGCAGGTGGTGCGCTCGATTGTGGGGATGGAAAACGCCCATATCGTTCGCCCTGGCTATGCCATCGAATACGATTATTTCGACCCACGGGATCTGAAATACAGTCTGGAAACCAAGGTCATTGCCGGGTTGTTCTTTGCCGGGCAGATCAACGGTACTACTGGTTACGAAGAAGCTGGCGCCCAGGGTTTATTGGCTGGAGCCAACGCTGCACTGCGTGCACAGGGCAAGGACAGCTGGTGCCCGCGTCGCGATGAGGCCTACATCGGCGTGTTGGTCGATGACCTGATTACGTTGGGTACGCAAGAACCCTATCGGATGTTCACCTCCCGGGCCGAATACCGCCTGATTCTGCGTGAAGACAACGCCGATCTGCGCCTGACCGAAAAAGGTCGCGAGCTGGGTTTGATCGACGATGCGCGCTGGGCTGCGTTCTGTACCAAGCGCGAAAGCATCGAGCGCGAAGAGCAGCGCCTGAAAAGCACCTGGGTTCGTCCCGGTACCGAACAGGGCGAGGCGATTGCCAGCCATTACGGCACGCCGCTGACCCACGAATACAATCTGCTCAACCTGTTGAGCCGACCTGAAATCGACTACGCCAGCCTGATTTCCCTGACGGGCGAAGGTGCAAGTGATCCACAGGTCGCCGAACAGGTCGAAATCAAGACCAAATACGCCGGGTACATTGATCGTCAACAAGACGAAATCGCCCGCCTGCGCGCCAGTGAAGACACTCGCCTGCCGGAAGACATCGACTACACGACGATTTCCGGCCTGTCGAAAGAGATTCAGGGCAAGCTGGGGATAACTCGTCCCGAGACCCTTGGCCAGGCGTCGCGTATTCCGGGTGTCACCCCGGCGGCGATTTCCCTGTTAATGATCCATCTGAAAAAACGCGGCGCGGGCCGTCAATTGGAGCAAAGCGCTTGAGTTCTATGGTCACCCCGCAACACGCTGAAGAGTTATCCCGTGGCGCCGAACAACTGGGCGTCAGCCTGACTGAGGCCCAGCACACCCAACTGTTGGGTTATCTGGCGCTGCTGATCAAGTGGAACAAGGCCTACAACCTGACCGCAGTACGCAATCCGGACGAAATGGTTTCGCGTCATCTGCTCGACAGCCTCAGCGTCGTGCCCTTCATCGAAGGCGAGCGCTGGCTGGATGTCGGCAGTGGTGGCGGTATGCCTGGTATTCCATTGGCAATCCTGTTCCCGGACATGAAAGTCACGGTACTGGACAGTAATGGCAAGAAAACCCGCTTCCTGACTCAGGTCAAACTGGAGCTGAAGCTGGCTAACCTGGAAGTTATCCACAGTCGGGCAGAAGCCTGGCAGCCGGCACTACCGTTCACCGGAATTGTTTCCCGTGCCTTCAGCAGTCTGGAAGACTTCACGGGCTGGACGCGCCACATGGGCGATACCGAAACCCGCTGGCTGGCGATGAAAGGGCTGCATCCCGCTGATGAGCTGGTAGCATTGCCCGCAGACTTTCACCTGGATAGCGAGCAGGCCTTGACCGTACCGGGTTGCCAAGGCCAACGCCATCTGCTGATACTGCGCCGCACGGCATGATTGGGAACACAAGCAAGAATGGCTAAGGTATTCGCGATAGCGAACCAAAAGGGTGGCGTGGGTAAAACCACCACCTGCATCAACCTCGCAGCTTCACTGGTCGCGACCAAGCGCCGTGTGCTGCTGATCGACCTCGATCCACAAGGCAACGCCACCATGGGTAGTGGTGTGGATAAACACGGCCTGGAACATTCGGTCTATGACCTGCTGATCGGCGAATGCGACCTGGCCCAGGCCATGCAGTTCTCCGAGCACGGCGGTTATCAACTGCTGCCGGCCAACCGCGACCTGACCGCCGCCGAAGTGGTACTGCTGGAAATGCAAATGAAGGAAAGTCGCCTGCGCAATGCCCTGGCGGCAATCCGCGAGAATTACGACTACATCCTGATCGACTGCCCGCCGTCGCTGTCGATGCTGACGCTCAATGCACTAGTGGCCGCCGATGGCGTGATTATCCCCATGCAGTGCGAGTATTTCGCCCTCGAAGGTCTCAGCGACCTTGTGGATAACATCAAGCGTATCGCCGAATTGCTCAACCCGGAGCTGAAAATCGAAGGGTTGCTGCGCACCATGTACGACCCGCGCCTGAGTCTGATCAACGATGTTTCGGCGCAACTCAAGGAGCACTTTGGCGAGCAGCTGTACGACACCGTGATCCCGCGCAACATTCGCCTGGCCGAGGCGCCGAGTTTCGGCATGCCCGCCCTGGCCTATGACAAGACGTCACGCGGTGCCCTGGCTTACCTCGCGCTGGCCGGTGAAATGGTCCGTCGTCAGCGCCGTGCAACACCTTCGCGCACCGCCGCCCAGCCAACTTAAGGAAATCCCATGGCCGTCAAGAAAAGAGGTCTCGGACGTGGGCTGGACGCACTTCTGAGCAGTCCAACCGTCAGTTCGCTGGAAGAACAGGCCAGCCAGGTCGATCAGCGTGAGCTGCAGCACGTTCCCCTGGACCTGATCCAACGCGGCAAATACCAGCCGCGTCGGGACATGGACCCGCAGGCGCTGGAAGAACTGGCCGCATCGATCAAGGCCCAGGGCGTGATGCAACCGATCGTGATCCGTCCGGTCGGCAACAACCGTTTTGAAATCATCGCTGGTGAACGCCGCTGGCGCGCCAGCCAGCAGGCCGGTCTGGACACCATCCCGGCGATGGTCCGCGACGTTTCCGATGAAACCGCCATTGCCATGGCGCTGATCGAAAACATTCAGCGCGAAGATCTGAATCCTGTTGAGGAAGCGGTAGCCCTGCAGCGTTTGCAGCAGGAGTTCCAGCTGACCCAGCAACAGGTCGCCGACGCTGTGGGTAAGTCCCGGGTCAGCGTGGCCAACCTGCTGCGCCTGATTGCCCTGCCTGAAGTAATCAAGACCATGCTGTCCCATGGCGACCTGGAAATGGGTCATGCCAGGGCATTGCTCGGTTTACCCGAAGAACAGCAGGTGGAAGGGGCGCGACACGTTGTCGCACGTGGCCTTACCGTACGTCAGACCGAGGCCCTGGTTCGCCAGTGGTTAAGTGGCAAACCGGCCCCCGCGCAACCGGTCAAAACCGATCCGGATATTAGCCGACTTGAGCAGCGTCTGGCCGAACGGCTGGGCTCTGCGGTGCAGATCCGCCATGGTCAGAAGGGAAAAGGCCAGTTGGTGATCCGCTATAACTCGCTGGATGAGCTGCAAGGAGTGCTCGCTCACATTCGCTGAAACAATTGCAGTGTAGCGTGTAGTCGGAAATCACTACCCGACAGTTGAATAGGGGCTGAACCGCCCCTATACTCTGCGCGCATTTTGTCGGCACAAATTATGCCAAGTAGTTGATTTTGGCGGCCGACCTCCGAGGAACAGTTGTGATGGAATCACGCATGCAAAACCGCCTGCCTTTCCATCGCCTAGCGGTTTTTCCAGTACTGCTGGCTCAAGTTATTACCCTGCTGCTGGCGGCATTGACGCTTTGGCAGTGGCAGGGTGTCGTAGTTGGGTATTCAGGTCTTTGCGGAGGCCTGATAGCTTGGCTGCCCAATCTGTACTTTGCTCACAAGGCTTTCCGGTTTTCCGGGGCTAGAGCAGCGCAAGCCATCGTCCGGTCCTTTTATGCCGGCGAGGCAGGCAAATTGATATTAACGGCAGTGCTTTTTGCGCTGACCTTTGCAGGTGTGAAGCCATTGGCGCCGCTGGCTGTATTCGGCGTGTTCATGTTGATCCAGGCGGTCAGCTGGTTCGCTCCCCTGCTAATGAAAATAAGATTTTTGAGACCTTAGGGCGTTTGAGGCAACCATGGCAGAGCAAACAGCTTCGGGCTATATCCAGCACCACTTGCAGAACTTGACCTTTGGTCATTTGCCTGACGGCTCTTGGGGCTTCGCCCACGATGCAGCCGCAGCGAAGGAAATGGGCTTCTGGGCTTTCCACGTCGATACCCTCGGCTGGTCGGTCGCACTGGGCCTGATTTTCATCCTGATTTTCCGCATGGCGGCAAAAAAGGCGACCTCCGGCCAGCCTGGCGCTCTGCAGAACTTCGTTGAAGTGCTGGTCGAGTTCGTCGACGGCAGCGTAAAAGACAGCTTCCATGGTCGTAGCCCGGTGATTGCACCACTGGCACTGACCATTTTTGCCTGGGTGTTCCTGATGAACGCCGTCGACCTGATCCCCGTGGACTGGATTCCAGCCCTGGCGGTCAAGGTGTCGGGCAACGAGCACACCTTCTTCCGTGCCGTTTCCACGACTGACCCGAACGCTACCCTGGGCATGGCCCTGTCGGTGTTCGCGCTGATCATTTTCTACAGCATCAAAGTCAAGGGCATCGGCGGCTTCATCGGTGAACTGACCCTGCACCCGTTCGGCAGCAAGAACATTTTTGTTCAGGCGCTGTTGATTCCGGTGAACTTCCTGCTTGAATTCGTGACCCTGATCGCCAAGCCGATTTCCCTGGCTCTGCGACTGTTCGGCAACATGTACGCTGGTGAACTGGTCTTCATCCTGATCGCTGTGATGTTCGGCAGCGGTCTGCTCTGGCTCAGTGGCCTGGGTGTGGTTCTGCAATGGGCGTGGGCGGTATTCCACATCCTGATCATCACCCTGCAAGCGTTCATCTTCATGATGCTGACCATCGTCTACCTGTCGATGGCTCACGAAGATAACCATTAAGACTCGTCCGCGCGTCTGATGTCCCACTCATTCAGGCAGATGAGTGGGGGGCCCGCGAGGGCGTTGTACAAACGATTTTGCTTTACCGCTTTAATCTAAAAAAACCTAACCAATACGACGTAAAAGTCGGGAGGAAAGATGGAAACTGTAGTTGGTCTAACTGCTATCGCTGTTGCACTGCTGATCGGCCTGGGCGCACTGGGTACTGCAATCGGTTTCGGCCTGCTGGGCGGTAAATTCCTGGAAGGCGCAGCGCGTCAACCAGAAATGGTTCCAATGCTGCAAGTCAAAATGTTCATCGTCGCTGGCCTGCTCGACGCCGTGACCATGATCGGTGTTGGTATCGCTCTGTTCTTCACCTTTGCGAACCCCTTCGTTGGTCAACTCGCTGGCTAATCGCTCGAATTTTCGAGTTGATTGGTGTGATGGACAACGAACGAGCGAGGTGTTGGCGTGAACATTAATGCAACCCTGATTGGCCAGTCCGTTGCGTTCTTCATTTTTGTGCTGTTCTGCATGAAGTTCGTATGGCCTCCGGTCATTACGGCTTTGCACGAACGTCAGAAGAAGATCGCGGATGGACTGGACGCTGCTACACGAGCAGCTCGCGACCTGGAGTTGGCCCAAGAGAAAGCGGGTCACCAACTGCGCGATGCTAAAGCTCAAGCAGCTGAAATCATTGAGCAAGCCAAGAAACGCGGTACTCAGATTGTCGACGAAGCCCGTGAACAGGCTCGCGTTGAAGCTGACCGTGTCAAGGCTCAGGCTCAGGCCGAGATCGAGCAGGAACTGAACGGCGTCAAAGACGCGCTGCGCGCCCAACTGGGTAGCCTGGCAGTCAACGGCGCAGAGAAGATCCTGGGTGCCACAATCGATCAAAACGCGCACGCGGAGCTGGTTAATAAACTGGCTGCAGAAATCTAAGCGAGGGCGATCATGGCAGAACTGACCACGTTGGCCCGACCTTACGCTAAGGCAGCCTTCGAGCATGCACAGGCGCACCAGCAACTGGCCAATTGGTCAGCCATGCTCGGCCTGGCTGCTGCGGTGTCGCAAGACGACACCATGCAGCGCTTGCTCAAGGCCCCGCGACTGACGAGCGCAGACAAGGCCACCACTTTTATTGAAGTGTGTGGCGACAAGTTCGATGCCAAGGCACAGAATTTCATCCATGTCGTTGCTGAAAACGACCGTCTCCCGCTTCTGCCGGAGATCGCCGAACTGTTCGACCTGTACAAGGCCGAGCAGGAAAAATCGGTCGATGTGGATGTCATCAGTGCTTTTGCATTGGACCAAGAACAGCAAGACAAACTCGCCAAGGTTCTCAGTGCACGGCTCGGCCGGGAAGTGCGCCTGCACGCTGCGGAGGATGCCACCCTTATCGGGGGTGTTGTCATTCGCGCCGGCGACCTGGTTATCGATGGCTCAGTTCGCGGCAAACTCGCGAAATTGGCCGAAGCATTGAAATCTTGAGTTTGAAGGGGCAGCAGAGCAATGCAGCAACTCAATCCTTCCGAAATAAGTGAAATCATCAAGGGTCGCATCGAGAAACTCGATGTAGCCTCCCAAGCCCGTAACGAAGGCACTGTCGTCAGCGTTTCTGACGGTATCGTACGGATCCACGGTCTCGCCGACGTAATGTACGGCGAAATGATCGAGTTTCCTGACGGCGTCTACGGTATGGCCCTCAACCTGGAGCAAGACTCCGTAGGTGCCGTTGTTTTGGGCGCTTACCAGTCTTTGGCTGAAGGCATGAGTGCCAAGTGCACCGGCCGCGTTCTGGAAGTTCCTGTTGGTAAGGAACTGCTGGGTCGCGTAGTCGACGCACTGGGTAACCCAGTTGACGGCAAAGGTCCGCTGAACAACACCGAGACCGATGCGGTCGAGAAAGTTGCTCCAGGCGTGATCTGGCGTAAGTCGGTAGACCAGCCTGTACAGACTGGCTACAAGGCTGTCGATGCCATGATCCCTGTCGGCCGTGGCCAGCGCGAGCTGATCATCGGCGACCGTCAGATCGGTAAAACCGCTCTGGCGATCGACGCGATCATCAACCAGAAAGACAGCGGCATCTTCTGCGTCTACGTAGCAATCGGTCAGAAACAATCGACCATCGCCAACGTTGTGCGCAAACTCGAAGAAAACGGTGCACTGGCTAACACCATCATCGTTGCTGCCAGTGCTTCCGAATCGGCTGCACTGCAATTCCTGGCGCCGTACTCCGGTTGCACCATGGGCGAATACTTCCGCGACCGCGGTGAAGACGCACTGATCGTTTATGACGATCTGTCCAAGCAAGCAGTGGCTTACCGCCAGATTTCCCTGCTGCTGCGCCGTCCACCAGGCCGCGAAGCTTACCCAGGTGATGTGTTCTATCTCCACTCCCGTCTGCTGGAGCGCGCATCCCGCGTTTCGGAAGAATACGTAGAGAAGTTCACCAACGGTGCAGTGACTGGTAAAACCGGTTCCCTGACCGCGCTGCCGATCATCGAAACCCAGGCTGGCGACGTTTCCGCGTTCGTTCCGACCAACGTGATTTCCATCACTGACGGTCAGATCTTCCTGGAATCGGCCATGTTCAACTCGGGCATCCGCCCGGCAGTGAACGCCGGTGTTTCGGTATCGCGCGTAGGTGGTGCCGCTCAGACCAAGATCATCAAGAAGCTGTCCGGTGGTATCCGTACCGCTCTGGCTCAGTACCGTGAACTGGCGGCATTCGCCCAGTTCGCTTCTGACCTGGACGAAGCGACCCGTAAGCAACTTGAACACGGCCAGCGCGTTACCGAGCTGATGAAGCAGAAGCAATACGCGCCAATGTCGATCGCCGACATGTCGCTGTCGCTGTATGCCGCCGAGCGTGGGTTCCTGACTGACGTCGAAATCACCAAGATTGGCAGCTTTGAACAAGCGCTGATTGCTTACTTCAACCGCGATCACGCTGATTTGATAGCGAAGATCAACGTGAAGGGTGACTTCAATGACGAAATCGACTCCGGCCTGAAATCCGGTATCGAGAAGTTCAAGGCCACCCAAACCTGGTAAGCCGCAGTGGGGGCCGTCAGGTCCCCGCTTGCTAACCTGATAGGTGTTACATGGCAGGCGCAAAAGAGATTCGCAGCAAGATTGCGAGCATCAAAAGCACGCAAAAGATCACCAGCGCCATGGAAAAAGTGGCGGTCAGCAAAATGCGCAAGGCTCAAATGCGCATGGCTGCTAGCCGTCCTTACGCGGAGCGCATCCGCCAGGTGATTGGTCATCTGGCCAACGCCAACCCGGAATACCGCCACCCGTTCATGATCGATCGCCCTGTAAAGCGCGTCGGTTATGTCGTTGTGAGCAGTGACCGTGGTTTGTGTGGTGGCTTGAACACCAACCTGTTCAAGGCTCTGGTCAAGGACATGGCGGTAAACCGTGAAAACGGCGTAGAGATCGATCTGTGCGTGGTCGGCAGCAAAGGTGCGGCCTTTTTCCGCAACTTCGGCGGTAACGTCGTCGCTGCGATCAGCCACCTGGGCGAAGAGCCGTCGATCAATGACTTGATCGGCAGCGTCAAGGTGATGCTGGATGCTTACCTGGATGGCCGAATTGATCGCCTGTCCGTGGTATCGAACAAGTTCATCAACACCATGACCCAGCAGCCAACAGTGGAACAATTGATTCCGCTGGTGGCTACCCCGGATCAGAAGCTCAAGCATCACTGGGACTACGTTTACGAACCCGACGCTAAAGAGCTGCTGGATGGGCTGATGGTGCGCTACGTGGAATCGCAGGTGTACCAGGCGGTGGTCGAGAACAACGCAGCTGAACAAGCAGCGCGGATGATCGCGATGAAGAACGCTACGGACAACGCCGGTGATTTGATCAGTGATTTGCAGCTGATCTACAACAAGGCGCGTCAAGCAGCGATCACCCAAGAGATCTCGGAAATCGTCGGCGGCGCTGCCGCGGTTTAACGGTTCAAATATTCAGAGGATCCAGCTATGAGTAGCGGACGTATCGTTCAAATCATCGGCGCCGTTATCGACGTGGAATTTCCACGCGACAGCGTACCGAGCATCTACAACGCGCTGAAAGTAGTGAGCGCGGCTGAAACCACCCTGGAAGTTCAGCAACAGCTGGGCGACGGCGTGGTTCGCACCATTGCGATGGGCTCCACCGAGGGCTTGAAGCGCGGTCTGGAAGTTTCTGACTCTGGCGCTGCCATTTCCGTACCTGTCGGTAAAGCGACCCTGGGCCGGATCATGGACGTTCTGGGCAACCCGATCGACGAAGCTGGTCCGATCGACACCGAAGAGCGCTGGGGCATTCACCGTGCCGCACCTTCCTTCGCAGAACAGGCGGGCGGCAACGACCTGCTGGAAACCGGTATCAAGGTAATTGACCTGGTTTGCCCGTTCGCCAAGGGCGGTAAAGTCGGTCTGTTCGGTGGTGCCGGTGTCGGCAAGACCGTAAACATGATGGAACTGATCCGTAACATCGCCATCGAGCACAGCGGTTATTCCGTGTTCGCCGGTGTGGGTGAGCGTACTCGTGAGGGTAACGACTTCTACCACGAGATGAAGGATTCCAACGTTCTGGACAAAGTGGCACTGGTTTACGGTCAGATGAACGAGCCGCCGGGTAACCGTCTGCGTGTAGCACTGACCGGCCTGACCATGGCCGAGAAGTTCCGTGACGAAGGTAACGACGTTCTTCTGTTCGTCGACAACATCTACCGTTACACCCTGGCCGGTACAGAAGTATCTGCACTGCTGGGCCGTATGCCGTCTGCCGTAGGTTACCAACCGACCCTGGCTGAAGAGATGGGCGTTCTGCAAGAACGTATCACTTCGACCAAGAACGGTTCGATCACCTCGATCCAGGCTGTCTATGTTCCTGCGGACGACTTGACCGACCCATCGCCAGCGACCACCTTCGCCCACTTGGACGCCACCGTCGTTCTGTCCCGTGACATCGCTTCCCTGGGTATCTACCCAGCGGTTGACCCACTGGACTCGACTTCGCGCCAGCTGGACCCGAACGTCATCGGCCAGGAACACTACGACACCGCTCGCGGCGTTCAGTACGTGTTGCAGCGTTACAAAGAGCTGAAGGACATCATTGCGATCCTGGGTATGGACGAGCTGTCGGAAACCGACAAGCAGTTGGTATCCCGCGCTCGTAAGATCCAGCGCTTCCTGTCGCAGCCGTTCTTCGTGGCTGAAGTCTTCACCGGTGCATCGGGTAAATACGTTTCCCTGAAAGACACCATTGCTGGCTTCAAAGGTATCCTCAACGGTGACTACGACCACCTGCCAGAACAAGCGTTCTACATGGTCGGCGGCATCGAAGAAGCGATCGAGAAAGCCAAGAAACTGTAATCCCGGCGCCCGGTAACGGGCGCTAATCAGGTCGAGGCAAGCAAATGGCTATGACAGTCCATTGCGATATCGTCAGCGCGGAAGGAGAGATCTTCTCCGGTCTGGTCGAGATGGTGATCGCGCACGGCAACCTGGGTGATCTCGGTATCGCTCCAGGCCACGCGCCGCTGATCACTGATCTGAAACCGGGTCCGATCCGCTTGATCAAGCAGGGCGGAGAAGCCGAGGTGTTCTACATCTCCGGTGGTTTCCTTGAGGTTCAACCGAACATGGTCAAAGTGCTTGCCGACACTGTGCAACGCGCTGCTGACCTGGATGAAGCTTCAGCTCTGGCCGCCGTCAAGGCAGCCGAGAATGCCCTGAACGAAAAAGGCGCGGATTTCGATTACGGATCTGCAACCGCTCGTTTGGCCGAGGCCGCAGCCCAGCTGCGTACCGTCCAGCAAATTCGCAAGAAGTTCGGCGGTTAAGGCCGAGGTTCTCTGCGCGATTGAGTAAAAGGGTAGCCTCGGCTACCCTTTTTCTTTTTTCAGATCAGCCCGACGCTCGTCGCGGCGCGCTCAGTTGGTAACTCTCATGTCTCTCGATATCGTTATTCTCGCCGCTGGCCAAGGCACCCGCATGCGCTCGGCCTTGCCCAAGGTGCTGCATCCAGTGGCCGGCGATTCCATGCTTGGCCATGTTATCCACAGCGCCCGGCAACTTTCCCCACAAGGCATTCATGTGGTGATCGGCCACGGCGCGGAACTGGTTCGTGAACGCCTGGCAGCGGATGATCTGAATTTCGTGCTGCAGGACAAACAACTGGGTACTGGCCACGCTGTTGCTCAAGCCTTGCCGGTGCTGACCGCCGAAAACGTGCTGATCCTCTATGGCGATGTGCCGCTGATTGAAGTCGAAACCCTGCAGCGTCTGCTCAAGCAGGTGAATGCCGAGCAACTGGGCCTGCTCACGGTCAACCTCGATGACCCAACTGGCTACGGCCGTATCGTCCGTGACGAGCAGAACCGCGTATGCGCCATTGTTGAACACAAGGACGCCACTGAAGCGCAGAAAGCCATTACCGAAGGCAATACCGGCATCCTCGCCGTGCCCGGCAAGCGTCTGGCGGACTGGCTGGGGCGTCTGTCGAACAACAACGCGCAGGGCGAGTACTACCTGACTGATGTGATTGCCATGGCTGTCGGTGATGGCCTGGTGGTCGCCACCGAACAACCCTTTGATACCATGGAAGTGCAGGGCGCCAACGACCGCAAGCAACTGGCCGAACTGGAGCGTCACTACCAGCTGCGCGCTGCACGTCGTCTGATGGCCCAGGGCGTAACCCTGCGCGATCCAGCCCGCTTCGATGTGCGCGGCGAGGTCACGGTCGGTCGCGATGTACTCATTGATATCAACGTGATTCTCGAAGGCCGCGTAGTGATCGAGGACGACGTGGTCATTGGCCCCAATTGCGTGATCAAGAACAGCACCTTGCGCAAAGGCGTGATGATCAAGGCCAACAGTCATCTGGAAGGCGCAATCATGGGTGAGGGCAGTGATGCCGGTCCGTTCGCGCGCTTGCGCCCGGGCAGCGTGCTGGAAGCGCGCGCCCATGTGGGTAACTTTGTCGAACTGAAGAATGCTCATCTCGGCGAAGGCGCCAAGGCCGGGCATCTGACCTATCTGGGCGATGCGCGCATTGGCGCCCGGACCAACATCGGCGCAGGCACCATCACTTGTAACTACGACGGTGCCAACAAGCACATGACGGTGATGGGCGAAGATGTCTTCATCGGTTCCAACAACTCCTTGGTGGCGCCTGTGGATATCTCGGATGGTGCTTCCACGGCCGCCGGTTCGACCATCAATCAGGACATTCCTGCGCAACAACTGGGGGTGGCCCGTGCCCGTCAGCGTAATATCGACGGCTGGCAGCGCCCGGTAAAAATCAAAAAGCCCGAGTAAAATTATCCACAGGGTTGTGTCTGAACAGGCCTGGAGCTGTTCAGACGCTACACTGACGACCCTGTGGATAACCCTCTACGTATACCTTTCTGTCTATAGCCTGAAGGGTTACGTCTTATTTCCCCCGCATCGACGCACATTTCACCTGACGTGATTTATTGTTTCGGCCACTTGACGACAGGCTTTCGATGAGTTTTGATTGCCTTCGTTATCTTTCGAAACGAAACTTATGGCTGTCATGTCGAAACGGAACACTCCCCAACGTCGCCACAATATCCTCAGCCTGCTCAATGAGCGGGGCGAGGTCAGTGTCGATGAGTTGGCCAAGCGCTTTGATACGTCTGAAGTGACGGTGCGCAAGGATCTCGCTGCACTCGAAAGCAACGGTTTGCTGCTGCGTCGCTACGGCGGCGCGGTGACTCTGCCGCATGAGTTGATCAGTGACCACGGCCAGCCGATCTCGCCGTACAAACTGGCAATCGCCAAGGCCGGCGTGGCCCGTATCCGTGAGCATGCGCGGATCATCATCGACAGTGGCAGTACCACCGCCGCGATGATTCCCCAATTGGGCCAGCAACCGGGTCTGGTGGTGATGACCAATTCGCTGCATGTGGCCAGCGCCCTGAGCGAACTGGAGCATGAACCGGTGCTGCTGATGACCGGCGGTACCTGGGACCCGCATTCCGAGTCCTTCCAGGGCCAGGTTGCCGAGCAGGTGCTGCGTTCCTACGACTTCGATCAGTTGTTCATTGGTGCCGATGGCATCGATCTGAATCGTGGCACCACCACATTCAACGAGCTGCTGGGCTTGAGTCGGGTCATGGCCGAAGTGTCCCGTGAAGTGATCGTGATGGTCGAGTCCGACAAGGTCGGGCGCAGGATTCCCAATCTGGAGCTGCCCTGGGGCAGCGTCCATACCCTTATTACCGATGATCGCCTGGCCCCGGAGGCCCGCGAACAGATTGAAGCCCGCGGCATAACGCTGATTTGCGCCGCTGTTAGCTAGGAGAAGACTATGTGTGGAATCGTTGGCGCAGTCGCTGAACGCAATATCACTGCCATTTTGCTGGAAGGCCTCAAGCGCCTTGAATACCGCGGCTACGACAGCGCCGGTGTTGCCGTATTCAGCAATAACGGCACCCTGGAGCGCCGTCGCCGTTCGGGCAAGGTCAGCGAGCTGGAACAGGCCCTGGCCGGTGAGCCGCTGATGGGTCGCCTGGGTATCGCCCACACCCGTTGGGCCACCCACGGCGCACCTTGCGAGCGCAACGCTCACCCGCACTTCTCCGGCGATGAGCTGGCAGTTGTGCACAACGGCATCATCGAGAACCACGAAGCCCTGCGCAGCCGACTGACTGGCCTGGGTTATGTGTTTGTTTCCGATACCGATACCGAAGTCATCGTCCACCTGCTGCACCACAAGCTCAAGGACACCCCCGACCTGACCATTGCTCTCAAGGCGGCGGTCAAGGAACTGCACGGTGCTTACGGTTTGGCGGTGATCAATGCCAGGCAACCGGATCGTCTGGTCGCCGCCCGTAGCGGTAGCCCGCTGGTGATCGGCCTGGGCCTGGGCGAGAACTTCCTCGCTTCCGACCAACTGGCCCTGCGTCAGGTCACTGACCGCTTCATGTACCTGGAAGAGGGTGACATTGCCGAGATTCGCCGCGAAAGCGTGCAGATCTGGTCGGCCGACGGCCTGCCGGTCGAGCGTGAAGCCGTGCAATACCGCGAAGGTGCCGAAGCTGCCGACAAAGGTGAGTTCCGTCACTTCATGCTCAAGGAAATCCACGAGCAACCAAAAGTCGTGCAGCGCACCCTGGAAGGCCGTCTGGGTCAGAACCAGGTGCTGGTCCAGGCGTTCGGCCCGCAAGCAGCCGAGCTGTTCGCCAAGGTGCGCAACGTACAGATCGTTGCCTGCGGCACCAGCAGCCACGCCGGTATGGTTGCCCGTTACTGGTTGGAGTCTTTGGCTGGCATCCCTTGCCAGGTCGAAGTCGCCAGTGAGTTCCGCTACCGCAAGGTCGTGGTTCAGCCGGGCACGCTGTTCGTGTCGATCTCCCAGTCCGGCGAGACCGCCGATACCCTGGCCGCCCTGCGTAACGCCAAGGAACTGGGTTTCCTCGCTACATTGGCAATCTGCAACGTCAGCATCAGCTCACTGGTGCGTGAATCCGACCTGACCCTGCTGACCCAGGCCGGCCCGGAAATCGGCGTCGCTTCGACCAAAGCCTTTACCACGCAACTGGTGGCATTGCTGCTGCTGACCCTGTCCCTGGGTCAGGTCCAGGGCACGCTGGGCGAAGGCGTCGAAGCCGAACTGGTCGAAGAATTGCGTCGTCTGCCGACTCGTCTGGGCGAAAGCCTGGCTATGGACGGCACCGTGGAGAAAGTCGCCGAGTTGTTCGCCGAGAAGCACCACACCCTGTTCCTGGGGCGTGGCGCGCTGTTCCCGGTAGCGATGGAGGGGGCCCTGAAGCTCAAGGAAATCTCCTACATTCACGCAGAAGCCTATCCGGCCGGTGAGCTCAAACACGGCCCGCTGGCCCTGGTCGACAGCGACATGCCAGTAGTGACCGTGGCGCCGAACAACGAACTGCTGGAAAAGCTCAAGTCCAACCTCCAGGAAGTCCGCGCCCGTGGCGGTGAACTGGTGGTGTTTGCCGATGAAGAAGCCGGCATGACCAGTGGCGAAGGCATCCATGTCATCTCCATGCCGCACATCATCGACACCCTGGCCCCGATCCTCTACACCGTGCCGCTGCAACTGCTGTCGTATTACGTGGCGGTGCTCAAAGGCACCGACGTCGATCAGCCGCGCAACCTGGCCAAGTCGGTGACTGTGGAATAAGTTATCCACAGCGCCCGTCATCACAGCCGCTTGCTCCTACAGGGCAAGCGGCCTGTGTATATCTATCTATTCCCCTCTTTCCCGCACGATCCGCCCCATCGCCACTTCATGCAAAACCCTTTGCAGCTTTTCCTCGTCATTTAACAACACCATGGACATCCTCAGCACCGATTGGGCTTCTGATTCATGCCCGGCGAGGCTGAGGGTTTCGGCGATCTGCAACAGGTCGACTCCGGTCCACTTCAGATCGGCCGCAATGCCCAGCAGGTCGCGGCGCAGCTCTTGGTTCGGTTTGTTCAGGCTCATGAAGGCTCCGGTGATAGTCACTGCTGCGTGCTCAGGAATGGCCGAATATAGCAAAGGGCGTTGATTTATCCACAGGTGGATGGCTCAGCGCTTGGGTGTTACCGAGCAGCCAGCCCCGCTATCACAAGCCATATCCCGCTCCTGATCGATGGGCAGGTAGCTTTTGCGGATGCGTTCGACTTCACCACTGGCGACCAAACCCTTGATTGCTGCGTTTATCCTGGGCAGCAGGTCGGCGTGTTCGGGCTGTACTTTTATCCCCAGGGGCGCATCACTGAGCAGCGCGCCACGGCCGAAGGCGGCGGGGTCGACGCGTTGCTTGACGATGAGGTAGTCAAATAGATCATCGACCATGGCTACGGCGTCGACTCGGCCGCTCTGCAGCAGGCTGAGCAGGGCGGTGTCCTGGGAAACTTCCAGTTTGCTCAGGCGGTTGTCGGCGAACGCAGGGTCGAGGGTGCGATAGGTGTAGCCGCGGACCATGCCCACGGTCATGCCTTGCAGGTGTTCAAGGGGTTTGTCGCGCAATGGGTTGCCGGCGAGGAAGTAGAGATGCTCGCGGACATTCAAGTAGGGAATGGAGAACTGGAAGCGGCGCAGGTCTTCAGCGCTGTTCCATTGCGGGGAGTCGGCATAGTTGAGGTCGATCTGGTCGCGGCTCAACATGGCTTGCAGGCGGTTGACCGGATAGGAGACGAAGCGCACGTCCACATCCGAGAGCTGCAATATCCGGCGGGCAATGTCGATGGATACTCCATGCAGTTCGCCTGTTTCATCGGCATAACTGAAGGGGCGCCACTCACTGCCGCCCGCCACAAAAGGCGCGGCCTGCAATGGCGCTATCGCCGATAGCCAGGCCAGCGCACATCCGCACAGGTATTGACGAAGGTTCATGATCCACTCCCTTGGGTAGTGGCAAAACACTAGCAGTTGCAAATGGCAGCAGTGTGATAAATATCCCTGGCGCCGAAAAGTCAGGTGTCAGCCGTCGGATCCCAGGCTGATGATTTTCACAAAGCCGTTCAGGCTCAAGGGGACGGTACATTTGCCAGCGTTGCAGCTCCAGTCCGGGCCGGTTTGCTGGCCCTTGTTTGGCGCTGCGGTATCGACGTAACGCACGGCACCACTCTGCGGTGTCGGGCTGATCAATGATTCGGTGCGGGTATAGCCCGTGGTCCAGGCTGCGAGGACTCGCTCGGGACCTTTGTCGAAATACAGCATATAGACCTCTGCGCCCTGGCGACTGGCCTGGGCGTCATAGCGAAAGTCCCGCACCACAGGCGCTACCGCCTGCATCACGCCATAGGCGGGCTTGGGCTTGAGTGTGCCGTACTCAAGCAGGCCGAAATGATGTTCCTGATTGGACTTATCCACACCGTCATCGATCAGGTCGTACCACCACATACCCTTGATCGCCGGCAGAGTGCGCGCGAGAAAGTAGGCTCGGCCCAGATAGGCGGCCTGAGTAACCGGTGTATTGCCGCAGTTGCCCTGATGGCTCGGCCAGCTCATCTCGGTCAGATAGAGAGGGACTTCCCGGCCGACCTTGTTGGTCAATTTCTGCGAGTAGCTGCGCATCCACTTGATCCAGCCTTCGGGTGTGGCGTTCTCGCCGTTTGCGCAATGCACATAGGGGTGCAGCGACAGGCCGTCGACCCAATTCAGTACACCGTCATCGATCAGGCGCTCGGCAAAGCCGCCACGCATACCATGGGACGTAATGGAGCCGGCCAGAATCGTAGACTGCGGGCTATTGCGCCTTACGATGGGGGCAGTGTCGCGCACCAGGGCGGCGTAGTCGGCGCTCAGGGCCGGATCCTTGGGATCGTTGCCCAGGTCCCACTCGTTCCAGATCTCATAGAAGCCGACGCCCGCGCCCAGTTGCCTTGTCGCGTAGTCGACATATTGCAGATAGCCGGGTTTGACCTGGGGTTCGCTGGGTTTGATGTTGTTATGGAACCAGGTGCTGAAACACAGGATAGCCATGGGCGTCATGTTCAGATCCACGCCGCCGCTGAGCCATGTACGCCAGCCGGGAACGACGCGCCACTGGCCGAGGGCCGTCTCGGCGCTGGACCAGTACGGCGCGTCCCGGGCCGAGTTGATACCGGCTGCCGCAGCCAGGCGCAGACGTGGCAACGGTGGTGCTTCGTCATTCATGAAGTGGGTGACGACGCCGACGATGAACGGCTCCTGGGCCTGTGCCGGTTGCGCCACAAACCAACTGGCACAGGCCCAGGCAAGGACGTGCAGCGCTTTGTGCTTCATTTGTTTCATGCTCCCTGCAAGCCCGGCAGGGCGGTCAGCTCAGGCAGATCCTGAGGGCGTTGCGCGGAGGGGCTGGCGACATCGCGCGAAGCTATCGCCAGGCTGATACCGACCCCGATAAACAGGCTGGCGATGCTGGACTCGAAGACATCGGTGGTCCAACTGATCAGGCAAACGCAGAAGATGATGCTCAACAGTGCGCGGCCGGTTCCAGTCTGATCGTCGCTCAAGGCAAACATCAGTTGGATTTGCGCGAGATAAAGCAGCAGGCCCGCCGCACCAAAAGTGCACCACAGATAGATCGCCGCGTTGTCGGACACTTGCAGATCTTGTGCGTCCGGCACCGGGAACGGCGCAAGGGAACTGCCGACCAGACCGAAACCAGCCCCCGAGATAACCCAGCCCTGGCTTTCCATGGCCCGCACGACATTGGGCCAGGTGTTGATCATGCGGTCGTACAGCGAAGAAAGCGGGCCGTCGCTGTAGATCAGATTGCTGTCGAAGTCATTCATTAAGCCAATCAGCGGCAGGGCTATCCCCATCAGCACTGCAAGCGTCAACAGGACCCGGCGGGTCCAGTAAAAGTGCAGCACGGGCAACAGCGCCAGCGTAGCGACGAAGGCGACGGCTGGCGCCTTGCTGGTGGTCAGCAGGATGCCGTAGAAGCTGGCGCCACACAGCAGTAACCATAGCAGGCGCGAGCGAATGATCAGCGCCAGGTACAGGGTGTAGATAGCGATGAGCAGCGACAGCGAACCCGAGACCCGGGCGAAGCCGGCGATGCGGTCCTGGGAGTCGGCGCTCCAGGCGGTATTGGCGCTGAGTTCCACTTCGCCGAGGCTGTAGGCGTACCCCTTCCACGGCACGACGGTGAATTTGTCCAGACCGATGCCGATCCACGACGCCAGCAGGCACAGGCCAATGACCCAGCCGAGCAGCCTTTGATGCAGCAGCAGGTATTGGCCGCAGACCAGGCCGAACAGTAGAGGGCCGACGATAAACAGACTGAAGCCGAGATTGTTCAGGCTGGCGCCATGCAGCATCGCCAGAGATGCCGAGAGCAGCAACAGGGGCAGGCACAGCCACAGGATACGGTTGGCTCTCAGGGCGCTGAGTTCAAGGAGAAACAGCGCCACGCAAGCGACTTTGGGCAGGTAGAGCACAGCGGAAATACCGGCCAGATCGAAGAAAAAACGCAGTGCTCCGGAGAAGGTCTCGACCAGAATCAGGCTGATGGCGATCCCGGCGATCAGGGTCGATTTGCGCACAGACAGGCTCGACGGTGCCTGCCCGGCGCCGTTTGCGGCGTTCAGCAACATAGAAGGGTGCCCTCGATAGAGCGTTCAGGAAGAGATCGGCAACGCTACCGCCCATCGCCGGCGCAGGGCGGTCAATTGGCAGTTGGGGAGTGGGATGAGACAGGGGCAATAACAGCCTGATAAGACGAGGCTGTCAAATAATCCGCCAAAATATCAGCGATATTTTGGCCTTGTAAAAAGAATGGATATTTAGTCGATTGATTTTTATATAGATTAAAAAATGACGCTAAACACGCTATCAACCGTAGGAGCGGTTGAAGCCGCTCCTACGGGTCAGTCACCACCAGTGCGGCATCAGTTATAGGTATACCGACGCTTGTCCGGCGCTGGCGGGAAGTACTGGTACAGCCAGGTTTCGCTCAGGGTGCGGTCCTGGGTGCGGATGAACATGCGCATTTCCACCGGATCCACCGAATCGCTGGTCGGATACCAGTCGAAGGTTACGCGGAAGCCCTTGATATTCGGCAGTGCCAAGACGTTGAAGTCTTTGACTTCTCCGCCCGAGACGGTCACTACCGGATCGATGGACGTACCTTCAGGCAAGCGATCCAGACCGCCACCGCTGAAGTCCACGGCAAAGCGCCGGGCCCACACATCAGGATAATGCTCACCTGGCGCCCAGCCTTCGATAAAGCCGCCCATGCCCGAACGTGTTGCGTTGACCTGGGCCAGCGGTGTACTCACGGGCGGCAGCGGGCTCCAGTACAGCTTGTAGCCATAGTTGAGGCTGTCGCCGGCCTTTATCGCCTTCTTGGGGTTCCAGAACACCACGATGTTATCCAGCGTTTCGCCGGTGGTGGGCAGTTCCATCAGATCCACCGAGCCTTCGCCCCACGGGGTCGTCGGCTCGACCCATAGGCTCGGGCGACGGTGATACCAGTCGACGGTGTCCTGATAGGTCTCAAACTTATGATCGGTCTGCACCAGGCCAAAACCTTTCGGGTCTTTGTCGGTGAAGGTATTGAACTGCAGACGCAGCGGGTTGTTCAGCGGGCGGCAGATCCACTCGCCATTGCCGCGCCACATGGCCAGGCGGTCCGAGTCATGGATTTCCGGGTGGATGGTGTCGCACATACGCCGTTCATGGGTGCCGCAGCTGAACATGCTGGTCATGGTGGCGATGCCCATCTGCTCGATATCGGCGCGGGCATTGATATGGGCGTCGATATCCATCACCACCTGGTTGGCCTGGCAATCGATGTCAAAACGATAGGCGCCGGTCGCGCTCGGCGAGTCGAGCAGGGCGTAGACCACGAAGCGGGTCGCGTCTTTGGTCGGCGTTTCGAACCAGAACTTGGTGAAGTCGGGAAACTCCTCCTTGCCCTTGGAGGAATAGGTGTCGATGGCCAGGCCGCGGGCTGACAGGCCGTATTGCTTGTTGCTGTCGATGGCGCGGAAATAGCTGGCGCCAAGGAATGACAGAATGTCGTTGATGGCGATTTCCGGCGCCTGGAACAGCTTGAACCCGGCAAAGCCCAGATCGCCCGCGCCCTTGAGCTGGGTTTTGTCGATGCCGCTGTTGTCATAGTTGAACAGGTCGGTACGGAAGTGCACCTCACGGGCCTGGCGGCTCGCCGGATCGACGCTGTACATACGCACCGGCGTCTTGAAACCGGCGCCGACGTGGAAGAAATGCACATCCAACTGGCCCTGCACGTCATGCCACAGCGAATGCCCGGCGTCGTACTTGATGGCGTTGAACTGCTGCGGTGTCATATTGGCCAGCACAGGAGGCAAGGCCTGTTTGGTGCTGACGTAAGCGTTACTGGCCAGTTGCTTGGCCTGGGCTTGCAGGCCCTCGAAGTCAAAGTGCTCGATTTCACCGTCGGCGGCGGCTGCCAGGGCACGGGCGGCAAATAGCCCGCTGGCAGGCAAACTGCTGTAGGCCGCCAATGCCATGGATGCTTTGAGGAGATTCCTGCGATTCATAAACGTGAAGCCTCTGAATAATGCTTGTGCTTCCTGCACACAGAACGCGCCAACGACTCCTTGCCGAACGCAAGTTACCCACAACAGATAACAAACTCTGCATCCGGTTCGAAAAAAAGGCAAAAAAGTCGCAAACGGAGGTTTTTTGTGAGGTCTCAGAGACTTGCAAGGCATATGCCGCAGACGCCGGTTTACCGGCTTATGCCTGCTGAATAAATGCCAGACGTACAGCGAAACCGATCAACAAGCCGCCAAACAGCCATTGCTGGATCCGCCGTGCCGAAGGGCTGCGTTCAAGCCAGCGGCCCAGGCTGTCGCCGACCAGGGCATAGGCGCAGTCGAACAGCAGTGCAAGCAGCACCAGAATCACGCCCAAGGTGGCGAATTGCACGCTAACGGCAGCGCCGTTCGGATCGATGAATTGCGGTAGCAGCACCGAACAGAACAGCAGCGCCTTGGGGTTGAGCAGATTGGTCAGCACGCCACGACCGATCGCCCCGAGCCATGAAGGTGGCACGCTGCCTTGTGGCGCACCACTGAGGGAGCCAAGGGCGCCGGGCTTGAGCATTTTCACGCCGAGCCAGAGCAGATAGGCCGCCCCGGCGAAACGCACCAGGTCAAAGGTCCAGGGTGCCGCCTTGAACAGGGTGGCCAGGCCCAGTGCTGCAAGGGTGACATGAGCCGCTCGGGCCAGTGCCAGGCCCAGTGCAGTGGCCAGTGCCAGCGCTCGACCTTGGCGGGCACCGGTCTGCAACAGAAGGATCATGTCCGGCCCCGGCATCAAGATGATCATAATCAGGGCTGTCAGGTAGAGCGCCATATTTTCCATCGTCGAAGGTCTCGGTAAGGAAGCGATGAAGGAAAATTCTACGGCCCAAGGGCGGGGCAGGTGCTTGCGTCTTTAACCCTATATAGATCTAGAATTGGCACAATCTGCCAATCCAATTAGTCATAAGGCGCTGATATGCCAACACCGAAACTGGATGCCTACGACCGCAAAATCCTTGCTGCCCTGCAACGGGATGGACGCCTGACCAATGTGCAACTGGCCGATGAGATCGGTCTGTCTGCCTCACCCTGCCTGCGCCGGGTGCGTAATCTGGAAGACGCCGGGGTGATTCGCGGCTATCAGGCCACGCTGGACAGTGAAGCGGTGGGATTGGGTTTGACGGTCTTCGTCGGGGTCAAGGTCGAGCGCCATCACGAAGGCGAAGCCGAACGCTTTCGCCTGGCCGTACTGGCGTTACCGGAGGTGATTTCCGCTTATCTGGTGTCGGGGGAGGTTGATTTCCTGCTCCACGTCGTGGTGCCGGATTTGCGCGGCTATGAGCGCTTTCTCAATGGCAGCCTGTTGAAGGTGCCGGGGGTACGGGATATCCGCAGCAACTTTGCGATTCAGGTGATCAAGTCACCTGGACCGCTGCCGTTGGGGCATTTGCCGGGGTGATACCAATTGGAGCGCTGTGGATAACTTTTTGTGGGAGCGGATTCATCCGCGAATGGGCCCGTACACTCGCTGAATCTTCATCGACTGAAATACCGTCTTCGCGGATAAATCCGCTCCCACCACATCGAGTTTGGGCACCTTACGCCTGAGTGGTATGCCCATTCGCGCCCATGGCCGCCTGACGCAGGGCCTCGGAGCGGGTCGGGTGAGGATGGCAGATCAGCGCGATATCCTCGGAGGACGCGGCAAACTCCATAGCCACGCACGCTTCACCGATCAATTCGCCCGCACTCGGCCCGACCAGATGCACGCCCAGCACCTCATCGGTACGCTCATCGGCCAGAACCTTGGCGAAGCCTTCGGTCTCGTGGTTGATCTTGGCCCGGCTGTTGGCGCTGAACGGGAACTTGCCGACCTTGTACGCTCGCCCTTCGGCCTTGAGCTGCTCTTCGGTCTTGCCGACGCTGGCCAGTTCCGGACGGGTGTAGATCACACCGGGGATCAGGTTGTAATTCAGCTCGCCCGCCTTGCCGACAATACGCTCCAGGCAGACATGGGCTTCGTCCTCGGCCTTGTGCGCCAACATGGGGCCGGAAGTGACATCACCGATCACCCAGACATTCGGTGCTTCGGTGCGATGGCCCTTGTTCTCCAGCATGCCGCGCTTGTCGACCTGCAGGCCCACGGTCTCAAGGCCCAGGCCCTTGGTATAGGGACGACGGCCAATGGACACCAGTACGTAATCGGCTTCGATCAGTTCCGCTTCGCCGCCGGCAGCCGGTTCTACGCGCAGGGTCACGCTGTTTTCCGAGCGGACCGCTGAGGTCACCTTCGAGCTGAGCTTGAAGCTCATGCCTTGACGGGTCAGGGAGCGCTGCAGGGTCTTGCCCGCCTCCAGATCGCTGCCGTGGGCCACATGGTCGAGAAATTCGACCACCGTGACCTTGGCGCCGAGACGCCGCCACACCGAGCCCAGCTCCAGGCCGATGACGCCAGCACCTATCACCACCAGGTGCTTGGGCACTTCCGGCAGGGACAGGGCGCCGGTGGAGTCGATGATACGCTCATGGTCGAGCTCTACCCCTGGCAGCGGGGTCGGCTCGGAACCGGTGGCGATGATGATGTCCTTGGCCTGCAGTTCGGTCTCGACACCCGCAGCATCGGTGACGATGACCTTGCCCGGCCCGGCGATACGGCCCCAGCCCTTGATCCAGTCGGCCTTGTACTTGCGGAACAGAAACTCGATGCCCTTGGTCAGGGACGCCACACTTTCGCCTTTCTGCTTCATCATCTGCGCCAGGTTCAGGGTCGGCTTGACCTCGATACCCAGATTGGCGAATTCCTCGCCCACAGCGGCTTCGTACAGCTCGGAGGCGTGCAGCAGGGCTTTGGACGGCATGCAGCCGACATTCAGGCAAGTGCCGCCCAAGGTCTCGCGACCTTCGACACAGGCCACCGACAGGCCCAACTGGCCAGCGCGAATGGCAGCGTTATAGCCGCCGGGGCCGCCGCCGATGATGACAACGTCATAACTGCTCATGGTCTTACTCCTGGGGAAGTTCGTCGCAAGAAATTAAATTATGATCGTAATATAGGCCGCGGAGCGACCAGCTTCAAGTGATGAGCTACAAGCTGCAAGCAAAAGCGGGTGCGGTTTGCTCTTGCTTGCAGCTAGAGGCTTGCAGCTTGCGGCTGCTTCACGTCCACCAATAGCGCACAAGGTGAAAGAAGATCGGCGCCGCGAAGCACACCGAATCCAGGCGATCGAGCATGCCGCCGTGGCCTTCGATCATATGCCCCCAATCCTTGACCCCACGGTCGCGCTTGATCGCCGACATAACGATGCCACCGGCAAAACCGAGCAGGTTTATCAACAGGGCGATCAGGGTCGATTGCCAGATATTGAACGGGGTGATCCACCACAGCGCGCCGCCGATCAGTGAAGCCAGGGCGATGCCGCCGACAAAGCCTTCAACGGTCTTGGAGGGCGACAGGTTCGGCGCGATCTTGCGTTTGCCGAACAGCTTGCCGCACACGTATTGCAACACGTCGGAGAGCTGCACGACGATGACCAGATAGGCGATCAACAGCAGGTTGCGCCCTTCGTAGCCGGGGATTTCCAGGGTCAGCAGGGCCGGCACATAGGACACGCAGAACACTGCGATCATCAGCCCCCACTGTACCTTCGAGGCTCGCTCCAGAAAGTGCGTGCTGTCACCGCCCAGTGACGCCAGGATCGGCAGCAGCAGGAACACGTAGACCGGAATGAAGATCGAGAACAGCCCATACCAGTTGGTGGCGATGAGGATGTATTGCAGCGGCAGCGCCAGGTAGAACGCTGCTACAAGGGCCGGATAATCGCTGCGCCGGGTTGGCGTCAGGGTCAGGAACTCGCGCAGGGCGTAGAACGATACGGCGTAGAACAGCAGGATCACCGCACTGTAGCCAAGCCAGAAGGCGATGCCGATCACCACCACCATGACCCACCAGGCGTTGATCCGGGCATTGAGGTTGTCGATCACCGAGTTGGGCTCACTGCCCGCGCGGCGCTTGAGAATGAAGCCAATCAACGAGGCCAGCAGCAGAATGGCGCCGATCCCCATGAACAACATCTGTGTCTGCCTATCCATCAATGCTGCTCCGGGGCCAGGGCCAGCAGCGCGTCACGGCTGCGGGTGAGGAATTGCTCTTTGCTTTCGTCTTCTTCCAGGCGCAGCGGCGCGCCGAAGCTGGTTGTGCATAACAATGGCAGCGGCAGGACCCGGCCTTTAGGCATGACACGGTTGAGGTTGGCTATCCACACCGGCACCAGTTCCGCTTGTGGATAACTCTTGGCCAGGTGATACAAGCCGCTCTTGAACGGCAGCAGGCCGTCTTCCAGATTGCGCGTGCCTTCAGGGAAGATAATCAGCGAATCCCCCCATTGCAGGGCGTCGAGCATCGGCTGCAGCGGATTGCTCTCCGGCGTCTTGCGCTCACGGTCGATCAGCACGCCGTTGAATACGCCACTGATGATGTAGCGCCTTAGCGGCGTTTTCTGCCAGTAATCGCCTGCGGCGACGGGGCGGGTCAGCTTGCGCAGTTGTGGCGGTAGTGAAGCCCAGAGCAGGACGAAATCGCCGTGGCTGCTGTGGTTGGCGAAATAAATGCGCTGATTGGGCTCGGGCGTGCAGCCCAGCCACAGGCTGCGTGCGCCGGTCACACTGCGCGCTCCGGCGGTGATGATCGTGGCGACCAAGGGTTCGAACATGACGTTTCCTTAATGGACGAAAGGCAACCAGGGGAAAATCAGAATCGCCCCGAGCACCAATACCAGCTCAAGGGCGAGGAACAAGACTTGCTGGCGCAACAGTTTCAGGGCGCCCTGGCTGCGAACAGCCCAGGACCGGGTCTGTTTATCCACAGGCAGCAAACCCAGCGTGATCAATGCATGATCCAGATCGACGGTGCGGTCATTCAACTGATTGGCATCGTTGGCGATGTTCTGAAAAAGGTCGGCATCGAAAGCGACGCGAAAGGCGTAGTACTTTTCGATCAAGCCAATCAGAACGATCGCCGCCACTAGTATCAGCAACAAAGGGCTGACAGTATTTATCCACAGCTGACTGAGGCCCAATGCCAGGCCCAGCAGCATTACACCTGTGGACAAATTATCCAAAGCCCGCCCGCGCCGCAGCAGGCTGGCAACGACATGCAACTGCATTTCAAGAGACATGATGTTGCTCCGCCCGCGCTGTGGATAAATACGCGAGCATCGCCGTCAACGCCTGATACTGCGCCTCGTGCAGGACTACCTGCGGCCGGGCATTGCGTACCATGTCGATGGCGTT
Source organism: Pseudomonas sp. JUb42 (assembly GCF_024807945.1). Taxonomy (GTDB): domain Bacteria; phylum Pseudomonadota; class Gammaproteobacteria; order Pseudomonadales; family Pseudomonadaceae; genus Aquipseudomonas. The sequence goes on along the minus strand of NZ_JANUFD010000003.1, from coordinate 94,735 downwards.
ATCCACAGTGCGGGCGCGATGAGTGTACAAAAGCCAAGCGGCAAGAGCGGTGGCGCTACGTGAATAACCCAGCGCACAGCACACCAGCAAGGGGCCTTTAACGCGCAGACGCTCGATGGCCTGGGCGGCCAGCAGGCATTGCGCGGCATCCGGTGGGGTCAGATCGAGCACGGGAATGCATTGGTAACCGCGTTTGCCGGGTGGGACGATGGACAGCTCGGCGCACATATCCACAACAGCGGCGAATGGGCGCAATTGTCCACGTTCGGGAAGGCGGCCGAGCCAGATGTTATCCACAATCTGCTGGGCATCGGGCTGGTTTCTTGTCCACAGGCGAGAGTTTATCCACGCCGCAGCCAGATAGGGCGCCAGCAGCCAGCGGGCCGCCGGGCTCAATCGCCCGTTGCTGCGTTTTTGAAAGCCCTCGGCGCCAAACAGCCCATAGTTCAGGCTGACCAACAGGCAAGACACTGCGGGCCAGGCCAGCCACATCCAAGTGCCGCGCAGGGTAAATGCAGGCGCCGCCAATAGCGCCGCGCCCAGGCCATAAGCCAAGGCCAGGCGCAGGCGCCGTGGTTGCCCTGTCAGGCGGGCGTTACGCAGCGGGCTACGGCCGTTGTCCGGCCAAAGCCAGACACACAACCAACCCGCCAGCGCCCCTGTGGGTAAGTCGATGAAGTGATGCTGATAGGTGGTCAGCACGGAAATGCCGATCAACCCGAACCAGCCATGCAGCAGCCAGCGCCACGCCGGGTGAGCCGCGCGCAGGTAGCGTTCATAACAGACCCAGAGGATCACCAGCAGGGCGATATGCAGTGATGGCGCCTGATTGAACGGCTTGTCGAACCCGGCCAGCACCGCAAACATCCAGCCAAACACGCCGTCCAGCGGCGGCCGTGCAAAGGTGAACGTCAGGGGCCAGAGCAGGAAGCAACTGACAGCGATCACCTGGGCGCTGAGCAGGCGCAACGCGTGGGTATCGAGTTGGCGGCGTGTCAGGCACGCCAGCAGCGAGAAACCGTAGAGCAGGTCAATCGACCAATAGGGCACGATGGTCCACGCCCAGAATGGCATGTACTGTTCCCAGTCGAAGACCAGCGTGCCGACGTCCGTGCGCCGTGCAGTGAGCCAGGTGGCGAAGCCGTAGCTGGCAAAGAACAACGGTGCCAGTAGCGCCAGCCACAGCACGGCACGTTTCCACAGCCCCGGCTCGCGTAGCGGTTTCACTTGATGCGCTGCGCCAGGGACACGGTGAAAATCCCCCATTCGTCCACCCGCTGAGTGATCTTGCGGAAACCGGCCGCTTCGACCAACTGATCCATTTCCGCCTGGGTGCGCCGACGCATCACCCAGGCCTGGCCGGCACGGTGGCTGGTCAGGGCGCGGGCGATCAGTTCCAGCTGCGGATGCCAAGGCTGACCGGTGTAAACCAGATAACCGCCCGGTTCCACCGCTGCAGCAAGCCCGGCCAGGGAGTCACCGACCATCTGGTTGCTGGCAAACAGCTCATAGAGGCCTGAGACCACTGCCAGTGTTGGTTTGGGCTCCAGTGCGGCTAGGTCGGCACGGTCGAAGGCATCGCCTTTGACGAAGCGTGCGATCGGGTCCAGATCCTTTTGTTCGATCAAGGCGTTGCCGTCACGCACGTTGATATCGCTGTAGTCGCGCAACAATATCGATTCGGGCAGCGGGTCGACACCCTGCAGGGATTCGAGAATGTACCGACCGTGACCGGCGGCGATATCGACGATATGCACAGGCTTGCCCTGATTGCGCAGATGCGCCATGGCCAGGCGCAGCAGTTCTTCGAGATTCACCTTGCGCTGACGAATACCGCGCCAGCCGATGGACTTCAGGTAGTTGCCGTCGATCATGCGGCCCAGGGCGCCAGTGCCGGTGGGCTTGTTGCGGTAGACGTAATCCAGGGTGCTGCCGGAATCGAAGCCGGTGTCAAAACCCAGTTTAACCCCTGTGGATAACTTGCTGCCCAAGCGCATGCTGGCGCGGGTCATGCGCCAGTACAGATCGCGCAACGAGTTGTGCGGCAGCGGCGCGGCGAGTTCTTCAGCCTCGGCACAGGTGGCGCCGAGGCGATCGGCGTCCAGCAGCGATGGGCGCGATACCGGTTGTTCGAGGTTTTGCAGAATGAAGCGCCGGGCCCGGCTGACTGCCAGGTGCCGGTCACGTTCGCCCAGGGTGTCGTGGAAGAACCCAGGCAGGACGTGTTTCTCCTTGCGCAGGCTGCCCAGGCGCTCGAAAAAGCGATCCTGAGGGCCACGATGCACGACGAAATCGGCACCGGAGATCAGCAACTGCGTAGGCACTTGAATAGCATTGGCATCGGCTACAACGCGGTCGGCCGCTTCGTACAGGCCGAGCAGCACGTTGACGGAAATGGCCTTGGTGATCAGCGGATCGTTGTCATAAGAGGCAACGCGCTCCGGGTCATGGCTGAGGAAGCGCGCCTTGACGTAGCTGTTGACGAAGAAATTGCCTTTCAAGCGCTGCATCAGGGCCAGGCCGGTCCGGGCGAAGGGCACGTACAGTTTGACCTGGAAGGCGGGCGAGGCCAGTACCAGGGAGCGGATTTTCGGTGCGTAGTCATGCACCCAGGTGGCGACGATCACCGCGCCGACGCTCTGGGCGACCACGCTGATGTCCTGCTCGGCGATGGCGAAGGTGGCGCCCAGGTGATCAACAAAAGTCTGCACGTCACGGGCGCTGGTGGCGAAGCTCGGGCTATCGCCCCGTGCTCCCGGCGACTGGCCGTGACCACGGGCGTCCCAGGCGAAGAAATCGAAACCCGGCAAGTCCAGTTCATCGACCAGGTGGGCTATGCGCCCGGAGTGTTCGTGGCCGCGGTGAAACAGCAGCACCGCCTGGCGCGGCGCGTCGACGTCAGGAGCGGTGGCAGGCCAGTGGCGATAAAACAACTCAACCCCATCGTGGGTACTGAAGCGCAGCTCATGCATTTCACGCATTTCGATTTCCTTATGCCGATCGGTATGTTGCGGGCTGCTTATTCCCCAGGCGCATCGGCCTGGCTGGAGACTTCCTCCAGGCCACGACGGATACGGTTGATCAGGGTATAGACCAGCAGGGCGGCGATCACAGCGAGAACACTATTTATCCATAGGGCCGAAAGCCAGCCAATGGCCACGCCTGCGCCCAGTACGCCGAAGCAGAATGCCCGGTCACTCTTGCCCATTGGGCCGTCGTAGCGGCGGGAAGCGCCGACCATGGGGCCGAGGACGCCTGCATACTCACTGAAAATCGCCAGCAAAGTGACCAGCACAACCAGCACAAGGTTCACTTCCGGCAGCAGTGCAAAGGGCAAAAACAGGGCGCTGTCGGCGATGACATCGGTCAATTCGTTGAGATAGGCGCCCAGCCGCGATTTTTGGCCGAACTCCCTGGCCAGCATGCCGTCGATGGCGTTGAGTGCCATGCGCACGATCATCCACAGCGGGATCAGGGCGAAGACCCAGGCATGGGCGGCGAAAACGGCAGCCAGACCACCCACTACCAGGGAAATCGCGCACGCGCCAAGGGTTACCTGGTTGGCGGTAATACCACGGTCGAACAAACGTTGAACTAGAGGGCGCAGCAAGTTCTGGAAACGGGGCTTGAGCTGGTAGATCGAAATCAACGGGCAGTCGTCCTTGTCGAGAAGTGAATCCAGAGCCCTGTGGATAACAATACGATGCGCTGATGAGCAGGCGCGCCAGGCTCATCGTCTAGTGAAACACAACACAACCGTTGGCACGCCACATTGTTTGTGCGGCAGGTCTCATGACCGGCATATTCCTGCGCGATTCCACGACCGGGCGAGGCTGGCCCGAGGCGGCAGTTTAGAGGGGGACGGGGGTTACTGGTTGGGCCGGATCGCCGAGCAGTGTGGCGGATGGCATATCGGCAGGGGTGCGATAATTGATATGGGCACCGCGTACGGTGACCCATTGCTGGTCGGCTTCAATATGAAGTGTTCTACCGCTTTTAAAGGTCAGCCGATGTATATGTTTCTGCTGCTCGTGGATGATTTCGTGCCGGACCAGATCGAGCAAGTTATCCAGGCCTAGAGTCGAGTTGGGAATATTGATGGTCAGGCAGTTTTGCGCTTGATCACACAGGCTTGTATGCCGCACAGGCGGATGAAGTTTGAACTTGTGCATGTGGACTCCTTACATGTGGAGCAGCCCCTTGCGGGCCCTCCGGCGTTCCGATTCGCCTGTTTCAGCGTCGATCATGAGCGTGGAAACGTATGTAAATATAGTCACCGGACATGTCTACAGCAAGCTGTGCAGGTGTTGGATTATGTTGCGAAGTTAAGTCTCTAAAGCGTTTTAATTCTTTCGAAAAGTGGCTATTTCCTTTCTGTTCGTAGGACTTATATATAAACGCTGTAAGTTGAAAGCTTTGGTTATTGAATGGTCGAGGGAAATGGAATTCTGAAAGATAATTTATTTTATTCAGGCTAGTGCCAAGGGGTCACAACCTTTCCGTTGGCTGAACGGTTTGTGAAATTCAGCCGAGCGACAGAAATTTCACGTTTTTTGTTATATCGTAACGCTTTCTCGGCTGGCAACCGGGCAAGCAATTTCGCGATGGGAGCTGGCCTCCAATAGGTTCTGGGGTATCGATGCAGGTTGATCTGGATGTTGAGCACGCAGGGCTGGATAGCCTGCCACGGTTTCAAGGGGCTGCATTTCAGGCTCGGCGCTTACTGCAACTGACTTATCTGACGGCCGGGCTGGGCATTTTCGGACTGGTCCTGTCGCTGTTCGTTGATCTCTTTTCTCCCAATTCTCTATGGACAGCGGTGCTGACTACCCAGGCAGCTGCTTTCCTGCTGTTGGCGGCGGCGTTGCAGTCGGCGCAGGGCATTGCCTTGTGGCGTGGTCGGGCGCTGGGCTCCATTGTCAGCGTCGTGGCTGTCGAAGCGGATCCCGGCGTCGTCGAAGATCACGGCTGGTACGAACGCCTGCTTTCACGCATCAGTGGCGGTGCCGGATCGATGCTGACCCAGGTGGGGGCATCGACACTCTGGCTGGCGGGCTGGTCTGTGCTGGCGCTGATCAGCCTGGACATGACCTGGAATCTGGCGCTGCCAGGCAGCGCGCTGTCCCAACTGGGCAATCTGGCGGCGGGCGTCATGCTGCTGCTGGCTTTCGGCCTGTTGGTGCTCGAGCGCCAGTTCGCTCACGAGCAGCAGTCGCAATGGCCGGAAGCCGGGCAGCTGGCGCAATTGACCCGCGTTGCCATCGCGGTCCTGCTGATCGGTGCCATGTGCCTGTTCCTGTCCAGTCCCGACCGCGTATGGCCAGCCCGTCTGGCCGTGTTGATGGGGCTGCTGCCGGGGTTGGTAGCCATTGAGCTGCTGCTGCGTGCGCTGTTGTCGCTGTTCAGCCCGCGTAATGAGCGCCTCGAGCCTCGTCTGACCGCCAGCAGTTTTGTCGCCGGTCTGCTGCGCTGGCCGCCACAACCTCTGCTGGCACTGCAGAGCGAATTGCATAACCGCTTTGGTATTGATCTGCGGCAAATCTGGGCCTTTACCTACATGCGTCGGGCCTTTTTGCCCGTGCTGTTGGTGATTGTAGCGCTCGGTTGGATCTTGAGCGGCGTGCAGGAAATTCCAATGCAGGGGCGTGGCATCTACGAGCGCTTCGGCAAGCCGGTCGAGGTGGTCGGTCCCGGCCTGCATGCCGGATTGCCTTGGCCGTTCGGGCGGATTATCGCGGTGGAGAATGGTGTGGTGCATGAACTGGCCACCAGTGTTTCCGATGCCACGGCTGTCGAGCTGGTGCAGGAGCCGGCCGAAGGCCCGTCGCCGCAAAGCGCCAACCGTCTGTGGGATGCCAGCCACATCAACGAGAAATCCCAGGTCATCGCCAGCAGTACCGGCGACAAACAGGGCTTCCAGATCGTCAATATGGATGTGCGGTTTGTCTATCGCATCGGCCTGAACGATCAGGCGGCGCTGGCGGCTACCTATAACAGCGCCGATGTGCCGACGCTGATTCGCAGTACCGCCAGCCGCGTGCTGGTCCATGACTTCGCAACGCGGACCCTGGACGAATTGTTGGGCGAGCAGCGTGCGTCGCTGTCCCAGGACATTGGCGAGGCGGTGCAGGCTGATCTGAAGAAACTGGACAGCGGCGTGGAAATTCTCGCCACGGTGGTCGAATCGATCCACCCACCCGCTGGCGCCGCCAATGCTTACCACGGCGTGCAGGCTGCGCAGATCAGTGCCCAGGCGCTGATTTCCCGCGAGCGCGGTGCGGCCAGTGACAAGGCCAACCTGGCCCAGCTCAATGCCAGTGTCGCGCGCGATCAGGCTGCCGCCTCGGCACGGGAAGTCATGTCCGCCGCCCAGGCCGCAGACCTGCGCTTCAGCGCCGAACGCCAGGGCTACGCCAAGGCCGGGCAGGCCTTTCTGTTGGAGCAATATCTGGCCCAACTGACCCAGGGTCTGGCCCACGCCAAGCTGCTGGTCCTCGATCATCGTCTGGGCGGCAGCAGCGCGCCGACCATCGACCTGCGAACTTTCACCTTACCGGCAGACCCGTTGACGCCGCGTAAAGCCGATCAGTAAGGAGTCACCCCTTGAGTCTGTTCCATAACCACGATCATCACGATCACGCCGGTCACGACCACAGCGGGCATGGCCATTCCCATGGTCATCACCATCACGGTGACAGCTCTTCGCCAGCGCCTTTCCCTTGGCGCCGTTCGGCCCTGGCTGCGCTGCTGATCGCTTTTGCGGTGGCGGCGGCGAGCCTGGTTCAGGTGCGTTCCGGTGAAGCCACGGTCATCACCCGCTTTGGCAATCCTTCCCGGGTGCTGCTTGATCCGGGCCTGAGCTGGCGCTGGCCGGCGCCGTTCGAGGCGACAATTCCGGTGGACCTGCGCCTGCGCACGACTTCAAGCGGCCTGCAGGATGTCGGCACGCGCGATGGCCTGCGCATCATCGTTCAGGCTTATGTGGCCTGGCAGGTTCAGGGCGACCCGGACAACGTGCAACGCTTCATGCGTGCGGTGCAGAACCAGCCGGACGAAGCCGCACGGCAGATCCGTACCTTCGTCGGTTCCGCGCTGGAGACCACGGCCGCCAGTTTCGACCTGTCGAGCCTGGTCAATACCGACGCCAGCCAGGTGCGTATCGGCGATTTCGAAAACCAGCTGCGCCAGCAGATCGATCAGCAATTGCTGACTACCTACGGCGTGCGCGTCCTGCAGGTGGGAGTCGAGCGTCTGACATTGCCATCGGTCACCCTCAATGCCACGGTTGACCGCATGCGTGCTGAGCGCGAGACCATCGCCACCGAGCGCACTGCCGTGGGCAAGCGTGAGGCGGCGCAGATCCGCTCTGCTGCCGAGCGTGATGCGCGGATCGTCGAAGCCGACGCCACGGTCAAGGCTGCCGATATCGAAGCGCAGTCCCGGGTCGAGGCGGCGCAGATCTACGGCAAGGCCTATAACGGCTCGCCGGCGCTGTACAACATGCTGCGTTCCCTGGACACCCTGGGCACTGTGGTCACGCCGGGCACCAAGCTGATCCTGCGCACCGACGCTGCGCCGTTCCGCGTATTGGTCGATGGTCCGCCGGACAGCAAAACCCTGGACGGCAAGGCTGGAACCCAGCCATGAGTGAACATCTCGAGCCCGAAGCGAGCCATGAGCGCCCCGGCGGCAACAGTGCCTGGCTGCAAGCCAGCCGCCTGGCCTTCCTCGGCCTGTATGCGGTGACCTTGCTGGCCGCTCTGGCCTGGGCGGCGTCCAATGTGCGCCAGATCGATCCGCAGAATCGCGCGGTGGTGTTGCGTCTCGGTGCGCTGGAGCGGATTCAGAACGCCGGTCTGCTCACCGCCTGGCCGCAGCCCTTCGAACAAGTGGTGCTGTTGCCTTCGGCAGACCGGGTGATCGAGCGGCATGTGGAAACTCTGCTGCGCTCCCCGGCGGCGGTGCAGGCCGACCGTACTGCCAGTTTCGCCACGCCCATGAGCGATGCCTTGGCCGGTTCAGGTTTTCTGCTGACCGGTGATGCCGGTGTCGTACAGCTGGATGTGACGGTGTACTACAAGGTGACCGACCCGTACGCCTATGTCCTGCAAACCGATCATGTGCTGCCGGCCCTGGATCGACTGGTTAATCGCAGCGCCGTGGCCCTGACCGCAGCCCGTGACCTGGACACCATTCTGGTAGCGCGACCGGAGATGGTCAGTGCCGACAGCAAGGCCGCCGAGCGCCGTGAGCGGCTGCGTGGCGATTTGGTGCAGGGTATCAATAAGCGTCTGGCCGACCTGACCGCTTCGGGCGTTGGCATTGGTATCGAGGTCGCCCGGGTCGATGTGCAATCGAGCCTGCCTGCCGCTGCGGTCAGTGCCTTCAACGCGGTTCTCACTGCGACCCAACAAGCCGAGCAGGCCGTTGCCAACGCCCGTACCGACGCCGAGCGTCTCACCCAGAGCGCCACGCAACAGGCCGATCGCACCTTGCAAGTGGCTCACGCCCAGGCGTCCGAGCGACTGGCCAAGGCGCAGACCGATACTGCGACGGTCGCCAGTCTCGCCGAGTCGATCCGCGACAAGAGCGATCCGGGCCTGTTGCTGCGTCTGTATCGCGAGCATGTGCCGAAGATCCTCGGCCAGGCCGGTTCGGTCACCACCGTCGATCCCCATGACGATTCCCGCCTGATCATCCAGGGAGCTGAACAATGAGTGGCGAAGCCGTTCACAACCATGATGCCGAGCATGTCGAAGCGCCACCTGCCGTCAGCATGCTGAGCCGCGCCGAACAGCGCAGCGCTGCCCGTCAGCTGACCCTGGCGATGTTGGCCCTGGGGCTGCTGGCGCTGGGGCTGGTCTGGCGATTTTTTGCCCCGCAGCAGACAGGCGTCAGCCAGTTGCTGCTCGGTGCAGCGTCTCTGCTGGTAGCGATTCCGGTTGTCAGCGCCGGTTGGCACAGCCTGCGTTACCCGAGCCTGCACGGCATCACCGACCAGTTGATCGCCCTGGCGATGCTGGGCGCCTGGGCCACGGGTGACCTGATGACCGCGGCGTTGTTGCCGATCATCATGATCTTCGGCCATGTGCTGGAAGAGCGCAGCGTGATCGGTTCCCAGGAAGCCATTCAAGCACTGGGGCGCCTGACCCGCAGCCATGCGCGGCTGATCGGCGCCGACGGCAGTGTTCGCGAAGTGGATAACTCGACGCTGGTCGCAGGTGACGTGGTCGAAGTACGCGCCGGAGACCGCGTCCCGGCCGACGGCCGCGTGCTGTCGGGCCAGGCCAGCCTTGATACGGCACCGATCACCGGTGAGTCGGTGCCCCTGGAAGCGCGGGTGGGCATGGAGGTGTTTGGCGGCGCCATCAACCTCGATGGCCTGCTGCGTATCGAAGTCACTCGCATCGGCAACGAGTCCACGCTGGGCAAGGTCATTGCTCTGATGCAGAGCGCCGAGCGCTCCAAGCCGCCGATCACTCGCCTGCTGGAGCGTTACGCAGGCAGTTACATGGTGCTGGTGCTGTTGATTGCCGCTGTCACCTGGTTTATCACCAACAACGCTCAGGCGATGCTGGCAGTGCTGGTCGCGGCCTGTCCTTGTGCCTTGGTGCTCTCTGCCCCGGCCACGGCAATTGCCGGGATCGCCGTGGCGGCGCGTCACGGGATTCTGATTCGCAGCTCGGCGTTCCTCGAAGAGCTGGCCGACCTGACCTCCCTGGTGGTGGATAAGACCGGCACCCTGACCTACGGCAGCCTGCGCCTGCAATCGGTGCTCGCAGCCACTGAGGAACAGGATGACCTGCTACCTCTGGCGGCCAGCCTGGGCTCGGCCAGTAGTCACCCGGTCAGCCGTGCGTTGGCTGGGTTGCTGGAGAAGGATCAGTTGTTGCCCCTGAGCGATATCCGCGAGCGCCAGGGCCTGGGCGTCATTGCCAACACTGAAGGCGGCGAGGCGGCTTTGGGGCGTCCCGAGCTGTTTGAACAGCTGGGTATTGCCACCACGCCGGTGCCCGGTCACGACGGACCGATTGCCGGGTTGTCGGTCAATGGTGTGTTCCTGGCCTGGTTCCTTTTGGCCGACAGTCTGAAACCCGAGGCGCGAGCGGCCCTGGCCGAGTTGCGCGAGCTGGGCATTGGCCGTCAGTTGCTGCTGACCGGCGACCGGCAAAGTGTTGCTGACACACTCGGTCGTGAAGTGGGGATTCGCGACATCCAGGCCCAGGCCCTGCCGGAGGACAAACTGAACCGTGTTACGGCTGAAATCAGCAGTGGTTTCAGGCCTATGGTCGTAGGTGACGGGATTAACGATTCGCTGGCTTTGAAGGCGGGTGTAGTAGGTGTTGCAATGGGTGCCGGTGGTGCCGACATTGCGCTCGCATCCGCAGATATCGTACTAATCGGCAGCGATCTTCGTCGATTGGGAACCTGCGTTCGCTTGAGCCGCCAATGCCGGCAGACCCTGCAGGTCAACGTTATCATTGGCCTGGGCTGGACCCTGGCAATTGTCGCTTTTGCTGCCTTCGGTCTGCTGGGGGCAGCCGGGGCGATGGTGGCGGCTATTCTTCATAATCTGAGTACGCTTTTGGTCCTCGGAAATGCGGGTCGTCTGTTGCGCTTTCAGGAGCCTCTACTAAAGTTGCAGACGCCTCCACAGGCCTGAGAATCCGCTGGCCCGGCGCAAACAGCCGGGCTAGAGCGCTGGGCTAAGTATAAAAATTCGCTTGAGCTTTGAATAATTCTGTTACAAATTAATAGCCAGCTACGGATGGGTTTTCCATTTCAGGCTGTCTATTGGCAAGAATCAGTGGGCACAAGGCCGTTCCCTGGGGTCGATTCATAGCAGGTCGCTATTAAGCCGATAGCCTGAGAGTTCCAGTACTGGAGCTCCATTTGGATTACCTTTTTTAGGTCTTCTGGATCAGGGGGTTTACCGAAATGCTTGCGCAACTTCCCACGGCCTTACAAAGTCTTCACCTTCCATTGCGACTGAAACTCTGGGACGGCCACGAGCTGGATCTGGGCCCAACGCCCAGCGTCACTATCGTCGTCAAAGATCCTCAGCTGGTTTCCGAATTCACTCATCCAAGTCTCGACCTGCTCGGCAGTGCGTTTGTCGAGGGTCGCCTCGAGCTCGAAGGCTCGATCAGCGAAGTCGTGCGGGTCTGCGATGAGCTGAGCCAGGCGTTGGTGGATGATGATGACGATAATTTCCCTACACGCTCGCAACACGACAAAGCGACCGACGCTGAGTCCATTTCCTACCACTACGATTTGTCCAATGAGTTTTATCAGCTCTGGCTCGACAAGGAGATGGTCTACTCCTGCGCCTACTTCAAGACCGGTGAAGAAACGCTGGAACAGGCGCAGCAGGACAAGTTTCATCACCTCTGCCGCAAGCTGCGCCTTAAGCCCGGCGAATACCTGCTGGACGTTGGCTGCGGCTGGAGTGGGCTGGCGCGCTTTGCCGCCCGTGAGTACGGGGTGAAGGTGTTCGGTATTACCTTGAGTCGCGAGCAACTGGCCTTGGGCCGTGCCCGGGTCAAGGCTGAAGGCTTGCAGGACAAGGTCGATCTGCAACTGTTTGACTACCGTGACCTGCCTCAGGATGGTCGTTTCGACAAAGTGGTCAGCGTCGGCATGTTCGAGCACGTCGGTCATGCCAACCTGCCGCTCTACACCAAGTTGCTGTTTGGTGCGGTGAAGGAGGGTGGCCTGGTGATGAACCATGGCATTACAGCCAAGCACGTCGATGGTCGTCCGGTGGGGCGTGGTGCGGGGGATTTTATCGACCGCTATGTGTTTCCCAATGGCGAGTTGCCTCATGTCGCGCGGATCAGTGCCGACATCAGCGAAGCCGGTCTGGAAGTCGTCGACGTCGAAAGCCTGCGCCTGCACTACGCCAAGACCCTGGAGCACTGGAGCACGCGGCTGGAGAACAAGCTGGATGAGGCGGCGGAGATGGTGCCTCCCCATATCCTGCGAATCTGGCGTCTGTATCTGGCCGGTTGTTCTTACGCGTTCAGCAAAGGCTGGATCAACCTGCACCAGATCCTGGCGGTGAAACCTTTCGCTGATGGCAGCCATGATCTGCCTTGGACGCGGGAAGACATCTACCGCTGAGCTTCTGGGCGATTACCGTTTCAGTGGTGGGTTGCCGCTGAAACGGTAACGGCGTTCAGAGAATGGGCGAGATGATCCGGGCAATGCGCATGCCCAGTTGTTTCAGGCGATGGATCTCATAGCGCTCTTCGGTGGATATTTCCCGAGAAAGAGCAAAGTCCTCATTGAGCATGTGCTCAACCTCTCTGGCGAAGGCTTTATCGACCGTCAGTAGCATTAATTCGAAATTCAGACGGAATGAGCGGTTGTCCAGGTTGGCGCTGCCGATTGCGCTGATTTCGTCATCCACCAGCACCACTTTCTGATGCAGAAACCCCGGCTCATAGCGGAACACGCGCACCCCGGCACGCACGGCTTCGAAGGCGAACAGGCTGGAGGCGGCGTAGACCACATAGTGATCCGGCCGCGAGGGCAGCAGCAGACGTACATCTACGCCACGTAACACCGCCAGGCGCAGGGCGGCGGATACTGCTTCGTCGGGGATGAAATAGGGACTGGTGATCCACACCCGTTCGGTGGCGGCATGAATGGCTTCGACGAAGAACAGCGAACAGGTTTCCTGCTCGTCGGCCGGGCCGCTGGCCAGGAGCTGGCAAAGCACGCCGTCTTCCGGAAAGGATTCGGGCAGGGTCAACGGCGGCAGCTCGCGGGTGGCCCAGAACCAGTCTTCGGCAAATGACTCCTGCAGGCAGGCCACCACCGGGCCTCTCACTTCGACATGGGTGTCGCGCCAGGGCGCCAGGGGCGGGTGCAGGCCCAGGTATTCATCGCCGACGTTATGCCCGCCGAGAAAGCCGCGCACGCCATCGACCACCACTATCTTGCGGTGGTTACGGAAGTTGATCTGGAAGCGATTGAGCCAACCGCTGCGGGTCGCGAATGCCTTGATCTGTACACCACTCGCCCGCAGGCGCTCGCTGTACTCGGCGGGCAGGGCATGGCTGCCGATGCGGTCGTAGAGCACATAGATAGCGACGCCTTCGGCGGCTTTTTCCAACAGCAGGTTTTGCAGGCGACGGCCCAGTTCATCGTCATGGATAATGAAGAACTGCACGAAGATGCTATGCCGGGCATGGGTGATGGCGTCGAAGATCGCAGTGAAAGTGGCGTTGCCGTTGATCAGCAGTTTCACTTCGTTATTGGTCAGCGCCGGCATGCGCCCCAGCTTGGGCATGGCGCGCAGCGATGCGTAGCCCTCGGTGCGACGTGCCGCCACCGCTTCGTTGACCCAGGGCCGCCAGTTTTGATGGCTGATGGCTGCACGCATCTCTTCGTTGGCCTGGCGCCTGGCTTTGATATAGGCATCGAACGAGCTGCGGCCAAAGACCAGGTACGGTATCAGCGTGAAGTAAGGGATGAAGAACAGCGGCATGGCCCAGGCGATGGCGCCTTGTGCTGTACGAACGGTCAACAGTGCATGTATGGCTGCAATAATGCCCAGTAGATGAATGAAGCCAATGATGTAGCCGAAAAAATAAGGACTGTGATAATCCATGTGCCCACTGCTCAAGATCGTTGCTGCCTAACAGACCACAGCTGCCTTGGATTGTCGCTATTTTATTATCCATGCAACGCGGCGACGCATCTGTCGTCTAAGCCCCATCATCGCGTGTCCGTGGGCCGCGATTTACTCAAGTAACCGCTTTGACAAGGAAGCTTTTGAAATGAACAAGCGCATAGTGGCGTGGATGTTTTGTCTGGCCGCACCCCTGGCCCAGGCGCAGATGCTGCAACCTGGCCTGTGGGAACTGACCACGAGCAATATGCAGGTCGATGGCCAGGCGCTGCCGGACATGCAAGTGATGCTGGCGCAGCTGCAAGCCATGGCGCCGGAGCAGCGGGCGATGATGGAGCAGATGCTGCAGAAGCAGGGTGTGACCCTTGGTGGCAAGGGTGTGCGGGTGTGTCTGACGGCAGAGCAGGTCAAGACGGATGACATTCCGCTGACCGACCCGCAATCAGGCTGCACGCAGAAGATCACCAGTCGCGCCGGCAACACCTGGCAGTTCCAGTTCAGTTGCCCCAAGGCTCAGGGCACGGGGCAAGCGCAGTTCCAGAGTGATCGCGAATTCACCACGCATGTGACCGGCACTTTCAATGCCACGGGCAAGCCGCAGAATGGCAGCATGGATACGCGCTCGCTATGGCTGGGTCAGCAATGCGGGGCGGTGAAACCCCGCACCTGAATCAAGGCTTGAGCAGGGCGTTGTAGAGGGTATCCATGTTCACCTGATACGCGCCTAGATAGGTAGCCGATGGACCGCTGGCGGCCAGTGAGCGGGTGCGTAGCGGGCCGCCGAAGCGCACGCCAATCTGCTCGACGATCTTTTGCCGGGTGGCTGTGTCCTTGAGGTTGTCGACGAAGACCGCATCGGTCTTGTTCTGCTTGATCTGGTTGATCAGAGACGCGACCTCATCGGCATTCAGCTCGCGATCCAGCGGCAGCCCTTTGGCAACCTCGATATCGACCGTATAGGGATGACCGAGGTATTTCGCGCCATCGCTGGTCACCAGAATGTGGCGGCCATTCTGCGGCAGGGTAGCGAAGCGGGTTTTGCTCTGGGCCATGACCAGGTGCACCTGGCGCGCGTAGTTCTTGGCATTGCTCGCGTAGGCCTTGGCATTATCCGGGTCGGCGGCGATCAGCGCGGTGGCGATGTTGTTCGCGTACAGCTGGGCATTGGCGATGCTGTTCCACGCGTAGGCATCAGGCGCGGTCTTGCCTTCCGGGTCGAATGGGCGCGGCGTCGCGCCTTTACTGGCGACCACTATGCGGGAAGCCGCACCGGCACCTGCGACCAGGTGATCCAGCCACGGCTCCAGGCCCAGACCATTCTCAATGATCAAACGAGCCTTGCCCACGCGCCTGGCGTCTTCGGCGACGGGCTGGTAAGTCGCCGGATCGCGATCGGCCCCGGCCAGGTTCACCACTTGCACATGATCGCCGCCGATCTGTTGGGTCAGATCAGCCAGCACAGTAAAGCTGGTCACAACATTCAATTTTTCGGCGGCCGACAATGACAGCGGCAGCAGCGCGCTAAGCAGTACGAGCAAAACTCGCATCGTGAAACCTCATGGCATGTGAACAAGGGAGCGGTCGCCAAGTTTAGAGGGAACCGCGATCACACACATGATTTCTCTGCGCTTGTTCAGCTCTCAGGCAGCTCGCCAGTTCCAGCTGCTCTGGGCGACGGCGTCATGGGCATGCAGGCTTTCGGCATGCACGACCGTCAGACTGAAACCGCCTATCGCCGGATTGCGCTTGAGCATGCGATGCAGGCGACGGGCGGCATCCTCGCAAAACATCAGATTCTGCCCATTGGCCAAGGCGAAAGCCTGCTCATCCGCACGCTTCACCGCGGTTTGCACGGCGGTTCCCAGTGCAGCTTCGGTCTGATCAATGAGATTTTTAAAGAGAAATTCATTTGTAAATTCATTGAGTTGCAGGCAGATTTTAGCGTTACTTCTCTGACTATGCGGCGTGGCGACAATGCCTTGTGTCGAGCCCAGCCACTCCAGTACGGCGTCATAGTCGAGATGCTTGCTGGCGAAGTCGTCAGTGAACTGTTGCTGGATGAGCTGCCTTGCCAGTGCCGCCGAGCAAGGGCAGGTCGAGGAGTAGGCCACGTCAAAATTTAGTTCCACGTGGAACACTCCATTTTCCAACTGCGCAAAGATACTGATTGGATAGGATTTCCATCCCGCGAGGGGGCTGACCAATGCCGGACGTTTCAGCAGGATTTCGGTGTGAAGACGTAGATAGGCGCTGTTGGACAAGCCTTGGTGGCTGTCCAGAAAGCGTTGCAATACCTGGCGCAGTTGCTCTGGCGTCAGGTTGCCGTTCTCCAGGTCCTCCAGTGCCAGGTACAGGCGCGACATATGAATACCGCGAGCTTCACCGTTATCCAGGCTGACGCCGACGTCGGCCTCGGCGCTGACCTGCTGGCCTTCGAGCTGCACAGGCAGGGCGATGCCACACATGCCGACCCAGTTCAGTGAAAGAGATTGTTTGGCGGTTTGCGCGGCGATATCAGGCAGGGTCACGGCATTCATGAAAGGGTCCATCGTCGGTATGAAACATCATGTTATATTATTACATTTGTAGCGACGATTTCTTTTTTGAGCTGGGATGCTCGCTCTTATTCAGTGGGACATGTCATGCATAGACGTCAAATGCTGCTCAATATGCTGCTTGCCAGCGCAGCGCTGTCGTTGCCTTTGGGCGCTTACGCAACGCAAATCCGCAACGCGCGTATCTGGCGCAGCGACGACAAGTTGCGCCTGGTACTCGACCTCAGCGGCCCGGTGCAATACAAGACTTTCACCCTGACCTCGCCTGATCGCTTGATCATCGATATCAGCGGTGCGCGCCTGACCGGTGATTTCAATCAGTTGGCCCTGGCCAATACCCCGATCAAGTCCATTCGCTCCGGGCACTACGGCACTGGCGAAGACACGCGGATCGTCCTCGACCTGACGGCGCCGGTGAAGCTCAACAGCTTCCTGCTTGGCCCGGAGGGCTCTCAGGGCCATCGCCTGGTGCTGGACATGGGCGATTCGGCGCATATCCATGCACCGGCAGCGGTAATCGCAGCAGCGCCAGTCAGTGCCCCGCCGAGCCTGCCGACGCCGGAGAAGGGCCAGCGCAAGCGCGACATTATGGTCGTGGTGGATGCCGGTCATGGGGGCAAGGATCCGGGTGCTATCGGTTCTCGCGGCGAGCGGGAAAAAGACGTGGTGCTCTCCATCGCACAGCTGTTGGCCAAGCGCCTCAAGCGTGAGAAGGGCTATGACGTGCGTCTGGTACGAAACGATGACTTCTTCGTGCCGCTGCGCAAGCGCGTGGACCTGGCCCACAAGTACAACGCCGATATGTTCATTTCGGTTCACGCCGATGCTGCACCGCGTCTGACGGCTTCCGGAGCCTCGGTGTTCGCCTTGTCAGAGGGCGGCGCTACGTCGGCGACGGCGCGTTTCATGGCGCAGCGCGAGAACGGTGCTGACCTGCTGGGCGCCAACAGCCTGCTCAATCTCAAGGACAAGGACCCGATGCTGGCCGGGGTGATTCTCGACATGTCGATGAACGCCACCATCGCGGCCAGCCTGCAACTGGGCAACACCATTCTCGGCAGCCTGGCTGACGTCACCTCGCTGCATCAGAAGCGTGTCGAGCAGGCCGGCTTTGCCGTGCTCAAGTCGCCGGATGTGCCGTCGATTCTGGTCGAGACCGGTTTTATCTCCAACGCCAAGGACAGTCAGCGGCTGGTTACAGCGCGTCACCAACAGGCAGTCGCCGACGGCCTGTTCGATGGCTTGCAACAGTACTTCCGACGCAACCCTCCGGTAGGTTCCTACGTGGCCTGGCAGGAGGAGCAGAAGCTCATCAATCAGGCGCTGGTGTAAACCCTAGCCCTGATGGCAGCCGGTCACCCGGCTGCAAATGATCTTCGTGCGCGTGCCGCTTGAGCTGGACACCCGGCTGATGGTCGTCCAGCCCACCCTCTGAATGGTGCCGATCCAAGCCTCGCCGTCGGTGGCCAGGCCGCTGAAAAAGGTCAGTTGGCCATAGCGGCTGCTGGTCTGCACCCAGTGTCGATTCGTCCCCGCTTCATACCCCCGCAACCAGGTGGTCTTGCCCGCCGTGGCGACGCTGTAGGTGTTGCCGTCCGGGTCGTAGCACGCCAACAGATTCGCACTTTGTGCACACAGCGCCCGCCCGTTGCCCGTCTGCGGCGGCGCAGCCATGGCCATCGTGCTGGCAAGCAGACTCAGCACCAGCAGAGTTTTCACAAGGGAAGTCATGTGCAGTCCTTCGATGAACGGGGTTGGCTAATTTGCATTGTTATAATATAACATTGGCATTGATCTGAACGGGCCGACCGAGCGCAAACAAAGCCGGCACCCTGAAACCGCTGATGAGAACCGACATGTCCAATCCTCTCCCCGTTACCGTCTTGTCCGGCTTTCTTGGCGCGGGCAAAAGCACCCTGCTCAATTACGTCCTGCGCAACCGTGAAAACCTGCGCGTTGCGGTCATCGTCAACGATATGAGCGAAATCAACATCGATGGCGGCGAAGTCCAGCGCGATGTCAGCCTAAACCGCGCCGAAGAAAAACTCATCGAAATGAGCAACGGCTGCATCTGCTGCACCTTGCGCGAAGATCTGCTCGAAGAAGTCAGCCGTCTGGCCCGGGATGGCCGTTTCGATTATCTGCTGATCGAATCTACCGGCATCTCCGAGCCGCTGCCAGTTGCCGAGACCTTTACTTTCCGCGACGAGGAGGGCGTCAGTCTGGCCGATATCGCGCGCCTGGACACCATGGTGACGGTGGTTGATGGTCTGAATTTTCTCGCCGATTACCAGGCTGCCGAGAGCCTGGCGACCCGTGGCGAAACCATGGGCGAGGACGACGAGCGCTCCATCACCGACCTGCTGATCGACCAGATCGAGTTCGCCGATGTGATCCTGATCAGCAAGATCGACCTCATCAGCCAAAGCGATCGTGAAGAGCTGATGGCCATTCTCAAGCGGCTCAATGCTCAAGCCAATGTCGTGCCCATGGTCATGGGCCAGATTCCTTTGGAAACCATCCTCAATACCGGCCGTTTCGACTTCGAACGTGCCGCCCAGGCGCCCGGTTGGCTCAGGGAAATGCGCGGCGAGCATGTCCCGGAGACCGAAGAATATGGCATCGCCTCCACCGCTTACCGGGCACGTCGGCCCTTTCACCCGGAGCGTTTCTTTGCCTTTATCAACCGGCCCTGGACTAACGGCAAGTTGCTGCGCTCCAAGGGTTTCTTCTGGCTGGCGAGCAAGTACAAAGAGGCTGGCAGTTGGTCCCAGGCCGGTGGCTTGATGCGTCATGGCTTTGCCGGGCGTTGGTGGCGTTTTGTGCCGCGCGAGCACTGGCCGCAGGATCAGCAGGACACTCAGGCGATCATGGAAAACTGGAACGTCGAAGCCGGTGACTGCCGCCAGGAGCTGGTGTTTATCGGTCAGAACATCGATTTCCCGCTGCTGACCCAAGAGTTGAACGACTGTCTGCTGACCGACGCCGAGATGGCCGAAGGCGTGATTAGCTGGCAGAAACTGCCGGATCCGTTCGGCGACTGGCATGAAGAGGCCGCCTGATGCTCGCTCCTGATTTGAGGTGGCACCCTGAGGTGCGGCAGATTCGCGGTGACAACCCCGGGGTGCTCAGCCAGATACTGGAAGACGGTGTGAACCTGTCGATCTGGCAACGGCAATTGCCCGCCCATATCGAAGACTTCGGTGCCTTGCTGCTGGCCCAGGGGCAGCCCCTGGCGGAGTCCATGACCCTGGAAATGGGCGAAGGTGACGGCGAGCCCAATTTACAGGGCTTGGCGGCGGGCTACACCGACTTGCAGGGCTATGCCGGGTTTATCGCCGATGTGTCCTGGCTGGTCAGCGCCTACGCCTGCCTACTGGGCGCTTCGTGCGTGGGTTTGCGCCTGCGCATTCTGGACAAGGCCATGTGCCCGCGCTTCCACGTCGATCATGTGCCGGTGCGCTTGATCAGCACCTATGCCGGTATCGGCAGCCAGTGGCTCAAGGAAGGGGTTATCGACCGCAAGGCCCTGGGTAGCGCCGAGGCCGAGCCGCAAGACCCGCAACTGATCCAGCAAATCAATTGCGGCGATGTCGCCCTGCTCAAGGGCGAACGCTGGATTGGCAATGAGGGGCACGGTCTGGTGCATCGTTCGCCGCAGCCGGGGCGGAATGAACGGCGCCTATTGCTGACTCTGGATTGGCTCGCCTAACGACCATTTGCCCTGGCTCTGCTGCTCACAGAAAGGCTTGAGAAAGCGCGTGTCGGTGGCGACGCCGTAATAGTGAATATCCTGGCGATAGGGCATATTGGCGACCAGTGCGTTGCTGCATACGCCAAATGCCCCGGTAGGACATTGCTCGGCGAAGGTCACATCGACCTTCTGCCCCGCCAGCTGCGGTTTGCAAAAACCGTCGTGGAACAGTTGCGGCGGGATCGTGCGGTTGCTCTGGCAGACCTTGACGTCCACCCGTTCGCCCTGACTGTGCACGATGCAAGCTTCGGCCCAGGCCTGGCTTGCGCTCAAGACCAGGATCATCACTGTCAGGCGCAGGCTGTGCATCGTCATCTTCCCGTCTGTTCCGGTCGTCTCAAGCATTCTCAGAAGCCGCCATCATGTTGCAAAACATTCCTACCCATCTCATTGCCGGCCCGTTGGGCGCGGGCAAAACCAGTCTGATCAAGCATCTGCTGGCGCAGAAACCGGCCGCTGAACGCTGGGCGATCCTGATCAACGAGTTCGGTCAGATCGGCCTGGATGCCGCCCTGCTGACCACGGCTGCCGATGGTATCGCACTTGGCGAAGTGGCTGGGGGCTGCCTGTGCTGTGTGAATGGCGCGCCGTTCCAGATCGGCCTCGGGCGGCTGCTGCGCAAGGCCAGGCCTGACCGCTTGTTTATCGAGCCTTCCGGCCTGGGCCATCCCGCGCAGTTGCTGGCACAGCTGCGGCAGGCACCATGGCTCGGTGTGCTGGCGCTACAGCCCAGTGTGATGGTGCTCGATGCCACGGCCATGGCAGCAGGACAGGCGCTGCCATCGAGCCAGCAGGAAGCGTTGGCGGATGCCGGGCTGCTGATATTGAACAAGTCTGCCGGGCTCGATGAGGCGGTGCGTCAGCAACTGGTGGCGGCTTTGCCGGATCGGGCGTTGTACTGGACCGAGCAGGGCGTGTTGCCGCTGAGTGAGTTGCCGGGTGTGGATAACCAGAGCCAGGTCGGTGGGGACAATTTGCCTGTGGACAAGCCTGCCGCCAGTCTGGCGCAGATGCCGACAATTTGGACCTGTCCGCGCCAGCCTATTTGCCTGAGTCAAAGCCAGCAGGAAGGTTGGAGCATCGGCTGGCGCTGGCATCCATCGCAATGCTTTGATCGGCGAGCCTTGCAGGACTGGCTGCAAAGCCTGGATTGGCGGCGGGCCAAGCTGGTTATCCACAGCGATGCTGGCTGGGTATCCGGTAATGCGCTGGATGGCGCGGCGTTTAGCTGGCAGCCTAGCGAATGGCGAAGGGACTCACGCCTTGAGTTGATTTTTGCCCGCGAGCAGGACGCTGCCTTCCTGCAGGCGCAGTTGGCGGCCTGCCTGGTTTAGGCGATCACTGCTTCCACTTGTTGTGTTCCTGACGCCATTCGCTGAGTTGAATGATCTCGGCGCTGCGCGGTGGCGGTGTCTTGATTTCGAAGGGGTAGGGCGCCAGCTCGATCTGCGCGGTGTTGGCGCCGAACATGGTGATGGTGCCGGGATGACGTTGCTCGCCGGTCACGGTGAACTCGAAGTTATACACACGGGCCAGGCGCTTGCGGCCGTTGGCGTCGCGGGTAAAGGCAAAGCGGCGAAAGGCGACGTTTTCGTCGAGTAGCTCCAGATCAAGCCGCGCGCAATGCTGCTTGACCCGGCTCAATGCCCGCTCACGCAAGCCGTGGCCGTGCCACAACCACGCCGCGCCACTCAAGAGCAGCATCAGCACGAAAATGTTTCCCAGGGTCAGCATGGCAGGGCGCTCCAACTAAGTAGTTGCAGCTTAACCGTGTCCGATGATTTGCGGCCATACTGCGCGACTTAAATTTCTAATGAATGCATTTGCATCGTGTTCAGGACCCCATCATGAAGCGTACGCCCCATTTGCTCGCCATTCAGTCCCATGTGGTTTTCGGTCATGCCGGCAACAGCGCGGCGGTCTTCCCGATGCAGCGCCTGGGGGTGAACGTCTGGCCGCTCAACACGGTGCAATTCTCCAACCACACGCAATACAAGCAATGGACGGGAGAGGTCCTGGCGTCGCAGCAGATACCGGCACTGATCGACGGCATCGCCGCCATTGGCGAGCTGGGCAACTGTGATGCGGTGTTGTCGGGCTATCTGGGCACTGCCGATCAGGGGCGGGCGATCCTTACAGGGGTGGCGCGGATCAAGGCGGCCAATCCCAAGGCGCTGTATCTGTGCGACCCGGTAATGGGCCATCCGGAAAAAGGCTGCATCGTGGCGCCGGAGGTCAGCCGGTTTCTATTGGATGAAGCAGCGGTAGTTGCTGACCTCCTGTGCCCCAACCAGTTGGAGCTGGACAGCTTCGCAGGGCGCAAGCCGACGTCCCTGGCTGATTGCCTGGGCATGGCGCGGGCGTTGTTGGAGCGCGGCCCGAAAGCGATTGTGGTCAAGCACCTGGATTATCCGGGCAAAGAGCCAGATGGTTTCGAGATGTTGTTGGTGACCCCCGAAGGCAGTTGGCACCTGCGCCGGCCTCTGCTGGCCTTTCCTCGTCAGCCGGTGGGTGTCGGCGACCTGACCTCGGGGTTGTTCCTGGCGCGGTTGCTGCTGGGCGATAGCCTGGTCGCAGCGTTCGAGTTCGCCGCATCGGCGGTGCACGAGGTACTGCTGGAAACCCAGGCTTGCGGTAGCTATGAACTGGAGCTGGTCAGGGCTCAGGACCGTATCGCCCATCCGCGGGTACGGTTTGAGGCGGTGCAGTTGTAATTGAGTCAGAGTGAGATTTTGTGGGAGCCGCCTTGGTGGCGATCGAGTGCGAAGCGCTCGCAATGGCATCATTGACTGATTCTCCGCCATCGCCAGCAAGCCGGCTCCCACAACAGCATTCCAACCTGATTACAACGTCTCGTCCTTGATCTCGCGATAGCGCTTTTCCAGTTCCTGGCGGATCTGGCGACGTTGTTGTGCCTGGATGAAGCGGCGCTTGCCTTCGCCGCTTTCCGGCTCCAATGGCGGGACGCTGGCGGGTTTACGCTGGTCGTCAACGGCCACCATGGTGAAGAAGCAGCTGTTGGTATGGCGTACGGAACGCTCGCGAATGTTCTCGGTCACGACCTTGATGCCGACTTCCATGGAGGTGTTGCCGGTGTAGTTCACCGATGCCAGGAAGGTCACCAGTTCACCTACGTGAATGGGCTCGCGGAAAATCACCTGGTCTACCGACAGGGTCACTACGTAGCGGCCGGCATAACGGCTGGCGCAGGCGTAGGCGACTTCATCGAGGTACTTGAGCAGGGTGCCGCCGTGGACGTTGCCAGAGAAGTTGGCCATGTCCGGGGTCATCAATACAGTCATCGACAGCTGGGCGTTTCCGGGTTCCATAGCGTACTCACGATCAAGGCGTTCAAAAGTGGCACCTGTTGACGGTGCTCGCGGATTTGCAGACAACAGATATCGGGACGCTAGCGGGTCGGTTGCCGTCACGCCTGACACACATCTGTTTCCATATATTGCACCGGCTTTTCCCATGAATGTGCAGTGTTAACCTGCGAAAACCCGTGGAACGGGACAATTCCTACATTTAAGTCGGATTTTTCGCAGTTAACAGCCCGATTTACCTTACCCAGCCCGCTGATTGGTCGGACTCAAGGTGCGGCTGAACACTCAGGACAGGGAGCCCTACCCATGCATGCCATCAGTTTTATCCAGGATTTGGCCGTGATCATGCTGGTGGCCGGGGTTGTGACCATTATTTTCCATCGGCTCAAGCAGCCGGTGGTGCTGGGTTATATCGTCGCCGGTTTCCTTATTGGCCCGCATACGCCGCCCGTGGGCCTGATCCACGACGAGCAGACCATCAAAACCCTGGCCGAGCTGGGGGTGATCTTCCTGATGTTCTGTCTGGGACTGGAGTTCAGCCTGCGCAAGTTGTTCAAGGTGGGCGCCACGGCCTTTGTCGCCGCCTTCCTGGAAATTGTCCTGATGATCTGGATCGGCTACGAAATTGGCCGCTTCTTCGACTGGGACACCATGGATTCGCTATTTCTTGGCGCGATCCTGGCGATCTCCTCGACCACCATCATCGTTAAGGCACTCAATGACCTGAAGATGAAAAACCAGCGCTTTGCCCAGCTGATCTTTGGTGTGTTGATCGTTGAAGACATTCTCGGCATCGGCATCATCGCCCTGCTGTCGAGCATTGCGGTGAGTGGCACGGTCAGCTCCGGCGAAGTGTTTTCCACGGTCGGTAAGCTTTCGTTATTCATGATCGTGGCCCTGGTGGTAGGCATCCTGTTGGTGCCACGCCTGCTGGCCTACGTCGCTCGTTTTGAAAGTAATGAGATGCTTTTGGTGACGGTGCTAGGCCTGTGTTTCGGCTTCTGCCTGCTGGTGGTGAAACTCGAATACAGCATGGTGCTGGGCGCGTTTCTAATCGGCGCAATCATGGCTGAATCCCGCCAATTGGTGAAGATTGAGCGCCTGATCGAGCCCGTTCGTGACATGTTCAGCGCGATCTTCTTTGTCGCCATCGGCCTGATGATTGATCCGGGGATTCTCCTCGACTACGCCTGGCCCATTGCTGTGATCACGGTCGCCGTGGTCCTGGGCAAGATGCTGTCCTGCGGCCTGGGAGCGTTTATCGCGGGCAACGACGGGCGAACCTCATTGCGGGTCGGTATGGGGCTGTCACAGATTGGCGAATTTTCCTTCATCATCGCCGCGCTGGGCATGACCTTGCAGGTCACCAGTGATTTCCTCTATCCAGTGGCTGTAGCGGTCTCGGCTATTACCACTTTGCTCACGCCTTATCTGATCCGCGCTGCCGACCCGCTGTCGCACAAGCTGGCCGGCGCCATGCCGGTGCGAGTCGCCAGGGTTTTCAATCTGTACGGAGAGTGGCTGCGCAGTATTCAGCCCCAGGGCGAGGGTGCGTTGCTGGCCTCGATGATTCGCCGGATCCTGCTGCAGGTCGGAGTCAACCTGGCGCTGGTAGTGGCGATTTTCTTCTGTGGCGGGTATTTCGCCGAACGGCTGAGCGTGACGCTTAGCGAGTGGGTCAACGACAGCGGTCTGCAGAAGGCCGTGATCTGTGGCGCGGCGCTGTTGTTATCTCTGCCGTTCCTGATTGCGGCTTATCGCAAGCTCAAGGCGTTATCGATGTTGCTGGCGGAAATGGGGGTCAAGCCGGAAATGGCGGGGCGCCATACGGTGCGGGTACGCAAGGTGATCGCTGAAGTCATCCCGCTGTTGTCGCTACTGGTGATCTTCCTGCTGCTCGCTGCGTTGTCGGCGAGCATTCTGCCGACCAGCGAATTGCTCTTCGTGGTCGTCGCACTGGCCGCTTTGGTCGCGGCTCTGCTCTGGCGCTGGCTCATCCGTGTGCATACACGCATGCAGGTTGCCTTGCTGGAGACTCTGGATAACCACCAGGAGCCGCCCGAGCATTGATTGCCCCGGCGCACTCCGGTGCACCGACGATCAGCTTTCCAGCCAGACGTCGCGGGCCCAGTGCCAGACCGATTCCCAGCTTTCCTCGGTGACCAACTCTTCTTCGCCGGACCACAGCACCACGGTGCCGTCTTCTTCGACGCAGTAGTAGTCCTCACCGTCCTGGCAGATCGGGATCAGCTCGCGAGGCACGCCGATGTCCCAGGCGTTGGCCGCGACTTCAGGCAGATAGGTGTGTGACTGCGGGTCGGTCACTGTTACCGGTTCAAGACTGCCGTAGACCACATCACTGACGGTCAGCAGGAATTCCTTGAAGACGAAGGGGATGTTGATGAACAGCTGTTCTTCGACTTCGACGAGTTGGTCCTCGTCAGGAAGCTCAAGCGGAACCGGCACCGGCTCGTTGGCTTCACGCAATTGTTCAATGACTTCTTCCACGACCTGGATCCTCTAACGTGTTGGCGCGGGTTATACAGTAGCGTAAAGGCTTTCTCAAAATAACTACCCGAACGGATAAAACAAAACCCCGGACAAGTCCGGGGTTCTGATCATGGGTAAAACGTAGTGGTTCAACCGTTCTGGCGGATACCGGCGACCAGCCATGGCTGGTTATCGCCCTGAGCGCGCTCCATGTTCCAGCTTTCGCTGAACACTTCGCCCTGGTCAAAGCGCGAGGTCTTGGAGACGCCGGCGAACGTCAGGGTCGCGATGGTTTTATCGGCGCGATCATCCAGGCCATCCAGTTGCACGGTGAGGTTGTCGATGTAGGTCGACTGGAAGCCATCACCCAGGTCCGCACGTTCCTTGCGCAGGAATTGCAGCATCTGCGGGGTCACGAACTCGGCGATCTTGTCCATTTCGTTGGCGTCCCAGTGCTGTTGCAGGGACTGGAAGTGGTTGCGGGCGGCCTCCAGGAAGCGCTGTTCGTTGAACCAGGCAGGTGCATTGATGACGGGCGCTGCCGAAGATGCGGCGCTGGCGCCGAACATCGAGTTCTGCGCAGGCTGCGGCGCGGCTTCACGCTGATACGGCGCACCGGCACCGGCCATTTCAGGCTGTTGCTTGCGGCGACGCGCAGCGATGAAACGGAAGATCACGAAAGCGATGACCGCCATGATCAGGATGTCGAAGAACTGCATGCCCTGGAAGCCGCCGCCCATGAACATCGAAGCGAGCAGACCACCGGCAGCGAGACCGGCCAATGGGCCCAGCCAGCGGGACGCGCCGCCAGCGGCAGGAGTCGGACGACCGGCAGCGTTAGGCGCGGCTGCAGGCGCGGATGGGGCGGTCTGGCGGGCCTGGTGAGTCGGCGCCGAGCCAATGCTCTTACCGCCGCCGAAGCGTGCTGCGCTGGCGTCCAGGCTCATGGTGAGCCCGATGCACAGCGCCAGAACGATGCTAAGAAAACGTTGCATGAGGGAATTCCCGTTTGTGGATTGCACGTGCGGCATCTTGCATAGCGGACAGGTCGCTGGCTAGCGAGCAAATGTTTCCGGCTTTTGCATAAATTCGCAGATACCCTTTCTATGGGGCTTGTAAGGCAATAGTTAAAGCGCTGTAGGATTTTTCTTTATTTGCTGACAGGAAGCGGACAGCTTCAGCGCGTCAGTGAACATGATGATCCGTTGGCGCGAGCGATGCGGCGACCCGACTTGCCCGCGAATCAGGCGCTGCGGTGCATCAAGTACACCGCGTTATCGTTCTTCGCGGGCGAGCCCGGCTCCTACAAACGTATTTCAATTACGGTATTGCGTGGATGACCGCACTCCGTCAAATCGCAACCAGCTTGGCATACCCCATCATCAGCCACTTGCTGCCTTCGGAGAAGTTGACCTGCACCCGGGCCTGGGCGCCTGCGCCCTCGAAGTTGAGAATCACGCCCTCGCCGAACACGGCGTGTTGCACGCTCTGGCCGATGCTGAACTGGGTTTCCGGGATGCCGGTGCCGTTGAACAGGCTGCTGGTGCTGACTTTCTGAGTGCCACCGAACGGGCGGCTGACACTGTTGGACAGGCGCACTTCCTGAATCAGCGCGGGCGGTACTTCCCGTACGAAACGCGACACCTTGTTGTAGGTCTCGCTGCCATACAGGCGTCGGGTTTCTGCGTAGGTCATGACCAGATGTTGCATGGCCCGGGTGATGCCGACATAGGCCAGGCGTCGTTCCTCTTCAAGACGTCCCGGTTCTTCCAGGCTCATCTTGTGCGGGAACAGCCCCTCTTCCATACCCACCAGGAACACGTAGGGGAACTCCAGGCCCTTGGCGCTGTGCAGGGTCATCAACTGGACGCTGTCTTCGTGCTCGTCGGCCTGGGTATCGCCAGCCTCCAGCGAGGCATGACCGAGGAATGCCGCCAGTGGCGTCAGCTCTTCATCTTCGTCGGAGTTTTCGAAGTTTCGTGCTGCGCTGACCAGTTCCTCAAGGTTTTCTACCCGTGCCTGGCCCTTTTCACCTTTTTCTTCCTGGTGATAGGTGATCAGCCCGGACTGCTCGATGACGGTCTGGGTCATCAGGTGCAACGGCATCTCCATGACCTTGGCCGCAAGGTTTTCGATCAGCTCGACGAAAGCGCCCAGGGCACTGGCGGCGCGGCCGGTCAGGCCTTTATTGGCGATGAGCTGGCGCATGGCTTCCCACATCGACACGTCGGCGTGGCGGGCGTGTTCGCGGATGGCTTCGACGGTTTTCTCGCCGATGCCACGGGCCGGAACGTTAATCACCCGTTCCAGTGCCGAATCGTTGCCGCGACCTTCCAGCAGACGCAGGTAAGCCATGGCGTTCTTGATTTCGGCACGTTCGAAAAAGCGCTGGCCGCCATAGATGCGGTACGGAATGCGCTCGCGCAGCAAGGCTTCTTCAAGCACCCGCGACTGGGCGTTGGAGCGGTACAGGATGGCGATATCGCTGCGCATCAGCCCGGTCTTGATCGCGCTTTCGATGGTTTCCACCACGTAGCGCGCTTCGTCGTGCTCATTGAAGGCGGCGTAAAGGCTGATCAGCTCGCCATCACCGACGTCAGTCCACAGCTCTTTGCCCAAACGACCGCTGTTATTGACGATCAGGCCGTTGGCCGCCTTGAGGATGCTGGCGGTGGAGCGATAGTTCTGCTCCAGGCGGATGACTTCGGTATCAGGGAAGTCTGACGAATACTGGTGAATATTCTCGATCTTCGCCCCGCGCCAGCCATAAATCGACTGGTCGTCATCGCCGACCACCATAAGACTGTCGCCGCCCTGAGCCAGCAGCCGCAACCAGGCGTACTGCACGGCGTTGGTGTCCTGGAATTCGTCGACCAATACATGACGGAAGCGGCGCTGGTAGTGGGCCAGCAGGCCGGGATTGTCGCGCCACAGGTCGAGGGCACGCAGCAGCAGCTCCGAGAAGTCGATCACCCCGGCGCGCTGGCAGGCATTTTCGTAGGCTTCGTAGATGCCGCGCATGGTGGCGAGGAACAGGTCGCCGCCCGCTTGAATGTGTTTCGGGCGCAGCCCTTCGTCTTTCTGGCCGTTGATAAACCACTGGGCCTGTCGGGCTGGCCACTTCTGTTCGTCCAGGCCCAGCTCGCGGATTACCCGCTTGACCAGGCGTTGCTGGTCGTCGCTGTCGAGAATCTGGAAGGTCTGTACCAACCCGGCTTCCTGCCAGTGCGCCCGCAGCAGGCGGTGCGCCAGGCCGTGGAAGGTGCCGACCCACATGCCTGCCGGGCTAATGCCCATCAGTTGCTCGATGCGGTGGCGCATCTCGGCGGCAGCCTTATTGGTGAAGGTCACCGACAGGATCGAGTGGGGCGAGGCCTGTTCGACCTGGATCAACCAGGCGATACGATGCACCAGCACACGAGTCTTGCCGGAGCCGGCACCGGCCAGGACCAACTGACGACCCACGGAGGCTGCTACAGCCTGGCGTTGGGCATCGTTGAGTGAATTAAGCAGAAGGGAGAGGTCATCGCGCATCGACGCATTCTATGGCGCCCGGCTTGGGTCGGCAAACTTAACGTCATACTATCGAGGCCAGTTATCGTATGAGCACAAGTCCCGATTCAACTACTGGCTAATTGATATTTTTATGATGCATGGCAGTTTGGTCTGCTCCGTCGCTTGTGTATGCTCCGTGCACGTTTGAGGCACCACTATTATAAGAACATCACCATGTCATTCAGCTTCAACGCATCCGATGCGCCTGTCACCAGCCGTCGGGCCATACGACAGCAGTTCGCGACCCAACTGGCGGTTGAGCGTACGCGCCTGTTGTATCAAGGCTCGATGCTGCCGACGCTGCTCATGTTCATCAATGGTTTGGTCTGTGCCTGGCTGCTGTGGAGCCCGCAACGCTATCTGATGGTCGGCGTCTGGGTCGGCTGGCTGTCGGCATTGGTATGTCTGCGTGTCAGTCAGGTGGCTGCCTTCACTGCGGCGTCCCCTGAACGCCAGGCCCAGCCGATATGGGGGCGGATGTTCCTGCTCGGTGCCATAGGCAGTGGCCTGACCCTGGCCAGTGCGGCCCTGGCGCTGGTGCCGGTGGAAAACTTCGAGCAACAGGCCTGGGTCTTCGGTCTGATCGGCGCGGCGACGCTGTCGGCCAGCGTCGGTTATGCCGCGAGTATTCCTGCGTTCCTGTCCTTTACCTTGCCCTGCCTGCTGCCACCGGTTCTTTACCTGTTCTGGGGCGGCGATGTACCGATGCGCGGCTGGGGCTGGCTGGGGCTGATCCTGATGCTCGCCTTGCTGGTAGTGGCCTGGCAGGTCAATCGGCTGATTCAGCGCGGGCTGGTGCGACGTTTCCAAAACCAGGCGCTGATCGAATCCTTGCAGCAGGCGCAGATCAAGGGCGACCAGCTCAATACCGAACTAGCGCGGGAAATCGAGCAGCGCCGCCGTGCCGAGCGCGATCTGATCAAGGCTCATGCCGAGCTGGAAGAGCGCGTGGCCCTGCGCACCCGCGAGTTGGAAGAAGCCAACCTGACCCTGAGCAAAAGCCCGCCACGCCTTGCGGCGACGGTGTTCGAGGCGGCCAGTGAAGGCATCGTCATCTTCGACCCTGACTATCGCATTCTGGCGATCAACCAGGCATTCAGTCAGGTCACCGGTTTTACCGAGGAAGAAATGGTCGGGCGCACGGTTACCGATATCGCCAGCAGTCGTGATATCCGCCGCCACTTCGCCGCGATACGCCATTCACTGGACTTGACCGGCAACTGGCAGGGCGAACTGGTCGAGACGCGCAAGAACGGCGAGCTGTATCCGCAGTGGGTTCATCTCAGCGAAGTGCGCGATTCGAGCGGCGAATTGAGCCATATTGTCGGCTTCTTCGCCGATCTATCCGCGCGCCGCGAATCCGAAGAGCGCATGCGCTACCTGACCCATTACGACGAATTGACGGGCCTTGCCAACCGCTCGCTGTTCAAGGAACGCCTGCGCGAAGGCAACCAGCGCGTGCGCCAGGGCGGCAGAAGCCTGGCGTTGCTGCATATCAACCTGGACCGTTTCAAGCTGCTCAATGACAGCCTGGGACACGAAGTTGCCGACCAATTGCTGCGTCATGTTGCGCGGCGCCTGGGCAGTGCGATGCCCGAGGCCGATACCATTGCCCGCTTGTCCGGCGATGAGTTCGCCGTGCTGTTCGACGCCTATGCCAACCTGTCGAGCCTGGCCCGGGTCACCAGTCGGCTGCTGGCCAAGTTGCGCACGCCGATCTCGATTGCCGGGCATGAGCTGGTTATCAGTGCTTCGGTGGGCATCAGCCTGTTACCGGATTCGGCCCGTGAAATCTCGGCGCTGGTCAGCCAGTCGAACATGGCGATGCAGCACGCCAAGCATTTGGGCGGCAATAATTTCCAGTTCTACACCGAGAGCCTGCAAGCCAGCACTCTGGAACGTCTGCAACTGGAGATCCAACTGCGCAAGGCGATCGACGAGCAGCAACTGGAGGTTTTCTATCAACCCAAGCTGTGCCTCGCCACCGGGCGTATCGAAGCCGCCGAGGCGTTGGTGCGCTGGCGCCATCCGAGTCTGGGCATGGTGCCACCGGGGGACTTTATCGGTCTGGCCGAAGAGACCGGCCTGATCGGTGCCATTGGCGAGTTCGTCCTGCGCAAGGCCTGTTGGCAGGCGTGTGAGTGGCAACGTCAGGGCATGCGGCCGATCCGCGTGTCGGTCAACCTGTCGGTGCATCAGTTGCGCCAGGGCAAGCTGGTCAGTCTGGTGCGCCAGGTGTTGGAAGAAACCGGCCTGAAGGCTGACTGGCTGGAACTGGAGCTTACTGAAAGCCAGTTACTGGACAGCGTCGAGCACATCATCGCGACCTTCCAGCAGTTGCATGAGCTGGGCGTGCAATTGGCCATCGACGATTTTGGGACCGGCTATTCTTCCCTGAGTTACCTCAAGCGCTTCCCGGTGGACTACGTGAAGATCGACCAGGCTTTCATTCGCGGGCTGGGCGAGGGCAGCGAGGATGCGGCGATCACCCGCGCCATTATCGCCATGGCCCACAGTCTTGGTTTGAAGGTAGTGGCGGAGGGAGTCGAGGACAAGGAGCAACTGGCGTTCCTCAAGGAGCATCGGTGCGATGAGGTGCAGGGTTATCTGATCAGTCGGCCGATTGATGCCGAGGCTTTGGCGGCGCTGCTGCGAGCGCACAAGGAAACTGATTACTGATCTGTAGGTACCCCGTATCGACAGGCCGGCTTTCTCAAAAACGCCGCACGGATGCAGGGCCAGGCTCGTTTAACTGTGCGGGCCGCAGCTCATGTAGTATAACTACAAGAAAGCTACAACAATCCGGCCCAAGACGGCCCTCTTTGTCGAGTCAGTCCTTTGAATCTGCTGCAACACATCGCCCAGTCACGCCATCTGTTACGCAAATCGGAGCTCAAGGTTGCCGATCACGTGCTGCTTGACCCTGCGGCCGTCATGCACAGTTCCATGGCCGATCTGGCACACAGCGTAGGTATCAGCGAGCCGACCATTGTGCGTTTCTGTCGCGCAATCGGTTGCACCGGTTTTCAGGACCTTAAGCTTAAACTGGCCCAGAGCCTGGCCGCCGGTGCCAGCTTCGGTCAGTTCGCGATCCACGAAGATGACTCTGTCGCCGACTACAGCCTGAAAATTTTCGATACAACTCTGCACACCCTGATGGAAGTGCGCGAGAACCTTGACCCTCACGCCTTGCAGATGGCGGTCTCGGCCATGGCCACTGCGCAGCGGGTCGAGTTCTATGGTTTTGGTGCCTCCGGTGCCGTGGCAGCAGATGCCCAGCACAAGTTCTTCCGCCTGCTGCTCAGCGCGGCGGCCTATTCCGATCCGCATATGCAGGCGATGTCGGCTGTGACCCTCAAGCCCACCGACGTTGCGGTCTGTATTTCGCAGTCGGGGCGCTCCAAGGACTTGCTGATCACCGCCAACCTGGTTCGTGAAAGCGGCGCCAACCTGATCACCCTGTGCCCGAGCCAGACACCGCTGGCCGAGCTGTCGACGGTCAACCTCGCTATCGACGTGCACGAAGACACCGAGATATATACCCCGCTGACCTCGCGTATCGCCCATCTGGTTGTGATCGACGTGCTGGCCATGGGCGTTGCCATGGCGCGCGGGCCGAGCCTGGTCAATCACCTAAAGAGCGTCAAGCGCAGCCTTCGCAGCCTGCGTCTGTCGCCCAAGTCGATCAAGGCCCACGAAGACTGAGTGTGACCTGTCGCCAGCCTTCACCAACTTGTCATGCTTTCGCCGCCTGATCGTCATTGCGCGAGGCCACTCTGTACTCCCGCACACGGATTGGGAGACAGGATATGCCTCGGCACTACGATGACTCGCAACAGAACAGCACTGCCAAGACTCGCCGCCAGCAGGAAGACCAGCGTCGCATGGCCTTTCGGCGAGCGATTGAAAGCTACTCGGAAGAACGCCGCCTGAATCAGGAACTGGCCGGTTACGGCGCTGACGATATGTCGGCCAACTTCTGGCAGGCAGTCACGCCCGCGGAAGGCGCCCGTCGAAACGCTCGACAAGCTGGCTGATCTGCGTACGTTCGCTGCGGATAAACGCCAGAAAGGCATGGGCGACCGGCGACAGCCGCTTGGCCTGGCCTTGCACTACGCACCAGCTGCGATACAACGGCAACTCGGTCACCGGTAGCTCCTTTAGGGTGCCGGTGGCCAGTTCCAGGCTCAGAGCGTGGCGCGTCAGCACGGCGATCCCCAGGCCAGCCACTACGCATTCGCGCTGCGCTTCTGCCGAAGACACCTCCATGGTCTGGGCAAAGTGTACTCGCTTGTCCTTGAAGTACTCCTCACACGCTTTGCGCGTGCCCGAGCCCGGCTCGCGGATCACCAGGGAGTAGGGTTCCAGATCCTTCAGGCTCAATTGTTCCATCGCGCTCAACGGGTGATCGGCCCGGGCCACGGCGACGATCGGGTTGTTCAGGAACGGCAGGAACTCCAGGCCCATGTCCTGGGGCACCATGGTCATGACCACCAAATCATCACGATTATCGGAAAGGCGCTTGATGACCTGGGCCCTGTTGACTACCGTCAGATTCAGCATCACCTCCGGATAACGCTGCTTGAAGGCGGCAAACAGGTGCGGCATGAAGTATTTGCAGCTGGATTCGATGGCCAGCTTCAACTGCCCTTGCAGCGAACCCTGCATGTCCGAGAGCTGCATATCGAGGTTTTCCAGGCGCCCGAAAATGTCGCGACTGGCCTTTTGCAAAGCCTCGGCGGCCTCGGTCAGGTACAACTTCTTACCGACGTATTCGAACAAAGGCTGGCCGACCAGCTCTTCCAACTGACGAATCTGCAAGCTGACAGCCGGTTGCGTGAGGGACATTTCCTCGGCAGCACGGCTGTAGGAGCGAAGGTCGCAGACCTCGTTGAAAATTCGCAGCTGACGTAATGTCATACGCATCAATGACTTACGCATTTTTATAGACCCCTGCCAATAGCTGAAGTGATGACTATAAGGTTTTACTTATGGTTCACCCAACTTTAACTCATTTTTGTTAATCCCTGATCCGGCATAGGGTGGCTTCGCAACAACTTGTCATAGCTTGCCGCTGTGCTGGTTCGTCTGTTCAACGGTCGAGGACATACTCGTGATAACAAAAATCCTGATCGCCAACCGCGGTGAAATTGCTGTCCGGATCGTGCGCGCCTGCGCCGAAATGGGCATCCGCTCGGTAGCGATCTATTCCGACGCTGATCGGCACGCCCTGCATGTGAAGCGGGCGGATGAGGCCCACAGCATTGGTGCCGAACCCCTCGCCGGTTACCTCAATCCACGCAAGCTGGTGAACCTGGCCGTCGAAACCGGTTGCGATGCCCTGCACCCTGGCTACGGTTTTCTGTCGGAAAATGCCGAACTTGCAGACATCTGCGCCGAACGTGGGATCAAGTTCATCGGTCCGTCCGCTGAAGTCATTCGCCGCATGGGCGACAAGACCGAAGCGCGCCGCAGCATGATCAAGGCCGGTGTGCCGGTCACGCCGGGCACTGAGGGCAACGTGGCCGATATCCACGAGGCCCTGCTGGAAGGCGATCGCATTGGTTATCCGGTGATGCTCAAGGCCACCTCCGGTGGCGGCGGGCGCGGTATCCGTCGTTGCAACAGCCGTGAGGAACTGGAACAGGCGTTCCCCCGGGTGATCTCCGAAGCGACCAAGGCCTTTGGTTCGGCGGAAGTCTTCCTGGAAAAATGCATCGTCAATCCCAAGCACATCGAGGCGCAGATTCTCGGTGACAGCTTCGGCAACGTCGTGCACTTGTTCGAGCGCGACTGCTCGATTCAGCGCCGCAACCAGAAACTCATCGAAATCGCTCCAAGCCCGCAACTGACCCCG
The DNA here is from genome assembly GCF_024807945.1 of Pseudomonas sp. JUb42. Lineage (GTDB taxonomy): Bacteria > Pseudomonadota > Gammaproteobacteria > Pseudomonadales > Pseudomonadaceae > Aquipseudomonas. Next base: position 59,559 of record NZ_JANUFD010000003.1, on the reverse strand, counting down.
GAACAGCGCGCCTATATCGGCGACCTGTCGGTGCGTGCGGCCAAGGCCGTGGGCTACGAGAACGCCGGCACCGTGGAGTTCCTGCTCGCCGAGGGCGAGGTGTACTTCATGGAGATGAACACCCGAGTGCAGGTGGAGCACACCATCACCGAAGAAATCACCGGCATCGACATTGTTCGCGAGCAGATCCGCATCGCCTCCGGCCTGCCGCTCTCGGTCAAGCAGGAAGACATTATTCACCGTGGTTTCGCGTTGCAGTTCCGCATCAACGCCGAAGACCCGAAGAACAACTTCCTGCCCAGCTTCGGCAAGATCACCCGGTACTACGCCCCCGGCGGCCCTGGCGTGCGCACCGACACGGCGATCTACACCGGCTACACCATTCCGCCGTACTACGACTCGATGTGCCTGAAGCTGATCGTCTGGGCGCTGACTTGGGAAGAGGCCATGGACCGCGGCTTGCGTGCTTTGGACGACATGCGTCTGCAAGGGGTCAAGACCACTGCGGCGTACTACCAGGAAATCCTGCGTAACCCGGAATTCCGTAGCGGCCAGTTCAACACCAGCTTCGTCGAAGCCCACCCTGAACTGACCAACTACTCGATCAAGCGCAAACCCGAAGAGCTGGCCTTGGCCATCGCCGCTGCTATCGCCGCCCACGCGGGCCTGTGAGGAATAGAACAATGAGCAAGAAAATCTTCGTCACCGATACCATTCTGCGTGACGCCCACCAGTCGCTGCTGGCCACCCGCATGCGCACTGAAGACATGCTGCCGATCTGCGACAAGCTCGACAAGGTCGGCTACTGGTCCCTGGAAGTCTGGGGCGGCGCCACTTTCGACGCCTGCGTACGCTTCCTCAAGGAAGACCCGTGGGAGCGTCTGCGCCAACTGCGTGCCGCCCTGCCTAACACCCGTCTGCAGATGCTCTTGCGCGGGCAGAACCTGCTGGGTTATCGCCATTACAGCGATGACGTGGTCAAGGCCTTCGTGGCCAAGGCGGCGGACAACGGTATCGACGTGTTCCGCATCTTCGACGCCATGAACGACGTGCGTAACCTGCGCGTGGCTATTGAAGCGGTGAAGGCCGCTGGCAAGCACGCTCAGGGCACTATCGCTTACACCACCAGCCCGGTGCACACCATCGAGGCGTTCGTGGCCCAGGCCAAGGAAATGGAAGCCATGGGTTGCGACTCGGTGGCAATCAAGGACATGGCCGGTCTGCTGACTCCATACGCTACTGGCGAACTGGTCAAGGCGCTGAAGGCCGAGCAGTCCCTGCCGATCTTCATCCACTCCCATGACACCGCTGGCCTTGCCGCCATGTGCCAGCTCAAGGCCGTCGAAAACGGTGCCAGCCACATCGACACCGCCATCTCCAGCTTCGCTTGGGGCACCAGCCATCCGGGCACCGAGTCCATGGTCGCGGCGCTCAAGGGCAGCGAGTTCGACACCGGTCTGGACCTGGAGTTGTTGCAGGAAATCGGTCTGTATTTCTACGCCGTGCGTAAGAAGTATCACCAGTTCGAGAGCGAATTCACTGCGGTCGATACCCGTGTTCAGGTCAACCAGGTGCCGGGCGGGATGATTTCCAACCTCGCCAACCAGCTCAAGGAACAGGGCGCCCTGAACCGCATGAGCGAAGTGCTGGCTGAGATCCCGCGCGTGCGCAAGGACCTGGGCTACCCACCGTTGGTGACCCCGACCTCGCAGATCGTCGGCACTCAGGCGTTCTTTAACGTACTGGCCGGTGAGCGTTACAAGACCATCACCAATGAAGTGAAGCTGTACCTGCAAGGCGGCTACGGCAAGGCACCGGGTGTGGTCGATGAAAAACTGCGTCGCCAGGCCATCGGCAACGAAGAGCTGATCGACGTGCGTCCGGCCGACCTGCTCAAGCCGGAAATGACCAAGCTTCGCGCTGACATTGGCACCCTGGCAGCGTCCGAAGAGGACGTGCTGACCTTCGCCATGTTCCCGGACATTGGCCGCAAGTTCCTCGAAGAACGCGCCGCCGGCACCCTGGCGCCTGAAGCCCTGCTGCCAATCCCGGAAGCGGGCGGCGTAGCCAAGGCGGGTGGCGAGGGCGTGCCGACTGAGTTCGTCATCGACGTACACGGCGAAAGCTATCGCGTGGATATCACCGGCGTCGGCGTCAAGGCCGGTGGCAAGCGTCACTTCTACCTGTCCATCGACGGTATGCCGGAAGAAGTGGTGTTCGAACCGCTCAACGAATTCGTCGGCGGCGGCGCCAGCAAGCGCAACCAGGCCACCGGCCCCGGCCACGTCAGCACCACCATGCCGGGCAACATCGTCGACGTGCTGGTCAAGGAAGGCGACATGGTCAAGGCCGGCCAGGCCGTACTGATCACCGAAGCCATGAAGATGGAAACCGAAGTCCAGGCCTCCATCGCCGGCAAAGTCGTCGCCATTCACGTCGCCAAGGGCGATCGGGTCAATCCGGGCGAGATCCTGATTGAGATTGAAGGCTGATATCGCCTTCGACAAACCCGCTAACGATTAACCTCTTGGGGAGCCTTGGCTCCCTCTTTTTTTGCCCGTTGAAACGGAGCTGCATTTAATTGCAGACATAACGACGCTCTTCGCCTTTAAATGCATTAAATTGCATATTCTCCAGGCATTTAAGTCGTGGAATGCACTATAGTGCAGATAGATGCGGCTCCGCCGACTGTAAATTGCAATATATTGCAGGTCGAACATGCATAACCTGACGCTTCAAGTGTATGGGGCGGGGATCTGGCAAGATGCTATGACCCTGGCTTTTACCGAGCCTTTGCAAGGCTTGCTCAGCCCTTGCCGGCTCGCCTATAAATCAGCTTATGTCCACGCCAATGTGGACGCCTATCAAAGCTCGTTCGCTCAGGCGGTGAGCGCTCGCCTGCCCGTGGATTTCGACTCGTTATCGTCGCGCGAGGCGCCGGCTTTTCTGCAGGATATTGCACCGTCGGGCGCTGCAAGGCGTTTTCTGATTGCCCATATCGGTCGGGAAAAACCCGAGGGCTTGAGCGATGACCTGTATTTGCTGGGGCGCAGTACACCGGCCCCCATCGGCAATCTGCGGATCAAGGAATCGGTAGAGGCGCTGAATCAGGATGAGCCCCTGGGGTTCACGCGTCAGGACGTGGTCAGTCGCGATCAGCACTTTCTTGAATATGCTTACGAACAAGGCGCCGCCATTGGCGGGGCAACGGGCGCTGGCGGTGAGGCGCCCAAGCTGTTGATGACCCAAGGCGTCGACGGTCTGTTGTACCCGGATGCGATATTGCCCGATGAGCAAGCCCGCCAGCACTGGTTTATCAAGTTTGCCCGCAACCAGGCACTGAGCAACGATCAGGACATCCTGCGCAGCGAGCATCTGTACTACAAGGCACTGCAACAGCTGGGTATCGAGACAGTCGCTAGCGCTGATCTGGCCCTGGAAGAAGCCAACAAGCCGAGCCTGTGGATGAAACGCTTTGATCGCCAGGTGTCGGCACAAGGTGTCGAGCGCTTGGCGGTGGAGTCGATCTACTCATTGGCCGGTGTAACGGTGCCGGGTAGCCGCATGGATCACGTGGAGGTCATCAACCTGTTGACCCGGCTATGGATTGAGGCCGGTCAACGGGTGGAAATTCCTGGGCTGGTGGCCGAATACCTGCGACGTGACCTGATCAACCTGATACTGGGCAACTCGGACAATCACGGGCGTAATACCGCCATTATCCGTACCTCCAACGCCTATCGGCTGGCGCCGATCTATGACCTCGCGCCAATGGTCATGGATGACGAAGGTGTGACTCGTACTACCAAGTGGCCAAGTGCGGTCGAGCGGGCAGGGCATGTCGATTGGCGTGCTGCCTGCGAGGCGCTGGCTGATATTGTTGATCCGCAGGATGCTTTCGATCGCCTGCGCCAGGACGCCCAGCAGTTGCGGGCCTTGCCTGACCTGTTGAGCGACTACGGCTTGCCACTGGTCACCTTCAATCATCCAGCCATCGCTCTGGGCAAGCTTGCGCAACGGCTGACTGCCTGGGGGCTGCAATGACACTCTCCATCGACGCCCGCGCCCTGTTGATCGAAGGCGTGCAGCAAGGCATTGCCGAGGGTAGCCTGGAGATCGGCGAGGCGGTCAAGCGCCTGCGGGTCGAGGGTGCGAAGCTGCATCAGAGCCAATACGCGCGGATGTGCAAAATCTCGGTACGCACGCTGATCCAGATCGAGCAGGGCGAGGGCAACCCGACATTGAAGTCGTTGAATGCGGTGTTCCGGCCCTTTGGTTTGCAGATGGGGGTGGTGAGGCGGCAGCGGCAGATCAACTGACCGTTGCACGTGTATGAATTGGAATGAGATTTGTGGGAGCCGGCTTGCTGGCGATGGCGTCAGGTCAGGCAATGAAAATGTCGCCTGTCACACCGCTATCGCCAGCAAGCCGGCTCCCACAGGGTTAGCATCAAGCCGACTCGCGGCACTCTTCCAGAGTTCTCACTTGGCCATCCGGCTGTTGGTTGTCCGCCGCCAGCCAGCGTTCGAAACCAGCGGCAATCGTCGGCCATTCGCTGTCCAGGATCGAATACCAGGCCGTGTCGCGGTTCACGCCCTTGACCACCATGTGCTGGCGGAAAATGCCTTCGAAGCTAAAGCCGAAACGCTCCGCAGCGCGCTTGGAGCGGGCGTTGTTGCCGTTGCATTTCCACTCCAGGCGACGGTTGCCCAAGGCGAACGAGGCCTTGCCCAGCAGGTAGATCGCCTCGGTGCCCTTGGGGGTGCGCTGCATGGCAGCGCCGAAGGTGACGTGGCCGATTTCGATACGGCCGTGTGCCGGGACGATGGACATCAGGCTGATGATGCCTTCGCACTTGCCGCTGACCTGATCGATCACGCTGTAGAACCACGGGTCGGTGTCCACCGCATGCCTGGCCAGCCAGGCATCGAAGTCGCTGCGCTGTGGGAAAGGCCCGTAAGGCAGGTAGTCCCAGAGCTTGCGATCCGAGTCCGGGCCTTCCAGTGCCTGCCACAAGTCATCGCCGTGACGCGCCGGGTCGAGTTTTTCCAGGCGGATAAAGCGCCCTTGCAGGGTCTGGCTGTCGGGGAGTTGGGCGGGCTGCCAATGCAATTCGGTATTCGACATCGGTGGATTTCCTAGAGCATTTTGCGGAATTGGATATAGCCGGGGCGCTCGGCGATGCGTTCGTACAACTGGATGGCCGTGGCGTTGGTCTCGTGGGTCAGCCAGTGCACCTTGTCGCAGTTGTTGGCCTTGGCCGTCACGTAGACGTGTTCGATCAGCAGGCGGCCGACGCCGGTGCCGCGCTGGTCCGGGGCGACAATCAGGTCCTGAAGATAGCAGGCATTCTTGATGCTCCAGTTGGAGCGATGATAGATGAAGTGCACCATGCCGATGGCCTTGCCGTCCTGCCAGGCCAGGGCACCGTTGGTGGTTTCGCTCGGGTCGAGCAAACGCTGCCAGGTGCTGGCGCAGACTTCGTCGCTCAGCTCGGTCTTGTAGAATCGCAGGTACGCCTGCCACAGCGGCAGCCAGGCAGCGTGATCCTGTTCGGTAACGGGGCGAATCTGAACATCGGACACAGTGATTCTCCTTCCTATGTGTTCATCAATTTGGCGAGTTCAAGGTCGCGGGCATCGGCCGTGGCGATCAGGCCTGCGCGCACACCGGCAATGTCCTCAGCGCTGCGGTTCTGGCTGAACTTGCGCTTGCCTTCCAGGCTGCTGATCGGCAAGGCGAAGCCGACGATGGCACTGAGCATCTTGTCGATGTACTCGGCTGGCGCATCCGCTACCGCCCAAGGCTGCGCGCGGCTGCCTTCGTGTTTGTCGGTCAGGGCGCTGACCAGATTGAGCAGGCGCCCGGCGTCGGTGAAAACATCGGCGCGGCCATAGGCGTGCACCGCCTGGTAATTCCAGGTTGGCACCACTTTGCCATGCTCGGCCTTGCTCGGATAAAACCCCGGGCTGACGTAGGCGTCGGCACCGGCAAAGATCACCATGGCTTCGGCGCGGGTCTGCAAGGTTTGCCATTGCGGATTGGCCTTGGCCATGTGGCCGTAGAGCGTGCCGAACGGCCCTTGTTCGGGGCTGAACAACAGCGGTAGATGCGAGGCCTGTATGCCGTTTTCGTCATGGGTGACCAGAATTGCCAGGCGCGTCTGTTCGATCAGGCCGTGCAGGCTGGCAAGTTCTTCATCGTTGAAGGCACTGGGTGTGTACATGAAATTATTCCTTGGCGAATGAGTGAATCCTAGGCAGCCTATTGGTTCGATGTAAGAACCATTAAGAGCCAATTTGATAGGGCCAATTTCATGCCTGAACAGCCGCCGTCATTTCCTTTCAACCTGGCCGGGATCGAGCTGGACCGCCGCCAGGGCCTGAGCCGCCAGCTGTATCAGGCGCTGCGCCTGCGTATTCTCGATGGACGCTTGAGCAGCGGCACGCGCCTGCCCGCGAGTCGCGACCTGGCCGAGTCGCTGTCGATCTCGCGCAACAGCGTGATGCGCGCCTATGACCAGTTGTACGCCGAGGGTTTTACCGATGGTCGCATCGGTGATGGCACCTATGTCGCGCAATTACCGAGTCGGCAGATGGCGTTGGAAAAAGCTTCGCCGAAAAAACTATCCACAAAAGTGTCCACAGGGTTATCACCAGGCTTACCCACAGGGTTATCCACAAAATCGCCGGAAATACCTGGCATTTCATCCAGTGAAGTTATCCACAGTCCGGCGCTGGAATTGCTGCACAAGCACCATCTGAACCCTCCACTGGGTGGGCCGCCCAAGGCGTTTCGGGTGGGTGTGCCTGCATTCGATCTATTCCCATTTGCCGTGTGGGGCAAGCTGCACGCGGCTTTCTGGCGAAAACCGGACCTGCATCTGCTGGGGTATGGTGAGGCGGCAGGAGATGCACGTCTGCGCGAGCTGATTGCCGTTTATTTGCGCAGTTCGCGCGGGCTGACCTGCACGGCTGAGCAAATTGTGATCACCAGTGGTGCGCAGCAGGCCATCAGCCTTTGTGCACAGTTGCTGGTGCAGGCCGGAGACGGGGTGGCTGTGGAAAACCCAGGCTACAGGGCAGCGGGTCATGCGTTCGCCATCGCCGGGGCCAGGCTGCAGGGCATCACGGTGGATGAAGAGGGCATGCAGAGCGCGGAACTGGCACGCAGCGACTGCAAAATGGCCTACGTGACGCCTTCGCATCAGTACCCCACCGGCGTGGTCATGAGCCTGGCCCGGCGCCTCGACCTGCTGGCCTGGGCCGAACGCACCAAGGGCTGGATCGTCGAAGACGATTACGACGGCGAATACCGCTATAGCGGCGCGCCATTGGCACCTTTGGCGGCGCTGGATCGGCACGGTCGAGTGCTGTATGTCGGCACTTTCGGCAAGATCGCCTTTCCGGCGCTGCGCCTGGGTTATCTGGTTTTACCTGAGAGGTTGGTCAAGCCGTTCAGTCAGCGTCGCGCCGTCGACATGCGCCATTCCGAAATCGGTACGCAACGAGTGATGGCCGAGTTCATTGCCAAGGGCCATTTCCAGCGGCATATCCGTCGCATGCGGCGGGCCGCGTTGAGCCGCCGCAATGCCTTGCTGGCCGGATGGCCTGCGGATATTCGCGGTTGTGAAGTGATGCCCAAGGTGGTGGCGGGGCTGCACTGCGCGATGCGGGTCGAGAGCCTGGCGAGGGAACAGGAGCTGGTGGCCAAGGCGAGGGATGTGGGAGTAGAGATCAGTGCCCTGAGCGATTATTGGCTGCCCGATTCCAGCGAGCCTGTGGATAACCGCGCCGGGCTGGTGCTGGGGTTTGCGGCGGTGCCCGAAGCGGAGATTGCCCTGGCGTTGGCCAGGCTGAAAGAGGCCTGGCGCGATTGATCTGCCTCTGTAGGAGCTGCCGAAGGCTGCGAATGGGTTCTACATGAACCACCGCTTTCGCAGCCTGCGGCAGCTCTTACAGGCGTGTGCTTACCATGAGATCAGAGCGCCAACTGTGCCTTAGCTACCTTCACAATGTTCTCCACGGTAAAGCCAAATTTGGCCTGCAGCTTATCGATGGGCGCCGAGGCACCGAAGGTGTTCATCACCACTTTGGCTCCGGTGTTGCCGACATAGCGATCCCAGCCCAGCGGTCCGGCCTGTTCCACAGCGACCCGTGCGGTCACGGCAGGTGGGAAAACGCTGTCGCGGTAGGCCTGGTCCTGTTGCTCGAACAGTTCCCAACTCGGCATCGACACCACGCGCGCAGCGATACCTTCGGCCTTGAGCTGCTCGTAGGCCTGCACCGTCATGCCGACTTCGCTGCCGGTAGCGATGAGGATCACCGCCGGTTCGCCTGCTTTCGCGTCGGCCAACACGTAAGCGCCTTTTGCCAGCCCTTGTGCCGCGGCGTATTGCTTGCGGTCCAGGGTTGGCATGGGTTGGCGCGAAAGGATGATGCACGACGGCCGATTGGTCTGGGCCAGGGCCACTTTCCACGCCTGAGCGGTTTCATTGGCATCGCCTGGGCGCAGGGTCAGCAGGCCGGGTGTCGAGCGCAGTTGTGTCAGTTGTTCGATGGGCTGGTGGGTCGGGCCGTCTTCGCCGACGCCGATGGAGTCGTGGGTGAAGACGAAGATCACCGGTAATTCCATGATCGACGCGAGGCGGATCGGCGGCTTCATATAGTCGCTGAACACCAGAAAGGTCGAGGCATAGGGCCGCACGTAGCACAGCGCCATGCCGTTGGCGATGGAGCCCATGGCGTGTTCGCGGATGCCGAAGTGCAGGTTGCGGCCGCTGTAGTTATCGGCGGCAAAACTGCCCGCGCCGTCGAAGGTCAGGTTGGTTTTGGTGGACGGCGACAAGTCCGCCGAACCGCCCAGCAGCCACGGGATTTGCTCGGCGAAGGCATTCAGCACCTTGCCGCCGGAAGCACGGGTGGCGAGGCCCTTGGGGTCGGCTTCGAAGGACTGCATCGAATCCTGCCATTGCTCCGGCATTTCCCCGGCACGCATACGGCGCAATTCGTCGGCCAGCTTCGGTTCGCTGCTTTCAAGCGCCTTCAGGGTTTGCTGCCAGCTGTCGTAGGCCTCGCTGTTGCGTTGCAGCAGGCTGTCGCGCAGGCAGGTGCGGGCATCGTCGGGCACCAGGAAACTAGAGTTTTCGTCCCAGCCATAGAATTGCTTGGTCAGCTTGATTTCATCTTCGCCCAAGGGTTCGCCGTGGGCGGCGGAGGTGTTGTGCTTATGGGGCGAGCCATAGCCGATCACGCTGTCGACCACGATCAGGGTCGGCGCGTCATTAGTGTGCTTGAACACCTCGATGGCCTTGGCCAGAGCCTCGGTGTCGTTGGCGTCGGCCACATGCAGGGTGTTCCAGCCGTAGCCCTCGAAACGGGTCTGTACGTCTTCGCTGAAGGCCAGGTTGGTGTGGCCTTCGATGCTGATGGTGTTGTTGTCGTAGATCCAGCACAGGTTGGCCAGCTTGAGGTGCCCGGCAATCGAGGCCGCCTCGCTGGTGACCCCTTCCATCATGTCGCCATCACCGCAGAGCACGTAGACGTTGTAGTCGAACAGCGTGCGCTGCGGGCCGTTGAAGCGCTCACCCAGCCAGCGTTCGGCCATGGCCATGCCGACACTGTTGGCGCAGCCCTGGCCCAGCGGCCCGGTGGTGGTTTCCACGCCCGTGGTCATGCGGTATTCCGGGTGACCGGGCGTCTTGGAGTCCAGTTGGCGGAACTGTTTGATGTCTTCCAGGGCGACCGCCGGCTTGCCCGAAGGCTTGCCGTGCTCGTCGATCTCGACCACGCCGGCCAGGTGCAGCAGCGAATACAGCAGCATCGAGGCATGCCCGACCGACAGGACAAAACGGTCGCGGTTAGGCCAGTCCGGGTGCTCGGGGTGATAGCGCAGGAAGCGGTTCCACAGCGTATAACCCACCGGAGCCAGGGCCATAGGCGTGCCGGGATGACCGGAATTGGCCTTCTGCACGGCATCCATGGCCAGGGTGCGGATGGTGTTGATGCAAAGTTGGTCGCGTGCGCTGTGCTGTTCGATGGAAGAAGACGAACCCATTGAATTAACCCTCGGTGGCGTGGCGGTGAGCATCCAGATAAGAGTTGAGCACAGGCAGACGGGGTTGGTTCCGGGGAAATAGTCGCTGAGTTTCTGATGAGACCAAATCTGTGGGAGCGCGGCTTGCCCGCGAAGAGGCCCGTACAGCCTCCAGATTCTTTGAACCTTAAAGATCGCCTTCGCGGGCAAGCCGCGCTCCCACAGTATCTATGCTTGCCTTTTAATCAGGTCCCCGACTTGATCTTGGTCCACGCCCGGGTCCGTGCGCGCTCGGCGTCGTGGGGCAGGGGTTGCAGGGTGTAGAGGGTTTTCATCGCTTCTTCGGTGGGGTACAGGTTGGGGTTGCTGCGGATCGCCGGGTCGACCAGGTCGGTGGCGTCCTTGTTCGGGTTGGGGTAGCCGACGAAGTCACTGATCGGTGCGATCACCTTGGGTTGCAGCAGGTAGTTGATAAAGGCGTGGGCGTCTTCGGTGTTTTTGGCGCCTTTGGGGATGGCGAGCATGTCGAACCAGATCGGTGCGCCTTCCTTGGGCAGGCGCATGTCCACGACTACGCCGTTCTTGGCTTCCTTGGCGCGGTTGGCGGCCTGGGAGAAGCTGCCGGAGTAACCGACGGCCACGCAGATGTCACCGTTGGCGATATCGGCCATGTACTTGGACGAGTGGAAGTAGCTGATGTACGGCCGGATCTTCAGCATCAGCGCTTCAGCCTTGGCGTAGTCCGCTGGCTTGGTGCTGTTGGGTGGCAGGCCCAGGTGCTGCAAGGCCAGGGGCATGATTTCCGAAGGCGAGTCGAGCAGGGCGACGCCGCACTGCTTGAGCTTGCTGATGTTCTCTTCCTTGAAGATCAGGTCCCAACTGTCCACCGGTGCCTTGTCACCCAGCACCGCCTTGACCTTTTCCGGGTTGAAGCCGATCAGGATGGTGCCGTACATGTAGGGCACGGCGTATTTGTTGCCCGGATCGTTGGCCTCCAACAGCTTCATCAGCTTGGGGTCCAGGTGCGAGTAGTTGCTCAGCTTGCTGCGATCCAGGGGCTGGAACACCCCGGCTTCGATCTGCTTGGCCAGGAACACGTTGGACGGCACCACCACGTCATAGCCGGAGTTGCCGGTCAGCAGCTTGGCTTCCAGCGCTTCGTTGGTGTCGAAGATGTCGTAGATCAGGTTGACCTTGGCGTCTTGCTTGAAGTCCACCAGGGTTTGCGGGGTGATGTAGTCGAACCAGTTGTAGACGCGCAGCGTGCGCTGTTCATCGGCCTGGGTCGCGGCGCAGAACAGCGAGGCGCAGAGTACGGGAGCCATAAGACGCTTGAATGGATTCATCGTGTTCGCTCTTGTAATAAGGTCGGATCAGACGGTTTCGAAGCCTTCCAGCACATTCACGGCATTGATGCCGATTTCCTCGACGGCATAGCCGCCTTCCATCACGAACAGCGTCGGTTTGCCGAGCCGGGCAATGCGTGCGCCCATGCTCAGGTAATCGGGGCTGTCCAGTTTGAACTGGGAGATGGGGTCGTCCTTGAACGTATCGACACCCAGGGAAACCAGCACCACGTCCGGGTCGTAGGCCTGGATCTGTGCGCAGGCCTGTTCCAGCGCCTGGCTCCAGGCGGCCCAATCACTGCCTGCAGGCAATGGATAGTTGAAGTTGTAGCCCGTGCCCGGACCTTCACCGAGTTCGTCGGCGTAACCGAGGAAGAACGGGAATTCGATGGCAGGGTCGCCGTGGATCGAGGTGAACAGCACGTCGCTGCGCTCGTAGAAGATCGACTGCGTACCGTTGCCGTGGTGGTAATCGACGTCGAGGATCGCCACTTTCTTACGGCCCTGATCGAGGAAAGCCTGGGCGGCGATGGCGATGTTATTCAGGTAGCAGTAACCACCCATCAAATCGCCAGCCGCGTGATGGCCCGGTGGACGGCACAGGGCGAAGGCGCTGGGCAGGCCGTCCTGTTGAATCGCATTTTGCGCGGTCAGGGCGACCTGTGCGGCGCTGTAGGCGGCCTGCCAAGTACCCGCAGTGATCGGTGCCCCGGCGTCGAAACTGTAGTAGCCGAACTCGCCGTGCAAACTGGTGGGTTTGATTGAGCGCAGGGTGCGGGCCGGCCAGGTGAAGGGCAGCAGATCGCCCTCGCTGCCCGTGGCGGCCCAGCGCTGCCAGGCGCCCTTGAAGAACTCCAGGTAGTCGGCGCTGTGCACCCGTTGTACAGGGGCCAAGCCGAAGTCATCAGGCGCCAGCACCGGGCCGAGATTGCGCGCCTTGACCCGCTGCAGCACATGGTCGGCGCGGGACGGCATCTCGAAGCAGGGCTTGAGTTGCCCGTCGATGAGCTCGCAGCGGCCATGGTGCAGGCGATGATCGTCCGAATAGATCGTCAGCATTTGTTGTTTTCCTCTTGGCTGTCGGTGTTCCATTTTTGGCGTGCAAGGACGCTGGCGGGAACGACGGGAACGGCCAAAAGGGGATTTTTTCGGCCATAAAGACTGGCCGCATATCGCCTCTTAATGAGGCATCCATGCCCCGTTTCAGGGCCTGAACTGGCTCGGCGCCACGCCGCTCCAGCGGCTGAAGGCATGACGAAAGCTCGCGGTCTCGCTGAAGCCCAGCTCTTCGGCGATGCGGTAGATGGGCAGTTCGTCCTCTTGCAACATCTGCTTGGCGCGCTCGAAACGCAGCTCGTCGAGCAGTTCCTGATAGCTGCTGCCGTTGGCCTGCAGATGCCTGCGCAGGGTGCGTTCGGAGCAATTCATTTGCGTGGCCAGGGCGCCGAGACCGGGGGCTGAGTGCAACTGACTGGCGATCAACTGACGGATACGCCCTAGCCAGGCCTGACGCCCGGTGAACTCGATGTTCTGCCGACGGCAGCGCTCATGCATGTCGCGATGGGTGATGCGGTCGGCCAGTGGCAGGGGTTGGTCGAGCCAGTGGCGGGAAAAGGCAAAGGCGTTGTCGGCCTGCTCGAATTGCACGGCACAGGGGAAGTTTTCGGCGTAGCGCTGTCGGTAGTCCGGGGCCGGATAAGCGAAGCGCGCGCCGAGCAGGGGCAGGGCGTGGCCGAGCAGGTCGTCGCAGATGACTTTCAGGGAGGTCATGCACAGTTCGCTGTTGAAGGCGGTCAGGGCTTCGTTGTCGCGGTAGTCGCTGGCGCTGAGCCAGATCTTGTCGCCATCTTCGATCAGACACAGTTCGAACAGGGTGCCGAGCAGCGCCGGGTAGGTCAGGGCCAGGCGCAGGGCGTCACCGAAAGTGGCACTGGTCAGCAGGGCGTAACCGAGAATCCCGTAGGACGACACATGCATGCGCCGCCCAAGATCCAGGCCGATGTCCCGGCGCAGGGCCACTGCGTTGGCGCAGACCTGCATTTCCTGATGGGTGGCGATGCGGATATCGGCCCGGTCCAGCTCGGCCAGGCTGATGCCGCTGCCTTCAAGCAGGGCTTCGCGGGGTCGGCCTTCGGCGGCGAAGGTTTCCAGGACCAGGGAGACGGCGTTGAGGGTGGTCAGGTGGGAGTGCAGCATGGGGGTTATCCGGCGCGATTGGCCGGATAGGGGGAGCAAATCTTGTGCCGGGGAAACCGGGTGGTTCTACCGGGTCAAATTCTGTAGCGGTGAATTCTATGGGGACGGATTCAGTGGGAGCGAATTTATTCGCGAAAGCGTTGTTCCAGACGCTGAAGGTGCGTCGAATGTACCGGCCTCTTCGCGAATGAATTCGCTCCCACACGGTTTGCCACCTGCCCCGCTTAGTGTTTACTGCGTCACAGCGCGGCGTCGTAGACAGGGCTGGATCTCCCACATAGATAGCAATAAAACGAAATTCAGCGCAGTTCGCCGCACAGATCCAGCTCAACCAACCGCCGGACTTCTTCGGTCGGCAAGCCTGCGCCCAACAACGCATGCAGTTTGCCGAACGCTGCTTCGCGTGTCATGCCGCCACCGGACAGTACGCCGACGCCACGCAGGCGGCTGCCAGCTTCGTAGACGTCCAGTTCGACGCCGCCTTCATGGCATTGGGTGATGGCGACCACCGCCAGCCCCTTGTCCTGCGCGCGCTTGAGGCTGGCGAGGAAGTCCGGGTTGTCGCTGGGGCCGGTGCCGCTGCCGAAGCATTCGAGGATCAGCGCGTGGATGCCGCTGTCGATCAGGCCATCGACTTGTGCCGCAGCGATGCCCGGCACCAGTGGCAGTACGCCGACACTGGCCAGGCATTTCGGTTGGCGATAGTCCAGCGCTGCCGGGCGGGCATTGACCGGTTGGCCATTGCGCGAGCGTTGCAGCGCGGCGAAGGGGTGACGGCCGAAGCTGCGGATTTTCGCGCAACGGGTCGGCGCCAGCAGTTCGCCATGGAAATACAGATGCACACCCGAGGCCAGGCCTTTGCTCAGGGCCAGCAGCGAGCCGTTGACGTTTTCCCAGGCATCGCTGTCCGCCACACCGGCAGGCAGCATGGAGCCGGTGAACAGCACCGGCGCGCTCAGCCCCAGCAACTGGAAGCTCATGGCGGCCGCGCTGTAGGCCAGGGTGTCGGTGCCATGCAGGATCAGTACGGCATCGCAACCTGCATCCACGGCTTCGATCACCGCTTCACGCAGGCGCTGCCAGTAGGTGGGGGTCATGTTGGCGCTGTCGATCAGTGGCGCCATTTCGCGAAAGCGCCACTGTGGCACGATCAGCTCAGGCTGCGCGGCCAGTTGCTCGGCCATGCGCGCCTCGAAACCCGAGGCCGGGGCCAGGCCATTGGCACTGGCCTGCATGCCGATGGTGCCGCCGGTATAGAGCACCATGACCTGGCGGGCGGGTGTGACTGGGTTCATGGGTGTCTCCTGGAAAGTTGAGCGATAAGCCTCGGCCCTGTGGGAGCGAGCGGGCGGCGTTCCGACTTGCCCGCGAATACGGTCTTTCGATCTCTAAATATGTGTCGGATGTACCGGCCTCTCGCGGGCAAGCCTCGCTCCCACGGTCCAGCTCGTCATATACACCGATCCAACATCGCCTCGGCCACCAGTTGGGTGACATCCACCAGCGTCTTGTCGGTCACGATATCGGCCACCAGCGGCAGTTCCGTACAGGCCAGCAGCACTGTAGCGGATTCGATGGAGGCCAGCAGTTCGGCGAAACGCGAGCGCACGCCCGGATCCGCCGCGCCGAATACCTTGATGTCGTAGATCAACTGATGCAACGGCTCACCCTGCACAACGGGCTCGAACTCGACCGCTTCGCGCAAGTCGCTGTAGGGCGACCATTCGCCCAGTTCTGCCACCGGGCGGGCGCCGAGCAGGCAGACACGCTCCACCCCACTGCGTTGCAGATATTCGTGCAGCACATCGCGGAAGGAGATGAATTCACTGTGCAGCGGCAGATCGCGAATGCGTCCGGCAAACAGGTTGAGGGTGTTGCAGGCAATGCTGAAGGCGGCGACCTGGCCGTCCAGCGCGAGAATGTCGGCGTGCAGGGCACGCCAGACGGTCTCGGCGGTTTTTTCCAGCTCCATCGACAGACCCAGTTCAGGGTCTGAAACGATGGTCACTGCCGGGGCGTCGATATCACCGCGAAACGCCGGGCCGAGGCGCCGGCGGTTCTCTTGCAGCAGCTTGGCCCACATATCCATACCGGCTTCGGGGCCGGAGCCGGTGATGATGCCCAGCCTTGGCCGTGCGACATAGTCGCAACGGCTCAGGTCAGTGGACTCAGCGTTGGGTTTGCGCGGCGCCATGAGGCTGCGACTCGGGCTGAGTGGTCGGAGCGGGTGCGCTCGGGTTGGCAGGCCAGGCTTTCAGGTCGATATCCAGGTCGGCGAACTTGCTGGAGTCGAACACCGGCGTCTTGATCCCGGCTTTGCGCTGGTCATCGTAGTCACGCAGGATGCGCATGCCGACCTTGAACAGCAGCGCCAGGGCGATCAGGTTGACGAACGCCAGCAAGGTCATGGTGATGTCGGCGAAGGCGAACACGGTGCTCAGGTTCTCGACCGCACCCCAGAGGATCAGGGCCAGTACCAGTGCGCGGTAGCCGATCAGCGCCTTGCGGTTTTCACCGAGGATAAAGCGCAGGCTGTTTTCGCCCAGATAGTAGTTGTAGAGGATCGAGGTGAACACGAACAGGGCCAGGGCCACACTGATGAACATCCGGCCCCATTCACCGACCACGGCGGCCAGGGAGTTCTGGGTCAGGGCAATGCCGTCGCCTTCGAAACCGGGGGTGTAGAAGCCCGACAGCAGGATCAGCAGGGCAGTACAGGTGCAGATCACGAAGGTATCGAGGAACACGCTGAACGCCTGGACCACGCCCTGTGCAACCGGGTGTTCGACCTGTGCGACGGCGGCCACGTTGGGCGCACTGCCCAGGCCTGCTTCGTTGGCGAATACGCCGCGCTTCACACCCATGACGATGGCGCTGCCGATCAGGCCGCCGAACGCCTGGTCAAGGCCGAAGGCGCTCTTGACGATGGTCGCCAGCATGGCCGGAACATGGTCGAACTGCAGGACGATCACGTAGATGGTCACGGCGATGTAGATCAGGGTCTTGACCGGCACCAGCAGGTCGGCGACTGCCGCGATGCGCTTGATCCCGCCGATGAACACCAGGCCCAGCAGCACGGCCAGGCCGATACCGCTGTAGGTCGCGTCGATGCCGAAGGCGTTGTTCAGCGAGTGGGTCACGGCGTGGGATTGCAGGCCGTTGAAGGCGAAACCGAAGGTCACCAACAGCAGGACCGCCATGACCATGCCCCAGCCGCGATGGCCCAGGCCATGCTGGATGTAGTAGGACGGGCCGCCACGGAACTGCCCTTCGGAGTCGCAGCGCTTGTAGAGCTGGCCCAGGGAGCATTCGAAGAAGCTGCTGGACATGCCGACCAGAGCGGTCACCCACATCCAGAATACGGCGCCAGGGCCACCCAGGGTCACGGCGATGCCGACACCGGCAATGTTGCCTGCACCGACGCGACCGGCAAGGCTGAGCATCAGGGCCTGGAACGAGCTGAGCTGGCCGGAGCTGCTGCGCAGGCTGTCACGGAATACCGCGAACATATGGAAGAAGTGGCGCAATTGCACGAAGCGCGAGCGGATGGTGAAGTAACTGCCGAGCCCTACAATGAGCACGATCAGTACTTTTCCGGAGAGGAAGTCGTTGATGACTTCGAGCATGGATGATTCCTCGCTGTTTTTCTTTTTTGGGCGAATGTGAACGGTTCGAGACGTTGCGCCACGACCCCGTTTTCCAGGGTGCAAATGGTTGGCGATCGCCGCGATCAGAGCAATTTCGCTGGTTGAGTGAAAGTGATGCGTGTTGATGCTATCTTCGCGTCTTCTAGCGCCATTCCGACGAGCTGTGCCATGCGTGAATACTTCCCCGCCAATTTGCAGTTGCTGTGTCGTCATTACCGCTCCATTGCCGAGGTCTGTCGCCAGCTGGGTATCAACCGCGCCCAGTTCAACAAATACCTCAGCGGGCAAAGCCTGCCGACGCCCTATAACCTCAAGCGTATCTGCGACTTCTTTGGCGTAGAGGAGTACGAGATCGGCCTGCCGACCGAGCAGTTCGCCCGGTTGATCGGCGCCAAGGCCAAGCCGAGCAGCGATGCCGCAGAGATGAGTGCGCCGCAGCAGATGCTCGAGCACCTGCGCCAACGCTCTTCCAACGAGTTACAGGTGCATGTGGGCTACTACCACGAGTACTACCACTCGATGTCGATGCCCGGTCATATCCTGTGTTCGCTGGTCCACCTGCGCGAAGAGGGCGGGCACTATACCTATGAGCGCACCGAACGTCTGCAAACTCGCGCCGCTCGCGGTGAGGACTACGAGCGCTATCGCTACTTGGGCGTGGCCTATTACCTGCAAAACCGTCTGTTTTTTGTTGATTACGAGTCGCTGACCTCCAATGAAATCTGTCAGACCGTTTTGATTCCCAGCTACAAGAGCCGCATCACCCGGCTCAATGGCCTGAAGATCGGCGTGTCCTCGGCCGATCACCGTGCGCCGGCCTGTTCCCGGGTGGTCTGGGAGTTTCTCGGCACCCAGATCAACCGCGTCAGCGCCTACCGCAAGGTGCGCCTGTACCTGCCGGATGATCCGGAGCTCGATGACGATCTGCGCGAGCGTCTGGCCCAGACGCAGATGGTTGATGGGTTGTTTCAGATTGCCTGAGCAGGAACAGCTTCTCTTCCGTTGGAGCGAGGCTTGCCCGCGAACCGAACAACGCGGTAATTCAGGCACTCCGCGCGGAGGCCTTCGCGGGCAAGCCTTGCTCCAACGTACACGGCGTCCATCACTGCATAAAAAAAGGGCCGGGAGCATGCGCTCCTGGCCCTCGAAAAGGTGAGAGGTGTCTAGTCCCTCAGCCTGGTGAGTCGTTTGCTGCGTCGGTCAGGCCTTGAGGGGCACCAGACGCGGGGCGATCATGTTTTCCGGGCGCAGGATGTCGGCGAGCATGGCGTCGTCCAGCAGGCCTTCTTCGCGCACCAGCTCCAGTACGCCACGGCCACTTTCCAGGGCGATGCGGGCGATACGGGTGGCGTTTTCATAGCCGATATACGGGTTCAGCGCGGTGACCAGGCCGATGGAGTGTTCGACCAGCTCGCGGCAACGATCTTCGTTGGCGGTGATGCCGACGATGCAGTGCTCGCGCAGCATGTCCATGGCGCGTTGCAGCAGGCGGATCGAGTCGAAGATCTTGTAGGCGATCAACGGCTCCATCACGTTCAGTTGCAGTTGGCCGCCTTCGGCCGCCATGGTCAGGGCCAGGTCGTTACCGATGATTTCGAACGCTACCTGGTTGACCGCTTCCGGGATAACCGGGTTGACCTTGCCGGGCATGATCGAGCTGCCGGGCTGACGCGCTGGCAGGTTGATTTCATTGATGCCGGTACGTGGGCCGCTGGACAGCAGGCGCAGGTCGTTGCAGATCTTCGACAGCTTGACCGCAGTACGCTTGAGCATGCCGGAGAACAGTACGAAGGCGCCCATGTCGGAAGTGGCTTCGATCAAGTCAGCCGCCGGAACCAGTGGCTGACCGCTGATGACGGCCAGACGATCCACCGCCAGTTGCTGGTAGCCAGGGTCGGCGTTGATGCCGGTGCCGATGGCGGTGCCGCCCAGGTTGACTTCAGTCAGCAGCTCCGGCGCCAGGCTACGCAGGCGATTGAGGTCTTCGTTCAGGGTGGTGGCGAAGGCGTGGAATTCCTGGCCGAGGGTCATCGGCACGGCGTCTTGCAGCTGGGTACGACCCATTTTCAGGACGTGGTTGAATTCCAGGCTCTTGGCCGAGAACGCCTGAATCAGGCTGTCCAGGCTGGCCAGCAGGGCGTCGTGGCCGAGCAGCAGACCCAGGCGGATCGCGGTCGGATAGGCGTCGTTGGTGGACTGCGCCATGTTCACGTCGTTGTTCGGGTGCAGCTGTTTGTAATCGCCTTTTTCCAGGCCCATGGCTTCCAGGGCAATGTTGGCGATGACCTCGTTGGCATTCATGTTGGTCGACGTACCGGCGCCGCCCTGAATCATGTCGACGACGAACTGTTCGTGGAAGTCGCCACGGATCACACGGGCACAGGCTTCGCTGATGGCAGCGTGCTTGGTCGCGTTGAGGTGACCCAGCTGGTGGTTCGCGTCAGCCGCCGCCTGCTTGACCATGGCCAGGGCCACGACCAGTTTCGGGTAGTGCGAGATCGGCACACCGGAAAGATGGAAGTTATTCACTGCGCGCAGGGTCTGGATACCGTAATACGCATGGGAAGGTACTTCGAGAACACCGAGCAGGTCTTTTTCGATGCGCGATGATGCAGGCGAGGACATGATAGAGATAATCTCAGAATGGACACGGAAAGTGTCGGAACGCCGCTGATACTGGGCTTTGCGAGTAATATTGACCAATGCTGTTAAACGCTGCCCCATGCCGGAACGGCATAATGTTGGTGTGACGATCTGGTTGTAATGGGCGTATGCAGGTACCGTAACAAACCTGACACTTCATTCTTTCTATTGGGAGCGGACTGTGGGAGCGAATTCATTCGCGAAAGCGGTGTGTCAGGTGCCAATGATTTTGACATTGCTGGCCCCTTCGCGAATGAATTTGCTCCCACAGGGTTCGTACCTACAAGGTGAGCATCGAGGACACCATGAATCTGGAAAGCAAATGGCTGGAGGACTTCAGCGCCCTGGCCGCCACCCGCAGCTTTTCCCAGGCGGCGGAGCGGCGCTTCGTTACTCAGCCGGCCTTCAGCCGACGCATCCGCAGCCTGGAGGCGGCGCTGGGCCTGACCCTGGTCAATCGCTCGCGCACCCCTATCGAGCTGACGGCAGCGGGCCAGCTGTTTCTGGTGACAGCGCGCACAGTGGTCGAGCAACTGGGCGAAGTGCTCAGGCATTTGCATCATCTGGAAGGCGGCCAGGGGGAAGTCATTCAAGTAGCGGCGGCGCATTCCCTGGCGCTGGGTTTCTTCCCGCGCTGGATCGCCCAACTTCGTAATGATGGCCTGAACATCGCCACGCGCCTGGTGGCCACCAACGTCGGTGAAGCGGTGCATGCCCTGCGCGAAGGCGGCTGCGACCTGATGCTGGCGTTCTACGATCCGGATGCGGCCTTGCAGATGGATAGCGAGATTTTCCCGTCGCTGCACTTGGGCCACACCGAAATGCTGCCGGTCTGCGCGGCGGACGCCAATGGCCGACCGCTGTTCGATCTGGAAAACGATGCCAGCGTGCCCTTGCTGGCCTACAGCGCCGGTGCCTTTCTCGGGCGCTCGGTGAATCTGCTGCTGCGCCAGCGCAACCTGCGTTTTACCACTGTCTATGAAACCGCCATGGCCGACAGCCTCAAAGGCATGGCGCTGGAAGGGTTGGGGATTGCCTGGGTGCCGCGGCTGAGCATTTCGGCCGAACTGGCACGCGGTGAACTAGTGGTCTGCGGCGGCTTGCAGTGGCATGTGCCGCTGGAGATCCGCCTGTATCGCTGCGCCTTGGTGCGCAAGGCCAATGTGCGCCTGCTGTGGCGCAAGTTGGAGCAGGCCAGCGAGTGAATAAGGTGCGTGGTTTCCTACATATTCAAATGGAGGGGACTACATTTCTTGCTTCTGCGGTCCGGATGTTTTTGCCCGGACCGTCTTGTAGCTTTTGATTCGAGCAACCTGCCATGGTGGCGGGCGCGCAGAGTCAACCGTCTATAAGGAAATGAAACGTGGCAAGGAAGCCTGTGAAGCTGTTTGTTTTTTATCACGATGATGTCGATACCGGGACACGCCGGATCGTCCCGCGCAATTACCTGCAAAGCTGCGTTATAGAGCTGGAAAAAGTCTGCGACCGTGAGTTCGTCATTGAATATCTGAGTTCCGTTCCAGGGATGACCGATATCGATTACAAGGGCGGCGAAGAAATCGTGCTCAAAGACTGGATTCGTCGCGTCAGGGCGTTCGCGGGGCAGCGCGGATTGTCATTGGACCGGACTCATCGTTATTTGCTGGTGACCGGCGACAAGTTGAGCGAGTCGATTCTGGGGGTTACTTACGCAGGGCATTACGCGGTGATTGCGTCCCTGTATTCCTATCAGGTCATCGCCCATGAACTGGGTCACAGCTTCGGCGCGACCCACGAGGATGCCGAGTTGCAGTACAACGCGTTCGGGCTTGTCTGTGAAACCTATGTCTTCCCTGATCGGCAGGTATCCAGGGCCAACTGTTACCAGTACAGCCTCAAGAATCGCCAGAATATTGCTGCCTTTCTGGGAGCGGTGGACTGAGATCGCCCCCGTCTCATTGGGCTCGAGCGGACGCTGACGTTTCCCGCTGACTAATGGTCGCCAAAGGGGCTGTCTTCGCGCCGCTTTACGGTATACTGCGCGGCCTTTGGCCGGCTCGACCGGTCATTATTCGTACAGCAAGCCACGCCGGTCCTCCCGCGTGGCTTGTTTGTTTTTTGATGCGCCTGCGGGCGCCCGATGAGAGGCACGACGATGAGCGCACTGGTTGGCGTGATCATGGGCTCCAAGTCCGATTGGTCCACCCTTAGCCACACCGCCGATATGCTGGAAAAGCTCGGCATTCCGTACGAAGTCAAAGTGGTTTCGGCCCACCGTACGCCGGACCTGCTGTTCCAGTACGCCGAACAGGCCGAGGAACGCGGGATTGAGGTGATCATCGCCGGTGCCGGCGGTGCCGCTCACTTGCCGGGCATGTGCGCAGCCAAGACCCATTTGCCGGTGCTGGGTGTGCCAGTCCAGTCGTCGATGCTGTCGGGCGTCGATTCGCTGCTGTCCATCGTACAGATGCCAGCGGGCATTCCGGTTGCCACCCTGGCCATCGGCAAGGCCGGTGCGATCAACGCCGCGCTGCTGTCGGCCAGCATCCTGGGCGCCAAGCATCCGCAATTTCACGCCGTGCTGAAGAAATTCCGCACTGAGCAGACAGACAACGTCCTGGACAATCCAGACCCGCGCGACGCCTGAGGTTTTTCCATGAAGATCGGTGTAATCGGTGGCGGCCAGTTGGGTCGCATGTTGGCCCTGGCAGGTACGCCGCTGGGGATGAATTTCGCTTTTCTCGACCCCGCGCCGGACGCTTGCGCCGCTGCCCTGGGCGAGCATCTGCGTGCCGATTACGGCGATCAGGATCATCTGCGTCAGTTGGCCGATGAAGTCGATCTGGTGACCTTCGAATTCGAAAGCGTGCCAGCGGAAACCGTCGCCTTCCTTTCGCAGTTCGTGCCGGTCTATCCGAGCGCCGATGCCTTGCGTATCGCCCGTGACCGCTGGTTCGAGAAGAGCATGTTCAAGGACTTGGGCATTCCTACGCCGGAATTCGCCGATATCCAGTCCCAGGCCGACCTGGACGCTGCGGTCGCCCGCATCGGCCTGCCTGCGGTATTGAAAACCCGCACCCTCGGTTACGACGGCAAAGGCCAGAAAGTCCTGCGCACGGCCGCTGATGTGGTCGATACCTTCGCCGAACTGGGCAGTGTGCCTTGCCTGCTGGAAGGCTTCGTGCCGTTCACTGGCGAAGTGTCGCTGATCGCTGTACGTGCCCGCGATGGCGAGACCCGTTTCTACCCGTTGGTGCACAACACCCACGACAACGGCATTCTGCGCCTGTCCATCGCCAGCACCGATCACCCGTTGCAGGGCCTGGCCGAAGACTATGTCGGTCGTGTGCTGCAAAAGCTCGATTACGTTGGTGTGATGGCTTTCGAATTCTTTGAAGTCGACGGCGGCCTCAAGGCCAACGAAATCGCCCCGCGAGTACACAACTCCGGGCACTGGACCACCGAAGGCGCCGAGTGCAGCCAGTTCGAAAACCACTTGCGGGCGGTCGCGGGCCTGCCACTGGGCTCCACGGCCAAGGTCGGCGAGAGCGCCATGCTCAACTTTATCGGTGAAGTGCCTGCGGTGGAGAAGGTCATTGCCATTGACGACTGCCACCTGCATCACTACGGCAAGGCGTTCAAGGTTGGCCGCAAGGTGGGTCATGCCACCGTACGCAGCGCCGATCGCGCGACTCTGGATCGTCAGGTGAAGCTGGTTGAGGCGTTGATCAAGGGTTGAGCCTCGCTGATCATCTTCCGGTAGGACCTGCTTTAGCCGGGAGATCGCCCTCCCAACTGAAGCCGGTCCTATAGTAGGTGGCCCACCATTGAACCATTTTGTTCCCAAGCCCCTCTGATAGCGTGCAGCCATTGGCTGGCCAAGCTTGGGCTTGATCACATCTTTCAGAGGAACATCGCATGGGTATCATCGGAACCATTTTCATTGGCTTGATCGTTGGCCTGCTGGCGCGGTTCCTGAAACCGGGCGATGACAGCATGGGCTGGATCATGACTATCCTGCTGGGCATCGGCGGTTCGCTGGCGGCTACTTATGGCGGTCAGGCACTGGGTATCTATCAGGCAGGGCAGGGCGCGGGCTTTCTCGGCGCGCTGGTCGGCGCGATTATCCTGCTGGTCATCTACGGCATGATCAAAAAGAACTGATTCCCCTCATCTGGCGCTCTGCGTAGACCCGCGCAGGGCGTTAAGATAGCCGGCAATTTCAACTCCCCTTTTGCCGAGCTCCTCATGCGTCGTCTTCTCTTTGTTTCCCTGTTGCTGGTGTCCGGGCTGGTGCATGCCGAACTGCCGGAAACCGACTGGCTGGAACTGATGCCCAAGTCGGATCAGAAAGCCCTCGAAGCCATGCCCGAAATCGATCATAACTCGCCCGAGGCGCAGGGGCGCTTTGACAGCAAGGGTGGCTTGAAACAGGCCAAGGGCCTGCCTGCGGTGATGTACTCGACCAAGACCGTGGCGGCAATGGACGGCAAGAATATTCGTCTGGGCGGCTATCCGGTGCCGCTGGAGACTGATGCCAAGGGCCGTAGCACACTGTTCTTCCTTGTACCTTACCCTGGCGCCTGCATTCACGTACCGCCACCGCCGCCCAATCAGATGGTGCTGGTGCGCTATCCGAAAGGTTTGAAGCTGGACGATATCTATACACCGCTGTGGGTGGTCGGCACGCTGAAGGTCGAGAAAGTCAGCAATGATCTGGCCGATGCGGCCTATGCGCTGGATGCGGGCAAGGTCCGCGTCGTCACCGAGGCGGACCTTTAAGCACCGCCGCTTACAGCGATTCGGACCAGATACTCACGCCCATGACCTGCATGGCGCCCGGCTCGATGACCGCTACGTCTTCCAGCACGTTAGCGGTCTCGATGCAGACCATGCCCTGCCAGCCGTCGGCCGCCATGTCGCTGAAAGTGGCGGTCTTGGCGGTCCAGGGGTTCCAGATCACTGCCGACTGCGAGCCGGTGGCGCGAATGAAGATGCGCCGGTTCCAGGTCGGGTCGTTGATCGCCAGGTGCTCCGGCGTATCGAGGTAGATACGGTCGGTCTCGCCGGTAAACGTCAGCGCACCGGTCTGTTGACGTTCTTCTTCCCAGCTTTGCAGGGTGTCGAGGTAGTCGAGACCGTCGAGGCCTTCGACGCTGATCTCGCGCACATCGCTCACCGCGAAGTAGGTATGCAATGCCTGACTCAGAGTTACGGCTTGTTCGCCCGCGTTATAGCTGACCAGGCTGACGTGCAACGCCTGATCCATGCGGATGCTCAGCTTCAGCGCCACATTGTGCGGCCAGCCCGGTAGCTTGCCTTCAGCCTGGGGCGCAATGAAGTCGATCAGCAGGGCATCGCCGTCCAGGCCCATGCCCATCAATTCCCAGTTCAGCGCCCGTACTTCGCCATGGGCCTTGGCCGGTTCTTCGCTCTGGCGCATGGCCTGGACGCTGTCCGGGTTGCGCTCCAGGTTGCCGAACCAGGGCCAGCACACCGGCATGCCGCCGCGAATGGCCTTGCCCTGCTTGAATTCAGCGGCAGGGTTGGACCAGATCAATGGCTCATGGCCGTCGCGTTGGTAGCTGACGATGTGCGCGCCCTGTTGGGCAATCACCAGCTCGGCGTCGTCGTGGCGAATGCGCCAGGCGTTCAGTTCACCCAGCTGGATGGATTCGACTTCAGGTTGGGCTATGGACATGGAACCTTCTCTCTTTCTTTATCGACGGGCCGGGACCGAGCGGGTGCGACCGCTGCCATCGATGGCGACGAAGACGAAGACGGCTTCGGTCACTTTGCGCCATTCGCTGGACAGGGGGTCGTCGCTCCAGACTTCGACCATCATCTGGATCGAGCTGCGGCCGATTTCCAGGGTCTGGGTATAGAAGGACAGCTGCGCGCCTACTGCAACCGGGACCAGGAAGGCCATGCGGTCAATTGCAACGGTGGCCACGCGACCGCCGGCGACACGGCTGGCCATTGCGGTGCCAGCCAGGTCCATCTGGGATACCAGCCAGCCGCCGAAAATATCGCCGAAACCGTTGGTTTCACGGGGCAATGCGGTGATTTGCAGGGCAAGGTCGCCTTGCGGGATGGGATCTTCTTGTTCGAGCTCGATCATGCCTAGGGTGCCTCTGACCCATGACTCTTGGTGTTCTTGCTGCGGTTGAAAGGCGCCAGTCAATACGATTCATGTGAACGTGATGCGTTCACTACTGATGGCCGCGCTTAAGGGAGAAACTCTGCCAAGACGGCTCTGGAAGTGGCCTTGGCACAGCATCTACGGAAACAGGATTCGCTACGTTTTCACCCAACCCTGTCTAGCCCGGCGGTTGCCGAGTATATCGGGGCAGACGTCACAGGACGACTGTCGGGTAGGGTTTTCGGCCCATCGGCCGCTTATGCCTGTGTGCTTTTTGAAACAATTTGCTATCGTGCCGGACCTGTTCAAGGCTACAGCGCTTCTTTTGTACGCAATTTTGGTGCCGATACACCCATTGGCCGAAATAATCTTGCCCGCAAACCGTTCGGTTATCCCCGACGCTGCTGATGGCCAGCAAACTCAAAAGTGCCTCACAGAGAAACCATTTTCATGTCTTCCGTGCCTTCAAGTAACGCGCAGCAGTCGCGTCCATTGACCCGTAATGACTACAAGACGCTGTCGCTGTCCGCGCTGGGCGGCGCCCTTGAGTTCTACGACTTCATCATTTTCGTGTTCTTCGCGGCAGTGGTCGGCAAGCTGTTCTTCCCGGTGGATATGCCCGATTGGCTGCGCATGATGCAGACCTTCGGCATCTTCGCCGCCGGCTACCTGGCCCGTCCCCTGGGCGGCATTGTCATGGCGCACTTCGGCGACCTGCTGGGCCGCAAGAAAATGTTCACCCTGAGCATTTTCCTCATGGCCGTGCCGACGCTGATCATGGGCCTGCTGCCGACCTACGCGCAGATCGGCCTGTGGGCTCCGGTGTTGCTGCTGTTGATGCGCATCATCCAGGGCGCGGCCATCGGTGGCGAAGTGCCGGGCGCCTGGGTGTTCGTCTCCGAGCACGTTCCGGCGCGGCACATCGGCTACGCCTGCGGCACCCTGACCAGTGGCCTGACGGCGGGGATCCTCCTTGGTTCGCTGGTCGCGACCCTGATCAACAGCCTCTACAGCCCGGCCGAAGTATCGGACTACGCCTGGCGGATTCCTTTCCTGCTTGGCGGTGTGTTTGGCCTGCTGTCGGTTTACCTGCGCCGCTGGCTGCACGAGACCCCGGTATTCGCCGAACTGCAGCTGCGCAAGCAACTGGCTGAAGAAGTGCCGCTCAAGGCCGTGTTGCGTGACCATCGCGGTGCGGTGGTGCTCTCGATGCTGCTGACCTGGCTGCTGTCGGCGGGTGTGGTGGTGGTGATCCTGATGACCCCGACCCTGCTGCAGACGCCGGTATACGGCTTCTCGGCGGCCACGGCCCTCAAGGCCAACAGCCTGGCCATCGTGTTCCTGAGCCTGGGTTGCATCGGTGCCGGAGCCCTGGCGGACCGTTTCGGCGCCGGACGGGTGTTCCTGTTCGGTGGTCTGGGGCTGCTGCTCAGCTCCTGGACCTTCTATCACACCGTCGCAGCCAGCCCTGATCTGCTGTTCCCGCTGTATGCCGTGACCGGTCTGTTTGTCGGCACCATCGGTGCAGTGCCTTACGTGATGGTCAAGGCGTTCCCGCCGAAGGTGCGCTTCACCGGGCTGTCGTTCTCCTACAACCTGGCCTACGCGATTTTCGGCGGGCTGACGCCGATGGTAGTGACGCTGATGCTCAAGACCAGCCCTATGGGCCCTGCCTGGTATGTCGCGATTCTGTGCGGTATGGGTGTAGGAATCGGCCTGTATCTGCTGGCGAAAGAGCGTCGCTGACACATCGCGTTTCACTCTCGCTGCAAAATAAGGCCATCCAGCGCCCATCGTTGGATGGCCTTTCATTTAACTGTCACAAACTATTCATAGAGTGTTCATCCGGCAAACCAAGACCCGCGGCCGGACTATTCATTTTTGTTGCCAGGAGATTGGCATGACACTCAAGAGTTTGATAACCGCACTGGCTTTCAGCATTGCCGGGGTTATCGCCACCAACGCAGTCGCTGCTGTCGACCCTGCCATTGCGTCCTACGTGAAAACGCCGGGTGTCTCGGGCAACCTGTCCAGCGTTGGTTCGGATACGCTCGCCAATCTCATGACCCTGTGGGCCGAGGCCTATAAAAAGGAATACCCGAGCGTCAACATTCAGATTCAGGCGGCCGGTTCTTCTACTGCGCCCCCGGCACTGACCGAAGGCACTGCCAACCTCGGCCCGATGAGCCGCAAGATGAAAGACGGCGAGCTGTCGGCATTCGAGCAGAAGCACGGGTACAAACCGACGGCGATTCCGGTGGCGGTTGATGCCCTGGCGATCTTCGTGCACAAGGACAACCCCATCAAGGGCCTGACCATGCGCCAGGTCGACGCGATCTTTTCCGCGACCCGTCTGTGCGGTGCCAGGAACGAGGTCAAGACCTGGGGCGATCTGGGTGTGACCGGCGCCTTGGCGATCAAACCGGTGCAGCTGTTCGGGCGCAATTCGGTATCGGGCACCTACGGTTATTTCAAGGAAGAAGCGCTGTGCAAGGGTGACTTCAAAGCCAATGTCAATGAACAGCCAGGATCGGCCTCGGTGGTGAGCTCCATCAGCAGTTCGCTCAACGGTATCGGTTATTCCGGCATCGGTTACAAGACCTCCAGCGTGCGCACGGTGCCTCTGGCCCGGCAGGAAGGCGGGGAGTTTATCGAGGACAACGAGGTCAACGCGCTCAATGGCAGCTATCCACTGGCGCGTTTCCTTTATCTCTACGTGAACAAGGCGCCGAACAAGCCCCTGGCGCCACTGGAAGCGGAGTTCGTCAAACTGGTGTTGTCGCGCCAGGGTCAGGAAGTGGTGACCAAAGACGGTTATATTCCGCTACCAGCCAAGGTTGTCAGCAAGGCGCTGGCTGATCTGGGGTTGTAGAACGCGCTGCGATGTCGCAGCAAACACATTATCTGTGGGAGCGCGGCTTGCCCGCGAAATTGGCAGCGCATAGTGTCAGGCATATCGCGTCGAGCCATTCGCGGGCAAGCCTCGCTCCCACCGAAGCCTTTGATGTCATCAACCAGTAATGTTTTTGTAACAAGGGATCTCTAGGGTGTGCGGATGAATGAGCTGGCCAACTCCACAATGACTCAGGATTCGTCACCGCAGCGCATCGACTTCAATACCCCGGAGCTAAAACGCAAGCGTCGTGTTCGTGCCTTGAAAGATCGCCTGACCCGTTGGTATGTCGCCATCGGTGGCCTTGCTGTGCTCGCCGCAATTACTCTGATTTTCTTCTATCTGGCCTACGTGGTGGCACCGCTGTTCCAGGGCGCCAGGCTCAGCAGCGCCAACGAACTCACCCCCGGTTGGCTGCAGGACAGTGGCAAACCGCTGATGCTCTCCCTTGAGGAGCAGAATCAGGTTGGCATGCGCATCTCCGACAAGGGCGAGGCGATTTTCTTCAATCTGGACGATGGTGCGCTGCTCAAACGCGTCAGCCTGCCGCTGCCCGCAGGCACCTACGTCAGCTCCATCGCCCAGGATCAGCCCGGCTCGCCGCTGGTCGCGCTGGGTTTGTCCAATGGCCAGGTGCTGGTGCTCAAGCACACCTATCCGATTTCCTACCCGGACAACAAGAAAACCATCACGCCGACCATCGCCTGGCCCTATGGCCTTGCGCCTTTGGTGCTGGATGACGAAGGTCGGCCCGTGGAGCACATCAGTCTCAACGCGGGAGTGAATTCCTTGCTGTTGGCGGGCACCACCGGTTCGCAGCTGCATGTGCTGGCGCTGGAACAGAAAGAAAACCTGCTGACCGGTGATACGGCGGTCCAGCAGGTCAGCATCGACTTGCCGCAAGTCTCGGCCATCGTCAAAGCTGTCTATATCGACCCGCGTCAGCAATGGCTCTACGTGATCAATGGTCGTGCCCAGGCCGATGTCTTCAATCTGCGCGACCGCACTCTCAATGGCCGTTACAAGCTGGTCGAGGATGCCAATACGGAAATCACCGCCAGTGCTCAACTGGTCGGCGGCGTTTCGTTGCTGCTGGGTAACTCCCGGGGTGGCCTGGCCCAGTGGTTCATGGCCCGCGATACCGACGGCGAACAGCGCCTGATGCATATCCGTGACTTCCAGCTGGGTACCACGCCCATCGCGCAGATTACCGCCGAGCAGCGACGCAAGGGCTTTATTGCTCTGGATGTCAGCGGTGCGCTCGGTGTGTTCCACAGTACCGCCCACCGCACCCTGCTGACCGAGCAGGTGGCGAACGGTGCTGGCGTGCTGGCCATGTCGCCGCGTGCCGACCGGGTTGTCCTCGAAGCTGCAGGCAAGTTGCAGCCGATGACGTTGAAGAATCCGCACCCGGAAGTGTCCTGGAGCGCGCTGTGGGGCAAGGTCTGGTACGAAAACTACGACTCGCCGCAGTACGTCTGGCAGTCGACGGCTTCCAACAGTGATTTCGAACCCAAGCTGAGCCTGGCGCCCCTGACTTACGGCACGTTGAAAGCTGCGTTCTACGCCATGTTCCTCGCCGCGCCCCTGGCGATTGCCGCTGCGATTTACACCGCCTACTTCATGGCGCCCGGCATGCGCCGCAAGGTCAAGCCGGTGATCGAGCTGATGGAAGCCATGCCTACGGTCATCCTTGGCTTCTTTGCCGGGCTGTTCCTGGCGCCTTACCTGGAAGCGCACCTGCCGGGTGTCTTCAGCCTGCTGTTGTTTACGCCGCTGGGCATTCTGCTGGCGGGCTTTGCCTGGAGCCGCCTGCCGGACTCCATTCGCCTGCGAGTGCCTGATGGCTGGGAGAGCGCGATTCTGATTCCAGTGGTGCTGCTGGTGGGCTGGGTGTCACTGGGCATGAGCTCGCATCTGGAGAACTGGTTCTTCGGCGGCGACATGCGTCAGTGGATCACCGATGACCTGCGCATCACCTACGACCAGCGCAACGCCCTGGTAGTGGGCCTGGCCATGGGCTTTGCGGTAATCCCGAATATCTATTCCATTGCCGAAGACGCCATTTTCAGTGTGCCGCGCGGCCTGACACTGGGCTCCCTGGCTCTGGGTGCCACACCGTGGCAGACCCTGACCCGGGTGGTGATCCTCACCGCCAGCCCTGGCATCTTCTCGGCGCTGATGATCGGCATGGGCCGTGCCGTCGGCGAAACCATGATCGTGCTCATGGCTACGGGCAATACGCCGATCATGGATATGAACCTGTTCGAAGGCATGCGTACCCTGGCCGCCAACGTCGCCGTGGAAATGCCGGAATCGGAAGTGGGTGGCAGCCACTATCGCGTGCTGTTCCTCGCCGCGTTGGTGTTGCTGGTCTTCACCTTTGTGATGAACACCCTGGCAGAGCTGATTCGTCAGCGCCTGCGCAAAAAATACTCGTCTCTCTAAGGAAGCTAAGCGTCAGTGAAACAGGACTCCCTCAAGAGCTGGATCAAAAGCGGCGCCCCTGGCGTGTGGATGAGTGCGGGCGCTGTTTCCATCGCCGTGATCATGACCCTGGGCCTGCTGCTGATCATTGCCGTGCGCGGCCTGGGGCACTTCTGGCCGGCTGATCTGCTGTCTGCGCAATACACGGTGCCGGGCCTGCAGGCGCAGCCGGTGATCGGCGAAGTGGTGCAGCAGGAACTGGTGCCGCGGGCGCGGCTCAAGGCGGCGGGCATGCCGGTGTCCGAGCAGGGCCCGGAGTTGATGACCCGTGAGCTACTGAAGGTCGGCAATCGCGACAGCAATCCCAGCGACTTCACCTGGGCGGTGGGCGAGTGGCTGAGCGATCAGCAACATCCTGCCGAGTTGATGACCCTTGAGCGCCGCGAGTGGGGCAACTTCTACGGCTATCTGGTGAATATCAAGGAAGGTGGCAAAGTCATCGCCGAAGGGCAGGCCGCATGGCCGATCCTGCAAGAGCGGATCAAGCGCGTGGCTGATCTGGCCGAGCAGTTGAACAAGCTGGAAAAGAAAGACATAGGTGCCATCAACCACAGCATCGAACAGCTGCGTCTTGAGCGGCGCAAACTGGAGTTGAAAGGTACGCTCGACGCCGCCGCACAGGCGGACCTGGACGCCGAGCGTGGCGAGCTGGATGCCCGCTACAAAGTCATCGAGGCGCAACTGGGCGGCCTGCATGAAGCGGTCAACCGCGACAGCCTGACCGCCCGTGAAGCCGATGGCCGGGAAGTCGAGATCAATCTGGGCAAGGTGGTGCACGCTTATCAGCCCAATGCCATGGGCACGGCGGCCAAGACGGGTTTCTACTTCAGCAAGCTGTGGGAATTCCTCAGTGAAGACCCCCGTGAGGCCAACACCGAAGGCGGCATCTTCCCGGCGATTTTCGGCACGGTGATGATGACGCTGATCATGGCGATCATCGTCACGCCATTTGGTGTACTGGCCGCGATCTACCTGCGTGAGTACGCCCGGCAAGGCCCGGTGACCCGCTTGATCCGCATTGCCGTGAACAACTTGGCCGGGGTTCCGGCCATTGTCTACGGCGTGTTCGGCCTGGGGTTTTTCGTCTATGTGCTGGGCGGCTCGATTGACCGGTTGTTCTTTGCCGAGTCCTTGCCCGCGCCGACTTTCGGTACGCCGGGCCTCTTATGGGCCTCGCTGACTTTGGCGCTGCTCGCCGTGCCGGTGGTCATCGTTGCCACTGAGGAAGGCCTGGCGCGTATCCCCCTGACCATCCGCGAAGGTTCGCTGGCCCTGGGCGCCACCAAGGCCGAAACGCTGTGGAAGATCGTCCTGCCCATGGCTACCCCGGCGATGATGACGGGGCTGATCCTCGCCGTGGCCCGCGCTGCCGGTGAAGTGGCGCCGCTGATGCTGGTGGGGGTGGTTAAGCTGGCGCCATCGCTGCCGGTGGATGGCAACTACCCTTATCTGCATCTGGATCAGAAGATCATGCACCTGGGGTTCCATATTTATGACGTCGGCTTCCAGAGTCCCAACGTCGAAGCCGCACGGCCGCTGGTGTACGCCACCGCGCTGTTGCTGGTGCTGGTGATTGCCCTGCTTAACCTGTCGGCCGTAGCGATCCGCAATCATTTGCGTGAGAAGTACAAGGCGCTGGACAGCTGATCGTAGTGGCCGCGGCTGCGCGGTCAAACCCAATGAAGGTTTGGCAGAGGGAGGACTCGATGCCGCAAGACACTCACACCCCAGGCATCAATATGTCGGCCCTGGGGCGCCACAAGGCAGAGCTGGGCATGGCCGAGGAAACCATCGCCATTGAAGTGCCCGGCCTGAACCTGTTCTACGGTGGCAAGCAGGCATTGTTCGATATCGGCCTGAATATTCCCAAGCAGCGGGTGACGTCGTTCATCGGCCCGTCCGGCTGTGGCAAATCTACTCTGCTGCGCACCTTCAATCGTATGAACGATCTGGTCGACGGCTGCCGCGTAGAGGGTGCCATCAACCTCTACGGCCACAATATCTATCGCAAGGGCGAGGACGTCGCTGAATTGCGGCGTCGCGTCGGCATGGTGTTCCAGAAGCCCAACCCGTTCCCCAAGACCATCTACGAAAACGTGGTCTACGGCTTGCGCATCCAGGGCATCAACAAAAAGCGCGTACTCGATGAGGCTGTCGAGTGGGCTTTGAAGGGCGCGGCCTTGTGGGAGGAGGTCAAGGACCGCCTGCACGAGTCGGCGCTGGGTTTGTCCGGTGGCCAGCAGCAGCGTCTGGTGATCGCCCGGACTATCGCCGTGGAGCCGGAAGTCCTGCTGCTCGACGAACCCTGTTCGGCTCTTGATCCGATTTCGACGCTAAAAGTCGAAGAGCTGATCTACGAACTGAAATCCAAATACACCATTGTGATCGTTACCCACAACATGCAGCAGGCGGCACGGGTCTCTGATTACACAGCTTTCATGTACATGGGCAAGTTGGTCGAGTTCGGTGACACGGATACGTTGTTCACCAACCCGGCGAAAAAACAGACTGAAGACTACATTACCGGTCGTTACGGCTAGGACGTGCTTCGTCAGCCCTGAACCACCGCGGCGTTTTCGCACTTAACCGGACGTTCCAAGGACACCGAGCATGATCCATAAAGACAGCCATACCCATCACATCTCTCAACAATTCAACGCCGAGCTCGAAGACGTTCGCAGCCATCTGCTCGAAATGGGTGGTTTGGTCGAGAAGCAGGTCAACGATGCCGTGACGGCGTTGATCGAAGCCGACTCGGGCCTGGCCCAGCGGGTTCGTGAAGTCGACGACCGCATCAACCAGATGGAGCGCAACATCGACGAAGAGTGCCTGCGCATTCTCGCCCGCCGTCAGCCTGCGGCTTCGGACCTGCGTTTGATCATCAGCATTTCCAAGTCGGTGATCGACCTGGAGCGCATCGGTGACGAGTCCACCAAGATCGCCCGTCGTGCCATCCAGCTGTGCGAAGAAGGCGAGTCGCCGCGTGGTTACGTGGAAGTGCGTCATATCGGCGATCAGGTGCGCAACATGGTTCGTGATGCGCTGGACTCGTTCGCCCGCTTTGACGCCGAGCTGGCGCTGTCGGTCGCTCAGTACGACAAGGTCATCGACCGCGAGTACAAGACCGCCCTGCGTGAGCTGGCGACCTACATGATGGAAGATCCGCGTTCGATCTCCCGCGTACTCAACGTGATCTGGGTCCTGCGTTCGCTGGAGCGTATCGGCGACCACGCCCGCAACATCTCGGCGCTGGTCATCTACCTGGTACGCGGCACCGACGTGCGTCACCTGGGCCTCAAGCGCATGAAGGAAGAAGTGCACGGTATCAGCAGCGACGAAAGCGCTAATGTTCCGGGCGACGCTGACGATAAGTAATATTGCCTGCGGCCTTTTGCACAAAAAAGCCCAGCGCATTGCTGGGCTTTTTTCGTTATAAAGGTCCCCTAATTTCAGTCGCCGGGCATTTAAATGCGTCGGCGGCTCATTCAGTTTGGACGCTGGCTTTGCGCCAGCGTTATGCTTGCCGAATTAAAGGGCGTGCGTCGTATCAACCAAGTTGTGGTTAACACGCCCGCAGGAGCGTCGATGAGTAAAGTCAGTGTATTGATTGTGGATGACGCGACTTTCATTCGCGATCTGGTCAAAAAAGGTCTGCGTAATTATTTCCCCGGTATTCATACCGATGACGCCGTCAACGGCCGCAAGGCTCAGGTTCTGCTGACCCGCGAGGTCTACGACCTGATTCTGTGCGACTGGGAAATGCCGGAGATGTCCGGTATGGAGTTGTTGACCTGGTGCCGCCAGCAAGACAACCACCTCAAGACCGTACCCTTCATCATGGTCACCAGCCGTGGCGATAAAGAGAACGTGGTGCAGGCCATCCAGGCCGGCGTCAGCGATTTCGTGGGCAAACCGTTCACCAACGAACAACTGCTGACCAAGGTCAAGAAAGCCCTGGCCAAGGTCGGCAAGCTCGATGCCGTGATGAGCACCGCGCCGCAGCGCATGAGTTCGCCATTGAACGATTCGCTCAACGCCCTGACCGGTGGCAAGGCCGAAGTGCTCAAGCCGGCCGGTGGTGGCATTGCCAACCCGCCGCCGGTGCCAAGCCCTGAGGTCAAGACTGCCGCCCCTGCCGGACGTGGCCAGGGCCAGTTGCGCCTGCCAAGCGGCAATCAGCCGTGCATCATCAAGGCACTGACCCTCAAAGAGGCGTCGCTGTTGGTCAAGCGCAACGACAAGCTGCCGCAGATCCTCGAAAGCGCCGTGCTCGATCTGGAGCAGGGTGACAACGCCGAGATTGCCCGCCTGAACGGTTACTTGCATGGCATCGTTGCCTTCGAGCAGAAACCGGACAGCGACTGGCTGCAGATCACCTTCCGCTTTGTCGACCAGGATGCGCAGAAGCTCGACTACCTGTCGCGCCTGATCGCCCGTGGTACGGCGCAGAAGCACTTCGTGCCTGGGGCCTGATCGATTCTGTAGTGCGTTTGCAGGGTGTGGGAGCCGCCTTGGTGGCGATCGAGTGCGGAGCGCTCGCAATAGCAGCAGTGATTGATCCGCCGCAATCGCCAGCAAGCCGGCTCCCACAATTCGCCCTGCGGTGATCAGCTGACGCGGTTTCCTTGACGCTCCTTCTGTTGCCGATTGAAACCGCTGCATCCCAATCCTTACAGATCACTGGTAGGCTTGCCTCACTTCTCTTACAGGCCAGTCTCCCTATGCTCCAGCGCCTGACAACCCTCTGTGTTTTGCTGCTGACTGCGCAATCCGCTGCGGCGCTGACCATCTACAAGTTCACCGACGCCAATGGCGTGGTTTCCTTCACTGATCGTCCAACGCCCGGTTCTGCCGTGGTGGTGTTTCGCGATCGCATGGTCGAGCACTTCGAGCGTCAGGTGCATCTGGATGTAAAGAAGGCCAACGGCATCGACAGCCTGTACGTGCGCAACGATCTGTATGCGCCGGTTGAGGTCGAGCTGAAGCTGTCCGGCCTGCAGAACGTGCTGGGCGCCACCGAGGGCACCCTGCGTC
The DNA here is from genome assembly GCF_024807945.1 of Pseudomonas sp. JUb42. Classification (GTDB taxonomy): domain Bacteria; phylum Pseudomonadota; class Gammaproteobacteria; order Pseudomonadales; family Pseudomonadaceae; genus Aquipseudomonas. The sequence continues at coordinate 23,157 of NZ_JANUFD010000003.1, read as the reverse complement.
GTGTCCTGCCTGCACGCAGCAACGAGCGGCTGATGGTGCTCAGCCCCAAGGTGCCGGGCAAGGCGATGAGCTACAAGTCCAACCTGACCTACGTGCCTGGCGACCCCCATGGCTCTTCCCTGGCCTATCGCTACCCGCTGCCCTGGGTGGGCGGCCCGTTCCGCCTGAGCCAGGGGCCTAATGGCCGCTACAGCCATTTTGGGGTCAAGAGTCGCTATGCCATGGATATCGCCATGCCCGAGGGCACGCCGATCATTGCCGCGCGGGGCGGGGTGGTGATGAAGATCGAGAATGGCCAGAGCGGGCGCGGCTCTGAACCGTCAGGCAATTTTGTGCGCATCCTGCATGACGACGGCACCATGGGTGTCTACCTGCACCTCAAGCAAGGCTCGGTGAAGGTCAAGGAGGGCGACCGTGTGGGCGTGGGCAGCGCCCTGGCGCTGTCAGGCAACACTGGCAACAGCAGCGGACCGCACCTGCACTTTGTCGTGCAGCGCAACACTGGCCTGGCGCTGGAATCGATTCCCTACGAATTCAACCAGCCGGTGCAGAGCCTGCCCAATTTTGCCGTGGGCGGGAATTGAACGGTTTGTGATCGCGCGGCAAACATTGCTCCTGTGGGAGCGCGGCTTGCCCGCGAAGGGGCCGGTACAGCCGATACAGACTCTTAGCCAAGAAGATCGCTTTCGCGGGCAAGCCTCGCTCCCACGGATCGCTCTGGCGATCAATCGATCTTAAGCACCTTGGCCAACACGATTTTCGGCCCTTTCATCTTCTTGATGATGATGCGCAGGCCTTCGACTTCCATGACTTCCTCTTCTTCCGGTACCCGCTTGAGGGTTTCGTAGATCAGGCCTGCCAGTGTCTCGGCTTCGACGTGGTCCAGATCGATGCCCAACAGGCGTTCGATCTTGAACAGCGGCGTGTCGCCACGTACCAGCAGCTTGCCCGGCTGATAGGCGAGGATGCCGCGTTCGGCCTTGCGGTGTTCGTCCTGAATGTCGCCGACCAGCACTTCCAGTACGTCTTCCATGGTCAGGTAGCCCACGACCTTGCCGTCGGCTTCTTCGACCACAGCAAAGTGCGCGGCGCCCTGGCGGAATTGCTCCAGCAGACGCGACAGCGGCATGTGCTTGGAGACGCGCTCCAGCGGGCGGATCAGCTCCAGCAGGTTGAACGACTCGGGGATGTGATCCAGCGCCGCCAGTTCCAGCAACAGATCCTTGATGTGCAGCAGGCCGATGAACTCGTTCTTTTGCGCGTCGTACACCGGGTAGCGGCTGTACTTGTGGCGACGGAACAAGGCGAGGATTTCCTTGAGCGGCGCGTTGCAGTCCAGGGTGATCAGGTCTTCGCGGGAGTTGGCCCAGTCGACCACTTCCAGCTCGCCCATTTCCACGGCCGAAGCCAGTACACGCATGCCCTGGTCGCTGGGGTCCTGGCCGCGGCTGGAGTGCAGGATCAGTTTCAGTTCTTCACGGCTGTAGCTGTGCTCGTGATGGGGGCCGGGTTCGCCCTGGCCAGCGATACGCAGGATGCCGTTGGCGCTGGCGTTGAGCAGGTAAATGGCCGGGTACATGGCCCAGTAGAACAGGTACAGCGGCACGGCCGTCCACAGGGACAGCAGTTCGGGTTTACGGATGGCCCAGGATTTCGGTGCCAGTTCGCCAACCACGATGTGCAGGTAGGAGATCACGAAGAAGGCAGTGAAGAACGACGCGCCTTTGATGATTTCCGGCGAAGTCACACCCACGGCGGCGAGCACGGGCTCAAGCAGGTGGGCGAAGGCCGGCTCACCGACCCAGCCAAGGCCGAGAGAGGCGAGGGTGATACCCAACTGGCAGGCCGACAGATAGGCGTCCAGCTGGCTGTGTACGGTGCGCAGGATGTGTCCGCGCCAGCCGTTTTTCTCGGCGATGGCTTCAACACGGGTAGAGCGCAGCTTAACCATGGCGAACTCTGCGGCAACGAAGAAACCGTTGAGCAGGACCAGGACAAGTGCAAAAAGAATCATGCCGAAGTCGGCGAAAATAGCGGCGATACTAAGACTAGGGGAAGGGTCCATGGTGGGGTTTTACAGGTTCCGTTTTGATCAAGGAGTCGAATGAGGCGCCCAAATTCCAGGGCACAAGTGGGCCAATGTAGCGGCTGAAAGCCAGCTTGCCTAGAGGCGCAAGGGTCGCGCTTTAAACGTTACTCAACTGAACAGCGGCGAAATGGCAGGTAAAAACGCTGCCTTTGCCCATTACGCTGCTGATCTCCAGCGTGCCGCGATGACGCAGCAGTACGTGCTTGACGATGGCCAGGCCAAGGCCGGTGCCACCGGTGTTCGAGGCGCGACTGGAGTCTACGCGGTAGAAGCGCTCGGTCAGGCGAGGCAGGTGCTTGGTCTCGATGCCGATCCCGGAATCCTTCACGCTCAGGTGCGCGCCCTTGGCGTCGGTCCACCAGCGGATATGGATCTTGCCTTCGGCCGGGGTGTATTTCACGGCGTTGAAGATCAGGTTGGAGAAGGCACTGCGCAGCTCGGTTTCACTGCCTTTGAGGCGTGCACTACCTTCGATATCCAGGTTGATTTGCTGATTCTTGTTGCCAGACAGGGCCTGGGCGTCGCTGGTAATGGTTTGCAACAAAGTGCTGACGACCACCGGCTGATTGTCCGATGGATAGTCGGTGGCCTCGAGTTTGGCCAGCAATAACAGGTCATTGAGCAGCGTCTGCATGCGTCCGCCCTGCTGATGCATCTGTTGCAGTGCCCGCACCCAGCGTGGATTGACCTCTTCGACATTGTCGAGCAGGGTTTCCAGGTAGCCGAAAATCACCGTCAGCGGCGTGCGCAGTTCGTGAGAAACGTTGGCGACGAAGTCTTTACGCATCTGTTCCAGCTGATGGATGCGCGTGACATCCCGAACCAGCATCAAGTGCTCGTTGTTGCCGTAGCGGGTGATGAGCATCTGGATGCGCATGCGGTCGTTGGTCGGCGACGGAATTTCCAGGGGTTCCTGATAGTTTTCCTGGGCGAAGTATTCCTTGAAGCGCGGGTGACGAACCAGGTTGGTCACCGGCTGGCCGCTGTCCTGGGGCGTCTTGAGGCCCATGAGGGTCTCGGCGGCGCGGTTCCACCACTCCAGGTTGCCTTCGCTATCGAGCATGATCACCGCGTCGCGCAGGGCGGCGGTGGATTCCTGTACACGGTCGATAACGGCTTGCAGACGCCCACGCACTCGTTGGTCACGGCGTTGCAAGTGATAGATGCTGTCGAAGACTTCGCCCCACAGGCCATAACCATCCGGAGGCGGCTCGTCGGCTTTGTGCTTGCTCAGCCAGGCATGAAGGCGCAGCAACTGCTTGAGGGTCCAGGCCAGATACAGACCGAGGCCGATGGCCAGGCTCCAGCCATAGTGGCCGCTGATCAGCCCGACCACGAGGCAGCCAGTGATCAGCAGCAACATATGGCGGATCAGGGTGCCATGCCAGTTCTGATTCAATTAGGAACGCATCCTTGTCCGGTGTCCGGCGAGCCGTACACGCTGTCTGTTCACGCGGGGCTGTCAGCTTTTTGTGGAAAAGCGATAGCCCGTGCCGCGAACGGTTTGTACCAGATTTTCGTAGGCGTCGCCGAGGGCTTTGCGCAGACGGCGGATGTGTACGTCCACGGTGCGCTCTTCGACGTAGACGTTGCCGCCCCAGACCTGATCCAGCAACTGGCCACGGGTATAGGCGCGTTCTTGGTGGGTCATGAAGAACTGCAACAGGCGGTATTCGGTGGGGCCCATTTCCGCAGGCTTGCCATCGATGGTCACGCGGTGGCTGATCGGGTCGAGCAGCAGGCCGCCAACTTCGATCGGAGATTCGCCATCAGTCGGCCCGGCACGGCGCAGTACGGCCTTGAGGCGGGCGACCAGTTCGCGAGGCGAGAACGGCTTGGTGATGTAGTCGTCGGCACCGACTTCCAGGCCCTGGATCTTGTTGTCCTCTTCGCCCTTGGCGGTGAGCATGATGATCGGGATGTCTCCGGTCAGCTCGTCACGCTTGAGACGACGGGCCAGCTCGATGCCAGAGGTGCCGGGCAGCATCCAGTCGAGCAGGATCAGGTCGGGTTTGCGGTCGACGATGATGGCATGTGCCTGCTGGGAGTTTTCGGCTTCCATGCAGTCATAGCCGGCCATTTCCAGCGCGACGGCGATCATTTCGCGGATGGGCGCTTCGTCGTCAACGATCAGGATGCTCCTGCCGGCCATGCTTGAACCTCTTGTCATTTAACTGTCTTGGGGCGCATTAGATAACGGAATTATTGCAGTCGTGTGACAACTTGCGAGGGTGCTGGCAGTTATAGCCGAGAACGGTCTAAGCTTGGTGGCTTGTCCTACAAGAAATTTCATAACAAGAGGATTCATCCGATGCTTAAGTTTTCTTCGACGCTGATAGGCCTGCTGGCCGCTGCCGCGTTGGCATCCTCGGGCCTGGCCTTCGCTGCCGAGCCTGCCATGACCAAGGACGGCGTGCTGGTGGACCACAAGGGCATGACCCTCTACACCTTCGACAAGGACACCTCTGCCGGCAAATCCGTGTGCAATGACGCCTGCGCTACCAACTGGCCGCCATTGACGGCCACGGCCGCCGACAAGGCTTCGGGCGACTGGACCATCATCAAGCGTGACGACGGTGCTTCGCAGTGGGTCTATAAAGGCAAGCCGCTGTACTTCTTCAAGAATGACAAGGCCGCTGGCGACAAGACCGGCGAAGGCAAGGGCGACGTCTGGCACACCGTCAAGCCGTAACCCTGTGGCTGGCCGTCAGTGCACTGCTGACGGTCAGCGCATCGCGTAATCCACGGCTATCCCGGCGAAAATCGCCAAACCCGCCCAATGGTTATGCAGGAACGCCTTAAAACAGGCGTCGCGGTCGCGCTTGTAGGTGGTCTGGTACTGCCAGACAAAGCACGCACCAGCGGCCAGCAGCCCCAGTTTGAAATACCCGCCCAGTTCGAAGCTCCAGCCCGCCAGCAACAGCAGCACCAATGCCAGCACCTGCAAGCCGAGGATGATCTGACGGTCATGGTTGCCGAAGGCGATGGCGGTGGATTTCACCCCGATGCGCCGGTCATCGTCACGGTCGACCATGGCGTAGTAGGTGTCATAGCCCACGGTCCACAACAGGTTGGCGACATACAGCAGCCATGCAGCAGCAGGCAGCGAACCGGTCTCGGCCGTGAAGGCCATTGGAATGCCCCAGGCGAAAGCAGCGCCCAGCACTACCTGTGGATAATTGGTGTAGCGCTTCATGAAGGGGTAGCAGGCCGCCAGGGCCACGCCACCGAACGACAGCCAGATGGTGGTCTTGTTGGTCAACAGCACCAACAGGAAGCTCAGGCCGACGAGAATGGCGAACAACACCAGAGCTTCCTTGGAGCGGATTTTGCCGCTGGCCAGTGGCCGTTGCTCGGTGCGTTTGACGTGGCCGTCCACCTTGCGGTCGGCGAAGTCGTTGATCACGCAGCCTGCCGCGCGCATCAGGAATACGCCCAGCACAAAGATCAGGAAATTGCCCAGGGACGGCGCGCCTTTACCGGCGATCCACAGCGCCCACAGGGTCGGCCACAGCAACAGGTAAATACCGATAGGCTTGTCGATGCGCGTCAGTTGCACGAAGTCCCAGGCCCTTGGGCTCAGGCGGTTGAGGGATTTGAGCAGGGTCAGGTACATCAGAAGGGCTCCGCATTCTTGATTGCACGTAACAGGTCCGGCAGGAAGATTTCCGCTACCAACACGCCGAGGCCGCCGCGACTGAAGCACGAGCGACGTCCCCACAGGCCTTCGGCGCGATCCTCAGCGGGCAGCCATTGCGCGGGGTAGCGACAGGCCTGGAGTTCGCCGCGATCGAAGGCCGGGTCGCTGAACAGCAACAGGCCCAGGGAGCGCGTACCCAGTTCACCCATGTTCAGGCCGCTGGCCAGCAGGGCATCCCGGGAGGCGACGCTGCGGGCGAACACCCAGTTCTGGCCGTGGCCATGCAAATGCACTTCACGCACCCAGCCTTCGGCGCCTGCGGGCAAGCTCAACGCCACGCATTCGTCATCACGCAGCAACTGCCAGCCTTCGAACAATACGGTGATGCTGAAGTGGTCGGCCGACAGGCGGCTAAGGCGGCGGGTCAGGGAATCCTGATGGAACAACCAGTGCAGGATCGCTGGCTCGCAGGTCGCGGGCATCTGGGCGCGGTCGAGCCAGTCAGGAGCAATGAGAGCGGAGGTGGGCTGCATTACGTTAGGCAATAGGGCTGATCATTGAGGCGGCGAGCTTATCAGGTCAGACCTGCCTATTGTGACAAACACACTTGCATCCGCGCGTGTCGGTCAGTACAAGACCCCTGAGCCTGGCGGCAATTGCAGCACCATCGACCGCCGGGACAACATACAGCCTGAACCGAGAGAATTGAGCGATGAAGAAGTGGCAGTGCATTGTCTGTGGCCTGATTTACAACGAAGCTGACGGCTGGCCGGATGACGGCATCGTCCCCGGTACGCGCTGGGAAGACGTCCCCGAAGACTGGCTGTGCCCGGACTGCGGCGTCGGCAAGATGGATTTCGAAATGATCGAAATCGCCTGATTTACTGAACAATTCTGGAGAGTTTCATGAGTGCACCTGTCGTCATCATCGGCACCGGCCTGGCGGGCTATAACCTGGCTCGCGAGTTTCGCAAGCTCGACAGCGAGACGCCGCTGTTGCTGATCACCGCCGACGATGGTCGCTCCTACTCCAAGCCGATGCTTTCGACGGGCTTCGGCAAAAACAAAGAGGCTGATGGCCTGACTATGGCCGAACCGGGCGCCATGGCCGACCAGCTCAAGGCCGAGATCCGCACGCACACGCGTATCAGCGGTATCGATCCGGGCCACCAGCGCCTGTGGATCGGTGAAGAAGCGATCTACTACCGCGATCTGGTGCTGGCCTGGGGCGCCGAGACGGTGCGGGTGCCGGTGGAAGGCGACGCCCCTGAGGCGATCTTCCCGATCAATGATTTGGAAGACTACGCACGCTTTCGCGCTGCAGCGGCGGGTAAAAAGCGTGTACTGATCCTCGGTGCGGGCCTGATTGGCTGTGAATTCGCCAATGACCTGATCCTTGGCGGTTACGAGGTCGAGCTGGTGGCGCCGTGCGAGCAAGTCATGCCGACCCTGCTGCATCCGGCGGCTGCCGCTGCGGTGAAGGCCGGGCTTGAAGGCTTGGGTGCACGTTTCCATCTCGGCCCGGTGTTGACGCGCCTGTTGCGCAACGGCGAGGGCCTGGAAGCACACTTGTCTGATGGCCAGGTGATTGCCTGCGATGTCGTGGTATCGGCCATTGGCCTGCGCCCACGGGTCGATCTGGCTGCGGCTGCGGGCCTGCAGACCGGTCGCGGGGTGATTGTCGACCGGGAGCTGAAAACCACCCACGCGCACATCTACGCCCTGGGCGACTGTGCCGAAGTCGATGGCTTGAACCTGCTGTACGTGATGCCTCTGATGAGCAGTGCCCGGGCGCTGGCGCAGACGTTGGCCGGTACGCCGACGGCGGTCAAATACGGGCCGATGCCGATCACCGTGAAGACCCCGGTCTGTCCGTTGGTGGTATCGCCGCCGCCCCGTGGGACTGAGGGCGTGTGGAGCGTCGAGGGAGAGGGCGCCGATATCAAGGCTCTTTGCCACGATGCCGGTGGCAATCTGCTCGGTTACGCCCTGACCGGTGCGGCTGTCATGGAAAAGCTGGCCCTGAACAAGAGCCTGCCGCCCTTGCTGGCGTGAATACGGGTCATTCTGTCGGATAAGTCGCGTTTTTGTTCTCACAAACACGCGGCACGCACTGGCGCGGGCCTTTGCGGCATGCCATCCTCATCCCCGTCTGCCGCAACGTAGAGCTGTTGCGGCACATTAGTCGCTGCTCGCGACGAGCAGTACGACCATAACAACAAAAAACCGTAAAGAGGCTTCATATGCGTAAACCAGAACTCGCAGCTGCAATCGCTGAAAAGGCGGACCTCACTAAAGAACAAGCCAATCGCGTCCTCAATGCCGTTCTCGAAGAGATCACCGGCGCATTGCATCGCAAAGACAGCGTTACGCTGGTCGGCTTCGGTACTTTCCTGCAACGTCATCGCGGTGCCCGCACCGGCAAAAACCCGCAAACGGGTGAGCCAGTGAAGATCAAGGCAAGCAACACCGTGGCATTCAAGCCAGGCAAGTCACTCAAAGACAGCGTTAACCCGTAACACCGTTGCCGGACGCCTTGCGGAGGGCGGATGGCCAACAACGACGGGCACACCAACAAGGTTGGGTGCCCGTTTTTTTATGCCTGGGGAAATGTTGTTAGCGTTTGCAGATAGTTGGGAAATTTCATACAGAACAATAAGAAAATACCCGCGCCAAGTAGGACCTTTCCTAACGAATTACTTGGTCGATTTCCTTAGAGTGCCGTCGCTGTTTTACCCCAGTGAACTTGAACTCTAGGAATGACCAATGAAAAAACTATGGATGTCTGCTGCCCTTATCGCCTTGATTGCGAGCACCACCGGCTGCGTCAGCTACAACGTAAGCCAGCCGACCGCACCACTGGAAGGCGTCGTCAAAAGCGATTTGAAAGCGGATGTGAAGGTCGGTGAGGCCATCTCCGGGCAGTCGTCTACCAATATCCTGTTCAACTTCCTGACCTTTGGTGGTGATAACCAGTTCGCTGACGGCGTTGCCTACAGCGGTGGCGCAACGGGCGGTCTTGGTGCTTTTTTGCCTGATCCGATTTCCACCACCAAGGCCGCAGCGGCTTACAAGGCGGTCAAGTCCTCCGGCGCTGATCTGATCGTGGCGCCGCGTTATGAAGTGACCGTTGACAACTATTTCATCTTCAAGAAAGTCGACGTCAAAGTTACCGGTAACAAAGGCAGCATTACCAGCATTCGCTGATAATGGTTTGGGCACCGCCTCTTATTGAGGCGGTGTTTTCTCGGGCCGCCTGCCTCAATGAGCAGGTTTGAATACAACCTCGCATCTTCCTCACTGTCTTGCAGCACTATCATCAACACGTACTGCTTACCCTCCTTGAACCGCCACCTGAATGGATTCCCGACAGTCGATTCATGGTGGATCCGGTTTCGCCACACTCATTAATGCCAAGCCAGGATGACGAGTCATCACGCCAGCCTCCACGTTACGTGTTGCTCGCCCTGAGTCACTTTTTTGGGCAGTGGCCAAATGCGTGACAGGCTGCGGCTTATGCAGTGAGTGGGCAGGATATCGCCCTGGTTGAAATGGCGGACAACGTTCTGCTGATCCATCGAGCACTCCCAGCCATACAGCACGACCGTCCAGTAACCGGTCTGCGGACAGGCCTGGCCGCTGTAAGTGTAAGGGGTGGAGAGATGGGCCTGATTGAACCCTGGCGAGCCGGGCATGGGTTTGCCGGTGGCTGGGTCGAGCACCTTCGCCTTGGCCAACTGGTTGATCAGCGCTTCGCCGAGTTTTTCCGGTGGGATATTGGCCAGCCGGGCTTCCAGCCATTGCAGCTTGCCGTCCCATTCGGGCAGTGGAGCGGGCGGGAGAGGGACGATGTCGTTGATTTCGGGGGCGGTGGGGTTGGCGTAGGAATAGTTGGCCAGAATTCGCCAGATTTTCTCGTAGCGTTGAGCGCGTTCTGGGTCTTCTTGTTGGCCTGGGTAATGCAGCGTATTGGACGGGGAAGGATTACGAAAACCCTTGCTCAAAAAGGATTTACACTCGTTGCGTCTTCGCATTTTAGTGACTGATCAGTCATTAAAATGCAGGTATTTGCAGCGAAAATGTCCACTTTGTTGCTGAAACCTCAATCTTGAATCGCTACACTGCCGGGCAGTTCGATGCCGTCGAAATAATGATCCCCGTTGAGGCCGTACGCATGAAGTTTCGTTTTTTACTCTGGATGCTTGGCCTGTTGATGGCGCGCGCCAGCCGCAACAATCCGGCGTTTCAGCAACAGCTGGCTGGCAAGGAACTGACCTTTCAGTTGCAGACCCTCGACGGCAAGGTAGCGCGGCATTTCATCGTCAGTGGCCAGCGTATTCGCAGCGCAGCGGGCGTCGTGGCGGAGCCGGGCTTTGCCATTGCCTTCAAAGACGCCGCTTACGGCTTTGCCACCCTGCAGGCGAAAAACAAGCAACTGGCGTTCATGCAGGGCATTCAGGACAAGGATATCCAGATCAAGGGCAACCCCGGTCTGGTGATCTGGTTCCAGGGCCTGACCAAGTACCTCAAGCCGCGCAAGCCGAAAAAGGCCAGCTGAGGCTTAAAGCTGCAAGCCCCCGGAAGCCTTATGCAGCGCCCGCAAGTGTTCGCCGATCTGCTTGAGGTTGGCTTCACTGGCGGCAATTTCCGCTGCGCGCTGAGGCTCAAGCAGGGCGCGCACTTCCTTGTCCAGGTCGCCACTCAAGCGTTGCAGCTGTTGCTGGCGCTGACTGCTTTCCTGTTCCAGGCGTTGCCATTCCCCGGCCTGGGGCAGGCCGTAGCCACCGCTGTCGAGCAGTTCTGCCGGGCGACTGAGAAAGCCGCTGCTGGCAAGAATCTGTTGCAGCGTGCCGGTGGCCTTGGAAACGCTGCCATCCTTCTGTTCCCGGGCGCTGAGATAACGCTGTTTGACCTCATCCTGAGCCAGCAACAGCTGCCTGCGCAGGCCTGCCTGTTCCAACAGCAGCATCGCCGCACTGGTGCGCAGATCGGCCTTGGCAAACCATGGCGCCCGCTCGCTGGCCGGTAGCGACAGCCAGTCTTCGACGGTGGTCTGCTTGACCGGCATGTACTTCTTCAAGACCTCGAACATCGCCTGATAGCGGTCGCGATACGAGTCGAAACGGTAACCCAGGCGCAGCGCCTCGCGCGGGTCGTCCAACACGCTGGTGTCGGCCATGCCGCGGCCCTTGAGCACTTCCAGCAGGCCGTTGGGCAGGATGCTGTCCAGATCGGCCAGTTTCGGGTTGTGGGTGCCGCTGCGCAGCAGCTTGAGGTTTTCCACCGCGCAGTTGTTCGACAGGAAGTAGTAGTTGCCGTCGTAGCTCCAGTGCATCTCCGCCGCGTGCTGGACCAGCCCCTCGATTTCAGTGCGCGACAGCTTCAGCGGCACCGAAGCCAGGCTGCGCAATTCGGTCTTGGTGTATTCATCGATCACTTGCGCCAGAGGCAGCACGAACAGCCGTGACGGATAAGCGCCCATCAGGCCATCCCAACTGGATAGCTGCACATCGCCGACGAAGGCGCGGTAGGACAGCACCAGATGCTGATCCAGATCCAGGCGGCAGTCCGGGCCGCGCGGTCGCCCCGGCTTGCAGATCACCAGGCGCAGCATGCTGTGGCCCCAGCGGCTGACCCAGTTCTGATTGGCTTCGGCCAGCAGGTAGTCGATGGCATAGACGCGTTCCGGATCAAGCTTGCCCAAGGGCTGTCGGCCGAAGTCGCTACCGGCGTTCAGGTAAGGCAGGAACGACGGGCATTCGTCCTTTTTCGCTGGAGCCCAGCCGAAGTGCGCCTTGTAATAGCCGTAAAGAGCAGGGCGCCGGCAGGCGTAGGCCGGGTCGAGGAGGAAGTACTCCATATTGACCGCGACGAACTCCAGCGGGCTGGTGGTTTCGTAGATATCCGGGCTGCGGGCGACCTGATGATTGAATTCCTCGCGCTCGCCGCGGCGGCCGACGTATTGCGGCCAGCCAGCCAGATCCAGCAGGCGCGGGTCGTCACTGAGGGTGAAGCGGCGATCGGTCTGGCCCCGGCAATCCTGGGGCAGGCCGATCTTGCCTAGCGTGTTGCCCTGGCGCTGGCATTTCAGGATCAGCGAGCGCTCGTCGTCGGACCACAGGCGCGAGCGGTCATAGATGTGAGTCAGCTCGTGCAATACGGTGGCCAGCAACTCTTCGCGCACGGTGCCGTGGGGACGATGGGTCTGGGTGGTTGCCGCGCTGCCGTCAACCAGGGAGGGCAGCAGGCGACGATTCAATTGCAGGCGGTAAGGGCCGACGGCCTCGCCATAGGCGTTGGCCTGCATATCGGCGTCCCAGCGTACCTCGACCTTGCGGTCCAGCTGTTGTACGAAGCTGGGGGGCAGGGCGAGCAGCGCCTGGTCGAGCAGTATCTGGCTGGCTTTTTGTTCTTCGACGCTGAGCCCGTCGCTCATGAGCGACAGACTCAGGCTGGCCCAGGCCTGGCCGCCAAAGAGCGACAAGGCCGCAGCCAGTAGCCAGACGCCGAGATACTTCACAGAGCGAGGATGGCTTCTGCGAGATCCTGATCGCTGGCAGTGCGGGCTTCCGGCAGGCGGGTGCGCAAGGTGTCGAAGGCGGCATCCAGTTGTGCGCCATGGATATCACCACCACTGGCGACGTAGCTGGCGGCATCGTCCTTGGCCTGCAGGACGACCTTGGAGTCGCGCACCGAGGTCGTGGTGTCCGAGGTGAAATCAATGCTGCGGCCAAAGGCCCTGACAACAATATTACTGGTGGCTTTGACGGTCTGGGCCTCTGCCACGCCAGCCAGCAACAGCAGGCCAAGGGTGGTGGCAGCGATCAACGGAATGCGCATGAAACGTCTCCAGGATGCACGAGATACAAAAAGTGACTATTGGACGAGGATTGCCTGCGCCAGTTCAAGGTCGCTGGCATGAAGATTTTGCAATCTTTGGCGTAGCTGAGTCAGGGCTGACTCCAGCTGTGCTCCTCGCAGTTGGCCATCAGTGGCGACGAACGCTGCTGCATCATCCTGGGCGGCAAGTATGAGCTTCTTGTCGAAAGGCCCGGTCGTCACCTGGCTGGTGGCATAGCCGATGATGACCAGCCCTTGTGTCGTTGCATCGAATGCCCAGGCCTGGGCGCTGAACAGCAGGCCGGCGGTGCTTGCGAGAAACGAGAGAGGCAATAAACGCATGGGCTTTCTAACGCTGCGAAACGAGCCGCAAGGCTAGCGCAATGCCCGGGCCAGAGCCAGCCCGGACACAAATTGTCATCTGGCGTCAGATCGTCAGGATCGCCTGGGCCAGTTGGGCATCGCTGGCTTGCAGCTGAGGCAGGGTTGCGCGGATGTGCTGGAAGGCATTTTCCAGCTGTACGCCACGGATCTCACCGGCGCTGGCAACGAAGCTGGCGGCATCGTCGCGGGCGGCGCGCACGATCTTGTCGTCGTGGAACGAGGAGGACACGTCAGAGGTGGCGTTGGTCGAAGCGTCAAAGGCGCCGACCAGGGCATCGGTGGTGGCCAGGAAGCTGGTGGCGTTCGCGCTGGTGGCGAGAACCAGAAGGGTTGCAGCGCCCAGCAGGCGGAGGCGGTTCATGGGTGAACTCCATCAGATGAGGATAGGTACAGTTGAACAAAATGGCGATCTGTACAGATTGCATAGGCAGATCGGCTGCAAGCCTAACACGGGCCAGTGGGAGCGAGGCTTGCCCGCGAATTGGACTTCAGGGTTTTTCGCTCATGCCGCGTTGTCGTTCTTCGCGGGCAAGCCTCGCTCCCACGGTTAAAACAGTTCTTACGATATATTCAAATTGAATGATCTGTACTGTTTTCTCGCAGTTGCCTCCATCCCGCAAAAAACCGCTCCCAAAACGACAAAACCCGTCAGCAGTCACCTGCGACGGGTTTTGTTTGCACAATTCGGGTTGCTGGTGAGTGACCCTTGGGTCAGAACCAGCGAGCGCTAAATCAGCGCCAGAACGGCTTGCTCAGCTCTTCGTAACGCTGCGATTCGCTGATACCGGCGTCAGCCAGCAGACGTGCATCCAGACGAGCCAGTTGATGGCGGCTGGAGAGACGACGCTGCCAGAGCATCAGGTTAGCGAAAGCGCGCAGAGGCCATGCAGCCTGGGCTTGTGGAGCGGTGTTGTCGTAGAACATGTCGGAACTGATTGTGCGTTCCATGGTGCTTCTTCCTTCCGCTTGTGGCGGGATTAGATAGTGATTTAACTGGTGCCCATATTCCTCCTCTTTGCCTAGTCTCTACAGACACAGTTCAACTGTATTGTGAGGGTTCAGTTAACTGTATAACGGCACTGTTTTGTTCGGAAATGGGGCAACTGTACTGGTAGGCACTGAATTGGTGCATTTTGTGCTCGAAAACAGTGAAAACTCCGATTTAGACCCCAAAAACCACCGGTACAGAAGTACAGTTTTCTCCAGTAGCCAGAACACAATTAAAAAAAGGGCCACGAAAATCGTGGCCCTTAGCCAACTGTTGCTTTTAGCGTGGCAGCATCTGGCCGGTTTCTTCCAGGTTGAAGTGCCAACTGAGTGCGTCGCGCAGTACGTGCGGAGTGTGTCCACCCTTGGCGCAGGCAGCAGTGAAGTAGGCGTTGAGCGCCTCGCGGTAATCCGGGTGCACACAGTTGTCGATAATCACCCGGGCGCGCTCACGGGGCGCCAGGCCGCGCAGGTCGGCCAGGCCCTGTTCGGTGACGAGGATGTCGACATCATGCTCGGTATGGTCCACGTGGCTGACCATGGGCACGACGCTGGAGATGGCGCCGCCCTTGGCGATGGACTTGGTGACGAAGATCGCCAGATGCGCGTTGCGCGCGAAGTCGCCGGAGCCGCCGATGCCATTCATCATCCGCGTGCCGCAAACGTGAGTAGAGTTGACGTTGCCGTACAGGTCGAATTCCAGCGCGGTGTTGATGCCGATGATACCCAGACGGCGGATCACTTCCGGGTGGTTGGAGATTTCCTGCGGGCGCAGCACCAGGCGCGACTTGTAGCGGCCGAAGTCAGCGAACACCTCGTCGTGCTTGGCGGCCGACAGGGTCATGGAGCTGCCGGAGGCGAAGCTCAGTTTGCCTGCGTCGAACAGGTCGAAGGTCGAGTCCTGCAACACTTCCGAATACATGGTCATGTCGTGGAACGGCGAGTCGAGCAAGCCATGCATCACCGCGTTGGCGATGGTGCCGATGCCGGCCTGCAGCGGCATCAACTGGTTGGTCAGGCGATCCTCGCGCACTTCCTTTTTGAAGAACTCCACCAGGTGATTGGCAATGGCCTGGGTTTCATCGTCCGGCGGCAGGATCGTCGAATTGGAGTCCGGTTGGTTGCTGATGACGATACCGACGATTTTTGCCGGGTCGATCTTCACCGCTGTGCTGCCGATGCGCGAGTCGGCCTTGAGTACCGGAATCGGCAGGCGGGTCGGGCGGTAGCTGGGGATATAGATGTCGTGCAGGCCTTCCAGCTCCAGTGGCTGTGCAAGGTTGATCTCGACAATCACCTGCTTGGCGAGGATGGCGAAGCTGGCTGAGTTACCGACCGAGGTACTCAGTACCAGATGGCCTTCGTCCGTGATCGCCACGCACTCGATCACGGCCAGGTCGACAGCCTTGATCTGACGATTGCGCAGCTGCTCAACGGTATCGGACAGATGCTGGTCAATGAACATCACGCTGCCATCGTTGATGGCCTTGCGCAGGGTGCTGTCGACCTGGAACGGCATGCGCCGGGACAGTACGCCCGATTCGGTCAGTTGCTTGTCCAGGTCGTTGCCCAGGCTGGCGCCGGTCATCAGGCTGATTTTCAGAGGATGCAGCCTGGCTCTTTCGGCCAATGCATGGGGTACTGCTTTGGCTTCGCCAGCGCGGGTGAAGCCGCTCATGCCGACGGTCATGCCGTCTTCGATCAGGGCGGCGGCGTCGGCCGCACTCATGATCTTGCTCATGAGCGAAGGCAAGCGAATACGATCACGGTACATGGGGATATCTCGGAAGGTGAAAGCGAGGGCTCAGTCTAGAGTTTTGGATTTATTTCGTCCCGCTACCAAGGTCGCATTTGGAGGCTCTAATTAGCGGCTTTCAGAGCAAAACACTATTGCGCGGAATGTAAAAAGCCCCAGCCGGATCACCGCGCTGGGGCTTCTTTCAAAGCGTGTGGAGACTATGCGTTATCGACCGCCTTCACCATGTCCTCGATCACCTTTTTGGCGTCTCCGAACACCATCATGGTCTTGTCGAGGTAGAACAGTTCGTTATCCAGGCCGGCATAACCACTGGCCATGGAGCGCTTGTTGACGATGATGGTCTTCGCCTTGAAGGCTTCGAGGATCGGCATCCCGGCAATCGGCGACTTGGGATCGTTCTTCGCCGCCGGGTTGACCACGTCGTTGGCGCCCAATACCAGCACCACGTCGGCCTGACCGAATTCGGAGTTGATATCCTCCATCTCGAACACCTGGTCGTAGGGTACTTCGGCCTCGGCCAGCAGCACGTTCATGTGCCCCGGCATACGCCCGGCGACCGGGTGAATGGCGTACTTCACGGTGACGCCGTGATGGGTCAGCTTCTCGGTCAGCTCTTTAAGCGCATGCTGCGCCCGTGCTACCGCCAGGCCATAACCCGGCACGATGATCACGGTATCGGCGTTGGTCAGCAGGAAGGTCGCGTCGTCAGCGGAACCGGATTTGACCGGGCGGGCTTCTTGCGAGCCAGCCGGCCCTGCCGCGTCCGTCGCACCGCCAAAGCCGCCGCCGATCACGTTGAAGAACGAGCGGTTCATCGCCTTGCACATGATGTAGGACAGGATCGCGCCCGAAGAGCCCACCAGGGAACCGGCGATGATCAGCATCGAGTTGTTCAGCGAGAAGCCGATACCCGCCGCCGCCCAGCCCGAATAACTGTTGAGCATCGACACCACCACCGGCATGTCGGCCCCGCCGATCGGGATGATCAGCAGTACACCGATGACGAAGGCCAGGGCCAGCATGATGGCGAAGGCGTTGAGGCTGCCTGTGAACATGAAGGTCAGGCCGAAAAACAAGGTAGCCAGACCAAGGATCAGGTTCAGTTTGTGTTGCCCTGCGAACTGTACTGGTGCGCCCTGGAACAGGCGGAATTTGTACTTGCCCGACAGTTTGCCGAATGCGATCACGGAGCCGGAGAAGGTCACTGCGCCAATCGCCGCGCCAAGGAACAATTCCAGACGGTTACCGGCCGGAATGGCATCGCCGAGGTTCTTGACGATATTCAGCGACTGCGGCTCGACCACGGCAGCAATGGCAATGAACACCGCTGCCAGACCGATCATGCTGTGCATGAAGGCGACCAGTTCCGGCATCTTGGTCATTTCCACACGCTTGGCCATGATCGAGCCAGCCGTACCACCGACCAACAAGCCGATGAGGATGTAGCCGATGCCGGCACTGGTGCCTTCCACAGTCGACAGCGCTGCCAGCTTGAACACCAGACCGATGGTGGTGACCACGGCCAGGCCCATGCCGAGCATGCCGAACAGGTTGCCGCGCCGCGACGTCGTCGGGTGCGACAGGCCCTTGAGTGCCTGGATAAAGCAGATAGCCGAAACCAGGTACAACAGGGTGACGAGGTTCATGCTCATTATTTGGCCGCCTCTTCTTTTGCTTTGGGGGCTTTCTTCTTGAACATTTCCAACATGCGCCGGGTGACCAAAAAGCCACCGAACACGTTAACGGCTGCCAAGGCCACGGCCAGGGTGCCCATGGTCTTGCCCAGAGGCGTAACGGTCAGGGCCGCAGCCAGCATGGCGCCGACGATGACAATGGCGGAGATCGCGTTGGTCACGGCCATCAGTGGGGTGTGCAAGGCGGGCGTAACGTTCCAGACCACGTGGTAGCCGACATAAATGGCCAACACGAAGATGATCAGGTTATAGACCCCGGGGGAGATGAGCTCTTCCATTATTTTTATCCTCAGCCGTTCTTGCGGATGACTTGGCCGTCGCGGCACATCAGGCACGCGGCGACGATGTCGTCCTCGAGGTTGATCTCGAACTGGCCTTCCTTGGTGAAGACCAGCTTCAGGAAGTCCAGCAGGTTGCGGGCGTACAGCGCCGAAGCATCGGCCGCGACCATTGCCGGCAGGTTGGTATGTCCGACGATGGTCACGCCATTCTCGACCACTACCTGATCAGCCACGGTCAGCGGGCAGTTGCCGCCTTGGGCGGCGGCCAGGTCGATGACCACGGAGCCGGGTTTCATCTGCGCAACGGTCTCGGCACTCAGCAGTACCGGCGCCTTGCGGCCTGGAATCAGGGCGGTGGTGATGATGATGTCCGACTGTTTGGCGCGCTCGTGTACGGCCACTGCCTGGCGCTGCATCCAGCTGGCAGGCATTGGCCGGGCATAGCCGCCGACACCCACTGCGCATTCACGTTCTTCGTCGGTCTCGTAAGGCACGTCGATGAACTTGGCGCCGAGGGACTCGATCTGCTCCTTGACCGCCGGGCGGACGTCGGACGCCTCGACCACGGCGCCCAGGCGCTTGGCTGTGGCAATGGCCTGCAAACCGGCAACGCCGGCGCCGAGTACCAGTACGCGGGCAGCCTTAACGGTACCGGCAGCGGTCATCAGCATGGGCATGAAGCGTGGGTAATGATGAGCGCCCAGCAAGACCGCCTTGTATCCGGCGATGTTGGCTTGCGAGGACAGTACATCGAGGCTCTGCGCGCGGGATGTGCGCGGTGCGGCTTCAAGGGCGAATGCGGTTATGCCGCGCTCGGCCATCTTTGCCAGCCCCTCGTTATTGAATGGATTGAGCATGCCGATCACAACTGTGCCGTTGTTGATCTGTGCCAGTTCGGTGTCGCTGGGGGCTGCGACCTTGAGGATCAGCTCGGCGCGAAACGCATCACCGATACTGGCGCCCGCGGCTTCATAGGCACTATCGGTAATGCTTGCGCCGATGCCGGCTCCGCTCTGTACCGTGACCCGATGGCCTTGGCCGACCAGTTTCTTAATGGTTTCCGGGGTTGCAGCAACCCGCGACTCACCTATGTGGGTTTCGAGAGGGACACCGATGTGCACGTTGAATCTCCTGCGCGATCTTCTTGTCTTTATTGAATAGACCATGGCCACGAAGCAGTGGGCGTCCGTGGCGGCCGATCAGCACGACCCCGCGTATTCAGGGCGGGGCGCGGCATTTTGCAGGCGATAACAGGGGGCTTCAATAGGTTCTGTAAGGAGGTTTTAATTTAACTACATATTTCCCTGCGACCGATTGTCGCCCATGTTCGCTACAGGCCTTTATATTCAAGGCTTGCAGCGAATAGGTAGGCGAAACATGTTTTTTTGTAATTTCTGCGCCGAATAAGCCACGTGAATCCTGAAGGCGTCGAATCATATGGCTTGCAGCGGGATTTCCAGTGGTTTTTACGCTTGTCTATACAGTGTCCTACAGGCGACAAATAGTTATATCTGTAGGCGTTTTGCTATATCCACTACATTCGTGGGTCTTTAGCGCGACGGCAGTTCGTAGGCGTGGGATTGCTCGATCAGCCAGTCGCGAAACGCCCGCAGCGACGCGGACTCGACCTTGCGCTCCGGAATCATCAGGTAGTAAGCCTTGGGGCTGGAAAGGGCATGGGGGTTGGCGACCACCAGGCGCTTCTCCGCCAGCTCGCGCTGAATCAGGAAGGGCGGGATCAGGGCGATGCCCATTTCGTGCATGGCGGCCTGGGCCAGCATCGAGAACAACTCATAGCGCGGGCCGGTCATGTCCCTGGGTACGTTCAAGTTCCTGTCGTTGAACCACTGGCGCCACGCATAAGGGCGGGTGGTCTGTTGCAGCAACGGTAGTTCGGCGATCTGTTCGGCGCTCAATTGTTGTTGATTGCCGATCAGCGCCGGGCTGCATACCGGCAGCGGGTTCTCGCTCATCAGGCGATGGGCTGCTGTACCGGACCAATCGGCATCGCCAAAGTAAATGGCGGCATCAAAGTTGGTATCGGCGAACAGGAAGGGGCGAGTGCGGTTAGTCAGATTGACCGTCACCTCCGGATGGCGCTGTTGGAAGTCCTTGAGCCGGGGCAGTAGCCATTGCGTGCCGAAGGTCGGCACCAGGGCGAGTTCGATGACATTGGCGCCCTGCTGGCCCATCACTGACAGGGTGTCGCGTTCTACGGCGTCAAGCTGCTGTGCCACGCGGCGGCTGTAGGAAAGCCCTGCTTCGGTCAGCTTCACCCCGCGCTTGGAGCGTCGGAACAGTTCTACATTGAGGAACTCCTCAAGGCTGCCGATCTGCCGGCAAATGGCGCTCTGGGTCAGGGAAAGCTCTTGGGCGGCCTTGGTAAAACTCTCGTGGCGGGCGGCGGCTTCGAAGCTGATCAGGGCGGCGGTACTGGGGATTTTGCGGCGCATGTACGCGGACCTCACTAATACGTGGCCATTTGGGTCATTACAGGTCCACGGAGTGAGAAATTAGCACAAGACTATGCGAAATCCTCGTTTGTCGAAGGTACATGGCGGGTCTAGGATCAAGGCACTCAACTTTTCCTTACTGCGTTCCCTGACCAAGGAGTGACTCATGGCTGCCAAGGCAAGCTTCAACTGGATCGACCCGCTGTTGCTCGATCAACAGCTCACTGAAGAAGAGCGCATGGTTCGCGACAGCGCCGAACAGTTCGCCCAGGACAAGCTGGCTCCGCGCGTGCTTGAAGCCTTCCGTCATGAGCGCACCGACCCGGCAATCTTCCGCGAGATGGGTGAAATCGGCCTATTGGGCGCGACCATTCCTGAAATCTACGGTGGCAGCGGCCTGAACTACGTCTGCTATGGCCTGATCGCCCGTGAGGTCGAGCGTGTCGACTCCGGCTATCGCTCCATGATGAGCGTGCAGTCCTCGCTGGTCATGGTGCCGATCAACGAATTCGGTACTGAAGCGCAGAAGCAGAAGTACCTGCCCAAACTGGCCTCCGGTGAATGGATCGGCTGTTTCGGCCTGACTGAGCCTAACCACGGCTCCGATCCGGGCGCGATGATCACTCGGGCGAAGAAAGTCGAAGGCGGCTATCGCCTGTCGGGCAGCAAGATGTGGATCACCAACAGCCCGATCGCTGACGTCTTCGTGGTCTGGGGCAAGGATGATGCGGGTGATATTCGCGGCTTCGTTCTGGAAAAGGGCTGGGCGGGTCTGAGTGCTCCGGCTATCCACGGCAAGGTCGGCCTGCGGGCATCGATCACCGGCGAGATCGTCATGGATAACGTCTTTGTGCCGGAAGAGAACATATTCCCGGATGTGCGTGGTCTGAAAGGCCCGTTCACCTGCCTGAACTCGGCGCGCTATGGCATCTCCTGGGGCGCCCTGGGTGCGGCGGAATTCTGTTGGCACACCGCGCGGCAATACACCCTGGATCGTCAGCAGTTCGGTCGCCCCCTGGCCGCCAACCAGCTGATCCAGAAGAAGCTGGCCGATATGCAGACCGAGATCACCCTGGCCCTGCAAGGTTGCCTGCGTCTGGGGCGGATGAAGGATGAAGGCACGGCGGCAGTGGAGATCACTTCGATCATGAAGCGCAATTCCTGCGGTAAGTCTCTGGATATCGCCCGTATGGCCCGCGACATGCTCGGGGGTAACGGCATCTCTGACGAGTTCGGTATCGCCCGCCATCTGGTCAACCTTGAAGTGGTCAATACCTATGAAGGTACCCACGATGTTCATGCCTTGATCCTTGGGCGTGCGCAGACCGGTATTCAGGCCTTCTATTAAGGAGAGAGTCATGGGCGCGCTTTCTCATCTACGGGTGCTGGACTTGTCCCGGGTACTGGCCGGTCCTTGGTCGGGGCAAATCCTTGCTGACCTTGGCGCCGACGTGATCAAGATCGAGCGCCCGGGTAATGGTGACGACACCCGTGCCTGGGGGCCGCCCTTCCTCAAGGACACCAACGAGGCGGCTTATTACCTGTCGGCCAATCGCAACAAGCAATCGGTGACCATCGACTTCACTCAGCCTGAAGGGCAAAGGCTGGTGCGGGAGTTGGCGGCCAAGTCCGACATTCTTATAGAAAACTTCAAGGTTGGCGGGCTGGCGGCTTATGGCCTGGACTACGAGTCACTGAAGGCGATCAATCCGCAGCTTATATATTGTTCGATCACCGGCTTCGGCCAGTTCGGGCCTTATGCCAAGCGCGCCGGTTATGACTTCATGATTCAGGGGCTGGGCGGGCTGATGAGCCTGACCGGTCGCCCGGAGGGTGAAGAGGGTGCGGGGCCGGTGAAAGTGGGCGTGGCGCTGACCGATATTCTTACCGGGCTGTATTCGACCACGGCCATTCTTGCCGCACTGGCTCATCGCGAGCAAGGCGGCTCCGGGCAGCATATCGATATGGCATTGCTGGATGTGCAGGTGGCCTGCCTGGCCAACCAGGCGATGAACTACCTCACTACGGGTGTGGCGCCGCGTCGCTTGGGTAATGCCCATCCTAATATAGTGCCGTATCAGGACTTTCCGACCGCAGATGGCGATTTCATCCTGACGGTGGGCAACGACAGCCAGTTCAGGCGGTTTGCCGAAGTGGCCGGCCAGCCGCAGTGGGCGGATGATCCGCGCTTCCTTACTAATAAGCTGCGAGTAGCCAATCGTGCGCAGCTGATCCCGCTGATTCGCCAGGCGACTGTGTTCAAGACCACGGCGCAGTGGGTCACTGAGCTTGAGGGCGCCGGTGTGCCTTGCGGGCCGATCAATGACCTGGCCCAGGTATTCGCCGATCCACAGGTGTTGGCGCGGGGCCTGGCCGTGACCATGCCTCATTCACTAGCCGGGAGCTTGCCGCAGGTGGCGAGCCCTATTCGTCTTTCCGAGACCCCCGTCGAGTACCGTATGGCTCCTCCTCTATTAGGGGAGCATACCCAGGGGGTGCTGCAGCGGGTACTGGGGTTGGAGGAAGGGGATGTCATGAGGTTGCGTGAGGCAGGGGTGTTATAGAAGCAGCTGCAAGCAGGTGTTCCCGGCCTTTCTTGCAGTTCGTAGCTTGCAGCTCGCAACTTTTTGAAGCTTTCTGAAATAACCTCTTGACGCCCCTCAGAATCTATCTATAATTCGCCCCACTTCCGGCGCAGACGAAACGGAAAACTTCTTGATAATCAAGCAGTTAACCGAAGTAAGCAGTGAGGAAGGGTTTCGGTTTTCAAGGTGGATTCGGAAGCGGTGAAAAAGGTGGTTGACAGCAGATTGTAACGCTGTAGAATTCGCCTCCCGCTAACGTGAGACGCCAAGTCAAACGAAGCGCAAGTGGTTGAAGTTGCAAAGGAAACTTTGAAAACTTCTTAAAATAACCGCTTGACAGATACAGAGGGCGCTGTAGAATGCGCGCCTCGGTTGAGACGAAAGAATCAACCCACCGCTCTTTAACAACTGAATCAAGCAATTCGTGTGGGTGCTTGCGCTGTAA
>NZ_JANUFD010000002.1 GCF_024807945.1 Pseudomonas sp. JUb42 | reverse complement strand
ACGCTTGTTGGTTCGAGTTGGCGCTCATTCAACTGTTCGGGCTTTGGGGCCAGAGTGGAAGGGTGAATGGCAGCTAGGCTCCTACCCGTGCTCTAAGGCACGTCGGCTTATCAGCTTGCCATTCACCCCTCTCACCTATGACTTTAACTCTCCTTGCAGACACAAGCGGCTTCAGCCGCGAGAGTGTCCTCCCGGCTGAACCCAGTCCTACAGAGGGTGCATCCGCCGCGGCGTCAGACCACCGTCGACAACAGCATGATGAAGATGATGCCGACCACGGACAGGATGGTTTCCATCACGGTCCAGGTCTTGAAGGTTTCGGTCACGGTCATGTTGAAGTACTGCTTGACCAGCCAGAAACCGGCGTCGTTGACGTGGGACAGGATCAGGGAGCCTGCACCGGTCGCCAATACCAGCAGCTCGCGGTTGACCCCGGGAATCAGGCCGACCACAGGGGCGACGATACCGGCCCCGGTAATGGTGGCCACGGTCGCCGAACCGGTTGCCACGCGAATCACCGCGGCTACCAGCCAGGCCAGCAGGATCGGGTTGATCTGCGCCTGTACCGCCATGTGACCAATGACGTTACCCACGCCGCTGTCCACCAGCATTTGCTTGAAGCCACCACCGGCACCGACGATCAGCACGATGGCTGCAACCGGCGACAGGCTCTGGTCCAGCAGCTTGATGATCTTGCTGCGATCGAAGCCGCGGGCGGCGCCGAAGGTGTAGAAGGCCAGCAGCAGGGCGAACAGCAGGGCGGCGATAGGGTGGCCGATCAGGTCCATCCAGATGCGGAAGGTATTGTCGGCAGGCAGGACCACGTCCGACGCGGTCTTGAGCAGCATCAGGAACACGGGCAGCAGGATGGTCACCAGGGTGATACCGAAACCAGGCAGGTTCTCGGTGCTCGATTCCTTGGCGATCTGGTCCATCAATTCCTGGGACGGTGTACCGGGAATGTATTTGGCAATCCACTTACCGAAGATCGGACCGGCAATCATGGCCGTCGGCAGCGCGACGATCAGGCCGTAGAAAATGGTTTTGCCGATATCAGCGCCGAAGATGCCGATGGCCAGCAGCGGACCCGGGTGCGGTGGCACCAGGCCGTGTACTGCAGACAGGCCGGCCAGCAGCGGGATGCCGATCTTGACGATGGACACGCCAGTGCGCCGTGCAACGATGAACACCAACGGGATCAGCAGGACAAAACCGATCTCGAAGAACAGCGGAATCCCGACCAGGAAGGCCGAGAGCATCATGGCCCAATGCACCTTGTCTTTACCGAAGGTGCGGATCAGAGTCTGGGCGATCTGGTCAGCGCCGCCCGAGTCAGCCATCAGTTTGCCGAGCATGGTGCCCAGGCCAAGGATGATGCCGACGAAACCGAGGACACCGCCGAAGCCGTCCTGGAACGACTTCATGACTTTTTCCACGGGCATGCCCGAGGTCAGGCCAAGAAAGCCGGCAGCGATAGTCAGTGCTACAAAAGGGTGGACCTTGAAGTTGGTGATCAGCAGCACCAGACCGATAACGGTCACTAGCGCGTCGACCAGCAGGTACGTCTCATGGGTCATACCGAACATGGGTGTGTCTCCAGTTGTCTTTATGTTTTTTATGGAGCTGTTGCTCAGCGCTGCCTGTGTCACGTGCCAAAGACAGCGCTGTCTTTGCCGCTCACGCCTTTAAAACTATGAGGCGCTTGCCACTTGGGACTCTTTCCACCAATCGGCCGCCTGCACGCCCAGGGTCTCGATGGACACTTTGGCGTCGACTTTGGCCACCAGAGTATTGGGCTCGCCATTGGGCGGCTGCAACGTGGCGAACTGGCTGTCGACCAGACTGGCGGGCATGAAATGACCAGGACGATGCTGAATGCGATCGATGGCCAGTTCCTTGGTCAGTTCCAGGAAGACAAAACCCAGACCCGGCACGGCAGCGCGCAGGCGGTCACGGTAGATTTTCTTCAGGGCGGAGCAGGTCAGGATCGGCAGTTCGCCATTGGCTACGGCCTTGGCCAGTTCTTCACCCAGGGTGTCGAGCCAGCCGGAGCGGTCTTCGTCATCAAGGGGGATGCCGGCGCTCATCTTGTCGATGTTGGCCTGCGGGTGAAAGGCGTCGCCTTCGATCAGGCGGCCACCGGTGTGCTTGGCAATGGCTGCGCCGACAACGCTTTTACCGCAGCCGGCGACGCCCATCACAACCAGGGCGGGTATAGCAGTCTTGGAAGTTGTCACAGTTTGCACCTCTCTGGAGACAGCGCTGTCTTCGCTGCATGGCAGCAAGATCAGCCCAAGCCGTTCCAGTCGTTGTCATTGTTTTGGTACGTCCTTGCACGACTCCGGATTGTTACCAAGCCGGTCAAAATCGTTGTCATGGTCCATAAGACAGCGCTACCTTAGAGTTCATTAGCCTGTTTTGGCAAGTATAATGCTGCTCTTTACTCTAGTTGGATATGCATGACTCGCATGGGTTCCCGTTCTACCGGCCGTCCGACGCTCAATGAAGTAGCGCGGCTTGCGGCTGTTTCTCCTATTACTGCATCGCGTGCCTTGCGTGGCGTCACCACGGTGGCCCCGGAGTTGGTCGAGAAAGTGCGCGCTGCCGCACTAAGCCTGGGCTACGTCGCCAATCCGGCGGCGCGAGCCCTGGCTTCGTCCCATAGCCAGACGGTAGTGGTGCTGGTGCCGTCGTTGTCCAACCAACTGTTTATCGAGACCCTTGAGGCTATCCAGAATGTGCTGCGCACTCGCGGCCTGGAAGTGGTCATAGGTAACTACCACTACTCGCCGGTAGAAGAAGAGAATCTGCTGCGCAACCATCTGGTCAATAGACCCCGAGGCCTGTTGCTGACCGGTTTCGATCACACCCCGGCCTTGCGTCAGTTGCTCGCCGCCAGCGGTATTCCCTGCGTGCATATGATGGAACTGGACCCGGCGCGGGGCGCTTATTGCGTTGGGTTTTCGCAGGAGCAGGCCGGTGCCCAGGCTGCTCGTCATCTGCTCGACAGTGGCCGTCGGCGTCTGGCCTATGTTGCGGCCCAGCTCGATCCCCGGGTGATACGACGTGGAAACGGTTTTCGCGAGGTATTACAGGCTGCAGGGCTTTATGACCCGGCGCTGGAAGTGATGGTGCCGCAGCCTTCGTCGATTGGCCTGGGCGGAGAGTTGTTCGCCCGCCTGCTGGAGCAGCATCCTGATGTCGACGGGGTGTTCTTCTGTAACGACGACCTGGCCCAGGGCGCGTCTCTTGAGGCGTTGCGCCGGGGTATTGCGATTCCTCGGCAGGTGTCCCTGGTGGGCTTCAACGATTTGCCAGGCTCTGCCCACATGATCCCGCGCCTGACCTCCATCCGAACGCCGCGTGAAGAAGTCGGCCAGCGTGCTGCGCAACTGCTGCTCGGGCTGATCGATGGTGTGCCCCAGGAGTCGGAAGTGGATCTGGGGTTCGAACTGGTGGTGCGGGAGAGTTCGTGAAATCTCCAAGTCATCTGGGTTGAAGTGAAATTCTGTGGGAGCCGGCTTGCTGGCGATCGAGCGCGAAGCGCTCGCCGTAGGACCGGCTTTAGCCGGGAGAGCGGCCTCGCGGCTAAAGCGGCTCCCACAAAATCAAAAAAATCCGCAGCCTTCAAAGCGCCTCCTCAACCAACTCGATCCAATGCCGCACCGGCGTGCGTCCGGCCCCGCCCAGGTGGGTCTGGCAGCCGATATTGGCGGTCGCGATGACCTCGGGCCGGCCACTCTCCAGCGCATTCATTTTGTTGTCGCGCAGTTGCCGGGACAGCTGCGGTTGGGTAATTGAATAAGTCCCCGCCGAACCGCAGCACAGATGGCTGTCGGGCACCTCGGTCAGGTTGAAACCCAGTCGGGTCAGCACCTGCTCGACCGCGCCGCCAAGCTTCTGCGCGTGCTGCAAGGTGCAGGGGCAGTGCACGGCCAATCGCAGTTCGCCACGAGCGGTGAGGTCTTCCAGTGGCTCATCGCGCAGCACCTCCACCAGATCCTTGCTAAGGTCGCTGATACGCGCGGCTTTGGCGGCATAGGCCGGATCGCCCCCAAGCAGATGACCGTAATCCTTGATAAAGGCACCGCAGCCGCTGGCGGTCTGGATAATGGCCTCGACAGCGCTGCTCTCTATAAGCGGCCACCAGGCATCGATGGTGCGACGGGCGCGGTCGAGGCCGGCCTGTTGCGCATTGAGGTGATAGTCCAGAGCACCGCAGCAACCGGCTTCGCGGACTGGCGTGACGCTAATGCCCAGGCGGTCCAGCACCCGGGCCGTCGCCGCGTTGGTATTGGGTGACAGTGCCGCCTGCACGCAACCTTCGAGCAGCAAAACCCGACGGGCATGACGCGGCGCGGGTCGGGGTTTGGCCGCCATTATCAAGACGGGCAGTTCATCGTGCACACGCTCGGGCAGCAGCGGGCGCAGCGCCTGGCCCAGACGACTCAAGGACTTGAACAGCGTCGGGTTTGGCAACAAGGCCCGCAGGCCACTGCGTAACAGGCGTTGGCCCAGAGGGCGGGGGACTGCGCTCTCCATGGCCGCCCGACCGATATCCAGCAGGTTGTGATAATCGACGCCGGACGGGCAGGTGGTCTCGCAATTACGACAGCTCAGGCAGCGGTCCAGATGCAACTGGGTGGCCGCGGTGGCAGGCTGGCCCTCGAGCACTTGCTTGATCAGGTAGATGCGCCCGCGCGGGCCGTCCAGTTCATCACCGAGCAACTGATAAGTCGGGCAAGTGGCGTTGCAGAAGCCGCAGTGCACGCAACTGCGCAGGATCCGCTCGGCTTCTTCGGCACGGGGCAACTGGCGGGCGCGGTCGCTCAGGTTGGTCTGCATGGTTCAGATCTCCGCGTACATACGGCCCGGATTGAACAGGCCGTGTGGATCGAGCCGGGCCTTGAGCTGGCGCTGATAGTGAAACAGTGCGGGCGGCAGGGGCTGGAAGGGGCTGTCGTGCAAGCCATGGCTGTAGCAGGTGGCGTGTCCTCCCGCAGCAGCGGCCAGGGCCTGAATGGTGGGGCCGTCGGCAGTAGACTTCAGCCAGCGCTGGGCACCACTCCAGTCGATCAGTTGTGCTCCGGGCAGCTCCAGCATGCCTGTAGCCTGGGGCAGGGACAGGCGCCAGAGCGGCAGGCCATCGCTGAAAAACTCCAGGCGCTGTTCATTCAGGTCCTGCCAGTAGGTCGGGTCGATAAGCTTGCCGCCGAGGCGTTCATGGGCCGCAGCCACCGAGCCTTCGCCGCCTTCCAGACGCAGGCGCAACAGTTTGCCGTCATGGCTGGCGGCACTGATCGGCAGCGGTTGGCGCCCCCATTCCCGCAAGCGGGCCAAGGCCTGAGCCCCGTCCATTTCCAGGGCGACGCTGCTGCACATCCGCGGCTTGGGCAGGACCTTGAGCGAGACTTCGGTCAACAGGCCCAGGCAGCCAAAGCTGCCGGTGAGCAGGCGCGACAGGTCGTATCCGGCGACGTTTTTCATCACCTGGCCGCCGAAGTGCAGGTGCTTGCCCAGGCCGGTAATGACCCGCGTACCCAGGACGAAATCCCGCACCGACCCAGCCCAGGGCCGCCGTGGGCCGCTCAACCCTGCCGCGACCATGCCGCCCACCGTGGCGTCTTCGAAGGTCGGCGGCTCACACGGCAGCATTTGCCCGGCGGCATCGAGCACTGCGCACAGTTCGCTTAACGGCGTACCGGCCCGTGCGGTGATCACCAGCTCGCTCGGCTCATAGTTCACGATGCCGCGATGGCTACGGGTATCCAGCACTTCGCCGGCGACTTCACGGCCGAGAAAGGCCTTGCTGTTACCGCCCTGGATGCGCAGGGGCGTGGCGTTTTCCAGGGCGTCACTGACCTGCTGCAAGAGCTGCTGGCTGGCATCGAAGTCGGTCATCAGAAACGCTCCAGTTCCGGGAAGGGCAACTGGCCCTGATGGATATGCATGGCGCCGAACTCGGCACAGCGATGCAGGGTAGGGATGTTCTTGCCGGGGTTGAGCAGGCCGAGGGGGTCGAAGGCCGCCTTGACCGCATGGAACAGGGTCAACTCGTCGCTGTTGAACTGGGCGCACATCTGATTGATCTTCTCCCGTCCAATACCGTGTTCGCCGCTGATACTGCCGCCGACCGCGACGCACAGTTCGAGGATCTTGCCACCCAAGGCCTCGGCGCGCTCCAGCTCGCCAGGCTGGTTGGCATCGAACAGGATCAGCGGATGCATATTGCCGTCACCGGCATGGAACACATTGGCCACGCGCAGGCCGTATTCCCGAGCCAGCTCGGCAATGCCATTGAGCACCGCCGGCAAGGCCCGGCGCGGGATGCTGCCGTCCATGCAGTAATAATCCGGCGACAGGCGCCCGACTGCCGGGAAGGCATTCTTGCGCCCGGCCCAGAAGCGCACGCGCTCGGCCTCGTCCCTGGCCTGGCGTAACTCGGTCGCTCCGGCCGCGGTCAGTACCGCGCGCACCCGCTCACAATCGGCGTGCACATCAGCTTCGACGCCATCGAGCTCACATAACAGGATGGCCTCGGCATCGACCGGGTAACCGGCGTGGATAAAGTCCTCGGCGGCGCGAATCGCCAGGTTGTCCATCATTTCCAGGCCGCCCGGAATGATCCCGGCGGCAATGATCTCGGCCACCGCGTGCCCGGCGTTTTCCACGTTGTCGAAAGCCGCCAGTAACACCTTGGCGACCTGGGGCTTGGGCAGCAACTTGACCGTGACTTCGGTGATGATGCCGAGCAGGCCCTCGGAGCCGGTGAATAGCGCCAGCAGGTCGAAGCCAGGGCTGTCCAGCGCGTCGGAGCCCAGGCTCAGGTGCTCGCCTTCGATGGTGAGAACGTCGACCTTGAGCAGGTTATGCACGGTCAGGCCGTACTTGAGGCAGTGCACGCCACCGGCATTTTCCGCAACATTGCCGCCAATGGAGCAGGCGATCTGCGACGACGGGTCCGGTGCGTAATACAGGCCGTAGGGCGCAGCGGCCTGGGAAATTGCCAGGTTGCGCACGCCCGGCTGAACCCGTGCCAGGCGCGCATCCGGGTCGATATGCAGGATTTGGTTGAAGCGTGCCATGACCAGCAGCACGCCCTTTTCCAGGGGGAGGGCGCCGCCGGACAGCCCCGTGCCAGCGCCTCGGGCGACCACTGGCACCCGACGCTGATGGCAGAGCCTGAGCAGAACCTGCACTTCTTCCATATGCCGGGGCAGGGCCACCAGCATGGGCGTGGTGCGATAGGCGGGCAGGCCGTCGCATTCGTAAGGCCGCAGTTCCTCGGGGTTGGCGAGGATTTCCAGGGCGGGCAGATGCTGGCGCAGGTCATCGAGGAGCTGCTGTTTATCGACGTCCGGCAGTACGCCGTCCAGTTGTTCGTCGTAAAGAATATTCATGGCGGGCGGCTGACCCTGTGTTGTTCTTATGGGGTGCAGCATAGCTGGCCCTAATCCTGTGGGACCGGCTTTAGCCGGGAATACGCCTTCCCGGCTAAAGCCGGTCCCACAGATATCACCCATTCAAAGGACTGTGTGTTGCTTGACACCGCCCAGCCAATCCCGCAACTTACGTATTGCGTAAACGATTTACGATAAAAACAACAAGCGCTCGAGCAGGCACGATCCATGGACCTCTTCACCTATTACCGCTCAACCTCCAGTTATCGCGTGCGCATCGCCCTGGCCCTCAAAGGCCTCGACTACCAGGCGATCCCGGTCAATCTGCTTCGTGACGGCGGCGAACAGCTCAAGCCCGAGTACCGGGCGATCAATCCCCAGGGCCGGGTGCCGAGCCTGCGCACCGAGGCGGGCAGGGTGATCACCCAGTCCCCGGCGATCATCGAATACCTGGAAGAGCGTTACCCCGAAGTGGCCCTGCTGTCGTCAGACCTGATCGTGCGGGCGTCCCAGCGTGCGGTGGCGGCTCTGATCGGCTGTGATATCCATCCGCTGCACAATGTCGCGGTACTCAATCGCCTGCGCGGCATGGGCCATGACGAAACCGAAGTGATCGCCTGGATTGCTCACTGGATCAGCGAAGGCTTCAATGCTGTCGAGCAACTGATCGGTGATGACGGCTGGTGTTTTGGTGCGTCCCCCAGTGTCGCAGATGTCTATCTGTTACCGCAGCTGTATGCGGCCCGCCGTTTCAATGTCGAACTGAGCGCCTGTCCGCGGATCCTGCGGGTCGAGCAATTGGCCCTGGCCCACCTTGCCTTTCAGCAAGCCCATCCGGATGCACAATCCGACAAGCCGGCGTAGTCTCTGTCTTATGAAAAGTTTTGGTCTGCAACTGATCTTCGGTGATTTCCTCGCCCGCAGCGTGCGAGGGATCCCCTGTGCGCCGCCCGCAGGAATGTGAGTTTCGCCACCGCGCTTTCCCACTTTCCTGCAAGGAGCCAGACCATGGCTGATCTATACGAAAATCCGATGGGCCTGATGGGTTTCGAGTTCATCGAATTCGCCTCACCGATCCCCAATACCCTTGAGCCCGTGTTCGAAATCATGGGCTTTACCAAGGTCGCGACCCACCGTTCCAAGAACGTCAGCCTGTATCGCCAGGGCGCGATCAATATCATCCTCAATAACGAGCCCCACAGCATCGCGTCCTACTTTGCCGCCGAGCACGGTCCTTCGGTATGCGGCATGGCATTCCGCGTCAAGGACTCGCAAAAAGCCTACAACCGGGCGCTGGAGCTGGGTGCACAACCGATCGAAATCGCCACCGGGCCGATGGAGCTGCGCCTGCCGGCGATCAAGGGTATTGGCGGCGCGCCGCTGTACCTGATCGACCGCTTTGGTGAAGGCACCTCGATCTACGATATCGATTTCAATTTCATCGAAGGCGTTGACCGTCATCCGGTCGGCGCGGGCCTGAAATTCATCGACCACCTGACCCATAACGTCTATCGCGGGCGCATGGCCTATTGGGCGAACTTCTACGAAAAGCTGTTCAACTTCCGCGAGATTCGCTACTTCGATATCAAGGGCGAATACACCGGCCTGACCTCCAAGGCCATGACCGCGCCGGACGGCATGATCCGCATCCCGTTGAACGAGGAGTCGTCCAAGGGCGCCGGGCAGATCGAAGAGTTCCTCATGCAGTTCAACGGTGAAGGCATCCAGCACGTGGCCTTCTTCACCGACGACCTGATCAAGAGCTGGGACGCCCTCAAGGGCATGGGCATGCGCTTCATGACCGCGCCGCCGGAGACTTATTACGAAATGCTCGAAGGCCGCCTGCCCAACCATGGCGAGCCGGAAGCCGAACTGAAAAGCCGCGGCATCCTGCTTGACGGCTCCTCCGACAGCGGCGAACGCCGGTTGCTGTTGCAGATATTCTCGGAAACCCTGATGGGGCCGGTGTTCTTTGAGTTCATCCAGCGCAAGGGCGATGACGGTTTTGGCGAGGGTAATTTCAAGGCGCTGTTCGAATCCATCGAACGGGATCAGGTGCGGCGTGGGGTGTTGGCGACCGAATAAAACAGGCCATTGGAGCGAGTTGTGGGAGCGAATTCATTCGCGAATACAGTGGATATTCACCGACTTTACCGGCCCCTTCGCGGATGAATTCGCTCCCACAGTAGATCATCGCGAGCGGTTATTGCGTACCGCCCATCCGCGCACTGATCATCTGCGCCGTCGCTCGCAACCGCTGGGCGGCATCGTTCTGGCGCGCGTCGGTAAAGACCGACGCCGAGCCTACTACCGTAATCACTCCAGCCAGCTTGCGGCCCATGCTGAACAGCGGCGACGACACGGCATTGACTCCGGCCATCAGCAGTCCGTGAATCTGATGCACGCCGGTTGTGCGGATGTCCTCGCGGTGCTGCTCGACATCCTTGAGTTGCGCAGCTGTCAGCACGGCCGACTCGATGTCGCGCAGGCCGCCCGTCTCATGGGCGCCGAGGAAGGTGTCGAACACCAGCCCGGTGGACGAGCCCAGTAGCGGCAATACCGAACCGACCTGGGTCACCAGAGTCACGGCACCGCTGGACGGCTCGACGTAAACCACGGTGGGCCCCTTGTTGCCCCACACCGCCAGGAAGCAGGTTTCATTGAGTTCGTCGCGCAGGGCGGCCAGATGCGGGGCGGTGATTTTCAGCACGTCCAGATGGCCCAGCGCCGCCAGGCCGACATACAACGCCTCGCGGCCCAGCCCGTAGTGATTGGTCACCGCGTCCTGCTCGGCGAAACCGCTGGCGATCAACGCCTGCAGATAGCGGTGTACCTTGCTCGCGGGCATGTCGACGTGCTCGGCCAGTTTCGACAGCGAGGTCGAGGGCGCAAGTTCCGCCAAGGCTTTGAGAATGCCTACGCCAACTTCGGCGGACTGGACCTTTTGCTGGCGCGGGCCAGGGGGGAGAGCGATGTCGTCAGTCATGAAGAACGGTGCGCCGGTCTGGAAAGGCTGCTTTATAGCTTGACCCGCTTTCAAACTCAAATTACGTTATTCGTAATCTGTTTACGATAAATGCAATTTCATCTGGAAAATAACAAGAGGTCGAGATGTTCAGTCATCTATCCAGCGACTCGCCGAACGCCGAAATCAGTTACCAGAGCGGCTTCGGTAATCAGTTCAGCAGCGAGGCGCTTGCCGGTGCCTTGCCTCAGGGCCAGAACTCGCCACAGCGTCATCCGCTTGGGCTGTATGCCGAGCAGTTTTCCGGCACCGCCTTCACCGTGCCGCGCAGCGAAGCGCGGCGCACCTGGCTGTATCGCATCACACCGTCGGCCGCGCACCCGCAGTATCAACCCTTGGCCCGGCAGATCGTCGGGATGGAGCAGGGGCCGATCACGCCCAATCGGCTGCGCTGGAACGCCTTCGACATTCCCGCCGAACCTACGGATTTCCTCGATGGCCTGCTCGCCCTGGCGGCCACCTCGGCGGCGGATCAGGCCGATGGTGTCAGCGTTTATGTCTATCGGGCCAATGCCTCGATGCAACGGGCGTTTTTCAATGCCGATGGCGAGTGGCTGATCGTGCCGCAGCTTGGGCGTCTGAGGATCATCACCGAGCTGGGCCTGCTGGATATCGCCCCGCAGGAAATTGCCGTGCTGCCCCGTGGCCTGAAATTCAGCGTCCAGTTGCTCGATGCCACGGCCAGGGGCTATGTCTGCGAGAACCATGGCTGCGCCCTGCGCCTGCCGGATCTGGGGCCCATCGGCAGCAATGGCCTGGCCAATCCACGGGACTTCCTGGCGCCGGTTGCCTGCTTCGAAAACCGTGCCGAATCTGTGCCGCTGGTGCAGAAGTTTCTCGGTGAGCTGTGGGAAACCCGCCTCGAGCATTCGCCCTTTGACGTAGTGGCCTGGCACGGCAATAACGTGCCCTACAAGTACGATCTGCGCCTGTTCAACACCCTCGGCACGGTCAGCTACGATCATCCTGATCCGTCGATTTTTACCGTGCTGACCTCACCCGGCGCCGTTCATGGTCAGGCCAACGTCGACTTCGTGATCTTCCCGCCGCGCTGGATGGTGGCGGAAAACACCTTCCGGCCGCCCTGGTTCCACCGCAACTTGATGAACGAATTCATGGGCCTGATCGACGGCGCCTACGACGCCAAGGCCGAGGGTTTTATGCCCGGCGGTGCCTCGCTGCACAACTGCATGAGCGCCCATGGCCCGGACAACGCCACGGCAGAAAAGGCCATGGCGGTGGAGCTGGCGCCGCACAAGATCGAGCAGACCATGGCCTTCATGTTCGAGACCGGCAAGGTGCTGCGTCCCAGCCGCCACGCCCTGAGCTGCGGGCAACTGCAAACCGACTACGATGCCTGCTGGAATGGCATGGCGAGAACTTTCAAGGAATCCGCGTTATGAGTCAGATTTTTCCGCGCAGCTGGGTGGCTTCGGCCAACGGCCATCCCGACTTCCCGCTGCAGAACCTGGCCCATGGCGTGTTCAGCCGGGGCGACCTTGGCCCTCGGGGCGGGGTGGCCATCGGCGAGATGATCTTCGATCTGCAAGCGGCCCTGGCCCATGATCTGTTTACCGACGAAGCACGTACCGCAGCCGAAGCGGCAGGCGCCGATCATCTCAATGGCTTCTTTGCACTCGGCGCGGCACACCGCCAGGCTCTGCGCCGGGAATTGCTGGCGCTGTTCGATGAGGCCAGCCCGCACTTCGAGCGTCTGCTGGCCCTGAGCCCGGCTCTGCTGCACCCCATGGGCGAATGCCGCATGCATCTGCCCGCTCAGGTTGGCGACTACACCGACTTCTACGTCGGCATTCATCACGCCACCAATGTCGGCAAGCTGTTCCGTCCGGACAATCCACTGCTGCCCAACTACAAGTACGTGCCTATCGGCTATCACGGTCGCGCCTCGACCCTGCGCCCAAGTGGCACTGAGGTGAAACGCCCCTTTGGCCAGACCCTGGCGCCGGGCCGGGAAGTGCCGGATTTCGGCCCCTGCAAGCGCTTGGACTACGAGCTGGAAATGGGCGTGTGGATCGGTCCCGGCAACCCCGATGGCCAGCCTATCGTGATCGGCGAGGCGGCCAGCCATATCGCCGGTTTCTGCCTGCTCAACGACTGGTCGGCCCGGGACCTGCAAGCCTGGGAGTACCAGCCGCTGGGGCCGTTTCTATCGAAGAGTTTCGCCACGACGCTGTCGGCCTGGGTGGTGACTCCCGAGGCACTGGCGCCGTTTCGTCGCGCGCAGCCGCCGCGTCCGGACGGTGACCCGCAGCCGCTGCCTTACCTCTTTGATGCGGCAGACCAGGAGGGCGGGGCGCTGGATATCGAGCTGGAAGTGCTGCTGCAGACCGAACAGATGCGCGCGAAGGACCTGCCGCCACAGCGCCTGTCCTTGAGCAATACGCTGAATATGTATTGGACGGCGGCGCAACTGGTGGCCCATCACAGCGTCAATGGCTGCGTGCTGCAACCGGGCGACCTGTTCGGCACCGGCACGCTGTCAGGCCCGCAAGCGGGGCAGCATGGCAGCCTGCTGGAGATGACCGAAGGCGGCAAACAGGTGGTCGAACTGGCCAGCGGCGAAAGCCGACGCTTTCTGGAGCATGGTGACGAAGTGATCCTGCGCGCGCGCTGCAAGGGCGATGGGCAGGTCTCCATTGGGTTTGGTGAGTGTCGCGGGCGGATTGTCGGATAAGGTCGCAAGCAAAGTCTTTGGGAACGGTTAAGGGAGCCAATGGTGGGAGCGGATTTATCCGCGAAAAGGTCATGATCGTGCAGACTTCTTCGCGGATAAATCCGCTCCCACAGCAGCGGCTTCTACAAGGGAAACATACTGCCTAACGAAACCCCTCGCGCAACGACCCCGACCGGGGCAGAAACCGCCCCTGCCGCTCACCCCGGGCCTGGCCATCGGCATAGCTCAAGTGGCCATTGACCCACACCGCATCAATCCCTGCCGCTGCCCGCTTGGGCTGTTTGAAGTCGGCGATATCGATCACCCGTTCGGCGTCGAACAGCACCAGGTCGGCATGGAAACCTTCACGAATCAGCCCCCGCTCATGCAGGCCGAAGCGTGCTGCCGACAGGCCGGTCATCTTGTGCACGGCGCGGTGCAGGGGGAACAGGCCCTTGTCCCGACTGAAGTGCCCCAGCACCCGTGGAAACGCACCCCATAGCCGGGGATGGGGAAACGGATCTTCCGGCAGGCCATCGGAGCCGATCATGCTCAGGGGATGGCTGAGGATGCGTTCGACGTCCTGTTCGTCCATGCCGTAGTACACCGCGCCGGCCGGTTGCAGCTGGCGGGCAGCGTCGATCAGAGGCAGTTGCCAGTCGGCGGCGATTTCCTGCAGGTCGCGGCCGCTCTGTTCAGGATGTGGAGTCGACCACGTGATGGTGATGCGGAAGGCATCGGTGACCTGCTTGAGGTCCAGGGTCGAGGAACTGGCGGCGTAGGGGTAGCAATCGCAACCCACCGGGTGACTCTGCGCGGCCTTTTCCAGGGACGCGAGCAATTGCGGGCTACGGCCCCAGTTACCGGCGCCAGCACACTTGAGGTGGGAAATGATCACTGGCGCCCTGGCATGGCGACCGATGCTGAAAGCTTCATCCATGGCCTCGAGCACCGGCTCGAATTCGCTGCGCAGGTGGGTGGTGTAGACGGCACCGAAGGCGCCCAGTTCTTCGGCCAGTTGCGCCACCTCCGTGGTCTCGGCAGAGAAGGCCGAGGCGTAGGCCAGACCGGTGGAGAGGCCCAGGGCACCCTCTTCCAGGCTGTCGCGCAGCTGCTCGCGCATGGCGGCAATTTCGTCAGGGCTGGCACTGCGAAACAGGTCATCCATATGGTTATTACGCAGGGCAGTGTGGCCTACCAGGGCCGCGACATTTACCGCCGGACGTGCCTCGTCCACGGCATTGCGATAGTCACGAAAGCGCGGGTAGACAAAATGCTGTTGCGCGCCGAGCAGGTTCATCGGGTCCGGCGGCGCACCTTTGAGGCTGACCGGCGAGGCGCTGATGCCGCAGTTGCCGACGATCACTGTGGTTACACCCTGGCTGATCTTGGCGAGCATGTCGGGCTGGCGGATCACCACCGTGTCGTCATGGGTGTGCACATCGATAAAGCCCGGCGCCAGGACCCGGCCAGCCGCGTTGATTTCCTCGGCTGCCGACGCATCGTCGAGGCTGCCGATGCGCTGGATGCGGCCATCATGAATCGCAACATCGGCGTGAAAGCCCGGCGTATCGCTGCCGTCGATGACCAGTGCGTCGCGAATGATCAGGTCATAAAGCATGGTTCAGTCTCCAAGCGGCAGGCCGTCGTCACCGCCGCGATAGTCATCGAGGGCCAGCTTGATGCGCCGCAGCCGCTCCTGATTGTCCTCGGGGGCCAGCAGCGCCAGTTCCGTGGCCAGCACGTCGATGGTCAGCAGCATGCCGTAACGCGCCGCCGTGGGTTTATAGATGAAATTGG
Organism: Pseudomonas sp. JUb42; assembly: GCF_024807945.1. GTDB lineage: Bacteria > Pseudomonadota > Gammaproteobacteria > Pseudomonadales > Pseudomonadaceae > Aquipseudomonas. Next base: position 557,316 of record NZ_JANUFD010000002.1, on the reverse strand, counting down.
TTTCGACGATCTGCAACGGCAGCACCACGTTGGCCAGTTGCCCCAAGGGCGAGTCGGCCTGGGTGATGGCGAGGATCCTGGCGCCGTAGCTCTTGGCCAGGGTTACAGCTTCCAGCAGTTCCGGGGTCAGGCCGGTCAGGGAGCAGACCACCAGGCTGTGTTCCGGGCCCAGAGTGGCGGCGATCAGACGCATCATTACCGGGTCGCGACAGGCGGCGATGGGATAGCCCAGGCGCACCAGGCGGGTCTGCAATTCCTCGCTGCACAGGCTCGAACAGCCGCCCATGCCGAGGGCGTGGATCATTCGCGCATCACGCAGGATGGCGGCCGCGGCCGCGAAACGCGCCTCGTCAAAACCGGCCAGGTGCTGACGCAAGGTGGCTTCGATATCGCCGACGATCTGGCGGAAAAACGCCGACTGCTCGGGCGCCTGTTCCGGGGTGAGAAAGCGGCTACCGACGCTGCTGGCCTGGGCCAGTTGCAGGCGCAGATCGCGCAGGTCACGACAGCCGATGCTGCGGGCAAAGCGCGACAGGGTCGCACTGCTGACTTCGGCGCGGCCGGCCAGATCGTCGAGGCTGGCACTGGCGGCGAAGGCCACGTCGCTGAGGATCAGCCGGGCAATCCGGTTTTCCCCGGCGCTGAACGAGTCCTGGCGTGCGCGGATCTGGTAAAGGATGTCCACTCAGAGCACCTGCGCCAGGCCCAGGGTGAGGGCGAAGGCCACCACTGAAATCAGGGTTTCCAGCACCGTCCAGGTCTTGAAGGTCTGTGCCACGGTCATGTTGAAGTACTCCTTGATAAGCCAGAAACCACCGTCGTTGACGTGGGAAAAAATCACCGAGCCGGCGCCTGTCGCCAATACCAATAGCTCCGGGTGGGGATAGCCAAGGCCCATGGCGACCGGCGCGACAATCCCCGAGGCGGTGGTCATCGCCACGGTGGCAGAACCCGTGGCGACACGCATCAGCGCGGCGAACAGCCAGCCCATGAGCAAGGGCGACAGATGAAAGTCCTGGGCCAGGCTGACAATTTCGTTGGTCACCCCGCTGTCGACCAGAATCCTGTTCAACCCGCCACCGGCGCCGACCAACAGGGTGATGCTGGCGGTGGGGGCCAGGCATTCGTTGGTGAATTTCAGGATCGAGTTGCGATTGAAGCCTTGGGCAATGCCCAGGGTCCAGAAGCTTAACAAGGTGGCCAGCAGCAGGGCGATTACCGAGTTGCCGATGAACAGCAGAAAGCTGTTGAATCCACTGCCCGGCGTACTGATCAGGTTAGCCCAGCCACCCAGCAGCATCAGCACCACGGGCAACAGAATGGTGGCCATGGTCAGGCCGAAGCTGGGTAGTTGCTGACGCGGTTCGCGATCAAGAAACTGCTTGGCCAACGGGTTTTCGTCGGGCAGTTGAATGCGCGGCACGATGAACTTCGCGTAGATGGGCCCGGCAATGATCGCCGTAGGGATACCGATCAGGATCGCGTAGAACAACGTCTGCCCCACTGAAGCCTGATACGCCTGCACCGCCAGCATGGCCGCAGGGTGTGGCGGCACCAGCGCATGCACCACCGACAGACCGGCGACCATGGGCAGGCCAACCATCAGGATCGACACGCCAACACGCCGCGCCACGGTAAAGGCAATCGGTACCAGCAGCACGAAACCGACTTCGAAAAACAGCGGCAGACCCACCAGAAAGGCGATGCAGACCATGGCCCAGTGCGCATTGCGCTGACCGAAGCGGTCAATGAGTGTGCGCGCCACCTGCTCGGCCCCGCCGGATTCGGCCATCATCTTGCCGAGCATGGTGCCCAGCGCCACCACCAGGGCGATATGCCCCAGGGTCTTGCCGACCCCGGTTTCATAGGAGGCGACCACGCCACTGGCAGGCATCCCGGCGACCAGCGCCAGGCCGACGGAGACCAGAGTAATGACAATGAACGGATTGAGACGGTAACGGGCAATCAACACGATCAGGGCGATGATCGCGATGGCGGCGTAGACCAGCAGCGAAATACCAGCGGAGGGCGGCATGGAGCGATTCCTTGCAGAGAGTGGAGGGCGAAAGACTCGACGCAGACGGGGTTCAGCCCATCGGTGCAGAGGCGCTTCGGGTAAATCTCGGCAGAGGTGTCGCTAAAGCTTGCTGATACAGGGTGTGAGTGGGGCAAGGGCGATAACAGGCGTGCATTGTTTTTATCTCTGTTTTCGTGATGAAAACAAATTACACTAAATGCAAAATAAAAATCAATTTATGAAATTAATTTTCTTTCTGTGAAAATGATTTCCGTTGTGGGAGCCGCCTTGGTGGCGATCGAGTGCGAAGCGCTCGCAAAATCGGCGTCGACTGACCTGCCATTATCGCCAGCAAGCCGGTTCCCACGAACTCAATCCTGCACCGGCACACTAAACCGCTCTCGATACGCCTGTGGCGTCACCGCCACGCTGCGTAAAAAGCAGCGGCGCAGGGTTTCTTCGCTGCCGAAACCGCAGCGGGCGGCGATGCGCTTGAGGGGCTGATTGCTGTCGGCGAGCAGGCGTCGCGCGGCCTCGACCCTTAGTTGTTCGACGGCGCGGGCCGGAGTATTGCCGGTCTGGGCATGGTAGTGGCGGACAAAGCTGCGCTCGCTCATGCCGGCCTGGGCGGCGAGGGTGGTCACGGACAGATCCCCGGCGAGATTGTCCAGAATCCAGGCATGCAACTGGGCAAAACGATCATCGTTCTGCCGGGCGTGCAGTTGCTGCGACAACGCCATGCTGAACTGCGCCTGGCCTCCCGGTCGCTTGAGAAATACCACCAGATCCCGGGCCACCGCCAGGGCCAGGGCATGGCCCAGATCGGCTTCGACCAGGGCCAGGGTCAGGTCAATCCCGGCGGTGACTCCGGCGGAGGTCCAGAAACGACCATCATTGATAAAGATCGGGTCCGGCTCGACCTCCAGCGTCGGATGCCGCTGGGCCAATAGTTCACAGCTGTTCCAGTGCGTGACCACCCGACGCCCATCAAGCAGGCCGGTGGCCGCCAACAGGAATGCGCCGGTACACACCGAAGCGACGCGTCGGGCCTGACGGGCATGTTCGAGCAGCCACTGCTGCAACCGGCTGTCGGCGACAGCCGCCTCGACACCCCGGCCACCGGCTACCAGCAAGGTATCGCAAGGCAGTTCCGGGCCGGGCAGGGGCGCAGTCTGCAGGCCCAGACCCGCTGACGAAATCACCCCTTCGGCCTGGGCGGCGACTACCTGGGTCAGATAGGGCGTGTCCAGGCCAAGCTCCTGCGCCCGCAGATTGGCCGAGGCCAGCACCTGCAAAGGGCCGGAAATATCCAGCAGCTGCACGTTGGGGTAGGCCAGTAGATAGACGACTCGGGACATGGCGTTGATTCGCTTTGGCGTGAAAAGTGGGTCTTGTGGCGTACCCGCCAAATCCTCGCAGGATAGAGTTTGGTTGTCTACACGAGCCCTGTGGGACCGGCCTTAGTCGGGAAGGCGGTCTCGCGGCCGAAGGGGCTCCTGCGACAAATCCCATTCCAATCCGAGAGGTATTTATGACTATCAATATCGGCCTGCTGGTCTTCCCCAACGTCCAGCAACTAGACCTGACCGGTCCCTACGAGGTTTTTGCCAGCGTGCCCGATATCAAGGTGCACCTGCTGTGGAAGACCCTCGAGCCCATCGTCTCCAGCACCGGGCTGACCCTGCTGCCGACCTGCACCTTCGCCGATTGCCCACCGCTGGATGTGATCTGCATCCCTGGTGGCCTGGGCGTCGATCCCTTGCTTGAAGACTCGCAAACGCTGGCGTTCGTCCAGCAGCAGGCAAAGACCGTGCGCTACATCACCTCGGTCTGCACCGGGGCGCTGGTACTGGGTGCGGCGGGGTTGATGCACGGGCGGCGGGCGACTACCCATTGGGCTTCGCAGGAACTGCTGCAAGCCTTTGGCGCGACCGTGGTGCATGAGCGAGTGGTGCGGGACGGCAATATGATGACGGGCGGCGGCGTGACGGCGGGTATCGATTTTGCCCTGACCCTGCTCGCCGAGCTGTTGGATGATCACCTTGCTCAGGTGGTGCAACTGCATCTGGAGTACGCCCCGCAGCCGCCTTTCAACGCTGGCCATCCGTCCACGGCTCCGGCCGAGGTGCTGCAAAGCACCCGGCAACGCGGGGCTGCGGTTCTGGCCAATCGTCAGGCCATCGTCGAGCGTTGGTTGGCGCGGCAGGGGTAAGGCCGTTTACCTGGGGATTTCGTACCAACCCAGAAACATGTCCAGGGTCGCTTCCAGCACTTCGTCCTGGCGCGCTTCGGACAGGGTCGGCTCGTTCAGCGTGACCTGAGGCCAGAACGAGAAGGCCTTGAGCAGGGCGTGCAACTGATGGGCGGCGAAGCTGGGGTCCACCGGCTTGAAACGGCCGTCCTTCTGCGCATCCTGAACCCAGGTGGTGAAGCGTTCTTCGCGCTGGTTCAGGCGATTGACCCAGACTTGGGCGCGGTCGGGGGAATGGATAGTCGCGCCGATGGCCACTCGGGCCAGATCAAGGAAGTTGCTGTCGCTGAGGGTGTTCATCTTGACCCTCAGCTTGGCGCGCAACTGGCTGCGCAGGGATTCGCCGGGCTGGTAGGCAATCTCGTTCTGCTCATCGGCCAAGGACCACAGGCGCATGAGGATTTCGGCGAACAGCTCTTCCTTGCTCGGGAAGTGGTTATAGACGGTACGTTTGGAGACCCCGGCGGTGGCAGCGACCTTGTCCATGCTGGTGATTTCGAAGCCATTGCTGCGGAATTCGGCAATGGCAGCCTGGACGATGGCTTCGCGTTTACGGTCGGTGAGGCGTTCCGGGGCTTTCATAAGACTCTGCTTCAAACATGCGTTTCGAGAAAAATTACACTCAGCAGTTTACTTGCTGACGGCGATGATGCAAGCTATAAAAACTACACTGTGTAGTGTAATGCATTGTTACATTTCTTCAGGTCGGCAAACGAGCGAAACTCGACCGGCGATCTGAAGTGCAGGCACCCAGGAGTCCGCAGCGCATGGCCACGATAAAACGCACCCCCGACGCCCCTCAATTGCCCACCCTGCAACAACAGAACGGGCGCTATCGCAACCCTGCGCCGATGAGCCCGTCGGGCTTTCTCAGAACCCTGGGCATCTTCTGGGACATGACCTTCAACAAACCCAAACACACCCGTCCAGCGGGCAAGATCCCGGTCCAACCGCTGTCGCGCCAGCAACTGCTGGCGGCCCCGGACAACACTGTTTATCGCCTCGGCCATTCCACTGTGCTGCTCAAGCTGCGCGGCCAGTTCTGGCTGACCGATCCGGTCTTCGCCGAGCGCGCCTCGCCAGTGCAATGGGCCGGGCCGCAGCGTTTCCATCAGCCGCCCATTAGCATCGAAGAGCTGCCGCCGATTAAGGCGGTGATTCTCTCGCACAACCATTACGACCACCTCGACCATATGGCGATCAAGGCCCTGGAGGCCAAGGCTGAGCACTTTCTCGCGCCGCTGGGCGTGGGCGATACCCTGATCGAGTGGGGCGTGCCGGCCGAGAAGGTCTCGCAGCTGGACTGGTGGCAATCGGCGGAGATTGGCGGCATGCGCTTTGTCGCTACGCCATCGCAACACTTTTCCGGGCGCAGCCTCAGTGATGGCAACCAGACCCTGTGGGCATCCTGGGTCATGCTCAATGGCAACCAACGGATTTTCTTCAGCGGCGACACTGGTTATTTCGACGGCTTCAAGCGTATCGGCGAGCAGTACGGGCCGTTTGATCTGACGCTGATGGAAACCGGTGCCTACAACGTCGAGTGGCCCAATGTGCATATGCAGCCGGAAGAAACCCTGCAGGCGCATATCGACTTACGTGGCCGCTGGCTACTGCCGATCCACAACGGCACCTTCGACCTGTCCATGCATACCTGGCACGAACCCTTCGACCGCATCCTGGCCCTGGCCTGGGAGAAGAATATTGCCGTGACCACGCCGATGATGGGCATGCCGTTCTACCTGCAATTTCCCAATCAGGGCGAGACCTGGTGGAAGGGCGTGGATCAGCAGGCCGAGGATGTGCTGGAACTGGCCCCCGCCAATGAGACGTCGGACCATGGCTGCCGTCGCTGGCGCATGCGCAGGGAAGGGCGACACGCATAACCGGAAAAAACCCGCCAAGGCCTGGCGGGTTTTTTTTTGCCTTGAGGTTGCGGTGTTCCGTTCGCCATTGCCCGGCCTAGACGCTTTGCTTAGTTAGACCAAGGCCACGGCCAATTTAAGTAGCAAGCTTGCTATTGCGGTCATTCATCGCCAAAGGTGCATTTGCCGTTTTTCCCTGTTTGACAGCAGCCCAATAGCTGTCAATAATCCCTGAAAATGTTGTACGACGACGTATAACGACAATAAAAATAAAATAACAGGGAATGTCACCATGACCATTGAGTCCTCTGTCAGTGTTGCACCTTCTGTCCCCGGTAGTTCTCTTTCTCGCTTTAATTCTTCTCTATCCCGCCCGCTGATCCATCGCTATTCACGGCTGTTATGTAGCCGCGATTCTGCCTTCGGTTAGTTTCGACCGTCGACTTCGGTGCCCTGAATAACAGGGTCATCAAAATCTTTCTATTACCTGTCGCTTATTAATAACGACAGCAGGGTTCGCTTTGTCTAAAAAAGGAGCACAACAATAATGACAACTCCCACTACTCGTTCACTGGTTCTTCTGGGTGCCAGCGGCATGGCGCTGTTCATGCCTATGTTGAGCCAGGCCGAAGGTTTTCTGGAAGACAGCAAAGCCACGCTCAACCTGCGCAACGCCTACTTCAACCGCAACTTCACCAACCCGGCCTACCCGTCGAGTCGGGCGCCGCAGAACTACGCCGAGGAATGGACGCAGAACTTCATTCTCGACGCCAAGTCCGGCTTCACTCAGGGCTGGGTCGGTTTTGGTGTCGACGTACTCGGGCTGTATTCGCAGAAGCTCGATGGCGGCAAGGGCACCGGGGGCACGCAACTGCTACCGATTCACGATGACGGGCGCCCGGCGGACAACTTCGGCCGTCTGGGCGTGGCGCTCAAGGCCAAGGTCTCCAACACCGAACTGAAGGTCGGCGAGTGGATGCCGGTGCTGCCGATCCTGCGTTCGGACGATGGCCGTTCCCTGCCGCAGACTTTCCGCGGCGGGCAGATCACCTCCAAGGACATCGCCAACCTGACGGTCTACGGCGGTCAGTTCCGTGGCAACAGCCCGCGCAACGACGCGAGCATGGAAGACATGTCGATGAACGGCAAAGGCGCCTTCACCTCCGACCGCTTCAACTTCGGCGGCGGTGAGTACAGCTTCAACGACAAGCGCACGCAGATCGGCGTCTGGTACGCGCAACTGGAAGATATCTACCAACAGGAATTCCTCAACCTGCTGCACAAACAGACCTTCGGCGACTGGACCCTGGGCGCCAACCTGGGCTACTTCATCGGCAAGGAAGACGGCCGCAAACTGGCCGGGGAAATGGACAACAAGACCCGCTACGCACTGCTCTCGGCCAAGTACGGCGGCAGCACCTTCTACGTCGGCCTGCAACGCCTGACCGGCGACAGCGCGTGGATGCGGGTCAACGGCACCAGCGGCGGGACCCTGGCAAACGACAGCTACAACGCCAGCTACGACAACGCCCAGGAACGCTCCTGGCAGTTGCGCCACGATTTTGATTTCGCCGTGTTCGGTGTACCGGGCCTGACCCTGATGAACCGCTATATCAGCGGCGACAACGTGCACACCGGCACCATCACCGACGGCAAGGAATGGGGACGCGAGTCGGAACTGGCCTACGTGTTCCAGAGTGGCACGTTCAAGAATCTCAGCCTGCGCTGGCGCAACTCCAGCATGCGCAGGGACTTCAGCACCAACGAGTTTGATGAGAACCGGATCTTTATCAGCTATCCGATTTCGTTGCTCTGAGGAGCATTTGCCCTGCCCGACAGTGACGGTCGGCAGGGCAGAGTTTTGTGGGAGCGAATTCATTCGCGAAAGCGGTGTTACAGGCGACGAAGATGCATCGAATGTACCGGCCCCTTCGCGAATGAATTCGCTCCCACAGAATGAGCTCCCACAGTTAGCGCCCCCGCAGTATTTGTTTCTGGTCTCGTTAGACTTCGATATGAAAGCTGTTGTGTAACTAATTATTTCCGAAACTTGGCAGTTGTAACAGGATTGATACGCTCAATCTTGACAAGAACCTTATTGGCCGTGGCTGCAACCTTGGTCAATCAAGTGAACCAGTTCAATACGTGCCACGTTGACAAACTTCCGCACCCGTCAATAATCCACTGATGTCATACGACAACGGATGACGCACATAAAAATAACAACACCGGAGATATCCATGGACTTCAAACGCACCTTCCTCGTCGCTGCACTTCCCCTCGCCATGTGCCTGGCGGCGTCGGCCCAGGCCGAGACCAAGATCAAGTTCGCCGAAATCCATCCCGCCGGTTACCCCACCGTGGTCGCCGAAAGCAATATGGGCAAAGTCCTGGAGAAAGAGAGCAAGGGCGATATCAGTTTCAAGATGTTCGCCGGCGGCGTGCTCGGCTCCGAGAAAGAGGTGATCGAGCAGGTGCAACTGGGTGCCATCCAGATGGCTCGGGTCAGCCTCGGGGTAGTCGGGCCGGTGGTGCCGGAAGTGAACGTATTCAATATGCCGTTCGTGTTCCGTGACCAGGCCCATATGCGCAAGATCATCGACGGCGAGATCGGTCAGGAGATCCTCGACAAGATCACCAACTCCGATACGAAAATGGTCGCCCTGGCCTGGATGGACGGCGGCACGCGCAACCTGTACACCAAGAAGCCGGTGCGCTCCCTTGCCGATCTCAAGGGCATGAAAATCCGCGTTCAGGGCAACCCGCTGTTCATCGACACCATCAATGACATGGGCGGCAACGGCATTGCCATGGACACCGGGGAAATCTTCAGCGCCCTGCAGACCGGGGTGATCGATGGCGCCGAGAACAACCCGCCAACCCTGCTCGAACACAACCACTACCAGAACGCCAAGTACTACACCCTGACCGGGCACCTGATCCTGCCGGAACCGGTGGTCATGTCCAAAACCACCTGGGACAAGCTCAAGCCCGAAGAGCAGGCGCTGGTGAAAAAGGCCGCGCGTGATGCGCAGATGGAAGAGCGCACCCTATGGGACGCCAAGTCGGCCAGTGCCGAAGAGAAGCTCAAGGCCGCAGGCGTGGAATTCATCACGGTGGACAAGAAACCCTTCTTCGATGCCACCCAGCCGGTGCGGGACAAATACGGCGCGCAATTCGCCGAGCTGATCAAACGTATCGACGCCGTTCAGTAAGCCTGTCTCCCCTGACGCCTCTGCACGCCCGGCCCCGCGCCCGGCGTGCTTCTTACGGTGAAGCCTGATGAAAAACACGCTGCTACGCCTCAACGACAAGATCTACATGGCTTGTATCTGGGTCGCCGGTCTGGCGGTCCTGACTATCTCGCTGATCATCCCCTGGGGCATTTTCGCTCGCTACGTACTGGGCTCTGGCTCCGGCTGGCCGGAGCCCACGGCGATTCTGCTGATGATGGTGTTTACCTTTATCGGCGCCGCCGCCAGCTACCGAGCCGGTGCGCACATGGCGGTGGCCATGCTCACCGACCGCATGGAGCCGCTCGTCCGCCAGCGGGTCAGCATCCTGACCCAGGTCTTCATGGCAATCATCTGCCTGTTCATGACCATTTGGGGCATCAAGCTGTGCGCCGCCACCTGGAATCAGTTCCTGGGTTCGTTGCCTGCGCTGCGCGTCGGTGTCACTTACCTGCCGATTCCCGTGGGTGGTTTCCTGACTTTGATCTTCGTCCTGGAAAAGCTCTTTCTGGGCGACCAAAGCAATCGCCGGGTCGTGCGTTTCGACCTGGTAGAAGAAAGCGAAGGGGCGGCATAAATGGATGCGTTCATCCTGTTGGGCAGTTTTATCGCGCTGATCCTCATCGGCGTACCGGTGGCCTTTGCCCTGGGCATGTCTGCGCTGATCGGCGCTTGGTGGATCGACATTCCGTTCTCGGCGATGATGATTCAGGTCGCCGGGGGCGTGAACAAGTTCTCCCTGTTGGCGATTCCGTTCTTCGTCCTGGCCGGGGCGATCATGGCCGAGGGCGGCATGTCCCGGCGTCTGGTGGCGTTTGCCGGGGTGTTGGTGGGGTTTGTCCGTGGCGGCCTGTCCCTGGTCAATATCATGGCCTCGACCTTCTTCGGGGCGATTTCCGGTTCATCCGTGGCTGATACCGCCTCCGTAGGTTCGGTGCTGATTCCGGAGATGGAGCGCAACGGTTATCCCCGGGATTTTTCCACGGCGGTGACGGTCAGCGGTTCGGTGCAGGCCTTGCTGACACCGCCCAGCCATAACTCGGTGCTGTACTCCCTGGCAGCGGGGGGCACCGTATCGATTGCCTCGCTGTTCATGGCCGGGATCGTTCCGGGCCTGTTGATGAGCGCCTGCCTGATGGTGCTGTGCCTGATCTTCGCCAGGAAGCGCAACTACCCCAAGGGTGAAGTGATTCCTCTCAAGCAGGCGCTGAAAATCTGCGGCGAAGCCCTGTGGGGCATGATGGCCATGGTCATCATCCTCGGCGGCATTCTCTCGGGGATTTTCACCGCCACCGAGTCGGCAGCGATCGCTGTGCTCTGGGCGTTCTTCGTAACGATGTTCATCTATCGCGACTACAAATGGCGCGAGCTGCCCAAGCTGATGCATCGCACAGTGCGGACCATTTCCATCGTCATGCTGCTGATCGGCTTTGCCTCCAGTTTCGGCTACATCATGACCCTGATGGAGATCCCGGCGAAGATCACCACCATGTTCCTGACCCTGTCGGATAACCGTTATGTGATCCTCATGTGCATCAACGTCATGTTGCTGCTATTGGGCACGGTGATGGACATGGCGCCGCTGATCCTGATCCTGACGCCGATCCTGATGCCGGTGATCCTGGGCATCGGCGTCGACCCGGTGCAGTTCGGCATGATCATGCTGGTCAACCTGGGCATCGGTTTGATCACGCCGCCGGTGGGCGCGGTGCTGTTCGTCGGCTCGGCGGTGGGCAAGGTCAGCATCGAGTCCACGGTCAAGGCGCTGCTGCCGTTCTACGGCGTGCTGTTCATTGTGCTGATGCTGGTGACCTATATTCCGGCGATTTCGTTGTGGTTGCCGCATCTGGTTTTGTAATTGTTATCTTGATGAGTCTGGCTTTGCAGGAGCGAGGCTTGCCCGCGAAGGCGTTGTTTCTATCTCGAAATATAGGTCGGGTGTACCGGCCTCTTCGCGGGCAAGCCTCGCTCCAACGATCTTCATGCTGTTTAGGAAAATCTCATCCATGCCTCGTCTACCCCCGATCATCACCCTGGAAAACAGCATCACCCGCCTGACCCTCTCTCCTGAAACCGGCGGCAGTATCGTCAACTGGCTGGCCCTGGAAGGCGGTCACTGGTTGTTGCGTCACAGCAGCGAGGGCGACCGGACCGAACGCTCGCCTCGGCGGCTGGCCTGTTATCCGTTGCTGCCCTGGTCCAACCGTATTGGTCGTGGCGGTTTCCAGCAGCCCGATGGTTGGCTGGCATTGCCCGCGAACAGTCCGGGCGATCCGCTGCCGATCCATGGTAGTGCCTGGCAGCAAGCCTGGACGCTGGTCGAGCAGGACAGTTTGAGCGCCACCCTTGAGCTGGAGTCTACCCGGCCATTCTCCTATCGGGCGCGTCAGCGTTTCGAGCTGGAGGGCGGGGCGCTGCGCATCAGTTTGCAGGTCACTCATCTGGGTGAAGGCGCCGCCTGGTATGGTCTGGGCTTACACCCTTATCTGCCGCGCACCCAACACACCCGCCTGCAGGTGCGGGCCGGGGGCGTATGGTTGTGTGACGGTGACGGGCTGTCGGAGCGCCTGAGCGAAATACCGTCCGAGTGGAACTCCAAGCACAGCAACCCTCTACCGAGCACGGTGGATAACGCTTTCACCGAATGGGATGGCGAATGTCTGATCACCCAGGCTGACGCCGGTTATCAGCTATACGGCCAGGCCCGTGGCAGCGACTGCTTCATGCTGTTCTGCCCGCAGGGCAAGGACTTCTTCTGTTTCGAGCCGGTCAGTCATCCGGTCAATGCCCACCATTTGTCGGGCCGGCCGGGCCTGCGCTTATTGGCGCAGGGGCAGCAGGCCAGCCTGGAATGGAGCCTGACTTATCTGAGACTGGCGTGATTGCATTTTGATGTTATCGTGGGGACGGACTAGCCGATTTTCGGCTGCCGTGTCCATGAGGCGACTCTCATGCAAAACAATAATGCGAATGCTTTGAGAAAGCTGGATGTGCAGGACTTCCTGGTGTTTGCTGCGGTCTTCGAGCAACGCAACCTGACCCTGGCTTGTGATGCCCTGCATCTGAACCCATCAGTGGCCAACCACTGCCTGAAGAAACTGCGCATGCATTTTCAGGATGAGCTGTTCATCTGCACGCGCAACGGCATGCGCCCGACGCGCAAGGCCACGGCCATGCGCAGTCATGTGCAGTCGATCCTGCACCATATCGAATCCTGTGAGTCCGGCCTGAGCATGTTCGACCCGGTGCAGCGCCAGACCATGTTCACCGTCTACGCCCCGGAATACTTTGAGCTGCTGGTTCTGCCGCACCTGATGCGTAATTTCATTGGTTCAGGCTTCGACGTGACCGTGGAAGTACGCACCCTGGAGAAGCAGCTACCGGTAGGTGGCCTGCGCGATGACTATCTGGACCTGGCCCTGTGTTTTGGCCCGGACTTCCAGGATATCCCTACGGGGCTGTCGAGCCAGGTGCTGCTGGAGGACGATCTGGTCTGCGTGATGGATCGCAAGACTGCCTCCCACAAACCGGCCATCGATGTCGCCACCTTCGTTTCCCGACCCCATGTCTACCCCGTGCCCTGGACCTCCGACACCAATCTGGTCGACACCTGGCTGCAGAAACACGGTCAGGAACGCCAAGTGGTGGCCCGGGCCAACAGCTATGCAGCGGCCCTGCAGATGCTGCCTGACACCGACCTGATCCTGACCCTGCCGCGACGCATTCAGACTTTGCTTGGCAACGAGCCGTGGCTGGCGGTGTGCGAGCTGCCGGTGGACCTGCCGGGTTTCACTCTGGACATGGTCTGGAGTGAACATGCCGACAGCGACGATGCCAATGGCTGGTTTCGCGAGCAGGTGATCAAGGTGTGTGCCGAGCAGGGGCTTATTTAGAGTTCGGTGGATGGCAGCCTATCAAAACATCCTAACTAACTGAAATGGCTCTATTTTCTGTGGGAGCGAGGCTTGCCCGCGAAGCAGTCTCTGTGGTGTGTCAGATGTACCGAGTTATCGTTCTTCGCGGGCAAGCCTCGCTCCCACAGGATATGGGTGTGTCAGCAGCTCTACACCCGTTCCGTCATCGCCGCCAATGCCACTGACGTAGCCGCAGTGCGCGTCTCGACGCCCAGCTTGATGTAGATATGCTCCAGATGCTTGTTCACCGTGCGCGGGCTCAACTGCAGGATGTCGCCTATATCCTTGTTGGTCTTGCCGCACGAAACCCAGCGCAGCACTTCGATTTCCCGTTCGGTGAGTTGAAAGCGGCTCGACAGCTTGCCGTAGGCGGGTTTGTCGTCGAAGCCCAGGCTCACGGACTGCGAGGCCTGACGCGCGGCCTGGAGGATACGCGCGGTGCGCAGGTGCGAGGCGACCCGGGCCAGCACTTCATTGCACTGGATCGGCTTGGTCACGTAGTCGATGGCCCCGGCTTCGAAGCCTTTGACCACATGCTCGCTGTCGGTCAGGGCGGTCATGAACAGCACCGGGATATTCGCCGTTTCGGGTTGGGCCTTGATTCGCCGACAGGTTTCGAAACCGTCCAGCCCCGGCATCAGCGCGTCGAGCAGGATCAGGTCGGGACGGCGGCGCTGGATGCGGTTCAGCGCACTGTTGCCGTCCAGGGCCACCAACACCATGTAGCCCGCTTCGTCGAGGGCATCGGAGAGCAGCGCCAGGTTGTCCGGGGTATCGTCGACGATCAGGATCACGCCGTTATCAGTAGGTTGAGTCTGGGTGTCCATTGAGGGCCTCCTTGAGTTGCAGGCTGAGTTCATCCAGGCGAAAGCCCTTGGCAAGTTGGCGCAGGTCGGCGACGAAACCGGCGCTGGCGCTGCTGTCGCGTTCGATGGCGTCGAGTTTCTGCTGGATCCCGCGCACATAGCCCAGGCCGCAGAGTTCGTAGAGGTCTTCCAGATCCTGGCGCGGCGGCAGGTGCCAGGGCGCCTTGATCTGCGGGGCAGGGCGCAGTTGATGGCGCCAGTTCAGATGCAGGTGCTGCTGGATGCGCTCGAGCAGCTGCGGCACATGCACGGGTTTGGCCAGGTAGTCGTTGCAGACCTGGGGCAAGCCTTCGCTGAACGGGTTAGCGTTGGCCGAGAGAATGATGATCGGCGCCAGGGACAGGGCATTGCGGCGGATCAGGCGACTGGTTTCCCAACCGTCCATGTCCGGCATCGACAGGTCCATGAGAATCAGGTCCGGGTGCAGCAGCGAGACCTGGCGGATGGCCTCCTGACCGTTGGCCGCTTCTGCAATATCAAAGCCCAGAGGGGCGAGCATGCCGCTGATGATTCGTCGGTGTTCGATATGGTCGTCCACCACCAGTATCAAACGCTGCGGGCCGACGTAGCCGATCACGTCATGCTCGACATGGATCACCGCCTTGGGCACCCGGACTTCCGAGAGAAACAGCCGCACCTGAAAGCGCGTGCCTTCGTCGGGCTGGCTGGTCACCGACAGCGCGCCGCCCATCAGCGAAGTGAGCATGCGGGTGATGGTCAGGCCCAGGCCCACGCCGTTGTCCTGACGCACCAGGCCACCGCGCTCGAAGGGCTGAAAGATCCGTTCGATCTGCTCCGGGGCGATGCCGATACCGGTGTCGATGATGTCGAAGATCGCCGTTTCCCGGCGATAGCTGACCCGCAGGCAAACCTCACCGCTGTCGGTGAAATTCACCGCGTTGCCCAACAGATTGATGAGGATCTGCCGCACCCGCTTTTCGTCGCCGCGCACCACCGCCGGCATGCGCCCGAGCAGATCCAGACGAAAGCCCAGGCCTTTCTCCCGGGCGGTGGGGGCGAACATCTGCTCCAGGTCGTGGAGGAATTCCTGAAAGAGAATTTCCGAAGGCTCCAGACGCAGCTTGCCGGCTTCGATCTTGGCGACGTCGAGCAGACCATCGATCAAGGACAGCAAGTGCGAGCTGCTGCGCATGATGGTGGCCAGGGAGTCCTGATGCCGCGCCGGGGTGGCGGCGTCGCGTTGCAGGATCTGGGTAAAGCCGAGGATGCTATTGAGCGGCGTGCGCAGCTCATGGGACAGCCCGGTGACATAGCGGCTCTTGGCGGCATTGGCCGCCTCCGAGGCTTCCTTGGCCTGTTGCAGGGCCTGGTCGGTCTTGAAGTGGGCGTCGATTTCCTGCATCAGCAACACGGTCTGGCGCTCGGACTCTTCCAGGGCCACGCGGCGGCTTTCACGGGTCAGGATCACCCACCAGGCGAGGATCCCGGCGAACACGCAGAGGGTGAAAAACGCCTTGAGAAAGGCCAGTTGCAGGGTGTGATGAACCTGCGGCGACTGGTCGATCAGACCATGGGCAACCTGGCTGTAGATCAGCGCCAAGGCCCCGGAAAGCATCAGCACCAGCATGCTCATCAAGCCCAGATATTGCGCCAGACGGGTATGCAGGTACTTGCGCGGCAGGTGCGGTAACAGGCGGCTGACCAGGTCCTCGAACTGCATGGACAGCCGCGCGCGGCTCTTGCACTGGTCGGCGCAACGGGCATCCAGCGAGCAGCACAGCGAACAGATCGGCGAGCCATAGGCCGGGCACCACGCCATGTCCGGGGTCTCGAAGGCGTTGCTGCACAGGCCGCAGTGCAACGTGTTCTGCGGGCCGGTAGGAAATAGCAGCTCCGGCGCACTGGTGCGGGCAATGTAGTAGCGGCCCTTGGTCAGCCAAGCGATCAACGGCGCCACTACCAGCGCGGTGCACAGGGAAATCAGTGGCGGAGCGGCCTGGGCGAGGGCGCCGAATGCACCGAAGTGGGCACAGATGGACAGCAATGAGGCCACCGCCATGGCGCCGACGCCCACCGGGTTGATGTCATACAGGTGCGCGCGCTTGAACTCGATATGTTTTGGCGACAGGCCCAGGGGCTTGTTGATCACCAGATCGGCGACCAGGGTGCCGATCCAGGCAATAGCCACGTTGGCGTACAGGCCCAGCACTTGCTCGATGGCGTCGAACACCCCCAGCTCCATGAGAATCAAGGCGATGGCGACGTTGAACACCAGCCACACGACGCGTCCCGGATGGCTGTGGGTGACCCGGGCAAAAAAGTTCGACCAGGCCAGGGACCCGGCGTAGGCGTTGGTCAGGTTGATCTTGATCTGGGAAATGATCACGAACAGGACCATGGCTGCCAGCGCCCACTCCGGCGAGGCGAACACATAACGGAAGGCCACCAGGTACATCTGGGTCGGCTCGGCAGCGCGCTCGATGGGCACTTCATGTTGCAGGGCGAGAAAGGCCAGGAAGGCCCCGGCCATGATCTTCAGGCCACCGGGTATGACCCAGCCGGGCCCGGCCATGAGCAGGGCGGTCCACCAGCGGCGGCGGTTGCGCCGGGTCTTTTCCGGGAGGAAGCGCAGGTAGTCGACCTGTTCGCCGATTTGCGTGACCAGGGACAGGGCGACGCTGAACGCCGCACCAAAGAACAGCAGGTTAAAAGTGCCGCCTTCGCCTTCGCGCCCGGAAAAACTGGGGAAATCACCGAAGGCACTGGGATTTTTCCAGATCACGAACACGTACGGCACGATCAACAGGGTCAGCCATAGCGGTTGCGACCACATCTGCAGGCGGCTGATCAGGGTGATGCCGTAGGCCACCAGGGGGATGACGATGATCGAGCAGATGACATAGGCCAGGGCCAGAGGGATATGGAAATACAGCTCCAGGGCCAGGGCCATGATCGCCGCTTCCAGGGCGAAGAACAGGAAGGTGAAGCTGGCGTAGATCAGCGAGGTAATGGTCGAGCCGATATAACCGAAGCCCGCGCCACGGGTCAGCAGGTCCATGTCCACGCCATAGCGCGCGGCGTAGTAGCTGATCGGCAAGCCGGTGAGGAAGATCACCACCATCATGGCAATGATCGCCCACAGCGTATTGGTGAAGCCGTAGCTCATCACCAGTGCGCCGCCGATGGCCTCCAGCGCCAGAAACGACACCGCGCCCACGGCGGTATTGGCGATACGGAATTCCGACCATTTGCGAAACGACTTGGGGGTAAACCGGAGGGCGTAATCCTCCATGGTCTCGTCGGCGACCAGGCTGTTGTAGTCACGGCGAACCTTGACGATGCGTTGAGAGCCGGAAGGTCGCACTTGGGTGATTCCTGAGGGAGTGGGATCGAGCAGCAAGGTTCGTGCCTGGCAAGAGCTTGGAGTCGGCACATGACTCCCATGCGGTGAATTGTGGGAGCGAATTCATTCGCGAAAGCGGTCTTCCAGACAATAAAAGTGCGTTGGCTGCACTGGCCTCTTCGCGAATGAATTCGCTCCCACAATTTCTGCGGCATGGGCAAAAAACCGCCAGCGCGCACAGGCGCAATCATGCCCAAACCAATAGTTCCCCACCCTACGTCAAATGACGTACGCCGCTACGTCATGGTGCGTATACCCGCTTTTGCGGGTCGCCCCCATGCTTGCTCCAACCCCGCGACCGGGCCTTGACCGGCTCGGTCGTGGCGAACCACAAGCACAGGAGCGGCAACATGGATTTACGACTGACGGGCGCGAAACGTTTGTTCCCTCGGCGGCTGGCGTTGGGCGCGGCTGCGCTCTCGCTGATTGCCGCCGGGGTGTTCAGCCAGGTGACCATGGCCGATGACGCCAACACCACTGGGCTGGCGGTAACCCCCACCGAAGTGACGGTCGGCCAGCTGCACTCGGCCACCGGCACCATGGCCATTTCCGAGACCGGTTCGATCCAGGCCGAACGCCTGGCCATCGACCAGATCAATGCCTCGGGCGGTATCCTCGGTCGGCAGATCAAGGTGATCCAGGAAGATGGCGCTTCGGACTGGCCGACCTTCGCGGAGAAAGCCAAGAAGCTGCTGGTCGGCGACAAGGTCGCCACCGTGTTCGGCTGCTGGACCTCGGCCTCGCGCAAAGCGGTGCTGCCAGTGTTCGAGAAGGAAAACGGCCTGCTCTACTACCCGACCTTCTATGAAGGCCTGGAACAGTCGAAAAACGTTATTTATACCGGCCAGGAAGCCACCCAGCAGATCCTCGCCAGCCTCGACTGGATCGCCAAGACCAAGGGTGCCAAGTCCTTCTACCTGATCGGCTCGGACTACATCTGGCCGCGCACCTCGATGAAGATCGCCCGCAAGCACATCGAAAACGTTCTGCACGGCACTGTGGTCGGGGAGGACTACTACCCGCTGGGCAACACGCAATTCGGCTCGCTGATCAACAAGGTCAAGCTGAAAAAGCCTGACGTGGTCTTCGCCGCCGTAGTCGGTGGCTCCAACGTCGCCTTCTACAAACAGCTGAAAGCCGCCGGCGTCACCGCCGAGAAGCAGAACCTGCTGACGCTGTCGGTAACCGAGGATGAACTGCTGGGCATCGGCGGCGAAAACATGGCCGGCTTCTACGCCTCCATGAAGTACTTCCAGAGCCTGGACAATCCCAACAACAAAGCCTTCGTCGAAGCCTTCAAGGCCAAGTACGGCAAGGATTCGGTGATGGGTGACGTAACGCAGGCCGCCTACCTCGGGCCATGGCTGTGGAAAGCCGCCGTCGAGAAAGCCGGCAGTTTCGACGTCGACAAAGTGGTCGCTGCATCCCCAGGCATCGAACTGAAAACCGCGCCTGAAGGCTACGTGAAGATCCACGAAAACCATCACCTGTGGAGCAAGACCCGCATCGGCGAAGTCCTGCCCAACGGCCAGTTCAAGGTGGTTTACGAGTCGGATCTGATTGAGCCGAATCCATTCCCTAAAGGTTATCAATAACAGCAGATATGACCTGATAGGGGGCAATTGTGGGAGCGAATTCATTCGCGAAAGCTGTAGTTCAGACGGCGAGGACGCATTGATATACCGGCCTCTTCGCGAATGAATTCGCTCCCACACAATTCGCCCCACATAGGTCAATCGTGCCGCTCATCACCTCAACCTCGGAGACCATCATCATGCAATGGCTATCGGAATTTGGCGCCATCGCGGCCATGCAGGGGTTCAACGGGCTTTCCGTGTTCTGCGTGCTGCTGTTGATGGCCCTGGGACTGGCGATCATTTTCGGGCAGATGGGTGTGATCAATATGGCCCACGGTGAATTCCTCACCATCGGCGCCTACACCACCTACATCCTGTCCAGCCTGACCCTGCACTTCATGCCGTCGATGCAGCCCTACTACTTTTTCTTCGCCATCGCGCTGTCGTTCGTGGTGGCCGGTGCCATCGGCTGGGTGGTGGAGTGGGCGATGATCAGTCGCCTGTACCACCGCCCCCTGGACACCCTGTTGGCAACCTGGGGTCTGTCGCTGTTCATGCAGCAGGCCTTCCGCTCGATCTTCGGTGCCCGTGAGGTCAGTGCCACGCCGCCGGAGTGGCTGATGGGCGCGGTGAATGTCAGCGACACCATCGAGATCCCGCGCAACGGCCTGTTCGTCATGGGCCTGACGGTGCTGCTTACCGCGACCATCTTCCTGATGCTCTACCGCACCCGCTGGGGCCTGCATGTGCGCGCCACGGTGCAGAACCGGGTGATGAGTCGCGCCGTGGGGATCAATACCCGCAAGGTCGACCGCATGACCTTCGCCCTCGGCTGCGGCGTCGCCGGTGTCGCCGGTGCGGCCTTCACCACCATCGGCTCCACCGGCCCGACCGCCGGCTCCCTGTACATCGTCGACACCTTCCTGGTGGTGGTCTTCGGTGGCGCGCAAAGCCTGCTCGGCACCATTGCCTCGGCCTTTGCCATCGCCCAGACCCAGTCGATCTCGGAGTTCTTCATGAGTGGCTCCATGGCCAAGGTGCTGACCCTGTCCACCGTGGTCCTGATCCTGCTGATGCGCCCGCAAGGGTTGTTCGCAAGCAAAGTTCGTAAATAGGAGCAGGCAGATGAATGCGTTAAACAAACTCCTCGGCGGTCGGCAGGGCGTGATTGGCCTTGCGGTGCTCGCGGCGCTGATCTTTGTGGTGTTCCCGCTGTTGCTCGACGCCTTCCGCCTGAACATGGTCGGCAAATACCTGACCTACGCCTTCGTCGCCGTGGGCCTGGTGCTGTGCTGGGGCTATGGCGGCATTCTCAGCCTTGGCCAGGGCGTGTTCTTCGGTCTGGGCGGCTACTGCATGGCGATGTTTCTCAAGCTCGAAGCCTCGGACCCGCAAAGCACCAAGATCCAGTCTACCCCCGGCATCCCGGACTTCATGGACTGGAACCAGATCACCGAGCTGCCTGGCCTGTGGATGCCCTTTCACAGCTTCACCTTCACCGTGTTTGCCGTGGTCGCGGTGCCGGTGATCATGGCCCTGGTGATTGGCGTGGCGATGTTCAAGCGCCGGGTGGGTGATGTGTATTTCTCCATCGTCACCCAGGCCATCGCCCTGATCCTCACCGTGCTGATCATCGGCCAGCAAGGCCTGACCGGTGGCGTCAACGGCATCACCGACCTCAAGACCCTGCTCGGCTGGGACATCCGCACCGACAGCGCCAAGCTGGTGCTGTATTTCATCAATGCGATCCTGCTGTTCGGCTGCATCCTCATCGGCAAATTCATCCTCGCTTCCAAGCTCGGTCGCCTGCTGATGGCCATGCGCGACAAGGAAGAGCGGGTGCGCTTCTCCGGCTATGACGTGGCCAGTTTCAAGATCTTCGTCTATTGCGTGGCCGCCGGTTTCTCGGCCATTGGCGGGGCGATGTTCGCCTTGCAGGTGGGGTTCATGTCGCCGTCCTTCGTCGGCATCGTGCCGTCCATCGAGATGGTGATCTTTGCCGCCGTAGGCGGGCGTATGTCGCTGCTCGGTGCGGTGTGGGGCTCGCTGCTGGTCAACTACGGCAAGACCTACTTCTCCGAATCCTTCCCGGAACTGTGGCTGTACCTGATGGGCGGGCTGTTCATCGCCGTGGTCATGTACTTCCCCAACGGCCTGGCCGGTCTGTGGGAAAGCCACGGGCGTAAATGGCTGGCGCAGATCAGCAAATCCAGGACGCCCCCGGCGCCGCTGCCGACTAAATCTGCCGAGGCTGCCAAGCCAGTGGCGCCTGCCCTGGAGACTCAACCATGAGCGCCGTCGGCTTCCAGATGAACAAACCGGTATTGGCCATCGAGGGCCTGACCGTGTCGTTCGACGGCTTCAAGGCGGTCGATTCCCTCAACCTGTATATCGACCGCAACGAAGTGCGGGTAGTGATCGGCCCCAACGGCGCAGGCAAGACCACGGTACTTGACCTGATCTGCGGCAAGACCCGCGCCACCAGCGGCAGCATTCAGTTCGACGGTCGCGAACTGACCGGCATGCGCGAGTACGACATCGTCCGCGCCGGGGTAGGGCGCAAGTTCCAGACCCCGTCCATCTACGACAACCTCACCGTGTTCGAAAACCTGGAAATGTCCTTCCCCAAGGGCCGTACCGTGTTCGGCGCGCTGTTCTTCCAGCGCACCGCGCAAGTGGTGGCCAGGGTCGAGGAAGTGGCGGCGGATATCTTCCTCGGCGAGCTGTTGCAACAGCAGGCCGGGCTGCTGTCCCACGGCCAGAAGCAGTGGCTGGAGATCGGCATGCTGCTCATGCAGGACCCGGAACTGCTGATGCTCGACGAGCCTGTGGCGGGCATGAGCGTCAGCGAGCGGGCGCAGACCGCCGACCTGCTCAACCGCATCAGTCAGGGCCGCTCGGTGCTGGTCATCGAGCACGACATGGAGTTCGTCAAGAGCATCGCCCACAAGGTCACCGTGCTGCACCAGGGCAAGGTCCTGGCCGAAGGCAGCATGGAGTCGGTGCAGAAGAACCCGAAAGTCATCGAAGTCTATCTGGGCCACTGAGCCATCAAGGAGCACGGCATGTTCACTATCAGTCAACTGGCCTGCGGCTACGGCCAGAGCCAGATCCTCCATGGCCTGGACCTGAGCGTCGAGAAACGCGAGATAGTCGCGGTCATGGGCCGCAACGGCATGGGCAAGACCACTCTGTTCAAGAGCCTGATGGGCATCCTGCCGCAGTGGGCCGGGCAGGTGAAGGTCGAAGGCGTGGACGTCTCGGCCATGGAGACCCATTCCCGGGTCGAGCACGGCATGGCCTATGTGCCACAGGGGCGAATGATCTTCCCGGCCATGAGCGTGCTGGAGAATATCCAGACCGGCCTGCCTGCGTCGGCCAGAGGCATTGTGCCTGAAGACCTCTACGCACTGTTCCCGGTGCTCTACGACATGCGCGGTCGCCGTGGCGGCAACCTCTCCGGCGGCCAGCAACAGCAATTGGCGATCGCCCGCGCCCTGGCGACCAACCCCAAGGTCCTGCTGCTGGACGAACCCACCGAAGGCATCCAGCCGTCGATCATCAAGGACATCGCCCGCACCCTCAAAGAGATCCGCAACCTGCGCGACCTGACCATCGTCGTCTCGGAACAGGTGCTGTCTTTCACCCTGGATATCGCTGACCGCTTCCTGGTCATCGAGAAGGGCCGCTTCGTCGTCGAAGAGACCCGGGCCAATGTCGATGAAGCGACGATCAGTCGGTATCTCTCGGTTTAACGAGCAAGTTGAAACTTTGTTGTCTGTGCTGGCCTCTTTGCGGGCAAGCCTCGCCCCCACAAAGTGTGGGGTCTGTGGGAGCGAGGCTTGCCCGCGAAGGGGTCACCCAAAACCCATCGGTTTGAACCTCAACCTCAAGGAGCAACGCCATGACCGAAACCCTGATCAAAGTCGACCTCAACCAGCCGGTCACCGAGAACGAGCAGATCCACAACCGCTGGCACCCGGATATCCCCATGGCGTGCTGGGTCAAGCCGGGTGACGACTTCATCCTGGAAACCTACGACTGGACCGCCGGCGCCATCAAGAACGATGACGACGCCAGCGATGTGCGTGACGTCGATCTGTCCACCGTGCACTACCTGTCCGGCCCGGTCGGCGTGCATGGCGCCGAGCCGGGCGACCTGCTGGTGGTGGACCTGCTGGATATCGGCGCCCGTGCCGATTCCCAGTGGGGCTTCAACGGTTTCTTCTCGAAACAGAACGGCGGCGGTTTCCTGACCGATCATTTCCCGTCGGCACAGAAGGCCATCTGGGACTTCAAGGGCATGATGACCAGTTCGCGGCACATTCCCGGTGTCGAATTCGCAGGCCTGATCCACCCCGGCCTGATCGGTTGCCTGCCCGATCACAAGATGCTCGCCGAGTGGAACAAGCGCGAACAGGAACTGATCGACACCGACCCGACCCGCGTGCCGCCTCTGGCCAACCCGCCCCATGCCAAGACCGCGCACCTGGGCAAGCTCAAGGGGCCGGCCCGGGACATGGCCGCCGCCACCGGCGCACGCACCGTGCCGCCGCGCGAGCATGGCGGCAACTGCGATATCAAGGATTTGTCCCGGGGCTCCAAGGTGTTCTTCCCGGTCTATGTCGATGGCGCCGGGCTGTCGGTGGGTGACCTGCACTTCAGCCAGGGCGACGGCGAAATCACCTTCTGCGGCGCCATCGAAATGGCCGGCTGGGTGCATATGCGCGTCGAGCTGATCAAGGGCGGCATGGCCAAGTACGGCATCAAGAACCCGGTGTTCAAGCCCAGCCCCATCGTGCCCAACTACAACAAATACCTGATCTTCGAAGGTATCTCGGTGGACGAGCAGGGCAAGCAGCATTATCTGGACGTCAACATTGCCTACCGCCAGGCTTGCCTGAATGCGATCAACTACCTGACCAAATTCGGCTATTCCCCGGCCCAGGGCTACGCGCTGCTCGGCTCGGCACCGGTGCAGGGGCATATCAGCGGCGTGGTGGACATCCCCAACGCCTGCGCGACCCTGTGGCTGCCTACCGAGATCTTCCAGTTCGACATCAACCCCAACGCCAATGGCCCGACCAGGTTCATTGACGGGTTGGTTGATTTGCCGATTGCCTACGATTTGTAGGCTGTACACGTTCTAAAGCCAGAGCGCTGCAAAAGGTGGGAGCGAATTCATTCGCGAAGGCTGCATTCCAGGCAATACAAATACATCGAATGTATTGACCTCTTCGCGGATAAATCCGCTCCCACAGGTTTACCTTTGCAGACAACACGGTGCCAGGAAACCGAATAGTCAGGAGCCTTTCCATGCCCATGTACGAATACGACTGCCCCAGCTGCGGCGATTTCACCGCCCTGCGTCCCATGGCCGAAAGCGGCCTGGCCTGTGCCTGCCCCGAATGTGGTACTTCGAGCATGCGCGTGATCCTCTCGGCGCCGGGCCTGAGCACTGTTTCAGGGAATAAACGCCGGGCCATCGAAACCAACGAACGCAGCGCCAACGCGCCCAAGACCGTCGCCGAATATCAGGACAGCAAACGCCACCCCAGCGGGTGCAGCTGTTGCGGGCCGAGCAAGCCTGTGGCGCCCAGTAAAACCAACCCCCATGCCCTCAAAGGCAAGGCGGCCGGCAGACCCTGGATGATAAGCCACTGAGACAGATCGACTCGCGATAGTCATGAGCAGCGGCTATGGTTGGTATTCGTCCGGTCCGATGTTTGGCTTGGGCTCATTACTTTGCATGGCAAGGAGCTTTGAAAATGGCAGATGAAGATCAAGTACAACAATCACAACCGTTGCCCGGCCAGAATCACGATGACGTGATCGCCCAGTTCAAATGGCAAGGCAAGCAGATTGACTGGTTGTTGCAGTGGCTTGTGAAATTTGTCGCCAACACCAAGGTTGAAATGGGTATCACCCTGTCAGTGGGTGGCAACCTGGTGTCCGGTCATCTGATTTCCCACGACGCCTACTTCGAACAACTGGCCGAGGATATATCTGCGCCGTTCGGCAAGTTCCATAACGGCACAGATGCCTCGATGAAGGAAATGATCCTGTCCTTCAGACCCGGCGAGTCGGCGGAAGATACCCCGGCGTTCCACTTTATCCACTTGAAAGACTGCAAGACCTACTCGACCAACCAGGACCCGATCTGCGAAGCCGGCACCCTGTGGCGTGGGCGGATTGCGGCGGTGGACGGCTTTACCATTGGCCGTATCGTCAGGCAGTGATGAGTTGAATCACCCGAAGCCCTGGCCGTTGCCGGGGCTTTTTTATTGGGCCGGATCGCACAACTTATGTGGGGCCGGCGTTAGCCGGGAAGACAATATTGAAGGCTATAAAAATGCACCGATCATGCCGACGCCTTCCCGGCTAAAGCCGGTCCCACGAGGGGTCATCAGAAACCAATATACTGGGCAAAACAAACAGGAGTTCTTGTCGTGCCAGGTTCGATCATTAAACGGCTGTTGAGCAATAGCGCAGTGTTGTTTGGCGTGATATTTCCGCTGCTGGCCTCGGCGGCCCCGGAGCCTGATACCTATGGGGAAATGGACTCGGCAAAGTTCGAAGCGGCCGCTAAAACCACTTACAGCCTGCAGAAGTTTTCCGACAAGTACCGGGCAACCCTGGAAGTCTCCAGTGACGACGATGTATTTCGCCCCGGAATCATCAAGGTCTACGACCAGAAAAGCGGCGCGGTGCTGATCCAGGTGCAGTCTGACGAAATGGTGCTCGATACCAACCCCAAGACCGATGAGGTCAAGGCCAACGTCCATGAGCTGCCCTACGGCGAGCAAAGCGTGTTGATTTACGAGGATTTCAACTTCGACGGCATCAAGGACCTGGCCCTGATGGACGGCCAGAACAGCTGCTATCACGGCCCATCCTTTCAGGTGTTCATTGGCAACAAAGATGGCTTCACCCACAGTGATTCCTTTACCGATCTGGCCCAGAACTACTGCGGGATGTTCGGCGTCGATAACAAGACTCGGCAATTGAGCGTGATGACCAAGGATGGCTGCTGCCTGCATGAAATGGCCACCTACAGTATCCGCAACGGTGAGCCCTATGAAGAAACCCATACCGTGATCGACCAGACCTCACCCTCAGGTTTGATCGAGGAATCTCATTCGCAGAACAAAAACGGCAAAATGGTGGAAATCAATCGCACCATCTGGGAGGACGACGAGCAGCGCAAGATACTGCTGGCGTTCAAACTGGCGCCGTCGGGCAAGAAGATTGTCCTGTTTACTCCCGCAACCAGCGACTCGGTGTATTACGCCGCGGTCGATGGCAAGAGCGAGGTGAGCCTGGTCTACCCCGAGTCCGATGTCGAACAGTTCGACTATGACAGTGCCGGGCATGTTCTGAGTTTTGTCCGTGGCGACACCACCTATCGCATTCTTGGCGATAGCCGGGGCGCGCCGAACAGCATGCAGGTGGTGATACGCGGCAAGGTGACCGAGCTGAAATTGCTGCCGGAACCGGCACAGGGGTCGCTCGATGATGTAGCGGCGGCATTGAAGGCTGTTGCGCAATAAACGCCAGCTTGCTGGCTCTTCGCAAACATCGCAAAACGTCCAACTGGATCACCGAAACTCGGTGGGAGCGAATTCATTCGCGAACGCGTGATTACAGACGATAAAAATGCGTCGGATGTGATGCCTATTCGCGAATGAATTCGCTCCCACCAGATTTACTCCTTCCCACTGTCAAGTGTCCTCTGAGCAAGAGTCAATCCGGACTAACAATGCCTCGCACTTTATTGATCACCTCGTCGATATCAAATGGCTTTTGCAGTACATCGATAAACAGATCACTTCTTTCCACGCCCATATGCGCCTGGGCGCCGCTCATCAGCACCATGGGCGTCTGGCTGTGGCCGGGGCGCAGCCTGACGGCTTCGGCGAATTCCACGCCGGTCATGCTCGGCATCATGAAGTCGGTGATGATCAGGTCGGGGCGCTCGCGATCAATGATCTCCAGGGCTTTGAGCGGGTTACCGGCGGTCACAGTCAGATAGCCCTCTTCTTCGAGCGCAAAGCTCAAGATATCGGCAATCAGATACTCGTCGTCAACTATCAATACGGTCGTCATAAAGCGCTCGCTCGACAGAGCACTTGCACAACCCGCGATGACCACGGTAACGGTGGTGTGGACCTGGGTACCGATGACATCTTCAGACCTTTTTCACATCTAGCCCGGATTCGCCAATGACAACCTCCAGAAGGGAAGGGTCGTATGCGCTGTCTCGTATCTTCAGAATGGAGAGCTGTCGCTTAAGTTCAGATCCTTCATGGGCAAACCGGACCAGCAGCAGGTTATCGACAAGGCTGGACAGATCCGGTGCCGGTGCATCGATATTGCCGCCGAAAATGCTTTCCATCTCCCAGGATGCGATAACGGTAACGCCACGCGAGCGCAGTTCACCCATCAACGCGGTAAACATATCCAATACGCGGGTTTTATCCGCCGCCACGCGAGTCATGCCGCCCAGGCTGTCGATGAACACCCGCTTGATCCGGTAGCGGTCGACCGTCGCCAGCAGTTCGTATGCCAGCTTGTCGATAAGCCCTGCGGTAGAGGGGTGCCAGGACAGATGCAGCGCCCCGCTGGATTCCAGTGCCTTGAAATCATGGCCCATGAAACTGGCCTTGAGTCTCAGCCTTTGGGGCGACTCATAAAAGCCAAAATGCAGACCTGGTTCTTCAATGGTGGAGGCGCTGAGGAACTGCAGGCCAAAACAGGTTTTGCCCGCGCCCGACGGCCCGTACACCAGCGTAATGGACGAGTCCGCCAGGCCACCGCCGATCAAGCCATCCAGGGTCTTGATACCGCTGCTCAAGCGGGTGATGTCTTCGTTATCTTCATGGGATGGCTGGACGTGCACGCTTTCTATGCGGGGATAGACGGTGATGCCATTGGAGGTGATCTCAAACTCGTGGATGCCGGAAATCGCACCACTGCCACGAGTCTTGCGCAGTTTGATACGACGCACCGTGCGCGGTCCGATGGACTCTTCGCCCAATTCGATAACACCATCGACCATGGTGTGCTCGGGGCTGCCGTCGTCGAGCTGCGAGCTGGTCAAGAGAAGCACGGTACAACCGGCAAAAGCGGCGTGACCCTGCAGCTCAGAGATGAATTTCTTGGTATCCAGGGGCGACTCTGCCTTCGAGCGCGCATTCAGCAGCCCGTCAAGAATCATCACCGTGGATTTATGCCGGCTGATCTCTCGGCGCAGCAACTTCACGACTTCGTCCAGGCCATCGTTTTCCAGGGTGTCGAAGGCACTGACAAACTGGATCTTCGCGCCAATTTCGTTTTTGTCGAAAAAGCTCAGCGTCGACATGAACTCGAATAAACGATCATGGGGTTCGGCCAGCAGCGTGGCGAACAGAACGTGGCCACCATTCTTTACATGGTTGAAGCCGAGTTGATTCGCCAGAATGGTTTTGCCTGATCCCGGACGACCTTGAATGATGTAAGAGGCGCCAGCAACGAGTCCGCCTTTGAGTAGTGTATCCAGTCCTTCGATGCCACTATGAAGGCGCTTGAGCTGATCCAAAATTGAGCCCTCTGCCGGTGCTGACCGGCGCGTGTAAAGGTGCGAGCTTCTTCGCAAAAAGGTACGGCCTTGTATTGTTGCCGGTTTATCGGCGTTTTCCAAGCAAGGTCGCAGAACGAAGATGTGCACCAGACCAGAGCGTACGCCTGCCAGTAAGTTCAACTCGTGGGACCCATTCGGCTTTAATAGCGCAGAGGTATTTCTCTTTCCGGTGATTTACGTCTAGTTTGATGCCCCGACATAAATACAAAAAACTCAGGAGACATTGATGCAACCGATTCGTCTCGGTCTGGTGGGCTACGGCAAGATCGCCCAGGACCAACACGTTCCCGCTATCCGCGCCAACGCCGCGTTCCAGCTGGTAGCCGTTGCCACTCAGGGGCAGCCCTGCGCCAGGGTGGAGAACTTCACGTCCCTGGGGGAGCTGCTGGCAAATGGCCCTGAGGTTGATGCGATTGCCTTCTGCACGCCGCCGCAAGGCCGTTTCGCCCTGGTACAGCAGGCTCTGGCCGCCGGTAAGCACGTATTGGTAGAGAAACCGCCGTGCGCCACCCTGGGCGAGGCGATGGCCTTGGTCAGCCAGGTTGAGGCGCAGGGTGTCAGCGGCCTGTTTGCCTGGCATTCGCGTTATGCGCCGGGCATCGAAGTTGCTCGGAACTGGCTGGCCACGCGCACCCTGCAAAGGGTGCAGATCGACTGGAAGGAAGATGTGCGCAAATGGCACCCTGGCCAGACCTGGATCTGGCAGCCCGGTGGCCTGGGCGTCTTCGATCCGGGCATCAATGCCTTGTCCATCGTCACCCACTTGCTGGCGCTACCGCTATTCGTTGAGTCCGCCGCGCTGCGTGTGCCGGATAACTGCCAGTCGCCCATCGCCGCCAGCATCAAGATGTCGGACGCGCAGCAACTCGATGTGCGTGCGGAGTTCGATTTCGACCACGGTCATGACGAGCTTTGGAGCATTGAGATTCGTTGCGCCGAAGGTGTCCTGCGGCTGGACAATGGCGGTGCGCTGCTGAGTATCGACGGCGTGGCTCAGGCGGTGTCGGAGGAGGGCGAATACGCGGCGGTGTACCGGCATTTCCAACAGTTGATTGGCGACAAGGCCAGCGACCTGGACCTGCAACCACTGCGGCTGGTGGCGGACAGTTTTTTTGTCGGCAGCCGGACGTTGGTTGAGGCGTTTTACGATTGATTGTGGCAACGCACCTTTTGTAGGACTGGCTTTAGCCGGGAGGATGTCCTCGCGGCTGAGGCTGTTGCTTACTAGAGCGAAGGTGGGGCGAATTGTGGGAGCGAATTCATTCGCGAATGCGGTATTTCAGTCGCTGAAAATGCATTGCATGCCGCTTTCGCGAATGAATTCGCTCCCACAGCCTCAACCCCGACCTGGCCTAACCGTTAACCAGCTCCCCCTGCCCAATCATCCAGCGAATCATCTGTTTCAAGGGAATACGATGGTGCCGAACCAGGCACCAGGCTGCCTG
This sequence comes from Pseudomonas sp. JUb42, assembly GCF_024807945.1. Lineage (GTDB taxonomy): Bacteria > Pseudomonadota > Gammaproteobacteria > Pseudomonadales > Pseudomonadaceae > Aquipseudomonas. The sequence goes on along the minus strand of NZ_JANUFD010000002.1, from coordinate 527,165 downwards.
TTCGTCGCCATACAGTTCGACGTAGCGGCTAAGCAAGAGGTGGCGGCCATCGTCGGCCAGGCGTAGTTCGATTTCGCGGCAATGCAGCGAGTCCTGGCTGGGCGTGCGGACTCTGCGGTGCAGCACCAGGGCGTGGTTTCTACTGGTCATGCGGGGATCTCGGCGGGGATTGCCGAGGATCCTGCCTGGCTTTTCTTGCCAGGGAATTTCCGGATTATCGCCTGTCGGTCGCTTTATTGCCGGGTTGCAATATCGCGATTGATAATCGGCACAAAAAAAAACGCCGGAAACGGGTTCCGGCGTTTTCATGAGCGTCGATCAGCGACCGAGCATGACCGTCTGCAGGCGCGTTTGTGCCTGCTGCACATTCTTGGCCTGGACGGTGAGGTCCTGCAGCAGCGTGTTCAATTCTGTCTGCACTTTCGGATCGCTGACTTTGACGATTGCGCCATTGATCTCGATCTTGTCTTTGTGCGCAGTCACATAGTCAGCAATTTTCAAGCTGCTATCGAAAGTGCTGTTGATCTGCGGCAGGATCTCCTTGAAGGTGTTGGCCGGCAGGCTCACGGTCTTCTCATAGGCCTTGTCGTACACCACTTTCAGGTCATCCGGCTGCTTGAGCTGGGCATGGGCGGCGTCGGCCTTGGCCTGCTCTGTGGTGAGCTGCGTGCCCATATCATTAAGGCCGGTCTGGATCTGCTTGAAGTCGTCGCGATGGGCGATCACGTCATTGAGCGAGCGCACGGCACCTTTTTGAATAAGGCCGTTGAGGGGTTTCACCGAGTTATCCATACCGGTATTGAAGTCAGTAATGATCGCGTATTGAGTGGCGTAATCACCGAACGACTTGGCTTCTTCCGGCGTCAGTTTGGGCACCCGTACGCCTGGCTTGTCGATGATGCGGGTCTGCAGGAACTGCGAGAAGGCAGCGCGCTGTTCCGGTTCCTTGTTACCGCAGGCGGCCAGTACCAGTGGAAGAGCCAGGACCAGCAGCAGGTGGGGGCGAAGCATGAACTTCATGTAAGTAATCTCCAGAGTACGACGATAACGACAGGCACAGATCGCCCCTGCCCAGGGTGCGCAGGCTTAAAGCGTGAGCTGAGATAAGCAGACCCTGTGATGGCTTTTCAGTTCACTGCCGACTGCTTTGTAACGGATTGTTTTACCAAAGCATCGATTTAATCAAAAAATCGCAACTATATGAATTGCAATGAGCTTTTTTGTAGGAGCAGCCAAAGGCGGCGAACCGGTGCTGGCAGATATATCGCTTTCGCAGCCTTCGGCAGCTCCTACAGGGGTTATCCGATCAACCCCCACAACGCCCAAAGCGGCCTGTCCAGTGACTTCATGGCATGCCGACAGTTTGCCGGGTTGAATACCACGCCATTGATACCCGGCGTCCACCATCCTGCGTCCTCCCGAAACCATTCTCCGGGGGACAGCACCAGATAGAACTCGGTCGGCGGATGTTGATGAAAGGGATAGGCCACATGGGGTTGCAGCAGCGAAAGTCCCAGGGCCATGGTTGTGCAGTCGATGGGCGCGCCGGGACCGACCAGCCAGCTATTGCGGTGCCGGGATACGAAGTGGTTGTCCTGATCGCGCTGGGCCTGCCGCGAACGCCAGCGCAGGGCAGGCAGTAGCGCCAGGAAGTGCTCGATCAATGTCGAACTCTGCGGGCTGTGGGTAGCCAGGGTATCGATCGCCGAAGCCAGATCACCGTGAAAGTCCATCGGCAATGACTCCCCAGGTGCTGCTTCGCTGGCTATCGAAAGGACCGCCTCAGACAGCGCCCGTTGGCATAAGCCGAGGTCTTGCGCCGCGATGCCACTGGCCTGCCCATGCTGTGACAGTTGCGAGCCAAGTGCTGCGAGCAAGCCATAAGCACTGCTCAGAAGAGGCTCATCATCGATTGCTTGAGTCATGCAGTAGCTCCAGTAAAGCACTGGCCAGTGCGGCAGATTAACGTGGAATGAGAGTGTGGATTTGTGAACTCGAGCAGACGCCTGAATATGAGTCAAAGCGAAGGCTGATGCTACTGTAAGAGGCGTGTTCTCATCGTCATGATGCCGTTCATATGAACCCAATCGATCTGTTGTCGTTTCAACGCATCATCAACGCCCACGGCAAGCCCGAGGGCGCGGCGTATTTCGATGAAGAAGAAAGCATCGTGCATGACCTGTTTTGCGAGCGCATCGTGTTCCAGACCAACTATATGGACAACTGTACCTACGCGGTCGATATCGCCGAGGGTGGAATTCGGGTGCGCAAGACGCGGCTGGATAACTATAACCGCGGCCACAAGGCGCAGATGATCGATGACGAAATGGATGACGAGGACTGGGCGGAGCTGGAGGGGCTTTGGCAGCGCCTGTCCAAGGACCTGGACACCCAAGAGCAGGGGCCGCAGCCCGATCTGGCCGAGACCCTGAGCGAGCTGTTTTATGGCCTGTTCGACGAAGCGCAGGCGCAGATCCTGATTCAGAATATCCCGGCGGCAACCGGGCAGAGGGATTGGGTCTGGACCCAGGTCGCGGCAGCATTGGCCGGGACCCAGCAGTTGGCGCAGTTCGAATGGAAGGAGTGGCCTTCCTGTGGCGTCGAGGCCGTCAATGCCCTGGCACCGCTGCGCAAGTCGGGAATCGAAATCCCTGCACCTGACGATAAGACCATCGCCGCCGTCAACCGCGCCAGCGATTGGGAGCGGGCACTGCTGCGCTACTTCAACGCGCAACTGGAGGCCCATGATTTGAAGCTGTTGGCGTTGGGCGCGCATTTCGATGAATACCAGACCTTTACCTGCCTGCCCATGAATGGCCTGGGGCTGGTCAATGCGCTGGAACTCATGGGCAAGTTGGGGATTGTCTACAAGTATTGAGTCATTCAAAGCTGTCCTGACATCGTGCGCTCGCACCGCATGTGGGAGCGGCTTAAGCCGGGAAAACTAAGGCAGGATCAATGCATTTCTGTTGCCCATCAAATGTCTTCCCGGCTAAAGCCGGTCCCCCATGGGTCTGCATATTATCTCGCGATGGCGTGACGTATTTTGAGGGTTATACGTCCTTTGAGCCATCTGCCTCGAGTTCCATAATCTGCGCAAATCAAGCAGAAAAAGGAACACAGGATGAGACTCAAGAATAAGGCTGCGCTGATCACCGGCGGCACCAGTGGTATTGGTCTGGCGACCGCAAGACTCTTCATTGCCGAAGGTGCCCGAGTAGCGGTTACTGGTCGTGATGAGTCGCTATTCGAGCAGGTGCAAGCCGAGCTTGGCGAGAACGCACTGGTGCTCAAGGGCGACGTGCGTTCCATCGAGGACATGCAGGCGATTGCTGCTCAGGTGAAGGACAGGTTCGGTGGCCTGGATATCGTCTTTGCCAACGCTGGCCGGGCTTTTCCATCGGCGGTCGGTGATATCGACGAGGCGCTTTATAACGAGATCATGGACATCAACGTCAAAGGCGTGGTGTTCACCCTTCAGGCGGTACTGGCGGATTTGCGCGATGGCGCCTCGTTCATTCTGAATACCTCCTTTGTCGCCCAGACCGGCAAGCACAACATTTCCCTGACCGCTGCGGCAAAGGCCGCCGTGCGCTCCCTGGCACGCAGCTGGTCGTTCGAGTTCCTCCACCGCAGGATCCGCTTCAACGCCATTGCGCCCGGCGGCATCGACACGCCGCTGCTCGGCAAATGGGGCATGCCGGACGCCGATCTTCAGCAGTTCAAGAGCGAGTTCGCCAGATTCGTCCCCGTGGGGCACATGGGCAAGGCCGAGGACATTGCCTATGCGGCGCTGTATCTGGCCAGTGACGAGTCCTCTTATGTAGTCGGCAGCGAACTGGTTGTCGACGGCGGCGCCTCGCAACTTTAAGTCCTCGGCTTCTGATTCCAGAGCCGGACGCGTCATCGCAACTTAATGCAGATATTGATCACGCCCCGCCACGCTTTTAGTTGTGGTGGTTGTTCAATCGTGCCTGACCCGGCGGTATTTCCAGGGCGGGCGAAGAGCAAGGAGAAGTTATCTTGACCGACAATAACGATAACAGCGGCGAGTCGCTCGCCAAGGCCGGCCATTCCCGCCGTAGTATTCTCAAGTTCGGCAGTGTCGCCACCGTCGGTGCGGTACTGGTCGGCAGCGGTTTGCTGGGCCAGGCCAGCTCGGTTCTGGCCCAGACCGCAGGCCGGGCAGCGGAGCTGGCTCCCAGTGATCCGCTGAATATCCTGATCGTCAATTACGACGGCGGCACGCTGCTGGATTTCGCCGGTCCCAGCGAGATTTTTCACCGCCTGCCCAATACCAACGTTCGCTATGCCAGCCTCAAGGGCGGCAACGTGACCCTGGAGTTCGGCGTCGTGTATGGCAGCACCGAGCGCCTGGCCGATATTGAGCGGACCGACGTGCTGTTGGTCCCCGGTGGCTCTGATCTGTCGGCGCCGATGGGGCCGGAGTACCAGGCGCAGATTCGCCGTCTGGCTGAGAGCGAAAGGCACATTACTTCGGTATGCAACGGCTCACTGGTGCTCGCTGCCACCGGCATTCTCAACGGCAAACGTAGCGCCTGCCATTGGGCCTTCATCAACAAACTGGCCGAATACGGCGCCATCCCGGTGGCGGATCGCTTCGTCGAAGACGACAACGGCCGCTTCATGAGCGGCGGCGGGGTGACGGCGGGCATCGATTTTGCCTTGCGTGTTGCCGCCAAGTTACGCGGTCAACAAGCCGCCGAATTCACCCAGCTCGCCATCGAATACGACCCCGCGCCGCCATTCCATTCCGGTCATCCGCGCGAGGCCCGGCCAGCGGTCATCGCCATGGTCGACAAGGAACTGCCGGGCGCGTCCAAGGGGCTTGCACGTATCCCCGGCGTTCGCTGACACCGCGTGCGGTCATCCGCAATCTAAACAACCAGACTGGACACTCCCTATGCGCTCCACCTTTGCCAAACTGATATTAATACCTGCCATTGCCGCGCTTGCCGTAACCTCTTTCAGTGCTTGGGCAGGAGGTCCGCAGCCATCCACCGAAGCTGCGATCAAGTCGGAAAACGCCCGTTGGGCCGAGGCCTTCAAGCAAGGCGATTACCAGGCCATCGGTCGCCTCTACACCGCCGACGGCGCCCTCTTGCAACCGGGAGGGGAGCGGGTCATAGGCCCGGCGGCAATCGTCAGCTACTTCGCCCAGGGTTACGCGGGGAAAACGCCGGATACGGTGTCTTTCAGTGACTTCGAGTTCTACGGTAGTGATGAGGTCGTAACAGAAGTGTCGAACGCCTCAATCCGCAGCCGCGATGGCCAGTTGAAAGTGCGCGCCAAGCAGATTCTCATCTTCGTCAAACGGGATGGCGCCTGGAAACTTCATCGTGATATGTGGAACGACAACAGCCTGCAGCAGCAGACTGGTCGCTGATCCACAAGGGCTGATGCCATGAGCGCTGATGGATCAGCGCTCATCACTCAATCGGCTCTCGCGCCGGATCGATTGCGGCGGATGCCCATGCAGTTTGATGAAGGCCCGGCGCATTCGCTCCGGATCGGTGAAACCTACCGCCAGGGCAATCTGCTCGATCGGCTCACTGCCATCCTTCAGGCGCAGGCGCGCGGCTTCCACTCGCAAGCGTTCGACCGCCTTGGCCGGGGTTTCCCCGGTTTCCCGGCGAAATGCCCGGCCGAATTGACGGGGGCTCAAGCGCGCCGCGTCGGCGAGTCGCTCCACCGGTAGCGCTTCGGCCAGATGCTCCCTGGCAAAGTTCAGGGCAATGCGGATGCGGTCCGATTCCGGTTCCATTTGCGACATGGCCGAGAATTGCGATTGCCCCCCAGGCCGGCGATAGGGAACGACCAACAGCCTGGAGACCGCGCGGGCAATATCTGCCCCCATATCCCGTTCAATCATGGCCAAGGCCAAGTCAATTCCGGAAGCAATGCCCGCCGAGGTCCAGATAGCCCCGTCTTCGGTGTAGATACTGTCACTTTCGACTCTGGTCAACGGGAAGCGCGTCTGTAATTGAGTCGCGTAGCGCCAGTGCGTTGTTGCTCTGCGACCGTTCAGCAAACCGGTTTCTGCCAGCAGGAAAGCCCCTGTACATACGCTGCCCACCCGCGACGCCCGGTTCGCCAGCTCGCTGGCTGCGGCGATGTTGTGCGGTGCCGACATCGGTGCGATATCCCCGCCGATGAACACCAGGGTGTCAAAAGTGCTCATGCCTGCCGCCGAGGTCTCGATCAGCAAACCGCTATTGCCGGGAACCGGCCCTCCGGCTCCGGAGATGACATGCAGTTCATAGGGGGAGTGAGCAACAGCTGTGGATACCAGATTGAACGTCGAAAGTGGCCCGCCAAGATCCAGCGCGTCATGGCCACGGCAAACAAAGAATCCAACTCGATGCATGATGAAGTAACTCTAGGCCCCGGGGAAAACCCTCGGATGAGTCATGGTAAATCATTCTTTTTGGTGCAGTGATTGGCGGTCCGGTGTTTGTCCGGAAATGAGGGAAAAACGTCGTTTGTGCCTGTGCGAATCAAACTTACAGTTGCTACCCGTTCGATGTACACAACATAACAAGGGCAGCTGACATGACCAAGAAAGTGCTTGAGATCCCTGCGGATCACCCGATGTTTGCCGCGACCCATGGCGGCTATGAAAGTTATGGCTACTCGCCGGCCGTGCGCGCTGGCAACCTGCTTTTTATTGCCGGCGAAGTCGGTTTTCGCGCCGATGGCTCGATTCCCGAAAGCGCTGCCGAGCAGACCGAAGTGGCTCTCGAACGGACCAAAGAAGTGCTGCGCTTGCAGGGGCTGACCATGGCCGATCTGGTCGAAGTGGTGAGTTATCACGTCAACCTGAAAGACACGGTGAACGAGTTCCTGCCGGTAAAAGCCCGCTACACCGAAAAGCCGTTTCCGGCCTGGTCGATCATTGGCGTCGAGGCGCTGGCCTTGCCTGAACTGAAAATTGAAATCCGCAGCGTCGCGGTTTTCCCCGAAGGCAAATAATCAGAGATCTGGTTTGGCAGGGCAGGAGCTTGTGCAGCCGAGCGGCACGTTTGTGGCAATCCCCCTGAACTCCTTCATTAACCGCCCACTCTCAACTTCACTGCACAGTGCGAGTGGCGACGATGGAAGCGCAAACAGATATCGGCCAGCAACGCGGCACGTTGTACGAAACCGATCTTCCGGCACGCCTGGACCGCCTGCCCTGGGGGCGGTTTCATAGCTTGCTGGTGTTTGCCCTCGGCATTACCTGGCTGCTCGATGGTCTTGAGGTAACGTTGGCAGGTTCCGTGTCCGGGGCGCTTAAGAGCAGCCCCGGCCTGCACATGAGCAACTTCGATATCGGGCTTGCCGGTGGCGTGTATATCGCCGGCGCGGTGCTCGGCGCCTTGTTTTTCGGCTGGCTGACCGACCGCCTCGGGCGGCGCAAGTTGTTCTTCATCACCCTCTGGCTCTACGTTGGTGCTACGGCGGCCACGGCGTTTTCCTTCAATCTGGAAAGCTTTCTGTTGTTTCGTTTCCTCACCGGCATGGGCATCGGTGGTGAGTACACGGCAATCAATTCGACCATCCAGGAATTTACCCCGGCGCGTTTTCGCGGCTGGGTCGACCTGACCATTAACGGCACCTTCTGGCTGGGCGCCGCCCTGGGTGCGGGCGGGGCGATTGTCCTGCTCGACCCGCAGGTGGTAGGCGGCGACCTGGGCTGGCGCCTGTGTTTCGGTATCGGTGCGGCGCTTGGCCTGTTGATCCTGATCATGCGTCTGTGGCTGCCGGAGAGCCCGCGCTGGCTGCTGATCCACGGCCAACCCGACGAGGCGCGGCGTATTGTCGAAGACATCGAGACACGTTTGCGCGAACAGGGCCATGATCTTCCTGCGGTGACTGGCGAGCCCCTGCGTCTGCATGCGCGCAGTCATACGCCACTGAGCGAGGTCTTTCACACCCTGTTCGTCAGTTTCCGACGCCGCGCGTTGGTCGGCATGACGTTGCTCACCGCCCAGGCATTTTTCTATAACGCCATCTTTTTCACCTACGCCCTGGTCCTTACCGACTTCTACCAGGTGCCCGCCGAGCATGTCGGTTGGTACGTGTTGCCGTTGGCATTGGGTAACTTCTGCGGGCCGTTGCTGCTCGGCCGCCTGTTCGACGTGATCGGGCGGCGGATCATGATCAGCCTGACCTACGCGATCTCCGCCGTGCTGCTGAGCATCAGCGGCTATTGCTTCGAGCAGGGCTGGTTTGACGTGACGCAACAAGCCATCGCCTGGATGGTGATTTTTTTCTTCGCATCGGCCGCCGCCAGCTCGGCCTATCTGACCGTGGCCGAGACCTTCCCCCTGGAAATCCGCGCTCTGGCGATTGCTGTGTTCTACGCCTTCGGCACTGGCCTGGGCGGCATCATCGGGCCGCTGTTGTTTGGCGAACTGATTCAGAGCCAGCAGCGCAGCAGCCTGTTTGTCGGCTATCTGATCGGCGCATTTCTGATGATGTCGGCGGCGGTGGTGCAGGCGATCTGGGGCGTGGCGGCGGAGCGCCAGTCACTGGAGCAGGTGGCGCGGCCGTTGTCACAGGCGTGACACAGCCTAGGTCGCCGACCGACGGTCTTGTACACTGGCTCGATATCCCCGCGAGCCACCCTCATGCGCCTCAAGTCCCAAGGTCGTTACCTGTTGATCGGGTTATTCACGGCACTCGTTATTACATTGGCGTTCATCGGCCAGTCCCAGCGTTTCTTCGAGCTGGCCTGGTTCTACCTGAACCAGACGTTTACCGGCGGGCCTGAACATTCCCTGGGGCTGGCCGACTATCGTGCGGTCATTCAGGGCAAGCCTATCGAAGGGCTGGCGGACGTGTCGGCGCTTACCTTCGACCCGCAACGCCAGACTCTGTTTACCGTAACCAACAAGCATTCCGAACTGGTCGAGCTGTCACTGGACGGCACGATTCTGCGGCGCATCGCCCTGGTCGGCTTTGGCGACCCTGAAGGTGTGGAATATATTCGGCCCGGCACCTTCGTGATCAGCGATGAGCGCCATCAGCGTTTGATGTCAGTGCAGATCGACGACCGTACGACATCGCTGGATGGCGCAACGGCGGGGCAGATGGTGCTGGACCTGGGTGGTCGCAGAAACCGTGGCTTCGAGGGTCTGGCCTTTGATCGTGCGCGCAATCGTCTGTACGTTGCCAATGAACAGTCGCCGATGTCGATCTATGAAATCAGCGGTTTTCCCGCCACAGGGGATGCGCCGCCCGAGATTCATATCGTGCAGAACCCTGGCCGTGACGCGGACCTGTTCATGACCGACCTGTCGAGCCTGGATTTTGATCAACGTAATAATCACCTGCTGGCCCTGTCGGATCAGTCGCGCCTGCTGGTGGAGTTGGGCGCCGATCACAAGCCGGTCGGCACATTGGTGCTGCGCAGTGGCTTTCACGGCCTGAGCCAGACCGTCCCCCAGGCCGAGGGTGTGGCGCTGGATGACGATGGCACTGTGTATCTGGTGAGTGAGCCGAATCTTTTTTATGTGTTCAGGAAGGCGGGGGAGGTTGGGCAGGGCTCGCGGAACTGAAGTCTTACGCGCCCGGTTGGGCGCGCAAGAGTTAACCACGCGGGGTTTAAAAGCTCAGCGCAGTGCCACTGGTATGCATCGTCGACAGATCGACAGTGCCAGACAGCTTGACCACGATATCGTCGGTACTCAAGGCCGTGGTTGTCTTGTTGAGCACGATATAAGTGTCGGTGTCGAACTGGAACCAGCTTGCTTGTTTGGCCGGGCTGGAAGCCGCCGTAGTCAGGGCTGCGAGCAAATCACCAGCGCCCGTTACATCGACTTTAGTACTCTGAAAAGTAATCCCGCTGGTCCCGAAGTCAATCTTGTCGGTCGCGGAAAAGTCCGTGATGGTGGTGTATTGCAGCGTCTGAGAAGTCGAAATGTTTTTCAAGGCCGCAATCGAGACGTTTACGGTATCAGCCCCCCCATTGGTAGTGACAGTGGCGCCGCTGGAATTGGCGACCGTGGAGGTCTCCAGGATGAAAGTGTCATCCCCCGAACCGCCGAGCAGCGTCATTGCCGACTGGCCACCTGTAGCGGTTGCCGCTATTACTTTGATCGTTAGCTGGCCCGTAGCCTGGGAGGCATCGACCTTGGTCAGTTGCGAGGCGGCGCCAGCACTGATACTGCCCTGGGCCTGTACCGTCAGGGAGTAAATTTGATCGCCGGTAATTTCGATCGTTTTGGCGGAATCATCCGTCAGATTCAAGCCATTGAAACTCCCAGCCTGGCCGCCCGAGGCGATCTTTAGGGTTTCGATACCCTGTACGGTCAGTGCACCGAGCTGATTCGACCCACTGCCGTTGTAGATCAGATTCAGTACGTCACTGCTGCCGTTAACGCTGGCACTGTCGAAGTTCAGTATTGTGTGAGAACCGGACGAACCACTAAGCACGGTGAGGCTGAAACCATCTGCCGTTTCGATCACGTTATTCAGTGTGGTAGTCGCGACTTTCGTGTTGTTCAAGATCACGCCGGTAAACGCGGAATTGCTCAACTGCGCAAAATCCTGAGTAACGGTCGTGCTCAGCCCTGTCAGGTCCAGCACTTCGAAACTCTTGAACGCCGCCCCATTTGTGCTGTTGATCAAGGTGGCCGACAGCGTATCGATGCCAGCGCCACCATCAATCACGGCTGTATCTGCGACCGGCACGGTGCCAACGACCGTGTCATTGCCTTTACCGCCAGTGAACGTCTGAATATTCCCGCTCAAAGCGACAGTCAATCCACCACTGTTGGCCGAGGCATCAATCGTGCTGCCATCGAAGCCCACGGTACTGCCCAGGTTGACCTTGCCCGCACCTGTCACGGTCAGTGCTGCCTTGGAGGCATAGTCGCTCGACACCAGTGTGGCGGTCAGATCGCTGGCTGCATTGATCGTGGCCGTGGTGATGGAGTTGGTAGCACTACCAGCCAGGGTGATCACGCCGAGGGTATTGGCCGCACCCGAGGAGGTGATGGTGGCCGTCGAGGCCGCGCCATTGACGTTGGTAACGGTGGTTTGTCCGATCAAGACGGTGTCTTGAAGGCCGCCATCGAGCACAAGGCTGACGGTGTCATTGGCATTGGCCATGGAGAATTGCACGTTGGCCACTTGTGTCGATTTGTCACCGAGCAAACTGACTGTTGCACCGGTGGTCAGATTGACGAATTGCAGACCGCCGCTGGCTGTGGATACGCTACTGGTTACATCGGTGATGCCCGTTCCAGATACGTCGTAGGTGGACAGCTTGCCGCTGATGTTTTGATCGCGTATCGACAGTTTTTCGACATTGCCGATGGTTAGACCGGGCAGCGCCGTGTTGCCTGTCCCGGTGACGGTAATCGACAGCGTATCGGTGCCCGCACCGCCGTCGATCTTGTCGGCTGCGGCGAGCGTGCTGTTGGCCGGTGTCGTGGTATCGATCACGCCAACGAAAGTGTCGTTGCCCGCGCCACCGGTAAAATTGTCGGTTGCCGTGGTAAAGGTAAAGACGGTATCGCCCGTTGGCGCCGACGGGGTCGTGGGGGCAGTGGGAGTCGTCGGGCGCACACCCGTGGCATCGGCCACGGAGTTGTTCAGCGCCGTGGTGGCATTGCTCACCGAGCCCGGCGTCGCATCCACACCGGCCAGATAGGCACGGCCATAGGCGGCTGGTTGCGCGCCGCTGTAACCGGCGATTTCTGCTGCGGTATCGACTTGTGCGGTAAACACATTGGCCATGGCCAGCTTGTTGGCGACCGAAGTAGCATCACCGGCACCAGCCTGATTGAGGATTTCCCATGCCGCCTGGGCCTGGGTGATGGCGCCGCTGTCGAGCTGATTCATCCAGTAGCTCAGGCCAGTACTTTCCGGCAAGCGGTTGAACAGATTCAGATAAATGGCGCTGATTTTCTGCGCACTGGGCAGGCCACCAAAGAGGTTGGTGGACTCGGTCGATGCGGCGAAACCGGCAATCGCAACGACCATGTTGCCGCCTGCTGCATTGACCTGACTGGCCCAGTAGTTCAACCCTGTAGGGTCGGCAGGGCGGCCGAAATAGGCGATATAGAGCTTTTGTACTTGATCCATGTAATCTGCAACGGCCATCTCTCGGTATCCTGAGCGAGTCTGAAAGTTAAGGGCAAAACGCTATCAAGATGTCGGATAACTGGCAAGTTGAAGGGACGACCGGACCTGACCCGGCTATCAGGCGAAGGGTAATGGCCCACGGAAATTGCCGATGGGCACCCAGTGGGTAATCAACCCCGTGTCAGGCTTCCAGTGATGCAACAACAAGGCGGGTGGCTCAACAAAGGAAGCTTCCAGCGCATCGGCTTGCAGCCTCAGGGCAATGGCGGTGGTGGTACTGGGGGCGGTGCACAGCAGGGAGCCGCCGAAGCGCAGTTGCATGGCACGGTGAATATGCCCGCACACGATTCGCTCGACCGCCGGATAGCGCTCGACCACCTGCGCCAGCCGCTGGGCATTGCGGCAGGCGTAGGTATCGATGTAGGGAATGCCGCTGAGGAACGGCGGTTGGTGCAGCATGATCAGAGTAGGGCGCTCGGGTTCCTGTGCCAGGGCCGCTTCAAGCCAATGCTGCGCCGCTTCGCTCATGTCGCCGTGATGCTCGCCGGGCACGGTGATGTCCAGGCCAATGATCCGCACCGGTCCGAGGCCTGACTCAACGAAGTGCAACGGCCCGTCGCCTGCTGCGCTTTGGGTTTGGGCGAAAGCAGATCTGAACAACGCGTGGTCGTCATGATTGCCGGGAATCAGCAGTAACGGTTGCTTGATTTTTGCCAGCAGCGCTTGCGCCATTTCATACTCGGCCGGTAGCCCTTCATCGACTATATCGCCGGTAATGATCACGACATCCGGGCAGGGGCGCAGAGCGTCAAGATGCTCAATGGCTTGCTCGCACATGGTGTTTGAGTCCACCAGGCCCTGATACAGGACGCCACGGGGTCTGATATGCAGGTCTGACAATTGGGCGATGAGCACTTAGTGTCCTCCAAGGTTTTCGGGGGCATTATTGGTCTTTCAAGTCATGGCGCCTTTCGCTGGCACGGCTTGCCACTCTATGTTCAGGGACGTTGCGATGATGAAACTTGTGCGCCGGATGAAGGCATTTTTCGCTCCCGCAGGGTGCACTGATGTACAGCTTGGAGTCACCGTATCGACAGCGTCGCTGTCCGCCATGTCTCCACCGGCATGCCCTCCATTAGGGTCGTCCGCTGAACCGTTGCGCAATCGTTATATGACGTATATCGCCCAGGCAGAGAGGCTTGCCATACCCTTGGTCGATCAAGCGCTACGAGAGACCGGGCAGCACTTGGCCAGGGACCTGCTGGCCAAGGCCATGGATCTGGGCAGCAGCAAAGCCCAGGAATTCTCCCCGGATATCTACTGGCTGGTCCAGAGCGCGGCGCTCGCTTCGCTATATGCCGATGGCCCGCAATCGAATGAATTTGCCGCTTATCGCGAGCATGTTCATTACTACAAGGACATGGCACCGACCACTGCCCGGGTCTGGGCATTCGACCTCTACGTCATTGCCCGCCTGCCTGAAGATCCGGCGCGGGATGAGGCGCTTCTGGCTCGCCTTGCGAGCTTTGTTCGAGAGCCAAACGAGCCCGTCCCTCAAGCAGCGGATATCGACGAATTGCTGCTCTACATCCCGCGTTTATATCCCGATGGCGTTGCCATCAAGACCTATGAAGTTCGTGAAGGCACCTATTGGCCGGACTATGACGCTGCGGTTGTCGGCTTCTATAAACTGCTGGCCAAGGAGTGTTGGGAAGATGTGCAGTACAACCTGCATGGCGCCGGAACCATGCTGAAAAGTCCGGCCTATATCGCCCAGGCCAATCTTGCTGAAATACAAAGCATGCTGACCTGGTGTACCAGAGGCGAGCGCTTTTGCGATGGGCATTGGGGGGCGATGATCGAGCAGGGGAGTGTGCTGCAGATTCTGCAGAGACTGGCGGTGCTGCGCGCGCAGATGTGAGCTGTCGCGCAGCTCCTGCAGATATCGCACTCCAATTGTGGCCAGGAGCCAACCGTGGGAGCGAATTCATTCGCGAAGGCGGTGTTCCAGGCGATGAAGATGCGTCGAATGTACCGGCCTCTTCGCGAATGAATTCGCTCCCACAAGATTGCTCCCTGCCCCGGTTAGTGTTTATGCGTGACAGCGCGGCGTCGTAGACGGGGCGGGATCTCCCACCCAACACTCGCCAACACCTTGGCGCCTACCCAAGCATTCATGCTGTATGCCGTGAAAGCAGCGTATCTGTGTCTACCGCCCACATCGCCCTGATTGCTACGGTCCCCCTCCATCGTTATTCAATGAGAGGCAGGCATGGAACTCACTGGCATTCCCTTCGGCACCACCGACTGGTCGACAATCGAGGCCGTCCCCCATCCCGGCGAGACCGGCACGGCCTTTTGGCGTACCTGCCAGTTCGGCTCGATCCGCGTGCGCATGGTCGAATACAGCCCCGGCTACCTGGCCGATCACTGGTGCTGGAAGGGCCATATCCTGCTGTGTCTGGAAGGTGAATTGCATACCGAGCTTGAAGACGGCAGACAATTCGTCCTGACTGCCGGGATGAGCTATCAGGTGGGCGACAAGGCCGAAGGGCACCGGTCGTTTACCGCGAGCGGTGCCAAGCTGTTTATTGTCGATTAGTCACATGGCAATGAAATCGCGCACCGCCTGAATGGTTTGCGTCGGCGCTTCTTCCATCAGCCAATGCCCCGCCCCTGGAATCACCACTTCCTTCACATTGTCTGCGGCGTTGCGCATCACGATCGCCTCGTTGCTGCCGAAGGACTTCTCGCCGCCCACCGCCATCACCGGCATGGTCAAGTGCTTCTGCATGACCGGCTTATTGTCGATTTCATCCTGGCGAATACTGCGGAACTGGGCGAAGGCCGCATGCATGGCGCCGGGGCGGGCGTAGAGTTTGGCGTAGTGCTTGCGCGTGCCTTCATCGATCTTGCTGGGCGTGCCGGCGAACTCATTCCAGAAGCGGTCAAGGTAGATGCGCTCACGCCCGGCCACCAGGCGCTCCATGTCCGGGCCGCCGAAATCGAAGTGCCACAGCATCGGCGAGCGCACGATGTCGTTCCACGGCGTGATGCCGGGCACCGGCGCATCCATCACCACCAGGCGATCAGTGCGTTGCGGATAACGCGCGGCATAGGCGAACGCGACCATGGTGCCGATGTCATGGCCGATGATCACCGAGTGCTCGATCTTCAGTACGTTCAATACCTCGCGTATATCACCGGCCTGGGTCCTCTTGTCATAACCGGCCTGGGGGATCGACGACAGGCCCATGCCCCGCAGGTCCGGCACCACCACCGTATGATCCCGCGCCAGATCGGCCGCCAGCGGCGCCCACATATCGCCGGTATCACCGAAGCCATGCAACAACACCACGGCCGGACCTTTACCGCCGACGCGAACGTGCATCGTCGCACCTTCGACGGCGATGTCCCGGGTTTGAAAGGCCGCGGGAAAAGGCGTTACGTCAGCATGGGCCTGACCGCTCAGGGCCATTAGTGCGAGAGCGCTCAACAGATAGCGGGTCATGACGGTGGCTCCAGTCGTGCAAGTGGGGGGCGGGCGGTGCTGGAGGGAGCGTAGACGCATTCCGGATGAACGGCGCATTACTTGATTTCGGCTGAGCGTGGATGCTTCGGCGGCGCCTGCGTATATTCATGCCAATGCCGCTTTTTGCGCTTCATCTGCCTTGAGGAACAGCCTTGTCTATCCCGGTAAAACCCGCTCAGCACTCTTCCCAGGCACCCCAGGCCGAACAGGTCGCTGAGCAACTGCGCTCAATCATTGGCACTCTGGTGCGCAAGGTCCGCGGCGAAGCCCAGACCCCTTCATCAGCTCAGTCGGAAACCCTGGGCTTCATCGACCGCAACGGCCCCGCCAGCATCAGCGAGATGGCTGCCTTTCGCCACGTCAAGCATCAGAGTATGCGCCTGGTCATCGACCAACTGGAGTCCCAAGGCCTGGTCGAGCGCGCACCTGACCCTGCCGATGGCCGCAAGCAACTGATCAGTCTGACCGACCTCGGCCGCGTTACCCTTGCGCAGCAACGCAATCAACGCAGCCAATGGCTGGCCGACCGGCTGCAGCAAAAGACCACCACGGCAGAGCTGCAGACCCTGAGCGATGCGGTCCACATCCTCGAGCGACTGGTAGCCGACGACGAAGCCGGGCCATCACGCTGAGCGCAAGGCGGCGAGTGCGCTGCCCAGCGAGTTGATCCCCCAGTGCTCGATGTATTGGCCGTCGCGAAGGCGCACGATATCCATCACCTCGATGACCACCTGGCGCCCGGTCGCCGCGATCCCCAATAACTCGCCAGTATGCTGGCCGGTGATGCGCTTGCGGGTCGTGACCTTGTCCCCCTCTGCCACCTGATCCAGCACCTCGACCTGCAAATCTGTCAGCCCCGCATGCAGCACATTCTTGAACGTATTCCAGAGACCTTCACGACCTTGAGGCTGACCCGAGGGCGCGCTGTGATTGACGAAATCCTCGTCGACCAACGCCTCGAACGCCTCGCGCCGACACTGGGCGATGACCTCCTGATTGAAGCGTTGGACGATGGTTTTGTTTGTTGTGGACATGGGGGCACCGTTGAGAGGAGGGTGCAATAAATATACAGTTGGACTGTATAAATGTAACTCGCTCATTAAGGCAATCATCGGACGGGGGGGGGGAGCAGTTTTCTTCGATCTGGCGCTCTCACGCAGCTAACACACTCTTATCAAACATCGCCGAATACAACGAATCGTCGAAACACAGTGGGATTCATCCGCGAAGAAGGTGGTGTAGCCGATGCAGCTTTCGCGAATGAATTCGCTGCCACAGAATCCGCTGCCACAGGTTATGCGTCCGGTCCTCGTCAAGGGTTTGCCGTGCGATCGCGCAGTGTCACTCAGCCGCCCAGCGCTGCACACCAAGTGCATGCAGCAACTGACTCAAATGCTGATTGAACACCGCCCCCGGATCTTCCTGAATCACGGCAAACGCCATCATCCCTTCCGCTGCGCCAAAGATGATCGGCGCGGCGACGGCACCGGTCATAACGGAGTCAACGCTGCCGTCTTTGCGGCCCAGATCCCAGGTGTCGGCAATCCATTGAATGTTCTGCCGAGAAAACACCCGCACCTCTTCCATGATCTCTTCGGGCAGTGCATTGCGTTCAACGGCCAGCATCAGCCCCAGGCACAGGCGGCCGCCGTCGCGCAGGGTGCGCACGAACAGCTGCATATAGTGATACAGACGGCTATCGGCAGTGGGGTGCTGGTCGATTTCGGCGAGGTTTTCCCGGTTATTCCGGTTATAGAGCTGCATGGCATAAAGGGTCAGGGCATTTTTCGATTCGAAGTGGCTGTACAGGCTGGCCGCCTTGATGCAAGCCGCTTCGGCCAATTCGCGCAGGCCCAGAGCGCTGAAACCGCGATCCTGCAACAGATCGACGGCCAGATGGGTCAAGGCTTCCTTGCGTGAACCGGGAATGTGCGCGGATTTTTTCATGGTGCTTTTCCAGGTTTGGTCGATGCAGGAAGAGGGGAGGCGCATGGTACAAGAAATCGCCTCGGCAGCGGGCGGGCCCACTCGCTGCCGGGGCGCAGACGTCAGGCAACCAGGGTGATGCCACCGTGATGGGCAACGAAAAACGTCGCGTCGGTCAGGGCCTGTGCGTCGTGGGAGTCAGAGGTATCGAGCAGCAGCGTATCACCGGCATTCAAGATCACATCACCGAAGCGAATCGTCCCTTCCAGCATCAGGATCTGCTCCCAGCCATTATGTTCGTGCAGCGGAAAGCACGTGCCCTTGGCGAACTTGAGGAAAAAGCTGCCGTCACCGTGCTCGCCGCCGACGTTCCAGACGTTCGAAATCTGCATGCCTTCGTAACCGGCACTTTCCCATGTACGTGCTGCTTGTCTGTCCAGAATCATGATCAGTCACCCGCAATAATTAATGGATGTCAGCACTGCTAACGAACGTTAGGTTGTGTGTTTGCAAGAGAGCTGTCAACTGCTTTTTTTAATGATGCTGTTGCTGCAGGTCGCTGCCGACAACGACTTCATCCTCTGTTATATCTGTGCCATGGCGCCCGCAACTCCGCGCGCCGCCCATTCCTGCCAGCACAGAGGCGTAGATGCTTTTACATCGATCGACCTGGATTGAAATCGAACAATTCCTCACTCACAGCCGCACCATCGTCGTGCCCATCGGTTCCAACGAGCAGCACGGTCCCACCGGTATGTTGGGCACCGACTGGATGTGTCCGGAAATCATCGCCCACGAGGCTCAGGCCAACGCCAATATCCTCGTTGGCCCCACCTTCAATATCGGCATGGCGCAGCATCACCTGGGCTTCCCCGGCACCATCTCCCTGCGCCCCTCGACCTTTATCGCCGCCATCGGTGACTGGGTCCGCTCCCTGGCCGGTCACGGGTTCGAGAAGATCCTGTTTCTCAACGGCCATGGCGGCAATATCGCCACCATCGAAGCCGCGTTCTCCGAACTGTACGCCGAAGCCAGTTTCGCCCGACGCCCGGCAGGCTTTGCCTTGAAGCTGTGCAACTGGTGGGATCTGGAAGGCGTGCACGCCCTGGCCAACCAGCAATTCCCGGTCGGCCACGGCAGCCATGCCACGCCTTCGGAAATCGCCATCACCCAATGGGCCTACCCGGACTCGATCAAGACCGCTGACTATCAGCCGCAAATCGCCCCCACCGGCCCCATCCGCGAAGCCCTGGACTTCCGCGCGCGCTTCCCCGATGGCCGCATGGGCTCCGACCCGGCCCTGGCCACCCCGGAAAAAGGTGGCGAACTGGTCAAGCTGGCGGCGCAAGGTCTGGTACAAGCGGTTGATACGTTCAGCCGGGAAGTGGCGCCGCAGCGAAACGCCTGAACTGCCAAGTCGGTCTCATCCTCGGTGTCTTGTGCCGTGCCATCAGTTGCTCAATCTGTGAGCGACGGGTATTCAAGACGCCGACAAAAAAACTTGCGCCCGATAAACAGGAGTTACCCGTGACGAATGACCGTTCCCGCGCCTGGCTGTTTGCCAGCCTGCTCGCTCTGCCCATGCTTGCCCATGGCGCCGCCGCCGAGAAAACCGAGCCTGCCGAGAGCAAATGGTCAAAGACCTTTCACGTCTACGGCTCCACTGCGGTGGACGGCGGCGAGTGCGTTGCCGGGGACGCCACCAAGGAAGGCATGGACGGTCGCGCTTACGTCTACCTCAAGGACAGCAAGACCCGCCAGCCGCGCTGGATGACCGCTATCCCGCTGGCGGACGCCGACATGTACCAGAACCGCGCCACCCATTGCTTTACCATGGGTGGTTCGCTGTTCGTATTGGTCCAGACCGATACCAATCAGGCGACTTCTCTGTCGCAGACGCTACTGAGCGTGACGGAGTTGTCCCCGCTCACCGGGAAAATAATTAGCAGTCAGGACGCGGATATTCCCGGCATAGACGATGCGTATTCGGCCTGGGTGGACAAGGGCAGCAAGGGCTTTCATGAGGAGGGCGGGCAAATCCGCATTGCCGGGCAGTATTTCCTGATGGAGAACTCCGAGAAACGTATGCCGTTTACCTTCACGGTCGCGGCGCATCCGGCGAAAAAACCGTGATCAGCGCGGCTGCATCCTCTATAAGCGAGCGGTGATTACACACATCTGAAATAGCCGCCTTGAGGAGCCCGTGTCGTGTCAGTCAACAGCATCAAGGCAGCTGCGCCTGATTCCGCCTGGGCGGTGTTCCTGATCTTCCTGCGCCTGGGGCTGACCTCTTTCGGCGGACCGATTGCGCATCTGGGCTACTTTCGTGAAGAGTTCGTCACCCGACGCCAATGGCTCAACGAACGCAGTTATGCCGATCTGGTGGCCCTCTGCCAATTCCTTCCCGGCCCGGCCAGCAGCCAGGTCGGCATCGGCCTGGGGCAGTCACGCGCCGGCTTTGCAGGCGCCATCAGCGCCTGGGCAGGGTTTACCTTGCCTTCAGCGGTCATCCTCGCTCTGTTCGCTCAGGGGTTGTCGATCTGGGGCGGCGCTTTGCCAAACGGTCTGTTGCACGGCCTCAAGATAGTCGCCGTCGCTGTGGTCGCGCAGGCTGTATGGGGCATGGCGCGTAATCTTTGCACTGACGTGCCTCGCGTAACGCTCGCCGTATTTTGCGCCTGTGCCGCACTCCAGTGGCCCGGTGTGGTGGGGCAGATTGGCGTGATTGTCTGCACCGCCATCATCGGTTTGTTGCTGTTCAAGCCCGCGCATCCACGGATTGAAGCGCCGATGTCGTTTTCAGTCAGCCGCAGGGCAGGGCTGATAGCGCTTTCGCTGTTCTTCGGGCTGTTGATCGGCCTGCCGTTGCTGATTCAGCTGTGGCCCTCGCGAACCCTGGCCATTGCGAATGCCTTCTACCGGGTGGGCTCATTGGTGTTTGGTGGCGGCCATGTCGTGCTGCCGTTGCTGCAGTCCGCCACGGTTGCCAGCGGCTGGGTAGCCAATGACACCTTTCTGGCGGGGTATGGCCTGGCCCAGGCTGTACCGGGCCCGCTCTTCACTTTCGCCGCATTTCTCGGTGCATCCATGAACGCGCCGCCATCTGGCTGGGCAGGTGCCATGGTTTGCCTCGTCGCGATTTTCGCGCCGTCATTCCTGCTGGTGATCGGCGTATTGCCATTCTGGGAGCAACTGCGTCATAGCGTTCGCATGCAAGCCGCCCTTGCCGGTGTCAACGCAGGCGTGGTCGGACTGCTTCTGGCGGCCTTGTATAACCCGGTCTGGACGAGCGCCATCATGCGGCCACTGGACTTTGGCCTGGCACTGATCGCCCTGGTGGCCTTGATGTTCTGGAAGATCCCGCCCTGGGCGGTCGTGCTCGGTGGTGGCATGTGTGGATGGCTGCTTGGTGCGGTTGGTTGAGACAGGTGCTCAGGCCAGTTTGCGCTGGCTCTTATCAAACAATGCAGAACCTGTGTAATTGCTGGAACTGTGTGGGAACGGCTATCCAATGCTGATAACTCCGGATTCTTGCAGATCATGATTTCACTGGGCGAGCGCGCTGCCGCGCAATTGAAACTGGCTGCTTGAGACAGGGCTGGCAAGGCCAACAGGCTCAGCAGAAATAGCCGGGCGACAGGAGGGGGATTGATCAACATGGCGAGTCCATCATGATCGAGCGCGAAGTTTAGATGGTCTGATCACAATTCAATTGCGTCTGCTTATCAACCGATTTAACGCGGTTTTTTGTCGGACCCAGACACCCAGCCCCGCACCCACTCACCAAATAAATTGAACGGCATTTGAAAGCATTCGCCTAATGAACAGCTTGGGGATACTCCCACAGGCAATGTGCAAATACGGGCATAGTCCGAGAGGTGGTTAACGTGGCTAAAGACGACAAGAAAAGCAAAGGCGACGCTTCGAAAGCCAGCAAGGAATTGAAGGATAAAAAGTCATCACCGGCCAAGAAAGCGGCTGCGGCCTCGGCTCTTTCGAAATCCTCCGAGAAGAAAGACAAGAAAAAAGACGTTGAGCCAAAGAAATCTGCAAAAAAAGCTGACAGCAAGCCAGATAAGGCCAAGAAGTCAGACAAGGCAGAAAAGACTGCGAAAAAGAAAAAGTGACGCCTGCTGCCTGCCAGGGCTCTACGCCCTGGCTTCCCCAACGTATTCATCATCGCCACGTTGAAGTTGATGATGAAAAGCGCAGTCCAGAGGATTGCAGTCACAAACATCGGTAACCCTTTATACGGCTGGGGGACGCTGCTGCCAGAACCTCTGCGCCTTTACTCAGCCTGCCTCTGACAACGCCTGCACTTTCTCCGGTGGCTTGATCGAACCGATATAGACCGCAAAGATCGTCAGTAACGCTCCGCATGCCTGGAGTGTCGAGCTGGCCTTGCCGAGAAAGGTTACGTCGATGAAATACGTGATCACCGGCTCCAGCAGCAAGATCAATCCCGCCAGCCCCAGGCTGATCGCACCGATCGAACGGTTGACCAGCAGCCATCCAACAAACTGCACCAGCACCCCGTAGATAACCAGCATCACCAACGTCTGGGTGTCGACGATCGCTAGGCTCTCGTCATTGGCCATCGCGTAACCGAGCAACACCAGGGCTGCGCAAATGCTCAGGTTGAGCATCTGGGCAATCGTGTCACCGCCCCCCTCAGGCAATTGCGTGTTGATTTTCAAAAAGTAAACGCAGATGGCGTAGGCCAGGCCCGACAACACGCCAAATACGATGCCCTTGATACCCACTGAGCTGGTCATCTCGGGAGCGACCAGCAAGTACAGCCCACCGAAGGCGAGGGTGATGGATATCAGGAAATAGATCGAAGGGCGTTCCTTGAGCAAGCACATGCCCAGCACGGTCATGAAAAATACCTGGCAGTTGGTCAGGATGGAGCCGATACCCGGCCCCACCACATAGATACTCTGATGCCACAGGACCAGATCGATGGCCAAAAATACCCCGGCCAAGCCGGTGTACAGTCGCGCGCGATGGCTTTTGAGCAGGACCGGAATCCGCCGGACCTTGAGCAACAGGAAAAACAGGATTGAAGCGAACAGCATCCGATAGAAGCCGGCCCCTCCAGCCCCGATATGGGCGAATGCCACTGTCAGCGCCGAGAGGCTGAGCATCAATCCACCGACCGTCAACTCGATAATGGCACGGTTGTTTTTCACCGACATGTGTCCTCCCTTTCCTGCACGCCCACCTCCTCTTCAGCCGCTTTAGCCAGCCATTGTTGAACCGGCCCGTAAGCCACCACCTGATCCACATAGCTTTGCAGGGTTGGCGGCACGCTGATCCCGTAGCGGCGCAAGCGAAACACCACAGGCGCGAACATCGCATCGACGATGCCGAACGGGCCGCACAGGAAGGTGGTGGACCGGCTCGCCGCTCGCAGGTCTTGCCAGATGGAAAAAATCCGCACTATCTCGCCTTGGGTTTCTACGCTCAAGTCGCCGGCATCGTCACCTGTGCCCAGGCCGAATGACATCTGCGTGCGCAGATGGGTAAAGCCTGAGTGCATCTCAGCGGCTGCGGCACGCGACAATGCCTTCAGCCGTAAATCCTGTGGCCACAAGTTGCTATCGGGGCAGGCTTCGGCCATGTATTCACAAATGGCTAGGCTGTCGTTGATCACCAGGTTGTCCAGCAACAGCACCGGGACTTTGCCTGAAGGCGAGTATTTGCCGATCTGGCGTGGCGTATCAGGCTGTTCCAGTTTGATGTGAATCGTGTCGAATGCTGCATCTGCGGTGACCATGACCAGCCACGCGCGCAGCGACCAGGAAGACTTGTTGAAGTCCCCTATAACCAGTTTCAGTGCCATATCCGTTCCTAGCGCCTGTGATGAGATAGGTGCTAACTTTACGACCGCATTTTTCAGCCGTATTGCACAAAACTGGACAGGTCATGGACAAGACAAAAGGCCGCACAGGCGCTCTCGATAAGGATTTCGTGCGTTTCTGGCGTATTCCCGAAGGCAACTGCGAGCTGTTGTCCGCACGCTACACCACGCAGTCTTTTGGCCGCCACTCCCACGACCGTTATGCGCTGGGCGTGATAAGCAGCGGTGTTGAAAAACTCTACTACCGTGGCAGCTATGCCCTGGGTGGGGTCGGCAGTGTTGTGACCATCACGCCTGGGGAGATCCACGACGGCCTGCCCGGGCATGACAATGGCTGGATGTACCGGATGCTCTACCTCGATCCGGACTGGGTGAATTGCAGGGTGTTCCAGGGACGTGTGGCCAGCGATCACGTGCATCTTTTTCAGCAGGCGATCCATACAAATCCGGTCTTGGCCCAGACCTTCCTGCAGCAACACCAGATGCTCGAACAGACGCCGCCCGGCCTCGAGCGCGAATCGATCCTGCTGGACCTGGTGTGCCAGGTGTTCGAGCGCAGTGGTGCCACGGCCTCATCGGCCCTGCCCGCAGAACAGCAGGCGGTAAGGTGCATCAAGGACAAGCTGGAAGAAGAGTTCGACCAGGACATCTCACTGGAGGCCCTGGCACAGCTGGTCAACCTGGAGCCGCTGTACCTGATCCGCGTGTTCAAAAAACACGTCGGCGTCTCCCCCCACAGTTATCAGATCCAAAAGCGCATCGCCCAGGTGCAGCAACTCCTGCGCGCCGGTGTCAGCCTCGCCGAGGCGGCTTTTGCCTGCGGCTTCTTTGATCAAAGCCACATGACGCGGGCTTTCAAGAAAGTGGTTGGCATAACCCCTGGCAATTTCCGTAATAGTGGGGAGTTTTTCGTGGGGCGCAAGGATTTACGACACGTCAGGGGTGATGAATGATCGCCAAACAGACGCTCGGTCCTGCGCAGCGTAGACTCGCGAGTGAATGCTTGATAAACACCCTATTCGCTTGAGGTTTAAAGGCGGTCCTCAGGCAGCCTCTTCTATAACCGGCGTAGCCTGATGAACCCTCAATCCCGCGTAGACCTGACCAATTGTGATCGCGAAGCGATACAGATTCCAGGCAACATCCAGCCCCATGGTTGTCTGCTGGCTTGTGATGTATCAGCCACTATTGTCATTCGCCATTCTGAAAATGCTCAGGGCATGCTGGGTCTGCCAGCCGATCTTAACGGCCAACGGCTCGAGACGATTCTGGGGGCCGAGGCGGCTCATACCATTCGCAACTCACTTGCTCGAACCAAAGAGGGCGGGCGAACTGCGCTCAGTTTTGGCCTGAGCCTTGCGGCGGGGCAGACCTTCGACGTGGCCGCCCATAGCTTCAAGGGGGTGGTGATCCTTGAGTTTGAACCATCAAGCGCGAGTATTGCCGAGCCCATTGAACTGGCCCGCACCCTTATCTCCCAAATTCGGGAGATCGACCAGACCGAGACACTGTTTCGCGACACCGCTCGTCTTGCACGCGCCATGCTCGGCTACGACCGGGTGATGATCTATCAGCTCGGGGCTGATGGCGCCGGTAAAGTCGTGGCCGAGTCCAGGCGGCGCGATCTCGAAAGCTTTCTGGGTCAATATTTTCCTGGGTCGGATATCCCGCAGCAGGCGCGAGCCCTCTACCTGCGCAACCCCATTCGCATCATTTCGGATGCCAAATTCAAGGCAGTGCCTCTATCGCCGGTGCTGGACTTATCCGGTGAGCCACTGGATTTGTCCTATGCGCACCTTCGCAGCGTTTCGCCGATTCACTGCGAGTACCTGTGCAACATGGGCGTAGGCGCCTCGATGTCGATTTCAATCATCATCAACGGGGTGTTGTGGGGGTTGATAGCCTGTCATCACTACGCACCGCGCATCCTGAGCATGGGCCAACGTGTCGCGGCTGAAATGTTCGGCGAGTTTCTTTCCCTTCATATCGAAACGCTACGCTCCAGGCAGACGCTGGAAGCTGCAGCCCATGCTCGTCGATTTCTCGACACACTCCTTTACGACGCCAGTCACGCGGGTGACGTCGGGGAGCTGCTGCGCTCACGCTTGTCCGAATTCAAGAAGTTGATCCCGTGCGACGGAGTCGGCATGTTGCTGGAGGGCCGGTGGGCCACCCAGGCGCTGACGCCGCCCCAGGCAGCGATACCGTCGCTGTTGCAGTTGGCCGAAGGTGTTGCTGAAGGCCAGACGTGGGCCTCCAACGGCCTCTCGATGACACATGCTCCGGCCAAAGACTATGCAGCCGACGTCTCTGGCGTTCTGATCATTCCGATGTCGCAGCTGCCCAGAGACTACCTCATGCTGTTTCGCAAAGAGGTGGTCGAGACCCTCGACTGGGCGGGCGATCCGAACAAGACCTACGGCACCGGCACTCACGGTGAACGCTTGACGCCCCGTAAGAGCTTTGCCGTGTGGAAAGAAACGGTCCATCAGCAATCGTTGCCCTGGACGGAACAGGACAGGCAGTTTGGTGAGGCTATTCGGACCGCGATCGTCGAAGTGGTGTTGCGTAACAGTGAGCTGCTTTCCAACGAGCGCTCAAAGGCTGCCGTGCGCCAGCGGATGCTCAATGAAGAGTTGAACCACCGGGTCAAGAATATCCTTGCCTTGATCGGCGCGCTGGTGGCGCATCCCACCGCGGAAAGCCAGACCCTCACAGGTTATGTCGCGACGTTGACGGGGCGGATCCAGGCACTGTCCATAGCGCATGACCAAGTCGTCAGGGGCGATGGCGGTGGTCGTCTTTCTTCGCTGCTTGATGCCGAGCTTTCACCTTATCGAACATCGCCTGACTCCATTCAGTTGAGGGGGCCGAATGTGGTCTTTGATGCCCGGGCTTATTCCGTCATGGCGCTGGTGCTGCATGAAATGTCGACCAATGCTGCGAAGTACGGCGCCCTGTCGCGGGAAAGCGGCAAGCTTTCAGTTGAATGGACGATTGATGCAGGCGGCGCGTGCGACATCGCCTGGCGCGAAAGCGGCGGCCCAATCGTGCACATCCCACACAAGCGCGGCTTTGGTAGCGTCCTCATCGACCGCAGCATTCCGTTTGACCTTGGCGGTACAAGCGCCATCGAGTACTTGCCGGAGGGCATCAAAGGCTTTTTCAGGATACCCGTCCGACACCTTTCGCTAGTCGACGTCGTTGAGGCCCCCCATGCAGAAGAGACCGTTGCTGCTAAGGAAATAGGCGGCGAGCGTTTAGCCAACACCCGTGTCCTCATCCTTGAGGATCAGCTGGTCATTGCCGTTGGACTTGAACAGATGCTGGCCAACGCAGGTATCGACGAAGTCTTTACCGCCAGTTCCGAGACGGAGGCACTCAGGCTGATCGCCACACAACAATTGGATGTCGCTGTGTTGGACGTCAATCTGGGGACAGGGACCTCAATGACCGTCGCAGAAGAGTTAATGCGCCGGCAGATACCGTTTCTCTTCGCGACCGGATACGGCGACAGCATCAGCATCCCGGTACACTTCAAGCAAGCCCCTGTCCTGCAAAAACCCTACGACGCCGCATCGGTGCTCAGGCACTTGCAGAATTTGCTGTCTTAACCCGGGGTTTGAGACTGGCGCGCAAAGCCGCCTCTACAGGGTGCTACAGCCCGAAAGTAGCTTCAATTTCGATATTCAGGTCCGGCGAAAACAACCTGGAAACCTCGACCAGGGAGCTGGCAGGAAAATGACCTTCATAATGCTGCGCCAGCACCTTGCGCAGTTCACCTGCCTGGCTGAAGTCGGTGATGAAGATAGTCACTTTAAGGAGTGAAGACATATCCGTGCCCTCATCGACAGCGACGGTTTTAATCTGCGCCAAAATGGCATTGGCCTGCTTTTCCAGGCTCTGTCCCTGGGCCTTGGTGCCGAAGGCAGTGAAGCCTGACAGATACAGCGTATTGCCGTTCTTTACCGCATGGGAATAAGGCCCCACGGCAGCAGGAAGTGTTGCGTAGGTTTTACGTTGGATAGAAGTGCCTGGCATATGAGTGCTTCCGAATTTTAAGGGGGTAGGGTGCCTGAAACTTCATGAAGTCAAAGGCTTGATCAATAGCTGTTTGAAGTGTCTATTCTCTCAGAGGCTGATAGCGGGCAATAGTCACGTTTCTCTATGATGACTGCCTGATTCTCTAAGTAGTGAGTTTTCAATATCCTGAGCTCGCCTGCGTATGTCATAATTTTTCCAGTCACGTGCAAGCCCAAGTCTTTTCCTGATTGATATGCCGGGGTAATAGTTGGTGAGGAACTACCGTTTTGCAGTTGAAGATGGCCGCGTGGCGCTCAGGGATATATTACTTGGCCTTCTCCCTGAAGCGGGTCGATTGCAAACGCCTATAGAGGGGTTTGCACTGCACCGCTATGACCATGCCGATACGGCAAAGCCGCATTTCTACAATCCGATACTTATCGTCGCCGTCCAGGGTAAGAAGTGGGTTCGTATCGGTATCAAGGATCTTTCATTTGGGGAGCACAACTGTTTTATCGCCGGTGTGAACATGCCCGTCACCAGCTGCTTGCTGGAAGCGACCCCGGAAACCCCCTATCTGTCGATGTCCCTGGACTTGGACAGGTCTTTGATGGCCGCTTTAGCGGCAAAAACTCCACAACCGAGCGACTACAACGCCAACACGGCAGTGGGCGCTGCGGTGCAGGAACTCGGCCCGGAATTGCTTGATGCCTTTTTACGCATGCTTGAATTACTCAATAAACCCGAGCAGGCGAAAATGCTGGGCGCGCTGATATACCAGGAAATTCACTACAGACTGCTTACAACACCCTTTGGGCATCAGCTGCGTCTGCTGAATACGGTGGGCGCGCAAAGTAATAAAATTGATCAGGCGATCTTGTGGCTGCGGGAGAACTACCATGAAACGCTACAGGTGGATAAATTGGCGGCAAAACTGAATATGGCATCGTCTACGTTATATAAGTATTTCAAGGAAGTCACGACACTCAGCCCTCTGCAATATCAGAAGCGCCTGCGCCTGAACGAGGCGCAGCGCCTGATGCTGGTTGAGAACTGCGATGTCATCCAGGCCGCGCTAATGGTCGGCTATGAGAGTGTCAATCAATTTGGTCGTGAGTATAAACGGCTGTTTGGCGAGCCGCCCAGAAAGAATGTTTTGAACATAAAGACTGGCAGGCGGTAGTGATGGGTGGCTATTGGCCCTTGAGCAACGCCTGTCCAGAGCGAAACCAAGTCAGAAGCTGGGGCCAGCACTCGGGCAGAGCTAGACAGAGTCTCAGTTGAGTACGCGGCCCCGGCATTGTCCATACTCCTACGACCTTTGCCCGATGCACCAGCCACCAAACGCTCGAACCTTGCGCAACAACTCCTATTAATCAACCCTCAGCACAATCTTCCCGCGAATATGCCCGCGCGCCGCGCGCTCATGGGCTTTAGCCGCATCCGCCAGCGCAAAGCGACTGTCGATCACCACGCGCAACGTCCCGGCATCGAGCAAACGGCCGACCTCTGCCAGCTGCGCACCGTTGGAACGCACCTGAGTCGCCGACACCGCAACGCCCAACTGCGACGCTTCCTCAGCACCGGAAAAGCCCAAGGGAAAGATCGGGAACAACGCGCCGCCGCGTTTGAGTGTGCGCAAAAAGCGCCCCGTATTTGGCCCGCCCACGGCATCAATGACCAGGTCAATATCGCGCACCACCTCTTCGGCGTCGGTCTGGGTGTAGTCGATAAACTCATCGGCACCCAACTCGCGCAAGAACGCCTCGTGCTCAGCCGAAGCCACCGCAATCACCCGCGCCCCCCGCCATTTGGCGATCTGCACCGCCAGATGCCCCACGCCGCCGGCCGCTCCATTGATCAGTACCGTCTTGCCTTGCAAGGGCACCGGTTGGTGCTTCGCGGGTTGCAGCGGGTTGGGTTCGTCATGGCCCAGTTCGATCATGAATTGCCACGCCGTCAGCAACGACATGGGCGCTGCGGCGGCGTGTTGGTGATCGATACCCGGCGGTTTGAGCGCAAGCTCCGTGGCGGGCACGGTGACGTACTCGGCATAGGCTTTACTCGGCCCGAAGCTGGGGAAACGGACCATTGCGTACACCTCGTCACCGACGCTGAAGCCGCTGACATCATCGGCCAGCGCCTCGACCACGCCCGAGATATCCGTGCCGAGGATGACCGGGAAGGGCACCTGCGGTTGCCATTCAGGCGGCAGCATCTTGTAGCCGTCGCGCAGATACCAGTCAGGAGGATTGACCCCGACCGCGTGCACCCGAACCAGCACTTCACCCGGCTGGATCTCGGGCCTAGGCGCGTCTTCGTAGCGCAACACCTCAGGACCGCCGAATTCATGTTGTCGCACTGCTTTCATTGTCTTGCCGACCATTGCTTTCTCCCTATCCAGGCATCGGATATGATTAACGGAACATAGCTCCGAATATACGGATCGGTGTTCCGTTTAGTCAAGAAGGCATTTATGAGAGCTGACGCGCAGAAAAATTACGCCCATATCCTGACCGTCGCCCGCGACGTGTTCACTGAGCAGGGCGCCGACGCCTCAATCCGCGATGTCGCGCGCAAAGCCGACGTTGGCCTGGGTACGCTGTACCGCCACTTCCCGACCCGGGAAGCGTTGTTCGAAGCCTTGCTGCGCAGCAGCTTCAACACCTTGGAGAGGCGCGCCGACGAGCTGCAAAGCCTGGAGCCCGCCGATCAGGCACTCGTGACCTGGCTGCGCGAAATCGTCGAAATCGCCTGCAGCCTGCGCGGCGTCATCGCCGCCATGGTCGCCGCCATCGAAGAACCCGACTCGGCGCTGCATGCCTCGTGCGTCACCATGAAAGCGTCCGGCACACGACTGCTGGAACGCGCCCAGGCGCAAGGGCTGGCACGCAGCGATATGGATGGGGCGGATCTGTTTGCGTTGGTGGGGGCGCTGACCTGGATACAGGATCAGCCATCGCTGGTGGAGCGGGGGGAGCGCTTGTTCGGGATTATTTCGGGGGCGATTTTGTTGGGTGGGGCTGTCTGAGGCAGTGTCCTGAACGGCACTCAGTACGGGACCATCAACGATCGAAGGCGGTTGTTTTCGACCCCTAGCGGACCCTGCTATCACATGCCATGCGCATCATCCTTGCTTGCGTTCTGGAACAAAAAACAAATGAGCGATTGACTGGTGTGCATATACACATATGATGGTTGTCATGAATATGTTCACCGGACCCGATCTTAGCCATTGCCTCGCAGAGCGGCGCACTGCGAGATGCCTCACTCGTCTTTACGATCGATATTTGGCTGCGGTGAATTTGTCAGTAGCGTCTATGGGGCCACGTTGCTGACAGTCATACCCGGAATCTGATTTTATTTATATGTGTAATTACACACTAGTAGTCGCACTGGAGGTTGAAAATGAATGCTTTTCCAAGAGCGGGGAGCGGTGCAGGTGTTGACCCGGCGGATCGAGTCAGCGCCATCGATTTTGTGAACCGAGTGAACTGGTGGTTCGAAACCTGGGATGTGGAATCGATGCTCGATGCGTTTCTGCCCGATGCAGTGGCTTATCACTTTCACGGCACGATCAGCGGACATGAGGAAATGCGACATTTCTTTGCTCACGACTATCCGTACCTGATTCCAGGCGTGAGCCGCCACGCCACCAATCACATCGTTGATCAGGACGAGGATGGTGTAGTGGTGCGTTACCAAAACTTGCTCGTGCGCTACGCATCGCCCGAATCCGCTGCTGCCCTCCAGGCCGGTGAGGTCATGAACAGCCCGGACGATCTGCCAGGGATCTGGCTTTACTCACCGATGGTTGATCGTCTGCGGCGCACTGACACCGGCTGGAAGATCACCGAGCGCTATATCGGCGGCTCAACCACAAATTCCCGTCTGGATCCACCCGTTAAGTCTGCGATCGAAGTTGCACCATACCTCCCTAAGGTCCCGAGCATTTAACCCATCTACCCCGGGGTAAATGCCCCGATCTTTCCCAGAAAAGGAGTATTCAATGAACATCGCAGGATCTGTGGTTTTTGTAACGGGTGCCAATCGCGGCATCGGGTTGGCTTTTGCGAAGTTGGCTTTGGCAAAGGGCGCTTCCAAAGTCTATGCAGGGGTTCGCAATGTTGAAGGTTTCAACGCTTCGGGGATCATCCCCGTGCAAATCGATGTCACCGATGAGGCATCGGTCGCTGCTGCTGCAAAGCTGTGCCAGGACACGAACGTGCTGATTAACAATGCTGGCATCGGTATTGTTCAGGACGGCGTACTGGCGTCGAACATGATCGAATTGTCTCGCCACCTGATGGATACCAACACCTTCGGCATCGTGCGAACTGGCCAGGCGTTTGCGCCGATTCTGGCCGCCAATGGCGGGGGGGCCGTGATCAATGTGCTGTCTGATGTTACCTGGTTCAGTTTGCCGACGATTGCGGCGTATGCAGCGTCCAAGGCCGCTGCGTGGAGTGTGACCAATGCCTTGCGCCTAGAGCTCAGGGCTCAACAGACCCATGTACTTGCGGTACACGTGGGGTTTGTTGATACCGATCTTACTCAGGGCTTCGATGTGCCGAAAATCGAGGCCCATGAGGTTGCTCGTGCGGCGTATGAAGGTCTGGAAGAAGGGGCGCTGGAAGTCCTGGTTGATGAAGGCACCCAGTTCATCAAGACCACTCTGTCGCAAACCGAAGCGTTCTATTTCAACCCGCCACAGTTTGCCTGAGGATAATGACCATGAGCGACGCACCTTACATTCTTCTGGTAAACGCCCGAGTAAAACCAGAGTTTTTGGCGCAGGTTCTGAGGGCTGCGGCGGTCACGCTGGCGCATACTTTGAAAGAACCGGGTTGCGTCGCGTTTTACCAAACGGCCCATACGCAGGATCCTGAGCATCTGTGCTTCTTCGAGTATTTCGCTTCGAAAGCAGCCCACGCCGAGCACTTGGAAAAGCCTTATACCAAAGCATTTTTTGAACTGCTGACGGACAAGCTCGTCTCCCCACCTGACATACAGCAACTGACGCCGGCCCATATTATGTGATTTGCGCGTCACGCTTTCCGTCTGGTTGGCACGGCGGATGCTGAGGAGCTGGCGGGTTATTGCCAGATGGTATTCAGCGGCTTGTGCGTCGAGGTTGCCGCTGGAAGTTCGCGAGCAGACCTCCAGAGCAGCCCAAGACTGGCGCTTGCAGGTCTGACTGAGCTCTGGAGCGGAGCGAGGCGAGCTTAAGAAACGGCTATACCAAGTTGGCTAGAGTTAGCGGCTTGCCTGGGTTGATCGCCTTCACTGAAAAAGCCCGGTAGGCATCGGCATGTTATTTGCCGACAGAGCTCAATCAAATTATGGCGGAACTCTCATGACCGATTAGATTGTGCGGGCCAGGGTGTCCTACAAACCTTCGAGAGTCAGCTTCTGGTCACGTTATGGCTCCCACTAAGGCAACTATCGACCCATGGCGGAGCTTGCCGCAGCTCTAGCGTTTCAACTGAACAGCGAAGAGCAGAGTTAAAGATTGACTGATGTGCTTATACACATAATATGGCTCTCATGAAGAAAATTACTGGACCTGATCTTTGCCATTGCCTCGCCGCCAGGCGCAATGCGAGATACCTCACTCGCTTTTACGACAGACACCTTGCTGCCGCGGGCCTCTCGGTGTCGCAATTTTCGCTGCTTGCGATGCTGGCCGAGCATTCGGATATCTCGATCTCGGACCTCACCGAGATCATGGTGATGGAGCGAACCACATTAGTCAGGGCACTCAAGCCGCTGCAATCGGCAGGCTTTATACACAGCCGCGTTGAAGGGCCACGCTCGGCTTTACGCTTATCCCTTTCTGCTGAAGGCCAGGCAAAGATCGAGCATGCGCAGCCGTATTGGGATTCGGCTCAAGAGGAGCTTGAGGAGCAGATCGGGGTGGATAGAGCGATAGCCATCCGTGCTTCATTACTGGCCGTGGTGCCTGGAATATGATTTTTTGATTATGGATGTGTAACTGCATACTGATTTGCCCTCAGCTTTGTATGTTAAGTATAAAAGCGTTTCCGAGATTTGGAGCTGGGAGGGTGGGGCAATCTTACCCAGAACTCAAAAGCCAATATTGCGGAAAACGGTTGCCGCTTCCGGTCAAAACTTGCCGTAGATGACGCACTGCGTGCTGACGAACACTATGTAAATCCGCTATATAGAGTCTTTTATTTGGTATTGTGGTTGGCATGCTAAGTGCTTCATTTCAATGTGTTCAACTAGAACTCATTTGATGGTCATACATGACTTATGTACCCGTTGTTAAACTGCCTGAAATTTTCACGCGCAGCTTTTTATCGTCTAACGAAATCGAGGTCAATATGTTGATATCGCAAACACCAGCCGCCCGCGTGACGGGTGCGACCGTCACCCGGATGCTGGAGCAAAAAAGGGCTGTCGATCAGATTCGCGATCCTGGATCCGCTGTTGCACGCTTAAATATGGTGCATAAGTGGGCAGATATATTCGCGGCGACAAGTACCCCTACAGAAACAGATGTGTCCAATCTCAAGCCGCCGACATTTCCTATCGAAGCCTGATTGGAAGGCGTGTCAGTACCACAGCCCTAATTACCCAGAGAACCTATATGACCAGTATCAGTTCGGCCAGCACCCTGATCTATTCTCGCCCGATAAACGAAAAGGACATACTCAATGTAAAACCAGGGAGCATAAGCAGCTCTCAGCCATTACTGCGAAACGGCATTCCGGTACTATCGCCAGAAAAATCTGCGCCTTTACTTTCGGTTCCTACTCAAGAGCAGCAGGCGTCGGCCAAACAGGTTGAACGGCAGCAAGAAGCATACGCCAGAATGCGCGTATTAAGTTTCGTGAAAGTTAGCTAGAGAAAGATGATCTGTTTGCATCATCTTTTTTGTGGCGAGGAGTAAAAATGGAAAACCGGTGATCGTTAATCAGGCGGGGCTCGTTAGTGTTTTAGTGAGGGCCCCCTTGAAAGATGCGTAACGGTAGATCGCGGCGTGCGATGAAGGAATCTCTTCCAGGTAGTCAATAACCGCAACTGCGGTTTCACCCGCGCTGCACCGGAGTAGCGAATGGATGAAGCTTTGTAGCGTATCAAAAATTACCCGGCCGCATTCGATGTCGCTGATTAGCAAGAACCAAACGCCTGCGAGGCTATGCTCTCGTTACATTCGTCTGGATAGACAAGGCTAATGATGAGGTGATGGAAATGGAAAAAATCTGGAGTCTCGATCAGACTCCAGATTTGTACCGCGCTACTTTCTTTACAGAATGGAAATCGGGTAGTCGACAATCAGGCGAAATTCATTAACGTCGCCCTCGTTCTCGTCAGTGTTGGCACGGTGGAATGCCTGACGGATACGGAACGACAGGTCTTTGGCCGGACCGGTCTGGACCACGTACTTGGCTTCGATGTTCGTCTCGTGGTGGCTGCCGTCTGCCCCATAAAGGCCGGTGTAAGTACTATTGGACGGCGTGTGTGTACCATCAATGTTGGTACCGCTGATATAACGAGTCATGAAACTCAGGCCCGGTACACCATAGGGTGCCATGTTCAGGTCATAGCGAGCTTGCCAGGATCTTTCGCCGGGGGCGTTGAAGTCGGAGTACTGGATAGAGTTCGCCAGAAAGATGGAGTCACCACCTCGGTTATTGTCGCCGATACCAATGTAGTCGAATGGCGTGTCGCCATTAACTTTTTGGAATGCCAGGGTCAGCGTATGCGCGGCCAGGAATGAGTACGCGGCGGACAACGAGTAAGCAGTGTTGCTGATATCGCCGGCTTTTTTACTGCCGGTGTCGGTGGTGCGGTAGATATTGAAGTCAAACGCCAAGGCCTGATTGTCGGTCAGCGGCAAGGCATAATTCACGTTACCGTAGTACTGGTTCCAGACGTCTTCGAGTTTGTTGTAGTAGAAACCGACGCCCAGATTGTCAGTCACGGCATATTTGCCGCCGCCATAGGTCGCCGATTTTGCCGTTACGCCAGCATAAAGTGCCCAGATATCGCCATCCCGGTTGGTTTCATCCTGGCTGGTGCCCGAAGTAAAACGGCCCGCCTCGACATCAAGACCTTTGATCTCGCTGCTCTGCAGGCTGACACCGCTTGCGGTCTGCGGCAACAGGCGAGAGCCGCCAACAGCAAATACCGGATTCTGCGGCTGCATGTCGCCGATTTTCAGCTCGGTTTTCGATACCCGGAATTTGACCGCGCCGCCAGCTTTGCCAAAACTGTCTTCGTTCTTGCCATTGCTGCTGGTCACCAGGTTGCCTGACCCGGAGTACTTATCGGAGCCGTCAAGTTTAAAACCGACGTAACCAAAGGCATCAAAGCCAACGCCGATCAAGCCCTGGGTATAACCGGAACTGAAAACGCCCCAGAAACCCTGGGTCCAATCTTTGTCGTCGACACTGCCGTTTTTCTTGTCGCGATTGTAATAGTAGTTCCGTGCTTTCAAGTCCAGCTTGCTACCTTCAACAAAACCGCTGGCTTCAGACTGGTCGCTGACGAAGGCAGCGGCTGTTGCCAGTTGGGTGCTTGCCGCCGTAACGGCCACGGCGATGGCGCTCCACGTTAATACTCTCATGCTGTTGACGCTCCTTTAGTCTCGGGAAATATAACTGTCCATCCGTCTAGATGCGGAGGTTCATTTTTGGTGAGGTTGAACTTATAGCACGAGGGATTTCAGCGCGGATAGTTCAAAAAGCAGTATTTTCATTCAATTATTTATGGGGGTGATATCGAGCATCGCATTATTAATATCAGCTCCATATTTTTACCCAAGATCAAGCCGACAAATTGATTGGTAGTTGCCCTCATAAGAACATGGCGCTATTCTCTTCGTGCTGCCGCCTATTCGGTAGTCGGGCTTGGTAACCCGTTTAACATCGGCGCAATAGTGGCCGTATCTCATCTGCGGTCACTATTGCGTTTGTTTTATGGCGGCTGCGTATTAGAGGCCCAGTCCTGCCGGTTCCCATGTCCCGGTTTACCAACTGATGCGTGGTCGCCACCTTATTATCCCTAAGTCTTATAATAGGGAGCGTTCTTTCAAGTGACGAGAGGTTGGTACAAGTATCAGAGTGCTCGTTCTACCGTTTGCTCAAGGGACGAGCCGCCAGGTTGCCAATCCAATAACTTGCGTGCAAGGGGCGCGTAATCGTGCACCTGCCGTGTTTAGCCCCACAGTTCGCTAAGCCCCGCCAAGGCCAAATGCGCGCTGCTCTGCAGCCCGGTTCGTGAAGTGCCCGCGGCAGCTTGTACACATAACCCACTGAATACCAGCTGCACGTAGTCGGCGAGCTGTGCTGCGTCTGCGGTATCGACCAGATTACCGTTGCTCTGTCCTTTCTCGAACAACGCCGTCAGCAACGCCGATACCCGACTGCGACGCCTGACCAATTCGTCGCAGACGTCCTGACTGGCAATACCGCTCGCAAGCCCTGATTGCACGAGCAGACACCCCGGCGGTTCATCGGGATCGGTCAGCCATTCAATCGCGCCGAACAGCATTCGCTCAGCCGCCTCACGGGCGGTAGCGGCAGTCAGTAGCGAGTCCTTGTGATGGCTGCGCCGCTCGTCATAGCGCTCCAGTACC
Source organism: Pseudomonas sp. JUb42 (assembly GCF_024807945.1). Lineage (GTDB taxonomy): Bacteria > Pseudomonadota > Gammaproteobacteria > Pseudomonadales > Pseudomonadaceae > Aquipseudomonas. Next base: position 490,118 of record NZ_JANUFD010000002.1, on the reverse strand, counting down.
GCATCAAACAGCCCGCGTTTACTGCCAAAAGCGAAATAGACGCTGGGCGCGTTCATGCCCATGGCCTTGGTCAGTTCAGCCATGGATGCACCGTCGTACCCGAGCGTCCAGAACACCACCATGGCTTGGTCGAGGGCCACACCCTCGTCGAATTTTCTAGGCCGTGGCAATTTCGCAGCTCCTTTAATTTAGCGATCATTCTATTTAAACCTTGACCGGGACGCCAGTCGCTCATAATTTATCGATCACTACATTAAGAAGAGGCAACGATCATGACTCATCAGCTGCTCGGAAAAGTCGCGCTCATCACGGGAGGAAGTTCAGGTCTGGGCCTGGCCACGGCCAAGCGATTCGTCGCCGAAGGCGCGAGCGTATTCATCACCGGGCGTCGGCAGGATGAACTGGACAAGGCGGTTGCCGAGATTGCTGGCGACATTACTGCCGTGCAGGCGGACTCGTCGAATCTGGCGGATCTGGATCGGCTGTATGAAACCATCGCGGTCAAGAAAGGTCGGCTGGATATTGTTTTCGCCAATGCCGGCATCCTTGAAAAAGGCGCGGTCGGCGATATATCCGAAGACTCGGTTGACCGCCTGTTCGATATCAACGTCAAGGGCCTGGTCTTCACCGTACAGAAGGCGTTGCCGCTACTGGTCGATGGCGGCGCGATTTTGCTTACGTCATCGATGGTCGCCAGCAAGGGGTTACCGGGTAACAGCATTTATGCCGCAACCAAGGCATCCATCCGCAGCTTGGCCCGCGGCTGGATGGTCGATCTGAAAAGCCGCAGGATCAGGGTCAACGCCATCAGTCCTGGCGCTATCGAAACTCCCGGCCTCAAGGGTGGCGCAGACGCCGATGCTGTCCAGGGCATGTTCGACCACTTCGCCTCGCTGATCCCGGCAGGACGTGTCGGAGAGCCGGATGACATCGCGAAAGTTGCCGTGTTCTTGGCGTCCGATAACGCCAGTTACATCAATGGTGCAGACATCGCCGTCGACGGCGGCTGGACGCAAGTCTGAGCGCGTTATCGCTTTGAAATTCCACAGAACACAAGGCAAACGCAATGAGCAAATTACTGGTTACAGGCGCAACCGGCGAACTGGGATCGCTGACTGTCGACGCTTTGTTGAAGCGCATCGATCCTGAGCAGGTTGTCGCCTTGGTGCGCGATCCTGCCAAGGCCGCCCGCATGGCTGAACAGGGTGTCGACGTCAGGCGTGGTGACTACTTTGACCTGGACTCACTGATCCGCGCATTTCAGGGCGTGGATAAAATACTGCTGGTCTCGACGGTGGCGTTTACTAATCGAATCACTCAGCACCTGAACGTCATCGAGGCCGCAAAAGCAGCAGGCGTCAAACACATCGTCTACACATCGATTCAGCGTAAGCCAGGTTCGACGTTGGAGATTTCGATGATCACGCAGTCCGATGAAGCGACCGAGGAAGCCTTGATCGACAGCGGTCTGTCCTACACGATTCTGCGCAATTCGCTGTATCTGGACGTGCTGCCTTTCATGTTGGGCAGTGATGTATTGGAGCGCGGGGTGCGAATGACCAAAGGTGATGGCAGGGCAGTGATCGTCGCACGCTCCGATCTGGCAGAGGCCAATGCCGTGGTACTGACCCAATCAGGGCATGAAAACAGGACTTATACGCTTGGCGCGAGCGAGTCCGTTTCCTTTGCCGATATTGCGGCAGAGCTCTCCAGGATAAGCGGGAAGTTGGTGGCGTTCATCGAAGTTTCGGCCGAAGAGCTTGCTGAAAGAGTCGAAGCGGCTGGATTGCCGAGACCGGCTGCAGACTTTATCAGTGAGTGGTCAAATGCGGTCTCAACAGGGGAGTTTGCTGAAATCACCAAGGAATTGGAGGGCCTGATCGGGCATGAGCCGGTCAGCTACAAAACATTCCTTCGACGAGCTTATGAGGCCTACGCTACATCGCGACACTAACGAGCGTCTTTGCGAATAGGTACTGACCGAGGCCGGGATCGATGTCCTGCCAGTGCTATCCATGATTGAAGGGTGGGGACAAAACATCTAGGGGATGGCTGGCGTTATCATGCGGTTCTCCGATGCCGAGACAGGCACCGCGCCGTTAGCTCGGCGATCATGCTGGTGTCTGCAGTTGCTGTACTGCTAACTATTCACTGACCAGAAGCATTGTCATGATGTTGAACAGCGCTGTGCGTGCCGCTGAGGAAATCGCCTGCGCAGATCTGAGCCAGCCGATCAGGGTCGACGGCAAAGACCAGTCATTGCTGCGGATTATCGGCCGATAGCTGCGGCAATTCGGTTGCCCTGCCATCGTAGCTGGCCTGTGCTTTTTCCATGCTTTGGCCGTGCTCCGTTGCCCATGCAACCAATACAACGAATGGGTCTTTCAACGTATGCCCCAGCGCCGTGATCGAGTATTCGACCGCGATTGGGGAGGATGCGATGACACGGCGATTGACCAGGCCGTTTCTTTCGAGCCTGCGCAGTGCCTCTGTCAACGCCTTGTGAGTGATGGGCGCGAGGCGCCGCTTGATTGCGTTAAAGCGCGCAGGCTGGCTACACAATACCGTAAGTATCAGGACCGACCATTTGTTGGCGATCTGTTCAAGCACCGGCCGCGTCAGGTTGATTTCTGCGAGCGGAGAAGTGTCTTCCAAGGCCATTGCGGTTTCCATCTGTATATCTAGGGTAGGGGAGGTGCGTAATTGACCCTAAATATACGGCGTGTATCTTCTTTGCTTCCAGTCAAATTGCAGTCAGGTTCATATGCTAAAGCTCGAAGGAAAGGTCGCACTGATTACAGGCGGCAACAGTGGTATTGGTTTGGCCACTGCTCAGCGTTTCGCCGAACAGGGTGCCCATGTGTTTATTACAGGGCGCCGTCAGGCTCAACTTGATGAAGCGATTGCATCGATCAAGGGGCAGGTTGATGCGGTGCAGGGGGATGTTACTTGCGCCGAAGACCTGGACAAGTTGTTCGAATCCATTAAGGCAAAGGCCGGACGGCTGGACATTCTCGTGACTTCGTCAGGCGTCGCTGCTTATGCCACGCTGGATGCAACGACACCTGAGCACTTTGATCAGACCTTCGATGTGAACGTACGAGGGATGGTGTTTACCGTGCAGCGGGCTGTGCAACTTATGTCTGAAGGCGCAAGTATTGTCCTGGTGGGTTCTATTGCAGGTTCGATCGGTAATCCGGGTTACGGAACATACTCCGCGACAAAGGCTGCGGTGCGGTCTTACTCACGAACCTGGGCGAAAGAGCTGGCTGGGCGTGGCATCCGTGTTAACACCGTAAGCCCGGGCCCGATCGATACCCCGATGATGGATGGCGCGAGCGAAGAGGTGAAGCAGGGGCTGACCAGCATGATCGCGATGAACCGGTTAGGTGCTCCAGATGAAGTTGCAGGCGCTGTACTTTATCTGGCATCCGCCGACAGTTCGTATGTGACAGGTGCCGAGTTGGTTGTCGATGGCGGGTTCATGACCTGAGACTCCAGAGCTACCACTCTCGCCCGAGCAAATCGCCGCGCTCGCTCCTGCCGACAGTGACGTATGCGGTTTGCTGATCAGTTGCTCGAACCGACGCCTGCGGGATATGAAAACTTTTGTTGTGCCCGCGCCTATGCTGGCTTTTTAAGCTGAAACCTCAGACCTTCCGTGCAGAGCACGCCTTATGCGGCGCAGTTTTGGTACTTACTCAAAAAGGCCATGTTCCTGCTCAAACATGTCAGCTACCTCATTGGCCACAACACGAATAGATGCGTCTTTTCGATCACGACTGCGGGTCAGTAGAAACACCTCCCGGCTGGAGGGTACTACGCCAAGATCGCATATCCGCAGTGTCGGGTCTGTGCGCCCGATATAGTGAGGAATCAAGGCCAGTCCGATACCAGACCGGGCTGCCACGGCATGGAGAGCCTGATCCTTGGCGCGAAAAGCGATGCGGGCGCGGGGGAAGTGCCGGGTCACCCATTTTTCCTGGGACAAATAAGCATCGGCCTCATTGAAGCCAATCAATACCAGGTTACCCCCAGCTTCGACCGCGCGACAGGCCTCGCCCGTCCCATAGAAACCGTATCCGACAGTGGCCAGCGGACGCGCGATGATCTCGCCGTCCTTGGGTCTGTCGAAGCGGATCGCAATATCCGCTTCATGTCTGTCGAGACTGACAGAGCGCAGGGCGGGGGAAAGATCTATGTCCAGCTTAGGGTAACGGGCTGTCAACACAGGCAGGCGCGATATAAGAAAGCCACTTGAGAGACCGGGCGAGGAGCTGATTCTGACAAGGCCCGACGGGGCACCGTCCTGCATTCCTCGGCCAAGAATTTGGGCCGCTTGCTCCATGTCACTTGCCGCTTCAAGTGCATGTGTACCCGCCAGAGTCAGGGCATAGCCATCAGGGCGGCGCTCGACGAGCTTCTCGCCAAGGCTATCCTCCAACGAGTGGAGTCGGCGTGCGATTGTCGCATGGTTGACCGATAGCACTCGCGCTGCGGCAGACAAGCTTCCGTGCCGGGCCAGCGCCAAAAAAATTCTGACATCCTGCCAATCGAGGTCTGTGCGTTTTTGATCAGTCATTGATCGAAGATAGGGAATTTTCGATCATCTGACAACGCTTTATCTTTCGCTCACCCAACGAGCATGAAGGAGTTAAGCGATGTCAAACATCAAGAAAGTTGCGATCGTCACCGGCGCCTCACAGGGGATGGGTGAAGCTATCGTCAACGCCTATCGGGCCAGGGGCTATGGAGTCGTCGCCACGTCGCGTTCGATCCAGCAGTCTACCGATCCGGACCTGGTTACCGTTGCGGGTGATATTGGCGATCCCGAGACGAGCAAGCGGCTGGTAGCAGCGGCGCTCGAGCGGTTTGGCCGTATCGACACGTTGGTGAACAACGCCGGCATTTTCATCGGCAAGGCGTTTACGGACTACACAGAAGAAGATTACCGCTTGAAGTTGAAGACTAATCTCGACGGTTTCTTCTTCGCCACCCAGGCAGTCATTCCGGTGATGCTGGAGCAAGGCAGCGGCCACGTCGTCCAGATCACCGCCTCTACGGCAGAGTTCGCCAGCTCCCGTTCGCCCGCCTTCATTGCCATGTTGACGAAAGGCGGCATGAACTCCGCCACCAAGAGCCTGGCGATCGAATATGCCACCCGCGGCATTCGCGTGAACGCCGTTGCTCCTGGCGTCATTCGCACGCCGATGCACAACCCGGAAATTGTTGAGCAGTTAGCAGCCTTTCACCCCATGAATAAGCTGGGCGAAGTCGAGGATATCGTGCGCGCGGTTCTCTACCTTGAAGATGCTTGCTTCTCGACCGGTGAAATCCTGCACGTCGACGGCGGCCTGATTGCCGGCCGTTGATTCCATCAGAGGAGAGCGCCCTCGGCGCTCCTCGTCGCCCTTGGATAACATCTATGCCAATCGTAAATATCCTTGTCACCCGCGAAGGCACCTCACCGGGTGCGGACCGCACCACTGTCGACCAGAAGGCAGCAGTCTATAAGGGCATCGCCGATCTGCTCTTCAACGTCATGGGTAAACCCCGTGAAGACACAACCGTGATCTTCCATGAGCACGAGATCGATGACATAAGCCAGGGCGGGCTGCCGCTGGCGGTTTATCGTAGGTTGGTTGACGCAAAAATATCCAGCGTCGACTCAATACCCGACTGGCCCTCGCGACTGGCCTGAGCCCAATCGCGAACGGCCAGGCTTCAACGTGAAAGCCAGCCTGCCCGGTCAGCGTTTGACTGACCAGGCATCCGGATTTACCAGATTCGCCGGCCGCTCGCCATTCAAGGCGCTGAGCAGATTGTCCACCGCACAGCGTGCCATCGCCTCACGGGTCTCAAAGGTTGCCGAGCCCATGTGCGGGGTGGCCACCACATTATCCAGTTGCAACAGCGCAGACCCTTTGTCCAAAGGTTCATGCCCAAACACATCCAGCCCCGCCGCGCGAATCCGTTGATTACTCAACGCATCAATCAGCGCCTGTTCGTCCACAACCTTGCCACGGGCAATGTTGATGAAGATCGTCTCCGGGCGCATCAGCGCAATTTGCTCGGCGCCGATCAGACCCTCGGTTTCTGCCGTCAGTGGTAACGTCAGGCAGACGAAGTCCGCTTCTTTGAGCAAGTCCTCAAGGCTTCGATACTCGGCATTGAAGCGGGCTTCAACGGCAGGCTTGGGCGAGTGGCTGTGATAGAGGATCGGCATGCCGAAGCCGAAATGGCCGCGCTGCGCCAGCGCTTCGCCAATTCTGCCCATGCCGATAATGCCCAGCTTTTTGCCGTGAACATCACTGCCAAAATGCGCAGGACCGATGTTTTGCGTCCATTGACCGCTGCGTACCAGGTTGGCGAGCTCGACCACACGCCGAGCAGTGGCCATGATCAAGGCAAAGCCGGTATCGGCCGTAGTTTGGGTGAGGACATCCGGGGTGTTGCTCAGCAGGATGCCGCGCTTTGTCAGGTAATCAATGTCGTAGTTATCGACGCCCACCGAGACGCTTGAAACCACTTTGAGCCTGGGCGCCAGATCCAGCAACGCGGCATCAAGCTTCAGGCTGGCGCCAAGCAAGCCATCGGCCTTGTGCAACGCATCACGCAGGCAGGCCAGGCCAGCGGCGGACTTGGGGTCATCAATCAACGTGACCTCAGTGTGTGCCTGCAAACGTTGCATCAGCGGTGCCGAGAGTTTTTTGTACAGTACAACATGGTTGTTCATGGGTCGGTTCCTTTCAGGAGTGCGCAGGGGCACGACGAACACTCGAATCATCCTGCAAGGGCTGCGGCTTATTGTCCGGCTTGAGCAGCAGCGTCAGCACCACCGAGACCAACAAAGCCCCGCTCATGAACAGATACGACGCACTCAGTGAACCGGTGGCCCCATTGAGGTAGCCCACCAGGTAGGAGCCGGCAAACGAGCCCAGTGCGCCAAGGCTATTGATAAGCGCCATGGCCCCACCCGCAACGTTGGCCGGCAGAATTTCCGGGACGATGGCAAAGAACGGACCATAGGGTGCGTACATACACGCGCCCGCGATCACCAGCAGTGAGTATGACCACCAGAAATGCTCGGTACCCAAGGCATACGAGCCATAAAATGCCACGGCAGCCAGCAGTAGTGGTGGCCAGACGAACGCCTTGCGTTTTTGCAATTTGTCCGACGCCCAAGACACCAGGATCATGCCGATAACGGCGGCCAGATAAGGCAACGCCGAAAGCCAGCCGGCCTCCACCATATCCATTTGCATGCCTTTTTTGATGATGGTCGGCAGCCACAGCACAAAGCCGTACACACCGATACTCCAGCAAAAATATTGGGCGGCCAGCAACAGCACCTTTGGCGAGCGGAATGCTTCGGCATAATTTTTTACCGGCTTGATGCCAACCTGCTCGGCGTCCAGTCGGGCCTGCAACTCATCCTTCTCTTCAGCCGTCAGCCACTTGGCCTGGGCCGGACGTTCGTCCACCAACCGCCACCAGATAAATGCCCAGATCACTGCTGGCAAACCTTCTACGATGAACATCCAGCGCCAGCTGAAGTGCGCTACCAGATAACCCGAGACCACCGACATCCACAGCATGGTCGTTGGGTTACCCAGGATCAGCACAGTGTTGGCCCGTGAGCGTTCGGCTCGCGTGAACCAGTAGCAGAGGTATACCAGCATGGCCGGCATCACGGCGGCCTCGACCACGCCAAGCATGAAGCGGATACCGATTAACATATAGGCGTTAGAGACAACACCGGTCAGGGTGGCCAGGCCGCCCCAGAGAATCAGGCTGACAAAAATCAGCTTTTTCACGCTTTTCTTTTGCGCGTAGATCGCCCCCGGCACCTGAAAAAAGAAGTAACCGAGAAAGAACAACGCCCCGAGCAATGAGGACATGCCAGGGGTGATGTGCAGGTCTTCGGCCATGCCCGACGCCGCCGCGAAACCGTAGTTGGCGCGGTCCAGGTAAGCCAGACTGTAAGTGATGAATACGATAGGCATGATCAGCAGCCAGCGGCGTTTGAGGCCGCCAGGCCGGGTGGTATCGAGTAGCTTTGCCATGTCAGGCTCCAGTGTTGTTATTGTTGAGCAGGTGGTGAATGACGCAGCCTCCCAAAAGGGTCAGGCGGTTTGTGTATGTGACATTTGCGCAAGCTGCGCCGCCTGCAAGGCAGCGCGGGTGGGCAGCCCTTCCATATCGCCCCGGCTTTGCACCGCCAGGCTGCCAATCCAGTTACCACGCGCGGTAGCCTGTGCAAATCCGAGATTTTCCAGTAACGCGCTGATCACACCGACGGCAAAACCATCTCCTGCGCCCACCGTGTCTACGACCTGCGCCACAGGCTGGCCGGGCACGAAAGCTTCAGCCAATTCAGTGCGGTAATACGCGCCACTGGCGCCGAGTTTGATCACTACAGCTTCAACCCCCTGGTCCAGATAGAACCGGGCGATGTCCGCCGGCGTGTCAAAACCCGTCAGCAACTGGCCTTCAGCCAAACCCGGCATTACCCAATGGGCCAGGCTGGCAAGGTGATTGATCTCGCGGATCATGATGGCCTCACTCGACCACAGCGACGGCCTCAGATTGGGGTCGAACGACACGCTGCGCCCGGCCTCACGCATCTGCCCCATCAGCTCCCGGGACAGCGCACGGCAGCTGTCGGAAAGAGCAGCCGGAATACCGGTGGCGTGCAGATGGCGCGCCGTGAGCAGCCTGGGGACAAGGTCGTCAACGCAGAGATGGCTGGCCGCCGAGCCGCGGCGGAAGTATTCGACGACCGGATCTGCGCCTCCAAGCTCCAGTGATTTGAACTGAAAACCGGTGGGATGGCGCGAATCGACGGTCACGTGCTGACAGTCCACGCCTTCCTGCCGAAGACTGTCAGTGACGAATCGCCCCATGGAGTCGTTGCCGACCCGGCTCAGCCACGCCACGTTGAAACCCAGCCTGGACAAACCGATAGCGACGTTACTGTCGGCCCCGGCGATTCGTTTTTCGTAATGACGGACTTGCGCCAGATCACCGGGTTGCTCAGCGACCAGCATGGTCATGGTTTCGCCGAACGAAAGGATGTCGATATCAGACATGACTGGCCTCCCCAGCACGGTGAACGGGCTGTTGATGGTCGAGGCCGGCGAGCAGTGCGACCTGTTCTCGCGTCACGCCAAGCAGGTCATCACCTTGTAGCGGGTATTCCACAGCACGGGGCAAACCTTGCGCGAAGTGCTCGAACAGCCGTTCCCAGAGTTGCAGGTCGGCCGGTTCTGGTGGCAAAGCGATCAATTTGCCAGCCGGGTTGCGGCGGACGGCTTTGCAGTGGACGTACTCGACATAACGGCCCAGCTGCTGCGCAGCGCCCATCACGGATTGTTCCTGCCAGAGCCAGTTACCAATATCGAACGTCATGCCGATGGGCAATTTAAGCCCCTGTACCGCGCTGAAAAAAGCCACGAGTGGCTCGATTCGACCGCCTTGCGCGGTTTGGTCGTTCTCCACCAACAGACGAACATCGTGGCGCGCCAGGTGCTCCGCCAACTGCGCAAGATCACAGTGCTCGGAAAAATACCCCAACGACACCTTGAGCCATGCTGCGCCACAGGCGATGGCGCGATTGAGGGTAGGTTCCAGCTCAGGATTAACCTGAGTCTGCCCTTGCAGCCACAGCTCGAGTGGCGCCGAGTACAAGCATTGCAGACCCTGTGCAGCGATCTGCTCGGCCATTGCGTAAAGATCCTCATCGACAAGCAGTTCTTCGCGCACCTCGATTCGCGTCACACCAGCCTCGCCCAACAGCGGAATAAAACTGGCCTGACCTCGTTCGCGAACCAGGTCGGCACCAAAGGCACCCAAGCTAATGGCAACGGGGTATTGATTCATTATTGTTGTCCTCTGAAACCGGTTTCATTTTTATTTGAATGGGCAGCATTACAAAAGTTCGTATAAATCCTGGCGGTAGACCTGCGGTATTAAAGGGGGGAGGGCGTCAGTGGACCGGGCGTGTAGAACCGCGCACGATCAGCTGTGCAGCAAAGTCGTAGGTTCGCGCCGGCGCCTGATCACCCGCCAGACGCTTGAGCAGACACTCAAACGCCGTGACGCCTATCTCATGAGTGGGCTGAGCAAGTGACGTGATGCCGCTTCCAACCAGCGGGTACCAATCCAGCTCATCGAGGGCGATCAGCCCCACCTCGGCAAACAACGGGCAGCCAAGTTCATGCAGCCGACGTGTGGTAATCAGCGTCGCCACACCATTACCTGTGAAGATTGCCTTGGGCCCGTGGCCGCTGGCCGCCAGGAATGCCTGCAACCGAACTTCCAGCTTGTCACTGGTTTCACAGACCTGCCCACGCATGTCCGAACGCAGCGCTATTTGCGCCATGAACGCCTCGACGCGCTCGATCCGCGAGCTGGTGCCATCCTGCGGTTCAGTCACCAGCAGAATGTCGCGATAACCCGAGGCGTGTAGATGGTCGAGGGCTTGCCTGACAGTTGCGATGTTGTCCAGCCCGACCAAATCGCTGTGCAATTCATCGACCTTGCGATCAACCAGAACCATTGGCAGTTCGTGATGCAGTTCGCGCAGTTCATCCAGGTGATGGCCGAGCGTGTTCACGATCAGCCCTTCGATGTTGTAGGAGCGCAACGCCGCCAGATGCAGGCGCTCCTGCTCATCGTCGCGATCAGTGTTGCACACCACCAGGCTGTAGCCGTGTTTGCGGCACGCGGTTTCTACGCCATGCATGACGGCAACGGAATAAGGATTGCGGATGTCGGCCATCAGCATGCCGATCAGGCGAGTACGCCCGCGCTTGAGCCCTCGCGCCATCTGATTGGGGCGATAACCGAGCGTATCGATAGCCTGTTCGATACGCCGGGCAATGGCGACAGACAGCAGTTGACGGTCATCACCGATAAACCGGGAGACGCTGGCCTTGGATACGCCCGCCAGATCAGCGACGTCATTCATGGTCACGCGTGCACGGGAAGAAGATGCTGGAAAACTGTTCACGGCCTGGTCCTTTTTGGTCTTGTCTGCAGGCTTGTACGGTTAGAGCATTGCGGCTCTGAAACCGGTTTCAGGAAACACCAAAGCTCGCCCATCGTCAATGCACAAGCGGATAAAAAGATGGATCGGAGGCCTCGCAAGTTGGTCAATATCTGCCATCACTTACCGAACCGTTTACATCCGTCACACTCAAAGGTGGTCTATCCGCTCAAATTTCACCGATCAAGAAGACGGAGTAGTCTCTGTGAAATCGTTATTCCACGGAAGTCGACGGGCCCTAACACTCGGCGTATTTGCTATGGCGATACAGCTTTCTGGTTGTGTTGGCATGTTCAATAAAGACCCACACGAAATCGCGCAATCCTGGGTGGGCTTTAACGTCAACTCATTGCTGCAGCAATGGCATGGCGACGGTTCAGAAGCTTTCCAGAACGGCAATGAAACAGGCTACTACTGGAGCTTTGGCGTCAACGGTGGTTACGTCAACACCTCTCACCAAGAGGCCCAGGGCTATGGCGGTAATGGCCAGATGGTCATGGGTGAAGTGGGGGGCGGTTACTACAAACCGGCGGTCAGCTATTGCGAGCTGACGTTCTACACCGATGGCTCGGGTACTATCACCCGCTACTCCCTGAAGGAGTACGACCACAATAACTGTGCGCGATACGTGAACAGTTGGGGCAGTCCGAGGGACAGCCGACACTCTTGAGGCGCCTGCCGGGTGCGGAGGGCGAGTCGTGAGCGATATGTTCGATTTGGGTCGTTTCGTCGAAGCACAGACCCCGGTCTTCAGCCGGGTACTGGATGAGTTGAGCGCTGGGCGCAAAGCGAGTCATTGGATGTGGTTTGTGTTTGCGCAGTTGCGCGGGCTCGGGCATAGCGAAATGGCCAAGCGTTTCGCCATCTCGGGGCTGGCTGAGGCGCGAGCGTATTTAGAGCACGATGTGCTGGGGCCACGGCTTGAGGAGTGCGTTAAAATCCTGCTAAGCCATTCTGAAAAGAGCGCCACCCAGATACTCGGTTCGCCGGATGATATGAAGCTGCGCTCATGCCTGACGCTGTTTCTGGCTGCCCATCCTAAATCTCCGCTGTATCAGCAGGCACTGGATCAGTTTTATTCGGGAGCGGTAGATGGCCGAACGGTTGCTCTGCTTCAAGGTCAGAATGGCTGAATTCATGCGCAGCAAGAATCCCTTTAACCACGGATAGTTGCGCTCAGTTGCACCAAAGCCCTGATCAACACGTTGGGGCTAGGTCAGTAGAAGGACGCCATTTTGCGTCCGCTAACAATCAGGGAAAGATGTCATGCGCTACCGTGAACGAAGCGACGAACATGCCGAGCGATTCCAGCAGGCGATCGCCAATCACCTCGGCATCACTGCTGAGGAACTGGACGAGTGGGTCGTATTGGAGCAGGAAGAGTTTACTGACGAAGGCGAGCTTGTCAGCCATTTCCTTGAGTTCGACAAGAATACACCATCGGGCATTCTGGCTCGGGTTGGACTGCCCCAGGACGGCACGAAAGTGAAGTATCTGGAACCAGGCAGTATTACCCTTCTTGATGATGACGTGCCCAGCCTGGGCAGCGCAGAGGGGGCTGAACCTTTGACGCAGGTCAGCGCAGCGACGTATCAGCCGTCGTCTTTTCCCAAAGTCGTGAAGTGGCTATTTATCAGCTTGCTAGTCGCGGTGAGTGCAGCCGCGGCAACGGTTGCATGGATCCTGCACTCTTTGGGCCCGATGCCTTCTTTTGGCTGATTATTGGTGGCATCAGGTGGGGGCGATCTGCTCCTGATATTCGGCCAGGTATTGTTTGGCCAGCGCTGTTTTTTGGCTTTCATCGAGCAGCTTGCCTGCTGCCTGGAAGAACTTCTGTTCTTCTTCCTTTAAATGATGATGCACCTTGTGCGTGAGTTTTTTGGCCGTCACTAACCAGGCAGGGCTCGACATCTCGGTCTCATCAAGCGTCTCCATCATTTCGTCCATTTCATGATGTTCTGAAATGGCATGCCGGCTCAGGTCAATACCGTTGTCATGGGCCATGAGGGGTATGTAAAAACAGCGTTCCTCCGCCGTTTCATGCGCCTGTAGCTCGGCTTTCAACCGTTCGTAAGCTTCTTTACGTTCGATGTTGTCACCATGAGTCACCGTCAATGCATCGGCATAGCCGCGCTGGCGATCGTGGCTTTCTCGCAGGGCTTCAAAAATGTTCATGATAAGTCTCGATTGCGCGTGAGTAGTGTCAGATAGACACAAGCCAGCGCAAGGGGTTCATGCTTTCGATGACACAGCCTTTCAATCCCTTAGTGGTGTGCGATTAGAGATTTGCTCGTTCTTGCAAATCGTTCATAGCGGCTTGTGCAGCGCGGCAAATTAATGAGAAAAAGCGCACTCACTCATCAATTAACGCGACCATGCCCATCAACTCGATTCAGGCGCAGAAGTTCAAGCGGTGCTGCCTTCGCTGGACCTTGTTTACCCTTGGCATGGCCGTCCTGTCATCGGCCTTTTCGCTATGGCGTGACTGGATCACCACCGATCCCCTTGACGTGCCGATCACGCTGTCTCAAGCGCAAATCATTGATGAGTCGGTGGAGATCCGCGCGCCAGACTATACCCAACTCATTATCCGTTTCACGGGCCTGAACCGACAAACGCTGAACACATTGGCGGCCTTCGACAAGGCTCATGTCCTGCCGCCTGTTACGGTGCAGTGGAAGCTGCTCACGCCTGATGGCGTAGTGATCGATCAAGGCGATGCGCACACGGGCAAGGTTGACGGATGGGCGAGTGATTTCGTCGATCATGAACTGGGCACGATTCATTACCCGCAACCTACCGGCCACTACCGCTTTCAGGCCCAAGTGGTGTCCCCTGACCCTGCGTATAGCCAGATTAATGCGCACTTGATGCTGGATGCCCATGCCAAAAGTGCAAGCGACTGGCGGTTCGAATTACTGTTCTTCGCAATGTACGCGCAAGTGTTGGTGATATGGCCACTGGGTGTGTTGAGCGGCATTTTCATGATCTACAACGCTGTGGCGTGGTGGCGATTTCGCGGATAGGCAGTCAGGTTGAGGCCTGCTTACCCGTTCGATTTATATACGGTAGCCTTGCACGAGGCCAAGACAGCAGGTCTGTTCAGGAAGGCGGATCAAGAGGGACATTCATTAAAAATCTGCGATTCCTGGCTTAACCAATCCAAGACTTGGGATGCATCCCCCAACTTTCGAAGGCCGGAATTCGCTACACTGCAAGCCGTACTGTCAGCGCCATTCAGGCGCAATGCATGTTGGATACGCCTCTGCGCTCTGATCGATGGCGCTCTATCAACCAACACCGTCGGCTAAATACAATGCTCAAAGTGCGGACTTCGAGAATTATTCCGTTTGTTTTCATATTGTGCACCTCGCCCTGCTACGCAGACCGGGTCATTGTCGATGCGGGACATACACCTGCTCACCCAGGTGCAACGGGGGCAAGCGGCAGGGTCGAGCATCTTTACAACTTGGATCTAAGCGCGGCAGTTGCACACGATCTTCAGGCCGACGGTGATCGCGTCACGCGTACAGGTGCCGACGATCGAGAAATCACCTTAGCCGACAGACCTAATGCCGAACCGGGCGCGAACCTGTTCGTTTCAATTCACCATGATTCGATGCAGCAGGCGTGGATCAACGCGGGTCGCCGTCGAGAGTTCAAGGGATACTCGATTTTCGTGTCGACACTGAATCCGCATTATCAACAAAGCCTCGCCTGCGCAAAGGCCATTGGTGAGAAGCTGCTCGCGGCTGGCGAAATGCCCTCTCTTTATCATGCTACGCCGATCAAAGGCGAAAACCGGCCGCTTATTGATCAGCGACTCGGTATTCACCGTTTCGACGATCTGATCGTGCTCAAAACGGCTCCGATGGCGGCTGTGCTTGTTGAAGCGGGTGTTATTGCCAATCCCGACGAGGAACCACGCCTACAGAACCCCGCGACGATTGCGAAAATCGCAAATGCAATTTCGCAAGGGGTCGTTGCTTGCCAGCCTTGATAGGCAGGAATATCTCTACTCAGCCAAGAATTTCAACCAAGAGAAGTGAGAGTGATGATGAAGAAAATCGCAATTGTCCTGATGGCTGTCGTTTTCCCCCTTGGGGCACACGCTGCAGGGTGTGCCAAGCCCCGTAATGCGTTCGATCAGGTTTATTGTGCAGGCAACCTGTTCTCGCAGGCTGACCGCGATCTGAATCAGGAGTACACCGGCCTGCGTAAACATCTCAATCCAACGCAGCAGACTTCGCTGAAAACTGGCCAACTCGCCTGGATCAAGCAGCGCGATAATCAATGCAGCGAAGAGAAGCCGAGCGGCTACTTTGTCAATCTGGACTGTGCGGTAGATATGACCCAGAAACGCATGGCATTCCTGCAGGAACGCGAACGCGAGTGCACCAGTACCGGCTGCGTTGAGTCGAAGCTCGGCGAGTAAGACCGCGACAGACCTCGTAACCCACGGGGTCATTTCCCCGCAGCTGCGGCGCCCGATTTCCAGCAGAGCGTCGCGCAACCGATCATTCTCGACGAGGGATAAGGGCGCTGCCGCTGTCGCGAGGTTATCAGTGGCTGCCCGTAATGCGCGTTGTATAGAGGCGACGAGACGAGGGATGCCAAGGCAGTATTGGACGCTGGTATTGCTTTTGGTGCAGTGACCTGGGGCTATAACCGCGCCGACGTATTGCTTGCCGGGCAGCCATCGAGAGTCTTTTGGAATCCTGCGGATCTTGCCCGGATAATTGACCCTATCCAGTGAACATATCGCTCAACCTGGAGTTAGCCGGCCGTGGTTTTAATCGCCAAGCTGTTTGCGGGTGCGAAGGTTCCGTTTGTCGGGACCCCGCGTTCGGTTTGAACGCACCCTTGATCGCTGGCTCACATGAACATGAATGAGCACACAGTAGTACCGTCAAAAGTGCCCTTGATCCTGCTGGTCGAAGACGACTGGGTTATCAACGGATTAATTCAGGACATCCTGGAATTTGAAGGGTTTAAGGTGCATGCGGTCGACACTGCGGACGAAGCCTGGCAGTTTTTGCTGGCAGACTCTTGCCAGGTTGATCTCATTTTCTCCGACATCCATTTCCCGGGTCTGCTGAGCGGTATCGACCTTGCGAACCTGACTTACGGGCGATGGCCTCACCTGCCTATCATCCTTTCTTCGGGAAGTCGGTACCCACAGCCGCTGGCGAGCGGCTGCTCTCCTGTTTTTGTGTCTAAGCCCTGGCATTCCATGGCCATAGGCGCCGTGTGCCGACATGTCTTGGCCAGGAGGCCGATACGGGGGATCGCGAATGAGCATATCCGTCAGTAACGGGTAGTCGGCAAGCGGTGAATGACAAAGGGGCGCGATAGCTGCGAATCTTCTTTCGCATAACGCCTGCGTTGTGCGACGGCACTGCCCCCCGTAACATCAACAGCCGCTATTCAAGAGCAACAAGAACGGTACAACAAGGCCCGATTGTAATCTATGTAGGGAACGCAATACCCACTGCACATACTGCGGCTGCCTTCAGAAGGTCAGGCGTCATGCTGTGTCCTTTATCTACCATGCAGTTGGCAATTTTAAGCGGTTGCATTGGATACCTTTTACAGCAGTCTGCAAGCTCATATGCAATTGTCCCTATGCCGTTAACTAAAAGACAGGTTACAAATGGAGTTAATTGTACGCCGAATCGGGTGGTTTTAATGCTTGTCGTTACCCCGTTATAGGTAAGCTTGGCGCTTGCATTTAGATGTCCGTATACGGATACGCAAAGTTCGGTAATAATTTCCTCGCCAGCTATTTCACATAACACCTTGAGGGAGTACTCCGATCCCTCGTCATCGGAAAGCTCTATCGTCAAAATATCCATACTCTTCTTCCTTTAAAGTCTATCCGCCCGGGACTACAGGCATGTCGTAATTGTAGCTGGCTGATGGAGTAGCATGGGAAGCGTTAGTCGTTAAAAAGCTGAGGCCCCTGACTGAAATTGAATGCCATAGTCCGACGGGTAGCGTATTTCGTATATATTAACGCCTGCGACGTCTCGTTCGCCGCTCACGTTTAGACGGGTTCAAGTTAGGTGCCAGCTAACAAAGCGTCTTTAATTCTTTTTAATGCCTTGTTTCTCAGCTGATCTCGTTTGCTGAATGACAAACATTCAGACATCTTTGAGCATCTAAACTCCGACACCTCGTCTATCCATTGATGAATTCGAGCATCAACAAGCTTTTCCGCCAAGTCACTTGCGTCTGGCGCTAGATTCAAGTCGGCGAACCGTCCTCTAAAGGGCAGACGCATCCTGAGATCTAGATCATTCCAATCCGTCCATAAACTCACGTCGCAGTTCTCACTCTTTGAACATAAGATGGCAAGATCCTTTAGTTTGGACATTTCGTTTTGGATTTCATCCGAAAGCATCATGGTTGACGACCTTGTGGTATCGACTGCGAGCAGCCAACCATTATCAGAGTTTGAGGCCGTCTGTGCATACGCAAGGATTGTCTTAAGTCTTGAGTACGCTCTTATAATTGTTTCTTGCGGGGTGAAAGATATTCGCTCCAAGTCGCCAGGCCAATTGCTAAGAGAGGAGTAATCTCTCACAATGATTTTTAGTGGTCTGGGAGACTCTTTGGCATATTGTGGGAGGCTCGTCAGTTCGGCATCCAATGCCTCCAATGTTGTAGAGAGGGTTTTATCATTCCCCCCAATGCTGTTCATATAAATATTAAGGCGGGCCGTGCTCTGAAAAGAGCTGACGGCTTGCTTTATACTTGCAGCTAAACCTCCGCCACCGGCCGAACCAGATACCGATAATCCGAGTGATTTCTTTTCTTCTTCTGAGGTGCCCGATATTTCAAGCACCGCTTTTATGATTGCTCCGGGCTGGATGGTAGCGACGAAACCGGTGCCACACTGCCTGTAAAATTCTGCGATATTAGACTTCGCTAAGTCTAGATGCTTGGAGGTCAAGGTTACGGCTCCCCCCGTGATTAGTTTTTCGTCGTTCTGATTGTTCGTGGTAGTTGTTACGATCAAAGTCGGTTTTGTTTTAGGGGCCGCGAATGTAGGACCTCGAATTACTTCGGCAAAAACCGATAAATAGGTTGACGTTGATTTTAAGTTGGTTGCGTGAACGAAGTCGGTTGATGCCGAGTAAGATCCCGTGATGGACTTAAAGCTGGCAGACGCTGAGACCTCTAGTGTTTTTTGTAGTGATTCATTGTCTACCACCTTTTCATAAGTTATTCGTTTGTCATTGTAATCAAGTGTCACTGTGTCGAAGCTTACGCATATAGAATCCGATTTTTCTGCTGCTTCGATATTCCACCCTTGGCCCAGAACGACGGGATTATAAGCAGGGAAGTCCACGAGCATCGGTGTTGTATCGGCATACAGATTTTGAATGACTGATAATGTTATTCCAGTAATAAAAGTGCTTGACTTATTCATTTTGGAAGCATCTCCGTCAAACATGCATCCAAAGCTTCGTTTCTGTCTATCTCCGTGGGAATTCGTTGTTCTGAAGCTCTTATTTCGCCGCTCACATTAATTTTGCCTTCACCACCACAGCCATGCCCATTACACCACGCTCGTCCAACGACAGCATTGCTATCCTGGCTAACAAGCGATACACCTGACCTGGTTGGAGTATCCCCTCCGGTCCGAACGACGCTTCCGGTGCCGGGAACTAATTGCCAACCAGCATTTGCTGGCATGGAAAAAGAAGTGTCTTTGTTTTCTATGCCAACGCAACCCTTGAACGTCTCGTTATGCCCAGGTGGGCAGCCTTCAGCTATTGATAATGTTCTCGGACGAGAAGACGATAACTTGAGTTCAGTGAGGCGGTTAGCGACGCAGCTTTTTATTTTTTCGGACGTAGGGTCGTCCGCATAAATTGTCCCGCTCATCGACACGCTTATTGTCAATAAAGCAGTCATGATTTTCATAAGATCACCCTTGCGAAATATTATTTTACTTGGCTTCCAGGGCTGACTACGTGCTCTCAGGAATGGGTTTAGCCCATCACGCAAATTTCGTCCAGGGCCGCTCGTCTATGTTGGGATATCTATTCCCCTTGCGGCAGAGCAACCGAAGGCACACGAGAGGGTCCCGTTCGTAATAATGACGGGTTATTCGGAAAGCCCGCGTCGACTGCCGAGGGGGAGTATTGATCGGTTATGTGTCGAGTCTTTTTACAAAGCTGAATTCAAACGCTAATTAGTTGTAACGGAAATGGACGAACGACTTCAAACGCCGTTATTTGAGTTCCATATAACTTATTTGCGTTGATTTGATGGTTTTTGTCAGTCGCTCGCTGTCATATTGAGTTACTTGTCCGCTTCCATCCAATGGTTTGGTAAATGAAAGGTGGATACGCTCCTCAGCAAAAGTCACTCGGCAGCCGTACCCTCTACCCGCCGAAGCATCCCACCCCAATCCGCCCCCAACACCCGACACACATCCATAAACTCAATCACATCCAACCGCCTTTCCCCATTCTCAGTCTTCGACACAAAAGACTGCGGTCGCCCGAGCTTGGTCGCCAATTCCTTCTGCGTCATGCCTGCCGCATTGCGCGCTTCCAGCAGGAGCGTCAGCAGGAATTGGTAGCGGGTGTTATGGATGCTTTTCACGTGGGGGATGCCGTTCAATGGTCCGGCAATCTAATTAAACCTAAATTGGGATTATCCCAAAATGGGTTTTTGGTTTAGAATGGCTACTGAGGCTGATCATGAATTCGCTACACAGGAGTCAACCATGGAAGAAGTCAACGCAATCACCCGCCAGCAGGTCGCCAGCGCCATGTACGCCCACATCATGCGCAACTGGGAAGACCTCCCCGAGGAAAGCAAATGTGCCTTGGGTTTCGACTGTGTGCCAGGCGGTGAAGGAGAGGAGCGAGCGCTACGGCATATGGCCCGTCTGTTTATCGAGTATGCCGAGGTGTCGTTTAGCCGGGCGTTGGCGGCACGGCGTCGGCGGCTTGGGTTGGAGGCTTGAGCCTGTTTGAAGCTGCTAGGGGCATGACGGGCTGCCACTGCAATTTCAGAGCCCCGGCATGTGTGTCGGATATTCGGGCCTCTTCGCGGGCAAGCCTCGCTCCCACAGGGGATTGGGATAGAGGTTTGGCATTGTGATCAGGGTGTCAGCAGCGCTGCTTCGTACTCTTCAACGAACTGCGGCAGGGTGTAGCCGAGTACAGCGCAGAGGTCGCGCAATTGGACCAGGTCCAGGCGGCGCAGGCCGGTTTCGACGTCGCTGATGTAGGACTGTGGGCGGCCCAGGGCTTTGGAGCAGTCGTTCTGGGTCAGGCCGGTGTTGCTGCGGATGGCCTTGAGCAATTTGATCAGGACCTGATGTTCGTTTCGGTAGATGGCTTTGGTCATGGGTGCTGCTCGTGATGGAACAGCGACTTACGCTATAACTGGTTTTCAGATATCTGATATTCAGATATTGTTGTGCTGTATTTGTTCAAACGGTCAAGGAGGCCAAAGGATGCAGAGTCGTAAAGCACGCATTCAAATGAATCGACACGAAGTGGCGAGTGCCATGTACACCCACATCATGCACACCTGGGAGGATCTCCCCGAAGACAGCAAACGCGCCCTGGGCTTTGACTGTGTGCACGGCAGTGAAAGCGAGGAGCGGGCGTTGCGGCATATGGCGCGGTTGTTTATCGAGTATGCGGAATTGTCGTTTGGCCGGGCGTTGATGGCGCGGCGGCGGCGGTTGGGGCTGCATAGGTAGAGGGCTCCCACATGGATTGCATTTCATGTGGGAGATCCCGCCCCGTTTACGACACCGCACTGTCACGCAGCAAACACTAGCCGAGGCAGGGAGCAAATCTTGTGGGAGCGAATTCATTCGCGAAGAGGCCGGTACATTCGACGCATCTTCATCGCCTGGAACACTGCTTTCGCGAATGAATTCGCTCTCACAGAGTCTTTGTGATTCAGTAAGTTGCGCGTTGTTTGATGAACGGTGGGGTGGTACGTTCGCAGCCTTCGGCGGCTCTTACGGGGATTGCATTCAGGTCATTGGCTGTTGCGCCACGGCTTTAGCCACAGGGCAAGGCCCACCAACAGGATCAGGCCGTAGCTGCAGCTCAAGCCCAGTTGCAGCCAGATGTTGTAGATCGGATGCAGTGCTACGGCGGCGAGCAGCATGACGACTGCTCCCAACGCCCACTGACTGCGCCACGGCACAACCCTCAATAGTTCCTGCCGCCGCATCAGCAGCAATCCGGTGACGATAGCCCCTGCCAGTGCGGCGATGGCGATGCCGATCAGCCCGAGGAAGAACGGCAGCACGGCCAATAGCAGCGCATTGCACAGGCTGCCGAGCAGTTCGCAGTTCAGCGGCATGCGGGTATCGCCTGCGGCGTAGGCGTAGCGGGCCAGCAGTGCGTTCCAGGCGCCAAACATCAAGGGCACGGCAAACCAGGCGAGCAGTTCCGGCAACGGGCCGTCGTGGGTCTGGTTGGGCAGGAGCAGGGCGACCAGAGCGCCTGCCGCGCCAATGAGCCCGGCGACGGCGGGCAGGGTGAGGAGGGTGGCGCTGGCCAGGCCTTTGCGCAGCAGGAGCAGGCGTTGGTCGCCAGCGCTGCCGCTCATCAGGCCGAGCAGAACCTGGTTGAGGCTCATCAGGGCAATCAGCGGCAGGTTGATCAGTTTGCGGGCCAGGTTGATCCAGGTGACGGCACCTTCGCCGAGCAGGGACGCGACCATGCGTTCGAGCAGGGCCAGGCCCTGGCTGGCGAGGTTGCTGCTGAGCAGCGGGCCGATGCGTTGCAGCAGTTCTTTGCTGGCGCCGGGTTCGCTGTGCCAGTGCCAGGGTTTCCAGCCCAGTCGAAACAGCGTTGGCAGGAGGACGCCGGGCATTAGCAGGCTGCCGAGCACGCAGGCGCTGGCAAGGCCCGTGGGCGTGGCGGCGTGATGGCTGATGGCGAGGTAGAGCACCGGCGGCAGGTTGAACAGCAGCGAGCCGAGCCCGGCGAGGACAAAGCGCGAATGGGCCTGTAACGGCACGCAGAGCAGGCCGTGGAGCAGAAAGCCCGGTGCGCACCACGCCAGCCAATGCAGGCTGTTGCCCGCCAGCAGGTAGCCGCTGTCATCCAGGCCGGGGCCGACGGCGCGCACCCATAGCGGTGCGCCGAGGCTCAGCAGCAGGCTGATGCCCAGGCCGCAGAGCAGCAGGCGCGGGGCCAGGGCGCCGAGCCAGCGTTGCTGTTGCCCGGCATCGCGCTGTTGATAGAGCGGCAGGGCGGCGGCGCTGAGCAGGCCGGCGGCCAACGCCATGCGCAGGGCTTCGGGGAGGAACATCGAGACGAGGAAGGCATCGCTCTGTGCCCCCGCGCCCCAGGCCGCGACCAATAGCCACTCACGGGCAAAACCGGCGGCCAGGCCGGTGAGGGTGGCCAGGGTCAGCCACAGGGTCGATCCGAGCATGGCGCGGCTCAATGGAACAACGTGAACAGGCCTTTGCCGCCCACTTTGTAGTTGAGGCCACGGGCGCGCTCGCCTTTGATTTCGGCGTTGGGGCCGCTGACGATGGCGTAGGGCGGTATCGGTTTGGACACCACGCTGCCACCGCCCACCACTGCGCCTTCACCGATATCGGCGCCGAAAGACAGCAGCGCGCGGCTGCAGATCCAGGCGTAGTCGCGGATGAAGACCGGCCCGCCCACGGCCCAGAACTCCGGCGCTTGCAGGTCGTGACCACCGGCGATGATCAGCACATGTGAGGCGATGGTTACGTGATCGCCAATGACCAGGCCACCGCGTGCATCGAGCTGACAGTGCCAGCCCACGGTGCTGTCGTTGCCGATGCGCAGGCTGTCGACGCCGAGTATTTCGGTGTTGCGCCATACCGACGAGCCCTTGCCGATTTTCGCGCCGCCCAGGCGCAGCCAGGCCAGGCGCACGTTATGGCTGGGAATCTTGCAGATCAGGATGTTGTAGGCCTGCTCCCAGGTGCGCAGCATGCGGTCGCGCAGGGTTGGCCAGTTGATGCCGTACAGCGGGATCAGCGGGCCGAGGGTCTCGCGGCTGAGCAGTTTGTAGAAGCGCCGGGCCAGGGGATGGTCGATGCGGGTTTCGATGTTCAGGTAGCTGATGAAGGACAGGGTGCGGTTTTTCAGCGGCTGCTCGAAGCACACTTCGTTGTCGAGCATCCATTGGTAGGCGGCTTGCAGTTCGTCCAGGGGCACGGCCATTTTCTGTGCGTAGTCGGGCAGCGCCAGGCGCAGGTCGTGGGAGTGCAGCATGCGGTGCTTCATGATTGGATTCCCATATCGGTGCGGGCAGCAGGAGTGGCGTAAGGCCGGACTACGCCGCTGGCCTTGAGGCGTTTGGCTTCGTGCAGGTTGATGCCCAGAAACAGCCAGAACAGCGCGACCAGCACGGTGGTGAAGCTGAAGTAGTGGTCGAAGACGCCGCTCAGCAGCGCCGCTCGCAGCCCGGCCAGGGTGCCGAGCCACAAGGCGTTGTCGTGGCTCAGGCGGATGCGCCCGCGGGCCGGGCGGGTTTCATTCCACCAGCTCCAGATCACGGCGATGTACAGCAGCATGCCGGGGATGCCGATCTTGTAGACGAAGTTCAGCCATAGGTTGGAGATGCCGAACAGCGTCGTGCCGGGCACCGGCGGGTCGATCTTGAAGCCGATGCCGAGGGGGAATTGGGCGACGGCTTCGGGGAAGTGTTCGTACTCGAGGAAGCGAATCGCGGTACTGGTATCGTCCTGGGTGAACAGGCCGAGCAGGCGCTCCTGCAACGGCGGGTAGAACATCAGCAGCAGCGCACCGGCCACGGCACCGGCCATGAGGATGCGGCCGACATGGGGCACGCGCTTGGCCGCCATCATGATCATCACCACCATCAGGCTGACCAGGGCGCCCCGGGAGCCGGTCAGCAGCAGGCCGATGCTGCCCAGTATCGCCACTGACAAGCCCAGCGACCGCGCCCAGCCGCTGCGGGTAATGCCGTAGCAGAAGGCCAGGGGCAGCGTCAGGGCCATGGCACCGCCCGCGACGTTGGGGTGCATCCACGGTGAGCCCATGCGTGTCGACAGTGCCGAGAGGCTGTCACCGAGTACGCCAATGCCACCGTAGCCGAGGGCGCCAAGGATCGGTGTCATCGCTGTGGCGCTGCGGTTGACCAGATACACCGGGATCGACAGCAGCAACAGCAGCAGCGTGCCAGCCATCATCGAGAAGACCATGCGGTCCAGGGTCTGGGCATTGATCAGCAGGCGCGGCACGAGGAATAGCGCCGACAGATTGAACAGCCAGCGCACCCAGTTGATCGGGCCGTTGCCCTCGGCAGTGATCATCAGTTGGCCGACGACAAAGGGCAGGGCGGTGTAGAGCATGAGGATGAACAGCCAGCGCTCGGTGCGCATCATCGGCGGCACCCGGGGCGGGTCGCCGAACATGTTGTGGGCCAGGTAGGCAGCCCAGGTCAGCATCAGCAGGGCTTCGGATACCGTGGTGCGAAAGCCGATATTCATGGTCGCGTAGGGCAGGAAGCAAGCAATCAGGCCGAACAGCAGCAGGCCGCGCACGGGTTGACGAATGATGGTGATGCCCGCGCCCAGGCCGGCCATCGCTACCAGCACCACGGGGGCCGGCAGCAGCCAGAACATCAGGCTGAAGATCAGGGCCAGAAACAACCCCGTGGGCAACGCAATGGGCATCAGCGCAGTTCCTCGAGCAAGACATTGAAGCGTTGCTTGAACGCATCGAGGGCGTAGTTTGCCGCCCAGTCCTCTAGGGGCTGGGGATCTTCCGGGGCGGCGCTCGCCAGTTGGCCCATCAGGCGTATCAGTGCGGAGCTGTCGGTGGGAGAAAAGCGCGGGCTGTGTGGCGGGCTGATCTCGTCGAGGGAGGATCCGCTGGCCACTGCCACCGGGGTGCCGACGCTCAGGGCTTCGATCACCGGCAGGCCGAAACCCTCGCCACGGGACGGATGCCACAGGCGCCCGGCGTGACGGTACACGGCGTGCAACTGCGCATCGCTGAGGTCGGTGAGGGCGTGCAGGCCCGGCAACTGGCGCTGACTCTCGGTCAGGCAGGCATCGCCGCCGACCAGGACCAGGTCCGGGGTAGAGGGAAATTGCATGCGCGCGCTCTGCCAGGCATCGACGAACCAGGGAATGTTTTTGCGCGGTTCACGCGTGCCGACACACAGCCAGTAACCCTCGGGCAGTTGCAGGTCGCTGATATCCGCCGGTTCGCCGACGAAGCCTTCGACCAGCAATGGCAACACCCGCAGCTTTGCGTTGGCCGACGGAAACAGCCGCCGCACTTCGCTGGCGGTGTACTCGGAAGCGACCCAGACCCGGTCGGCCACGCGCAGGGACCAGGCGATCGACAGGTAATCAGTGAACCGGTAGAAGGCCGCCTTGAGTCGCGAACCGTGGCTGTTTTTCTGGGTCAGTTGGAACACGTCGTGCAGTTGCAGCACGTAGCGCATGCCCGCCGGTTTGCGGCCGATGGGCAGGCCCATATTGAGGTTGGCCATGTAAATCTCGATTTCTGCATCCTGCAACGCGGTGGGCAGGAAGCAGGCTTCGAACCCCAGGCGATCCGGCAGGCGGTGCACGGCATTGAGCGGCGTAGAGCTGCGTGGGCAGTGGATCAGGCGGCGGATCGGGTGATCGAAAGGCGCCACACCGAACAACTGCAGTCGCACGTCGGGGTGGGCGCGCAGGGCGTGTTCCAGGGCGAAGTTCTGCCGGCCGATACCGGTGGTGGCGTAGCCCGCAGCCGGGCGGTAATCAAGTCCGATATGCATAGTTGGCCGTTTCCTTGGCTGGGGAGAGACGGGTATAGATGGCTTCCAGTTGCCGGGCCGACACGGCCCAGTCATGGGTCGCGCGCACGTAGGCACGGCCAGCTTCGCCGACCTGTTCCAGGCGTTCCGGGCGGTTGAGGCTGCTGGCGATGATCCGCGCCAGTTCGGCAGGGTATTCGCTGCCCAGGTAGTGCTCACCGTTGATCACCGCAAGGCCCGAGGCGCCCTGTTCGGTGGTGACCACCGGCAGACCTGCGGCCATGGCTTCCAGTACCTTGAGCTTGGAGCCGCCGCCCTGGCGCAGGGGCGCGAAGAAGATCGCCGTCTGGTTTTGCAGTACGCGCAGGTCGGGGACGAAGCCCAGCCAGTCGATGCGCGGATCGGTCCAGCGCTCACGCCATTGTTCGGGCAGGGCAAAGCCGCCGATACTGAAGCGCACGTTGGGCGCCAGTTGCCAGACGTGCGGCATGATTTCGTCCAGTGCCCATTCCACCGCATCGACATTGGGGCCGTATTCGTAGTTGCCGATAAACAGCAGGCGCTGGCTGGCGCGGTCCGGGCGCACCTTGGCGTAGTAGTCGCAGTCGACGCTATTGACGACGACGGCGGTAGTCTTGGCGCTGAGCCGGGCCAGGCCGCGGGCGTCGTCTTCGCTGACTGCAATCAGCTCACTGGCCTGACGCAGCACGCGGCTTTCCCAGCGCCGGTAGCGCCAGCGGTCATAGCGGGCGAACAGCCCGGCCCAGTTTGGCAGCAGGCTGTAGGAGGCGGCGCCGAGGGCTGATTCGATATTGTGCTCGGCCAGCACGAAAGGCTTGTGGGCCTTTTGCAGTGGCCGTTCGAAGGGCTGAAAACCGTAGCTGTGCTGGATCTGGATCACGTCCCAGTCCTCTGCCAGCAGTTGCTCGAACGTGTGCTGCAAGTCCGGGGCGAAACCATTGACGCTGGCCAGCATCGGCGGCGTGGCGAAGGCCACGGCGAGCAGGGTGCGGGCGCTGCGCAGGGGGCGGCGGGGCAAGACGATCAGGCGCTCCAGCCAGGGTTCCAGGGCGGCGCGGGTGGCATCGTCCAGGGCGACTTTGGATTGCACCAACAGGGTGATCCGGTGGCCACGGGCAGCGAGGTTGCGCAGCAAATGATATTCCCGGGTCTTGCCGCCGCTGGTGGTGGGCCAGGGCAGATAGGGCAACGTCCAGAGGATGCGCATGGCTCAGGGCCTCCACTCAAGAATTTGCAGGCTGGGTTTGAGCACCACGGTAATGCCCTGTGTCGCAGCCAGAGGGGTATGGGTGCCGCGCAACGGGTCGTGCACCGTCCCGGCCTTGATCCGCGGGAAGTTCAGGGTGGTGCCGTTGGCGCTCCACAGCATCAGCAGCTTGCTGCCGTCTGGCTTGAGCCAGGGGATGGCGTAGAGGTCATCGGGCAGGTTGCTGACGCCGGGCGGGTCATCGGGGATCAGGTTCGGGCCGGTGACGTCGAGGAAGTTCTTCAGCGCGGTATAGACCGGCTTCGGGTTGCCCGCCAGGTCCAGCAGGCCGTAGCCCTGGTCCCGGGCGCTGGCGCGGGTGTCGAGGTCACTCAAGTTAAACAGGAAGATGCGCTGGAAATCCATGGCGGCCATCAACGCCAGGCGGCGCAGGGTGAAGTCGGCCTGACCATTGACGCCAATGATTGCCTGCATTTCCTTGGGTCCGGCATAGCTGGACCAGCCCCACTCGGTGGCCCACACCTGTTGCACGCCATTGTTGTGCAGCAGTTCGTTCATGGCCCCGGCGCGGACCAGAAAGTCGCGGTCCGGCGGCGAATCGCCTTCGGGAAATTCCGAATAAGGGTGGTAGGCGGCGACGATGTTCTGCGAGCCGAGACCGCCATCGACCAGGGTTTGCAGCATATAGCCCGGCGTGCTGTGCATCTGGCTGTAGTAGGCCATGCCGGCGGTGACGATGGTGGTTTCCGGCACCGCAGTGCGCAGAGCGGCGGCGCTGGTGGTGAGCAGGCGGCCGTAGGCGGCGGGATTTTCCTTGGGCAGCCAGACGATATTCGGCTCGTTCCATACCTGCCAGTTGCCGACCTGCGGATAACGCTTGGCCAGGGCGACCATGCGCGAGGCGAACACGTTGTAGTCCTTGGGCGGGTACTGGTCGCGGCTGGCCGCCTTGGCCGGGGCACTGCTGGCAAAGGGCGCCGAGCCGACCAGATAGGCCAGGGTGTGGTAATTGTGTTTGGCGGCCTCGGTCATGGCGGCGTCAAGGTCGGTGAGGTCGTATTGCCCCTCTTTGGGTTCGATGATCGGCCAGTGGATGGTCTGGCGTACCCAGGTCAATCCAAGCCTGTCGAGCTGTTCCATTTGCAGGCGATAGATGTCTGCGGGGAAATACTGGAACTGCACGTTGACCCCGAGAAAGTCTTTCCAGGCGATGGGGCGCGGGCCTTTGAGCACGGTTTCGGCATCGGCGCTGCTGATACCCAGGAACAGCAGGGCGACGGCCATCAGGCCATTTCGCCAGCTATTGGCCTGGTGTGGTGTCGAGTTCTGCGGTGTCGAATTCTGTGGGAGCGAATTCATTCGCGAAGAGGCCGGTACATCCGACGCATTTGTGTCGTTTGTTACACCGCTTTCGCGAATGAATTCGCTCCCACAGAGTGCCGCGAATTGTGCGACGCGGTCTGTCAGGTCAACCGCGTCAGGGCATTCGCGGGCAAGCCTCGCTCCCTCAGGGCCGCCATGGTTCAGCAGGAGATCGCGATACCCTTCCATCAGTTATCCCCCTCGCAAGCCAGCTCAAACAATTGGCGAAAACGTTCCGCCGTACGGCTCCACACCCGTTCTTTGGCCAGGCTGGCGGCGCGGTCGGCCCAGGTGCGGGCCAGTTCCGGGTTGGCGCACAGGGTGCTCAGGGCCTGGGACAGCGCATTGACATCGCCTTGGGGAAAGATCATGCCGTTGCCGTGGGCGACTTCTTCGGCGAAGGAGCGGGCATCGGAGGTAATCGCCCCGCGCCCGCAGGCCACCGCCCAGGACAGCGCGCCACTGGTGCCGCGCAGCTTGCCCAGCAGCTTGAGTTTGCTCGACTCGCGGTACGGCAGCACCATCACATGATGGGCCTGGATGGTCGGCGCGATATGTTCGGCGGGCAGGTCGAGCTGCCAGTCGATCGAGCCGCTCAGGCCCAATTGGCCGATGCGCTCGCGCAATTCGTCGAGGTAGCTGCCGGAGGGGCCGAAGGCCATTTCCGGTTCGCTGCCCCCGGCCAGGGTCAGGCGCACCCGCTCACGCAGGGCGGGCTGCGCGCTGATGCAGTCGGCCAGGGCGTCGAGCAGGTCTTCGATGCCTTTGCCGCGATAGATAAAGCCGAAATACAGCAGGCGCAGGGGCTCCAGCGGTGGCAGGGGCAGGGGGGCGATGTCGAGATTGCCATGGGGGATCACCGCCATCTGCGCCTGGGCCAGGCCCATGCGTT
Organism: Pseudomonas sp. JUb42; assembly: GCF_024807945.1. Taxonomy (GTDB): domain Bacteria; phylum Pseudomonadota; class Gammaproteobacteria; order Pseudomonadales; family Pseudomonadaceae; genus Aquipseudomonas. The sequence continues at coordinate 460,829 of NZ_JANUFD010000002.1, read as the reverse complement.
CGCGCAATGCGGCACTGCCGGCGTGGGTCAGGGTGACCAGCCGGGTCATGCCTCGGGCCACCTGACGTTCTTCATGCAGGCACAACGGGTCACTGAGCACTGTGGCGACTTGGGGCAGCGGCGATGGCAGTTTGCCCGCTATGGACAGCGGCCAGGGCAGGCTGGCGCGACGCCAGACCAGCCGTTCCGGATCGTGCACCGTGGCCGTCAGCGGCAAGTGCGCAAAGCGCTGGCGCAACGCGCGCAGGGCATGGAACTCAGCCAGACGCCCGCCACCGAGTTCGGCATGGACCAGGTCGATGCCTTGCCAGTGGATCTGCGCCACATGGCGTTCGGCCTCGTGCGGGTCGTTGCCGATCCCGGCCAGGGGCGTGCTGATCTGCACCCCGAGCTTTTGCAGGGCCAGCTTGAGATGCCCGGCATAGTCGGCGATGCCGTTCTGTTCCGGTGGCAGCGGAGCGAGCAGGGCAATGTGCATATCACCCCCGGCGGAAACGGTTGAAGTAGTTGAGAACGCGCTCCGGCACTTCGAAGCGACGAAGATTGAGGACAACGCCATCGACGCGTTTGAACGCGGTATTGAGGGTGTTCAGGGCGATTTCCAGGGCTGGCACCGTGGTTTTTTCTGCGCGAATGACCAGGATGATTACGTCGGCTTCACGCAGCAGGACGAAGGCTTCCTGATTGCTGAAGAAGCTTGCCGCGTCGATCAGCAGGATCTCGCCGGGGGCTGCCGGGCCAGGGCCTTCAGTGCGGACCTGGTGGCCGTGGTCTTCGAACAGCGTGCGCATGTGTTCGATGACAAAGCTCACGCCATCGCCGTGGTTCAGCGAGGTCATGCCCACCGCCAGTCCGCGCTCGGGCACCTGGCCCAGCGGCAGAATGCCGTATAGCCGGTAGAGGCTGGCGGTGAAAGCGCTGTTGCGTTGCGGTTGGCTGCCCTTGACGTCGGGCAGGGTGCTCCACACCGACACGCCGAAGCGGCTCTCGATCTTGTCGCCGTCATGGATACGCTGGTCGAGCAGGTAGAAGAAGTACATCGCCAGTAAGCCGATGGCCAGGCTCAAGGGGAACGCCAGCACCACCATCAGCATGCTTTTCGGGAAGACCCGGCTGGGGTTGAGGGTGGCCTCTTCGATAATGGCGATGTTGCTGATCTGGCTCTTGTCCAGTTCACGGTCGATGCGGGCTTTTTCCAGGCTGTCGGTGTACAGGGCGTAGCTTTTTTCCGTGGCGCTGAGTTCGCTTTGCAGACGCGACAGCTCGGGCTCAAGGCTCAGGGCCAGTTGCCGGTCTTTCTCCAGTTGCGCCAGTTGCAGGTTCTGTTGTGTCAGTTGCGTCTGCAGGCGGGCGTAGCTGGTCTGTTGGTCGGCCAGTACGTTCTGCATACGGTTGTAAATCGGGTTGGGAGTGATGTTTTCCGTGCGCTGCACGGTGGCTTCTTCTTTGTTCAGCAGCGCCCTGAGGTTCTTGATTTCTTCGTTCAGGGCCAATACCGGCGGTGCCTGTTCCTTGAAGGAACGCAGCAGCTCCTGACGTTCGACTTCCTTGCCGTTGATGCGATTTTGCAGGTCCTGACGGTTAGGGTTTAGGGCCAGTTCGCGACCGGCAGAAACCGTTTTCGATTGTTTGCCCAGTTGTTGCTGGAGCATGTCCAGGCCGGCCTTGGTCGAGGCGATGGCGCGGATGGTGTTGTTGCGTTCGGTGCGCAGGTCGTTCAGGCCCTGGGAGGTATCGGCCAGGCGCTGACTGATGCTCACGGCGCCGAGCTGGTTCAGATAGCCCTGGATCTGCTGCTTGTGATCGACGATTTCGGCCTGGCTGTCCTTGACCTCGGCTTCGTAGAAGGCATACAGGCTGACCCGGCCCAGGGTCTGGGTGCGCTGGATCTGATATTGCTCGACCCAGGTGCGCAGCACGGTCTGGGCGACCACCGGATCATTCCAGACGAAACGCAGTTCCATCACCGCCGATCCCGGATCGTGATTGACCTTGAAGTTCTTCTCCAGATCTTCGGCCATGTGGTCTTCCGGCGAGCGCTTTTCCACCAGACCGATCAGTTGCAGGAAGCCGTGGCCGATGTCCAGCACGGAGCCGATGGCGTCCTTGATCAGGCGTTTGGTCGAGGCGAGAAAGCCCGTCTGTTGCGGCACCTGGGACAGCTCGGTGAGGTACTTCTCGGCCACCGTACGCATGATCGGGCGCCCGGTGAGCATGCGTTCTTCGTCGAGGATCGGGTCGCGCTGGGCGCTGGGGATGACGATGGCCTGGCGGTCGGAGAACTCGATCGGCACGGTGCTGCTGTCACGGCCGGGCTTGACCAGCAGCAGCGCCGTGGACTCGTAGCGGCTGGGCAGGAGGAAGGCGCCAAGCAGAATGATGATGAAGGACACCAGTACCGTTGCCTTGATTTCATCCTTGAAGATAAAAAACAGGCGCAACAGGTCGCGGAATGAACGGATATTAATCATGTCTGAGTCCCTGACTTATTGGCCGCTGCTGCGCAAGTTGTAATTCACACCGAAGCCCAGCGATTTGGCGAAGGGGATCAGCTGATTGAAATACAGGTCCACGCCTGCCGCCTTGTTGCCCACCGAGGACTTGGGCACGAACACCACATCGCCACGTTGCAGCAGCACTGGGGCCGTGGGGCCGCCGGCCGTACCTGCCCAGAGCAGCTTGCTGTAGTCGAAGAAGTAGGTTTTGTAGAGGCCGTTGTCTTCCTGACGCAGCAGGGCGACCAGGCTGGCGTCGGCATCCGGGGAGACGCCACCGGCGCCCATCAGCGCCTGCTCCAGAGTGGTGGCAACCGTGGTGGGCAGGGCCACCGGGTTACGCACGGCGCCGCCGATAAACACCGTGTTGCTCGGCGTCTGGGTGATATTGATGGTCAGGGCGGTCTCGCGATAGACGTGTTGCAAGCGGTCTTCAAGACCGGCAATCAACTGCGGCACGGTCAGGCCCGCCGCAGGCACCGAACCGATATAGGGGTAGGAAAAGGTGCCGTCATTGAGCACCTGGAACAGGGTCAGCTCATAGATGGAGTTTGCGGTGAACGCCGAGATCGACGGCGCCTCGCCGGTATTGCGCACGATCCGTAACGTGTCACCGGGACGGATACGCGTCGGTGGCAGGGGCTTGCCCGCCAGGGCACGACCGGCTTCCTGCCCGGCTTTGATCACTGCATCGTCCTCGGGCACGCCAATGCGCGCCGGGGTGTTGCAGGCACTGAGCATCAGCATCGCCAGTGTCAGCCCTACAGGCAACAAAATGCCCCTTGCTCTGTCATGCATGATTACCACTCCCTGTCGGGTAAAACATCATGTCGGCAGTTACGTTGCAGCGTGTTGCAATAAAACGCCCGGATACGTGCCAATGCGACAGGCCTCGGCCCGTCAGACCCGTATCCGGGCAGAAAACCCCGTCAGGTCTTGGCCGCCTCGGCAGGCACACGGCCGTAGATATCGGTAAAGCGCACGATGTCGTCCTCGCCCAGGTACTCGCCGCTCTGCACTTCGATCATCACCAGGTCGATCACCCCCGGATTGACCAGGCGATGGGTATGGCCGGGTTTGATAAAGGTCGATTCGTTGGTGTCGAGCATGAATTCGCGCTCGCCATTGGTGACCTGAGCCATGCCGCTGACCACGATCCAGTGTTCGCTGCGATGGTGGTGCATTTGCAGTGACAGCGAGCCTTGCGGGCGCACGACAATGCGTTTGATCTTGAAGCGTTTGCCTTCCTCGAGCACGGTGTAGGTGCCCCACGGCCGGGTCACGGTGCGGTGCAGGCGATAGGCGTCGTGGCCCTGGCGCTTGAGTTCCTGGGCGATCAGCTTGACCTCCTGGCTGCGCTTGCCGTCGGCAATCAGCAGCGCATCGGGGGTGTCGATGATGATCAGGTCGTCCAGGCCGATGGCGCCGACCAAGCGTTTGGAGTCGATGTAGCAGTTGCTGACGTCGTACAGCACGGTTTGGCCATTGCACTGGTTGCCATTGGCATCGGCCGGGACCAGTTCGCGCAGGGCCTGCCAGGAGCCGATATCGCTCCAGCCCAGTTGGCAGGGAATCACCGCGACTTTCTGCGAGCGTTCCATCAATGCGTAGTCAATGGAAATGTCTTCGGCCAGGGCAAAGGTGTCGCTGTCCAGCTCGATCTGCAGTTCGCGCTGGCCCTGTTTGGTCGCGCTATTGCTCAGGCAGGTGTCCACGGCGGCCAGTACTGTTGGGGCGTGCTCGCTCAGTTCACGCAGCAGCACATCGGCGCGCATGCAGAACATCCCGGCATTCCATAGATGCAGGCCGCCATCCAGATAGCTTTGCGCGGTGGCGGCGTCAGGTTTTTCGACAAAGCGCGCCACCTGATGGCCGTTATGGGCCAGCGCCGGGCCCTGTTCGATATAGCCGAAGCCGGTCTCGGCCTTGGTCGGGCGGATGCCAAAGGTTACCAGCCAGCCCTGATCCGCCAGGGCGCGGGCGTCCTGTACGGCCTGGGTGAAGGCGGGCAGGTCGCTGATCAGGTGGTCGGCGGGCAGGATCAGCAATTGCGCGTCGTCACCGTACAGGCGGGAGACGTGCAGGGCCGCCGCGGCAACGGCCGGCGCGGTGTTGCGGCCAAAGGGTTCGAGGATGAAGTCCAGCTGGCAGCGGCCTTTGTTGAGCGTGCGGTAGTCGTCCATCGTGCGGAAATACACTTCACGATTGGTCACGGTCAGCAACCGGTCGACGCCGGGCAGGCCGGTGGCGCGCAAGAAGGTTTTTTGCAGCAGGCTTTCGCCATCGGGAAGACGCATGAACGGCTTGGGCATGGCTTCCCGCGAGACTGGCCAGAGTCGGGTGCCGGAGCCGCCGGCGATGATGCAGGGGATGAGAGTACTCATCAGTAGGCCTCGCGAGTGAAGAGCACTGCCGGAACAGTGCGCAGAAGGATGTATATATCGAACCAGACGGACCAGTTTTCGATGTACTCAAGATCGAACTCCACGCGTTTCTCGATCTTCTCCACGGTGTCTGTTTCACCACGGTAGCCATTGATCTGGGCCAGGCCGGTAATGCCTGGCTTGACTCGATGGCGTGACGTGTACTCCTTCACCGCTTCCTCAAACAGAATCCCGGCCGCCTTGGTGGCGGTGGCGTGAGGGCGTGGGCCGACCATGGACATGCTGCCGGCGACCACGTTGAACAACTGGGGCAGTTCATCCAGGCTGGTCTTGCGGATAAAGCGGCCGACCCGGGTAACCCTGGCGTCGCCACGGGTGGTCTGTTTCTCCGCAGTCGCATCGGCCTGGTGCTGATGCATCGAGCGGAATTTGCACACCTGAATCAGGCGGTTGTTGTAGCCATAGCGCTTCTGCCGGAACAGCACGGGGCCGGGGGAGTCCAGCTTGATTGCCAGGGCCACCACCAACATGATCGGCGACAACAGCAGCAGCGCCAGGGATGAAAACACAATGTCCTCAGCGCGCTTGAAGAACGGCGACCAGCCGCTCAGTGGCATGTCCGAAGCATTGAACATCGGTAGCTTGGCGACTTCGGTGATGCGGTTGTGGGCATGGCGGAAGGCGATCATGTCCGGCACCAGCAGCACGTTAACCGGCAGCCGCCGCAGTTCGCGGATGATGTAGTCCATGCGGTTTTCCGCAGTCCAGGGCAGGGCCACCAGTACCTGGGTGACTTTCTCTTCGCGAATCAGCCGTTCCAGATCACTGGAGTTGCCCAGCATCGGCAGATTGGCCACGGTTTTGGGCAAACGGCCGATACGGTCGTCAATGAAACCCGAGACGCCGGAGCGGATGTCCTGGTTTTCCAGCATGTATTCGGCCAGGCGCTGACCGTTTTCCGTGGCGCCGAGAATCACCGCGTTCTGCAGGAAAAAGCCCTTTTTCATCTGATGCTTGAAAATGGCCAGCATGCCGACGCGCTCGACGTAGAAAAGCCCCAGGCTGGCGATGAACCAGACCACCAGTTGGTCAGGAGTGATGAAGATGAACAAGTTCAGGGCCTGGTGCATGAACAGCAGCATGACAAAGGCCGCCGACCAGGCAATCAGGATCAGGCGCAGGCGCAGGGCGTTGCTGAATACGGCTTCGGAGTACAGCCCAAGGGCCTGGAACAGCAGGACGCAGACAAAGCCGAAAAATGTCAGGGTGAAGTAGTAGGTGTCCGGGGGCGTGGCTGTGTTGGCGTCATGCCAGAGTGCGAGAATCAGCAGGCCCGGGACCAGTGCTGTGATGCCGTGCATCAAGCGCACGCCGAAGAGGAAGTATTCGATCAGGCTGGTACGTGTGAGCAAAAGACTGTCAACAGGTTGCAACCGCATAATGCTCCCCCCACTGCTTCGATCCATGAATGGCGCCGGGTGCCAGCTCCCGGAATCCAGACGCACGCATCAACTAAAGTCAATAAAATGACTATTTTTACGATTTTGTTAAATGTAGACGTTATTTTGTCGTGTCGAGTGTTTTTGCAGATTAATTTTTACGTGTGTTGTCAGGAAATTAATATTTGCGCCAAGGTACTAATGACTTAGTGAGTAGGAGTTTTCCACTCAGACAGCGGGAAAAGGCACTCAAACGGGTGTCTGGCTTGAGTAAAGCTGATGGAACAGCATCTGTCACATGGCTGGACGGATGAAGTGGATCCCGTTTTCATGATGGCCCAATGATTGCGGGGATTACTTTTTTCGTTGTATGGCTTTTTTCATGGCGGCTGCGGTCCACATCGCAAGCAACGGATTCTCCAGAGGGAGCGGTAATGAGCGAGCGCAGGGCAATTCTGATTCTTCACGGTAAACAATCCCTCAACGAAGAGGTGCGCGAGGCGGTCAACGCCAAGCGCAAGCAAGGTTGGGATATCGATGTACGCCTGACATGGGAGGGCGGCGACGCTCAGCGTCTGGTGGCTGAGGCCCTGGCTGCCGGGCATCGGCACATCATTGCCGGCGGCGGCGACGGCACGTTGCGCGATATCGCCGAAGCCATGGCCGGGTCAGAAGCGTCGATGGTGGCGATGCCGCTGGGTACGGCCAACGACTTTGCCCGTTCAGCCGGTCTTGGCCTGCTGCCAAAATCAGCGCTGGACCTGCTAGATGCGCCGGTTCACAGCGTCGATCTGGGGGCGGTAGACGGTAATCTGTTTCTGAATATGGCGACCGGCGGGTTCGGTAGTCAGGTGACCGCCAATACCTCTGAGGATCTGAAGAAGGTGCTGGGGGGCGCGGCCTATCTGTTTACCGGTCTGTCACGTTTCAGCGAGTTGCGCGCCGTTCATGGTGAGCTGAGCGGCCCGGACTTTCACTGGAGTGGCGAGTTATTGGCACTGGGTATCGGCAATGGCCGTCAAGCCGGTGGCGGGCATGTGCTTTGCCCTACAGCGCTGATCGATGATGGCCTGCTGGACGTCAGTATTCTGCCTGCGCCCAAGGAACTGGTCGGCACCCTCAAGGGGCTGCTGGAAGGCGGCCTCGGGTTGGACAATATGTTCGTCCGGGCGCGATTGCCCTGGGTCGAGTTGAAGTCGGAGCAGGGGCTGGATATCAATCTCGACGGCGAGCCGCTGTCCGGTGAGCATTTACGCTTTGAAGTACGCAGCGGGGCGTTGCGCATGCATTTGCCGAACCATTCGCCGTTATTGAAGCGGCATGCGCAGCAACAACACATCGCTCCCTGAATCGATGTCGACCCGTAGGACCGGCTTTAGCCGGAAGGGCAATCTCGCGGCTGAAGCCGCTCCTACGGTTTGCTGAGGAACTATCTGACCACTCAATCATCCAGACTGATGATCTGTTCACGCACGCAGAACAGTACCAACCCGGCAACGTCGTAGATCTGCAGGCGTTTCATGATCTGCGAGCGGTGGGTTTCCACGGTCTTGATGCTCAAGCCCAGGCCGCTGGCGATTTCCCGGGTGGATTTGCCGCGCACGATCAGGCGCAGGATTTCCAGCTGGCGACCGGTCAGGTTGTGGTTTTCGATGGCTTCAGGCTTGTTTGCCTGCACGCTGGTCAGGGCCTGGTTGATCACCGTGTGGGCGATGGCCGGGCTCAGGTAGCGCTCGCCGTTGCGCAGGGCTTCGAGGGCCTGTTCCAGCTCAGTGGCGGTGGCATCCTTGAGCAGGTAGCCGTGGGCGCCCATCTCCAGAGCGCGCATGATCAGATCCGGCTCGGTGTGCATCGACAGGATCAGCACCTTGCTGTCAGGCAGCACGCCGCGAAGTTTTTCCAGGGCATCGAGACCGTTGGTATCGCGCATGGAGATGTCCAGCAGGATGATGTCCGGTTGCAGTGTCAGTGCCAGCTCCGAGAGCTGACTGCCGTCGGCCGCTTCGCCGATCACCGCGTAGCCAGGGATATCCGCTACCAGGGCGCGCACGCCGGCCCTGATCAGCGAATGGTCGTCGATCAATAGCAAATTGCAGGTCATGTTGGCTTCTTGTTCGTGTGGGCTCTTTCATGGGCGCGTGGTGCCCAGGGGAACAGCACGTTGATCTGCGTGCCACGGCCGGGCTCGCTGTGCACCGACCAGGTGCCACCCAGCAGCGCGACGCGCTCGGCCATTCCGGCCATGCCGCGCTGGCCTTGCTGGCCGGGATTGGGCGCCGGGTCGAAGCCCAGGCCATCATCGGTCACCAGCAGGGTCAGGCCCTCGGGCAGACGTTGCAGGCGTACCAGCAGGTTCTTGGCATGGGCGTGGCGCAGCATATTGGTCACTGCTTCCTGGGTGATGCGAAAGGCCGCAATCGACATCTCTTCGGGAATTCCCGCCAGACGCTGATGGCATTCCAGGCTCCAGTGCACCTGGCTGTCGGCCAGGGTGCGCAGCAGATGGGCGCGCAGGCTGGCTTCAAGGCCCAGGCTGGCCAGCTGCCGCGGGTTGAGGATGGCCGACAGGTCGCGGACCTTTTCCAGGGTCTCGTCCAGGGTATTGGTAAGCTGAATGCTGTAGGTGCACAACTCTTCAGGCAGGCGCCGTTGCAGCCATTCGCACTGCATCTTGGCGGCGGTGAGCATCTGGCCGATATCGTCGTGCAGTTCGCGGCTGAGCCGGTGACGCTCGGTTTCCTGCACTTCGAGCATGCGGTCGGCCAGCTCCTGAGGCTGGAATTTGATCGAGTGGTCGGTGCGTAATTGGCTATGCAGGATGCTGGCAAGGGCGGCCAGGTTGAGCAGCAGCAGGCTCACTGGAAACTCTGAAGATGTCAGATAAAGCGCGATATTGCCTGCAATAGAACCGATACACAGGACAGCTGTGAGCCAGCGGGAGTTTTTCGTACTGAGCGGCCAAAGCCTTGAATATCGGGTGCTGACGTGCATAGCGGCTGGAGCCATCGGGTGGTCACTGCGGATAACCTGAATCAATCATTTCAGGTCAATGTCAGTCGCTGTGTCTTGGCACAGTTTCCGGAAAGCCGTGATCAATTCTCGGGTCGTGATATTACCTCAATGTTGCAACAATTCATCATATGATCGTATTAAATAAGACTATCAGTTAATCCGCCAAGCATTATCGAGAACTTATCTTGTCCGGCTGATCAAAAGTTTTGGTTCACTGCTATTGTTTTGAGTGGGCTAGATTCAGCCCGACTTATCGATATGTCTTCCGGCATTGGCAAGCAGGCTAATCATAAACTTGCTATTTCATGTCGTGATTGACGTCGATACAGCGTTATAACGGGTTGAAATGTCGTTTTTGGATAAATGCTGCGGGCATTGTTGCGCTAAGACGCGGCCCTCAGGCATGGGGCTGGCAGGTCAGGCTGTCGCTTTGCGACTGGCTGGCCCAGGCCTGTGGGCTGTCGAGGCCGCACTGGAAAGCCAGGCGTTCAAGCAGTTCGCGTTGTTCGCTGTCATCCAGCGGCATCTGCCCGCTGCGTCGATCAATGAACTCAATCTGCCAGGCCAGCAGGGTGATGCAGCTTTTCAGAGTATGCAGGGGGTCGCCTTGCAGGGCGACGCGGGGGCAGGCGGCGTCCAATAGATCGTGCAGTTGCCGGGTAAATGCGGCGATGCGTTCGACGCAGGCGACGTCTGCCTTGACTGTCAGATTGCGCAGCGATGCCAGCAGGCAATCGATTGCGTCGCGGTCATCAGCGATGAGTTCCAGATGCGCCAGGCACTCCTCCGAGCGCAATAGCAGGGTCTCGGATTCGCTGAGAAATTCGCAGTGTTCCTGCTGCCATTCTTGCTCGTTCAGCATGCTTCATCTCCACACGTCATGGATGGCGACCGACTTGGCGGCGCGGCGAGTGGCTGGAAGTTAATGCGGATTTCAAAGGAAAGTCTGTAGGACGATTCCGATTGTTGCCAGCTAATGGCATTCTGCATTGCAGCACTATTGCTAAGTGATGGCGTAATGATATTGTTTGCGAGCATTATGTGTTCTGCACAGGCAAGCATGGCATCAGCGGCGCCCTGTCGAGGACGCTTGAAGGTGTTGCTCGATTGGCTGGCCGTGAACGCAAACAAAAGCCTGACTCCATTCATGCAATGAGAATGGCGTCACAATAATGGCTATTAGATATTGGGAATATCGGGTCAGCCCCGATTGCTGGTAAGGCGTACCCCTAGGGGCAGTAAGGCCCACGCACTGAGCGTGTAGGTCGGAAGACGGATGCCAGTAGAGCATGATGTTAATGTGACATCAATGGGCTGGCGTGGCATTTTATAACAATTAAGGTCCGGCTGCTTTCAGCCGATAACAGGTTAGCGGACTCAACTGTATACCTCGCTTCAGGAGCTCTAAATGGCTGGCATTCTCGACTCGGTAGATCAACGCACACAGCTGGTGGGCGAGAATCGCCTGGAAATCCTCATGTTTCGCCTGGCCGGTCGACAGCTGTTCGCGATCAACGTGTTCAAGGTGCAGGAAGTCCTGCAACTGCCGAAACTGACCCTGATGCCCCAGCGTCATCCATTCGTTTGTGGTGTAGTCAACCTGCGTGGCCAGACCCTGCCGGTGATTGACCTGTCCCAGGCCATTGGCATGCGTCCTTTGGTGCCGGGTGAGAACAGCACCATTATCGTCACCGAGTACAACCGTTCGGTGCAGGCGTTCCTGGTCGGTGGCGTGGACCGCATCGTCAACATGAACTGGGAAGCGATCATGCCGCCGCCGACCAGCGCCGGTCGCCAGCACTACCTGACGGCCATCAGCAAGGTCGATGACCAGTTGGTTGAGATCATTGACGTCGAGAAGGTCCTGGCTGAAATCGTTCCTTACAATGCCAAGGTCTCCCGCGAAAAGCTCGAAGACCCGGTACTGGAACAGGCTCGCGGTCGGGAAATCCTCCTGGTCGACGACTCCAAGGTGGCTCTGTCTCAGCTCAAGGACACCCTGTCCCAGCTTGGCGTCAAGCTGCATACCGCCAGCGACGGCCTCAAGGCCCTGAATATGCTCAAGGCCTGGGCTGACAGCGGTGTGGTCATGACCGACAAGCTGCTGATGGTGTTCACCGACGCAGAAATGCCGGAGATGGACGGTTACCGCCTGACCACGGAAATTCGTGACGATCCGCGCCTGCGCAGCCTCTACGTGGTTCTGCATACCTCGCTGTCGGGCAGCTTCAACGAATCGATGGTGAAAAAGGTCGGCTGCGACAACTTCCTCTCAAAATTCCAGCCGGACAAGCTGGTCGATGTGGTGCGTGAGCGCATCATGCTGGTCAACGCTTGAGTATCAGCCCGACCTGTCATTAAGCTGCGACTTGCTTGTCGCAGCTTAAATTCTCAAGGATCAGGTCATGCATCTCAGTGCGCTCTATCGTTTCCCCCTTAAGTCATGCAAGCCCGAGCCGTTGCAGCAAGCAGCGTTCGATGGCCTCGGCCTGGCCGGGGATCGACGCTGGATGCTGGTGGATGAAGCCAGCGGACGCTTTTTCACCCAGCGCGCGCTGCCGCAGATGTCGCAGCTGGCGGTGTTGTGGAATGCCAAAGGCGGCGTGACCCTCTCGGCGCCGGGGCTTTCTCCCCTGGACGTGCCTCTCCCGCAAGATATCGAAACAAACCTGCGCGGTGTGACCGTGTGGCGCGATACCTTGCGCGTGCCCGATGCCGGTGACGAGGCGGCCCGTTGGGTCAGTGAGTTCCTCGGCAAGCCGACGCGTATGGTTCATTTGCCGGACGAGCGCGCGCGCTGGCTGCCCAGCGGTTACGGCGCCATCGAGGACCGCGTGAGCTTTGCCGATGGCTTCCCGCTGCTGTTGATTGGCCAGGGCTCCCTGGATGATCTGTCGTCACGCATCGGCCGGCCTCAGGAAATGTTGCGCTTTAGGCCCAATCTGGTGGTGGAGGGGGCCGAGCCTTTTGCTGAGGACAGCTGGAAACGCATCCGTATCGGCACCATGGAGTTCCGCCTGCTCAAGGGCTGCTCGCGTTGCATTCTCACCACCATCGACCCGGCGACCGGCGAGCGCAATGCCGACCGCGAACCCTTGACCACCCTCAAGACCTATCGCGAACGCGAAGGCGAGATCTGGTTTGGGCAGAACATGGTCAATGACGGGCCGGGTGTGCTGGAGGTGGGGATGGAAGTGGTGGTGTTGGAGTAAGCATCGCCCAGTTGTAGGTGGCAGCCCTGTGGGGGGCGAATTCTGTGGGAGCGAATTCATTCGCGAAGAGGCCGGTACATTCGACGCATCTTCATCGCCTGGAGCACTGCTTTCGCGAATGAATTCGCTCCCACAATTCGTACTACCGGGTCACGTCAGAAGTGACTCGACATCACAAGTCATCAAAAAAACGCTCATGCCAATCCACCAGCGGTTGCGGTGAGTTGAGCTTCTGCCCGTAGATCACCGAATACGACAATACGTTCTGTACGTACTGGCGGGTTTCGTCGAACGGGATGCTCTCTACCCAGACGTCGAAGGCCAGGTGGTTGGCGCCCTTGAGCCACTGACGGACGCGGCCGGGACCGGCGTTGTAGGCGGCAGAGGCCAGGACGCGGTTGCCGTTGAACTGGCTGTGCACCTGGCTCAGGTAGGCGGCACCGAGCTGGATGTTCTTGTCCGGGTCCAGCACCTGCTCGGAAGAGGCGAGGGGGATGCTGAACTTGCGCGCGGTTTCCTTGGCCGTGGCCGGCATCAGCTGCATCAGGCCGCTGGCGCCAACGCCGGAGCGAGCGTCGTCCATGAAGGCGCTTTCCTGGCGGGTAATGGCAAATACCCAGCTCGAGTGCAGGCCACGCACACCGGCCTCACGAACCAGGGTCTCGCGGTGGGCCATGGGGAAGCGGATATCCAGGTCATCCCAGTACTGTGCCTGGCTGATGGTACGAATCGCCGGGAAGTACCATTTCAGGTCGTAGGCCAGTTTGGCCTGGGCGACCATTTCGTCACGGTTGAACTGGCGGCTGGCGTAATACCATTCGCGGCGGCCATCCACTACCTGGCCGCGATCATGAAACTCCAGGGCGCGACGAATACCGGCGGTATTGCGCACCTTGGTGATGGTGGCCTGACTCAGCAGCAGCGGTTTGTTCAGCAACTGATACGGGCTTTGCGTACGGTCGGCGGCGAGGAAGCCGTAGAAGTCGCGCTCCTTGGCCACACCCTTGTACAGGCTCGGGATCAGCGGATTGTTTGGCTGGGCCAGTTCCAGGGCGCGGGCCTCCCAGTATTTCCAGCGATTGGTATCGGCCAGGTCCTTGGGCAGGCGGCGGGTCAGCTCGTAGGCATCTTCCCAGCGGCCCAGGCGCAACAGCAGGCGCAGACGCCATTCGGTGACGGTGTTGTCGCGCAGGTCCGGGTCATATTTGGTCATGATTTCCAGAGCCCGATCGTCGTAACGGCGGGCCAGAGTCAGACCAATTTCCTTGGCAATGGCGACTTGCTCCTCGCGGGAGAAGTGCAGGCGTACGGCATAGCCGTCGAGCATTTCCAGGGCTTTTTGCGGGTCCTGCTTGGCCAGGCGACGCAGGCCGAGGCCGACCACGTCGGACATGGCTTCATCCACCGGGGCGAATTGCGCCGGGTTGTTGAGCATGTCGGGCTTCTGCGCCACGGCGATCAGCAGGCGGCCTTGTGGCGCCAGGCTGTTGAGGCTGTTGACCAGCGCGTTGGCCAGGCTGTAGTTGCCTTCCTGGGCGGCCAGCTTGGCGCGCTGCCAGCGCTTTTGCTCGGTCAACTGGCCTTCGGCGGCCCACTGGCCGAACAGGCCGTCACAGGACGACGGCAGGGTCTTGCCGGTCATCCACAGTTTTTCGGCGTTGGCATAGCCTTCGGCGCGCTGGTTGTGGCTCATCTGGTACTGACCGTAGAGGCAGTCCAGTTCGGTGAAATTCATTTTCACGTCGTAATACTTGGCGAAGGTGTCCCAGTCGCCGCGGTCAGCCAGCCAGCGCAGCCACTTGAGCTTCATCCAGTTGGCCTGGGGCAGGTCGCCATGATCGGCAAGGAACTTCTCGATTTCCTCGTTGCTGGCGGTCTTCAGGCGCGCCGTCAGCTCGTCATATTCCAGATAGGGTTGCAGCGGGTAATCGGCCAGCGCCGCGCTGTACATGCGCATCGGACCGGTATCGCCCTTGGCCAGAGCGCGTTTGGCTTCGTCGTAGTATTGGCGCTGTTGGTTGAGATCGGCTGCCTGGATGGTCTGGGCAGCGGTTGCCGAGAGAAGCAGGCAGGAAAAAAGACTGAGCAAACGACTGCGCATGAGACTTCCGAGCAGATGAATCGTGAAAAGTGGCGCTAGCTTAGCCTTTTGCAGGGCGGGGGCGAAAGCACCGTTGACCGGGCGCAGAGCGCCATTCGCAGGAGCGAGGCTTGCCCGCGAAGGCAATGGCACGTGCGGCACATCTTTTGCGATCGGAAAATCGCCTTCGCGGGCAAGCCTCGCTCCCACAGGATTCGGGGTTGTCTGAGGGGCATGTCGTACCGAAATAAACCGCCGGTATAAAAGAAGGCTTTCGCGCACGATATCTCAGGTAGAATGCGCGCCCGGTTTTTGGAGAAGCTCATGACCCTGCTCAAATTCAGCGATGTGTCCCTTGCGTTCGGCGCCATGCCGTTGTTGGACAAGGTGTCCTGGCAGATCGCCCGTGGTGAGCGGGTGTGCATCATCGGTCGTAACGGCACTGGCAAGTCCAGCATGCTGAAGCTGGTCAAGGGCGTTCAGAAGCCCGATGACGGTGCGGTCTGGCGTGCGCCGGGCCTGAAGATCGGCGAGTTGCCCCAGGAACTGCCGGTGGCTGACGCCCGCACCGTGTTCGACGTGGTAGCCGAAGGCCTGGACGGTGTTGGCGCCTTGCTCGCCGAATACCATCACCTGGCGCAGAACTGCGTCACCGAAGAAGACCTGGACAAGCTGATGCACGTGCAGCAGGCGCTGGAAGCCCGTGACGGCTGGCGCTTGCAGCAACTGGTCGACAGCACCCTGAGCCGCCTGCAACTGCCGGCCGACAAGACCCTCGCCGAGCTTTCCGGCGGCTGGCGTCGCCGCGTGCTGCTGGCCCAGGCTCTGGTTTCCGAGCCGGATCTGCTGCTGCTCGATGAGCCGACCAACCACCTGGATATCGGTGCCATCGCCTGGCTGGAAGAAGCGCTGAAGGATTTTCAGGGCGCTGTGCTGTTCATCACGCATGACCGTTCCTTCCTGCAGAACCTGGCGACACGCATCCTCGAACTGGATCGCGGCGGCCTGATCGACTGGAACGGCGACTACGCCAGCTTCCTTGTACACAAGGAAGCGGCCCTGGCGGCCGAGGAGACCGCCAACGCGCTGTTCGACAAGCGCCTGGCCCAGGAAGAAGTGTGGATCCGTCAGGGCATCAAGGCGCGCCGCACTCGTAACGAAGGCCGCGTGCGTGCCTTGAAGGCCCTGCGTGTCGAGCGCAGTGACCGCCGTGAGCGCACCGGCAAGGCCAATATTCAGCTGGATACCGCCGACAAGTCCGGCAAGCAAGTCATGTCCCTGGAAAACGTCAGCTTTGCCCATCCGGGCGGGCCGATGCTGATCAAGGACTTCTCCATGGTCCTGCAGCGCGAAGACCGCATCGGCCTGCTGGGTGCCAACGGTACTGGCAAGACCACGCTGCTCAAGCTGATGCTGGATAACCTGCAACCGACCAGCGGTAAGGTCGAAGTGGGTACGCGTCTGGAAGTGGCTTACTTCGATCAGTTGCGTCACCAGCTCGATCTGGAAAAAACCGTGATCGACAACGTCGCCGAAGGTCGCGACTTCATCGATATCGATGGTCAGAGCCGCCACGTGCTGAGCTACCTGGGCGACTTCCTGTTCAGCCCGCAGCGTGCCCGTACGCCAGTCAAGGCGCTGTCCGGTGGTGAGCGTGCGCGTCTGCTGCTGGCCAAGCTGTTCAGCAAGCCGGCCAACCTGCTGGTCCTCGACGAACCGACCAACGACCTCGACGTGGAAACCCTGGAGTTGCTCGAAGAAGTGCTGTCGGCGTTCAAGGGCACCGTGCTGATGGTCAGCCACGACCGGGCATTCCTCGACAACGTGGTCACCAGCACCCTGGTCTTCGAAGGCGAGGGCAAGGTTCGTGAATACGTCGGCGGTTATCAGGATTGGCTGCGCCAGGGCGGTTCGCCGCGTCTGCTGGGTGTGACCGACACCAAGTCGGGCAAGGCCGAGCTGGCCAGCGCCGTGGTCGAGGCGGTGCCGGTGCCTGCCCAGGAGATTCCGGTGGCGTCGGCCAAGAAGAAACTCAGCTACAAGCTGCAGCGCGAGCTGGAAGCATTGCCGGGGCAGATCGACGAGGTCGAGAAGCAGATTGCTGCCCTGACCGCCGAGATGGCCGCGCCAGGCTTCTATCAGAAGCCGGCCGAGCAGACCGCCGCGACTCTGGCGCAACTGGAAAACCGCCAGGGTGAGCTGGATGCCCTGCTGGAACGCTGGGCTGAGCTGGACGAGTAAGCGATAAAAAAGCCCGATCGATGATCGGGCTTTTTCTTGGTTGTTGCGGTGATCCATGTGGGACCGGCTTTAGCCGGGAAATCGCCTTCCCGGCTAAAGCCGGTCCCACATCACGCAGTGCGGTCAGTTGGTCGGTTTGATCAGCCGCACCGCCAGCACATCACAAGGCGCGCCATGCAGCACGTCATTGGCGGTGGAGCCCAGCAGCAGAGACAGGCCGTGTCGGCCATGGCTGCCGACGACGATCAGGTCGCAGTGGTGTTCCTTGGCCAACTGGTGGATTTCCTGGCGCGGCTGGCCGTAGGTCAGGTGGCTGTCGCCCGCCTTGACGTCCGGGTACTTGAGCTTGATCGCCTCAAGCTTTTCCTTGGCCTGGTCGAACTGCTGCTGTTGCAGTTGCGACAGGTCCATCGGCACATCGCCACCAAAGGCCATGGCCATGGGCTCGACGATATGCACCAGGGACAGCTTGGCGTCGTTGGCCTGGGCCAGCTCCCGACCGCGCTTGATCACAGGGTCGCATTCTTCGGTCAGATCAACGGCGACCAGGATATGTGTGTAGGGCATGAGGAGTTCCTCCGGGGAATTGCGTTGATATGAGTATGGCTCTTTCATGCATAAACTGGCAGGCCATTGTTTTCGTTGTTTTAAGGCAAGGACATAGACATATGACGGTCTGGATAGTGCTGTCAATCATTGGCGTCATGTTGAGCCCGCTGATCTGGCTGCGGCCGTCGCGGCGACAGAATGGCAGGATGGCCCTGCGCCTGGAAGCCCGGCGTATGGGCATGGGCATGCAACTGGCGCCCCAGGAGTGGCCGCACTGGTTGCCGGTGGCGCCGCCGAGCCCCTGCCCGCAACTGCATCTGCCGCGACGCAACAAGGGCAATAAGCCTTGGGCCTATTGGCAGACCGAGCCTGGGACCTGGGTCAATCGCTGGCGTGAACCCTGTGAGAATGAGGCGCTGCTGGCGCAATTCAGCACATTGCCGGCCGACGTGTACAAGGTCGAACTGGATGAGCAGATGATTGCGCTGTACTGGGCGGAGCGGGGGGAGTCGGAAGTATTGCAGCGTATTGCTGCGGTGCTGAAAGCCCTGGCCTGAGGCCGCCCTCTGGAAAATATGCAAAACCGACCGAATCACCGCAACTCTGTGGGAGCGAATTCATTCGCGAAAGCGGTATGACGTACGATAAAAATCTATCGGATGAATCGGCCTCTTCGCGAGTGAATTCGCTCCCGCAGGATGTGCCCGCCAAATCCCGGGCATTAAAAAGCCCGATAACAACATCGGGCTGGGGTTGGCCAGGCAGGCCGATAATTCTGTAGGCGTTCCGGGAGGGCAGGCGATGCAAGGTTGCCGTGAATCCCTCGCTGAAGCAGTGCGCTGAATGTAGACCTTCTGCTCTGTTTTGTCGCGTATTGCCGAATAAATTTTCATTTATGTTCCTCGGCGGTGCAAAAAGTCGTGCGGACTTTGCCCTACACTTTTCGTTGTGGTCAGGCTTTGAGGCCCGTCCACGGGAGGCGAAGGGGCTCTATTACCCTGGGTGATACTGCTGCATATGCCCGGATTTATGGCCGTTCTGTCGAATTGACAATTCGTCTGTTTTGGCTGAAGGTGTGCGTACCCAAATCAAACGGGCGTATGAATTGAGCGTTTGGCTGTCAGACGGCTCTTACAGAACCCGGTACCACGTCAGCGGGTGTGCATGGTGATTTGGCGGTGACGTCTTAGTCTCGCCGGACGCTAGCGTTCGACGTGCATTGTTCAGCTTCCATATCGTGGAGATCAGTTGATGATTTACGAAGGTAAAGCCATCACGGTTAAGGCTCTTGAAAGTGGCATCGTCGAATTGAATTTCGACCTCAAGGGTGAGTCCGTCAACAAGTTCAACCGCCTCACCCTCAATGACCTGCGCCAGGCTATCGAAGCCATCAAGGCTGACGCATCGGTCAAGGGCGTGATCGTTACCAGCGGCAAGGACGTATTTATCGTCGGCGCCGACATCACCGAGTTCGTCGACAACTTCAAGTTGCCGGATGCCGAGCTTGTTGCTGGCAACCTGGAAGCCAACAAGATTTTCAGCGACTTCGAAGACCTTGCGGTCCCGACCCTCGTCGCGATCAACGGTATCGCCCTGGGTGGCGGTCTGGAAATGTGCCTGGCGGCGGATTTCCGCGTCATGTCCAGCACGGCCAAGATCGGCCTGCCTGAAGTCAAACTGGGTATCTACCCTGGCTTCGGCGGCACCGTGCGCCTGCCGCGCCTGATCGGTGCCGACAATGCCATCGAATGGATTGCCTCCGGCAAGGAAAATCGCGCCGAAGACGCCCTCAAGACCGGCGCTGTAGACGCTGTCGTCGCTCCCGAGAAGCTGCGTGAAGCGTCCCTGGACCTGATCCAGCGCGCCATTTCCGGCGAGTTCGATTTCAAGGCCAAGCGCCAGCCGAAACTGGACAAGCTCAAGCTCAACGCCATCGAACAGATGATGGCCTTCGAAACCGCCAAGGGCTTCGTCGCCGGCCAGGCTGGCCCGAACTACCCGGCCCCGGTCGAGGCGATCAAGACCATCCAGAAAGCTGCCAACTTCGGTCGCGAAAAAGCGCTGGAAGTCGAAGCCGCCGGTTTCGTCAAAATGGCCAAGACTTCGGCTGCCAAGAGTCTGATCGGCCTGTTCCTGAACGATCAGGAGCTGAAAAAGAAAGCCAAGGTCTACGACGCCATCGCCAAACCGGTGAATCAGGCTGCCGTGCTCGGCGCCGGGATCATGGGCGGCGGTATCGCCTATCAGTCGGCTGTCAAAGGCACGCCGATTCTGATGAAGGATATCCGCGAAGACGCCATTCAACTGGGTCTGAACGAAGCCTCGAAACTGCTGGGCAGCCGCGTCGAGAAAGGCCGTCTGACCCCTGCGAAGATGGCCGAAGCGCTCAACGCGATTCGTCCTACGCTGTCCTACGGCGATTTCGGCAATGTCGATCTGGTGGTTGAAGCCGTGGTCGAGAACCCCAAGGTCAAGCAGGCAGTACTGGCTGAAGTCGAAGCCCAGGTCGGTGAAAACACCATCCTCGCTTCCAACACCTCGACCATTTCCATCAGCCTGTTGGCCAAGGCCCTCAAGCGTCCGGAAAACTTTGTCGGCATGCACTTCTTCAACCCGGTGCACATGATGCCCCTGGTGGAAGTCATCCGAGGCGAGAAGTCCAGCGAAGAAGCCGTTGCCACCACCGTGGCCTACGCCAAGAAAATGGGCAAGAACCCGATCGTGGTCAATGACTGCCCGGGCTTCCTGGTCAACCGCGTGCTGTTCCCATACTTCGGCGGTTTCGCCAAGCTGGTCAGCGCTGGCGTGGACTTCGTGCGCATCGACAAGGTCATGGAGAAGTTCGGCTGGCCCATGGGCCCGGCGTACCTTATGGACGTGGTCGGCATCGACACCGGCCACCACGGTCGCGACGTCATGGCTGAAGGCTTCCCCGACCGCATGAAGGACGACCGTCGCTCGGCCGTGGACGTGCTCTACGAAGCCAAGCGCCTGGGCCAGAAGAACGGCAAGGGCTTCTATGCCTACGAAACCGACAAGAAGGGCAAACCGAAGAAAGTGGCCGACGCCGCCGTACTCGAAGTGCTCAAGCCGATCATCTACGAGCAGCGTGAAGTCACCGACGAGGACATCATCAACTGGCTGATGATCCCGCTGTGCCTGGAAGTCGTGCGCTGCCTGGAAGACGGCATCGTCGAAACCGCCGCCGAAGCCGACATGGGCTTGATCTACGGCATCGGTTTCCCTCCATTCCGTGGCGGTGCGCTGCGCTACATCGACTCCATCGGCGTCGCTGAGTTCGTTGCCCTGGCTGACCAATACGCTGATTTGGGCGCGTTGTACCACCCCACCGCGAAGCTGCGTGAGATGGCCAAGAATGGCCAGAGCTTCTTCGGTTAAGCGTCCTTGAGGAGTAATTTTATGAGTTTGAATCCAAGAGACGTCGTGATTGTCGACTTCGGTCGCACTCCGATGGGCCGCTCCAAAGGTGGCATGCACCGCAATACCCGTGCCGAGGACATGTCCGCGCACCTGATCAGCAAGCTGCTGGAGCGCAACAACAAGATCGATCCGGCCGAAGTCGAAGACGTGATCTGGGGCTGCGTCAACCAGACCCTGGAGCAGGGCTGGAACATCGCCCGCATGGCCTCGCTGCTGACCCAGATCCCGCACACCTCGGCGGCCCAGACCGTCAGCCGTCTGTGCGGCTCGTCCATGAGCGCGCTGCACACTGCCGCGCAGGCGATCATGACCGGCAACGGTGATGTGTTCGTCATCGGTGGTGTCGAGCACATGGGCCACGTCGGCATGATGCACGGTGTCGATCCGAACCCGCATATGTCCCTGTACGCGGCCAAGGCCTCGGGCATGATGGGCCTGACGGCCGAGATGCTCGGCAAGATGCACGGCATCACCCGTGAGCAGCAGGACGCCTTTGGCGTGCGTTCGCACCAGTTGG
Organism: Pseudomonas sp. JUb42; assembly: GCF_024807945.1. Taxonomy (GTDB): domain Bacteria; phylum Pseudomonadota; class Gammaproteobacteria; order Pseudomonadales; family Pseudomonadaceae; genus Aquipseudomonas. The sequence continues at coordinate 439,459 of NZ_JANUFD010000002.1, read as the reverse complement.
CCCACAAGGCCACGGTCGAAGGCAAGTTCAAGGACGAGATCATCCCGATGCAGGGTTATGACGAGAACGGTTTCCTCAAGGTCTTCGACTACGACGAAACCATTCGCCCGGAAACCACCCTGGAAAGCCTCGCGGCGTTGAAGCCGGCCTTCAACCCGAAAGGCGGTACAGTGACGGCCGGTACTTCCTCGCAGATCACTGACGGCGCTTCGTGCATGATCGTCATGTCGGCCCAGCGTGCCCAGGACCTGGGGATCCAGCCGATGGCGGTGATCCGCTCCATGGCCGTGGCGGGTGTGGACCCGGCGATCATGGGTTATGGCCCGGTCCCTGCTACGCAGAAAGCCTTGAAGCGTGCCGGCCTTGGCATTGCCGATATCGACTTCTTCGAGCTCAACGAAGCTTTCGCTGCACAGGCCCTGCCCGTGCTGAAAGATTTGAAAGTGCTCGACAAGATGAACGAGAAGGTTAACCTGCACGGCGGTGCCATTGCCCTGGGTCACCCGTTCGGTTGCTCCGGCGCCCGTATTTCGGGCACTTTGCTTAATGTCATGAAGCAGAATGGCGGCAACCTCGGTGTTGCAACCATGTGCATCGGTCTGGGCCAGGGTATTTCCACGGTCTTCGAGCGGGTCTGATTCGTTCGAGTGACACAAGCCGGGGCCAGGTGCCCCGGCTTTTGTATTTTTGTAAAAAAATAAATTGAAGTTTTTTTTCGTGTCTTGTGAGGGCCGCAATATGAAGTTACAGCCAGGTCTCTACCGCCATTACAAAGGCCCCGAGTACCGCGTTTTCAGTGTCGCCCGACATTCCGAGACCGAGGAAGAAGTGGTTTTCTATCAAGCCCTGTATGGTGATTACGGCTTGTGGGTACGGCCGTTGAACATGTTTCTGGAGTCAGTCGAGGTTGACGGCGAACAAGTGCCGCGCTTTGCTTTGGTCCAGGCCGAACCCAGTCTGTTTTCCAAGGGTTGAGGCGAGTTCGCACAACAGCCTGTGCTTGACCTCACCTTGTAGCCACTATATATAGCGGGGCCTCGACATCTGGCTCCAACTGTCATTCATATCTAGATTCAGGAATTTTCTGATCCATGGGCAAATCGCTGGTCATTGTGGAATCCCCGGCTAAGGCCAAGACCATCAACAAGTATTTGGGCAACCAGTACGTGGTGAAGTCGAGTATCGGCCATATCCGAGACCTGCCCACCAGCGGTTCGGCCAGTGCCGCCAAAGAGCCTGCTGCCAAGCGTGGCAAGGCCGCCGTGGGCGAAGGTCCGGTACTGACGCCTAAAGAGAAGGCTGCCAAGCAGCTGGTCTCGCGCATGGGCGTCGATCCTGAGCACGGCTGGAAAGCCAAGTACGAGATCCTTCCCGGCAAGGAGAAGGTGATCGAAGAGCTGCGCCGTCTCGCCAAGGATGCCGACACCATCTATCTCGCAACGGACTTGGATCGCGAGGGGGAAGCCATTGCCTGGCACCTGCGCGAAGCCATCGGTGGCGATGACAGCCGCTACAAGCGCGTGGTGTTCAACGAAATCACCAAGAAGGCCATCCAGGAAGCGTTCTCGCAGCCCGGCGAGCTGGATATCGATCGGGTCAACGCCCAGCAGGCGCGGCGTTTCCTCGACCGTGTGGTCGGCTACATGGTCTCGCCGCTGCTTTGGGCGAAAATTGCCCGTGGCCTGTCCGCTGGTCGTGTGCAATCGGTGGCGGTGAAACTGGTCGTGGAGCGTGAGCGCGAGATCCGTGCGTTCAACCCCGAAGAATATTGGGAAGTCCACGCCGATCTGGGCACCGCCAAGGGCGCCAACGTGCGCTTCGAAGTGGCCCGCGAGAACGGCGAAGCCTTCAAGCCGCTGAACGAAGCCCAGGCCATGGCAGCGCTGGAGAAGCTCAAAGCCTCCGCCTACAACATCGCCAAGCGTGAAGACAAACCGACCAGCAGCAAGCCGTCGGCACCCTTTATCACCTCGACGCTGCAGCAGGCCGCGAGCAACCGCCTGGGCTACGGCGTGAAGAAGACCATGATGATGGCTCAGCGCTTGTATGAAGCGGGCTACATCACTTACATGCGTACCGACTCCACCAACCTCTCAGCCGATGCCGTGAGCATGGCTCGTGACTACATCGAGAACGAATTCGGCAAGAAGTACCTGCCGGAGTCGCCGAACGTCTACAGCAGCAAAGAGGGCGCCCAGGAGGCGCACGAAGCGATTCGTCCGTCCGACGTCAACACCCACCCGAGCAAGCTGACGGGCATGGAGCGTGACGCCGAGCGCTTGTACGAGTTGATCTGGCGCCAGTTCGTGGCCTGCCAGATGCCGCCTGCGCAATACCTGTCGACCACCGTCAGCGTCATGGCCGCAACCTTCGAGCTGCGCGCCAAGGGTCGTATCCTCAAGTTCGACGGTTACACCAAGGTGTTGCCGCAGATAACCAAGCCGGGCGACGACGATGTTCTGCCTGACATGGCCCAGGGCGACAACCTCAAGCTGATTAAGCTCGATCCGACACAGCACTTCACCAAGCCGCCTGCGCGTTACTCCGAGGCAAGCCTGGTCAAGGAAATGGAAAAACGCGGTATCGGCCGCCCATCGACCTACGCGGCGATCATTTCGACCATCCAGGACCGTGGCTACGTGGCGTTGCACAACCGCCGCTTCTACTCCGAAAAGATGGGCGATATCGTCACCGAGCGTCTGTCCGAGAGCTTCTCCAACCTGATGGACTACGGCTTTACCGCCGGTATGGAAGAGAACCTCGATGATGTGGCCCAGGGCGAGCGTGACTGGAAGAGCGTGCTCGACGAGTTCTACGGTGACTTCAAGAAGAAACTCGAAGTAGCCGAAGCGCCGGACAGCGGCATGCGCGCCAACCAGCCGGTCATGACCGACATTCCGTGCAAGGTCTGCGGTCGTCCGATGCAGATTCGTACTGCGTCCACCGGTGTATTCCTCGGTTGCTCGGGCTACAGCCTGCCGCCGAAAGAACGCTGCAAGGCCACGGTCAACCTCACCCCTGGCGACGAGATTGCCGAGGATGACGAGGGTGAGTCGGAATCTCGCGTACTGCGTGGCAAGCATCGTTGCCCGATCTGCAGCACGGCGATGGACGCCTACCTGCTGGACGAGAAACACAAGCTGCACATCTGCGGTAACAATCCGGATTGCTCCGGCTATGAGATCGAAGAGGGCACCTACCGCATCAAGGGTTACGAAGGCCCGAGCGTTGAGTGCGATAAGTGCGGCGGCGAAATGCAGCTCAAGACCGGCCGTTTCGGCAAGTTCTTCGGCTGCACCAACTGCAAGAACACCCGCAAGTTGCTGAAAAGCGGCGAAGCGGCGCCGCCGAAGATGGACCCGGTGAAGATGCCAGAACTCAAGTGCGAGAAGGTCGACGACACTTATATCCTGCGTGATGGTGCTTCGGGTCTGTTCCTGGCTGCCAGCCAGTTCCCGAAAAACCGCGAGACCCGTGCACCGCTGGTCATGGAGATCGTGCCGCACAAGGCTGAGATCGATCCTAAGTATCACTTCCTCTGCGATGCACCGCAGAAGGATCCTGACGGTCGTGCAGCGGTGATCCGCTACAGCCGCAAGAGCAAAGAGCAGTATGTGCAGACCGAATTGGAGGGCAAACCGACTGGTTGGCGCGCCTTCTTCGACGGCAAGGCCTGGCAGGTTGAAGACAAGCGTTGATCGCTGACCGGTTAAATGGCTGAATGGACCCTCGGTGTACCCGTTACACCGAGGGTTTTTTATTTCAGGGGTGTGCTCGTCCCCCAACTTTAATGAGGCTGCCGCCATGGCCCACGAACTCTATACCCGCACCAACCAGAAGATTTACTTTGCCGGCCTCTCCCTGGAGGCCCTGGGCAAGGCTCAGGAGGGGCGGGCGATCAACTCTCAGGCGTTGTTGCAAGCCGAGCGCGAATCGGCCCTGTTCCACCTGTATGGCGCCTTGCTGGGCTTGTGCCATGAGATTGCCGGCTTTTATCGCCTGCCCCAGGCCAATTCCCCGCGTGCGGAAGACCTGCTGACGCCGGAAGTCCTCAAGACAGTGCAGATTCCGGAAATGGCCGAGCTGATCGAACTGGCCGGGCAGTCCGAGACCTGGCTGGCACGCCTGCTGAGCGCTTATCGCTCGCTGTACCTGCCGCCGAGTGCGCCGAAGAAGCCGAAAGGCGATGTCACTCAGCCGTTGATCGTTGCGGTCAATCTGGACGATGAACCGGAAGTGGAATTGACCCGCGAAGAGCTGGAAAGCTGGCGCCAACAGCTCAAGGGTCTGGCAATACGCTTCCGTGAAGGCTTGAGTGAATGCTGAGGCCGGACGACTACCGGGGTACGGTCAGGGACAGTGAGCTGCTACAATGCGCGCCTTTCGCGGAGAATTGTCCTGATGCCCACCTCTTTTCTTGAAATTGTCGAATTGCCTGACGGCCGTATCGAGTTGCGTCGCGCCGAAGACGAGGGCGCCTTGGTGACCCTTAACTTCTCCGAAGACGCCAAGGTTTTCCTGCACGGCCAGCATGTTGAAGTCGCCAAGGCGATGTTGAGCATGGGCGTGCAGATGGCTGGGCGTCTGGCAGAAGGCGATATCGAGAAGGACGGCGGGCCGCGGGTTTTGCACTAAGTCTACTGGCACCGCGCTCTTTTAACGTGCGGCTATAGATTTGAAATAAAACTCGTGGGAGCGAATTCATTCGCGAAAGCGGCGGCTCGGGCGCTGGAGATGCGTTGAGTGTACTGGCCTATTCGCGAATGAATTCGCTCCCACAATTCGCTCCCACAATTTGCCCCGGCGCTCGCCAGCTATTAGCCCAATCGAATATTCAGACTCTGCGCATCGCCGATTCGCGCGGCGGTGATCAGTTGCTGGCGCGAGGTTGAGTTGAGCGGGTTGATCCAACTGACCACGGTGTGGCTGCGGCCCAGGCGCAGGACTTCACGGGTCAGTTCCAAAGCGCTTTGAGTGCCACGGGGTTGCAGCAGCAGGATTCGCTCGCGATTGAGGCCGGCGTCCCGCAGCCAGGCCTGGGTCAGGCTCGATGGCGGCGCAATCAGCGTCAGCCAGCGCGAACCCTGGTCCTGGCTCAGTTCGCGCAGGACCGGAGCCATCAGGCTCAGGCAGCTCCCCGCCGCGCCGCGCAATGACAGCTCACTGAACACTTCCGGCTCGTTGGGCCAGTTTGTCTCGACCACGTCTTGCAGGTCCGGGGCGATAATGGGCTGGGCCATGAATACCTCGAACAGTGGCAGTTGGGCATGCGGTGCTTGGAGGAACTGCATAAACGTCTCCTTAACGGCGAATGACGCCGACACTCAAACCTTCGATCACCAGTTCCTGCTCCTTGAGGTTGACCTCAATCGGCGCGAAGTCGGGGTTCTCGGCAATCAACCAGACCTTGCTGCCTTCGCGCTTGAAGCGCTTGACCGTCACCTCGTCACCGATGCGGGCGACGACGATCTGGCCGTTGCGGGCCTCACGGGTGGTGTGTACGGCGATCAGGTCGCCGTCAAAGATACCGACGTCCTTCATGCTCATGCCGTGCACCCGTAACAGGTAATCGGCACTGGGATGGAAAAACGCAGGGTTGATGTTGCAGGATTCTTCTATGTGCTGTTGAGCGAGGATCGGCGCACCGGCGGCGACACGGCCGATGATCGGCAGGCCGGCTTCCTCGGCCTTGGCTTCGAAGCCGGGGATGCGAATGCCACGGGAAGCACCCGGGGTCATTTCGATGGCGCCTTTACGGGCCAGGGCCTTGAGGTGTTCTTCCGCCGCGTTGGGGGACTTGAAGCCCAGCTCCTGAGCGATCTCCGCGCGAGTAGGCGGGTAGCCGTTGTCTTCGAGGCAGCGTTTGATGAAGCCCAGAATCTCGGCTTGGCGTGGCGTCAGTTTGATCATGTCGGGCGCTCTGTCTTTTTATACAGTGACTGGGATTATATACAGTGAACGCGCCTTGGCAATCGTCGTTTTCGATCCGTTGGTCGGCGCAACGTTATGACGCCTCGTTCAAGGGGGCATGCGGCAGTCTGCAGTGCCCGTCTTGTATGGTTGAATACGTGACTGCGCGGCCAGATAATGAACAGCCGGGCTTGACAATCCACCTGTATGATACGTATGTTTCAAACAAGTGTTTGTCAGGCAGAGACCCATGGCCCAGTCGGAAACCGTTGAACGCATCCTCGATGCAGCTGAGCAGCTGTTCGCAGAAAAAGGCTTTGCCGAAACTTCATTGCGCCTGATTACCAGCAAGGCCTCGGTCAATCTGGCGGCGGTGAACTATCACTTTGGTTCCAAGAAGGCGCTGATTCAGGCAGTGTTCTCACGCTTCCTCGGGCCGTTTTGCATCAGCCTCGATCGCGAACTCGAGCGCCATCAGGCTAAGCCTGAACACAAGCCGACCCTGGAAGAACTGCTGGAAATGCTCGTGGAGCAGGCTCTGGCCGTGCAACCGCGCAGCAATAACGACCTGTCGATCTTCATGCGCCTGCTGGGCCTGGCCTTCAGTCAGAGTCAGGGTCACCTGCGGCGTTATCTGGAAGACATGTACGGCAAGGTGTTCCGCCGCTACATGACCCTGGTCAACGAAGCTGCACCGCGTATCCCGCCCATCGAATTGTTCTGGCGTGTGCACTTCATGCTCGGTGCTGCGGCGTTCAGCATGTCCGGGATCAAGGCGCTGCGCGCCATTGCCGAGACCGATTTCGGCGTCAATACTTCCATCGAACAGGTCATGCGCCTGATGGTGCCGTTCCTCGCCGCTGGCATGCGTGCCGAAACCGGCGTGACCGATGCCGCGATGATCTCCGCGCAACTACGCCCGCGCAGCAAAAGCACCTCCAGTGCGCCGAGCGTCGCCAAGGCCTGAGATTGCACCTGACTCAATGATCAAGCACCATGCCCGGATTGTTTTGGTAGGGTGAGTTACAGATATGAGTTCTGGCCTGCAAGGCTCGCTGATGGTGGATGTCGCCGGTACCTGGCTGACTGCTGAAGACCGTCAATTCCTGCGCCACCCCGAAGTGGGTGGCCTGATCATTTTTGCCCGCAATATCGAGCATCCGCGTCAGGTTCGTGAGCTGAGCGCGGCCATTCGTGCCGTTCGCCCGGATCTGTTGCTGGCGGTGGACCAAGAGGGCGGACGCGTCCAGCGCCTGCGCCAGGGCTTCTTGCGTCTGCCAGCGATGCGGGCGATCGCCGATAACCCCGATGCCGAGCAGCTGGCCGAGCATTGCGGCTGGCTGATGGCGACTGAGGTACTGGCCGTGGGCCTGGACCTGAGTTTCGCCCCGGTGCTGGACCTGGACTATCAGCGCAGCGCCGTCGTCGGCAGCCGCGCCTTCGAAGGCAACCCTGAGCGCGCTGCGCTGTTGGCCGGTGCCTTTATCCGTGGCATGAACGCTGCTGGCATGGCCGCGACCGGCAAGCATTTCCCTGGGCACGGCTGGGCCGAAGCCGATTCCCATGTGGCGATTCCGGTCGACGAACGCAGTCTGGCGGACATTCGCGCCAATGACCTGGTGCCGTTCGCCCGCTTGAGCAACCAGCTGGCGGCGGTCATGCCTGCCCATGTGATCTACCCGCAGGTCGATGCCAGCCCCGCCGGTTTCTCCCGTCGCTGGTTGCAGGACATCCTGCGCGGCGAGCTGGGCTTTGACGGGGTGATCTTCAGTGATGACCTGTCCATGGCCGGTGCCCATGTGGTCGGTGATTCCGCCAACCGTATCGAAGCGGCTTTCAGCGCCGGTTGCGACATGGGTCTGGTCTGCAATGACCGCGCCTCTGCCGAACTGGCCCTGAGTGCGGCCCAGCGCCTGAAAATCACTCCTTCGCCGCGCATTGCGCGCATGCGCGGCCAGGCCTATGCCACCACCGAATATCGCCAGCACCCACGCTGGCTGGCCGCGCTGTCTGCACTGCGCGATGCCCAACTGATTGATTAAGGATTACCCATGACTGTTTACGCGATTATCGGCGGCACTGGCCTGACCCAGCTCGATGGCCTGCATATCCGCCAGTCCCTGCCGATGAATACGCCCTATGGCGCGCCGTCGGGGGATATTCAGCTCGGTGAGTACGCTGGGCGCGAGGTGATGTTTCTCGCTCGCCACGGCCATCCGCACCGTTTTCCGCCGCATCAGGTGAACTACCGGGCCAATATCTGGGCCTTGAAGCAGGCGGGTGCCGAAGCCATTCTGGCAGTGAACGCCGTGGGCGGGATTCATCCGGCCATGGGCACCGGGCATTTCTGCGTGCCCCATGACCTGATCGACTACACCAGCGGGCGCCAGCACACCTTCTTCGCTGACGATCTGGAACAGGTCACCCATATCGATTTCAGCTACCCCTACAGCGAAGCGCTGCGGGCGCGTCTGATCGCGGCGCTGGCGGCGGAAAGTTGCCAGTTCAGTGATCGCGGCGTGTACGCCTGCACCCAGGGCCCGCGCCTGGAAACCGTGGCCGAGATCCTGCGCCTGGAGCGTGATGGCTGCGATATCGTCGGCATGACCGGTATGCCCGAGGCGGCATTGGCTCGCGAGCTGGAACTGGAATACGCCTGTCTGGCCCTGGTGGTGAACCCGGCGGCGGGCAAATCGGCGGCGGTGATTACCATGGCCGAGATCGAACAGGCGCTGCATGACGGTATGGGCAAGGTCAAGGCGACGCTGGCGCGGGTGCTCTCCGCCTACCCGTTGGAGCGAGGCTTGCCCGCGAACTGAACGCTGCGGTCTTTCAGATACCCGGCGTCGTTTCCTTCGCGGGCAAGCCGCGCTCCCACAGGAGTCAGCGATACCGGGCAATCGTGCAGCAAGCACTGAACCCGTTGGAGCGAGGCTTGCCCGCGAACTGAACGCTGCGGTCTGTCAGAGGCACCGCGTCGTTTTCTTCGCGGGCAAGCCACGCTCCCACAGGAGTCAGCGATGCGGCGCAATCGTGCAGCAAGCCTCGCTCCTATAGGAATTAGCGCTTGGCTTTCTTTGGTGGCAACGGCAGTGGCGCAAACAGCGCCGCGATATCTTCGCTTTGCAGCTTCCAGTCGCCGGTGCTGCGGCCATCGAGTACGCCTGCGGCCAGTGCTGACTTTTCCTGCTGCAGGCGCTGAATTTTCTCTTCCACCGTGCCCCTGGCAATCATCTTGTAGACGAACACCGGCTTTTCCTGACCGATGCGATAGGCGCGGTCGGTGGCCTGGTTTTCTGCGGCCGGGTTCCACCACGGGTCGTAATGGATCACGGTGTCGGCGGTGGTCAGGTTCAGGCCCGTGCCGCCAGCCTTGAGGCTGATCAGGAAGATCGGCAGCTTGCCTGCCTGGAAGTCATGCACCGGGGTGCGGCGATCGCGGGTGGCGCCGGTGAGCAGGGCGTAGCCGATATTGCGCTGTTTCAGCTCGGCCTCTATCAGGGTCAGCATCGAGGTGAACTGGGAGAACAGCAGGATCTTGCGACCTTCGGCGATCAGTTCCTCGATCATCTCCATCAGGCTCGCCAGCTTGGCCGAGCTGCCGTGGCGCGGGTTGATCGGCGTGTCGTTGACCAGGCGCAGGTCGCAGCAGACCTGGCGCAGCTTGAGCAGGGCTTCGAGGATGATGATCTGGCTGCGGGCCACGCCCTTGCGGCTGATTTCGTCGCGAACCTTCTTGTCCATGGCCAGGCACACGGTCTCGTAGACATCGCGCTGTGCGTCGTTGAGATCGACCCAGTGGATGATCTCGGTCTTGGGTGGCAGCTCGGTCGCTACCTGTTCCTTGGTTCGGCGCAGCAGGAACGGCTTGATACGGGCGTTCAGGTGATGCAGGCGCTCGACGTTGCCGTGCTTCTCGATGGCACTGCGGTAGTTGCTGTTGAATTCCTTGCTGCTGCCCAGCCAGCCCGGCATCAGGAAGTGGAACAGCGACCACAGCTCGCCCAGGTGGTTTTCCAGTGGTGTGCCGCTCAGGCACAGGCGTTGCCGCGCATTGAGCTCACGGGCGGCCTGGGCGGCCTTGCTGTTGGGGTTCTTGATGTACTGGGCTTCGTCGAGAATCAACACATGCAGCGGCTGCCTGGCGAGGATTTCGACGTCCCGGGGCAGCAGGGCATAGGTGGTCAGAATCAGGTCGTAGTCGGTCAGGTTGGCCAGGTCCTGATGGCGATTGGCGCCGTGCAGGGCGAGCACGCGCAACTGCGGCGTGAAGTGTTCGGCTTCGTCCATCCAGTTGGGGATCAGGCTGGTGGGCATCACCGCCAGGGCCGGGCGATCCAGGCGTCCGGCCTGCTTCTCGATCAGGAGGTGGGCCAGGGTCTGCAGGGTCTTGCCCAGGCCCATGTCATCGGCCAGCACACCGCCCACCTCCAGCTCGCGCAGGGCCTGCATCCAGCTCAAGCCTTCCAGTTGATAGGGCCGCAGCGTAGCGTTGAGGTCGGCAGGGACGCTGACTGCGGCGTCCTTGATTGAAGCCAGGCGGTCGGCGAACTGCCTTACCCGGTCACCGCCTTGCCAGGTCAGCGGGATCTCATCCAGCTCGGTCAAGCGCGTGGCGTCGGCGTTGTTCAGGCGTACCGAGGTATTGCCGTCTTCGCGCCAGTAGAAATCGCCGAGGGTGGCCAGTACCGGTTTGAGTCGGCCGTAGGGCAGGGCGACCTGTACCGGACCGCCGCCGCGTTGGGTGAAATGGTTGAGCTGGACCAACAACTGTTCGTCGTCACGGCGCTTGGCGATACCGGCGGCGCTCATCAATTCCGGATGGCTGCGCAACAGGTTGATCAGGATCGGCAGCAGGCTCAGGCGTTCGCCGTTGACGATGATGCCCAGCTCCAGGTCGAACCAGTCGCGCTGCGGTTCTTCGTCGACCACCGCATACCATTCTTCGACCGGGGTGACATCGAAGGCGAAGTGCTCATCGATCTCGATTTCCCAGTTCTGCTCCTGCAGGCGCGGCAGGTCGTTGAGCACGAAGTGCAGCCAGGCCTTGTCGTTGGGCAGCTCGAACATGTCCCCGGCGCTGTCGGGCAGGGCCTTGCTCTGCCGTGTGGCGACCTTGAAACCCAGGTCATGCAGCATCTGCCGGTACTGGCGCTCGATCTCGCCCTGGCGACGGATGCGCAGGGTTTCGGTTTCCCGGTGTTCGAGAATATCGCTCTTCTGGTTGACCAGATCACTGCCCAGGGAACTGACCAGCACGCTGACATTGGCCGTGCCGATGGCGTAGTGCCCGGCATAGTTGAACGCCAGCGCGGCACGATGCTGCATATGTCGCTGCATGCGGCCGTTACGCGGTTCGTAGGCACTGAACTCGATGCTGGCCAGGATCAGCCGCGGGCGCGGGATCAGGGTGTCGACCAAACGTTCCGGCAGCACCGGGGCCGGCTCGATACGTCGGGCTATCGCTGCGCTCAGGGCATGGTCGATGGCGGCCATGACTTGCGCCTGATTCTGCGGCTGTTGCAGGAAGTACAGGGCGGCGGCGGCGTGCTTGCAATTGCTGCCCACCGGGCAGGTGCAGCGGCAATTGAGGAAGGAGGTGAATTTGTCCGGGTCGCGGAATTTCAGGGTCTGTCGATAGCTGTTGCTACCTGAGCCTTCGCACACTGTGCTGACGGTCCCGGCATCGATCTCCTTGAGCCTGATGCGTTGTTGTCGGGCATAGCTCTGCCCGCGCTCAAGGGTTTGAGCGGTAAAGAATTGCGTCCAGGCCGAGGCCAGGACTTTTTCAAGGATGGACGACACCGTTCAGAACAGCCCTACGCCGAAGCGATACACAAAAGGGCAAGGAGCGCCCAGTGCGCTCCCTGATGAATTACAGGGGCGAGACTTTCACCAGCATGGCCAGGCTGCCGTTGTCCATAAAGGTCAACTCGCCGTTCTTGACCCGTGCGCTCTGGCTCATGCGTTCGCTGCTGAGCAGCACGCCGTGGGCATCGAGGCGGTTGACCCAGAACTCGGCGGCGATGTCGGTAAAGCGCGACAGGCCCAGGCTCAGGGTGCCCTCGATGGGAAAGTGGCCGAATTGCTCCTGGCCGCTGCTGATGGCCATTTTAACCGGATCGGCCTTCAGCTCCTGTTGCCAGGCACGATGCAGCAGCACCTGGTACTTGCCACTGGCGGTGAGCTTGTTGGCCATTTCGCCCAGCGCCGGGCTGCGTTCGTTCTCGGCGCTCAAGTGACTGGCGTTGGCCGACCAGTTCTCCGGCGCGTACTGCAAGGGGGCCGCAGGTTCGTCGAGCTGGCGGAACAGGATCATCTCGACCTGATAGTTGCCATCGGCGAAAGCCGCAGGCGCAATCAGCACCAGCAGCAGGAACAACGGGCGGAGCAAACGCATGGGTGAATCCTTCAAGCAGTTTTCGGGGTCAGACGTTCCAGCAGTGCTTCAAGGTTGTTGAAACGCTCTTCCGGGCGTTCCATGGGCACCATGAACTTGAACTGCGTGGCTCCTTCGAATTTATAGCGATTGGGCTGGCCCTGGATCAGCTTGATCAGGGTCAGCGGATCTACTGGAGTATCGGCGGCGAATTCGATTCGTCCACCCTGCGGCCCGGCGTCGATTTTCTTGATGCCCAGTTGCTCGGCCTGCAATTTGAGCAGGGTCAGGCGCACCAGGTTCTTGGTCGGTTCCGGTAACAGGCCGAAGCGGTCGATCATCTCCACCTGCAGATCCTTGAGACCCTCTTCATCCGCCGCGTTGGCGATGCGCTTGTAAAGAATCAGCCGCGTATGCACATCCGGCAGGTAGGCTTCGGGAATCAGCGCCGGCAGGCGCAGGTTGATTTCCGGACCGCCGCCCAGCGGCTTGTCGAGGTTCGGCTGTTCACCCTTGCGGATGGCCTTGACCGCGCGCTCGAGCATTTCCATATACAGGGTGAAACCCACCGCCTGGATCTGCCCGCTCTGACCGTCGCCCAGCAGTTCACCGGCGCCACGGATTTCCAGGTCGTTGGTGGCCAGCACGAAGCCGGCGCCGAGGTCCTGGGTATTGGCAATCGCTTCCAGACGCTTTTCAGCATCGGTGGTGATCTGCTTGCGTGGTGGCGTCAGCAGGTAAGCGTAGGCCTGGTGGTGACTGCGCCCGACCCGGCCGCGCAACTGGTGCAACTGGGCCAGACCGAACTTGTCGGCACGCTCGATGATGATGGTGTTGGCGCTCGGCACGTCGATGCCGGTCTCGATGATGGTCGAGGCGATCAGCACGTTGAAGCGCTTGTGATAGAAGTCGCTCATCACCTGTTCGAGGTCACGCTCGCGCATCTGCCCGTGCCCGATGCCGATCCGGGCCTCGGGCACCAGTTCGGCGAGGTCGGCGGCGCATTTCTCGATGGTCTTGACGTCGTTGTGCAGGTAGTAGACCTGGCCGCCGCGCAACAGCTCGCGCAGCAGGGCTTCCTTGACCGTGCTCTTGTTCTGCTCCATGACGAAGGTGCGCACCGACAGGCGCCGGGCTGGCGGCGTGGCGATGATTGACAGGTCGCGCATGCCCGACACTGCCATGTTCAGCGTGCGCGGAATTGGCGTGGCGGTCAGGGTGAGAATGTCGACTTCGCTGCGCAGGGCCTTGAGCTGTTCTTTCTGGCGCACACCGAAGCGGTGTTCTTCGTCGATGATCACCAGGCCCAGGTTCTTGATCTTGACATCGTCCTGCAACAGCTTGTGGGTACCGATGACGATATCGATCTTGCCTTCGGCCAGGTCGGCCACGGCCGCGTTGACCTCTTTGGTCGACTTGAAGCGGCTCATCACTTCCACGGTCACCGGCCAGTCGGCGAAGCGGTCGCGGAAGCTGTTGTAATGCTGCTGGGCGAGCAGGGTGGTGGGCACCAGGATCGCCACCTGACGGCCACCGTGCACGGCAATGAATGCGGCGCGCATGGCCACTTCGGTCTTGCCGAAGCCAACGTCGCCGCAGACCAGGCGATCCATGGGCTTGGGTGCGAGCATGTCGGCGCGCACGGCATCGATGGCGGTCTGCTGGTCCGGGGTCTCTTCAAAGGCGAAACCGGCGCTGAACGTGGCGTAGTCCAGGGTCGGGTCGGCAAAGGCATAGCCTTCCCGGGCGGCACGACGGGCATAGATATCCAACAGCTCGGCGGCGACGTCGCGGACCTGTTCGGCGGCCTTGCGCTTGGCCTTCTGCCAGGTCTCGGAGCCCAGGCGATGCAGCGGCGCCAGTTCGTCGTCGCTGCCGGTGTAGCGGGCGATCAGGTGCAGGCTGGACACCGGCACGTAGAGCTTGGCTTCGTCGGCGTAGGCCAGAGCGAGGAACTCGGCGACCTGGTTGTCCACTTCCAGGGTGATCAGGCCCAGGTAACGGCCGACACCGTGGTCGATATGCACCACCGGCGCGCCTTCGCGCAGCTCGGTAAGGTTTTTGATCACCGCGTCGTTGTTGCCGCCGTCGCTGCGTTTCTCCCGGCGGCGACGCTGCATGACGCGCTGGCCGAACAGCGGGCTCTCGGCAATCAACGCCAGGGCCGGGTCTTCCAGCACCAGGCCTTCGTCCAGCGGTGCGATGGTGATCGACAGGCGTTCCTTGCTGCTGACGAAATCCTGCCAGCCGTCGACGGTCTTGGGTCGCAATTTCAGGCGTTCAAGCAGTTCCAGCAGTACTTCCCGGCGACCGGCGGATTCGGCCGTGAACAGGATGCGGCCGGGGAACTGGTCGAGAAAGTTCGACAACGCCGCCAACGGTTGCGTGGCCTTGGCCTCGATGGCCAATTCCGGCAATGGCTGCGCCGGGAAGCGCTCGCGGCCGCCGCCCGCTTCGACGTCCTGCTGGCTGGCGACGACGCGCGGCCAGTTTTTCAGTCGGGCGAAGCAGTCTTCCACCGGCAGGAACAGCTCATTGGGCGGCAGCAGCGGGCGTTCCGGGTCGTAGCGGCGCTCTTCGTAGCGGTTGCGCACGTCGTTCCAGAAGTTCTCGGCAGCCTGCTCGATGCCCGGCAGGGAGAACACCTGGGTGTCCTGGGGCAGGTAGTCGAACAGGGTCGCGGTGTCTTCGAAGAACAACGGCAGGTAGTACTCGATACCGGCCGGGGTGATGCCGCTGCTCAGGTCCTGGAAGATCGGGCTGCGGCGGAAGTCCACGTCGAAGCGCTCGCGGAAACGCGCCTTGAAGCGCGTGACTTCTTCCTTCTGCAGCGGGAACTCCCGGGCCGGGAGCAGGCGCACGGAGTCGACCTTGTCCACGGAGCGCTGGTTTTCCGGGTCGAAGGTGCGCAGGGTTTCGATTTCGTCATCGAACAGGTCGATGCGGTAGGGCAGCTTGCTGCCCATGGGAAACAGATCGATCAGCGCACCGCGGACGGTGAACTCGCCGTGCTCGTAGACCGTGTCGACGTAGCGGTAGCCACTGGCTTCCAGGCGCGTACGCATGGCCTCGACATCCAGCTTCTGGCCCACATCCAGGACCAGGCTGGTGCCCAGCAGGAACTTGGTCGGGGCCAGGCGATGCAGGGCCGTGGTGATCGGCACTACCAATACGCCATGTTCCAGCTCCGGCAGCCGGTACAGGCTGGCGATGCGTTGGGAAATGATGTCCTGGTGCGGCGAGAACAAGTCGTAGGGCAGGGTTTCCCAGTCCGGAAAATGCAGGACCGGCAATGTCGGGGCGAAGAACCTCAGCTCCTGTTCCAGGCGCTCGGCGCTCTGGCTGTCGGCTGTCAGGAGCAGGGTAAAACGCTTGGCGGCGCTGGCAGCCTCGGCAATGGCCAGGCTGAGGGCGGCACCGGGCAGGTTGCCCCAGTGTTGTTTGCCTGCGGCGGCAGGAAGAAGCGGTAGACGCAGAACGGGCACGGAAGATAAAGCTCCAGGCGTTGCGACAGGGGCCGCGATTGTACCGGTGGAAGGTCAGGGCTGTCAGTCAGCCTGAAACTTTACGCTGTTTTCAGAATGTTTGTGTGGGCGAAAAGCAGCGGATCTTATGAAGGACAGCGCTGTCACAAGGGGGTGAAAATTATGTAGTGCCGTCAGATCTGATAGCCGTGCATTGCTCATAAACAAAGGCGCGGTCATAATGTAGCCCCTTTTTTCAGCCCCTACATGTGGAAGGTTCCCGTGACTCAGAAGCCCGACCAGTGTCTTGGTGAGTGGATTGATCGTGAAGCGCTCGCCGAAGCGATGATTCCTCTTATTGGACAGCTCTACCGCAATAACAATGTGGTGAGTTCGATCTACGGCCGTAGCCTGATCAACCGTTCAGTGATCGCGATTCTCAAAGCCCACCGCTTTGCCCGTCATCGCCAGTCCGATGCGAGTGAGTTGTCCGTCCACGAGACTTTCCCGCTCATCAAAGCGATGAGCGAGCTCAAGCTGGGTGCCGCTTCGGTGGACCTGGGCAAGCTGGCCGTGAAGTTCAAGTCCGAAGGCAATGGCCGCAGCGCCGAGCAGTTCGTCCGTGACGAACTGGCCGATGTAGTTGGCCAGCAGAACGCCAATGCCCGTAAAGGCACTGACGTTGTGCTTTACGGTTTCGGCCGTATCGGTCGCCTGCTGGCGCGTATCCTGATCGAGAAGACCGGTGGCGGCGACGGCCTGCGACTGCGTGCCATCGTCGTGCGCAAGGGCGCCGAGAACGATCTGGTCAAGCGTGCCAGCCTGCTGCGTCGTGATTCGGTGCACGGTCCGTTCGATGGCACCATCACCATCGACGAAGCCAACAACACCATCACCGCCAACGGCAACCTGATCCAGGTGATCTACGCGAAGAACCCGACCGAGGTGGATTACACCCAGTACGGCATCAGCAATGCTCTGCTGGTGGACAACACCGGTGTCTGGCGTGATGCCGACGGCCTCGGCCAGCACCTGGCCTGCCCAGGCGTCGACCGCGTAGTCCTGACCGCGCCGGGCAAGGGCAAGCTGAAGAACATCGTCCACGGTATCAACCATGGCGAAATCACTGCCGATGACAAGATCATCTCGGCAGCGTCCTGCACCACCAACGCCATCGTGCCGGTGCTCAAGGCAATCAACGACAAGTACGGCATCGTCAACGGTCACGTTGAAACGGTTCACTCGTACACCAACGACCAGAACCTGATCGACAACTTCCACAAGGGCGATCGCCGTGGCCGCAGCGCTGCGCTGAACATGGTTATCACCGAGACCGGTGCTGCCACTGCCGCCGCCAAGGCCCTGCCTGAGCTGGCCGGCAAGCTGACCGGCAACGCAATCCGCGTGCCGACGCCCAACGTGTCCATGGCCATCCTCAACCTGTACCTGGAAAAGAACACGACCCGCGAGGACGTGAACGAGTACCTGCGTCACACTGCGCTGTACTCCGACCTGCACAAGCAGATCGACTTCGTCAGCTCTCAGGAAGTGGTATCCACTGACTTCGTCGGCTCGCGTCACGCCGGTGTGGTCGATGCCGAAGCCACCATCGCCAACGATAACCGTGTTGTCCTGTACGTCTGGTACGACAACGAATTCGGTTACAGCTGCCAGGTGGTCCGCGTGATGGAAGATATGGCGGGCGTTAATCCACCAGCCTTTCCACGGTAAAAGCAGCGGCTGGCTTCGAGCTGCGGGCTGCAAGATGAAATGAAAACGCCCCGACTGTTGCCAGTCGGGGCGTTTTTTTTGCTGCGAAGTAGCCTTGTGGGAGCGAGGCTTGCCCGCGAAGAGGCCGGTACATCCAACACATAATCCGGCCCTGAAATACCGCCTTCGCGGGCAAGCCTCGCTCCCACAGGCAAAATGAACCGCTCATAAAAATGCCCCGACTGTCACCAGTCGGGGCATTTTTGTGTGGCTGGAGCTGAATCAGCCAGCAGCGACAGCGTTTTGTGCCGCCTTGTGTGCCTGGCCGCCCTTGCGGAACAGGACCAGGGTGGCGATCAGGCCGAGGATGGCGGCGCCACTGAGCCAGATGCCCGGTGCTGCCTTGTTGTCCAGGACGTGGATCAGATAGGTACAGGCCGCCGGAGTGAAGCCGCCGAAGGTTGCGGTCGCCAGGCTGTAGGCCAGGGAGAAGCCGGTGGTGCGGACTTCAATCGGCATGATTTCGGTCAGGGAAACCACCATCGCACCGTTGTACGAACCGTACAGGAACGACAGCCACAGCTCGACGATCAGCAGGTTGGCGAAGCTTGGGTTGGACGTCAGCCAGGACAGCGCCGGGTAGGCGGTGATGATGGCAAGGATGGTCGCGGCCAGCAGCAGCGGCTTGCGGCCGATCTTGTCGGACACGGCGCCCATTACCGGCAGCCAGATGAAGTTGGAAATACCGACGCATACGGTTACCAGCAGGCTGTCCAGGTCAGACAGGTGCAGTTCGTTCTTGCCGAAGGTCGGGGTGTAGGCAGTGATCAGGTAGAAGGACACAGTGGTCATGACCACCAGCGCCATGCCGGCGATGACCAGGCCGAAGTTCTGACCGATGGACTTCATCACTTCGCCCATGGTTGGGCGATGCTTGGCGGCGCGGGCTTCGAACTCGGGGGTTTCTTCCAGGGAGCGACGGATAACGAAGATCGCCGGAACGATCATGCAACCGATCAGGAACGGCACGCGCCAGCCCCAATCACCCATTTCCGCCGGGCTGAGCCAGTGGTTCAGGCCAACACCGAGCAGACCTGCGAAGACCACGGCAGCCTGTTGGCTAGCCGATTGCCAGCTGACGAAAAAGCCTTTGCGGCCCGGTGTGGAGATTTCTGCCAGGTAGACCGAAACACCACCCAGTTCGACACCGGCGGAGAAGCCTTGCAGCAGGCGGCCGACCAGGACCAGGATCGGTGCCGCAACGCCGAGCGTTGCATAGCCGGGGACGCAGGCAATCAGCACCGTACCCATGGCCATCATGGCCAGGGTAACGACCAGACCTTGTTTGCGGCCGTGGCGGTCGATGTAGGCGCCGAGGAAGATGGCACCCAGTGGGCGCATCAGGAAGCCGGCACCGAAGGTCGCCAGGGACAGCATCAGGGATGCGAATTCGCTATCGGCAGGGAAGAAGGTCTTGGCAATGGCCGTGGCGTAAAAGCCGTAGACCATGAAGTCAAACATTTCAAGGAAGTTGCCGCTGACAACGCGAAATATCGCCTTGCCTTTGCCCGTATTCGAGGCCATTTTTATTTACTCACTCAGGCTGTATCGATAGGTGCCGTCATCGTTTCAGCACGCACTGAAACGGCGCCAGCCCCTGTGGAATCCGTTGTATTTATGTTCCTGATTTGGCTCGGCCAAGGCTCCCTGCCTGCGCACAAGACATAGATGTAACAATATGTGTAATAGTGGCTAAAGACAACCATTACTGGTCGGATTTGGCCGTTATGTCGCCCCTTGCCTGAGTGGCGTGCTTGGTTATTACAGGGGTTGAAATACGCTTTCTTGAAGGCTGGGTGGTCAATTGCAGGATTTTTGGCGATTTGTGCCGATAAGCGTTCTATGATTCGCCGCAACCGGCTTTTCGACCGATGGCACGTCACAGACCGCGTGGTAAACAGTGGCTTGTGACACGACCAAGGGTTAATGTTCGGCGCTTTGGCGCAGGTTTAGACTGCGCCTCGAAATTTCGATCCTTCATGTCGCTGGCCGCGACATGATTTAGCCAGAGCTGCCAGAGTGGCGCCTCGGCCTGTTCTAAAGGAGTACGCATGGCTGTCTACAACTACGACGTAGTGGTATTGGGTTCCGGCCCTGCCGGTGAAGGTGCGGCAATGAACGCCGCGAAGGCGGGACGCAAGGTTGCCATGGTCGACAGCCGTCGCCAGGTCGGCGGCAACTGCACCCACCTTGGTACCATTCCTTCCAAGGCATTGCGTCATTCGGTCAAGCAAATCATCCAGTTCAACACCAACCCGATGTTCCGGGCCATTGGCGAGCCGCGCTGGTTCTCGTTCCCCGATGTATTGAAAAGCGCCGAGGAAGTCATCTCCAAGCAGGTGACTTCGCGCACGGCCTACTACGCCCGCAACCGGGTCGATGTGTTCTTCGGTGTCGGCAGCTTCGGCGACGAGCGCACCATCAATGTGGTCTGCGGCAACGGTGTGATGGAAAAACTGGTGGCGAACCAGATCATCATCGCCACCGGCTCGCGCCCGTATCGCCCTGCCGATATCGACTTTACCCACAAGCGAATCTACGACAGCGACACCATCCTCAGCCTCAACCACACCCCGCGCAAACTGATCATCTACGGCGCGGGCGTCATCGGTTGCGAATATGCGTCGATCTTCAGCGGCCTGGGGGTGATGGTTGAACTGGTGGACAACCGCGAGCAGCTGTTGAGCTTCCTGGACTCGGAAATTTCCCAGGCCCTGAGTTATCACTTCAGTAACAACAACGTCATGGTTCGCCATAACGAAGAGTACGAGCGTGTCGAAGGCCTGGAAAACGGTGTGATCCTGCACCTCAAATCCGGCAAGAAGATCAAGGCGGACGCCTTGCTCTGGTGCAACGGCCGAACTGGCAACACCGACAAACTGGGTCTGGAAAACGTCGGCCTCAAGGCCAATGGTCGCGGTCAGATGGAAGTCGATGAAACCTACAGCACCAGCGTGCCGGGTATTTATGGCGCAGGCGATGTGATCGGCTGGCCGAGCCTGGCCAGTGCTGCCTACGACCAGGGTCGTTCGGCGGCGGGTAGCGTGGTCGACAAC
The DNA here is from genome assembly GCF_024807945.1 of Pseudomonas sp. JUb42. Lineage (GTDB taxonomy): Bacteria > Pseudomonadota > Gammaproteobacteria > Pseudomonadales > Pseudomonadaceae > Aquipseudomonas. Next base: position 418,880 of record NZ_JANUFD010000002.1, on the reverse strand, counting down.
GGCAGCTGGCGTTTCGTGAACGACGTGCCGACCGGGATCTACACCATTCCCGAGATCAGCTCGATTGGTCAGAATGAACACGAACTGACCCAGGCCAAGGTGCCTTACGAAGTGGGCAAGGCCTTCTTCAAAGGCATGGCGCGGGCGCAGATTTCCGGGGAACGGGTCGGCATGCTGAAGATCCTGTTCCACCGCGAAACCCTGCAAGTGCTGGGCGTTCATTGCTTCGGTGACCAGGCGTCGGAGATTGTTCACATCGGCCAGGCCATCATGAACCAGCCGGGCGAGGCCAACTCGCTGAAGTACTTCGTCAACACCACGTTCAACTACCCGACCATGGCCGAAGCCTATCGGGTAGCTGCTTACGACGGCCTCAACCGGCTTTTTTAAGCGGCTCCGGCCGGTGGCCTGAGCCGGCCGGGGAGACCGATTTCAGCGATTCCCGAGGGTGGAAGTGGCCAAACCGGGAAAGTCTGTAATCAGGCTGTCTACGCCGAAGTCGGCGAGCCTGCGCATCAGCGCGGGCTCGTTGACTGTCCATACCGACACATGCAGGCCCTGATTCTGTGCTTTCTTCAAGCGCTCCGGGGTGCACAGCGTCCAGTTCAACGCCAGAATCTCGCAACCGTAGTTCTGCGCAACTTTCAGCGGGTCCAGCCAGGCATATTCCGCCACCAGGCCACGGGAGATATCCGGGGTCAGCTCCTGGGCGGCGCGTAGCACTTCCCGCGAGCTCGAAGTGATGGTTACCTTGTCCAGCAAACCATGGCGCTGAACCATTTCGCGGATGGCCAGGACGGTGGTGGCGGCACGGGTGCGCGAGGCGCTTTTGACTTCCAGCTGCCAGTGCTCGAAATCGCACTTTTCGAACAGCTCTTCCAGGCGCGGAATCGGGCAGCTGTTGACCCAGCCCGGCCCGCCTTTGCGTGCGTCATAGGTCACCAGATCGGCGCCCAGGTGCTCGACCACCTTGCCACGGCGGTCGGTGGTGCGCTTGAGGGTCGGGTCGTGGATCACCATCAGCTCGCCGTCGCGAGACAGGTGCAGGTCCAGCTCGCAACGTCGTACGCCGTGCTTGAGACACTCCTGAAAGCTAGTGAGGGTGTTTTCGGGGGCTTCGCCTTTGGCGCCGCGGTGGCCGTAGATAAGGGTCACATTTACTCCTGGAGGCGGTGAGGCGCCGGTTGTGCACAATCTGGTCGATTCAATCGGGTTGCGGTTTTTCTTTTTCCAGTGCCTCGCGGCGCGCCTGGGCCTGGCGTTGCAGAATATGCCGGGCGAGCAGTTGGCGCTGGGTGTCGGGCAGGTCGATGAAATCGGTGCCGACATCAAAGCCGCCATCAGGTCTGCGCGAGCAGCGAATGACCTTGGCCTGCACCATCAGGCCCGACGCCTGGGGCATGAGCACCATCTTGAGCGACAGCAGGCCATCGACCGGCAACAGGACCGGCGAGCGAAACTGCAGGCCGCCTTCGGAAATGATCACCGGCTGCGGTGCACCGATATGGCCCATGATGGTCTGCGCCATGACTTTGCTGAGCAGGTCGATACGCTTGCTCAGGGCCTTGAGGAAGCTGTTCATGACCCTGTCGCGCTCATCCAGCTGACGCAGCAGGTGCTGGGATTCGAACTCGCTGATGTGCAATTCGCTGAGCAGATCAAACATGATCGAACGGCTCTGCACCTGGCTCGGATCCTGTGCTTCTTCATCCGTCAGCAGGTGAATTTCCAGTGCGACACTATCCTCGATACGGTAGTATTCGCGGCGTTCTTCTTCATCTAATGTCGACATGGTGAACCCATGGTGGCGGCGGTGGTCAGAGTGTTTTGAGTTTAAAGCGCTACGATTGGACCTGCTACAAGGACTTTCCCATTCCCTCGAACAAGCCACCACATGTTCAGACCTCTTTTTGTATTCATTGGCACGCGTTATACCCGTGCAAAACGCCGTAACCATTTCGTATCTTTCATTTCCTTGACTTCCATGATCGGCCTCGCCCTCGGTGTAGTGGTGATGATAGTCGTGTTATCGGTCATGAATGGTTTCGATCATGAAATGCGTACCCGCGTCCTGGGCATGGTGCCCCACGCCACCATCGAGGCCGGCGAGCCGATCAACGACTGGCAGGCCTTGGCCGCCAAGATCAAGCAGACCCCACAGGTCGAGGCGATCGCGCCTTTCACCCAGATGCAGGGTTTGCTGACCAACAATGGCAAGGTGCAGAAGATCCTCCTTAATGCCATCGACCCTGTGCAGGAGCGTAAAGTTTCGATCATCGATAACTTCATGCAGCAGGGGAAGCTCGATGACCTGGCCCCCGGCGAGTTCGGCGTAGTCCTGGGCGACAAGGCCGCGAACAAGCTGGGCGTGGTGCTGGGCGACAAGGTGACCTTCGTCGCGCCGGAAGTCACCGTCACACCGGGCGGGATGTTCCCGCGCATGAAGCGCTTTACCGTGGTCGGTATCTTCCATGTCGGCGCCGGTGAGCTGGATGGTTACCTGGGCATCACCAACCTCAGCGACCTGGCCCTGATGAAGCGCTGGAAGCCGGACCAGGTTCAGGGCGTGCGCCTGAAATTCCAGAACCTGTTCGATGCGCCACGGGTTTCCTGGGAAATCGCCCAGCGCCTGGGCGAGCACAATTACTACGCCCGTGACTGGACCCGCACCCACGGCAACCTGTACCAGGCCATCGGCATGGAGAAATCCATGATCGGCCTGTTGCTGCTGCTGATCGTGGCCGTAGCGGCGTTCAACATCATTTCGACCCTGGTCATGGTGGTCAACGACAAGAAGGGCGATATCGCCATCCTGCGCACCCTGGGCTCGACGCCGGGTCAGATCATGGCAATTTTCATGGTGCAGGGCACAGTGATTGGCGTGGTCGGCACCCTGATCGGCGCGGTCATCGGCATCTTTGCCGCCCTTAATGTCAGCGCGGCGATTGCCCTGCTGGAAAAGGCCATCGGCCACAAGTTTCTCAATGCGGACGTGTACTTCATCGACTATCTGCCGTCGCAACTGATGGCCCAGGACGTGTTGATGGTTTGTGGCGCCGCCTTGATCCTGAGTTTCCTCGCCACCCTGTACCCCGCCTGGCGTGCGGCGCGCACCCAGCCGGCAGAGGCGTTACGTTATGAGTGAGTCGGGCATGAGTGATAAAGCAGTTCTGAGTTGCCGCAACCTGGGCAAATCCTATGAGGAAGGCCCGGAGTCAGTAGTGGTGTTGTCCGGCCTGCAGCTGGAACTGCATCCAGGCGAGCGCGTGGCGATTGTCGGCAGTTCGGGCTCGGGTAAAAGTACTTTGCTCAACCTGCTCGGCGGCCTCGACACGCCGTCCCAGGGCAGCGTCTGGCTGGCCGGCGAAGAACTTTCGGCCCTGGGCGAAAAAGCCCGTGGCCTGCTGCGCAACCGCGCGCTGGGCTTCGTCTACCAGTTCCACCATTTGTTGCCTGAGTTCACCGCCCTGGAAAACGTGTGCATGCCGCTGTTGATCGGCCGCACGGCGATCCCTGAGGCGCGCAAGCGGGCCACGGCCCTGCTGGAGCGGGTTGGCCTCGGTCATCGCCTGGCGCACAAGCCATCGGAGCTGTCCGGTGGTGAGCGTCAGCGCGTGGCGATCGCCCGGGCGCTGGTCAACCAGCCGGGGCTGGTGATGCTCGACGAGCCTACGGGTAACCTCGACCACCATACCGCCCAGGGCATTCAGGACTTGATGCTTGAGCTGAGCACGTCCTCGCGCACGGCGTTTCTGGTGGTGACCCACGATATGAACCTGGCCACGCAGATGGATCGCGTGTTGCGTCTGGAAGACGGGCGTCTGGTCGCGGCCTGATTGCCTTTGCCCGGCGTGCTATCCGCGCCGGGGCTGTCCTTTTTTTCACGGTGCTTTTTTCACGGGCTTCACGAATGTTCAGACCGTTAGCGATATTCATTGGTACGCGCTACACCCGCGCCAAGCGTCGCAATCACTTTATTTCGTTCATTTCGATGACCTCGATGATCGGCCTGGCACTGGGTGTGCTGGCGATGATCGTGGTGTTGTCGGTGATGAACGGTTTCCAGCAGGAAATGAGTTCGCGAATCCTCGGCATGGTGCCCCACGCGGTCATCGCCGGTGTCAAGCCGGTCGACGACTGGAAACCGGTAGCCGCTGCGGCCATGAAGAACCCGGAAGTGACGGCGGCGGTGCCCTTCACCGAGATGGACGGCATGCTCTCCTACAAGGGCGCGATGCAGCCGATTCAGATCAATGGCATCGACCCGGCCCTGGAAAGCCAAGTGTCCATCGTCACCCAGCACATCGTCCAGGGCCGCCTGCAGGACTTGCGTCCCGGCGAGTTCGGCGTGGTGCTGGGGGAAATCACCGCGCGGCGTTTCCGCCTCAATGTCGGCGACAAGCTGACCCTGATCGTGCCCGAGTTGAGCGCTGCACCCGGCGGTATCACCCCGCGCCTGCAACGCCTGACCGTGGTCGGGATCTTCCGGGTCGGCGCCGAGCTGGATGGCTCCATGGGCCTGGTCAACGTCGCCGATGCCGCCGAAATCCAGCACTGGCAGGCCAATCAGGTGCAGGGCGTGCGTCTGGCGCTGAAAGACCTGTACGCCGCGCCTCAGGTGTCGTCAGCCATCGCCACGGGGCTGGGCGCCGATTATCGTGCCGATGACTGGACCCACACCCAGGGCAGCCTGTTCAGTGCGATGAAAATGGAAAAAACCATGATCGGCCTGCTGTTGCTCATGATTGTCGCGGTGGCGGCGTTCAATATCATCGCAACGCTGATTATGGTGGTGAACGACAAGGGCGCGGATATCGCCATCCTGCGCACCATCGGCGCCACGCCTCGGCAGATCATGACCATCTTCATGGTGCAGGGCACGGTGATCGGTGTGATCGGCACCTTGATCGGTGGCATTCTCGGGGTAATTGCGGCAATCAACGTCAGTGCGATGGTGGCCTGGGTCGAGCGAGTCAGCGGCCAGCACATCTTTACCTCTGATGTGTACTTCATCAGCAACCTGCCGTCGGACCTGCAAACCGGCGACGTGGTACTGATCTGCAGCGCCGGCTTTATCCTCAGCTTCCTCGCCACGCTTTATCCGGCCTGGCGTGCTGCGCAGATCGAGCCGGCGCACGCACTGCGCTACGAGTAATCACGCGGCGGTTTTGCTCAGGCAGGAAGCTCGATCAGGAAGCGCGTAGTGCCCACCGCGGACTCGCAGCGAATGCTGCCGCCGTGGGCACGAATGATCGACTGAGTAATCGCCAGGCCCAGACCGGCATGTTCAGTGCCTTCCTGGCGCGCCGGATCGGCCCGATAAAAGCGGTCGAACAGGCGCGGCAGGATCTCCGGTGCGATGGTCGAGCCGTCGTTGCTGATGCTCAACTCCACCCCTTTGGCCGTCTGCGCCATCTTCATTGTCACCGAACCTCCCGACGGGGTGAAGCGCAGGGCGTTATCCAGCAGATTGGATAGCGCCCGGCGCAGCATGGTGCGGTCGCCCTGCAACGTAGCCTGTCCCTCTCTTAGCAACTGAACTTGAGCCTCTTCGGCCAGCGGCGCGAAAAACTCCAGCAAGGCATCGGCTTCGTCTGCCAGGTGCAGGCTCTGCCGCGCCGGGGTGAGCAGGCCGTGATCGGCCTTGGCCAGATAGAGCATGTCATTGACCATCTGCGCCATGCCTTGCAGCTCTTCCAGATTGCCCAGCAGCGCCTCGCGATAATCCTCCACGGCCCGTGGCCGGGTCAGAATCACCTGGGTGTGGGTCAGCAGATTCGACAGCGGCGTACGCAGCTCATGGGCGATATCGGCGGAAAACGCCGAGAGCCGCTGAAAGGCATCGTCCAGGCGGGCCAGCATGGCGTTAAAGGCCTGGGTCAGTTCGGCGAGTTCACTGGGCATTTCGTTATCGGGCAGGCGCGTGGTCAAGGAGCTGGCCGAGACACTGGCGGCAATCTCACTCATCTGCCGCAACGGCCGCAGGGCGCTACGGGTCGCCCAGACCCCGAGCAGGGCGGTGGCCAGTGCCGACAGGCCGACGGTCAGCCAGATCAACTGCTGCATGCGTTGCAGGAAGTGCTGGTGATGGGTGATATCCAGCAGCAGCGTCAGTTGCGGGGAGTCGGCCGCGTCCGCTTGCAGGGGCACGTTATAGGTGCGGTAGGCCACCTCGGCGCTCATGAACGTATGCAGGCCGGAGTGGCTGGACAGGCTGCGCGGCGGGTTGGAAGAGCTATCGAACCATAGCGTGCCATCGGCGCCATTGACCCGCAGGGCCAGGTCCGGCTGGCGGCTGAGTTCGTGCTCTATGCGTGGTTGGCGCTGGGCGAAGTCCGCTGCGGTATGCACGTCTTGCAGCAGCGGACGCAGGATTGCCAGCTTGCTGTCGAGCAGTTGCTGATCGAGTTCGATGAAATGGGCTTCGCTGGCCTGATTGAACAGTACCCCGGCCAGCAGCGAGACCACCGCAGTAGCGGCGGCGAACAGCAGGGCCAGGCGGCTACCGAGGGACAGGCGGGCGATCATGCCGGGCGTTCTTCGAGGACATAACCCATGCCGCGTACGGTGTGGATCAGTTTGTTGCTGAAATCGTCATCGATCTTCAGGCGCAGGCGGCGGATCGCCACTTCGATCACATTGGTGTCGCTGTCGAAATTCATGTCCCACACTTGTGAGGCAATAAGAGACTTGGGCAGCACCTCACCCTGACGGCGCAGCAACAGCTCCAGCAGGTTGAACTCCTTGGCGGTCAGGTCGATGCGCTTGCCGCTGCGTTCGACACGCCTGCGCAACAGATCCAGGCGCAGGTCGGCCAGTTGCAGGCTGGTTTCCTGCGGGGCGCTGCTGCCCCGGCGCAACAGGCTGCGGACCCTGGCCAGCAGTTCCGAAAAGGCAAACGGCTTGACCAGGTAGTCGTCGGCGCCCAGTTCCAGGCCGCGAACCCGGTCTTCCACGGCATCCCGGGCGGTCAGGAACAGCACCGGTGTGTCCAGCCCAGCGCTGCGCACAGCCTGAAGAATCTGCCAGCCGTCGCGCCCGGGCAGCATGACATCGAGAATCAGCAGGGCATAGTCGCCGGTCAGGGCCATGTGCTGGCCGGTGATGCCGTCGCTGGCCAGTTCGGTGCTGAAACCGGCTTCACTCAGGCCCTGATGCAGGTAGTGGCCGGTCTTGGCTTGATCTTCGACGATCAGTAATTTCATGGATGACTCGTGGCTGGTCGCAATGGGGCTTTATACGCGGACAGCGCAGGCAAGGCGTCAAGCTGACAAAGTTGTAATCTCGCCGTCAGGTGACTGCCAGTCCCCGGCTATTAATCTCAGGCCATGATTGTCGCTCATTTGGAGAAAAACCATGAGATTGCTTGCATGCGCCATGTTGGTCGCTGGGTTGTTGTCTGTCAGCCTGCCGTCCCTGGCTTCATCAGCCACTGGCTTTGCGTTCGGCCATGCCGCGCCGGCCAGCCAGGCCACCCGTACCATCGAGCTGACCCTGGGCGACATGTATTTCGAACCCAAGGCGGTTGAGGTCAAGGCGGGCGAGACCGTGCGTTTCGTATTGGTCAACAAGGGGCAGTTGTTGCATGAGTTCAACCTGGGTGACGCGGCGATGCACGCCCATCACCAACAGGAAATGCTCAAGATGGTGCAAAGCGGCATGTTGACGCCCACCGGTATGCAGCACATGGATAGCGGGCATGGCGATATGCCCGGTATGAAACATGACGACCCCAATAGCGTATTTGTCGAGCCGGGCAAGACCGCCGAGCTGACCTGGACCTTCGCCAAGGCCGCCAATCTTGAGTTCGCCTGCAATATTCCGGGGCATTATCAGGCGGGGATGGTCGGGCGGCTGACAATTGATGACTAGAAGGCTATAAACTGCGCGGTCTATTTCGTTGCAATCCAGGTCCCGTATGCATCCCGCAGCCGAACACTCGCCGCTGGGCAAATCCAGTGAATACATCGCCACTTACACGCCGTCCCTGCTGTTCCCCATTGCGCGCGCCGCGAAATGGGCTGAACTGGGCCTGACGGCGCAGACCCTGCCGTATCAGGGTGTCGATTTCTGGAACTGCTATGAGCTGTCCTGGCTGCTGCCGTCGGGCAAGCCGGTGGTGGCTATCGGTGAGTTCAGCATCCCGGCAGACTCGCCGAATATCATCGAGTCCAAGTCCTTCAAGCTGTACCTCAACTCCTTGAACCAGACGGTGTTTGCCGATCGCGCGGCCTTGCAGGCGACGCTGGAGGCGGACCTGTCCGCCGCCGCAGCCAAGCCAGTGAGCGTGCGGATTCGCGACCTGGCCGATATCGAGGCTGAGGGCGTGGCGGCAATGCCGGGTGCCTGTATCGATGAACTGGATATTCAGGTCAGCAGCTATGATCGGCCGCAGCCTGAGCTGTTGCGCTGTGATGACTCACGGATTGTCGAAGAAAGCCTGCACAGTCACCTGCTCAAATCCAACTGCCCGGTGACCAGTCAGCCAGATTGGGGCAGTGTGGCGGTGGAGTACCGCGGCGCGGTATTGGATCACGCCAGCCTCCTGGCCTATATCGTCAGCTTCCGCCAGCACTCGGATTTTCATGAGCAGTGTGTGGAGCGGATCTTTCTCGACCTGCAACGTCTGCTCAAACCGGAGAAACTGACGGTGTATGCGCGCTACGTGCGCCGTGGCGGGCTAGATATCAACCCCTATCGCAGCACCGAAGCGCTGGTGGTGGATAACCGCCGGTTGGCGCGGCAGTAAGCACTGACAGAGGTGTGTTCGTTGGAGCGAGGCTTGCCCGCGAAGGCCTTGGTGCGGTGTTTCAGGTTTGCTTCGCGGGCAAGCGTCGCTCCCACAGATGCGGCCTAGACGCCGATATTGCCCAGAGTCATCACGATATTGCGCAAGGCGCCGGCGATGGCCGGGTGTTCTACCTCAAGGCGTTCGATGACCAGATTGACTTGATCGACCAGGTTGGACTCCTTGGTGGCCGCTTCCAGTTCGATTTCCGATTTGATCTGAGCCATCAGGGTCAGCAGGTTTTGGCGTTCTTCTTCGGAAAGTGGCGGATTTTGATCCAGTTGCTCGCTTAAAGCGTTGAGTTGGTCTTGTAGTTCGCGGGCAGACATGCGGTGCTCCTTCAATGATCAGTCAATCCATGGACCTTGGCCTGAGGCGAAAAGTCCATACAGGGGTTAAGACTAATCCACTCCGGGGGCGAGCGCATGATGTTGATCAGCAATCAGGGCTTTTCGCCCTTGCTGCGGCGCAGGGCGATATCGCTCAGGCAGTATTCCAGTTCGCCCAGGTGATCGATCACCGAGTGCACACCGAGCTTGTACAGCTGCACCGTAGCCTGGCCGCGCAGGTGTTCGCGTTCACTCTGGGGCAGGGCCTGCCACCGCTCCGGCGACAGCCCGCACAAGGGCCCGCAGGACGCCAGGCCAATGGTCCAGAGACCGGCGTTGAGCCCTGATTGCAGCAGGCGTGGGTCACCGCTGATGAGCACGCAGCCATCCAGTTGCGCCACCTTGAGTTCAATCAGCGCCTGCCAGCAGGCATCCGGCGCGGGCCAAGGGTTGCGGGCCGGGGGGGCGGCCTTGATCCAGATCGGCAAAGGTGCGGCCAAGGTTTGGGTTACCGACTCAGGCAGCTCATCCAGCCAGGCGCAGGGAATCTGCTGGCGGCTCAAACCTTGCAACGCATTCAACGCGCCGGGTGTGGCTTCGGCCTGGGATTGCAGCTCCCGGGGCGGTTGCCCGGGTGTTGCTTTGATAATCTGCCGTGCTGCCTGTGCGCCAAAGTCGACCAGGCAACCGCTCAGGCCGAAAAGCAGCGCGGTGAAAGCGGGCAGGGGAGCGGCGGCAGGTGCGAGCATGGTCATCTCTTGGAAAAAAATACCTCTGCACGCTACGGGACCTGGATGACAGTGGCGTGACCACGGCAAGTCAGATATTTAAACGCGGTTTGTTCAATTGACAGGCTTGAGCTTGCGCTAGTCTGCCTAATTACTCGCAGAAGGCTTTATACTTCGCGGCAACTTGAAGGGGCATGGCGCTCGCTTCGTACTGATAACTAGGAGTGTCGGCTATGCCCTTGACCGGTGCAGGCTTTTTCAATCGTCTTGCGCAACTGAGCTTTTGCGCAGCAGTAGCGCTGGTTCCCCTGGCCGCCCAGGCTGCAGACGAAGATCCATGGGAAGGCGCCAACCGCCTGATCTTCCGCTTCAACGACACCGTCGACACCTACGCCCTGAAACCCATTGCCCAGGGCTACCAGTACATCACCCCGCAATTCGTGGAGGACAGCGTACACAACTTCTTCCAGAACATCGGCGATGTAAAAAACCTCGCCAACAACGTCCTGCAGGGCAAGCCGGCGGCGGCTGGTGTTGATACTGCACGCCTGATTTTCAACACCACTTTCGGTCTGCTGGGCTTTATCGACGTGGGCACCAAGATGGGCCTGCAGCGCAGTGACGAAGACTTCGGCCAGACCCTGGGTCGCTGGGGCGTGCCGAGCGGTCCTTACGTAGTATTGCCGCTGCTGGGCCCAAGCACCGTGCGTGACGCGGTTGCCAAGTACCCGGACAGCTACACCGGTCCGTACCCGTACATGAACGACATGTCGGCCCGCAACACGATGTTCGGCATCAATTTGGTGGATACTCGTGCCAGCCTGCTGTCGGCTGAGCGCCTGATCACCGGCGACAAATACATCTTCATCCGCAATGCCTATTTGCAGAACCGTGAGTTCAAGGTTCAGGACGGCAACGTCAAAGACGATTTCTGAGTCGTGATGGCATAAAAAAGGCGACCCGAGGGTCGCCTTTTTTTGTCAGAAATTGTGAACCCGTTCCGCTTTCCCTCACTTCATGGCGAGAATATTCAGGCCCAGTTTCTGTGCACCTGCGCCGTCGTCAGTGAGCCAGACGACTTCAGTATCGGCTTCCAGACCACGTAATGCCGGGTGGTCGGAGTCGATACGCACGCTGACCTTGTCGCCGACCTTGAACGCCTTGGGCGCCTGAACCTGCATGCCCGAGCTCGATAGATCAATGCATACGGCAGGAATGATCTGGCCTGCATACAGCAGGTTGATGTCGGCATCAACGCGCATACGGATGTAATCTCGTTTTTCTTCGTAGTTGCGATCATTGGAGCTCATGATGCGTCCTTCACTTTTCATTGCTGATTTATGGGTTCTTATAACTCCCGGCGATTTGCGATGTAAAGACACAGGGCTAGGGTAGCCGCATGCTTGAAACGCCCGGCGGATGGGAGTACCGTCTGCGCCTTGAAGGGCACCTCTGAAACTTCGACGCAATGGGATCCAAAGTACGATCCCCGAAGTGACCGAGAGGCTAGAAGCGAATCCAGTAGACGGTCGGCCGTCTACGCCAACCTACTCTGGCGCCGTTTGCCCACATGCAAAAAACCAGTGCCACGCTACTGATAATCGATGACGACGAAGTGGTGCGCGCGAGTCTCGCCGCCTATTTGGAAGACAGTGGCTTCGACGTCCTGCAGGCCAGCAACGGCATCCAGGGCGTACAGATATTCACGCAGGAAAAGCCGGATCTAGTGATCTGCGACCTGCGCATGCCGCAAATGGGCGGGCTTGAGCTGATTCGTCAGGTGACTGAAATCGCCCCGGAAACGCCGGTTATCGTCGTTTCCGGTGCCGGTGTCATGAACGATGCGGTCGAAGCCTTGCGCCTGGGTGCTGCCGATTACCTGATCAAACCCCTGGAAGACCTCGCAGTGCTCGAGCACTCGGTTCGTCGGGCGTTGGATCGTGCGCGCTTGCTGGTCGAGAACCAGCAGTACCGCAAAAAGCTGGAAACGGCCAACCGTGAGCTGGAAGCCAGCCTGCACCTGTTGCAGGAAGACCAGGACGCCGGTCGTCAGGTGCAGATGAACATGCTGCCGACCAGCCCGTGGAGCATCGACGAGTTTCAGTTCGCCCACGAGATCATTCCGTCGCTGTATTTGTCCGGCGATTTCGTCGACTACTTCCGTGTAGACGAACGCCGCGTGGCTTTCTATCTGGCGGACGTGTCCGGGCATGGTGCTTCTTCAGCGTTCATTACCGTGCTGTTGAAGTTCATGACCACGCGCCTGCTGTTTGAATCCAGGCGCGGGGGCACCTTGCCGGAGTTCCAGCCTTCAGAAGTGCTGGGGCATATCAACCGTGGCCTGATCAGCTGCAAGCTGGGCAAGCATGTGACCATGGTCGGTGGGGTCATTGACGAGGAAAGCGGCAAGTTGACCTATGCGGTTGGCGGCCATTTGCCACTACCGGTTCTGTACACTCCGGGTGAATCCCGTTACCTTGAAGGCCGTGGCCTGCCGGTGGGGCTGTTCAACGAAGCGACTTACCAGGATCATGTACTGGACTTGCCTGAGTCCTTTAGTCTGACATTACTCTCAGATGGCATTCTGGATCTTTTGCCCGGTGATACACTCAAAGAGAAAGAAGCCATTTTGCCTGAACTGGTGAAAACGGCGGGCGGCAGCCTGGATGGTCTGCGTGAGATTTTTGGATTGGCCACGCTAGGGGAGATGCCGGATGATATCGCCTTGTTAGTGTTGAGCAGGAACCTTTAATGAGTACCGGTAGAATCCAGTTTGCCGAGCAGGAAGGCACCTTTGTCCTGAAGTTCGTGGGTGAAGTACGTCTGACACTGTGCTCGGCTTTGGATGCGACTATCGAGCGAATCTTCACCGCGTTGAATTTTTCGACCGTGGTGATCGATTTGACCGAAACCCGCAGCATTGACAGCACAACCCTTGGCCTGCTGGCCAAGCTCTCCATTTTGTCTCGTCAGAAGGTCGGGCTGCTGCCCACCGTTGTCACCACCCACGAAGACATCACGCGACTGTTGCAGTCCATGGGCTTCGATCAGGTGTTCAACATCGTCGATCGACCGATCCCGCGCCCAGAGTGCCTGACGGACCTGCCGTCCCAGGACCAGTGCGAAGACGTGGTCAAGGCCAAGGTACTGGAAGCGCATAAAATCCTCATGGGCCTGAACGACTCCAATCGTGAGGCGTTTCATGATCTGGTCAATGCTCTGGAAGGGCAGCGCTAGAACAGCTCTGCGCGTTACCTGTAGCAGCTGCCGATCATGATCATGTTATGGATGGATGCCAGATCAACAGGCACAAAAAAGGGCGGCACCCGCAAAGGTGCCGCCCTTTTTGTTATGCACTCAAGCCTTTGCGGAAAGCAGCGCTTCGAGTTTTTCCTGGTCACGGGCGAACTGACGGATGCCTTCAGCCAGTTTCTCGGTGGCCATGGCGTCCTCGTTCGAGGCCCAGCGGAACTGGCTCTCTGTGAGCTTCTGCGCCGCCTTGGCTTCACCGGTGGTGCCTGGAGTCAGTTTGCGCTGCAGGGTTCCAGTGTCTTCGGCCAGCTTGTGCAACAGGTCTGGGCTGATGGTCAGGCGATCGCAACCGGCCAGTTCTTCGATCTGGCTCAGATTACGGAAGCTGGCGCCCATGACCACGGTCTTGTAGTCATTTTTCTTGTAGTAGTTGTAGATGCGGGTGACCGACTGTACGCCCGGATCTTCAGCGCCTACATAGTCCTTGCCCTCGGCCTTCTTGTACCAGTCGTAGATACGACCGACGAAGGGTGAGATGAGGAACACGCCGGCTTCGGCGCAGGCTACGGCCTGGGCGAAGGAGAACAGTAGGGTCAGGTTGGTCTGGATACCGTCTTTTTCCAGACGCTCGGCGGCACGGATGCCTTCCCAGGTCGAGGCCAGCTTGATCAGGATGCGCTCGCGACCGATACCGGCTTCGTCGTACAGGCCGACCAAGCGGTTGGCGCGGGCGTAGCAGGCTTCTTCGTCGAACGACAGGCGGGCATCCACTTCAGTGGAAACACGGCCCGGCACGACCTTGAGGATTTCCTGGCCGATGGCTACACCGAAACGGTCGCAAGCCAGGCCGATATCGCCCTTGCTGCCGGCGAACGCGGCTTTCAGGCGTTCGGCGTTGCTTTCGCTGGACGCCGCCTTAAGCAGCAGGGACGGGTTGGTCGTCGCATCGACGGGTTTGATCTTCTCGATGGCAGCGAAATCGCCAGTATCTGCGACAACCGTGGTGAATTGTTTGAGTTGTTCCAGCTTGGAAGTCATGAGCGTGCTCTGTCCTATAGGTTGAGTGACATTACCCCAGCGTTATCGGTCGCTCAAGGCTGAAACCGACAACGGCATAACTGATTCTCGTGGCGCGCTTTTGCGCAAACGCAGACAGGGTTGGAGCCCCGTGCTCGCAACTTGTTCCCTTCACCGGCCTTCGAGCAGTTGCGCCGCCTGATCCAACAGACCGAGAGGGTCGTCGGTCTTGTGGATATCCACCGACAGCAACTGACGGAAACGCCGCGCGCCAGGGAAGCCCGTGCCCAACCCCAGCACATGACGGGTGATGTGATGCATGGCGCCGCCTGTGCGCAAATGCTCGGCGATATAGGGCCGCAATGCCGACAGCGCCTCGGCCCGGGAAATCACCGGTGCCGAACTGCCAAACAGCTGCTGATCGACCTCGGCCAGCAGATACGGATTGTGATAAGCCTCGCGCCCGAGCATCACACCGTCGAACACCTTCAAGTGCTCGTGGCATTGCTCCAGGGTCTTGATCCCGCCATTGAGAATGATCTCCAGGTCCGGGAAGTCCGCCTTCAGACGCGCGACTACATCGTAGCGCAACGGCGGAATATCGCGATTCTCCTTGGGCGACAGCCCCTCAAGAATGGCAATCCGCGCATGCACGGTAAAACTCGTGCAACCGGCCTCGTGCACCGTGCCGACGAACTCGCACAACTGCTCATAACTGTCCCGACCGTTGATGCCGATGCGATGCTTGACCGTGACCGGGATCGACACCGCATCGCGCATGGCCTTGACACAATCAGCTACCACCTGAGGATGCCCCATCAATACCGCGCCGATCATATTGTTCTGCACCCGGTCGCTGGGGCAACCGACATTCAGGTTGACCTCGTCATACCCGACATCCTGCGCCATCCGCGCACACGCCGCCAAATCCTCCGGCACACTGCCACCCAACTGCAACGCCAGCGGGTGCTCATCCTGGTGATAACGCAGAAAACGCTCGCTATCGCCATTGAGCAGCGCACCGGTGGTGACCATCTCGGTGTAGAGCAGGGTGTGCTTGGAGAGCAGACGCAGGAAGAAGCGGCAGTGACGGTCCGTCCAATCCATCATGGGTGCAACGGAGAACCGTCGAGACACTGAAAGCCTTGTACTGTCTGGGCTGGAGGCGATATTTGGTAACATATTGGTCAACGTGTTTGTACCACTTTTTAGGGCGATTTCGGACGTTTTTTGAGGGTGGTTGGTACAATGTACCAACCCACAACGGACGTGTACCAATTTCAAAATGGCAACGATTAGACCCAGAAAACGTGCTGATGGAACGATCAGCTATACGGCACAGATTCGAATTCACCGCGACGGACAGCAAGTCTATCAAGAGAGCCAGACCTTCGCCCGAAAACAGGCGGCCAAGGGCTGGATTACACAACGTGAAGCGGAGCTTGCTCAGCCTGGCGGTGTCGAGCGAGCGAACCGCAAAGGCTCCACGATCAAGGAAATGATTGATCGGTATCTGATTGAAATGGAGAAGGTGCGGCCGCTGGGCAGAACCAAGCGAGCCACTTTGACCGCAATCAAGGGCACCGAGCTGGGGAGCGTGGCCGACCAGGATATTACCTGTCAGCGCCTGGTCGATTACGCCATATGGCGAATGAGTGAGGAGGGCGGCAAGGTCCAGCCCCAGACAATGGGGAATGACCTGGCGCATCTTGGCTCGGTTTTGGCCATCGCGCGCCCAGCGTGGGGATACCTGATTGATCCCCTCGCCATGCCCGACGCCAGGCGGGTGCTCAAGAAGATGGGCTACAACATGCACAGCCGCGAACGTGATCGGCGCCCCACACTCGACGAGCTCGACAGGCTACTCACGCATTTTCAAGGCATCCAGTCTCGCCGACCTACCTCAATCAATATGCTCAAAATGACAGCCTTTGCCCTGTTCTCTACCCGTCGCCAGGAGGAGATAACGCGGATCCGCTGGGCGGACCTGGATGAAGTCGGATGCCGTGTTCTGGTGCGGGATATGAAGAACCCAGGCCAGAAAATCGGCAATGACGTGTGGTGTCATTTGCCGCCGGAAGCTTGGGCGATACTCAAAAGCATGCCGAAGAAGTGCAAGCAGATCTTTCCCTATAGCGCTGAATCAACGTCGACCTCTTGGACACGGGCCTGCCAATTTCTGGCTATTGAAGATTTGCACTTCCATGACCTTCGTCATGAAGGGGTAAGTCGATTGTTTGAAATGAATTGGGATATCCCTCGGGTGGCCAGTGTATCCGGCCACCGTGACTGGAATTCGCTCCGGCGGTACACGCACCTGAGAGGAAATGGCGATATCTACGCGGATTGGTCGTGGCTGGATAAAGTAGTGAAGGCGCCCGTTAAGCTGGGCGCCCTCACCCTGAAGTGATCAGCCAGCTCGACGCATACCGTTGAGCTGGTTGCATTCCTTGATTGCATCCTCGCGCCGAGCGTCGAGGTATGCAGCCAAGTCCGTTATGTGAATCCCTTTAGCGCTCTTCTGGCTTGGTTCCAGACGGGTGATCGGGATCTTGATCTGACCTGCCAGCACCTTGCGCTGGAACATCTCCGGCGTCAGGTGTGAAAAGTAGTCTTTGCAGACGCTGGCAAGCGGGATGACGGCCTGGCCGTTGTATTGGGCCATCAGGACAAAGGCTGTGTTCATGCCGCGACCTCCCCAACATCATCCTGCGCAATATTCGCCCTTACGAGTGCCGCAGCCACTGGCGGGCAAACGCTATTCCCCACCATTCGCACCTGTGCCTTCTTGCTGAGCCTGGTCCCGTCTGCCAACCGGTCATGTATGTAGTCGGCCGGAAAGCCCTGGGCCGCGTACAGCTCATGGGGCTCAAGCATGCGCATGCCGATATCGGCAATCCGCCACGGCTCGCCTTTGATCATCACCAGTCCCATGCGGTCATGGGTGGTGATGGTGTGCAGCGGGTCGTGCAGGGACTGGCCGCTGATCTGGCCGTAGTACTTGATCAGGAAGGCCTGGACCAGAGCCGCCTTGCCGCCACCGCCTGCGGTCACGGTGTGCAAGGGTTCATTAGCGGAGTGGCCGATGCTGTTGCCAAAGTCTCGCTGGATATGAGCAGTCACCAAGGCGTTATGGTCGATGGTAGTGACGGTAGGCGGCGGGTTATCCAGGCTGCTGCCCGGGCCGCTGTAGTTGCCGCCGTAGTGTTTGGCGAGGAATGCGGTCACCAGAGCGAAGTGGCCGCCTTTTACCTCGGCGCAGATGGTGCGCAGGGGCTCGTCGGCGGGCATATTGCGCTGGCTGCTGCCATTGGCATGCTCGGTGATGAAGACAGCCTTGTGTTTGACGATGTAGGGTTTCGGTGACTCGAGCACGTAGCGCTTCAAGCCACGGGCAATACGCTGCAGCGTTTTCTCGGCAATGGGTTTCTTGCGCGGTGCGAAGATTGAGCGGAATGGGATCGACCAGTCGATGATGTCACCTGCAGTACGCCAGGGTTTGAGTCGTCCCTGCTTTACTGCGTCGCTGTCGGGATGACCGTGGGTGGGTGCTGGCCAGACGATGGGCATGTGATCGCAACGGTTGATCATGAACAGCCGTTTACGGGTGGTGGCAGCTCTGTAATCACAGGCACGTAGTTCGGCCCAGTCCACGGCGTACCCTTGTCGCTGCAGCGCGTTCACGAAGCTTCTGAACGTACGGCCTTTCTGTGCGGGCACCGGCCGGCCGTCCTGGCCTAGAGGTCCCCAGGTCACAAACTCCTCGACGTTCTCCAGCATGATCACTCTCGGTTTGATAGTCGCGGCGTAGCGCAATGCGACCCAGGCCAGACCGCGAATCAGTTTGCTCACAGGCTTGCTGCCCTTGGCCTTGCTGAAGTGCTTGCAGTCGGGGCTGAACCAGCACAGATCAACCGGTAATCCGTTGGCTATTTCACGCGGGTCCATCATCCATACGGACTCACAGTAATGACGGGTGCGTGGGTGATTGGTGGCGTGCATGGCGATGGCGTCCATCGCGTGGTTTACGGCGACATCCACCGGGCGCCCCAGACCCATTTCGATACCGGTCGATGCACCGCCACCACCTGCAAAGTTATCGATCAGCAGGCCCTCGAAATTCATCGGCAGTTGCTGATGTGTCCGGTAGGTGTTGTGAGGTAACGCGGCAGCGGCTTTGCTTCCCAGAACAAGCTGCGCGGGCAAGCGGGTCGTAAGGGGCAGCAGTTCACCCCGGGTAGCGGCACTGCGCGGCCTTTGTTGTGCAGCGTGTACCCCATAAGCGTCATGAGCCCGGATCTGCTTCAACTGAACCTGGCTCATGCGGCATCCCCCATTTCAATGGGAGCCAACAGGCTGGCAATGATCAAGGTCTTGTTGCGCAGGGTAATGGTGGCGTCGACCTGGGATTGATCGGCTGGCAGAGCGCGGAATGTTTCCGCAGCAACTGTCAGCTTGGCCGCGACCTGCAGCAAGGTCTTGCGCTCTTCCTCGCCCATGCGAGATCGGGCGTCGACGGTTTCACAATGTCCCCGCATACGCCAGTTGAGGCGGCGGGCGTTACCCAGCGCCTCTTTCAGTCGCTTAACGGCTTGCTCGTGTGCGGCCTGTTCAGCATGTCGGCCCTGGATTCGTCCGTCGCTTCGGCCACACAGGTAGCCGATCCAGTACAGCAATGCGCTGGCTAGGATCAGAGAAACAAGGCTGTAGATTTGATGCGTTTCCATAGGTGTGCTCCTTGGGTTTACTTCGCTTGGCTGGTGGTGGCAGCGTTCGCGGTCAGTGGTCTTGCTCCGTGGTTTCGGGGTGCAGCTGGGCCATGGTTTCGTCGGCGCGATAGGCGCGAATGTCGATCAGCGCGGCGACATGGCGGATGTGCACGTATTTGGGTGCCTTTCGGCTGGTGTCCAGTGTGGTGATGGGCAACTGAATACGGCCGCTATTGAGTTCGGCGATAAACGAGTGCTCGTTGAGGTTGCGGAAGTACTGCACGCGCAGCTTGTCCAGGGGGATCAGCACATCACCGAAGGTGCGATACAGCAGCTCGATGGTGACCGGCTCCGGGGCGGGCAGCAGGCGCAGTGGTGCCTGGTTGTTATTGCTCACGGGGTTGGCTCTCCTTGCGTTTCTTCCTTGCGGGGTGGTTCCAGGCGTTCAGGCAGTGGCGCTTCACCAGTTCGCGCAGATGCTCCGGCACCTCAAGCAGCGCGGCGTTGCGCTGCTCTCGGGTCTTCATTGCAACAATCTGGCGAGCGAATTCCCTAGGCCACATCTCGGTGGTCTGCCGGTGGTGGCGGCAGATCAATGCCAAGCTGTTCGGCGAGCCAGGGCATGCCTGCCTGCCGCACCCGAGTGGACTGGCTGTACTGCAGGCCGAGTTCCGGGTGATACCAACGGCCTTCCTTGACGATCAGGTAAGCGCGGTCGCGAGTGGGGTAGGCGGGCAGGTTGCGGTCATTAAGCAATCGCTTGGCACGCATCTGCGTGATCAGTTGCTGTCGACCGAGGCCAAGGTAAGTGGCTGTCTGGGCGAGCGATCTATCCATCTGAGCCCCCTACGCCGCATGCTCTGCAGAAGCATTGCTGCTGATCAGATGCCCGATGGACTCCAGCACCAGGTCAAACACGTAGCTGTCCACGCCATACACGGTGAAGCACTGGGTATGCATGGGATGTTCACCCGAACCCACTATCGCCGTGACGCCCTGTCTGGAGCGAGTGCGGTGCAACGCTATGAGAATGGGTCGACCCATACCCAGATCAAGGCTGCCGAAACCGCCATTGGTGATCAGCGTGCGCAGTTTGCGCACGTGTTCGCCAGGGACCTTTTCTGCAGCCTGCTTGCGCTTTGTGGTGAGGGTAGGAGGCGACTGATCGCAAGGATCTATACGCCCGTTGGCAACGTTTTCGACAAAAGCCGCCAACAGCATTTCGATGCGTTTGGGCTGTTTCTTCAAGGTCGTGCTGTGCCGCTGACCCTGCATCTCGACGGTGAAGGTTGTCGCGTTGGCGGCACGCTCGACAGTGAGCTGGTAAGGGATTTTCTCTGCAGCCTGCAGAGAAAAACACTTGTGGTTGAAGGTGCCATTGAGATTGGCCTGAGCCTTGAATAACGGGAGGGACTGCTTTTCGACAAACCAGAGATTCATGCGGCCTGCCCTCCGTTTTTGCTAGGGGAGGCGCAGCGTGATGGCTTTGGAACAAGTATCGGTTGGCCGTCGCGAAAGATGACCGAACTGCGGGTGGTGTGCTGCAGCTGCTTGATCAGGTTCGGGTTGTGAAGGCACGTCGGGTGGATGTGCAGGGTTGCGGAGGTGTGCATTGGGTTTGCCTCGCTCTGTGGTGGAGAGATAGCAAAAGATAACCTTTGAGGTTAATAAGTCAATAAAAAACTACCAAAATGGTATTTTATAGTCGATGGCTCGATTTCCCTTCATTTCATGCTGGACACGATAGTGGCGAAGTAATAGCTTTTGTATCTGGTTCGGCCAATAAATGGAGTTTCAAATGGCATCCCCTCTCGCAGACCTTGATGAACTGGTACTTAAATGTCGAGACAAAAAAGCTAAAAGCTACATTCGCGAAGCAGTCGCGTGCTATAAGTCAGGAGCGTTTAGGTCCGCAATTGTTTCCACTTGGATTGCTGTTGCTTTTGATGTTATTGATAAATTTAAAGAATTATCCCTTGCTGGAGATAAGGCGGCAGAAGCGGAAATTATTGAGTTTGAAAGAGCTAGGGTCGCGAATGATATTGCCTCTTCATTAAAGTTTGAGCGCGAGCTTTTGACAAAGTGCAGAGATAAATTGGAAATCATATCGCACGTAGAATTTGTTGATTTAGACAGACTTCAGCAGGATCGAAATAGGTGTGCTCACCCATCACTCACGGCTGATAGTGAGATATTCAACCCTTCTGCGGAACTTGCTCGAGTTCATATTAGATCAGCGGTAGATCATCTGTTGCAGCATCCTCCGGCTCAAGGGAAATATGCTCTTGGTTTATTGCTTTCTGAGGTTGATTCTGAATACTTTCCGATTGAATTGGATAGGGCGCTTATTATTCTGAAAAATGGCCCATTGTTAAAGGCGAGACAGTCCCTCGTAACAAATTTCTTAGTGATGTTGTTAAAAAAAATATTAAAAACTCACGGCAGCGCAAAGGAGGTTTCGCGATGCCTGACTGCGTTAAGTGCTGTGGAGGTCATGTATCATGGGTGTTATGATGAATGTTTGTCTGAAAAACTGCCCAACATAATTAGAAGCCTCGAAGCAGGGGAGTTGCACCGGGTGTTACCATTGTTAATCGGACCCAATGATTGTTGGGAGCTGCTCGATGATGATGTTCAGCTCAAAATGTCTGCGTATGTTGAGGATCTTCCCTCTGAGCGGTTTGATCAGATACCAAGTCTAGTGGGTCACATTCATTTGGCCGCGAGTGTAAAATCGCGGATCAAAAAGGCAACGAAGCAAGAGCTTATTGATTCTCCGTTTATTGAAGATGATGGTGTTGTCAGTAAAGTGGTTGAGGAATATATTGGTTCTGGAAGTTTTGCTAGTGCTAATAATCTAGCCTCGGCCGTTATACGCTATGCAAGCTTGTTTTCTAAACAGCAAATCGAAAATGTGATCCGCGCTTGTGGAGATAATGATCAAATAACCTACAGTCGTGGTATAGGCAGCGTTATAAAAGCGCTGAGGTTAAATGCTAATGCCACTCGCGGAGAAGTGGATACCTGGCTTAAAGAAGTTAAGCTTCCTGAGTATGTAGAAGGGGACGAACCAAAGGAATAACGAAATTGCCCCCATCTCTAGATTAGATGATTAGGGATGGTTTCTTATATTATAAATTAGTGATTCGCCATTTTGCTCTCCCGCAAATCTTCCACTCGGAAGACATTCGTATAATTCTGTCAGGCCAAGCGTTATTAGTTGCGTACAAAAATTTCTCCTCTCCTTCATGCCTTAGTTGTCGTACTATCATTCTTCCGGTGGTTTCATTCACAACAGCAACGTAATTACCAGCGACTACTTCAGCTGAAGGATCAATGACGATTTTGTCGCCTTCGCTGAAGACTGGATCCATACTTATACCCTCAATTAGATATACGAATGCAGTCGGAGCAGTCAATCCAGGCGGCTGAAGCCATTCGGTTACAGAGCTTAAATCGAGTGTAGACGGGGCTTTGCACCACTCTGTAGCAGCGATGGCATCCAGAACAGGCAAAATTTGTGCGTTGCAGGCCGATTGCTTTGTTGATTTGCCGCCCTCATTAGGGAAATCAAGAGAACCAGGTGATAGGTCCAAGACCGATTCGATCTCCCGCGCGATTTTGTTTCCAATACCTTTTGTAGGGTTTTTCCCTCCAAATGCGCTCACCTGCGCCGGAGCCTTCCCTAAACGATCGGCAATGTCTGTGAGGCGGAGCTTTCGTTCGGCCAGGATGTGACGAAAATTACGGAGGCGAGTGCTGGAAATATTCATGTGCTGATTCTGGCGTGGTTAACCTTTAGGGTGAATGTCCTTTTTGGTATTGTTTTTATTAACCTTTACGGTTAACATTTAGCTTCGATTAGGGGACACACATGAAATTGCGCGAATACATAGACATGCTGAATCCGGAAGCTCTGATCGAGTACGCCGCGCGCTGCTCGATCGCAGTTAATTACCTGAGGTTGCACGTGAAATATGCGAGCAAAAACCCAAGTGTTCCGCTGATCAAAGCGTTGGCGAGCCAAAGCGAAGGCTATGTCTCGCTCGCCGAGGTTCTGGAACATTTCGGTCTAACTGAGGAGAAATCAAAACGTTCGGCGGCATAGCTAGAAAAAAGGCGACCAATAGGCCGCCCAGTTCCCCCGACACACACCACCACAGTGCTGCCGGGTCGCGACGAAGGAAGCGGGAGCACACCACGTACAGACGTTTCCTTTCATCGCGCTTTTCAGGATCACGGATGACCCTGAGTTGCTGCCGTCTCCACCACAGATAGGGCAGCTGTTGCGCCAGGGATGAACAACGGAGTGTTCGCCCCGGCACGGTGCCGGTTTCGATCTTGAGAATCTGACCGGCGTATTGGGCCTCTCAGCCACGCGGCAAATGTACCACCACTGCATTCCGCGCGGCACTGGCAACATGCAAGGATTAATGCCATGAGCCGAACAGCTCTGAACTGCGTTGATCGGGCGAAACGGGAAGTTTTGCCACTCGATCTGGCGCTCTACCACGCCGCACGGGACTACCCCGGCGGTGCTGCTGCCATCGCCGTCACCACCGGCCGGAATGTCAGCACTCTGCAGCACAAGCTGTCGCCCACTCACCCGAGCCACATCGTGAATATCCAGGAGTTCGGCGAGATCCTTGAATTGACCAAGGACCGACGGATTCTGGACGCCGTTCACGCACTGGTCGGCGACACGATCTGGCAGGAGCTGGCTGAGGCTTACACCGATGACATGCCGGAAACCCTGACTTCGGGTATCGCCTTGTTCTTCCATCAGGTCGCGGATCTCTCTGATACCTGGGCGAAGCACATAGGCGACGGGAAGGTTAGCGGCAATGAATTGGCAGAAATCCGGCAGCAGGTTTTCCGCGGTATTCAGGCTTTGCTCGGGATGTACAACCGAGCCTGCTACGTGAACCAGACGACTCGGGGGACTGACCGTGAATAGATCAGCCCGCGAGCCTGGTTCAGGTTTAGCCGACGTAGGTTTTGAGCAACAGCTGTTTGCTCAAAAGTTTCAGGGGGTGAGCGTAACGCCTATCTCCCTGGAACATCTTCAAAAATCTCTCTCATACGAGGTATTACAAAATGAAACCACTCATCGTCGTTGGACCACAGGGTTGTGGCAAAACTCAGCTCGCTCAAACCATGGCCGAATTCTTCGGCTGCGAGCACATCGTGGATCCGCTCGAGAGCCACGATCCTCTGCCATCGGGAACTTTGGCTCTGACAAATGTGGAACCGATTTTATCCGGGAATCCGCGCGTACTGTCATTCGATGCCGCCGTGTCGCAATTAATCGCCGCCGGGAAAATTGCGGCCGATTGGCATCCTTCCTGACCTCATTGAAACAAGGCTTTTCAGCGTGGGAGGTGGCACATGGCTGACCACGCCGACTTTGCCAATGACCTGACCCTGAAATACATGGAACTGGGCCTTGCCACACGCCGCCCGGCTAACTCCGATGAGGCGACGCGGTTCTGTGTCGATTGCCAGGGGCTGATTCCCTGGCAGCGGCGCTTCGCCGTGTTGGGCTGCATGCGGTGTGCGCAATGCCAAACAAAACTGGAGCTGAAAGGAGCGGGTCATGCTGGATGACGTGTTGAAACAGTTTGCCGATTGCGGCCTGGAGCCCGAGCAGCCCCTGGTGTTCGGCAAATTGACGCGGTGCAGAACGTCACTGGATAAAGGAAGTGAAAAGAACGGCTGGTATGTGGCACATGAGTACCTGACCGCGAAGGGCGAGACGCTGATTTTCGGCAGCTTCGGTGACTGGCGATCAGGCGATACCACCAAGATCAAGGTCAAGGCCGGGAGGATGACGGCGGAAGAGCGCGAGGTGATGCGTGCGCGCCAGGATGCTGCCAAGCGCAGGGCTGCGGACGTCGCAGCGAATCGTGCGCGAAGAGCAGCTGCGCGAGCAGCCGGGTTGTTCCAGCGCATGCCGGAGAAGGGGACAAGCGACTACCTGCAGCGCAAGCAGATCGTTGGCTTCCGCGTGCGGTATGCGCCTCGATCAGGAGCCGTCCTTGTTCCAATGAGCAATGTCCGCGACCAGATTGTCGGTCTGCAGGTGATCTTCCCGTGCGTACAGGAGAATACCGGCCGGGATAAATCCTATTGGCCATACGGCCTGTCAAAGGATGGCGCGTTTCACCTGATTGGTCCGGACCCCGAACCAGGAGAACCGCTGCTGATCTGTGAGGGGTATGCGACGGGGGCTAGCTTGCACATGGCGACATCGGCTGCGGTTGCCATTGCTTTTGACGCAGGCAATTTGCTGTCGGTTGCCAAAGTGATGCGCGATCGTTTCCCCGGCAGACCTTTGATTATCTGTCGTGATGATGATTGGAAAACCAAGCGGCCTAACGGCGAGCCTTGGAACCCTGGTGAAGAGAAGGGCGGTAATGCCGCGCTTGTCGTGGGCGGCCAGGTTGTGGGGCCAATTTTCACTAGCGAGCGGGAAGACAAGTGGACTGACTTCAACGATCTGCACTGTCACGAAGGACTCGAAGCAGTACGTCGGCAAGTCATGGCGTTGGTGAGGCCGCCTGCTGCCGGAGGCTGGAAGAATCAGTTGGCCCGAACGGAAGGCGGCAGTCTGATCCCGCATATGCAGAACGTAGAGTTGATCTTGGGTAACGATGAACGCTGGGGTGGTGTCATCAACTACTGCGCCTTCAGTTCCAAGATCGTCAAGCTCAGAGCTGCGCCCTACGGTGGTGACACTGGCGAATGGGCTGACATAGACGATGTGCGCGTGATGAAGTGGTTGGCCCAGTATTACAACTTCCGCGTCAAATCATCCAGCGTTATGGAGGCGGTCAGTGTGGTCGCCCATGATCACCGCTTCCACCCCGTGCAGGATTACCTGAGCCGCCTGGAGTGGGATCGCGTTCCGCGATTGGACACCTGGTTGACTGAAACCCTGGGCGTTGCCGCCAACGAATATTCAGCCAAGGTCGGCAAACGTTGGTTGATTTCTGCTGTAGCACGAGCGATGGAGCCCGGTTGCAAAGCTGACGCGGTAATGATCCTGGAGGGTGGGCAGGGGGCGGGCAAGTCCACAGCCTTGAGCATCATCGGCGGCAAGTGGTTTATGGACACCCCGTTCAACCTTGGGGACAAGGATGCCTTTCAGGCGATTCGGGGCAAATGGATTGTCGAACTGGGCGAGCTGGACAGCTTCAACAAGGCAGATACCACCAAGGCCAAGCAGTTCTTCTCTGCGTCAGTGGACACCTATCGCGAAAGCTATGGGCGCAGAACCTGCGACGTGCCACGCCAGTGTGTTTTTGTTGGCACGACCAATCAGGATGAATACCTGAAGGACGCTACTGGTAACCGCCGTTATTGGCCGGTTGCGTGCACCTCAATCAATCTCGATAGGCTGCGGGAGATCCGTGATCAATTGTTGGCCGAAGCAGTGTTTTGTTTTGAAGCGGGCGACCGCTGGTGGGTCAATCGTGACGAAGCGCCTTTGTTCACCGCTGCGCAGGAAGAGCGCTTTGTGGTGGATGAGTGGGAAGGGCCGATTCTTGCCTGGCTGGAGGAATCACAGATCGGCGAGACCACGACGGGCAGTGAGCTTCTGAGCCAGGCACTGAAGCTGGATTACGGTCACTGGGGCAAGCCGGAGCAGATCCGTGTGGGAGCGATTATGCATCGGCTGGGCTGGAGGCGTGTTCGCTTGCCTGCGCTATTCAAAAGCGGCAAGCGGCCATGGGCTTACAAGCGCCCTGAAGGCTGGGGCGGCGCAGGCCCGCTGAAGCGAAATGAAGTTGAGGAGCCGTGCTTTGATTAAGCGTATCGATGAAATGCTCAAGCTCTGGGCCGAGGACCTGCACAGCGATCATGAAATGCTGTCAGGGAGCGGGAATATGATTGCGATGTTGATGGAGTATAAAGGCGAGCTGATCAGGGGGACACGAGGAAGCCGGGTTTTGCTCGATGAGTCTGCTGATATCGAATTGATCGTGAACAAGCACCTGGATGCGCGTCTCAGCGTCGTGGTGTGCGAGCATTACTGCAATCACGATAGTAATCTCACCCAGAAGCTGAGGTTCTGCAGATGCAGTCTCAAGACGTACTATCAGCGGCTGCATGAGGCGCATGAGTGCATAGCAGCGCTGCTGATGAGAAAGGTGGCTTGATGCGTTATCTTTTGGCCCGTGGCGGCCGGCTATTGTCCCGGTTGACCCAAGTCGATTCACGTCGTGGGTCAGCTACAAGCCGCGCAATACGTACGTGTCCCACCGTCCCAGCCAAAAACCTCGCGCACATATGCGTGTGTCACATGCCCGTACACACGCGCGCACCGCGCTAGCGTGTATTTATATATCTCTACATGTGGAGAACTTATTAATAGATAGGACAGTGGGGCAGAGCCTTGTACTCAGGGGCTCTGCACTGACCCATCGACTTGCAGTGAGTATGGGTCAGTAGGACAGCGCCTTTGGCGCTATTGCCGAAGGGGTGTATTCACCGACATTGCCTAGGCGTAACACACCTATTCATGGGTGGCGTCAAAACAGGCTTGATGCCAGGAAAATCCACCTGTAAAAAGTACCCATCTTCGATAGGTGCGACAGCGAAAAGCGCAAAAACAGACCGGCCCAATGGGCCGGTTTTTTTATGGCTCGTTCGCGGGCTGCTGGTTTTCTGAGACTGCTTTGGCTTTTTGGTTTTGGCCATACCAATACGCTGCCAGACCAATGCCACAACCGGCATAAGCGATGGCGTTCCAAATGTTCAGGAGCAGCCAAAGCACATCGTGCCGTGTTAGCGGCGCGTCACTGATTCCAAATCCAATGACGTTCGTGATTGACGCCAATCCCACGGCTATTGCTGATAGGACCGCTGTCCCACGGTACAAAAGCGTTTTTGCTTCAGCCCGTTGGGCATGTGTGAGCCTCACATAAGTGAAAACCACCGACCCTATCGCCGCCACAATTTGAAATCCGCTAGCCAGAGTAATCATCACAGCTCCTTGATCGAAAGGAACTGATGATATTCGACCGATATGCCCGCGAACAGATGGGCCTGAGTGCAGGAGCAAGCAATGACTGATGAGCAACAAGCCCTGGTTGAAATGCCAATCTGGACAGTAATTATCCTTGCCCTGGTGGGCGGAGTGTCTGGAGAGATGTGGAGGGCTGACAAAGACGGTATACGCGGTTGGCCACTCATCAGGCGCCTGGCCCTTCGATCGGGCGCCTGTGTTGTCTGCGGATTGACCAGCATGATGTTATTGGTCGCTGCGGGGGCGTCGATGTTGATGGCGGGCGCGTTAGGGTGTTTGACTGCAATGGCAGGGGCGGACGTTGCCATCGGGCTGTATGAACGGTGGGCGGCTAGGCGGTTGGGATTGAACCGGAGAGCGGCTCGTAGGGGGCCTCCCGGAGCGGGTTGACCGGCTTGAAGAGCATTCAAGCCGTGTCAGCATATGGCGATTAGCCCAGATAATGGCCTTTAGAACTCAGCATTTTTTTCTCCCTTTCCTGCCGAGCAGTCATCTCCTCACTCGATTCGGGGAGGTAGAACTTATCATCAGTGTCAGGCGTGAGAGACATGGCGAACATTGCCAACAAGAATAAGTTGAATGTTCCAAAGGTACCCCTGATCAGAGCCGTAATCCAAAAACCCTTCAAGCTGTACAGCAGCGTCTGTGCGGTCTGGGTAAGTGATTGCAGATCGTCGTTGCCGAGGACTAGCATATTGATAACGAACATCAATACCAGGCCGAATCCGATATTCATGTTGGTCCTATGATCGTTCTTCGTCTCCTCCTGCTTGTCGAGCTGATCAATGATTAGCTTGTCCCTATCGATCAGCGCCTTATGGCGAACAATAGTAGCGTCACGCAGATTGTGATTTATGTCCTCTTTCGTAGGTGAGAATTGCTGACGAATCATCGAGACGATAAACAATGATACGTGACGTAGGACTGGGAAAAATAATGCCATGAGAAACGCAAATATCCCGAGGAACACCAGCGCGGCCGCTGCATTGACCTCGGGGCTGTCAAGGCTCCCGAAGGATTGCAGCAAGTTCTTTTGATAGAAAATCACCAGGCATGAATCGAGCGCCAATATAAATGAGCTCAGCAACATGAAATGCCGAAACTCAACTGCTTTGTCGACGAAGGTAGTGCTGGTGGTGATGACTTTGGCAATCGCGGAGTTGGGATCAGACATGGGCATCTCGATAGTGGCGAGGTTGAGGGATGTTCGTGGCTGTAGGTAATAAGTCGCACAATCAGGGCTCCCCCTACAACTACCGCTGGCAAAAAGCCCGCGAAGGCTGGCTCCGCAAGCACCCACTCTGTGCTCGCTGCCACCAAGGCGGGATCGTGGAAGCGGCCTGCATCGTCGACCACATCATCCCCCATCGCGGAGACATGGAGCTGTTCTGGGATCGCCGCAACTGGCAGTCGCTCTGTGGCCCCTGCCACAACTCCTACAAGCAGCGCCTGGAGAAGTCCGGGCGCGAGGCGGGGTGCGATCTGGGCGGTCGGCCGGTGGATCCTTGGCACCACTGGAATCGATGAGGGGTCGCACCAAAATGGTGCTGTCGAGACGCCCCCGAAGCTGCAGGGCAGGGGGGTATTCAAAGTTTTTCGCAAATTTCGTCTAGACCGATGTCCCCCCTAGGCTCGCAAAATGCGGGAAAAATGAGGGGGCGGGGGTATCGAGGATGGGGTTTGTGCTGTTCAAAATTCAAGGAGGATTCATGTCCGGCAATGCCAATTCCGGTCGCCCTGGCTTGCCTGCCACGCTGCATTTGCTCAACGGCAACCGGAGCAAGAAAAACGTCGATGCTTTGCTCGACGAACTGAAAACACCTGCGATTCCGGCCGAAGCGCCACCGATGCCTGACTGCCTCACACCCGAGGCCATCGTCGAGTGGCAGCGCCTGGTGCCGGATCTGATCCTGCTGGGTCTGATTTCCAAACTCGACATGATGGCGCTGGCCAGTTACTGCGAAGCCGCTGCGGACTGGATCCGCTTTCGGCGCAAGATCGCCGAGGCCAATGCCGCCCAGGATGACAAGGGCGACGTGCAGACCTTCGCCACCGGCGCGAAACAGATCTCGGTCTTGCGCCAATTGGCCAACGACGCGGAAAAACGCGCGAACGCCGCTGGCGCGCTGTTCGGATTCTCGCCGTTGACCCGGCGCAACTTGAAAGTCACGGCGCCGCCGCAAGGTGAGCTGTTCCCCCATGAGCCACGAGACGCCGCCGCCAAGTACTTCAGTTGAGCCGGACCGGGCCACGGATTTCGCCAAAGCGGTCAACAAGAAGCAGATTGTCGCCGGTCCTGATGTACGCAATGCCGCCCGACGCCACTTGCGTGACCTCAAACTTGGCCCGGAGCGCGGGCTGGTGTGGGATCCCGCTGCTGCCCGGTTCGCCATTGGCTTTTTCGAAGATGTGCTGTGCCTGAACGGCGGCGAGTTTGAAGGCATGCCGTTTGTGTTGGCACCCTGGCAGGCGTTTATCGTCGGTAGCCTGTTCGGCTGGAAGCGCGCCAATGGTTACCGGCGCTTCCGTACCGCATTTATCGAGACTGCCAAAGGCTCTGGCAAAAGCCCGCTCGCCGCTGGCATTGGCCTGCTTGGGCTGGTCGCCGATAACGAGGCTCGCGCCGAGGTATATGCCGCTGCGACCAAGCGCGATCAGGCGATGATCTTGTTCCGCGATGCGGTGGCGATGGTCAAGCAATCGCCGTCGTTGACCAGTCGCGTCGTGATGTCGGGCCGGGATGAAAAGGTCTGGAACCTGTTCTATCCCAGCACAAACTCGTTTTTCAAATCCATCAGCGCGGACGACGGCCAGTCCGGCCCGCGACCCCACGTGGCGCTGCTGGACGAGATCCACGAGCACCGCAATGCAAACGTCGTGAACATGGTGCGCGCCGGTACCAAAAGCCGCCGTCAGGCGCTGATCGTGATGATCACCAACAGTGGTTCGGACAAAAACAGTGTTTGCTGGGACCACCACGAGCTGGGCTCGCGGATTTGTAAGGGAGAGGTGGAGAACGATGCGTTTTTCGCCTTCATCTGCAGCCTGGACAAGCGCGACGACCCGTTCAAGGACGAAAGCTGCTGGGCCAAGGTCAACCCGAGCCTGGACTTCATTCTCGAAGGCCAGACCGATGGGATTCCTGGGCGGCAGTACCTGCGCGAGCAGGTCGATGACGCACGCGGAATGCCGAGCAAGGAATCGGTGGTACGTCGCTTGAATTTCTGCGAGTGGACCCAAGCGACCTCGCCGTGGATCTCCTGGGAGATCTGGAGCCAGGCCAGCCAGCGCGTGCCCATGTCGATGCTGCGCAACCGCGCCTGCGTCGGTGGCCTCGATCTGGCCAGCACCACTGACCTGACGGCCTTCGTGCTGCTGTTTTATCCGACGTATGAGGATCCGCACTGGCGACTGCTGCCGTACTTCTGGATCCCCGACCACGAGCTGGAAGAGCGCGAGCGGCGTGACAAGGTGCCGTACTCGGTATGGATCAAGACCCGCGATCTGGAGACAACGCCGGGCCGGGCGATCAGCAAGCTCCATGTACTACGCCGTTTGCAGACCATCTGCGGCTACTTCGATGTGCGCAAGATTGCCTACGACAGCTGGCGAATCGAGGATTTGGTGCAGTTGATGAGTGAACACGACATCACGTTGCCCACCATGGTCGGCTTTCGTCAGGGCACCAAGTCCATGGGGCCTGCGGTGGATGAGTTCGAGCGGCGGTTATTGGGCATGGAAAGCCCGCCTGCCGAGGTCGTCGATACCGGATCAGAGGGCGGCCAATTGGTCGGAGATGTACCGCAGCAGACCATCGAAACCCTGCGCCATGACGGCAACCCGGTCATGACCTGGTGCGCCAGTAATGCGGTGACGACCAGCGACGCCGCCAATAATCGCAAGGCCGACAAGTCCAAAGCCACTGGCCGGATCGACGGCATTGTCGCGGCCATCATGGCCACCGGCATCAGCGGTTCGGTATCAGCGGGCGGCAACAGCAAATCCATTTACGAAGAAGGGGTCGGGATATGACGTTAATCGCTTTCGCGGCATGGCTGGTTGGCGCCTTGGGCTTCGGCCTGTTGATTGGTGGAGTCGCCCTGATACATGTGCCAACGGCTTGCATCACTGCCGGTATCTGTCTTTTAGGCTGGGCATTTCTGGCGGATCGTGCGTCCGCCCGGCTGCAGCACAGACCCAAGCCAGGAGGTGGGTGAGTATGTTTTTTAGCAAACTCCTGAGTGCGGACGAAGGTCTGGTTTCGGATGGCAAGACCGGCTTCTGGCAAAGCCTGATCGGTTCCGGCCGGGCTGCAGCGGGCGTCATGGTTACGCCCGATAGCGCGTTGGCCCTGACGGTCTTTCAGAACTGCGTGACGCTGCTGGCCGAGAGTGTCGCCCAGTTGCCACTGGAGATGTACCGGCGGCTGGGGGAGGGCAAGCGCGAGCAGGCGATTCACCATCCGCTGTACGACGTGCTGCGCTATCAGCCTAATCCGTGGCAGACACCCTACGAGTACCGCGAGCATTCCCAGCTGGCGGCGGGAATGCGCGGCAATGCGTTCAGCTTTATCGAACGCACCGACAGTGGCGCCGTGAAAGGGCTTTACCCGCTGCACAATGACAAGGTGCAGGTGCTCAAGGGTGCAGACATGCTGCCCTGTTACCGCATCGGCGGGCACGATCCATTGCCCATGCGCTTGATTCACCATGTGCGCTGGCACACCAAGAATCACTACACCGGTTTGTCGCCGATCGAGCTGCATGCCGACGCGGTGGGTCTGGCCCAGGCGGTGCGGCAATACGCGGGCAAGTCTTTTGCCAACGGTACGGCCGTCAGCGGTGTGATCGAACGGCCCAAGGAGGCGCCGCCGATCAAGGATAGGGCGAGCATTGATCGCATCCTGGATCAGTGGGGCGAGAAATTCGCCGGGATCGATAACGCCAAGAAAGTCGCGATGCTGCAGGAGGGCATGACCTTCAAGCCCGTGTCCATGAACAACGTGGACGCCGAGCTGCTGGGCATCCTCAAGGCCACCGGCATCGACATCGCGCGGATCTACAAGATCCCGCCGCACATGGTCAACGACTTGGAGAAGGCCAGCTACAACAGCCTGGAACAGTTGCTGATCCAGTACGTGATCTTTGCGCTGATGCCATGGGTGAAGCGACACGAGCAGGCCATGATGCGCGACTTTCTGCTGCCCGCCGAGCGTAAGGAATACTTCATCGAATTCAACCTCTCGGGCTTGCTGCGCGGCGATCAGAAGAGCCGCTATGACGCCTATGCCGTCGGGCGGCAATGGGGCTGGCTGTCGATCAACGACATTCGTCGCCTGGAGAACATGCCGCCTGTGGCCAGCGGCGACAGCTACCTGCAGCCCTTGAACATGACTGACGTGACCAAAGTCATTCCGGACCCCAACAACCCAGACGTGCGCGCTCAGCTGGAGCAGCAGCGTGACGATATCCTGAGGATGCTTGCCGCATGAAACACCATCTACGGGCTGCCAGCCTGCTGTTCAACCAGCCGCTGCTGACCACGCCGGACATGCTCGATCTGGCCGTGCGTTGGGCCAATCAGACCATGAGCCTGAACATCATCAATCTGCACACCAATGGCTTCAGCGGCGCGCAGATGATGTTCGACGACGATGACCGCGAAAGCCTGGCAGGCCGCCGGGAAGAGCAGCGTCGCGCGGCCATTGCGAAATCGGGTACCGATGTAATCCCGGTCAGCGGCGTGTTGGTCAGTCGCGGCAGCCACTTGGCGGCGTGTGAAACCATGACCAGCTATGAGGATCTGCGTCGCGCCCTGAACAGGGCGGTAGCTGATCCCATGGTCGAACATATCGTTCTCGATATCGACAGCCCCGGCGGCAGCGCCGTGGGGGCATTCGAGCTGGCCGCCGATATCCGCGCCGCGACTCGGATCAAGCCGATTACCGGCCTGGTGAATTTCATGGCGTATTCCGGCGGCTACCTGATCGCGGCGGCATGCACCGAGGTGGTAGTCAGCCAGACATCGGGCATCGGTTCTATCGGCGTGATCGGCAGCCATATGGACCGCTCGAAAATGGCCGAAGGTATGGGCGTCAAGGTCACCACAGTATTCGCCGGGGCGCACAAGAACGATCTCAGCCCCCACGAACCTATCAACGAGCAATCGCTGCAGGTGCTCACAGAGATCGTGCAGGAGAGCTACCAGATGTTTACCACCCAGGTAGCCGATTACCGCAACCGTGACGTGGTGGAAATCATCGCCACCGAAGCGGCCTGTTATCGCGGTGCCAAAGCTATCGAGATCGGCTTGGCAGACCGTCTGGAGGCGCCGCAGCAGGCCGTGGACAACATAGCCCGGGCCGTGAGCCTCAACCGGCAGCAGCGCCACGGCAACGAGCAAAGCCGACAACGTATCCGCGTACAGGCTTCGGCCTTCGCCATTCAATCCCGACTCTGACCGCGTTCGCGGCAGTACATCTCGACCGCCAATTGGCGGTTTTTTTTCGCCCAGGAGGCAGCATGTCCCTAGTGACCCAATTGCGTAGCGAACGCGCGAAACTCAACGAGCAGATCCAGGCGCTGGCCCGTATCGAAGGCGAGGGCGGTGCGCTCAATGCCGAGCAGCTGAAACAGTTCGAACAGCTCGGCGTCGATTTCAACGTGCTGACCGATAAGCTCAGCCGCGCCGAGGTGGCCGAACGCATCGCCACTGAGAGCGCTGTGCCGGTGGACGAAAGCGCTCAGGGCATTGCCAGCCCGCCGAATGGCAGCCGTATCAGCGGCCCGTTTACTGACAAGCCGATTCCCGGCGCGAACATGGCACGCATGGCGCGAGTGCTGGCGGCTTCCCGTGGCGATCAGCACGCGGCTGCCAAGCTGGCTCATGACTCGGGTTACGACCCGGCCATCGCCATGGCGCTCAGCACCGTGACACCAGGGGCAGGCGGTGTGCTGGTGCCCCAGAGTTTTTCCAGCGAGGTTATCGAATTGCTGCGACCCAAGTCGGTGGTGCGCAAGCTGGGTGCGGTGTCCCTGCCGTTGCTCAACGGCAATCTCACCGTGCCCCGGATCAAGGGCGGTGCGGTGGTGGGCTATATCGGCACCGATGAAGATATGCCGGTGACCGATGTCCAGTTCGACGACCTGAAGCTGTCGGCCAAGAAACTGGCGGCACTGGTGCCCATCAGCAACGACCTGCTCAGTTATTCCGGCACCAACCCTAACGTGGATCGGCTGGTGGTCAATGATCTGACCGCTTCGGTGGCCCTGGCCGAGGATCTGTCGTTCATTCGCGGCGCCGGTACCGGCAACCTGCCCAAGGGCCTGCGTTTCTGGGCGCCGGATTTCAACGTAATTATCTGCCCTCCCGACAAGGAGCTGCACATCGTTGAAATGGCTCTGTCGTCGATCATTCTTCGCCTGGAAGAGGCCAACTCCGGTATCCAGATGCCCGGCTTCATCATGGCGCCGCGTACCAAACGCTGGCTAGCTGCTCTGCGTGACGGCAACGGCAACAAGGCATATCCGGAGCTGGATCTGAATCTGCTCAAAGGCTTTCCGGTGGCGACCACTACTCAGGTGCCGATCAACCTGGGCAACGATGGTGATGCCTCGGAAATCTACTTCGCTGATTTTGCCGACTGCTTTATCGGTGAGGACGACGCCATGGTCATCGATTTCAGCAAGGAGGCGACTTACAAGGACGCCAACGGCAATGTCGTCAGCGCCTTCCAGCGCGACCAGACCCTGGTGCGGGTGATCGCCAAGCATGACTTCGGCCCACGCCACGTTGAATCCATCGCCGTACTGACCGACGTGGTCTGGGGCAAAGGCCTGTAAGCCAACGCATGGCCCGGCCTGCCGGGCTTCTCTGCCACTTCACCGAGAACAATCATGAGCAAGACCATTGTTACCTTCGCCAAAAACTGGCGTGGCTACGCGGCGGGCGAAACCGCCGGTTTTAGCGATGCCACCGCTACCGCATTGATCGATGCTGCTTATGCCGAGGAGACAGGCAAGAAAGGCAAACGACCGCCAAGACCAGCAACGAAGCCGCTGGAGAGCAAGCCAGACTTGCCCTTGGTAAAAGTCGATACAGCTGACGATGACGAGAAACCCTGACCATGGCGCGCAGGATTGCGTATACCGGTGATCCGGTGCTCACCCTGGAGGAGGTCGCGCGGCAATGTCGGCTGGACGTCGAGGATCTGCAAGCGGAACTGATCGAGACCGTGATCATTCCCGGGGTCACTCAGCAGGGTGAGGTTCTGTCGGGCGCGGCGATCCGTACCGCTGAATATGAAGAGCGCTGGCCGCCGTCTCGTTGCTCCGGCCATGCGTTGGACATGGGGCAGGCCAACGAGATTATCGACATCTCGCATATTGCTGACGATGGGACTCCGCAGTCTTTGGAGGTCGTGACTCGCCTTCAGGAGGAGGGGCGTGAAACGCGTTTGTACTTTCCAGCCGGGCGTCCGGTCGGAGAATTGCTGATCCGCTATCGCGCGGGGACGGATCTTGAACGCTACCCCGGCGTGCGCTGTTGGCTGTTGATGCATGCGGCCACCGCGCACGAGTTTCGGGAAACGTTGATCTCAGGCCCAAACCTGTCGGCATTGCCTGATTCATTTCTCGATTCGTTGCTGGCCGATATCACCGTGCCGCCGAGGTTCTGATATGCGTGCAGGCAAGTTGAATCAGCGTTGCGCCCTGTATCGCGCCGAGCGCGCCAACGATGCCCTGAACGGCGAACAAACCCGCTGGGTAGAGGTGCGCAAGTTCTGGGGTGAGATCAGGGCTGTCAGCGGACGTACGTGGCTGTCGGCCTCTCAGGAGCAATCGGAAATCACTGTCGAGATCTACTCGCGGCCTCTGGCTGTCCTCGCTGGCATGCGGGTGACTTACGGCTCAGATACTTTCGAGGTGGTAGCGCCGTTGCTCAGTCGGTCCTTGAATCAACTGCAGATGATGTGCAAGACGGTGAAAGCCCATGGCTGAGATTTCCATTCAACTGCTCGGCCTGGACGATCTCAAGGCTGACTTCGAACGGCTGGCCAAGGCGACTGGTGACAAGATTGTTCGAGATGCAGTCATGGCTGGTGCGCGACTGGCCCGGGACAAAGTCCGGCAGGCGGCGCCGGTGCGGACTCGCAAGCTGCAGAAGAACATCACGGTCACCCGTGCCCGGCAGAGCGAAACCCCCGGCGGCGCTACGGCCGGCATTCGGGTCAAAAAGCCCAGCGGCAAGACAACGCGGCCGCTCAAGCGTAAAAGCCGCCCGGGCAAACGACTGAAAACCGAATATGCCGCTCCCTTCTACTGGAAGTTTCTCGAACTGGGCACCTCGAATATGCGCGCGCATCCGTTCATTCGCCCCACCTGGGACGGCAGCTTGTCTCAGATCGAGCAGCGTGTCCGCGAGAAGCTGGTCCAGGGCATCGACAGCGCCATTATCGGATAACTCTCATGATCGAAATTGCAATTGCTGCACGCCTCGGGGCGCTGGCGGGCGGTCGCGTGTACCCGGAAATAGCCCCAGAGGGTGCCGGTACCCCGCGCATCACCTGGCTGGGCGCCGGTACCGTCACTGGCTGGGTGCTGTCTGGTTGGGACGGCTCCGAGCAGGCCACGCTGCAGGTGGACTGCTGGGCCGATACCAAGCTCCAGGCCATCGAGCTTGGCGGGCAGGTGTTTGAAGCCATGGCCGAACCCGGCCCCGGCTTTACCGTAGGCCATGCCCAGCGGCTTGCGGATGACTACGAATCAGACACCCGGCTGCACCGGGTGAGCTGGGAATTCACGCTACAACCATAGGAGGCTCTATGCCAAAGCAAACGGCAACCCAGGCCAAGTTCGTCAAGACGCAGGGCACGCAGCTCGGCGTCTCCAAGGCCACAACCCTCGATCCCACTGACGCCACTATCGAATGGGCCGACCTGTCGGTGACCATCAAGCAGCCGCAGTTTCAGGGCGGTCAGTCCGACGAAATTGAGGTCACCACCCTGGCTAGCGAAGCCAAGGAATTTACGGTCGGTCTGGCGGACAACGGTACCTTCACCATGAGCGGCAACTGGAAGGCCGACGATGAGGCGCAGACCGTGTTGCGGGCTGCTCGGGACGATGGTGATCCGCGTGCCTTCAAATCGGAATTCGTCGATGGTAGCAAATCCACTTTCCTCGGTTTGGTCACCCAGTTCACTTGGGACGCCGCGCCCAACGGTACGGTAAATGGCACTTTCAACGTTCGCATCACCGGTTCAGTTACGTTTACGGTACCAATTATTCCACCGGTAGGAGGGGGCAGCCATGAGCAGAGCAAAGGTCGCTGAATCGAGTTTGCGCACTCTGGCCCTGGACCCGCTGCGCAACTTCAAGCACGAAGTAGTAACGGTCCCGGAATGGCTCGACGCCAAGGTCACCGTCCGCGCGCTAAGTGCTGGTGACTGGCTTGAGTACCGGCGCCGTGCCGTTGAGCTGGTAGAACAGGCGCGTATTGATGCCGGGCTCAGCCCGCAACATGCGACAGGCGATAACGAAGAGACGACTGAGCCCGCAGTAGAGTTTTCATCGTCCACGCTTTACGCCTTTGTCCTGGCCCGGACGCTGTTCGATGAAAAGCGCCTCCGTGTGTTTGAGGACGACGACGTACCGGAGATCGCCGAAGCCTTCAGCCCCGTTCATGACCGGCTGGTGGGCAAAGCCTTTGAGCTGAGCGGCGTCGAGATCGGCGCCGAGTCCTCCGATCCGGTGGACATAGCGGGAAACGTCTGACGGAGGAGCCAGAGCTGGCATTTATGCTGACCCTGGCCCTCCGCCTGGGCATGACTCTGCAGGACCTTCGCGAGCACATGAGCGCCGAGGAGTTGCTGCTATGGATGGCCTACAACCGCGATTCGCCATTGAGTGATGCGCGGGGCGATATCCAGGCTTCGATCATTGCGGCATCGGCGTTTCAGGCTCAGGGGGCGAAGATCACGGCGCTGGATTTGTTACCGAAGTGGCGGTCAGAGTCCGATGAACATGAAATTGAAGAGCATGAGGCAAGTGAGGGGGAGGCTTTGTTCAAGGCTTTCTTGATTGGCTCAGCGCAATAATAACTCTGTTAATCAACGACTTGTTTTTGTGATGTCAAACTATTGGCTTTACTAAAATATTTCCCTCTCTGTCGGGTGGACGAATTCTGAAACGTCACCCATGCTCCTTTTGTCCTGAACAAAACCAATGCACCAAACCGTCTTGGCTTTCGCTAGTCGGTGCCGGTGCATATCGAGTTTTGAAGGGAGTGCAACTTACTATGAAAAGGGGAGATGTCTATGAAGTATTTGATGCTGGTGCTTGCAGCGTTCTTGTGTGGTTGTGTTGGTAACTCACCCTTTCGGATGGATGAGTCTTCAGGTTGCGAACATTCAAGTGGTTGCGGGAAACCGTATGAAATAAATGATGGTTATGATATTGCCTTTTTTGAGTTTTCCGAGAGAGGTCATGATTTTAATCCGACGCAGACAAGCGCCCTGTTGAAAAGGATCAAGGCGGCGTCGGATAAGGAGGATATAGCCTTAGTTGTATTCGTTCATGGATGGAGACATAATGCATCTTCAGAAGATGAAAATGTCAAGAGCTTTAATAAAGCCCTTGCCCGTATAGTCAAGTCAGATGCTGCTAAAGGCAAAAAGCTTATTGGTGTGTACGTAGGTTGGAGAGGGATGAGTTTTCATGGGCTTGAACTGGAAGGTTTGACCTTCTGGGATCGAAAAGCCACTGCCGAACAGGTAGGAAGAGGGGGGGTTAACGAGCTCTTTCTGAATCTTGAGCATATTGCGGCTGCAAAGCCAAAGAACTTCATGTTAACTATTGGGCACAGCTTTGGTGCCGCAATAACCCTCACAGCGTTGCATGATACATTGCTAAGTAAAATGATGGCGATAGAACGGGGGGAACAAACCAAGTCATTCGGTGATGGTGTGGTTTTGCTTAATCCTGCAATTGAGGCCAATCAGGCGTTACTGTTGAAAGAGCACAGTATGAAGATTGGCGCTATGGGAAAGACAGTACCCTCGGTAATGTACGTCGTTAGCTCCAGAGCTGACTGGCCTACTAACTTTGCTTTCCCCATTGGGCAGAAGATGGGGATAGATGTGAGGACGAGTCAGGTGGATATACATCGGCGTTACCAAGGTCGTGATTATGTTATTTCGGAGAAAGATCTGGATTCGCAGACAGTTGGTAATTATGGGATGTTTACTACCAGCGTTATGAGTGACGCAGATCTGGAAAAGGTCGAGCTAAAATCACTTCAGGCAGTTGAGGTTATACGGCCTCATACAGTTATGGCGGCTATGGCCGCTATGGCGGTTGAACCTGCTAACAATTCCGCCATGATTGCTAATGAGGTCAATAAGTTCTCAAATAGCTATTACACGCTAAAAAAAGGCAGCCTTGCTGATTGGAAGCTAGAGGATAGGTGCTCTAGTGATAATGATAAGTTTGGAGTCGATTCATTTCCGTGTTCGCTAACTGATCCGATTGATTTTATTTCAGTGCCTGAATCATTTATCAGTGGTCATAACGATATTTTCGGTGATAGCGTGGTTTCACTTCTTTCTACTATTGTTATGAAGTCCTTGGTGGAGAAAAATCAAGATGCTCAGGTAGTAGAATATTGTGCCAAAAACGGTATTTTTTCATTCGAGCAATGTTTCTCCTATTACTACGATGTAAATAGAGTTTTAACTGTTGCGGAAGAGTACGCAGCTGCGAATTGAAACCCTCTAACGTTTTCCCAACCCGCCTCCGGCGGGTTTTTTTCGTCCGGAGAAAACCAAATGTCAGGCAACACCCTGCGTTCTCTGATCGTCAGCGTCTCGGCGGAAACGGGTGCATACCAACGAGAGATGGCCCGCGCCGCGAGAACCGGGCAGAGCTATCTGCGCACCATTGGCGATGGCAACCGGCAAGCCGCTGCAGGTTGGCGATCCCAGCAGGCGGCGATCAATGCGCAGAATGCTGCGATGGGCTCGCTGACCAGCACCGTTGGCAGTTATGCCAGTGCCATGCTCGGTGCGCTGGCGGTCAGCAATCTTTTGTCCCAGGCCGACAGTTGGAATCAGGTCAACTCGCGCTTGAAACTGGCCTCGCTAAGCACCGATGACTTTACCCGCAGCCAGCAAGTGCTGTTCGCCATCAGCCAGAAGACCGGCACTGCATTCAGCGATAACGCCAAGCTGTTCAGCCTGTCGGCGGGCTCCATGCGCGACTACGGTTATTCCTCGCAAACCGTCCTGCAGGTAACTGAGGCCTTAGCGCTCGGCCTGCAGATCTCCGGTGCGAACGCGGCGGCGGCATCCTCCGTCATCACCCAGTTCTCCCAGGCACTCGCCCAGGGCGTGCTGCGCGGTAACGACTTTGTCGCGGTCAACGCCAACGGCGACCGCGTTATGCGCGCTTTGGCAGCCGGGATGGGCGTTGCGCGAAAAGACCTCAAGGCAATGGCCAATGAAGGCCTGCTGACCATTGAAAAGATCGTTCCAGCCCTGGTCGGCCAGCTTGGCGTCCTGCAGCAGGAATATGCGGCGATGCCCAGTTCCATCAGCGGCTCCATGACTGGCCTGTCGAACGCATTTCAGCGGTGGGTTGGGGATGTAGATGGCGCGACCGGCACCACTCAAGGTCTGTCCAAGGCCATAGGCGTCGTCTCGGAGAACATCGATACCCTGGCCCAGGTGGCGGCAGTCGCGGGCATCGCGATACTGGCCCGCAAGGCTACCGGCGTTACCTCGGCGCTGATCGCCCAGGCGGCGGCTACTCGCGCGGCTCAGTCTGCAGAGATGGGTCGTGCCCGTGCCCAGCTCGATGTCACAGCGATCCTCGTCCGTAAAACCGCAGCCGAAGTGATCGATGCTCGCGCTCAGGTCGCAGCGGCCATTGGCACGCAGCAGCACGCGGCTGCACTGAGTCGGCTGCGCCTAGCCCGGCTCGCCGATCTGCAGGCGACTCAAGCCCACACGGCGGCCCAGGTCGCCAACGCCCGGGCCAGCTCACTCATGGGTAACGCGACACGGGGCCTGCTGGGTCTGGTGGGTGGGCCGTTGGGGTTGGGCTTTATGGTCGCGGCCACGGCGGCCAGCTTTCTGTTGTTTCGTGATGGCGCGGACAAGGCCGCGCAGGCGTCGGTCGACCTGCAGAAGCCGATACAGGAACTACGCAGTGAATGGGAGGCTCTTGGCGCCGCCCAGCAACGGCCGATCCTCGCCAAGCTGGCGCAGGAACAAGAGCAGGCCAAGAGGGCGGCCGCTTCAATTCTGGCGGATATGCGCGCCATCGCTCAGGGGCCAAGTGGCGACTACCTCGGCGGGAGTAACTTTTCTGCGAATCAGTATCAGCGTGCCGCAGCCGCCGGGAATTTCGGGCGGGGGATCAAGGGCGGTATCGATATTGACTCTGCCACTCAGAACCTGATCAACGCTATCGGCACCACGGAAGAACTACAAGGCAAGCTGGAAGGGCTCGCGGCTCAGTACCACACAACGGTCCAGCGGATCCATGCGGCGCGGGAACAGACGTCTTTGCTGACCAGCATTATGGGGTCTGCCCAGACCGCCGCTGAGGGGTTGGGCTCTGGGCTGGGGACTATTCGCGGTCCTGATGCCTCAATGGTCAAGTCCTGGGAGAAGCGCATTGAAGCGCTCAATGAACGGACTGCAAAACTCAAGGATCCGTCCGAGCTGGGCGAGATCAATCGCCAGGCTGAACGTGACAACCTCGGGCAAAGTGCCAAGGGCCAGCAATTACTGGAGCAAGCCCAGGCCGCCGCAAAACTAGCAGATGCCAGCACAGCAGCGCAAAAAGCCCAGGAAGAGCTGGCCCGCAAAGCCAAGGAAGCGGCGGCCGCAGTTGAGCGCGAAGCCCGGCAGCTGCAGGACAATTACAGCCGTACCCTGCGCAGCCTGAACGAACAGGTCGAGATGCATGGTCGCAAAACAGAATTGGCCAAGGTCGAATTCGAGACCCGTGAAGGCCAGCTAAAGCAGCTTGATCAGGCGAAGAAAACCGAGCTTGAGCGGGCTGCGATTGCCCTCGACCAGTTGAATACTCAGAAGTCCTATAAGGACCTGATGTCCGACCTGCAAAAGCAGGAGGACAGCCTGCTGGTCTCGACCCGCAAGCGCTATGAGGAACTGGCCAGGCTACAGAGCCAGGGCGGCTTATCAGCGGATCAGTATCGAGCCGGTGCCGATGCCATTTCCAAAGCCTCGATCGCTGAGGCTCCCAAGTTTGGAGGTCTTGATCCGTCGGTGGGGGGACCGATCGGCGAGATGATCAAGGCGGCCGAGGCCGAGGCCGAACTGAAAGCCTGGAATGAAAAGCAGCTGGCCATGCAGGCCGAACTGCATGCGCAAAAGCTCAGCAGCGAGCAGGAGTATCTGGATCGGGTGGCGGAGATCCACGAGATCAATCAGCAGAAACTGTCTGATATCCAGGGCAGCTACAAAGTGGCGATGTTCAGCACATTCAGTGAGCTGGCGGGCAATGCGGCGGAAATGGTGGGCAAGATCGCAGGTGAGCAATCAGGTGCCTACAAGGTGCTGTTTATGGCGCAGAAAGCCTTTGCAGTCGCCTCCATCATCATGAACGCGCAGATCGCGGCAGCCAAGGCCCCGGCTGAACTGACGGTTCTCGGCGGCATTCCAGTCGGCGCAGCGATTCTTGCAGCGGGTTACGCCAACGCAGGCATGGTCGCCGGTATGACCTTGGCGGGTATGGCCCACGACGGCATCGACAGCATTCCCAAGGAAGGCACCTGGCTGCTGCAGAAGGGTGAGCGTGTGGTTGATGGGCGCACCAACCGCGACCTCAAGCAGTTTCTCAGCAAGACCCCTGAAGCGGCCAATCAAGGCGAGACTGCGCCACAGATCCACATCACGATCAATGGCGATGGCTCCGACGGCACGGTCGATTCGACCCAGGGCTACGAAGCCATGGGACACGCGCTGTTGGCGACGGTGAGGGCCGAGATGCCGAAGATCGCGCGCGGGGTAATCATCAGCGAAAAGGGCCAGAACGGATTGCTTGATCCCAATAACAGGAGGGCCGGTTGATGGTCGAAGTCTTCATCTGGTCGCCGCGCGTGAGTTCCAGCGGCGACACCCAGGCCAACTTGCTCACTTCGCAGTTCGCCAATGGTTACAGCCAGCGATTGTCAGTGGGCATCAACAATCTCGCCGCAACCTGGTCGGTGTCGTTCACCGGTACCGAGACGTACC
Source organism: Pseudomonas sp. JUb42 (assembly GCF_024807945.1). GTDB lineage: Bacteria > Pseudomonadota > Gammaproteobacteria > Pseudomonadales > Pseudomonadaceae > Aquipseudomonas. The sequence continues at coordinate 374,765 of NZ_JANUFD010000002.1, read as the reverse complement.
TGCAGCCGATTCAGGATTTCTTTGTCCGGCATAAGAGCGCTAATCATTTTTTGTGGACGCCACCGATGGCCAGGCAGGGGGCATTTATCACCACGGGTGGTTGGCAGCTGCAGCCCCATGGGGGTAGGAAATTCACCCTGACCACCACCTTTCAGCAAGTCTTTAACCCGCAGGCCGAACCATGATTACTGCCGATGACCAGAAGCTTGAGCCGGGCGCACTGATCCAGTTGATCGAGCTGGACGGCGAGTCGCGTGGCATGGGCATGTTGCGCTACCACGCTCACCAGCAGGCCGAGCCGATTTTCTGGAAGGGCGAGCGCTATGAGCCGCGCCCATTCGAAACCGCAGGCTTTGGGCGTGGTATGGAGGGCAACACCTCGATGCCGACGCTGAAAATCAGCAACCTGGACGGCCTGATAACGGCTTTGTGTTTACAGTTCCAGCACCTATGCGGCATCCGCCTGATCGTGCATCAGACTTATGCCAAATACCTGGACGCCGTCAATTTTCCCGGCGGCAATCCGGATGCGAGCACCCAGGAGCGGCTGGACATTTCCTATATCAACCAGCCCACCAGTATCAGCCGGACAGAAGTGGTTTTCGCCTTGGCGCCGCCCACAGCAGTGAAAGGCCAAAAGCTCCCCGGCGGCCAGATCATGAACCGCTGCGAGTGGTGTCTGTGGGGCGAGTATCGCGGCCCGGACTGTAACTACACCGGTAGCCTGATGTTCGATGCTGATGGTAACCCCGTGGACAACCCGGCGCTGGATCGTTGCGGCGGGCGTATCAGTGATTGCGAGAAACGCCACGGCAAAGGCAACCCGCTGCCTTTTGGTGGCGCGCCGGGAGCATCAATGATTTGAGATTGAACATGAATAACACGTTGCTGAAACAGATCCAGCGCCATGCTGCCGAGCAGTATCCCAAGGAATGCTGTGGCGTGATCATCGAAGAGAACGGCACGCAACAGTACGTCCCCTGCCACAACGATGCCACGACTCCCAGTGAGCATTTCATCATCAACCCCCATGACAAGGCTGCAGCTGAGGATCGCGGTGAGATACTGACCATTGTCCATAGCCATCCCGACGTTTTACCGCAACCGAGCATGGCCGATCGGGTCAGTTGTGAGTTGCACGAGCTGCCCTGGTGCATCGTCAGCTGGCCTTCCGGGGAGTACTTTGAGTTCGCTCCGAGCGGTTATCAGGCGCCGTTGATCGGCCGCGAATTCGCCCACGGCCTGCTCGATTGCTATGCCTTGTGCCGGGACTTCTACTGGCGTGAATGGGGGCTGGAGCTGCCGAACTTCCCCCGTCGTGACGGCTGGTGGAAAACCGGCGAGAGCTTGTATGAGCGCTACTACCAGCAGGCTGGATTCTATCCCGTCACTGAGCCGCAGTACGGCGACATGCTGGTAATGCAGATCGATGCCCAGGCTCCAAATCATGCAGGGGTCTTCCTGGGCGATGTAGGCCTCAACACCGAGCCGGGTCTACACCCGGTCAAGTACAGCTTCATTCACCATCGCTACAACAAAAAATCCAGCCGCGACGTATATGGCGGGATGTGGGCCGACTGCACGCGGCTGATGCTTCGGCATAAGTCTGTTTCGGAGGTGCGCTGATGGCCGCGTATGTCAGCGACTTTCCGCCTGTGGTCGAGGTTCGGCTATACGGAGTTTTGGGCACGCGCTTTGGTCGGGTTCATCGGCTAGCGGTTCGCTCCGGGGCTGAAGCGGTGCATGCCTTGTGCGTGATGGTGCCTGGCTTTCGACGCTTTCTGCGCCTGTCTGAAGAGCGCGGCCTGGTTTTCGCGGTATTTCGTGGCAAGCGCAATCTTCCGGAGGAGGAATTGAGCATGCGCTGTGACAGCAACGAGCCGATTCGTATCGCGCCGATTGTTGTGGGCAGCAAGTCTGGCGGGCTGTTCGCGGCCATAGCCGGAGTCGTCCTGATGGTCGTCGGGGCCTACACCGGTCAGTTCCAGTTGATGGCCGCTGGTGCAGGCCTGCTATTGGGGGGTGTGGCAACAATGATGTCGCCGTCGCCGGGCAGCCTGCTGAACAAGGAAGAGGAGGGCAATAAGCCTTCGTATGCGTTTGGCGGCGCGGTCACGACCACGGCTCAAGGCCGCTGCAAGCCGCTGCTCTACGGCGAGCGCGACATCGGTGGCGCCATCGGTTCGGCCGGGATCTACGCCGAAGACCAGCAATAAGGACTAACCATGAACAACGCATCCAGTGCGCACGTCGACGGACGTCAGCGCAACCGTTCGGCTGCGCCGGTTTCAGGCGCCAAGGGTGGTGAGCAGAAGCCTCATCAACCCTATAAGGCTCCGGACAGTGCGCTATCCATCGCCACGGCCAAGCTTCTGTACTTTCTGAGCGAAGGCCCCATAGCTGGCCCTGTGGATGGGCTTCGCTCGGTCATGCTCGACGGCACGCCGCTCATTTCACCGGATGGCAGTGAAAATTTCCCGGGCAGCCGCTGGGATTTCCGGCCAGGCACTGTCGATCAGGATCACATGGCCGGATTCCCGGCTGTGGAAAATGAGATCACCCAGGGCTTTCCGGTGGAACTGAAGTCGGATAGTCCCTGGACCCGTGGCATCAATGATCCGCAGTTATCAGCGGTACGTATCCGCTTGTCCTGGCCGCAGATCTGGCAGGTGCTTCCAAACGGGGATCAGATTGGCTACCAGATCGATTACGCCATTGATCTGTCGGTGGATGGCGGCAGCTACCTGCCGTACCTCAGTGCGACGCTCAACGACAAGGGCACCAGCGAATATGAGCGCAGCCATCGTATCGAGTTGCCAGCAGGGTTCAGCAGTGCCCTTGTGCGGGTGCGCCGCCTGACCCCAAATCGCAACGACAGCAACATTGCCGACATGATGCGAATCAAAGGGCTGACCGAAGTCATCGATGCCAAGCTGCGCTATCCCAATCTGGCGGTCGGAGCCATACAGTTTGATGCCTCGCAGTTCCAGAACATTCCCAAGTTCAGCCTGCGCGCCCGGGGGCGGATCATCCGCGTACCGAGTAACTATGATCCCGAAAGCCGCACCTATGTGGGCAACTGGGATGGCACCTTCAAACTGGCTTATTCGAACAACCCTGCCTGGGTCTGGTACGACCTGGTTTTGCACCGCCGGTATGGCCTGGGGCGGCGGATCACTGCCGATATGGTGGACCGCTGGACCCTTTACGAGATCGGTCGCAACTGCGATGTGATGGTGCCTGACGGTAAGGGCGGCACTGAGCCGCGGATGACCACCAATGTCTATATCCAGGATCAGATTGAGGGCTATGCGCTGCTGTCGGACCTGGCCAGCGTGTTCCATGGCAGCAGCTGTTGGAATGGCTCGATGGTCACCATGGTGGCCGACTTTCCCGGCAGCGATGACGGCTATGTGTTCACCCGTTCCAACGTTATCGGTGAGTTCGAGTACAGCGCCGCAGCCTGGCCGGACCGGCACACCCGCGCCAAGGTGTCGTGGGACAACCCGGCCAATGACTACAAGACCGAGCAGGCTGCCGTCACCAATGATGAGCTGATCAGCATCCTCGGCCATCGCCAGCTGGACGTTTCTGCCTTCGGCTGCACCTCGGAAGGCCAGGCCATGCGCCATGGCGTCTGGGCGCTGAAATCCGAGCAGTACGAGAGCTGGTCGGTGTCGTTCACCACCGGCATGGAAGGCCGCAACATCGAGCCGGGACATATCATCTGCGTGGCCGATGAGCTGTTCTCGGGGCGAACCAACGGCGGGCGGATTGTCGCCGCCACCACGCGGGTCATCACTCTGGACATGGATGCACCGGTCCAGCCCGAAGATCGCTTGATTATCAACCTGCCCAGCGGCAAGCCGGAGGGACGCATTGTCAGATCGGTGGACGGGCGGAAGGTCACCGTCATGGCGGCTTATTCCGAAGAGCCGCAGGCCGAATGCAGCTGGTCGGTAGAGAGCGCGGATCTGGCGGTCATGCGTTACCGGGTGCAGACCATCGAGCCGCAAGGCCTGCACCAGTACAAGATCACGGCGGTGCAGCATGAATCGCAAAAATACGACGCCATCGACAATGGCGCACGGATCGATCCGCAGCCGATCAGCATCATCCCGCCTGGCGTGATGCCGGTACCGACCAATATTGAAATAACCTCGCGCGACGTGATTTCCCAGGGTATCGCCATCACCACCATGCGCATCAGCTGGAATGCGGTAGAGGGTGCCGTGGCCTACAACGTCGAGTGGCGCAAGGACAGCGGCAACTGGATCCGTCTCCCACGTACCGGCAGCCTCGGCGCCGAAGTCGAGAATATTTATGCCGGGCGCTACCTGGCCCGGGTCAGTGCGATCAACGTCATGGACGTGGCTTCCGTCTGGGGCAACAGCCTTGAAGTCCTACTGGGAGGCAAAACCACGCCGCCGCCCGTGGTCTCGTTTCTGCGAGCCAGCAGCAAGGTATACGGCATCAATCTGGAGTGGGCATTCCCGCCGGGCGCGGAGGATACCCAGCGTACCGAGATCTGGCAGAGCGCAACCCCAAGCCTTGAGGATGCCAGGAAGCTTGCCGACTTTGCTTATCCCCAAGCGCGGCATTCGATTGAGGGACTGATGGCTGGGGCACGCTTTTTCTTCTGGGCGCGTTTGGTAGATCGGACCGGCAATATCGGTGGTTGGTATCCCGATGGAAACGGGGTCGATGGGCAATCCAGTACAGAGCAATCGGACTACGAAGAATACTTCGCAGGCCAAATCGGCGAATCCGCCCTCGGCCAGCATCTCACCGACCGTATCGATCTGATCGATGGCCCGGCCGATCTGCCCGGTTCGGTCAACGGCCGCCTGCAGGTGGTGTCCGGCGAAGTGGAGGCGATCTCCGAGCGGGTGGAGGGCGTGTTTGCTCAACTCGACCCGCCGCTGGCCGGTGATGAAGACGGCAATGCCGGTGACAGCCGGGCCTTTGTCGGCGTCTGGTCCGAGCAGTCGGCGCGGATCGAGGACGGGATCGCCATGGGCAAGCGGGTGGACACGGTGCAGGTGTCGGTGGATGAAACCAGCGCAGTGGTTCAGGAGGTCAGTCAGGCGGTGGTCGACCTGGAGGGCAAGGCCTCGGCCATGTGGTCGGTGAAGTTGCAGCTCAATCAGGACGGCCAATATGTGGCGGCCGGCATCGGCCTGAGCATCGAGAACACCGACGCCGGTTTGCAGAGCCAGTTCCTGGTCAGCGCCGATCGCTTCGCCGTGGTCAACAGCATGGACGGCGGTGCGATCACAGCGCCTTTCGTGGTGCAGAACGGTCAGACCTTTATCCGCCAGGCCCTGATTGGCACCGGCTGGATCACCAACGCCATGATCGGCGAATACATCCAGTCCAATGACTATCAGCCCGGATACCGGGGCTGGCGGCTCGACAAGGCCGGGGTCATGGAGCTTAACGGCAGCAGCGGCAACGGCCGCATGCGCATCACCAACACCTCCGTCCAGCTGTTCCATCCCAACGGCGTGCTGGGCATCAACCTGAGTTTGTAGCCATGACCGGTCTTTATATTACCGACGCGGCGGGCCGGGTCATGGTGGACATGACCATGAAGATCAGCCAGACCATGGGCAGCGTAGACACCTATGGTGCCAATGGCGCGACCACCATTCCATGGCCGCCGCCTGGCAAGACCGCCTATTTCATCGTCGTGCCCCTTGCCGACCTGCAGCGCGAAAAAGGCAAGCGTCCAGGCGTCACGTTGTCCGGTAATACCTTGTCCTGGAGCTATTCCTATCCCACTAACGGCTGGGGTTATTTCTCGGCCAATTGCCGGATCTACTACGGGTACTACTGATGCCATCCTTGATCGTCCACAAGGACAACGGCGAGCTGTTGTTCGACACCAACCGGATTTGTTACGGCCTGGTTAAAAGCGGCTACCTGGTCGCGGGGGAGATCTGGCCGCGCAAATATCTCAGGGGATCGAACGTTGATCCCAACGAAGGTGGCAGCTATCAGGATTCATTCCGGGAGGGCGACCGGATGTTCACTATTAGCGTGTCCAACGTCCAGTCCCCAGTCGTGTTTATCGTCGGCAAAGGCTGCCTGCAGGGCAGCTGGCGCAGTGGTGACAGCATCACCTTCATGTACAGCGCAGTGGATGCGGGGACGAAGGCCTATGTTTTCGACCTGATGGCGGACAATTTGCCGGGCTCGCCATTCCTGAAAACCTACACAGAACAGGGCGTATGCACCTTCAATTCGCTGCAACCGCCGCTGAACATTGAGGCAGCCATCCAGGCGCCTGGTCCGGGCGGGCTGGATATCTACGGCCGTTACCCGTCGCCCCATAACGGGGGATGGTGGGAAGTGGTGCGCCATCAGCAGGCCCACCTCGATCCCCAGGCGCATTTCGTCACCAACGTGAATCTTGCCGGTGGCGTCGAATATGCGGCTTGCCTGCCCTGGTCGAGGACCTGCATGGGGCATTGGGCGCCGCAGCTTACCGGCGTTAACACCCTGGCCGTGGGGATGATCGAAGGCGCGTATGGGCGGGTTGGCGGTATCAGCTTTATGTTTGCGCCTGCAGGTGCGACCACCCAGGTGACCAGCTCCACCGCCATCACTATTCCCGGCTCCGTTGACCGCTTGCCCACCGACCGCTATCCCCAGGCATTGGTGGTGCGAACGAGTAGCCTGCCGTTTCCCTATCGCTGAATCCGAACACTCAAACCAACCCGCCCCGGCGGGTTTTTCATTGGAGAAAATCATGACGCAACAGATCATCGAACTGGGCCAACTGCCCGACGGCGCGGGCGGCGACACCAACCGCAGCGCCAATGTGAAGTGCAACGAGAACTTCACCGAGCTGTACGAAACAGTGGCCGAGAAAATGGCCGAGAAGGGAGCCAACAGCGATATCACCTCGCTCTTGGGCCTGACTACGGCCCTGAGCGTTGCCCAAGGCGGTACCGGCGCGAAGGATGCGTCCGAGGCCCGCGAACAACTGGGTGCTGCCCACAGCGGCAAGAACGAAGACATCACCGAACTGACCGGCCTGACCACGGCCTTGAGTGTGGAGCAGGGCGGTACCGGCGCCAAAACGGGCGCCGATGCCTGCCACAACATAGGCGCGATGGCCCTGGCGGGGGTCAACCTGTCTGTAGGCACCATTCTGCGAAATGGCGATATGCCCCACATCGCCGCCATCGATGCCGACCGAAGCGTAATGGGACCTTTGATGTTCTCCAATGCGGGAAACATCAACGCCTCAGCCGTCATCACCTTCCATCGTGACGGGCATTTCGGCTGCCACTTCGGCATCGATACCGATAACCAGCTCAAGGTCGGCGGCTGGTCCATGGGCCAGGTCGCGCACAAGATCTTCCACGGCGGCAACAGCACCCGCGCCGCCGATGGCACGTTGAAGGTGGTGTGAGCATGGCCAACGCAGCAATCAACATCCTGGGCGATGGCTCGATCTGTGACATTTGTGCGGTGAATGGCTGTGTGAGCGATATCGTCGTTACGCGCACGCAAGTAGGGACCTATCAGCTCGAAGGCACCCTGGGCCTGGTTCCGCCTCCGGATGGTTGGGGGGTGGTGACCAATCCCATGGATGAGATCACTGCCAGTGTTCATTTCGCCGACGGCATCCTTACTCTGCAGACCGAAAGCGTCAATGGGAAACCCGCCGACATCATCAGCAGAGTAACTCTGCATATTCTGGTGAAGGATCAAGCCCCTCCCGAAATCCCCACGCTTTCATCGTCAGTGCTGCAGACAATGGCCGATGCGCAATATGCGCGCCTCAAAGGCCAGGCGGACGCTCAACTGCAGTTTTTGCAGGACCTGCTGGATATCGGCGCAGGCTCGCCCGAGATTGAAGCTCAGGTGCTGGATTTGAAACGCTACCGGGTAGCGTTGCGCAATGTCAGCAGCCAGCGGGGGTATCCGTCCACCATCGAATGGCCGCTGATGCCTGAGTGAAATCGATCCACCATCCCTAGTTTGCTCAATCAAGCCCGCATCTCGCGGGCCTTTTTTTGTCTGGAAAAGAACATGTCTATCACCCAGGCGCAGCTGTTGCGCATTCTTCCTCACGCCCGCCCAGTTGCGGGCGTTTTTGTACCTGTCCTCAACACCGCGATGGGGCATTACCAAATCATCACTCCCTCGCGCACCGCCGCCTTTGTTGCCCAGATCGGCCATGAGTCAGGGCATCTGCGTCATGTACGCGAGCTGGGTAGCGATGCCTACCTGAGCCGATATGACACCGGCCGGCTGGCTGCGCGCCTCGGCAACAGCCCGCAAGCTGACGGCGATGGCCAGAAATACCGGGGTAGGGGCCTGATCCATATCACCGGCCTGGATAACTACACCGCTTGCGGTGAAGCCCTGGCGCTGGATCTGATCAATCATCCCGAACTGTTGGAGATACCGCAGCATGCTGCAATGTCTGCAGCCTGGTATTGGTGGCGGCATGGTCTGAACAGTCTGGCGGACAGGGGCGATTTTGAAACCATCACCCGGCGAATCAACGGCGGCCTGAATGGTTATGACGACCGTAAGGCCCTATACGAGCGGGCCATCGAGGTGCTGATGTGAGCCCGCTGATTTGGCGGGGGGCCATCCTCCTGACGCTTGGCGCAGCCCTCGGTAGTGGGATGACTGCTCGCCATTACCGCACGCAGCTCGATGCTCTTCAGGACCAGCTCAGTAACGCCGTTACTGCTCGCGACAATCTGAAAGCCCTGACGCATGAGCAGGGACTCGCATTGGGGCGGTTGGTGCAGGCGGGAAGGGACCGAGAACGGCTCGCCGCGCTGGCGATGCAGCAAGCCAGGGAGGAGGCCAGGTCCGACTATGAGGCGGCCAGCCGGTTGCAACTGGAGCGCACCGGCGGTGACCCGGCCCGGGCCGCTGCTTTCGTTATCGATCAAGAGTTGGGGCTATGAAGATGCTGATTGCCGGATCGCTGCCGCTGTTGGCCAGCTGCATGGCGACGGTTCCCGAGGTTCGCACCGTTCGTGTGGAGGTACCGGTGCAAGTGCCTTGTCGGATGCCGGTGGTTACCGTCCCGGTCTTCGCCACGGCGGGATTGGTGAAAACCGATGCCTTGGAGGTGAAGGTCCGCGCGCTGCTGGCTGAGCGGTGGCAAAGGATCGCTTTTGAAAAGGAGTTGGTTGCTGCCCTTGCGGCTTGTGAATAGCAGCTGCAGCAGCTAATCAAAGGGAGCGGCAGGCCACGATGCGCCAACATCTCAGCCTGCCACCTAACCCGCAGAACCTACCTGCAAGTCCGGCCTAGGGCTCCCGCTTTGTGCACAAAGCATGCGGAGTCTACCGCCTGTCATTTTTATGTGAAGGCTTGCTTACAAATGTATCAACCCATTATCCCCTGGCTCGGCGGCAAGCGCCGTCTGGCCGATCGTCTCATCCCTCTTTTCCCACCCCATGAATGTTACGTCGAGGTCTTCGCCGGAGGTGCCGCGCTTTACTTCCTCCGTCCCCAGTCCGCGCCCGTTGAGGTGCTGAACGACATCAACGGTGACCTGATCACCCTTTATCGCGTGGTTCAGAACCACCTGGAAGAGTTCGTCCGCCAGTTCAAATGGGCACTCAGCTCACGGCAGATCTTCGAATGGCAAAAAATGACCCGTCCAGAAACCCTCACAGACATCCAGCGCGCCGCAAGATTTTTCTACCTGCAGCACCACGCTTTCGCCGGAAAGGTATCGGGCCAGACATTTGGCACCGCAACCACCGCACCGGCAATCAACCTGCTACGGATCGAGGAGAACCTGTCCTCAGCCTGGCAGCGTCTGGCGGGTACCTACGTCGAGAACCTGCCATGGCTCGACTGCGCAGAGCGCTACGACAGGGCACACACTTTCCACTACATGGACCCGCCTTATTGGCAGACCGCTGGCTACGGCATGGACTTCCCTTTCGAGAGTTACCAACGGATCGCCGACTTCATGCGTTCATGCAAAGGGAAGGTCATGGTCAGCATCAATGATCACCCGGATATCCGCCGGGTCTTTGAAGGCTTTCATGTCGAGGCTCTGGATATTCGGTATACCACTGCCAATCAGCGGCTGAGTAAGGCAGAGGTGACTGGGGAGCTGGTGGTCATGAACTGGCAACCGGAGGCATTGGGCAGGTTGTTCTAAACTGAATAGCTGCTCAAATTTTAAACGCCAAGATAGCGACTCTCCCTAGAGTTGCTATCTTGAACAAACCTTCGGGTGCTGATCAGTGGAAGGTTAAAGGACTAGAGGTACTGGATTGATATCAGACCATATACCATTTATTAAAGCATAATAGTTCCATTCGGTGCCCGTTTTTACTCCAAATATAAAGGCTCCTGACGTCGTTGATAGTATCCCAGGTAACGCTGCTTCTGTCGCGGTCCTGACGGCTCCCGCTATTATTCCAGCCTCGGCATCATCTTTTCCGGCCGTTTTCGCTAAGTGAGTTGCAGTAGCAACCATAGCGTTTATCGTGTCTGCAGAAGCCCCTTTCTCTTTATATATACCCCATAAGCTATCTGCTGCAAATGGAAAATCAGGTAACCTTTCAATCATAATATTCCTGGCGATACTTACCAATGCCTCTCCTTTACCAGCAATATAATTTTGAGAGCCAGGTCTTTCAGTTACTGAAACCCTTCTTCTGCTTTCGGGTGCTGTTCGTTTAAGCGCTGTATGCTCCGCGACGTCTCGCTTTTCGGCGCCGCTACGTCTATCGTGACTCACACCAACGTCTGCAGCAATATGAAGAACATAGGTGTCAGTTACGGTGAATCTGCAGCCGCTTAACTCAACGGTTATAAAGAAATTATGGTCTGATTCATATGCGTCACGACGAACGCAGGTAACCTGCTTTGCTGCATAATTCAGTAAATAGACTTGTGTCCAATCATGTCCATCCTGTTTGGACAGTTCCCATCGTGATTCCCCTGCTTTTTTTGCGCTCACATATATCGAGCCGCCGTGGCCCAGCCCTTTAATTCCGCCTAATAAAACTCCCCTTCCGCTTACTTGCTTGATTTTAACTTTGTCACTTTTCAATAGTTCCCAGAAAATAAGATTATCTCGTTTGTCCTCGCTTCCGGATGAACTGGAACTGTCGTCGCTGCTTCTGACTTCATCTTCTTTTTTAGCAAGGGGTATCATATGTTGAGCTCCAAAATTGATTGTTGCAGGCTAGTACATTTAAGCGTTCGCGCAAGGTGGGAATCCCGCCACGGGCTACTATTAGTTTTTTGGTTACTGTATCTGTCCGCCAGAGCTGCGGGCGTGCAGAATTGGGGGCGTTGGGCGACGCTAACGGACAGGCTTCGGAGCCTCGCACAACATGGGTTTGTTCGTCAGTCCGCCCCGGCCGAGCTCAGAGGACGCCGTTGAACATCCTGATAATCAGCTGGCGAGAGCTCGTTGCGGCGGTTTTTTCAAAGCCGCGATCTTTGGTCAACCCGTCTTCAAGCGTTCTCCGATGGCGCACAGCAACTGCGGAAGCAGCGTCACATCTGCGCCGTCGCTTTCACGCACCCAGCGAACCACATTTTCTGGCGTGAATACGCCCGCGTTCTGCGGCACGGGAGAAAACTGTGGGGTGCCGTCCTGCGAGAAGGTAAACAGCCAGCGTTGGTTGCGTATCAAAAGCCAGGGCAGATTTTTGGCGATCTCTTGGGCACGAGCCTCGTCCCATTCAACGGGCTCCAGACCAGCATCACGCATCTCTCCTCTCGCTCGTGCCAGATAGTCGAGAGTGGCATTGGCGCTCTCCAGGCGAATATAGGCATCAGGTGACGCTTCGAGTGCATGCCCGTCATTGTTCAGATTGGCCAACCACAGCCTCAGACGCTCCGTATAGTGGGGAGGGGCCATCAAATAGGCCCGGTTTAATCCGGCCTGATTGATCGTGATACGTCGTCTCCCGATGATTTGCTGTGTAAGCCGCATATTCTCTGGCAGCGATTGAAGTAAGGTCTCGGTGTCCCTGAGGCCTAATGCCGCTGCGACGTCGGTCGCGACATACCAGCATTCGCTGCCGATAGCCCTGAAGCGAAAGCGATGGCCTTCGTAGACCAGGTTCACTGCAGGTGCCGTGCATGCCCGATGATTTAGCCAATATTTCCAAAGCACCTCATCACAGCCGTTCTGATAGGTAATGAGGTTTTTACGTACGGATACCTTCACCGCACCCAGATCGATTGCCATTAGCCATGCGGCTAACTTGTTGAGTGATAGACACTGCATTGAACACCGGCAGTCGTTGTAGGTTATGGAAAGTTTAATCAGAGTGCTCTTGAATCTTTTCAGTGCTTCTCTGATGGCAGGACTTCGCGACTCCAGACCTATCCCCTCGAGTATCGGAACCAGAGGCACATATGGAGTTTCCTGATGTTCCACAAGCAGAAGCTGCTTGGAGTGAAATTCAATCACATGGTGAGCAGCGGCATAATTCATAGGCATGAAAGCCTCTCTACTTAAATGTTGATAGAACAAGCTATATTGTTGTTGGTGTCATATGAACACCTTTCATTAGGTGTCTCTGTCGAATTTACCTAGCCCTTGAGCGCAGTCAATAAATTTAATTTTGAGTCGAAAGTTGAGATGGTTGAAGTAGGTGATCGATATTTGTGTCTTTCTGTTTCTAGAATTGAGTTCAAGAGAACGATAGCCGCTGTTTAGGGCGGTGAGCACTGAAAATTCCTCAGGTCGAATGTCGCTGATAAAAAGAAGATTCCTACATGTAGGTGCTTGACATGAAAAAGCCTATAGGGTTGTCGGACATTACTGACCCAATCTGTCGGAGTTTGCTGCGGTGACTGTCGGATCATGAACCAATTAGAAACTTGGACATTGCGTATTTCTAGTCGTATGCACAGGTCGCAGATTGCTCAGTCTCACTGGTGAGCCAAAATGGTAAGTGATTTGCAGGATGCAGTTAATTAATTGATATATGATAAGGTGGCCTTACACTTTGGTTATGACGATTTGTATGTTTTAAATGTGTTTTTATCGTGAAAAAGACCATGGAAAGATGCTTGACCATCCTTAATTGTCCGCTAGTATTTAGTCAGAAGTTATTACGCCGCTCTCCAGTCAGAGACATGGCTATGAATAGTCTAATCAGTACGTCCCGATTTGCAGTTTTTCGTATTTTTCTCGCATCAATTTCATTAAGCTTTGCTGCGTTTTCTGCAGAAGAATCGGTGAGTTCGGTATTTAAATCATCCCTGCCGATGGTGACTATTGAGAGTGACAAGAGGATTGGCTGCGTAAGCCAACACACTGAGCGTCATTCTTCAGCCGAAACAGCGTTAAGAAATAGAGAGCCTAATTGCTGCGGGCAATGTACGACTCAAGGCTCCAACAAACAAGGCTGTTGGCTAAACCAGAATGGTCAAAATTATTGCTCGCCGTGTGAGCGGTGATTGAAATGATATCTAAAATAAAGCTCGTCCATCTGTTTATTTGTGGGGTACTGGCTTCATGCTTCAGTACCGCCCCAGATGGTCCGACCACGCCGCCCCCACAGTGCTCAGTTAGCCCGCCCGACAAATACTTGGTTGAGAAAACCAAGGTGTCTTCGGTAAAGATGGACTTGGATCGATTTGTTATGATTTCAGGATCGTCGGAGAAAGACTTTCATGAGAAAGTTGAGCAAGTCTATCAAGAGGTGCCTGATAAAGATGTCGTCTGTGCTATGTTACTTCAAACCGTTTCCTGTCTGAGCTCCCAAAAGAGAAGCGACCGTCAGATCAGTGACTTTCGTAATTACCTTGAAGGCACACGCTCTTGTCATGCTGTCGAAAAAGCGGTCGTGACGGTTGATAATATCGTTCAGTTTATGCCTGAGGACGCTATCTCTTATAAAAAGGCACCGGTGGTGTTTGATTTGTTTATACGTAATTCTGGGGATAGCCCTGCGTTTATTACAAAAGTAAGGGTCTACTTTGACGAAAGTACAAGAAAAGAGAGTGGACGGTTGCCTGCTGATATGCAGCAAGTTTCAGCAGTGTATACTATCGCTGTTGATGCCAAAGGGGCCAGAGTAACGGGTGCACAACTTGATACACCAGCAATGGCTTATTACCCCAGTCCCGGCTCAAAAGTCCTTATTGTTGATTCTCCGATTTCACAAACGCTTCCGCCTAGATCTACGGATAGATTTAGAATAAAAATTTCTTTTCTAGAAGATGCGGAACTTCGTGGCCCCTTAAAAGAGGTCCGTGCCGATGTCGAAGTCAATGGCGAACAAGCTGTGGAATCAAAACTAATAAATCTCGTAGAGTCTCGCCCTTGTATGCGGTACTACGTTTCAGGCGTACAAAAAGAAATTTGTAAATAACGGAGCTAATCATGAATATATCGTGTGGTTTATTGCTCATTGTGCAAACGACTCTGATTTGTGGCTGCTCTATGCCAACAAAAAAAATCGATTCGACGTGCAGCGTCTCAGTACCGGAAACTTATAAAGGTGACCGGAAGGCAGCGTTGGAGGTGGCGGCAGACCTCACGGCCTTTGCAAAAGCGCCTATCAACGCGAGCCTGAAAACTGAGATTTCAAGCACCGTCAATGCTACCTTTCAAAAGATAAGTGAGTCGTACGCTGCGTGTGCAATGTTAAACCAAACCTATGTATGCATCTCTGATGAAGGGCGAGCAAGGGAATATATGGCGTTTATGCGTGAAACACGCCAGTGCATTAAAGGATAAAGCATCATAGGTGTTCCGGTACGAGCCCATTGGCCGCCTTGTTTAAATCCTTATGCCCGCCAAATGGAATCAAACCGTCAGCGGGACTCGGATATCAACAATGATGCTCCTTGATTACGAACATTCCCCACCGCTTTGCCCACGACATACCACTCAAAGTCGTCTACCGGGCGGCTATGTAGTGCGATCTGCAGTGCTCGTTCGGTCGAGAGGCTTCGCTCAAGCCATTCCCGCGCGTGCTCCGGCCCAAGCACCACCGGCCGCCGATCATGGATATCAACCATCCCCGCATCACTGGCATCCGTGATAATCACAAACCCATCCCCGTCATGCGGTTCCAAACCCGTATGCACCTGAGCCAGCGCAGCAAAAAACATCGGCTCGCCACTTTTCAGCCTGATGAAGTAGGGCTGTTTCTTCTTCGGATCGTCAGGATCCTTCACCCATTCAAACCACCCATTTGCTGGTGCCAAGGCCCGGCCATTGGGCCATAGCTGCTTGAAAAACTTCCCCGTAGCCACGGTCTCAACCCTGGCGTTGATGGGGTCAGGCCGCTTGCCCTTTGCCCAGAACGGGCTCCATCCCCATTTGACCTTGTCCACTCGAATCCCGCCCTCAGCGGGGCGGATGATCTCTACGCGAGTCGAGGGCGCCACGTTGTAGCGGTTGATCTCTTCGTGGTCGTAGCCGTTGATAACCACCAGGTCCAGCGCGAGTTGGCGCAGGTAGTGGTCCATGGTTTCGTAGATCGAGTAGCGTCCGCACATGATGTCACCCGTCGAAATTTCCTACACAGGACATTGACCACAAGCGGCCTTCGTCGTTAACTGTATATGCATACAGTTATCAACTACAAGGTTCGCATCATGAGCGTCACCATCCTCGGGCCGTTGTCGGCCAGCGGCGAAAAATTCCCGCTTCACTCGTTCCAGGTTCCGGCCGGCTTCCCGTCGCCGGCTGCCGATCACATCGAAAAGCACATCTCCCTGGACGAGCTGTTTGAGCTTCGTGCGCCGCATGTTTACCTGGCCAAGATCGAAGGTGACAGCATGCAAGGGGCGGGGATCTATGGCGGCGATCTGGTGATTGTAGACCGCAGCCGGTATGCCGAGCATGGCGACATCGTGATTGCCGCGCTCAACTCCGAACCGGTCTGCAAGCGCCTGCACATGCGCGATAACGTCTTCATCCTGAAATCCGAAAACAGCAAATACCCACCGCGACACATCCTGGAGGGCGATGACCTGATCATCATCGGCGTGGTCAGGTTCAGCGTGCGCGACCATGACAAAACCTGAGCCGGTTTTTGCGCTGATCGACTGCAACAGCTTCTACGCCAGTTGCGAGCGAGTCTTTCGGCCGGACCTGGCCAGAACGCCCATTGTGGTGTTGAGCAACAACGATGGTTGTGTCATCGCCCGCAGTTACGACGCCAAGCCCTTCGTGAAAATGGGCGCGCCGTACTTCCAGATTAAAGACGTGCTCCGCCAGAACGGCATTATGGCCTTCAGCAGCAACTACGCGCTGTATGGCGACATGAGCGAACGGGTCATGAGCGTCATCGAATCCATGGTGCCTGCCGTGGAGATCTACAGCATCGACGAAGCCTTCGCCGACCTGAGCGGCATACCGGGCGATCTGACAGCGCTGGGGCGCCGCATCCGCAGCAATGTTCAGCGTTACGTCGGCATCCCGGTCGGGGTAGGCATTGCACGCACCAAGACCTTGGCCAAGCTTGCCAACCACACCGCGAAGCGCTTGCAAGCCCAGACGGGAGGTGTCGTGGATATCTGCGACCCGCACAAGCGCGACTGGGTGCTGCGCAATACCGCCGTCTCCGAGGTCTGGGGCATCGGCCGCAAAATGAAAGCCCATCTGGAAGCAATGAAGATCCTGTCGGCGATGGACCTGGCCAAGGCCGACCCGACGATGCTGCGGCAAAAGTTCAGTGTTGTTATCGAAAAGACTGCTCGGGAGCTGGCTGGCACACCCTGCCTGGAGCTGGGCGAAGAAGAACCACCCAAGCAGGAGATCTGCAGTAGTCGAATGTTCGGCAAGCGCCTGACCGACATCGCGCCCATCAAAGAGGCAGTGGCCACCTACACCGCCCGCGCCGCCGAGAAGCTTCGAGCCCAGGGCTCACTGTGCAAAAAGATGCGCGTCAGCATCCGCACGGGCATGTTCAACCCCGACGAAGCCAAATATGCGCAAGGCGCGCTGGTGGAACTGCCGTACCCCACCAATGACACGCTGATGATGACGCGGGCCGCCACCACTGCGGTGGATAGGGTTTTCAGGGAAGGTTTCCGGTACAGCAAGGCCGAAGTGCTGCTGCTCGATCTGCGGCAGCCGTGCGAGTTTACCGACGACTTGTTCGCCGTGACCCAGCCACAGACGAGCGACCGGATCATGAGCGTGATGGATGAGATCAATGGCCGCTGGGGCAGGGGAACTGTTCGTTCTGCTACCGTTCCGGCGGCGCCGGATTGGGGAATGCAGCGCAATCTGATGAGCCAGAGCTACACGACACGGATAGATCAGCTGTGGACCGTGAAGTGCAATTGACCAAATCAAATGCGCGCGGCCCCCGGTAAAAAGGGTCGGCTGGCTCGAGACTGCCAATTGACGGGGTGCCTTTCCTGCAGGTAGTAGTCCTGCTCACGGTTGATTTTGTTCTTGATCAATCTAGGTCTGCTTTCTGGACCTAAAGTCGTCTTCAATTTCACCTTATAGGCCCCACCGGCTCCTTGTGGTAGCAAATGCTCAGTTTTTCGGATCTTCGCTCATCGGCCATGGATCAGTGCGTGGGTAAAGGATTTAGTTCTCCAGATCTAGAACGTCATTGAAACCTAATGATATTTTTTCTTCTTGGATTTCAACCGGTATTTCTAATTGCATAGGCTTGCGAAGCTGGTCTGACAGTATCTTAACGCCAAGGGATGTTAAACCCTGTGGTGGCCTCTCCAATAAAATCTTTTCTGTAGATATTGTCTCGCCGGTCTGGATTTTTCCAATGTTGAATACAGCTACGATAGCGTCCGCTTCTAAAGCAATTGACACGGCTCGTCGTGAGGAATTGTAATATTCTGGTATTTGAATATTGTGATAGAGACTTAGGCTTTGGATTGGAGCAGCCAGGATTTCATTCTCGGTTATTAACCCGAGATTCTCTAGTCTAGGTGCTGATAAATATATTCGAACATCGTCGGCAAAGTTGGTGCCGATATTTGTCAGTAGTAATCTGATAGGGAGAAGTCCGTTTTGTTGCTGATGATATAATCCTATCTCTCTAAAATAGTCTTCGTTGTCTCTATTCATGCGTGGTATAAAGTTTAAGTAAGCGTCAGTTCTTTGTCGTGGTGCACTATAGTCTGGCCAGTTTTTGAAATCTTCAAGTTCATAGTTTTTATATGAAAATGTGATCTTTTGTATTGGTGTATTATCGAGTGAAATTATTTCTAGTTTTAAGTCGGGTGCATATACTTGTGATTCAGCTATCCTAGCCTCCCCCATCTTTGCTATTTCGTCCGGTTTGGCAATTGCCGTAGCCGATCCACGTCGGACATAAACAACATCAGGAATAACCTTGCCGTACTGCTGCTTTGCAAATATTGGACGTTCTTGTTTCAAGATCGTATATATACCCAGTTTCACACCTTTGTAGAACAGTGAGCGGTAGGAAAAATGCACAGGGGCGTTTGTTTTTCCGTTGATGAACTGTTGCAGCCGAGCATCATCAAGGTCATTATCTAACCCAACGAGTTCCTGATTGTCATTCACTCCAATCAAGATATATGCAGTTTCTTCTCTCCATGCATTTGAAAATGCCAAAATATCCTTGAGTAACTCTCCTTTTTCTTCTGGTGTAGCACCGTCGTGTGGGTATTGTTGAACCTTATAGTCGAGCGCTGCACCCTCACCTTTGTAAAGTAACATGTCAATTAGTTGGTCGTCGTTCATGCTTTCTCCGTGTCTGATTTAGGTGCTGCTAAGTCATCTATAGAACGTGAGGTTTTGGGTGGAGCAGCGGTGCTAGCGACTGCAGTAATTTGGTTCTTGAAGCTATGGACACAGACTATTTGCAATGGTTATTAGGATGTTTAGATAAAAAAATCAACCTTTTAGGTTCTCCAATTTGCGGGCTGGAATATAAAAATGAACCTACTTTTGAAACTTTATTTTGTCCCCTGCGTAGCTCGGTAGGTAGCTGTACATTTGTTAACGAAGCCTGCATTTTTTCCATGGCGGCAGTGCTACGATGTGCTAGATAATTTCGCACCGCTTTTGTGGTATCGATTATCGCATATTGAGATTTTGGCATTCCATTAAATAGTGCTTTATGCGTTGAGCTTAGCCACTTGCCTGCAAGTTCCTTTATATGGTGTTCATGCGTGAAAGCGAAGTTAAAATTATTTGGATCTAGTATTTTTCTAATGTGTTCGAGGGTTAGATGTGAGTTGATTTTGATTCTAAAAGCCCTTGGTCAAGTGCTCGCTTTGCGTGTTCGTCAAGCGAAGTAGTTGTAAAGCTTATATTTAGCTGCCCGGAAAAATTTCTTGAGTCTTTGTTAATATAGGCAATGAAGAGGTCGCTTATGAAACCCTCTAATAGTATTGAAGCACCTAGAAATGTATACTCCGCTAGCAGGTTTTTTTGCGCAATACTCATTTGCGTGTTCTCCACCGCATTGTATACATCGCGCACTTAATTGAGTCCTCGTAAGAAGTCATTCTTGATGTTCGAAGGGTCGGCTGTACGCATATGGGCTCCTATAGTTTGTTATATATTTATGTGTTTAAATTCATTTAATTCTGCTGCTGGGATGCTAGGTAAGTCCCATGTAAAACCATGTTTGAGCATTGGAGTCGAATATTACTCCGTCACCTGTCGAGTAGTTTTTCGTAATGTCTCTGAGGTTGCTTTCGTCGGTTTCAAATATTGTAAATCTCCAGGATTTACTTGCAAGGCATTTTCTATTTTCATCAAGCATTTCCATCTCCATTTCATATTCGCCACATGTGAGATAGAAGTTTTGTGAAAAAATTTTATTTATGTTATCTAGAGTTTTCGGTGATAAGGTTGGTCTCATCAAAATTTGTGGAGAAGTCGTAAAAGTGCCGATGGTTGGCTCTGCAATCTCTCTTCTGGCTGCTGATATTATTTCGCTCATCGCTTTTTCTTCTATGCGTTTTAATTTGTGGTGAAAGCCAAACGTATGAGTTGTCTCCTCGCCGGGTTTCAAGCTGATTGAGGAGAATAAAGAGGGGAATTGCGCATCAAAAGTACGGAAGAAATTTCTGACTGGAATGGTGCTGGAGCTGCCATCACGTTTCAAAGTGATAGTAATATCTTTGACCCTAATCGTCACGCCTCCATTGTTGATTAACGTTATCGACTGTTTTAAATTAGTGTATCCCCATTTGTGCGAGAGCATTACTCCATCTTGCGTTTCTATTGTTAGCTTTCTTCCCTTCCATCGGTTACGTATCGCGGGAAGTATCGAGATAATGAATGAGGCGAGCGAAACGATCAGTGCCCAGAATTTCATATCGCTTATAATTTCCATGATGGTTGCCTCAGTATTTCGTCTTTAGTATCACTAATCAGGTTTTCATAACATTATTGTATATAACAATTCTGCCGTAAAAGCGTCGTAGTTGCTGGAGAGGGTTTAAGATTTCTGTTCGATTTAATCAAGGTGGTATCATTGCAAACTTTAGCAATATTAGCTTTGGTACTAAGTCCTTTAGTTGCCATCAATAGCCATCCTTTGGTTATAGCTGCTAGCGATGTGCTAGCATGTCGGCTGATTGCAGACTATACCAACCAGACACTCTCGCCAAGGTGGTAGGTCGCCTCTGGCCTATAGAGGTAGGGATTGAGCAGTCGTTAGGCAGCCAGAGCCAGAGATGTGTCGTCGAGGATGATCCCTGAAGGTGGGAGCCGCAGCCGTTCAATAAAGTCGATTTGGAGGGGCTAGGCGGTACAAAATGGTACGAAAGACTTATGAGATGATTTCGCCCGACAAGTAAAAGGCCAGCTCAAAGATTGGTTGCAATCTAGCATGTGACTGGATAGGCCCAACCGATGCTACCGTCGTTGAGGGGGGAAGAACGGCTAACCTGCGGAGAGCATTTGATTATGGCTGGGATAGAGGCGTGCCACGATAGCGCAGGCGAGCAATATGAGTGAAAACTATTTTTTGTATAGAGGCATTTTGGAAGAAATAGATACCTAGGCTGAGCTGGTAGCAACGGAATAGTGCTTTCTTTATTTTTTGACGGTTGCTTAATATTTGCTTAAATGGTGAGGCAGTTTCTGCTAGCTTATTGATTTTAAATCATAAATTTTACATGTCGTCGCAATCCATCTTAATGATGATGGCCCGCCACGCCTCTCCCTAGAATCTGACGTGGGTGGCGAGTAGCAGACGCAGGTTACTTTTTTAATCAGCTGCTCAATGCCCTGCTTTACCCTGAGTGTTTTTGTTTTTGATCGCGTCGAGGCTGTGAATTATTGTATTGTGAACATCGCCGATATCTACGTTTTCTTCAAATGTGTCAGCTACGTGCTTTCTAAGCTCTGCAACAGTAGTACATCCTTTGAGTAGCGCATTTCGGACGTACGAAAGGCTACGGGAAGTGCTGAAAATCATGATGTGGTTGAATAAGTTAAGATCGTACTTTGTGAAGTCCGAGTTTCGGAAGCCATGGTGGACGGAATCGTTTCTCATTATTCGTATTTTTTCAAGCGAGCTCGTAATCTCTTTTTCCCAATAATTATAGCTCGGGTGGTTGGACAAATTAGAAATCATGGCTTTGGAAATTGTTGGCTTTCGTATGCCATTGGGGAATCCTAAAAACCACCTGGCCATGCTGGTAATTTTATCAGACTCGGTTTCGTTGACCAGGGCCTCTAGGGCAAAGCAGTGAAAAAGAATTTTTAGCTGCTTATTATTTTCGTGTCTGCTATTTCTCATCCAGTGAAGGTACTTGATGAAACGATTGCTTAAGTCATTATTTTGTTCGAGAAGATAGTTTACTATGTCGTATGTCTGGGTGTTGCCTTGGGCGACAACGAACATCATTGATGTTTGGTTCTCGGGGTCGACAAAAGGTTCGATGTCTCCTGTATCCACGTTTTTCACATATCCGATAGCAGAAGTCTGCATTGAGGAAATCGCAAATTCTGAAAATTTCAAGTCCAGGATCAGTGAAAATCTGTCATCGCTCTCCGATATAGCTTCAGATGCTGTGTTGCATTCAACAATTGTTGCAATTCTAGCGCTAAAAGCATATCTGTTAAAGTCGACCTGGGCCAGCAGCGCTGACTGTTTCAGTATTTCGATTTCAGCAGGGTTGTCTGAGGTGGCGGATCTCATTTCTACCGAGCCATATACTTGAGTTGATGGCAAGTTAATGCTGGTCGAGTCCAAAATTTTTAATACAAGGAAGTTAGCCAAGTTTTACACCTGCGATTACGTTCACTAGCTTTTGAAGTGCGATAGCACGAAGTTTGGCGGTGCCTCGAGGTTGAAGCCTGAGGTTGTGTGATGATAGGTATTGGCAAAGTATAGCTGTAGTTGGGTAGTTTTTATTGTTTAGGCAAAACTCTGTAATGGTGGTTAGGTATTCGGGTGGTAACTTAAGTTTCAGTAACCTTGCACAGATGTTTTCAGCTTGATTGTGGAGGTTTCTCGATTGGTAATATCTTAGTTGGTACCACTCAATTTCTCCTTTTTCGCTTTTTTGAGAGTCTATTAAAAGTCTATCAAATTTCTCAACTCCCTTGCTGTCGAATAATGCAATTGATAAGGTGTAGCCCAATCTTATTGTGATGGCGTTTGAAGCTTTTAAATTGTATAGTTTTTCAAAAATAAACTTGGCTTCGAGATATCTTTGTTTCTCAATCAGATAGTTTATAAAGATGGTCGTATGCTTTGCATATTTTCTGTCTGAAGGGAGTGTTTCATAAAAAATTCGTTCGGTCGGTTCCAAATCTAGAGCTCCATTCTATGATTTTGTTGTGTCATATTTTATCGATGTGTTGACGCGGAAACTATCATGACCTTGCGCTTAAGGGAAGAAAGACTGCGACGATACTTTTGTGGGACCAGGTATGGTTATTCAGCGGGAGCAGAGAGCACGTCCTGGATGGAGTCTGATTGGTTTTATCGGGGAAATGATTTTGTCAGAGGTAGTGGTACATAAGTGGTACAGGAAAAATAATAGTGCCTTACAGGTCTTTATATTCAATACTCTACGGTAAAGCCTGTCCAATCCATCATGGGTGCGACGCTGAAGCGTCTGGAAGGCTCAGGCCTTGTGTTACGTGGGCTAGCGGTAATATTTGGTGGCATTTTCGTCATTCGTTTTGTAGCAAAAATAACCCGTTTTCAGCAGTTTTTTGGCGTCGTTGCTGAAATTAAGCACTCGAAATCGGCAATGTAGCAACGGGGAATAGGGAACGATCACGCGACGCAAGAACAAAAACGGTGAGCGAAGTACTCGGCGCAGGTCAGGATACGGCGTAGCGGTGTCATAGTTTATCAGGAAGGCAGGAGCTTTGATCGCAAGCAAGCGGCACAGCGTGACGCAAACGAATGGAAACCGGGCTGGTTTCTCCGGGGGGTATCGAGCAAGCAGCCCCTGCGCTGAGGGCGCTACCTGTCGAACATCAAGCAGTAATGGATCAACTGATCTTCCACGCTCTGCTTCTGCGCCAGGATCAGGCCAACCACGACCAGCTTCTCGGGTTCGAAGCATTCATAGAAGATGCGGTAGCCGTCATGGTTCAGTTCTCGATATTGAGTGATACCGAACAGACTGGCTTGCGGGCTGATGGGGTAGGCGAGGGGATTGCTGGATAGCAGGCCTTCAACCTCCAGGATCAAGCGGGAGAGTTTCTGCTCTGCGCCGTTGTTCCCGATGTGCGGCTGGAGGTGTGTGATCTGGGAGTAAAGGCTTTGTTCGGCGGTTGAAGCGTATTGAATCTTAAACTTCACCATCGGTTTCCTCTTGGTATCGATGGCAACGCTGGGCCAGTCGACTCAAGAGGGTATCGCTCGAAATGAGCTTTCCCTGCTCCTTGTCGCGTGATGCGAAGGCCATCAGCTTGATCAAAGCGACGGCTTCATCCCGACGCTTGCGCTCTGCGTATGACTCGATCACATAGGCCGGCAGGCCATTCTGGGTAACCACCATGGGCTCAGAAACGTCCAGCGTCGCTGCGTTCTTTTTCAGGTAGCTGATAGTTTCGACTCGCATAAGTCGGTGCCTCTGATCATTCGTAATTAAGCCAAGCCGACCCGCTCATGGGGGGCGGTGCTGGTCCTGACGGTGAGGATTGGTCTGATAGTAGTCCAAATTCAGACCACGGTAAACGGCGTTAAAACGCCAGGCGTTCTCTCCGTGCAGGGAATGCTCATGTGTATTTTCAGTAACGCTACCGGGAAGCCAGGCACTCTAAAAACGCCGCTGCAAGCCTTAAAAACGTCCGCCCTTCACTTAAACCACTCATCAATCATCCCCTTCAAGCGCTCCCCGGAGAAACTCGCAAAGTGCCCGCCATGCACGGTACGCACCGGCAGCTTCCGCAAGCGCTGCAGACTATTGGCATAGTCGTTGAGGTCGGAGTGGTAGGCGTCGTCGATCAGGGGACCGTCGTAGATGATGTCGCCGCTGAACAGGGTCTGGGTGCTGGCTTCCCACAGGCTGATGCCGCCGGGTGAGTGGCCGGGGGTGTGCAGGACTTGCAGTACGCGGTCGCCCAGGTCGATGACATCGCCTTCGTCGATCAGGCGGGTGGCCGGTGCGGCCTTGACCTGGTACTCGGTGTAGCACAACGGGCCGTCCGGGTGGGCTTCGAACATCTCGTCGCCAACATAAGGATCGGCCAGTGTCGCGGCCCGGGTCGGCTCAGCGAGGATATGGGCTTCGGCCGGGTGCACCAGGCGTTCGCTGAATTCGTGATGCCCGGCGATATGGTCGAAATGGGTGTGGCTCGCCACTGCCAGAAGCGGTCGCTCGGTCAGCCAGGGCAATTGCTCGCGCAGGCTGACCACGCCCGACCCTGTGTCGATCAGTACGTCGCGGTCGCGGCCCTGTAGGTGCCAGAGGTTGCAGCGATAAAACGGGCGTATCCACGGCTCGTGGATCAGGCTGACGCCGTCGGCGCGTTTGTGCACTGCAAACCATTGGTCACGGGTAATGATTTTCACGGTTCTGCGCTCTGGCGGGGTAGGGGGATGCGGCCCATAGACGGTGACGGACCAAGGAAACAACTGTAGCAGGCCCAGGTACAGGAACGCCGCAAGTCTCAGGGTGATCGGCAGGCCTCAGCCCTGCCGCAGGGCGCATTCATCAAGGCACATTCCCCGCTCTGATAGAATGCTGCCCCTCGATAGACAAAGGGGTATCCCATGAGCGAACCGGTCCGTTTGACCCAGTACAGCCACGGCGCCGGTTGCGGCTGCAAGATCTCGCCCAAGGTGCTGGAAGTGATCCTCGCCGGCAGTGGCGCGCAGAACCTCGATCCGCGACTGTGGGTGGGCAATGCTTCGCGCGACGACGCGGCGGTGTATGCCATCGATGAGGAACGCGGCGTGGTCTCCACGACTGACTTCTTTATGCCGATCGTCGACGATCCCTATGATTTCGGCCGCATTGCCGCGACCAACGCCATCAGCGATATCTACGCCATGGGCGGTGATCCGATCATGGCCATCGCCATTCTTGGCTGGCCGGTCAATCTGCTGGCTCCGGAAATTGCCCGTGAAGTGATTCGCGGCGGCCGCGCCGTCTGTGATGCTGCCGGAATTCCACTGGCGGGCGGGCATTCCATTGATGCGCCGGAGCCGATCTTCGGTCTGGCGGTCACGGGCCTGGTGGAGAAGCGTTTCATGAAGCGCAACGACACGGCCACCCTCGGTTGCATCCTGTATCTGACCAAGCCCCTGGGCATCGGCGTGCTTACCACTGCCGAGAAAAAAGGCCTGCTGCGTGACGCCGATGTGGGGCTGGCCCGGGATCAGATGTGCACCCTCAATACCGCAGGAAGCCGCTTCGGCAAGCTGGCCGGGGTCAAGGCGATGACCGACGTCACCGG
Organism: Pseudomonas sp. JUb42; assembly: GCF_024807945.1. Lineage (GTDB taxonomy): Bacteria > Pseudomonadota > Gammaproteobacteria > Pseudomonadales > Pseudomonadaceae > Aquipseudomonas. The sequence continues at coordinate 348,943 of NZ_JANUFD010000002.1, read as the reverse complement.
TTTTGGCCTGCTCGGTCATCTGGTGGAGATGGCCGACGGCAGCCAGTTGAGCGCGCGCATCGAGGCCGGCGCCGTACCGCGTCTGGCCAGTGTCGATTATTACCTTGAACAGGGCTGCGTACCGGGTGGCACCCAGCGCAATTTCGACAGCTACGGCGAGCGCATCGGCCCGTTGACTGAGGGGCAGAAAAATCTGCTCTGCGATCCCCAGACCAGTGGTGGCCTGTTGGTAGCGGTGGCGCCGGAGGGCGAGGCGGAGTTCCTGCAAGTGGCCGCCGGGCTGGGCCTGGCTTTGCGTCCCATCGGCACCCTGAACGAGCGACAGACCCATGCCGTCGAGGTGTTCTGATGCGCGATAACAGCGCCGACCTGCAGCACATCTTCCTCAACGACATCCCGCTGATGGACGTGCGTGCGCCAGTGGAGTTCACCAAAGGCGCTTTTGCCCAGGCCATCAATCTGCCGCTGATGAACGACGCCGAGCGCGAGGCGGTTGGCACTGCCTATAAGCAGCTGGGGCAGCAGAGCGCTATCGAACTGGGTCACCGCTTGGTCAGCGGTGATATTCAGCAGGCACGGATCGAGGCCTGGGCCGAGTTTGCCCGGCGCCAGCCTGAAGGTTATCTGTACTGTTTTCGCGGTGGCCTGCGCTCGCAGATCACCCAGCAGTGGCTCAAGGATATTGCCGGTGTCCCGTACCCTCGGGTGCTGGGCGGCTACAAGGCGATGCGGACCTTTCTCATCGAGACTACCGATCAGGCGGTGCAAGCGTGTGAGCTGTTACTGGTTGGCGGTTTGACTGGCTCCGGCAAGACCGAGGTGCTGGTCGAGTTGGACAATGGCCTGGACCTTGAAGGCCACGCCAACCATCGCGGCTCCAGTTTCGGCAAACGTGTCAGCGGGCAACCGGGGCAGATCGACTTCGAAAATGCCCTGGCCGTGGACATCCTCAAGAAGCGCCATCGCGGCGCCGAGACTCTCGTGCTCGAGGATGAAGGCCGTGCCATCGGCAGCCGTGCGGTGCCTTTATCGCTGTTCCGGCAGATGCAAGCCGCGCCGATGGTCTGGCTGCAAGACAGTGTCGAGCACCGCGTGGAGCGGATTCTCAAGGATTATGTGATCGACCTCTGCGCCGAGTTCATCACGGCCCATGGCGTGGAAGCCGGATTCAGTACCTTTGCCGAGCGACTGCGCCAGAGTCTGGCGAGTAATCTCAAGCGCCTGGGCGGTGAGCGCTATCAGCGCCTGGCGGCGATCATGGACAGCGCTCTACAGGTACAGAAGACGACGGGGCAGGTGGATGGCCACCGGCAGTGGATCGAAGTCTTGCTCAACGAATACTACGACCCGATGTACGCCTACCAGCGCGACAGCAAGGCCAAGCGCATCGAGTTTGCCGGCGATCATGGGGCGGTCAGGGAGTATTTGCGCCAGCGGCGCCGTGCCTGATGCTCATCTGGACCGTTGGATCACCTCGTGCTTTGCTACAGCAACAACCCACCCACAATCCCGCTGACAATGCCCACCAGCATGGTCAGCAGCGCCACGGCCACCAGCACCCGGCTATCAAAGGATTTACGCAGCATCAACAGCGATGGCAGGCTGACGCTCGGCAGGGTCATGAGCAACGCCACTGCTGGGGCGGTCCCGAGGCCCAGGCCCATGAGGGTCTGCACGATGGGGATTTCCGCCGCCGTAGGGATTACGAACAGGGTGCCGACAATCGCCAGGGGCACCAGCCACAGCCAGCCATTGCCCATGGCGCCGTCCACATGGGGAAACAGCCAGACCCGCGCTGCGCCGAGAATCAGCACTGCCAGCACATAGATCGGGATGGTAGTCCAGAACAGCTGCCACAGGGTGCGCATCCAGCGCGTCAGCAGGCTGCTGTTATCTGCCGCGCTGGCAACCTCGACGGCCTCGACGGCGGCTTCCGGCAGGATCTCTGGTCGAGAGATGCGCTGGGCGAATAGTGACACGCCCAGCACCAGCACGAGCCCGGCCACCAGGCGCAGGGCGCTGAATTGCCAGCCGAGCACGAAGCCCATGAAGATCAGGGTCGCGGGGTTGAGCACCGGGTTGGCGATCCAGAACGCCAGGGCCGCACCCACCGACACATTCTGCCGCCGCAACCCGGCCGCCACCGGCGCCGCGCAGCAACTGCACATCATGCCCGGCAGGGCGAACAGGCCGCCGCGTAGGGTGGAGCCAAAGCCGGCTTTGCCAAAGACTCGCAACAACCAGTCCCGAGGGATCAACACCTGCACCAGCGAGCCAAGGATCACGGCCAGTACCGCAGCTTTCCAGATCGCCAGGAAATACACCTGGGCATAGGCCAGGGCGGCCGCGATGGGCGAAGCCGGGTTGTCATTGATGATCGAGCCGCCAATGCTGTGGCTGTCTGCGGCGACGAAAGACTTGAGGTAATACGGCGACCACTTGACGTAGTACAGGCCGATCACCGCCACCAGCAGGAACAACACCGGTTTGTACCAGAAGGCCCAGGAGCGGGACGAGGAGGAGAGCGACTGGCTGGGCATGGCGAGGATCCGTGGCGTAGACAAAGGGCCATGATACGCCATTCGCGCAATTGCCCAGCCCAGTCTATGCAGACAGCGAGATTACAGCGGTTTCACTTCCTCACTGCGCACACGAGCGCTGTGCAACATATGCAGGGTGATCTTGCGCACCTCGGCCTTGCTCACTTCGATGTGCGCCTTGATCAGCCGTTGGGCTTCTTCCGAGCGGCGTTGCAGGGCAGCGTTGAGGATCTGTGTATGTTCGGCGTAGGTGGTGTCGATTCGCGCCTGCTGGGTGAAGTCGAGGCGGCGGATAACGCGGATCTTGTCGGACAGCTCGGCGTGAATACGCGCCATCTGGGCGTTACCGGCCAGGTTCAGCAGGCTGGCGTGGAACTGCTCGTCGAGGAGGATCAGCTCGTGGGCATCGCTTGAGCGCAGGCTGGGTGCTACGTCCCAGATCGCCAGCAAGGCCTGCAGGGTTTCCTGTTGGCCCGGGGCGTTGTGTTCGCAGATGCGCTTGAGGGCGGTCTGCTCCAGCACGATGCGCACGTCGTAGAGTTCTTCGAAAAAGGTGAAGTCGAACGGACGCACTTGCCAGCCGGCGCGAAAATGCACTTCCAGATAGTGCTCCTGTTCCAGGCGAAACAGGGCCTGACGCACTGGCGTGCGGCTGGCGTTCATGCGTTTGGCAATCTCGCCTTCGCTGAAGCGATCTCCGGGCAGCAGGCGGAACTCGAATATGTCCTGCTTGAGCTGGGCATAGATGCGTTCAGCGAGACCTTCCGGGCGTTCTTTGCCGGGGGCTGACGCGGAGGCGAGTTGCATGTTCAGTCCTTCTATTGTTTCAGGTGTTGTTCTGCCCAATGGCACAAAGCCAGGGTCTGCGCATCGCTGCCTTCGGGGCCGATCAACTGTACGCCCAGTGGCAGTCCCGCCGGACCAACGCCCGTCGGCAGTTGCAGGCTCGGCAAGCCGAGGGCGCTCCATGCCCGGGAGAACAGCGGATCACCGGTGCGTTGCAGACCGGCTTCGGCCTCACCGCAGGCACTGGGGGTAAGCAGCAGGTCGCAGTCGGCAAACACCAGCGACAGATCACTGCGCGCCTCGGCGAGGCGGGCGTGATTGTAACGGTTTTGCGCGAAGTCGATCTGCTCGCCGATGGCCAGGCGCTGGCGCAGGTTGTCGCTCAACAACTGCGGATGGCAGAGACGTTCAAAGGCCAGGGCCTTGAAGGCTTCGGCCCACATGATCAGGTCGTGGACTTCGACCAATGGTGTGAAGCTGGCGGGCAGCTCGATATCGACCACCTCGGCACCGGCCTGGCGCAGGTGTTCAGCCGCTAGTTGCAAGGTCTCGCGGCTGCTGGTAGCGGCGGCATGCCAGTTGGGGGTGCGGCACAGGCCGATGCGCGGTTTGCTGCTTACATGCAGTTCGCGCCAATGGGGCGCGTCGGCCATGACCGAGGTCAGCAGGGCGACATCGGCAACACTGCGGCCAAAGCCGCCAATGGTGTCCAGTGACTCGCTGAGGCTTTTGACCCCGGCGCGGGGGATCAGGCCGAAGCTCGGCTTGAAGCCCACCACGCCGCAATAGGCGGCGGGGCGAATGATCGACGCGGCGGTCTGGGTGCCCAGTGCCAGCGGCACCATCTGTGCGCCCACCGCCGCCGCCGAGCCGCTGGACGAGCCACCCGGCGTGTGCGCCGGGTTATGCGGGTTGCGGGTCGGGCCGGGGGTAAAGGTGGCGAACTCGGTGGTCACCGTCTTGCCCAGCACGATGGCCCCGGCCTGCCGGCACAGGGCAACGGCAGCGGCATCGGCCTGGGGTTGCTGCCTGTTATAGATCGGCGAGCCGTAGGTGGAGGGAAAGTCCTGGGTGTCGAACAGGTCTTTGACCGCCAGCGGCAGGCCATGCAGCGGGCCAGTGATGGGGCCGGCGTCGAGGGCGCGAGCCTGGGCCAGGGCGGCCTCGGCATTGAGGGCGCACCACGCCAGCACCTGGGGTTCGCGCTGGTCGATCTGTTGCAGGCAGGCCTGGAGCAGGCGTTCGGCGCTCAGGCTGCGTTGTTGCAGCAGTCGTGCGGCTTCGCTGGCGCTCAGGCGGACCAGATCGTCGTCGTGCCAGCCGCTCATGGCTGGCACCAGTCGAGGATCATGCGCTGATAAAGCTCGCAGGCCTTCTCGATTTTCGCCACTTCGCAGTACTCGTCTGTCTGATGCGCCAAGTGGGTTTCCCCCGGCCCGAGTATCAGGGTCGGCGGATTGCCCAGCGGTGCCAGCAGGGCTGCGGCATCGGTGAAATAGGTCACGGTGCCCGGCGTTTGTGTGGTTCCGCCCAGGGCCATGACCCGCTGCACCCAGGGCGACTCGGGCGGGGTGTAGACCGGTGGCAGGTCGATCATGATTTCCAGTTTGATGTCATTTCCCAGCAGTGTTTGTAACGTCTCCTGGATCTGCGCATGGGACTGCCCGGCGACGCTCCGGATGTCGATGGTAAGTTCGGCGGCATCGGGCACCGAATTGACATTCAGGCCGCCTTTGATCAGGCCGACGTTGAGGGTCGGGCTGCCCATCTGCGGATGCGGCGGGTAGTCGAAGGTAAAGGCTTGCAGGGCCAGCGCGGCCTTGGCGATCTTGTACACGGCGTTGTCGCCATGCTGCGGCATCGAACCGTGGGCGGTGATGCCCGTGGCCTTGGCCTTGAGCCACAACGCGCCTTTATGTCCGACCAACGGATTGTTGTAGCTCGGTTCCGCTACCAACAAGGCTCCGGCCGGTTGCAGCAGGCCCGGTTGTTCGGCCATGTGGAAGGCACCTTCGCAACCGGTTTCCTCGCCTGCGGTGATGATCAGCGTAACCCCTGCGGTCCCGGCCAGTTGCGGGCTGCAGGCGATGGCAGCGCAGACGAACGCGGCGACACCGCCTTTCATATCGCTGCTGCCGCGTCCGTAGAGCTTGCCGTCGACGATATCGCCGCCGAACGGCGCCTGGGTCCAGGGCGCATCGCCCAGGGGCACCACATCGACATGGCCGGTGAAGGCCAGGGGCAGGCCTTTGTCACTGTCGCCGATACGCGCGATCAGGCTGGCGCGGCCGGGCGTCAGCTCGGTCAGGGTGCAGTGGAATCCGTAGGGTTCGAGCAGTTGCGCCAGGTAGCGGGTGCAGTCGGACTCATCACCCGGAGTATTGCCGGCGTTGATGGTGTTGATCCTGACCAGCGTCTGGGTCAGCTGTACCGGATCGAGATTGAGGTTCATCACATGGACTCCTGGTAGAGGTCAGCCGAAATAGGCCGCCTGGACTTCGTCGTTTTCGCTGAGGCTGCGCGCATCGCCCTGGGCGACCATGCGCCCCTGGGACAGCACGAAGCCGTAATGAGAGATCGCCAGCGTCTGGTGCACGTTCTGTTCCACCAGCAGCACGCTGATACCCAGTTGGGCGATGTCGGCGATGATGCGGAAATTTTCCTTCACGTACAGCGGCGACAGACCCAGGGACGGCTCGTCAATGATCAGTAAGCGCGGTTTGGCCATCAGCCCTCGGCCAATGGACACCATGGCCTGCTCGCCACCGGACATGGTTCCCGCCAGTTGCTCGCGACGTTCCTTGAGGCGCGGGAACAGCTCATAGACCTCGTCGGCACGCCGGGCGATTTTCGCCGCATCGCTGATCTGATAGGCGCCGACGCGCAGGTTTTCCGCCACCGTCATCTTCGGGAAGATCTTGCGCCCTTCGGGTATGCAGGCGATGCCCTTGGCGATGATACGGTGGGTCGGCAGGCCCAGCAGGGACTCACCGTTGAACAGAATCTCGCCGCGATTGGGCGGGGTCAGGCCGAGGATCGAGCGGATCAGCGTGCTCTTGCCCGCGCCGTTGGCGCCGAGGATGCAGGTGATATGGCCTTCTTCCAGTTCCAGGGAGAGGTCATGGATGACGTCGATGCGGTCGTAGGCGGTGGCGATGCGTTGGACACTCAGAAGGGACATGGCTCACTCCTTGCCCAGGTAGGCAACCTGGACCTGCGGGTCCTTGATGATGTCGGCGTAGGGGCCCTCGGCGATTTTCTTGCCATAGTTAAGCACCACGCAGCGTTCGGAGATTCGTTGGATCAGGTTCATTTCATGCTCGATCAGGGCGATGGCGAAGGGCGCCACGCTTTGCCGGACCTTGAGCACATCGTCCATCAGCTCGTTGGTCTCGTCGTGGGTCATGCCCGCCGACGGTTCGTCGAGCAGCAACAGGCGCGGTTCGCTGATCAGCGCCCGGCAGATTTCCACCCGGCGCCGGTCCAGCATGCTGAGGTTGAGGGCCGGCTCCCAGAGCTTGTTGGCCAGCCCGGCATTGAAAGTCTGTAACAGCTGGTGCACGCGCTCGACCATCTCGCCGTGCTGGCGCTTGAAGGCCTGGCGGCGGAACAGGTTGAACCACAGGCTTTCGTCGAGGTGACGGGTATTGCCGATCACCACGTTGTCGAACACGGTCAGGGGCAGCGACAGGCGCAGGCGCTGAAACGTGCGGGTGATGCCGTGGCCGTAGACCGTCTGTGGCGAGCGGCCGCTGAGGTCTTCGCCGCCAAAGCGCACGCTGCCGGCACTGGCTTTGTAGAGCCCGGTGATAACGTTGAAACACGTGGTCTTGCCCGAGCCGTTGGGCCCCAGCAGGGCGAGGATTTCCTGGGGCGCGATGTCCAGATCCAGGCCGTCCAGTGCGGTAAGGCCGCCAAAACGCATGGTCAGGCCGCGAGTCTGCAACAGTGGTTTCATGATGGGCGCCCCGGGAAGAATTGACGAACCTTGCGCGGCAACAGGCCTTGCGGGCGGAACAGCAGGATGGCGATCACCAGCAGGCCGTAGAGCAGGAAGCGGTATTCCTGAATGGATTGCAGTTTCTCCGGCAGGATCATGACGATGGCCACCGCCGGAATGATTCCCCACGGATTGCCGATACCGCCCAGGATCACGATCGAGACCAGGATCAGTGAGTCACCGAAGGTAAAGTTGTTGGGCGCCACATAGCCGGTCATCAGGCCATAGCTGGCACCGGCGACGCCGATCAGGAAGTTGCCGAACACAAAGGCCATGACCTTGGTGCGGGCGATGCGAATGCCGAACGCCGACGCCGAGATCTCGTCGGTGCGCACCATGTCCATGGCCACTCCCAGCCAGGAGCGCTCGAGACGGCGAACCATCCAGAAGGCCGCGGTGCAGAGGATCAGCGCCAGGATCACGAAGTTGGCATAGAAGGAGATTTCACTGTCGCCCCATTCCAGGCTTTCGCCCAGGTCGATACCGAACAGGGTCATGCTGGGGATGCGCAGGCCTTGCGGGCCGCCGAAGCTGTCGTTGACCTCCATAAAGGTGCGAAACAGGATGCCGAAGGCAATGGTGACCAGTGCTGCGTAGTGCCCGCGAGTGCGCAGCACCGGCAGGATCAGCAGCGAGCCCAGGGCGGCGGCGACCAGCCCGGCGATAAGGATCGCCAGCAGATCCGGCACGCTGCTGTGCAGGGCCAGCATCGCGGCGGTGTAGCTGCCGATGCCGAAGAAGGCGGCGCCGGCAAAGTTGACGATGCCGGCATAGCCGAACTGCACGTTAAGGCCCAGGCAGGCAACGCTGTAGATCAGTACCGTGGCCAGCAGCAACAGGGCGAAGTGCTCGTCATGGAACACCGCGAGCAGGATCAGCACCCCGGCAATGCAGCCCATGCCCAACAGGCGCGGCTGCCCGGCGGCACTGCTACCCAGGGAGCGGGCCAAGCCCAGGCGACCCGAGAGCAGCGTAACGATGATGATGGCGATGCCGAGGAAGAGGATTTCGAGCTGGCTTTCGGCGTGCAGCAACGCCCAGGCGGCCACAAAGACCAGGCCCAGGGCGGCCAGCAGCAGGCCGCGAGACGGTTTGGAAAAGAATGTGCTCATGGTCAGACTCGCTCACTGCTGCGTTCGGCGATCAGGCCGGTGGGTTTCCAGGCCAGCAGGACAATCACCACCACGAAGGCGAAGACGTCCTTGTAGGCACCCTGGAAGCCGGGAATCAGATGCGGCAGGGCGACGGCGCCGAAGGTCTGCAATGCGGCGAAGAGAAAACCGCCGAGAATCGCCCCGTAGAAGTTGCCCAGGCCGCCGAGAATCGCGGCGCAGAAACCGATCACGCCCAACAGCAGGCCGACGTTGAAGTTGATTTCGTTGTAGTACAGGCCGTTCATCATCCCGGCCATGGCCGCCAGGGCCGAGCCGAGGGCGAAGGTCAGCAGCACGATGCGTTCGAAGTTGATGCCCATGACCCTTGCTGTCTCGCCGTCCTGGGCCACTGCGCGAATGGCCAGGCCCAGCTTGCTGCGATTGATCAACTGGTGGACGCCGAAGATGGTCAAGGCGCCCGCCGCCAGCAGGATCGCGCTGTCGGCGCGGATCGCCAGGCTGCCCAGGTGCCAGGTCGCGGTGGGCAGCAACTGCGGAAAGGGTTTGGAGTTGGAGCCGTCGGGGAAGAACAGGCGAATGCATTCGCGCAGGACCAGGCCGAGCATCAGGGTGATGAGCAACAGGTTGATCGGCGGTGCGTTGCGCAGGGGCAGGATCAGAAAGCGCGCGACCAGGGCGCCGAGGGCTGCGGTCACCGAGAGTGCGGCGATCAGCATGATCAGCAGTTGCAGCCAGGGATTGCTGATGCCGATGGCCTGTGCGCCAAGGTAGGCGCTGAGGCCGGCGAAGCCACCGATCATCAGCACATCGCCATGGGAAAACTTGATCACGTCGAGCACACCGAAAAACAGCGTGAAGCCCACCGCAACCATCGCGTAGATCATGCCGAGCATCAGCCCGTTGACCAGGTATTGACTGAGAATTTCCAGATTCATTGGCAAGGCCCGAATACAGGTGAGTCAGGGCTGCGCCGTAGCGGGCGCAGCCGGTCATGCGCGTGGCTTACAGGCCCTTGAGCTTGCGTGCACCGCTTGAGTATTCGCTGTCCTGCCAGGGCACCCATTTGCCGTCCTGCACCACATAACTGGTGATCAGCGGCACGATGTTCTGGCGATGATCGTCGAAGGTCACCGGGCCGATCATGGTGCTGGCGTCCTTGGTGTGGTTGAGTTCGTCGCGCACCTTGCGCCGGTTCGGCCCGACCTTGTCGATGGCGTCCATCAGCAGGTTGGTCGCGACAAAGGCGAACGGCCCGTAGGCTTCGGCGGGCTGGGCGTATTTCTGCTCGGCATAGGCGGAAAAGAAAGCCGGGCCCGCCGCCAGTTTTTCCCAGGGGGCGCCTTCGATGAACGACAGCGACCCTTCGGCCAGGGCTGCGCCGGTGCCTTCAATGTAAGCGTCCGACTTGATCCCCGAGGTGCCCTCGAACTGTGCCTCGATACCCAGCTTCTCCATTTGCGAGCGGATGCGGATGCCGATGGGTGTCAGGCCGCCGAAATAGATCACTTGCGGCTTGAGCTGTTTGATCTGGGTGAGTTCGGCGGTGAAGTCCTGCTGATCGGCGGTCACGCCGAAGGTGCCGACAATCTTGCCGCCAGCCTTTTCCAACGCTTCGCTGAAATACTTGTTGTGGCCCTTGCCATAGTCGGTGGTGTCATGGATCACCGCAAAGCTCTTGTAGCCATGCTCGACCATGAACTTCGCCGCTTCCTGGTTCTGGTTGATCATGGTGCCGTTGACGCGATGCACTTCCTTGAAGTCGTTGGCGTAGGTGATATCCGGCAGTACCGCGCCCCAGACAATCACCGGCAGGTTGAACTTGTGATAGACGTCGACCGCACTCATCGCCACGGCCGAACAGAAGTGGGTGATGCCGCCGACGATGTCCTTGTCCGACGCGATCTTGGTGGCGATCTGCACGCCGACGTTGGGTTTGCACTCGTCGTCCAGGGACACCAGTTCATATTCATAGGGGCTGTCGGTCTTGGCGTTGTGCTGCTTCACGGCCAGCTCACTGGAGTTGCGACCGCCCAGGCCGATGGCCGAACTGCCACCGGTCAACGGGCCGACAAAGGCGATCTTGACGACATCCTTGGCCAGCGCGAAAGGCGCGGTGAACAGGCAGGCCGAGAGAAGGGCAGGCAGCAGCGCAATGGTGATCTTGGTACTCATGACGTCTCCTGGGGAATAACCGCGCCGGCGGATGTCGGCTGTTTTATAGAAATACTATCTTGTATACAAGATGGTATTTATTAGAAAGCAACAAGGGTGCCAGGCCAGGTGTCTGGGTGTGGGAAGCAGTGTCCAGGGCTGAGCAGGTTGGGTGCAGGGGTATTCCGGGAAGAAGGAAGTTGCGGTTTTTGTCGACGAAACTGTCGCCAGGAAGGGCAATCGGGCACCGCTTTAGTGCCGGTGGTCGACGCTGGTGCTTGGGGTAGTCGACTTAGGTGTGGGCGCCGCCTTGGTCGCGATCGAGTGCGCAGCGCTCGCAAAAATGCCAGCACCTGATCCGACGCCATCGCCCGCGGTATCTCTGATACAGCGCTTTCGTGCGTAAAAAATTGACCGTAGGACCGGCTTTAGCCGGGAGAGCGTCGTTTGCCTCACAGGCGTCCTCCCGGCTAAAGCCGCTCCTACGGAATCGCTCTCCAATTCATATAGTTGCGCCGTGTTCAACAGGCGCGAGGATGGTGCCGGGGCGGTGGTCTGGGTGGGAATATCAACGTTTGCCCAACGCCTCCAACGCCCGCTCCCAAACCTGTCGCGTACGCAACCACACGACGTCCTGCCAATCCCTGTCGGCCGGGTAGAACTGTTCCAGCAAGCCGCGCTTGATCGAGTGCCCGGTGTCGTCGCAAGGATCGCCGTGCAGGTGCAGCCACTGGTCATCACGCAGGTGGCGGTGTACCTCGGGGCCGGGGTAGGTGCCGCACTCGATGACGAAAGGCATCAGTTGCACATTCGGCAGCGCTTCGATCAGCGCCTGCGAGGTGTAGCCGGTGGAGGTGGCCGCGACGCCGGTATCGCTGACAGTATTGGCGCCGGTGATCAGGGTGTAGAGCCAGGGGCCGAACAGGGCCTGGGCGGCGGGCAGGGCGGGGTAGGCGGCCTGGGTGATGGTCATCAGCATCGGGTGGCCGTAGTCACCGGCACCGGTATGCAGGTCGAAGGTCATGACCACCTGAGCATCGGCCAGGTGCGTGGCGATGATCTGGCGCAGGGTGCGATTCGACCAGCTGGCCTCGACGCCGCCGAAGAACAGGCCATCGGCGAACTGGTATTGCCCGGCTTCGACGATCGACATCAGTCCCGGCCAGCCGTGCTCTTCAATAAGCGCGGCGAAGCGTGCATCGGCCTGGTCGCGCTGCGGGCCGTGGAGCTGGGTGCAGCTGTAGATGTCATGCACCGCCGCGTAGGCAGGGTTGACGGGCAGCGCTCGGCTGAAATCGAGGTAGTTGCGATTGAGGTCGATATTGTCTTCGTTGACTCGGCGCATCCAGGCGGTGCCCCAGGGGTTGATCAGGTGGATCATCAGGATGGCCACGTCGTCGGGCAGGGGGCGGCCCTTGAGTGCTTCGAGCCAGATGCTCTGGCAGTCGGAGCCGTAATAACCTTCCACGCCGTGAGTGCCGCTCAACGCCACCAGCAACCGTTTGGCCTTGGGGTTTCCCAGCAGTGCCACATCGGTGCTCAACTCCTCGCCAAATGGCCCGGCCAGAGGATGGGCATAGCGGGTCAGGGTGGCTCCTGCAGCCGTGGCCGCCTGGAGAAAGCGCTCACGCAGGACACGGTAGCTGGGGCTTGCAAGGAACGGGCTGGGCATGGCGGGATCTCGCAGATGAACTAAAAGTGGCGTCTGGGAATTCTACAGGTGCTGGCCATGCCCAGGGTCAGCCGAGCAGCAGTGGAAATAATGGATGGTCCATCACCGCGCCGTCGGCCAGGGTTTCACGCAGCCCCGGAAACTCCGGCGAAGTCACCCACGGCCGTGGCGCATGGCGTACGTCGTCACCCAGCAGGCGCACCGAGAAAGCCCGGCGTCTGTAGTTGCCGTCGACGCCGGCGGATGCATGCAGGGTCAGCATATTAAAGCAGACCATGTCGCCGGGTTGCAGCGCCCAGCCGAGGATGGGGAAGTCCTCGCGGTGCTCTTCGATCTTTGGTAGGTCAGCCAGGCTGCCTTCGGCAAACCACTTGGCCTGGTTGTCCATGAACGAGCGCGGCATCAGCCACGGCCCCAGATGGGAGCCCGCGACAAACTCCAGGGTCGCGGCCCGGCTGACCGGGTCTACCGGGATCCAGAAGCTGATGGTGTCGGCGCCGCTGATGTTGTAGTAGGGCTGGTCCTGATGCCAGGGCGTGCGCTGGCGGGTATTGGGTTCCTTGACCAGTACATGATCGTGGTAGAGGCGTATCTGCTGGCTGCCGAGCAGGCGCTGGGCGATGGAGGCCAACGCCGAATCATGAATGAAGCGCTTGTAATGGGGGTTGTCCTGCCAGTTGCAGAAGTCCTCGAAAAACCAGCCCGGGTCATCGGCACTGCTCGCGACTTTGGCCCGGGGGCTTGGCCGGGCAAGGTTCTGTTCGATGCCGGCCTGCAGTTCGGCGACTTGCGCGGCCGTGAAGGCGTTGCGTATGCACAACGCGCCATGCTCGCGGAAGAAACGCTGGGCATCGCTGCCCAGATCATTGGTCGAAAAATCGCCATCGGTCAGCGCGAATCTATTCATCGCGGTCACTCACCCGAAACGTCGTAGCTGAAGTATTTACTGGCGATACGCTGGTATTCGCCGGAGGTATGCAGGGCGGCGATAGCGCTATCCAGTTGCGTGCGCAGGGTTGCGTCGTCCTTACGGATACCGATGGCGACGCCGTTGCCGATGATGCTCTTGTCGGTAATCGGCTCGCCGGCAAAGGCGAAGTCCTTGCCCTGGGTTTTTTGCAGCAGGCCGCTGTCACCCTGAGCCGAGGCCTGGAACGAGGCGTCCAGGCGTCCCGAGGTCAGGTCGGCAAAGACCTGGTCCTGGGTCTGGTAGGACTGGATGGTCGCTCCGGCCGGTGCCCATTCGCTCTTGGCGTAGCTTTCCTGCAACGAGCCCTGCACCACGCCAATGGACTTGCCCTTCAGTGCCGCCGGGGCCGGTAGTAGGCCGGAGCCTTTCCTGGCGATCAGCGAGGACGGCGCCACATACAGGCGTCGGCTGAAGTCGACCTGCTGACGGCGCGCAGGGGTGTCGCTGAAGGCCGACAGAATGCCGTCGAACTTGCGCGCCTTGAGGCCCGGAATCATGCCGTCGAAGGTCTGTTCGACCCACACGCAGCGGGCTTTGAGTTGCGCGCACAGGGCGTTGCCCAGGTCGATATCGAAACCGGCCAGGGAGCCGTCCGGCTGTTTCTGTTCAAAGGGCGGGTAGCTGGGGTCGACACCGAAACGGATGACCTCGGCAGCCTGGCCCGAGGAGGCCAGCACCAGCCCGCTGATCAGAGCGGCGTATTGCAGATTGATTCGCAGCATTTGAGGCCTCGTGAAGGTCGACAGGGTAGGTGAAGCAATCAGCTGCGTGGCGCCAGGTAGGCCTGGGTCAGTTTGATCCAGTAACCGGCACCGCGCATGAGTATGTCGTCGTTGAAGTCGTAGCGGGGGTCGTGAATCATGCAGCTCTGCTCACCCTCGCCATTGCCGATGATCAGGTAGCAGCCGGGCCGCTCGCGCAGGAACCAGGCGAAATCTTCGCTGCCATTGAACGGCGCAATATCGGTCAGCACTTGCTCATCGCCCAGCCAGTCCCGCGCGACTTGAGTGGCGAACTCGGTCATGGCCGGGTCATTGATCAACAGCGGGTAATCGGCGCTGTAGTGCACCTCGGCGCGGGCCCCGAAGGCGTCTGCCTGGGCGTGGATAAGATGTTTGATGCGGGCCTCCAGGCTGTCGCGCACGGCGTTGTTCAAGGCGCGCACGGAGATCAGCATGTCGGCGCTGTCAGGGATCACATTGGAGGCCTTGCCGGCAGTAATGGAGCCGACAGTAATCACGCTCATTTCCTGAGGTGAGACGTTGCGCGAAACGATGGTCTGCAAGGCCATGATGATGCTTGCGCAGACCACCACCGGATCGACGCACTGATGGGGCATGGCGCCGTGGCCGCCGTGGCCGTGCACCGTGACTTTGATCTGATCGGCCGAGGCCATGAACGCGCCGGCGCGAAAGCCCAGCTTGCCAGCAGGGTAACCGGGCATGTTGTGCATGGCGAACAGGGCGTCACAGGGAAATTGTTCGAGTACACCCTCCTGGATCATCCGCCGGGCGCCGGCCAGGCCCTCTTCGGCAGGCTGGAAGATCAGGCGCAGGGTGCCGTCGAATTCGATGTCGTCGGCCAGCACCCTGGCCGCTGCGAGGAGCATGGTGGTATGGCCGTCATGTCCGCAGGCGTGCATCTTGCCGGGAATCTGGCTGGCGTAGGGCAGGCCGGTCTTTTCCAGGATCGGCAGGGCATCCATGTCGGCACGCAGGCCCAGGATCCGGGAACTGCTACCCTTCTTCAACGTACCGATAACGGCGGTTGCGGCAATTCCGCGGTGTACCTCGTAACCCCACTGCTCAAGACGCTCGGCCACCAGGTCGCTGGTGGCGTATTCCTCGTAGCCGAGTTCGGGATGCGCATGGATGCGCTGGCGCAATTCGCGCATCTGCGCGTCGATGGTCTGCAATTTCTGCTGGAGGTGCGGCATTGGCAGGATTCTTCCATAGTCTGGGCGTGGCCGTGCATTGGCGGCCTGAACCGCTGCTTCACGCGCTCCACGGCGGAGCAGGCGCTTTGTTCTGGGGCGCCAATGCGGCGTCGCGTGGCCCAGCATAGGCGCGTGGGCCGGGGCCAAAAAGGCAATTGGCGTTGAACGCGGCAACCCAGGGTTAACAACGGCAGGTATCCATGAAGTTCTATCAACTCAACGCCCTGGTGGCTGTCGCCGACGCAGGCAGTATCCGTGGTGCGGCCAAGCGTCTGGACACCTCGCCAGCGGCGGTGACCAAGGCCGTGCAGAAGCTGGAAAGCGAGATTTCCCTGCAACTGCTGGTGCGCAACACCTCGGGCATTGATTTCACCGAAGCGGGCAAGCGCCTGCTGGTCCAGGCGCGGTTGCTGGTCGCGCAGATGGACAGCGCTACTCATGTGGTGGCCGACTGCAAAGGTGAATTGACCGGACGGCTGTCGGTGGCGGTCACGCCCTGGCTGGCCATGACCCTGTTGCCCCAGGTGATGGTGAAATTTCGCCAGCAGTTTCCCCATGTGCAACTTGAGCTGCACGAAGGCCTGCATTCGATTGCCTATCCACGGCTGCGCGATGCCAGCCTGGACCTGTTTATCGGGCGACTGGACAGCCAGTGCTCCAACGTCGATCTGAACTACGTGCCGTTGTTCACCGCAGATTGCGCCGTGGTGGCACGGCGCGGACATCCACTGGCGGATTGCCGCTCTCTGGACGAACTGGCCTTTGCCGACTGGATCATGTCCGCCCGCCACGATGGCGAGTTCGTCGCCCCGGGCCACGTGCATTTTTCCCACTCGCTGTCGATTACCCTGAGCCTGCTTCGCGATACCGATATGCTCAGCATCTTCCCCTGGCCTCTGGTGGAAGTCTGCGCCCAGCGCGAGGGTTTGTGCACGTTGCCCCTGCGCGATCCGGTGGGCAGCGCTCTGGTCGGCGCGATCAGCCGCAGCGGCCAACCCTTGCGCCCGGCTGCGGAAAAATTTCTGGCCTGCCTGATCGACACCATCGAGTTGGAAATGAATGCACCGCAGTCGCCTTATCGGCGGATGCTGCAGACGGTGGAGTGGGTGAGTTGAAGGTGATCGTCGTTGGCGCCGGGCTTGCCCGCGAAGGTAATATTCCGATTGATGAAGATGCATCGGATGTACCGGCCTATTCGCGGGCAAGCCTCGCTCCCACACGATTTATGTTTGTCGCATTTTGTGGGAGCCGGCTCCTACGGGATCTACCGCAACGCCAGGATCAACCGCTCCAGCATCCGGTCACAGCCCTCAAGCTGTTCGACACTGACAAACTCATCCGGCTTGTGCCCCTGATCCATGCTCCCCGGCCCGCATACCACGGTGGGAATACCGGCGGCGTCGAACAGGCCGCCTTCGGTGCCGAACGCCACGGTGGTGAATTCGCTTGAGCCGCAGCACTGGGCGATCAGTTTGGCGGCTTCGCTCTGGGCATCGGTAGCCAGGCCGGGATAGGACGACAGCTCGGAGAAACGGATACCGCTCGCAGCATTGACCGCCTGCATTTTCGGCACCACCTGTTGCTGTGCGTAATCCTGCAATTGCCGGGCGACGTCCTTGGCGTTCTGGTCGGGAAGGGTGCGGATCTCAAAATCGAAGCGGCAGTCTGCGGGGACGATATTCAGCGCTTTGCCGCCGGTGATCACGCCGGTCTGTACGGTGGAGAAGGGTGGATCGAAGCGCGGGTCCTGCAGGTGCTCGGCGCGCAGGCCGGAGCCGATGCGGCCGAGTTCGCCGATCAGCTCGGCGGCATACTCGATAGCGTTCACCCCTTGCGGCGCAAAGGCGGAATGGCAGGCGGCACCGTGTACGTCGCAGCGCATCGCCAGCTTGCCTTTGTGGCCGAGCACCGGCTTGAGTTCGGTGGGCTCGCCGATGATGCACAACGCCGGTTTATGCGGGCGCTGAGCCAGTTCGGCGAGCAGGCTGCGCACGCCCAGGCAGCCGACTTCTTCGTCATAGGACAGGGCGATATGCACCGGCATGCGCAGCGGCTGGGCCAGCAGTGCCGGGACGGCCGCCAGTACGCAGGCGATATAACCCTTCATGTCGGCGGCGCCACGGCCATACAGCTTGCCGTCCTTTTCGCTCATCTCGAACGGCGGCACCGTCCACGGCTGGCCATCCACCGGCACCATATCGGTATGCCCGGACAGCACCACACCGGGCCGATCATCGCTGCCGATGGTGGCGAAGAGATTGGCCTTGCTGCGTTCGTCATTGAAGATCAGCTCGCAGGGCACCTGATGACGGGCCAGGTAGTTGCGCACGAAGTCGATCAGTTGCAGGTTGGACTCGCGGCTGGTGGTATCGAAGCCGATCAGTGCGGCCAGAATCTCCTTGCTATTCATTCACTCGTCTCCCGGTACGCCATAGCTTGGTGCCTTGGTCGGGTCGAGGGCGCGGGTGAGGTAGTCCTGCATCTGCGGCTTGTAGTCGGTCCAGAGTCCGGCCAGTACGCCCACCGGGTCTTGCTCGGCCCAGTCGACGCGCAGGTCGATGATCGGCCAGCTCACATCGCCCACCACCTTCAGCGCTGCCGAGTGCACCGGGCCGGCTTCGCCACCGGCGGCAAGCGCGGCCTGCATGGCGGCGATCAGGCGATCGGCCAATGGCCCACCGGTAGTTTCAAAGGTCTTGACCAGGGCATCGATGACGCGGCTGTCAGCCAGCATGTTGCCTGCGCCGACGCATTGCTCTCCGGCGACCGCGTGGTAGCAGCCCAGAGTCTGGCTGCCGCTGAAGAACGCGGTGTTGCCTTGGCTGTCGATGCTGGTGACTTGGCGGAACTGGCTGTACCTGTCGTACGTCGGCACTGTGGCCAGGGCTTGTTCCGGGGACTGCCCGCTTTCCAGTTGATCCAGTACATGGCTGCCCAATGCCGGCAGTGTGATGTTCTGCGTCGACACCGCTCCCACGCCGGGACGCAACCAGGGGCAGCGAGCGCCCACGGCAATGCTCGATGAGCTGATGGCGATGCCCAGCTGGCCGGTTTCGGCACAACGGCCGATGATTGAAAACGTCATGGTCTGTGATCCTGTCGGGTACTGACCGCCATGATGGAATGGCACGACCGATCCGGTAAAACAGCCTTTGCCGGGGTTCTGCATCAGGATTTCCGATGCAGGTCCGCTATCCGGTTTTTCAGTAGCCGCGGGCCGGATCAACCTGATGCAGTACGGCCTCGCCACGGCCCAGGCGCAGGATATTGTCGGCCACTTGCCGGGCGGCACTGGCGGGGATGGCGATCGAGGCCAGATGCGGGGTGATCAGCACATTGTCCAGTGCCCAGAGTGGATCTTCCGGGGGCAGGGGTTCGCGGTCGAACACATCCAGGGTCGCTTCACCGATCTGCCCGCTGATCAGAGCGTCAGTCAATGCCTGCTGATCGACCACGGCGCCACGGGAGACGTTGATAAAGCAGGCACCTTTGGGCAGCAAAGCCAGGCGCTCGGCATCGAGCAGACCGCGGGTCTGTTCGGTCAGGGGCAGCATGACCACCAGAATGTTGCTGCCGCCAAGAAAACCGTCCAGCGAGTCCATGCCGTTCACGCAACTGACGCCGTCGAGTTGTTTTGGCGACCGCGACCAGCCCCGCACATCAAAGCCCTGACGCGCCAGTTCCAGCGCTGCATAGGAGCCCAGTTCGCCCAAACCCAGCACGCCGACCCGGACACTGGCAGGCAGGCGCGGATGCAGATAGTGCCAGCGGTGTTCCCGCTGGGCGCGTTCGAAGGCCGGAATGTCGCGGGCATAACGCAGTACGGCAAACAGCACATAGCTGGCCATCATGCGGCCCATGTCCGGATCGGAGACGCGGGTGATGGGCACGGCAGGCAGGTCATCGCGCTCGACCAGGGCATCGACGCCCGCGCCGAGGTTGACCAGCAGTTTCAGGTTGGGGAAGCGTGCGAAGAAACCGTGGGGCGGCTTCCACGTCAACACGTAGTGCACGCTGTCCGGGTCTTCGATCTCATCGTCGCGGCAGATATGCACGCCCGGCAGCAGCGGTGCGAGCAGGGCGCGCCATTCGGTGAAACTGTCGAACTGACTTTGGAACACCAGGGTCGAGGTCATGCTTTGTGCTCCAACAGTTCGGCCACCGCCGTCAGCGCCAATCGATAACCCAGGGCGCCGAGCCCGGCGATCACCCCGGTGGCGGCCTTGGACACGTAGGAGTGATGACGGAAACTCTCGCGCTTCCAGATATTGCTCATGTGCGCTTCGATGATGGGGCCGTCGAAGGCCAGCAGGGCGTCGAGAATCGGTACCGAGCTATAGGTCAGGCCAGCGGCATTGATGATCACGGCGTCGGCGTTCAAGCGTGCTTCCTGAATCCAGTCGACCAGCACGCCTTCATGGTTGCTCTGGCGAAACTCCAGTTGCAGGCCCAGCTCGCTGGCATGGCGCTGGCAGCGTGCTTCGATACTGGCAAAACTTTCGCTGCCATAGGTGCCGCTCTTGTCCAAACCGTAGAGGTTGGCGTTGGGGCCGTTGAGGAAAAATACGGTGCGGGGCATGACGGACTCCAGGGCTTACTCAAAAGGGCGGGTGGCGACCATCGCCGGATGCTGATCGAATTCGGCAAACCAGGCGGCGGTGGCCGGGTGCCCGGCGCGCCAGTTCAGGCTGGCAAAGCGAAAATCCAGATAGCCCAGGCCGCAGCCAAGGCTGATCAGGCCGATATCATCGGGAACATGGCTGAAGTGCGGCGCTTGTTTCTCGATTTCCGCGAGGGCGGCCCAGACCTTGGTCAGTTGTCCGTCGAGCCAGCCATCCCATTGCTTGTCGGCGGGCCGGGCGACCGTTTCGTAGCGGGCCAGCATGGCAGCATCCAGCAGGCCATCACCGAGAGCCTGGCGGGTCAGGCTCAGCCAGCGTGGCTGGCCTTCGCGGGGAAACAACGAGCCAACGGCCTGGCTGTCGAGGTATTCGCAGATCACTCGACTGTCATAGAGCATCAGGCCATCGGCAGTCTGCATGGCCGGAACCTTGGCCAAGGGGTTGAAGGCGGCGATGCGCTCATCGCGGCGGACCGGATGGGCAGCCGATTCGAGCTTTTCGATCCGCTCGCTCAGCCCCAGGCAATGGGCGCTGACCATGACCTTGCGCACGTAGGGCGAGGTTGGGGCGAAATACAGTTTGAACATGGGCGCATTACGCTCTTGGGTGTCGGATTAAGGGGCCGGGTTGATCAGCAGCACCTTGCCGAGATTGGCATTGCTTTCCAGCAGGCGATGGGCATCGGCGGCACGCTCCAGAGGCAGACGGCTATGGATCAGCGGGCGCACCTGACCCGACGCCAGCCACGGCAGCAGGTTTTCCTTGATGCACGCTGCCAGGCGCGACTTCTCGGCGCTGCTCTTGGGGCGCAGGGTGGAGGACGTGAGGCTCAGGCTCTTGCGCATCAACAGTTGCAGGTCCAGTTCGATCTTCGCCCCTTGCAGGAACGACAGGCTGACGTGGCGCCCACCCGGAGCCATGGCTTCCAGATTGCGCGCTACATATGGACCGCCGACGTTGTCGAGGACGACATCGACGCCGCGCCCTTCGGTGCATTGGACGATCACTTCGACGAAGTCTTGCTCATGGCGATCAACCGCGCGCCAGACGCCAAGCGCCGTCAGCATGGCGACTTTCTCTGCGCCACCGGCAGTGGCAATGACCCTGGCCCCGGCGGCATGGGCGCACTGCACGGCAAAGCTGCCAACACCGCTGGCGGCACCATGGATCAACACGATGTCGCCCGCCCGCAGACGGCCCAGCTCGAACAGGTTATGCCACACGGTAAAGGCCGCTTCAGGCACGCCAGCGGCATCTTCCAGGGGCAGACCCGCGGGCACGGGCAGGCAATGCGTTGCCAAAGCCACGCAATATTCGGCGTAACCGCCACCATTAAGCAGGGCCATGACCCGATCACCGGGGACGAAATCGCTGACGCCATTGCCCACGGCCATGACCGTGCCCGCTGCTTCCAGGCCCAGCACATCGGTAGTCCCCGGCGGTACCGGCATGCCGCTGCGCTGCATCAAATCCGGACGGTTGACGCCGGCGGCCGCCACCCGAATCAGTATTTCGCCCGCCTGGGGTTGTGGCATCGGCCGCTCGACGCTCTGGAGCACGTCGGCTGTTCCCGGTTCGCGAGCAATAACGGCGCTGATGATTTCAGGCAGCAGGCTATGGCTGACAGGATGTTGGATAGCGGTCATGGGGTACTCGGATTCAAGGGATAGGCAAGACAGCGGCGGCAAAGGCGCAGATGCCTTCGCTGGCGAAACTCAGGCCGGCGGCGCAACCGACCGGCCAGCGGGTCAGGGCATCGGGGCCGGACTGACGTACGAACAGGCGGTTCTGGCCCAGGGCCGGAACGTCCAGATGAATGTCGACGTGATCACCCTGGAACACATGGCTGACCACGGTGGCGCTGAGCAGGGTGTCCGGCCCCAGTGGGGCAAGACGAATGCTTTCCGGGCGCACATAGATATTCACGCGCGCGCCGACTTCTGCATGGACTTGCTCGGCCGGCAGGCGCAGGGTGATGTCAGCCATGGCCAGGACCACCCGGTCGTCGCGACTCAGGTAGCGCCCGGCGAGGATATTGACGTCGCCGACGAAGCTGGCCACGAACGGGTCCCGGGGGCGGCGATAGAGAGTGTCCGGAGTACCGATCTGCAGCACATGCCCGGCGCACATGACCACCACCCGGTCGCTCATGCTCAGGGCTTCACTCTGTTCATGGGTCACGAACACCGTGGTCACCCCCAGCCTGCGCTGGATGTCCTTGAGTTCGTTGTGCATCGACAGGCGCAGACCTTTGTCCAGGGTCGAGAACGGCTCGTCCAGCAGTAACACCTTGGGCCGGATTACCAGAGCCCGTGCCAGCGCCACGCGCTGTTGCTGGCCGCCGGAAAGCTCCTGGGGGTTGCGCTGACCAAAGCCCGGCAACTTGACGATGGTCAGAGCCTGCTCGACCCGCTCGGCTATTTCGGCCTGGGCCACACCGCGCCTGTGCAAGTCGTAACCGATGTTCTGCGCCACGTTCATATGGGGCAACAGAGTGTTGTTCTGCAACACAAGGCCGATTTCCCGCTCATGGGGTGCAAGCTCGCCGAGCCGCTGGCCGTCGATAAAGACCTCGCCGGTGTCGGCTTCGACAACGCCGGCCATCAGTTTGAGCAGGGTGGTTTTGCCGCAACCAGACGGCCCCAGCAACGTGATGAATTCACCTTGGTGAATCTTCAGCGAGACCTCGTGCAGGGCGATGGCGTCCCCGAAGCGCTTGAGCACCTTGTTCAATTGCACGGCCACGATCGCAGGTTCCGGGTTCCTGAGCTGGGCAGTTGCCATGGGCGCTCCTTTGCTTGAGGGAAGGATTTCAGGCGCCGGTCCAGTCGTCCGGAATCACCGCGATCACGTCGATTTCCATCAACCATTGCGGTTGACCGAGACCGGAAATCACCAGGCCGGTGGAGATAGGGAATACCCCCTTGAGCCATTTGCCGACTACCTGATACACCGGCTCGCGATAGCGCGGGTCGATGATGTAAGTGGTGGTTTTGACGATGTGGGACAGGTCCGAGCCTGCCTCTTCAAGCAGTTGCTTGACGTTTTTCATGGCCTGCTCGGCCTGGGCCGCCGGGTCGCCGAGGCCGACCAGATTGCCGTCGAAGTCCGTGCCGATCTGGCCACGCACATAGACCGTGTTGCCAGCGCGTACGGCCTGGCACAGGTCGTTGTCCAGGCTCTGGTTGGGGTAGGTCTGCTTGGTGTTGAACATGCGGATACGCGTGTGGGTTGGCATGCCGTGAGTCTCTCGAATAAGTGAATGGGCCAAGCTTCACATTGCCCCGGCTTTGCCGAAACCAGCATTTGGGCAGGGCAATGCTTAGGAAAAACCGAAGCCCGGGATTGGCCAGTCGCGCCACCCCGGGCGCGGTATCAGGACGGCTTGTAGGCCATGTAGTCGTTTTGCAGGACGATGTGGTCGGCGATGTATTTCGCGTCGTGCCACACACCGTAGATAAACGACGACGCACGGTTGACCAGGTTGGGCAGGCCGAGGAAGTAGATGCCGCTTTCGGCGCAGATCCCGCGCTTGTGGAAGGGCTCGCCCTTTTCGTCGAAGGCGTTGACCTGCAGCCAGCTGAAGTCGAATTTGAAGCCAGTGGCCCAGAGGATCGTGGTGATACCGGCCTGCTCCAGATCCAGGCTCAGGACCGGGTTGGTCAGGCAGTCTGGATCAGGCAACAGCGCCCAGGCGTTGGGTTCTTGCGGGAACGGCAGGCCGTTTTGCTCGATATAGGCATCGGCGTCGCGCAGTACATCGAAGTACGCCTTGTCGCCTTCAGCGATGTTGGCGGCCAGGCCCGGTTCGAATTCCATGACACCGTTGTTGCACGACTTGGTCAGGCCAACCAGAGTGATGCCTTGATGAGCCAGACGACGGAAGTCCACGGTCTTGCCGCCCTCATAACCGCTGACGGCAAAGGCCACATGCTTCTTTTTCGGCGTGATGCGTACTTCGTCCCACAGGCCCAGGGCACCCAGCCACCAGCAGTAGTCGCGACCGCGATACGAGCGAGGAGGGCGATAGTGTTCACCCACCGACAGGTACACGGTCTTGCCGGCCTTTTGCAGCTCTTCGGCGATCTGCGAACCGGACGCACCGGCGCCCACCACCAGTACCGCGCCCTCGGCCAGTTGGCCCGGATTCTTGTAGGTGCAGGAGTGCAGTTGCTGGACCTTGACCTGCTCGGAAACGATATTCGGCATGGCCGGGCGCTGGAACGGGCCGGTCGCTGCGACCACGTTGGCTGCTTCGATGATGCCGTCCGACGTGGTCACCTTGAAACCGGGGCGACCCGCGTGGCGCTCGACCTTGAGCACTTCGACGCCGGTGCGGATCGGCGCCTTGAGCATGTCGGCGTAGGCTTCGAAATAGTCAGCCATGCGCTCTTTCGGCGGAAAGACTTCCGGGGAAATGTTGCTGAATTTCATGCTCGGAAAGCGATCGTGCCAGGCCGGGCCGTTGGCGACCAGGGAGTCCCAGCGCTCCGAACGCCAGCGTTCGGCGATGCGGCTGCGCTCCAGAACAATGTGCGGCACACCCATGAGTGAAAGATGCTCGCTCATCGCGACACCCGCCTGGCCTGCGCCGACCACCAAGGTGTTAATTGTTTCAACTGACATTTGAATTTCCTAAAGAGAATCGACCTTGATCGGTTTCGCCGATGCCATGGCACCGACAGCACGTCGAGAAGGCACAGGAGCCTTGCAGACTTCATTCATCCACGGCGGCCAGTGTGATCAAGGGTGGTTCTGATAGGAATTCTGCTTTTTGAACGTAGAGCTTAGGAAAAACCGAACCCCGCTTGAGCCTGTGGAACGGGATGATTGCATCTCGTCGCGTGCAGCGGCGTGCGCGGACTTCCCGGCATGAACTCTGCAACGTGGTCAATTCAGGGCTGGCACAGTTTTTCGTCAACCCGTTCAGATGTGGAGGGCTTCATGCTCAGTCGTATTACTCAGCGCCAGCTGGAATATTTCGTCGCGTCCGGGGAGGCCGGCAGCATCAGCGCGGCGTCGGAACGCATTCATGTGTCGTCACCTTCTATATCGGCGGCGATCACCCACATGGAGGCCGAACTGGGCATTCAGTTGTTCATCAGGCATCACGCCCAGGGCATCTCCCTGACGGCAGTGGGGCGTCAGGTCATGCAGGAAGCCAAGCTGATCCTGGAGCAGATGAGCAACCTTTATACGATTGCTTCCGAGTCGCTCAACACTGTGCGTGGGCCATTGCGCGTGGGTTGCCTGCACTCACTGGCACCGATGATCACCCCCGAGCTGGTGTTCGGCTTCGGTCGAGCCTTTCCGGGAGTACGCATCACCCAGGTGGAGGGTGATCACGAGCAGTTGCTGGAAAAACTACGCAGTTCCGAGATCGATATTGCCCTGACTTACGACCTGGTCAGCAGCGCCGATATCGACTTCCAGCCCCTGGCCAAGCTGCCGGCGTATGTCATGGTCGGTGACTATCATCCCCTGGCCAATATGCCCGCAGTGACTACTCAGGACCTGGAAAACTATCCCATGGTGCTGCTGGATATCCCCTGGAGCCGGGAGTATTTCCTTGGCCTGTTCACCCAGACCGGCACCACGCCGAACGTGGTCATGCGCTCCAGCAATCTGGAAACCGTACGGGCCATGGTCGGTAACGGCGTGGGCTTTACCATTGCCAACGCACGGCCCAAGGGCAACATTTCCCAGGACGGCAAGCGCCTGATCCGCATTCGTCTGTCCGGTGATCTGCGGCCCTTGCAGCTGGGGTATGCCACGGCCAACAACGCCCAGTTGTCTAGGGTGGTCTCGGCTTTTACCGAGCGTTGCCGCATGTTCGTATCCGACCAGTACATCCCCGGCATGGCCGCGCCGAGCTTCTTTGATCCCCACACCGTACGGGCGAGCGCCGATATCGGCTGAGCCGCCTTGCACCACTGTCGATCATCCCTCGTAACAACTTCTGCTTCGGATTTTCTCGCCCCAGTTGTAAATCAGAAACGAATTTAAGCAACGGGCCCGAGCCTGCAGACTTTCAGCAAGAGACAAGCCAAGGACGACCATGGACGCGCCGCACCAATGTGCGGCGCCCGCGCGGAGCGTGGAATGGTTGGTGCGCCTTTGTGGGGCGATTCGTCGGCAGGCCAGTCAGGTGCACAAAACGGCCCATGAAAACGCCGTGGCGCTGCATCGGTTCTGCCTACGCACTGGTCCAGTTAATCCTAATTGACCGTGAATGCCTCTGTCCCCGAACCTCGTTTCAACGGTGCATACCGTCAGACGTGTTCGAGTGGGGCGTCCGGTTGCACTTTCTGATTTTTTTGTTGAGCGCTGCGACGATGACATTCGACTGGAATTACATGTTTGGTTTGCTGGCCGATGCCGAGTTCTGGCGAGCGACCTGGACCGTTATCAAGCTGAGCTTCGTGACCTGGGTGCTGAGTATCGGCCTGGGCTTCTTCGTGGCCCTGGCCAAGCAGTCGAAACGTGCGCTGCTGAACGGTCCGGCCCGCGCCTATATCTGGCTGTTTCGCAGTCTGCCGCTGCTGGTGCTGCTGATCTTCGTCTACAACATTCCCCAGGCATTTCCGGCCGCGTCGGTGGTGCTGGGCGACCCGTTCTGGGCCGGTCTGCTGGCCATGGTCCTGTGTGAAACGGCTTATGTCGCAGAGATCCATCGCGGCGGTCTGCTGTCGATTCACAAGGGCCAGGCCGAGGCGGCGCGGGCCCTGGGCCTGAAGTTTCTCGGCACCCAGTGGCGCGTGGTGATTCCCCAGGCCCTGCGGGTAGCCCTGCCGTCCCTGGCCAACGAATACATCTCTATCGTCAAACTCAGCTCCCTGGTCTCGGTGATCTCCCTGACGGAAATTCTCATGGTCGGCCAGCGCCTGTATTCACAGAACTTCCTGGTCATGGAGACCATGGCGGCGGTGGCGTTCTATTACGTGCTGATCGTTACGGTGTTCGACTACCTGCTCAAGCGTCTGGAGAAGTTTCTCGACGTCAATCAGCGCAACGTTTCTCGCGTACCGGATGCCGAAGTTCTGGCCCTGGCCACCCAGCAACGTGCGGTGGTGCAGCGTGCGCCGAGCAGCGAGCCACAGGTCCCGGCGCTGCAGGCCAGCCGTCTGCACAAGGCCTACAACAACGTGGAGGTGCTTGGCGCGGTCAGCCTGCAGATTCAGCCCGGTGAAGTGGTCTCGGTGATTGGCCCGTCCGGCTCGGGCAAGACCACCCTGATTCGCCTGCTCAATGGCCTTGAGCAGATCGACAACGGCGACATCAAGATCAATGGTCAGCCGTTCATTCACCTGAGCAGACAGGGCGCTTCGCTACCGCAATATGTGGAGCACGCCGAGCATCGCCTGAACATCGGCATGGTGTTCCAGAGCTTCAACCTGTTCCCCCACCTCACCGTGCTCGACAACTTGCTGATGGCGCCGCGTTACCACCGCCTGGGCCGTATTGAAGAGCTCAAGCAACAGGCCTACGCCCTGCTGCACAAAGTGGGAATGCTCGATCACGCCTGGAAGTACCCGCATCAACTGTCCGGTGGCCAGCAGCAGCGCGTGGCGATTGCCCGGGCCCTGATGATGCGTCCGCAGATCATGTTGTTCGATGAGCCGACCTCGGCCCTGGATCCGGAGAAGGTCAACGAGGTGTTGCAGGTCATCGAGGCGCTGGCGAAGGAGGGCATCACCATGGTGATCGTCACTCACGAGATGAATTTCGCTTTCAAGGTTTCCGACCGGATCGTCTTCATGGAGAAGGGCCGCGTGGTTTGCGATGACAAACCCGAGGTGCTGCGCAGCGGCCACAACCCTCGCGTCGAAGCGTTCCTCAAAGATGTATCGCTGGCATGACCCTTAATTTTTCAGGTTGCAGGAAGAGCAGAACATGATCGAGCAATGGCAGGTTGAGCAATTTCACCGGGACGGCGTCCTGGTGGTAGAGGGGGTGCTGTCGGCTGAGGAAGTGGCAGCCCTGCAACACGACTTCGACCAGTGGGTAGAGGAGAGTCGCGGCCATGAGCAGGGCTGGGGCGAAACCATCGACGGTCGTGCGCGCTTCGATCTGGAAGGCGACCACCGCGCAGATCATCCGTCGTTGCGTCGGGTCAGTTCGCCGACCGAGATTTCCCCGGCCTACCGGCAGGTCGCGTTGCAGTCGCGCATGGCCGCGATTGCTGCGCAGTTGATCGGCGCTGGCGGCACCCGTTTCCATCACAGCAAGATCAACTCCAAGCTGCCCCACACCGCGACTCAGGTGAAGTGGCACCAGGACTTTCTGTTCACGCCGCACAGTAATGACGACATCGTCACCGCGCTGTTAATGGTCAGCGAAGTGACCCCGCAGAACGGCCCGCTGAACGTGATCCCGGGTAGTCATAAAGGCCCGCTGTGGTCGCACTGGCATGAGCAGCGCTTCACCGGTGCGGTGGACGATCAAGTTGTCGAAGAGCATTGCCAGGAGCCGGTTGCCTGCTTCGGCCCGGCCGGTTCCGTGTGCTTCATGCACACACGTTTGTTGCACGCTTCAAGCCCTAACGAGACCGAGCTGCCGCGCACTCTGTTCATCAGCGTCTATGCCGCTGAAGACGCGCTGCCATTCGGCGAAAACCCTCTGCCCAGCCAGCACTCCGGCCTGATGGTGGCCGGTGAGGAAAGTGGCCTCGTGCGTTCTACGAGCAATCAGATGCGCTTGCCGCAGAAGCCTCGCGGCGCCTCTTTCTTTGTGCAACAGGCTGGCCAAGACCAAGCCACTGCCTAATTTCTCTCAACCTTGCGGGTATTCAAAATGACAGCGATGCACAAGTTGGTTCGTCCTATTGCCCTGAGCCTGATCGGCGCAGCGGTGGCGATGACTTCATTGGCGGCCTCGGCCTTCCAGCAGGATGGCAAGATCGTCGCCGGTTCCGACGTGACCTTCTTCCCCTACGAGTACATGGACAACAATCGCCCGGCCGGCTTCGATATCGAGTTTCTCGACGGTCTGGGCAAGGTCATGGGGCGCAAGGTGGAAACTGTCGATACACGCTTCCCCAACCTGATCACCGGCCTGCAGGGTGGCCGCTTCGACGTCACTAACTCGTCGATGTACATCACCGCCGAGCGAGTGAAAGTCATCGACATGATCCCTTACCTCAAGAGCGGCGAATCCATCCTTGCGCTCAAGGGCGGCGAGTTCCAGCCCAAGCGTCCGGAAGACTTCTGCGGCCATAAGATTGGTTCCATGGCCGCCACTTCCTGGCTGGCGCAGATGAACAAGCTCTCGGCTGAGTACTGCGTCAAGAATGGCCTCAAGCCGATCGCGATCAGTGAGTACGCCACCGACCCGCAAACCACCCAGGCCATGCTCGCTCACGCCGTTGAAGCGCAAATCACCGACGCCGCCGTGGCCCGTGGCGTGGTCGACAAGCTCGGCGGTCGCGTGGTGATTTCCTCTGACAGCCTGATCTATCCGGTGCTCAACGGCTTTGGCGTGAAGAAGGGCAACGACGAGGTCAAGAAGGCTCTGGTCGACGCCCTGGCCAAATACCGCACCACCCCTGAATACGCGGCGCTGCTGAAGAAGTACAACTTCCAGGCACCGACCGATGAAGACATCGCCACCCTGATGCCTAAACCCTGATTAGCGCTTATAGCGTGTGCCGCACTCCGGTGCGGCCACGTCCTGCGGAGAAAGATTCATGTCGTTAACTTTAGAAGAGCAGGCCGTCGAAAAGCAGGCTCGCGTCGATCTTGCGGCGACCTTCCGTATCGTTGCCCACCAGGGCATGCATGAAGCGGTGGCCAACCACTTCAGCGCCGCAGTCTCGGCGGACGGTAAAAAATTCCTGATCAACCCGAAGTGGAAACACTTCTCGCGGATCCGCGCCAGTGACCTGCTGCTGCTGGATGCCGATGATCCGGCCAGTGCCGAGCACCCGGACGTTGACTCCACCGCCTGGGCCATTCACGGGCAGATTCATCAGCGCCTGCCGCAAGCTCGCGCAGTGCTGCATCTGCACCCGGTCTACACCACTGCGGTGGCCTGTCTGGCCAAGCCCCAGGTGCTGCCCATCGACCAGAACACCGCGCGCTATTTCAACCGTGTTGCCGTGGACGAAATGTATGGTGGCATGGCCGACACCGAGGCCGAAGGCGAGCGTCTGGCCGGGCTGCTGGACGGCAAGAGCCGGCTGCTGATGGGTAACCACGGGGTCATGGTGATTGCGCCGAACATCGGCGAAGCCTTCGACGATATCTGGACCCTGGAACGGGCCTGCCAGATCCTTGTCACGGCATGGTCGACCGGTCAGCCGTTGCGTGTGCTATCAGACGACGTCGCCGAAAAAACCGCCAAGGGTTGGGAAAAAATCACCGACTTCTCTCGTCGTCATTTCGAAGAAATGAAACAGCTGATGATTGATGCCGATCCTTCGGTTCTCGACTGACAGGGCAAGGCCTGCAGGAGATCCCGCCTTTTCTACGATAGCAGCGAACACTTGGAAGCGGGGCTGGAACAAATCGGGTGGGAGCGAATTCATTCGCGAATGGGCCAGTACATCCGACGCATGAGTATCGTGTGAAATACCGCTTTCGCGAATGAGTTCGCTCCCACTGGTTTTGGTTTGGCACATCGCGTCGGTCTTTCGCCCGGATGCTGACGTCTGCCACCTGGCGTCAGTGCCTGAGCAGGATATCGCGATTGACCTCGCGGATATCGGTCCTGCCGCAGAATGCCATGGACAGGTCAAGCTCGTTCCTGATCAGCTCAAGCGCCTTACTCACGCCTTGCTCGCCAAGAGCGCCCAGCCCGTACAGCATGGCCCGGCCGATATAGGTGCCTTTGGCCCCCAGAGCGATCGCCTTGAGCACATCCTGGCCCGAACGAATGCCACCATCCAGATGCACCTCGGCGTAGCTGCCCACCGCTTCGACTATTCCCGGCAGTGCTGAAATCGACGATGCCGCGCCATCGAGCTGGCGTCCGCCATGGTTGGACACGATGATCGCGTCGGCGCCGGCTTCCACCGCCAGGCGGGCGTCGTCGGGGTCCTGGATACCCTTGACGATCAGCTTGCCGCCCCAGCGCTGCTTGATCCACGCCACATCCTGCCAGGACAGGCGCGGGTCGAACTGATCCCGGGTCCAGTCGACCAGGGAACTGATGTTATCGACGCCTTTGGCGTGGCCGACGATATTGCCGAACTGGCGATTGCCGGTTCGCAGCATGTTCAGGCACCAGCGCGGTTTGCTGGCCATATCGGCGATAGTGCGCAGGGTCGGTTTGGGCGGGATAGACAGGCCGTTCTTCTTGTCCTTGTGCCGCTGGCCGAACACCTGCAGATCCATGGTCACCACCAAGGCTGAGCAATGGGCATTGCGCGCACGTTCGATCAGGTCTTCGACGAAGCTTCGATCACGGGTCACGTAGACCTGAAACCAGAACGGATGATGTTCAGTCCCGTGAGCCACCGTTTCGATGGAGCAGATGCTCATGGTCGACAGGGTAAAAGGTATGCCGAACTTCTTCGCCGCCCGCGCCGCCAGAATCTCGCCGTCGGCGTGCTGCATACCGGTAAGCCCGGTCGGGGCAATGGCCACCGGCATGCTTACCGGTACACCGACCATGCTGCTGGCGGTGCTGCGCTGAGTAATGTCGAACGCCACGCGCTGACGAAACTCCAGACGCTGAAAGTCCGCCTCGTTGGCACGGTAGGTGTATTCGGTCCAGGAGCCGCCATCGACATAGTCATAAAACATCCGCGGCACCCGCTTGCGCGCGAGCCTGCGCAGGTCTTCGATACAGGTAATTTCAGCCATGGAATCCGTGAGCCTGAGTGGGGGGAGCCTCAAGCTTCACACCGTACAGAGCCGCACGAAACGAGCATTTATGGCAGGTAGTGGTTAGGCAAAAGTGAAGCGCTGGCGTGCCTCTCGCCAACCGAGCGAATAGATGCAGCTTTGCTAATCCTTACTCCGCAACTGCGCTAACCAAGCCTGCCCATGGCCGTGCTAAAAAAGTCATCTCCCTTTCTGGATGGCTTCAATGGACAGTTTGCCCCCGGCTAAACGTGGCACTCACTTCGGCGCGTTCTGTATCGCCAGTTTTCTGCTGTCGATTGCTTACGGCTCGACCTTTCTCTTGTCGTTGCTGGTGAGTTCCTTTGGTGGCAATGAACGCAATGCCGGGCAAGTCTTTGCCGTGGCAATGCTCAGTACGCTGGTCACGGTGCTGTGCTCCGGTCATGTCTTGCAGCGTTTGGGTGCCCCGCGTTGCATTGCGTTGGCGGCGTTGTGTCTGGTCGTTGCGTCGTTGGGGTTTGCCCTGGTGCCGGGCCTGGGCATCGCGCTGTTGATCTGTGGCTTGCTGCTGGGTATCGGCTGGGGGCTGTTTTATACGGTCGGGCCGATCATGGTGGCCGGGATGGTCGAGCCTGCCCGGCGCACTCACTGCTTTGCACTGCTGTCGGGCAGCATGTTGACGGGTATTGGCAGCGGTCCGTTGGCGGGCAAGTTGGCCGGGTATTTCGGGCTGCCGGTGCAAGCGGCTTTTTTCTGCGCGGCCATTGCTGCGGTTTTGGGTGGCGCTTATTTCTGCTGGCTGGACGCGCGGGGTGGCGAGTCGGCGCACAGGCCTGCGACCCCGGTGCATATCAGTTTTGCATCTGCCGCTCTGGTACTGCGTTCGCGCTCGGCCTTTTCCATTGTGATGGTGGGTCTGGGCGGTGCGATCTTTGGTGGCCTCGGCAGTTTCCAGACCAGTTATTGCGCCACCCTCGGCCTGGACTACTCGCTGTTCTTCACCGGCTTCATGGGTGCGGCCATCGGTTGCCGCCTGTTTGTGTCCGGATGGCTGGTCAAGCGCAATCCCTTCGCCGCCTCGGCGGTTTTGACCACCTTCATGCTGATCGCCGTCAGCGGTTTTGATATCTGGGTCCACGACAGTTTCAGTTATGTATTGACCGCTGCCTTGCTTGGCGTGGGATACGGCTTGAACTATTCAGTGATCAACGGCCTGGCTGCCAATGAAGCGCCTGCGGGCCTGACCGCACAGGCACTGCTGCTGTTCAGCCTTGCCTATTTCATCGGTGTATTTGGCTTTCCTTTCATTGCAGGGAAGGTGATTGCCGACAGTGGCGTGCATGGAATGTTGCTGGGGGTGGGGGCGATCGCCGTGCTGGTGTGGGTTTTGAGTGTCGGGCGTTGGGTGCGCGCGGTGGTGCGGGAATGATTTGCGGGGCCGACATTTGAATTGGAATGTGGTCCCGTGGGAGCCGGCCTGCTGGCGATAGCGACCTGACAGGCGACATCTTTATTGAATGATCCACCGGATCGACAGCAAGCCGGCTCCCACATATTTGCGCCTGACGCGCAATGGTGTAGAGGCGATATGCCACTCCTGCCAACTCATACCGCCTACAAAAACTGTGTACCCGTTCTCTTTCGTTCGGGTTACGTTTTGAAACTATTGTTTACCCGCCGTGTACTAATACACGCCACTGGTTGGACTTTGCCTTAGGCATAATGGCGCCCTTTAGCGTGTCCGTCCGCCATCCTTCAAGAGATGCCCACTGTTCTCGGGGCCCGCCTTGACCTCGTCTTCATCCATTCGCATGCCTGAAAGGTGCTTTTCAATGATCTGGTTTCTCGAAGGGCAGGCCTCTCAGCGCGACGTCATCATTGGCGCCCGCGATGCTTTGCCGGCGGGAACGCGGATTGTTGCGTCCCATCGACGTGATCGACCGGAGATCACCGGCGAGGCCGATCTGGCATTGCAGGAGCCCGAGGACCGTGAAGAACGCCTGGCCTGGGTGATCGAAACGGCGCGAGCCCATTCAGTAAAAGTAGTGGTCGCCGGGCGGATTGGCGGTTCCTACGAAGCCCATCGCGGCGACTTCGAAGCAGCTGGCCTGGCGCTGGTGACCGGCGGCAGCTCTGCGCGCACTTTCGAGCTGGTAGACGACAAGAGCCTGTTCACTGCCGAGGCAGAGCGGGTCGGTCTGGCCTGCGTCCCGGCGATTACCGTGACCAATGCCCAGGAGCTGACCCGGGCCTACGAGAGCCTGGCGGCCCTTGGCGAGGTTTGTATCAAGCCCACCGTGGGTATCTATGGCCAGGGATTCTGGCGTTTCCAGGATGGAATCGATCCATTTCGCTGCTTTGCCAACCCGGATGCCCGTGAAGTCGATTTCGCCGCCTACCTGCAGCTCTACCAGACCCAGGCAGACCGCCCGGCGATGCTGGTAATGCCTTATATGGCGGGGCCGGAGTGCTCTGTCGATATGGTCTGCGAGGCGGGGCGGGTAGTCGGGTTCGTCGGCCGCCGCAAGCAGGGCGTGCATCAGACCTTCGAGCGCGACAGCGCGGCGGTGAGGCTGGCGCTCAGAGCGGCAGAACACTTTGGCTGCGACGGCATCGTCAATGTGCAGACCCGTGACGATGCCGAAGGGGTGCCGCATCTTCTCGAAATCAATCCGCGCTATTCCGGCGGCATCGGCTACACGCGCGCGACCGGCATCAACCTGCCGGGAATCTTCGCCACGCGCCGTCTGGGCTACGCTGAGCCGGTCAGTGCCTGGATCGATGGCGTGCGGGTCAAGCCGATCACCGTTGCAGTCACGGTCCCGGCCTCATGATGTTAATCGATAGATCAACGACGCAGCGCAGTATTGACGCGCACATTCATACTCATGGAGTGAGAGCATGCTTCTGGCAACAGGCGCCAATGCGCTTTTAGCGTCAGCCGACACCGGCTGGACGCTGGAGGTCGATCAAGCGGCGGCATTCGGTGCTTCTGCGGCCATTGCCTTGTTGCCGATGGATGACAAGCGCCAGCCCAAAGGTACGCCTGCGCTGTTCCATACGCCGCAAGCCGAGTGGATGGAGTGGAGCGGGGAACCGGCGAAAATCGGTTGCCAGCTCAAGCTGGGCAAGCTTCCAGCGGGCAGTGACCGTGTCCTGCTGGTGGTCTACAGCTTTGCTGCGATTGGCCCGGTCAGTGAATTGGGCGGCTTGCGTCTGCAAGTGGACGGGACCATTGAGCACCATCTCGATCTGCGCAACAACGGCGAGGCGGCAATCATCGTCGGCGAGTTCTACCTGCGTGGCGGGCAATGGAAGTTTCGCGCGCTGGCGGAAGGCTCGGCCTACGGCCTGGCGGCCATGGCACGGCGCCTGGGCATCACCATCGATGATGGCAACCCTGAGCGCCGCGGCCCCGGTCATGATCGTGCCCGCCCCGGCGATGGTTCCGGTGGCGCAACAGGCACCGGTTTCGCCGTTGCAAGCGGTGTGGTCCTGACCTGCGCCCATGTGATCGAGGGGATGCAGAACATCCATATCAGCTCATTTAACGGCCGCTACCCGGCAGAACCTGTCATGGTGGACAGTCGCAATGACATGGCACTGCTCAGGGTCCAGGGTGTCAACCTTGAACCGGTGCGTTTTTCTGAAGGGCCGGGCTGTTCGCTGGGCGATTCCGTCGTCGCTATTGGTTACCCGCTGTCCGGCCTTGCCGGGGGTGGCACTCATGTGACCCAGGGCGGTGTGTCCGCGCTGTTCGGGTTGCATAACGATTCGAGCCTGTTGCAGTTCACCGCGGCGATTCAGCCGGGGTCCAGTGGCAGTCCGTTGTTCGACTCCGCCGGCGCGGTGATTGGCATGGTCACCTCATCAGTGCCGGATGCGCAGAACATGAATTTCGCAGTGAAGTCCAACCTGCTGCTGTCGTTTCTCGATGCCTGCCACATCACAGCAACCAAAGACTTAGAAAAACCGTCACTCAATGCCGCCGATATTGCTCGTCGGGTCCAGCCGTCGCTTTGGAAGGTCGAGGCGCGCAATCACTAGAACTGTTCACTGTTTATCGCGCACCTCAGTTACATCACCATCGGCCACAGGGAATCAGTATGGAGCTCACTATCACGAGCCAGAAGTCGACCAAGCTCAGCGTCTCGCTGTTGCGTGGATCGCTTCACGTCGACGTAGATCCATCTTCGATTGCACCCGAAAGCCTGTTTGGCTTTGCAGAGCGGCGTAACCCGAAACGCGCATTTCTTTTTGTATCCCGCGTGCTGGGCAAGCACATTCCGGTCAAACCGACGGTGATGCAGGCCAGCTACGAGAAGCTGGCGGCCAAGATCCCGGACGATCTGCCCGGCCCGGTGCTGATCATCGGCATGGCCGAAACCGCCGTGGGTCTGGGGGCCGGCGTGCATCGCGCTTATAGCGCCACCCGGCCCGACAGCCTGTATATCGTCAGTACCCGCCATCCCGTGGGCGAGCAGATGTTCGCCCGCTTCGAGGAAGAACACAGTCACGCCAGCGCGCACCTGATCCATATGCCGGTGGATCCTGCCATCCGCGAAATGATGCTCAATGCGCGTTCGCTGGTATTGGTCGACGACGAAGCCTCCACCGGCAAGACCTTTATCAACCTGCACCGGGCCCTGGCCGACGCGGGCCTGAGCAAGGTCGAGCGGGTCGTGACCTGCGTGCTGACCGACTGGTCCGCAGGGGCGGTGTCCAGTTCCATTGGCGCGAGTGCCGATCAGGTCTCGCTATTGCGCGGGGCTTATCACTTCATCGAAGATCCGGACGCGCTGCTGCCGGAAATGCCCGAGACCGGCACCGTCGCCGTGGGGGAGTGGCTCATTGATCCGTGCAATGACTGGGGGCGCCTGGGCGTGCGTTCGGTGGCCGACACCCTGGCGCCGGATCTTCAGATCAAGCCGGGCGAGCGGATTATCGTGCTCGGCACCGGCGAGTTCGTCTGGAAGCCGTTTCTCCTCGCCGAACGCCTTGAACGGGCCGGCGCCGACGTGCATTTCAGCTCCACCACCCGCTCGCCCATCGCCATCGGCCATGCGATTCAC
Source organism: Pseudomonas sp. JUb42 (assembly GCF_024807945.1). GTDB lineage: Bacteria > Pseudomonadota > Gammaproteobacteria > Pseudomonadales > Pseudomonadaceae > Aquipseudomonas. The sequence continues at coordinate 312,293 of NZ_JANUFD010000002.1, read as the reverse complement.
CATGCGCTGTCCTTTTCGGACAACTATGGCCTGGGCATCGTCAACTTCCTTTATAACGTCGCCCCCGGACAGTTCGACCGGGTGTTGATCTGCAGCGAAACCGATGCCCTGGCGGTACCGACCGCGCTGATCGAAGCACTAAACGCCGAGGTGATCGTCGATGGCCGCTAATCGCCCCCTCGCTTTGGTCGATCTCGACGACACGCTGTTCCAGACCGGCCGCAAAATGCCGGAAGGCAGCCCGCGCCACCCAGCATCGTTCGACGTCAACGGTGGCGTCAGCGGCTATATGAGCGACGTGCAGAAAAGCTTTGTCGAGTGGCTGCTGGCGACCACCGACGTCGTACCCGTTACCGCCCGCAGTGCCGAGGCTTTTGGCCGGGTACACCTGGGCTTCAATCGCGGTGCGGTATGTTCCCACGGTGCGGTGATTCTCAACCCGGACGGCTCGGTGAATGGCGATTGGCACGCGCTGATGGGCGAACGCCTCGAACCCTATCAGCAGCGTCTGCCCGCACTGTGCGCCGATGCCTTGCAGCTCGGCGAAGCGCTGGGTATGTCCCTGCGTGGCTGGGTGGTCGAGGAGGCCGGGCAGCAGCATTACGTGGTGATCAAGCACAACGATGGCAGTGATACCGACCTGCTGCGGGTACTCGAACACATTCGCGGGCGTGGCCTGCTCGGCGGCATGCATGTGCACAGCAACGGCAACAACCTGGCGCTGCTGCCCGATGGCCTGGCCAAGCGCGTTGCCGTTGAGCATCTGCTGGAACTGGATCGCGCCGTCAATGGCACGCGGCCGGTGCTGGGCTTCGGCGACAGCATCACCGACCTGGGCTTCATGGATTTGTGCACGTTCTGGTCGACCCCGGCGCGCAGCCAACTGGCCGCCATGGTCAAGGACGCTCTCCATGGATAACTCACTGGCGCAACTCAATACCGTGGGCAGCGGCAGCTACCTGCCTGCCGATGTGCATTTCCTGCTGCAGCCGGTCGATATGGTCATGACCGACGTGCTTGAAAAAGAGCGGCTGATCCAGAGCAGGCAGAAGCATTACTCCGAGATGATCAGTGAGGAGTCGGCGCCGTCGGCTACCCATATGGCCCTCTATGAGCGGGCCATGACCCAGAACGCTGCGCGCATGGCGGCCGATGTGCAGGCGCTGGCGTTGGCGCTGGATGCTGAATATCGGGGGCCGGGCATTGCTCTGGTGTCGTTCGTGCGCGCCGGGCTGCCCCTGGGCGTGCTGTTGCGTAGGGCCTTGGTCGAGCGCGGCCGCGATGCCCAGCACTACGGCATCAGCATCGTGCGTGATCGCGGTATCGATACGGTCGCCCTGGAATTGATCATTGCCCGTCATGGCGCCGAGAACATCGTCTTCGTCGATGGCTGGACCGGCAAGGGCGCCATCGCCGGGGAAATCCAGCGCAGCCTCGCGGGCGACCTGCGTTTTCCCTCGACACCGCGTCTGGTTGTGCTGGCCGATCCCTGCGGTCGCGCATGGCTTGCGGCATCGTCCGACGACTGGATCATTCCGTCGGGGATTCTCGGCGCTACCGTATCCGGTCTGGTCTCGCGCTCGATCTGGCCTGCCGCAGGCGGCCTGCATGGCTGCGTCATATACAAACACCTGCAGGAGCATGACGTTACCGTCGACTTTATCGAGCGCATTGAGGCGGCGCGCCTGACGGTGGATGTGGCGCCAACCCGACCATGGAACCAAGAACAGGCCCTGGCCCTGCAAGCCTCGGCCTTGAGTGTAGTGGCTGGCCTGGCCGATCGATTCCAGATTGCCAATCTGAATCGGGTGAAGCCGGGCATTGCCGAGGCCACCCGCGCGGTGCTGCGCCGCGTTCCTGACCGGGTACTGGTGCGTGATCGCGCCGACCCGGACGTGCAGTTGCTGATGCACCTGACAGGTCTGGCCGGTATCGACGTGGAAGAGGCCGGTGCTGCACTCGGCCCTTACCGTGCAGTGACCATCATTCGGAGTGTGAGCTGATGAAGCGAATTTCTCCCTACGCCCTGGGCGCGACGCTGTACATGCCCGCCACCCGGGAAGACATCCTCGATATCGTCCTGGGCCAGAAGTTGCCTGAACTGCGCTCGCTGGTGATTTGCCTGGAAGACGCCGTGGCCTTCACCGATGTCGACACGGCCTTGCAGAACCTGCGCGACCTGCTGTTGCGCATCGAAGCAGGGGGCGGGCGTCCGGCCAATGGGCCTCTGGTGTTCGTACGGCCTCGGGATGTCGAGATGGCCGCAGTGCTGAACGACTGGCCGCTGATGTACCTGATCGACGGCTTCGTGGTGCCCAAGTTGACCCTGGCATCGTTGCCCGCCTGGGCCAGCGCGGTGTCGGACCCACGCCTGGCGCTGATGCCGACGCTAGAGACGCGCGAGGTCTTCAGCCCTAACGCCATGGTCGAGCTGGGCCAGGCATTGGCCCAGACCCTGGGCGAGCGAATCATCGCCCTGCGCATCGGCGGCAACGACCTGATGGGCTGCCTGGGCCTGCGCCGCAATCCCAACGTGACGTTGTATCAAACGCCCATGGGCTACGTGATTCCCATGCTGGCCGGGATTCTCGGCGCCCAGGGGTTTGCCCTGACGGCGCCAGTCTTCGAGTCCATCGCTTCACCTGCGCTGTTGCTGGAAGAGCTGGAACTGGACCTTTCCCACGGTCTGGTGGGCAAGACCGCCATCCATCCGGCACAGATCAGCCTGATCCATGAAGTACTTCGCGTCGGCATTGAGGAACTCAATTGCGCCCGGTTGATTCTCAATGAGTCTGCCCCGGCGGTTTTTAAGCACAACGACGCGATGTGCGAGCCAGCCACCCATTTCAATTGGGCGACGAAAATTATCGAACGGGCGCAGTGGCATGGGGTGAAACAAACCGATGTCAGTCTTATGGAACCCATTCGCCTGGCCGAGGTAGGTCGATGACACAAGAAATGCTTGAAGCAGGCCCCGATGGGGCGAAGGTACTGTCGGTGTTCGACTTCGACGGCACCCTGACCACCCGGGACAGCTTCGTCCCGTTCCTCAAGTTTGCCTTCGGCAATCGCGCGTTTGCCTGGCGGATGGTGCGCATGTTGCCCTCCGCCCTACGCTACCTGGGGAAAGGTCTGACACGAGATGAATTAAAAGCGAACTTGATCGCCAACTTCCTTACCGGCATAAAAGTCGATTGGGTCGAGCAGAAAGCCGTGGAGTTCCGCGCACGCTTCTGGTCGCGGCTCATGCGCCCGGCGGGCGTGAAGTCGGTAGCGGGGGAGTTGGCTTCAGGGGCTCAAGTGACCATTTGCTCGGCCTCGCCCAGCCTGGTCCTCAAGCCCTTTGCCGAGCACCTGGGGATCAAGCTGATCGCCACTGAACTGGAGGTGGTCGATGGCTATCTGACCGGGCGCCTTAGCGGCAACAACTGCCGCTGCGAAGCCAAGGTGCTGCGCCTGGAGGCGGTCTACGGCCCCCTCACGCAGTACCGCCTGCGGGCCTGGGGTGACACCCGCGGCGACCACGAACTGCTGGCCGCCGCCCAGGATGCCCACTGGCGGCACTTCCATCCGGCCTGGCAGCGCGGCCGCCTGCGTATCGCCAGGATCGGCAGCCGGGTCAAACCGGGGGAAGCCACGCAGAATTCGGTAACAGGTGTCCCTGGCGTTGGCCAGGGGCCGAATGATCAACAAGGAGCGTAACAATGGCATTGACACTCACCAAGAACCAGACGATTTCCCTGGAGAAAACCGCAGGCAGCAGCCTGAGCAAAATCTCCCTCGGCCTGGGCTGGGACGCCGCAAAAAGCGGTTTCTTCGGCAAACTGATGGGCAACGGTGGCGAAATCGATCTGGATGCATCCTGCATTCTGTTCGACGAACAGCTCAAGCCAGTTGACCTGGTCTGGTTCCGCCAGTTGCAGTCCAAGGACGGCTCGATCCAGCACTCCGGCGACAACCGCACAGGCGAAGGTGATGGCGACGACGAATCCATCGCCGTTGACCTGAGCCGCTTGCCGGCCAGCGTCAAATACCTGGTATTCACCGTCAACAGCTTCACCGGGCAGAACTTCGAGAAAGTCGAGAACGCCTACTGCCGCATTTCCGATACCGCTGCGCGCAAGGAACTGGCCCGTTTCAACCTGTCCGAGAAGGGGGGTCATACTGGTATCGTCATGGCCAGCCTGAGCCGTGGCGCGGGCGGCTGGGACTTCAAGGCCGTCGGTGTGACCACCAATGGCCGTACCGCCGACGATCTGGTCAGCCTGGCGGTCGAGGCCGTGCGCTCATGACCTCCCTGGTACCGGGTGGCAATGCGCCGGTAGCGACCGGTTCATTGCGCGTCGACGTGGCCTACAGCCCGCTTGCAGGGGCCGATATCGACGTTTCCGCGTTTGCCCTGAATGGCGACGGCAAGGTTCGCGGCGATCAGGACATGTGCTTCTACGGCCAGCCCAACGTATTGGGTGGGGCTGTGCAGCTGACCGACGCTGCTGCCGGGCGTGCCACCTTCAGCGTTGACCTGAGCCGCCTCGACGCGGCTGTAGAGCGTGTCGCCCTGACGGCGACGATCCACGAAAACAAAGCCAGTTTTGCCGGTGTCTCGACCCTGAGCATCGCCGTGGCCGGTGATATCGACGCGCAGATTCCTACCAGTGGCATGCAGGAAACAGCGCTGATTCTTGGCGAGTTCTATCGCCGCCAGGGCGCCTGGAAGTTTCGCTGCGTCGGCCAGGGCTTTGCCGGTGGCCTGGAGCCATTGGCCAAGCACTTTGGCGTCGAAATCGCGGCCCCGGCCCCAACGCCGGTCGCCGCGCCGCAGCCTGCACCCGCGCCCGCAGCACCCAAGGCCACGGTCAGCCTGAGCAAGGTCACTCTGGACAAGACCCGTTCCTCCATCAGTCTGGCCAAGACCGCTGCCGGTTTTGGCGAAATCAAGGTCAACCTGAACTGGAACCGGGGCAAGTCCGGCGGTGGCTTCTTCTCCAAGAGCAAGTCCATCGACCTCGACGTCGGTTGCCTGTTCGAGTTGCAGGACGGCTACAAGGGCGCGGTGCAGGCCCTGGGCAATGCCTTTGGCGACCTGAAGAACGAGCCCTACATTCAGTTGATGGGGGACGACCGCACCGGCTCGGTTTCCGACGGTGAGTGGCTGCATATCAACGGCCAGAAATGGAGCGAGATCCGCCGCATCCTGGTCTTTGCCTTCATCTACGACGGTGCGCCGAACTGGCGGGAAACCGACGGTGTGGCAACCATCTTCGTGCCAGGGCAACCGGAAATCGAAGTACGTCTGAACGAGGAGGGCGGGCGTCTGGGAATGTGCGCCATCGCGTTGCTGGAAAACGACAACGGTGCCGTGAAGGTTACCCGCCGGGTCGATTTCCACAAGAGTCATTCGCCCATGGACCAGGCTTACAACTGGGGCATGCGCTGGTCTGCCGGCTCCAAATAAACCGTTGATTTCGCGAGGCAGACCGCCTCGCTTTCCGAGGATTGCATCATGTTGGAATGGCTCAAAACCAATGCCGCAAAGGCGCGTGAAGCGCTCACCACCGAAGTCTCGAAGTTCAAGAATAAGAACTTCATGGAAGCCACTGCTGCGGCCTGCGCGATGATCGCGGCGGCCGACGGTGAAGTCTCTTCGTCCGAGAAAATGAAGATGACCGGTTTCATCAACAATTCGCCTGAGCTCAAGGTGTTCAACCTGAGCGACGTGATCAAGGCGTTCAACGACTCGGTCAGCAAGTTCGAGTTCGACTACCAGATCGGTCAGGCCGAAGCGTTGAAAGTCATCAACAAGATCAAAGGCAACGACGGCGCGGCGCGTCTGTTGGTGCGGGTCGCCTGCGCCATCGGTGCATCCGATGGCAATTTCGACCAGAAAGAAAAGGCGGCCTGCCGCCAGATATGCCTCGAGCTGGGTCTGAACCCGGCTGATTTCGAACTTTAAGGTACTTAGTCTTGGATACGCAGATTGGTTTTCCCCCTCTGACGATGGCGGTTTTCGTCGGGATGGCCGTTGGCGCCATGTTGCTGGATATGATCACGCACCGTGGCGACAAGCCGGTGTCCCTGGCCAAGGCCTCGATCTGGTCGATCTTCTGGATCGCCCTCTCCCTGGCCTTCGCCGGCTTCCTCTACGTCCAGCACGGCCCGGAAGTGGCCAGCCTGTTCGTCACCGGTTATGCCCTGGAAAAGGTCCTGAGCGTCGACAACCTGTTTGTCTTCATGGCCATTTTCGCCTGGTTCAAGGTGCCTGACGGCCTGCGCCACCGCGTGCTGTACTGGGGCATCATCGGCGCCATCGTGTTCCGTGGCGTCTTCGTCGCGATCGGCACTGGACTGCTGGCCTTCGGCCCGTGGGTCGAGGTGATATTCGCCGTTATCGTGGCCTGGACCGCCATCATGATGCTCAGGGCCGGTGGTGATGACGAAGAAGAGGAAGACTATTCCACTCACCTGGCCTACCGCTTCGCCTCCAAGCTGTTCCCGGTCTGGCCGAAGCTGCACGGTAACCAGTTCTTCGTCAGCCGCAAGACCCTGGAAGGTGAAATCACCAAGCCGGAAAACGCCGGCATGAGCCTGGCAGCCAAGGGCGCGATCTTCGCCACTCCGCTGTTCCTGTGTCTGGTGGTCGCCGAAGTCTCGGACGTACTGTTCGCCTTTGACTCGGTCCCCGCCGTCATCGCCGTGAGCCGTGAGCCGCTGATCGTTTACTCGGCCATGCTTTTCGCCATCCTTGGCCTGCGCACCATGTACTTCGTTCTCGAGGCGCTCAAGCGCTACCTGGTCCACCTGGAAAAAGCAGTGATCGCGCTGCTCTTCTTCATCGCCATCAAGCTGGGCCTGAATGCGACTGACCATTTGTTCCACCATGGCTACAGCATCAGCGCCAATACCAGCCTGCTCATTGTCATGGTGGTACTGGTCATTGGCATCGTTGCCAGCCTGATCTTCCCGGCCAAGGAAGACTCAGAGACCGAAGCGAACTGATCCTTAATCACAAGTAAAGGAGTTGTTGAAAATGGCATTGTCTCTTCAGAAAGGTGCAAACCTCTCCCTGTCGAAAACCGACCCGTCCCTGTCCAAGCTGCTGATCGGCCTGGGCTGGGATCCACGGGCGACTGACGGTACCGAGTTCGACCTCGACGCCAGCGCATTCCTGCTGAGCAGCAGCGGCAAGGTGCGCAGCGACGCAGACTTCATCTTCTACAATCAGCTCAAAAGTGCTGACGGCTCCATCGAGCACACCGGTGACAACCGTACCGGTGCCGGCGATGGCGACGATGAACTGCTCAAGGTCGACCTCAGCCGCGTTCCGGCCGATATCGACAAAGTTGTGTTCACCGTGACCATTCACGAAGCCGATGCGCGCAAGCAGAACTTCGGTCAGGTCGGTGGCGCCTTCATTCGCATCGTCAATGAAGTAACCGGTGCCGAGGTCGTGCGTTACGACCTGGCAGAAGATGCGTCCACCGAAACCGCAATGATTTTCGCCGAGCTGTACCGCAATAACGGCGAATGGAAATTCCGCGCGATCGGCCAGGGCTATGCCGGCGGCCTGAAAGCAGTAGCCAACTCGTTTGGCATGAATTTCTAAACACACTTTCCAACCCACGATCAAGGAATAAGACCATGGCTGTAAGTCTGTCCAAAGGCGGCAACGTCTCGCTGTCCAAAGAAGCACCAGGCCTTTCTGAAGTAACTGTCGGCCTGGGCTGGGATGCCCGCGTTACCGACGGTCAGGAATTCGACCTCGATGCTTCGGTGTTCGTTGTTGGTGAAAGCGGCAAGGTCCTCGACGATGCCAGCTTCATTTTCTACAACAACAAAAAATCCGCTGACGGTTCCATCGAGCACCTGGGCGACAACCGTTCGGGCGCTGGCGACGGCGACGACGAGCAGGTCAACGTTAAGCTGACCGGCCTCGCTCCCCTGGTGAAGAAGCTGGTATTTGCTGTCACCATCCACGATGCCGAAGGCCGCAAGCAGAGCTTCGGTCAGGTCGGCAACGCCTACATCCGTGTGGTGAACAAGGCTGACGGTAAGGAACTGGCGCGCTACGACCTCAGCGAAGACGCCTCCACCGAAACCGCGATGATCTTCGGCGAGCTGTATCGCAACGGCGAAGAGTTCAAGTTCAAGGCCATCGGCCAAGGCTTTGCCGGCGGCCTGAAGCCATTGGCTGAAGCCCATGGTGTGGCAATCGGCTAAACCCGAGCTGCGACGAAAAAGCCCCTGCATGTCAGGGGCTTTTTTATTGCTGTTGGCAGCTGATTCAGCGCCTGCGAATTGTGGGAGCGAATTCATTCGCGAAGGCGGTAGTGAATTCACCGGCCTCTTCGCGAATGAATTCGCTCCCACAGGTTTTACCCATCCAAGCGTCGTGGGTGATCGTCCTAGAAGATAATTCCCTTGGCCCTGGCCTCCTTGAGCCATCCCGGAAACTCCGCCATCAGCTTGTCATACAGCGCTTCTTCGCTGATGTCGTGCAGGTCGTCGAGGGCAAAAAATCCACAGTTATCGACCACCCGGCCCTCCATGGTGTCGAGCTTTTCCAGGATGCCGTAGCTGTTGCCGCCGATGCCGACGAACTGCCAGAACACCGGCAGCTGTGCCGCTTCGACGATCAGTTTGGTAATGGCCCTGTTTTCGTGAACCCCACCGTCGCTGATGAACATCACGTACACCGGCGTGCGATCGCCTGACTGCTTGTAGTAGTCGATGACCTGGCGAATGACCTTGGGCTCGTCGTTGATCCGTTGGCCGACGCTCCAGTTGCGCCAGCCGCCGTCCTCGGTGTTGATGTAGTCCTGATGGTTGCCCAGGGATACCGCCGACAACTGGCAGGACTTGGCACCGAAGGCCCAGCAATCGAGTTCGCCATCGTCATCGAAATGCACAGCCATGGGCAACAGGCGATTCACCACCTCCTGCACCCTGCCACGGGAATACTGGCCGTTCATGGAGCCGGAGGCGTCCAGCACCAGGGCGACGCGGGCCTTGACGTTCGCCAGCTGATTTTTTTCCAGACTGACCTGGGCTTTCTTGGCCAGGCTGACCAGATGTGGGGCGGCTGCGGCGATTTTCTTTTCCAGGGAAATCTTTACCGGGGCAGGGGCTGCTACAGGCGCGGCTTCAGCGACTTCGCCGCCAAAGTGCCGGACCAGCGCGTCGAGGCCTTCGTTGAAGCCTTGCAGGTTGGCCTGCACGCGCCAGACGCCGTCCTTGCGATAGATATCGGTGACCATGATGGCTTTCTCGCCAGCAAAGTCCTGACCGCGGAACTCACAGGTCGCCAATTCGCTGCCGTTGGCGCCTTTGATCGCAAAGCGGCTGGCCGTCAGGTCCTTCATCGCGCCGTTGCCATCAATCGAGGCGGTAAATACCAGGCGCTCAATGGTCTTGGGCAAGGTCGCCAGATTCAGCCCGAACTCGCCGCCGTTGCTCAGGCGCACGCTGTTGCAGGGGCTGGTGGGCTGGTTGAAAAAGACCATGTATCGATCATCGGACAGCTTGCCGGCGGCATCGACGCCAAAGCACACGTAGTCGATCACATGGGGCGAATTCAGGGTGATGGCGAGGGTGAAGCTCAACTGGTCGCCCGGAAGGATGCTCGACAGAGGCAACCTTTGTCCTTGGGTAATCTGCATGGGTCGTCCTTTTGGTTGTTTTGAGACTCAGTCTTATGGGCCGAATTGTGGGAGCGAATTCATTCGCGAAGACTGTAGTTCAGACGCTGAAGATGGATTGATGCACCGTCCTCTTCGCGAATAAATTCGCTCCCACAAGGAGCTTCATATCACAAGGTTAAGTTGTGTCTGATGAGAGCCCATGCGCTGGCGTATGTTCAGTTACGCCCGCCAATAATGTCCCCCAGCCCGCCCAGCACCGAGCCCTCACCCTGACGCTGTCCGCCACCCTGCGGCGCGGCGGCCAGCATCCGGCCGGCCAGGCGCGAGAAGGGCAGGCTCTGCAGCCACACGGTGCCCGGCCCGGTCACGGTGGCGAAGAACACGCCTTCGCCGCCGAACAGCATGCTTTTGAGGCCGCCGGCCTTGCGGATATCGAAATCCACCTCGGCCGTCATCGCCGCGAGGCAGCCGGTGTCGACATCAAGGCGCTCGCCCGGAGCCAGGTTGATCTTGCGGATGGTGCCGCCCATATGCACGAAGACCAATCCGTCACCCTCGAGTTTTTGCAGGATGAAGCCTTCGCCGCCAAACAGGCCGGTGAGGATTTTGCGCTGAAAGTGCATACCGATGGACACGCCCTTGGACCCGGCCAGGAAGCTGTCTTTCTGGCAGATCAGCTTGCCGTTGTAGTCACTCAGGTGCAGGGGCAGGATGGTGCCGGAGAACGGCGCGGCGAAAGCGACTATGCCTTTGCCCGGCGCCTGTTGGGTGAACACCGTGGTGAACAGGCTTTCACCGGTGACCAGGCGCTTGCCTGCGCTCATCAGCTTGCCCATGAAGCCTGACGCGCTGGCGCTGCCGTCGCCGAAAATGGTCTCCATCTCGACATCCGAGGTCTTGTACATCATTGCCCCGGCCTCGGCGATGGCGCTTTCGCCCTGATCCAACTCCACCTCGACGAATTGGGTTTCCATGCCGTGGATCTTGAAGTCGAGACCCTCGGTCCATTGACCGGAGCCAAAACCGCTCGACGCGACATCACTGCTGGCCCTTACCGCTGGCGCAGCAGAGGGCACTGGCGGTGCTGCAGGAAGATTGGCCGCGCCAGCGGGCGGGGCGCCGGGCTTGGGATAGATCATTGATTGCGGCGGCGTGGGCAGCGGCGTGACGCCATCCTTTTTCATCGGCCGAATCTCGCTGTTCTCGTAGATCGGCTGCCAGTCGGCCATGCCCGGCCGCCAGCACCAGCCACCCGGATTCTCCCTGGCGGCGAGCCTGGCTTTCTCCAGATCCAGTGAATTGAGTACGGTGTTGCCAGCAACGATGGTCCAGACAGACATGTTTCAACTCCATGCAATTGCCTTTCGAACCGGCGCAAGGCGTCGGGTTCGCAAGGATCGGCTATTTCTCTGCTTCAGCACCTTATCACCGCAACCTTTGACGGGAAGTGTAGAAGCACCCCGTTCGTTCGTCTTTACAGGGGACACAGCCGACAACACGGCAAATCCGCTCCCATATCCGGTCATCGAAGGGTTGCTGAAAGCTTTCTGCTGTAGTTTCCGTTTCCGCGGCGGGTTCTATACACTCCACGGCCGCACTCGTGCGGGATAGAACGATGTAGTGTCACTCAAGCAGCTGAAGCCAATGATTAATAAGAAGTCAGCGCAGGGGAACATCACCGTGAGGTCAAAAAACCCCAATCGGCCTTGTATGTCCATCCTCTGGTCCACGCTGGCGTGGGAGATGTGTCGACGGTAGCGATTACCGGCAGCACGGTTCCTGCTCCTGCTGATGGCGGGCGGATGGCGATTTATCATATGGAACAAGCATGTTTAAAACAGTGAACACGGCCCTGCTGGGCCTGGCGATGTCGATGGCGCTTACGCCGTCGCAGGCTGCCGAAACCAAGAAAGTCGATGTGCTGCTGATCGGCGGCGGGATCATGAGCGCCACCCTGGGCGTCTGGCTCAATGAACTGGAACCGGGCTGGACCATGGAAATGGTCGAGCGCCTCGACGCTGTCGCCGAAGAAAGCTCCAACGGCTGGAACAACGCCGGTACGGGTCACTCGGCCCTGGCCGAGTCCAACTACACCCCTTACGGTAAAGACGGCAAGATCGAAATCGCCAAGGCGATCGAGATCAACGAGGCCTTCCAGGTCACTCGTCAGTTCCTGTCCTGGCAGGTCCGCTCGGGCGTGTTGAAGAACCCGCATTCCTTCATCAATTCCACTCCGCACATGAGCTTCATGTGGGGCGACGATAACGTCAAGTTCCTCAAAGAGCGTTACGAGGCACTGCAGCGCAGCCCATTGTTCGCTGGCATGCAGTACAGCGAAGATCAGGCGCAGATCAAGCAGTGGGTTCCGCTGATGATGGAAGGGCGTGATCCCAACCAGAAAATCGCCGCGACCTGGACACCGCTCGGCACCGACGCGAACTGGGGTGAAGTCACTCGCCAGTACGTTGCCGCCCTGCAGACCAAGCCTAACTTCACCCTGAAGTTGTCGAGCGAAGTCGAAGAGATCACCCGCAACAAAGACGGCGGCTGGCACGTCGAATACAAAAACCTGAAAGACGGCACCACCCACGGCACTGACGCGAAATTCGTGTTCGTCGGCGCTGGCGGCGGCGCGTTGAAGCTGCTGCAGAAATCCGACATCCCTGAAGCCCGCGAATACGCAGGCTTCCCGGTCGGTGGCTCGTTCCTGGTGACCGATAATCAGGACATCGCCATGCAACACATGGCCAAGGCTTACGGTATCGCGTCGACCGGCGCTCCGCCCATGTCCGTACCGCACCTGGACACTCGCGTGCTGGACGGCAAGCGCATGATCCTGTTCGGGCCATTCGCGACGTTCTCCACCAAGTTCCTCAAGCAAGGCTCTTACCTTGACCTGCTGTCGACCACCACGACCCATAACGTGTGGCCGATGACTCAGGTAGGCGTTGAGCAGTACCCGCTGATCGAGTACCTGGCAGGTCAGTTGATGATGTCGGATGACGACCGCTTCAATGCGCTGAAAGAGTACTTCCCCCACGCCAAGAAAGAAGACTGGCGCTTGTGGCAGGCCGGTCAGCGCGTGCAGATCATCAAGCGTGATCCTGAGAAAGGCGGTGTGTTGAAGCTGGGTACCGAGGTTGTGTACTCCGAAGACCGCACTATCGCGGGTCTGCTGGGTGCCTCCCCAGGTGCTTCGACCGCGCCACCGATCATGATCGATGTGCTGGAGAAGGTCTTCAAGAAAGAAGTCGCGACGCCTGCCTGGCAGGAGAAGATGCGCCAGATCGTGCCGAGCTACGGTACCAAGCTCAATGGCTCGCCCGCACGCGTTCAGCAAGAGTGGGACTACACCGCTGACGTCCTGCTGCTGAGCAAGCCTCCGGTGATCGACGCGGCGGCCTACCCGGCTGCCGGTGCAGCTCCGGCCGCACCCGTCAAGAAAGCTGAAAGCAACCCAGCGGCCGACATGGCGCTGTAAGTTGTAACGCCAACGCTGGGGCTTCATGCCCGGCGTTGGTGTATTGGCTATACCCCTCGATAAATCCCCGCTTCAATTGATCCCGGTCAAGTTCACCGCTCGTCAGCGTCCTATGTTGACTCCATAGCCCTTATGGAGAAACGACATGCGCAAAGTCCTGATTGCCTACGACGGTTCCGAAGCCTCGAAACGTGCCTTGCAGTACGTCATCGACTTCACCGGCTGCCTGGCTCGCCCATTGGAAGTCCATGTGGTCAACGTGCAGAACGGCCCGGTGATCTATGGCGACTACATTACCGGCAACCTCATCGAGCAGATCAACGATGGCCTGCTGGCAACGGCGCAGCGTGCTCTCGATGAAGCCGGGGCGCTTCTGAAAGCGGCCAATGTCAGCTATGAATTGCACCCGGCCATTGGCAACGTGCCGGAGCAGATCGAGTCGGCGATACGCCAGTTGAGCTGCGATACCGTGGTCATGGGCACCCGTGGCCTGGGCAGTATCGGCGGCTTGCTGCTGGGCTCGGTGGCCAACCGAGTGATTCACGATGTCTCGGTGCCGGTGGTGCTGATCAAGTAATCCTGAGACAGCCGGGGTTTTTCATTGGTAGCATTGGGCTATTAGCGATATTCGATCGCTCAGGAAGCCCGCATTCATGCTCAATAAACTGATCCCGGCGCTCATCGTCAGTGTGAGCGCGCTGTTCAGCGCGCCTGCTGCCCAGGCGGCCGACATTCTGTTCCAGAACTATGCCTATGACGCGCCCTACGACAGCTTCAAGTCGGTCAAAGGCTATTACGACTGCTCCGAGCAGATGGGCATCAAGGCCCTGTGCCTGGATAACGTCGAGTTCGTCGGCCACAGATTCAGCGCGGCCCTGACCTTTATCAGCGACAAGCTGAACATGGTGTCGCTGATCAGCATCTTCGACAAGGACCTCTACGCCCACACCCTCGACGAGCTGGGCAAGAGCTACCGGCTTTCGGCACTGAGCGATGCCAGCAACCAGCTGGACATGTTCAAGCTGGCCGCCTCGACCTCGGGCGCGGTGTATGCGAGCAAATTCAAGGAGTTTGAAGACACTGCAATCAAGTCGGGCTCATTGACCTACAGCTTTGTCGACATTGACCTGGCCACCGCCGACAAGAAAAAAAGCTACCGCGACATGGACGCCTTCTTTGCCGATGCCCCGGCCAATTTCCGCGCCGTAGAACTGCTGGTGATTGGCCTGACCAAGGAAACGCCGCTGCTGATCCGCTTCTCCTTCCCCAAGCTCGATGCCAACAAGGCCATCGAGATCCTCAAGAAACGCTGACTCAGACCACCGGTTTGGTCAGCAGGCGCAGGCCGCTGGCCACACTGCCCACAGCGGCGAAACAGGCGCCGATGCTCAGGGCCAGTACTGGCCCGTGCTCGCCGGAAATGCCAAAGCTCAAGGCCACCAGTGCAGCCCCGGTGGCCTGGCCGATCAACCGCGCCGTGGCCACCGTGCCGCTGGCGCCGCTGGCGCGATGGCGCGGGGCGCTGGTCATGATGGCTTTCTGATTGGGCGCCTGGAAAAAACCGAAGCCCAGGCCGCAGAAAATCGTGCGAATGCAGATTTCCAGGGCGCTGGGGTCGGCCGGCATCAGTGCCAGAGAGACCATGCCGCCACTGAGCATCGCCAGGCCGATCCCGGCCAGCAGACCGGCGGGATAACGGTCGGACAAACGCCCGGCCACCGGCGCGATCAGGGCCACTACTACTGACCAGGGGGTCATCAGGAAGCCGGTCTGTACCGGGTCGCGACCCAGTACGGTTTCAAAGAAAAACGGCAACGACACGAATGCCAGGCCCTGGGTGGCGAAGGAGCAGAACGCGGTGAGGGCGGAGAGGGCAAACATCGGCCGCTTCAACAGATCCAGCGGGAACATCGGCGCCGGATGGCCAACCTCGCGACGCAGCATCAGTGCGCCTGCGACGAGAAACACCGCCATGGCAATCAGCACGCTGCTCAGGGAGCCCAGTTGCGCGGCCTGACTGAGGCCGAAGATCAGCGCGCCAAAGGTGATGACATTGAGCACCGCCGTCAGTCGGTCAAAGGTCAGGGTGCCGGGTTTGGTCACGGGCAGCGAATTCCAGCCGAAGACCAGGGCGAACAGGCCGATGGGCAGGTTGATCGCAAACAGCCAGGGCCAGTTGGCCACCGACAGCACCAACGAGGCGATAGTCGGCCCGGCGGCGAAGGACGTGCCGACCACCAGAGCATTCATGCCCAGGCCACGGCCAAGGCGTTCGTGGGAAAAGATCGAGCTGATCAGTGCCGCGTTCACGCTCATGATGGCGCTGGCGCCGATGCCTTGCAGTACGCGGGCGATGGTCAGGGTCGGCAGCGACCAGGCCAGGGTACACAGCAGCGACGAGACCACGAACAGCATCAGGCCGCCGAGATAGACCTTACGATGTCCGACAACGCCACCTAAAGCGGCGAAGGGCAACAGGGTTGCGACCGCCGCCAGTTGATAGGCGTTGATCACCCAGACCGACGCCGCCGGGGACGAATTCAAATCCGCAGCGATGGCCGGCAGCGCCGTGTTGGCGATGGCGGTATCCAGGGTGGCGAGGGCAATGGACAACAGAATTGCGACCATCCCGCGAAATTCGCGTGGGGTCAGTTTCTGCGAGGCGACAGGGGTATGTGAGGCGGGTTGAGCCATGGCCGACAACACTCCGGGGCATGTAACGCGGGCAGTGGCCTGCAAACGCAGGCGGCAGAGCGATCGTGCCGGTTCGAGTGGGGTGATGCAATCATATTTCCCATTACGGCGAGCAGTGCGGGATTTTTGGTCGGTCCTATGGGGTTTTTTGATCGTTGGCGCGAGGCCTGCCCGCGAACGCGTATTTTCAGCCTCAGAGAATGCGGTGGATGTACCGCCCTCTTCGCGGGCAAGCCTCGCTCCCACGGGATCTGTGTCGGGTCCTGTAGGACCGGCTTTAGCCGGGAGGACACCCTCGCGGCTAAAGTTGCTCCTACGTGCGTTCGCGGTGATTCAGATGCTGCGCGTCACCCCCTCAACCCGGCTCAATAACCGATCCACCTTGCCCCGCGCTTCACCGATCAGGTGCACGCCGCTGAAGGCCAGGTCGCGGTGGGGGCCGTTGAGGCTGTCGCCGCTTTCATAGACGGTGGCTGAGGCGTAGCGCATCAGGTCGGAGATTTCCAGCAGCTCTTTTTCAATTTCGGCCAGGGTTGGCGCTGTTTTGTCGATGGTCATTATATTTTTCCAATGGTGAGGCCACCGGAAACTCGCTGCTAATCGAATCGGGGGTGGCGGCTTTGTCGCGGGTTAGCAGACCGGTGGAAAACATACAAAAGACCGGCGCACCCGAGGATGCCCCACGCAAAGCCGCCATAAAGGCGGTACTTGCGCTGTATGTTGTTAACCAAGCGAGCTGCTAAACCCGATCACTGAGTTTCAGCGACCGGCGCAGACTAGAGAGGTCATTTGAGCAGCGCAATACGCTCGGGATTGTCTCGGAAACTTCACGCAGCAGAAAGAGAAAGGTCCTGCGAAAACCGGCCTTTTCGTGACCTCAAGTAACGGCTGGCAGCTCAGTTGATGGGTTTTTGTGGGAGCAGTCAGCTATCGCGATGCGCCCCGGTCACCGGCAAACGACTGCCCAACCGATAGCGTGAGGAGGGGTGCAGCAGACGTACGTAGGTCACCACTTTGCCGCTGTTCCAGGTGCGGCGCAGCAGGACCAGGCAGGGTTCGTTGCTGTCGATCTGCATCTGTCGGCTTTCGTCGCCATTGGGGTGGCTGGCTTCGACGATATGTTCCATTTCATCCGGGCGGATGACTTGCAGCAGGTACTTGGCGGCCTGCAGCCGGTCGCCGAACGACTGGCTGAGAAAGTCCGGGACCAGTTCCGGATTGACGTAACGGTCTTCCAGTTGCACCGGCACGTCTTCTTCGTAATGCACGCACAGCAGATGAAACACCGAAGCGCCGGTGGGCAGGGCCAGGGCGGCGGCGATGGACATGGACGCCGACTCGCGGCCCAGGTGCAGCACCTGACAGTTGTAGCGATGGCCCCGGGCGAGGATTTCATCGGCAATATTGGTGATACGCAGCAGGTTGGACTGCGGCTTGCTCGCGGCAACAAAAGTGCCGACCCCGGCTACCCGCACCAGCTGGCCTTCGTCAGTCAGCTCGCGCAGGGCGCGGTTGACGGTCATGCGCGACATGCCCAATTCCTGCACCAGGCGGTTTTCCGAGGGGATCAGGTCCCCCGGCTTCCATTCGCCACGGCCCAGCTTGTCCTGCACAAAGTCCTTGGCGCGCCGGTACAGGGCTTGCGGGGCAGGTTTGTTCAGGCCGGGCGGGCTGCTCATGTCAGGCTTGCCTCGGGGGCGTCGGTCCAGAACGCATTGCGGTCCAGATAGTTCTGCAGGAACTGCTGCAAGCGCGGGTGCTCGTTGTTATGGAAGATCGCCTGCGGCGTGCCACGGGCGACGATCTGGCCCTGATCGAGAAACACCACCGAGTCGGCGACCTGGGCGGCAAAGCCCATTTCGTGGGTGACCACGACCATGGTCATGCCTTCTTTGGCCAGGGTCTTCATGACCTGCAGCACTTCGCCGACCAATTCCGGGTCCAGCGCCGAGGTGGGTTCGTCGAACAGCATGATGTGCGGTTCCATGGCCAGGGCGCGGGCAATGGCCACACGCTGTTGCTGGCCGCCGGACATCTGCGCCGGGTAGGACGCCGCCTTGTGCGCCAGGCCGACCTTGTCCAGCATCGCCATGCCCTTGGCCGTAGCGTCGGCGGCGGACAGCTTGCGCACCCGGCGCAGGGCCTCGCAGACGTTGCCCAGGGCGGTCATGTGCGGCCACAGGTTGAACTGCTGGAAGACCATGCCGATATTGCGCCGCACCTGGTTGATCCGCGACTGCGGCGCGCGCTTGCGGCCTTTGCCGGCTTGCGCCAGCCAGCCCAGCAGTTGGCCTTCGATAAGGATTTCGCCTTCGTCGTACTCTTCGAGAAAGGCCATGCTGCGCAGCAGGGTGGATTTGCCCGAGCCGGACGGGCCGATCAAGCACATGACTTCGCCCGGATGCACCTCAAGGTCGATGCCCTTGAGCACGCGCACGGTGCCGAAGCTTTTACCGACCTTGTTCAGCGTCAGCATGGGCGCACGGTCAGCGGGAAGTTGCTCGCCAGTTTTCATCGCTTCACCTTGTTGCACGGCGGCGCTCACAGGCACCGGCCGGGAAATGGTTTGGATACTGCTCATCTCAGTGCGCCTGCCGGTTCATGAAGCGGCCGACGCGTTTTTCCAGGAACATGCCCAGCCGCGAGCACGCCTCGACCAGCAGCAGATAGCCGACGCACAGGGCTAGCAGGGTTTCGACGAAGGCAAAGGTTTCCGAGCCGATGCCGGTCATGACCATGGTCAGTTCCGGGATGGTGATGATCGACAGCACGGCGGTTTCCTTGCACAGCACGGTCACCATGTTGACTAGGGCGGGCAGGATCAGCACCAGCATCTGCGGCACCTGAATGCGCAGGATCGCCTGCATCGGCGTGATGCCCAGGCATTGCGCGGCTTCCAGCTGGCCACGGGGGATCGACTCGAAGCCGCCGCGGAAGATTTCGGCGAAATACACGCTGCCATACACGCCCAGGCCGAGAATCCCGGCGGGAATCGGCTCCAGGCTCAGGCCGAAGGCCGGGCCGCCGTAGTAGAGCAAAAACAGCTGGACCAGAAACGGCGTACTGCGGATCACCTCGATAAACACCCGCAACGGCGCGCGGATGAAGCTGTTACCGAAAAACTGGGCGACGGCGATCAGCATGCCCAGTGCCAGGCCCAACGCCACGCCGCTGCTCCAGGTGCCGAGGGTGACGAGAAAGCCCGAGCCGATATCGCCAAGGTGGTCGGTGATGATTTTCGGGTCGAAGATCATGCGCTTTTCTCCTTCATGCGCCGTTCCAGCACCCCGCCGAAGAAGGCCAGCGGGATATTGATCAGGCAGTAGAAGCCCGCGAGCATGAGGTAGTCCTGTACGAACATGTAGTCACTGGCCGCCAGGTTCTGCGCGGTGCGGGTCAGGTCGGCCAGGCCCACCACCGAAACCAGGGACGAGGCCTTGATCAGCAGGATCATCTCGTTGATCAGCGCGGGCAGGGTCAGGCGCACGGCCTGGGGCACGCGGATGCGCAGCAGCATCTGCCCGGCGCTCAGGCCCAGCAGGCCGGCTGCTTCCAGCTGGCCGCCGGGGATGGCGAGGAAGCCGCCGCGCATGATCTCGGCGATATAGGCCCCGGCCGCCAGGGACAGGCCGGTAATGGCCGCCACCTCCGGGGACACGTTGGGCAGGCCGATACGCGGCAGGAAGTAGTAGATCAACAGCAGTTGCACCAGCAGCGGAATGCCGCGGAACACGAAAATGTAGGCCCCGCCCAGACGTCTGAGCAGTGGCGAAGGTGACAGCCGCAGGCTGCCCACCAGTATGCCGATGACAAAACCGCACACCAGGGCCGCCACCGAGACCTTGAGGGTCACCAGCAAGGCGTCGACCAACAGCGGCAGGTTTTGCAGCAGCAAGGGCCAATCGAACATGGGGTTACTCCAGCATCGACCGACAGCGGCCCAGGGCCAGGCGCTGCCGATCGAGGGTCAAGGCTTGCTTACCAGGTCGGGGTGAAGTCAGCTTTCGGCACGTCCATTTCGGCGCCCAGGTATTTCTTCTGCAGGGCGGCGAGGCGGCCGTCGGCGTGCATTTTCAGCATGGCGGCGTCCAGGGCGGCGATCAGGCTGTCGGCATCGGCGTCCTTGCGGCCCAGGTAGGCGAAGTAGGATTTCTTGCCGAATGGCGGCTCGACCACGCGGTACAGGTTGCTCTTCTGGCTGGCGACGAAGGAGATGTTCGGCAGCGAGTTGGCCACGGCGACGATGCGCTTGGCCGCGAGGTCGGCGTAGGCCTGGTTGTTGTCGACGTATTCCTTGATGGTGACTTCTTTGGGCAGGGTCTTGGCGAAGGCTTTCAGTTCTTCCAATTGCGCCGAGCCTTTGCCTGCGCCGACGGTCTTGCCGGAGATGTCTTCAGGCTTCTTGATGCTGTCGTCCTTGGCGCCGACCATCAGCGAGACGGTGGCTTCGGCCACGGGCAGGACGAAGTGGTAGCGTTCCTGGCGCGCCTTGGTTTCGATGATCGGGCCGGCGACCACGTCGAATTTCTTCGCTTCCAGGCCAGGCAGCACGCTCGGCCATGGCAGGTCGAGGAACTTGATCTTGACCCCCAGTTCCTTGCCCAGCTGTTCGAACAGCTCGGCGTTCAGGCCCTTCTGCTTGCCTGCTTCAAGGTAGTCGAACGGCGCGAACTGCATTTCAGTGCCCACCACCAGCTCACCGGCTTTCTTCACATCGGCCAACTGATCGGCATGGGCCGCCAGCGGCAGGATCGCCATGGCCACGGCGATACTCAGGCTTTTGACAGCTTTGGTACTGAACAGGGAATCGAGTTGCATATGCGGTAACTCCTTCGTCTCAGTGAGGCTCAAATTGTGTGGGGGTCATGCCTGTTGAAGCTGGATTTGACTCGCAAGGATTCTTCTGGCGGGTGATATGAAGCAGTTAGCGTGCCATACCGGTATATACAAGCTGGGCTTTTGCCATCAACCGAGGATTTTCCCCGGATTGAGAATGCCCTTGGGGTCGAAGCTGGCCTTGAGTTGACGCATCACCGCCAGTGCCTCGGCGCTCACCGAATGGTGCAGGAACTCGCGTTTGAGCAGGCCGATGCCATGTTCAGCCGACACCGCACCGCCCAGTTCACCTACGGCGGTATAGACCAGTTCTTCGATTTCCAGGATCGGTGCCGGTTGCGGCAGGCTGTTGCAGTCCACGGTCAGGTGCAGGTTGCTGTCACCGATGTGGCCGAAATACACACTGTGGTTGCCCGGCCAGCGCTGATCCAGGCGCTGGCGACACATCTGCGCGAAGTCACCGATCTGGCCGATGGGCAGGCTGATATCGAAGTTCAACGGGGCCAGGCGCACCGGGAACTCGCCGGTGGCTTCGCGGATTTTCCACAGGGCCCGGGCCTGGGTATGGGAGGCGGCGAGGATGGCGTCGGCCACTTCCCCGGCCTGCATGGCGGCTTCCACAGTCTGCTCCAGGGCCTGGCGGCTGCCGGCGCACTCGAGCAGCACATACAGCGGGTATTCGTCGGGCATCGGTGCCACGGGGTTTTCCAGCCAGGACACGCCCATGCGGAAGAAGTCCTGCCACATCAGCTCGTAGGCCTGAGGCGTGCCAACGTCGCGCTGCACCCGGCGCAGCAGGCTTACCGCGCTGGCGTAGTCGGGCAGGGCGCAGAGCAGGGTAGTGGTCTCGCCGGGTTGCGGGGCCAGCTTCAAAACGGCGCGGGTAATCACTCCAAGAGTGCCTTCGCTGCCGATGAAGCACTGTTTCAGGTCATAGCCGCAGTTGTTCTTGATCATCTTGTTCATCAGGTTCAACACCCGGCCATCGGCCAGGACCACTTCCAGGCCCAGCACCAGCTCGCGGGTCATGCCATAGCGAATCACCGCGTTGCCACCGGCGTTGGTGGCGATGTTACCGCCGATCTGACAGGAACCTCGGGCGCCCAGGTCCAAGGGAAAGAGGAAGCCTGCGCCACTGGCGGCCTGTTGAATCTCCTGCAACGTAGTACCGGCCCAGACACTGATGGTCGCGGCGGCGGCGTCGATTTCCTCGATGCCGTGCAGGCGTTCCACGGACAAGGCGATATCCGCTGTCGTGGGAATGGCACCCCCGGCCAGCCCAGTCATCCCGCCTTGCGGCACCACCGATTGCCCGGCGTCGTTGCAGATACGCAGGGCGATGCTGACCTGCTCGGTGGTGCGGGGCAGCAACAGGGCGGCGGCGCAGGCCGGCGCGTGACCGGTCCAGTCGCTGTAATGCCGTTGGCCGATGGCCTCGCCGGTCAGCACCTGGGCGTCACCCAGGGCGGCGCGCAATTGGTCGAGGGTCTGTTGCAGATCGCTCATCGATTCAGCTCACGGTCAAAGAAGTAGAAAAGTCGGCACGCAAGGCATCCAGCTGCGGCTGGCCGAGCAAGGACAGCGCCAGGCGCAACTCGTTGGCCAGCAGGTCCAGGGCATGCCCGGCTCCGGCCTCGCCACCGACGGTGACGCCATACAGGGTCGCCCGGCCAAGCAACACGCCGTCGGCGCCCAATGCGCAAGCCTTGAGGATATCCGTACCGCGACGGATACCGCCATCCAAAAGCAGGCTCAGCTTGCCTTTGGCCACGGCAGCGATGGCGGGCAGGCAGTCGACAGTGGCCGGAACCCCGTCGAGTTGGCGGCCGCCATGGTTGCTGATCACGATGCCATCGAGACCGAGGTTCACGGCCTTTTCCGCGTCTGCCGGGTGCAGTACGCCCTTGAGCAACAGTTTGTGCGGCCAGCGCTCACGCAGGCGGGCCAGTGCGTCCCAATCCAGCGCGGTGTCCATTTGCGCACCAATAAAGTGCGCAGCGCCCGCCGCAGTGCGTTGATTCTTCGGCAGGTAGCGCTCGACATTGGCGACCCCCGGCATGCCCTGGGGCCACAGCGCCTGCCGCAGCCAGCGCGGATGGCATAGCACATCGAACTTGTTGCGCAGGCTCAACTGGCGGGGGCGGACGAAGTTACGCCTGTCCCACTCGCGATTGCCGAGCAACACTGCGTCACTGGTCAACAGCAGCGTCGTGCAGCCCACGGCGCTGGCGCGTTGCAACAGGTCTTCCTGAACCTTGGGGTCGCGCAGGCAATACAACTGGAACCACAGATTGACCTCGGGCACCGCAGCGACCACTTGTTCCAGAGAACTGGTGGACACGGTGCTCAAGGTAAACGGCAGGCCCCTCGCGGTAGCGGCCCGGGCCAGATGAATGTCGGCGTCGCGATGGAGCATGGCGTTGTAGCCGGTGGGGCCGATGGCCATGGGCAGCGGCAGATCCTGATTGAGCAGGGTGCGGCGGGTGTCCACGCCGGTACAGGGCACCAGAGTGCGCGGCAGCAGGCGGATATTGGCAAAGGCCTGGCGATTGCGCGTGAGGGTTATTTCTTCTTCGGCGCCACCGGCCAGGTATTCCCAGGCGAAATTCGGCAACCGTCGCTGCGCCATGGCTGCCAGTTCAGCGATGCTATGGGCGTGGCGAAAGTCGGGGCCTGGGTGGTAGCGGCGCATTGAGTATCCTTGATTGGATTGAATTGAAATTCTGCAGTCTCTGTCACCGCGCTGTTACTAACAAACACCGCACAGTGTGGGAGCGAATTCATTCGCGAAGAGGCCAGTACAGTCGATGCATCTCGTTGTCTGAAACACCGCTTTCGCGAATAAATTCGCTCCTACAAAATCTCATTCCAGATCATGAGGTTGAGCGGTGTCTGATAAGCGTGAGCCCGTTCAGGCATCTCATCCCCAGCAAGCGGCATGCCGTAAAACAAGGCGGCACAGGAAATGCTTGTGCCTGTATAGACCACTTGCTTTAACCCTTCAGGAGTCAGCATGACCGCCAGCGCAAATCTGCCCTTGATTGATATGACCGGTGTCCGGGAGGGAAATCCGGCCAGTATCCAGCGAGTCGGCGAGGCCATCCGCCTCGCCTGCTGTGAGACTGGCTTCTTCTATATCGTCAATCACGGCGTGCCCCAGGCGGTGATTGATCGGGCCATGGCGGCGGCCAGGCGCTTTTTCGCGCACCCTGTTGAAACCAAGCGTCAGGTGGCGGTGAACAAGCGCCATCGCGGCTGGCATGCACTTGGCGGCGCCCTGATGTACGAAGCGACCAAGCCCGATCACAAGGAGTTCTTCAGCATGGGCCTGGAGCTGCCCGAAGACGATCCGGCCGTATTGGCGGGGGAGGCGTTGCGTGGGCCGAATCAGTGGCCGGACTTCATGCCCGAACTGCGTGAGGCACTGGAGCTGTACTACAGCGAAATCGGCAAGGCCGGTGCTGACCTGCTGCAAGCGGTAGCGGTGGGGCTGGGTATCGAGCAGGATTTCTTCGTCAGCAAATACACCAAGCGCCTGCAGCGCACGCAGATGGTCTATTACCCGCCGCACCCGCCGACCGCCGAAGCCGACCAGTTCGGAGTCGCGCCCCATACCGACTACGGCTGCATCACCTTGCTCTATCAGGACGACAGCGGTGGTTTACAGGTGCGCGAACTGGCCAGTAACCGCTGGATTGACGCGACGCCCATCCCTGGCAGCCTGGTGGTCAATGTCGGCGACCTGCTGGCGCGCTGGTCCAACGATCGTTTTCGTTCGACCCTGCACCGGGTGATCAACAAGTCCGGGCACGAGCGCTATTCCATCGCGACGTTTTATGACCCGACCTATGGTGCGGTCGTCGATCCCTGCGATCTGGGTATAGACGCCGCCGACAGCCAATATCCGGCGGTAGCGGCGGGGGATTACATTCTCAAGCGTATCGATGACTCCATGGCTTATCGCAAGAAAGCCTGAGTGAATAGGGGGCCGTAGTACGGGCCCTTATTCAGGTTTACTGGGTTCTTGGTGTCTTCATGGCTTTATGGCTGGTGCGTCGCGCCCGTCGCTGATTGAACTTCAAGATAAGTTTGGTCACGGCGCTGCCTTCATGGGGGTCGCCAAAGTGGAAAATCGCCGTGGCTCTTTTTATATCGGGGCTGCAGGGCTTATTGGCATGCAAGGAACGGTAGCCCCAGAAGATATACAAGTTGCCCGGCTTGAGTTGCAGTTGTCTGGGTTTGAGCAGTTTATGCTTGATCATAGCGTTGAGCAGCTTGCGACTGAATGAATTTTGCAGCAGCATCTTTTCAATCAGGTTGAACAACACCATGCCTCGGGTTTTTCTGATATTGGCAAAGACCATCAGGTCACCGCGCTCTTCGCCCTCAGACGGGATAATGATCGGGATCAATAAGGTCACCAGACTGGCGTCGTAGTGGAAACAGCCCGACTCACGTTCGCCCTGATTGCCTTGCACGCAGCGCAGGACCGGCCAGATGGTATCGCTGGCGGGTTTGCGGCCGGCCGCATGTTCATAGAGCCGGGACAACATCTGTACCAGGTTCGGGTTGTCCCAGAGCTTTGCCAGCAGACTCCTGTTAAGCAGGTCCTTGCCATGCAGGGCAAAATATTCCCCTTGGTAACGTTGGGCGCTGGTATCGGCAAACGCCACCAGTTCATTCAGTTCGTTGGCAGTAATGACATTTTCCAGGCAGGCAAAGCCCTGGTTATCAATGTCCTGGATGATGTTGCCCAGATCGCTCTGTCTGTTAAGGGGGTAAAAATCTCTGGCGGATAATCCGCTGTCTGGCGGGAGGGTCATTGCTTGAGAATTGATTGCCAAGTCTTCCATGTCTCGAACCTCAATAGTGGGCAAGATCAAGTGTGAGTCTTTATTGGCAGGGTTGTTTAAAGAGGGCGCGGCGTCAATGGCTATCGAGCAAAAAATACGGTATTAGACGGGCGGGTAACAGGACTGTTTCAATACTGAGAAAAGCCGATGTTTCTCT
Organism: Pseudomonas sp. JUb42; assembly: GCF_024807945.1. GTDB lineage: Bacteria > Pseudomonadota > Gammaproteobacteria > Pseudomonadales > Pseudomonadaceae > Aquipseudomonas. The sequence continues at coordinate 286,634 of NZ_JANUFD010000002.1, read as the reverse complement.
ATTGCGATAATGTTCGGCGTGCGTTTTCTGGCGTCAGAAAAGACGGGCAGGTACCGGGCTGCCAAAAGCAGAAACTATTGCGCGAGAGGCTAATGGTCTCTTTTGTTTAATAACGCTACTTGAGTGAATTCCTCCAGGGAGTTCTGTCTCCAGTTCTTCGGATCGTTGATGTAGTGGTTGAGCATCCAGAATATACTGGTGGCCTGTTCGTCCTCGGCGTGTTCGGCAATCTCGAAGCCCATGTAACGCAGCACTTGGGCGGTGCTCATGCATTCATAGCTGGGCCTGCCGAGAATAAAACGGAGGTCTTTGGTCAGCTCCATATTTGGAGATTTCATAATGGTCTTTTGCAACTCCTCCAGCGTCGATGGAGCAAACGAGTTGACGTCTTCTCGCAGAATCCTTTCAATCAGCTCCCTGGGAAATAATACATACTTCATTTCTTCTCCCGACAACCTGTGCGCCTGCGTTTTTTATTAGAAGCCTGCTCGCCGCGTTAGTTCAGCACTTCAGCGGTCATTCGTCAGATCACGCACCATAACTATACATTCGAATGGATTGGTTTTTTCTATGCAAAGTACGTATTAGATGAACGGCACGGACTTGTTGCCGTAGAGGACGGCAGGAGGGCGTCGCTAGGGGTGCCAGCGATGTAAAAGGCTTTCGTGGATGCGTGGTTCGCTACTTATCCCGACTAACACATAAACGACATCGACGCCGACGCTGTGTACCATCGCCAGGTAATCGGCACGGGGCAGGCGAAGACCCTGTTCATAGTGGCCCTGGGCATTAGTCTTGACGCCACCTATCTCCGCAAGCGCTCGCTGGGAGAGACCAAGCCTGCAGCGTTCGGACCTTAAGCGAGCACCGAGCGTAACCATGGTCATCGTTACCTGTAGTTATTTTATCGAGGGGCGAAAAGTACAACTAAAGCACAGCCAGAGACTGCTTGATGATTGCTGCACCCGGTTTTTCCGGTTGGATGTCAATGTGCCACCCTCTACTTGAATGGTCAAATAAATCGGAAGGTCAGACAATACCGAGGTGATTGTGTGTGATCCAATACATAGTGGTTGGAAATATTTTGTTCTTGCAGGATTTTGAAAAGGCCTGAATGTTGTTAGTTATTAAAGGGTTGTGCATTTGGCGCGGGTACTTGTATGGCGTGTTGTGAGTATGATGGGTTTTCGTTAGTTTTATTGGATCCAATTTTGGAAATAGAGGATTTTTAGAACTCGCCGCAGCAACCGTGCTCATAAAAAAGGGGAAGCCAATTTTCATCGACTTCCCCTTTTTGTCCATCCGTACCGCTTAGATCACCTGAATGATCGCCTTGGTCACGACGTCGATATTACTGTTGTTCAGCGCGGCAACGCAGATACGGCCGGTGTCGAGTGCGTAGATGCCGAACTCGTCACGCAGGCGGTGGACCTGGGCGGTGGTCAGGCCGGAGTAGGAGAACATGCCGCACTGACGGCCGACAAAGCTGAAGTCCTGGCCTTTCGGGTTGTTCGCCAGGCGCTCAACCATGGCTTCACGCATGGCCTTGATGCGGGTGCGCATCTCGCCCAGCTCGGCTTCCCAGGTGGCACGCAGCTCAGGGCTGTTGAGCACGGCGGCGACGATGGTCGCACCGTGGGTCGGCGGATTGGAGTAGTTGGTGCGGATCACGCGCTTGACCTGGGACAGCACGCGGCCGGTCTCTTCCTTCGAGGCGGTAATGATCGACAGGGCGCCGACACGTTCGCCGTACAGCGAGAAGGATTTGGAGAACGAGCTGGAGGCGAAGAAGGTCAGGCCGGAGTCGGCGAACAGGCGCACGGCGGCGGCGTCTTCGTCGATGCCATCGCCAAAGCCCTGGTAGGCCATGTCGAGGAACGGCACATGGCCCTTGGCCTTGACCACTTCCAGGACCTTTTTCCAGTCGGAGGCGGTCAGGTCGACGCCGGTCGGGTTATGGCAGCAGGCGTGCAGCACGACGATGGAGCCGTCCGGCAGGTTCTGCAGGTCGGCGAGCATGCCGGCGCGGTCCACGTCGTGGCTGGCGGCATCGTAGTAGCGGTAGTTCTGCACCGGGAAACCGGCGGTTTCGAACAGCGCGCGGTGGTTTTCCCAGCTTGGGTCGCTGATGGCGACGACGGCATCAGGACGCAGTTGCTTGAGGAAGTCTGCACCGATCTTCAGTGCGCCAGTGCCGCCCACCGCCTGGGTAGTCAGCACGCGACCGGCAGCGATCAGCGGCGAGTCAGCGCCCAGCAGCAGTTTTTGCACGGCCAGGTCGTAGGCCGCGATGCCGTCGATCGGCAGGTAGCCACGGGGTGCGTGTTGAGCGACGCGAATCTTCTCGGCTTCGGCAACGGCGCGCAGCAGCGGGATTTTCCCGGCTTCGTCACAGTAAACGCCAACGCCAAGGTTGACCTTGGTTGTTCGGGTGTCAGCGTTGAATGCTTCGTTAAGGCCAAGGATAGGATCGCGAGGTGCCATTTCGACAGCGGAGAACAGGCTCATTTTGCGGCGGCTCTGAGTGGGGGAGTGAAGGGGTGCAACGCTCCGGCCGAATGCACTAGAGCGGTGCGCAAACGGGGACCTAGTATAGAGAGCATCGGCGGTGGGGGCGACAGGGTAGAGGGCGTTTTTTCAGGGTTTTTCGGTTTATTTGTCGATCACTGGGCAGATTGCGCCGCAGCTTTCGATCAACGGGTGCAATGCGTCGCTTGAAAGGTGAACATGACGGCACCATTTGTAGTCCACCACACTCCCATCTTGTAAGCCTGCTCCCCATGAGGAGCCGAGGCGACGGAGTGGTCATCTCGTTTTCCTACGTCCTTCGACGGCGTTTGCGGCGACGAAAAAAGAGGTCCGTTATGTCCGAGTTTCAACTGGTAACCCGTTTCCAGCCTGCCGGTGATCAGCCGGAAGCCATTCGCCTGATGGTCGAGGGGATCGAGGCCGGGTTGTCGCACCAGACCCTGCTCGGCGTGACCGGCTCGGGCAAGACCTTCAGCATCGCCAACGTCATTGCCCAGGTGCAGCGCCCGACCCTGGTACTGGCGCCAAACAAAACCCTGGCTGCTCAGTTGTACGGCGAGTTCAAGGCGTTCTTCCCCAACAACGCCGTCGAATACTTCGTCTCTTATTACGACTACTACCAGCCCGAAGCCTATGTGCCGTCGTCGGACACCTTTATCGAGAAGGATGCCTCGATCAACGACCATATCGAGCAGATGCGCCTGTCGGCGACCAAGGCGCTGCTGGAGCGCAAGGACGCCATCATCGTCACCACGGTGTCGTGCATCTACGGTCTGGGCAGCCCCGAAACCTATTTGAAGATGGTCCTGCACGTCGATCGCGGCGACAAGCTCGACCAGCGGGCGCTGCTGCGCCGTCTGGCGGACCTGCAATACACCCGTAACGACATGGACTTTGCCCGGGCAACCTTTCGTGTACGGGGTGATGTCATTGATATCTACCCGGCGGAATCGGATCTGGAAGCGATCCGCATCGAGCTGTTCGACGACGAGGTGGAAAGCCTCTCGGCCTTCGACCCGCTGACCGGGGAAGTCATCCGCAAGCTGCCGCGCTTTACCTTCTACCCCAAGAGCCACTACGTGACGCCGCGGGAAACCCTGCTCGACGCCATGGAGGGGATCAAGGTGGAGTTGCAGGAGCGCCTGGAGTACCTGCGCGGGCAGAATAAACTGGTCGAGGCCCAACGTCTGGAGCAGCGCACCCGCTTCGATCTGGAGATGATCCTCGAGCTGGGCTACTGCAACGGCATCGAAAACTACTCGCGCTACCTGTCTGGCCGCCCGGCCGGGGCGCCGCCGCCAACGCTTTACGATTACCTGCCGCCGGATGCCTTGCTGGTTATCGACGAATCCCACGTCAGCGTGCCCCAGGTCGGCGCCATGTATAAGGGCGACCGCTCCCGTAAGGAGACCCTGGTGGAGTACGGCTTCCGCCTGCCGTCGGCACTGGATAACCGGCCCATGCGTTTCGACGAGTGGGAGGCGGTCAGCCCGCAGACCATTTTCGTCTCGGCGACCCCCGGCAATTACGAGGGTGAACACGCCGGGCGCACGGTGGAGCAGGTGGTGCGGCCTACCGGCCTGGTCGACCCGCAGATCGAAATCCGGCCGGCCCTGACCCAGGTCGATGACCTGCTGTCGGAGATCCGCAAGCGCGTGGCCCTGGAAGAGCGTGTGCTGGTTACCACCCTGACCAAGCGCATGTCCGAAGACCTCACCGATTACCTGGCCGACCACGACGTGCGCGTGCGCTATCTACACTCGGACATCGATACCGTGGAACGGGTGGAAATCATCCGCGACCTGCGCCTGGGCACTTTTGATGTGTTGGTGGGGATCAACCTGCTGCGCGAAGGCCTGGATATGCCCGAGGTGTCCCTGGTGGCGATTCTCGATGCCGACAAGGAAGGCTTCCTGCGTTCCGAGCGCTCGCTGATCCAGACCATTGGCCGCGCGGCGCGTAACCTTAATGGCCGGGCGATCCTGTACGCCGACCGCATCACCGGCTCCATGGAGCGGGCGATTGGCGAAACCGAACGCCGTCGTGACAAGCAGATCGCCTTTAACACCGCCAACGGCATCATCCCCAAGGGGGTGTTCAAGGACGTTGCCGACATCATGGAAGGCGCCACCGTCCCCGGCTCCAACAGCCGCAAGCGCAAAGGCATGGCCAAGGCCGCCGAGGAACAGGCTCGCTACGAGAACGAACTGCGCTCACCGAGCGAGATCACCAAGCGTATCCGCCAGCTGGAAGAGAAGATGTACCAACTGGCCCGGGACCTGGAGTTCGAAGCAGCGGCGCAGACCCGGGACGAGATCAGCAAATTGCGCGAGCGGTTGTTGGCGGTCTAGGTTCGCTGGGGTTTGCGCCGGGTGCGAATTATCGGAGTGTTGTGGGAGCGAATTCATTCGCGAAGACGGTAATCCACGCGAAGGGATGCAATGGCTTTACCGGCCTCTTCGCGGATGAATCCGCTCCCACAGGGGCAATCCCCATTTGCTTTAATGTCCGGCGGTGCCCTTGGCGCCCGACGGCAACGCCTTGGTCAACAACACCGCAAACATGCTGATCCCCAGCGTCAAGCCAACAAAATGAAAGGCATCGTTATAGGCCATGATCGATGCCTGTTCGTGGACGATCTGGCTCAATCTGCCCAGTGCTGCCGTGTCGTTGCCCAGGCGCTCGCCGAGCTGAGACAGGCGTTCGGCCACTTGCGGGTTGGACGGCACGATGGATTCGCGCAAGTAGTCGAAATAGGTCTTGGTCCGGGCATCCAGTAGCGTCGCCAACAGGGCGATGCCGATGGCGCCGCCGAGGTTGCGCAGGATGTTGAACAGGCTCGAGGCGGAGCCGGCGTCCTGGGCCTGGATATAGGTGGTGGCGATCAGCGAGATGGTCACCATGATCAACGGTTGGCCCAGCGCCCGGACCAGTTGGATATGGTTGAACTGCGTTCCGGCGAAATCCAGGTTGAGCACCCCGGAAGCGAAGCTGGCAAAGCCGAACAGAGCAAAACCCAGGGCGCACAGCAGTTTGGGCGGCACGAATTTCATCAATTGCGGCACCAGGGGGATCAGGAACAGCTGCGGCACGCCCATCCACATGATCACTTCGCCGATCTGCTGGGCGTTGTAGCCCTGAATCTGCGCCAGGTACAGCGGCAGCAGGTAGATCGAGCCATACAGGCCCACGCCCATGCCGACGCTGGCGATGCTCGACAGACCGAAGTTGCGCGTGCCGAGGATGCGCAGGTTGATCAGCGGCTTGTCCCTGGACAGCTGGATGATCACGAAGGCGATCAGGCAGAGCAGGGCGGTGCTGCCCAGGGTGACGATCAGGTCGGATTCCAGCCAGTCCTTGCGGTGACCTTCTTCGAGAAACACTTGCAGGCAGCCCAGGCCCACGCCGAGGGTGACGATCCCCGCATAGTCGGTGCTTTTCAGTAGCTCCCAGTGCGGTGCCTTTTTCTCCAGGCCATAGAGCAACCCGGCAATCATCAACAGGCCGGGCGGTACGTTGATATAGAAGATGTATTCCCAGCCGAAGTTTTCCGTCAGCCAGCCGCCGAGGGTGGGGCCGATGGAGGGTGCGAAGGTGGCGGTCATGGCGAACAGGGCCATGCCCTTGGCGCGATGGCGGTCCGGCAGCTTGATCAGAGTCATGGTGAAGGCCAGCGGGATCAACGCACCGCCGGTAAAACCCTGCAAGGCGCGGAACACAATCATGCTTTCCAGGCTCCAGGCCATGGAGCAGAGCAGGGAGGCGGCGAGAAATCCCAGGGACACCCACACCGCCAGGCGCCGCGCCGACAGCAGCTGCACCAGCCAGGCGGTGAGGGGGATCATGATGATTTCCGCCACCAGGTAGGAGGTGGAAATCCACGAGCCTTCTTCCAGAGTGGCCGACAGCGCACCCTGGATATCCTTGAGCGAGGAGTTGGTGATCTGGATATCCAGCACCGCCATGAAGGCGCCGAGCATGGCGCTCATCACGGCAATCCAGTCGCGTCGGCTCGGCTCGTCGACCGGCCGGATCAGTTCGTCACCGGCCACTGGCAACGTCGCGATCAGGCTTGATATTGATCTTCGCGGTCACCGACATGCCGGGGCGAATCCGCCCGCGCAGGGGGTTATCGGCGGCGAAAGTCAGCTTGACCGGAATACGCTGCACCACCTTGGTGAAGTTGCCCGTGGCGTTGTCCGGTGGCAGCAGGCTGAACTGCGCACCGGAAGCGGCGAACAGGCTGTCGATACGGCCTTTAATCGGTGTATCGGAGTAGGCGTCGAAGATCAGCTCGGCGCTTTGTCCGATCTGCATATGGCCGATCTGGGTTTCCTTGAAGTTGGCCTGAATCCAGATGTCCTCATCGGGGACGATGGATAGCAGGTAGGCACCGGCTGCGATGTATTGCCCGGTACGGGCTGCGCGCTGGCCGATCAGGCCGCTGATGGGCGCACGGATTTCACTGCGCGCAAGGTTCAGTTCGGCCTGGGCCACGTCCACCTTGGCGCTGGCAACCAGCGTATCCAGGCGCTTGACGTCGGCACTGAGGATATTGACCTGCAGGCGCTGGCTTTCGGCGTCGGCCTGGGCCTTGGTCACTTGCGAGCGGGCGATATGGCTGTCGGCGGAGAGGGTGCTGACCCGCTCTTCGGAGACGAAGCCCGGCTTGCGCAGGGCCTCGACCCTGGACAGGTCCAGTTGCGTGCGACCCAATGTCGCCTGGCTCGCCGCCACCTGGGCCTGGGCCGAGGTGATCAGGCTGGCCTGCTGCGTCAGCTTGCTCTGGGCCTGCAGACGCTCGGCCTCGCGGGTCGCCAGAGCGGCCTGGGCCCGTTCCAGGGTCAGGCGAAAATCATCGGGCTCAAGCCGCACCAGCAACTGGCCTTGCTCCACATGCTGGTTGTCCTGCACCAATACCTGCTCGACCCGCGCGCCCAACTGGCTGGAAATACGGGTGATCTCGCCCTGAACGTAGGCGTTGTCGGTGGTTTCGACGAAGCGGCCCTTGAACCACCATTGGGCGAAGAAAGCGCCGGCGATCAGCAGCACCAGAATCAGGAAGATGGACAGGCGAAGTTTGAGTTTGGCGGGCATGGCGACTCTTATTATTTTCGGAGCAGGTCCTATGGATGTAGGAACCGGCTCATTCCCAATCATGGGTATGGATATGTTTCATCTCGAAACATTAGCAGCGTTTGCGACTGGCCTATAGCTATCGTTGTCGTAATGACTGCAATTGATATTCCGGTATTCAGTGCCGCAGATGCGATTGCCCTGCGGCGCTGGAGCGGCAAGCCCCGGCCCTGTTAAGATTCACGGCTTGTTTGACCTATCCGGAATTATCCATGACCACCGTTCGCACTCGCATCGCGCCCTCGCCAACTGGCGACCCCCATGTCGGCACGGCTTATATCGCACTCTTCAACTACTGCTTCGCCAAGCAGCATGGTGGCGAGTTCATCCTGCGCATCGAGGACACCGATCAGTTGCGTTCGACCCGCGAGTCGGAGCAGCAGATTTTCGACGCCCTGCGCTGGCTGGGTATCGAGTGGAGCGAAGGCCCTGACGTCGGCGGCCCCCACGGCCCGTACCGGCAGAGCGAGCGCGGCGATATCTATCAGAAGTACGCGCAGCAACTGGTCGACCTGGGCCACGCCTTCCCTTGCTTCTGCACCGCCGAAGAGCTGGACCAGATGCGCGCCGAGCAGATGGCCCGCGGCGAAACTCCGCGCTATGACGGTCGTGCCCTGTTGCTGTCGGCCGAAGAAGTGCAGCGTCGCCTGGCTGCCGGTGAGCCTCATGTGATTCGCATGAAGGTGCCAAGCGAAGGCGTCTGCGTGGTGCCGGACATGCTGCGTGGCGAAGTCGAGATCCCGTGGGATCGCATGGACATGCAGGTGCTGATGAAGACCGATGGCCTGCCGACCTACTTCCTGGCCAACGTGGTCGACGATCACCTGATGGGCATCACCCATGTGCTGCGCGGCGAAGAGTGGCTGCCGTCGGCGCCGAAACTGATCCTGCTCTACGAATACTTCGGCTGGGACAAGCCGCAGTTGTGCTACATGCCGCTGTTGCGTAACCCGGACAAGAGCAAGCTGTCCAAGCGCAAGAACCCGACCTCGGTGACCTTCTACGAACGCATGGGCTTCATGCCCGAAGCGATGCTCAACTACCTGGGCCGCATGGGCTGGTCGATGCCGGACGAGCGCGAGAAGTTCTCCCTCGCGGAAATGGTCGAACACTTCGACCTGTCCCGCGTCTCCCTTGGCGGACCTATCTTCGATATCGAGAAGCTGTCCTGGCTCAACGGCCAGTGGCTGCGAGAGCTGCCGGTGGAAGAGTTCGCCAGCCGCCTGCAGACCTGGGCACTGAACCCCGAGTACATGATGAAGATCGCCCCGCACGTGCAGGGCAGGGTGGAGACCTTCAGCCAGGTCGCGCCGCTGGCCAGTTTCTTCTTCGCCGGTGGCGTGACCCCGGATGCCAAGCTGTTCGAGCACAAGAAGCTCTCGGGCGATCAGGTGCGTCAGGTCATGCAGTTGATCCTGTGGAAGCTGGAATCCCTGCGTCAGTGGGAAAAAGATGCGATCACCGGGTGCATTCAAGCGGTGGTTGAGCACCTGGAGCTGAAGCTGCGTGACGCCATGCCGCTGATGTTCGCTGCCATCACTGGCCAGGCCAGCTCGGTGTCGGTGCTCGATGCCATGGAGATCCTCGGCCCGGACCTGACCCGTTTCCGCCTGCGCCAGGCCATCGAGCTGCTCGGTGGTGTGTCGAAGAAAGAAAACAAGGAATGGGAAAAGCTGTTGGGTGCCATTGCCTGACGCTGAGGCGCCTGCGGATGCTTCGCGGGCAAGCCTAGCTCCTACGGTTAAATGTGTATCCGTTGGAGCGAGGCTTGCCCGCGAACAGAAGGAGGGCGCGCTGGCTGTTTCAGCCTCGGATTTGCGGGGGCTGCGGGTAAGTGATTGTTATCCCGACGAAAAACTTTAAAAAAAGTTGAAAATAAATTTGACAGACCCCGGCCTCGGCCTTAACATGCGCCCCGTCCACTGATGTGGGGCTTTAGCTCAGCTGGGAGAGCGCCTGCATGGCATGCAGGAGGTCAGCGGTTCGATCCCGCTAAGCTCCACCAAATTTAAGGTTTCAAGGTTAAGCTACACTGCCTTGAAATGTTAAGTACCAAGTGTTTCGGAACCAGCACCGAACACGGTACGCAAAAGGTTTGTCCCCTTCGTCTAGTGGCCTAGGACACCGCCCTTTCACGGCGGTAACAGGGGTTCGAGTCCCCTAGGGGACGCCAAGTTACAAGAAGCAGCGCCGCAAGGTTCTGCTCCGCCGCGAGGCGATAAATCCGGGGCTATAGCTCAGCTGGGAGAGCGCCTGCATGGCATGCAGGAGGTCAGCGGTTCGATCCCGCTTAGCTCCACCAATTTTTGCCAGGGTTCACATCAGTGAACCTGACTGAAGGTTTTGCGTCCCCTTCGTCTAGTGGCCTAGGACACCGCCCTTTCACGGCGGTAACAGGGGTTCGAGTCCCCTAGGGGACGCCACGATTTCTCGCTCTGCGAGACCAAGGGTCATTCGATTATTGAATGGCCCTTTTGTTTTTCTGGGGTTTTAATTTCCCTCTCTCCTGCCTATCCCTCTCTGAGCAATCTGCTGACTGGCCGCCAACTCGCTCCAGCGGCCGTAAATTCAAATTTTGCCTTGCCAATTGTTATGACGAATATAATATTACCCGTGTAATTTGGGAGGCAAGCATGAACGACAAGAAAGCCCAGACCCGTGAACGTATCCTCGAAGCCGCCAGTTGCGCGCTGATCAGTCGCGGCCCGGCTGACCCCAGCGTCAGCGAAATCATGGGCGCTACCGGCCTGACCGTTGGCGGCTTCTACGCGCATTTCGACAGCAAGGAAGCCTTGATGCTTGAGGCGTTCAGCAGCCTGTTGCAGCAGCGACGCAACCTGGTGGCACAGATCGACGGGCAATTGCCAGGCGATGAGCGCAGGGCGCTGGTGGCAGCGTTCTATCTGTCGCGCAAGCACCGTGATGACCCCCACAGCGCTTGCCCGCTGCCATCCATGGTCGGTGAACTGACCCGCCTGCCCGAGAGCTTCCAGAGCGTACTGTACGAGCATCTTGAACTGATGATGGCGCAATTGGCGTCGCGCCCTGAAGAGGCCGACAAGGTCCTCGCCGATGTTGCCCTGATGCTCGGCGGCATGGCCCTGGCCCGGGCGTTGGGCAGCAGCGAGCTGTCAGATCGAGTGTTGCGGGCGGCGAAGTCGGCTGTGGTCTGAGGCAATCCGTTACACTGACCTTTGATTCGGGAACGAAGTGTGGGAGTGGATTTATCCGCGAAGGCTTCAGCTCAGGTGCGGAGCATGCGTAATGTGTATGGGATTTTCGCGAATAAATTCGCTCCCACTGAATTCGCTCTCACATGAATCTGGTCCCATATAAATTCAAATGGTTTGTGTAGCGGGAGCAAGCATGGTCTGGGATTTGGCAACACCATTCGTTATCGATCTGACGGTCATGGCGCAAGATATCGATGGTCTGGGGCACGCCAATAATGCGGTGTATGTCAGCTGGCTGGAACGTTGCGCGTGGCGTCACTCCCAGCGCCTGGGCCTGGACCTGACGGTCTATCGCAATCTGGACCGGGCCATGGCCGTGGTCCGTCATGAGGTGGATTACCTGGCGGCGGCCTATGAAGGCGATGAGCTGCAACTGGCCACCTGGATCGTCGACTGGGACCAGCGCCTGCGCATGACTCGCCGCTTCCAGCTGCGCCGGGCCAGCGATGGCGTGACCCTGCTGCGGGCGCAGACCACTTTTGTCTGTATCGAACTGTCCAGCGGCAAGCCCAAACGCATGCCCGCCGAGTTTATCGAGGGCTACGGTCAGGCGATTGTTTCCAAGCCGATCACCACTGAGTAAACTGCCGGACTTTTTTCGAGTGTGACCCATGCAAATTGCTCTGGCGCCCATGGAGGGACTGGTCGACGACATCCTGCGTAATGTGCTGACGCAAGTCGGCGGCATTGACTGGTGCGTGACCGAATTCATCCGGGTGACCGAGCGCGTGATGCCGGCCAGCTATTTCTACAAGCTGGCGTCCGAGCTGCACACTGACGCCAAGACTGCCGCTGGCACACCGCTGCGCCTGCAACTGCTGGGCTCCGACCCGGTGTGCCTGGCCGAGAACGCGGCGTTTGCCTGCGAACTCGGCGCGCCGGTGCTGGACCTGAACTTCGGCTGCCCGGCCAAGACCGTCAACCGTTCCCGCGGCGGGGCGATCCTGCTCAGGGAACCGGACTTGCTGCACGATATCGTCAGCCAGGTGCGTCGGGCTGTGCCCAAGGACATTCCGGTCACCGCGAAGATGCGCCTGGGCTACGAAAACACCGACGGTGCCCTGGATTGCGCCCGGGCTCTGGCCGATGGCGGCGCGGCGCAGATCGTCGTGCACGCGCGGACCAAGGTCGATGGCTACAAGCCGCCGGCGCACTGGGAGTGGATCGGCAAAATCCAGGAAGTGGTCAAGGTGCCGGTGATCGCCAACGGCGAAATCTGGACCGTGGATGACTGGCGTCGCTGCCGGGAAATCTGTGGCGCGCGGGACATCATGATCGGTCGCGGCCTGGTGGCGCGACCTGATCTGGCCCGGCAGATTGCTGCGGCACAGGCCGGGGAAGAGGTCACGCCCATGACCTGGGCCGAGCTGCAACCGATGCTGCACACCTTCTGGCGCCGCTGCCTGGAGAAGCTCAACGAGATCCAGGCGCCGGGACGTCTCAAGCAATGGGTGGTGCTGCTGACCAAGAGCTATCCCGAAGCCGTGGTGCTGTTTGACGCGCTGCGCCGCGAGACCGATTGCACGCGTATCGGTCACTTGCTGGGTTATCGGATGCCGGAAGCGGCTTGAAAAAAATCTTCGAAAAAACGCTTGAAATACATGTGGTGGTCCCTATTTAGGGGTTACGCGATGCCGAATTCGGGTTGCGTTATTAACTACCTCGCTGAATTTCAGGAGATACACATGACTGCTGCATTTTCCCTCGCTCCACTGTTCCGTCACTCCGTTGGCTTTGACCGTTTCAACGACCTGTTCGAATCGGCCGCCCGTAACGAAACTGCTGGCAGCTACCCTCCCTACAACGTCGAGAAGCACGCTGAAGATCAGTACCGCATCGTCATCGCGGCAGCAGGCTTCCAGGAAGATGACCTGGAGCTTCAGGTCGAAAAGGGCGTCCTCACCGTGACCGGCGCCAAGCGTGAGAACAGCGCGGAAGGCGTGACCTTCCTGCACCAGGGCATCGCCCAGCGTGCGTTCAAGCTGTCGTTCCGTCTGGCTGACCATATCGAGGTCAAGAGTGCGGGCCTGTCCAACGGCCTGTTGAACATCGACCTGCTGCGCCTGGTGCCGGAAGAGGCCAAGGCCAAGCGCATCCCGATTGCGGGTCAGAAGACCCTTTCGTAATACCCGCCAGCTAAGGCCGCTCCTGTGGGACCGGCTTTAGCCGGGAAGGCATTGGTACAGTCGCTGAATTTCAGCTGCCTGTAACAGCGCTTTCCCGGCTGAAGCCGGTCCCACTTTATTGGCGGCTGCGCAACAACTGCGCGAACTCATCCGTATTCAGCGGCTCGCTGAACAAATAGCCCTGATACAGGTAGCAGCCCAGTTGTTCGAGAAACTCCAGCTGTTCGGGTTTTTCCACGCCTTCGGCGATCACGATCAGATTGAGGCTCTGGGCCATGGCGACGATGGCGCGGATGATCTCGGCGTCGTTGGGGTCGGTGGTGGCGTCGCGGACGAACGACTGGTCGATCTTCAGGGCGTCTACCGGCAGGCGCTTGAGGTAGGTCAGGGACGAGTAGCCGGTGCCGAAGTCATCCATGGCAAAGCTGATGCCGAGTTTTTTCAGGCGACGCATTTTTGCGATGGTGTCGTCCAGGTTCTGGATCACCACGCCTTCGGTGATTTCCAGCTTGAGCAGGTTACTGGGCACGCCATTGCTGCTCAGGCTGCGTTCGACCCGCTCGACGAAGTCGTTCTGGCGGAACTGCCGGGGGCTGATATTGACGCAGAGCTTGAAGGCCTGCGGGTCGATCAGGTTGTCCCGCAATAGCTGTCCGCAAGCCTTGCAGGCTTCCTCCAGGACCCAACTGCCCACTTCCAGAATCATCCCGCTTTCTTCCAGGACCTCGATGAAGCGGGTCGGCGGCAGGGTGCCGTTTTCCGGGTGGAGCCAGCGCAGCAGGGCCTCGGCACCGATGATGCGGCTGCCGCGCGCATCGACCTGGGGTTGGTAGTTGAGCATGAACTCGCCCCGCACCAGGGCCAGGCGCAGATCGTTTTCCAGGCGCAGGCGGTCGCTGGCGGCCTTCTGCATGCTGTTCTGGAATAGCTGGGTGGTGTTTCGCCCCGAATCCTTGGCGCGGTACAGGGCGATATCGGCGCGCTTGAGCAGGTCGGCCGGGTTGGAGCCGTGATCGGGAATCAGGGCGATACCCATGCTCGGCGTCACCTGCAGGCGTTGGCCGTCGAGGAACATCGGCTCGGCAAGGATCTCGCGCAGGGTATTGGCCAGTTCGTAGACCTGCTCGATGACTTCGCTGCGGCTGCCGTCCAGTTCACTGAGCAGCACCACGAACTCGTCGCCGCCCAGGCGTGCCACAGTGTCTTCCAGGCGTACGCTGGCTTCCAGACGTGCGGTGACCACTTTCAATACGGCGTCACCCACCGGATGGCCGAGGGAGTCGTTGATGTGCTTGAAGTGATCGAGGTCGAGGAACAGCAGGGCGCCACGCCGGTCATGGCGTTTGAGCAGCTCGATCTGCTCGCTCAGGCGCTCCATCAGCAGGGCGCGGTTGGGCAGGTTGGTCAGGGGGTCGTGATAGGCCAGGTGCTCGATCTGCGCCTGGGCGTTCTTCAACTGCGTAAGGTCGCGGGCGGTGATGAGCAGGCAAGCGGTCTCATTGAGGATGATCGGCTCGATGGACAGCTCCACGGATAACGATTCGCCGTTCTTCTTGCGACCGATCATTTCCCGGTGATGGACCCGGCCCTTGTCGCGCAACTCTTCAAGCATCTGCAGGCGCTGTTGCGGGTCGGCCCAGATGCCGACTTCCCGGGCAGTACGGCCGATCACGTCGTCCGGGGTGTAGCCGGTCAGGCGGCAGAAACCGGTGTTGATCTCCAGATAGCGGCCGGTCTCTTCCTCGGTGATGGTGATGGCGTCGGGGCTGGAATAGAACGCCTTGGCGAATTTCTCTTCGCTGGCCTGCAGGGCGGCCTGGGCCCGTTGCTGCTGGCTGATGTCGCGCAGGGTGGTGACGATGCAGGGTTGTTCGTCGACCACGATCAGACGGCTGCTGACCAGACAGGTCAGATCCTCACCGGCTTTACTGCGCAACACCACTTGCAGGTTGTTGACTTCGCCTTCGTCGATGATCTGCTGGTTGCGTTTCAGCCGCTGCAAGGGGTCGGCCCAGAAACTGGTCTGCTTGACGTCCAGGCCGATGATTTCCTCGGCCTTCCAGCCGAATACCTGGCTGAACGCCGGATTGATCTCGATGAATTCACTGGTGGCGAAGTGGGTGACGCAGACCGGGTAGGGGCTGACCTGAAACAGGCTGGCGAACTTCTCTTCCGAAGTCTTCAGGCGTTTTTCCCGTTCGACCTGCTCGGAGATATCGAGCAGGGTGCCGGCCATGCGCAACGGCTGGCCGCCGGCGTCCAGGTGCAGACGGGCGCGGCAGTCCAGGTAACGCACCGAACCGTCTTTGAGGGGCAGGCGATAGGTCAGTTGCTGGTTGCCGCCTGCGCCCTGGCGCATTCCGTCGTAGGCCAGGCGCAGGTTATCGCGTTCGGACAGGCAGGCCTGGGCGAAGAAGGCGTCCATGGACTCGTGGAACGGCTCGGCAGGCAGGCCATGCAGTTCGGCGGCGCGGCCGGAGCAATAGAGCATGTCGCTGGGGATGTGCCAGTCCCAGATGCCCATCTGCGCCGAGTCCAGGGCCAGGTCCAGGCGCTCCTGACTGTCTCTGAGGGCCTGCTCGGTGTGTTTGTGCTGGCTGTTATCGAGAAACGAGCCGAGCATGTAGAGGCCGTCATGCAGTTCGATCCGCTGGACGTAATAGGTGCCTTCCAGACTGCGGCCGTCACGGGTCTTGAGTTGCACGTCGAGGCTGGCCTGGGCTTCGCTTTCCAGAGCCAGGGCAATGAGTTGCTGGCGCTGCCGGGGATCGGACCACAGACCCATCTGCAGGGTGGTGCGGCCAATAATCTCTTCCGGCCGCCAGCCCAGCAGGGTTTCCACGTGCTGGTTGACCGCGCAGACCAGGCCATCCTCGAGGCGGGTGAGCAGCACGAGGTTGGGACTCAGGTTGTACAGGGTCGCGAAACGTTGTTCCGACGACACGTCCGGGCCCGATGCCTGGCCGGGCAATTGAAAGGTGCGGCTGTCCAAGGGGTTGGGCATTTGATCACGAGCCTTATAGGAAAAAGCTGGTAAGACGATCGTTGAGGCAACCACCTGGGTCGCGCTACAGCACGCTGCGCTCGTGTTATGGGGCCTGTTGTGCATCCAGTAATGCCATGAAGGCCCGTGCCGCATTCGAGAGTGTCCGCTCGGTATGCAGAATGTAGCCTAGCTGGCGGGTCAGTTGTATCTCCGGCAGCGGAATACGGGCGACCTGCTCATCGAGCATAGTACGCGGAAGCACGCTCCATGCGAGGCCGATGGAAACCATCATTTTGATGGTCTCCATATAGTTGGTGCTCATGGCGATATCCGGCTTGAGGCCCTGGGCTTCGCAGAGGCCTTTGACGATATGGTGGGTAAAGGTGTTTTCGCCTGGGAACACCGCCGGAAAGCGCACGATATCCGGCAGGGTGATCGGCCCGCTGTTGGCCAGGGGGTGCTCGGGGGCGCAGACAAAATCCAGTGGGTCATCCCACACCGGCACCGCCCGCACCAGCGTGTGGGGCTCAGGCGCCAGGGTGATCACCGCCAGCTCGGCGCGGCCATGGAGGATTTCTTCGTAGGCCACCTCCGAGTCGAGGAACTGGATATCCAGGGCGACCTGGGGATAGCGACGAGTGAACTCCCTTAATAAAGGAGGCAGCCGGTGCAGGCCAATGTGATGGCTGGTTGCCAGAGTCAGGCGACCGCTCACTTCGCCGGTCAGATTAGTCAGCGCCCGGCGGGTGTCATCCAGCACGTTGAGGATCTGGTAGGCCCTTGGCAGCAGGGCCCGGCCGGCCTCGGTCAGGCTGACTTCCCGGCCCAGGCGATCGAACAGGCGCACGCCCAGTTGCTGCTCAAGACCGGCGATGCGCTTGCTGATGGCTGGCTGGGTCAGGTGCAGGCGTTCCCCGGCGCCGGAGAAGCTGCCGGTCTCGGCGATGGCAATAAAGGCATTGAGATTGGCCAGGTCCATGGTCGAATTCCAGTTAGTTATCCAAAGCATAAAAATTATGAATTTGAGTTATTTAAGCATATTTCATACGATCACCCCCACAAGCCAAGGGGTCATCGAACTTCGAGCACCCAAGGCATAGAAACAAGCTGATGAGGAAACCGTCTGATGGCCGGCAAAACGCTCTACGACAAGCTTTGGGATTCGCATTTGGTCAAGCAGCGCGACGATGGGTCGGCGCTGATCTACATTGACCGCCATATCATCCATGAAGTGACTTCGCCCCAGGCTTTCGAAGGCCTGCGCCTGGCCAAGCGCAAACCCTGGCGTGTCGACAGCATCGTTGCCACGCCGGACCACAACGTGCCGACGACGCCGGAGCGCAAGGGCGGTATCGAGTCCATCGTCGATCAGGTATCGCGCCTGCAGGTGCAGACCCTCGACGACAACTGCGATGAATATGGCATTACCGAATTCAAGATGAATGACCCGCGTCAGGGTATCGTTCACGTCATCGGCCCGGAGCAGGGCGCCACCCTGCCTGGCATGAGCGTGGTCTGCGGCGACTCGCACACCTCGACCCACGGCGCATTCGGCGCCCTGGCCCACGGCATCGGTACTTCGGAAGTCGAGCACGTGCTCGCCACCCAGTGCCTGGTCGCCAAGAAAATGAAGAATATGCAGGTTCTGGTCGAAGGCAAGCTGCCCTTCGGCGTGACGGCCAAGGACATCGTCCTGGCCGTGATCGGCAAGATCGGTACCGCCGGTGGTAACGGCCATGCCATCGAGTTCGCCGGTAGCGCGATCCGTGACCTGTCCGTCGAAGGCCGCATGACCATCTGCAACATGTCCATCGAGGCCGGTGCCCGTGTCGGCATGGTGGCCACCGATGAAAAGACCGTCGAATACGTCAAGGGCCGTCCGTTCTCGCCCAAGGGTGCTGAGTGGGACTTGGCTGTAGAAGCGTGGAAGGACCTGGTATCCGACCCGGACGCGGTGTTCGACACCGTGGTCGAGCTCGACGCGACCCAGATCAAGCCGCAGGTCAGCTGGGGTACTTCGCCTGAGATGGTGCTGGCCGTTGATCAGAACGTGCCGGACCCGGCGAAGGAAGATGATCTGGTCAAGCGTGGCTCCATCGAGCGCGCCCTGAAGTACATGGGCCTCAAGGCCAATCAGGCAATCACCGACATCCAGCTGGACCGCGTCTTCATCGGCTCCTGCACCAACTCGCGGATCGAAGACTTGCGAGCGGCGGCGGACGTGGCCAAGGGCCGTAAAGTCGCCTCGACCATCAAGCAGGCCATCGTCGTACCGGGCTCGGGCCTGGTCAAGGCGCAGGCCGAGCAGGAGGGCTTGCACGAGATCTTTATCGAGGCCGGTTTCGAATGGCGTGAACCGGGCTGCTCCATGTGCCTGGCGATGAACCCTGATCGCCTGGAGACGGGCGAGCATTGCGCGTCTACTTCCAACCGTAACTTCGAAGGCCGTCAGGGCGCCGGTGGCCGTACCCACCTGGTCAGTCCGGCGATGGCGGCAGCGGCCGCGATCAACGGTCGTTTCATCGACGTTCGCGATTTGATGCAGCACTAAGGAGCCCAACATGAAAGCCTTTACTCAGCACAGCGGCCTTGTCGCTCCTCTGGATCGTGCCAACGTCGACACCGATCAGATCATTCCCAAGCAGTTCCTCAAGTCGATCAAGCGCACCGGTTTCGGTCCGAACCTGTTCGACGAGTGGCGCTACCTGGACGTGGGCCAGCCTTACCAGGACAACTCCAAGCGTCCCCTGAACAAGGACTTCGTGCTCAACCACGAACGCTATCAGGGCGCCAGTGTTCTGCTGGCCCGGGAGAACTTCGGTTGCGGCTCCAGCCGTGAACACGCGCCGTGGGCCCTGGAGGAATATGGCTTTCGCAGCGTGATCGCGCCGAGCTATGCCGATATCTTCTTCAACAACAGCTTCAAGAACGGCCTGCTGCCGATTATCCTCAGCGACGCCGATGTCGATGAGCTGTTCCAGCAGGTTGAAGCCAACCCCGGCTACCAGTTGAATATCGACCTGGCCGCCCAGACCGTGACCCGGCCTGATGGCAAGGTGCTGAGCTTCGAAATCGATGCATTTCGCAAGCACTGCCTGCTCAACGGCCTGGACGATATCGGCCTGACCCTGATGGACGCCGACGCCATCGCCACGTTTGAAGGCAAGCATCGTGCGACCCAGCCGTGGTTGTTCCGGTAAGAGGTCCTGACCCGGACATTGTTGTGGGAGCGGATTCATCCGCGAAGACGTCAGTACACTCAACACTAAAGTGACTGATAGTTCGCCTTCGCGAATAAATTCGCTCCCACGGGATTTTGTGACTTCAGCAAGAGGACTTTATGAGCAAGCAGATTCTGATTCTCCCAGGTGATGGTATTGGTCCGGAAATCATGGCCGAAGCGGTCAAGGTGCTGGAGCTGGCCAATACGAAATATCAACTGGGCTTCGAGTTCAGCCACGACGTGATCGGTGGCGCGGCCATCGACAAGCATGGCGTGCCATTGGCCGACGAGACCCTGGAGCGGGCCCGTGCTGCCGATGCCGTGCTGTTGGGCGCCGTGGGTGGGCCGAAGTGGGATGCGATCGAGCGTGATATCCGTCCTGAGCGTGGTCTGCTGAAGATTCGTGCCCAACTGGGCCTGTTCGCCAACCTGCGTCCGGCGATTCTCTACCCGCAATTGGCTGACGCGTCGAGCCTGAAGCCGGAAATCGTTGCCGGTCTGGATATCCTCATCGTTCGCGAACTGACCGGTGGTATCTACTTCGGCGCGCCACGTGGCACCCGCGAGCTGGATAATGGCGAGCGTCAGGCTTACGACACGCTGCCGTACTCGGAAAGCGAAATCCGCCGTATCGCCCGTGTCGGTTTCGACATGGCCCGTGTGCGCGGCAAGAAGCTGTGCTCGGTGGACAAGGCCAACGTCCTGGCCTCCAGCCAGCTGTGGCGTGAAGTGGTCGAGCAGGTGGCCAAGGATTACCCGGACGTCGAGCTGAGTCACATGTATGTCGACAACGCGGCGATGCAACTGGTGCGTGCGCCGAAGCAGTTCGATGTGATGGTTACCGACAACATGTTCGGCGATATCCTCTCCGACGAAGCGTCGATGCTCACCGGTTCCATCGGCATGCTGCCATCGGCGTCCCTGGATTCGAACAACAAGGGCATGTACGAGCCTTGCCACGGTTCGGCTCCCGACATCGCCGGCAAAGGTATCGCCAACCCGTTGGCGACCATCCTGTCGGTGTCGATGATGCTGCGTTACAGCTTCAACCAGCACGCTGCTGCCGAAGCCATCGAGAAGGCCGTGAGCCTGGTGCTGGATCAAGGTCTGCGCACCGGCGACATCTGGTCTGAAGGCAAGGCGAAGGTCGGCACTCAGGAAATGGGTGATGCCGTAGTCGCCGCGCTGCGGAATCTGTAATATTTGCGGCCCGCCCTTGAGGCGTGGCCCACTTTTTGTAAAAGGTGTAGTTGCGATGAAACGTGTAGGTCTGATCGGTTGGCGTGGCATGGTAGGTTCCGTGCTCATGCAGCGGATGCGCGAAGAGCAGGATTTCGATCTGATCGAGCCGGTGTTCTTCACCACGTCCAATGTCGGTGGCCAGGCCCCTTCAGTGGGCAAGGATGTCGCACCCTTGAAGGATGCGTACAACATCGACGAGCTGAAAACCCTCGACGTGGTTCTGACCTGCCAGGGTGGCGACTACACCAACGAGGTGTTCCCCAAGCTGCGCGAAGCCGGCTGGCAGGGTTACTGGATCGATGCCGCCTCGTCCCTGCGCATGCAGGACGACGCCGTGATCATCCTCGACCCGGTCAACCGCAAGGTGATTGATCAGCAGCTGGACGCGGGCACCAAGAACTACATCGGCGGCAACTGCACCGTCAGCCTGATGCTGATGGGCCTGGGTGGTCTGTTCGAGGCCGGTCTGGTCGAGTGGATGAACGTCATGACGTATCAGGCGGCCTCCGGTGCCGGCGCGCAGAACATGCGTGAACTGATCAAGCAGATGGGCACCACCCACGCCGCCGTCGCAGATGACCTGGCCAACCCGGCCAGCGCCATCCTCGACATCGACCGCAAGGTTGCCGAGGCCATGCGCAGCGAGTCCTATCCGACCGAGAACTTCGGCGTGCCATTGGCTGGCAGCCTGATTCCCTGGATCGACAAGGAACTGCCGAACGGTCAGAGCCGCGAAGAGTGGAAAGGCCAGGCCGAGACCAACAAGATCCTCGGTCGCTTCAAGAGCCCGATCCCGGTCGACGGCATCTGCGTGCGCATCGGCGCCATGCGCTGCCACAGCCAGGCGTTGACCATCAAGCTGAACAAGGACGTGCCGATCGCCGACATCGAAGGCCTGATCGCCTCGCACAACCCTTGGGTCAAGCTGGTGCCAAACCACCGCGAAGCGAGCATCCAGGAACTGAGCCCGACCGTCGTGACCGGCACCATGAGCATCCCGGTGGGCCGTCTGCGCAAGCTGAACATGGGCTCGCAATACCTGGGCGCCTTCACCGTGGGCGACCAACTGCTGTGGGGCGCGGCCGAGCCGCTGCGTCGCATGTTGCGGATTTTGCTGGAGCGTTGATTCGCTTTTGCCAGGTTCAAAAAAACGCCCCTCATTGAGGGGCGTTTTTTTTTGCTGAGTCAGGCACCGACAGAAGTCTTTACTATCAAAACGCTAGACTTCGAGGCGTAGTCAATCTGGGCACTTCTCATCTCTGCGGCGAGGAATGTCCTTGATCGAAGGGATCGCAGATTTTCCGATATTTACGTCTGTTAGCGATGTGATTCTGCACCAATAACGGCGTAAAAGGTTTGCTTGGGAGTAAGCAGGATGCCGCTCCGGCCCTCGTTTGATTGCGCTGTTTCGATGAGGCCACCCCAACCGCTCCAACCCACCAGCTATGCTCAATCCAATTCTCGACGACAGTGGAAAAGTCATGACGGGCAGGCTGCTGGTGCTGTGGCGGCGTTACAGGGCGTTGCTGGACAAGGACCTGAACAAGGAGGTTTTTGAAAACCTCAAGAACCTGTTGGTCTGCGCCTTTCTGTTTGCCGCCGGGACCAGTGCCCTCCATGACGAGGCTTCGCTGTTCATGGGCTTGTTCGTCTCCAGTGTGGCGGGCTGGGGATTGATCGTGATCTCGGGGCTGCTTCTGTTCATGAATATCTGCGATGGCCTGCGCAAACTGGCTTTGCTGCGCTATCACCTGATTCTTCAGGTGTTGCTGTGTGTGCTTTATATCGTGGTGGCGGTGCGGATCGTCGAGATGGTCTGGGGGTTCAGGACGCAGTAGTGGCTCGCAGCAACGTCGATCAATACAAGGTATCGGCAATACGCCCCGGCAAAGCCTTGTCGTAGGCCTCGCCGTCGATTTCCGCTGCCGAGATATCCTTGAGAATCTGCCCCGCCGTCGGCAGTGCGCTGCGCTCTATCTGGCGGGCGACGTCCCACAGGCCGGCGCGGATCACCGCTCGGCTGCACTGGAAGTAGACGCTGGTCACGTTGATGCGCAGTACGGTTTTCGGTAACTGACCCTTTACCGCAAAGCGCGCAAGCAGCTGCGGCTCAACGCAGATCTGTGCGGTGCCGTTGACTCGCAGGGTTTCACCGACCCCCGGCACCAGAAACAGCAGAGCCACGCGCGGGTCGTCGATGATGTTGCGCAGCGTGTCGAGGCGGTTGTTGCCGCGTCGGTCCGGCAGATACAGGGTGTTCTCGTCTTCGATGTGCACGAAGCCCGCCTGATCGCCCCGGGGGGAGGCATCAAGCCCGCCGGGGCCGGACGAGGCGAGGATGGCAAAGGGCGCTGCTTCTATAAAGGGCCGGTAGGCAGGGTGAATGTGATCGACTTCTTTCACCAGCGACGGCCGGGCCACCGTGCCGTACAGCGTTTCCAGGGCTTCGGTGGTGGTTACGTACGAGCTGTGGTCGAGGTTGGTCATGTTTGCTCCTGTCAGGCTACGTACTAGCCTACCGAACCCATGGTGCTTTTGTGAGCGCGAATTTTGTGGGAGCGAATTCATTGGCGAATGCATTATTCAAGACACAGAGATGCGACGACTGTACCGGCCTCTTCGCGAATAAATTCGCTCCCACAGATTTCTCCCATGCTGCGGAGTGATTGCTGTGCTAGCCAAGCCCATAGCAGCTTATTGCATGGGATAACGCATAAATGCCGGATGCTGTTCCAGCAGCGCGGTGTGCTGTTGCAGGCGAGGAAAGGCCTCGGCCTTGACCACGGATGCAATCATCAACTGGGTAAAGGACCAGGCCACCGCCGCCGTCAGGCTGCCCTGGGTCAGGCTAGGGCTGTCCGGCAGGCGTTTTTCCAGTAAGCCATAGGCCGCCAGCAACTGCCCGGTGACCCGATCCAGCCATGGCTCGTGGAGTTTCTCGGCCGGGCGCAGGTTGTGCTCGTAGACGATCTGCACGCTTTTCTCACACGCCGCCAGGGCCAGGCCGGTCAGTTCCAGGTCCTTGGCGCGGGCGTCGGGCTGTTGCGGGAACAGCTTGTGCGAAGCCGGTGCCAGGGTCTCGAAGTAGTCGAGTATCAGGTTGGAATCCATCAGCAGCGTGCCGTCATCCAGCAGCAGGGTTGGCGCCTTGACCACCGGGTTGATCCGCGAGAACTCGGCAAAGGTGCTGAACACCGACAGCGCCTGGTGTTCGAATTCTACGCCGTAGAGTTCCAGGGAGATGGCCACGCGCCTTACATAGGGCGAGTCGAGCATACCGATCAGTTTCATGAAGCCTCCATTCATCATTGTGTTTAACGCTGCCTACTCTATATCAAGGGCGCAAATCAAAGCACGCCGAGCAAAAATAAGTATCCCAAAATATGGGATTGATATTTACATATTGAGATAATTCGCCGATCAGGTTTATAGTCTGCCTCGCACCCACTGCTTGAATATCCAATTACAAAAAGGTGAAAGCGATGCAGGCGCACTTGATTGCGCTCGATTGGGGGACAACCTCCCTGCGGGCATATCGACTTGGCGAACAAGGCCAGGTCCTGGAACATCGCTCGCTGTCTGCGGGCATCATGCAACTGCCGTCGAACCCCCGCGCCATTGGCGGCGTGATGTGTGCCGACGGTTTTGAACTGGCCTTCGACGAGGCCTGTGGTGACTGGCTCGACGCTCAGCCGGATCTGCCGGTGATTGCCTGCGGCATGGTCGGCAGCGCCCAGGGCTGGCGCGAGGCCACTTACCGCGAAACCCCCGCCAGCGTGGCTGGCCTCAGCGAGGCCTTGCAGGTCGTGCGCAGTCGGCGCGGCGTCGACGTGCATATCATTCCCGGTGTCTTGCAGCGCTCGCTCCTGCCCAATGTCATGCGCGGCGAAGAAACCCAGGTACTGGGCGTCCTGGCCAGTCTGGCAGACGTCGAAAAAGCCCAGCCGCTGTTGATCGGCTTGCCCGGCAGCCATTCGAAGTGGGTGCGGGTGGTTGATGACAACATCGTCCATTTCGATACCTTCATGACCGGCGAGGTCTACGCTGCGCTCTGTGCCCACACCATTCTTGGCCGGACCATGCAGCGCGGCGCCGAGTTCGCCGCTGAAGCCTTTGATCGTGGCCTGCAGATAGCGCTGTCAGCAGAAGGCGCGGCCGGGCCACTGTCGACCATCTTCAGTACCCGCACCCTGGGCCTGACCAGGCAGCTCGACGCCACGGCCCAGGCTGATTACTTGTCTGGCCTGTTGATCGGTCATGAGCTGGCCAGCCTCGCCGCCTTGCTGTGGCGCAATCACGAACAACTCCCCGCTGTGGTCCTGATCGGCAGCGACGCCCTGTGCCTGCGCTATGGCCGGGCTCTGGCGGCCTGCGGTTTTGCCCAGGTCCGCGTGGCGGCCCAGGCCACCGAGCGCGGCCTGTGGCAGGTCGCGGTCCAGGCTGGCCTGCTGGCACCTATTGAAGAAGAGGTCTGAAATGCTCAAACAAGCACTGACACAAAACGGTCTGGTCGCGATCCTGCGCGGCCTGCGCCCGCAGGAAGCCGAAGCCATCGGCACGGTGTTGTACGACGCCGGGATCCGCGTCATTGAGGTGCCGCTCAATTCGCCACAGCCTTACGACAGCATTCGCCTGCTGCGGTCGCTGTTGCCCGCTGATTGTCTGATCGGTGCCGGGACGGTGCTGACCCCGGAACAGGTCAGTCAGGTCAAGGATGCAGGCGGCCAGGTGATCGTCATGCCCCACAGCGATCCGGTGGTATTGCGCGCGGCCAAGGCGGCGGGGTTGTTCCTGTCTCCGGGCGTCGCGACACCGACCGAAGCTTTCGCCGCCCTGGCCGAAGGCGCCGATGTACTGAAGATGTTTCCCGCCGAGCAAATGGGTCCAGCGGTGGTCAAGGCCTGGCTGGCGGTCTTGCCGGCGGGCACGGTGCTGCTGCCGGTGGGGGGCATCACGCCAGACAACATGGCGCCGTTCATCAGCGCCGGGGTCAAGGGTTTCGGCCTGGGTTCGGGCTTGTTCAAACCGGGCATGAGCGCCGCGCAAGTGGGTGCCAGCGCCGAGGCCTATGTGGCCGCGTGGAATAAACAATAGTGATCGATGCCTGCGGGCATCTCTATCGAACAAGAGAGCATTCGTTATGAAAATCACCAAACTCACCACTTATATCGTGCCGCCGCGCTGGTGCTTCCTCAAGGTCGAGACCGACCAGGGCATCACCGGCTGGGGTGAGCCAGTCGTCGAGGGCCGCGCCCATACCGTGGCGGCCGCCGTGGAAGAACTGTCCGATTACCTGATCGGCAAGGACCCGCGCAATATCGAAGACATCTGGACTGTGCTCTACCGCGGCGGCTTCTATCGCGGTGGCGCGGTGCACATGAGCGCCCTGGCCGGGATCGACCAGGCCCTGTGGGATATCAAGGGCAAGCATCTGGGCGTGTCGGTCAGCGACCTGCTCGGCGGCCAGGTGCGCGACAAGATCCGCGTCTACTCGTGGATCGGTGGCGACCGTCCGGCCGACACCGCCCGTGCCGCAAAAGAAGCAGTGGAGCGCGGTTTCACTGCGGTGAAGATGAACGGCACCGAAGAGCTGCAATTCCTCGACACCTTCGACAAGGTCGACCTGGCTCTGGCCAACGTTGCGGCAGTGCGTGATGCCGTAGGCCCGAATGTCGGCATCGGCGTGGACTTCCATGGCCGGGTGCACAAGCCCATGGCCAAGGTGCTGATGAAAGAGCTGGACCCCTACAAGCTGATGTTCATTGAAGAGCCGGTGCTCAGCGAAAACTATGAAGCCCTGAAAGAGCTGGCGCCCCTGACCAGTACGCCGATTGCCCTGGGCGAGCGGCTGTTTTCGCGCTGGGACTTCAAGCGCGTGCTCAGCGAAGGCTACGTCGACATCATCCAGCCGGATGCTTCCCACGCCGGTGGCATCACCGAAACCCGCAAGATCGCCAATATGGCCGAGGCCTACGACGTCGCCCTGGCCCTGCATTGCCCGTTGGGGCCGATCGCCCTGGCGGCCTGCCTGCAACTGGATGCGGCCTGTTACAACGCCTTCATTCAGGAGCAGAGCCTGGGCATCCACTACAACGAGAGCAACGACCTGCTGGACTACATCAAGAATCCTGAGGTGTTCGACTACGACAAGGGCATGGTCAAGATCCCCAATGGCCCGGGCCTGGGCATCGAGATCAACGAGGAGTACGTCAAGGAACGCGCTGCCATCGGCCATCGCTGGCGCAACCCGATCTGGCGTCATGCCGATGGCAGTTTTGCCGAGTGGTGATGGCCTGATCGTCGCGCCCATCCTGGATTGGAATTAGGCCTCGTTGGGTCTGGTTTCAGTCAGGTTCATCGCTATTACCGACCTCAATAACCATAAGAAGAGGCAAACCCCATGCAGACACGCACACTTGATAGCGCGGCGTTGGCTACGCCGACGCGCAAGCGCTTCTTCATCATGGTCCTGTTGTTTATCACCGTAGTGATCAACTATCTGGACCGCAGCAACCTGTCCATCGCTGCCCCGGCCCTGACCAGTGAACTGGGCATCGACCCGGTCCACGTCGGCCTGGTGTTCTCCGCTTTCGGCTGGACCTACGCCGCCATGCAGTTGCCCGGTGGCTGGCTGGTAGACCGGGTGCCGCCGCGCATCCTCTATACCGCCGCCTTGGCCCTGTGGTCCCTGGCCACGGTGATGCTCGGTTTTGCTGGCAGCTTTGTTGCGCTGTTCGTCCTGCGCATGGCTGTCGGTGCCCTGGAAGCCCCGGCTTACCCGATCAACAGTCGCGTGGTCACCACCTGGTTCCCTGAGCGCGAACGGGCTACGGCCATTGGTTTCTATACCTCCGGGCAGTTCGTCGGCCTGGCGTTCCTGACGCCGGTCCTGGCCTGGCTGCAAGCCACGTTTGGCTGGCACATGGTCTTCGTCAGTACCGGTGTCATCGGGATTGTCTGGGCGGCGATCTGGTACATGGTTTACCGCGAGCCACGGGACTTCAAAGGCGTTAACGCCGGGGAGATCGATCTGATCCGCGAAGGCGGCGGGCTGGTGGATATCCAGGCGGACGTCAGCAAGAAGCAGCAAGGCTTCAGCTGGGCAGACCTGGGCATCGTGCTGAGCAAGCGCAAGCTGTGGGGCATTTACCTGGGGCAGTTCTGCCTCAACTCGACCCTGTGGTTCTTCCTGACCTGGTTCCCCACCTATCTGGTGAAATACCGTGGCATGGACTTCATCAAGTCCGGTCTGCTGGCCTCGCTGCCGTTCCTTGCGGCCTTTGTCGGTGTGCTGTGCTCGGGCTTCTTCTCCGACTGGCTGATCCGTCGCGGTTACACCGTGGGTTTTGCGCGCAAGTTGCCGATCATTGCCGGGCTGCTGATTTCAACGTCCATCATTGGCGCCAACTTCGTTGAGTCGACACCGCTGGTCATTGCTTTTCTGGCCCTGGCGTTTTTCGGCAACGGTCTTGCATCGATCACCTGGTCGCTGGTCTCGACCCTGGCCCCGGCGCGTCTGTTGGGCCTGACCGGCGGCACCTTCAACTTCATCGGCAATCTGTCGGCCATTGCCACGCCCATCGTCATCGGTTTTCTCGCCACGGGCGACTCGTTCGCCCCGGCCATTACCTATATCTCGGTGCTGGCATTGATTGGCGCGCTGTCCTACATCCTGCTGGTGGGCAAGGTCGAGCGTATTGAGTTGTGACATCAGCCCGGGCTGGCGGCGATAATGCCGTCAGCTTTTTGATCGGATAAGGCGTGATATGCAGCTTGAACCCCCGCAACCCGAATCCCCTGCGGCAGCGCCCACGGGCACCCAGACCCTGCTGCGCGGCCTTGGCGTGATCCAGGCCGTGGCCAGTGGCGCCCGGGACCTCAAGGAAATCGCCCGGCTGATCGGCACTACCCGCAGCACCACCCATCGCCTGGCCAGTTGCCTGGTGGAGGAGCGTTACCTGCGGGTATTGCCTCAGGTCGGCTATCTGCTGGGGCCGAAACTGATCGAGCTGGGCTTCCAGGCTCGCGAAGAAGTGCCCCTGGCCATGCTGGCGCGGCCGTATCTGGATCACCTGTCGGAGCTGACTGGCGACACCGTGCACCTGGCCGTGCGTGATGGCGATGAAGTGCTGTACCTGCACAAGAACCCTGGCCGCAATGGCCCGGAGATGCGCTCGCGGGTCGGTCATCGCATGCCCCTGGCCCGTACCGGCATCGGCAAGGCGTTGTTGCTCGACAGCAGTGAAGCGGAATGGCAGCGCCTGTATCAGGTCAGCCTGCCAGCAGGCGGGCGCAATCCGCTGTGGCCCAGCCATGAGGAGCAGTCCTGGGAACAGGTGCGTGAGCGCATGCTGGAATATGTGCAGGGCGGTTATGCCTTCGACCTGGAAGACAACGAACCGTCGATCCGCTGCGTCGCGGCGCCGATTCGTGATGCCAGCAAGCAGATCATTGCCGGGATCAGCATCGCCAGTACGGTGCCGTACATGCCGCTTGAGAAGATGGCCGAGTTGGTGCCGCTGATCAAGGAGACGGCAGGGCGGTTGTCGGCGGAGTTGGGGGGGGGAAGACGTCTGTAGCCTTATGGGGGTCATTGTGGGAGCGGATTTATCCGCGAATGCAGCATTCCAGACGATACGGATGCATCGAATGTACTGTCTTCTTCGCGAATGAATTCGCTCCCACAGGATTCGACCTTATAGGGTCGAAGGTCAGGCTTTCAATGTGGCCATATCTATCACAAAGCGATATTTCACATCACCCTTGATCACGCGTTCGAATGCGTCGTTGATATTGCGGATATCCAGCATCTCGATGTCACAGGTGATGTCGTGCTCGGCGCAGAAGTCGAGGACTTCCTGGGTTTCTGCCAGGCCGCCGATCATGGAGCCGGCCAGTACCCGACGCTTCATCACCAGGTTCACTGCGTGCACCGGCGGGTTGATCGGTTCGATCAGGCCAACCAGGATATGTACGCCGTCGAACTTCAGGGTGTTGAGGTAGGGGTTGAGGTCGTGTTGCACCGGAATGGTGTCCAGCAGGTAGTCGAACTGCCCGGCGGCGGCCTGCATCTGCTGCTCGTCGGTTGACACGATCACATGGTCGGCACCCTGGCGACGGGCTTCTTCGGCCTTGGCCTGGGAACGGGTGAACAGGGTCACTTCGGCGCCCATGGCCTTGGCGAACTTGATGCCCATATGGCCGAGACCGCCCATGCCCAATACGCCGACCTTGTCACCGGCCTTGACGCCGAAGTGCTTCAGTGGCGAATAGGTGGTAATGCCTGCGCACAGAATCGGCGCGGCGCTGGCCAGGTCGAGCTTGGCCGGAATGCTCACGACGAAGCGGTCGCTGACTACGATGGCGCTGGAGTAGCCGCCCATGGTCAGGCTGCCGTCGATGCGGTCGTGCCCGGCATAGGTCTGGGTCGGGCCTTCGACGCAGTATTGCTCCAGGTCCGCCGTGCAGGCTTCGCAGGTGCGGCAGGAGTCGACCAGGCAGCCGACGCCGACCAGATCACCGACTTTGAACTTGCTGACATTGGCGCCGATAGCGGTGACCTTGCCGACGATTTCATGGCCTGGCATCAGCGGGTAGGTGGCAAACCCCCACTCGTTGCGCGCCTGGTGGATATCCGAATGGCAGACGCCGCAGTAGAGGATCTCGATGGCCACATCGTCGGCCCGTGGGGCGCGGCGTTCGAAGGTCATGGGGGCCAGGGGAGCGGTCGATGTCTGGGCGGCGTAACCGATGGCTGTGTACATGATGAACCTCGCTAATGTGTATCAGATTGAAGGCGGCCATTGTCCGGCAGGCTGCCCGTACTGACGATGATGATTCCTCCGAGTGTCATGCCTATTCCTCCGGCGCCCGTTGCCAGATGAGCGCCACGCGGGGCAGATCTGCGATGATAGGGCTGTCTAATCCTCTGCCGGGTCTTTCATGTTGCAGTCCTACCATTCCGACGCCAATGCCGCCCTTGTCGCGCTGATCAAGCCCTTGGCCACGCGGCCGGGTTTTGTGGCGACACGCTTGCCCCAGGTCAACGTCGTCTCCCTCTATACCTATGTCGCCAGCAGCCCGCAGATCTACGAGCCGAGCCTGATGATCATCGCCCAGGGTGGCAAGTTCGCGACCCTGGGCACCCGTACCCTGGACTACGGCGCCGGGCATTACCTGGTACAGGCGCTGTCGGTGCCGTTCATGTGCGAGACCTTTGCCACGCCCCAGGAGCCGCTGTTCGGTGTGTCGGTGGCGATCGACCGGGTGGTGCTGGGCGAGCTGGTCCAGGCTTTGGGCGAGGAGCCGGACCAGATAGTCGAGGCGCAGACGCCGGAGTCCATGACCTCGGTGGTCCTCGATACGGCCATGCGCGAGAGCCTGGAGCGCTTGCTGCGTTGTCTGCACGATCCGCGCGAATGTCAGGCCATGGGCCAGGCGCGGCTGCGTGAGGTGTTGTATGCCGCGTTGCGTGGGCCGCAATCCGGGGTACTGCGGGCATTGGTCACCCAGCAAAGCCATTTCGCCCGTGTTGCCGGCTCGCTGGCTTATCTGCATAGCCATTTTTCCGAGCCGCTGAATGTCGAGACCCTGGCGCGTCAGGCAAACATGAGTGCTTCGACCTTCCATGAGCATTTCAAGCGCAGCACCCTGTTGTCGCCGGTGCAATACCTCAAGCGCCTGCGCCTGCTCAAGGCTCAGCATCTGTTGATCGTCGAAGGCTTGGGCGTGGCCCAGGTGGCGTTGCGGGTCGGCTATCAGAGCACGTCGCAGTTCAGTCGCGAATATAAACGCTACTTTCAGCGTAATCCGGGGGAGGAGGGTAGTCGCGCTGCCATGTTTATCGCAGACAGCAAAAAGGCCCCCGAAGGAGCCTTTCTCGCAGCACATGGCTGATAGCTCGAATAAAAGCTGTCCCTCTTACATATTAGGGTACGTCGGCCCGCCTGCGCCCTCCGGGGTGACCCAGGTGATGTTCTGGGACGGGTCCTTGATGTCGCAGGTTTTGCAGTGCACGCAGTTCTGCGCGTTGATCTGGAAGCGCTTCTCGCCGTCTTCCTTGGTCACTACCTCATACACACCCGCCGGGCAGTAGCGCTGGGCCGGCTCGTCATACAGCGGCAGGTTGGTGCCGATCGGGATGCTCGGGTCGGTCAGCTTCAGGTGGCACGGCTGTTCTTCTTCGTGGTTGGTACCGGAGATGAACACCGAGCTGAGCTTGTCGAAGCTGAGCTTGCCGTCGGGTTTGGGGTAGTCGATCTTCTTCGAGTCGGCCGCCAGTTTGAGGCAGGCGTAGTCCGGCTTGGTGTCGTGCAGGGTAAACGGCAGTTTGCCCGCGAAGATATTCTGGTCGATGAAGTTGAACGCACCGCCCATGATCGCGCCGAACTTGTGCAGGGCCGGGCCGAAGTTGCGGCTGCCGAACAGCTCTTCCTGCAACCAGCTGCCCTTGAAGGCCTGAACATAGCTATTAAGGGTGTCGCCGCCTTCGTTACCGGCGAACAGCACGTCGGCGATGGCTTCAGCGGCGAGCATGCCGGATTTCATCGCGGTGTGGCTGCCCTTGATCTTGGCGAAGTTCAGGGTGCCCAGGTCGCAGCCGATCAGCGCGCCGCCGGGGAAGACCATTTTCGGCAGCGAGTTCAGGCCGCCTTTACAGATGGCGCGGGCGCCATAGCTGATGCGCTTGCCGCCTTCCAGGTACTGCTTGATCACCGGATGGTGCTTGTAGCGCTGGAATTCGTCGAACGGCGACAGGTACGGGTTGCTGTACGACAGGTCGACGATCAAACCCACCACCACCTGGTTGTTTTCCAGGTGATAAAGGAAGGAGCCGCCCATGTTGTCGTCGTCCAGCGGCCAGCCGGCGGTGTGAACCACCAGGCCCTGTTCATGCTTGGCCGGGTCGACTTCCCAGATTTCCTTGAGGCCGATGCCGTAGTGCTGCACGTCTGACTCGTCGTCCAGCTTGAAGCGCTTGATCAGTTGCTTGCCGATATGGCCACGGCAGCCTTCGGCGAACAGCGTGTATTTGCCGCGCAGTTCCATGCCGGGGGTGTACAGGCCTTCCTTGGGGTTGCCTTCGCGGTCAACGCCCAGGTCACCGGTAATGATGCCACGCACGACACCGTTGTCGTCGAACAGGGCTTCCTGGGCGGCGAAGCCGGGGTAGATCTCCACACCCAGGTTCTCGGCCTGCTGGGCCAGCCAGCGGCACAGGTTGCCCAGGGAGATAATATAGTTGCCATGGTTGTGCATGGTCTTGGGTACGAACAGGTCCGGCACCTTGGTGGCGCTGTCGGCGCTGCGCAGTACATAGATGTCATCGCGCTTGACCGGCGTGTTCAGCGGTGCGCCGAGTTCCTGCCAGTTGGGAAACAGTTCGTTGAGGGCGCGGGGTTCGAACACTGCGCCGGACAGAATGTGGGCACCGACTTCCGAGCCTTTCTCCACCACGCAGACGCTGATCTCTTGACCGGCATCGGCTGCTTTTTGCTTCAGGCGGCAAGCGGCAGAAAGCCCGGCGGGGCCGGCTCCGACGATGACCACGTCGAATTCCATGTATTCGCGTTCCACAGGCTATCTCCTACTCAAG
This sequence comes from Pseudomonas sp. JUb42, assembly GCF_024807945.1. Lineage (GTDB taxonomy): Bacteria > Pseudomonadota > Gammaproteobacteria > Pseudomonadales > Pseudomonadaceae > Aquipseudomonas. The sequence goes on along the minus strand of NZ_JANUFD010000002.1, from coordinate 253,564 downwards.
GCTCTACGGTGTTTTTTTATATGACGCATAAAAAGCGACGTATGAAGGGTGGTTGGCCCAAACGTCATTACACAAGGGGCGCATTATATCTACACCACCCTTGCGGTCCAATACAAACGTTTGTTTGAATTAGCTGCAAGCCTGATAAATCATAGAGGCGGGGCTCGTGACTGGCAGTTTTGTCGTATTGACCAGAAAAGGCGTTCCGGTCAAGATACGGGCGGTTTTGCGCTTATTGGGTGTTTGTACCGCGCCTGGCTGTTGATCCAGGAACACCTCTAAAGACATTGCGAGCCGCGTGACAGACCAGCCTCACCCCTTGCGGGGCGGCAGGGGGATGAAGTTTACACACCCTTGTGGTCTACGGCTGTGATTGCTGGATGCGGACGGATGTTTTTGCCGAATTCCCCCTTCAGCAAGCACGAATACAGTGTTTTCAGAGGTGTTCTTTACACTGACGCGCATTCATCGCCTGGCTGATGCCGGGCGACTTCTTTTCACCGGAGAGAAACGAGGAATCCATGAAGGTTCTTGTAGCTGTCAAACGTGTGGTCGACTACAACGTCAAGGTTCGCGTCAAAGCGGACAACTCCGGCGTTGATCTGGCCAACGTCAAAATGTCGATGAACCCTTTCTGCGAAATCGCCGTGGAAGAGGCCGTCCGCCTGAAAGAGAAAGGCGTAGCGACCGAGATCGTCGTCGTTTCCGTCGGCCCGACCACTGCTCAGGAGCAACTGCGTACCGCACTGGCACTGGGCGCTGACCGCGCCATCCTCGTTGAATCTGCTGACGAACTGAACTCCCTTGCCGTGGCCAAGCTGCTCAAGGCCGTGGTCGACAAGGAACAGCCTCAGTTGGTGATCCTGGGCAAACAAGCCATCGACAGCGACAACAACCAGACTGGTCAGATGCTGGCAGCCCTGAGTGGCTACCCGCAAGGCACTTTCGCGTCGAAAGTCGAAGTGGCCGGTGACAAGGTTGCCGTGACCCGCGAAATCGACGGCGGCCTGCAAACCGTTTCCCTGAGCCTGCCAGCGATCGTGACCACAGACCTGCGTCTGAACGAGCCACGCTACGCCTCGCTGCCGAACATCATGAAAGCCAAGAAGAAGCCTCTCGAAGTGCTGACTCCGGACGCTCTGGGTGTCTCCACGGCCTCCACCACCAAGACCCTGAAAGTCGAAGCGCCGGCTGCCCGCAGCGCTGGCATCAAGGTCAAGTCGGTGGCTGAACTGGTCGAGAAACTGAAAAACGAAGCGAAGGTGATCTGACCATGACTATCCTGGTAATCGCTGAACACGACGGCAAGACCCTGGCTCCGGCCACCCTGAATACCGTGGCTGCTGCCGTTAAGATCGGTGGCGACATCAATGTACTGGTGGCTGGCGCCGGTGTGGCTGCTGTGGCTGACGCAGCGGCGAAAATCGCCGGTGTGGCCAAGGTGCTGCTGGCGGACAACGCTGCCTACGGCCATCAACTGCCGGAAAACGTTGCGCCGCTCGTTGCCGAGTTGGGCAAAGGCTACAGCCACATCCTGGCTGCCGCGACTTCCAACGGCAAAAACATCCTGCCGCGGGTTGCCGCGCAACTGGACGTTGACCAGATCTCCGAGATCATCTCGGTAGAAAGCGCCGACACCTTCAAGCGCCCGATCTATGCCGGTAACGCCATCGCCACCGTTCAGTCTTCGGCTGCGGTCAAGATCATCACCGTACGTGCCACCGGTTTCGACCCGGTAGCCGCTGAAGGTGGTTCGGCTGCGGTTGAAGCGGTTGCGGCTGCTCACGACGCAGGCAAATCGTCCTTCGTGGGTGAAGAACTGGCCAAGTCCGATCGTCCGGAGCTGACCGCTGCCAAGATCGTCGTTTCCGGCGGCCGCGGCATGCAGAACGGCGACAACTTCAAGCACCTGTACGCCCTGGCGGACAAGCTGGGTGCAGCGGTCGGCGCTTCCCGCGCTGCGGTCGATGCCGGTTTCGTACCGAACGACATGCAGGTCGGCCAGACCGGCAAGATCGTCGCGCCTCAGTTGTACATCGCCGTCGGTATCTCCGGCGCGATCCAGCACTTGGCCGGTATGAAGGACTCCAAGGTGATCGTTGCGATCAACAAGGACGAAGAAGCACCGATCTTCCAGGTGGCTGACTATGGCCTGGTTGCTGACCTGTTCGAAGCGGTGCCTGAGTTGGAAAAGCTGGTTTAACGCAGGACCGGCTTTAGCCGGGAGAGCATTCTCGCGGTTAAAACCGCTCCTGCAGAACGCCCTCCGGCTTATAAATCACCCGTTCTTTCGGGGAGCGTGGAATCCGTGGCTTGCCACGAGGTCCCATGTTCCTCGGGAACGGGTTTTTTATTGCGTTAAATAAAGGAAGGATTCATGGGCCAGGTAAAGCCGTTGCCAGCATTGATGCTAGGGCTTTTGTTGTTGCCGTCGTTGCTGTTTGCCGCAGGCAAGTGTGAGCGGCTGATCGTGACGGGCAGTCCGGATGCCCCTCCTTATTTATGGCGGGATCCCGCAGATCCTAAACGCCTGATCGGCGCCAACGCCGATGTCCTCAAACAGGTGGCAGGGGAGTTGGGTATCAAGGTCGAGCTTCTGTACGGTGGCAAGCGCAGTCAGGCTCTGGATGAAGTGCGCAGCGGACGCATGGATCTGCTGGCTGATGCGCCTCTCAATGTCGAAGAGCTGGAGGCTCTGGACTATATCCATCCGCCCATCATGCGTAACGAAATCATGGTCTGGACCCGACGGACACAGGCTGCACCCTTCAACCTGCTGATCGACTTGAAAGGGCACCCGGGAGCCATTTCTGAGAAGACCCGGCTAACCCGTTCCTTTGAAGGTTCGGCGCAGGAGCATCTGACGCTGGAACGTGTGCCCAATCTTGCCCAGGCTTTTCAGAAACTGATGCTGGGTCAGGTTGAATATGTCCTCGCCGGACACTACGCAGGTCTGGCGTTGAGCCAGACCCTGGGCTTCGCCAACGACTTGATGCCCCAGCCGTTGCCTCTGGACAAGCCTGGTTTTTATCTGGCGCTGTCGTTCAATTCCGCCTGCAACGACCCGTGGTTGCGCGGACAGTTGGCGAAAAAGATGACAGAATCCTCCGCCTCCGGGCTGTCGGACGCAGCGGTCAAGCGCAACCTTGATCTCTGGAAGGCTCAGTTGCAGCAAGCTGGCAGCAGCAGTGTTCTAAATAAGTAGGAACGTTTTTGTGAGTATCCGCCCTCTATTCGCCGCCCTGGCAGTAGCCAGCCTGGCCGGTTGCGCCAGTGATCCGGCGCCCACCGAACAACTGAAATTGACCGAGCAGGCCCTCGAGCAGGCCAAGGCTGTCGGCGCCACCGATGACCAGGACGATCTGCAGATGGCTCAGGCCAAATATGCCCAGGCGCGTTCCGCCATGCTTGGCAAATCCTACAAGGATGCGCGCATGCAGGCCGAAGAGGCTGAGCTGGATGCGCGCCTGGCTGAGGCCAAGGTGCTGGTGGCCAAGAGTGAAGAGCAGTTGCATCAGCTCGATACCCGACTCAATCGCCTGCATAAACAGTTGGGGAGTGCGCAATGAATCGCGTTCCTTGCTTAATCAGTGTGTGTTTATTGCTGGGTTCGGCCGGACTGTACGGTTGCGCCGGGCGTCAGGACAGCGATCAGGCTTTGCGCCAGGCCGGTGCCGATTTCCAGAAAGTGAAGGAGGATCCTGATGTGCTGCGCAGCGCGCCACGGGACGTGATTCGTGCCGGTGAACTGCTGAGCCGCGCTGATCGTCTTTCCGGTTACCTGGGCAGCAGTACGGATGTCAGTCACTACGCATACCTGAGCAGTCGTTACAGTGCCATTGCCCGGGAGCACAGTCATCTGCTGCTCAATCAGGAAGCCCTGGCCAAACAGGAACTGGAGCGTCAGCGTCTGCAACTGGCATTGCGTGAAGCCAAACTGGCCAGTGCCCAGCGCCAGGGGCAGTGGCTGGAAGACCAGATTGTCGCCCTGGCCACGACCCAGACCGATCGCGGCCTGGTCCTGACTCTCGGCGATACGCTGTTTGATACCGGTCAGGCCGAGCTGAAAACATCGGCCAATCGCACGGTGCTGAAACTGGTGCAGTTCCTTCAGCTCAACCCGGCGCGCATCGTGCGTATCGAGGGTTATACCGACAGTACCGGTGACAAGGACGAGAACCTGCAACTGTCCAAGGATCGGGCTCAGGCCGTCGCCGATGTGCTGACTGATCTGGGAATCGCTGAAAAGCGTATTCAGGTGCAGGGTTACGGCGATGACTTTGCCGTGGCGGCGAACACTTCCGAGCGTGGTCGGGCGATGAATCGTCGGGTCGAGATCGTTTTTTCTGACGAAAAAGGCCACTTGGGCGCTGCTCGCTGAAAAAAAATCAAAAAAATCCCGGCCTCGGAAGCGACGCCGGGATTTTTTATGCGTAAACACCCTGCATATTGGCATATTTGCCATAAATTATTTTTTGGCAATGCGCAATAGTGCTAGCCCTGCGTCAAACTGTCCCAGTACACTTCGAAACTATTGAGGTAAATTAACGACTGTTTTCATTTTGGAAACCTGCTGTCGGCAAGGATCGAGGCCTGGGTCATGACTAATCTTTTGCTTTATCAACGCATCTCTCAGCAGTTGGCCGAGGACATTCGTCGGGGTGTTTATCAGCCCGGCGAGCGCGTGCCTTCGGTGCGCAAGATGAGTTCGCAGCTAAACGTCAGTCATGCCACAGTGCTGCAGGCTTATGCCAACCTGGAAGACCAGGGATTGATCCGGGCGCGGCCGCAGTCGGGCTACTATGTGCACCAGACGCCCGCCTTGACGGCGCCGACTCCCGATATTGCGCGGGTCGAGCGGCCTGGCCTGGTCACCCGCAGCAGCATCATTCAGCAGGTGTTGGTGGAATCCCGCCGCGAGGGTGTGTTTCCCCTGGGCGCCGCTGTGCCTCATGTCGATTACCTGCCGGTGCGGGCCTTGCATCAGCAGATCGCCAAGGTCACCCGGTTTCAGAGCCCGCGGGCCTTCAGCTACATGTTCAGCCCCGGTTTTGAGCCGTTGCGCCGTCAGGTCGCGATCCGCATGCGCGATGCCGGGGTAGTGGTCGATCCGTCCGAAGTGGTCATCACCCACGGTTGCGTCGATGCGCTGCAGATGTCGCTGCGGGTTCTGACTCGTCCGGGCGACCTGATCGCAGCGGAGTCGCCGACCTATTACGGCCTGCTGCAACTGGCCGATTTGCTGGGCCTGAAGGTTATCGAGATCCCCAGTGATCCGGTCACCGGTATCAGTCTGGAGGCCTTGCAACTGGCGGCCAACCAGTGGTCGATCAAGACGTTGGTCCTCACCTCGCGCCTGAGCAATCCCCTGGGCAGCACCATGCCCGAAGAGCGGCAGAAACACCTGCTGCGCCTGGCTTCAGACTTCGATATCCAGATTGTCGAAGATGATATCTACGGCGAACTGATGTTCGAGCAGGGTCGTACCAAGTCGCTCAAGTCCTTTGATCGCCTTGGCCGGGTGATCTATTGCTCAAGCTTTACCAAGACCTTGTCTCCCGGCGTGCGTATCGGCTGGATGATTGCGGGCAAGTATCAGGCGGATATCCAGCGCCTGCAGACGTTCACGACTCATTCTGCCTGCAGCGTGACTCAAATGGGGGTGGCGGCCTACCTGGAAAATGGCGGTTACGACCGGCACCTGCGCTTTATCCGACAGGAATATCGGAAAAATCTCAGTGCCTTCCAGTTGGGTGTGCAGCAGCATTTCCCCGAAGGTACGCAGATGAGCAGGCCGCTGGGCGGCTTTATCCTGTGGGTCAGCCTGCCGGGACGGGTCAATACCCAGGAGCTGCATGTGCGGGCGCTGGAGCAGGGCATCAGCATTGCGCCGGGGCTGATCTTCAGTAATACCGAGCAGTTCAACCACTGTATCCGCCTCAATTGCGGCATCCCGTGGAATCGCGAGGCAGACCGGGCGTTGATGACGTTGGGTATGCTGGCCAAGCAGCTTTGCCATGAGGCTGCGCACGCTTATTGATCTTATCCGCAGGGGCGCGGTCACTATCTTTGCAGGTTGTTTTTTTGCGTCTTGTCAGCTGGCCTTCAACAGGCCAGCATATGGCCCTCTGCCGTTGTCAGTTTTGCCTATGAATGTTTCCCGTTTTGCCGGATTGTTGATCATTGCCCTGCTGAGCGCCTGTGATGCTCAGCAGCCGCCTGTGCCCAAGCCCAAGACCGAAACCCCCGCAAGCGCGCCCCAGGCCGCTGCCGAGGCGCCTGCGGCTCCTGTGCAGGCGCTGCCGCCCGTTGCTGTGGCACCCGTGGTCGAGGCTGAGGTGGAGCAGACGCCGGTGGCCAAGGTGGCGCCTACCGTAGAGGACCAGGCTCCCGTGCATGAGCTCAAGCCCAATGTGCCTGTAGTCCCGGTAGTGGCTGCCAAGTCTGCGCCGGTCAAGGCTTCGCCGATCAAGGAAGCCCAGGTCAAGGCTGATGCGCTGAAGTTGCCAGCTCCCAAGGCCACGTCACAAGCCTCTACGGCGACGCTCAAGCGTGAGCCCGTGGTCAACAAAAGCAAGCCCGCCAGGGAAGTGGTCAAGGACACGCGCCTGAGCCAGCCCAAGCTGGACCTGAGCCTGCCACCGGAACTGGTGCAGCAGATGACCCCGCCCAAAGGGGTCATTACGGCGCCGCACAAGCCGATCCTGCCGCCGATGTTCAGCACCAAGGACGCCAGCGACAAAGAGGCGTTCCAGCTCAATGGCCGCTTGTTGAGCAATGAGATGCAGCTGCAGATGCGTAACAATGATCGGCATGAGATCGAAGGTGCAGCGCTGGATTTCAAGTTCAAGCAGTAAAGCCTGTGCAGTTCATCGTGCTGTTTTCAAACGGCCGTTTTAGCGGGTAATATCCTGCGTCTCGTCTTTTTCAATGAAGGTTTGTGTCTCATGGACTGCCGTTCGGGATGTGGTGCCTGCTGCATCGCGCCCTCCATCACTTCGCCCATTCCCGGCATGCCAAATGGCAAGCCCGCCGGAGAACGTTGCCTGCATCTGTCGGTCGAACTGCTGTGCAATCTGTTCGGCAAGCCCGAGCGCCCGGCGGTCTGCGGGCGCTTTGTCGCGGCCGAGGATGTCTGTGGCAGCAATCAGGCGGATGCCATTCGTTTGATCGGTTGGTGGGAGAAGGCCACGGCAGTTGCCTGAAAAACATATTTCGGCGGAATTGATTGGCTGGAACTTCGACAATAAGGAATACAACAATGAGTTCGCTGCATCGAATAGCGCTGGCCTGCGGTCTGACTGTATTGGTGGCTGGGGTGGCTCAGGCCGAAGACTGGCAGGTGGCCAAGGACGAAGACGGGATCAAGGTTTCTCTGAGTGATGTGGCCGGTTCCAAGTACAAGGCCTATCGCGGTGAGACAGTGATCAACGCCAGCATGGCCAAGGTCCGCAGCTTCCAGGAGGATGTGGCGGGCGCCTGCAAGTGGATTCACGAGTGCAAGAGCCAGAAGGCGCTCAAGCGCGAGGGTGATCAGGTCTGGACCTACACCCAGTTCAACACGCCATGGCCGGTCACCCCGCGGGATTCGGTGCTTTTGGTGACCAGTGTCAACGGTGCTGATGGCAGCCTGACGCGCAAGCTGGAAGGGCAGCCCAAGTACATTCCTGAAGAGTCCGGCTTCGTGCGCGTAGCAGCCGTGGATGGCTTCTGGAAGTTCGTGCCCAAGGGGCCGAACCAGACTGCTGTGACCTATCAGGTGCACACCGAGCCGGGCGGTAGCGTGCCGTCGTGGCTGGCCAACAAGTTCGTTGTCGATGCCCCGTTCAATACCTTGAAGGCGTTGAAGGAAGTGGCTGAGAAGTAGGGTTGGGCAGAGGTGTGGCAGGAAATACCTGTGTTGGAGCGAGGCTTGCCCGCGAAAGTCTCGACTAGGTGTGACTGACTATCGCCTGACTCGGTTCGCGGGCAAGCCTCGCTCCAGCGAGGGGCCGGCAATAAAAAAGGCTGCCAATCGGCAGCCTTTTTTGTGCGTTCGAGTCGCTTATTTGCGCTTGTCGAGTGGCACGATGTCGCGAGGCTCGTAGCCGGTGTACAGCTGGCGTGGACGGCCAATCTTGTACGGGCTGGAGAGCATTTCCTTCCAGTGCGAGATCCAGCCGACGGTCCGCGCCAGGGCGAAGATCACAGTGAACATGCTGGTTGGAATGCCGATCGCCTTGAGGATGATCCCCGAGTAGAAGTCGACGTTCGGGTACAGCGAGCGCTCGATGAAGTAAGGATCGGTCAGGGCGATCTCTTCCAGGCGCATGGCCAGTTCCAGCTGCGGATCGTTGTTGATGCCAAGCTCGCGCAGGACTTCGTCGCAGGTCTGCTTCATCACCGTGGCGCGTGGGTCGCGGTTTTTGTAAACGCGGTGACCGAAGCCCATGAGCTTGAACGGATCGTTCTTGTCCTTGGCCTTGGCGATGAACTTGTCGATGTTGGAGACATCACCGATTTCATCGAGCATGGTCAGTACGGCTTCGTTGGCGCCGCCGTGTGCCGGGCCCCACAGCGCGGCGATGCCGGCTGCGATACAGGCGAACGGGTTGGCACCCGAGGAGCCCGCCATGCGCACGGTGGACGTCGAGGCGTTCTGTTCGTGGTCGGCGTGGAGGATGAAGATCTTGTCCATCGCGCTGGCCAGTACCGGGCTGATCGGTTTGATCTCGCACGGGGTGTTGAACATCATGTGCAGGAAGTTCTCGGCGTAGCTCAGGTCGTTGCGTGGGTACATCATGGGCTGGCCCATGGAGTACTTGTAGACCATCGCGGCCAGGGTCGGCATCTTGGCGACCAGGCGGATCGCGGAGATTTCGCGGTGCTGCGGGTTATTGATGTCCAGCGAGTCGTGGTAGAACGCCGACAGGGCGCCTACAACACCGCACATGACGGCCATCGGGTGGGCGTCGCGACGGAAACCGTTGAAGAAAGTCTTCAACTGCTCGTGCACCATGGTGTGGTTTTTCACGGTGACGACGAATTGTGCCTTCTGCTCGGCGTTTGGCAGTTCGCCATTGAGCAGCAGGTAGCAGGTTTCCAGGTAGTCGGACTGGTCAGCCAGCTGTTCGATCGGGTAGCCGCGATGCAGCAGGATGCCTTTGTCACCATCGATGTAGGTGATCTTCGACTCGCAAGAGGCGGTCGACATGAAACCAGGGTCGAATGTGAAGCGGCCGGTGGCGGTAAGACCGCGTACGTCAATTACGTCGGGACCTACGGTGCCGGTCAGAATGGGCAGCTCGACGGGGGCAGCGCCCTCGATGATCAACTGCGCTTTTTTGTCAGCCATATGGCCTCCTATTTATGCTTCAAATCATCAGACAGACCCCCCACGCAGGGCCCGCATCACTATAGTGAGATAAATCCTAAAGTCAATTTGCTTAAAGTCTTGCTACAGAAGGCTTTGAAGCCCTGTTTTTGTCGAATTTCCCTGCCATTTACGCCTTTTGTCCCGCTAATGCAATCCGCTATTAGGGGGAGGCCTGCGCGTTGTCATTAGTTGGCTAACTGTCTATACTCGCCGTCCGACCGCCAGTGGCTTTTGGGCCTGTTTTACTGGGGGTCGTCACTCCCTGGGTGGTGGGTACCTGACCAGTGCACTTCCCAACAACTTGCCCTGATTGTTAGGGGCTCTTCAGTGTGAAAAAAGCCGTGAAAAGCCAACGACCTGTAAACCTAGACCTAAGGACCATCAAACTCCCCATCACCGGCGTAACGTCATTTCTTCATCGCGTCTCCGGCATCATTCTCTTCCTGGGCCTTGCCATCATGCTTTACGCATTGAGCAAGTCGCTGGGTTCCGAGGAAGGTTTCGGCGAGGTGAAGGCATGCTTGACCAGCCCTCTGGCCAAGTTCGTTGTGTGGGGTCTCCTGTCCTCCTTGCTGTATCACCTGGTGGCGGGCATTCGTCACTTGATCATGGATGCGGGTGTCGGTGAGACGCTGGAAGGCGGACGACTGGGCTCGAAAATCATCATCGCCGTTTCCCTGGTGCTGATCGTTCTGGCAGGAGTTTGGATATGGTAACCAGCGTTACGAACCTCTCGCGTTCGGGCCTCTACGACTGGATGGCGCAACGCGTCTCCGCTGTCGTGCTCGCGGCTTATTTCATTTTCCTGATCGGATACGTGGTCGCGCACCCTGGCATCGACTATGCCCAGTGGCACGGCCTGTACTCCCATACTGCAATGCGCATCTTCAGCCTGCTGGCTCTGGTCGCTCTGGGCGCTCACGCCTGGGTCGGCATGTGGACCATCGCGACTGACTACCTGACGCCGATGGCGCTGGGCAAGTCTGCGACTGCTGTGCGTTTCCTGTTCCAGGCTGTTTGCGGCGTTGCGATGTTCGCTTACTTCGTCTGGGGTGTGCAGATTCTTTGGGGTATCTGATTCATGTCTAGCATAAATACACTTTCATTCGACGCCATCATCATTGGCGGCGGCGGCGCTGGCATGCGTGCAGCACTGCAACTGGCTGAAGGCGGCCACAAGACTGCCGTAGTCACCAAGGTGTTCCCGACCCGTTCCCACACCGTATCGGCCCAGGGTGGCATCACCTGCGCCATCGCTTCGGCAGATCCGAACGATGACTGGCGCTGGCACATGTACGATACCGTCAAGGGTTCCGACTACATCGGCGACCAGGACGCTATCGAATACATGTGTCAGGAAGGCCCGGCTGCGGTCTTCGAACTGGATCACATGGGTCTGCCGTTCTCGCGTACCGAAACCGGTCGCATCTACCAGCGTCCGTTCGGTGGTCAGTCCAAGGACTTCGGTAAGGGCGGTCAGGCTGCACGTACCTGCGCGGCATCCGACCGTACCGGTCACGCGCTGCTGCACACCCTGTACCAGGGCAACCTGAAGGCAGGCACCACCTTCCTCAACGAGTACTACGCAGTTGATCTGGTGAAGAACCAGGACGGCGCATTCGTTGGCGTGATCGCGATCTGCATCGAAACCGGCGAAACCATGTACATCAAGGCCAAGGCCACTGTACTGGCAACCGGCGGCGCGGGCCGTATCTATGCCTCCACCACCAACGCCCTGATCAATACCGGTGACGGTATCGGCATGGCGCTGCGTGCCGGTGTACCTGTACAGGACATCGAAATGTGGCAGTTCCACCCGACTGGCATCGCCGGCGCAGGTGTACTGGTTACCGAAGGCTGCCGCGGTGAAGGCGGTTACCTGATCAACAAGCACGGCGAGCGTTTCATGGAGCGTTATGCTCCGAACGCGAAAGACCTCGCAGGTCGCGACGTTGTTGCCCGTTCGATGGTTAAAGAAATCATCGCCGGCAACGGTTGCGGTCCTAACGGCGACCACGTAATGCTGAAGCTCGATCACCTGGGCGAAGAAGTACTGCACAGCCGTCTGCCAGGCATCTGCGAACTGTCCAAAACATTCGCTCACGTTGACCCGGTTGTCGCGCCAGTCCCTGTAGTTCCAACCTGCCACTACATGATGGGCGGCGTAGCCACCAACATCCACGGCCAGGCCATGACTCAGGACGCCAACGGCGTTGACCAGATCATCCCTGGTCTGTTCGCGGTAGGTGAAGTGGCCTGCGTATCGGTTCACGGTGCCAACCGTCTGGGCGGCAACTCGCTGCTCGACCTGGTGGTATTCGGTCGCGCTGCCGGCCTGCACCTGGAAAAAGCCCTGACCGACGGCGTTGAATACGCTGAGGCCAGCAACACCGACATCGAAGCTGCCCTGAGCCGTCTCAACAGCCTCAACGAGCGCACCGAAGGCGAAGACGTCGCCAGCCTGCGTCGCGAGCTGCAAAACTGCATGCAGAACTACTTCGGTGTGTTCCGTACCGGCGAATACATGCAGAAAGGTATCGCTCAACTGGCCGACCTGCGCGTTCGCATTGCAAACGTCAAGATCAACGACAAGTCCCAGGGTTTCAACACCGCGCGTATCGAAGCGCTGGAGTTGCAGAACCTGCTGGAAGTCGCCGAAGCCACTGCCGTTGCTGCAGAAGTGCGCAAAGAGTCCCGCGGCGCTCACGCTCGCGAAGACTTCGAAGATCGTGACGATGAAAACTGGCTGTGCCACACCCTGTACTTCCCAGGCGAGAAGCGGGTTACCAAACGTGCAGTCAACTTTGCGCCGAAGACTGTACCGGCGTTTGAACCGAAAATTCGGACCTACTAAGGGTGGCTGCTATGTTGAAAGTCGAAGTTTATCGTTACAACCCCGACAGCGACTCGGCGCCTAAAACCCAGGTGTTCGACGTTGATACCGGTGGCAAGGATCTGATGGTTCTGGACGTGCTGGCCCTGATCAAGGAACAGGACGAAGGTTTCTCCTATCGTCGCTCGTGCCGTGAAGGCGTGTGCGGTTCCGATGGCATGAACATCAACGGCAAAAACGGCCTGGCATGCATCACGCCGCTGTCCGCCGTGGTCAAGAACAACAAGCTGGTCGTGCGTCCGCTGCCTGGTTTGCCAGTTATTCGTGACCTGGTCGTCGATATGAGCATCTTCTACAAGCAATACGAGAAGGTGAAGCCATATTTGCTGAACGACACTCCGGCTCCGGCCATCGAGCGTCTGCAAACTCCGGAAGAGCGCGAAAAGCTCGATGGTCTGTACGAGTGCATTCTGTGCGCCTGCTGCTCGACTTCGTGCCCGTCCTTCTGGTGGAACCCGGACAAGTTCCTCGGTCCAGCTGCACTGCTGCAAGCCTACCGTTTCCTGGCTGACAGCCGTGACAACAAGACCGCCGAGCGTCTGGCTTCCCTGGACGATCCGTTCAGCGTATTCCGTTGCCGCGGGATCATGAACTGCGTGAACGTTTGCCCCAAGGGTCTGAACCCTACCAAGGCAATCGGCCATATCCGCAACATGCTCCTGCAAAGTGGCGTCTGATTCAGATTCAACTGTTGCACCGTAAACCGCTGTACCTGTAACTCCTGTGGCGCAGGCTCGAGCCGGCGCCACAGTATTAACTTGAGCAGTAGCTCACAAAGCTGCGGCTCTTATTTGACGTAATTGAGACCAGCAGGGGCATCCGGGCTGGTACCCGGACTATCTGCGTGATTCCTTTCAGCTTGATTTTTCGAGGCTGTGGGGCGTTTTCGCCGGTGGTGTCCCCTAACCGAGGGTGACCAAGCATGCAAGAAAGCGTGATGCAGCGCATGTGGAACAGTGCCCACCTTTCCGGTGGTAACGCTGCCTATGTGGAAGAGCTCTACGAGCTCTACCTGCACGACCCTAACGCTGTGCCAGAAGAGTGGCGCACCTACTTTCAGAAGCTGCCAGCTGACGGCAGTTCTGCCACCGATGTATCGCACTCGACGATTCGCGATCATTTCGTGTTGCTGGCGAAAAACCAGCGCCGCGCTCAACCGGTATCGGCCGGGAGCGTGAGCAGCGAACACGAGAAGAAGCAGGTCGAAGTCCTGCGTTTGATCCAGGCTTACCGTATGCGCGGCCATCAAGGCGCCAAGCTCGACCCGTTGGGTCTGTGGCAGCGTCCTGTTCCCGCCGACCTGTCGATCAACCACTACGGTTTGACCAACGCCGACCTGGACACGACTTTCCGCGCAGGTGACTTGTTCATCGGCAAAGAAGAGACCAGCCTACGCGAAATTCTCGAAGCGTTGCAGCAGACATATTGCCGCACCATCGGCGCCGAGTTCACCCACATCGTCGATTCCGAGCAGCGCAACTGGTTCATGCAGCGCCTCGAAAGCGTGCGTGGGCGTCCTGCTTTCTCCGCCGACATCCAGGCTCACCTGCTGGAGCGTGTCACCGCTGCCGAAGGCCTGGAAAAATACCTGGGCACCAAGTACCCGGGCACCAAGCGTTTCGGTCTGGAAGGTGGCGAAAGCCTGATCCCGATGCTCGACGAGCTGATCCAGCGTTCCGGTTCCTACGGCACCAAGGAAGTCGTCATCGGCATGGCCCACCGTGGCCGTCTGAACGTTCTGGTCAACACCTTCGGCAAGAACCCGCGCGAGCTGTTCGACGAGTTCGAAGGCAAGAAGAAGGTCGAGCTGGGTTCCGGTGACGTCAAATACCACCAGGGCTTCTCGTCCAACGTCATGACCGCAGGCGGCGAAGTCCACCTGGCCATGGCGTTCAACCCGTCTCACCTGGAGATCGTTTCTCCGGTGGTCGAAGGTTCGGTACGTGCCCGCCAGGATCGTCGCAACGACTCCGTTGGCGACAAGGTTCTGCCGATCTCCCTGCACGGTGATGCTGCCTTCGCAGGCCAGGGTGTGGTTCTGGAAACCTTCCAGATGTCCCAGACCCGCGGCTTCAAGACCGGCGGTACCGTGCACATCGTCATCAACAACCAGGTCGGCTTCACCATCAGCAACCCACTGGACGCGCGCTCTACCGAGTACGCCACCGACGTTGCCAAGATGATCCAGGCACCGATTCTCCATGTGAATGGCGATGACCCTGAAGCCGTTGTGTTCGTGACCCAGCTGGCCATCGACTACCGCATGCAGTTCAAGCGTGACGTGGTAATCGATCTGGTCTGCTACCGTCGTCGCGGCCACAACGAAGCTGACGAACCAAGCGGCACCCAGCCGTTGATGTACCAGCAGATCACCAAGCAGCGCACTACCCGTGAGCTGTATGCCGAGGCACTGGTGAACTCCGGCGCTCTGACTGCCGATGCCGCTCAGGCTCAGGTCGACGAGTACCGCAACGCCCTCGACAACGGCATGCACGTTGTGAAGAGCCTGGTCAAAGAGCCCAACAAGGAACTGTTCGTCGACTGGCGTCCATACCTGGGCCATGCCTGGACCGCGCGTCACGACACCAGCTTCGACCTCAAGACCCTCCAGGAACTGTCGGCCAAGCTGATGGAACTGCCGGAAGGCTTCGTGGTTCAGCGCCAGGTGCAGAAGATCTACGAAGACCGCCAGAAGATGCAAGCCGGTGGCCTGCCGATCAACTGGGGCTATGCCGAAACCATGGCATACGCGACGCTGGCCTTTGAAGGCCATCCGATCCGTATGACTGGCCAGGACATTGGCCGTGGTACGTTCTCGCACCGTCACGCCGTTCTGCACAACCAGAAGGATGCAAGCACTTATATCCCTCTGCAGAACCTGTATGCCGGTCAGCCACGTTTCGACCTGTACGACTCCTTCCTTTCGGAAGAAGCGGTACTGGCCTTCGAATACGGCTACTCGACGACCTCGCCAAACGCGCTGGTCATCTGGGAAGCCCAGTTCGGCGACTTCGCCAACGGCGCCCAGGTCGTGATCGACCAGTTCATCACCAGTGGCGAGCACAAGTGGGGCCGTCTGTGCGGTCTGACCATGCTGTTGCCGCACGGTTATGAAGGCCAGGGTCCGGAGCACTCCTCCGCACGTCTGGAGCGTTACCTGCAACTGTGTGCCGAGCACAACATTCAGGTATGCGTGCCGACCACGCCGGCGCAGATCTACCATCTGCTGCGTCGCCAGGTGATTCGTCCGCTGCGCAAGCCGCTGGTTGTCCTGACTCCGAAGTCGTTGCTGCGTCACAAACTGGCAATCTCGACCCTGGAAGATCTGGCTCACGGTTCGTTCCAGACCGTCATCCCGGAAATCGATACCCTCGATGCCGCCAAGGTGACTCGCCTGGTTCTGTGCAGTGGCAAGGTTTACTACGACCTGCTGGAAAAACGTCGTGCCGAAGGCCGCGAAGATATCGCCATCGTGCGTATCGAGCAGCTGTATCCGTTCCCGGAAGACGACCTGATGGAAGCCATCGCTCCGTACGGCAACCTGACCAATGTGGTCTGGTGCCAGGAAGAGCCGATGAACCAGGGCGCCTGGTACAGCAGTCAGCATCACCTGCGTCGCAGCATCGGCAACCACAACCGCAACCTCGTTCTCGAGTACGCCGGTCGTGATGCTTCTGCAGCACCCGCTTGTGGTTATGCATCGATGCACGCCGAGCAGCAGGAAAAACTGCTGCAAGATGCCTTCACTGTTTAACGCCTTCGCGCATTAGAAACCGAATTAAGGAATTACAGATAATGGCTATCGAGATCAAAGCCCCCTCTTTCCCGGAATCCGTTGCCGACGGCACCATTTCCACCTGGCACAAAAAGCCGGGCGAGGCGGTCAAGCGTGATGAACTGCTGGTCGACATCGAGACCGACAAGGTTGTTCTGGAAGTACTGGCCGAAGCTGACGGCGTACTGGCATCGATCGTGAAAGGCGAGGGCGAGACCGTCCTGTCCAACGAACTGATCGCTACCCTGGACGCTGGCGGCACCGCATCGGCTGCTCCTGCCGCCGCTGCTGCTGCTCCAGCTGCTGCACCGGCGCAAGCTGCTGCCGCACCTGCTGCCGCTGACGACGACGCAGTTGCCGCGCCTGCTGCCCGCAAGCTGGCTGAAGAAAACGGCATTAACCTGGCCAGCGTCAAGGGCACGGGTAAAGATGGCCGCGTGACCAAGGAAGACGTGGTCGCTGCCGTTGAAGCGAAGAAATCCGCACCAGCTGCTGCGCCTGCCGCCAAGCCTGCCGCTGCCGGCGCTGCTGCTCCTGTGTTTGCCGCTGGCGACCGCACCGAGAAGCGCGTACCGATGACCCGCGTTCGTGCCACCGTGGCCAAGCGCCTGGTTGAAGCTCAGTCGAACATGGCGATGCTGACCACTTTCAACGAAGTCGACATGACCGAAGTCATGGCCCTGCGTTCGAAGTACAAGGATCTGTTCGAGAAGTCCCACAACGGCGTACGCCTGGGCTTCATGTCGTTCTTCGTCAAGGCTGCAACCGAAGCGCTGAAACGCTTCCCGGCAGTCAACGCCTCGATCGACGGTGCCGACATCGTCTACCACGGCTACGCTGACGTTGGCGTTGCGGTTTCCAGCGACCGTGGCCTGGTGGTTCCGGTCCTGCGCAACGCTGAGCAGATGAGCCTGGCTGAAATCGAAGGCGGCATCGCTGCCTACGGCAAGAAAGCCCGTGACGGCAAACTGTCCATCGACGAGATGACTGGCGGTACCTTCACCATCACCAACGGTGGTACTTTCGGCTCGATGATGTCGACTCCGATCGTCAACCCGCCTCAAGCGGCCATCCTGGGCATGCACAACATTCTGCAGCGTCCTATGGCGATCAACGGTCAGGTTGTTATCCGTCCGATGATGTATCTGGCTCTGTCCTACGATCACCGTCTGATCGATGGCAAAGAAGCCGTGACCTTCCTGGTTACCATCAAGAACCTGCTGGAAGATCCGGCTCGTCTGTTGCTGGATATCTGATGAGGCAGCCCCGAGCTGCGAGCGACGAGCTTCAAGATAGAAGCGGTTCGCTCGCTGCCCGGGGCCTGTACGTTGCACTCAATGAAATGGTCGCATGCCGAATCCGCAGGACACCGCGGACCGGCTTGCAGCTCGCAGCTTGAAGCTCGCAGCTAAAGAGGAACTCTTTTTTATGTCCCAGAAATTCGACGTAGTAGTGATTGGCGCTGGCCCTGGCGGTTATGTCGCCGCGATCAAGGCTGCACAACTTGGTCTGAAGACTGCCTGCATCGAGAAGTATCAGGACAAGGAGGGCAAGCTGGCCCTGGGCGGTACTTGCCTGAACGTAGGTTGCATTCCATCCAAGGCGCTGCTGGACAGCTCCTGGAAGTTCTACGAAGCCAAGAACGGTTTCGCAGTACATGGTATTTCGACTTCCGAAGTGAAAATGGACGTGGCCGCGATGGTTGGCCGCAAGTCCCAGATCGTCAAAGGCCTGACTGGCGGCGTTGCCAGCCTGTTCAAGGCTAACGGCGTCACTTCCCTGCAAGGCCACGGCAAACTGCTGGCCGGCAAGAAAGTCGAGCTGACCAAACCTGACGGCACCACCGAAGTCATCGAAGCCGACAACATCATCCTGGCTTCCGGCTCGCGTCCGATCGACATTCCACCGGCTCCAGTCGACCAGAACGTCATCGTCGACTCCACCGGCGCCCTGGAATTCCAGGCTGTGCCTGAGCGTCTGGGTGTTATCGGTGCTGGCGTTATCGGCCTGGAACTGGGTTCGGTATGGTCGCGTCTGGGTTCCAAGGTGACCGTTCTGGAAGCTCTGGAGAAATTCCTGCCAGCCGCTGACGAAGCCGTTGCCAAGGAAGCTCAGAAGACTTTCACCAAGCAGGGTCTGGACATCAAGCTGGGCGCTCGCGTCACTGGCTCGAAAGTCAACGGCAACGAAGTTGTCGTCAACTACACCGACAAAGACGGTGAGCAGAACATCACTTTCGACCGCCTGATCGTTGCTGTCGGCCGTCGTCCTGTGACGACTGATCTGCTGGCTGCCGATAGCGGTGTCGATATCGATGAGCGCGGCTTCATCTTCGTCAACGATCAGTGCGAGACCAGCGTTCCTGGTGTCTACGCGATCGGTGACGTGGTCCGTGGTCTGATGCTGGCACACAAAGCCTCGGAAGAAGGCATCATGGTGGTTGAGCGCATCAAGGGTCACAAGACCCAGATGAACTACGACCTGATCCCATCGGTTATCTACACTCACCCGGAAATCGCGTGGGTTGGTAAAACCGAGCAGACCTTGAAGGCCGAAGGCGTTGAAGTTAACGTCGGCAGCTTCCCGTTCGCGGCCAGCGGTCGTGCAATGGCAGCCAACGACACTGGCGGTTTCGTCAAGGTCATCGCTGACGCCAAGACCGACCGTGTACTGGGTGTACACGTCATCGGCCCGGGCGCTGCAGAACTGGTTCAGCAGGGCGCGATCGGCATGGAGTTCGGCACCAGTGCCGAAGACATCGGCATGATGGTCTTCTCCCACCCGACGCTGTCCGAAGCGCTGCACGAAGCAGCCCTGGCTGTGAATGGCGGTGCCATCCACATCCAGAACAAGAAAAAACGCTAAGAAAGAAAACCACGACGGACTGCCCGTCGTGAGCCTTGCGAGCAAGACTCACCGCGGAAGGTCCGTTGGACTCGACCTCCCGGTGACTGCAGGAATCTTCCTGCAATCATCGGGACAAGCGGTCACAGGTGGTGCGGCACCCACGATGTGCAGCACCGAATGCGCAGTACCTAACGAAGACGGTAATAAGCATGAATCTCCACGAGTATCAGGGTAAGCAGCTGTTTGCTGAATACGGCCTGCCAGTTTCCAAAGGCTACGCAGTCGACACCCCGGAAGCAGCAGCAGAAGCTTGCGACAAAATCGGCGGCAGCGAGTGGGTTGTCAAAGCCCAGGTTCACGCTGGTGGCCGCGGTAAAGCGGGCGGCGTGAAGCTGGTTCGCAGCAAAGAAGACGCAGCAGCGTTCGCTTCGCAGTGGCTGGGCAAGCGTCTGGTCACTTACCAGACTGACGCCAATGGTCAGCCAGTCACCAAGATCCTGGTTGAATCCTGCACCGACATCGCCAAAGAGCTGTATCTGGGCGCTGTTGTGGATCGTTCCAGCCGTCGTATCGTGTTCATGGCTTCCACCGAAGGTGGTGTGGACATCGAGAAGATCGCTCACGACACTCCTGAGAAGATTCTCAAGGCCACTATCGATCCACTGGTTGGCGCTCAGCCATTCCAGGGTCGCGACCTGGCGTTCCAACTGGGTCTGGAAGGCAAGCAAGTTGCCCAGTTCGCCAAGATCTTCGTTGGTCTGGCCAAACTGTTCCAGGATCACGATCTGGCCCTGCTGGAAGTGAACCCGCTGGTGATCAAGGCTGACGGCGATCTGCATTGCCTCGACGCCAAGATCAACATCGACGCCAACGCCATGTACCGTCAGCCTAAGCTGAAGACTTTCCACGATCCGTCGCAGGACGATCCGCGCGAAGCGCACGCTGCCAAGTTCGAACTGAACTACGTAGCCCTGGAAGGTAACATCGGCTGCATGGTCAACGGTGCTGGCCTGGCCATGGGTACCATGGACATCGTCAACCTGCACGGCGGCAAGCCAGCCAACTTCCTCGACGTAGGTGGTGGTGCTACCAAAGAGCGCGTGACCGAAGCCTTCAAGATCATCCTGTCCGACACCAACGTCGCTGCAGTACTGGTCAACATCTTCGGCGGCATCGTTCGTTGCGACATGATTGCCGAAGGCATCATCGGTGCAGTGAAAGAAGTCGGCGTGAAAATCCCGGTTGTTGTTCGCCTTGAAGGCAACAACGCTGAACTGGGCGCTAAAGTACTGGCAGAAAGCGGCTTGAACATCATCGCTGCTACCAGCCTGACCGACGCTGCTCAACAAGTCGTTAAAGCTGCGGAGGGCAAATAATGAGCGTCCTGATCAATAAAGACACCAAAGTTATCTGCCAGGGCTTCACCGGTTCGCAGGGTACTTTCCACTCCGAACAAGCCATTGCCTACGGCACCAAAATGGTTGGCGGCGTGACTCCAGGCAAGGGTGGCACCACTCACCTGAACCTGCCTGTGTTCAACACCGTTCGTGAAGCAGTAGAGCAAACTGGCGCTACCGCCAGCGTGATCTACGTTCCGGCTCCTTTCTGCAAAGATTCGATCCTGGAAGCTGCCTTCGGCGGTATCAAACTGATCGTCTGCATCACCGAAGGTATCCCTACCCTCGATATGCTGGATGCCAAGGTCAAGTGCGACGAGCTGGGTGTTACCCTGATCGGCCCTAACTGCCCAGGCGTCATCACTCCGGGCGAGTGCAAGATCGGCATCATGCCAGGTCACATTCACTTGCCAGGCAAGGTCGGTATCGTGTCGCGTTCCGGCACCCTGACCTACGAAGCTGTCAAGCAGACCACTGACGCCGGTTTCGGTCAGTCGACTTGCGTCGGCATCGGCGGTGACCCGATCCCGGGCTCGAGCTTCATCGACATCCTGAAACTGTTCCAGGAAGACCCGAAGACCGAAGCGATCGTCATGATCGGCGAGATCGGCGGTTCGGCTGAAGAAGAAGCGGCTGCCTACATCAAGGCAAACGTGACCAAGCCAGTCGTTTCCTACATCGCTGGTGTGACTGCCCCTGCGGGCAAGCGCATGGGCCATGCGGGCGCAATCATTTCCGGCGGCAAAGGCACTGCAGACGAGAAATTCGCTGCTCTGCAAGACGCTGGCGTGAAAACCGTGCGTTCCCTGGCAGATATCGGCAAAGCCCTGGCTGAGCTGACCGGTTGGGCTGTCAAGTAAGCTTCGGCTGACTGACTCGCAACCAGCAAAGGCCACCTTCGGGTGGCCTTTGTGCATTCTGGGCCTATGCAATTCTCCGGGTAGGAGCGAATTCTGTGGAAACCAACTCAGTCAGAGCGAATATGTGGGAGTGAATTCGCTCCCACAGGTTTAGCGTTCATGCTAATACGTGACACAGATACCTCGCCCATCAGGAGGAACCCGTGTCCGGTCTCATCCAGTTGCAAGCCTTCGTCACCGCCCATCCGCCCCATCCCGACAATCAGCGCCCGACAGCCGTCCAGCTGGCCCGTTATGCCGAGCTATTGCCAGCCCCATTGCTGGAACTCTGGCGCGAGCATGGGCTTGGCTACTATGGCGAGCGCCGGTTGTGGCTGCTGGTTCCGGAGCAATGGCAGGCGGTCGTGGATCAATGGGTGTCCCACGGTGAGGACGAAGTCCCCCGTATTCCAATCCTGATGACGCCGTTTGGCACGCTGTTGTACTACCGCAAGCTGAGCGATGAAGACGAAGACATTTCGGCGTTGAATATCTTCGATCAGACTATCGATCAGCTGAGCTGGGATCTGCTGGAGTGCTTTAACGAGCAGTTCACTGACGAAGACGGGTTCGACGATCTGGTGTCGTCAGCCGATTACGAGCACGCCCGGCAAACGGCTGGCGTACTGGCCGCAGGGCAGGTGTACGAGCCGGATCAGTTGCTGAGCGCCATCCTCAGACGTTTCACTCGCAAGGACGCCCAGACGCTGTTCCTTGAGCAATTCGAGATCATGCAGGCCTGCGCGGCCTTTGATTTCCCGTCACCCGGCACCCTGTTGCAAGCATTGCCTGATGGGCTGCGCACCGATATTCAGGCTCTGGCAGCGCGCATCGAGGGCTATCCCCAGGGTTTGTACCTCAGCGCCTATCTGTGTCGCTACCATCTGCTGATGCTGGGGGCGGACGGGCTGTGCAGATTGCTGTGCTGGACCACTCACCCCAAGGACATGCGCACCGAGTCGCCACGCCTTTACCTGGGCCGTTATCGGCTGGATCAGTCGGCAGAAGGGGACGCCCTCGTGACCCTCGCGCTGGACAAGGACGACGATGTGGATCGAGAAATTGCTGCCGACCAGATGTTTTATCTGAGCGGGGGCGAGCAGACCATGCTGATTCGCACAGAAGACCTGGAGGATGTCGCCACCGCCCTGGACTGGAACGAGTCGGTGGAGCATCCGGCTTATCCCCTGCGCAAGGTCGATCTGGCCTACTGGATTCCGGACGACGATCGGGAGCGCCCGACACCTTCTCGGGCAAGACTGCCGGTGGCGCTGCGGCAGTTACTGCGCAGTGAGCCTTTGCAGGTGGTGATTACCCAAGTGGATACCCCGGACGATGAGCTGGAAGAAGTCATGGTCACGGCGCGCGTAGAACACAATGGCGGCAGACCGGCGAGCATGAATATGCCCATGTGTTCGCCTGCCGGGTCGGTCAAGGCGCTATATGGCTGGGTCTGGGAAGAGGGGCAGAGCAGTGTCAGGCTCGGTTTGTCCCTGACCTCGGATGGAGAAACGGCCGAAGCGCGGTGGCCGCAGGTTGGGGATGTGCTGGTTTCGCGCAAGCCAGATTCATGATGTGTCAGCGGTGCCAGCCTATTCGCGGGCAAGCCTCGCTCCAACGTTAACATCCTTGAAAGTCCCCTTTTTTCAGGGGATTTTCTCGTATTTCGCCACAAAAGCGGGCGCTTTTCGGTGATATTGCCCTGTATTAGTGCAATAAATTGCCGAATTGGTTAGGCTAGCCGCCATTTTGTGCCTACCGGCCCTCACAAGGGGTCGTTGCACAGGCCGGGCTTGTCCTAAAAGGGCAGGCAGTATTTCCCTTACCCATTGGGAAGTCGCTCTCTAATTCCGATTTGGCAGTGTGGTTTTCTCGATGAAAGTGTTGAAAGGTCAGGACATCCTGGCACTTGGTTTTATGACGTTTGCCCTGTTCGTCGGGGCTGGCAATATCATCTTCCCTCCCATTGTCGGCTTGCAGGCCGGGCCCCACGTATGGATGGCAGCCTTGGGCTTTCTGGTGACGGCCGTAGGTCTGCCGGTGATCACCGTGGTTGCCCTGGCCAAGGTCGGTGGCGCCATGGACAGCCTGAGCAGCCCCATCGGCAAGGTCGCCGGTGGCATTCTCGCCGCAGTCTGCTATCTGGCAGTAGGGCCGCTGTTCGCCACACCGCGTACGGCGACGGTGTCCTTTGAGGTGGGCCTGGCGCCTCTGACCGGCGAAAGTCCGCTGGCGCTGTTCATCTATAGCGCGGTGTATTTCCTGCTGGTGTTCTGGATATCCCTCTATCCCGGCCGCTTGCTGGACACGGTAGGGCGTTTCCTCGCGCCGCTGAAGATCATTGCCCTGGCGGTGCTTGGCATTGCCGCCTTTGCCTTGCCAGCGGGCGAGATCGGCGTGGCAGAGCCTGCCTACGTCGCCGCTCCCTTTTCCCAGGGCTTCATCAATGGCTATCTGACCATGGATACTCTGGGTGCCCTGGTCTTTGGCATTGTCATCGTCAATGCCATCCGTTCCCGTGGCGTCGAGTCGCCCCGGCTGATCACCCGTTACGCGATCATTGCCGGGTTGATTGCCGGTCTTGGCCTGGCGCTGGTCTATATCAGCCTGTTCCGCCTTGGCTCCGGCAGTCATGCCGTGGCAGCAGGGGCGAGCAACGGCGCCGCGGTGCTGCACGCCTATGTGCAACACACCTTCGGTTCGTTGGGCAGCGGTTTTCTCGCGGTGCTGATTTCCCTGGCCTGCCTGGTCACGGCAGTGGGCCTGACCTGCGCCTGTGCCGAGTACTTCAGTCGTGTGCTGCCGCTGTCCTACAAGACCTTGGTGATTCTGTTGGCGGCATTCTCGCTACTGGTCTCGAATCTGGGTCTGACCAAGCTGATTCAGTTTTCCATCCCGGTGCTGACGGCCATCTACCCGCCGTGCATCGTTCTGGTGGCCTTGAGCTTCTGTAAGGATTTCTGGCATTCCCAGGGGCGCATCGTCGCGCCGGTAATGTTGGTGTCGTTACTGTTCGGAATAATCGATGCGCTGAAGGGCGCAGGGCTTGGCGAGCATCTGCCGCAAGTCGTTGCGCACTTGCCGCTGAGTGATCAGGGCCTGGCGTGGCTGGTGCCGGCGTGCTTTACCCTGATCGTGGCATTTGTGTGTGACCGGCTGTTAGGCAAGCGTAGCGAAGTAATGGCTTAGTCTGCCTGCTTAACTAACAAGGCCCGCAAATAGCGGGCCTTGTTGTTTGAATACTGCTTGGTCTGTTGAAGGCTAGTTGCTGGTTTTCGGGGCTTGGCCCTGGGCTTCCTGCGCGCGCTGTTGCGCGGCTTCGGCGTTCTTTTGCGCAGCTTCCTGACTTTCCTTGGCCGCGTCGTTTACCTTGTCCTGTGCTTTCTGCATGGACTCCTGCGACTGCTGTGCAGCGTCATTGGCTTTTTTCTGAGTATCGTCGGATTTCTTGTCGCACGCGGCAAGACCCAGGGTGGCAGACAGCATCAAGGCATAAGCTAAAGTGTTACGCATGGGGTGTTTCTCCTTATTGAGTAGCTACGTGCCTTTCGAGCCTTGTCTTTTTAATTAAGTTCAACCGGATGTTCATCGCCCGCAATTAACTGTTTCAGCCGCGTTACGGCGCAAACAATAGAAACCCTGTAGTGAATATGTATCGCGACGCGCTCGGACAATACCCAGGAAGTGCCACGAGGCCCTGCGCGACCCGCGATCCGGCAAATCTGCTTTTTCCTGCTCTTGAAATCTCCTGCCCAGCCCCCACCTTGTTGTCATCCCGCCGTTCGGCAAAGGCAGACGCCGTTGTCGTATGACTTACACCATCCAATTGGAGTTTGATGACCATGAGTGTGGAAACTCAAAAGGAAACCCTGGGCTTCCAGACCGAGGTAAAGCAGCTGCTGCACCTCATGATCCATTCGCTGTATTCCAACAAGGAAATCTTCCTTCGCGAATTGATCTCGAACGCCTCTGACGCCGTCGATAAACTGCGCTTCGAAGCCCTGGCCAAGCCAGAATTGCTCGAAGGCGGCGCCGAGCTGAAAATCCGTGTGACCTTCGACAAGGATGCGAAAACCGTCACCCTCGAAGACAACGGCATCGGCATGAACCGCGACGATGTGATTACCCATCTGGGTACCATCGCCAAATCCGGCACTGCCGATTTCATGAAGAACCTGTCCGGTGATCAGAAGAAAGATTCGCACCTGATCGGCCAGTTCGGTGTGGGCTTCTACTCCGCTTTCATCGTTGCCGACCGCGTTGACGTGTACAGCCGTCGTGCCGGCTCCCCGGCCAGCGAAGGCGTGCACTGGTCCTCCAAGGGCGAGGGCGACTTTGAAGTGGCCAACGTCGAGAAGGCCGAGCGTGGCACCCGTATCGTCCTGCACCTGAAAAGTGGCGAAGACGAGTTCGCTGACGGCTACCGCCTGCGCAACGTCATCAAGAAGTACTCCGACCATATCGCCCTGCCGATCGAGCTGCCTAAAGAACAGGCCGCTGCCGAAGGCGAGGCTGCCCCGGAAGTGGAATGGGAAACCGTCAACCGCGCCAGCGCGTTGTGGACCCGTCCACGCACCGAGGTCAAGGACGAGGAATACCAGGAGTTCTACAAGCACGTCGGCCACGACTACGAGAACCCACTGAGCTGGAGCCATAACAAGGTCGAAGGCAAGCTGGAGTACACCTCGCTGCTTTACGTGCCGGCCCGCGCGCCGTTCGACCTGTATCAGCGTGAAGCACCGCGTGGCCTGAAGCTGTACGTGCAGCGCGTGTTCGTCATGGACCAGGCCGAGTCGTTCCTGCCGCTGTATCTGCGCTTCATCAAGGGCGTGGTCGACTCCAATGACCTGTCTCTGAACGTCTCCCGGGAAATCCTGCAGAAGGACCCGATCATCGATTCGATGAAGACGGCCCTGACCAAACGCGTTCTGGACATGCTGGAAAAACTGGCGAAGAACGAGCCTGAGCAATACAAGGGCTTCTGGAAGAACTTCGGCCAGGTCATGAAAGAAGGCCCGGCCGAAGATTTCGCCAACAAGGAAAAAATCGCCGGTCTGCTGCGCTTTGCCTCGACGCATGACGAAGGCGGCGAGCAGGTTGTGGCCCTGGCCGAGTACCTGGCTCGCGCCAAGGAAGGTCAGGACAAGATCTACTACCTGACCGGCGAAACCTACGCCCAGGTCAAGAACAGCCCGCACCTGGAAGTCTTCCGCAAGAAAGGCATCGAAGTGCTACTGCTGACCGACCGTATCGACGAGTGGCTGATGAGCTACCTCAGCGATTTCGACGGCAAGGGCTTTGTTGATGTTGCGCGTGGTGATCTGGACTTGGGCAAGCTGGACTCGGAAGAGGACAAGAAGGCTCAGGAAGAAGTCGCCAAGGACAAGGAAGGTCTGGTCGAGCGCCTGAAAACCGCACTGGGCGATGCTGTCGCCGAAGTACGGGTTTCCCATCGCCTGACCGATTCGCCAGCGATCCTGGCCATCGGCGAAGCGGATCTGGGCCTGCAAATGCGCCAGATCCTCGAAGCCAGCGGGCAGAAAGTGCCGGATTCCAAGCCAATCTTCGAGTTCAACCCGGCTCACCCACTGATCGGCAAGCTGGACGCCGAGCAGAACGAAGAGCGTTTTGGCGACCTGTCCCACATCCTGTTCGATCAGGCGGCCCTGGCCGCAGGCGACAGCTTGAAGGATCCGGCCGCATACGTGCGCCGTTTGAACAAGCTTTTGGTTGAATTGTCGGTTTAAATCGATGCCCTGAACAGAACCCGCTTCGGCGGGTTTTGTTTGTTTAGCGTTTGTCCTTTCCAATCATTCAATGAGTCAGGAGTCAGCAATGAGCAACGTTACTGTGCGTTCCGTGGTTTACCAGATCGATGGCCAGCCGTATGAGAGCCGTCTGGTGTTTGATTCTGCCGACACCACTTCGTCGCGCCCCGGGCTGTTGATGGCGCCGAACTGGATGGGTGTCAGTGAAGGTGCGGAGAAGATCGCCAAGAAGGTTGCGGAGCAGGGTTATGTGGTGCTGTTGGCCGACCTGTACGGGCAAAACGTGCGTCCGTCCAACAATGACGAGGCCGCTGCGGCGATGATGCCGTTGAAGAACGACCGTCAATTGCTGAACGTGCGGACCAAGGCGGCCCTGGCCCAGCTCGTGGCGCAGACCGACGTTGCGGTGGATGCCGACAAGATCGCTGTGTTCGGCTTCTGCTTCGGCGGCTGCTGCGCTCTGGAACTGGCCCGTACTGGTGCCAATCTCAAGGCTGCGATCTCGTTCCACGGCACCCTGGACACGCCAAACCCGAGCGATGCCAACAATATCAAGGGCAAGGTCCTGGTCCTGCACGGCGCGTCCGACCCGTTGGTGCCCAAAGAGCAACTGCCAGCGTTCGAGGAAGAGATGAATGCAGCGAACGTGGACTGGCAACTGCTTAGCTACGGCGGCGCATTCCACTCCTTCACCGACCCGCATGCCAATGTTCCGGGCATGATGATGTACGACGAGAAAGTCGCTACCCGCGCATTCAAGTCCATGCATAACTTGCTGGATGAAGTGTTCAAGGGTTGATTATTTTGCCCTTGCCCTTGCCCTTGCCCTTGCCCTTGCCCTGGCTTGGGTAGAGGCGAACTGTGGGAGCGAATTCATTCGCGAAGGGGCCAGATCAGTCGATGCACATTCATCGTCTGCAATATGGTTTTCGCGAATGAATTCGCTCCCACAAAATTTGCTCCCTCAATCAGTTTCCACAGCTCACCTACAATCGTTTCTCTAGCGCTTCACGGGTAACTCAATCCTGCCCGTTTCCCCCGGCACGGTCGGCCACTCGCCCGCTGCCCAGCGTTGCCGTGCCTGGTCGATCAGGGCCGGGTCGCTGGCAACGAAATTCCAGTTCATCCGCCTTGCCCCGTCCAGGGCTTCTCCGCCGATCAATACCGCGTGGCATTCGCTTTCGGCGCTGAGGATCGCTTCCTGGCCGCTGTCCAGCACGATCAGGCTGCGAGGTTCTACCGGTTGACCATCGACGGAGGCTTCTCCCTCCAGCACGTACAGCGCGCGCTCGGCATGTTCTGTGGGGATCAGCAGGGTCGTAGCGGTCTGCAGGTGCAACTCGGCATACAACGTGCCTGAGAGCACCGGCACCGGGGAGGTCAGACAAAAGCCGCTGCCGGCGATCATGCGGATGCGGATACCCAGGTTGTCACTGGTCGGCAGGCTGGCTGCCGGGTGATGGCTGTAATGCCCCGGCCCTTGCTCGTGGTCCTTGGGCGAAGCCAGCCAGATCTGCAGGCCGTGCATGCGCGAGCCTTTGGCTACCAGGTCTGCGGGCGTGCGTTCGACGTGGGCGATGGCGCTGCCCGCAGTCATCCAGCTCACTTCGCCGGGCAGTACCCGCTGATCGCTGCCGAGGCTGTCCTTGTGCAGCAACTCGCCTTCGAACAGATAGGTCAGGGTCGACAGGCCGATATGCGGGTGTTGGCGGATATCCATGCCGCTGCCTGCCGGGTAGTCCGTTTCCAGCATATGGTCGAAGAACACGAAAGGGCCGACGCTGCGGCACTGTGCTGACGGCAACGGGCGCAGGATCGGCTGGCCTTCGACGTCTTCGGCGCGGGGTTTGATGATCAGCATGCTCGGCTCCCTGGTCAGGCCAGCTGGGTCTGGATGGTGATTTCGGCGGTGGTCATCAGTTTATGCACCGGGCAGCGGTCAGCGATACGGTGCAATAGCGTGCGCTGATCTTCAGTGAGATTGCCTTCCAGCGTCAGCTCGACGTTGAGGCTGTATTTGCCTTTGCGCTCTTCGCTGTCGTCATGACTGACCGCGACGCGAATGCCCGTGAGTGGGATGTCATGTTGCCTGGCGTAGAGCTTGACGGTCAGGGCCTTGCAGGCGCCCAGTGCTGCATCGAAATAATCATGGGGCGAGGGCGCCGAATCTTCGCCGCCCAGGGAGACCGGCAAGTCGGTGGCGAGGGTATGGCGCTCGTTGATGTCGACGCTATGGCGAAAGCCTTCGCTGGAGGTACTGTTGACGATGACGGACATGGAGGCCTCTGGGGTTGCGCAATTATTCGAAATGAAATGAGTCTTTGTGGCTGGTGTGTACCATGTGGGAGCCGGCTTGCTGGCGATGGCGTCGGACCAGGCACTGACATCTTTGCGAGCGCTTCGCACTTGATCGCCAGCAAGCCGGCTCCCACAAAGTCCCATCTTGAACCGCTGTGCTATTTCCTGCAGGCACAAAAAAGGCGCCTGTTGGGCGCCTTGATTGTAGTGCTGCGATGGCAATGACTTACCAGTGCGATTATTTACCAGACCAGCGCTTCATGATCAGCGTGGCGTTGGTGCCGCCGAAGCCGAAGCTGTTGCTCATGACCTGGTCAATCTTCGCATCTTCGCGAGTCTTGGTCAGGATTGGCATGTCAGCCACTTCCGGGTCCAGTTCGTCGATGTTGGCCGAGCCAGCCATGAAGTTGCCTTCCATCATCAGCATGCAGTAGATCGCTTCGTGAACGCCGGCGGCGCCCAGGGAGTGACCGGACAGGCTCTTGGTCGAACTGATGGCCGGAGCGTTGGCGCCGAACACTTCACGCACACCTTTCATTTCCGCGACGTCGCCGACCGGAGTCGAGGTGCCGTGGGTGTTGAGGTAGTCGATCGGGCCTTCGGTGGTAGCCATGGCCATCTGCATGCAGCGGATGGCGCCTTCGCCGCTTGGCGCAACCATGTCGTAGCCATCGGAAGTCGCGCCGTAGCCGACGATTTCCGCGTAGATCTTGGCGCCGCGGGCCAGAGCGTGTTCCAACTCCTCGACCACCACCATGCCGCCACCACCGGCGATGACGAAACCGTCACGCTTGGCGTCGTAGGCGCGGGAGGCTTTTTCCGGCGTTTCGTTGTACTGGGTCGACAGGGCGCCCATGGCATCGAACAGGAATGACTGGCTCCAGTGCTCTTCTTCACCGCCGCCGGCGAAGACGATGTCCTGCTTGCCCAGCTGGATCTGTTCCATGGCGTTGCCGATGCAATGCGCGCTGGTGGCACAGGCCGAAGCGATGGAATAGTTCAGGCCCTTGATCTTGAACGGCGTGGCCAGGCAGGCGGAAACCGTGCTGCTCATGGTCCGGGTGACGCGGTACGGGCCGACACGCTTGACGCCTTTTTCGCGCAGGATATCCAGCGCTTCCATCTGATTCAGGGTCGATGCGCCACCGCTGCCGGCGATCAGGCCGGTGCGCGGGTTGGACACTTGCTCTTCGGTCAGGCCGGAGTCAGTGATGGCGTCTTTCATGGCCAGGTAGGCGTAGGCCGCTGCGTGGCCGACGAAGCGATAGATTTTGCGATCGATCAGCTCTTCGAGGTTGAGGTCGATGGAGCCGGAAACCTGGCTGCGCAGACCCATTTCGGCATATTCCGGATTGAAACGGATGCCAGGGCGGCTTGCACGCAGGTTGGCGGAGACGGTGTCTTTGTCATTGCCCAAGCAGGAAACAATGCCCAGACCAGTGATAACGACGCGGCGCATGCGAATACCCTTAGAAATTTTCAGTGGAAGTGAACACGCCGACCCGAAGGCCTTCGGCAGTGTAGATCTCGCGGCCATCAACGCTCACCGAACCATCGGCAATGGCCAGGTTCAGCTTGCCGCGCAGAACGCGCTTGATGTGAATGTTATAGGTGACTTTCTTGGCGGTCGGCAGGACCTGGCCAAAGAATTTCACTTCGCCCGAACCCAGGGCGCGGCCGCGGCCCGGCAGACCCTGCCAGCCGAGGAAGAAACCGACCAACTGCCACATGGCATCAAGGCCCAGGCAGCCCGGCATGACCGGGTCGCCTTCGAAGTGACAAGCGAAGAACCATAGGTCCGGGGTGATATCCAGCTCGGCGACCAATTCACCTTTGCCGAACTTGCCGCCTTCTTCGCTGATATGGGTGATGCGATCGACCATCAGCATGTTGGGGGCGGGCAGTTGCGCGTTACCTGGGCCGAAAAGCTCGCCGCGACTGCAACTCAGCAATTCTTCCCGGGTAAAGGCGTTTTGTTTGGTCATGCGAGCTCCTCAATAGTCATGTGCGGCAGGGAGGGGGTCATGTGCCCGGCCTCCGGTCCTTGCGTGCTTCAATCACAGGGACTTGGCGATCAGCCTACCCATAGACTATTGCGTTGTAGTGAAAGTCACAGCACAGGGAAAATGAAAGTACACCTGTGCACTGAAATTTGTCGTCCAGCAGACGGCTGGGGTCGATCCGGTTGCCAAGACTGCCGCAATTTATCATTTATCGCCAGTCGCAGATGCTTGAAAGGCAAGCCAACGCTGTAAAACCTGCTGCAAATCACTGCGTTTGAAGGGTTTGGCCAAATAATCATTCATGCCCGCCTGTAAACAGGCGTCGCGGTCGCCGTACAGGGCATTGGCGGTCAGGGCGATGATTGGCAGATTCTCCAGATGTGCATGCTGGCGGATCAGGCGCGTGGCCTGATAACCATCCATGACCGGCAGTCGGCAATCCATCAGTACGGCGCCGTAATCACCTGCTTCGACCATGCCGACAGCCTCGGCGCCATCGCCTGCGACACTGACTTCCAGGCCCAGGCTGCGCAGCATGGCTTCGATGACCGTGCGGTTGACCGGATTGTCCTCGACCAGCAGAACGTGGGCGTTGCGCTGGGTTTCATAAGGGCCGCTGACGGTTATGCCGGGGGCATTGGGCGGGCGTTGCACCAGGGTCAGGGGGATGTCCAGGGTGAACACCGAACCCAGGCGCTCTTCACTCTGGGCGCGCAAGGTTCCGCCCATGCGCTCAGCCAGGGTGCGGGCGATGGGCAGGCCCAGGCCGGTGCCGCCATAGCGCCGGGAGATCGAGCTGTCGGCCTGCTGGAAGGCGTTGAACATAGATTCCAGGCGCTGCGCAGGAATACCGATACCGGTGTCGCGCACGGTGCAGATGAAGGTGATCTGATCGTCGGCGTTGCGGCACCAGTTGGCATGGATGCGTACGCTGCCGACTTCGGTGAATTTCAAGGCGTTGCCGACCAGATTGACCAGAATCTGCCGGATACGTGTCGGATCGCCTTGCACGGTGAAGTCTTCCAGACCCGGCTGTATATGCAACGCCAGGGTCAGCCCGCGCTGTTGGGCATCATGGTGAAAGGCCTGAGTCGTGGTGTTGATCAACTCCACCAGATTGAAGACGATCGTTTCCATTTCCATGGCGTTGCGCTCGATTCGCGAGAAGTCGAGGATGTCGTTGATTACCCGTAGCAGGTGTTCCGTGGACTCGGTGGCAAGGGCGGCATATTCGCTCTGCTCATCGGTCATTTTCGTGGTTTCGAGCAATTGCAGCATGCCCAGTACACCGTTCATGGGTGTACGCAGCTCGTGGCTCATCATGGCCAGGAAGTCGGACTTGGCCGTGTTGGCACGTTCGGCCTCTTCACGGGTGCGGATCAACTGA
Organism: Pseudomonas sp. JUb42; assembly: GCF_024807945.1. Taxonomy (GTDB): domain Bacteria; phylum Pseudomonadota; class Gammaproteobacteria; order Pseudomonadales; family Pseudomonadaceae; genus Aquipseudomonas. The sequence goes on along the minus strand of NZ_JANUFD010000002.1, from coordinate 220,942 downwards.
TCGATGGCGCGTTGCTGTTCATGACTGGCGCCTTCCAGATCCCGCGCCAGATTGTTGATATGCCGGGCCAGATCACCCAGTTCGGCGTCCTCCGGTACGGGCAGCGGGGTCGTGTAGTCGCCCTGCTGAATGGCCTTGACCGCTTCGCCCATCTCGCTGATCGGCTGCGACAGGCTCAAAGCCAGACGCCGCGCCAGGATATAGGTGAAGAGCAGGGCGAACAGCGCGAGGATCCCGGCTTTGAACAGGATTTCCTGCTGGCGTTGGCTGAAGGCGTCGTTGGACATGCCCACCAGCACCCGGCCCAGATAATCCCCGGCGGGCGAACCGGCGGTTTCGTCTGAACTGGCGTTGCTGAGGAAGTCTTTGCCGAGCTTGATCCGTTGCGAGCGGATCGGCGCCTGGAAGACTTCCACTTGCTTGGGATTACTGCCGTCGGCGCTCGGCTGTTCGACGTACACCAGCACGTTATTGGCCCGGTCCTGAATTTCCAGGAAGCGCACATGGGGAGTGGACAGGGTGGCGCGCATCAGGCTGTTGAGCACTTCATCGTTGCCGACGATCACGCCATATTCCGATGCAGGGGCCAGTTGGTTGGCGATCAATTGACCGGTGTGATTGAGTTCCTGGCGCAGGTCCTGGATTCGCACGAAAGTAAAGAAACTGATCAGCAGCAGGGTCAGCAGCAGTGCCGGGCCGAGGCTGATGATTTGCGTGCGGGTATTGATGTCCCAGCTTCGCTGCAAGGTCATGGGCGACGCTCTCCTTGCGCCAGACTGGCTGCCAGGGCCGCCTCGTTGATCGGCGCCAGGCCCAGGGAACTCGCCACCTGGGGGTTGCTCATGACCTTGAAATGGTTGGGGTAGAGGGTGCGTGGCCAACGCTGCGGCGCCTGTTCGAGCAGGTCGCTCAGGGTGTTGATCCAGTCCGTCTGATCACTGTAGGTGCTCGCCAGGCTGCCCGCCTTGATAAAACTGGCCGTCGGGCCGATCAGGGCCTGCTGATCAGCGTAGGCACTGAGCGTCAGGTTTTTCATTGTCAGCGCGTTATACAGCTGCGGGTCGTTGAGCCCCAGCAGTACATCGCTGCGTTTGAGCAGCGTCTGCAACGGGCGGATGTCCTCGGTGAAATCCCAGGGTTGGGACATGACGCGCATGCCCAGGGCGGTGGCGGCATGGCGCAAGTCGTTGAGCATGAACTGGCTTTCCTTGCCGAACAGCACGCCTATTTGCCGGGCCTTGGGCAGTAGCTGGCGAATCAGGCGCAATTGCCGGGCAGGTGGCGGGTCGCGCCAGATCAGGGTCAGGTTCGCCGCCCGCTGTTCGTCCAGATACTGATGAGCCTGCAGGCGGTTGATGCGCAGCACCAGGGTCGGTGGCCCGCCGCTGTTGCTCAGTCGCCATTCAAGACTGGCGGGGTCGAGGAGGATCAGGCGGGTGTCGACAGGGATCAGCTGCGGCGACGGTAGCTGTGCGGTGATGACGTAGCGCACCGTATCCTGCTCGCGGTGCTGGCGCAGCTGCGCGACGAAGTCCTGCACCTGGGGGCCGTCTTCGACGCTGGTCAGCAAGATATCGGCAGCCTCGACTGGTGCCGTGAACAAAAACGCCACGGCGACAACAGCCAATGCCCTGGCGCGGCGTGCAATAACGCCGCCCTGGCGCCTGTGCGAACGAGGTTGTGTCATTGCCGTCGCGTCATAAGAGAACATTCGCACAAGGAAGGCAGCACTTTATTGTGGGACTTTGCGCTGCATGTTACCCGAGGCGAGACCTGCCTTGGCAACGTTTGCGCTGGCTGCCGCAGCCATGCTCCGTATAATGCGGCATCGCCAGATGAGTTGGCTCACGATGGAGTGGTTCATGACCACACAACAACCTGTAGCGGTTCTGGGCGGCGGCAGTTTCGGTACGGCGATAGCCAATCTGCTCGCGGAAAATGGTCATCAGGTCCGGCAATGGATGCGCGACCCCGAGCAGGCCGAGGCGATCCGCGTCAATCGCGAGAACCCGCGCTACCTCAAAGGCATCGCCGTGCGCCCGGAAGTCGAGCCGGTCACTGACCTGCCTGCGACCCTTGACGCCTGTGAGCTGATCTTCGTCGCCCTGCCGTCCAGCGCCCTGCGCGCGGTGCTCGATGCCCATGTCGACAGGCTCGAAGGCAAGATGCTGGTCAGTCTGACCAAGGGCATTGAAGCGAAAACCTTCAAGCTGATGAGCGAAATCCTTGAAGAGATCGTGCCCAAGGCGCGTATTGGTGTGCTGTCCGGCCCTAACCTGGCGCGGGAAATCGCCGAGCACGCGCTGACGGCCACCGTGGTTGCAAGTGCCGACGAAGGCCTGTGCAAGGCGGTCCAGGCGGCGCTGCATGGCCGCACCTTCCGCGTGTATGCCAGTGCTGACCGCTTTGGCGTCGAGCTGGGCGGGGCGCTGAAAAACGTCTACGCAATCATTGCCGGCATGGCAGTGGCGCTGGGAATGGGTGAGAACACCAAGAGCATGCTGATTACCCGCGCGCTGGCGGAAATGACTCGCTTCGCTGTCAGCCAGGGCGCCAATCCCATGACCTTTCTTGGCTTGGCCGGTGTCGGAGACTTGATCGTTACCTGTTCTTCGCCCAAGAGCCGCAACTATCAGGTGGGTTTCGCCCTGGGCGAAGGGCTGAGTCTGGATGAAGCCGTCAGCCGCCTGGGTGAGGTCGCTGAGGGCGTCAACACTCTCAAGGTGCTCAAGGCCAAGGCGCAGGAGCTTAATGTCTATATGCCGCTGGTCGCGGGGCTGCATGCCATTCTGTTCGAAGGTCGTACGCTCAATCAGGTCATCGAGCTGTTGATGCGCGCCGAACCCAAGACTGACGTCGATTTCATTTCCACTGCCGGTTTCAATTGAACCGGTTGCAATCCTAGGGAGAGACACTCTTGAACGAGTCGAAATTCAAGCAGCACGAATCGGTCCTGCTGCGCATCGTCTGGATGCTGGTATTTCTGGTGATCTGGTACCTGGCCAATCTGGTCCTCGGTGTCGTAGTGGTGGTGCAATTGGGTTATCGCCTGTTCTACGGCGCACCCAGCGCCAGCCTGATGAGCTTCGGAGACAGCCTGAGCCAGTTCATGGCCCAGATCGGCCGGTTCGGCACCTTTCATACCGAGCAGAAGCCCTGGCCGTTTGCCGACTGGCCGACTGCACGCGCGCCTGAAGGTGAAGCACCGCATCGTGTGCCGCCTGCGCCGCATCCGGTGCGCGACGAAGAGCCCAAGCTGTGAAGGTCTGGGTCTTGCGCCACGGCGAAGCCCAGGCCAATGCCCGTAGTGATGCCGAGCGTGAGCTGACCGAGCATGGCCGTTCGCAGGTGATCGGCAGCGCCGCCCATCTGCTGGGCAAGCCGCTGGACCGGATCATCGCCAGCCCCTACGTGCGGGCGCAGCAGACCGCCGAGTTGGTCCGCCAGGCCCTGGGTTTCAGCGATCCGATCAGTACCGTGCCCTGGCTGACCCCGGAAAGCGACCCGAAAAAGGTCCTGCAGCAGTTGGACCTGTACGCCGACGAACAGATTCTGCTGGTCAGTCATCAGCCGCTGGTGGGCGTGCTGATCGGCTTGCTCGTCCACGGCAGTTTTCAGCACGCCCAACCCATGGGTACGGCCAGTCTGGCCGAACTTGAGGGCGATTTTCCCCTTGCCGGTGCAATGCAGTTGCTTAGCGTCCGCCACGCGGGATAGCTTTGCCGACTCGATCAATGCGCCCACGGTAAGGGCGCATCAAACAAGAAAGGACTGAACATGAGTGTATGGCGTCAAACCCCGGACATCGACCAGCTCAACGCGATGCAGAAGAACACCATCGGCGAAGTGCTGGATATCCGTTTCGAATCCGTCACCGATGACTCCCTGACCGCCAGCATGGTGGTCGATCAGCGTACCCATCAGCCATACGGGCTGTTACACGGCGGTGCTTCGGTGGTGCTGGCCGAGACGGTTGGTTCCACGGCCAGCTATCTGGTCATCGACACCAGTCGCTTCTATTGCGTCGGCCTTGAAGTCAATGCCAACCACCTGCGTGGTCTGCGTAGCGGCAGGGTCACTGCAGTGGCGCGGCCGGTGCACATCGGTCGCATGACCCACGTCTGGGATATCCGTCTGACCAGCGATGATGGCAAGACCAGCTGTATTTCCCGGCTGACCATTGCCGTTGTGCCGCTGGGCGAAGAGCCACCTGCCCGATAAAAGCTGCAAACAGGACAGGTAATGGCCGGAGTGTCGTCATTGATGGCACTTCCAGTCATTGCCGTGCTTCAGGCGGCTGCGCACAATCGCCACAGATTCAGCAATCGGGTGTGCCAGCATGTCGCAGCAAGTATTTTTCGCCCACGCCAACGGCTTCCCCTCGGCCACTTACGGCAAGCTGTTCGCTGCGCTGGCGCCGGACTACCAAGTCGCCCATCTCGATCAGCACGCCCACGATCCGCGTTTTCCGGTGGACGACAACTGGCTCAACCTGGTCGACGAGCTGATTCATCACTTGCGCGAGCAACCGGGGCCGGTGTGGGGCGTGGGCCATTCTCTGGGCGGGGTTCTGCATTTTCATGCGGCGCTGCGTTGCCCGGAGTTGTATCGCGGGGTGGTGATGCTCGATTCGCCGGTGCTGACCCTGGCCGATCAACTGATGATCCGCATGGCCAAGCGCTTTGGCTTTATCGACCGCATCACCCCGGCCGGGCGTACGCTGGGGCGACGTGAAGCCTTTGCCGACCTGGAATCGGCCCGGCGCTATTTCGCTGGTAAAACCCTGTTCCGCCGTTTCGATCCCGAATGCTTCGATGCCTATCTGCAACATGGCTTGCAGGCCGATGGTGATCAGTTGCGCCTGCGCTTCAACCCGGCCACCGAAATCAGCATCTACCGCAGCGTGCCCCATAACCGCCCGGCGAGCGCTCAGCAGCTCAAGGTGCCGCTGGCGATGGTCCGCGGCGAAAACAGCCGCGTGGTGTTGCCCCATCATGCCGGCTCGGTGAAACGCCTGCCCGGTGGCGAATACCTGTCGATGCCCGGCGGCCATATGTTCCCCCTGGAATGCCCCGAGGACACCGCGACCATGCTCAAGATGCTATTCAGTCGCTGGGATGATCGTGCGCAAGCGCGTAAACAGGCGCGCAGCGCATGAGCCTGGCCGTCGAAGAAGTACGCCTGAACCTGGGGCATATCGAGCTGGCCGCCCATTTATTCGGCCCTGAAGACGGTCAGCCGGTAATCGCCCTGCATGGTTGGCTGGACAATGCCAACAGCTTTGCGCGCCTGGCGCCTCACCTCAAGGGCCTGCGTATCGTTGCCCTGGATCTGGCCGGGCACGGGCACTCCGGTCATCGTCCGCCGGGGGTGACCTATAACCTCGCCGATTATGCCTATGACATCGTGCAGGTGGCCGAGCAACTGGGCTGGCAGCAGTTCTCTTTGCTGGGCCATTCCCTCGGCGCGATTATCTCGGTGATCCTCGCCGCTTCGCTGCCTGAGCGGGTCACCCGTCTAGCGCTGATCGACGGCCTGATGCCCATGACCGGCGAGGCCGACAGCATGGCTGAGCGCATGGGCCGGGCCTTGCAGGCCCAGGCAGCGTTGGCGGACAAGCGCAAACCGGTCTACCGCGATCAGAGCCATGCCGCTGAAGTGCGTATGCGCGGCGTGGTGGCGGTCAGTCGCGAGGCGGCGCAACTGCTCGCCCAGCGCGGCCTGATGCCGGTGCCCGGTGGTTATACCTGGCGCAGCGACAGCCGTCTGACGCTGCCGTCGGCGATTCGTCTGACCCGCGAGCAGGCGCTGTCTTTTATCGATAGCGTGCGTTGTCCGACCCAGTTGATCGTCGCCGCCGAAGGCATTCTGGCGCAGAACCAGACACTGCTCGCGGGGTTGCCTTTCAGCGTCTCGACCCTGCCAGGCGGGCACCATCTGCACTTGAACGAGGAGGAGGGCGCACGCTCTGTTGCAGACTGTTTCAATCGCTTCTTTGCCACTCCTTGACTTGCACTGGGCAACTGTCGAGGCTGGGCGGGTTGATATTGGAGACTGCCCTGATGGATCACCCCCACGCTTACGCTTATTCCCTTTTTTGCTTGTCCTCGTTATGAACACATTTATTACGCGCTGCCGTACCGCTGTTGGAGCGAGGCTTGCCCGCGAAGAGGGTCTTTTTTCCAACACAGTTTCTGTGAAACAGACATCGCTTTCGCGAGCAAGCCTCGCTCCTGCAAAGAGAGTGCGCATGCTCCTGTGCCTGGCCCTGTTCAGCCCGACACTCTGGGCCGCCGATCTGCCCGGCAGTCAGGACCTGCCCAATATTCCCCGCCTGACCGACGCCGAAATCGTCGACTACCGTGCCCCGGCCGAGCTGGAGCGCATCTACCCCATGGGCTCGGTGCGCAAGATCAGCGGCCAGTTGCGTTTCGATGGCCAGGTCAGCGCCCATGGCAGCCTCACTTCCGTGACCTACCAATTGCCGATCGAGCACAGCGCCGATGAGGCCTTTACCCTGGCCCGGCAAGCCCTGCACACACAGGGCGCCGAGCTGCTGTTCTGGTGTCAGGCGCGCGATTGCGGGGAAAGCAGCCTGCTGGCCAACGAGGTCTTCGGCAATGCCAAGCTGTTTGGCTCCGACAATGAGCAGGCCTACCTGCTGCTGCGTCTGGCTGCGCCTCAGGACAACACCCTGGTAGCGCTCTACAGCATTACCCGTGGCAATCGCCGGGCTTACCTGCACGTCGAACAATTCGTCGCTTCTGCACCTCTGGGGGAGTTGCTGCCAACCTCAGCGACCCTGCTGCGCCAGCTCAAGAGCACTGGCAGCCTGCCGTTGCCACGGCTGGACGGCGCGCCTTCCGATACCTGGGCGACTTTGCTGTCCCGTGGCCTGAATCTGGACAGCACCCTGCGCATTACTGTGGCCGGAGCCCAGGCGCCAGCGTGGCGGGATGCGCTGGTGGCCAAGGGCGTACGTGCCGCGCGGCTTGAGCTGGGGGCCGCTGACAAGCCGGGCCTGGTGTTGCAGGTGATTCCGTAGGCTATCCAGTGCCTGTAGACGTGAATCCTGTGGGAGCGAATTCATTCGCGAAGAGGCTGGTACATTCAACGCATCCTGAGCGACTGAAATACCGTTTTCGCGAATGAATTCGCTCCCACCTCGCTCCCGCAATGGGTTTGCGTGCCGCCCTGACGCGCATTTGCCGTTATGCTCTCTATCTACGCCCTCTGAATGGAATCCCCATGTTCAATAATGATCGCCTGCTGGTGCAGATTCTGCTGCTGGGGCTGCTCGGAGCCTGTGTCTGGGTCATGTTGCCGTTCTGGTCGGCGTTGATCTGGGGAGCGGTGCTGGCCTTTGCCAGCTGGCCGCTGATGCGCGTACTGACCCGTTGGTTGAACGGCCGCGAGTCCCTGGCTGCGCTGATTCTGACCCTCTGCTGGATCCTGTTGGTGGCGCTGCCTCTGGTCTGGCTCGGCTTCAATCTGGCCGACCATGTGCGCGACGCCACCGTCTTTATCAAAAACGTTCAGGTCGACGGCTTGCCGGATCCGCCCTCATGGCTGGGCAGCATTCCGCTGGTCGGCGAGCGCCTGGTCGGTTACTGGAACAGCATCGACCAGCAGGGTGCGGCGTTGATGGCCAGTATCAAGCCGTATCTGGGCGAAGTGGGTAACTGGCTGCTGGCGCGCAGTGCGCAGATTGGCGGCGGCATCGTCGAGCTGACTCTGAGTGTCATCTTTGCCTTCTTCTTCTATCGTGACGGTCCGCGCTTGGCGGCGTTTGTCCTGAGCCTGTTGCAACGCCTGATCGGCGAGCGCGCCGAGTATTACCTGGACCTGGTGGCCGGTACGGTGCAGCGGGTGGTCAATGGCGTGATCGGCACGGCGGCGGCGCAGGGGCTGCTGGCGTTGGTCGGCTTCCTGATTGCCGGGGTGCCGGGGGCGGTAGTGCTGGGGATCGTCACCTTTCTGCTCAGCCTGGTGCCCATGGGCCCGCCACTGGTGTGGATTCCGGCCACGGCCTGGCTGGCCTGGCAAGGCAACTACGGGATGGCGATTTTCCTCGGGATCTGGGGCATGTTCATCATTAGCGGCGTGGACAACGTGCTCAAGCCGTACCTGATCAGCCGGGGCGGCAACCTGCCATTGGTGATCGTGCTGCTCGGGGTGTTTGGCGGTCTGCTGACCTTTGGCTTCATCGGTCTGTTTATCGGCCCGACCCTGCTGGCTGTGGCTTATAGCCTGCTGATCGATTGGGTGCACAGCGAAAGGCCGCTGCGCTGACGCTATTGCAGGTATTGCCAAATCTGTAAGGCCGAACCCTGTGGGAGCGAATTATGGGAGCGAATTCATTCGCGAAAGCGGTATATCCGGCGACGAAAATGCGTCGAATGCACTGGTCTTTTCGCGAATAAATTCGCTCCCACAGAATTAGCTCCCACAAAAGTTGTTCAGTCAGTTATGCGGCAGTATTGAGATACTTGCCCACCGGCTTGCCACCTTCTGTGTCATAGCGCTGGCTCAGGGCCGCGACCATCCGGCTCAGGGCCTGGGCGGCGGCGTCCTTGCTGCTGGCGCTGTTACTTGAGTCAGACGTGCTGGCAGCGGTCGAACTGGTGTTGCCGGTCTGATTGGGTTGCAGCGCAGTCAGCAGTTCGTTGAGATCGACACTGCCGCTGCTGTCGGCATCCAGAGCGCTGAACAGGCTGTCGGCATCGGTGCTGCTGGTCGAGCTCGTCGAGCTGGTGCTGCTGGTTGCGCTGCTCGAACTGGTGCTGCTCAGGGCGCTGGTTAATTCGCTGCTGGTGATGCTGCCATCACCGTCGCTGTCGATGGCGCTGAACAGCTGCGAGGCGTCACCCTGGCTCGATGGCGGCGGTGGCGGTGGATCCTTCGGTTGCAGGGCGGCGGTCAGTTCGTCAAGGCTGACGGTGCCGTCCTTATTGGTGTCCAGGGCATCGAACACTTGCGAGCTGTCAGCGCTGCTGCCTGCGCTCGTCAGGCCTGCGGTCAGTTCGTCGCTGCTGATCGAACCGTCACCGTCGCTGTCCAGCGAACTGAGCAGGTCGTCGGCCATATCGGTGGCCGGGCCGTTACCGCCCTGTTGCGGTGGCTCAATGGCAGCCAGTTCGTCGCTGCTCAGGCTATCGTCGTCATCGCTGTCCAGGCTGCTGAACGCCTTGCTCAGGCTGACCGTGATGCCATCCTTGGGATTGGACGACAGGGACGCGCTGAGCTCGTCCTTGCTGATGCTGCCGTCGCCATCGGTATCGAGTTTTGCCAGCAATTGTTCCTGGAACTTCTTGCTGTCCACGCTCGTGGTCGAACTCGTGCTTGAACGGGTGTAGTTCGAGTAGCCACTGCTACCACTGACGCCGCTGATCATAAGACTGACTCCCCTCAGAGTAAAAATGGACCGGTGCGAGTCCACCGGCTTATGCAGAATCTGTCCGGGAGTTGTCCTGCGTATGGGGATTTTGTATCGCGGATGTTACCGGGCTAGAGCCGTGGCAGATCCAGGGTCACGGTCAGTCCGCCACCTGGCGTCTGGCTCAGGTGCAAGTCACCGCCCATGCGCCGTGCGGCTTCGCGGGCGATGGTCATGCCCATGCCGACGCCACCGGAATTTCGGTTGCGTGAGCCTTCCAGGCGGTAGAAAGGTTCGAACACGGTTTCATGAAACTCCAGCGCGATGCCGGGGCCGTTGTCGCTGACGATCACCCGCAGCCGCTCGGCGCTGTCCTGGATCTCGACATTGGCATTGCCTGCGTAGCGCAGGGCGTTGTCGATCAGGTTGTTCAGGCACGAGCGCAGGGCCATGGGCTGGGTCTTGAGCGGTTTGCATTCACCGCTGTATTGCACATCGTTGCCGTTGTCCTGGGCGTTTTCGGCCAGGGACTCGATCAGCGCCTGGATATCGAACAACTGCACGACTTCACTGGTGCGTTGCTCGTTGAGGTAGGTGAGGGTGGCATCGAGCATGCCGATCATGTCGTTGAGGTCCTGGCTCATCTGGTCGTGCAGGCGCAGGTCGTCGATCTGTTCGACCCGCAGCTTCAGGCGCGACAGGGGCGTGCGCAAATCATGGGACACCGCCGCGAGCATGCGTCCGCGTTGCTGTACCTGGTCGCGGATCCGTTCCTGCATCAGGTTGAAGGCCAGGGCGGCCTGGCGTATCTCCCTCGGGCCGCTGACTTCCAGGGGCGGGCTGTCGAGGCTTTCGCTGAGGCGCTCGGCAGCCTCGCTGATGCGCCGGGACGGCCGACTCAGGGCTTTGGCGCCAAACCAGGCGACCACCACCAGGGTCACCAACTGGAAGCCAAAGGGCACCAACGGCCCGCGAATAGCCATCAGCCAGGTGCCCTCCCGGGGCGGCGGGCGTGAGGGATCGAAGGGGCGTGGCGGCGGATTGCCCGACATATGCGGTGGTGGCGGCCCCGGCGGCGGAAAGCCCGGGCCGTAATTGACGAACCAGATAAACGCCATGATGTGTGCCAGCACGATCGCCAGCATCGCCCCGCCGAAAAGACGGGCGAACAGGGTGTCGAAGGTGCGTATCAACCGATATCCCTGACGTCGAACAGATAACCTTCGCCGCGCACGGTTTTGATCAACTGCGGTGAGCGCGGGTCATCGCCGAGCTTCTGGCGCAGGCGCGAGACCAGCAGGTCGATGCTGCGGTCGAAGGCTTCGATGGAGCGACCGCGAGCGGCGTCGAGCAGTTGCTCGCGGGTCAGTACCCGCCGTGGGCGCTCGATGAATACCCGCAGCAGGCGGAATTCGGCGTTGGACAACGGCACCACCAGGCCTTCGGGCGAAGTCAGTTGGCGCAACACGCTGTTCAGGCGCCAGGCATCGAAACGGATGATGGTGCGTTGCTCGCTACGGTCGTCGCGGACCCGGCGCAGCACGGTCTGGATACGTGCCACCAGTTCCCGTGGTTCGAATGGCTTGGCCATGTAATCGTCGGCGCCCAGTTCCAGGCCGATGATGCGGTCAGTGGGTTCGCAGCGGGCGGTGAGCATCAGGATCGGGATATCCGACGAGCTGCGCAGCCAGCGGCACAATGACAGGCCGTCTTCGCCGGGCAGCATCAGGTCCAGCACCACCACGTCGAACACTTCTTCTTCAAGGGCCTGGCGCATTTCCTCGCCATTGGTCACGCCACGGCTCTGGATATTGAAGCGGGCCAGGTAGTCGCAGAGCAGCTCGCGGATCGGTACGTCGTCATCGACGATCAGGGCGCGGGTGTTCCAGCGCGGCTCGGTGAGGGGAGTGCTGTCGTCGGTGGGCGAATCGGAAGGTGTCTGCATGCTGGGACTGCTGCCTGGTGATGCCGCCATCACTGGCCGCTATTGAAGATCAACGCTGCTGGCATATTAGTTCGCCAGCAGGCGCGGCGAAAGGCTGATTTGTCGAGGTGTCGGGGGTATGTTGGAAATGTATCGGTTTTGCTACATGACTGATCCGGTTGCCGCACAAAACGCAGACATAGGTAGGAGTTGCCGAAGGCTACGAGTAGGTCTATCCGGCACACCGCTTTCGCAGCCTTCGGCAGCTCCTACAGAATTTCATTCCAATGTAGAGGATTGGCGTTGGTTTATGGGGCTGCTTGCAAGACGTATCTCTTTCTGAGGTGTGAAATGTCTGAGAACGTCCTCACGGCTTGCATCAGCTCTTTTCGTTCCCTAGTCTGCGCCGGTCGCTGAAGACTCAGCGGCCGGGAGTAGCGGCCCGAATTTGGTTGGAGTTTTTTGATTGGAGTTTGACCATGACCAACCCGAACCCTCCACACCCCTTCAAAGCCAACGACCAGCTCAGCGACGAGGAAATCCTGATCCATGTCGACGACCTGTTGCGCTGGATCGGCGCCACCGTCTACGAGTGTGCCGACAACAGCGTGGGCGCCGAGCGCGACCTGGCGTTTTCCGCGCTGCATAAAGCGCAGTTGGCCCGCACGCTCATGGATATCCTGATCAACCGCTGCTCGCCAGCCTGATAAATCACCACAGGAGATCCCGCCCCGTCCACGACGCTACGCTTTCGCGCAGCAAACACTTGGCTGGGGGCGTAAATAGTGTGGGAGCGAATTCATTCGCGAAGAGGCCGGTACATCCGACGCCTATTTAGCGTCTCAACACCGCCTTCGCGGATAAATCCGCTCCCACAGTGTTTCGGTGGTTCAGCAGGTTTTTGCGTTGTTTGACAAGAGCCAGCTTGCCCGCGAAAGGATCAGCGTATCCAACCTGTTTTCCAGCTGGAACTATCGGCAATGCTATTAGTTAGCCAGTAAGTGTGCATGCTTTGGCGATAAGCCACTTATTTTAGTCTTAAAGTGCTATTGCTGTGGACGAGCACGTACCCATACGCCTGAAATAACAATCTGTCTAGCTAGTAGTTCTATCAGTATCGGATATCCCGCATCTGCTGTTCAATTCAAGTTGAGAATGTTGATTTAACTACCAACTTCGATGGCTGCGTTTTGTGCATTTATTTGCACAGAACTGAAGGCGGGCTTACGGCTGGCTGTATGGCTACTTGAGCAGCTACGACAATGAACGGGAGACAAGAGATATGGCAAGTTCAACAAAAAAATTGACGTTGGAAGAGATACAGAAGGCCCGCAACGAATACCTGCTGGCGAGACGACAGCGCGCCGGAGCGCTCAAGGCCGACATCGCCATGCCGGATGTCCCCGGTATCATTGATGCAAGTGACGGGACCTTGAGCGCCGACGCAGTGCGTGCCCCTCTTGACGTGATAATTCCAGAATGGGATCAGTATGCAGACTTCACAGGGGATCAGGATGTCGTTTCTCTGGAATGGGCGCCGGGACATAATCCCGCCCCAGGGGATTTCAAGGTGGTTGCCGACAAGACCCTTACGGCACCGATTGATCCTGTCGTCGATTTCCCGGTTACCCTCCATGTGCCTGTGGCCGAGATGTCGCCGGATGGCCCCTACACGCTGCGTTATCACATTTTGACGGCAAACGGAGAGGATGCACGTTGTGCCAATATCCCGATCATCTGCGACAGCATGCCGCCCTGGAAGCATTATGAGCCAGGCAAGATGGTACTTCCCGTTACTCAGTTGACCGATGCGGAACTGGCGACCATGCCTAACGGTATGGTCGCCAAACTGGCTGACTATGCCCATGCGGACTGGCAGGCGGGAGACAAGGTTGCGTTCTATTGGATCGCTGCGCCTTTGGATCCGGACAAACTGCCACTCCCGGTGAATGTCGCTGGTGTTTCGGGCGCTGTCGCCCCTGAGGTGACTTACCCGCTTGCCACCCTGCAGCTTTCGGAAGACAAGGACTATTACGCCGTCTACATCTTGATGGACAAGGCTGGAAATCGCAGCCCTCTGTCTGATTTTGTCAGGGTGGATGTTGCTTTGGGGCCGCTACCCTCCGGTTTGCAGCTTCCGGTAGTCCCGCTGGCACCGTCAGACGGTGAGGTCAATCAACCGGATGCAACGGCTGGCGTGTATGTACACATTCCGTCTTTCAGCAACTACAAACCAAGGGACCGGATCGAAGTCACATGGGGGACCCACGTGCTGGACAGCGAGGAAATCGGTGCCGCCCCGACTTTCCCGTTCCCGGTCAAGGTGCCGTCGCCGGTATTGGTTGGCCAATATAATTTGCAGACCGGAGGGGCTCAGCCGACCAATGTGAGCTATCGGGTGTTGCGCGGGAAAGTGCCGTCTGCCGAGCAGGCGATCACTATCGACGTGGACTTGTCATATATTGGCCCGGTCAATCCAGACTGGCCAAATCCGATCAATCCTGCATTGCCAGAGCCTCAGGTGTTTGGCAAAAAATCCAACACCCTCAACGTCCTCACGCGTGCGGACGTCAATGAGAATGCCGAACTGCGATTCGATCTCTACGCTCCTGTGAATGAGGGCGAGGTCATCGACTTCTACTGGGGCAGTCAGCTGGTCACGGAGGCTCAATACACTGTGAAGCCCGGAGACAGTGCAGGTGACCCGATAGTGAGGGAGATTCCTTGGCTTACCATCAAGAACGAAGGCAATAACCCGGCCTTGCCCGTTTACTACAGCATTCACGCCCCAGGCTCCGAAAACGAACAGCATTGCACAACCATCTATGTCGACGTGGATGTTGTAACCCTCGTGCCGGAGGCGCCGGTTTTCGAGGGAACCAACCCTGCCAATGGCTGGCTGACCTGTGTCTCGCTCTACGCGGACCCGGCAAACCCGGATCCACTGGAGCCTGCAGTTCGAGTCAGGGTCCCGGATCTTTCGCAGCATCTGGTGCCTCCCGCTACGGTCACGGTTACCTGGACCGCGCTATCCGGACGCACAGGAGAAACACCGATTCCTGGGGCCGAAAAAACTGAAGACATTGTTCTGGATGCCACAACAGTGAAGGGTTTCTTGTGGCTGGTCCAACCCTATACGACCTATATCCTGCCCACCTACGATCCGGCTGGTGCCGGGAACACCGGACGAGGCCGGATCAAGTATGAGTTCATCAAGGCTGGCGAAACTATTACTTCAGATACCACTGAGGCAGTAGTTGCCATGTATAACGCGGGCGGTTCATGCCCGATACCGCCCACCCCCTGACGTTTGAAATCAACAGGGTTACAGATCTTGATGTCAGTAACCCTGTCATGTAAAGGCAAGGCGAGCGGCCGCCGGGTTAAGGCATATTGGCTATAACGTGCGGACAGGCTATTGCCAAATAATCCTGTGGCTAGGTGGTTGAGGTGTTCGGATTTTACTAGTGTGATTGGTAATGCATATTTGTTGTGGGAATAATCCTTCCGACGCTTAGGAATATTCCTACATAGTATCTATTGTGATTGATGTAGTCTCGCCGCCTGCCTGAAGAGGGGTTTCGACTGTAAGAAGTCCCACTTTTTTGCTTCTTATTCCCACTATTCAAGGTGTGCTATGTTTTTGAGGGCTCCATTTGACCTTAACTCTACAACCCGATGGTTGCAGGCGACGGCGCTTTTGCCGGTGTTGTGTTTTAACGGTTATACCTGGGCGATTCCTGTTCCTGACCGATTGGAAATCGATGAATCGACACTGTTGCAGGACTATCGGATTGGAGGCAGTGGTGAGTTGATCTCCAACGGCGCAACGACTTTACAAATAACGACGTTAGCCGGTGCCAAGCTGACGTTGAATAACACAACGACGACCGCGACCGGCAGCAATAATGCAGCCATTGATCTGATCGATGCCGTAGCGACTATCAACGGCAGTACCGTGCGCGCCGAAGGCGCGGGCATCAGATTGGGTAGTACGCTCAATACCGGGCCCGGGACGACCGCCAATGTCATTGCAAGCACTATTATTGGCGGCACTTTTGGCATCAATGTCGGATCGCGTGGCAATTTGATCCTGCAAAACACCACAGTGACAGGCACTGATAGTGGCAGCCGGGGCATTGTGGTCTTCGATGCCTCGGTCGCGGCCACTGGCAGTTCCATCACCGGTCAGCAAAATGGTCTTTGGATGCGGGCCGGGCCGGCTGGCAGGCTGCCTCCGCAGGTCTCGCTCGATTCCACCCATGTCGAAGGTATCGACGGGGCCGCCATTTTGATCGGCGCGGGCGCGAATAACCCTACCACCGCCAATCTCGACATCAGCAACGGCTCAACCCTGAAAGGGGGCAACGGCAACGTCATAGAGCTTGTGGGCAATTCGACAGGCAATATCAATGTCAGCACCAGTCAACTGGCCGGCAATATCCAGATCGAGTCTGGCAGCACCGCGAATCTCGGCTTCAAGCAAAGCAGCCTGAGCGGTGACATCATTGCCGAGTCCGGCGGCACCGCCAATGTCGCACTGGACAATTCGCAGTTCACTGGCCGGTTGATCAACACCAGCAGCGTGGCCCTCAATAATGGTTCGCAGTGGGTGATGGTGGATAATGGCAGCGTGACGAATCTGGCCATGAACGGCAGCTCGGTCAAGTTCGGTGATCCGGGCGCGTTTTATCGCTTGTCGGTGGCAAACCTGTCCGGCAACGGCACCTTTTTGATGGACGTCGACTTTGGCAAGGCGCAGAGCGATTTCCTCGACATTACCGGCACTGCCACTGGCAACCACTCGCTGCTGATCGGCAGCACCGGTACCGATCCGCTCAATGACACCAGTCTGCACGTCGTTCACGCTGCTGCGGGCGATGCCCGTTTCTCGCTGCTGGGTGGCCCGGTGGATCTGGGCACCTGGTCTTATGATCTGGTCAAGCAGGGCGACAACGACTGGTACCTGGATACTTCGACCAAGACCATCAGCCCCGGTACCCGCACGGTGCTGGCGTTGTTCAATACCGCGCCGACTGTATGGTATGGCGAGCTGAGCACCCTGCGCACGCGCATGGGCGAGTTGCGTATCAATGGCGAACGCTCCGGCGGCTGGATGCGCACTTACGGCAACAAGTTCAACGTCGCCGATGCCTCCGGTTTTGGCTACAAGCAGGTGCAGCAGGGTATTTCCCTCGGCGCTGATGGCAAGTTGCCGATGGGCGACGGGCAATGGCTTGCCGGGGTCATGGCCGGGCAGAGCAAGTCCGACCTGGATCTGGATCGCGGCACCAATGGCAAGGTCGACAGCTACTACGTCGGTGCCTACAGCACCTGGCTGGATAGCGACACCGGTTACTACTTCGACGGTGTGCTGAAGTTCAACCGCTTCCAGAACAAGGCCAAGGTCAACCTTAGCGATGGCACCCGGACCAAAGGCGATTACAACAACTCGGGTGTCGGTGCGTCCCTTGAGTTCGGTCGCCATATCAAACTGGACGATGGCTACTACGTCGAGCCTTACACCCAGTTGTCAGGGGTGGTCATCGAGGGCAAGGACTATCAGCTGGACAACGGCATGCGCGCCGAGGGTGACCGGAGCCGCTCACTGCTGGGCAAGGTCGGTGCTACCGTCGGGCGCAACTTTGACCTGGGCAAGGGGCGTACGGTGCAGCCCTATGTGCGCGCGGCCGTAGCCCATGAGTTTGTCAATAACAACGATGTGCAGGTCAACGATAATGTGTTCCACAACGACCTGTCGGGTACGCGGGGCGAACTGGGCACGGGTATCGCTGTAGCGCTGTCCGACAAGTTTGAGGTCCACGCCGATTTTGAGTACAGCAATGGCGACAAAATAGAGCAGCCTTGGGGCGCCAACGTGGGCATCCGCTACAACTGGTAGCGTCAGTCTGTATCGAACGGAGTACTAGCATTTCTGCTAGTACCTCCGAGCTTGAGAACAGTGTTTACTCAAAGTCTGCGGCCCGATGCAATGTCGAGTGCCAATCAGCTTTGAATGGGAGAGTATCCATGACATGGCTATCCGGTTTAATGAAACAGTTCAGACTAAGAGCATTTTCTTCCACGGATGACGAGAGTACTTCGCTTGAACCGCCGGTCGTTCCCGCACTACTTCCCGATATACCCGACGGTGAGCCCAATCTGCTGCCGCGCAGCGCCTGGCTGGCACCGTTGGAGGTGGAAATTCCTCCGTGGCTGAACTCCAATCCCTCTGCCGCCTATCCGGAACATCTTTGGGTATATTGGGGAAGCGACGAGATCGAGCACAAAACCTTTACCCAGCCCGTGGGGTCGGCTGATCTGATTATTTGGGTTCCCCCACAACGGCTCAGTGAAGGGCTGCATCAGTTGAGCTATAAGGCCAAGACATCCAATGCTGAGGAAGCGAACTCAAGGATCTTAACTATCACCATCGACAAGACGCCGCCAATCCTGGTCAACGAGGGGCCGCTGATATTTCCACCTGCGGTCGTCAGTGGTGGCGTTACGGAACAGTACCTTAATGACAATAACGACCAGGTACTGGCCGAAGTTCCGGATTATCTTTCACCCAAACCGGGCGATGTGATTACCTGGTATTGGAGTAGCAGCCCGACCGGTTCTGAGATTGCCGGGAGCAGGACGCTGGTATTGGCGGACATCGGTCAACCCATAATGCTCCCCTTTGCAGGGCAACTGATTCGTGACAGGGGTGATGGCACTCGCTACGGTTTTTACCGGATTGAGGACCGTTCAGGTAATGACAGCCCGAGATCGCTGGCTGTTCAACTGCAAGTCTCAGCCCAACCCGTCCCCCGTGTTTTACCCGCCCCCACCATCAGCGAGGCCTCCGGCAACACCCTCAACCCCCTTAATGCGATCAGCGGTGCCACGGTGGTCATTCCCGCTGCTGCCGTCATTAAGCCCGGTGAAAAGGTCTTTGTGCAGTGGGCGGCGCCCGGCAGCGTGGGTTCCCACCGCGCCGAAGTGCCGGCAGGCCAAAGGCAATACAAAGTGCCCGGTGACAGGGTGCCGCAGCATTTCGGCAAGTCCATACCGGTGTATTACGAAGTGGAAGAAAGTGGCGTCGTCGAGCCGCATGTCTCAGTCACCCGCAACCTGGCGGTGTCGCGGATAACCAGTGGCTGGCCGACGGTGCAGTGCGACAAGGTTTCCGGTTCGCAGCTCGACCTTTCAAGCTTCACCGGTGATGCCAATTTCACCCTGGAGCGCTGGTCGTTCATGGCGGCCGGTCAGTATGTCAATGTGGCAGTGGCCGGACTTGAAGACAGCACTGATCGCAATCTGACTATCCCCGTATTGACGGATTACCAGGTACCGCAAGCGGGTGCTCCCATCGGTGCAGGACGTATCGCTAAAACCGAATTAATGCGCTTCAGGAGGGATCTGTTGATTGCGGTTCAGGTCGAAGTGAGCTTCAACGAAAAACAGGACTATCAGACTTTTCCTTCGTTGACAGTGAGACTGGTTGACTGATGACTGGCGCCTGAAACGCTTGCGATACACCTGATACAACCTGTCGTCTTCTTCGCGGACAAGCCCTTTTCCAACCCGTTGGAGCGGGGCTTGTCCGCGAAGACGCGCCGCTTATTGATAGGTCATGGTAAAGCTCAACGCGCCTTTGGCCAGACCGGGGCGAACGGTATTGCTGGCGCCGGTCTGGTAGAAACGCGCACTGAAATTCAGTACGGTATTGCCGGGTGTGATGGTGACCATAGGGATTTCTGCCTGTAGCGGGACAGGAGTGATGCCGTCGCCGTGCATAATCTGAATACCCATCCCCTGTGCCGTGGAGTCAGTGGTAAGGCTGAAGACGCCGCTGGTCGTCGGCCCCACAGGTACCGAGCCTTTTACCCCGTCAAGCTGGATATTGGCCGTGGTGTCGTGCCCGCCGACGGTATCGGTATCGCAGTTATTCAAGGTGATCGTGAAGGGCACTGCCGCAGTGGTGTAGCCGGGCCCGGTGAAATCACTGGCCTTCCACTCGCCCAATTGCACCGGGTCCGCGCTGACCGGATTGCCGCCCACGCTGCATTGGGCAGGGATGATGGTGCCGGTCAAGCCATACCTGAGTACATTGCCCAGAGTGGAAAAGGTTCCGGAGAACAGTTCGCTGCCGTCCAGCAAATTGGGGCCTGGCGCAATCGGGCCGGTTTTTACCAGGGTGAGGTAGTTATTCAGGTGACTGACGACGATTGGCGAAATTATGTTCCGCTGGTTGATCCCCAGAAACGGTACGATGGGCCGGCCTGTGACGGGCGTGAAGGTGTTCGCCATCCCGGGCCTGCCATCGAACGGGAGCTCCAGTTCAATCACGACACCGACCCCCGCAATGTTGGTCTGCAGGACCTTGCCCGTCACGTCGCCGCCATTGATCGGGTCCACTTGCCCAGGATAGATCGGCACTGAGGCACGCATGTCAGCCTGAAGGAGTAAGGAGCTATCGTTCCAGCAGTGCAGGGAATGGTTTACCGGCTCATTCGTGCGATCAAATACGTGGGCCGTACCGATGACTGTACCCACCCGCGCGTCTCGGGGAATGTATAGCGTGCCGACATTACGGGTAAAGACCTTCAATCCAGGGGTGCTCTCCCAGTAGCACCCTGGCGGCGCAACTTTCGTCTCATTGGCCATGGCTGCGGCACTCTGACACGCCGCCATGACAACTGCGCCTCTGGCCAGCAGGTTCAGGGGGTGCTTCATGGCGATGTTCCTGAAAGGCCGGGTATACGCGCGCCCGGCAAGTGGGGGGATTAGCGGCATGTCAGTTCCTCGATTCGGTAGCCTTCGCTTTCGGGCATGTTCGCCGGGTCGATTGTCAGTCGACATTGCGGGGTGCTTTGTTCACCCCAGCGCACGTCCAGGGTCTGCGGGTGCTTGTCGGTGGCCAGCAGGACTTGCCCGCCCTGGCCGACGACACCCATGACCTTGCCCTGGGCATCACTGACCTGTGCTCCGAAGGGCAGCGGCTGGCCCTTGAGGGTGCGAGCCGTGATGACCAGGCGGGTGACGGTGCGCGCGGGGAAGGTGGTCTTGACCACGGCGCCACGACCGGGCACTACCTGGGCGCTGCCGTTGTCGATCTCCACTTCCGGGCCCAACTGTTCGGTGTTGAGGGCGATCTGGTTGTAACGATAGGGGCGCAGGTAAGGCACCAGCGCATAGCCACGACTGTTGGTCTTGACCCCTGTTGTGTTCTGCACGCCGACCCCCTGGATGTCCGGCACCTGCACCAGGCCGATGGTTTCGCCCAGGTTGGGCCCCAACTCGATGCCGTCGGCATGCAGTAACACGGCGCCACTGGCATTGATCGAGGTCGTGGAGTAGTCGTTGCCCCGAGTGAAACCTGCGCCGACGTTACCGAAGCTCGCTTGATAGCCCGCCGACAGCGCTGCGCTTTGCTGACGCCCGTCATTGCTGCTGAGGCTGGTGCGATAACTGAGGCGGTTTTCGTCGAGGTTGCCGCTCAGGCTCGCGCGCTGGCTGTGGCGGTCGCCGTTTTTTTGCAGGTCGAAGCTGGCGTTGCTCGAGTGCCCGAAGTCCAGGGGTACCGACACGCTCAGGCCGATTTGCCGGTCCTGGTCGCGGTCGCGGTTGTTACTCAACGACTGCGAGGCGTAGAGGTTGTAGGTCACACCGCCATACTGGGTGTTGAAGTTGAACTGGAATTGCCGCTGTTCATGGTCGCTGCGCCAATAGTCCTGATGGGACAGGGTCAGGCTCAGGCTACTGCGCGCGCCCACACGTTGGTGGACCGAAGCCTCCAGGCGACTGCGGCGGCTGCCGCTGAAGTCAGTGCTGCGGCTGCGTTGACGCAGGGCTTCGTCGAAGTCCCGGTAACCTTCGGTGGAGTAGCGGTAACCGGCGAAGCGCAGGTTGGTACTGGTACTGAAGGATTTGCCGTACTTGATCGCATAGCTCATGCCCTGCACCTTGGGTTCGTCGGGCTGCTCGATGTCGGCGCTGGAGTGGGTCAGGTCAAACGCCAATGCGCCCACCGCACCCAGGTCCCGGGCGATACCCAGGGTGCCGGCGCGATAGAAGTCACTGGCCATCAGGCCACCATAAAAAGTCGACCCCCATGCCGTACCGGCGGCCAGGGTGCCTTGCCAGAGCCAGGGTTGTTCGGTTTCGTTGGCGCCGTTGTAGCGGCCCAGTGCGCCGCTGTATTTCCAGACGCCCTCGCGCAGCAGATTGCTGATGGTGGAGTAGAGTTGGGTGAAGCGTCGGACCTGACCGTCGGCCTCGGTCAGGACAACTTCCAGTTCGCCGTTGCCCGCAGTGGTCAGGTCGTCGATTTCATAAGGCCCGGCGCTGACGTAGGTGGAGTAGATCGGATAACCGTTCTGCAGCACTTCCAGCTTGGCCCGGCTTTGTGCCACGCCGCGTATCACCGGGGCATAGCCTTGCAGGGTATCGGACAGCATTTCCTGATCGGACCTGATCAGCGCACCCTTGATTGGCAAGCTTTTAAAGACCTCGCCGCCCGTGAAGGTTTCGCCGAGGGTCAGGTTCGCCCGTATGCCGGGCAGATCACGTTGGGCATAGGCATAGGCGCGGGTCCATTGACGCTTGCCGTGTTCGTCATGGCGCATGCTCTGGTTGCTGCGCAGTCGCCACGGGCCCAGGTTGATGCCGCTGTTGAGGTACAGGTCGTCGCTGTTGCGGCTGCCGCCGCGCCCTCCCGAACGTTGCTGGGCCGACGCCTGATAGCTGACAAAGGCGGCGTTGATGCCATAGTCCCAGAGTTGCGGATCGATGCGGCCAATGGTGTCACGGCGCATGGCGATCTGCGGAATGGACAGCGACAACAGCAGCTTGCTGCCGTCGAAATCGCTGCGGGCATCAGGGATAAGCCGCCGCAGATCGACGCAGGACTGCTGCAGCAGGTCGGGCTGCTCAAGGCTTTCCAGGCGTACGCCCATCTGCTCAAGCAAGGTTGGCGACAGGCACGGCAATAAACCCTCGCCTTCGGGGTTGGTGTCAAAGCGGATTTCCCGCTGGCCGAAATACCGGGCGTTGACCTGGATGTCGACCCAGTAGGTGCCGGGGCCAACATCTTGAGTATTGGCCAGGGAATCCAGGGCCAGGGCTGCGGCATCGCTGGCGTACTCGGGGCCCTGGCGTAGAAAGCCGGACTGGAACTGCACCGCTTGCGCGGCCAGCGTCGGTTTGCTTTCAAACAACAAGGCACCGCCGCTGCCAATCAGCAGCAGATGCACAAAACGCAGGCGATCAGGTACGCGCCCGCGTCCGGGTAATAACGTCATGTTGAATTTCCTGGGAGTGAGCGCAGCTGGCGCTGCCTCAGGGGGTCAGCTGAACCGGAACCGTCAGCGGCACGCTGTAGCCGCCGTAGTCGTTGATTGCGGAAAACACCACTTGCAAACCGGGTTTGGCTTTCATGCCTTTGAGGTCGTAGGACTGAGTGCCGAGAGGGCCGAGCATGGCGGCGTTCTTGAGCTTGAGCGTCTGGCCATTGCCGGTGACTTCCAGGCGGATGAAGGACACATGGAAAGGGCCCGGATTGGTGGCGACCAGTTGCGTTTTACCGGCCACCTCCTTGACGCTCCATTGCAGGTCCTTGAGGCGCGAGGTGGGGTTTTCCTTGAGCTGAGCGGGGCGGTAGAAGAGTTTCAGGCGAGTGCGCAGGGCGATGTTCAAGACATTGCCGTCGCTGGCCTCGGCCTGGGGGATCTCCTGGACATTGAAGTAAAACAACGATTCGCGATCGCTGGGCAGGCTGTTGGGCAGGCCATTGATCTGCACCTGCTGGTTCTTGCCGGGATCAAGGCGAAACAGCGGTGGCGAGGGGACGAAGGGCACCACGGTGGTGGCGTCATCGGCGGCGGTATTGACCCAGGTCTGCACTGCAAACGGGCGGTTGCTGGGGTTGCTGACGATGACGGAAGCACTGCGTTTGTCGCTGCCGAAGACGATACGCGTGGCGTTGACAGTCAGGGCCGCGTGGGCGGCGGGAAGATAAGCGGTGAGCATGAGCAGGGTCATGCAGGCACCGAGGGCGGGCCTGGAAATCGCCCGTTGCGGGGTCGAGCCGATCATGGAAAGTTACCTTGTACATCCGGGCCTCTGCAGGCGCCCGGATGTATTGAAAAGATGCTCTTGTGGCCGACGCCATCAGCACCGGCCACAAGGGATGTCAGGAGGCGGCTGTCAGTTGACGGCCACGACAAATTGCACGTCCGCCGAGGCAGTGCCTGGCGTCACGGTGGCAGCGGTAGAGCGGTAGTAGGCGTTGAACAGCATGTCGGTCACGCCATTTTCGATCAGGGCATAGTCTGCGGATTCGGTACCCGGAGCCACGTTGACGCCGGTTTTATCCTTGAGGGTGATCACCACGCCACCGGCGCCATCGGCGGTCGGGGTGACGGCAAAGTAGGTGCCAGAGGTATCGGCGGCCCCGTTGAAGGTGACTTTGGCCACGTCATTGGTACCGGTCAGGCCGCAGTTGCCATTGTCCGTCAGGCGCAGGGCAAAGCTTTTTCCGCTGTATTCCTGACCAATGGCGGTGAAGCGCGAGGCTTCGATGGTGCCCATCTTCACCAGATTGCCAATGGCTCCGTCGCCCGGGTTTACAACTTCGATGGGGCAGGTGCTGCTGGTGATCTTGCCCTCGAAGTTGATGGTGCCGGTATTGGCGATTGCCGAAGTGCCGGCCAGGGCAGTAGTCAGACCGATGAACAGGGCGCAGAGATGTTTTTTCACGTTAGAACCTTTTAATGTTGGATTTTGTTACATGGTGTTAATATGTAACTAATTACCGCAAGAAGTGGATTGGATTGTGCTGCGTGTCATGACGGGCGGGATTGTAGATGGGGAGTTTTTATTAATAAAGCCGATTTGATTTGAAGTTGATGACGGTTAGTGTAGGAAAATTCCTTTTATTGTTTTTTAGCTGTGGTTGTTTTTGGGTTTTTGTGATGTGGTGGCTGAGATATAAGTTTACAAAGTCGTGTCTTGGGTTTTTTGAAGTTTTCAAGGGCGTGGATTATGCGCCATTGATCGCCTTTCATTGCACCCTCTGCGCACGAAGGCGTCGCCTGCTTCGTCATTGTCTTAACAGTCTGTGGGGCTTGATTAAAACCAAATAAAAAAGGCGAAATTTAGATGGCTAAATTTCGCCTGGAAGTAATGGTGCTAGCTTCTGGCGGAGTATTTTATCTGATCTTTCCAATCGCCAAATGCAACGGCTCTCGTCCAGAAATCCCCCGTGTTTGGTTCTGCCCTTCTTGCTAGCCCTGTTGTTTGTACTGCAGGCCATCGACCAGCGTTTGATGTGGGTGCCATCGAAGTGCCTGTAGTTGCTGACCCATTCGAAGTTGCTGAAGCTACACGTCTGGAGGATTTTGTTTTATTTACAGGTTTGGCTACCTTCACTTTCGTTTGTCGAATTTTCCGTGTTTGAGTGGCGACGGAGGGGGTGTCGAATGAAGTCTGCGTCCCTGCGTCCATTTTACCGTTGCCAAAAGGGTTCTTGAATCTGTTTGGCACTAGACCGCTACCGTCTTCGATGACTGCCGCTGAAGCTTTTGCTGTCGCCGCTAGTTCCGTTGCCGCCAGCGCCCCCTTCACCGCCCCCTTCACCGCGCTTTTCAAAAAACCGCCGAAAATGTCAAATGGCAACGATGCAATCCCCAGTCCCATCGCTATCTTGCGGGATGTTTCGTCCCCGGTGGCGACGCCGTAGGCTTCGGCTCCCGTGGCGGCGGCGCCCAATACGGTGCCGGTGGCCAGTGCGGCGGTGGCGACTGTCGAAGCAGTGGCGGCGGTGGTCGTTATGCCCAGGAACGTCACCGAGGCGCCGAGGGCAGGTGTTGCGGCGCCGAAACTGGCCACGGTGAGCGCGGCCGTAAAGCCAGTCGTTACCACTCCCACGGCGACCCAGACCCAGTCCATGAAACCACCGCCGCCACCCGTCTCGGCAGGCAACGGATTCTCAGGATATCGCCGCGGCCGGCCGCTCAGGCCGGCGGCCTGATGGCCGGTGGGGTCGCGCAGGGCAATGGGGTTGCCCAGGCAGTAGGTGTAGGGGTTGAGCCCGCCGGCGCCGAACGGGCTGAGGGAGTCGGGGCTGTGAAAGCGCATCAGGCTCGGGTTGTAGGCCCGGTAACCGTTACCCAGCAGGTACCAGCCGTTGTCCGGGTCGCGAACCTCGCCGTTGAAGGCCAGTTGGCTGAGCAATTCTTCATCGCTATGGCGTTCGCCGTAGGCGTTGTACACCGCCGTACGCAAATCGTTTTGCTGACTTTCACCCAGTACGCTGTTGTTCGCGTCGGTGAGCAGCAGCAAGGTCTGATTCGGGTCGTCCGTCTGCTGCTGGCCCAGCGGCTGATCACCCAGGTAAAGGTACTGGGTCTGCCGACCGTCCTGAACGCTGCCACTCAGTTGATGCTCCTGATAGAAGCGCAGGATTTCACTGGCGCTGCCGCTTCTGGAGGTGACCAGATGGTCGTGGCTGTCATAGCGGTATGCGCTGACTTCCTGACCGACCGGACCGACGCTCAGCAGGCGGTTCTGGCTGTCGTAGGTCAGCTTCTGGCCGCGTTCATCATGTTCCTGATTGCCGTTATCGTCATAGGTGAAGCTGGGGTCAGGCGTTGCTCGTGGCGGGGTATATGTGATGCCCGCCAGTTGGCAGGGATCGTCAGCGGCATAGTTGAATTGAGCCCGCTCGGTCGTCTTGTCGACGAAGGTCGCCAGACTGTTTTTCAGATTATCCAGGGCATCAAAGGTGAAGATCTGTCGGACGATTTGCCGACCCAGCGCATCCCTGGGCAAGGTGCTGCTGTCTTCCGAGCACTCGTGGCGGGTCAGGCGGCCACGAGGGTCGTAGTGGAAGACCTCCTTCAGCAGCGTTTCGCCGCCCTGTTGCAGATGTCGGCTTTCCAGCAGCCCATCGATCTGCCAGACCTGTTCCAGAGTCCGTGCCGGCTGTGCACCTGCGGTCAGGGTCCTGAGGATTTCCCGGCC
Organism: Pseudomonas sp. JUb42; assembly: GCF_024807945.1. Lineage (GTDB taxonomy): Bacteria > Pseudomonadota > Gammaproteobacteria > Pseudomonadales > Pseudomonadaceae > Aquipseudomonas. The sequence goes on along the minus strand of NZ_JANUFD010000002.1, from coordinate 194,630 downwards.
CTGATCGTCGTACTCAAGCTCGGTGAGCAGCGTGGTCCTCGCAGCCTGATCAAGGGTTGTGATGCTGCTCACCTGGCTCAATTCGTTGTAGTCCAGCGTGACCTGTATGCGCCCCTGTTCAAGGATATGAAGCCGGCCTTGCAGGTCATAGCGGTAGAGTGTGTCCTGGCCCGGCGCAGCGTCCTGCTGGAAGTCAGTGCGTTTAAGCGCCCGGCCTTGCAAGGAGTTGACATACAGGGTTTGCCAGACCTCGTCCTGCTTGTCGCGCCAGCTTTCGCTGCGCAAGCGGTTGAGCGAGTCGTAGTCGTAAGTGCGCACGCCCTGTTCGTTGCTGGCACGGGTCAGGCGCGCGCTGGTGCGGTCGTAGTTGAATTCGGCGCTTTCGTCCGGTGCACGGCTTGCTACGGGCTGATCAGTGAGCAACAGGTTGTAGTCGAATTCGAGGGTGTCACCGGCGGCGGTGGTCCGGCTTTTGACTTGAGATCGATCGCCATCATAGGCGTAGCCCTCGCTGCGCGGGCCGACCTTGACCCGGGTCAGGCGTTGCAGCCCATCAAACTCCTGCTCCCCGGCCAGGATCCGGGTAACGCCATCGGAGAATAGAACGTTCAGGGCCGTCGGTAACTCAGCGCTGCTGTGGAGGGCGTAGTCACGGCTGACGACGCTGCGGTCGGGCAGCGTGCTGCTGACCAGGCGCGACCAGGCGTCATAGCTGAACGTTGTGACGTGACGCAACTCGTCGCTTTGTTCGGTGCAGCGGCCCAGGCCGTCATACAGGTACGTCTGGGTGCCGAGCACTGCGTTGTCCGCTGTCAGGCTCATGACTCGATCGGTCTTGCCGAACAGGTTCAGCCAGGCTTCGCTGCGACCGCTGACGGTAGGGGACTCGCCGGTATTTTGCAGCCACGTGCGTAGTATCGGACCGGATTCAAACGTACCGATGGGGTCGAGGTCCTGATGGCTCTCGACACCGCTGGCATCGGTCACACAGCATCGCTGGCCCCAATCGTCGTAGGCATAGTGGCTGGACAGGGCCAGCTCCTGGCCTTCCAGCCAGTCATGGACCGTTTCCTCTTGCAGGTTATTCCAGCTGTTATAGCGCGCGGCATAGGTTTGCCTGAACCGACCGGGACTGGCCTCGTCAACGTGATCGCTTTCTGCGAAAACTGCCCGGCCAAGGCCATCGACCACGGTGCGGGTGGTGACGTTGCGTGCATTGATCAGCACCTGCTCGGCCGTTTCTCCGGCATTGGCGCAGAGCAAGTATTGATACTGGCGGCTGGCCACGAATTCGGTATCCGGTGCCACGGTCTCGCGCACCAGCCGATTGAGCGCGTCGTACTCATAGCGGGTTTTCACGCCTTGCGCTTCGATCAGCAGGTCCTGGCCGTTAAACAACGATTTTTGGCGCAGCACGGTGCTGCTCACGTTGTCGAAATCGGTGCTCAGGGTTTCAGTGGCCTCCAGCACCTGTACACCGAGTTGCGGGCTGAGCAACGTGGCGTAGTCGTAGGTGCTGATGGTGGATTGGCCGTTGAGGGTGCTGGTCCGGCGTTGAACGTGCCCGTGCAGGAGCGGCTGATCGGGCAGGTCGAAATACTCCATGCGGATCTGTTGCAATTGCGACTCGCCAGATTCGGCATCCAGTTGCACCAGGGTCTCGCTGAGCGGCACCAGCCATTGCGACAGCGGGCTTTGCTCCAGCGCTGGCAGCGCGCTATATCGATAACGGGTACAGAGCGTGGGGGCGCCGCCCTGAGCCGATGGGGCGGGGCTGGTGGTTTTGTCCTTGAGTTGCCGGACAAAGCCTTCGGGGTCCTCCGGGCAGCCATCGCCGCCCTCTGCCGGGTACCAGGTACTGGTCTCGACAATGCCGTCAGCGCGGGTGTGGGTCAGCGGGTTGCCATGGCGGTCGTAGGTATTGCTGACGGTTTCGCTGCGGATGCGATTGGTGCCTTCCTCGCGCCAGGTGGTCTTGATTTCCCTGGGCATCTGGCAATCGCTGGGCTGATCTTTATAAGGTTTTCCCGACTCGATGTTGTAGGTGGTTTCCACGGTCTGCACGTTGTTGTTCTGGGTGGTGACTTCCAGGGTCTGCAGATGCAGGCGATTGAAGGTGCGTTCGATGCTGCGCACCACCTCGCCATCAACGCCACCTACCCACAGGCTTTCGGTGCAGACGTAGTCATAGTCACTCGTATAGTGTTTGTAGAGATTGTCCAGGCCGTCGTTGTCCCAGGTAATACTCAGGCCCGCGCCGAGAAAGTTGTACCGACGGTTCTGGTTGTTGCCATAGGTGTAGCGCACATCAACGGCGGGTTGTTCAAGGCCTGGGTAAATGATGTGGCGGGTGACCCGTGGCAGCGGCATCAGCCCGCTGCTGTCCGGGAACTCATGCCCGGTGTCCAGATACCAGATCTCTTCGCGTGCACCGGTGGGGGTGTGGACTTCCTTGATGCAGAGTTGGTTGTCCTGCTCGAAGTCGTAGGTGAAGCGCCAGGATGCCTCGTTCTCGGTGGGCAGGGTAATCCGGCTGACCCGGTAATCGGAGGTGCTCAGAGACATGACGAAACGCGCCAGTGGCCCGCCCTCGGGGCCGGAGAAGGGGTGCAGCAGTACTTCGATGGAGTAGCCTTCGCGCTTCAGACTCATGAGCGTCTGGCCCAGTTCATCCGTGACCGAGCGCAGGATCTGCCGGGTGCTGCTGAACGCCTGATAATCCAGGTCGAGCCTGTGCCCGGAGGCCGCATAGATCTGCACCGGCAACGCCACGCGATTTTCTATGCTGCCGCGTATTTCCAGGATTTCCACCATCCCCGACTTGTGCACTACGCGAAAATGGCGGTCGTCCTGTCTGTAAAAACGGAAGCTGTCGAGTTTCTGTTCCTCCATTTTCAATTGAATGCCGTTGTCGTCTGTCACCTTGTAGGTTTCGCCGGTGCTCAGGGACAGTATCTTGCTGCCGATGTCGTACTGCGACAGTTGCAGGCTCCATCCCAGACCGTAGCCGCTATCCTGTGTATTGAGCGGGCTATAGGCCATTCCCAGAGCCAGGCCGGGGCCGCGCAGATCATTGCCGAGCAGGTCAGGCAAGTTGATTGACACGTTATAGAGGCCGGTGCGCGGGTCGACACCGCTGTTCAAGCAACTCATGAAATTAAGCGCGTTGGAATGTACGGAGGTTGAAGTGGTCATGGGTTAGACCTCGAGTGAATAATAACGGAACAATTACAAGCGCTTTGTCGATAACGTCGCAAGCGTGTCAATACTTTATTGATGATCAAAATATGTTCTCTAGTGCCAAAGGGGATAACCACCCGGTGATGGCTTTATTGGCGCGGCATCTCTGATACACGATAACAGTCGGTGGGCACTTGGCAACCTAGTAGTTCTGCTAGTAGGCACGCACTGTCTGAGCGCGTAACAATAGGTCAGGCAGCGAAGGTGTATTTGGCTGTGACATGCGGTAGTTCAATGGATACAGCGTGTTATCGAACTAATTGATGGCACTATAAAATCAGGCAGGAGTTATATTCATGGCATTCGCTTTGCCACCGCCTCAGGTTCCGGATCTTAAACCGGCCAACTATATCGATATGGATGAGTTGGGCAATGCCGACCTGCGTACTTATGTTGACTATCCGGGAATAAAGGTCGGCGACCGCTTCTGGGCGCGTTGGTGGGGTTGCGGTGCGCAGGGGCAAGCGGAGGACTATGTCGACACGTTGACCGAGGTCGATGGAAATCTGGACCCTGTCAAGGGTATGCCGGTAGACATCGAGAATGCATTGCTCAGGGCGCTGGATCAGGGCTGGGTGTTCTATTCCTACGTGATGGAAGACACCAACCAGCCGGATGACAGGGGTGAAGAATCGCTGCGCCGGTTCTTTTACATCGGCAAGCGGGATACGTCGGCGAGCGCTCTGGCGGTGCCACAATGCCGGGAGTCCCATGCCCTGAATATTGATCCTGGTTTGACCGGAATTAGCGATGTGACGTTCGTGACCCCGCCATACCGCGCCATGCAGGCAGGGGACAAGGTGACGCTGCAGCTGGATCTGTACTTTGCCGACGGCAGCAAGTTTGCCACGGTTTTCGAAGGCAATCCCCTGACCGAGGCCGAGGTAGGGCAGCCCATTGAGTGGTCGATCGAGTACACCAACTTCATGTTCATCGCTGACGGCCATGCGTTTGTGCGCTACGCCATCGAATATGCCGACCCCACTTCGACCACTGAGTCGGCAACCCAGAGACTGGAAGTCGTCAGCCCCTCTGCGGCGTTATTGCCTGCCCCGACCATCAAGGACTTCAGCGGTGGCGAGCTGGACCCGGAGGCCTACCCCGCCGGTATCAAGGTGCAAGTCGAGCTTTACCCCGGCATCCAGGTCGACGATGACGTGGTCTTGTATGCGAGCGCCGACACCCGCGAGGTTAAAACCCTGCGGGTCGACCCGACAACCATCGCCAGCCAGGTGCTGCAATTTACCCTCGACTCCGCCTGGTTATCGGCCAACAACGGCAAGTCTCTGGAGCTGGTGTATCAGTTCGCCAGAGTCGGTCATGCGGGCACATCGCAGCCCTTTTCCGTGATGCTGCGCAAGCCCCTGAACCTGCCGTTCCCCATTGTCGAGCGCGCAACTGTTGTAGGCGAAGGCGAGGGGACGATTCCTGCGGGCAATGTGATCAATGGCGTATACATCCGCGTTCCGGACGAGGCGGTCATAGGTGCGGACGATACCGTGCAAATGCACTGGGACGGCTTTGGCAGCACCGGCAGCCATGTCGCCGATCCTTCGCTGGCCGATTCCAGGCGTTTTTTTATTCCGGGTGCTGCGGTGCCGGCCAACATGGGCAAGCACGTGAGGGTTTACTACCGGGTTACTCCCCTTGGAGGGGCTGGCGGTTCTTCGAGCGTCTTCGATTTGCAAGTGACACCCATGGAAAGCGGTTGGCCGACCATTCAGTTCAGGCAGCCACCTGCGCAAAACAACGAGATTTCCCTGGCACAGGTCCCCGAGGCAGGCGCTGTGCTGGAGTTGGCCTCCTGGTCTTTTATGGCAGAAGGTCAGCGCGTTCGAATCAGGGCTGCCGGCTTGCCGGCCACTGACGGAAATGGCACCGAGGATATGCGTATCGGTGCTGCCGAGAGGGTAACCGAGGACGAGTTTTTCGAAGGACGTTTATCGGTCAAGTTGACCAGGGCTTTCCTGGGCGGCCTGACACTCAACCACCAATTCAGAGTAACGGTAGAAACCAGCTTTGACGACGGCAACGATTACCGGCCGTTCCCCAACATCAATATAGTGCTGCGGCAATAACGTGGGTCTGTAGTTAATTATCATATTTTGGCGGAGGGTCGTGTCATGGCCGGTTATTCATTGGAAGACTTGTTGAGATGGATGAGGGAGGCGGACATTTATAAGGTGATGTGGGGTTGGGATGCAATTGCTGCAATAAGTCGTGATAAAACCAATATCCTGTTATTGCAAGAGTACATTGCCCGCTTTACCAATAATTCATACTTTGAGCCGGTCTCCGGGGAAGTGCCAGTGGTTGCAGGCAATTGGCAAGAGCATTTTCACCATTTTATTCTGGATGCGCCACGCCTGTCGTTTGAAAATGCCGATATTAGCAATTCCAAGGCGAAGTTAACGTGCACCATTCTTGGCGGTACCCAGGTGACTATGAAGTACGAGGTTAACGTCTGGCTGGCGGAGAGGGTGGTTGATATTGACCCGCTGCAGGGGCCGAAATTATTCCTCGACTTGGATCTCATCAATGTCCCAGGTAATGTCGAAAGTGACGGGCGCATATACCTGGACTTGCAGGATAGTGACAATTTCAGGTTGACAATTGGAGAGTCTGAGAATGAACAGGCGATGGGAGGAAAATTTTTCCAGGAAAAATTCAATGAACTGGATCCGGATCAACAGATATGGGTCATGGGACGTATCGAGCCTGGTGCTGATGAAGTCATGCGACCACAGTTCTTTAAACTCAGGACAGATGCCAGTGACCAGGCGTCTCGTGACCCGCGTGCTCCCAGCTTTGGTGACGGTGCAATTCTGATTTTTATATGCATGGTTGGGGGCAAGGCCGGAGCGATTCCCGCAGATGATTACCGATATTTGATTCCGGATGATGCGGGCGGCGATTATTCCGCAACAGTGTTATTTGGTCGGGAAAGAGGAAGTTTGGGAATACTGTTAGACAGTGTCGCCGATATTATTAATAGTCATGATTTTGCGTATGACTATGATGAGGGCGGACATTTAATATCGGCGACCGCAAAGAGCGGTCTGCTCACTGTTGCCGCGTGGCAGTATCCAGTACCTGTTAATCCCATTGATCCCAATGATCCTGTCTTCTTGGTTAAAGTTGAGGTGGGTGAGTTTACATTGCCTGCTGATAGCAGCCATCCTCTTGTAATTCGGTGGAACGACAGTGAATTGTCAGCTGTAATGGAGTGGCAAACGAGGGCGGTAGTCCCCACTACCTTTTCTGCTGAGGGACATGAGGCTACGACGCAGAATGTCCTCTATGTACTTACCCTTCGTGCGGCCTATGAGCTTGTCGACAATGGTGTAGAGCCTGTACTTCTTCGTTGTACCGCTTTTTCAGTCGAAAAGCACACTGAAATTATTGAAGCTGGCAAGGGGGCAGGGACAAGTGATGTCTGGAAAGAGGTGTTCATACCCATCGCTGCAGGGATTGCCTATGCGATGTTTCATGATGTCCTTGTAAGAACGGTTATAGAGCTTGCCTTAAGGTTAGATTTTTCGGTAGCGGCTACTGTTGATCCATTCATACAAAAGCATATTCGACTCAACTTCGGAAAAGCCCTTGAGGGAGATATTATTCGCGCACCTCGAGATATCGGCTTTTTTGGTCGTATCAACCCGACCCGTACCAGTTTTCAGATCAGCCCGCTGCAACCCCTTATGGCTGTCGGCGGCAGTCAGCAGTTCAGCACCGAGCCGGCTGTGAACGGCCTGATCTGGACAGTGGCGGCTTTACCAGATCAGATCGGTGATATCGGCGATATTAATGCGTCAAGCGGGCTTTATCAGGCCCCAGCCGCGAGTGCCATTGAAGGGCGTTTTGTCCGGGTGCGGGTCACTGCCACTGATAGCGCCAGCGGTTATAGCAGCTCGGCGCTGGTGACGGTGCTGGTCAATGAGTTGACGGTCAATCCATTGATTCAACGATGTGACGCTGGCGGTTCTGTGGAGTTGAAGGCGGGTGCGCTGGGCGGCGGGGAGCTGGACTGGGAAATAAAGAACCCGGTGGAAGGTGAGAGTGGCTGGTTCGATCCTATTGAGCTGCCTGAGGGCAATCGCCGTTACGTGGCTGCACCGGCACCGGTGGAGCCGGTTAAAACCTATGTGCTTGATGAGATAGAGGTCACCCATACCGTCACGGGAGTAAAAAAATCGGTATGGGTCCTGGCAAGCCAGAAAGCGCCAATGCTCAAGTTAAAACCCCTGACGGAACAGACGCCCCTTCCCTCCGGCCAACTGCGATTGGAGGCGAACTTGAATGGACACAGAACTGCCGAATGGAGTTTGCCAATGGGAGGTCCTGGCTCGATCACCCGCGATGAGGAAGGTTATGGACTTTATATCGCCGATCCGCAGGCTGTCGACCGTTTTGTATTGATCTTCGCGAAATGGGACACGGCTGTGATCGGCATTGTTGAGGGGCATATTATTTTGCCGCTGCCGCTGGATGGGTTCCCTGCGGAACTTGAGCTGATGAAGGCTGCGCCAGGAAATTAACGACGCTTATTTATATCCATCGGGATCGCCAGGAGGTGATGTCATGGCCGACAATTCTTTGCAGGGTATTCTGGGCTGGATGAAAAACCCGCAGAGCGAAGTGATGTGGGGCTGGGATATCATTGCTGTTATGGACCGCCGCAAGATTAATGGCCTGTTGCTTCAGGACTATATTGCGCGTTTTTCCAGTGAGGCCTATTTGTCGCCCATCACTGATGCCGTGCAGGTCGTCCATGATCAATGGAAGGAATATATCCATGACTTTCTGCTGGATGCACCGCGTCTGTCTTTCGAACAGGCCACTTCGAATAATACCAGGGCGACACTGGCCTGTTTGATCATGGCTGGCGTCCAGCTAACGATGAAGCGTGAGTTCGGCAACTGGCTGGTGGAAAGGGTCGTTGAGATTGATCCCTTGCAAGGGCCGAAGTTATTCCTGGATCTGAATCTTGCCGAGGTAGCGGGTATCGTCGAAAGCGATGGGCGGATCTATCTGGATTTGCAGCACAGTGACAATTTTCGGTTGACCTTTGGCCCGACCGAGCAAGAACAACAGGAAGGCGGGCGTTTGTTCAGGGCAATATTCAATGCCTTGCCACCTGAAAAACGTATTTGGGTATTGGGACGTATCGAGGGCGGTACCGATACATTCATGCCACCGCAGTCCTTCGAACTTCGAACACAGGCCAATCCTCAGGGTTCCAGTGATCCCCATGCTGACAGCCATGGCGACGGTGCGGTATTGCTACTTATCAGTACGGTCGACAGCAGGGCTGGCGGGACGCCCCCTGATGATTATCCGTATTTGATTCCGGATGATGTCGACCAGGATTACTCTGCCGCCGTCTTGTTCGAACGAGAACAAGCCTGCGTCGGGACACTGGTGGAAGGTGTTGCGGCTATTATCCAGAGTCACAATTTTATATATGCCTACGACGGGCGTGGGCACCTGGCCTCGGCAACAGAAACCGCTGGTCAGATTACGGTTCCCGCGTGGCAATACTGGACGACCCCCATTCCAACTCTTGATTCGACATTCATCATCATAAAAGTTGAATTGAGTGCTTTTACATTGCCGGTAGATGAGGCTCATGCTTTCGTCATTAGATGGGACGCAAGTCACTCTTGCGCGGTCATGGATTGGCAAACAAGGGGCGTGGTAACCAGTGTTTTTTCAACGGAAGGGAAGCCGCCTGTTACCAGTGCGGTGGCTTATTCAATTGTGCTATCGGCGACCTATGAACTCATGGATGACGGCGTGGAACCGGTAACCTTACAGCGCACCGCTTTTTCAGTCGAGAAGCACTTTGAAGAGGTGGGAGATGAAGGTCGAGCGGCCGAGCGCAGTGGCTGGGCGATATTTATACCCATCGCCATGGGACTGGTATTCGCGGCGTTTCATGATTTTCTGGTGAAGTCCGTTATTGAGCTGGCGCTGAAAACCCGGTTTGCCGTTTCCTCGGCTATCGGGCCTTTTATACAAGAGCACGTGAAACTCAATTTCGGCAAGGCCCTTGAGGGAGACGCCATTCGTGCTCCCCGGGATATCGGTTTTTTTGGCCGTATCAACCCGACCCGCGCCAGTTTTCAGATCAGCCCGCTGCAACCTTTGATGGCCGCTGGTGGCACTCAACCATTTACCACCGAGCCGGTTGTAAGCGGCCTGACCTGGACAGTAACGGCTTTGCCAGGCTGCAGCGGGGATATCGGCAGTGTTACAGCGAACGGGCTTTATCAGGCCCCTGCCGCAAGTGCCATCGAAGGGCGTTTTGTCCGGGTGCGGGTCACCGCCAGCGAAAGTGCCAGCGGTTATAACAGCTCGGCGCTGGTGACGGTGCTGGTCAACGGGCTGACGATCAATCCATTGATTCAACGATGTGACGCTGGCCGTTCAGTGGAGTTGAAGGCGGGTGCGTTGGGCGGCGGCGAGTTGCGCTGGGAAATAAACAACCCGGTGGAAGGTGAGAGCGGTCGGCTCGAACCCGGTGAGTTATATGAGGGTGATCGCTGTTACGTGGCTGCACTGCGGGTAACCGAAAAAACCTATGTGCTGGATGAAATAGAGGTCACCCATACCGCCACCGGAGCAAAAACATCGGTGTGGGTCCTCGCGGTTCAGAAAGAGCCGATGTTGAAATTGAAACCCTTGACGGAACCGGCGCCTCTTCCCCCCGGACAACTAAGATTGGAGGCGATCTTGAATGGGCACAGAACTGCCGAATGGAGTTTGCCGATGGGCGGCCCCGGTTCGATCAGTCTCGACAACGAAAACTATGGGCTTTATTGCGCAGATCCGCAGGCCAGCGAACGTTTTGTATTGATCTTCGCGAAGTGGGATACGGGTTCTATAGGCATCGTTGAGGGGCATATTATTTTGCCACTGCCCATGGACAGGTTCGCCGATGAACTTGAACTGCTGTGTACCTGACGCAGAGATTAATTAAATACACCAATTGAAGTTAATAAGTATGGATATTACCTGGAGGTTATGTCATGGCCGGTTATTCGGTGGAAAGTCTGTTGGCGTGGATGAAGGATACACCCCGTCTGTTCGGTTGGGATGGTGTGATGGCGGTCAGCAGTGACAAGGTCAATGCTGTGTTGCAACAGGGTTACAAAACCCAGTTGAGTGAGGGGATTACTCATCAAGTGCCGAGTGGGCATATCGATATTGCCGATACCGATATTTCATATTACTTCTCCCATTTCATATTGGGCGCGCCGGTGTTGTTGTTCGAGTCCGGGTCTTTTGATATTCCCACGTTCCCGGTTCAGATGCCGATCGTGTCGGGAGTACTGACCCAGGTGGAAACGATACTGGGCGTCGCCCGTGTCTTGCGGCTGTCCGCTTATGAACCGACAAACGGGCCGCTGTTGCGTCTGCAATTGCGGTTAAGCAGCGAGGCAGGAAAGGTCGACGTGGACCTGGCCCTTGGCGAAGAGCCGGTGTTGCTGTTTCCGGGAGCGGAGCACGAGAAAGAGCGGATCGGTGAGTTTTTCCAGGCATGGTTGCGTCATCCCGATAACGAGGGACGGGTCTATCCATTAAGCGTATTTACCGAGCAGGGCAACGCGATGTTGGCGGTGCGCAGGGTCGATATCCGCACGCAACTTGAGGATGCCAACAGCAGCCAACCAGAGAAAAAGGGCGCTGTATTGTTCTTCCTGACCACGGAGTACGGCGTGACAGGCGCGTTTCCCGGCAACGAAGGGGATATCAGGTACTTGATTCCCAACGATGCACAACCGGTTTATTCGGCGACCTCGCTGTTTTCCCAACCTGTGCTCTACCGCGCGGCATTCGGCAATTCGGTGCTGCAATTGCTGGAGGGCGCCGAGTTTCGCTTCGACAAGGAACCCGCCGAACCGTTACGGCAGATGACCGCCCTTGCCGGCAGTTTTCAAGTGGCTGCCGGTCATTATCGGGGCACTGAGTATGAGTTTCAGTCCGAGCCGTTCACGGTTTCGGCGGCCGGCGGTCAGCAACCCTTGACTGTGACGTTCGAGTCGGCCAAGGCGAGCCAGACCTGGCAGTTCCCCTGCACGGTGACGTTCAGCTACAGAGCCGTGGGCGGTACGCAATGGACGCCTCTTACCGCCAGCTTCAATGTCAGCCTTCGGCATGAGTTTCTGCTGTGGGCCGACGAGAGCGGGGCGCGAGCCCTGGAGGGGCAGCTCTTCAGCCCTTATGGCGATGACCAGGAAGTGACCCCGGTATCCGGCCTTCCGGGCAATCTTGACCCTCTGTTGCTGCAGCAAATCAAAGGGTTCATTGCTTACACCATCAAGGGCGCGCTGCTCGAACGCTTCAGTCAGACCCTGAACACAACGGCCACCGAAAGCTTCGTGGAGCAATGGACGCTGGCGGGCGAGCAGCGCGTACAGCCGTTGGTCAAGGCCCTACCCCATGACCTGGCGATGTTCGGCCAGGTGGGGGCTGCTCAGGATGGGTTGCATATTGTCGAGCAAAGCCCGCTGCTGCTGGCCGGGGCCAGTTTGCAGTTCACTACCGAGCCGCCTGGCCAGGGCCTGCGCTGGTCACTGGAAAATGCTCCCGGCAGCGAGGGCAACCCAGGGACCATTACTGCTGATGGGGGCCTGTATCGCGCGCCACCGGCGCACACCATGGCCCAGGGACTGCATCGGGTGCTGGTGGTCGTCAGGGATGCCAGCAACCGGGTCGCGACTGCGTTGGTCACGATCCAGGCCTACGGCGTCAGCATCGATCCTTTGATCGAGGTGTGTAACTACGGTGAGAGCGTGACCTTGACTGCCGGAGTTCTGGGCGATGGCGTGCCGCAGTGGTCCATCAAAAATCGGGTGGAGGGGGAGAGTGGCGAGCTGATTGGTGACGATCCGCAGGGCGATCGCACCTACGTCGCCCACGGTGACGTCTCAGGAAAGAGCTACGTACTGGATGAGATAGAAGTTCGCGACAGCCTCAGCGGCCAGGCGCGATCAGCCTGGATGTTGGTTATCCAGAGCAAGGGCGTGGGGCTGCACGTCAGACCCAGGGCCGACGCCAGTCCAGTGGCAGGGCAAATCCAGCTGGAGGCGGTGATCAATGGCACCGTTCAGCCCGACACGCAATGGCGCCTTGGCGCCGACAGCCCAGGGGAAATTTCCACCACCGGTGGTCTCTACATCAGCGATCCGCTGGCGCCCCAGCGTTTTGTGTTGATTCTGGCTGAGGTGGATATCCCGACCTTCGGCCGCTTCGAAGGCTATTTGATCCTGCCGCTGCCATTGAATGACTTCCCTGATGTGCTGGCGGCACTGGGCCAATAAATGAGGGTGCAGCCGCCGTGCTGCCCACAGGAGGAACACCATGGCAAATTTAAATACCTTATTGGAGCGCATGCGTCGGGGCTCCGTCACCCAGGGCTGGGGTGCCGTTGCGGCGTTCAGCCGCAGCAAGCTCAACCATTTGCTCGAGCAGCAATTTATAGAGCGCTTCCAGCACCTGTCCTTTTTCCCGTTCTTCATGGGTGAAGTGGCGCTGGATGACCGGCGGACCCACGTTGCCCGCCTGAGCCGTATCGAGCTGGGCGCGCCGTTGCTGTCGTTCATCACTGCATCGATGCAGGATTCCCGGGCCCTGTTGACGATGAATATCGTGTCCGGCGCTTACGCCGTTGAGCATCAAAGCGCAGGTGTTTCGACGGAGATTGCTTCGGTGCTGACGATCACCGAGCCGATGGGTTACCGACTGGAAATGCAGATCGACCTGTCCATGGTGGTGGGAGAAATCGACCGTCGGGGCAAGGTACACATGGACCTGGCCAAAGCAGTGAGTTTTCGTTGCAATCTGGCGGGTCCGGATCTCGATGACCCGGCTAACCGGCGCCTGGCTGATTTCTTCGCAGCGGAGTTCAAGACGCTGTCGCCCGATCGCAGCGTGTTTCAGTTGGGCATGCTCGACTTCAAAAGCTACAACGAGCTGTCGCCTACCCGTTTTCGGGTGCTGACCCAGGCGGCAGATGGTTCCAGGGTCCGGGGCGCAAAGAATTTTGGCGATGGCGCTGTGGTGGTGTTTATCCGTCTGCGCGCTAACACGGGCGACGGAAACTATCCCCCAGCCGGTGACTTCCCGTTCCTGATCCCGAATGACCAGGTCAATGGCGCCGATAAATACTCGGCTTCGCTCGTCCTCAGCGAAGAGATGTTGGGTTATGTGGGCGAGGATCCGCCGCAAGTGGTCAACAGTCTGCTGTTTCCTGGCGCCAACAAGTTCGAGAAGGTCGAGCAGCATACGCCTCGCGATCTGGCCATTTTCGGCAATATCGCCCCCACCCAGACCAGCTACCGCCTGGAACCGTCGTTCAAGAGCATCAAGGCCGGGCAGACGCAGACATTCACCCTGCGGGACTGGCAAGGGCAGGCGGTTCAAGCCAGCAGTTGGCAGGCCGTCAGCCTGCAGAGCCATAGCGCAGAGGGGCACGGCAGCATCAGCAACGGGCTTTACAGCGCGCCCTCGGCCACGATTATCGGCCGTGACACGCTGCGGGTCATGATCACCGCCACCTACAACCACGAGGGCAGGACGCACACCGTCCTGGCCCTGCTGCTGGTGGCGTTCGATGAGATGGTGGTGGCGCCGCGGGTTGCGACCAGCCTCGGTGGCAGCCAGGCCCGACCGCTGTCATTGAGCGCCTCGATGCTGGCCGGCGGCGCAGTGAGTTGGGCGTTACGCGGGGCGGAGTACGGTGAGCTGAGCGAGGTCGGCACTGGCGCGGTATTTACCCCGGATGCCCGCTCCGGGAGAAAGGGCCTGCTGGTCCAGCAGGTCGAGGCGCAGGGGGTAGAGAACCAGGTGGTATCGCTGCTGCTGATCAATAGCCAGCAGCAACTGCGCGTCGACCCACCCTATGTGCCACGGCTTGGCCGGTCCACGACCGTACAGTTGCAGGACGATTCGTCGTTGTTGCCGGGGCTTGAGCGGCGCTGGAAAGTCATTGGCGGCGGCGGCAGTGTCGATGAGCAAGGGCTTTTCACCACCGCTGCGGACGGCATCAGCGCCAGCAGCGTGGTGAGCTGTGAAATTGTGCGCAATGGCGTGGTGTTTGCCAGTGGCTATAGCGTCGTTGATGTATCCGAAGTGATCGAGGAGCCTACCTGGGAAGAGTTGGCCATGTTCATCGTCCAGGTGCCGGGTGGTCAGGAAAGTGGGAAAAGAGGTGAGTTGTACGCCAACGGCTATCAGCAACTGCGCGTGAAGGTTTCCACCCAGACCATGGCTGTCGACGGGGTGTATTACGCGCTGAGCCCCTTAGAGCAAGCCTCGATGCGCCTGGCGGAGTATCCCAGCGGCAACAAGGTTGATTTCCTTGATGGTAAGGATGAAGGGATTGCCGAGGATCTGGAGGGAGAGCGGGCGTGGCGCGTAAACCTGCAACGTAACCGTTTCGACCTGGCGGGATCCAATGTGGCGAGCGGGCAATTGACTAATGCCCCGCCCCCACCCCTTGAACAGATATTTTATTTGCACACCCGGCATGACCCGAATTCTTCCCAGGACTTTGAGGCCACTTTCCAGGCTGATCGGACTTTGCGTTGGCACAATTCCACCGATTATACCGATCAGCACGCCAAGATAACCGTCACCCCGAAACGGCCACCTAATTATGAGGCGAGCAATTACCACTTCGATTTGAAACGCGTCTCCCCGCTGAACGGCCCTAATGGTGAACCGTCTCCTGAGCCGCCAAGTTCAGGTCCGGAAGATGATCCTTTCGATCTTGAATTGCAGACCATCGATTACTGGAAACTCGGCTGCAAACACCCGGACACTAATGAATCCATGAATTTCATGACCTTGGAGTTTCTACCGGAGTCGGACAACGACGCGATTAATACGTCCATGATTCTATGGGAAAGTGAACAGATGGCGGAAATCATGTTCAGTTGGACGGGCTATATTTTTCGGGAGATAAAAAAAGAGTCGGAAGAACCCGTTCCGCCTCCGCTAAAGATCAGTTTTGATGATGCCATCAAGGACGTTGTCAGAAACGAATCGCTGGATATTGATGTTCACTCGTCGTTCGAACAGGGCAAGCTGGTGATCAGCCTGCATCGTTCGGACCGGATTCCTTATATCCGCTCAGGGAATGCCGCGCGAGACAAGTTATCGAAAAGCTTGATCGTGCTGCTCAGGGATCAGCAGGGTAATGCTCATTGCCGGAAAATCTCGTTTCGGGCTGGGAGCACGGGCGAACGTAATCGACTTATGCATACGCTGTTTACACCATGAGCAATACTAGAGGATATTTATCATGAAGCTGTTCAATCAATCGCTGGCGGGATTGTTGCTTGTCGCCGGCCTGGCAAACCCGTTATATGCCGACACTGCATCGCCTGATACGAAACAGGCCGTGCGTTATCTGGAACTGGCGGAGAAGGTTGATGATAACGGGGTTGGCACAGGGAAGACTTGCAGGATACCGGCTACACAGTCCTTAACTATCAATCTGAACAATGACGATGAGGATACATATGACTGTACTAATGATGAGCATGACTACTTTAAGTTGGATAACGTTCGTTCCGCCGTTATCATAACCTTTGGAGAGGAGGCGTGTAATAGTGGCACTATTAACGGTTGGGAGTTCGAACTGAGAACCATCATCGACCCTATCACTACGCCTTGGATATCTTTGATAAAGCTCAAGGATCGGCTGCGGGGAGATATCATTTCACGTGGTGTCAGGCTGGAGAGGAGCCGTCAAGGTGGAGACGGTGGCGATGAATTGACTTGCGTGAAGATTAAAGTTTCAGACCCAGGCTAATACACCTGTCGTGGTTAATATCCACGCCCGGCACGAATTGCCAAGTTTAAAATAACTACCTGGTTATCCAGTGATTGCTGTGAGTACCTGATCATGACTATTTCAACGTCCGTACATTCCAACGCCTTCAACTTCATGAGTTTTTTGCAGAATGGTGTCGACCCCCGCACCGGGCAATATACGGTGTCCATCACCTTGCCCGAGCTCAAGACCAACCAATTACGTGGTCCAGGCATGCCCCTGACCCTGAGTTATAACCCGCTCAATAATCAGGACAGCGGCTACGGCTTGGGCTGGAATCTGCAATTGTCGCAGGTTGCCAATAACATCGTGTCCCTGAGCAGTGGTGAAACTTTCCAGGTCACCGGGACGGAATCCGGTAGCACGCGCCTGCTGATGAAGGAGCAGAAAATTGTCGGTTTCCGCCTCTACAAGCAGGACGACACGCATTACCGATTGGTGCATAAATCCGGACTGGTGGAAATTCTTGAGCTGCGTGGCAGTAGCGGCAATCAGGTGGCGTTGCCGGTGCGTATCCTGGCCCCTGAAGGGCACGGCATTACCCTGGAATACCGTGCTTTCAACAGCAGCTACCAGATCCTGAGCTCGATCAAGGACGATTCAGGCCAGACCCTGCTCAGCCTCAGTCGCGAGGATTTTCAGGTACTGATCGAGCTGCACGCGGCAGACGGGCCGCCGGTGCCGTTCATCATGAACCTGGCCACCAGCCATCGATATGCAACCGAGATCGTCCTGCCTGTCGAGAATCAGGCGTCCTGGCGTTTTACCTATGCCGAGCAGCTCGGGCTGATGTGCATGGAGACGGTGGACACGCCTGCCGGTGGCCATGAGCGGATTTTCTATCAGGACGACGGCCATCCATTTCCCGCTACCAGTGGCCGCGATCCGTTGCCACGGGTGACCCGGCACCTCAGCGAACCGGGCTTCGGCCAGCCGCAGATCGATGTGCTCTACGCCTACAAGGACAATCTGCAACGTGAGCGCAACTTTCTTGGCGCGGGCCTGCCTGTCTCCTGGGATGAAGACGGTCAGGACAATCTCTACAAGCACGTGGGCGCATACGAGTATCACTGCACCGAAACCCTGCACGTCGCTGATCAGTCGGAGCCGGTGCGCACCATTAAACGGGTGTTCAACCAGTTTCACCTGCTGACGCGGGAGACCACGACCCAGAACGATAACGAGAAGACGCAGGAGACCCATTATGGGCTGAAGCCGGACACGCACTTTGAAAATCAGGATCCTGATTGCCAGTTGCCCAAGGAGGTCATCACGACCTGGCGGGTCAATAACACCTCGCGGTTTCGCAGCGAGACCGTCAGCAGCCGCTACGACATCCACGGCAATCTGGTGCAGCAGACTCAGGCCAACGGTGTCGTCGAAGAAAGCAAATGGTACCCGGCCGAGGGCACAGATGGTTGCCCGCCGGACCCTGAAGGGTTTGTCCGCAACGTGCAGGAGAAAATAGTCAGGCCCGCTGCCTCCGAGCATGGCCAGGCCCCGACGCTGTGCACCCGTTATCGCTACATGGCCTTGCCGGCGATCACCGGCAGTCAGGGCAATGACTGGCTGACGGCAGAGAGTGAGAAATTGGTAAAGACCTCCCCTGGCGCCGAGGAGGAGCTGCAAAACAGCCTGTTCGAGTACATCAACGACCCCGACGACGCCTTTGCCCATGGCCGCATCGAACGCCAGACCCTGACCATGGGCGGCCTGGCCACCACCACCGGCTTTGAGTACGACACGCTGCTCAGCCCGATCTTTGGTGAGAGCGTGCAGCGCACTGTGCAGACCCTCACCGGGTTTGATGGCGAGCAGAAAGTCATCACACTGGAGCACTCGATGCTCACCGGGGAGCCATTGCTCAATCGCGACGACAATGATGTGGAGATCCGTTACGCCTACGACAGCCTGAGGCGCGTGGTGCGTGAGACCGTTGCCCCCGGCACCGACGATGTAGCGTCGCGCAATTACGAGTATTTCCTTTGCGCCACTGTCGATGACCAGGCCGAGCAATGGATGTTCGATGTCAAAGAGGTCAAGACGTGTACCCGCTTTGATGGCCTTAACCGAGTGGTCTACGAGGAACGTGCCGACGCCGATAATCCTGCGCAGCCCGATACGCCACGCCAGACCTACAGCGCACGCTATGACGGGTTGGGCAATTTGAGCGAAGAGACCGAATTCGACTGGCTCGATGAACAGGCCCTGGCACTCAAGACGGTCTATGAATACGACGACTGGAACGAGCAATACAGCGCGACCGGCCCGGACGGCGTCAAGAAGGTGGAACAGACCGATCCCATCGGTACGATCAATTCCCGGGGGCCGATTCAGGAAAGCTGGAGTGAAGACAGCGCCGCCCCGTCAACCCAAAGCGGGAAGACGGTCACCTGGCTCAATCTGTTCGAAAAGCCGACCCGCATCGAGCGCCGGAACCTGGACAACGCCGTGATCGGCCTGAGCCGTTATGACTATGACGGGTTGGGTCGCAGCATCAATGAAGTTGTCGGGCTGCCCGTTAAAGAGCGCGTTACGGTTTACGCCTACGACGCCTTCGATCGCGTCGTACAGACCAGCCTGCCCGTGAGCGCCATCGTGCGCCGGGAATATGCCGCCCACAGCAGCGAAGACCTGCCTGCCTCGATCAGCGTCGAACACAACAGCACTACCTATGTGCTGGGCACCCAGGCGTTCGATGGCCTGGATCGCCTGGTCAAATCGGTCGTGGGTGGCCGCGAGCGCGTCATGCGCTACGACCCCGGCATGCTCGAACCGAAAACTGTCACGACCCCCGGCGGGCAGGAGATCGCCTACGAGTACCGGCCGCCGTTGGGGTCCGAGCCGCTGCAACGCCGTTTACCCGGCCCTGACAATGTCATTGCCGATTACCAGTACGACTCCCGTGATGCCCGGCTGCTGCTGTGTGAAGAGCAGGGCGAACAGTTGCAACGCGAGTACTTCAGTACCGGCGAACTGAAAAGTGAACGGCGCGTGAGCCTGGACCAACACGGCAAGAAGCTTGCCGATTACACCATGGCGTACCGCTACAGCCGCCTGGGGCGCCTGCTGAGCTACACCGATGTGCTGGGCCAGGAGCAGACCTATGAGTACGACGGGCAGGGGCGGTTGGAGTCCACCACGCTGAGTACTATCCGCTCTACGTTCACATACGATGGCCTGGGCCGCATGGCCAGTTTCGAAACCCGTGACAGCGACAGCGGACAGAGCCTGAAAACCAGCCTGGAATACGATGCCCTCGACCGGGAAATCCTGCGCACCTTTGATCTGAACGGCGTACAGCAGCAACTGGAGCAGGTGTATGACGACATCGATGACATGACCCGGCGTACCCTGCGTGAGGGCGCACAGGTCATCCGTAATGAGGCATATCAATATGATCGGCGTGGACGCTTGACCCAATATGACTGCACCGAAGGCGAGCCGCCGGTGGATCCTTACGGTAACGCCATTACCCGGCAGGTGTTCATTATCGATGGAATGGATAATCTGACTTCGGTCCTCACGACCTTTGCTGGAGGAAGTAATGTCGCCCGTTATCTTTATGAGAATGGCGACCCTGTGCAACTGAGCAAGATCACCAACAATAATACCGGCGCAGGTTATCCCGCCGAGATCATTCTGCAGTACGACCTGGACGGCAACCTGACCCGCGACGAAGCCAGTCGCAGCCTCGCGTATGACGCCCTCAGCCGCTTGATCGAAGTCGGTACTCAGCCTTCAGGCAGCCAGTACCGTTATGACCCGCTCGATACGCTCAGCGCACAAACCCGTGGCGGCGAACAGGACCGGCGTTTCTATCGGGACGGCGAACTGGCCAACCAGATCCGGGGCAGCCAGAACAGCACGTTCATCCGTGGCGGCGACACCCTGCTGGCGGAGCGCCAGACAGGCATCGACAACGCCACCTTGTTACTGGGCATCGACGATAACAACAGCGTTCTGCGTGAAGTCAGCGAAGACGTCACCAGCACCAGTGCCTACAGTACCTACGGTTATCGCAGCGGCCCGGCGCCGGCCATGGGCAAACTGGGTTTCAACGGCGAACTGGCTGAAGCCGACAGCGGCTGGCAACTGCTGGGAAACGGTTATCGGGCATATAACCCGCTATTAATGCGCTTTCATAGCCCGGACAGTGAAAGCCCGTTTGGCGAGGGAGGGGTGAACAGTTATGCGTATTGTGAGGGGGATCCGGTGAATTTTACGGATCCGACGGGACATAGTATTGGTACATTTTTCTCAGGTTTAGCCCGAATTGTCACCCGCGCGAAAACGACCGCGTCGAAGATAGCGAAGAACATTCCGGCGGAATTAAAAGCGGTGCCTAAGGGTAAAACGGTAGCAAAATTACACCGAGTTAAACCTCAGGACCTTGCAGATGTTAAAGAGGTATTTGACGTGAGTATAAAAAGAGGGAAAAGTGGATATAATCTATTGAAGGAACAGGTGTCTGAGGCTATCAAGTACACGAATGCCACTGATTCGAGTGTCGACAGCCAAAAATGGTTTATTGACGCGACTGATTCGGTCGCTAAAAACTTGAATGATGCCTATGGTGCGAACACATCATATAACTCTCTTAGAGCAAACCTTACAAAGCCTGGCATCACGAGTGAGGCCAGGAGAACTAATGCGGCTGCGCGGTCTGGTAAGCAGGTTGTCTCTGAAGTTAGCTATAGTCGGAAAACTCCCCTGTCAAATGAAGTAACTAAACAACGATTGGAAATGGATCGTGCTGCCAAAAATATTGCCAGGCGAAATAACTGATGCCTCATAAGTGTTCTGTATTTTTACAGTGTGTCGGGCATGAGCGGAAATGCAATTTTGCCGCTCATGTTCAGAATAGGCTGCCCTATTGTTCTGGGTTTATTAGTCGTATTTTATTATCAATGCAACACAATCAACCCCTGATCAATCGCCTTCACCAATGCCGCCCGCAACGAGTTAACCCCGAACTTGCGGCGAATATTGCATAAGTGAAAGTTTACCGCGGCCTCGGTTCTACCCAAAATGCGGGAGATTTCCCAGGCGGATTTGCCCAGGGCCGCCCATCGTATGACTTCCTGCTCCTTGACGGTTAATTGCACAGCGGGGGTGGTCTCGATCTGTTTCGCCTGCCAGGCGATATCGAATGCGCCGGTTTTTCTCTGATAAGTGTTCATGGCTAGTCCTGCGCCGGAGGAAAGGCCCACACGATAACGCCACGTAACGATTCTGAAACCTGTCAAAACTATCAGGAGGCACAATGATGGCGTTGCTCGACCAGGGCCCGGAACTACTTGTCCACGGCAATTCTAGTCGGTTTTTTTAACCGGTCGGTGAGCCGCCGACGCCCGGCCACGGTGCTGTATCGCAGAAATTTACGCCATCTTTACGCCTTGCCCGGGGCCTCGCTCTCGTTCCTTTACGCCCCTGCTGCGGACAATTGCTCACACGCGGCAATCGCCGCAGCGACGGAGAGTTTCGATGAACGTTCTGGATGGGGTGTCACTGCTGTTGGCGGCAGGGCTGTTCGTGTACTTGTTGGTGGCGCTGCTGCGCGCCGGCCGGGTCTAGGAGGCGCCATGCACAGTTATGACTATCTGTTGATCCTGGCCTTTCTCGCCCTGGTATTGCTGCCCGCGCCCTGGCTTGGGCGTTTCTGGTTCCGGGTGATGGAAGGCGAGCGCACGCTGCTGACGCCGCTGCTCGGCCCGCTGGAGCGGGTGTGTTATCGGCTGTCGGGGGTTGATCCCAAGGTCGAGCAGAACTGGAAAACCTACACCCTGGCCTTGCTGATCTTCAACCTGGCGGGCTTTGTCTTGTTGTTCGCCATTCTGCTGTTGCAGGACGTGCTGCCGCTCAACCCGCAGAAACTGCCGGGCATGGAGTGGTCGCTGGCGTTCAACACGGCCATGAGTTTTGTCACCAATACCAACTGGCAGAGTTACAGCGGCGAGGCGTCCCTCAGTTACCTGAGCCAGATGGCCGGCCTGACCGTGCAGAACTTTGTCAGCGCCGCCACGGGCATTGCCGTGCTGGTGGCGTTCTGTCGCGGGATCGGCCGTCGTTCAACCCAGCATTTGGGTAACTTCTGGGCCGATATGACCCGTGCCACCTTGTATGGCCTGCTGCCGATCTGCATCGTGCTGGCGCTGTTCCTGGTCTGGCAGGGTGTGCCGCAAACCTTCGCTCACTATGTCGATGCCGTGACCCTGCAAGGCGCCGACCAGAGCATCCCTCTGGGCCCGGCAGCCAGCCAGATTGCCATCAAGCAACTGGGCACCAACGGTGGCGGTTTCTTCGGCGTCAACTCGGCGCATCCGTTCGAGAACCCTACGGCCTGGAGCGACCTGTTCGAACTGGTGTCGATCCTGCTGATCCCGGCCGCCCTGGTGTTCACCTTCGGTCACTACGTCAAGGACCTGCGTCAGAGTCGCGCGATCATCGCCTGCATGGTGCTGTTGCTGGCCATCGGCGGCGCCGTGTCGCTGTGGGCTGAATACCAGCCCAACCCGACCCTGAACATTGCCAATGTCGAACAGACTGCACCGCTGGAAGGCAAGGAAACCCGCTTCGGCACCACCGGTACGGTGCTCTGGGCCACGGCGACCACCGCCGCGTCCAACGGCTCAGTCAACGCCATGCACGACAGTCTCAACCCCCTCAGTGGCATGGTCGCCCTGGCCAATATGATGGTTGGCGAGGTGATCTTTGGTGGCGTCGGCGTGGGCCTCAACGGCATGTTGCTGAACGTGCTGATCGCAGTGTTCCTCGCCGGCCTGATGATCGGCCGCACCCCGGAATACCTGGGCAAGAAGATCCAGGCCTACGAGGTCAAGCTGCTGGTGGCAACCCTGCTGGTGATGCCGGTGGGCGTGCTGGTGCTGGGTGCTGTCGCGGCGAGCCTGCCCGGCCCGGCCGGCGCGGTGAGCAACCCTGGTGCCCATGGTTTCAGCCAGTTGCTCTATGCCTACACCTCGGCCACGGCCAACAACGGCTCGGCGTTCGGCGGTTTCAGCGCCAACACCACCTTTCACAACCTGATGCTCAGCCTGGGCATGTTCCTCGGCCGCTTCGGCTACATCCTGCCGGTCATGGCCCTGGCGGGCAGCCTGGCGCTGAAGAAACCCGCACCGCTGGGCCTGAACAGCTTCCCGACCCACGGCACGCTGTTCGTCACCCTGCTGACCGTAACCATTTTGCTGGTGGGCGGCCTGACCTTCCTGCCGACCCTGGCATTGGGGCCGATTGCTGAACACCTGAGCCTGGGTTTCTGAGGACACGATGATGAATATGCAGACTCCTGTTGCGAAACAACCTGAGCAACCCGCTGTTGCGCCATCAGCCAAGACTGCCATCGCTGATCTGTGGCGCCCGGCGCTGATCCAGGCCTTTGTCAAGCTCGACCCGCGGCAGTTGCAACGCTCGCCGGTGATGCTGGTGGTGGAGCTGACGGCGATCCTGACCACGGTGCTGTGCGCCATTCCTGATCCGGCCGTGCCGACTTCGGTGGCGTTGCAGATCGCCTTGTGGCTGTGGTTCACCGTGCTGTTTGCCAACTTCGCCGAAGCCTTGGCCGAAGGTCGCGGCAAGGCCCGGGCCGACAGCCTCAAGGCTGGCAGCGAAGGCCTGAAAGCGCGGCTGCGCGAGAGCACTGGCGCATTTCGGGTGGTCAATGCCACGACCCTGCGCAAGGGCGATGTGGTGCGGGTCGAAGCCGGGGAAATGATCCCCGGCGACGGCGAAGTCATCGAAGGCATCGCGGCGGTCAACGAAGCGGCGATTACCGGGGAATCGGCGCCGGTGATCCGTGAGTCGGGGGGCGATCGCTCGGCGGTCACCGGCAATACCCGGTTGGTTTCGGACTGGTTGCTGGTACGTATCAGCAGCAATCCCGGCGAATCCACTCTGGACCGCATGATCGCTCTGGTCGAAGGCGCCAAGCGGCAGAAGACTCCCAATGAAGTGGCGCTGGATATCCTGCTGATTGGTCTCACCCTGATCTTCCTGTTGGTGGTGGTGACCCTGCAGCCGTTCGCCCGTTTCTCCGGGGGCAGCCTGCCCTTGGTGTTCCTGGTCGCGCTGCTGGTCACGCTGATTCCTACCACCATCGGTGGTTTGCTCTCGGCCATCGGCATCGCCGGGATGGATCGCCTGGTGCGCCTGAATGTGATTGCCAAGTCCGGCCGCGCCGTGGAAGCGGCGGGGGACGTGCATGTGCTGTTGCTGGACAAGACCGGCACCATCACCTTCGGTAATCGCCGTTGCAGCGCGGTGTATGCCGCGCCCGGTGTGACCGCCAAGGAGCTGGCTGAAGGTGCTTTGCTGGCGTCCCTGGCTGATGACACTGCCGAAGGTAAATCGATTGTCGAGTACCTGCGCGAGCTGCACAGCTTTAACGAGCCGTCGTTGCAGGAACTGACCGCCGTGCCATTTAGTGCCGAGACTCGGCTGTCCGGCGTCGACCATGGCGAGCGCATCTATCGCAAGGGCGCAGTGGATTCGCTGCTGAGCTTTGTCGGCATGCAGCGCAGCGATCTGCCATTGCCCCTGTCCAGGGAGATCGACAAGATCGCCAAGACCGGCGGCACGCCGCTGCTGGTCTGTGTCGGACACAAGCTGCTGGGCGCCATTCACCTCAAGGATGTGGTCAAGCCCGGTATTCGCGAGCGTTTTGCCGAGCTGCGCAAGCTGGGTATCCGCACGGTCATGGTCACCGGTGACAACCCGCTGACTGCTGCGGCCATCGCCGCTGAGGCGGGGGTCGATGACGTATTGGCCGAAGCCACGCCGGAGAAAAAACTGGAGCGCATCCGTCAGGAGCAGAACGACGGGCGCCTGGTTGCCATGTGCGGCGACGGCGCCAACGATGCCCCTGCCCTGGCCCAGGCGGACGTCGGCATGGCCATGAACGACGGCACCCAGGCCGCGCGGGAAGCGGCCAATATGGTCGATCTCGACAGCGACCCGACCAAGCTGCTGGATGTGGTGCAGATCGGCAAGGAACTGCTGGTCACCCGTGGCGCCCTGACCACGTTCTCGATTGCCAATGACGTGGCCAAGTACTTCGCCATCCTGCCGGCGTTGTTCGCGGCGATTTATCCGCAACTGGGCGTGCTCAACATCATGCAACTGGCCAGCCCGCAGAGCGCGATCCTCTCGGCCATCGTCTTCAACGCCCTGATCATCGTCGTACTGATCCCCCTGGCCCTGCGCGGCGTGCGAGTGCAGGCGGCGAGTGCGGCGGCATTGCTGCGCCGCAATCTGCTGATCTACGGCCTGGGCGGGATTGCCGTGCCGTTCGTGGGGATCAAGCTGATCGATATGCTGCTGACCGGGTTGCATCTGGTCTGAGGCCGTCGAAGGCGCTGTAAACGAATTGTGGGAGCGGATTCATCCGCGAAAGGGCCAGTACATTCAACGCATTGTTATCGCCAGAAATGGCCTCTTCGCGAATGAATTCGCTCCCACAGGTTGAGTATGTTTTTTGAGGAGTTCCATCATGTCGACTGTACTGCGTCCGGCCCTGAGCCTGATTGTGTTGATGACCCTGATTACTGGCGTGGCCTATCCGCTGGTGGTGACCGGGATCGCCCAGGTGGCGTTCCCCGCACAGGCCAATGGCAGCCTGATCCATGATGCCAGCGGCAAGGTCCGTGGCTCTGAGCTGATCGCCCAGGCCTTTACCGGTGATGAATGGTTCCATTCGCGGCCATCGGCCGGGGCTTTTGCCACCGTTGCCAGCGGGGCCAGCAACCTGGCACCGAGCAATCCGGCCTTGGCCAAGCGCGTTGCCGATGATGCCGCCAGTGCTTTCGTAGCGGGTCAGGGCCCGGTGCCCTTGAGCCTGTTGACCACTTCCGGCAGCGGTCTCGACCCGCATCTGACGCCTGCCGCCGTGGCCTATCAGAGCGCCCGCGTCGCTGCGGCCCGGCATCTGCCCCTGGCCCGCGTGCAGGATCTGATCGACGACAACACTTATCGTCCCCTGATCGGGCCACCGGTGGTCAATGTGCTGACCTTGAATAAGCAGCTGGATGAGTTACCGTCTGCGCAACGTAGCGCCCAGCTGTAATCAATGGAGAGCATCAAGTTGAGTGATTCCGGCCGTGCCGATGCCTTGTTGGCGGACCTGCCCAGGGAGGGCCGTGGGCGGCTCAAGGTGTTTCTCGGCGCAGCACCGGGGGTAGGCAAGACCTACGCCATGCTCCAGGCCGCCCACGCGCAGTTGCGCCAGGGCACGCGGATCATCGCTGGCGTCGTCGAAACCCATGGCCGCGCGGAGACCGAGGCGTTGCTCGGTGGCTTGCCGCAACAAGCCTTGCTGCGCTCGGAATACCGTGGCGTGACCCTGGAGGAAATGGACCTGGACGGCTTGCTCAAGGCCGCGCCAAAACTGGTGCTGGTGGATGAACTGGCCCACAGCAACGCCCCCGGCAGTCGCCATGCCAAGCGCTGGCAGGATATTCAGGAACTGCTCGCGGCAGGCATTGACGTCTACACCACTGTCAACGTCCAGCACCTGGAAAGCCTCAATGATCAGGTGCGTGGTATCACCGGCGTGCAGGTGCGCGAGACTCTGCCCGACTGGGTGTTGCAGGAAGCCTACGAACTGGTGCTGATCGACCTGCCACCCCGCGAGCTGCTGGAGCGCCTGCGCGAGGGCAAGGTCTACGTGCCGGAGCAGGCGCGGGCGGCCATCGATGCGTTTTTCACCCAGACCAATCTCACCGCCCTGCGTGAGCTGGCGATGCAGACGGCGGCGGCTCAGGTCGATGACGATCTGGCTCAGGGTTATCGGCAACTGGGGCAGGACGCTCCGGCCGTGCGCGGACGGCTGTTGGTGGGGATCGACGGCGATGCCCAGGCCGAGCGTCTGGTGCGCCATGCCAGCCGGGTGGCGCAGCGACGGCATCTGCCGTGGAGTCTGGTGCATGTGGATAATGGCCGGGTCCTGGACGAAGTGGCGCGCATGCGTCTGCAAAATGCTCAGCAACTGGCCGAACGCCTCGGTGGCGAGGTGATTCTGCTGCGTGCGGGAGAGGTGGCGAAAACCCTGATCCAGCACGCCGCTGAACGCCGCGCCAGTCTGGTGCTGGTCGGTCAGTCACGACCGCGTCTGCGCCGGCGGCTGTTCGGCGGTGGCCTGGCGGCGCGGCTGTTGCGCGATGCCCATGGCCTGGAAATCAATGTGCTCGACAGCGAGGCACGCGCGGACCAGCCGGTGGCGCGCTCGGCGCGGCAGCTGGTCTGGTTCGACTATGCCCTGGCGCTGATCGCCACGGTGCTGGCCAGTTGTCTGGCCAAGGCGGTGGCGGAATTTCTCGCGTTGCCGAATATCTCTCTGGTGTTCCTCGCCGCCGTGCTGCTGGTGGCGGTGCGCAGCAGCCTGGGGCCGGCCCTGGCCTGTGCGGCATTGTCGTTTCTGGCGTATGACTATCTGTTCATTCCGCCGACCTTTTCCCTGAGTATCCAGCGCGAAGAAGACGTGCTGACCCTGCTGTTCTTCCTGCTCATGGCGGCCCTGACCGGTAATCTGGCCGCTCGCCAGCGCCGCCAGTTGCAGGCCCTGCGCGATACCCAGGAGGAAACCAGCGAGCTGCTCGATCTGTCGCGCAAACTCACCGCTGCTACGGACCGTCAGGCGGTATTGAGCGCAGCGGCGCAGCATCTGGGTGGTTGGCAGGAGCTGCAGGTGTGCCTGCTGGAGCGCGATGGTCAGGGTGGCTGGAAGTCGGCAAGCGACGGCTCCCTGCAATTGTCCGAGCCTGAACGTGCCGCCGCCGATTGGGCCTGGCAGCACGATCAGGCCGCCGGCCATGGCACGGGTACCTTGCCGTCCGGGCGTTGGTGGTGGTGGCCGTTGTCGGCGGAGGAGGGGCCACTGGCGCTGCTGGGTGTCTGCCCCCGTGATGGTCAGGCATTCACCGCGCAACGCCGTCGCTTGCTCACGGCCCTCAGCCAACCCTTGGCCCAGGCCCTGGCGCGGGCACAGCTGGCCGAGGAACTTGAAGCCGCGCGGTTGCACGGTGAGACAGAACAGCTGCGCAGTGCGTTGCTGGCCTCGGTCTCCCACGATCTGCGTACGCCGCTGACTGCCATGCGCGGCAGCATCGACAGCCTGTTGGCCCTGGGCGAGGCGATTCCACGGGAGGACCGTATCGAGTTGCTGGAAGGCACCCGCGACGAAGCCGAGCGTCTGGATCGCTATATCCAGAACCTGCTGGACATGACCCGCCTGGGCCACGGCGCCCTGAAATTGGCCCGTGACTGGGTATCGCCCGGCGATATCGTCGGCAGCGCCCTCAATCGCCTGCGCGCGGTGCTCGCGCCATTACAGATGATGACGCGCTTGCCTCAAGACTTGCCGCTGCTTTATGTACACGCTGCGCTGATCGAGCAGGCATTGGTTAATGTGCTGGAAAACGCTGCGCGCTTTTCGCCAGTGCACGGACGACTGGCCGTTGAAGTGGCGGTCGGTGACAGCGAGGTGTCCTTTGCCGTCAGCGATGAGGGACCGGGCATTCCCGAAGCCGAGCGGGCGAAGATTTTCGATATGTTCTACACCGCTGCCCGGGGTGATCGCGGTGGCCAGGGGACGGGGCTGGGTCTGGCGATCTGCCAGGGCATGGTCGGCGCCCACGGCGGGCGCATCAGCGTGGCAGAAGGCATTGATGGGCGCGGCACCTGTATCACCCTGCACCTGCCCTTGCCGACCCAGCCGGAAGATGAAACGGAAAGCCATTCATGAGCCGTGATTGCGTTAGGCTAGCAGCTCTTTTTCGACTGACAAGAGCGCGGCCAGCATGAGCCAGACCTCCACCCTTCTGGTGATCGACGACGAGCCGCAGATCCGTAAATTCCTGCGCATCAGCCTCGCGTCACAGGGCTACAAAGTGCTCGAAGCCGCCACCGGCAACGAAGGCTTGAGCGTGGCGGCGTTGAACAAGCCCGATCTGGTGGTGCTTGATCTCGGCCTGCCGGACATGGACGGCCAACAGGTGCTGCGCGAACTGCGCGAATGGTCGGCGATACCGGTACTGGTGCTGTCGGTGCGGGCCAGCGAAGCCGAGAAGGTTCAGGCGTTGGACAGCGGTGCCAACGACTACGTGACTAAGCCATTCGGAATTCAGGAGTTCCTGGCGCGGATCCGCGCACTGCTGCGCCAGGTTGGCGGGGGCGAGCAAGTGCCGTCGGCGTCGGTGTTCGGCCCGCTGACCGTTGACCTGGCCTTTCGCCGGGTGCTGCTCGATGGCGTCGAAGTCAGCCTGACCCGCAAGGAATACGCGGTACTGGCGCAACTGGCCAGGCATCCGGGGCGGGTCATTACCCAACAGCAACTGCTCAAGGAAATCTGGGGCCCGACCCATACCGAAGATACCCACTACCTGAGAATCGTCGTCGGCCATCTGCGGCAGAAACTCGCCGATGACCCGGCGGTGCCACGCTTTATCGTCACCGAGGCGGGAGTGGGTTATCGGTTGTTAGAGCACTAGATCCCGCCGAGCAGTTCAATCACCTGATCAGCGCCCATGCTCCTTCTCATACCGATCCAGGGTATCGCTGGCAATCTCCCGGCCCAGGGCGATCAACTCCGGGGCTTTGTAGAACTCGAAGAACCGGCACACCCTTTTCGGCACGTTGATCAGGATATCCGGCGGATAACCGGCGATCTTGTATTGCGCCAGGGACGTCTGCATGACCTCGAAGCTCTGGTTGATCAGGTCCAGCAGCGACGCCGGGCCGACGTTATCGACGATAAACGAGCCCGCAGCCGACCTCGGCGCGCCAGCAGCCTGCGGGGCGGCGGCGGGTTGCTGGTCGAGTGGGTCGGCTGAGTCCTCGCCGGGCCAGGTGGCGGCGACGGTTTCTATCTGCAACAGCTCCGGGTTCAGCGGGTCGAGCTTGCGCCGGAACGGCAGGCGCGAACCCAGGGAGCCCATCAGGCTGTCGAAGCGTCGCTTGACGGCGGGGGTGCGCTCGATCACCGGCAACTGGTACTGGCCCTGATTGGTGGCGTTGAGATTGACCGCAACGATCAGGTCGCAATGGGCTGAAACCACCGGCACGATCGGCAGCGGGTTGAGCAGGCCGCCATCGACCAGGGTGCGATTGCCCTGAATGACCGGGGTAAACAGGCTGGGAATGGCTGCCGAGGCGCGCATGGCCTGATGCAGGTTGCCTTCCTGGAACCAGATTTCCTGCTGGTTGGTCAGGTCCGTGGCCACGGCCGTATAGGGAATGCGCAGGTCTTCGATATTGATCTCGCCGACGATCTCGCGAATCTGCCCGAAAACCTTTTCCCCGCGGATGGCTCCCAGGCGGAAGCTGACGTCCACCAGACGCAGCACGTCGAGGTAGTCCAGGCTCTCGATCCACTCACGGTATTCGCGCAATTTTCCAGCGGCATAAACGCCGCCGACCACTGCCCCCATGGAGCAACCGGCAATGCAGGCAATGTCATAACCCCGCCGTTCCAGCTCTTCGATCACACCGATATGCGCATAACCACGCGCGCCGCCGGAGCCCAGCACCAAGGCTATTCTTTTGCTCATCGGTCCTCTCCTTTTGCGATCGCCCCACCATACCTGTAATAGAGCGCGAGAGACCATGAAAACGGTTACTCTTGGCGGCTGTTATCACGGCACTTTTGCGTGGCGGCATCGTCAAACTCGCACACTGGATTTTTATTCGTTGAGGAACACCCCATGAAAGCCTGGATCTGCCTGCCACTCATTCTTCTGTCCCTGGCCGGATGCGCCGGAAAAACCGGTTACCGTGAGAGCTGTGGTTCGCAACTGGATGCCGCCTGGCATGAGCTGGATCTGGCCAAGGCCGAGGGTTTTGCGGGTACTGTCAGCTACTCCAAGGCCCTGTCGCTGTTGACCGGCGCCAAGACCCAGCAGCAGTTCGAAGCCTTTGAAGGCTGCACGGCCAAGGCCGAGAAAGCGCGCTTCTACATCAAGGAATCCCGCGCCGGGCGATAAGTCTGTTGCGGCATGACGCTTCGCCAATTTTTGGGTGCGCCGATTGTGCGAGGGACTTGTGGGAGCGAATTCATTCGCGAAAGGGCTTGTACATTCGATACAGCTTCATCGTCTGTAAATGCAGCCTTCGCGAATGAATTCGCTCCCACAAGATTTCCTGCCACAAATTCCTTGTGCATTCTCAACTCTTACCGATCTGCCATCATTTCCATCGCTGCTCTGGTGAAAACGCCTACGCTGACCTTAAAGTGGTCTGGCATTTTCCACGGCAGTCGCCTGTAGAGGTTTAGCGATGGGCAGAAAACTCGATGAATGTCTGAACGCCATCAATGAAGTGGTGTTAGGCAAAGAGCCTCAGGTGCGCCTGGCGTTGACCTGTCTGCTGGGCGGCGGACACTTGTTGATCGAAGACTTGCCCGGCATGGGCAAGACCACCCTGAGCCATACCCTGGCGCGGGTGCTGGGCCTGAGCTTCCAGCGTATTCAATTCACTTCTGATCTTTTGCCCGGCGATATTCTCGGCACTTCGGTATTTGACCGGGACACCGGACAATTCATCTTTCATCCGGGGCCGATCTTCGCCGAACTGGTGTTGGCCGATGAAATCAACCGCGCCACGCCGAAGAGCCAGAGCGCGCTGCTCGAAGCCATGGAAGAGGGCCAGGTGACCATCGAAGGGGCGACCCGGTTGCTGCCCGATCCGTTCTTCGTCATTGCTACCCAGAACCCGTTCAGCCAGGGCGGTACCTTTGCCTTGCCCGAATCGCAACTGGACCGCTTCCTGATGCGCTTGTCTCTGGGCTATCCGGCCCGGGCCGCCGAGAAGGCGCTGCTGCTGGGCGAGTCCCGGCGTGATCTGCTGCCACGCATGCAGCCCTTGCTCGACCATGCCGAACTGGCGGCCCTGCAGGCCCAGGCGCGGCAGGTACGGGCCAGCGATGCGCTGGTCGATTATGTGTTGCGTCTGGTCGATGCCACGCGCAGCCAGCCGCAGTTTGCTTATGGTCTGTCACCCCGCGCCAGCCTGGCGATTCTTGCGGCCGCGCGGGCTTGGGCCTTGCTGGCCGGGCGCGATTATGTGATCCCCGAAGACGTCCAGGCGATTTTGCCCGCCGTGATCGGCCATCGCCTGCGCGAGCGTTCCGACCCGACCGGGCATGGTGGCGGAGCGCTGGTGCAGTGGCTGCTGCGTGAGGTGTCAGTGCTTTGATCGAACAGTTCAAACCGCGCTGGCAACGCTGGCTGGTTCGGCGTATTCCCCCGGCGTCACGCATCGAACTCAACCATCGGCGGATTTTCATCATGCCGACCCGGGTGGGTGGCACCTATGCACTGGTGCTGTTTCTGATGCTGCTGGTGGCGATCAACTACCAGAGCAGCCTGGCTTACGCCCTGACATTCCTGCTGATGTCCGTGGGCCTGCTGGCGATCCTGCACACCTACCGCAATCTCAGTGGTTTGGTGCTTAGTGCCGGGGCGGCGCGTTCGGTGTTCGTCGGCGAGCCGGTGCAACTGCGCCTGCGCCTGGAAAGTGCCGGGCAGGCCCATCAGGCCATTGCCCTGGGCTGGAGCATCGAACAGTTGCAGCAGGCCGATGTCTCGGCCAAGGGCTTGACTGAAGTGGAGATGACCCTGCCAGCCATGCGTCGTGGCTGGCTGCGAGCGCCACGTCTGCGGGTCGAGAGTGTTTTTCCCCTGAGTATCCTGCGCGCCTGGAGTTGGTTGGATCTGGAGCAGACGGTGCTTATCTACCCGCGCCCCCTGGCCGGGACCATGCCCCTGCTCAAGGGCGCCCAGCCCCACCGCGAAGACGAAGGCCAGGCCACACCGGGGCAGGGCGTCGATGACTACCAGGGCCTGCGGGCCTATCAGCCAGGGGACAGTCGCCGGCGCCTGCACTGGAAGGCTTATTCCCGGGGGCAGGGCTTGTATATCAAGGATTTTGCCGACCTCAGTGGTCATGACCTGTGCCTGGATTTCATGGCTCTGGCCGGTGATATCGAAGAACGCTTGTCGCGCCTGAGTTACTGGGTGCTGGAACTGTCCCACCGGCAACAGCCGTTTGCCCTGCGTCTGCCTGACTTCTTGTCCCGGGTCGACAGCGGCGACGCCCATCGCGAAGCCTGCTTGCGTGCTCTGGCGCTGTACGGGGTGCGCTCGTGAACACCAAGGCCAGCCAGGGCACGCCGATTCCCCGCACCAGCCTGACCTGGCTGCTGCTGGCACAGGCGTTGGTCATCGTGCCGTTTTTGCAGCACTTGCCTGTATCGATAATCCTGCTGTGGCTGGGCTGCACCTTCTGGCGGGTGCAGATTTTTCGCATGCGCGCGCGCAACCCCGGCACCTGGGTCAAATCGGGGCTGTTGGTAGGGACCGCGGGCGGTGTGTATCTGGCTCGGGGCAGTCTGGTTGGGCTTGACGCCGGGGCGGCGCTGCTGATTGCTGCGTTCGTCCTGAAAATGCTGGAAATGCAGACTCGTCGTGATGCTCTGGTGCTGATCTTTCTCGGCTTCTTCTGCGTGGCCGTGGGCTATCTGTTCGAAAGTGAGCTGCTCTGGGGAGTGTTTACCCTGCTGCCGGTCTGCACCTTGTTGGCGGCGCTGATCGGCCTGCATCAGTCCGACCTGTCCAGCGGCGCGAGCAGCACTCTGAAGCTGGCGGCCAAGCTGATGATGCAGGCCGTGCCATTGATGTTGCTGCTGTTCCTGTTCTTCCCGCGCCTGGAGCCGCTGTGGTCGTTGCCGCAACCCGGTGGCAAGGCGTTGACCGGGTTGTCCGACAGCATGACGCCTGCGGATGTCGCCGAGCTGAGCAAATCGCCGGCGCTGGTCATGCGTGCCAGTTTCAGCGGGCCGTTGCCGCCCCGTAATCAGCTGTACTGGCGGGCTCTGACCCTGGAGCAATTCGACGGTCGGCGCTGGTCGCAATCAGCACGGGCCCAGACCGTGCAACTGCCGGACTGGCGCAAGTACGGCGAACCCCTGAGCTATAACATCGTCCTGGAGCCGTCCGGGCGACCCTGGCTGCTGGCTCTGGATACCGCCGAAAACGCCCAGGCGGATGTCAGGCAGATGAGCGACTTCCGTCTGCAACGCAGGCGCCCGGTGGATCAGGCATTGATGTACGACCTGCGTTCCTGGCCCGACGCCGTGCGGGATGCGCAGCTGACCGAGAATATTCAGCGCCAGGACCTGCAATTGCCCGCTAAGGGCAACCCCCAGGCCAGGCAGTGGGCCGCTGACCTGCTGCGCCGCTATCCAAAGCCTGATGCGTTGGTCAACGCCATGCTCGAGTATTTCAATCGCGAGCCTTATCACTACACCCTGAAACCGCCGACCCTGGGCGCCGATACGGTGGACAGCTTCCTGTTCGACAGTCGCGCCGGTTTCTGTGCTCACTATGCCGGGGCCATGACCTTCGTCCTGCGTGCAGCGGGGATTCCGGCGCGGGTAGTGGCCGGTTATCAGGGCGGCGAATGGAACGAAGGCGGGCAGTACCTGACCGTGCGCCAGTACGACGCCCATGCCTGGGTCGAATACTGGCAGTCCGGGGTTGGCTGGCGCAGCGTCGATCCAACGGCTGCCGTCGCCCCGCAACGTATCGAACAGGGTCTGGAGCAGGCCCTGGCGGCGGACGAGGACTTCCTGCAGGACTCGCCCATGTCGGCCTTGCGCTATCGCAACGTGGCCTGGCTCAACGCCTTGCGCATGGACTGGGACAGTCTCAATTACGGTTGGCAACGCTGGGTTTTGGGTTATCAGGGGCAGCAGCAATTGCAGGTGCTCAGTCGCTGGTTCTCCGGCTTCGATGCGCCGGTATTCGGCGCGGGGGCGCTGCTGATCCTCGGAGCCATGGCTCTGTGGCTGCTCAAGCCCTGGCAGCGTGAAAGCGACTCGCAGTTGCGTCTGTTCAATGCGTTTGAACGCTTGCTGGCGCGCCATGGTCTGCATCGTTTACCGGGGGAAGGCGCCGAAGCCTTCGCCCGCCGTGCCGTTGCGCAGTTTCCGCAGCAGGCCGATGCCATCGAGGATTTTGTCGGCGAGTTCCAGGCCCAGCGCTACGCCGGACAATCGACCTCGGCGGCGCAGTTGCGGCGTAGCCTGAAACGGTTGCGGCGGCGGTTGCCGTGGCGGCGTTCGGTCGTTAAGTGAGTATCAATGTCAGGTTGTTGGAGCGAGGCTTGCCCGCGAACCTTTCAGCGCGATTTGCCGGGTAAACCGGGTTATCGTTCTTCGCCGGCAAGCCACGCTCCCACGGGAATTTATCGTTGCGATAAGGGGTATCGAAAATGTCTTCACGGGTTGACCATCTGGTCGCCGAGTTCGTCGCGCTCGAGGTCAAGCTGCTGGCGTGTCATGCCCGCCTGGCCGCGTCCACCGACAGCGAGGCGCTGCACGATCTGCGCACCACCGTGCGCCGCCTGCGCAGCGTGCTGCGGCCACTGCGCGGGCTGCCCGGCGTCGATCAACTTGAGGAGGCGGCCAAGGCCGTCGGCCATGTGACGACGCCGCTGCGCGATATGCAGGTGCTCGAAGCTTTTCTGGCAAAAAAAGGCCTGAACGAGGCTGCACAACGCCGTCATGACTTTCTGCGCCAGGCCTGCCCGGCGGTGGCGACTTCAGCCGAACTGAATCGTCTGCTTGGCATGCTCGATCAGTTCCCCGGCTTTGTCCGCGTGCAACAGCGCCAGGGCCTTATGCGCGGCCTGGGCAAGCGTATCGGCAAGCGTCTGCACAAGCAGTGGAAGCAGCTGGAGCAGGCGATTGCCGATCCGGCCCATGACCGCCATCGCCTGCGCCTGTTGATCAAGCGCGTACGCTATGCCGCCGAGGCCTATCCCGAACTCAGTCACTCATCTAAAGCCATTACGACCCGCCTCAAGGCCGCCCAGAGCGCCCTGGGCGACTGGCACGATCATTTGCAGTGGTTGGCCCAGGCCGGGCAGCAACGCGATCTGGCGCCCTGCATTGCTGGCTGGCAGCTGGGTATTGTGCGGGCCGAAGGCAAGGCCGATGAGGCTCTGAAACGTTTGCACAAGGCGTGTTTTGCCGATTGATTGGCGGATATGGAACCTATGGCCGGGCAGGTCTGCGGTTAAGATCATGGGAATAATCCTACAAACCTTTCCGCCTTGGGGTGCCCATGACGTTTTCCGAATTGATCGATGCCGTACGCCAGAACCCGCTGGACGTCACCGTGCCCGCCGAATGGGGGCAGGGAAGGGCCAGTTTCGGCGGACTGATGGCGGCCTTGCAATACGAAGCCATGCGTCTGCAGGTGGCCGAGGATCGGCCGGTACGCTCCCTGGCAATTACCTTTGTCGGCCCGGCCGAACCGGGTGTACCGATCGCTTTTGAGGTGGACGTGTTGCGCGAGGGTAAGGCGGTCAGCACCTTGCTCGGCCGGGCGATGCAGAACGGTCAGGTGATGACCCTGATTCAGGGCAGCTTCGGCGCACCCCGGGAATCAGAGATCGAAGTCGACTCCGTGGCGGCGCCCGTTTTCAAAAGTCTGGAAGAGAGCTTCCCGCTGCCCTTTCTCGAAGGAGTGATGCCGTCCTACCTGCGCTTCATGGACGTGCGCTGGGGGCTGGGCGGCGTGCCGTTCAGCCACACCCCGTCGCCCGCCATTGGTGGTTACGTGCGCTTTCGCGAGATCGAGCAGCAGCCCATGACCGTGGCCCATTTGTTGGCGCTGGTCGACACCTGGCCACCGGCAACCTTGCCCCACCTCAAGCGCCCGGCGCCGGGCAGTACCCTGACCTGGACCATCGAGTTCCTTCAGCCGATGCCGGCTCTGGATACCCATGACTGGTGCCAGTACCAGGCCGTGATCGAGCATTCACGCCATGGCTATGGCCACACCGCAGCGGGGCTGTGGGCGCCCAATGGCAAGCAGATTGCGATCAGTCGGCAGACGGTGACCGTGTTTGGCTAGCGCTTGTTTGAGTGGATCGAACGCTGTGGGAGCGAATTCATTCGCGAAAGCGGTATCACGTATATAAAAAATGCGTTGGCTTTACCGACCTCTTCGCGGATGAATCCGCTCCCACAAATCGAGACCAGTCTGCGGGTCAAGAGTTGTTCGCCGCACTGCTTCGGGAAGCCAACGCCGCCGCCAGACTGATCAAACCAATAGCCAGCGACGGCAGGCTACGCGACAGTGCGCCGTCGGCCAGCAACAGGATGGCGAGAGCAAACAGTGGCACTGCCAGCGGGTTGCGGGAGTTGAAAAATAGCATGGCCATGGCAGTTCTCTTCAAGACATCGAGTGATGCCTTGAAGAATACGCATGATTCTCATTCGTCGCGAATCGAGCCTGACTATCGTCGCGATTAGAGTTTCAATTGGCCGATGGCTTTGCTCAGCTCACCGGCCAGGGTGGCCAGTTCGCCACTGGTATTGGCTGAGTCGACGGTCTGGGTCACGGTGCGTTCAGTCACGTCACGGATACTGACCACGGCGCGGTTCATCTCTTCGGCCACCTGACTCTGCTGCTGTGCGGCAACGGCGATCTGTGTGTTGCTCTCGCGCATCTGCGCCACCGCACCGGCGATGGCGGCCAGGGCTTCCCCGGCTTCCTTGGCCTGTTGTACGCATTCGTCGGCCTTGAACGAGCTGTCCTGCATGAAATCCACGGCATCCCTCGTACCGGCCTGCAGCGCCGAAACCATGGTGGTGATTTCGTCGGTGGAGCTCTGCACACGTTTGGCCAGGTTGCGCACTTCATCGGCGACCACGGCAAAGCCACGGCCCATTTCCCCGGCGCGTGCAGCTTCGATGGCGGCGTTGAGGGCTAGCAGATTGGTCTGCTCGGCGATGCTGTGGATCACATTGACCACGCCATTGATCTTCTGGCTGTCTTCGGCCAGGCGCTGAATCATTTCGGCGGTCTGTTGTACGCCGCTGGACAGCCCGGCGATGGACAACTGCACGCGGTCGACCACGGCCTTGCCGCCACCGGCCAGGTTGTCGGCGGTCTGGGACTGGTCGCGGGTGGTGTTGGCATGCTGGGAAATATGGAAGACGGTGGCGCTCATCTCATTGATCGCGGTGGCGACCTGATCGGTCTCGCTCTGCTGGCCGAGCATGCCACGACGGACGTCACTCATCCCCGACGCCAGGTGTGCAGCGCCCTGGTCGAGGCGCGAGGCGGTCTGCGCCACGGTATTGACCACGCGCTGATAACCGGCCTGCATGGCGTTGAACGCCTTGGCCATCTGGCCGACTTCATCTTCGCTGGACAGGGGCACGCGAGCTGAAAGATCACCGCTTTTCTCGACGTGCAGCATCACGTCCTTGAGGGTATTGAGATGGCTGAGCAGGAAGCGGATCAGCAACTGTGAAGCGCCGAGCATGGCCAGCATCAGGATAAACACGCAGACCGCATAGTTGACGAAGCGGTTCTCCAGGACCTGGCTCAAGCTGGGGGCAAAGGCCAGTACGGCGACGCGCTGATTGTCGCCACGGCTGATGACATTGGCACCGACCAGATGGGTATCGCCGCTGTGGATCGGCTGAGCCAGCTCAATCCAGTCCCGGCCGCTGGCCAGTTCTGTCAGGGGTTGATTATTGAAGCTGGGCGCCTGGCCCTGGGTGAAGACCAGAATATTGCTGCCGGTCGGCAGGGCCTGGGCGGCGGGCAAACTGCCGAGCAGGCGGGCCTGGGACTGGGCTGAGTCGCGGGCATCATCGAACCTGGCATTGTGTTCCAGCTGCAGGGCGTAGAGCACGAGGAACAGGGTGGTGATGAAGGCGACTGCGTTGACCGCCCAGAACTTGTACTTCAGCGAAATGTTGCTAAGCCATGAGCCCATAATTGGTCTTCTTTTGATAAAGCATTGATAGACATGCGGCAAGGTGCCATCAGGGTGACGCAATCTTCAGGATATCTGTTGATTTGCGTCAAGAAGGTGTCATTTGTTGCCCTCGGGCAGTTTCGGCAGCAAAAAGAATGCCTGTGCGCAGGCGCTGCTGTGTTCGGCCAGATCTTCCAGGCTTTCGCCGCGATGCAGCGCCACTTCGCGCAGTACTTCGGGCAGGTAGGCCGGTTCGTTGCGACCGTTCTTCGGTTTTGGCCGCAAAGTGCGCGGCAGCAGGTAGGGCGCATCGCTTTCCAGCATCAGGCGGCCACGGGGAATATTGCGCACCAGCGGGTGCAGGTGAGTGCCGCGGCGTTCGTCGCAGATCCAGCCGGTGATGCCGATATGCAGGTCCAGGTCCAGATAGCTGAACAGCGCTTTTTGCTCGCCGGTAAAGCAGTGCACGACTGCGGCGGGCAGGCGGTCGCGGTAGTCGCGCAGGATCTCCAGCAGGCGCTGGTTGGCGTCGCGCTCGTGGAGGAACACCGGTAATTGCAGCTCGACGGCCAGGGCCAGGTGCGCTTCGAGGACTTTTTCCTGCTGCGGGCGCGGGGAAAAGTCCCGGTTGAAGTCCAGGCCGCATTCGCCCACGGCGCGCACGCGTTTTTCTTTTAGCAAGGCATGCAACTGTTTCTCGCTTTCACCGGTCCAATCGCTCGCTGAATGCGGGTGGATACCGGCCGTAGAGAACAGTCGCAGAGCGGATTCGTCCAGCTCCAGGCAAGCCTGCAAGGCCTGTTCGCTGCCCTCGACACTGGTGCCGGTGACCACCAACTGACTGACCCCGGCGGCATAGGCACGGTCGAGTACCGCCTGTCGCTGGGAGGCAAAGCTGGGGTTGGTCAGGTTGACGCCGATGTCGATCAGTTGCATGGTGCTACCTCAGGCCTAGAGCCACCAAGCATATCAGAGCTTGGGTTACAACAAGAAAATGCTGTCAATTCAACGAATTGAAAACAGCCGTTGCAACGCTCTCGCAAGACTTCGCTCTAAGTGCACCAGTCGTTTGTTCCCTTTTTTGCCTGTTTTTCCGTCCGGCATCTCCCTGGAGAAGTGAATGACCCGAGCCGCGCTTTTGCCCATGATTTGTCTTTCGGCATTTTTACTGCCGCTGCCTGCCTTCGCCGTGACCGCTGGCCCGGTCCAGGCTCAGCATGCGACTCAGGTAAGAGACCTTGCCGCCATTCGCAGCAGCAAGGTACTGCGGGTGCTGGTCAATCAGAGCCGCAACAGTTCCGGTGACGTGCAGGGCCAGGAAATCGGCGTCGAATACCATCGCCTGCAGGCCTTTGAGCAATACCTCAACAGCCATGCCCGTGATGGTCAGCGCGTGACCTTCAAGGTCGTGCCCAAGGCCAAGAATCAACTGCTTGGCGCACTGGAAAGAGGCGAGGGCGATCTGGTTGCACCAGGCGAACTGCTGGATGTGAGCACCGCCCAGGGCGTCGAGGCCAGTGCGCCAATCATCAGCCACGTCCCCATGGTGCTGGTGGGGCTTAAGGGCCAGGCGTCATTCAAGCGCGTCGAGCAGCTGTCGGGTCGTACGTTGAGTTTGTCCACCGGCAGCGCGGCCGATGAGGCCGTGCATCAGTTGAATCAGAAGCTGGCCCTGCGCAAGCTGGCGCCGGTCAAGATCGAATGGGTCGACCCGAGCCTGGCGGTGGAAGACGTGCTGGAGATGGTCCAGGCCGGGATCTATCACTTGACGGTGGTCGAGCAGCCGATTGCCGAGCGCTGGGCCAAGGTCATGCCCAAGCTGCGGGTCGATCGCGCGCTGACCCTGGGCACCAGCGCCAATATGAGCTGGTTCGTACGCCGTGATGCGTCGCAGTTGCGCGACACCATCGATACCTTCCTCAAGGGTTATCACGCCCCGGCCAATCAGGATGTCGCCTTTGAGCGCGTCTACAAACGCCTGTATCAAGTGCATAACCCGTTGGCTCGAGAGGATCGTGCGCGGCTGGAAAAAATCCGCCCGATGTTGCAGCGTCATGCCGATGAGCAGGGTATGGACTGGCTGAATCTGGCGGCACTGGCGTTCAAGGAGTCGGCACTCGATCCCGGCGCCAGAGGCAGTGGCGGCGCTACCGGATTGCTGCAGATTACCCCGTCGGCGGCCCAGCGGGTCGGCGTAGGCAATATTCAGAGCGCTGACGATAACGTTCAGGCCGGCGCCCGTTATCTGGCACTGATTCGCCGCAAGTTTTTCTCCAGCCCCAAGGTCAACGAGCGTGAGCGCATGGCCTTCGTTCTGGCCGCCTACAACCTTGGGCCGGAGCGGGTCCAGGGCATGCGTGAAGAAGCACGCAAGCGCGGGCTCAATCCCAATCAGTGGTTTTTCCAGACCGAACGGGTCGCCATGGAGCAGGCCGGGATGGGTGTGGTCAGCTACGTCAATAGCGTCAACAAGTACTACTTGGCCTTCGACCATGAACGGGACTCTCTGGAGTCGGATCCGCCCGGAAAAGCACTGATACGTAAATGATCGATTTATTCGATGTTAATGCCGGGATTTTTGCGATATTCATATGAGTTAATTCGATTATTATGGCGCCACTCTCTGCACTCAAACGGAATTAACGCCATGAACACTCTGATCAAAACTGTACTGAACACTCGCGCCGGCTACGGCATCACTGTATTGCGCATCATCGTCGGCATCCTGCTGATGGCTCACGGCAGCCAGAAACTCTTCGGCTTCTTCGGCGGCTACGGCCTGGAAGGCACCGGCCAGTACATGGCCAGTCTGGGTCTCAATCCCGGCTACCTGATGGCGCTGATGTCCGGCAGTGCCGAATTCTTCGGCGGCCTGGCCCTGTTCCTCGGTCTGCTGGCGCGCCCGGCGGCACTGGTGGTGACCATCATGCTGGCGGTGGCGATTCTTACCGTACACATCCATAACGGTCTGTTCATGGCCAACAATGGCTACGAATACGGCCTGGCGCTGATGGCGGCGACCCTGGCCATCCTTATCGAAGGTGCGGGTCGGTTCTCGGTGGATGGGGTTATCGCCAAGTAAGCAACGCAACACTATTAAGCTCCCACAGGTGAATGCTTGCGGGGGCTTCTTTGTCTTGGGGAGTGCCCGGATCCGTTGGAGCCGGGCTTGCCCGAGAAAGCCTCGGCGCGGAGCTTCTGACGGATCGCATCGTCAATTCGCGGGCAAGCCGCGCTCCAACAGAGTGTGTGCTGTGTATTCGCTCCATTTGACAACCCCTCATCGCCTTCTCTAGGATGCTGATCTTGCGCCGATTTAAACAACTACTTGCGGGGCGCCAGGTGGGTGAGAACCCATCGAAATACCGCTAAAGCGTTGGTCCGGTGTCGCCTCTCACCGCTGCCCAGCGGAACCCTGAGGCAGAGAAACCACCCATGAGCACCCTGCGCCCCCTCGTTCGTCTTTCCCCGTTCACTTCTCCGCTGCAACGTCGCAACCCGAAAATCCTTCTCGGTGGCTCCCATCAGCCCACGCTGTTGCGCTATCTCGATGGCTGGCCCAAGCGCAAGGGCCGTCCCCACGCTTTTTTGATCCAGTTCGTCGATAACTGGCAGCCTCTGGCCAACTTCGCCAACGACCAGTTCGACCTGGCGGTGATTCAGGCGCCGCAGCCCGAGCATCTGGAAGAAGTGGTTCGCCAACTGGTGCGTATCGCGCGTCAGGGTTTGATCACCCGCGGTTGACGTTGTTCTTTCTCGAAATACTATGTCGGCCTGCGTTGCCAGGCTGGGGAAAGACCTTTGAGCACCAACATCATCACTCAGGAAGGGCATGCTGCCCTCAAGCAGGAACTGGATTACCTGTGGCGCGAGAAACGCCCGGACACCACGCGTAAGGTGACCTGGGCCGCGTCCCTGGGGGATCGCAGCGAAAACGCCGATTACCAGTACAACAAGAAACTGCTGCGCGAGATCGACCGCCGCGTGCGCTACCTGCGCAAGCGCCTGGAAGATGTGCGGGTGGTCGCCTATTCGCCGGAGCAGGAAGGCAAGGTTTTCTTCGGCGCCTGGGTCGAGGTGGAGAACGAAGAGGGTGAGATCAAGAAATTCAGGATCGTTGGCTATGACGAGATCTACGGGCGTAACGACTACATCTCCATCGACTCACCCATGGCCCGTGCGTTGCTGAAGAAGGAAGTCGGCGACGAGGCGCTGGTGCAGATCCCGACGGGGGAGATGCTGTGGTGGATCAATGAGATCAGTTACCCGAAAACCCCATGATTATTTGACGTGAAATGAAATACCTGCGAGAGCCGGCTTGCTGGCGATGGCGGTGTGTCAGTCAACGAAATATTGACCGACACACCGCTTTCGCGGGCAAGCCCCACTCCCA
Organism: Pseudomonas sp. JUb42; assembly: GCF_024807945.1. Lineage (GTDB taxonomy): Bacteria > Pseudomonadota > Gammaproteobacteria > Pseudomonadales > Pseudomonadaceae > Aquipseudomonas. The sequence goes on along the minus strand of NZ_JANUFD010000002.1, from coordinate 151,365 downwards.
CGGCTACTTCAACCGTCGCGCAACACGGTCAGCGGGCTGACATTCAATGCCCGACGCGTGCCGAATACTCCGGCACCACCCACCAGCAAGGCACCGATCACCGGCAGCAACAGCAGCCAGGCATGGGGATGCCAGTGCAGGTCGAAGGCAAAGCGGTACAGCACGAAGCTCACCAGTTCACAGCCCAGTGCCGCCAGCAGGCCACTGGCCGCGCCGAGCAGGCCGAACTCGATGCGCCGGGCCTTGATCAGCAGAGTGCGTTCGGCACCCAGGGCACGCAGCAGGGCGCCCTGGCGGATGCGCTCATCGAGGGTCGCCTGCAGGCCGGAAAACAGCACTGCCAGACCCGCCGCCAGCACGAACAACAGCACGTACTGCACCGCCAGCGTCACCTGGCCGAGGATGCTGCGCAGCTGTTCGAGCAACGCCTGTACTTGCAGAATGGTCACCGCCGGGTAGGTCCGGGACAGCTCGACGATGGCCTGATCGTTGCCTGGCGCGAGGTAGAAGCTGGTCAGGTACGTGGTCGGCAGATCCTGCAGGGTGCCGGGCTGGAAGATCATGAAGAAGTTCGGTTGAAAGGTATCCCAGTTCACTGTACGCAAACTGGTCACCACCACTTCCCGGGTCATGCCGCCGATGACGAAACTCATATGGTCGCCCAGCTTGAGCTGGAGGCTTTCTGCCAGTTTGGCCTCCACCGACACACCTGGGACGGCATCGGCCGCCGGGGTTGCGGCATTCCACCAGCTGCCCGCCGTGATGGTGTTGCCTTCCGGCAGGTCGGCGGCCCAGGTGAGGCTGAGGTCGCGCTGGGTGGCGTTCTCCCCACGGGAATCCTTGGTCACGAACTGGCTGACCGGGGTGCCGTTAATGGTGATCAGTCGCCCTGGGATTACCGGATATAACGGCGCCGAATGACTGGACAGATGGCTCAGGCGCTCGGCGAAGTTGTCTTTGTCCGCCGGCAGGATATTGAGCACGAAATAGTTGGGCGCGTCCTTGGGCAACTGATTCTGCCAGGTGTCGAGCAGCTCGCCGCGCAACAGGGCGATCAAGCCCATGGACAGCAGGATCAGGCCGAATGCCAGGGATTGCCCGGCGGCCGCCAACGGATAGCGCAGCAGTTGTCCCAGGCCCAGGCGCCAGGGCAGGGAAGCGCCCATCAGCAGGCGGCGCAGGCTTTTCAGCAGGAGCAGCATCAGGCCGCCGAGAATCAGTGCCGCGACTACGCCGCCACCGAGCAGGGCGAAAGTCAGCACCAAGTCCAGGCTCAGGCGCCACATGATCAGGCCCAGAGCCAGCAGAGCGGTGCCGTAGACCAGCCAGGAACTGGGCGGAATCGGCAGCATGTCGCGACGCAACACCCGCAGTGGCGGCACCCGCCCCAGAGCCGCGAGAGGCGGCAGGGCAAACCCGGCTAGGGCTACCAGGCCGGTGCCGATCCCGGCCAGGGCAGGCAGCAGGCCACCTGGCGGTACGGAAGCGGGCAGCAGGCCTTCGAGCAGATAGAACAGACCCAATTGAGCCAGCCAGCCGAGTATCGCGCCGCTGAGGCTGGCCAGGACGCCGAGAATCGCCAGTTGCAGGCTGAACAGGGTCAAGGCTTCGCCACGGGACAGGCCCAGACAGCGCAGCAGGGCACTGGCATCGAAGCGGCGACTGGCGAAACGTGATGCCGACAGCGCCACAGCGACACCGGCCAGCAGCACCGCGACCAGACTGGCCATGTTCAGATAGCGCTCAGCCTTGCCCAGCGCGCCGCCGATCTGCTGGTTGCCGTCGCGGGCGTCGCGCAGGCGCTGGTTGGGCGCCAGGCCCGGCTCGATGGCCTTGTTATAGGCCGCCAGCGCCGGGGCCGGGCCGCGCCACAGCTCGCGGAAGCTGACCCGGCTGCCCGGCTGGACTACGCCTGTGGCTTGCAGATCCGCCAGGTTGATCATCACCCGCGGGGTCAGGCTGTAGAAATTGCCCGCGCGGTCCGGTTCGTAGGTGAGGACCCGGGTCAGGGTCAGGGTCTTGGAGCCGACGTCGATGCTGTCGCCGACTTTCAGGTTCAGCGCGGCGAACAGGCGCGACTCGGCCCAGGCTTCCCCGGCCTGCGGCTCGCCACCGGCAGTTTCTTGCTGATACGGCGCGGGGGCGCTTTTCAGTTCGCCGCGTAACGGATAAGCCTGGTCCACGGCCTTGACGCTGGTCAGCTGAATACCGGTATCGGTGGCGATTACGCTGGAAAACTCCACCGTTTGCGCATGATCCAGGGCAAGTTTGCTACCGGCCTCGATTTGCTCGGCTTTTGCCGGGCTGGAGCCTTCCAGGACCAGATCGGCGCCGAGAAACTCAGTGGCCCGCAGCAACATGGCGCCATTGAGCCGGGCACCGAAGTAGCCGATGGCGGTACTGGCAGCCACAGCCACGACCAAGGCGAAAAACAGCACCCGCAGTTCCCCGGCGCGGGCATCGCGCAACAGCTGGCGGCAGGCGAGGGTGAACAGGCGCAGCAACGGCAATCGGGCCATCAGGGCTCCAGTGGGGTGGCCAGGCGGCCACCTTCAAGGCGGATCAGGCGGCGGCAACGGTGCGCCAGGCGCTCATCGTGGGTCACCAGCACCAGAGTGGTCTGGCGTTCCTTGTTCAGTTCGAACAGCAGGTCGCTGATCCGTTCGCCGGTATGGCTGTCGAGGTTGCCGGTGGGTTCGTCGGCAAACAATACCGCAGGATCAGCGGCAAAGGCCCTGGCCAGGGCGACGCGCTGTTGTTCGCCACCGGACAGCTGGCGCGGGGTGTGGGTCAGGCGTTGGCCGAGGCCGACCCGTTCCAGCAGATTGCGCGCGTGTTCCCGGGCATCCTTGCGGCCCTCCAGTTCCATGGGCAGCATGACGTTTTCCAGGGCATTGAGGCTGTCGAGCAACTGGAACGACTGGAACACGAAACCGACATTTTCGGCCCGTACCCGGGCGCGCTGGTCTTCGTCCAGCTGGCTGAGATCACGCCCGGCCAGTATCACGGAGCCGGCGCTGGGCAGGTCGAGACCGGCGAGCAGGCCGAGCAGCGTCGACTTGCCGGAACCCGAGGCGCCGACGATGGCCAAAGAGTCGCCCTTGTTCAGTTCCAGAGAGAGTTCGTGCAGGATGGTCAGATCACCTTCGGTGCTGGGAACCACTTTGCTGAGGTTTCGGGCACTGAGAATACTTTCACTCATGGAGAATCCGATGCGTGCGTGGTTTTTAAGTGCAGGCCTGATGTTATGGCTGTTATCGCAAACAGCGGCGGCGGGCACGGTGCTGATCGTTGGCGATAGTATCAGCGCGGCTTTCGGCCTGGATACCCGCCTTGGGTGGGTATCGCTGCTTGAGCAGCGGCTCAAGCAGCAAGGCTTCGACGATAAGGTGATCAATGCCTCGGTCAGCGGCGATACCAGTGGTGGAGGCCAGGCGCGGCTGCCAGCGCTGCTTGCAGAGCACAAGCCGGACCTGGTGATCCTCGAACTGGGTGGCAATGACGGCCTGCGCGGGCAGCCGCCTGCACAATTGCAACAAAACCTTTCATCGATGATCGACAGCTCCAGGGCAGCGGGAGCCAAAGTGCTGTTGCTGGGCATGCGTTTGCCACCGAATTACGGTGCCCGTTACACCCAGGCGTTTGCGGCGGTGTACGGCAGTCTGGCCGAAGAGAAGAAGATCGCTCTGGTGCCGTTTTTCCTCGAGGGCATTGGCGGGATTCCCGAGTTGATGCAGGCCGATGGGCTGCATCCGGCGGTGGCGGCCCAGGGCAAGTTGCTGGATAACGTCTGGCCGACGCTTAAACCCCTGCTTTAACACCTCTGCAGGCTTTTCTAGTCGGGGGCTTTCGGATAATGTGGCGCCCCGATTTGGAGCCCCTGATGCCACGTCCCGCCTGGTCCCTGTATGCCTATCAACTGATCGAGCCTGACGAGCAGCTCGACCTGTTCGCCTGCCAGGAAATCAAGGTGCATGTGGTGGCACGACAGCTTGAGCTGGGCGGTTCGGTGGATCGCACGTTGTGTGGCACCCTGTTGCCCGCACAGCCACGCTGGTCCGGGGTGGCTGCCGAAGCCCTGCGCGACGAGCGTTTCTGCCCGTTGTGCAAGGCGATTCTCGATGCCCAGCGCCGCGGCATGAACCCGATCTGGCCGGAACTCTAGTCCCAGGGCCCGGGCCCATCATGAAACTCTTGTCAGGCAACACTTTGCTGTCTCCCTGCGGGCGAGAGGCGGTGTACAATTCGCTACTTTTCCCTCTTTTGTCCCAAGGATTTCCCGGATGTTGTCGCGCATTCCAGCCGTTACCCGCTGTCTGTCGTTCGCTGCACTGTGTGCGGTCGGTCCCGCTTCGGCCCTGGAATTCCCGCTGCCGCCGCCCGGTGAAGACATCATCGGCCAGGTCCAGACAATTACCGCTAAATACGAAGATACCTTCGCCGATATCGGCACCAAGTACGACCTGGGCTACCTGGAAATGATCGCCGCCAACCCGGGCGTCGATGCCTGGCTGCCGGGTGCGGGCACCCAGATCGTCCTGCCGACCCGCTTCATTCTGCCGCCGGGCCCGCGTGAAGGCATCGTCATCAACCTGGCCGAATACCGCCTCTACTACTACCCGAAAGGGCGTAACGTGGTGTACACCTTCCCGCTGGGCATCGGTCGCGAGGGCTGGGGTTCACCGGTTTCCACCACCAAGATCACCGCCAAGACCCCGCGCCCGACCTGGACGCCACCGGCTTCGGTACGCGCCGAGCACGCTGCCGACGGCGATATCCTGCCTGCGGTGGTGCCGGCCGGTCCGGACAACCCGCTGGGCCCGTTCAAATTCGGCCTGGGCCTGCCGGGTTACCTGATCCACGGTTCCGACAAGAAGTTCGGTATTGGCATGCGCACCAGCCACGGCTGCTTCCGCATGTACAACAACAACGTACTGGAAATGGCTGACATGGTTCCGGTCGGCACTACCGTGCGCATCATGAGCGAGCCGTACAAGTTCGGTCGCAGTGGCGGCAAGGTCTTCCTTGAAGCCCATGCGCCGCTGGATGACAACGGCAACCCGTCGATTGTCGACAAGCACACGGCAGTGATCAACGCCCTGCTCAAGCGTGACGATCTGTCGACCAACCTGCGCATGAACTGGGATCAGGTGCGTGACGTGGTGGCGGCCGAGGACGGCATGCCGGTTGAAATCGGTGAGCCGGGCGCTGCTGTTGCGGCACAGCCGCAGGTAATCCTGCAGTAACCGCCTTCTGAATTGGAACTTGGACTTGTGGGAGCCGGCTTGCTGGCGATAGCGGTATAACAGGCGACATCTTTATCGGATGTGCCGCCGTCATCGCCAGCAAGCCGGCTCCCACAGGGGCTGTATTGGCAGTCAGTAAAAGCCGGGCAAAAAAAAGCCGACCCGTAAACGGGTCGGCTTATCAGCAATAATCCCGAGGGATTCTTACTTGCGGCTAGCCTTGTCGAGCATGCGCAGAGCGCGCTCGTTGGCTTCGTCAGCAGTTTGCTGAGCTTTCTGAGCAGCAGCCAGAGCTTCATCAGCCTTACGATAGGCTTCATCAGCACGAGCTTGTGCACGAGCTGCTGCGTCTTCGGTAGCAGTCAGACGAGCTTCGGTTTCTTTGGATACGCTGCTGCAACCGGTGGCCAGAACTGCGGCCAGAGCCAGAGCAGAGAATTTCAGAACGTTGTTCATCGTGTTCCCCTTCAAGGACTTTTCAATCAAATTAGTCATCTCTCGAAAGTGAGAAAATGACCGGCGTACATACTACCCATTGTTTGTAGTAAGTAAACTGACGAAGCGCAAGAAGCCCACAATTTCTTGGGTTTGAAAGCCTTCCGACAGACTTTTCATGCGCTTTGTATGAAAAATATCCAGCCTGCTCCGCCCGGCACGGGTGTCTGGAAGGAACGTGCTAAATAGTGGCAATGTGCATTAGTCATTGCCCCGCGCCATGAGTTCCGGGCGTGTGCGCATGAACAGACTTTCCCTGTTTAGCTGAACAATCGGTGACTTTCAAATCAGCGTAGCGTCTCAATCGGCAGTCCCGGCAATGTTCGTTGCAAAGTGTCCGGTCAATCGGATATTCGGTCGTGCTCTTTTACGGTCGCTGCGCTTGAGCATATTCACAAATGACGCCTACTATTTGCAGGTGCTGTTTTGTTGGAGATTCACAGGCTCGTCTCGGTGTCCAAAACAGGCACGGGGTGGCGTAGATGTTCCTTCGCCGGAAAAACATCGGTAAGGTAGGGGTCAAATTCCAAGACCCGCGAGGAGTAATGATGAGCGAGGCGCTGTCGATCCACCATGATCAGACCGGTCACCAGTTCGAAATCAGCATAGATGGTCATCGTGCCTACCTGACTTATATGGACCTGGGCAAACAGACTCTGGACATCTATCGAACCTTTGTCCCCAATGCTCTGCGGGGCCGGGGGATTGCGGCGGCGCTGACCGAACAGGCTCTGGACTATGCCGAGAGCATGGGCTACACCGTCATTCCTTCGTGTTCGTATGTCGAGCGTTACATGGAGCGTAATCAGCGTCAGGCGGCGAAGATCTGACATATTGATTGCAGGCTGCAACTGAATGAAAAACGCCGAGCAGATGCTCGGCGTTTTTGTGTGCGCGTTGATCAGGTGCGTTCGCGCTTGGGCAGAACGTCCTTGAGCTTGGCGTGCATGCCGCGCAGGGTTTTCTCGGTGCTGTCCCAGTCGATGCAGGCATCGGTAACGGAGACGCCGTACTGCAACTCGGACAAATCCTTGGGAATCGCCTGGCAGCCCCAGTTCAGGTGGCTTTCAACCATCAGGCCGATGATCGAGTTGTTGCCTTCCAAGATCTGGTTGGCGACGTTTTCCATGACCAGCGGTTGCAGGGCCGGATCCTTGTTGGAGTTGGCGTGGCTGCAGTCGACCATGATGTTCGGGCGAATCTTCGCTTTGTTCAGGGCCTGCTCGCAGAGGGCGACGCTGACCGAATCATAGTTTGGCTTGCCATTGCCGCCGCGCAGGACCACGTGACCATAGGCATTGCCCTTGGTAGTGACGATGGACACGCCACCTTCCTGGTTGATGCCGAGGAAACGGTGCGGGCTGGAAACCGACTGCAGGGCGTTGATCGCCACTGTCAGGCCACCATCGGTGCCGTTCTTGAAGCCGACGGCCGAGGACAGACCGGAAGCCATTTCCCGGTGGGTCTGGGATTCGGTTGTGCGCGCGCCGATGGCCGACCAGCTGATCAGGTCCTGCAGATATTGCGGGGAGATCGGGTCGAGGGCTTCAGTGGCGGTAGGCAGGCCCATTTCAGCCAGGTCCAGCAGCAGTTGGCGGCCGATATGCAGACCGTCCTGGATCTTGAACGAGTCATCCAGGTACGGATCGTTGATCAGGCCTTTCCAGCCCACGGTGGTGCGCGGTTTTTCGAAGTACACGCGCATGACCAGGTACAGGGTGTCGGACACCTCGGCCGCCAGGGCCTTGAGGCGCTCGGCGTACTCGTGGGCTGCCTTGATATCGTGGATCGAGCACGGGCCGATCACGATGAACAGGCGATGATCCTTGCCATCGAGGATGTTGCGGATCACTTCGCGACCCTTGCTCACTGTGTGCAAGGCGGCGTCGGTCAGGGGGATCTCGCGTTTGAGCTGATCCGGGGTGATCAGCGTCTCGTTGGACGAGACGTTAAGGTCGTTAATCGGTAGATCGGCCATCGTGTTACTCATCAGGTCACGGGTGCTGGCCGGCAAGGGACCCCTGCGGTGGAGCCCAGCATGATTGAGCGCAGCGGGGAGCGGAACCTTAGCGCGTTACCCCATTGCTCTTCAATGGGCAAGCTCGGCTTTTGCGCCAACGGCAGGGCATTGGCGCCAGTATTTACAACCGTAACCCCGGCAACGGATAGTAGCGGTTCAATCCGGGGAGTCTCATCGTTGAAACAGCTGGAACTGACCGACCTCGACATCGATCGTCAATTGCTGGACCTGCCGGGCACCTCGTTGCTTGTTTTTACAAGTCTGGGTTGCACCAGCTGCCGATGGGCACGACAGTATCTGCCAACCCTGGCGCTGCCGCTTGAGCGCCTGTGCTGGATCGACGCCGCCGACAACGGCGGTGCTGTGGAGCGCTATGAAGTGTTTCATCTGCCGGCGCTGTTCGTCATTCGCGACGGCGACTTCTATGGTCCACTGCGTGCGCCACTGACGGCCCAGGGTATCGATCAGGGCTTGCGCGAGGTATTGCAGGCCGAGCCGGACGAACTGCCCTGAGGGGCACCGAACAGGTTAAGGAATGAGTGACATGACGACTGCTAGCAAGAAGCCGCGTATTGGCATCATCGGTACGGGCGCCATCGGCGGCTTTTATGGGGTGATGCTGGCCAGGGCCGGGTTTGACGTGCATTTCCTTCTGCGCAGCGAATTCGAGGCCGTGGCGCAGAACGGCCTGCGGGTCGAGAGCGCGGTGCATGGCGAACTGCTGCTCAATCCGGTTCAGGCTTATGCATCGGCCGCTGACATGCCGCCCTGCGACTGGTTGCTGGTCGGCGCCAAATCTACCGCCAATGTCGAACTGGCACCGCTGATCGCCGAGGCTGCGGCCCCGGATGCGAAGGTACTGGTCCTGCAGAACGGTCTGGCCGTGGAGGATCGTCTACGCGCCGCCTTGCCGGACTCCCTGCATGTGTTGGGTGGCCTGTGCTTTATCTGTGTACACCGTCTGGCTCCCGGCGTGGTTGCGCATCAGGCTTTTGGTGCAGTCAATATGGGCTATCACAGCGGGCCGACGGCGAATGCCGACGCCCGTCAGGCGATTGTCGAAGAGGGCGCGGCGCTGTTCAAGGCGGCGGGTATCGACTCACAGGCCATGCCGGACCTGCAGCAGGCGCGCTGGCAGAAACTGGTGTGGAACGTGCCGTATAACGGCCTGTCGGTCTTGTTGCAGGCCAGTACCTCGGCGCTGATGACTGACAGCTACAGCCGCGAGCTGATTATGGACCTGATGAACGAAGTGGTGGCCGGTGCCGAAGCCTGCGGCCACAGCATGCCCGAGGGCTACGCGGCCAAGCTGTTTGCCACCACCGAGCAGATGCCGGACTATTGGCCGAGCATGTACCACGACTTCCGCGAGAAGCGTCCCCTTGAATTGGACGCCATCTATTCCCGGCCCCTGGCAGCGGCCCTGGACGCCGGGCGTGACATGCCGAAAATCCGCGCCCTGTTCCAGACTCTGGCCTTTATCGACTTTCACAATATCTGAGGCGCCTCGCTTCATGGGCGCACGGGAGGAATGCTTATGGCAACGGTATCAGGCAACAAACTGATCCTGGCGATTTCCTCCCGGGCCTTGTTCGACCTCGGCGCCAGCCATGGGGTATATATGGCTGATGGCGTCGAGGCCTACCGCCAGTATCAGATCGAGCATGAAGACGAGATCCTGCAACCCGGCGATGCCTTTCTGCTCGTGGAAAAACTGCTTAACCTCAACAAGCGCCTGAAGCAGGCACGGGTCGAGGTCATTCTGGTTTCACGCAACAGCGCCGACACCGGCCTGCGCGTGTTCAACTCGATCCAGCACTACGGTCTGGATATTTCCCGCGCGGCGTTTGTCGGCGGGCGCAGTCCCTATCCCTATCTGGCGGCCTTTGGCTGCCATCTGTTTCTGTCGACCCATGCCGAAGATGTGCGCAGTGCCCTGGATGCCGGATTTGCTGCGGCAACCATTCTCTCCGGTGGCGCTCGCCGGGCGGCCAGTGATGAGCTGCGCATTGCCTTCGATGGCGATGCCGTGCTGTTTTCCGATGAGTCGGAGCGGGTCTATCAAAGTGATGGTCTGGCAGCGTTCCAGCTCAGCGAACGTGAGTCGGCCCGGGAACCGTTGCGTGGCGGGCCGTTCAAGCCGTTTTTGGCGGCACTGAATCATTTGCAGCGTGAGTTTCCCGAAGACTCCGGGCCGATCCGTACCGCCCTGGTCACTGCTCGCTCGGCGCCGGCCCATGAACGGGTCATTCGCACCCTGCGTGAATGGGATATCCGTCTGGACGAGTCGCTGTTCCTCGGTGGCCTGGATAAATCGCCGTTTCTCGAAGCCTTCGCCGCCGACGTGTTTTTCGACGATCAGCCCGGCCACTGCGAGCGCGCCCGCGAGGTGGTCGCCACCGGTCATGTGCCCCACGGCATCAGTAATGAAATCAAGGTTTGAAGTGCGTCAAAGCTCGGCGGCACGGGCCGTCGCAGTTGGTGGGGCGCTGCTAAGCTGAAGCAATCTCCGCCAAATCTGGCTGTCTGGGAGGTCGTATGATTCGTTCGATGCTGTATGCCACGGACCTTGGCCTGTATGCGCCGTATGTCATGCAGCACGCGCTGGCACTGGCACGAACCTTCAAGGCCGAGCTGTACGTCATTCATGTGGTCGAGCCCATGGGGTTGTTCGCCGAATCGGTCCTGCAAAGCTACCTGAGCGAGGATGCGCTCAAGGAATTGCGCAGCCAGGGTCTGAGCACGGTGCTGGAAGGGATCGAACAACAGGTTCTGGATGGTTTTCGCGACGAGTTGGGGGATGGCCATCAGGACCTTGAGTTGATTCGCAGTGTGCGGGTCGTGCAGGGCGATCCGTCGAAGGTCATTCTTGAACAGGTAAGCCGTCTGGCCGTGGATTTGCTGGTCGTCGGCAGCCACAGTCACGGCACGGAAGGAGATACACCGATCGGGCGTACGGCTGCCAGGGTTCTGCAGCTTTCGGAAGTTCCGGTCTACATGGTGCCCATGGTGCAGAACCGGATGCGCGGATAGTCGAGAGCAGAAGTGAAATCGGGCGTGCCATTACGCCGTAAAGATGATAAAAAGTTCTAGATTTATTCTTCTGACCATTAATCCAGTTATATACCGTCGCTGATGCCCCTGGCGTCTACCTGCTTTGAGGGATACATATGAAGCTTCAACAACTGCGCTACATCTGGGAAGTGGCGCACCATGACCTCAACGTCTCCGCGACGGCTCAGAGCCTTTACACCTCTCAGCCCGGCATCAGCAAGCAGATCCGTTTGCTCGAAGACGAACTGGGGGTCGAGGTCTTTGCCCGCAGCGGCAAGCATCTTACCCGTGTGACCCCGGCCGGTGAGCGCATCATCACCACCGCCGGCGAGATTCTGCGCAAGGTCGAGAGCATCAAGCAGATTGCCCAGGAGTTCTCCAACGAGAAAAAAGGCACGCTGTCCATCGCCACCACCCACACCCAGGCGCGTTATGCCTTGCCGCCGGTGATCAGCAATTTCATCAAGCAATACCCTGACGTCGCTCTGCACATGCACCAGGGTTCGCCGATGCAGATTGCCGAAATGGCCGCTGATGGCACCGTTGATTTCGCCATTGCCACCGAGGCGCTGGAGCTGTTCGGTGATCTGGTGATGATGCCGTGCTACCGCTGGAACCGCTGCGTGGTCGTGCCCCAGGGCCACCCGCTGACCAAACTGCCGAAACTGACCCTGGAAGTGCTGGCCGAATACCCGATCGTGACTTACGTATTCGGTTTCACCGGTCGCTCCAAGCTCGACGAAGCCTTCAGCCATCGCGGCCTGACGCCGAAAGTGGTATTCACCGCAGCCGATGCTGACGTGATCAAGACTTACGTACGTCTGGGCCTGGGCGTGGGGATCGTCGCCAAGATGGCGGTGGACGCCAAGCTCGATTCCGACCTGGTGGTACTCGACGCCAGCGACCTGTTCGAGTCCAGTGTGACCAAGATCGGCTTCCGCCGTGGCACTTTCCTGCGCGGTTTTATGTGCGACTTCATCGAGAAGTTTGCCCCGCACCTGACCCGCGAGGTCATGTCCAAGGCCATCCAGTGCCATAACAAGCAGGAACTGGAAGAGCTGTTCGACGGGGTTGAACTGCCGGTGCATTGATGCTCAGGGAGCGAGTTGCCTGAGTCTATCCGTTGGAGCGAGGCTTGCCCGCGAATGGCCTGATGCGGTGTACCTGCAAGCCCGCGTTGCCTGATTCGCGGGCAAGCCTCGCTCCAACGGCCAGTTTGCTGTGCGACAGCGTGATTCTTTATCAACCCTTGGCAATCATATTCCCGGCATGCAGACCGCATTCCTTCTGGGTGGCTTCTTCCCACCACCAACGACCTTCGCGCTCATGCTGGCGCGGCAGTACCGGACGGGTGCAGGGTTCGCAGCCGATACTGATGAAGCCGCGTTCGTGCAGGCTGTTAAATGGCAGTTCCAGCATGCGGATATACGCCCACACGTCTTCACTGCTCATCTGCGCCAGCGGGTTGAACTTGTACAGCGGGCGCTCGGGCGTCGAGAAGGCGCCGTCGATTTCCAGTACCGCCACTTCACTGCGGGTGCTCGGGCTCTGGTCGCGGCGCTGGCCGGTGGCCCAGGCTTTCACCGTTGAAAGCTTGCGGCGCAACGGTTCGATCTTGCGCACGCCACAGCATTCGCCATGGCCGTCCTTGTAGAAACTGAACAGACCCTTTTCTTTGACGAAAGGCTCCAGCTTGCTCTGGTCCGGCGAGATCAGCTCGATGGCGATCTTGTACTGCTCGCGCACCTGCTCGATGAAGCGATAGGTCTCCGGGTGCAGGCGGCCGGTGTCGAGGCTGAAGACCTTGACGTTCTTGTTGATTTTCCAGGCCATGTCCACCAGCACGACGTCTTCGGCGCCGCTGAAGGAGATCCACAGCTCATCGCCAAAATGCTGGAAGGCCAGCTTGAGGATGTCCTGGGGGGATTTGTTGGCATAGGTCGCGGCGAGTTCAGCGACGTCGAATGGTTGGTTCATCAGGCGGTTTCCTGGTCGAGAAGCGGCGCTTAAGCGCTCGATATGCCGGCGATGGTAACAAAATCCTTCGCTGATTTGGCCGACTTGCCGTCTCTAGGCTAAAGTGCTGCCTCTTTTTTCAGCCTGCTGATTCAACCAAGGAGTGTCTTGTGGAAATTGCCTGTCTCGACCTGGAAGGTGTGCTGGTCCCGGAAATCTGGATCGCCTTTGCCGAGAAAACCGGTATCGAGTCTCTGCGTGCAACCACGCGGGACATTCCCGACTACGACGTGCTGATGAAGCAGCGTCTGCGCATCCTCGACGAGCATGGCCTGAAACTGGCCGACATTCAGGAAGTGATTGGCACCCTCAAGCCGCTGGACGGCGCCATCGAGTTCGTCAACTGGCTGCGTGAGCGCTTCCAGGTGGTGATTCTGTCGGACACTTTCTACGAGTTCTCCCAGCCGCTGATGCGTCAGCTGGGCTTCCCGACCTTGCTCTGCCATCGTCTGATCACTGACGAAACCGACCGGGTTATCAGCTATCAACTGCGTCAGAAAGATCCCAAGCGTCAGTCGGTATTGGCCTTCAAGAGCCTGTACTACCGGGTGATCGCCGCAGGCGATTCGTACAACGACACCACCATGCTCGGTGAGGCCGATGCGGGCATTCTGTTCCATGCCCCGGATAACGTGATCCGTGAATTCCCGCAATTTCCTGCGGTGCATACGTTTGAAGACCTGAAGAAGGAATTCATCAAGGCGTCGAATCGGGATCTGTCCCTCTAAAAGATATTTCCCTCATGAGAGCAATGTGGGGGAGCCAGGTGGTAGCTAACTCAGTGGGAGCGAATTTATTCGCGAATCGGTTTTTCAGCCGGCGCCTGTACTTTGAATGTACCGGCCTCTTCGCGAATGAATTCGCTCCCACAATTCGCTCCCACAGATCAAGCCCGCCATCCGATCCGCTGTTGATGTCGTCGTTCAGAGGTTCTGCAAGGTTTCCAGCAGTATCCGCACCTTGGTAAACGACTCCTGATACTCTGCCTCGCAGTCCGAGTCGGCGACGATGCCGCCGCCGCCCCAGCAGGACACCTGACCGTCCTTGACCAGCAGGCTGCGGATGGCGATGGAGCTGTCCATTTCGCCACGCACATCCAGATAGATCAATGATCCGCAATACAGGGCACGGCGACTGGGTTCCAGTTCGTCGATGATCTGCATGGCGCGGATTTTCGGTGCGCCGGTGATGGAGCCACCGGGAAAGCTGCCGGCAATCAGGTCGAGGGCGTCGTGGTCGGCGGCCAGTGTGCCGGTCACGCTGCTGACCAGGTGATGCACGTTGGGGTAGCTTTCCAGGCTGAACAGCTCGGGCACTTTCACCGAGCCGATGCGGCAGCTGCGGCCCAGGTCGTTGCGCAGCAGGTCGACGATCATCAGGTTTTCCGCGCGGTCCTTGGCACTGGCCAGCAGCTCGGCGGCATAGGCGGCGTCTTGCGCAGCATCGCGGCCACGGGGGCGGGTGCCCTTGATCGGCCGGGTCTCGACCTGGCCCTGGCTGACTTTGACGAAACGCTCTGGCGACAGGCTCAGCACCGCATCGTTACCTTCCAGGGCCATATAACCGGAGAAGGGCGTCGGGCAGGCCACGCGCAATGCGCAGTAGGCTGACCACGGATCACCCTGGCAATTGGCCTGGAAGCGCTGGGTCAGATTGACCTGATAGCAGTCGCCGGACTGGATGTACGCTTGGATGTTCTCAAAGGCGGCGCGGTAGTCATCAGCGCTGATGCTGGTCTGGAACGGGCCGTCCAGCTTGAAACTGACTTGATTTTGCGATGCCGGGGCGCTGAATAGCGTCAACAGGTGCTGTCGCTGGGTTTCTGCAAGGCTCGGGTGAAACACCAGTTGCGAGGTCTGCTGCTGGTGATCGCTGATCAGCGCCCAGGCATAGAGGCCAAGCCGCGCCTGCGGCAGTTGCAAGTCATCCACGGCCTTGCTCGGCAGCGGTTCCAGGCGTCGGCCGAAGTCATAGCTCAGGTAGCCGATCAGGCCGCCGGCGAAGGGCAGCTCGCAGTGCTCGGGCAGTTGCGCTTCGCCCAGCAGAGCCAGGGCCTGGCGCAGGTGCTCGAGAAAGTCGGCGCCGCTCTCGTCATTGTCGACACCCAGTTGCTGTTCGGGCCAGGCGCTGAGCAGATCGTAGCGACCCCGTTCAGCCGTCGGCCGACCACTGTCGAGCAGCACCGCGCCCGGTGCATGGCGCACTCGCGAGAAATAATCGGCGGGGTTGCTGTGATAGGGCAGCGGATGGACGGAGCAGGTCGGCATTTAGGCAAAATCGGTCAGCAGAACGCGGGTGGCGATTGTAGTCCGCTTGGGTGGGATCGGGAAATGTTGGTGTTTAGTGATAGGCATAACCTGTGGGACCGGCTTTAGCCGGGAAGGCGTAGACAGGGCCGGTGCATTTTTATCGTCTGTCACATTGCCTTCCCGGCTGAAGCCGGTCCCACATTACTGCGCGGTGACATGGGGCACATGCCCAAACAGCTCCTGCACAAACCTGACCCGCTCTTGCGGCGTTTCCGTACGGCCTTCCAGGGCCAGTTGCTCAATACGCGCTTCCACCGCCTGGGTCCTGTGGGTCAGGCCGCAGTCGTTGGCGATCTGGATATTCAGGCCGGGGCGGGCGTTGAGCTCGAGGATCAGCGGACCTTTTTCCTGGTCCAGCACCATGTCGACACCGATATAGCCCAGGCCACAGAGCTCAAAGCATTCAGCGGACAGCTGCATGAAGCCGTCCCAGTCAGGCAGTTGCACGCCGTCCACGGTCTGGGCGGTATCGGGATGTTTGCGGATGATGTTGTTCAGCCAGGTGCCCTGCAGGGTGATGCCAGTGGCCAGGTCGACACCGACGCCGATGGCACCCTGGTGCAGGTTGGCCTTGCCGTGGGACTGGCGGGTCGGCAGGCGCAGCATGGCCATGACCGGGTAGCCCATCAGCACGATGACGCGGATATCCGGCACGCCTTCGTAGCTGATGCTCTTGAAGATCGGGTCTGGAGTGACGCGGTATTCGATCAGTGCGCGGTCGCGGTGGCCGCCCAGGGAATATAGGCCGGTAAGGATGCTGGAGATCTGGTGTTCGATTTCGCTGTGGCTGACGATGCGCCCGGAGATAGTGCGAAAGCGCTCCTCGAAGCGATCGGCGATTACCAGAATGCCATCGCCGCCTGCGCCCATGGCCGGCTTGATCACGAAATCATTGTGGCCGTCGATGATCTGGTCGAGACGGTCGATTTCCTTTTCCGTGGAGATCACCCCGTACATCTGCGGCACGCGGATCCCGGCCTGGATGGCGCGCAGCTTGGTGGTGATCTTGTCGTCGACAATCGGGTACAGGCTGCGCTTGTTGTACTTGAGCACGTAGTCGGCATTACGCCGGTTGATACCCATGATGCCCTTGGCCTCAAGGGCCTTCCAGGTCTTCCACCAGCCGATCATTTGCCTTCCTCTTCCTTGATGAAGGCCTTGAAGCGCATCAGCTCGGTGAGGCGGTAGCCGCGATAGCGACCCATGGCCAGCATGAAGCCCACCAGAATCAGCAGCACGGCCGGGAAGGTAAAGACGAAGTAGGTCAGCTCCGGCACGCTCATGATCAGGTGCGCCAGGGACGCGGCGAACAGGGTGCCGATGGCGACTTTCATGGCATGGCTGGCGCCGCGTTCTTCCCAGGTAATGGACAGGCGTTCGATGGTCATGGTCAGAATCACCATGGGGAACAGTGCCACCGACAGGCCGCGCTCCAGGCCGAGCTTGTGGCTGAACAGGCTGATGGCGGCGATCAGCACCACGACAAAGGTCAGCACCACCGACAGGCGCGGCAGCATCTGCAACTTGAGGTGTTCCAGGTACGAGCGCAGCGACAGGCCCAGGGCGGTGATCAGGGTGAACAGCACGATGCCGAAGCCCAGTTGGGTCTCGCGGAAGGCCAGGGCGATCAGCACCGGGGTGAAGGTGCCCAGGGTCTGCAGGCCGATCAGGTTGCGCAGGATCAGGATCACCAGCACGCCGATGGGGATCATCACCATGATCATGAAGGTCTGCTGGGTCTGCAGCGGCAGGCCGTACAGTGAATAGGAGAGGAAGTCGGCGTCGGAGTTTTCGTCGGTCAGCTTGGCCAGGCGGATGGCGTTCATTTCGCTGTTATTGAGGCTGAAGTTGACCGTGGCTTTCTTGCCGCCTTCGACGGTGATCAGGTTCTCGTCGCCGATCCACCACAGCAGGCGGTCTTCGGGCAGGCCCTGGGCGCCGGTGTCCGGATTGAAGTACAGCCAGTCCTTGCCATTGAAACTGCGCAGCCACAGTTCCGGAGTCTGCGGCTGATCGGCGACCAGGCGGATGGTATGGACCTTTTCCATCGGCACGTGGGCGATGGACAGCAGCAGTTCGGTGATGCGCGCCTTGTTCGGCGTCGAAGTGTCCCCGGCCAGCAGCAGCTTGACGTTGTCATCACTGAGGGTGTTGACCCGCTTGATGGCTTCGCCGATGAAGGTCTCGACGTCCGCCGAGTGCTGGCGGATCGGGGCGAGCAGAGCTTCGGCGGCGATTTTTTCCGGGCCATCGATGATCATGCTGTCGCGGAAAATCGGCCCCTTGGTGCGCGGCTTGTCGCCGTTATAGCGCTTGGTCAGGACCAGGCGGTAATAAAGCGTCTGGTTGCCGCTGGCGCGCCGGGCCGACCAGGTGACCTTGCGGTTGCCGTCGATGCGGTTGACGCTGACCCCGTAGTTATTGGAGATGAAGCTTTCGTTGAGGCTGATGTAATCCCGGGCCAGGGGTGGCACGAACATCTGGATCTTCACCGGGTCCTTGGCGCTGGCGACGAACTCGACTTTGGCGTCGATGTTCCACAGGTCGTCGGTTTCGTCTTCGGTCACCGGAATGCCCAGCACGACGATCTGATAGGCCGTGATGGCGATGCCCAGGGTGACCAGGACGGCAATCAGGATTTTCAGATGCAGGTTGAGAGAACGCATGGATTTACTCTTTGGGCCTGGCAACAGGAGGGCAGCTCGGTTTGCCCTTTGAATATTTCAGGCTGGGATCGACCAGGGCGTCGAAGCGCTTGAGCGCCTCGGAGCCAATCAAAAGCGGGTATTGGAATGCACTTCGGTCGGTCAAGTTCACTTCCAGCGTGCGTAAAACTTTGCCCATGCACACATCCAGGCTGATCACCGGGCGGGCGCTGTACTTTTTCTCGTCATCGGGGCTGTAGTCGTCGGCCCGGCGCTTGATCTTGCTCAGGCGCTGCAGCGGGCGTTCGATGGGGTGCTGGTGGGCGTCGTCGATGGCCAGATAGAAGCGCACCCAGCCTTCGCCGTCGCGAGTGAAGTGGGTGATATCCCGGGCACTGAGGGAAGCGGTGTGGGCGCCGGTGTCGAGCTTGGCGGCGACCTGCAGGTCGATATCGGCGAGTTCTGCGTATTCGTTCAAACCGTAAACGGTCTTGTCGGCGGCTTCGCCGGTGCCGGCCAGCAGCATCAGGCAGAGCAACGAAAAGGGGGTTATGAGTCTCATAGATCCTGGCGCGGTGAGGGGCGCAGCCCTCGATAGTGATCGGTTATACCGTTCATTTGGCTCGATCGAAGCGGGCCGGATTCTAGCACGGTGGTGCCGGGCTGCCAGGTTCCACGGAGTGGCAAGTGTTTAAAAAGGTTTCTCCTGAAAAGCCTTGGTATTAGACGATTGTCGACAATGTTGATTTTTTCTTTGACTGATTCTAGTGGTATAGCTAGATTTGTCGGTATTGATCTTCAAGGTGTCGACAATATGTTGGGTGAGGTAGAAAGCCCGTTAAACGGCCATGACGAATCGGAGACCTTGTCCGAAAACGTCTTTCGGCGTATTCAGGCGGCCATCGTCAAGGGCGAGATTGCCCCCGGCAGCAAGATTTCCGAACCGGAACTGGCGCGCACCTACGGTATCAGCCGCGGGCCGTTGCGCGAGGCGATCCATCGTCTGGAAGGCCAGCGCCTGCTGGTGCGGGTCCCTCATGTAGGCGCCAGGGTAGTGTCCCTGAGCCACGCCGAGTTGATCGAACTCTACGAAATTCGCGAATCCCTCGAAGGCATGGCCTGCCGCCTGGCTGCCGAGCGCATGACCGTGGAAGAAATCGACGAATTGCGCCGGGTCCTCGACACTCATGAGCGTGACGCGGCGTTCCAGGCCGGGCTGGGCTACTACCAGCAGGAAGGCGATTTCGACTTCCACTACCGGATCATCCAGGGCAGCGGCAACCGCACCCTGAGCCAGATGCTTTGCGGCGAGTTGTATCAACTGGTGCGCATGTACCGCATTCAGTTCTCCAACACGCCCAACCGCCCGCGCCAGGCTTTTGCCGAACACCACCGCATTCTCGACGCCATCGCTGACCGTGATGGCGAACTCGCCGAATTGTTGATGCGCCGCCACATCGGCGCTTCCAAACGCAATATCGAGCGGCATTACCAGGCCGTTCCAGACCGAGGTGAAAAATGACCAGAAGCACTCCCGGCCAGCGTTTCCGTGACGCCGTCGCCAGCGAACAGCCCCTGCAAGTCGTCGGCGCCATCAATGCCAACCACGCCCTGTTGGCCAAGCGTGCCGGTTTCAAGGCGATCTATCTGTCCGGTGGCGGCGTCGCAGCCGGCTCCCTGGGTGTGCCGGACCTGGGTATTACCGGTCTCGATGATGTGCTCACCGATGTGCGACGCATTACCGATGTCTGCGACCTGCCGTTGTTGGTGGATGTCGATACCGGTTTTGGTTCGTCGGCATTCAACGTTGCGCGCACGGTTCGCTCGATGATCAAGTTCGGCGCGGCCGCAATCCATATCGAGGACCAGGTCGGCGCCAAGCGCTGCGGCCACCGTCCTAATAAAGAGATTGTCTCCCAGCAGGAGATGGTCGACCGCATCAAGGCCGCCGTCGATGCCCGCACCGATGACAGCTTCGTGATCATGGCGCGCACCGATGCCCTGGCCGTGGAAGGCCTGGAATCGGCGCTGGAACGGGCCGAAGCCTGCATCGAGGCCGGTGCCGACATGGTCTTTCCGGAAGCCATCACCGAACTGGACATGTACAAGCTGTTCGCCGCCCGCGTTCGCGCGCCGATTCTGGCCAATATCACCGAATTCGGCGCCACGCCGCTGTACACCGTGGACGAACTCCGTAACGCCGATGTGTCCCTGGTGCTGTATCCGCTGTCGGCGTTCCGTGCCATGAACAAGGCGGCGGAAAACGTCTACGGCGCGATCCGCCGCGATGGCTCGCAGAAGAACGTGATCGACACCATGCAGACCCGCATGGAACTGTACGACGCTATCGATTACCACACCTTCGAGCAGAAACTCGATGCGTTGTTTGCGCAGAAAAAAGGCTGACGCAAGTCGGTGCGACGCATTATGAGGACCGTATGTGGGAGCGAATTCATTCGCGAAGAGGCCAGTGACTGCAATGCATCTGCATTGACTGGAATACCGCTTTCGCGAATGAATTCGCTCCCACAGTTCCAGAAAAATGAATTGCCGATTCCCTAACAAATTCAAGATTGGAGACAGCAATGGCTGAAGCAAAAGTATTGAGCGGCGCTGGCCTGCGGGGCCAGGTCGCCGGGCAGACGGCGTTGTCCACCGTAGGGCAGGCCGGTGCCGGATTGACCTATCGCGGCTACGACGTCCGTGAACTGGCCGCCGAAGCACGTTTCGAAGAAGTCGCCTATCTGCTGCTCTACGGCGATCTACCGAGTCAGGCCCAGCTGGATGCCTATCTGCATGAACTGCAGGGCCTGCGTGATTTGCCGCAAGCCTTGAAGGAAGTGCTGGAGCGGATTCCCGCCAGCGCCCACCCTATGGATGTCATGCGCACCGGTGCCTCGATGCTCGGCAACCTGGAGCCTGAAGAGGATTTCAGTCAGCAACTGGCCGCGACCAACCGCCTGTTGGCGGCGTTCCCGGCGATCATGTGCTATTGGTATCGCTTCAGCCACGAAGGCAAGCGCATCGAGTGCGTGACTGACGAGCCCTCAATTGGCGCGCACTTCCTGCACCTGCTGCTGGACAAGAAACCTAGCGAGCTGCACGCCAAGGTCATGGATGTGTCGCTGATTCTTTACGCCGAGCACGAATTCAACGCCTCGACCTTCACCGCTCGGGTCTGCGCTTCGACTCTGTCGGACCTGTTTTCCTGCATCACCGCCGCCATCGGCAGTCTGCGCGGCCCGCTGCATGGCGGCGCCAACGAAGCGGCCATGGCCATGATCGAGCGCTTCAGCTCGGTCGAAGACGCGGTCAAAGGCACCCTCGGCATGCTTGAGCGCAAGGATAAGATCATGGGCTTCGGCCACGCGATCTACAAAGACTCCGACCCGCGCAACGAGGTGATCAAGGGCTGGTCGAAAAAACTCGCTGACGAAGTGGGCGATACCGTGCTGTTCCCGGTCTCCGAAGCCATCGACAAGACCATGTGGGAGCAGAAGAAACTGTTTCCCAACGCCGACTTCTACCATGCCTCGGCGTACCACTTCATGGGTATCCCGACCAAGCTGTTCACGCCGATCTTCGTCTGCTCGCGCCTGACCGGCTGGGCCGCCCACGTTTTCGAACAGCGTGCCAATAACCGCATCATTCGTCCAAGCGCCGAATACATCGGCGTCGAACAGCGCAAGTTCGTGCCCATCGAACGTCGCTGACCGGGGGAGGGGAGCGCTGCGAACCACGGCGCTTTCCATCCATCCTCTGCCACTACCGTGATCGAGCCCTGTGCCATGAATTCTGAATACCGCAAGCTGCTGCCCGGCACCCGCCTGGATTACTTCGACGCCCGCGCGGCTGTCGAGGCGATCAAGCCTGGCGCCTATGCCACCCTGCCATACACCTCCCGGGTACTGGCGGAAAACCTGGTGCGCCGCTGTGATCCGACGACGCTCAAGGCGTCCCTGAGCCAGTTGATCGAGCGCAAGCGCGATCTGGACTTCCCGTGGTTTCCGGCCCGGGTGGTCTGCCACGACATTCTCGGCCAGACCGCTCTGGTCGATCTGGCCGGCCTGCGTGACGCCATCGCCGAGCGCGGTGGTGATCCGGCCCAGGTCAACCCGGTAGTGCCGGTGCAACTGATCGTCGACCATTCCCTGGCCGTGGAGTGCGGCGGCTTCGACCCGGATGCCTTCGCCAAGAACCGCGCCATTGAAGACCGTCGCAACGAAGACCGCTTCCACTTCATCGACTGGACCAAACTGGCGTTCAAGAACGTCGAAGTGATTCCGCCTGGCAACGGCATCATGCACCAGATCAACCTGGAGAAAATGTCGCCGGTGGTGCAGGTCCGTGAAGGCGTGGCCTTCCCCGACACCCTGGTCGGCACCGACAGCCACACCCCGCATGTCGATGCCCTGGGCGTGATCGCCATTGGTGTCGGTGGCCTGGAAGCCGAGAACGTGATGCTGGGCCGCGCCTCGTGGATGCGCCTGCCGGACATTATCGGCGTCGAACTGACCGGCCAGCGTCAGTCCGGCATCACTGCCACGGACGTGGTCCTGGCCCTGACCGAGTTCCTGCGCAAGCAGAAAGTGGTCGGCGCCTGGCTGGAGTTTTACGGCACCGGTTCGGCAAGCCTGACCCTGGGTGACCGCGCGACCATTTCCAACATGGCCCCTGAGTACGGCGCCACGGCGGCGATGTTCTCCATCGATTCGCAAACCATCGACTACCTCAAGCTCACCGGCCGCGAAGACGAGCAGGTCGCCCTGGTTGAGCTGTACGCCAAGGAAACCGGGCTGTGGTCCGATAGCCTCAAAGACGTTCAATACGAGCGCGTGCTGAGCTTCGACCTGTCCAGCGTCGTACGTAACATGGCGGGTCCGTCCAACCCCCACGCGCGGGTTGCGACCAGCGATCTGGCGGCCAAGGGCATTGCCGGGCAGTGGACCGAAGTGCCGGGGCAGATGCCCGACGGCGCGGTGATCATCGCGGCCATCACCAGTTGCACCAACACCAGTAACCCGCGCAACGTGATTGCCGCCGGTCTGCTGGCGCGCAATGCCAATCGCCTGGGCTTGACCCGCAAGCCGTGGGTCAAGTCGTCCCTGGCGCCGGGCTCCAAGACCGTGGCGTTGTATCTGGATGAAGCCGGCCTGACTTCCGAGCTGGAGCAATTGGGCTTTGGCGTAGTGGCCTTTGCCTGCACCACTTGCAACGGCATGTCCGGCGCCCTGGATCCGCTGATCCAGAAGGAAATCATCGACCGCGACCTATACGCCACGGCCGTGCTGTCGGGTAACCGCAACTTCGACGGACGTATCCACCCGTACGCCAAGCAGGCTTTCCTCGCTTCGCCGCCGCTGGTAGTGGCCTATGCGATTGCCGGGACCATCCGTTTCGATATCGAGAAGGATGTGCTGGCGGTGGTCGACGGCAAGGAAATTCGCCTCAAGGATATCTGGCCCAGCGACGAAGAAATCGATGCGGTGGTCAAGGCATCGGTCAAGCCGGAGCAGTTCCGCCAGGTCTATATCCCCATGTTCGCGATCCAGGAGGCCGGGCCTGCGGTGCCGCCGCTGTACGACTGGCGGCCGATGAGCACCTATATCCGCCGTCCTCCATACTGGGAAGGCGCCCTGGCCGGGGAGCGCACGCTCAAGGGCATGCGCCCGCTGGCAGTGCTGCCGGACAACATCACCACCGACCACCTGTCGCCGTCCAACGCCATCATGTTGAACAGTGCCGCCGGTGAGTACCTGGCGAAAATGGGCCTGCCGGAGGAGGACTTCAACTCCTACGCGACTCATCGTGGCGACCACCTCACCGCCCAGCGTGCGACCTTTGCCAACCCGCAACTGGTCAACGAAATGGCCGTGGTCGATGGCCAGGTGAAGAAGGGCTCCCTGACCCGCATTGAGCCGGAAGGCACGGTCACGCGGATGTGGGAAGCCATCGAAACCTATATGTCGCGCAAGCAGCCGCTGATCATCATTGCCGGTGCCGATTACGGCCAGGGCTCGTCCCGCGACTGGGCAGCCAAGGGCGTGCGTCTGGCCGGGGTCGAGGCGATTGCCGCCGAAGGCTTCGAGCGTATCCACCGCACCAATCTGGTCGGCATGGGCGTGCTGCCCCTGGAGTTCAAGTCGGGGGTCAACCGCCTGACTTTGGGTATCGACGGCAGTGAAACCTTCGACGTGATCGGCAAGCCGACACCCCGCGCCACCCTGACCCTGGTGATCAACCGCAAGGACGGCGAACGCCTGGAAGTGCCAGTGACCTGCCGTCTGGATACGGCTGAAGAAGTGTCGATCTACGAGGCGGGCGGCGTGTTGCAGCGCTTCGCCCAGGACTTCCTTGAGTCGTCAGTGGCTTAGGTAATTGCTCGTTGGAGCGAGGCTCGCCCGCGAAGCTGTTGCTGCGGTTAGCCAGCCATACCGGGTTACCGTTCTTCGCGGGCAAGCCTCGCTCCAACAACTTTTGAAAGGACAAGATTTCCATGGCTTATCCGGCACAAATCAAGATCCCCGCCACCTATATGCGTGGCGGCACCAGCAAAGGCGTGTTCTTCAGCCTGCAAGACCTGCCCGAGTCCGCCCAGGTCCCCGGTCCTGAGCGCGATGCCCTTTTGCTACGAGTGATCGGCAGCCCCGATCCCTACGAGAAGCAGATCGACGGCATGGGCGCGGCCACCTCCAGTACCAGCAAGACAGTGATCATTTCCAAAAGCATCAAGGCCAATCACGACGTCGATTACCTGTTCGGCCAGGTCTCCATCGACAAGCCCTTCGTTGACTGGAGCGGCAACTGCGGCAATTTGTCTGCTGCGGTCGGGCCATTCGCCATTAGTCAGGGTTTAGTGGACGCCAGCCGTATTCCCCAGAACGGCGTGGCGGTGGTGCGGGTCTGGCAGGCCAATATCGGCAAGACCATCATCGCCCATGTGCCCATCACCAACGGCGCGGTGCAGGAGACCGGTGACTTCGAGCTGGATGGCGTGACCTTCCCGGCGGCAGAGGTTCAACTGGAGTTTATGGACCCGGCTGCGGACGAAGAGGGCGCAGGCGGTTCGATGTTTCCCACCGGGCAACTGGTCGACGACCTGGAAGTGCCCGGTGTCGGTACGCTCAAGGCGACGATGATCAATGCCGGGATCCCGACCATCTTCATCAACGCGGCCGATATCGGCTACACCGGCGCCGAGCTGCAGGGTGATATCAATGGCGACGGCAAGGCCCTGGCCATGCTGGAAACCATCCGTGCCCACGGCGCCCTGTGCATGGGCCTGATCAAGCACCTGGACGAAGCGGCTACCCGCCAGCACACGCCCAAGGTTGCCTTTGTCGCGCCGCCGCGGCAGTACGTATCGTCCAGTGGCAAATCGGTAGACGATGCCGATCTGTTGGTACGGGCGGTGTCCATGGGCAAGCTGCACCACGCCATGATGGGCACCGCAGCCGTCGCGATCGGCACGGCTGCGGCGATCCCCGGCACCCTGGTCAACCTCGCGGCAGGCGGCGGCGAACGCAGCGCCGTACGCTTCGGCCACCCCTCGGGCACCCTGCGCGTCGGCGCCCAGGCCGATCAGGTCAATGGCGAATGGAAGGTGCTCAAGGCGGTGATGAGCCGCAGTGCGCGGGTGTTGATGGAAGGGTGGGTGAGGGTGCCACTCTAACCTGCGGGGCTGTGGGGTGGTGGTTGTGGGAGCGAATTCATTCGCGAAGAGGTCGGTACATTCGACGCATTTTTATCGTCTGAAACACCGTCTTCGCGAATGAATTCGCTCCCACACAATCCATCTTTAATCGATTTTCAAAACTCAGATGATTACTTGAACCGGCGCTCAACCCCTTTCTCGACCAATACCTTCGCCGAGATCTCCTCCACCGAGAAGTGCGTGGAGTTGATATTGGGGATGTTCTCGCGGCGGAACAGGTTTTCCACTTCCCGCACTTCGAACTCGCACTGGGCATAGCTGGAGTAGCGGCTGTTGGGCTTGCGCTCGTGGCGAATGGCGGTCAGGCGATCTGGGTCAATGGTCAGGCCGAACAGTTTGCTACGGTGGGTCTTCAGCGCGGCAGGCAGTTGCAGGCTTTCCATATCGTCTTCGGTCAGCGGGTAGTTGGCCGCGCGGATGCCGAATTGCATGGCCATGTATAGACAGGTAGGGGTCTTGCCGCAGCGCGAAACACCGACGAGGATGATGTCGGCCTTGTCGTAATAATGGGTCCGGGCGCCATCGTCGTTGTCGAGGGCGAAGTTCACTGCCTCGATGCGCTCCATGTAGTTGGAGTTGTGACCGATGGAGTGGGATTTGCCCACCGAATAGGAGGAGTGTGAACTAAGCTCCTGCTCCAGCGGCGCCAGGAAGGTTGAGAAAATATCGATCATGAAACCGTTCGAGGTGGCCAGGATCTCGCGTATTTCCTGGTTGACGATGGTGTCGAAAATGATCGGACGCACATCGTCCCTGTCGGCGGCGTTGTTGATTTGTTGTACCATCGCCCGCGCTTTTTCGACGCTGTCGATGTACGGCCTCGTGAACTTGTTGAACGTGATGTTTTCAAATTGTGCCAACAGGCTCTGGCCCAGGGTTTCGGCAGTGATGCCGGTGCCGTCGGAGATAAAGAACGCAGATCGTTTCATTTGTGCTCGGGCCTTAAGCTGGTGGCGAATGTTGGCTATCATAGGCGCGCTTGCGGGCCTGGACAGTAGGCATTCTTGCTTATTTCCAGGGTCCGGGCCACACACCTGCAGGGCCGTGTTGCATGGCGGTTCGGCAATTTGAGCTTTTCCCAACAACACACACAGTTAAGTGGAGAGATCACCTTGGTAGAGTACGTAGTTTCCCTCGATAAGCTCGGCGTCCATGATGTGGAGCACGTGGGAGGCAAGAACGCATCCCTCGGCGAAATGATCAGTAACCTTGCAGGCGCTGGCGTTTCGGTCCCTGGTGGCTTCGCCACTACAGCTCAGGCCTACCGTGATTTTCTGGAGCAGAGTGGTCTGAACGATCAGATCCACGCTGCGCTGGACGCTCTTGATGTCGACGACGTCAACGCCTTGGCCAAGACCGGCGCGCAGATTCGTCAGTGGATCATGGAAGCCGAGTTCCCCGAGCGGCTCAACGCCGAAATCCGTACCGCCTTCGCCGAACTGTCGGCAGGCAACCCGGATATCGCCGTGGCCGTGCGTTCTTCCGCCACTGCTGAAGACCTGCCTGACGCTTCCTTTGCCGGTCAGCAGGAAACCTTCCTGAACATCCGCGGCGTTGAAAACGTCATCCGTGCGGCCAAGGAAGTCTTCGCTTCCCTGTTCAACGATCGCGCCATTTCCTACCGTGTACACCAGGGTTTCGATCACAAACTGGTGGCTCTGTCCGCTGGCGTGCAACGCATGGTTCGCTCTGAAACCGGGACTGCGGGTGTGATGTTCACCCTCGACACCGAGTCGGGCTTCCGTGACGTGGTGTTCATTACCGGTGCCTACGGCCTGGGTGAAACCGTGGTCCAGGGTGCGGTCAATCCGGACGAGTTCTACGTCCACAAAGGCACCCTGGAAGCCGGCCGTCCGGCCATCCTGCGCCGCAATCTGGGCAGCAAGGCGATCAAGATGATCTACGGCGACGAGGCCAAGGCCGGTCGTTCGGTCAAGACTGTCGACGTCGATGCCGCCGAGCGTGCGCGTTTCTGCCTCAGCGATGCCGAAGTCAGCGAGCTGGCCAAGCAGGCGATGATCATCGAGAAGCACTACAAGGCGCCGATGGACATCGAGTGGGCCAAGGACGGTGACGACGGCAAGCTTTACATCGTCCAGGCGCGTCCCGAAACCGTGAAGAGCCGTTCTTCGGGCAACGTCATGGAGCGCTACCTGCTCAAGGAAAAGGGCACCGTACTGGTCGAAGGTCGTGCCATTGGCCAGCGTATCGGCGCTGGCAAGGTGCGCATCATCAAGGACGTGTCCGAGATGGACAAGGTCCAGCCAGGCGACGTCCTGGTCTCCGACATGACCGACCCGGACTGGGAACCGGTCATGAAGCGCGCCAGTGCCATCGTCACCAACCGTGGCGGTCGTACCTGCCACGCGGCGATCATCGCCCGTGAGCTGGGTATTCCGGCCGTGGTCGGTTGCGGCAACGCCACTCAGCTGTTGAAAGATGGCCAGGGCGTGACCGTTTCCTGCGCCGAGGGCGATACCGGCTATATCTTCGAAGGCGAACTGGGCTTTGACATCAAGACCAACTCGGTCGATGCCATGCCTGACCTGCCGTTCAAGATCATGATGAACGTCGGCAACCCGGACCGGGCTTTCGACTTCGCCCAGTTGCCCAACGCCGGTGTCGGCCTGGCGCGCCTGGAATTCATCATCAACCGCATGATCGGCGTGCACCCCAAGGCGCTGTTGAACTACCCGAACCTGCCGCTGGAAATCAAGGAAAGCGTCGACAAGCGCATCGCGGGCTACGACGATCCGGTCGGTTTCTATGTCGAGAAACTGGTCGAGGGCATCAGCACTCTGGCCGCCGCATTCACGCCGAAGAAAGTCATCGTGCGCCTGTCGGACTTCAAGTCCAACGAATACGCCAACCTGATCGGCGGCAAGCTCTACGAGCCGGAAGAAGAGAACCCGATGCTGGGCTTCCGCGGTGCTTCGCGTTACATCAGCGAAAGCTTCCGTGACTGCTTCGAACTCGAATGCCGCGCCCTCAAGCGCGTACGCAACGAAATGGGGTTGACGAACGTCGAAATCATGGTGCCGTTCGTCCGTACCCTGGGCGAAGCCAGCCAGGTCATCGACCTGTTGGCTGAAAACGGCCTCAAGCGCGGCGAAAACGGCCTGCGCATCATCATGATGTGCGAATTGCCGTCCAACGCGATCCTGGCTGAAGAGTTCCTCGAGTTCTTCGACGGTTTCTCCATCGGCTCCAACGACCTGACCCAGCTGACCCTGGGCCTGGACCGGGACTCGGGGATCATCGCTCACCTGTTCGACGAGCGTAACCCTGCGGTCAAGAAGCTGCTGGCCAATGCCATTCAAGCGTGCAACAAGGCCGGCAAGTACATCGGTATCTGCGGCCAGGGTCCTTCCGATCACCCGGATCTGGCGCGCTGGCTGATGGAGCAGGGCATCGAAAGCGTTTCCCTGAACCCCGATTCCGTACTGGAAACCTGGTTCTTCCTGGCTGAAGGTCAAGCTCCGGCCTGATCACGCAACACCGTAAGTCGCCGACCCGCCCAGGCTGTTTAGCCTGCGTGGGTCGGCCTTTTTTCGCAGGGTGGTTTTCCGGCTGCCCGTTTTTACGCAAGAGCTCTATGCAAAGCAGCAGCACTCTTTTTCCCGTGGCCTTGATCAGCGCCGAACGTTGCGGCGACCTGATCGAGGACGTATATCGCCTCAAACCCGCCAACAGTCCGGACTACAGCGTGGAGCTTGCGGTCACGCGCCTGGGCCTGTTCGAGCATCCCGATCAGCGCGGCGTGCCGGTCATTCTGCTGCACGGCAGCTTTTCCAACCGCCGCTTCTGGTATTCGCCAAAGGGCATCGGCCTGGGCGCCTATCTGGCCCGGGCCGGGTTCGATGTCTGGATCCCGGAAATGCGTGGTCATGGCCTGTCGGCGCGCAACCAGGCGTATCGTTCCAACCGCGTGGCGGACTACGCGCGTTACGACTTGCCGGCCATTGCCGCCTTCGTCCGCGAGCAAAGCGGGCAGATTCCGCACTGGATCGGTCACTCCCTGGGCGGCACCACCCTGGCTGCGGCGTTGGGCGGGCAATACCTGGGCGCGCCGGGCGCAGCTTCCGTGGCGCTGTTCGGCAGCCAGGTCAGTCGCACCTACTGGCCGCTGAAAGTGCCGCCGGTGCAGTGGTCAGGCCGTCTGCTGCTCAAGCCCTTCGAGCATATCTCCGGCCCGCGTTTCAAGCGTGGTCCGGAAGACGAGCCGATCGGCCTAGTGCTGGAAAGCATGCGCTGGCATGGCCTTTTTGGCCGCTTCGGCGATGCCCACGGCAACTGGTGGACCGGTCTGAAGGATGTCGAGGTGCCGGTACTGGCGGTGGCGGCAGTGGGGGATGAGCAGGACCCGGAATGGGCCTGCCGCAAGTTGTTCGAACAGATAGGCTCTGTCGAGCGGAAATTTGTCTGCCTGGGTCGCGAGCACGGTTTCAGCGAAGACTTCGGCCATGTGCAGATGCTGGTGAGCAAATCGGCGCAAACCGAGGTCTGGCCGCTGGTCGCTGACTGGCTGCGGGAGCGTTCGACGGTGGCCGAAGACACGTTGCCTGAGGCTGCGGCGGGTTGAGACGTTTGAACGATTCCGCTGGGGCAGAGCAGGGGCTAAGATGTGACGAGTCAGGCAGCTTTGGTCACGAAAGTGACCACTTTCATATTATTGTCTGACAGGCACCGTTCAACTTGGTCGCGCTAGGCTACTCTTCTGTGCCTGCGATCTTCACCTGACAGGAGTTAACCATGCATTACATTACGCCCGATCTGTGCGATGCCTACCCGGAACTGGTCCAGGTGCTCGAACCCATGTTCAGCAACTTTGGCGGCCGCGATTCCTTTGGCGGTGAAATCGTCACGATCAAATGCTTCGAAGACAACTCCCTGATCCGCGATCAGGTGGCACTCGACGGCAAGGGCAAGGTGCTTGTGGTCGACGGTGGCGGTTCCCTGCGCCGCGCCCTGTTGGGTGACCTGTTGGCCGAGAAGGCCGCACACAATGGCTGGGAAGGCATGGTGATCTACGGATGCATCCGTGACGTCGATGTCATTGCCCAGACCGACCTGGGCGTCCAGGCTCTGGCCACCCACCCGATGAAGACCGACAAGCGCGGCATCGGTGACCTCAACGTGGCCGTGACCTTCGCCGGTGTTACCTTCCGTCCGGGTGAGTATGTCTACGCCGACAATAATGGCGTCATCGTTTCACCATCGCCTCTGACAATGCCGGAATAAGCGAAACCTGAATGTTTGACGAAACAAACGCGCAATGGGGGCTGGTCCACGCCCTGGTACTGGACGGCAAAGGCGGGGCACGTTTCATAGCTCGTACCGATCTGCAAACCCTGCAATTGCAGCCGCACGAAAGTGTCTGGCTGCACTGGGATCGCAGTCATCCGCAAACCCACACCTGGTTGCGCAGTGCCAGTGGCCTGAGTGAATTCGCCTGCGACCTGCTGCTGGAAGAAAATACCCGCCCGCGCATGCTGTCGCTGCCCGATGAAGAACTGCTGCTGTTCCTGCGCGGGGTCAATCTCAACCCCGGTGCCGAGCCGGAAGATATGGTCTCGGTAAGGATCTTCGCGGCGGCCCAGCGGGTCATTTCCCTGCGTCTGCGGCCATTGCGCGCCACGGACGAACTGATCGAAAAATTCAACGAAGGCAAGGGGCCGAAAACTGCCTCCGAGCTGATTCTTTATCTGGCGCAATACCTCACCGACAAGGTTCAGGCACTGGTCACCGACCTGACTGAATCCATCGATGACGAAGAAGAGAAGATCGACGCCGACGAGCGGTACGAGCCGGATCACGGCAAAATGCTGCATATCCGCCGTCGTGCGGCCGGTCTGCGACGCTTTCTTGCCCCGCAGCGGGACATTTACGGTCAGTTGACGCGCTGCAAGTTGCCCTGGTTCGTCGCCGATGACGGCGATTACTGGAACGAACTGAACAACAGCCTGACCCGTTACCTCGAGGAGCTTGAGCTGACGCGGGAGCGGGTAGGGCTGGTACTGGAATCCGAAGACCGTCGCCTCAGTGAGCGCATGAGCCGGACCATGTACCGCTTCGGCGTGGTCACCGGGATCTTCCTGCCCATGAGCTTCCTCACCGGCCTGTTGGGTATCAATGTCGGCGGCATTCCCGGATCGGGCAGCCCTTATGGCTTTCTGGTCGCTTGCATGATGATGGTCGCGGTGGCGCTGGGGCAATGGTGGCTGTTCAGAAAGCTGCGCTGGGTATGACGGTTACATTTTTTATGCGTTACCGGATGACTCATTTGTGACTCGCCTGAAATCGGCCACGTCTCCCAGTGACATTGCGTGAGGTGCCTATGCACGATCCGTTCGAAGAATCACTGCGTGACATGCTCAACTCGTCATCCTCCAGCCGGGATGACGATGCGTGTCTGGGGCGAGTTCTCAAGACCGCCAACCGCCAGGTCGGTGCCGGTGTGCTGTTCAGCCTGCTGGGCCGCTGGTCCCAGGCCATGATGATTGCCCTGAACAATGGTTCAGCGCATATCGCCCCGGTTTCCCGCCGCAAACAGAACAACCGCCCTGTCGATAAGGCTGAGTGAATATGGAATTGAATCTCTGGACACAGAGCCTGGTTGCCGCAATGACAGCATTGTGGACCAAAGTCGCAAACTTCATCCCCAACCTCTTCGGTGCCCTTGTGGTGGTGCTGCTGGGGTTCGTCGTAGCCAAGCTGCTCGATACTTTGTTGTCCAAGCTGCTTGCCAAACTGGGCCTGGATCGCCTGATGGGCGGCACTGGCCTGACCAAGCTGATAAGCCGCGCCGGTGTACAGGTGCCGATATCGACCCTGATCGGCAAGATTATCTATTGGTTCGTCCTGCTTATTTTCCTCGTGTCGGCCGCTGAGTCCCTGGGGTTGGAGCGGGTTTCCGCCACCCTCGACATGCTGGCGCTGTACCTGCCTAAGGTGTTCGGCGCAGCCCTGGTGCTATTGGTGGGGGTGCTGCTGGCACAACTGGCCAATGGCCTGGTGCGCGGTGCCGCTGAAGGTGTGGGCCTGGATTATTCAGCGGGCCTTGGGCGAATCGCCCAGGGCCTGGTCATTATCATCAGTATTTCGGTGGCTATCAGTCAGTTGGAGGTCAAGACTGACCTGCTCAACCATGTGATCGTCATCGCGCTGTTGACCGTTGGTCTGGCCGTCGCCCTGGCGATGGGCCTGGGCAGCCGTGAACTGGCGAGCCAGATACTGGCCGGGATTTATGTGCGGGAGTTGTATCAGGTTGGGCAACATGTGCGTGTGGGAGGGGTCGAAGGGCAGATCGAAGAAATCGGTACGGTGAAAACTACGCTGCTGACAGATGACGGCGAACTAGTGTCATTGTCCAACCGTATTCTTCTTGATCAACAAGTGAGCAGCCGATAGGCCGCTAACCTGTTAAGCTATGCCGCCACGAATAGCCGCACATCCGCGCCGTGGCGGCCAATGACCTGACTGTCGGCACGACTTGTTTTGAATAACCCCCAACCGCTATCGATGCGCTATGACCCCCGCGAACTCTCTGATGAGGAGTTGGTGGCGCGCTCGCACGTTGAACTATTTCACGTGACGCGGGCTTACGAAGAATTGATGCGTCGCTATCAGCGAACCCTTTTTAACGTCTGTGCACGATATTTGGGGAACGATCGCGATGCTGACGATGTCTGTCAGGAAGTGATGCTTAAGGTGTTGTATGGCTTGAAGAATTTCGAGGGTAAATCGAAGTTCAAAACCTGGCTCTACAGCATTACCTACAATGAATGCATCACTCAGTACAGAAAGGAACGGCGAAAGCGTCGGTTGATGGATGCTTTGAGTCTGGACCCTCTTGAGGAAGCGTCGGAAGACAAGACGCCAAAACCTGAAGAGAAGGGCGGACTCGATCGCTGGCTTGTGCATGTGAACCCGATCGATCGGGAAATTTTGGTGCTGCGTTTTGTCGCAGAACTGGAATTTCAGGAGATCGCAGACATAATGCACATGGGCCTGAGTGCCACGAAAATGCGCTACAAACGAGCACTTGATAAATTACGTGAGAAATTTGCAGGCATTACCGAAACTTAACTCGGAGCAAAGATCTCTAACGAGCAGGCAAATCTGTTAGACTTGCCGATGAGTTGTCCCCCGGTATGCGGGACTGCTTCACAATCACCAGATGGGGATTTAACGGATGAAACTGAAAAACACCTTGGGCTTGGCCATTGGTACTATTGTTGCCGCGACATCGTTCGGCGCTCTGGCTCAAGGCCAAGGCGCAGTCGAGATCGAAGGCTTCGCCAAGAAAGAACAGTACGACAGCGCCCGTAATTTCAAAAATAACGGCAACCTGTTCGGCGGTTCGGTTGGCTACTTCCTGACTGACGACGTTGAACTGCGTCTGGGCTACGACGAAGTGCACAACGTCCGTAGCGATGATGGTCGTAACATCAAAGGCGCAGACACTGCCCTTGATGCTCTGTACCACTTCAACAAGCCAGGCGACATGCTGCGTCCATACGTCTCGGCCGGTTTCTCCGACCAAAGCATTGGCCAGAATGGCAGCGGCGGTCGTAACCGTTCCACCTTCGCCAACGTTGGCGCTGGTGCAAAACTGTACTTCACCGAAAACTTCTACGCCCGTGCTGGCGTTGAAGCTCAGTACAACATCGACCAGGGTGACACCGAGTGGGCACCTAGCGTTGGTATCGGTGTGAACTTCGGTGGCGGCTCCAAGAAAGTTGAAGCTGCACCGGTTGAAGCGGCTCCAGCCGTATGCTCCGACAGCGACAACGATGGCGTTTGCGACAACGTTGACAAGTGCCCTAACACTCCAGCCAACGTAACTGTTGACGCTAACGGCTGCCCAGCTGTTGCTGAAGTTGTTCGTGTTCAGCTGGACGTGAAATTCGACTTCGACAAATCTGTTGTCAAGCCGAACAGCTACAGCGACATCAAAAACCTCGCTGACTTCATGAAGCAGTACCCACAAACCACCACCACTGTTGAAGGTCACACTGACTCCGTCGGTCCTGACGCTTACAACCAGAAACTGTCGCAGCGTCGTGCTGACGCAGTTAAACAAGTTCTGGTTAACCAGTACGGTGTTGGCGGCAACCGCGTTCAGTCCAAAGGCTACGGCGAAACCCGTCCTGTTGCTGACAACGCAACTGATGCTGGCCGCGCGGTTAACCGTCGCGTAGAAGCTGAAGTAGAAGCTCAAGCTAAGTAATTAGCCCGCTTCAATAGAAAAGCCCGGCTTAGGCCGGGCTTTTCTTTGACTGCGATTTAAGGTGGCACTTCTATACGGTTTGGACCTGTGGGACCGGCTTTAGCCGGGAAAGCATTGGCAGGATCGACAGATCTCTATCGCCTCTGACATTGCTTTCCCGGCTAAAGCCGGTCCCACGTTCGTCAGGCATGAAGCAACCTTCTACAGGTTTTTGCGTGACTGCCCATACACCGACAAGCACCACAACGGAAAAGGCAAGGTCACCAGCAACAGCAGCCAGAGCAAGGCGTAGACCGCGTTGACCCCGTCATTCTGCAGGTTGACGAACAGCTTCACGGGGATGCCCTGGGGGAAGTAGGCAAAGACCATGACGATGCCGAATTCACCGATGATGCGTACCCAGGTAATCGCCAGGCCCGCAGCCAGCGCCCGTGCCGCCAGGGGCAGCGTGACCCGGTAAAAAGCGGCCCGTCGCGAGCAACCCAGCCCCCGTGCAGCCTCTTCCAGGGTGTGTGGCACCGCTTCGAAGGCTGTCCGCGCCGCCAATACAAAGTAGGCAATGCCGCCGTATAGCTGCGCGAGGATAAACGCCCCGACATTGTTATTCAGTAGCAGGCCCAGGCGTGCCAGGGGTTCACCCAGGGTGCCATAGGGACCAAACGCCGAAATCAGCAAAATGCCCATGGCCAAAGGCGGCGTCAGCAGGGTCATCAGCACCAGTATCTCGACCCCGCGCTTGAGCGACGAGTTGCTACGCGCCAGCCACAGGGCCAGGGGCGTTCCAAGCAGGATAATCAAGACCAGGGACAGTGCACTCCAGCCCACTGAGACACCGATGGCACTCCAGTCGCCATAGGCCAGGCGAAAGTCTTGCCAGGGCGTTTCCCGGATAAGCGCCAGGAACGGCAAGCACAACAACAGGGCGGCGGGCAGGCTGAGCCAGGCACTGCTGGCTCGTTGCGTGAAGGCGTTCAGGGCTACAGCGCCTCACCCTTGGGCTTGCCATAGCCATTCTGTTCGAACAGCTTCTGTCCAGCAGGCGAGAGCATGAAATCGACAAACTTTTGCGCCTGCCCGCCATCCGGCGCGTTCTTCAGCACGGCGGCGTAGAACACCAAGGGTTGCGGAGTGAGGGTCTGGGTCTTGCCGGTACCATCAGTGATCGACAGGCTGGTGGTGTTGTACCAGTCCTTGGCATAGACCGGGTTGCTCAGGTTGATCTCGTCAGGCAGCGCCACATAGGGCAGCCTGGCCGACAAAGTGGCGCTTTCATAACCAGAAGCCGCGTCGAGCTGGCCGGATTCCAGACGGCTCAACAAGCCGCCCTCGCCGAATACCTGCTGCGGGTTGCGCACGTCGCCGAGCAGTTGCTGTGCCAGGCCAGGCTGCTTGTAGTATTTCTCCGCCAGTTGCACGGTGAAGATAATGTTCTGGCCCTGGGGATCAGTGGCGGCATCGGTACGACCGAAGCGCAGGCCGGGTTGCTGCAGGACTTTCCACCAAGACTGGCTGTTGCTGGCAAAGTCAGCCGCGAATCGGCTTTTCGGGTTGTAGGCAATCACCATGCGGGTGCTGGCGACGGGAATGGCGTGATCCACCAGACCGGCTTTCTGCAGGATCTCGATCGGGCCGGGAGTAATGGAGACAAACACATCTGCAACGGCTTTCTTCGATGCCAGCAGGCGCGCCAGGCCATAGGCGCCTTCGCCCTGGCCCTGGTAGTCCAGATGCTCGGCTTCGGCAAAGGCTGGCCCCAGGTGTTTGTCCATCACCACGCCCATGGAGCCAGCGTAGGCAACACGGATCGCGTCGGCGGCACTGGCATTGATCGAAAAGGCCAGAGCGGCGGCGCCCAGAGCCAGGGGCCAGGTGTGTTTAATCATCATGCGGTCTTACCACGCTATATTGATTTATATATAGCGCGCGATATTAGCCTGATGGCATGGTGAGAAAAGCCCTTTGCAGGGCTTTCAGGCACAAGATGACAAAGATTGGGAGCTGGGCGATAACACCTGTCCGCTGGCCGCTACTGCACCGATGACCAGAATGGCCGGGCTCTTCAATTCGAAGTCTGCGGCGTCCTGCTGCATAGCGGCCAGTGAGCTGCGGCATTCGCGCTGATGGGGCAGGGAAGCGTTCTCGATCATGGCCACGGGAGTATCTGGGGCCATGCCACCGGCCAGCAGGCTGTCGCGGATCTCGCCCAGCTTGGCGACGCCCATGTACACCACCAACGTCGTGCCGCCCTTGGCCAGAGCCTGCCAGTCCAGTTGGCTGTCATCCTGAGTGTGAGCAGTGACCAGGGTCACGCCGCGACTGATCCCGCGCAGGGTCAGGGGAATGCCGCATTGAGTCGCCCCGGCCAGTCCGGCGGTAATGCCATTGACCACTTCCACCTCGACGCCATGGCCACGCAGCCACTCGGCTTCTTCGCCGCCCCGGCCGAAAATGCACGGGTCGCCGCCCTTGAGCCGGACCACGCAGCGCTTTTGCCGCACATAACGCAGCATCAGGCGATGGATAAAGGCCTGGGGTGTCGAGCGGCAGCCGCCGCGTTTGCCCACCGCAATGACCCGCGCATCGGGGCAATGTTGCAGTACGGCGGGGTTGACCAGATCGTCGATCAGCACCACATCGGCTTCGTTCAAGGCACGCACGGCCTTGAGGGTCAAGAGTTCGGGATCACCGGGACCTGCACCGACCAACCAGACTTTCGCACTCATGACGCACTCCTCACTGTGATCGGCGCTGCGGCCGTCAGCAGACGCTTGATTTCCGGCACGCAGGAACCGCACAGGGTCCCGCAGCCCAGTTGGCCTTTCAATTGATCCAGATCCATGCCGCGCTCGATACCGCCCAGCACGGCCGCTTCGCTGACGTTTTTGCAATTGCACAGGGTCTTGCCGCTGGCTGCTGGCTTGCTGCTCTTGCCCGGTGGCGTACTCAGCGGGGCCAACAGCCAGCGACGCAGGGATTCGTCGACCCGGCCTTCCTGCCAGAGCCCTTGCAGCCAGTGCCGGGCGGCGGTTTCCCCGGCCAGGCGGATCGCAGTGATGCGCCCGTTATCGAGGCGGATGCGTTTGCCCACCCCGTGTTTGCCATCGTCGTAAGCCATGACCGAGCTGCTTTCCAGGCCCAGCGCCTCGTCGATCTGTTGCAGCCACTCTGCTGCGGGCGCTTCGACACTGGCAGCGCGGATCAGCAGGGCCGGGCGCTCTCGTCCGACCAGGCTGAGGCTGGCGTAGGCAAAGGCGTCACACAGGGGGCGAATCTTCTGTAAATGACGCTGCACATCACCCTCGATCAGGATGAACAACTGCCATGGCAATTCGACCCGCTCCAGGCGCACGCCGGAGTGCTTCAGTTCCGGCTGCTTGGAGATGGCGTCATAGGCCGGTTGGGTCAGTACATTGACCCCACCCTTGAGGAAGCGCTCGCCCCAGTGCATCGGCAGAAAGGCCTGGCCGGGACGTACGCCCGGATCAGCGACGACGGGCACGATCAGGCTGGCCCGGCGGCTGTGCAGGCGCACCAGGTCACCGGCCTGCAAGCGATGGCGCTGCAGTTCATCAGGATGCAGGCTCAGCACCGCTTCGCTGACATGGCCGAATGATTGCGCGGCCGTACCGGTGCGGCTCATGCCGTGCCACTGATCGCGCAGGCGGCCGGTGTTGAGGGTCAGGGGATAGCGCGCGTCGCGCAGTTCTTTGGGCGCCTGATACGCTTCGCTGATAAAGCGTGCGCGCCCCGACGGCGTCGCAAAGATACCGTCCTGATACAGGCGTGTCGTGCCGTTTTGCGCGCCTTCGGGGAAGGGCCATTGCTGCGGCCCGCGTTGCTCGATCAGCTCATAGCCGAGACCGCTCAGGTCCAGATCGCGGCCGCGGGTCAGCTGTTTGTATTCATCGAACAGCGCCTGGGGCGAGGCGAAATTCAACAGGGCGGGGCTGCCGGGGCGTAGACGCTCCTGCAGACGCTGGGCGAAATCCACGGTGATGGCCCAGTCAGGCCGAGCCTGGCCCGGTGCCGGAATCGCTTTACGCACCCGCGACACCCGCCGCTCGGAGTTGGTCACGCTGCCTGCTTTCTCGCCCCAACTGGCGGCGGGCAGCAGCAGATCGGCGAAACGGGCGGTTTCGGTGGTGTGAAAGGCTTCCTGCAAGACCACGAACGGGCAGGTATTCAGCGCCTGCTGCACCTTGAGTTGGTCCGGCAGCGACTGAGCCGGGTTGGTGCAGGCGATCCACACGGCCTTGATGGTGCCATTGGCCATGCCGTCGAACAGTTCGATGGCGGACAAGCCAGGTGTATCCGGCAGCTCAGGTACCCCCCAATAGGCGGCAACTTCAGCGCGATGTTCGGGGTTGGCGACTTCACGATGCCCTGGCAACAGATTGGAGAGACTGCCGGTTTCGCGGCCGCCCATGGCATTGGGCTGACCGGTCAGGGAGAACGGTCCTGCGCCGGGGCGGCCGATCTGCCCGGTGGCCAGGTGCAGGTTGATCAGCGCGCTGTTCTTCGCGCTGCCGGACGTCGACTGGTTCAGACCCATGCACCACAGCGACAGAAAGCTTGGCGCCTGACCGATCCAGCGCGCGCAGGTCAGCAGATGGTCCAGGGAAATGCCGCAGAGTTCGGCGATTTTTTGCGGCGGGTAGTCGTGGACCAGGCTTTTCAGCTCGGCATAGCCCTCGGTGTGAGCCTCGATAAAGTCCTGGTCGATCCAGCCTTCCCACATCAGCAGATGAAGAATCCCATGGAACAGGGCGACA
The DNA here is from genome assembly GCF_024807945.1 of Pseudomonas sp. JUb42. Classification (GTDB taxonomy): domain Bacteria; phylum Pseudomonadota; class Gammaproteobacteria; order Pseudomonadales; family Pseudomonadaceae; genus Aquipseudomonas. Next base: position 111,862 of record NZ_JANUFD010000002.1, on the reverse strand, counting down.
TCGGTGCCTGGCAGAATCGCCAGATGCAGGTCGGCCAGCTCGCAGGTATCGGTGCGGCGCGGGTCGATCACGATGATTCTCATCTCGGGGCGCCGGCTTTTGGCTTCTTCCAGGCGACGAAACAACACTGGATGGGCGTAGGCCATATTGCTGCCGACGATCAGTACACAATCGCTCAGCTCGATATCTTCGTAACTGCACGGCGGGGCGTCGGCGCCGAGGCTGCGCTTGTAGCCGACCACCGCCGACGACATGCACAGGCGTGAATTGCTGTCGATATTGTTGGTGCCGACCACGGTCCGCGCCAGTTTGTTGAAGGCGTAGTAGTCCTCGGTCAGCAACTGGCCGGAGATATAGAAGGCCACGCTGTCCGGGCCGTGTTCGTGGATGGTCCGGGCGAAGAGGCTGGCGGCATGATCCAGAGCGGTGTCCCAGTCAGTGGCACTGCGGGGCAGTGACTTGCTCAGGCGCAGTTCCGGTTGCAGGGCTCGGGCGCTGAGATCGCCGGTCAGGTGCAGGCTCGCGCCCTTGCTGCACAGCTTGCCGAAGTTGGCCGGGTGCTGCGGATCGCCGCTGACACCGAGGATTTTCTCGTCGTCGTGTTCGATCAGAACCCCGCAACCGACGCCGCAATAGCAGCAGGTCGAGGCAGTAGTGCGGGTGTCCGTTGCTGGCACCAGGGTCAGGGGGGGTGTGCTTGGCAGTCCCATCACGCGGCTTCCCCGATTGCGACCGGCCAGTCCTGACCAAACATCAAATGATCGCGGATTTCAGCAATGGAGCGACCTTCGCGAATCAGCTGCATGTACCAGCCGCCGTCAACGGTGTCGCCATACAGGCAAGCGCCGACCAAGACGTCGTTGCGGATGACCAGTTTCTTATAGATCCCACTGAAGGGATCACGCAGGGTCAGGCTCTCGGTGCCTTCGCCGCCCATGAAGTCTCCGGCGGAGAACAGGTCGATGCCGGTGACCTTGAGCTTGGTCGAGGTCACCGAGCCCTTGTAGCGGGCGAAGCCCAGTTGCGCCAGGTGATTGGCGCAAACCTTGGCCTGCTCGAACAGCGGCGCCACCAGGCCATAGGCAATCCCGCGATGGCTGGCGCATTCGCCAATGGCATAGATGCGCGGGTCGTAGGTTTGCAGGGTGTCATTGACCAGAATGCCGCGCTGGCACTGCAGCCCGGCCTGCTCGGCCAGTTCGGTGGTTGGCCGGACCCCGGCAGCCATGACCACCAGGTCGGCGGCGACTTGCTCGCCATTGGCGAACTGCACAGCCTTGACCCGACCCTGATCGTCGCCCAGCAGGGCCTGGGTCTGTTCGTTGAGGCGAAAATTCAGGCCGCGACTTTCCAGCGCGTTCTGCAACAGCAGGCCGGCAGTCATGTCCAGCTGCCGCTCCAGCAGCCATTTGCCGATATGCACCACGGTGACGTCCATGCCGCGCAGCTTGAGGCCGTTGGCGGCCTCAAGGCCCAGCAGGCCGCCGCCGATCACCACGGCGTGACGGTGGGTCTTGGCGGTGTGGATCATGGTGCGGGTATCGGCGATGTCGCGATAGCCGATCACACCGTCGAGGCTATGGCCCGGAATCGGCGGAATAAAGGGCGTGGAGCCGGTGGCGATCAGCAGGCGGTCGTAGTGGGCCTGGGTGCCATCATCGGCAATGACCAGGCGCCGGGCCCGGTCGATCTTCACCACCCGACGGTTGAGCAGCAGCTGGATATTGTTATCCAGATACCAGCCTAGGTCGTTGAGCACGATATCGTCGAAGGATTGCTCTCCGGCCAGGACCGGCGAGAGCAGGATGCGGTTGTAGTTTGGGTGCGGCTCGGCACCGAATACCGTGATGTCGTAGAGGTCGCCGCTGAGCTTGAGCAGCTCTTCCAGGGTACGTACGCCCGCCATGCCGTTGCCGATCATGACCAGTCTGGGTTTTTTCATGGGTCTCTCCGGGCCTGCTCGACAAATTCCGCGCAAACAAAAAAGGCGTCCTGCCAGTTGCCTGGCAGGACGCCTTTGTCCTGTCCCGTTATCTCGGGAGGCGCCGCTTTCTTCGTTGAAAGCGAGCGCGATGTAGTTCTCTGCAGTTGGCTATGCAGCGGTTGTGCCAAGTGTCTATTGGTTGCGTTTGAGGGGGCGGGCGCAGGTGCTGTGTCAGGGTGCAACGTTGTGGGACCGGCTTTAGCCGGGAAGGGGCCAATGCAGCCGCCAGATTTCCCTTATCTTAAAGTCCCTTCCCGGTTGAAGCCGATCCCACATTAAAATCGCGTTGTTAGACATTGCTTGCACCATTGCGAGGCTTTTTGCACCGGATTGGCGCAATCCTCAGCCCTTGAGCAACCACACCATCAGGATCATGTTGATCGACAGCGAGACCAGTGCCAGGGTGCGCCAGACTTTCAACGGTTCCCGCTCCAGCAACGGTTGGCGACGAGGGGCAAGGGGTTGGTGTTCGGCCTGTTCCAATTGCAGCAGCCATTGTTCGGCGGTTTCAAAGCGCTGTTGCGGATCCACCGCCAGGCCCTGCATCAGGTTCTGTTCCAGGCCATCGGGCAGATCCGGGCGATAGCGACTGGCCGGGACCGGGCTGGCGAAACGACGCTGCTGAAAGGCCTCGATCTCGCCGTAGGGATAGTGTCCGGTCAGCAGGTAATACAGGGTGACGCCGACGGCATACAGATCCTGTTGCGGATCGGGTGGCGCGCCCTTGAAGGCCTCCGGGGCAATGAAACTCGGGGTGCCGGGCAATTCACCAAGTGCCATGACCGACAGGCCGGGGCAGAAGGCCAGGCCGAAATCCAGCAGGCGCAGTTCGCCGTCATCGCTGAGCAGCAGGTTGTCCGGCTTGATATCGCGATGAATGATATTGCGTCGATGCAGCAGGCCAACGGCGCGCAGCAGGCGATTGGCCAGATCCCGCCATTGCGGCACCGGCAGCGGTCCGCTGCCTTCGAACAATTGCGCCAGGGTGCGGCCGGGATATTCGCGCATCAGGTAATACAGATGCTGGCGCTCCGGGGCGGGGTGAATCTCCGGGAACCACCGGCCGGCGACCCGGCGCAGAAACCACTCCTCAAGCAGCAGGGCGGGGCCGGCTTCGCTGTCCTGATGGCGGCTGTCGGGCAAGGTCTTGAGCAGCCAGGGTTGGCCCTGGTCGTCCTGCACCCGGTAGAGCAGGGATTGACGCGACTCGTTGAGCAGGCGGGTCACCTGCCAGCCCTCGAAGCGCTGACCGGGTTTCAGCCGTGGTGGCAGGGGCCATTGCTGCAACTGGCGCAGGGTGTCGCCGAGATCGTCCTGACCCAAGGCGTCGATCTGCACCAGCAGCGCGCTGGCATTGTCTTGACTACCGGCCCGGTGCGCCGCGCTGACCAAGGTCTGCACGGCACTATCCAGGTCCGTCTGTTCGTCGAGAATGGCGCGAATATGGCTGTCGGCGAGGGTCGCCCAGACGCCGTCACTGAGCAGCAACAGTCGCTCGCCAGCCTGCAGCTCGCCGTCCAGGTAGTCCATGACCACATGCTGATCCAGGCCCAGAGCGCGTTTGAGCACATGCTGCATGTCCGGTTGTTCCCAGACATGGTCTTCGCTCAAACGCTGCAAGTGCCCGGTCTGCCAGCGATAGGCCCGGCAGTCGCCGACGTGGGCGAGGGTAAAGCGTCGGCCACGCAGGACAAGAGCGCTGAGGGTGGTGAGCAGGCCGTTGGCCAGCAGCCAACGGTTCTGCGCCAGTAACAGACGGTCCAGCGCCTGGGTGATACCCCAGGTTTCCGGGGTCGAATAGTAGTCCAGCGCCAGGGCCTGCAAGGTTGACTGGGCCGCCAGCCTGCCGTCCTGGCATTGGCTGACGCCGTCGGCCAGGGCGAACAGATAACCTTTGCTGGCGGCCAGGGCCGGGGCCGGGGTGACCAGGCGCACAGCGTCCTGATTCTCCGCCCGCGGACCGCTGGCGCTGAACTGGGCAACCCGCAGTTGCAGGCCCATCAGACCCGCGCTGCGGTGACGGCAGCCGAACCCCAGGTGGTTCTCCAGCGACGCTTGACGTTGAGCAGGCCGAACCAGGCCAATACTCCGAGCAGAGCGAACAGCCACAGGCCCAGTTGGTAGTCACCGGTGTTCTGCTTGATCGCGCCCAGACCCGCAGCGAGCAGGAAGCCGCCAATGCCGCCAGCCATGCCGATCAGGCCGGTCATTACGCCGATTTCCTTACGAAAGCGTTGTGGCACCAGTTGGAATACCGCGCCATTACCGGCACCGAGGCCGAGCATCGCCGAAACGAACAGTGCCAGCGCCACCCAGGAGCTGGGGATATGGAAGCCCACGGCAGCAATGCAGATGGCCGCTACGGTATACATGAACGACAGGGTGCGAATACCGCCGAAACGATCCGCCAGCGCGCCGCCCAACGGACGCATCAGGCTGCCACCGAAGACGCAGGCGGCGGTGTAGTAACCGGCGGTTACCGGGCTCAGGCCGTACTGGTCGTTGAAGTAACCGGGCAGGGCGCTGGCCAGGCCGATGAAGCCGCCAAAGGTCACACTGTAGAAGAACATGAACCACCAGCTGTCACGGTCGCCCAGGGCCTTGAGGTAGTCGGCGCGGGATTTCGGCTTACTGCGTTCCGGAGCGTTGCGTGCCATCAGCGAGAAGGCGATCAGGGTCAGGATCAACGGGATCAGGGCAAAGCCGAAGACGTTGGTCCAGCCGAACGCTGCGGCCAGTACCGGCGCGATCAGAGCAGCAAATACTGTCCCGGAGTTACCGGCCCCGGCGATGCCCATGGCTTTGCCTTGATGCTCTGGCGGATACCACTGCGAGGCCAGGGGCAGGGCGACGGCGAAGGACGCACCGGCCATGCCCAGGCACACACCGAGCAGCAGGGCCTGGCTGTAGCTGTGAATACCCAGTTGCCAGGCGCCGAGCAGGGCGACGATGACGATGACCTGGCCAATGATACCGGCGGTCTTCGGTGACAGTTGATCGGCCAGCATCCCCATCAGAAAGCGCAATACGGCCCCGGCCAGGATCGGTGTGGCGACCATCAGCCCGCGCTCCTGGGTGCTCAAGTGCAGGTCAGCGGCAATCTGCACCGCTAGGGGGCCGAGCAGATACCAGACCATGAAGCTCAGGTCGAAATACAAAAAAGCGGCAAACAGGGTGGGTTTGTGACCGGCCTTCCAGAAACTTGTACTCATCGAACACCTCATCTGCAAAAGGGGAACCTGTCGGGCCGAGGACCGCGACGGATAAGAGGTGGAGCGCACACACGGCGGCTCCACCGGCTCCAGACCGCGGAGCCAAGACGAAAAAAAACGTCGCAACCCGATTCGCTGTTCAGCGAAGGGGTAGGCGACGTCTTTGTCGTATTCAGTGGGGCAACCGCCGTTGGCTGCCTGTATAATGGCTTTAGCAAAAGCCGGGCCAAACCTGGCAAACGCCAGCCTGAGCGGGTTGGCGGGGAGCGCGAGTATTGCAGGGTGCCTGCAGCGGTTCTGCTTTGGTGCGCGCAAGGGGCGGGTGCTTCAAGAGTGATCACTGCGCAAACGCGGTCGCGCGCACCCTTTGAACTGTCTATAATCCCCGCCCTGTCTCCAGCCTCCTCGAGCCGCGCCCGCCCATGTATAACCTGGCCCGCCAGTTACTGTTCAAACTCTCCCCCGAGACCTCCCACGATCTGTCCCTGGACCTGATCGGCGCCGGTGGCCGCCTGGGCCTCAATGGCCTGCTGAGCAAGGCGCCTGCGCGTCTGCCGGTGACGGTCATGGGCCTGGCGTTCCCCAATCCGGTGGGGCTGGCGGCGGGCCTGGACAAGAACGGCGCGGCCATCGACGGTTTTGCCCAGCTGGGTTTCGGCTTTGTCGAGATCGGCACCGTGACGCCGCGTCCGCAGCCGGGCAATCCGAAACCACGGATTTTCCGCCTGCCCCATGCCGAAGCCATCATCAACCGCATGGGCTTCAACAACCTGGGCGTGGACAATCTGGTCAATCGGGTCAAGGCCGCCAGCTACAAGGGCATCCTGGGGATCAATATCGGCAAGAACTTCGATACCCCGGTCGAGCGCGCCGTCGACGACTACCTGATCTGCCTGGACAAGGTTTACGCCCACGCCAGCTATGTCACGGTCAACGTCAGTTCGCCCAACACCCCGGGCCTGCGCAGCCTGCAATTCGGTGACTCGCTCAAGCAACTGCTCGAAGCCTTGAGCGTGCGTCAGCAGGCCCTGACCCTGCAACATGGCCGCCGCGTGCCCCTGGCCATCAAGATCGCCCCGGACATGACCGACGAAGAAACCGCGCTGGTCGCGGTCGCCCTGATTGAAACCGGGATGGACGCAGTCATTGCCACCAACACCACCCTGAGCCGTCAGGGCGTCGAAGGTCTGCCCCATGCCGACGAGGCCGGTGGCCTGTCGGGTGCGCCGGTGCGGGAGAAGAGCACCAATACGGTCCGCGTGCTGGCTGGTGAGCTGGCCGGTCGTCTGCCGATCATCGCTGCTGGCGGCATCACCGAAGGCCGCCACGCCGCCGAGAAGATTGCGGCCGGGGCGAGCCTGGTGCAGATCTACTCTGGTTTCATCTACAAGGGCCCGGCGCTGATTCGTGAATCGGTGGATGCGATTGCGGCGATGCCGCGCGGCTGATCGCAGACTGTGGGAGCCAGGCTTGCCTGCGAAGGCTATGTGTTGGTTTATAGATATGTATCGGATGTACCGACCTCTTCGCGGGCAAGCCTCGCTCCCACGAAAATGGTGCAGGACGATTTATCGTTGAGCCCATAAAAAAGGGCTCCATAAAGGAGCCCCTGGGCCGCAGCCCGCCGTCCGGATGGGACGTGCATGGTTTTCAGTAAAGATGCAAAGTTTGATTGTCAGTCGATGAGTCCAGCTACCTTAGCCGACCGCGTGAAGTTCGTTGAGTCTGTGGATGCCCGCAGTGCCAGTCATACCGTCCCAGTTGTCGCCACGTCCTTCTCGCCAGCCATTGATCCAGGCTTGGCGTACCGACGGTAGAGTAAAAGGGCAAAGCTCACGGGATTTACCATGAACGCCAAATTGATATCCGCGTAAAAATGCTCTTTCCAACGGATCACGCTTAAGTCTTCTCATAGGGTGTTGCCCTCGTTTGTTGACTGTTATGTCCCTGAGACCTCTTGCTCGAGGTCGGGCAGAATATTTCTGCCGTTGGTGCCCGCTGCCGGCGTCGCGGGCCTGGATGTCGTCACCGTTGCAGTGACAACCTGTGGTGATTTCTAACCAATGCATGGGGCGCTGTGAATGACCGTTTTTTCATAAGCAAGTCATATTTGGAGCGCTTGGGCGATAAGCACAGATATGTTTCAAAACTGAGAATTTGCGCAGCCCCCCTGTATCAAGGCTTTCAGAGAAGTCTGAGAGTGTTTCTCAACTGCGGGTGATGGCCGTATGCAGTCAGGGGTTATTCGACGAAGGGTCATGATGTGACTTTTTGTCGCCGCGGTTGTCAGGCCCAATAGCTGTTTTTGCTGTCAACCTGTTGCGTGGCCGTTACGGTCGCTTATGTTTACTGTCGCACTGACACTACCGTTGGTGCGGCGGACCGGCACAAACTCTGTGCCACGCAGGCGTTCTCCAAGAAAGACGCCTGTTTAAATCTGGCTGGCAATGCGTTGCCCGCCGCTTATGGCTCAGGCCCTGGAAGTCTCATGTCGGACCGTTACGAACTTTTCCTCACTTGCCCCAAAGGCCTGGAAGGGCTGCTTGCCGAGGAAGCCACTGCGCTGGGCCTTGAAGAGACCCGCGAACACACCTCGGCCATCCGTGGCAGCGCCAGCATGGAGACGGCCTACCGCCTGTGCCTGTGGTCGCGCCTGGCCAACCGCGTGTTGCTGGTGCTCAAGCGTTTTCCGATGAAAAACGCCGATGACCTGTATGACGGCGTGCTCGACATTGACTGGCAGGATCACCTGGAAGCCGACGGCAGCCTGGCGGTGGAGTTCAGCGGCCATGGCTCGGGGATCGACAACACCCACTTCGGCGCCCTGAAGGTCAAGGATGCCATCGTCGACAAACTGCGTACCGCTGACGGCCTGCGCCCCTCGGTAGACAAGCTCAACCCGGACCTGCGCGTGCACCTGCGCCTGGACCGTGGCGAAGCCATTCTGTCCCTCGACCTGTCTGGTCACAGCCTGCACCAGCGTGGCTATCGCCTGCAGCAGGGCGCCGCGCCGCTCAAGGAAAACCTCGCTGCCGCGATCCTGATACGTTCGGGCTGGCCGCGCATTGCCGCTGAAGGCGGCGCCCTGGCCGACCCGATGTGCGGTGTCGGTACATTCCTGGTCGAGGCCGCGATGATCGCCGCCGACATCGCGCCCAACCTCAAGCGCGAGCGCTGGGGCTTCACCCAGTGGCTGGGTCACGTCCCGGCCCTGTGGCGCAAGCTGCACGACGAGGCTCTGGAGCGTGCAGCCGCCGGTCTGGCCAAGCCGCCGCTGTGGATTCGCGGTTATGAAGCTGACCCGCGACTGATTCAGCCGGGCCGCAACAACATCGAACGTGCGGGCCTGAGCGACTGGATCAAGGTTTATCAAGGTGAAGTCGCGACCTTCGAACCGCGTCCGGACCAGAACCAGAAAGGCCTGGTGATCTGTAACCCGCCCTACGGCGAGCGCCTGGGCGACGAGGCCAGCCTGCTGTACCTCTACCAGAACCTTGGCGAACGTCTGCGTCAGGCCTGCCTGAACTGGGAAGCCGCCGTGTTTACCGGGGCCCCGGACCTGGGCAAGCGCATGGGTATTCGCAGCCACAAGCAATATGCCTTCTGGAACGGCGCCTTGCCGTGCAAGCTGTTGCTGATCAAGGTCCAGCCGGATCAGTTCGTTACCGGCGAGCGTCGTACCCCCGAGCAGCGCCAGATCGAGCGGGAAAATCCGGTCGAGGAAGTGGTTGAAGAGCGCAAGCTGAACAAGAACGGCAACCCGATCAAGCCGGTGCCGGCGGTGATCGAACAGCCACGCCTGAGCGAAGGCGGGCAGATGTTTGCCAACCGTCTGCAGAAGAATCTCAAGCAGATGGGCAAATGGGTACGCCGCGAAGGCATCGACTGCTATCGGGTCTATGACGCCGATATGCCGGAATACTCCCTGGCCATCGACCTCTATCACGACTGGGTCCATGTGCAGGAATACGCGGCGCCCAAGTCCATCGATCCGGAAAAGGCCTCGGCCCGTCTGTTCGATGCCCTGGCAGCGATTCCCCAGGCACTGGGCATCGACAAGAGCCGGGTGGTGATCAAGCGTCGTGAGCGTCAGAGCGGTACCCGCCAGTATGAGCGCCAGAGCGCCCAGGGCCAGTTCCTGGAAGTCGGCGAAGGCGGTATCAAGCTGCTGGTCAACCTGACCGACTACCTCGACACCGGCCTGTTCCTCGATCACCGGCCGATGCGCATGCGCATCCAGCGCGAGGCCGAGGGCAAGCGCTTCCTCAACCTGTACTGCTATACCGCCACGGCCAGCGTACACGCAGCCAAGGGCGGCGCCCGCAGCACCACCAGCGTCGATCTGTCGCGCACGTACCTGGACTGGGCACGGCGCAACCTGTCGCTCAACGGCTTCTCCGACAAGAACCGGCTTGAGCAGAGCGACGTCATGGTCTGGCTGGAAGCCAGTCGCGATGAGTACGATCTGATCTTCATCGACCCGCCGACGTTCTCCAACTCCAAGCGTATGGAGGGGGTGTTCGACGTGCAGCGCGATCAGGTGCAACTCATCGACCTGGCCATGGCGCGCCTGGCGCCGGGTGGCGTGCTGTATTTCTCCAACAACTTCCGCAAGTTCGTGCTGGAGGAGAACCTGGCCGAGCGTTATGCCGTCGAGGAAATCACCGCCCAGACCGTCGACCCGGACTTTGCCCGCAACAGCAAGATTCACCGGGCGTGGAAAATTACCGCGCGGGCGTGATCGGATAGCGGGTTTTGCAAATGGCCCTGTTGGAATGAGGGTATGTGGGAGCCGGCTTGCTGGCGATGGTGGTAGACGAGTCACGGACGCTATTGCGAGCGCTTTGCGCTCGATCGCCACCAAGGCGGCTCCCACAGTACTGTGCAGTCCCATGGTATTGGCGAGATATTTCGCATCCCTGATTAGTGGCGAATAGCTACAAGCCAACTACAGTGAGGGTGTGCCATATCCTGCCGATGTCGTGAGTTCTGCGTATGTCTTCCAAGCAGTTCAGACCCAAGATTCTCGGCTTTATCAGTGAGCAAACATCTGCCTGGATGGTTGCGATCGTCGCTTTTCTGATAGGGGCCATGCTTACAGCGATGCTGGCCATGGCCAGCACCGAACTTTATCAACGCCAGCTTCGCCAGCGTTTCGATCTGCTGGCGGGGGAGCGGGTCAGTCGGATACAGGAGCGCCTCGACAATCAGGCCCGTCGTCTGGACAGCCTGCGACGTTTCTTTCTCTATTCCGATGAGGTCACTCGCCGGGAGTTCGCTGGTTTTGCCACGCCACTGCTGATCAGCACCGAGGCCTACGCCTGGGCGCCTCGGGTCACGGCTGCTGAGCGTGCGACCTTCGAAAGCAAGGCGCGGGAGGATGTGCGGGCCGACTACAGCATTCTTGAACTGGACGGGCAGGGCGGATTTCGCCAGGCAGGTCAGCGCGAGACCTATTTTCCCCTGCTGTTTGTGCAGTCCATGGGGCGTACGGCGGCCCCGGCGGGCTTTGACATGCTCTCCGTACCCTTGCGTCAGGCAACCCTTGAGCACGCTTATCAATTGGGCACCATGGTTGCCAGCCCCCGCACCGAGCTGCTCGGGCACGACGATGGCCGCGCCGATGGCGTTCTACTGGTGTCTCCGGTGCAGTCCAGCGTCGCCAGGACCGATGGTCAGCCCCGCGATGTACTGGGCTATCTGATCGCCGCAATCAATCTCAAGCAATTGATGACCGAAGGCCTGCCTGTGCAGGACAACCTGTCGGTGAGTCTGCGTGATCTGACGGCTCCCGCAGACTTGCAGTTGCTCTACCAGTCGCCCTCCGATGCGGCGAGCGAGATGCTGCGGGTCAGCTCGCTGCTGGGTATGGCGGATCGGGATTACCTGCTGGAAATCCGTCCTACCCTCACTTTTCTCAGTGCCAACGAGTCGTCCACCGGTGATGTGATCATGCTCGGCGCAATGCTGAGTCTGTTGCTCAGCGGCTTGCTCTACAGCCTGGTCAGCCAACGCCAGCGGGCCTTGTATCTGGTCGATCAGCGCACGGCAGAGCTGCGCATGCGTGAGCAGCAACTGCGCGGCACCCATGGTCAATTGCGCAACGTGCTCAACGCCGCAACCGAAGTGGCGGTCATCGCTACCGACCTCAATGGCGTCATCACCACCTTCAACGTCGGCGCACAGAAAATGCTCGGCTATCGCGATGAGGAGGTTCTGGGGCGGCTTTCATTGAAGGATTTCCAGCTGAGCGCCGAGCTGGAGCGCCATGGCGAACAGATGAGCCAGCGTTACGGCCGGCTGATTTCCGCCGCTGAGGCGCTGTTCGTCGAAGCCGCCGAGGAGGATGGCCATGAGTCCCAGGAGTGGACCCTGGTGCGCCGCGACGGCAGCTCGTTGCAGGTCAATATGCTGGTGACAGCGGTGCGCGACGAGCAGGAGCAATGGGTGGGCTATCTGGCCGTGTGCATCGATGTCACTGAGCGCAAGCGCGTCCATGAAGCGTTGGCGGCGCGGGATCAACTGCTTGAGAAACTCAGTGCCAATGTCCCCGGTGGCATTTACCAATACCGTCTTGAGAGCAATGGCCGCTCCGGGTTCACCTACACCAGTGTCGGCATGGGCAGTCTGTTTGAGTTGTCCGAGGAAGACATGCGCGCCGATATCGGAGTGATCCTGGCGCGGATCAATCCCCTTGATGTCGGTCGGGTCAAGGCTTCAATTCGTCAGTCCGCTGACCATCTCACGCCGTGGCACGAAGAGTATCGAGTCGAGTTGCCGGTTCAGGGGCAGCGCTGGATACGCGGCGAGGCGACGCCTGAGCGGCAGAGCGACGGCGCGATTCTCTGGCATGGTTTCTTCTCGGACATTTCCGACACCAAGCGGGTCGAGGAAGAGTTGCGGGCGCTGTCAGTGACTGATGTGCTGACTGGCGTCTACAACCGGCGTTTCTTCCAGGATCGATTGCGCTCGGAATTAGCGCGACTGGAGCGTTATGGCGGGGAAATGTCAGTGATCATGCTGGATATTGATCACTTCAAGCGGATCAACGACAAATACGGTCACGGCATGGGCGACAAGGTCCTGCAGACAATTTGCCAACGCATCAGCCAGCGGTTGCGCCGCAATGACGTGTTTTGTCGCCTGGGCGGGGAGGAGTTCGTGGTGCTGTGCCCCGGCACCAGCGCCTGGCAGGCACAGGAGCTGGCCCTGCAGTTATGGCAGTCGTTGCGCAATCAGCCGATCGACGGCGTCGGCCCGGTTACGGCCAGCTTCGGTATTGCTGGCTGGCGCGACAAGGAGGACGGCGACGCGATGCTGCTGCGCGCCGATTCGGGCGTCTATGCGGCCAAGCAGGCCGGGCGCGACCGGGTCGAGCCGGAACGCGCCTGACGGCTGATATCAGGGCTGCTGGATCGACACGCTGGCGTTGCCCAGCTTGGGTTGGCGATACAACTCCAGCAACACTTCATCGAGCAGCGACGACAGGCCGAACGGTCGTGGATCGTTGAGGATCGCGACCACGGCCCATGTATTGCCATTGCTGTCACGACTGAAACCGGCGATTGCGCGCACGGTGTTCAGGGTGCCGGTCTTGATGTGCGCTTCACCCAGCAGAGGACTGCGCTTGAGGCGCTTGCGCATGGTCCCGTCCATGCCGGCGATAGGCAGCGAGCTCATGTATTCGGCGGCGTAGGGGCTGTTCCAGGCGGCCTGCAGCATGACGGCCATTTCCCGGGCGCTGACCCGTTCGGCACGGGACAGGCCTGAGCCGTTTTCCATGACCAGATGCGGTGCAGTAATGCCTTTTTTCGCCAGCCACTGGCGTACCACGCGCTGTGCGGCCTTGGCGTCATCGCCATCGGCTTCATTGCGGAAGGCTTCGCCCAGGCTCAGGAACAGCTGCTGAGCCATGGTGTTGTTACTGAATTTATTGATGTCGCGGATGATTTCCGCCAGGTCTGGGGAGAACGCCCGGGCCACTACCTTGGCGCTGTCCGGCACATTGGCCTGGCGATCTGTACCTTGAATAGTACCGCCCAGTTCCTGCCAGATAGCGCGCACGGCCCCGGCGGTGTAGGTCGGGTGGTCGAGCAGCGACAGATAGGTCTGGGAACTGCAGCCGTCGGCCAGGGGGCCGCTGACCGTTACAGCCACGCTGCCGTCGGGCTGTGGCGCCGGGCTGTAGCGCACGTCATCGCCGCATTGCTTGGAGGCCAGGGGCTTGACCTGGTTGATCACATGGATGCTGGCGATGGGTGGCTCCACCGAGATCATCACCTTGCCGCCATCATTGCGGGTAACGAAGCGCAAAGCCTTGAGGTTGACCATCAGCGCGTCCGGCTTGACCAGGAACGGCTTGTTCTCGTCGTTGCCGTCGTCGTTGAATTCCGGCAGTTGCGGCTGGATGAAGAAGCTGCGATCCAGGACCAGGTCGCCGGTGATCTGCTGTACGCCGTTGGCGCGCAGGTCACGCATCAGCAGCCAGAGCTTTTCCATGTTGAGCTTGGGATCGCCGCCGCCCTTGAGGTACAGATTACCGCGCAGCACGCCGTTGCTCAGGGTGCCGTCGGTGAGGAATTCGGTTTTCCACTGGTGGGTCGGGCCGAGCATTTCCAGGGCGGCGAAGGTGGTTACCAGCTTCATGGTCGACGCCGGGTTGACCGATACGTCGGCGTTGAACACGGTCGGCGTGCCGGGGCCGTTTAGCGGCAGCATTACCAGGGACAGGGCGTTATCGTTGAGCTTGGCCGCCTTGAGCGCCTGCTCGATCTTCGGGGGCAGGGCGGTGTTGATCGTTGCAGCGTAGGCAGGCAGTGTCAGGGGCAGGAACAGGGTGGCGAACAATAGTGGACGTAAAGACTTGATCATCAAAAAAACCCTAAAGCAAAAATAAGGGTGAAGAAGAAGGCGTGAAAAGGTGCCCTCGACGTAAATGCCGGTAAAACAAGCAATTTTGCTAACAAATGAAAATGACAATTGAATAGATCGGCATTATGCCCGAAGCCAACGTGACTTGTGCCTAACTACGAGCGTCCGGCGGGATTTTTTTGTTGTGTGTTGGAGCGAGGCTTGCCCGCGAATTGAACGACGCGATCTGTCAGGTCCACCCCGTCAAGGCATTTGCGGGCTAACCTCGTTCCTACGGGGCACTGTTTTATTGCGCGAGGGCGCGCGCTCCCGGCTAAAGCCGGTCCTACGGATTTGCCGGGCCCTGCGCTTGGTGGGTGCAGAAAGCAAAAAAGCCACCCCGAGGGGTGGCTTTTTCGTGCAATCAAGCGGCGTTGCTATCAGGCAGCCGGATTGATCGGCTTTTCCGGATACCAGGCGTCCAGCAGCGGGCTGACTTCAACCTTGGTCAGTTCGCTGCGAGCCTTGAGCCAGGCTTCAACGGTAGCGCGCTGCTCTTCGCTGACGGAACCGCGGTTGGCCAGGCAGACCAGACCGTAGTCGTCACCGCCAACATAGTCCAGACCGTTGGCGTCCATGGCATCAGCCAGGAAAGCGTCGAGGAAGGCATCGATTGCCTCGTCACCCAGGTCCTCTTTGAATTCCAGGTTCAGCTCAAAGCCCAATTCCTGGAACTCGTCCACACAGAGCTTTTTGCGCAGACGACGGGAGCGGTTAGTGGCCATGAAGCGATCCTCTTAAGTAATTTCGGGGCGCAGTCTACCAGTTAAGTCGGGGCAACGTCTGCTCGGCTGCCATTAAGGTTGATGAGTGTCTGTCTGTTGTAGTTGCAATGCCTGTTCCAGCTCGACCAAGGCTCGCTCGACCGCTTGCTGGCAGGCTTTGAGCTCGCTGATCGAGGCGTGGTCGTTGCAGGCTCGCTCCAGCGCTTCACAGGCTTCGATGACCGCGCTGGCGCGGATGATACGTGCGGCGCCGCGAATCTTGTGGGCGATTTCCCGCAGGCCACCGCGATCATCGCTGACGATCAGTTCCGCCAGTGCCTCCCGATCCTCCCGGTTGCTGCTGATCAATTGCGCCAGCAGGCGCTGGATCAGCTCCGGGCGGTCGCCGGTCAGGTTACGCACGCTGTCCAGGCTATAACCGGGGGATGGCGGGGCAGTCTGTTGCGGGGCAATACCACTCAGGCGCTCGCTCAGGGAAGTCAGGCCGATGGGTTTGAACAGGCAATCGTCCATGCCCGCATCCATGCAGCGCTGCTTCTCCTCTGATTGGGCGTTGGCGGTAAAACCCAGCACAGCGCTGCGGGGCATGTGCTGTTCCTGCTCGTGCCGACGGATCGCCCGCGTCAGGTCATAGCCGTTCATGACCGGCATGTTGCAGTCGGCAATGACCACGTCAAAGGACTTTGCCAGCCAGCTCTGCAGCGCCATGGCGCCGTTTTGCGCGGCTTCGCAATGATGGCCGAGAAACTCCAGTTGCTGACACAGCAGCAGGCGATTGGCCGGGTGGTCGTCCACTACAAGGATGCTCAGACGCGGGCTGGCGTGTGCCGGAGGATCGCGTTGCAGGTGCGCAGGGTCGAGAGGCTCCAGGGTCGTCAGGTCGAGCGCCATGGACACCTGGGTACCCATACCCTGTTCGCTGCTCAGGCTCAGAGTGCCGCCCATCATCTCGCACAGGCTGCGGCAGATCACCAGACCCAGCCCGGCGCCGGTTCGGGCCAGTTGGCCGCTGTTGTCGGCCTGGGCAAAAGGTTCGAACAGGCGCTGCTGATCGGCGGCACCGATACCGATGCCGCTGTCCTGAATCAACACACGCAGGTGAAGCTGCTGCGGGTTCGGTGCTGCGTCGGTCTGCAGACTGACTCGCACATGACCGCGTTCGGTGAACTTGATGGCGTTGCTGATCAGGTTGGACAGGATCTGCTTGAAACGTAGTGGATCGATCAGTACGTCGACGTTGATTCGGTTGTCCAGGTCCAGTTGCAGGCTCAGATTCTTTTGCCGCGCCAGGCCTTCGAACACCCGTACCACCGACTCCACCAATTGATGCAGGTTGGCTCGCTCGGGGCTCAGGGCCAGTCGTCCCGACTCGATGCGGGCGATGTCGAGAATGTCGCCGATCAGCTCCAGCAGATCCTTGGCCGAACTGTAGGCCACCTCGATCGCCGGACGGTCCAGATGACCCTGGTCGGCGCGTTTAAGGGCCAGTTCGAGCATGCCGATCACGGCATTCATCGGGGTGCGGATTTCATGGCTCATGGTTGCCAGGAAGGTGCTTTTCGCCCGGTTGGCATCGTCGGCCTGGTCTTTGGCGGCGCGCAGATCTTCCAGCAGGCGACGTCGCTCGCTGATGTCCAGCCAGCCTCCGATGATGCCCTTGACCTCGCCCAGGGAGTCGCGGAACGGCAGGATCCAGTGATAGATGGTCAGCCTGCGGTTGGCGATATGCAGGGTGCGGTCGAGAATCATCGGGCTGTTGCTGGACAGAATGCGCCGATGGCGTAAGCGATTGAATTATAAGGGGAGAAAAGCTTCTCCAATATCTCCCCAATATTCCCCCGAAACTCATCGAGGCTCAGGCAACATCAATCCAATCGGTGCCTCGGCCGTCCTTGTACATCTCGGTCATGGCGGCCGTTCGATGCCCCAGCAGCTTCTGCGCATCGCGGCCTTCGGCTGCATGAAGCCTTGCGGCCAGGGATCGCATTTCGTGGAAGCTGGGAGGGTGTTCGCCGAGGTCAATGCCAAGTGCGGCAGCGCCCTCGTCTCGGGCCTTGGCGAACTGTAGCGTCAGCGTGTCCAGTTTGACGGGCGAACCGGCTTTTGCCACGGCTACAGTTTTGGAGTGATGTATGAAGTGCTTCGAAAGCACCTTATCCCTGCAGCGCTTGATCACGGTCGCAAGGTCCAGGTCAATCGCCTCAAGCCTGAGCGACGTGCTCAGGCGAAGACGCATCCCGGTCTTCGATTGGATGACATACAGAAAACCGTCCTCCACGTCCTTGAAAAGCATCGACCGGATATCGTCCCGGCGCTGGCCGGTGATCAAGGCGAGCTCCATTGCTCGCTTCAGCCATGGCCTGTCTGTGGCTTCGTAAGCGGCCTTCCACAGCTCCAGGCTTAGGCGACTGCGCTTCACCTTCGATCGTGCCGCCTTGGTAGCGTCAACTGGGTTGTGGTCGCACCAGCCGGCGGCGATGGCCTCAACGAAAACGTCTCTCAACATCGACCGGAGGGCCCTCGACATGGGCGCCTTACCTGCCTTGGTGTATGTCGAAAGGAACGTGGCCACATCCATTGTTCTGATCTCGCGCAGGTACTTCTCGCCGAGCGCTACCTCGATCGCTTTAATTCTGCTCTTGTAGAGGTTCATCGAGTGGATGCCCAGGCCCTTGGCGGCATAAATCACTCGGTACTCGACAAGCCATTCGCTGAAGGTTTTGCCCTTGTCCTGCGGCGGCTCTGCCAGCCTGGCACGTAGCGTTGGTTTGAGGACTTCAGCGTGGTTGGCAGCCACCGCCTCGATGATCGCAGCTTCCTTGTCTTGTCCCAGGCCGAACATGCGGCCGCTCACCGGGTCCCGGTAGGTGTAGTAGGTCTTGCCATTGCGCTTGTCGGTTTTGCGATAGAGGTTGGGCGGCAGGTCTTTTGATCCAGTTTTACGCGGCCTGGGAACCATGGCGTGCACTCGCTATTCGGCTGATGAGGCTGTTTCCCCTCGGGA
The DNA here is from genome assembly GCF_024807945.1 of Pseudomonas sp. JUb42. Lineage (GTDB taxonomy): Bacteria > Pseudomonadota > Gammaproteobacteria > Pseudomonadales > Pseudomonadaceae > Aquipseudomonas. The sequence continues at coordinate 94,027 of NZ_JANUFD010000002.1, read as the reverse complement.
TTCGTTCCAGCACCTCGGGCTCTTGGTAGCTGGCGTTCTGCTCGACGTAGTAACGGTTGCCGTGTTTGACCGGGGTAGGGTTGATTCGCCCGGCCCGGATCCAGGCACGAAGCGTGGCGGCGCTGGGCGGGGTCTTGTACTGCTCTGCCGCCCATTCTTCGAGAGTCATTTTAGGCATGGTTGCCTCCAGGGGCCGCGCGGGGCGGCGGAAGGGATAATTTTCACGGCTTGTCGACTTTTACCCAGCCGCCCGGCCGGTGCGTGTCGTGGTAGGTATCAGCACCGTCCTGGCTGCGATGGCAGAGGCGGCACACCTTGCATGAGCGCGATACACCGAAATCGCCGTACTTGACGTGCTCGAAGTTGTTCCAGCGGTGACCGAACGGCCTGCACAACAGGGTGCGCGCAGTCGCGATGATCACCACCCAAACTTTCGGGTGTTTCATGCGTAGGTGGTTGTGGATGTGGTTGAGCCTCATGCCCATCCGCCAACGTAGTGGGCGGGAAGGATCACCTTTGCGGAGCGGCTCAGTTGCCAGTCTCCAGAAGTACTTGATCATTGGAATAGCTCCGCCCGCCATTCGGCAGGCATCTGGATCGGTGGGGAAGGGTGGTAGGATCGCTGCCTACCTGAAGGGGCGTTCAATGACTCAGCACAACATTTACGATGAGTACAAAGGCTTGCGGCTCTGGAACTACATGACCTGCGAAAGGGACGAGGAAAACCGAGAGGTCTGGCAGATCACGGTTGAGGTCAGGCGTGGGCGCGATGAGGTGGTTATCCCAGCCGTAGAGCAAGGCCAGACCTATGTCGATCGCATGTACGCCCAGGCCGCCGGCCGGGAAATTGGCAAGCGGTTAGTTGATGAGGCAGGGCTGTAACAAGTCGGCGATAACTCGGCTCATAGCGCCACCCGCTGGAATTCGACGACCCAGACCCACGGGTTTGCATTCCACGAATCGGCGCCGTTCACCTCAACCCATAACTCGCGCCAAGCGTCGAAAGGGTCAACCCAGTTGCCCAGGCCAGGCTCATTCTTGAAAGCGTGGTAGTAGTGCTGGCCGTCTCCGTGGTGGATGCGGTTGATACCCTCGGCAAGATATCGGCTGTCATGCGCCGTCTCGCCCTCGCCGTCCTGCATCCGCTCGACCCGCACGGCTGTGATCTCCAGCAGGATTCGTGAAGCCTTGCGCGGCATGTGGATGCTCGGTTTCCACGCAGAGCGCGTTTCACCGCCGCCGTCATCATCGCCAGCCCACTCAGCTTCACCATCGGCACGGTAAATGACATGTCCCGAGTAATAGCCCCGCCCGAAAGGCATTTCGCGGATTGGTGTGGCTGGTCGGTCAGGCAGCCAGTCGATCATGTTCCCGAGCTCATCAAAGTCGTGACTGATGACGCCCCAAGTCTCACGAACCCACAACTGGTCGCCGGGCTGGCCATAGGGGCACAGGTCCGCATTGCCGGGCAGCGCCAGAAACGCAGGTTCGAAACCAGCAGCCAAGCAATCCAGAGCTGCCTGTTTCTTTACCTCGCGGCGCGTGACCGTCTTCCGGCCTTCCAGGATGGCGCGCACCATCGGCGCCGAGAACAAGATCGGGCGTTCCTTAATTTCAGGCATCACAAATCCTCGCCGCTGCTGCGGCTGACTTTGAATTGATTGGTTACCGACCGTCAGCAAGCGTGACGTTGGTCGGCGAGCATTTGAATAGAGAGAAAAAGCGAACTTCACTGAATAGCAGGGGCTGCCCGAGGACTGTTGGCAGCTCGTTACGCCTCAGGGAGCTACTATGGAAAGCATCGAGGAACGCGTATACGTTCACACGTTGATCGCAGTATTTAGCGCTGCGTTTGAACTGGGATTTGATCCCTACGCACTTGCAGTACAGGCGAAAATGGATGTCGCGTTACGGGATCAGAAGGCGTTGAGGCCATTAGCGCCCGCCGCCGAGCAGATCATTAACGAGTCGTTGTTTGTGGCCAAGGTACTGCGCTGCTAGTTGTTATGGCTCGCCCATTCGGGAGAGTTTTCTGATGTACGAGCCGTTTGTTTTAATAATCCTTTTCGTGATCGCGTTTTCTGCGACAGGTGTAACGGTGGTCCTAATGGTGTGGGGCGACGATTAGCGCGCTGCTATTCGCGCTTGGCTTTGGACATCAATGCGGCTTCGGCTTCGGCGCACATGCCGAGAACCCATTCAACCCACTCCTTACGCTGCAGGTAGCAGGGTTCGTCATCGCCAGGCATATGGTGCGCGTGGCGCGGTCCGTGATTGATAGAACGAACGGCGCTGACCAATTCGGCGAGCTGGCTCTGAATTTTTTCGGCGAGATGCCACGGCGTCCAGTAGCCGTCCTCCATCGGAGTGGAGAGGGGTTGCTGTGGCCCGTTCCAACGCAGACCATATCGCGGCAAGCCATCGCCATCTGGTGGGCGCGGTGGCCAATCAGGCTGTATGCCTCGTAGCTGCTCGTTCTCAGCCAGGATTGCAGCGAGATAATCATCCAGCTCTATTTCGGCGCCGCATTTACCGCAGCCGCCGTCATTGGCTTGGCGATCTTTTAAGCTGAATGCTTCCTGGCAGCTCCAGCATTTTAATTTCCGCACTGGCGTCGGCGGTTGCCCGTTCATCCGCGCTTCGATCATCGCCCAGGCTGGCTCGAACTCCGGCCAGTCGCTTTCGATGACGAGGCATTTTCGAGGCGGCAGATGAGCCAGCAGGGCGAACATCGGGTCAACCAGGTGAGCGCGATACGCTACGGGTACTTTCTTCAGGTCGTTGCGCTTAATGACGATATATCGGTCTTCGCGTTTGAATTCTGCGGGCATGATGATTCCTTGGCCGGGTCATACCCGGCGCTTGAGATAGGGTGGTTATGCGGCGAGCCGCTGATACAGCTCGATTAATGGCGCGGCGTTTGCTCGCACCAGGGCCTCGGCCTCGTCAGGGCAGACGCTATTGCCGACTAGCCGGACCTGATTGGTCTTTGTGATAGGCCGCCACTCGTAGTCGCCGGTTTCGGCATTGAGGAACAGGCCCCGGTCGATGATGTAACTGTCATCGAAGCCCTGGGCGCGCTTCAGCTCGAGCGGCTGCAGCATCCGAAGGGTGATATCGACCATCACGTAGTCGCCGACCATAACGACGTCGGCGTACTCGGTGAAATGCTGGGGCAGGTATTCGCGTAGAAATGCCGCGCAACGCTTGGCGCCGTCCAGCTGCTCGTCGGTCAGCGAGTGATTCGGCAGTTGCACGACGCTTACAAGGCCCATGCGATCCTTGGCGGGCAGGGTATGCATGGGGCCGCGCAGAGATATTCCGTCCTTCTCGGCGCCGTAATATTTCACCAGGTAAGCCGTGACCAGGCGCTGGTTCGACCCGGACTGGCAGACAGTCGAAACCGGAGCGGTGGCGGGGCGCCCATCACCTTCGTAGAAACCGCCGTTGGCCTGCTCGAAAAAGGCCGACGATATGGCGTGATGGCCGGTGCTGCTGGTGATACATCCCAGCGGCTCGGTTGCTGGCGCTCCAATAGAGCCTTTGCGCAGCGTGATCATGGACGCGGATACCAAGGCCTGCTCGCCACGGTTGGCGCCGGTCACAGTCAGGACCGGATCGGTCAGTGAGTAGCCTGAGCGGTCGCCGTGATGGGTGAGATGGGTCAGGTGGGCCGACGCCACGGCGAAGTGGCCACCTTTGCACTGGGCGACCTGCGTGCGCAGCGGCTCCTGGGCGCTGAAGGTCCGTTGGTGCGTGGCGTTGGCGTGCTCAGTCAGGAAAGGCGTCAGCGCTGCATCCACAAGGGCGTGGTGGGTGCCGCCGCCGCTGATGGTGGACAGCGGTTCGTCCACGCCATGGGTGCTGGTGTGGCTTTTCGAAGTCCCGCGCATCGGCACAATGAAAGGCTTTTCGGCGGCCAGGGTGTGACGCCAAAGACCCTTGGCGATCCTGGCCATGGTGTTGTGGACCAGCTTGTCCTCGCGGAAGATCGTTCTGCCCAACAGGCTCCAGTCAATGCATTCGTGAGCTTCGCGCCAGGCGGCCTGGTTCTTTGCAGGCAGCTTGTGGCGAGTAGGGGCGGGCCACACGATCTTTTCCCCATCCCGGCGCGCCACGACATACAGACGCTTCCGGATTGTCGGTGCACCGGCGTTGGACGCCACACGCACGCGATGCTCAAGGTCGTAGCCCAGGCCACGTACCAGTGCTTCGACCGGGACGTGTTCGCCGATCTCAGCCAGGATTTCTGGCATGTCCGGGTGATCGGCTGGAAGGCCTTTCCCCAAGGCTGCGACGAATGCCCGGAATGTGCGGCCCCGCTCAGCCTTGATCGGCTTGCCATTGTCATCCAGCGGCCCCCAGTCGGCGAACTCTTCGACGTTTTCGAGGAAGATCAGACGAGGTCGCGTGGCGTAGGCCCAACGAACCACGACCCAGGCCAGGCCACGCACTTTTCGGTCTCGCGGCTTGCCGCCCTTAGCCTTGCTGTGATGGCGGCAGTCTGGCGAAGCCCACAGAATCCCTACCGGCTGGCCTCGCGTGGCTTTGATCGGATCAACCTCGAAAACATCGGCCTGGTAGTGGTCGGTGTCGGGGTGATTCGCCCGGTGCACGGCGATGGCGATCGCGTTGTGGTTGACCGCCACGTCAGGATGGCGGTACGCCCGGGCAATGCCCTCGCTGGCGCCGCCACCGCCGGCGAAAAGATCGACGACCAGTTCATGAAGGAACGGAAGGCCCAGGGTCATGGAGGGGAGTTTCTGAAATGCGGTCATGGGGCGTCCTCGCCTGGGTGGTGGCGTGATTTGGGGTTATGGGCTATTCCTTGATGTGGCCGGGGCAGCCGCCGCCTGAGAAGTCGAAACCCTCGCAGGGCCGGCCCATCGGGATGACCTCTTTTCCCTCGGAAAGAAGATCCATCATGTGTTCGCGGGCCTCATCGGCACTCAGCTGCCGCCCGTTGCCGTCTTCGAACAACTGGCCCAGCTCGCGCTTAGTGGCGCCTCTGAGGTATCCGCGAATGCTGAGATGGACGTGAAAGGTGCGAGGGCGATAGTCAAGCTTGCTCATTCGGGACATCCTGGCCGGAGCGCGGGCAGCCCATAAGGTGCTCCAGCACCTCCTCGCGGATCATGTCGGCGATATGCTCGTCGGAGGGGTTGTCTTGATGCGGCGTAAGATTCACGCACAGAGATTGCCGCTCCTGGCCTGGGCCGGTGAAGTCGATGCTTATCAGCAGAGTGACTTTGCTCATGGCGGTTCTCCTGGGTACGCGCCTGCCTCCGTACCCGGTGGTGGCAATTTGATTAGGGTTCAGGTATTGCGGGTGACCGGCATGGAGCTGGGTCAAGGTGTGTTACTTGTGCCGCAGTTCCGGCAGTCTTCCCGGTAGCGCTGTGAGTCGCTGATAAACCGGCCACAGCCATCGCAATTGAACATCATCATGCGCGGTCGCTTTGGCCTGATCAGTGCCACGCCAGTGCCGCGCAGGGCATCCTTGATGTTCACGTCGTCGCGTTCGACCAGCGCCCGAGCACGGCCGTTGATGTAGGCGCACGGCCAAACGATCGACCCGGAGCTGCCAAGCTTGCCGATCCAAGTGACGGTTTGGGCGCGAGGCACGCGAACGGCCTTGCTCAGGTCGCTGGTGTAGGTGCCGTCCTCGCAGAGCCAGATCAGATTATTGCCGTTCCAGGTCTGCGGTTTCTGAATGTAGAAGTGGTCCGCATCAGGATGGGCGTCCAGCGCCTCGCTAAGCGTCACATACTGGCAGTCCACGCCGACGCGCATGTGGGCGTCGACGTAGTCCTTGGGCCAGGGGATGTCGGTCTCGCGGCACGCATGCTGGCGCGTAGCGCCGGACAAGGTGAAGACCTCTGCCTTTTCCAGGTTGGTGGTGTAGCCGCCACCGGAAGCCCAGAACGACAGACCGTCGCCGACATAGCTTCGGCTGTCCTGCAGGTAGAATTGGTCATCCATGGATTATCTCCAGTCAGGCGCCTACCTCCGATTTCGGATTCAGCGAAAATATTTTGTTTGAATAGGCGGTTTAATCGTCGCTACAGATGCGCAGCGCTTCCCGGCTGTAGGCAATCTCGAGTTTTCGCGCCACGTTTTCGGGTATCACGTAAACGTGGCGCGGCGAGGAAAGCAGCGGCAACGCACCTCCAGGCCCCAGCGCATGCAGATGATGAATCATCAGTGTCAGCGCCTCGCCTTGCTCTTCAAGCCCGGACCACTCCATCAGCTCAGCCAGGGCTTGCTTTGTGCCTGGTCTGACCTTGAGTCGTAGGTCCTCTTCCTGAAGCCTGGCCGCCTTGTCATGGCGGCGCTTGTCGCGGTCTTTCTGAGCTAATGCCATCACGCAGCCCTCAGCGCTTCGTCCTCGACATCGAGGTTATCCAGCGCCTCCCAGATGATTTGCCGTGGCGCATTCGACATGGAGCACATCGCGACGATCTTTCGGTGCGCGGGGTTCTTTGCCCGGCTACCCACGTCCGCCAGCACCTCTTTCAGCCGGTCGCCCGATGGCTGTAGTGTCGCCGCCAGCGCCATGACCAGCAGAACGTCCAGGCCATCCAGCGGGCGTTTCTCGGCGCGCCACCAGAGGTGAGGCTTGCCAACTGATCCGCGCTCGCGGGCGACCTTGCCCTGAGCTTCCAGCGCGACCAGGTCAGCGCGAACTGCCTGGATTGACATGCCGGTCGCATCCGCCAGGGTCTGAGCGGTCATCCCGGCCGATTGAGTGAGGTAACGCCAGATTGGGGTCATGTTTGATTCCGCTCGGTGGAAGGTGGATATGTTCGGCCCGGCGTCGGATGCGGACCTTTGCGTTTATGCGCTTCATGCTGCCCTTGCTCGCTCCCAAACACCCATGGCCGAGAACACGGCATTGGCCTGGGCTTCGGTGAGGCTGATCTGGTCAGGCACGGCGATCCAGCCCGAGCCGATCACATGCTTCTGGTTGGCAGATGCGCAGACCTCGGCGTGTTTCTCGATCATCAGCGCTTCCAGATTCGCAACCAGGTGCATGCCGGCGGTCGTGAACTCGGTCGCCTTGCTGTACTGGGCGCCGCTAGGCTCCTGGCAGAAGACTGCGATGTACACCGTCCATGTATGGGCGATATCGCACAGAGCATTGGCTACCGGGAGGGTGCGAATCTGCTTGCAGCTCTTCCAGTTGACCATCACCTGCACGTCGCCGGGCTCAACGTTGGCGACGGCGGCATGGTTGGTTCGCACCAGGGCCCGGCGGGCGCGGTCGATCTGGGCGCGGCGGTTGCAGACCTTGCGGACCTTGCTCATAGCGCCTCCGTCATCTGACGGATTTGCTTGCGGCCTGCCGGTGAGATGATCCGGGACTTTCGTTTGAGGACCGTTTCAGGGTCTACCCAGTCCTTGCGAACAGGCGGTATGGCACGCTCTGGCATGCTCGGCCCGATCTTTATCCGGCCGCCAGATTCAAGAAAGGCAGTCATGGCCGTCTCGATCTGTGCTTGCCGCTCGTTGGCGGCGATGATGAAGTTGTTTGTCATGCTGCCACCTATCTTTGAAGGGCTTTGCGCAGATACGGGTCGATCTCTGTTCCTAGCAGCCAGCGCTTGTAATCGTCGGGGATATCCTCGATGGCTTTTCCGCTGTGCTTGCCGAATCGGATGATCCGAGGGATGCGAGCGTCTTCTGAAAGCTCCCAGAGCTCTTCCCAGCCAGAAACCTGACGGCCCAAGCGCACCGACATTGCATCCAAGATTTTGACCACCAATAGTCGGCAGTTTTGTACGTCATCCAGGGCCGCGTGGGCATTGCGTAGAAGCGCAGGCGCTTCGCTTCGGTAATGCAAGTAAATCATCGCTGACTGCGAATGACTGTCAGCGAGCGGCCACAGAAGAGAGCTGAGCGCTTTAGTACAAATGCGTTTGATGTCTGGCTGACCGATCACGCGCCAGTCGTAGTCGACGTTATGGCCGATCAGGTAGGTGGCATCAGTTGGCAAGAAAAAGGAATCATGGGGCGGAGAATCTACTAATTCCTCGTCAAGGATGTGGCTGGTGGCCAGTGCGCTTAATTCAATCGCCTTGGCTGGTTTGTAGCGGGACAGAAAGTGGCCGACCACTTCCAAAGTGTCGATTGACGTCAAGCGAAGCCAGGCAGCCTCAACCAGTTGCGGGTCATTTAGGCCGGTCGTTTCGGAGTCGAAAATGTAAGCAGTCATGCTGATTGATCCATCGGGGTTAGTTCTGATTTGCGCCTGTCCTTGGCGGCGACAACCTGTGCCACCAGGTCGTCAAAGCCAATTGCGATCGATTTGGCCGCATTGAACGCCGCCTGCAGGCCTGCTATGTCCGGCGCCATTGCGATGTCAGCGATGGCGTCCACCAACAGCTCTTTTGCACGCGCTTCAGGACTGACGCCCGAGTTCAGCCAGCCCAACATCTTGCGGCCGGTTTCTTCACTGATCAGTTCTGGCTGATCGAAAATCTTCGTCCTATCTTTGCTGGCCAGTGCTGTATGGGCGTCATGCGTTAGGTCCAGCACCACAGTGAATTCGTAGTCTGTACCGTCGCGCTGCTCTGACTTCATACCGAGTTTGACGATCTTCTTGCCTTCACCTTGGACCGTCTCTGTCTTGCTCCGCATGGTGCATATGACGTGGAGCGCGCTGGCGAGAATCTTGTTGGTCAACTGGCGGTGGCGCGGAGTGGTTTCATTCCACGCAGCCCAGGTATTCCCTCGAAACTTCTGATGCGCCAGGGCCTCGTTCGACTCCAGGCATCCGCCCGGACCGGTCCATTCGTGCGAGTAGCTATCGATGATCAGTACGTTATATCCGGCGACCTCTGCGGCACCGATCGCCTCGACGTAGCGCTCAGGCGTAAAGGGCGCTTGCAGCTCAAGAACATCGAAGTCGGCAAGGTCGGAGTACAGCGATGCGCTGCCTTGCTCGGTGTCGATTACTGCTATCCGACCGCCCAGGCCTTTAGCCATAAGCAGGGCGGAGTAGGTCTTGCCTGAACCAGACGGGCCGGCCAGCGCGAGGCGCAGTTTTGCTTGTTTCCGCTCAGCTTTCTTGAACACGGCGATTACCCCTTGATGGCGTGCTGACAGCGGCCTCTATTGGCCAGCCCAGCTTGTTGATTCGTTTATGTATGCATGAGGCCGGTATCCCGGTGATATCCGACCATTCCTTGAGGGTGAGATCTGAGCTATTGGCTTGGTATGTTCTGTTCGTTATTTTGTTGTTGGCCTGCTCGATGTCAGTGGCCCAGCGGCAGTTTCCTGGCTCGTACCCTAGGCTTCCGTCGATCCTGTCGATGGTTGTGCGATCTGGCCGCTCACCCATGTCTTCGAGGAACGCCGTGAACGAGTTCCAGCGGTCGCAAACTGTGATTCCCGCTCCGCCATATCCCGCAAAGTTGTCTCGCCCAGGATCGTTGCAGCGCTGTCGCATTGCGCACCACGACACGTACGTTGGGGATACACCGCTACGGCGCTTGTTTCCGTGCTTCAGTGCATTCCCTTCCTTTTGGATGCATCCGCATGACTTCGTGTGCCCGCTGACCAACCGCTTTCTCTGGATGAACACCACCGAGCCGCAATCACAGACGCACTTCCAGCCTGGTCGTCCGCCGACTAATCCAGCCGGCTCAGACAGCGTGAGTCGGCCGAATTTTTCTCCGGCAGAGGCCTGCTTGCGTTCGGCTTTCTTGAACATGGTTATTCCTCAGTTCGGTTGGTTGTCCCATTCCCGCTCAATCTTGCGGGCTTCTGCTTCGTACTCTTTGCGCTGCTCGCCCTCAAAGCGATCAGGCGAAAACGACCCGACTGTCATCCAGTCGAGCTGCGCAGCCATCGCCGGGCTCATCCTGCCAGCCTCGGCAGGCCCATCAGCGCTGCGCTCTCCGCCATCGTCTGTGGCGGGATGACACCCATGTTGCTGGCGATGCGCTTGAGGCTCACAAGGTCATCAAGGGTTACCGCCTTGTCGATGTAACCGGCAATAGTCGTCAGCTTGAATGTGCTGTCGCTGAGCGCTACTCCGAGACCCACAACGCCGAGAGGGCGCACGTCCCGGCCGAGGATTGAGCAAATCGACTGGTAGACCTGTTCGAGCTTGCTGGTGGCGTATCGGGCCTCGGTCTGAGCGCGCTTGCGGTCATTGGTCTCTGCTGCCAGCCGGCGCTCAAGGTCGAGCACCAGTTCCGCAGATGATCCGAGCTTTTCGATTCGCTCCTTGTTAGCCTGCCGACTTGCTTCGCTAAGCTCCTGGCGCTCGATCGCCGCCGTCGGTGCGGCCAGTGCCGCCATACGCATTTGCGCTGAGAGAGATAGTTCGTCGTTCATGGCGACCTCAATAGGCGATTGATACAGCAGGAACCTTGCTCTGATGGATCAGGATGATTACGGCCTTGGCGACCTCTTCGTTGATCCCGGCGTCCATCAGGGCTTTTTGAGCAGCAAGACAGATGGTCTTTTTATGCTCCTTGTCGGCTTCGCGAGCGGCGGCCTGGCGCTTCTCTTCGGCCAGTGCCGCATCCTGTCGTGCAATCTCGTCCAGCCGGGCCCGCTCAACTGCTTCGGCTTGGCGCTGGATGGCGGCAACGCGATCAGCTTCGGCCTGGATTTTTTGGCGTTCGGCCTGCTCGGCGGCTAGCTGCAGTTGCAGGGCCTGATTAGCGGCGGCGGCTTCGGCATCGCGGGCCTTTTGATCGGCATCACGTTTGGCTTGGGCGGCTTGATCAATGAGCGCCTGTTCGCGCTTGGCTGCGGCATCGCGGTCGGCCTGAGCCTTCTGTTCGGCTTCGACTCGCGCCTTCTCAGCAGCTTCATGGGCAATGGCCGCCTCATGATCAGCTTTGGCGCGGGCCTCGGCCTCAGCACGGAGGCGGGCTAGTTCTGCCTGCTCAGCCTCGTACGCCTCGCGGGCCTTGAGATGGGCGCGCATGGCAGCCAGGCACTGATCCTTCACCTGCGCAGCCTCGGGCAAGAACTCCTCCCAAGAGTCGTCGATGACGCGCGCCTCCATTTCTTCAATGGCCGCCTTTATCGACGTTGCATCCATCGGACCGGTCAGATCAACCGCATCCTTCATCGCCTGAATGCGGTCGGTGTGGCCATCGCGCCGGGCAATATCAGCAGCCTCCCAGTCATCCAACGGCTTGCGGACTTCCTTCTGCCACGATTCAAGGATGTCCCACACGCGCTTGCGCTCGGCGTCGATCTTCTTCGGGATCTCCTTTTGCTGGGCGGATATCTCCTTGCCGACCGCCTCCAGCGCTGTCTTGGACTTGGCGATCTGAAATGACATCGAGGCATAAGCATCGCGGCCCTTTTTCGTCGCGAGGTCCGGCAGGATCTTCTGGAACTCGTCGACCTTGGCGCGAACCTGCTGCAACCACGGCTCCAGGCCGTCCGGCGCGCAAAAAATGGCGAGGGCTGATTCTTTGGGCGGCACGGTGGCCAATTGGGTTTCTGCGGACATAGCGATACCTCGCGCTCCATGCGGGGCGCTGCGATTAATTTGGGGAGGGGTTACTGCTGGGCTTGCTGCTGTTTGACGCGATAACGAAGGACCTGCAGAACTCGGCCGCGATAGCCTGGCTCGGCGTATTGCTCTACCGGTGGCCCGAAATGGCCGCGCAACTCAGCAAGTCGGTATGCCTCGCGCAGGTTGTGGGCGCTGATCTCTTCCAACTGCTCATCAATGAGCGACGGAACAAGCGGCATTGTCATACGGCACCCCCAGCCTTTTCAGTTGATTGCGAAAATGGCGAGTACGGGCGCGGTGACGGCGCTCGACGTAGCCCTGGTACTCGGAACAGTCAATGTCGCCCTGGGCGTAGGCCATCTCGGTGGCCATGTCTGTTTCACTGCTGAGCTGGATCGAGTCATCGCCGACTTCCATCTTCAGCAGCCGGGTTTCAATCATCGCCGCTGCCGTGTCGTGCCGGTTCATGGTTGCCTCCAGTGGGCTGGGTTATGCGTTGCGGGCAGCCAGCATGGCGTCGGCCATGGCGTAAGAAGCGTCGGCTACATATGAGATTGCGCGAGAGTCATTGCTATCGATCATGCTCGGACTGGCTGCAAACCCCTGCATGGCCTTGGCCGCGAAGTAGTCACGAAGAGTTATCCCCTGGTTCTCCTCCAGGGAATATTCACTTGGCATTACCGGACCGCCTGTTTCTTTGCTCATCACTCAATCCTCAGTCAGTGAACCCATTCGGCTGAACCCTCAAGAACGGCTATCTGCCAAGTGGCGCCGGAGTGGGTTCATGCGAATAAATTCAGGGCAATAAAAACCCGGCGCTAACCGGGTCAGAATTGTTTGGGCCGAGCCTATTCGTGCTGGCCGGTCAGCGGGTTGAAGCGGTATGCGCCATCAGACGAAAATGCAGGGCGCACGCCGTTCTCGTCCTGAACATTAGGCTCGCCCATGAAGGTTGGGCCGTTCTGGTCATTCAAAGCATCACCCAGCCGTTCAATGATCCGATCCTGTTCGCGAACCTTCGCTTCAGCCTCCAGCGCTCTGCGCTTCCAGATGGCCAGCTCTTCGCGAGCGCCCTGATACGCATCTGCAAAATCTTCTTTCATGGTCGTATCTCCTGTTGCTCGCTCACTGGGCAGGCAGTGGCCACCTATTGAAGCTGCATTGGAATGTCGGGCCGCACCATTTACTGCAATCGACGTCCGGGCTTCGCCACAATCTGATTGCTCTGGAGACGCTTTTTTCATGTCCCGCCGACATTCCGATACAGCCTCGCCTTCGCAGGGGTCGAAGTCCCTCCAGCGAACTGCTCGGGCTTGCTTTGTGGCCCACCGCAAGCAGGTGGTTTGAGGCCCTGGTGAGACAGGGATGCCGTTCCTTGCTGCCGATACCCGGCAAGGCAGGTTCTGGAATTACCAAGACACTGCTAGAGCAATGTCTCGCAGATCGGCTCTGCGCGATTGATGCAGGGGACCGACTTAACGGCTTGTACTCGTCCGCATCCTTCAGCCAACTCTGTGAATTGGCTGAGGCGATGCTTTCTCTCACTCCTTGCCCATAGGGCTGGCTGTGGTCTTGGCGATGGCGGCATCTACCAGTCGCATAGCTTTCATGGCGTTGCTGTTTCCAGCAGGAAGATAATCGCCCCACAGCTTGCGAGCGGCCTGCAGCGCTTCGAGCATTTCAGGAGCGGCAGTGATTAGATTGGCGTTCGCTACGCCCTCACGATCATCAACCTTGACGTCTGCCACCTTCCCCTGGCCAGCCAGTGCAACGATGGCGCTTCCGCGCCTTACCCAAGGCCCCGGCGTAAACTTCGACTCACTCATCACTTACCTCCCACAGATCTAGCCAGGCGCATCCATACATCACGCTGAGCCAGACAATCGTTTTTGAATTGTTTCTCCCGTATTGCCAGATGGTTATGGCTGCGGGCTGCTTGTACTGTTAGTTGCTTGAGGGACATGAGGGGCTTCCTTGCAGGAGTGGTTATGCCGGGGCTCGCGGCGTGTATTTGAACCGGTGCCAGTTATCTCGCAATTCGATTGGCTCGTAGCTGCTGCGGCGATCGGCAAACCCAAGCTCCACCGAAAGGGCGTGCAACTCATGGCGGCGCTTTATGTTTTCCATTGCTATCCAGTCGGCGTCGGCATTGCGTTGCTGCGCTTTCTTCGGCGTCAGATCCATACAGCTCACGGCGCTTAATTTGCTCAGGCGCCGATCGTCGGTCTTCATATTGCGAAGCAGAGCAATCATTGCGTCGATGCGCTGCTCGTTGGTTATGGCCATCTCTCTACCTCCTGATTGCCCATAGGCGAATGGGGGAATGGGGTTAGATAGTTGCGCTGACCTTGATTGCCGCCGCGCAAGCCTGAATCGCGTCTTTTGCGGCCACCTCTATGTTCTTGGCAATCACCTTGTTCACGTCGTTGATCGCGTTTTTGGCGCTCTTTTCCAGGGTGTCTTTGATGTACAGCTTCATCAGGACGGTGAGACGAGGGCCAGACTCGCGCCAGTTGTAGGTGTCTTTTGATTCTTCGCGGGATTTGCCGTTGTAGTCGACCTTCTCGCTCATATACACCTCGGCCCGACTGGCGATGTACTCCTTGAAGGTCATCGGATCGCCCTTTGGCTCGCCGTAGGCATTGGTCTTCATCATGTTGGCGGCTTCGATCATCTCGCCGACGCGAGGCAGAACGTGCTCGGCAGCAAGAGCGGCAATCTTCAGATCAACCGCCTCCTGAACGCGCTTCTCGACCTGCTGCTTGAACTTGGACGCGTATGACGATTCGTCGCCATCCTCATCAAAACCGGTGGAGTAGAGAAGCGCATGAACCGCCTGCTCGACGATTCGCTCTTGAAGGTAGGTAGCGCTTACGCCAAGTGCTTCGAGTGTCTTGATGTCCATCGGTGTATCTCCACGTTTGTTTGATTTTCCGAATGGCCCTGCGTGCAAGGCCATTGAGGAAATCTGTTTTCAAACCAGGCCCCGGTCGCTCATCCGGTATCACGCTTCCCACTTCGCTTGGGGCCTGCGTGTCGCTTGAATGACAGCTTCATGGCTGTCACACCTGTTTGCAGCTCGCCCTGTTGGGTCTGCTGGCCTTCTATGCCTGAAGGCTCGGCGGTCTAAGTTGTGAAAGAGCGCAGACCCGATTGAGGCCCTGGCGAGTCGCTGTAGTGGCTCGATGGATGTAAATCTACAACCTAAAGTTACAGTGCGCAAGCGTTTGGTTGTAGTTTTTTCTCGATTGAGTTGTAGGGCCATGGAAATCAGTAACCTGCGGTTGTTTTGGCGCCCACAAAAAAGCCCGCACTCGGCGGGCCTAATTGATCAGGGGAGGGTGGCGCTATAAATATTCGGAGAATTCGCGAGGGAATGCGCCCAGGTTCGCCTCTACCATAGAGCCGAAGACCAGAAGACCCGGCCGATTATTGTGATCATGCAATCTTCCATCTGCTGAGAGGTGTATTCCTCATCCGGGTGCTCGTCGCGGTTAAAGCTGCGCATGCGGATGCCGCCACCAGCCAGGCGATAGAGAGTCTTCACTCTGAGCTGGCCGTCATGGTCGAGGGCGTACATCTTCCCGTCAACGACAGTCGTTGAGCCCTGATCAACGCCAACGGTGCTTTTATCCGGTAGCACTGGTTCCATGCTGTTGCCGCTGACGGTCACGCACACAGCGTCACTCGGCTGTACGCCCTGCCTGCGAAGGGTGAGCTTTCCGAACCGCAGCTTCTGCTTATGCGACTGCTCCACGATGGTCTTCCCAGACCCTGCGGACAGCTCCACTTCCTTGAGGAACGGCACGTACACCTCGTCATCATCCAGGGGGGTGTCGTCATCCCACACATCGAACGGACCAATCATGGTGGCGTTTGACTCAACCTTGCGCCGCGAACCAGACGAATCCTCGCCAGTGACCAGAAACCCTACAGAGGTGGATAGGGCGCTGGCTATGTCATCCAGCCGCCGTCCTCTAGGCACTGACGACTCTGACTCCCATTTTTGGACGGCCTGAGGCGACAAGCCAAGACTCCTGGCCAGCTCTGACTGACTCAATCCTGCCTGCTCTCGTTTTTGCGCTATGCGCTTTCCTAATGTGCTCATAGCTCAATGATGCAACCAGCAGTTGTAATTTTCACTGTGAATGTAAGTTGTAAGTCGCGCTGCCATACGATAACCTCTGGTTGTAACTGTAACTTTGAGGTTCAAAATGGAAGACTTTCCAGTATGCAAGGCGGCCAAGGTCGCTGGCGGCCAATCCGCGCTTGCTCGCCACCTCAACGTCACGCCTCAAGCGGTGCAGAAAATGTGCGCCTCTGGGCGCGTGCCCGCTGAGCGAGTTCTCGAAATCGAAAAAGCTACTGGCGTCTCTCGCCATGAGCTCCGGCCGGATTTGTACCCGACCGAATCCCTTTCTGCCGCCTAACCAATTCATCAGCCACAAGGAGCAACACCAATGGCCTACATCCACAACCCTCAAGACAAACGCAACAAGCGCCGCCAAGTCAGCTTCAACCAAACGCTGGACAAGATCCTTGAGCGCGCCGCCTGCCGTGCGCGCACCCAGCACGCGACGTTCCTTTTGAAAATCATCGAATGGGGCGTTGAGAACGGCGCAATTGAAGGCGTGCTGAAGGAAGAGAAGAAGTCTAGCGCTGCGTGATCAGCCTAAGGAGGTTCATTTGCTCGAATACCAAAACCTGAGCCCTGGAACGAGGGCGCGAGTTGAAGAGCTCGCCAGGGTCAAGCGGTACAGCCTCGATGAGGCCTTGGAAGAAATCATGATCGAGACAATTGCCATGGGTGGCTTGACCTTTTCTACACGCCCCAAAGCAACCCTCGCAGAAATCAGGGGAGGGCCGAAAGGCGCTGACCCTAATTAGCACCAGATCTACTGACCCTAATTAGTTGCACCAAATTACAGACGAAACAAAGCCGGGGTAGTGACCCGGCTCTCTTAAACATCTATGTGGGACGAATTATATGCATACCACGAACCAAACAATCAACACCCAGTCAATTCACTCCGCGCCACGTTTTGTTATCTCGGAAAACGTGGCGCGGATTGACACAGTAAATATCGGCGGCGTGACGATTCGCCGTGACGCGGAAGGCCGCTACTCGCTGAACGATCTGCACAAGTCGGCAGTAGAGAGCAAGAAAGCCACCGACAGCCAGCGCCCCGGAAACTTTCTCAAATCTGAGTCGGTAGCCGCGTTTATCGGTGCTTTAGAAACTGCTACGAAAATAGCAGTTTGCGTGAAGCTCCCAGGGCGCGCTGGTGGCACCTTCGCTGATGAGCTGATAGCCATCCGTTACGCCGCCTGGATCGAGCCTGCCTTTGAGGTAGACGTCTATCGCACCTTCCAGTCGGTTAAGCGCTCCGCTGCTGACAGCATCCGCGAAGGCGTTGATCGCGCTATGTCTCGCGAGCGCGCTCGTCTTGAGGCTCCAGCTCTGACCGACGCCATCACTCACGGCCGCATCGCTGCAGGCAAAGAAGTGAAGCACTACCACTTCAGCAATGAATTCGACCTCATCAACCGTATCGCCCTGGGCATGCCGTCGAAGGCTTATCGCGCAGCTCACTGCATTGGTCCAGCAGAAGCTATCCGTGACCACCTGACGCCTTGCGAGATTCGCTGCATTGAGCACCTGCAGCGCGTGAATGCCTCCCTGATCGACATCGGAACCCCTTATGAGGCCCGCAAGGAGCAGCTAAGCAAGGTTTACATGCTCCGCCACAGCCGGGCGCTTCTCTCTGAAATCAAGCGCCTGGAGTTCTGACCATGCCGAAGCCTACCCGTCAAGACTTGATCGAACGCGCAGCCCTGACAGCGCTGCTGCTGTTCAAGGCCACGACCACTAAAAAGGCCCTGAAGATCGAACTGCGCACTATGTACGACACGTTCTTCGAAGCGCATGGCCGACCTGCTGGAAATTTCGACCCAGACAGCGAGGAATTTCTCCCTGTTATGACCTTTACCGACGCTCAGTTCAATCGCGTGAAGGAGGCCAAGAAGGCCGAGTACAACGCCAAGCGTCGTCATGAGACGGCTATCCGCGCTCTGTCGAGCTTTTATCGGGAGGCCGTGTAATGGCCCGCGCACGAAACATCAAGCCAGCACTGTTCAAAAACGAAGTGCTCGGCGTGGCTGATCCGATGATCACGCTGCTGTTCGAGGGCCTGTGGCTGCTCGCAGATAAGGCCGGTCGCCTGGAAGATCGCCCACTTCGCATCAAAGGTGAGCTGTTCCCCTACCGCGAAGGGATCGATATCGAGGGTCTTTTGCAGTTCCTTGCCAGCGAAGGCTTCATCATTCGCTACACCGTCGGCGTGAAACGCTTCATTCAGGTCGACAACTTCGACAAACATCAGAACCCGCACCGTAACGAACCAGAGTCAGTTATCCCTTCTGTATCAGAGGGTTGTATCACTACCGATTTTGGCGGAACTACTTCTGCCATTCTCGGTAGCGCTCGGGCTGATTCTCTGATTCCTGATTCTCTGATTCCTGATTCCCTTAACCCGCCGACGCCTCCGGCATCGTCGTCGCCGAATGAGGACCTGTTCCCGAAGTTCTGGAAGCTCTACCCGAACAAGAAGGGCAAGACCGCAGCAGAGAAGGCGTGGAAGAAACACAAGGTCACTGACGACCTGTTCACCCTGATCACCCAGGGCCTTGCCCGGCAATGCGCATCCCCCGGCTGGACCAAGGACGGCGGACAGTTCATCCCGCACCCGGCTACCTGGCTCAACGGCAAGCGCTGGGAGGACGAGGTATCGACTCCGAGCAACGTCCATCACCTGCCATCCAGCCGCCACACCGGCTTCGACAAGCGCGATTACACGGCGGGCCTGACTGCCGTGGGGGATGGGACCTATGACTTCTGAGCCGAAAGTCATCAACTTGGACATCTGCGACATCGAGCGCCGGTTCGGGGTGATCGCCAAGCAGCCAGCCAAGTGCGAAACCCACGGTGAGTACGCATCCGTGATCCGCAAGACCAGCGATACGCCGTCAGGTTGCCCTGAGTGCGCCGCTGAGGCCCAAGCATTGCGCGATCAGGCGGAACAGCAGGCGATGTATGCCCGTATGGCCGAACAGCGTCTGGAGCGCAAGCTGGGGGCCTCCCTGATTCCCAAGCGGTTCATGGGCAAGCGCTTTGCTGACTTCCACGCCGCCACCGAGGGGCAGAAGGCCAATCTCGACAAGTGCGTCGAGTATGCCGAGCAGTTCCCGCAGAACCTGGAAGACGGCCGCTGCATCGTGATGACCGGCACCCCTGGCACCGGCAAGACCCATCTCGCCACTGCCATCGCCGGACACATCATCGTCAACCACAACGCCACGGCCGTGTACCGCACCGTCGGCGGGCTGCTCCAGTTCATCAAGGGCAGCTACGGCGACCGGGCTGAATACAGCGAGGCCGAGGCATTCGCCAGTTTGGTAGAGCCATCGCTGCTGATCATCGACGAAGTGGGTGCCACCAAGCCGACTGAGTTCGAGCTGGCCACCTTGTTCGCGGTGATCAACGGGCGTTACGAGGAACAACTGCCGACCATCGTCATTTCCAACATCGACGCCAAAGAGCTGGGCGCCGTCCTGGGTGACCGCAGTGTTGACCGGCTACGTGAAGGTCGCGGCATTGGACTGGTATTCGAAGGCGCTTCTGAGCGCAGCAAGCGGAGGGCTTCGTGATGAAAGTGCATCGTTATCTATGGCCCGCCATGCAAGGCGCCCTAATGGCTCTGGTACCAGTGGCGATCGGCGCCATGGTTGGCTGGTACTTGCTGGCACCAGAACCATCTCTCGACAGGATCTGTGCTCGCAACAATGAGCGCGGCTCGTCCGCCTGGGTGGCTTGCGTCGACCGCATGATTCAGGAGCGCAAGTGATGAAAGATAACCTGACAGTCCTGACAGGGCCGATCGACAAGCAGCGCGCAGAACTGGAAGCGCTAAAGCGCAGCATGCCTATGCACATTGAGTTTCTTGCCATTCAGGCGCAAATGATTCGCGCCAAATATCAGGCATTGGTGGCTCAAGGTTTCACTGAGGCGCAAGCGCTGGAGCTTTGCAAATGACCCCCTTCGACCAGTCCGTACTCGCTTACTACCAGCAGCACGGCGGCGCAACTGCCTGGATCTGCGCATCAGCCCTTCAAGTCGACCGTGAAGAAGTCAGCAAAGCCCTCCAGCGTCTCAAGCGTAAAGGCGTCATGAAGAATAACGGCCCCTTTTGGGAGTGGAAAGCGCCATCGCGCCAGGAGGTTGGTTATGAGTGAGCTCATCGAGGTGAAGGTAAGCGATCTCTGCGGCGAAGCCTTGAACTGGGCTGTCGGCAAGGCTGATGGTCAGCCTGTCTACGTCGAAGATCCGCACTACGGGAATCCAAGTCGAGTGCTCGTACGCGGAAAGCGCCCCGGGTGTTTCCTGGCTGAGCATCGCCGGTTTAACCCGGTCGTTGACTGGTCTGTAACCGGCCCGTTGATCGAGAAGCACCTAGTTGACCTGCACTACCCGCACGGTCTGCCGGGCCGAGGGTGGTGGGCTCAGGCCGGTACGCACTCGCAAGAAAGCCCGCTTGCCGCCATGGACGCAACACCCCTCATCGCCTCCTGCCGCGCCATCGTTGCCTCTGTACTTGGCCCTGTCGTGTCTGTACCTAAGGAGCTTTGCCATGAATGATCAGAAAATGCGCGAAGCGTTTGAGGCATGGGTCCTCAGTGAGTACCCAAACCAGCGCATGACCCGGTTCGCGGACGGCGAATATCACAGCACCACGATTCAATACTGCTGGCTGGCGTGGCAGGCCGCACGCATCCCGTCTGGCGTAATTCAAGCCACTGCATGGCGAGTAATCGACGCCAAGGGCAAGCGCTTCACCGTCTACAACAAGGATTTGGCGATGGCTATCAGCGATGCAGGGCTGCACGTGGCTCCGATGTGTGACGTTCCGCCAGAGGGCTGGGAGTGCAGTCGCGAGCCGGGACACCCAGGGCCGTGCGCTGCCTCGGAGGCTCAATCATGACCAATGAAGATCTGAAGGCGCTGGCATGGGCGATCCGCGAAGGCTGCGGTCTGGAAGGAATGGCTGCGGCTGAGGCCATGTTCAATTTCGAGTGCGCTGCCACGCCTGACGTGGTGCTGGGGCTGATTGCGGATAGCGAGCGCAACCAGCGGATGCTCCTGGCGGCCTGTATGGGCATGGGCACCATCGGTGAAGCGCTCGGCGCTGACATGAACAGCGACGGTGACGAGCTGCTTGGAATGGTCAACGACCTCATCGCCGAGCGTGACGCGCTCAAGGCCAGCCATAAAACCATCGATTGCCGGTTTGAGGTTAGCGAAGACACGCTCAAGACCATTCGCGGCTGCCTTTCCTCGGCTGAATCGGATATCGACGCGCTCAAGGCTGAGTGCGAAGGGCTGCGCGAGAAGGTGGCATGCGTGGACGACTTATCAGCACTGGTTCGCCAACTAGTCCAACGACTGCGGAAAGCCGCGCCAGACAACGATCTCCCTGAAAAAGCTATGGACTACTTGAAGCGCAAAGGGCTGCAAGGTAGTCCGCTGCGCTCTGATCCAGCCGAAGTCGAGCCGGATCTCGGCGCCCCAGCTAAGGCAAGCAAGTGGACTGCGGAAGACGAGGCAGGATCGAAGGCCGTGTACGAGCAGTGGGCAAACATCTGTGGGTACCTGCCATGGGTAGAGGGCGGCAACTCGCTGAAACAGGACGAGGCCAGGCGCCTGTATTGCGCCATAGAGGGGAAGGAGTACTGCTATGGCCGATAAAATCCGCCTCAACTCCCTGGCTGAACTGTCCGTCGTCAGCGCTGCTATCCGCATCAAGGGGTTCCCTTGCAATGTGACGATCACCGGCGCGGGCCGCAGCCTTCCGCAAAACGCGCTTTTCCACAAATGGTGTGAGTGCGCCGCCCAGTTCTTCGTGAGCATGGGCAAGACGACGTTCGCCACCGGCGCGGCCATGAACATGGAGAACATGAAGCGCAACCTCAAGCTGACGTTTCTGGGCGAAGAGGTGATTCGGGATATCAATCTCAAGACAGGCGAAGTCACGGAACGCCTGGAGCTGCGCCACACCAGCGGGCTGGACAAGGGCGACATGCACGCCTTCATGACCTGCATCGACGTTTGGGCGGCTGAGCATGGGATCTACCTGCCGCATCCCGAGGACAGCGAGTACATGAAAATGCGCTGCAACATGGGGGAGGCGGCATGAGTAAGTTCAAGTTCAGTGTTGGCGAGCCGGTAATTCTCCAGTGCCTCGATTACCCGCACCTCAACGGTGAGTACACCGTTACCCACTGCATTCACGCACATGAGGTCTATCTCGACCCTGAGTTTGGCCAGGCTCTTCGCCCTGAAATTCTCGGATACTTCCTGGATGGCGCCAGATTGATTCTTCAGGGCGGTGAAGGCAACGCTGCCACTGCTCTTTGGTATGAGGGAGCGCTACGCAAAAAGCATCTTCCCGGCGAACTTTCATTCAAGGAGCTGCTGCAAGGCATTGGAACGCCCGAGCAGCAGAAGTCCCGCGAGGTATCGGCATGAGACGCACGGAACTGAATCGAACCGTCCCCCTCAAGGCCAGCGGCATAAACCCGCGCACACCCCGCAAGAAAAAGTGCGCCCACTGCACGGAGGCCTTCCAGCCTTCGCGTGTCGGTCAAAAGGTATGCAGCCCTGCCTGCGCCATAGCTCTGCCGCCGGAGAACCTGGTGCAGGCGCGCAAGGCTCTGGCTGATGTGGGGCGCAAGGAGCATCGGGCGGCGAAGGAGAGGGTGAAGTCGCGGGCGGATCACATGCAGGACACGCAACGAGCTTTCAACGCATGGGTGCGTGAGCGTGACGCGCTGCTGCCATGCGTGAGCTGCGGTCGTCATCACCAGGGCAAGTATGACGCTGGCCATTACCGCACGGTCGGAAGCAGCCCGGCCTTGCGATTCGAGCCGCTGAATTGCGCAAAACAATGTGTGCCATGCAACCAGCACAAGTCCGGAAACGTCGTGAATTACCGCATCGAGCTAGTGAAGCGCATTGGCATCGCGAACGTTGAATGGCTGGAAGGCCCGCATGAGCCGAAGAAGTACACGATCGACGAATTGAAAGCGCTGACTGCGCTGTATCGAGAAAAGTCCAGAGAACTCAAGAGGGCGAGTGCATGAGGATCAATTCGGCGCGGCAAGCTTGGCATGACTGCACCTACAACCCGGCCCCCGGACAGAGTTCGGATGTCGTTCAATTGGGGGTTGTCGTGCAAAGCACGGAGCGCGGCCCTACCGCAAATCACGCCATGCATAGTGCACTGGCCGGTCATATCCAGTCAGCAATATCCCGTCTTCACCCTCAAGTTAGGGTGTTCGGCGAGTACATGTACGCAGCGAGCCGGAGCGACGATATCCGGGAGGCTGCCGAGGAGGTGGTATTCGGCCTGGTCGTGTCGAAGTCCAAGCGCATGACGGCGGCAAAGCGCGAAAAGCTGGAGTACGTGGTGAAGGGTGTGATGAAGCGCTATCGCTACATGCACCAAGGGGGCCAGTCGGCCAATGCCGATCCAATGATCAAGCCCGAATCGTTCCGCACCTGGCTGGTGGCCGAGTATGGGATTCGCATCGAATCGTTCAACTGGGAGCGAGATTGGGAGCCGGGAATTCGGTTGGCATTCGATTGCTGCGAAGACCTTGACCGGATGGCCCTGAGCCCTATCGGAGCGGTGATTTATCAGATGAAAGAGGCTGCTTGACTTCCCGTGCGGCTGACGGCATCATTTTGCCACATTGAGTACTTTGCCTGCGGCAACTTGCTCTACGAAACCCGGCCACTGCGCCGGGTTTTTTATTGCCCAAAGAAAACTCACTCCGAGGAATGCATTATGCGTCGATTCTCAACCTATCTGGGTCTTGCGTTCGCCGCATGCATGGCCTGCTTCTCCGTTTCCGCACTGGCTGAGCCGGTGCTGTACGCCCAGCGAATGTTTATCGCGGCGGCTGAGTTGCCGGGCGTCGGCCTGAAGCGGCTGGACCTGACCCTCGCCATGTGGCGAACGGGTGGCCACGCCACTGATGAATCTCTGAAGTCCAATCTCCGCGCATCCAGCAATCACTTCGTGATGAGTTCTGCCAGTCCGGTTCCTGACGGCGTCGGTCACGCGCTCTGCTGAATACGCCTGGTAGCAATGAAAAAGCCCGGACACGTTTCGGGCTTTTTGTACTTCTGAGGAAAGCTGCTACAGCGATGGACGCTTTCCCAGGCGCACAGATTCTGCAAACCCGCTCCAGGGTGCTCCTCTTGGCGGCTCACACCCGCCCTTTTATTAAACATGCCCAGTCACGGAGTCAGCGCATGGATTTCTTTCATCGCCTCTCCGAGAGGGCCGATTGGATGATGGCCGGGCTATTTGGCGTCATCGCTGCAAGCTGGTGGCACAAGGATGACCTGAACGATTGGAAGGCCTGGGTGGTCTTCTTGATCACGGGGGTGGCGTGCGCTCTTTACCTGACCGGTATCGTCAGCACCTACCTCTCAATCACCGAGCCGGGTAACGTGGCCGGTATCGGATTTCTCCTTGGTGCATTCGGTGGGTCATTGATGACCGCAATCAACCGCGCCATCAAAGCCGCCGATCTCTGGTCGCTCATCCGCCAGAAGTTCGGGGGAGGCAACCCATGAGCCTAGAAACTCTGAGCAACCTCTTCGTATCGATCATTGCCCTATGGGCTGTCTGGGCCATTCTGAGCAATCAGGTGCGGGACGGCATCGCTGGGAAGCTGATCTACGCCGCCATTGCACTGTCTGGGTATGCGATTGCCACCCGGGCGGAGTCGATCTACCTCACCCCCACGGTTGCAGGCGTGACGTTCCACGCCTCCCTGGCCCTTGCCGGTCTCCGTCACTTCGTCATGGTGACCTGGTGGGAGCGCATCAAGACGTGGCTTTGCCGCTACCTGCACTGCGAGCACTGCCTGTACCGCGATACCCGCCGCGTGAAGATTGAGCGCCGGAAGTCGTAGCGCGCCACAAATCAAATACCGCCATTTCGTGGCGCGAGGTGACCATGACCAAGAAGAATTGGTACGTCACCGCGCCAGGCTACCAGCCATTCCCGATGATCCTGCTCGACGAAGCGCTGGATCATGCTGGGGCATTGGCGTTTGCCAGAAGCATCTGGCCTGCATGCTCGGTGGAGTGAGGTTTAGATGGATAGGCCGATACCGCCCGCTGAGATAGTGGAACTGTCGGACCTTTCCGACTTCGGCATCCGGGTAGTTCCCGCCCCTGCCGTCCGGGAGTGGATACAGACCGAGATCCTTGCCGACACCGGCAGTATTCACAACCCCGACCACGCTCACCTGATCGATGCTGATATCGCAGTCATGTGGGCGTCGTCCAGCTTCGAGAAGCAAGGTCGCCGTGTATTGGGTCAGGCCGAGCAGGTCGCCTTCCGTGCAGGAGGGTGGCAGAAAGCCCGGATGGAACAGCAGATGTTCGATTGGTTCGGCGATGTGCCTGCCTTCATCATTACTCTGGCTGCCGATTACTGCTCGACCTGTAGTGATGCTGACTTCTGTGCACTGGTCGAACATGAGCTGTATCACCTGGCTCAGGCCACTGATCAGTACGGCGCGCCAGCATTCACCAAGACAGGCGCACCCAAGCTAAAGATGCAGGGGCACGACGTAGAAGAGTTCGTCGGCGTGGTTCGTCGCTATGGTGCCAGCCCGGACGTTAAGGCGCTGGTGGATGCTGCAAACAAGCCTGCCGAGGTAGGCAAACTAAATATTTCGAGGGCCTGCGGAACCTGTCTGCTCAAGTCGGCCTGATTCCATGACAGGTAATGACGGATGGCAAACAAATGGCTGTACTACGAAGCGAGGTCAAAGCCTTCATTGTTCAGGCTCTGGCCTGCTTTGATACGCCGTCACAGGTTGTCGCCCAGGTCAAGACGGAATATGGCATTGAGATAACCCGGCAACAGTGCGAGTCGCATGACCCGACGAAGTTCGCCGGGCAGAGACTGGCGAAGAAGTGGGCGGCTCTGTTCCATGAGGCCCGGAAGCGGTTTAAGGAAGAGACGGCAGATATTCCCATTGCCAACCGAGCATTCAGGCTTCGCGCCCTGGGCCGAATGGCCGAGAAGGCCGAGAATATGAAGAACATGGCGCTAACCGCTCAATTGCTTGAGCAGGCAGCCAAAGAGGTGGGCGACGTCTACGTCAATCGCCGTCTCGATCCAATTAAGCCCCCTGGTTCAGAGGCGGGCGCCCAACCTGCTGCTGAATACGTGCTGAGGCCTGACGAAGATGTCCCTGCCAGCCCGTATCTCTGACGTTCTCGTTGAGTTGACGCCAAAGCAGGCGAACATTTACTGCTGGGGGTTCCAGTCTGAGGCGCGATTCCGTGACGCTGTTTGTGGGCGCCGGTTCGGCAAGACCTTTCTGGGCAAAGCTGAGATGCGCAGGGCTGCAAAGCTCGCATCGGAGTGGAATGTCAGCGTAGAAGATGAAATTTGGTACGCAGCGCCGACCCAAAAGCAGGCGCGCCGAGTGTTCTGGCGTCGACTGAAGCAGGCCATTCCAAAGTCATGGATGGCCAGCAAGCCCAACGAGACAGACATGCTGATCACTCTCAAGAGTGGTCACTTGCTTCGCTGCGTCGGCCTTGAGAACTACGATGACCTACGCGGCTCAGGGCTGTTCTTCATCCTCGTGGATGAGTGGGCGGACTGCAAATATGCCGCGTGGGAAGAAGTAATCAGGCCGATGCTATCGACCTGCACTTACACTCTGCCAACCGGCGAGGTCCGCAAGGGTGGCCATGCGCTGCGCATTGGCACGCCTAAGGGCTTCAACCACTGCTATGACACGTTTCAAGACGGAAAGCCTGACGGAGAGCCCGACCACAAGAGCTGGCTCTATACCTCAGTCCAGGGCGGCAACGTTCCGGCCGAGGAGATCGAGGCGGCACGCCGCAAGATGGACCCCCGGACATTCCGGCAAGAGTATGAGGCCAGCTTCGAGAATTATCAGGGCGTCGTTTACTACACGTTCAACCGCGAAGCATGCCGCACCGTTGAGCGCATAAGGCCAGGCGAGGCGCTTCACATCGGCATGGACTTCAACGTCATGAAGATGAGTGCCGTGGTCTATGTCATTCGTGAGGGCCTTCCCCTGGCCCTGGATGAGCTGCACACCATCCGCGATACGCCGGAGATGATCGAGAAGATCAAAGTCAGATTCCCTAATCACAGCATCGCCGTCTATCCAGACGCCAGCGGGCAGAACACCGGCAGCAAAAATGCCAGTGAATCAGATCTTTCGTTGCTGCGCGCGGCAGGCTTTGCCGTGTATGTCGACTCAACCAACCCTGGCGTCAAGGACCGGGTAAATGCCGTAAATGCGATGCTTCTGAACGCATACGGCGAGCGGCGCATGCGAGTCAACATCGACCAATGCCCGAAGTTGACCCAGTGCCTTGAGCGCCAGGTCTACGACAAGAACGGCGAACCAGACAAGAAGGGCGGGTTTGACCACATGGTCGACGCCATGGGCTACATGATTGCCCAGCGCTACGGCCTCGCAAACTCCTACACCCTCGCAAACGTGAGCACCTCATGAGCGTATTCAGCTACGTCAAAGACAACCTGCAGAACCTCGTCGCAGGGCTGGGTACTGGCCGTGACAAGGCCGCGCACTCGCACTACAGCGCCCCCGTCATGGATGATCAGCAGTTGATCAACGCCTTCCGGGGCTCATGGTCGGCGCGCAAAGGCGTGACCATTCCCGCCCTGGATGCATGCCGTAACTGGCGCAACTGGCAGGCCAAGAAGGAGCAGATTCAGGCGATCGAGGCTGAAGAGCAGAGGCTGGATGTCAACGGCAAGATCCTTGAGGCACTGATCAAGGCCAGGCTATTCGGCGGCGCAGCGGTATTCATCGGCACGGGCGACAAGAACACTAATGAGCCGATCCGACCCGAGTCGCTGCAGAAAGGCGGAATCAAGTACCTGACCGTCATGACCCGTCGGCAGTTAAGCGCCACAGCCATTGAGCAGGACCCGCAGAGCGAGCGCTTTGGCAAGCCCAAGGCCTACAACCTGCCCGGGTCGCAGATCGAGATTCACCCGTCACGCCTGGTCATCTTCGTTGGCGTGCAGCATCCAGACCCTGAGCTCGCGCAAGGTGTTGAGTTCGGCTGGGGTGATTCGGTGCTGCTGAGCGCCATGCCCGCCGTCAAGCACTACGACGAGACCATGGCGAACGTGGTCAGCCTGGTCTACGAGGCCAAGATCGACGTTATCAACATCCCGAACCTGATGACCAGCCTGCAGGACAAGAACTACACCAAGCAGCTTCTTGACCGCCTGGCCCTGGCCGCAACAGCGAAGGGCATCAACGGCACGCTGATCCTTGACGGCCTGGAAACCCACAGCTCCAAGTCGGCCAACTTCAGCACGCTGCCGGACATCATCAGTAAGGCAGAGCAGGGCGTCTCCGGGGCATTCGATATCCCCGGTTCGCGGATGTTCGGCCAATCTTCGGGCGGCCTTAACGCCAACGGCGAAGAAAACACCCGAAATTACTACGACAACGTCGCCTCCAAGCAGAAGCTGGAGATCAAGCCAGCCATGAGCGTGCTGGATGAGTGCCTGATCCGCTCGGCGCTCGGCGCCAGACCCCAAGAGATCCATTACGCCTGGGCGCCTCTGTGGCAGCCGACAGCGAAAGAGCGTGCAGACATCGGCAAGACCACTGCCGACACCATCAAGACGCTGGCAGACACCAAGCTGTACGCCCAGGAGGCGCTGAGCGAAGCATCGGTGAACCTTCTCGTCGAGATGAGCATTCTCCCAGGGCTTGAAGCCGCCATGGACAAGTTCGGCGCCGCGCTGCCAGAGGAAGAGATCACCCCCGTCACCCCTCCGAAAGAACCGGCCAGCACCTGAGGCAATCATGAAAATCACTGATTCAGTCGTCCTCAGCGATACCTCGTTGAGCGAGTCCGGCTATCTGGAAGCTTTTGCCCGGACCGCGCGTACCGGCATTCAGCAATACCTGGGCTCTGAAGTAGGTCGCCCGGACCTGGGCGTGGTCAACGTGTACCGCGATGAGGCCGAGGTGTTCTCCAAGCGCTCGCTTCAGACCTTCTCGAAGATTCCGGTCACCAATGATCACCCGGGCGAGTCCGTTACCGCGGCCAATTGGAAGGAAGTGGCCGTAGGCACCACCGGCGATGACGTCCTGCGCGACGGCGAGTACCTGAAGATCGGCCTGAAGATCACCGACGCATCAGCGGTCAAGGCTGTGACTGACGGGAAGCGCGAGCTCAGCGTTGGCTACAGCTGCGAATTGCTGTGGGAAGCCGGTGTAGCGCCCGACGGGACCGCGTACCAGGCCAAGCAAACCATGATCACGGCTGATCACGTTGCCATTGTGCAGCGTGGCCGGGCCGGAACGAAAGCGCGCATCGGCGACGCTTGGGGCGTTGCCCCGATTACTGACCACAACCCCCAAAAGGAAAAACCCATGACCCTGAAGACGGTTACCGTCGACGGCATCCCGGTTGAAGTAACCGACCAGGGCGCCATTGTTATCGCGACCTTGCAGCAGCGCATTACCGATGCTGGCAAGACTCTCACCGACACCCAGACCGGCCACGCCACCGCCCTGGCCGCCAAAGACGCCGAACTGGCCAAGAAGGATGCCGAGATCGACGGCCTGAAGTCCAAGGTGCTGACCGATGCGCAGATCGATGCTCGCGTTAAAGAGCGTGCAGACCTGATCGGCGTTGCCAAGTCCATCTCCGACGGCGACTACACCGGCAAGACCTCCGACGAAATCCGCAAGGCGGCAGTTGTCGCCAAGCTGGGTGACGCGGCAGTCAAGGATAAGCCTGACGCCTACATCGCGGCCCGCTTCGACATCCTGGCCGAGGACGCCGCCAAAGACCCGGTCCGTCAGCACCTGATCAACAACGACAGCCGGACCAATCCGAATGACAACGGTCAGTCTGCCTACGAGCAGCGCATGACCGACGCCTGGAAGACTCCAGCACAGAAGGGGGCGTAACCATGCCAGCCATTCAGACCACGTACAGCACCAACATCGCGGCCCGCAAGCTGGGCCACATCCCGGACATGACCCAGGCTGACCTGATCTCGCGCAACGTCGAGACGGCGGCTGGCATTGGCTTCGGTCTCCCTGTCGCCCAGGGCGCAGACGAGAACGGCTGCATCGCGTTCGCCGGCACCGGCTTTCTCGGTGTGACCGCGCGCGATCGCTCTGTGACCGTGGCCGACAAGTTCAGCCAGTACGACTCGGCCCGCATCCTGAAGAAAGGCCCGATCACTGTTACCGCTTCGGTAGCCGTTGCGGCTGGCGACTCGGTGTACCTGACCAGTGCCGGGGCGTTCACCAACGTCTCGACCAGCAATACCCAGATCCCGAACTCTCGTTGGGATTCGACCACCACCACTGCCGGCGCACTGGCAGACATCTTCATCAAGTAAGGAGCGTCAAGCATGTCGCAAATCAAACTGCTCGACGCCCAGGCTGCATTGGGCTTCGCGTTGAGCCAAACGACGTTCATCGAACGCCAGGTCAACCAGATCGTGTACGGCGACATTCAGTACCAGGATCTGATCCCCGTGGACAACTCGGCGCCTGAATGGGTCAAGACGGTCACCTACTACTCCGGCGACAAGTTCGGCAAGGCCGACTGGATCAACGGCAACTCCGACGATGTGCCTCGCGCTGGTAGCGAACGTAGCAAGTTCGAGACCTCCGTCTATACCGCTGGCATCGGCTACGGCTGGGGCCTGGAAGAACTGAGCCAGGCGCAAATGCTGGGCTTCCCACTGCAATCCGATGACGCCGCAGCCGCGCGCCGCGCCTACGAAGAGATGGTGGATAACGTCGCGCTTCGTGGTGATGCTCGCAAAGGCTTCCAAGGCCTGATCAGTAACAGCGCCGTGACTGCGATCACCGTCCCAACCGGCAACTGGGCGACCGCTACCCCGGCCCAGATGATCGCCGACATCAACGCCGTGTTGATGCCGACCTTCTCCGGCACGCAGTACACCTCGATCGCCGACACGCTGCTTCTGCCGTTCGAGAAGCTGCAGCAATTGGCGCAGAGCGTGATGCCGAACACCACGATGACTGTTCTGCAGTTCGTGATGCAATCGAACATCTACACCCAGACCACTGGCAAGCCTCTGATGATTCGCGGCATCTACGGCCTGCTGACCGCTGGCGGCGGCGGTACCGCTCGCATGGTTGGCTACCGTCGCGACCCGTCGGTGCTGAAACTGCACATCCCGATGCCTCACCGGTTCCTGCCTGTGTACCAGGCCGCACCGCTGCGCTTCGAAGTGCCGGGAATCTTCCGCCTGGGCGGCCTGGACATTCGTCTACCGAACTCCGTCAAGTATGGGGATGGGATCTGACATGGCCAAAGTCACCAACACCAGCAAGAACCCTGTCGTCCTGTCGGATGGCACCTTCCTGCCAGTTGGCGAGGAAGTGGACGTGAAGGATTGGGCCAAGCTCAAAGACCACCACGTCACAGCCGCAATGGTCGAGTCTGGCGAGCTGCAAGCAGGCGCTGCAAAGACCGAAGACAAAAAGTAAACCCCGGAGCGGTTCGCCGCTCCACCTATTCGAGACAATCCGATGCCTGATTTCTACGGTTCAGTTGCCGCCGCTGACGCCTATCACCTTGCGCGCGCGAATGCCGCGTGGGCTGGCGACGATGCAGCGAAACAGGCCGCATTGGTCCGGGCGTCGGCCTACATTGATGGCAAGTACCAGACGCAGAGCTCCTGCGGGCGCTGGGAATCGCTATTCCCCGGAATCAAGACCGGCGGCCGGGCCCAGTCGTTGCAGTGGCCGCGCACGGGCGCGAGCGACAACGAAGGCAACGCCATCCCGGTTGATGAGGTGCCGATCGAGATCGAGCAGGCCACCTACGAGGCCGCTCTGCGCGAGATCGTCACCGCCGGCAGCCTGAGCCCGGACTACGTTGCATCGGGCGCCATCAAGCGCCAGAAGGTCGACGTGCTGGAGATTGAGTATCAGGCGTCAGCCGACAGCGCGGGTTCCGCGCCTAACCGACCGGTCCTCACCGTGGTCGATGAGCTGGTCGCTCCGCTGTTGCGCAGCACGCAGCTATGCGGGATTGCGGTATTCGTCGTATGAAAGCCGTAGACGTAGAGCGCGATATCGAGAGCCTGGAGCCAGCCGCGCAGCAGGACTACCTTGATCAAGTTGCTGCTGTGGCGCAATCCGTGAGCATCGCCGCGCTTGAGCAGGCGGTGGCCGACAACGATCAATCGAGAATTCTGGAGCTTCTGGCCCTGGGCCTGCTGCTGAATCTGACGGTCAGGCTCCGTACCACGTACACCACTGGCGCGACCAAGGAGCTCGCCGGTATCAAGATCCCCGGCATGAGGCCGGAACTGGACATGAATGGGCAGGAGGTGAATTCCTTCCTGTCGGCCCAGGCCATTGCGATCCGCGAGCAGGCCGCACTTGAGCAGGCTCTTGCTATCAGTGTTGCGCTGACCGAGGGCAGGGCGGCGGGATTGGGGGCCAGATCCATAGCCCTCAACCTGGCTGGGCGCCTGAGCAAACAGACCGGCCGGCGCGTCGGCGGCATGATCGGCGTGAGCGGAACTGCTGCTGAGGCGATCGAAAAGGCCAGGCTGCAGCTTGGCAGCGGAGATCCGGCCATGCTGAAGGCCTATCTTCAGCGTATTGCCCGTGATCGCCGGTTCGATGGCGCGGTTCAGGCTGCAATTCTGGGCGGCGAGCCGGTGCCGAAAGAGGTGCTGGATAAGGCGTTGGGCGCCTACGCAGAGAAACTGCTTGCCGTTCAGGCTCAGACCATTGCGCAGACTGCCGTCGCCGAGGCCTACAACAAGGGCCGGGAAGAGGGGTGGAAGCAGCTCACTGACCGCAGCAACGGGCTCTACACCTACATAAAGACCTGGCGCACACGAATGGACGGCAAAGAGCGCCGCACCCATGGCGCCATGAATGGGCAGAAGGTCGAAAAGGACCAGCCATTCCATTCGCCGAGTGGCGCAATGCTGATGTTCCCGTGTGATTCGTCACTGGGTGCGCCATTGAGCGAGCGAGCCCGGTGCCGGTGTGTCGCGGAGTACTCCCTCAAGAAGAACGTGCAGGCGGTGCAACAATGAGCATCAAGGCCACCATGCAGGCGTCGTTTGGCGCGCTGTTCAACGACCAGTTCGCCGAAGCGGTGTCGTCGTTCACCGGCTCCTACCTGGGGCCTGGCATCTATGACCCGGTCACAGAAGAAACGACTGCTCAGCCCGTGACATACACCGGACGCGGTGTGCTGACCCGCTACAAGAAGGATCAGGTCGACAACGACCGCATCCTGGCCACCGATGTCCGGGTCATTGCCTTGGTCAACGAAGTCACCGATCACCCAATGCCCGGGCATGAGATCAACGCAAAGGACCTCATCACCGAAGAAACGCGCGACTACCGAGTGATCGAAGCCGTTACCGACCCGATAGGCGTGCAGTACCAGATACAGCTGAGGGTGATCTGATGTCGAGTTCGTGGAGCATCCCGCCAACAGCATTCATCACCCAGATCGAGCAAGACCTGGTGAACCATATGCGCAACATCGCCACGGCCATGCTGGGCGAGGTAGTCCTGCGCTCGCCCGTGGATACCGGCCGATTCAGGCGAAACAACGTCATCAGCATCGGCTCTCCGGTGTTCTCCACGCTACTGGATGTGGACAAAGACGGCGCCGAGACCAAGGCTATCGGCCAGACGGTGCTGTCGACGCTCAGCCCATACACCGTGATCTACATCCAGAACAATCTGCCCTATGCGGAAAAACTGGAGAACGGATATTCCAAGCAGGCCCCGACTGGCGTATACGGCATAACCATGATCAGTGCCGCCGAGAAGTTCAAATGACCTACGAAGAGATCCGCCAGTTGATCACCGCCAGGATGGTGACATTCACTGGTATTGAGCAGGCCAGGATTCAGTACCCGAACCAAGTCGCCGCATTCACCCCGCCAGCGTCCGGCCTGTGGTGCAGGTTGAACATCCAGCACGCCAGCGCCTTCATGGCCGGGATGGCAGACAAACCTTACACGCGAAAGCCTGGGCAAATCGTCATCCAGGTCTTTGCCCGAGTTCGGACCGGGATTAAGGGGCTGAACGAGATGGCCGACGCCCTGGAGGCCCATTTCGCCTACTGGAGCAGCAGCGATTTCGAGTGCATCGAGACCGGACAGATTGACGCTGGCGAAAATGACGGCTTCTACCAGATCAACGTAGTTACCCGGTTCCGCGCCGGCTGACCCTCAGCAACACCCATCCCACCCGCCTTGAGCGGGTTTTTTTATGCCCACACAAAGGTGGAAAACATGAGCTCCGGCGCCAAAGTCACGAGTTATCTGATTGCCGAGGTAACCCCCGGCGTAACCCCAACAGGATCGTTCGACACCCTGCGATTGACCGGCAACACCCTGTCGCCAAAGGTCAACACCCAGGCCAGCGACGAGATCACCGACTCCCGGCTCAGCCAGGGCTCGGTATCGACCAGCGTCGACATTCAGGGCGACCTGACTGCCGAACTGTCCTACGGCACCTTCGATAAGCTGCTGGCGGCCGCCTTCTACAACAACTGGACCGCGAACGTCCTGTCTGTCGGTGACATCCGTCAAACCTTCACCATCGCGAAGAACTACGGCGATGTGAACGTCTATGCCTTGTTCAAGGGCATGCACGTTTCGATGTTCAAGCTGGACATTCCGTCCGACGGCAAGATCACCACCACCTTTACCCTGGCGGGCCTGGACTACGCGGACAGCGACACCAACACCGTCACCACGGTGAATGCGCCGACCACCACGCCGTTCATGTCGAACGTCAACATCGGCACCCTACTGGTGAATGGCCAATCTCTGGAAGGCATTGCCTGTGTGTCTGCGCTGTCGATCAGTGTCGACAACAGCCTGCAGGTCCAGCGCTGCCTGGGTACTACCCGGCTCGGCCCTGGTGCACAGATCGCTACCGAAGCCGCCATCACCGGCAGCATCACCATGGCCTGGTCCAATCAGGCGTGGTTGTTCTGGAAAAACCAGTTCACCCGCGCGCCGATTGCGGTCTCGTTCCCGATCACCGACAGCCTGGGTAACAGCTACACGATCAACTTCCCAGCCATCGAGATCGACGGCGACCTGCCAAACGGCGGTAAGCGCGACCTGATCGAGGTGACGCTGAACTTCACCGTCAGCAAGGTCTCTCCGACCATCACCCGCGCTCCTTTCGTGCCTGTTACCAGTCTGTCCGTTGCGCCTACCACCGCATCGATCGCCGTCGCTGCTACCCGTCAGCTCACTCCTACCGCATTGCCGAGTGGCGCGAGTCAGAACGTCACCTGGTCCAGCGCCACGCCGTCGGTTGCCACGGTCAACAGTTCCGGCCTGGTCACTGGCGTATCGGCCGGCACCGCCGTCATCACCGCGACCAGCGTCTCCGATCCAACCAAGACCGCTACATCGACCATCACGGTCACCCCGTAACCGATCCAACCCTTTTGACTGCTCCGGCGATTACGCCAGCCGGGGCGGTCTTTTTTGGCGTGGCGTAGAGGATTCATCATGGCTTTCAAATTGAAGAAGCAAGTCAAACACGTCGATGCCAAATGGTTCGACTTTGACGAGGAAACCAAGGTTCTCTTGGGCTCGATTGATAATCCCGACTACCAGATCGCCTTGGCGCGGCTGCGCCGCGAGATCCAGCGCAATGATGCCAAGTTCGCCCTGGGCGAGGCCGGTGTGGTCGATGGCGAGAAGACCGAGTATCAGGGCCAGTGCCGCCTGATGGCCAACCACGTCATCAAGGACTGGTCCGGCGCACAGGACGAGGACGGCAATCCGCTGCCCTACACCCCTGAAAATGCCGAGGCGCTGCTGCTTGGCAACATCGAGGTGTTTATGTTCATCCTCCAAACTGCCAGCGGATACGCGACTGAACTGCGCGAGGAGCTGGACGAAGCGGTGGAAAAGCCGTCAGCCGATACGAGTGGGAAAGGGAGTGGAGCGGACAAACCGAAAAAAGAGCGGCCATCTACGCCCGCCTAAGGATGAAGGTGCCGGACGAGCCGGAAACCGACTCGCTGACCCAGTACCTCCTGAACACGTTCCGCAATGTGTGCCGGGGAAGGCGCCTGCTCAGCAATATGAGCGGGACCTTCCCTATACCGTTGGCGGCCAGGGAGATCAGCGATTGGCTCGAGGCTCATCCCACGCCGTTACCGCGGCACTGGGTGGATGAGGTGATGTTTGCCTTGGACGGCATCGTAATGAGCGAAGCGTCTGATGAGTAATCGGGCGCGACGCTTTTGTTCGATATCCCGCGATGATGGTAGATTGCCGTCTTTATCAGGGAGATTTACATCGTGCAGATACTGAAAACAGGATTGATCGTTATATTATCCGCATACCTTGTGGGCTGCGCTCACCGCCAAAAAACGCCTGACATGCCACTTTCAGAGGTTCGCCCGACGCCGGTCTGCGAGGGCGAGAAGCAATGCTCTGAAATGTGGGGCCGTGCACTTGACGCAGTGTCGACCGTGACGCGTATGAAGGTTGCTTCTGCCAACGACACATTCATCCAGACGTACCCCACCCGGCAGATCGGCTACCTTAACGGCCAGGTCTATAAGCAAAGCCTGGGCGGCGGGAAATATGCCATCCAGGGCAAGTTCGACTGTGGTCGATACGACTGGTGCGACAACTTGCTGAACAGCGCTCAAAATCTTTTCAATACTTCCGTGCAGGGTTTCGACCCGGTGAAGTGAGTTCGCCCAGGGCATCCGCGCAAGAGCGGACCTTTTATTACAAATAAGCCGGCCATTGAGCCGGTTTTTTATTGCCCGGAGAAACGTATGGCGCTGACTTCCCGTCTTTCACTTGAGGTCGACGGCAAATCCGCAGAACAACAGGTTCTGGCCGTTCGCAAGGCTCTGGATTCGCTTACCGAGGCAGGGCTTCGGGCTGGCCCAGTGCTGACAGGTGTTTTCGGAAGCATCACCAACGCAGCCAAGGGCATTAACGCAGCAGCCAACAGCATCGACACTGCACGTAAATCGCTTGACGGCCTCAATGAAACCGGGAAAAAAACCGGGACGATCATTGGCGGCGCCGCCGGCAGTGTTACCGCGCTGGGCGGTAGTGCCGCGTCCGCCGAAGCGAAGCTCGCCGCTGCTCGCAAAGAGCTGGAAGCTTTGAATCTGGCTGCCGCCAAGTCCGCCGCAGCCATGGCTGGTGCAGGCGGCGCGATGAATGGCCTCGGCCAGGGCGCCAGAAACGCAACCGGGCAGGTGCAGAGCCTCGAGCGTCAGGTTAAATCGCTGGCGGCCCAGGCTGCTGGCCTTGCCGGGCCCCTGGCAGCCGCATTTAGCGTGAAGTCCTTCTATGATGCGGCAGAAGCGTACTCCACGCTAACCAACCGCATGAAGCTGGTGACAACTGGCGCGCAGGAGCTCGCACAGGCTCAAAGTGCTGTATTCGCTATCGCCCAAAGCGCGCACCAGCCGCTGACTGCCACGGCTGAGCTCTATCAACGCATCGCCACCAATCAGAAAGAACTCAAGCTGACCGGTGAAGGCGTAGCCGGGGTTGTGGGCACTATCAGCAAGACCCTGGCCATCTCTGGCGCCTCAGCAGCATCCGCGAACGCGGCGCTCGTCCAATTGGGTCAGGCTTTCGCGTCTGGGACGCTGCGGGGCGAAGAACTGAACTCCGTGATGGAGCAGGCCCCAGCGCTTGCCCAGGCTATCGCGGCAGGCATGGGCAAAACCGTCGGCGAACTGCGCTCGCTCGGCGCCGCAGGGTTGCTCACTGCAGACGCAGTTGTGAAGGCTTTGCAGGCCCAGCAGGGCGCTGTAGATGCGCTGTTCAGCAAGACCTCCGTGACGATCGGCAACAGCCTTACCACGCTCGAAAACTCGTTCACGCAATTCGTCGGACGAATGGATCAGGCTTCCGGCGCAAGCGCCGCCATTTCGTCGAAGATCGTAGCCGTAGCCCAGGCTATGGACGGTCTGACCGGCAGCTCTACCGAGATTGCTCAATCGCTTCAAGCCGTCGGCGCTGTTATGACTGGAGTTGCGGCGGGCGGGGCGGTCATGCTGACAGCGAAGATAGGCCAACTGACCCTCGCCATGGGTCAGTCCGTCTACAGCTATTACGCCACCAGGGCGGCAGCTATCGCGTCGGCATCTGCTGAGCTCGAGGACGCCAAGGCCAAGGCTATTCAGGCGCAATCGGCCGTAATCGCCGCCGAGCGTAATGCCACCGCCGCACTTCTCCAGACGCGCATGACCGAAGCACTCGTCGTTGCGCGCATGGAAGAGCGGGCGGCTAATGAGGCTGTGGCGCTATCACAGGCAAGGCTTGCCACGGCGTCTACCGGCATACTGGGCATCATGGGTGGGGCTGGCGGCCTTGCCTTGATCGTCGGCGCCGCAGCGGCCACCTATATGCTGCTGCGCGACAACACCGACGAGGCTACTAAGGCTCTGGACCAACAAGGCCTGTCGATCGAAGAGATTGTTAAAAAGTACGACGCCTTGAATGCCTCGCAGCAACGGGTTAAGCGCCTGGATTGGCTCGACGAAAGAGCCAAAAACCTCGACACCGCCACGCAAGCGCTCAAGCAGTACGCGGATGCAGAGAAGGTCATTGGTCTCGATGATGGCGTTGCCGCTCAGTTCCGCCAGCTTATCGATGAGGTGAAGCGCGGCAGCCGGGATCTCGACAGCGTTACTCAGTGGCTCAAAGACAACGCAAACATATCACCGGGCGTCGAAAAGTCCCTGGGCGCAATCGCTGCGGAGTACACCAAGGTCACGCAGCGCAATAGCGACCTCGACAGCGTTTTGAAGCTGGTGGATCAGTCCCAAAAGGGCGTCACCAAAAGCACCGACGAGCTGCGCGAAGCGCAAAACAAGGGGCAGACCCAGACCCGGGCGCAGATCGGCGACTGGGAAAAGTACATTGCCAAGCTGCGTGAATCCCGGGATCTCTACGGCGCAAACAAGGAAGCCCAGGCTGCGTACGAAGCCAGCAAAATGGGCCTCAACGAGAAGCAGCGTGAAGAGGCTCGGATCGTTTCATCTCAGATCGACATCCTTGATCAGTACAAGACGGCAATCAAAAAGGGAGATGTTGCTCGCCAGGAGTCGCTGAAAAACGAGCTTGTCGCCCTCTATACCCAGCAGCAGGCAATGGAAGACGCTGCCGCTGCCGAGAAAAAGTCGCAAGATGAAGCGCTGAAGAAGTCGAAGGAAACGGCCGACGCCAAAATCACTGAGATGTATCGGGTGCTGGCTGAGGCAAACAAGGTTTGGAACGCTGCGGCAAATCTGTCGTCCGGACAGAGCTTTCTCACCGGACAGAACATGTTGCTGGTTCCATCCAAGCAGCAGAGCATTGCTGGCCGGAGCATGGTCTCCACGAACGCCCCGACCCCGTCGACCGGCGTTGTCCCGCGTAAATCTGCGGTTCAGCTGGCAAATGAGCAGATTGCACAGCTCAACGAAACCGTCGATGAGACGTCAAAAAGGGTCAAGGCCTATACCGAAGACGCCGGCACCAAGGCGCTTGATCAAGCGAAGCAGCAGTACGCCGTACTGGTTCAGCAGGGCGTGGCTATTGAGCAGCAGGGCAGTGGAACAAAGGCCCTGGGCCCGGCTGCCAAGGAGCTGATCGAGTGGGAGCAGCAGCTTGCAGATATCAAGAACAAGCAGACGCTGACGGCTGATCAGAAAAGCCTGCTGGCAAAAGCTGATCAGATCACTGCGCAGAAGAAGCTGAATGCCGAACAGGAAAGAACGAACGATCTCAAAAAGATAGAGCTCGACAACACCGCCAAGCTGATTGCGTTGCAGGATCAGCTGCAGGATCAGCTCAAACTTGCACAGGACGGGCTGGATAGCCAGGTCGCAGGGCTGGGCATGGGGCAGAAGGGCCGCGAGCAAATTCAAGAAGACCTGCGCATTCGCCAGGACTACCAGAAGCAGCTCGAAAAGCTTCAGCGCGACTACAACAAGATCGTCAACCCTACCACTGCCGACAAAGGCCTGTACGACCAGGAAACCGGCAAGATCAAAGACGCTCTTGCTGAGCGCCTGAAGATGCAGAAGGACTATTACGCAGGCCTTGATCAGGCCCAATCGGACTGGGCGAACGGGGCAAACGCAGCGCTTCAGGACTACTTAGACGAAGCCAGCAACGTCTCCGGCCAGACCTACACGCTTTTCTCCAACAGCCTGCACGGCCTGGAAGACGTATTCGTCACCC
Organism: Pseudomonas sp. JUb42; assembly: GCF_024807945.1. Classification (GTDB taxonomy): domain Bacteria; phylum Pseudomonadota; class Gammaproteobacteria; order Pseudomonadales; family Pseudomonadaceae; genus Aquipseudomonas. The sequence continues at coordinate 54,145 of NZ_JANUFD010000002.1, read as the reverse complement.
TGGCGACTACCGGCAAGCTGTCGTTCAAGAGCCTTGCTGACAGCATCATCGCGGATCTCGCGCGGATCGCTGCCAGGACGCTCATTGTTCAGCCGCTGCTCAGCGCCTTGTTTAGTGGCGGTGGCGGCGGTGGAGTTGCTGCGCTGGGCGGCCTGGCTGCGATATTCGGCAGTTCCGGCTCGTCAGGTTCTAGTGGCTCAGGCGGCACCAGCATTGGCAGTCTTGCGAATAGCGCATCGAGCGCCTACAGCCTTGTCACAGGCGTTGGCCCGGCCGCGTCCGCTGGATATACCAGTGGTGGCGTGGTCGGGGCAGTGAAGGGCGTTGCCAGCTACTACGGCAATATCACCTCAAGCGCGGTATCGACTATTGCAGGGAGCGCTTCCCAGATTGCAGCGGCCTTAACAGGCCAAACTGCTGCATACGGCGCAACACAGGGCGCTTACACCGGTTCTGCATACGCAAGCTGGGTTGCCAGCCAGGGCGCAAGCCAGGGTGCGGCGTCTGCTGGCGGCAGTGCAGCCGGCGGCGCTGCATTGTGGCCGCTTGCGATCATCATGGGCATGTACCAGTCGGGCAAGCTATATGACGCCGGACTGCGCTATGACAAGGGCGAGATCGAGGGCTCGGACCTGAGCAAGCTGGGCGATAAGCTGGGTACTGCCGGGCTCGATCGGAAGCTGGCCTTTGAATCGATCGGCCTGGCTGACAAGGTGGCCAGCAAGCTGTTCGGCGGCAAGATAGGCGCCATGCTGTCCGGCTCTACCTTCGCAATGTCGGTGGAAAACATGATCAGCTCCAAGCTGTTCGGCACCGGCTACCAGACCAAAGACTCCGGCCTGTCTCTGCAGGTGAACAATGGCGATCTGGACGCTCAGTCCTACATCGACCAGAAGAAAAAAGGCGGCCTGCTGTCCGGTAAGTCCAAGAAGCGCACGCTTTACAGCGCTCTCGATACTGATCAGGAAGACCAATTGCAGGGGCTGTACGCGGCCACTCAGTTGGGCGTGATCGATCTCGTTAAGCAGATTGGCGTCACCGTTGAGGACGGCGCATTCGATGCCATGAAAGTGGCAGAGCTGAAAATCTCCACCCAGGGCAAGACCGAGGACGAGATTCAGGCTGCGGTGTCTGGCTGGTTCAACTATGCCAGCGATGTGATGGTGGCGACGCTCGACAAAGGCGTGGGCGGCTTCGGCTACTCCTTCACCGAACTGGCCCGACGCATCAACGTCTTCACCGGCTTCAACGCCCAGCTCGATGTGATCGACGTCAAGATGTACAAGCTCTCTGCGGAAAGCATGGAGCTGGCCAACGCTTTGGTTGAGGCGGCCGGCGGCACAGAGGCCATGACCGCCAACATCAACACCTACTACGACAAGTTCTTCAGCGACACCGAGAAAACCAGCGATGCCCTGGCCGCCGTACAGAAGCAATTCAGCGACATGGACGTTTCGCTGCCTGGAACCCGCGAGGCCTACAGAGACATGGTTTCGGCCATCGACCTGACGACCGATGCCGGTCAGCAACTGTTCCTGAAGTTGACCGCAGCCGCCGGGGCCGCCGCTTCGGCCTACGACATCCTCGAAGCACGCCAGGCCACGTACTACACCGGCTTCTACAGCGAAGCAGAGAACACGGCCAGATCGGTCGCGGCCATCACGGCTGAGTTCAAGAAGGCCAATGTCACGCTGCCTGACACTCGGGCGGGCTATCGCAAGATGGTCGAAGGGATCGACCAGACGACGGAATCCGGCAAGAAGCTCTACGAGACGCTGATGGCGTTGTCCGCAGACGCCGACACCTTCTATAAGGCGCAGGAGCAGACAGCAGCGGCAGCGCAGGCAACTGCAATGACTGCTGTGTCTACCGCCATGAGCGCCTTGCAGCGGGCTGTTGACGCTCAAAAGACGGCGCTCACCAACGCTTACAACGATCAGGTTTCGGTGCTGAATGACTCGGCATCATCCCTGTCGACGAGCATTTCGGGCCTGACCAGCATTGGCAACTCCCTGGATGCGGCATTGAAGTCGCTGAACGGCACGTCGGATACGGCCGTCAGGATGCTGCGCAGCCAGGCGGAAGCCACGCTGCAAAGCGCCTTGGCGACTGCGCGCTCTGGTGGCTCTCTATCGGGGTTCACCGGCTTGAGCGACGCGCTGTCAACCGTCAGCGACAACAGCGACGACTTGTACAGCTCTTTGGAAGACTTTAACCGCGACCAAGGCCGTACAGCGAACGTCATCGCCGAACTGAACGCCATCAACGGCGTCCAGCTGACGACTGAACAGAAGGCCCTGGAAGCAGTTCAAGACCAACTGAAAGTGCTCAAGCTGACATACGACGCGCAAATTAAGGAGCTAGACGATTCCCTGGCTCAGGCCCAGGCTCAAATTGATGCTCTCAATGGCGTTGATACCTCGGTCATCAGTGTAAGGGATGCCGTCAACGCGATGAATGCAGCGGTTGCCGGTGCAATCAATGCACTCGCTGCGTCGTACGCGTCGGGCGGGCTTAACCCTCCTGGCGCTGGTACGGGCTACACGGGCTCTGGCGGCGGTGCTGGCTACAACGATATCAACGGCATCTTCAAAGACGTCCTAGGCCGAGATGCTTCGGCCTCCGACGCTGCCTATTGGGCTGGACTGGCTGCGGGTAAGACAGCCGAGCAGCTTGCCGCGGCAATCAAGGCAGATGCCCAGGCCAACGGCGAGCTCCCAAAATTTGCCAAAGGCGGTTTTCACTCTGGAGGTATCCGCCTCGTCGGCGAGAACGGTCCAGAGATCGAGGCAACCGGCCCGGCGCGCTACTGGAGTGCGTCTAAGTCAGCCGCTGCGCTCAACGGAACTGCATCGTCCGAGAACTCGGGCGAGATGGTAGAGCGCCAGGCGTGGACCAATAGGCTGCTGAATCAACTGATTCAAGCCGTCAACACCCAAACCAAACTCGGCATGCCAGTTTATCCGGTGACCCAATGAAAGTAGTCGCGCCGATTGATATCAGCACCTCGATCATTTCAGCCTACAACGTGCCCGCGTCTACCAATCCAGCATGGTCGTCTACGACGGCCTATGCGATAGGGAACAAGGTCGTTATTGGGCAGTATGACTACGAGGCGCTGGTAGCAAACACCAATCGAAACCCGGAGACGGACACCGTTACGCCAGCCGCATGGTTGAACCTTGGCCCATCTAACCGGTGGGCCATGTTCAACAAGCGGATTGGCAAGACGTGGCAGGTCGGGACCAAGACAACAAACGCCAACACCATCGACATAACCTTCTTGCCCGGTCAGGCCATCAACTCTATCGGCCTTGTCGGAGTTATTGCGGATAAGGTCACGGTGCAGGTGATTGTCGGGGGCAGCATCGTTTTCTCGCGCGAGATGGTGATGTCGTCCAAGACAGCGGTTGACTGGTATGACTATTACTACGGCCCTTTCGTAACAAAGGACAATCTTGCCTACACTGATTTGCCGTCCTATTCGAACGCGAGCATCAGGGTAATCGTCGATAACACAGGTGAAACCGCCGAAGTTGGAATGATGATTCTCGGGCAGCAGAACAGCATCGGTTGGGCAATATGGGGTACAGGCATCGGATTGGAAAACTACTCTCTATCGAGCGTAGACAACTTTGGAAATATTACGCAGATAGAGAGGGGGTCTAGAGATACCGTTGATTTTGACTGTCGAAATTATAAAAATCAGGTCGGGAATATTAAGCGGATATTAAAGCCGATGAAAGATCAGGCCGCGATGTATATCGGCAGTGAAGATGTGGATGCAACTATCATCATCGGAAAGCTTGAAGACTTTAATCTGACCTTCGCCAACGTGGCGCTGGTTGAATTCTCCATCTCTGTGTTGAGTCTAGAATAATGGTCACTCCAGTAATCGATCTTCTTCCGTCTCCCCCCGTGCCAACTGATTCACCTCCAGCATTCGCCACCAAGGCCGGAGCATTTGTCACGGCCCAAGCCGCTATGGTTCCACAGTTAAACGCCGCATTTGCATGGCAGGCGGCCTCTGAGGCGGCAAGCCTCGGCTATAAGAACGCCGCCGCCACCTCTGCGACTGCTGCGGATGCGTCGTCGACGGCGGCCGCTGGGCAAGTCACCCTTGCCGCCGCACAGGTAGCCCTGGCAGCAACACAGGCCAGCAATGCAGCTAGCTCCGCGAGTCAGGCTCAGATTGCTGCCGCCGCCGCAGGATCGGCCGCCGGACTGCCAAGCTTTACCGCAAAAGACGCTTTCGACGTTCTGCAAATTAACTCCGCAAAAAACGGCGTTCAGTGGGGGAAAGCAGGACAATCAGTTGGGGATATTCTTGTCACGGCAAGGGCACCAGGTGCAACCTACGCAAACGGAAATCGTTTTAGTTATTTGCAATCAATCTATCCTGATTTGTATGCTTTGATCGGTGCTTTGCCTGATGCGGACCGTTCAACTATTTCAACAGGGACTCTCAATGCTTCGTTTCCTAGCGATGCATTGTCGTCGCGACTGACCGCTGATAGCGGTTCGCTGTTGATAGCTTTGTGCACCAACGTGGCTTTCTGCTATACATCCGCTGATCGAGGTGTAACATGGGTTCGGCGCGCAACGCCGGTATTTAACTGGAAATCGATCACAGTGAAGTCGGGATTGTTCCTCGCTGCTACTACTGATAACCCTAGTCAAACATATACCACGACAGATGGAGTTACGTGGACAGCTAGAGCAATACTTTCACTATCGCCGCAGTTAGGTGCAGTGGCCGGTTTGTTTGTATTGATAGATCAGACTGGCGCGGACGCAATCAATCATACCTCTCCTGATGGAATCACTTGGACTAGCAGAGCGGTCCCCACAGATCTGCCAATTGTCGGACTATTTAACGTAAATGGATTTCTTATTTCATTGACTGGGAATAGTGCGTTCTATTCCTATACTTCTGACGGAATTAGTTGGGCCAGAACAAACACAAGTGGTAATTTTCAATCTATTCAATACGTTGCTGGCACCTATTTTGCCGTAAACAACGCTGCCGATGGCGGATTGTTCACAGCTACGTCATTAGCAGGTCCATGGACTAAGACCACGCCTCTTTTAATACCATCCGGTGGATTTTCCACGTTCGCAGGCTCTTCGCAGGGTGCAGTATCGTCAATCGACGGTGTTATTATATTTCCCACGAACGGTACGGCTGCTTGGGTATCCAATGATTCTGGAAAAACATGGGATTACAGAATAACAACAGCTAACTTTAGTTCACCCCTAGCACTCCCTGGTCGTTTTCTCCAGTTGGCAGCAGCTAACACCACCTACAGCATGCCACTTCGTTCTTACGATTCGACTACATCATTTATAACCCCTAAGTCTGTCGCACAGCCGCCCCCGTTGACAACCTACATAAAAGGGAAATTAGTATGACCACCATTGCTTTATATTTTTTTAACAGTGATCTTATTTTCACTGAAAGCGGTTCGATGGAAGAAACAGACCCTATTCCCATGAATTCAACGTTTACGGCGCCGCCTGCTTTAACTGGCACTGAAGTTGCCAAATGGAATGGCTTCGGTGTTGGCTGGTCGGTATTGCCGAAATATCCAGACCCCTATATTCCGCCGCCTCCAATCATCACTCCTGAAGAAGTTGATACCGAACGCGACCGTCGTATCGACGCTGGCTTCACCTTTAAGGGTAAGGTGATCCAGTCCCGCGCAAGCGACCGGGAAAACGTCAGCGGCGCAGCCCAATTGGCATTCATGGCCATCGTCGGCGGTGCCCAGCCTGAAGACTATCGCTGGTCCGATCCCGATGCGCCCTTCCAGTGGATATCCGCAGACAACTCGCTGTTGAGCCTGGACGCGGCCGATACCGTAGCAATGGGCCGTGCCGCAGCCGCAACGAAGCAATCACTCATCTTCAAAGCCCGCGACCTGAAAAATATGTCGCCTATCCCATTGGATTACACTGACGATAAGTGGTGGTGATATGTACAACTCTGCATATCTGACGAATGTGGCAAGTACGTTTAATTCGCTGGTAAATCGAGCGGCATCGCTGACAAGCACGACCGACGAACTGGCGACCACTACCACCAACCTGTCGCAAGTAAGCGCGCAACTCAGCGCCAAGACGACCACTCTGCTGGCGAATATGGTTTTCAGTTACAGCGGCGTCACTGGCGCAGATGGCACATTCACCGTGGACTACTCGGCGCTTGAGCTGACCAGCCCGCCGAATGTAGTCGGCTTTGCCCAACTGACAACGATCAGCGATGTGCCGGTGTTCATGTCGATGATCGGCGTGCCCACGCTTACCGAGGTGAAACTGTCGGCCCGGCAGATCACCGGCATTCTGGAAGAGGGCTTGCTCCCGGAGTACGCGGGCGTTGAAGGCGTCCCGGTGTATGCCTATGTGAGGCCGTCATGACAGCCGTGGGCAAGTTCGACGTAAAGCCCGATGTCCGCTTCATCAGCCGCTGGGACGTCGAGATGCGCCAGGCCATGGCCTTCAACGATCCCGTGCATGGTGATCTCGTTGTGCCGGACACGTTCGTCAGCGATCTGGCATCGATCCGCATCCTGCGGGAGATTTGCCGGTGGTGCGCAATCACGGCGCTGACCGGTGGGACGCTGGTCGACTCGCATCCGTGGATTCGCTGGTCGCTGCTGGCCGTGGCGCTGATCGCCCTCGCGCTGTATGGACTGCTGGTCGGCTACGGGATGCGCGCCTCAATCCTGCATGACCTGCTGTACACCACCGGCCAGCTATCCCGGCGCGAGTGCGATGCCGTCTATTACCGAGCACTGACCACGGGCGATGGCACTGCGCGTTGGCGGGCGCTGATCTTCTACCTGGGTGTCCGATTGGGCGGCCACTGGAGCTACACGAAGACCCCGACAAGTTCGGGGTTTTCTTCGCCCTGAATTTGGCGACTACAAATTTCAGCTATCCGGCCCGCCACTGAGCGGGCTTTTTTCGTCTTGAGGAAAGTGGAATGCGAACATCACAGAAGGGCGTGGCCCTGATCAAGTCGTCCGAGGGACTACGCCTGACCGCGTACCCCGACCCTGCGACGGGCGGGGATCCATGGACAATCGGCTACGGCTCAACCCGTGGCGTGACCAAGGGCATGACGATCACGGCTGATCAGGCTGAGCGGATGCTGCTGAACGACATTGCCCGGTTCGAGCCGCAGCTCGACGCACTGGTGAAGGTGCCGCTCAAACAAGGCCAATGGGACGCGCTCATGTCGTTCATTTACAACCTGGGGGCTGCCAATCTTGAATCGTCCACGCTGCTGAAGTTGCTGAACGCTGGCGACTACGCGGCGGCCGGCGATCAGTTCGCGCGCTGGAACAAGGCGGCGGGCAAGGTAATGGCCGGGCTGACTGCGCGCCGGGCGGCTGAGCGGGCGATGTTCTTGGGGGCTGTATGAGCGCCATCCTCAAGCTGGTTCCTATATGGGCCTGGGCGCTGCTGGCGCTGGTCATCGCTCTGGCGGTGGTGCTTGGATACCAGACCCTTGAGCTGGCCGGAGTGAGGGCTGAATACGCCGAATACAAGGCCGACATTGCCGAGGCGGCGAAGAAGGCCGAGGCAGAAGCCCGCGAAACGGAACAGAAACGCCAACGTGACATTGACCAGGTACGCACCGATGCAGCCAATCAGAAAACAGTGGATGACGTTCTTGCTGCTCGGCAGCGTGTTGACAATGACAGCCTGCGCGACCAAACCAGCAAGCTGCTTGCCGATAGAGCCACCCTCAGTGCCCGCCTTGCCAGCCGAGGCAAGACAATCGGAGACCTTGCCGATCTGCTCGCCCAGTTGCGAACAGAAGCTGATGGATACGCGGGAGAGCTGGCGTCAGCGCTTACAGCAAGTCGTCGGGCCGGATTTGCCTGTCAGCGCAGTTACGAGGCCGTAGCGAAGAAGCCCGAATAGCCGGGCTGGCGTGTGAGGCGGCTTATGATTCAGTACGCGGCGATCCGAAAAAGACCTCAGGCACTCCGTAATCACGCATGATCGCATCCCGCTGTGATACGACGCGCTGTAGCTCACTGATCTCCCGCATCCTTTCATAGCTCTGGCTGCTGGTTTCAGACAAGCGTGTTTTTGTGGCTTCCAGATCCTTGCCCAACCGATCGCGCTCGATCGTCAATGCCGAAACCATGTCGATCAGCTTGGCCTGATTCTTCCGGTACCGGTCAACCTCCTGGCGCAGGAGTTCGTTCTCGGCCTCGATCAGCTTGTTGTGGTGCTCGAGCATTTCTTCCCGGGTCGGATTGCCGAGCCAGTTCTCGGCTTCGTAGTCGATGCACATGTGGGTTATCCGATACTGTTTGGATATACAGTAATCGAGATAATGGATGGATGACGAGTGTCAGGTGATGAAAGGGTGTTTTGAACGTCGGCAGGACGCCGGGGAGGGCGGTTGAGCTGGGAAATCTTCCCCAAAACACAACCATAACTCATTGATTTTGTTAGGTGAGGAACCGACGTGTATCGTCACTAATAAATCGGTCTTTTATGGCTTCATCCCTTTGAAAATAAAAGAAAATATTCAAAACATTGCCGCATCTCTGGACATTACGCGTTGGTAATCGGCGGCGAACTCCCGGGCCTCGACGCTGTTGCTGAGAATGCCTTCGGTGACGCTTTTGCCTATCACGTCCTCACGTCGCGCCGAGAACGCCTCCAGATAGCTGTCGTTGCACATGCGCAACAGACCTTGATGGTCGCGCACGTAGATCGGATGCGGTGTGCCGTTGACCAGTGCGCTCATGAATTCGACCTGGTCATTGAGCGCCCGCTCGGCGGCCTCGCGTTTCTTGATCTGGCGACGCATGTAGGCGTTCCAGGCCAGGGAGCCGAGCAGCAGCAGGCCGGCGCCGATGAGGATCTGGTAGATCAGGCGCTGGTAGTCGTGCCACATGCCGCTGGCCGGGGTATAGGAGCGCCAGCGATTGTTGATTACGGCCAGCTCCTGGGGGGTGACGCTGGACAAGGCCTTGTCGATGATGGCCGTCAGCTCAGGGGCGTTGCGTGATGTGGCCATGGAGATCAGGGCCGGTTCTTCACCTACCGTTGCGGTCATTTGCAGGCGCTTGTTGAAGATCCCCGAGGACACAAAATAGTTGGCGCTGACCAGCGAGGTGATGGCGCCTTCGACCCGGCCCTGGCTAAGCATGTCCAGGGCCTGAAACGGGTTGTCGGCTTCGATGAGGATGACCTCGGGAAAGCCCTGGCGCAGATAAGGCCCCAGAGGGCTGTCCTGGGCAATGGCGACCCGCTTGCCTGCCAGTTGCTCCAGATGCTGAGGGTTGGCGGGCCAGTGGCGAGTGACCAGTACAAACGAGTTGTCGATGTAGGGACGGCTGAAATTGAAGCGCTGCTGTCGTTCTTCGCTGGGAATCATTGCTCCGATCAGGTCGGCCTGCCCCTGGCCGACCTGATTGAGCATGTCGGCCATGCTGGGGGAGCGGTTGAACTCGAAGCGCAGTCCCGTGCGTAGCCGCACCAGTTCCAGGAGGTCTGCGGTGATGCCGCGGAAATTGCCGCTGGCGTCGAAGAAGGTCAGCGGTGCATACGCCTCGTTGAACACCACCCGGACAACGGGGTTCTGGGCGATCCAGCGTTCTTCACGCGGGGTCAGTTGCAGTCTTTGGTCCGTCAGCATCAGGTCGCTGCCAGCGCCCCAGCGCTTGGAAATCTCGACCCGTTCGTCCAGGGGGATGGCTTTCAGGGTCTGGTTGATGACCTCCAGCAGGGGGGTCTCGTCGTTGCGCACGGCGAAGCTGAAGCCAGTGGGCTCGTGCTTGCCGAAGTTGGCCATCTGCACGTTGTTCAGGTAGCCCTTGTTGATCAGGTACTGGGTCGAGATGGTATCCCCGAGAAAAACATCGGCCTGGTTGAAGGCGACAGCATTGATGGCGCTCTGGAATGAGGGATAGCTCATCAGTCGCGCCTTTGGATACAGCGCCTCTATTTCGTTCAGCGGCAGGTAGTGATAGACCATGCTCAGGCGCATGTCCGCCAGCCCCTGGTTCAAGGGGCGGGTTTCGCCGATACGGCTGACCAGCACGGGTTGATCGACCGCATAGGGCGTGGACAGTCGCAGATCGCGTTCCACCGCCTCATAGCCATTGGCGCTGCCCAGCAGGTCAATTTGCCCGGCTGCGAGGGCGGCGATGGCGGCTTCACGGGAGTCGAAGCGACGGACCTTGATCGACAGGTGCAGGGCGCTGGAGATGATGCCGGCGTAATCGGCGGTGAATCCTTCGTAGTCCTGGCCGGAAATGGTCAGGTCGAAAGGCGGATAGTCGGGGGCGGAGGTGCCCAGGATCAGTTCGCGTTTATTGCGCACCCACTCCCATTGGGCATCGTCCAGTTTTACGTTCATGTGGGCAGGGCTCGAGCGACTGAGCAGGGTGTAGTGTTCAGCCGCTCCCAGCCCTGCCGACGAGCCTGCGCCCAGGCAAATGCTTACAGCAACAATCAAACAGTGTTTAAGGCGCGTGGGCATCCGGTTTCTCACACTAGCGCGTTGCGTTTTGCCATCTCGATAAGTTCTACCAAGGTTTTCGTTCTGAGCTTTTGCATGAGTCGAGTCTTGTATGTGCTGACGGTTTTATTGCTGAGGAACATGCCTTTGGCAATTTCCTTGTTGCTCCGCCCTTGGGCGAATAACTGCAATACCATCAATTCGCGATCATTGACCAGTTTGAAAAGTTCGACTTCGCTCGGCTGGCCGTCTGCACGGTAGACCGGAGCCAGTGCCTGGCTTGGGAAGTAATTGTAGCCGGATAATACAGCTTTTACCGAACTGAGCAATTCACTGAGATCTTCCTGTTTGCACACATAACCCGCCGCCCCCGATTGCATGCAGCGAATGGCGAACAGCGCGGGAGTCTGTGCCGTCAGCACCAGAATTTTTGATGGCAGACCCATGGCATTGAAGCGGGCCAGTACTTCCAGACCGTCGAGCTTGGGAATGCTGATATCGAGAATGATCAGGTCGGGCATGCATTCCCTGACCATTTGCATGGCGTCGACGCCATTGTCAGTTTCGCCTACCACTTCATAGTTTTCGTTTTCCAGAAGCATGCGTACGGCAAGACGAATAACGGGGTGGTCATCGATGATAAAAACTGAGTTCATAGCTAAGTCCATACAAACAACGAAGAAGAAAGCGCGCACCTTAGCTCAGATATTCGGGCAGGCACATTAATGGACTGCCTCAAGGAGCCTTTATAGGAAAGTTCCTACAAGAAATAGCGAATTGGAATACGTAAAAGGCCGGATCATGTTGTAAATGTTTATAAATGCTGCCGACTTTTCGCGAGATTTTGGCTATTCAGTTGCACGCTGTTTATTACATTTGGATATAGATGCTCTCATTTATGTCGCAAGCTTCTGCAATAAAAGGTTATAGGTCGGCGAATTAACCGGGAGGTCTGGAAGACAGGGTGGCAGAGGGCAGGTTGATCGACCTCTGGCGGGAATCAACCTGACGAGCGGGGAAGTGGCGGCGAGGGGGATCAGGCTGTTACGTCTGGCGCTGTATCCAAGTGGGCGATAAGTTCGCTGAGGTCGGGGCCATGCAGGGGCTTGCTCAGGCAACCCAGGAGCGGCAGGCCCAGTTCCATGGCCTGCCTGCGCAGGTCATCGAGTTGCGGGTCAGCCAGGCCACTGAGCAGGATGGCGTTGCGCATCAGGCTGCGTCGGTGGGCCTGTTCGATCAGGGCCAGGCCCATCAGGTCCGGCAGGCATTGGTCACATAACAATAGATCGTAGGGCCGTGCCGCTCGCTCCATTTCCTGCAGGGCTTCCCGGGCTGTCAGGGCGGGGGTCAGGAGAAAGTAGCCCTGGTTGTTCAGCAGTATCTGTGTGGCAATCAGCTGGAAAGGGTGGTCCTCCACCAGCAGGATGCGCAGGTTGTTTTTAAACATCGGGACGTTCCGGCGAGGTGCTTGCGCGGCAGGCAGCAAGCCAATGGTGCGCGAATGTGCAGGGGCGGGATTATTCGGCAGCTGCCGCGAAGCGACGATCAGACGTTTCTTTTTGGTGTGTAGGAAATTTCTGAAGATGGGGAGGGGGAGGGCAGCTCCATGGTAGGGACCGGGCAGATGGAACATGTGATCCGCCCGGCCAGGTCCTTACATGGGGCCTGAACGCCCGGTCATTTCCCGGGCCATTTCGCTGGCGTAACTGTCGGTCATTCCGGCGATGAAATCGATCATGCGCAGGAACGAGGCATGCAGTGACCAGTCCGGACTCGGTGCACTGTTGCCCAGCAGGTCGAGGATGCGCCGGTGCTTGAACGATGGCGTGCGCCCGCCGAACTGCTCCAGCGCCGCGCCGCAGAAGGCATTGAGGAGGATCTCCAGGGTGGTGTAGGCGCCTATCTCGTGCAGGGTTTTGCGTTTGTCCTGGAAGATCTTCTTGCGCGCCATGTCCTTGGCGCTGAGCACGCAGCGCTTGGCCGGACCGTGCATGTGCTCGACCAGGTCGCCGCTGAGGGTTCCGGCCAGCAGGGCATCCTGCTGCTCGACAAAGGCCCGGGCAGCGGCGTTGGTCAGGTGCTCGATGGCTTTGCCGCGCAGGATTGCCAGCTTGCGGCGCCGGGAGTCGTTGGGGCCGAGCTGGCGATAGGTGTCGGGCAGGTCATCGCCTACCAGTCCCAACAGCAGGGCTTCGACTTCGGCGTAGTCGAGCAGCTCCATTTCCAGGCCATCTTCCAGGTCGATCAGGGCGTAGCAGATATCGTCGGCGGCCTCCATCAGGTAGACCAACGGATGCCGCGCCCAGCGCTGGTCTTCCAGTTGCGGGATACCGAGCTTGTGGGCGATCTGTTCGAGGATCGGCAGCTCGCTCTGATAGCAACCGAACTTGTGCTTCTTGTAGCCCAGGGAATCAGCGTGACTGGCCGTCCAGGGGTATTTCAGATAGGTACCGAGGGTGGCGTAGGTCAGCCGGGTGCCACCGTCGAACTGGTGATATTCCAGTTGGGTCAGGACCCGAAAGCCCTGAGCGTTGCCTTCGAAATTGAGGAAATCCTTGCGTTCGGTATCGCTCATGGCATCCAGCCAGCCGCGTCCGGCGGCCTGGTTGAACCAGTTGCGGATGGCGTCTTCACCGGAGTGGCCGAAGGGTGGGTTGCCGATGTCGTGGGCCAGACAGGCCGATTGCACGACCATGCCCAGGTCGCTGGGCTCGCACCAGTCGGGCAGGGCGCTGCGCAGGGTCTCGCCGACACGCATGCCCAGGGACCGGCCGACGCAGCTGACTTCCAGGGAGTGGGTCAGGCGAGTATGGATATGATCGTTGCTCGATACCGGATGAACCTGGGTCTTGCGCCCCAGGCGGCGGAAGGCGCCGGAGAAGATGATCCGGTCATGGTCTTTATGGAAAGGACTGCGCCCCAGTTCCTCGGGGCTGTGCAGGGTTTTGCCGAGTCGTTCGCGGTTAAGCAGGGTTTGCCAATCCAAGGCGTGCACTCCATCGAGGTGAGGTCCCTAGCTTCAGGGTTTGCCCTGCCCGCTGCAAGGGGCCTCGCCCTACATTCCCGCAGCGTCTATATCAATCAGTAACAGGCGCTGGCCATTGTCGAAGAACTGGCCCGCCGTCAGGCAATACTGGTTGCTGGTGGCATCGCGGTAGGTGTTGGACAGGGTCAGGCGCCGCTCGTCCCAGCCTTCGGCCAGCAGGTGATAGAAATACGGGCGCCACGACCAGTTATGGCCAACGTAGCGGGTATCGGCCTGCCAGGTGCCATCACGCCATTCCAGGTTGGGCGTCAGTTGCGTGCCGTGACGGTCGCACTGATAGAAACGCAGCAGCCAGGGATAGTCGTGCAAGGCCGGCAGCGCGCTGATGGGGGCCTGGCCTTCGGCCCATTGTTGCAACACGCCCATCAGCGTGCCGAGTCGCTGGCGCAGGTTCATCAATCGTGCCCTTTCGGCCACCTTACCGAGCACGTAGCGGTCGCGCAGCTCGGCGAACTGGCTGACGAAGGCATCGGCGGCGCGAAACTCCAGTTCACCCTGGGCGAACAGGAAGCCTTGTACATAGCGCGAGCCACATTCCAGGGCAAAGTCCAGCTCGGCTTCGGTCTCGACGCCTTCGGCGATGATCCAGCAGCCGGTTTTCTCGGCCATTTGCGCCAGGGCCTTGACCACGTCGCTGCTGGGGCCGCCCCTGGCTGCCGCCTGGAACAGACGCATGTCGAGCTTGAGGATGTCCGGCTGCAACGACAGTACGCGATCCAGTTGCGAATACCCGGCGCCGAAATCATCGATGGCAATGCGCGCACCGGCTTCTCGGTAGCGTGCCACGACATCGGCCAGACGCTGGCTGTCGCCGCCCAGTTCGGTGATCTCAAAGACGATGCGCGAAGGTGCTACGCCATGACGTTGCAGTTGCTTGAGGCTGGGCAGGGCTTGACCGGGGCGCAGGCGATTGATCCAGCGCGGTGACATATTCAGGCTCAGGAACCAGTCATCCGGCACTTCATGCAGTCGGCTCAAGGCGTCGTCGCGCACGATCCGGTCCAGCTTGCGCAGGGCCACGGCGGGCGTCTTGGGATCGGCGAACAGCGGGCCGACCGAGCGCAACTGGCCATCTTCCTGGCGCAGGCGTCCTAGCGCTTCAATACCTGCAATACGTCCCGTCGCGGTATCGATGAACGGCTGAAAGCAGGCTAGCGGTTGCCCATCGATCACGGAGCCTCCTTTTATAGTTAAAAAAATCAAGGCGTTACGGTTTTTTCGTAACATTGCCCGCGCAAGTCAGGCCTGCGCGGGCAAGGAGGGCTTGTAGCAAGAATGTAGCCAACTGCAAGAATGCAGCCAAAGTGCCACTATGGTTTGCGAGAATTGCTCTGCAAAGCCAGTTTGAGCAGGGGAATCAGGCTGGCCGATAGCTTGACGAAGCGGGAGAAGTTACCGTTTCCCGGTCCTTTGGCGCGTTTGCCGCTGAGAAAGCCCAGCAGGGTCACGGCGGCCACTCCCCACAGCGGTGCATGCTTGATGCCCAGGCTACCTGGCAGATCATGGGCCATATGGCGGGCCCGACGCAGGGGATTGAGCAACTGGCTGGATTCGTGACGCAATTCCTGGCGGTGCATTTCCATGCGCAGGCGAATCAACGCCTTGCGCAGTTCGCGGCGGGAGTTGCCTTTGGGCAGTTCGGGCAGGCTCATGGCAGCAGTCGCTCCCGGTCATTGGCCAGCTCTTCAAGAGTCGACTCGAAGGGCGAGGATTCATCGAAAATCGCCGATTTAAGGCGCAAGGCGCAGAACAATGCGGCCAACAGGTAGAACACGCAAAGACCGATGACCGCCGCCAGGCGATAGGTGTCCCACAGTACGACCAGTACCAGCGCCGAGAGGCCGACCAACAGCAGCAGGGCGAAGACCAACGCCAGCCCGGCGAACAGCAGCACGCTCAGGGTACGTGCCTTCTGTTCCTGCAACTCGATGCCGAACAGCTCCACATGGTTGTGCAGCAGGCCGAGAAAGGCAGCACCCAGGCGGCGTATCGAAGAGCCCGATTGCTCGGGGAATGGGCCGGATTCGTTTTCCTGGCTCATCAGGATCAGCGCCGAGTGGCCAACAGGCCGAGTAGAAACCCGACCCCGGCGGCGATACCTACCGACTGCCAGGGATTGCTCTGCACGTAGTCTTCGGTGGCGGTCATCGCGGCATTGCCGCGCTCACGCAGCGACTCCTCGGTCAATTTGAGGGTCTCGCGGGCCTGTTGCAGGCTTTCATTGATCTGGTCGCGCAGTTCGTCCGCCTGGTCACCGGCGAGGGTCGCGGTGTGGGCGAGCAGTTTTTCTGCATCGGCGACCAGGGTCTGGAAGTCAGCCATGAGGATTTCTTGTGCGGTTTGAGCGTTAACGCGTGCCATGTGAGTCTCCGTTCGTTGGCGTATGGATGTTTCGAGTACAGCAGGTTGGCGAAGGTTCAGTCGGCATGTGCCGCAAGCCCGCGTTGCCGACTGGTACAGCTTTTGCTTCCTGTTGGTGCGCCAGGGAGGCGATCGCGCCAATCAAGGGCGCGGGTGGCGGCGTAAAAACCGAAACTTTACTTTAAAACCATAAAATTCGAGAAAAAAACCAAGCGAATAACGCTCTGCTGCGCTAAATAGGGTCGCGGGCCACTTCTGCCTCAATCAGGCGGTGGCGCCAAATCGGTGCGCAGACAGGTTCAATGTTCCGTTTTGGTGCTTCTCCTTCACTTGCAGGTCTGCCCCCTCGATGGAAAATGTACAAAGCGCTGTGGACACCCTGGTCCATAGCTCCAATACCCTGTTCCTTTTGCTCGGCGCGGTCATGGTACTGGCCATGCATGCCGGATTTGCATTCCTGGAAGTCGGTACGGTCCGGCAGAAAAACCAAGTCAATGCCTTGTCCAAGATCCTCAGTGATTTTGCCGTGTCGACGCTGGCCTACTTCTTTATAGGCTACTGGATCGCCTATGGCGTGAACTTCATCCAGCCCGCAGCGGTGATCAGCGCCGACCATGGTTATGCTCTGGTGAAATTCTTCTTCCTGCTGACCTTCGCTGCGGCGATTCCGGCGATCATTTCCGGCGGTATCGCCGAGCGTGCACGTTTTGCGCCGCAATTATGCGCCACTGTACTGATCGTGGCCTTTGTCTATCCATTTTTCGAGGGCGTCGTGTGGAACGGCAACCTGGGCCTGCAAGCCTGGCTGTTGCAGGCGTTCGGCGCCAGTTTCCATGATTTCGCCGGGTCTGTGGTGGTGCATGCCATGGGCGGCTGGCTGGCGCTGGCAGCGGTCTTGCTGCTGGGGCCGCGGCATGGCCGGTATCGGGAAGGGCGGCTGGTGGCTTATCCGCCGTCGAGTATTCCGTTCCTGGCTCTGGGCTCGTGGATTCTGATTGTCGGCTGGTTCGGCTTCAACGTCATGAGTGCGCAGAGCCTGCAAGGCCTCAGTGGCCTGGTGGCGGTCAATTCGCTGCTGGCCATGGTCGGTGGCACTGTGGCGGCGCTGGTAGTGGGGCGCAATGACCCCGGCTTCTTGCATAACGGCCCGTTGGCCGGGCTTGTGGCGGTGTGTGCGGGTTCGGACCTTATGCACCCCATTGGCGCCCTGGCAACCGGGGTGATTGCCGGTGCACTGTTTGTCTGGTGCTTCACGGCGGCCCAGGTGCGCTGGAAGATCGACGATGTATTGGGTGTCTGGCCACTGCATGGCTTGTGCGGCGTCTGGGGCGGCATCGCCTGCGGTATTTTCGGTCAGAGCGCATTGGGCGGGCTTGGCGGCGTGAGCCTGGTCAGCCAGTTGATCGGCACCGGCCTGGGTGTGCTGGTGGCGTTGCTCGGCGGGTTTGCCGTGTATGGCGCGATCAAGTTTACCCTGGGCCTGCGTTTGAGCCAGGAGCAGGAGTATTACGGCGCGGACCTGTCGATTCACAAGATTGGCGCGGTCAGCGCTGATTAATACGCGCTGTTTCAAGTCATCGCCTATGCTCCAGTTCGCAGTCTGGTAGTACCGGTCACCGTCGCGGGCGGCCGGTCAGGGCACGGAGAGGAGCATGGAGCGACTGTTTTCCCTGCAGGGCCTGAGGGGCGTGGCGGTTCTGGGCGTTGTGCTGTTTCACATGATGTCGGTCGAAGCCAAGTACTCCGGCGGCGACATTCTGCTGCCGTCCCTCCTGAATTTTTTCCAGCTGGGCGTGGATCTGTTTTTCATCATCAGCGGCTTCGTCATGGTGATCGTCAGTCGCGGGCGTTTCCAGGATGCCGTGCAGTCCCAGCGCTTCCTGTTCAATCGCCTGTCGCGCATCTATCCCACCTACTGGCTGTATTTCTTCCTGACCCTGGCGGTCTATCTGCTGCAACCAGGCATGGTCAATAGCAGCCACGGCTCTTCCAACCTGCTGATGTCGTTCCTGCTGCTGCCCAGTGACAAAGTGTTGCTGGTGATGGTCGCCTGGTCCCTGGTGTTCGAGCTGTGGTTCTACCTGGTGTTCACCGTGTTGATGTGTCTGCGTGAGCGCTGGCTACCGTTGCTGCTTGCAGCCTGGGCACTGATTCTGCTGTTGTTCAATGGCGGTTGGGATTGGCACGACTATGCCCCGGCGTTGCAGATCATGCTGCATCCCTATGCCTTGGAGTTCATTGTCGGGGCGGCCCTGGCCCTGTTGTTCTATAGCCGTCACAGTGCGCGGATTCCCACCGCTATGGTGTTGGGCTTACTGATGTTGCTGGTCGTGCCGGGCATTGCCTTGATTGGTTGGCTGCGCCTGTTTGACAGTGAAGGGACGGTGCGCATGCTGTTGGTCGGCACCGTGTTTGGCAGTCTGGTATTCAGCCTGGCGCTGCTGGAACGACGCGCACGACTGAACATGCCGAAGTTTTGGGTTGTAGTCGGCGACATGTCCTACACCCTCTATCTGTCGCACTTGCTGGTACTGGGGGTGATAGGGCGCATCTGGCAATGGCTGGGGGCCTGGCCCGCAAACCCTTTGGACAACCTGGGTTTTCTCGCCCTTATGTTCATTGCCGTGCTCTGCTACGGCTGGGTCGGCTACCACTGTTTTGAAAAACCGGTGCTGGACCGCGCCACGCGATTCTGCAAGCGCCACTTCAAGTCAAGAGAACGACTGACGACCTGAGCGGCCCCTCGACGAGGCTTGCCAGGCGGTCCTAAAATGACTGCCCCATTCCCCTGCTGGAGGGTCATTGCATGCCACCTGAATGCCAGTTGTTCGGCACCCTGGGCTGCCATCTGTGTGAAATTGCCGAAGCCGAATTGTTACCGCTGGTCGAGTATGGCCTGCTGGTGGAACTGATGGATATCAGCGAAAGCGAAGCAATGTTCGAAACCTACAGTTTGCGCATTCCGGTGCTGCGACGGGTCGATACCGGTGCCGAGCTGGACTGGCCGTTCAATGCCGATCAAGTGGTGGCCTTTCTTCAGGTGTAGTCCTTTTCTGATTTGCGTTCTCGATGTTGACAGCCTCGGCGATTCCCTATTGAACGAATGGGAAAACTGCGAAGAGGCGACACCATGGTCAACGTCCAACAACTCAAAGCCAGCGTCAATCGCATGCCTGTTGACAGGGTCTGCGAAGCTGTACTCGAACTGCGCCTGGACGGTCTGGTGCTGGAATCCCTGACACCGTTCAACCGGCTGCATTTCAATACTTGTTTCGCCGAAGTCGAAGCCTTGTTTCAGCGCGCCGGCTTTCATCGTCGCCTGGAAGTGGTGGGCTATCAGGGGCAGTTGTATGCCCTGTATGACGCCACGCGCTGGCAGCCGGTTGATGTGTTGCACTGGCTCAAGGCCTGTGTCGAGCGCAAGCGGGCGTAGCCCGGCGAGGATGCTTGAGGGACAATGCGCGCTTGTCGCTTGCGAGAGTCCTTCATGTCCACCGCCGTTTTCAACGCTGCCGACCACCAGGCCAGCACCCTGTATCTGCCGCCCGGCCCCTGGGCCACGGTGCTCGACTGCCTGTGCGAGCGCTTTGCCGCGATCAGTCGCGAGCAATGGCTGGACCGCATCGCCCGTGGTCGGGTGCTGGACGCCGATGGTGCGCCGATCACGGTGCAGTTGGCCTATCGCGAGGGCCTGCGCATCCACTATTTCCGCGAAGTGCCCAACGAGACGCCGATCCCGGTCGAGGAAACGATCATTTATGCCGATGAGCATCTGGTGGTCGCCGACAAGCCACATTTCCTGCCGGTGACGCCGGCCGGGGAATACGTCGAGCAGACTTTGCTGCGTCGTCTGATCCGCCGGTTCGACAATCCGGACCTGGTACCGTTGCATCGCATCGATCGGCACACCGCCGGGCTGGTGCTGTTTTCTGCGCGCAAGGACACTCGTTCGGCTTATCAGGCGCTGTTTCCTACGCGCAAGATCGATAAGCGCTACGAAGCCATCGCCCGCGCCTTGCCTGAGCTGGAGTTCCCGCGCCTGCACCAGAGCCGTCTGATCGATGGTGAGCCGTTCTTTCGCATGCAAGAAGGGCCGGGGCCGAGCAATACCGAGACGCGTATCGAAGTCAGCGAGCGCAATGGCGACTGGTGGCGTTATGGCTTGTATCCGGTGACCGGCAAGAAGCACCAGTTGCGCGTGCACATGGCGGCGCTGGGGGCGGGGATTCAGAATGATCCATTCTATCCGGACGTGCTCAAGGATGCCGTGGATGACTTCAGCCAGCCGCTGAAACTGCTCGCGCAGAGCTTGCGCTTTGTCGATCCGGTGACGGGGCAGGGGCGGTTTTTCGAGAGTGAGCTCAAACTTGCGTGGTGAGAGGCCGTTGGAGCGAGGCTTGCCCGCGAAGAGGCCGGTGCATCCAACGCATCTTCTTCGCATGAAATGCTGCTTTCGCGGGCAAGCCTCGCTCCCACGGTGCTCAAGCCCTGAATAGCCAGTGCCCCACAAAAAAACGCCCCGAACCAGTCGGGGCGTTTTTTTACATTGAAACTTAAAGCAATCAGAGGTCCTTGACGGTACGGACCTGATCCTTGTTGACGCGGGTTTCTTTGCCGTCCAGCTGCTTGAACTCGTAGAACCCCGACTTTTCGTCGTACTTCGGCGAGTCGACAGCCTGGATTTCACGGCCATCATTCAGCGTGATCACAGTAGGCGTAGAGCAACCCGCCAGGGATGCCAGGCTCACTGCGAGCAGCGTGGCTGCGTAAATATTCCGTTTGATCATGACTGTGTCTCCGGTTGAAATTCTGCAAATACTGAAGTTTCAGACGTTTGCGTGCAAGGCAAGTTCCATGAAGTATTGCCGATGGTGTCAGAGAGTCGCCTGATTGAGCAAATCGGGCGTGTTGAGGTTGGCCAGGCGCGGATCGCCCGCCGGGCATTGCAGGGCGATGCCACCGAGTTGCTCCATGACTCGTCGCGGGCTGCGTTCACCCGCCTGCCAGGCGGCCTCCACGGCAGCGGCGTGCCGGGTTGGAATGATGCACAGCAACGGTTGCCAATGCTCGCCATCGCGCACCATGACCGGCTGGCCGGGGTGAGCGTGAGCGGTTTCACGCAGGCCCTGAACGAGGTCAGCATCGATCAGCGGCACATCGCACGGCAGTACCAGCATATAGCCATGGCGCGCCAACGGCAGACCGGCGCGAATGCCGGCAAACGGACCGTTGAAGTCATCGTTGTTGTCCTGCACCAGACGATCGGCGTAGGTGGCGTAGTGATCCATATTGCGGTTGCAGGAAATGATCAGGTCGTCGGTCAGTGGTCGCACCAGACGTTGCACATGCTGGATCAACGGCTCGCCGCGCCAGTCGATCAGGCCCTTGTCGCGACCGCCCATGCGCTGGCCCTGGCCGCCGGCCAGCAGCAGGATCGAACAATGGGGCAGGGGGCTGGAAGTGGTCATCGCGGACTCAATCGAGGCAGTGAAAAGGAGTGCTGTGATATAACACCGGCCTGTTTCCTCTACAACTGGATCGAGCCGATGAAAGCCAAGGCTGACACCCCCTTCGTACCCCTGAATATCGCTGTATTGACGGTCAGTGACACCCGCACCCGGGAAACCGATACCTCCGGTCAGATGTTTGTCGACCGTTTGAGCGATGCCGGGCATAGCCTGATCGAGCGCGTGCTGCTCAAGGACGACCTGTACAAGATCCGCGCCCAGGTCGCGACCTGGATTGCCGATGACGAAGTACAGGTTGTACTGATCACCGGCGGCACCGGTTTCACTGGCCGCGACAGCACGCCGGAAGCCGTGGCCTGTCTGCTGGACAAGCAGGTCGATGGTTTCGGCGAGCTGTTCCGGCAGATTTCCGTACCGGATATCGGCACCTCGACCATTCAGTCCCGCGCGCTGGCCGGTCTGGCCAATGGCACGCTGGTCTGCTGCCTGCCAGGCTCGACCAATGCGGTGCGCACCGGCTGGGATGGCATCCTTGCGCAGCAACTGGATAACCGCTTCCGCCCGTGCAACTTCGTGCCGCACCTCAAGCAGGCCGAACCCTGCGCGACCCGTGGGTAAGGCGCGATGAGTCTGCTGCCGGTTGAACAGGCCTTTGCCCGTCTGATGGAGATGGCTGAGGCTGCAACGATTCACGAACATGAAAGCGTGCCCCTGGCTGCGGCTCAGGGCCGGGTGCTGGCCGAGGATATGGTCTCCAGCCTCGACCTCCCGCCCTGGCCGAACAGCGCCATGGACGGCTATGCCCTGCGCCTGTCTGACTGGGCCGGCGAGCCTCTGCGGGTCAGCCAGCGAATTTTCGCCGGCCAAGCCCCGGAACCCCTGGAGCCGGGCACCTGCGCCCGTATCTTCACCGGCGCGCCGGTGCCGCAAGGCGCAGATTGCGTGGAAATGCAGGAAAACGCCGAGGTGCTGGACGACCAGCGCGTACGTTTCACCGAAGCCCTGAGTCCAGGCCAGAATATTCGTCCTCAGGGCCAGGAAACCCGCGTCGGCGACACGGTCTTGGCTGCGGGCACCCGCTTGGGTCCCGTAGAGCTGGGGTTGTCCGCTTCTTTGGGATTGGCCGAGCTGAAAGTGGTGCGGCGCGTACGAGTCGCCGTGCTGTCCACCGGCGACGAACTGGTCGAGCCAGGCCAGCCTCTGGGGCCGGGGCAGATCTACAACAGCAATCGGGTATTGCTGTGCAGCTGGCTCAAGCGCCTTGAGTGCGAGGTGATCGATGCCGGGATTTTGCCGGACGATCTGGAAAAGACTCGCGCAGCCCTGGGCGCCTTGCACGATGTCGATCTGATCCTGTCCACCGGCGGCGTGTCAGTGGGCGAGGCGGACTTCCTCGGCCACGCGCTGCGCGAAGAGGGCGAACTGGCGTTGTGGAAACTGGCGATCAAGCCGGGCAAGCCGCTGACCTTCGGTCATTTTCGCGGCGTGCCGGTGATCGGCCTGCCGGGTAACCCGGCTTCGACCCTGGTCACCTTTGCCTTGCTCGCCCGACCTTATCTGCTGCGCCGTCAGGGCGTAAGCGAGGTGCAGCCTCTGCAATTCAAAGTGCCGGCCGGTTTTGTCTGGAGCAAACCGGGCAACCGTCGCGAGTACTTGCGTGGCCGTCTCGAACAGGGCCGCGCAGTGTTCTATCGCAACCAGAGCTCCGGCGTTTTGCGCAGCGCGGCCTGGGCGGATGGCCTGATCGAAGTGCGTGAAGGCAGCACCGTTGCCGAGGGCGACTTGCTCAACTTCATTCCTTTGAGCGAGGTTTTCGGCTGATCTGAACTACCCTCAAGACTGCTGACAAATTGGGTGTCCTGTTTTCGCCCCGGAGTGTTGTTATGCAGTTCTTGAGAGTGGCCTGTGTTATCCCGACCTACAACGGACGTCAGGATCTGGAACGATTGCTCGATTCCCTGCTGACGCAAACCGCCCGTTTCGATACCTTGATCGTCGACTCCAGTTCGTCTGATGGCACCTTCGAACTGGCTCAGTCGCGTTGCGCCAATGTGACGCGCATCGACAGCAAGGACTTCAACCACGGTGGTACCCGGCAGATGATGGTCAACCGCCATCCGGACTATGACGTCTACGTCTACTTGACCCAGGACGCCTACGTCGAAGACCCCGACGCCATTGCCAATATCCTGCTGCCCTTCGCCGACCCCAAGGTCGGTGCCGTCTGCGGTCGCCAGCTCCCGCACAAGAACGCCAACCTGCTGGCCCAGCATGCGCGGCTGTTCAACTACCCGCCGGTCTCGCAGATCAAGACCCTGGCCGATGCGCCGCAACTGGGGATCAAGACCCCTTTCATGTCCAACTCCTTCGCTGCCTACCGGCAAGAGGCGCTGGTCGCTGTTGGCGGCTTTCCCAACCACGTGATCCTTTCCGAAGACATGTACGTCACCGCTCGCATGCTTCTGGCAGGTTGGAAGGTCGCCTACGAAGGCTCGGCCGTCTGCCGCCACTCCCACAACTACAGCCTGCGCGAGGAGTTCTCCCGGTACTTCGACATCGGGGTATTCCAGTCCCGGGAATCGTGGATCTACGCAACCTTCGGCGGAGTAGGCGGGGAGGGCATGCGCTACGTCAAATCCGAGCTCAGGTTTCTCGGCTGGCGACGCCTGTGGCTATGGCCGTTGGCGATCCTGCGCAATGCCGTGAAGCTGCTGGCCTACAAGCTGAGCAAGCAGGAAAAGCGCTTGCCCAGGGGGGTGAAGAAGAAGTTGGGGATGTATAAGCGCTATTGGGATAGTCCCCACGCCTAGCGCAAAGTCAGTTCCCCGCACCCCAGATCCCGCTCAGGGCTTGCAGCGTAGAGCCGCCGACACCTTGTCCGCCCAGGTATTGCAGGATGACCGGGACAAACTGGCCGACCATGGAGCTGTCCATGCCCAGGGCGCTAAAGGTCTTGTTGACGTCGGCCATGCTCTGCACATTACCTGCCACGCTACTACCCGAATTGCCCAGCACTCCGCCAAGGCCATTGATATTGCCCAGGCCGCCCAGGGCTCCGGCGCCGGTCAGTTGATCCAGACCCGGAACGGACTTGCTCAGCGCGCTGTAGTTGCTGCTGGGCAGCTTGTTCTTCGCCAGGCCCAGCAAAGCGCCGGTGCCGCCAACGGCCTGTTGTGGGGTGACATTCAGGTTATTGCCCACGGCAGTAATCAAGCCCGCGGTCGGAGTTGCCTGCTGGTTGTTGCCGGTAGCGCCGGAGACCGCGTTGGCGGCGTCGTTGAGGTTGAAGGCGAAGGCCGGGGTTGCCGACAGTGCCATTAGCGTTGCCAGGGCAATACCTTGTGAAATCTTCATTGGAGACATCTCTCTTGCCGATTGAAAGCAGGCTTTGGACTTATGGGCGGCGGAGAATGTTCCCAAGGCCTGGCTCAAAGAGATGTTCGTAGATTGTTTGCTTGATATCAATCGGCTAGTAACTTGATTGTAGATAAAGTCTCGTGTTCTTGTAGGAAAGTTCTAAGTTCGCGTCAGACATGTCTGAAAGTTTCTATGAATATAGAAAATATAACTCGGATAGTTCACTATCTCAGTGCCGCTGATGCTTACATTTTGTAAGATTTTTATATCTGGCTATGAAGTGCTTTGTAACGAGGTTGGCAGTGCTCAATGATTGGCTAGTCTAGAGTGTACTTCTCGGGTTTCTGATATTTTCCTGTTTTATCATGCTCCATTTTGATGGGGTATTCGGAGGTGTTATGGCTTCAAACAGTTTTCAGAACGAAGTGCCCAAGGCACGTATCAATATCAAGCTTGATTTGCACACCGGTGGTGCGCAAAAGAAGGTCGAGCTGCCCCTGAAATTGATGATGATGGGGGACTATAGTAATGGCAAAGAGCAGAGACCGCTCTCACAGAGAAGCAAGGTTTCAATTGATAAAAATAATTTCAACAGCGTGCTATCCGAGTTTTCACCAAGCCTGAAGCTGGCGGTGGAAAACACGCTTGTTGGTGATGGCTCCGATGCCTCTGTGGAGCTGAGCTTCGGGCATATGAAGGATTTCGAGCCGGAACAGATAGCGCGGCAGATACCGCAGTTGCGCGCGCTCCTGGCCATGCGAAACCTGCTGCGTGACCTCAAGTCCAATTTGTTGGACAACGCAACTTTTCGCCAGGAGCTTGAACGCATTCTCAAGGATGAAGCCTTGAGTGATGAATTACGCAAAGAACTGGCCGCTTTGGCTCCGCAAGAAGATCGTTAACTCTCTCATTTAAATTTGTAGGAAGTTTCCGCTATGTCTGTAAGTAAATCCGCTCAATCGAGTGGCGCTACGGTTTTGTCCGAGGAAAGCCAAAGCGTCTACACTGCCCTGTTCGAAAAAATCAACTTGAGTCCAGTTGCGTCACTGAATGGTATCGACACTTTTCAGCATGATGAAGCGATGTCAGAAGTGTCCACTGACGAGCGAGTAACGGCTGCCGTCAGCGTATTCCTTGATCTGCTAAAACAGTCATCGCAGAAAGTCGAACGCCTGGACAAGGCACTGCTGGATGGGCATATCGCGTCGCTGGATGCGCAGATCAGTCGGCAACTGGATGCCGTCATGCATCACCCGGATTTTCAGCGGGTCGAGTCGACCTGGCGTGGCGTGAAGTCGCTGATTGATCAGACCGACTTCCGTCAGAATGTACGTATCGAGTTGCTGGATATCAGTAAGGAACATCTGGTACAGGACTTCGACGACGCGCCGGAAATAGCCCAGAGCGGCCTGTACCTGCATACCTACACCCAGGAATACGATACGCCGGGCGGCGAGCCGATTGCTGCGGCCATCTCCAACTATGAGTTTGGCCGTGGTCCCCAGGATATCGCTCTGCTGCGCAATATCTCCAAGGTCTCGGCTGCCGCGCACATGCCTTTCATTGGCTCAGTGGGGCCAGCCTTCTTTGGCAAGGAGTCGATGGAGGAGGTGGCCGCCATCAAGGACATCGGCAATTACTTCGACCGTGCCGAATACATTAAATGGAAGGCCTTCCGCGACAGCGACGACTCGCGCTACATCGGCCTGACCATGCCGCGTGTGCTGGGGCGTCTGCCGTATGGCCCGGACACCATTCCGGTGCGCAGTTTCAACTATGTCGAAAGCGCCAAAGGCCCTGATCACAGCAAGTACCTGTGGACCAATGCCTCGTTCGCTTTTGCCGCGAATATGGTGAAAAGCTTTATCGCCAATGGCTGGTGCGTACAGATCCGTGGGCCGCAATCGGGCGGGGCGGTGACGGATCTGCCTATTCATTTGTACGACCTTGGCACCGGTAATCAGGTGAAAATTCCTTCGGAAGTGATGATTCCGGAAACCCGCGAATTCGAATTCGCCAACCTCGGTTTCATTCCGCTTTCGTATTACAAGAACCGCGACTACGCCTGCTTCTTCTCCGCCAATTCCACTCAAAAACCGGCGCTTTATGACACCCCGGACGCCACTGCCAATAGCCGTATCAACGCGCGTTTGCCGTACATCTTTCTGCTCTCGCGCATCGCCCATTATCTGAAGCTGATCCAGCGCGAAAACATCGGCACCACCAAGGACCGCCGTGTGCTGGAGCTGGAGCTGAACAAGTGGGTCAGTGGCCTGGTGACCGAAATGACTGACCCTGGTGACGATCTGCAGGCTTCTCATCCGCTGCGCGATGCCAAGGTGACCGTCGAAGACATCGAGGACAACCCCGGGTTCTTCCGTGTCAAGTTGTACGCCGTGCCGCATTTCCAGGTGGAAGGCATGGACGTCAATTTGTCACTGGTTTCGCAGATGCCCAAGGCAAAAGCCTGAGCCAATTCCCAGGGAAACCACATCATGAAAATCGACCGTCCCTTATGGGCAGCGGGGGCTCTGCTGTCCCCGCAGCAATTCCAGCAACAGGCGCGATGGGAGGCCTGGACCAACGAGTGCATCGCCCATTTGTCTGTCGTGCATCCGTGGGGCGTCCAGGTGTCGGCATTCGATCAGGATGCCTTGCGCCTGGGCAAACTCAAGGCCACCCACCTGCGCGTACGTTTGCCCGACGGCACCCTGATCGATAGCGACAACGTGGACCGCCTTCCTCCTGCTCTGGACCTGGGTCGGCTGCTGCCCGAGGAGGTCCAGGCGGCAACATTGCTCCTGGCCTTACCCCTGGAACATGCCAATGGTAGCAACTGCCTGTTCGACGGCGCGGCGCCTGATCGGCCCATCCGCTATCGCCGCGACTGGCGTCAGGTGCAGGACCTGTATGGCGACGAGCAGCAATCGGTGGGCGTGCTGGAGCATGACCTGAGCCTGCGCCCGGACAGCGACGACAACGCCAGCTATGTGACCTGCCCGGTAGTACGCTTGGCACGCGACGGGCAGGGCGGGTGGAGTGTCGACGCGACTTATGTGCCTCCGCTGCTCAGCTTCGCTGCTCATCCGGGTTTGCTGACGCAACTGGGTAATCTGCTGACCCAGTTGTCCGCCAAGCGCCAGCGCCTCATGGGTATGCGCCGTGAGAGCAATCAGCGTATGGCTGACTTCGCTGTAGCGGATGTGTCGCTGTTCTGGCTGCTCAATGCGCTCAATACCTACCAGCCAGTGTTGCTCGATATCCAGGCCCATCCAGCACGACATCCCGAGCAGGTCTATCAGGCCCTGATCAAGCTGGCGGGTGCGCTGCTGACCTTCTCGCTGGAGCACGATATCGACACGATTCCGGCTTATCGGCATGAGCAGCCGGACAGTGTCTTCCCCCCTTTGATGCGCACCATTTCCACCCTGCTCGAGGCCAGCCTGCCGTCCCGCGTCATCGCCCTGGAGCTAAAGGAGAACGGCACGAACCGCTGGCTGGTGAACTTCACCGACCCGCGTTTGCGCGAGCCTGGCGGCGCTGATTTCTACCTGTCCGTACGCTGCTCTCTGGCCCCTGCGCAACTGCAAAGCCAGTTCCCTCGGCTGTGCAAGGCGGGCGCGCCGGACGAGGTCAATCGACTGGTCAACGCCGCCCTCGACGGTATTCCGTTGCAACCGCTCAACCATGTCCCTGCGGCTATTCCGCTGCGGCTGGAGAACCAGTACTTCGCTCTCGACCTCACTCATGCAATGGGTCAGGCGGTGCTGGCTGAAGGCGTCTGTGCGTTCTACATCCCGAGCACGCTGGCCGACGTCAAACTTGAACTGTTTGCGGTGTTGCGCACATGAGCCAGATCAAATCCCGAAACCCCAATGTCGTTCCAATCGATATTGATGCAGTCCTGCAAGACACCTACCTGCTGGTGGTGGAACTGCAACAAGGCAGCGTTGCCCAGGTTGGTCAGGAGCTCTGCGAGCTCTGTGTGAAGCTGATCGAGCGCGTTCGAGAGCAGCTTGTCTCGGCGGGCCTGAGCCAGCGCAGCATTGACCATATCAGTCATGCACAGTGCGCTTTGCTCGATGAAACCGTGTTGCGTCAAAGCGTGGGTGCGATCCATGCAGCCTGGGCGCGTGAGCCGCTACAAGCGCAGTTTTTCAGCCGTCATCAGGCCGGCGAGTCGTTGTATGAAGACATGCGCGAGGTACTGCGCGAGCCGGCACCTGACAGGCATGTGCTGACCGTGTTTCAGCGAATGCTGATGCTCGGTTTCCAGGGGCGCTATCGCGAGGCAGACGACCCCGAGCGCGAGCAACTGCTGGCAACCCTGCACGAGCAGGTCGAGCCATTGCAGCCCGGTCACCGGCTGAGGACGCAAGTGCATGGCGGTCGCAGAATCGGCATGTTGCCTGGCTTGCAGACACCAATGTCTCACGCGCTTGCGACTGCGCTGTTGTTCGGCGGGGTGTGGTGGGCACTGGACCGTTACCTGGGTGGAGTGATCTCCACCTTCATGTCGGTTCAGGCATGAGAGCCCGTAAATGAACCTCACTCTGACAAGGGCCCTGTGGTCATGGGCGGCGGCGCTCGCCCTGGCGTTACTGGCCATTATTCCGTTTGCAACCGATGTGCGTGCCATTGCGGTCGTCATGGTGCTGCTCATGCTGATACTGGTCTGGTTTCGGGCTGGAAAGCAGGCGGCCCGGCAAAGCAAGCGAATGGACAGTTCGTCGTTGCCTGCCGCCGATTATCGGCATCCGGTGGTGCTGGTCTGCGGCGATGGCCTGACCGGCCTGTTTGGTGATACCCCGGCGGATCAATTGGCCCTGCGCACCACCGGACAAGGCTGCTATCTACGTGTTGCCAGGCTGGAGCACTTGTCGGTCACGATCGCAGGTATTGAGGCGCAACGTCCCGGCTGGCGCGGACAGTACAGCGTCATGTTCGTCGTCAACCCCGGCGAGCACACGGACGATGCCGTGCTGGCCAGCCAGGTGCGCGTCATCTGCCATCAGATTGCGCTGGTCCGCCGGCGAGGCATAGCCCTGCCGCTCATGCTGACCAGCTACCTGCAGGCATCGGGAGCTGAGGGTGCGTGGTTCAACTGGGAAGGCGGTCAGAGCAGCCTGGCCGTCTACGAAGATGGAGCCTGCACCGGTCTTGTCGACTGGCAACGCCAGGGCAGCGACTGGGCAGAAGGCGCCAGACGCCTGCAGTCCTGCGTGCAACTGAACAGCGTTACGGCCTGGCTCCAGGAATCAGTACTGCCGCATCTTGCTGCGCGCGGAACGGGAAAGCCGGTTGGCCTGCCGACGGCCTGTGCCATTGCGCTGGTGCAAGCGTTGCCTGGAGCAGTAACGGGAAATTTATGGCAGCAATGGCTGCGCCAAAAAACGGCACTGGTTAATCCCGAGCCAGCCTTGTCAGGAATGGATCGATCATTAACGTTTCCCGATCCGATCCTGCCGTTGCTACCCGTGTCCACTGCGCCTTCGCCAATCAATCGTGCGAGCGTCATTGCCATATGGCTATTCGCATTGGCGGCCTTGATTGCTGTGCTCAGTTCGGCCTGGCAGAACACCAGCTTGATACGTCAGATCAGTGACGAGCTGCATCGTTACCAATCCATTCCCGAGTCGCTGCATCCTGATCAGCATGCAGCCTTCGCGCGTGAAGAGGCGGTGACGATCCTGCGTCAGCACGCCTTGCGCCTGGACAGTTATAACCGCAATGGCGAACCCCTGGCGCTGGGCTTTGGCCTGTATCGCGGCGAGCCCATGCGTGTGCCGCTGCAGGACCTGCTGACCCGCCACCGTCCGCCAACGCAGGCACCGATGAAAGCCCCCGCACCGGTGCGTCTGGACAGCTTGTCGTTATTCAAAAGTGGCAGCGCTCAACTCAAGTCCGATTCGGCCAAGGTCCTGATCAACGCGCTGGTCGATATCAAGGCCCAGCCCGGCTGGCTGATCGTCATCGCCGGGCATACCGATGCCATCGGCAACGCCGAACACAACCTCAAGCTATCCCGCGACCGCGCCGCCTCGGTCCGGGACTGGATGCAGCGCATGGGCGATATCGCCGACAGCTGCTTTGTCATCCAGGGCCTCGGCGCTACCCAGCCTGTCGCCAGCAACGACACCGAAAACGGACGCGCCGCCAACCGGCGCGTCGATATCCGTCTGGTTCCGGAGGAGGGCGCCTGCGCGCCTTCCGCTTCGGGGCCGGGCAGACAACCCCTGTCGCATTCCGCGACATTCAATGACTGAGAAAAGGAACTCAAATATGGCAATTCCCGTTTACCTGTGGCTGAAAGATGACGGCGGTGCAGAGATCAAAGGATCTGTAACCGTACAAGGGCGTGAACGCACCATTGAGGTGTTGGCTCTCGACCATGACGTGTCCATTCCCACAGACGACAACACGGGCAAGTTAACGGGTGCACGGGTTCACTCCCCGTTCAAGTTCACCAAGGAAATCGACGCCGCCAGCGTCTACCTATTGAAGGCGGTGAGCACCGGTACGACTCTCAAGAGCGCCGAATTCAAATGGTACCGCATCAACGACGCCGGCCAGGAAGAAGAGAGCTATAGCGCCCTGCTGGAGGACGTAAAGGTGGTGAGCGTCAAATCGAAAATGCACAACATCAAGGACCCCACCCAAGCGAAGCATAGCCACTTGGAAGATATAGAACTGCGCTACGAGAAGATCACCTGGACCTTCAAGGACGGCAATCTCAAGCACTCCGACGCCTGGGACGAGCGCCCGGCCGCTGGGGCCTGATGTAAGGGGTCAGCAGGCATTCAGCCTGCTGGCCTTCCCGGTTTACCAACTGCTTTCACTGAGCACACCTTGAGAATCCCGAACAAGGACGCACTGCTATGGCCCAGAATTCCTCCCGTTTACTTCGCCGCCTCAATCCTTACTGCGCCCAGGCACTGAGCGCTGCCGCTTCGCTGTGTCAGAGTCGTGGCCATGGGCAGATCAGTATCGAACACTGGCTGCTCAAGTTACTGGAGCAGGGCGAGGGTGACCTGACCCTGATCGTCCGGCGTTATGAATGGGACATAGACGCTCTATGGCGTGGATTGCTCGACCATCTCGACACGCTCCCACGCAGTATTCGCGACAAGCCGCAGCTGTGTGACAAGTTGCAGCAACTGATCAAGAACGCCTGGTTGCGCGCGTCCCTGGACGACAGCAACGACACCTTGCGTTCGGCCCATCTGCTCGGTGCGCTGATGGACACTCCCGAGCTGCTCTCGTGCGATGCTGCCTGGCCACTATTGAGCCTCAGCGAAGCCCAGCTACAGCAGCTGTTGCCTTTGCTTGATCAGCATTCCGAAGAGCGTGCGCAGGTTCAGCAACCAGCCATAGTACAACTGGATCAACCCTCTATAGATCCGCTCCCTACTTCTACAGACAGCACGCAAAGCACCGTGCTGGACAGGTTCACTCAAGACATTACTGCCAAGGCCAGGAATGGCCAGATCGACCCTGTGCTGGGACGTGATGACGAAATCCGGCAGGTCATCGATATCCTCAGTCGTCGCCGCAAAAACAACCCGATCCTGGTCGGCGAGCCAGGGGTGGGCAAGACCGCTCTGGTCGAAGGATTGGCACTGCGTATCGTTGAAGGCAATGTCCCGCGAAGCCTCAAGCCGGTCAGCGTGCGTACCCTTGACCTTGGTTTGCTGCAGGCGGGTGCGGGGGTCAAAGGCGAGTTCGAACAGCGCCTGAAGAATGTCATAGAAGCGGTGCAGCAGGCCGAGCAGCCGATCCTGCTTTTTATCGATGAAGCCCACACCCTGATCGGTGCCGGTAATCAGGCCGGTGGTGCCGATGCTGCGAACCTGCTCAAACCGGCGCTGGCCCGTGGCGAACTGCGCACCATCGCGGCCACCACCTGGAGCGAGTACAAACAATATTTTGAACGTGATGCCGCCCTGGAACGGCGCTTCCAGATGGTCAAGGTTGAAGAGCCGGATGATCTGAACGCCTGTCTGATGTTGCGTGGCCTCAAGGCGCGTTATGCCAGCCATCACGGGGTGCATATTCAGGATGATGCTGTGCAGGCCGCAGTCACCTTGTCACGACGTTACCTGACCGGCCGCCAATTACCGGACAAGGCGGTCGACCTGCTCGACACCGCCAGCGCTCGTGTGCGTATGAGCCTCGACTGTGAGCCCCAGGCGTTAGTCCGGCTCAAGGCACAACAAGTCGCGCTGGAGCTGGAACGACAAGTCCTGGAGCAAGACGCGCTGCTCAGCGGTCAGCGTCTCGATGAGCGTCTGGCGTTGATCACGGAGCAATCCACCGATGTGCATCATCAGCAGGCGTTGATGACGCAGCAGTATGAGTGTGAACTCGACCTGATTCGTCAGTTGCTCGACGCCCGTCAGGCCGAGTCCCTGCAACTGGATCTGTGCGCGCAGTTACAGCAACAACTGAGCGAAGCGCAAGGCGACCAACCCTTACTCAGCCTCGATGTTGACAGCCGCAGTGTGGCTGAAGTGATCGCCGACTGGACCGGTGTTCCGTTGGGCAGCCTGCTCAAGGATGAACAAGCCAACCTGCTGGCACTGGAGCAGCAACTGGCCGAACGGGTAATCGGGCAGGACCCTGCACTCGGCGCATTGGCTCAACACCTGCGCGCAGCCAAAACAGGCCTGACCGAGGAGCATGCACCACTAGGGGTCTTTCTGTTGGTGGGCCCCAGCGGTGTCGGCAAGACCGAAACGGCCCTGGCCTTGGCCGACAATCTGTTCGCCGGTGAGAAGTCGCTGATCACCATCAATATGTCCGAATACCAGGAAGCCCATACCGTCAGCCAGCTCAAGGGCTCCCCGCCCGGCTATGTCGGCTACGGCCAGGGGGGCGTGCTCACCGAAGCCGTACGCCAGCGACCTTATAGCGTCGTGCTACTCGACGAGGTGGAAAAAGCCCATCTCGATGTGCTCAACCTGTTCTATCAGGTGTTTGATCGCGGTTTCATGCGCGATGGCGAGGGGCGCGAAATCGACTTCCGCAATACCGTCATCATCATGACCTCCAACCTGGGCAGCGATGAGCTGCAAGCCTGCTTGAAGGATAATCCCGGCGCGCTGGACAGCACGTTGCACGAATACCTGCGACCGATCCTGCGCGAGCACTTCCAGCCTGCGCTATTGGCACGCTTTCAGACCCTGATCTATCGCCCGCTACAGACCGAAGCCCTGCACTGCATCGCGGCAGCCAAACTGGCAAAAGTAGCGCGCCGTCTGCATCACCATTACGGATTGGACTGTCAGGTATCCGCGACTCTCAACCACGTTCTGGCTTCTGCCTGCCAACTGGTGACAGGGGGCAGCGACACTGGCGCACGGGCAATCGACAGCCTGCTCAATCAACAAATTCTGCCGGTGCTCAGCCAACAACTGCTGCAGCGTCAGGCGGCAGGGCTGGAGCTTCAAAGCGTCGTTTTGGGCTATAGCGATGAAGAGGGCGTCACCCTGCAGTTTATCGGTACAACTGAAGCGGCGCAGCCCGCCATGGTGGTCTGATCATGGCCAGCCCACTCAAGCTGTTCTTCGACCACACCCGCCACAAACTCCGCGTCAGAGGCCTCGACGCCACCCTCGACGTCCTCGCCTTCACAGGCACGGAACAACTGAGCGAGCCCTACAAATACGTCGTGGAATTCACCTGCCCCGAGCAGGACATCGCCGTAGACCGCATCCTCGGCATACGCGCCGATTTCACTCTGCACCGCATGCCTGTAACGCTTGCAAAAAGAAGTTATAGCTCGCTCAACGATTTGCCCGAAGCGCCCCTGCGCACCCTGCACGGCATGATCACTGACTTCAAACGCCTGTCCAGTTCCCGCGACGAAGCCCGCTATGAAGTCACCGTGCAGCCACGCCTGGCCCTGCTCGGCAAGGGCAAACAGTTTCGCATCTACCAACAGCAGTCCGTGCCGCAGATCGTTGAAAGCGTCCTGCGCAGCCGTCACGACTTCGAGGGCCAGGACTTTCTCTTCAGCCTGGTGCGCGACTACCCACGGCGCGACCAGGTCATGCAATACAACGAAAGCGACCTGGCCTTTATTTCGCGTCTGCTGGCCGAGGTGGGCATCTGGTATCGCCTCACCCGTGACGAGCGCCTGAAGATCGACGTGGTGGAGTTCCACGATGACCAGCGCCACTACATCAGGCCGCGTATCGAGCTGCCGAACCTGCCATCGTCCGGCCTCAGCGACAACGGCCAGGACAGCGTTTGGGCTCTGCAGACCCAGCATCAGGTCGTCGAAAAAGCCATCAACTTCCGCGCCTACCATCACCGTGATGCCCGTGCCTGGCTTGACGGCGAGGTGGACCAGACCCGTGGCGATCCCACCACCTACGGTGAGGCCTACCACTACGGTGAGCCTTACAGCGTGCTCGGCGACAAACTGGCCAAGGACGAAGACCTGCAAAGTGAAAGCGGCTTCTTCTACGCGCGCCTGCGTCACGAACGCTACCTCAACGACCAGACCCGCCTCAGCGGCATCAGCAGCCTGGCGACCCTGGCCCCGGCGCAGATCCTCAAGATCACCGACAACGCCCTCGACGCCTTCAAGCCCGGCGCAGTGATTACCCAGGTAAAACTCACCGCCGCCCGCGACCGCAGCCTGGAAGTGACCTTCCAGGCCATGCCCTATGCCGAAGACATCTGCTTTCGCCCACCGCTGCTGCCCAAACCCCAAATCGCCGGCACCGTGCCGGCACGAGTCGCCAGCACGCGCGCCAATGACCCCTACGGCCATATCGATATGGAAGGCCGCTACAAGGTCAACTTCCTGTTCGACCGCGACACCTGGAAACCCGGTTGGGAAAGCATGTGGCTGCGCCTGGCCCGGCCCTACGCCGGTGACACGCATGGTCTGCACCTGCCGCTGATCTGCGGCACAGAAGTGGCGGTGGCCTTCGAACAAGGCGATATCGACCGGCCCTACATCGCCCACGCCCTGCATGACAACAAACACCCCGACCACGTCACCCTGGGCAAACGCGACTACACCCGCAACGTCCTGCGCACGCCAGCCAACAACAAACTGCGCATGGAAGACCGCCGGGGTGAAGAGCACGTCAAGCTCAGCACCGAGTACAGCGGCAAGAGCCAGTTGAATCTGGGGCATCTGGTCGATGCCGAGAAGAAGAAACGCGGCGAAGGCTTTGAACTGCGCACCGATGGCCACGGCGCTATCCGGGCTGGGGCAGGCCTGTTTATCAGTGCGGATAAGCAGGCCAAGGCCCAGGGACGGCAACTCGATATGGCCGCCGCTATCGTGCAACTGGAAAGCGCTCTATCCCTGGCTCGCTCGCTGGCCACTGCCGCCACCAAGGTTCAGGCCACGGCTAGCGACACCGCCAGTCAGGAGCAGTTGGTTGAAGCTTTGAGTGACTTGGCCAAACCGGGAGTACTGCTGCATGCCCCGGCCGGTATCGGGCTGCTCAGCCCTGAAACTGTCTGCATCGCCTCTGGCGGCGAAAGTGTCGGCGTCATGGCCGCGCATAACACCGATATCAGCGCCGGGCGCGATATCACCGCAACCGCAGACGGTGCTGTCAGCGTGGTCGCTGACAAGGGCGAGATGCAACTCAAGGCCGCTCAAGGCAAGGTCGAATTACATGCTTTGGGCAACAGCCTGCATGCGCTGGCGAAAACCGATATCAAGATCGAAAGCGTGGCGGGGCGCGTAGAAATCAGCGCGCCTGAGGAGTTGGTGCTCAATTGCGGCGGCGCTTATATCCGCTTGAAGGGCGGCGAGATCGAGATAGGCGCGCCGGGCAATGTTTATCTCAAGGGCGCCAATGTACAAAAACTGGATGGGGCGAGTCTTGATACGCCGGTTACGCCGATACCGAGAGGGTATTCCGCTGGATACACATTGAGCGATGACACTTGCGCAGCGATGCCATTCACCCGTTATCGGGCCACGACCCAACAAGGGGAAGTGTTCAATGGAGTGACCGACAAGGACGGCAAGACCATGAGTATTCATACCTTGCTGCCGGGGGATTTGAAGGTCGAGTTTCCAGATTCGAAAAAGTGGATCGGTTTTTCTGCACCCCTTGGCTTCAATTACCAAGGCATAAAGTGCACAGCCACTATGGATGACGGAACGGTCCTGCAAGGCGAGTTCGATAGCGAGAATAAGGCGAATTTTTATTCTTTTGCAGGCGAGTCCTGCGTCAGGTTTCAATTTGAAGAGCTGGATAAGCTGGAAGAAGGCTCGTCTGGTGGCGCAGAGAAAATAATCAGAGCACTCAGGGAGGAATAACATGGACTCATTTTACCGCTACTACCTGGCTGATAAAATACATCCCGTAGATGACGAGGTGTTGAAAAAAAGCACTGGAAAGCTTTGAAGGTGCTGCTCTCAAGTTCTCTACGGATATGATCCACGATGCCGAACAGCGAGAGAACTACAATCGCAATGTGCAACGAGTCAAGGCTGAGGTATTGACCGAGGTAAAGGCTGGTAGGGTGTCTGTGAAAGAAGCTGCTATGCACTGTTATGAAATGCGAAATAAAATAATGGTCGAGATCAGAACGAAGACTTCGGTGCAGGGAAGTGCTGTCGTTGAGAACAGAAAAAGCGTGGCTCCATCTTTACAGTCGTTACTGGATAAATATTCGAACAAAAAGTTTGGGAAAGCTCTTAACGAATTGAACGTTCAGCAAAAAAACGTCATTTATTATGAGATTATTGAGTCATCTGCACGAGCGGATGCTGGATACAATACAAAGAATAAAGTGCTGAAGGTTACGGGTAAGGTTCTTATTGTGGTAACTATTGCTTACGCTGCCTACGATATCGCTAGTGCCGAGAATAAGGCGAAGGAGACTATCAAGCAAGGTGCTGTTATAGGTGCCGGGGTTGGCGGAACATATGTCGCCAGTTTGGCGGTATCCACAGTATGCGGAGCAGGTGCTCCCTTCTGTGCGGTCGGTTTAATGCTGGCCGCCGGACTCGCGACCGGCTGGGGTGCTTCGACAGCAGTCGAGTACTTTGACGACGAACTTGAGGAGTTTACCAAGTGGGCAGTAAACTAAGTGCGCAAAAGTTGTGGGCGGCTTTATCTTACGTTTTTGTAGATAATGAGACCGATTATCAGTACATCGCCAGTATAGCTAAAAACTATCCAGTCGATGACGTTGAGTTTGCGTTGTTTGAGCGAGTCGCCCCCGTATGCATTTATAACGGTATGACGCCTGCGCCCCCGATTTGCTGGTATTTCGACGAAGAGGAACTTGTCGCTGATATTGAATCCTTGATAGCGAGGAGAGCCAAATATGGGGTGGTGGCGAAAAGTATTTGTGTCATAGGTGGATGGTTTATACGGCTTGTTTATCGAAAAGTTTGGGCCGAGATCAAAGCCGAGATCGTGAAAGCCCAAAGCAACAACTAATTACGCGTCAGGTGTTCGGTAAAAAAAACGGGGTTAAAGGACAGGTATGAACAGCACAACACTTATCGGTTAGGCCGAGCGTTCCATAATTATTTTAAGGGGGGCTGATGAGTTTAGTGATTTTTAAATTATTTGTTTTCTTGTTTGGGCCGCTATCTGCCGGGCTCAGTGGTGTGATAGTCAGCTGCTACATTGCGAGTCGAGATATGGATGAGATTCTACGCAATTTTAAACGGAGCTATATCATCATCTCTTATGCAAAGTCGTTGGGGGAAGGCTCGTTTGGCTCACGTGTTATGCTAATTTTGATTATATCGGGAGCTATAGTTTGGCCAGAAAAGCATATTAGAAATGGGCATCTGGACTCTGGAGAGCTCGCTGGTTTGGCAGTTTCCATCAAGAGACGCATGAAGTGGTCTGTCGGGCTCACGCTCGGTGGGGTTACTTGGCTGCTTATGGTTTTTGCTTTAATTCAGTTTGGCTTTGAAAACGGCAGACTACCATGACCCTGCAAGAGTTTCTGGCAAATCGGCATGACAAGTCCAATCTCCCTGGATAATTATAAAATGGCAAAATTTTTAGTGTGTGCAGTTGGGGTTTTTATTTTTTTTATCGGATTGTCAAGTCACGCCACATCTTTTGGGTACAAGGGGAGCGCTGACCTTCGGTCGATTAACGGAGCACCTGCGGTTTGCTTGCACAAGGATGCTGAAAAAGCAATTTCTGTGGGGCGGATAAGTTTGTCAGAAAGCTATGTGAGCAATCCAGGGTCATGGGGCGTAAGACCAAAACCAGGTGTTGAGCCGATGCTGCTACAGCCGGGTGCATGTCTTGAATTTGGTATTGTGCCTGAGGGGTATGAGCTGACGGTTTATGAATTAACAAAACCACCTCTGAATCTTGAGGTTAACAGAACCTATGTATTCAGCCTTAGAGATGCTTACCACACAAAAGATGACTATACGGCAGTTTTCTGCGTGGTCAAAACTCCTGAGGGCGCTTTGAGATACCTGCAATACACCCGTCTTAACGACGGGAGGGAGATAGTTCCCTCCTGCGGCGCTAAGCGGAACAGAAGTGCACCGAGTAATTAGCGGCGTGAATCTAATTATGTGGGATTTGGGCAATTACTCAATGAATACCGAGTTTTAGGGAAGAATATGAACAACACACTACACCGTACGGATACCATTTGCACATTCATGGACGTTACCGTGGGTAAGCAGATAAAGCATTGGATCGAATTCCAGTTATTGGACGAACAAGGTAGGCCCTTGGCGAACATGCCTTATCGTGCGGTGAGTGACGCTACTCGCACTGCTTGTGTCCCTGAGTTTGCAGGCCAGAGCGACGCTGAGGGTGTAATCCGTATTGAGGGCTTGCACCCGATCCCCATCACACTGCTGATGCAGGCCGACCCGTTGGCTATGGAATTACAAACCCGCCGCCTGCGTGCCGTTCGGGCTGAACCGTCGCGGCCCGGCGTGGGTGACCGGACAGCACTGTATGGCCCGCAACGCTCAGGCTTTTCGCCCATCGAGCAGCAGGCCGGCGCGGCAGGTCATGCCTACCACTACCTGCGCATCGGCCAGCTCTGCGACAAATTGCCGGAACTCGACCCGCCTTTGGCTGATCCCGAAAATCCGCCGGGCTACCATTTTCCAGACAGCCAATACAGCGGCTTCACCGTCAATGGCGACGACCTGGATCGCCGCCATGTATTGGAAATCTGTCCGCTTCGCGCCTGGTCGCTGGTGCTGCATCACCAAAAGGAATACAGCCTGGCCAATGCCTACAACCTGGCAGTGATGAGCATGCTGGTGTACAGCGAAGATGAGCCGGGAAGCTTTGGTTCGGTGGAAGAGTTTTTCCTTCAGCAATGCCTGGACCTGTCCCGAACGCCGAGGGTCTGGGATGGCGGCCAGAACTGCCCCTGTCTGGTCGCCGATGTGCCTTTCAGTCAGCGCTATACCGAGGCCCTTATGCTGGATACCGATAAGGCCGATCCGCCAGAAGGGGATACGCAACTGTTCTATGCCATCAGTGCCTCGCAGGTGTTGGTGAGTTGGCGCGGCACTGAGGTAAAGCTTGCCGACGGTGTCACTGATGGGACTTTCCGTCCGGTAAAGCCTGAAGTAGCGGCCAATTGCGAACCCAGGGTGCCCTGCGCCGATCTGGCTCCGGTGGGCAGTGTGCATCTGGGGTTTCGGGATGCCTATGAAGTGGCGCGGAGGGTCTATGCCGAGCATCTGGGTCAGACCATTCCTGAAAAAGCTGATGACAGGAAGTTGTTTATCTGCGGCCACAGCCTGGGCGGTGCACTCGGTCTGATCCATTCAGCATCACTGAAGGACATGAACCCCTTGCTCTACACCTACGGCATGCCACGCACCTTTACCCTCAAGGCTGTGCAGTTCCTGGGCGAGCTATGGCATTTCCGTCATGTCAATGACGCCGATATTGTCCCTCGAGTGCCGTTCGAGGCCGATCTCGATAATCGCCTGTACGAAATTCTTGGTCCCGTGGGCACGATCATGGGCTTCGGTGCATCGTTAACTAAAGCGGTGATCGGCACGGTATACACGTACGAAGATCCCTACTGCCATCACGGCGAAATCGCCATGTTCTTTCGGGCCGAACAGCACACGGAACAGCGGGGTAATTCGTACCCTTCATACCGCGACCCCAATGGCAAGTCTTACTCCACCAGCATCGCATACCCGCTACCGAAAAAAGCCAAGCTATATCTGGTGCCCAGCCTGAGTGATAGCGAAGAGCGGCAGGCCGAAGAGGCGCAAAAGTGCCTTATCGCCTCACTGAGTGCTGAGAGCCGGGCGCGGTTTTTCCCGCCCTATAGCATTCCTGAAGTGAGCGGAATGGTAAGTGGAGAAGATCACAAAATGAGGAGTTACCAACCTTATATCCACAACCAACTGTTGGAGTCGATCAACCCTGAACGCGAGCCGTTGCTGGAGCGGCAGGCGGTGCGGCAAAAGTTCGAACAGCAGATGGAGGAATACTACGGGCGTGTTCCCGAGAAGGAGTATGAGCGCAATCGTATTTTTCTCGAGCTGCAAACCTTGGTCAGTCAGGCCTTGCGCGTCACCCAGCAGGCCGAGGGTGGCGCCGAGGCTTTGCAGCGCTTTGATGCCGCCACCGATCCCAAGGCCTATTTCGAGAAAACGTACGGGTAACCCGTGATAACGTTAAAGGACTACTCTATGCCCACTAGAATTTCCGTTGTTTTATTTGCGCTGTTCTTCAGCCTGAGTGGTTGTGGGCAGGACTATAACCTCGCGCCGCCGCCCGATAGTGAGCAGATGACGGTGACAGTCAAAATTCCCAAGGAACTCAAAGCAAGAACTTTGGAAGTAATGTACCGCTCCTCAATCTGCAAACGTATTAAAACTGGCTCCAGTGGGCAACGCATCGAAGTAGAGGGTTATCATGGCATAGACGTGCAACTGCAACGCCAGGGACAGAGTGATCTTTATGTAGCCAAATTGCCCAAGGACGGTGGTGGGGACTGCCAGTGGCATTTGAGTAATATACTGTTTGGTGTCACCTATGGAGCCCCGACTCAATTTGGTGGGGAGGTGACCTCGGGGACTGGGGGGGGAGTTATAGTGATGTTTGATCATAATCGACCTTTACTAAGTTCTGGACTTCCCATAAAGGTTGAAGGGGATCTCACGATCAGGAAGGATTATTATCCTTGGCTACATGAAAGATTTCTTGGTGGTTATGATAAATACGTCAACTTGGCT
The DNA here is from genome assembly GCF_024807945.1 of Pseudomonas sp. JUb42. Lineage (GTDB taxonomy): Bacteria > Pseudomonadota > Gammaproteobacteria > Pseudomonadales > Pseudomonadaceae > Aquipseudomonas. The sequence continues at coordinate 12,224 of NZ_JANUFD010000002.1, read as the reverse complement.
AGTGAGGGTAGCACCTATCCAATGTACCAGGCATTGCGCGCACGTGAGGTATATTTTGAGGCCTTTCTCTATTCCGATTTTTTAGTGACTTCGGAAGGGGCAAAAGCCCATAAGGTAGGTGATTTCATAAAGTTTACTTACCCTGACGGCAGCGTTTTGTCCGATAGCAGCAACAAGCCTAACTTTCGTAGGTTGCAAACTATCCGTCTAGCGTCGGAGGGTAAATAATGAATTCGATTCCTCCTGTAGTATTACTCGCCTTTTTTGTCTTCAGCCTGAGCGGTTGTGGTCAGGACTTAAGCCTGGACCCGCCACCGGACAGCGAACAGATGACCGTGACGGTAAAAGTGCCCGAAGAGCTTGAGGCGGAAACCCTGGAGGTGATGTACCGCTCGCCCATCTGTAAACGTATTACACATGGGTCCAGTGGCCAGCGCATCGAATTGGAGGGCTATCACGGCGTGAACGTACAGTTACAACGTGAAGGGCAGAGTGATCTCTATACGGCCAATCTTCCAATGGATGGCGGCGGAGCCTGTCAATGGCATCTGAGCAATATAATGTTTGGCGTTGCCTATGCTAACCCGACTCGCTTTGGCGAGAACGTGAGCTATGGGGCTGGCGGCGGCGTTGTAGTGATGCTTGATCGAAACCGACCCTCGCGTAGTTCCGGGCTGCCTATAAAAGTTAATGGTGATTTGGTTGTCAAGAAGGACTATTATCCTTGGCTTAAAGAAAGTTTTATAGGAAGATATAGGAAGCGTATTAGTTTGGCGGGTGAAGGTGATATCTATTTAATGTACCAGGCCTTACAGGCGCGAAATATATATTTCGAACCGGTGCTGCATTCTGATTTTATGGTGACTTCGGAAGGGACTAAGGTCCATAAGGTCGGTGATTTCATAAAATTTACTTATCCCGATGGCAGCGTTGCGGCCGATGGTAAGTACCGGCCGGATTTTCGCAAGCTACAAGCTCTCCGTCTGGCTACGGAGAAGCAGAAATGATGCCAGCACTTCCCGCCGGATTACTTGTCTTGCTCGTCGTCAGCCTGAGCGGTTGCGGTCAGGACTTAAGCCTGGACCCGCCACCGGACAGTGAACAGATGACCGTGACGGTAAAAGTGCCCAAAGAGCTCAAGGCGAGAACCTTGGAAGTAATGTACCGCTCGCCCATCTGTAAACGTATTACACATGGCTCCAGTGGCCAGCGCATCGAATTGGAGGGCTATCACGGCATTGATGTACAGCTGCAACGTGAAGGGCAGAGTGATCTCTATTCGGCCAAGCTTCCAATGGATGGCGGAGGAGCCTGTCAGTGGCATTTGAGCAATATACTATTTGGTGTCATCTATGGCGATCCGACTAGTTTTGGCGAGAGTGTGACTTGGGGCACCGGGGGAGGAATTGTGGTGATGTTTGATCGCAACCGTCCTTTACTAAGTTCCGGGTTGCCCATAAAAATCGATGGAGATTTGACGATCAAGAAGGATTACTACCCATCGGTGAGGGAGAGTTTTTTAGGAGGGTACAGAAAGCGTGTCAGTCTAACGGGGTTGGGCGGAGCCTATGTCATGTATCAAGCATTCCAGGCGCGGAAAATTTATTTCGAACCTGTTTTGCATTCCGATTTTGTTGTTTATTCAGCGGGGCCGAAGATAAAGAAAGATGGTAACCACACGACCATCTCCTATCCCGATGGCAGTTTCGAAGCCGACGGTCGGTCGGGACCAAACTTTAACAAGTTGCAAGCTATCCGACTGGCTGCGGAAATCGAGAAATGATGCCAGCACTTCCCGCCGGATTACTTATTTTGCTCGTCGTCAGCCTGAGCGGTTGCGGTCAGGACTTAAGCCTGAACCCGCCACCGGCCGGTAAACAGATCATTCTGAAGGCGCGCTGCTTATGATGACGCAACACGATTTTTTTCGAAAAGCCCCCTATATGTGGGTCGGCTTTCTGAGCTTGGGAACCTTCGCGTTAAGCCTTGCGTTTCCTGCCTACTATCAAGGCGACCACTTCTTCTTGGGCAGAGATATATTGCTCATCGGATGGCTGGGGGCACTGGAGGCTAATTTTGCCTGGTTCGCCAATCCTATATATTTACTGGCACTTGGTTTGGCCCAATGGCGGTGCAGAGATTTCATGATCTTGGCCTGGATTGCTGTTTGCGTGGCTGCCAGTTTTTTGCTTTGCAAAGCCGTCACCCTTAAACCGCATCTGGGGGCTATGCCTATAACCAGTTTGGGCTGGGGTTTCTATTTGTGGCTGCTGGCTATGGTCTTGGCTGCGTTTTCGCTATCCCATTTTTTCTATGTACTGAAAACTAATTCTTAGTCGCTTGATTGGCTTGTTGTTTTTATGTGAATAACTGCCGCAAACCATTAGCGGTGACTAAAGTATTGGAGTAATCATTTATGTCCCAAGGCTACGTCCTGTTAGGCGATAAAACTATCCACGGCGGAGAAGTGATCTCCGCCTCTTCCACAAGTATCGTAAACGTTAAACCGGTAGCCCTGGTCGGCGGCAAGGTCAGTTGTCCGATTCACGGCGAAAACGCTATTAAAGAAGGCGGCGTGGGTCGGACCGAGAATGGCTTGGAAATGGTGGTCAACGGCTGTCGCAGTGAATGCGGCGCCGAGCTGATTTCCAGTGCGCCTGTATCCAGGCCCGTGAGCATCCTAGGAACCGGCCATGCGCTTCCCGAACGGATCGTGACCAGTGCCGAACTGGACACTGAATTGGGACTGCTGGCTGGCAGCGTGGCCCGCATCACCGGCGTGGTGCAACGGCATGTTGCAAGCTCCACCGAAAATGCTGCGACTCTGGGTGCCATTGCTGCACGAAATGCCTTGAAGGCGGCCGGTCTTGGATTGCGCGATATTGACCTGGTCACCTGCGCCAGCGGCACGATGGACCAAGGTCTGCCGTGTAATGCAGCCTTGCTTCACCATGAATTGGGGCTAGAGCGTTCGGGCATACCGGCTATGGATATCAATGCCAGTTGCCTGGGGTTCATTGCCGCTATCGACACCTTGTCCTGGGCGCTGGTTGCTGGGCGTTACAAACGTATCCTGATTGTCTGCTCGGACATCGCTTCATGTGGTTTGGACTGGCAGCAGGTCGAGGTTTGCGGGATTTTTGGAGATGGCGCGGCGGCCGTGGTGCTGGGTGTCAGCGAGGATGGGCCGAGGATTCTTGCGTCAAGCCTCAGGACGTTTTCCGAAGGCGTACACCTGTGTGAGATACCCGCTGGCGGGTCGCGTTTTCATCCGCGCCGTACCCAGGTTCCATTCGAGACCCACGCCAATTTCTCCATGCAGGGCAAAGCCGTCTTTCGTCTTGCATCCCGGCATTTATCCACGCTGATGCATGAATTGCTCAGTCAGGCTGATCTTTCTCTGGCTCATATCGATTGGGTCGTGCCCCATCAAGCCAGCCAGCAGGCTATGCACCATGCGAGCAAACATCTGGGCTTCGCTCCGGAAAAAGTCATCGATATTTTTGCTGCGCACGGTAATCAGGTCGCGGCTTCACTGCCTACGGCACTGGATATCGCCGTTCGCGACCGACGCATCCAGCGGGGGCAGCGGTTGCTTCTGATCGGGACCGGTGCAGGTTTGTCCCTTGGCGGCATGATTCTGGAGTACTGATGAAGATTTTTGTTACAGGCGGGACCGGATTTATTGGTCGACATCTCGTCTGGCGACTGGCGGACGCAGGTCATCAGGTGTTGTTCAGTGGTCGTAATGCCGCAAACGCAACCGAGATCATTCGCCAGAGTCGCGCCGCAGTCTGCTGGATCCCGTTGCAACACGGTTCCTCCGACGCCGCCGCGACCTTGATCAGGGCGACTCAGGACTGCGCTGCAATTGTCCATTGTGCTGCATTGTCCGCGCCGTGGGGTACACCGCAAGCCTTCGCCCGAGCCAATCTGGATTCCTGCGCCGAGGTGCTTCAGGCTTGCCATGCCAATCAGGTGAAACGGCTGGTGCATCTATCGACGCCGAGCCTGTACTTTGACTTTCGTGATCGTCTCGGCATCCGCGAAGACGAATCGCTGCCGGCGCCGGTCAACGAATATGTGCGCACCAAGGCTATGGCCGAAACGCTTGTACATGAGGCGGGTCTGGACGAAGCCGTCATCCTGCGGCCACGTGCAGTATTCGGACCGTGGGATTCAGCATTGATACCGCGTTTGATACGGGTCATTCAACGGGGAGCGATACCTCTGATGCGCGGAGGACGAGCGCAACTGGACTTGACCTGCATCGATAATCTTATCCATGCGGTAGAGCTAAGCCTGACCCAGCCTTTGCCTCGCGCTTTATGTACCTATAACGTCAGTAACGGTACCCCGCTGACCTTCAAAGCACTGATACATAGTGTTGCCGAGCAGTTCCAGTTAACTGTTCGCACGCGGCGTCTGCCATGGCGATTGGTGGATGTGATCGCGCGGGTCATGGAGACAGGTGCGCGCTTGCGCAACAGCGGCGAACCGCTGCTGACGCGTCATACCGCGGGTGTACTGGCATTCAGTCAGACGCTGGACCTCAATGCCATTCGTGACGAATTGGGTTACCACCCGGTTGTTAGTCAGGATGACGGCATTCGCCTACATGCACAGTGGTGGCTCGCCCGCCAGGGGGCACAGCGATGAGTCGCAGCGTCAGTTTCACTATGCTGCGCGTCGGCGGCTGTAGACAGCTGCAGTGTATGGCTGATCGGGGAGGGCGATGGGCATCGACAGATTTTCCTGCGCTCTGCGGTTTGATTCGTCATCCTGATGCTGGCTGGATACTGTACGACACTGGCTATGCCGAGCATTTCTTTAAGGCAACCCAGGCGTTGCCCGAGCGCCTGTATCGCCACGCGGTGCCGGTGCAGTTGCCTGTTCAGGAGCAACTGCTCGTGCAACTGCAGGCCTTAGGCATCGGCGCTGACGACATTCGCGTGGTCATTATTTCGCACTTCCATGGCGACCATATCGCCGGGCTCAGGGATTTTCCTCAAGCGTCATTGATCGCCATGAGTACTGGGCGACGACATATCGAAAGCCTGCGGTCTCATTCCTTGCGCGCCGCTCTCAGTGGTCATCTGCTTGCCTTGTTACCGGACAATTTCGGCGACCGCATGACCTTGGCCGACGGCTGTCGGGTGCACGCATTACCTGCGTGGATGATGCCCTTTACTCAGGGGTACGACTTGCTGGGCGACGGCAGCCTGATCGGCGTCCCGCTCCCCGGACACAGTGTGGGGCAACTCGGCCTGTTTATCCCGGACGCTCTAGGCAGGCCGGTATTTCTGGTGGCGGACGCATGTTGGTCGGTGCCTGCTTGCGGAGCCGGACGCCTGCCTGCTGCGGCTGCGTTATGGTTTACCAGTCACAATGTCGAACAGTATCGCCAGACCTACAGTGACCTGGGCGTGCTGATCCGTCGTGAACCTGCCGTAGCAATATTGCCGTCCCACTGCACCCACGCTTGGGAGGCTTTCAACAATGAGCAATGACCGATTAGGGGTGGCGCAGAGTGCATTGAGTTTTATCAACAGCCGATACAGGCTGCGATTTACTCGCCGCGATCAGTTGGAAGCCTGGCAGGCACGCCAGTTGAAGTATTTTCTGCAGCGCGTATTGCCTCGGGCCCAGCGTTTTAAAAACCTGTCTGTCACTAGACTGAGCGAGCTGCCGTTAATGGACAAAAACCTGTTGATGGAGGATTTCTGCGGTTTCAACACCCGGGGCTTGACCTTGGAGCAGGTGTTGCCAATAGCCCATCACGCAGAGACCTCTCGCGATTTCACGCCAATGCTGGGCGATATCACCGTTGGGTTATCGAGTGGGACCTCGGGTAATCAGGGGGTGTTTTTGGTCAGCTCGCAGGAGCGTCGACGTTGGGCGGGGATACTGCTGGCGCGCACGCTGCCCGGGCATCTGTTGCCCCGCTTGTTCTTTCCATGGCAGGCGCCGATTCGGATAGCATTCTTCCTGCGGGCCAATAGCCGTCTCTATACCACGCTGGCCAGTCGGCGGGTCGACTTTGCCTTTCATGACCTGACCCTGGGTCTGGATGCGTCGCTTGCACATCTGAATGCACAAAGTCCCGATGTGTTGGTAGCCCCTGCCACCGTGCTGAGAGGGCTGGCCGGGTTGGCACAGGCCGAACGCTTATCTATTCGCCCCAGTCATGTGCTATCGGTGGCCGAAGTCTTGGAAACAACAGACATTGAAGCCGTCCATGCCGCGTTCAATGTCCAGCCTAGGCAGATCTACCAAGCCAGCGAGGGTTTTCTTGGTTACACCTGCGAAAAAGGCACTTTGCACTTGAATGAAAGCCATCTGCATATCGAGCCAGACTGGCTGGACCATGAGCGCACCCGTTTTCAACCAATCATCACCGATTTCTCAAGGCACACACAGTTGATCGTGCGTTACCGCCTCAACGACGTCCTGCGTGTGGCTGATACCTCGTGCACCTGTGGTCGGGCTGAGCGAGCGATAGCGGCTATCGAAGGCCGCGCGGATGACATCCTCTGGTTGCCAGACTTGGCCGGGCGCCAATTACTGGCGCTCTATCCCGATGTGCTACGCAGGACCCTGCTGATGCATGGCGCCACGCTGCGAGAATATGAAATTCACCAACAGGGCTTGTGCTGGCAGATCAATCTGCAAGCTGCTGCTGATCATCACAGCCTGTGCCTGGCTTTGCGTGACAGCATTCACGCGCTATGCGCTTTGCGTAGCCTGCAACCTCCGGTGTTGAACTTCGGTCATTGGCATGCTCGCCCCCTGCATGCGAAACGTCGGCGGCTCCAGTTGCTGGAGTTGCCCGAGGGTTTGCCATGCACGTATTGATTCTTGGCGCGCGGGCTCCTGCGTGCCTGGCGTGGGCGCTGGCTTTTGCGCAGGCCGGCTGGACTGTCAGTGTCGGTGACTCGCTAAATCTACCACTCAGCCGTTTCAGTCGCGCAGCACAACATTTTGTCCGCTTGCCGCCCCCTCGACGTGATCCGCAGGCCTGGATCGAGGCGCTGGTAACTGCGATCCAGGCGCGATCTATTGATCTAGTGCTTCCTACCTGTGAAGAAGTGTTTTACCTGACCCATGGTCGCGAAGCGCTGATACCGTTTTGCAGGGTATTGACTAGCGACTTTGAGCTGGTTCACCGCTTGCATCACAAGGGCCGTTTTGCAGCCATAACGCGTAATTGGGTGCTGACTGTTCCTGAAACCCATTTGCTGGTGGACCGCCAAGCGTTGCTGCGTTTCGGTGACGATGCCGCGCGGTGGGTGTTCAAGCCAGCCTACTCACGCTTTGCTTCACAAACATTAATCCGTCCGTCCATCCAGCAGTTGGTCGAGATAGAACCTTCTCATGCACAACCTTGGGTAGCACAGCGCTTTGTCCAAGGGCGGGAGTTGTGCAGCTTTAGCATATTGATCAACGGTCAGTTGCGGGCCCATGGCTGTTATCGCCCACGTTACCGAGCAGGTCGTGGTGCGGGAATTTACTTTCAGCCGGAAGCGCCAAAACATGTACGCCAATTTCTCGAACAGTTTGGGCGTGAGACCTGTTACACCGGCCAGGTAGGGTTCGACTTTATCCAGGATCACGCTGGCCGCATTCATGTACTGGAGTGCAATCCCCGAGCTACCAGCGGCGTGCACCTTTTCGACAACCAGTGCGAGAAGTTGGTTAACAGTCTGAGTGATAGCCATATGCCTGTACTCGAGCCTACAGCGGAACCTCGCATGGCCGCTCTGGCGATGATTTTGCTGGCAGCGCCGCAACACGCGTTAAACGCTGGGTTCTGGCGGGATTATCTCCGCGCCTATGATGTCATTGCCAAGAGAGGTGACTTCTGGCCGCTGGCGGCACAAGTGTTGACCCTGGGAGAAATTGGCATCAGGGCTATTTATCGGCGCTGCGGTTTTCTGGCTGCGTCCACCGCAGACATTGAGTGGAACGGCCAAGACTTGGGTGAGCAAGGGTGATGAAGTTACAGTTCGAAGATCAATTGCTTGGCGAACCAGCAAGATCCGATGACAGCCTGGCCCGGCGCTACGTGCGGGCCTGCCTCGGTGGCGCTCTGATCGGGAATGTCAGCGCTCGTATGGCAGTCCTTGATATGGGGACGCATCACTATCCGCTGAGCATTACCGAAGGCTGCGAACCGGAGGACAATTGCTATGTGGTTTCGCCCAAAACGACTTATAGCAGTTATGCCCGTGAAGAAGTCAAGCGTCTTGGGCGGCCATGGCTGACTTGGCCCCTGCAGATATTGATCCGGGGCTTAGACTCGTGTTTACGCGCCGCCAGGGTCGACAAAGTTGTGTTGATCAACAACTGGTTACTCTCCACCAATCTTTATCCGAGCGATATGAATGTAGCGGAAATGCCTGGGATTACCGCTCTGCTACGTCAAGCGTTCCCCGATCACGGCTTTGGCTTCCGCTCAATTAACGATTTCAGTAATCGAGAGTTGCGCCAATGTCTGGAAGCACTCGGTTATCTAAGTATCCCCAGCCGCCAGGTCTACATGTTCGACGCACGTGCAGGGGTACAGGCAGCGTTTCTCAAACGCCACAACACGCGAATGGACGCTACGTTATTGCGACATAGTCGCTACGAGATAGTGTCCGGTGCTACGTTGAATGATGCGGATTTTGAGCGGATCGAGTATCTCTACAACCTGCTCTATCTCAATAAATATTGCAGGCTGAATCCCCACTACAGCGCCGAATGGATGCGGTGTGGGCAACGCGAAGGTTGGCTGGAAATGCGGGCCTTACGTAGTTCTGAGGGACGGATCGATGGTGCAGTAGGCTGGTTCAAGACTTCTTCGATCATTAGCGTCCCGGTGGTTGGCTACGATACTGCGCTGCCTCAACGGACTGGGCTCTATCGGCAATTGACTCGCCTGTGCCTGCAAGAAGCAGCCGAGCACCGTCTGATACTTAATTTCAGTTCCGGTGCTGCAACGTTCAAACGCCTGCGGGGTGGGCAGCCACAGATTGAATACAGCCTGATTCACGTCGCTCACTTATCCCCGGGGCGGCGCTGGGTATGGAGGCTGCTCAGCTATCTATTGCACGGCATTGGGGTGCCATTAATGAGGAGGCTAAAGCTGTGAGCACTTCTTGTTTGATGGGATGATTACAGCGCTCATACAGAGTGTTTGTAGGACATTTCCTAAGTTTGATGGGGTTTTTCCTAAAATTAGTCAGAGGGATGGATTAACGTTTTGAGATAATTCATTGTCGCTTGTCTGAATGTCGATCTGCATTCGGTGGTGCTTTTCTTATGGTCTGGAAAGACGAGTCCATTTCAAGTGAGTTGCCACAGATTATATGGCAAGAGGAATTTTCCTTGCTGGAAATAAGGGGTATTTATCGTCGTCAACAAATAAATGAGCGCTCGATACATTCATGTTCGATGTTTATAAGCGCAGCCTTTAATGGCTGTTCAATTACTGGAGCAGATATTCATGACCCAAGGCTACGTTCTATTAGGCGATAAAACCACCCACGGCGGAGAAGTGATCTGCGCCTCATCCACCACCTTAGTTAACGGCAAAGCCGTAGCCCTGGTCGGCGATAAGGTCAGTTGCCCGATTCACGGCGAAAACTCCATTAAAGAAGGCGGTGTGGGCTGGACTGAGAAAGGCTTGGAAATGGTGGTCAACGGCTGTCGCAGTGAATGCGGTGCCGAGCTGATTTCCAGTGCGCCTGATTTCGGGTTGGGCTAAGTCATGGGTTGGGATCGTCAGCCGCCTGCGGTGCTGCCAGCGCCGATGCCGCCTGTGCTGGGGCGTTGGCTGGTGGCCGCCGTTCTGGCGGTGTTGATCGGGGTGTTGCTGTTTCTGTTGTATGCCTCGGAGCGGGTACCGCTCTTGCAGACGGTGAATGTCTGGGCACTGTCGGGCTCGCCGTTACTGGCTTTGGCATTGGCCTTCGGCCTTCGCGCCTTTGTCTATGGCGGGGCGCTGAATCGGCAGCGGTTTCTGGATGGCGAGGCGCAGGTCGCCCGGCAAGCCTGGCAGGACTGGGCGCAGCGCTCGATGGCGGTGTTGGGCAGTTGCGTGGTGTTACCGGATCAGGTCTCGGCCAGTGTGCTGATGCAGGCTCGTAGCAGCTTGCCGCCGCGACGTGGGGTGGCCCGGCGCATGACCTTGTTGCCGCACACATCAGAAGAGCGCGCTCAGGCCGGATTGCAGTTATTGCTCCCGGCATTGGCCTCGGCACTTCAGGCCCTGCCTGAGTCACCGACATTGCGGGTGACTCTGTTGAGCGATACCCAGCCCGATCAATACGAGGCTTTGCGCATGGACTGGCAGCGGTGCTGGGCCAACGTGACTCGGCTGCCTTGCCCTGAAACCGTCACCCTCGTTGCCGAGTTGCCCTATTCATGGCTCGACGACAAGTTGAAGTCGGCCAGCACTGCCTTTGAGCTGGTCATCATCCTGCAAGTACAGGGTGGGAGTGTCTATTCCGATGGCTTGGCGGCGCTGCTGTTGTGTCCGGACGGCATGACCAGCGTCGCTTCGCTACCGGTTTGCGCAAGCTTGCTGCGACCCATGTCGCTGGTTGCCGACAAGCACGACAGCGAACTGCCGCTGTTTCTGCAAACCCAGGCCCAGGCGTGTCAGGCAACGGGCCTGCTGGCGGATCACCTTGATCTCCAGGCGCTGACTGGCGACGTTCTGACTGCCGGTGCTGCTCAGGGGGCCGGGTTGTCGGCGCAACAGGTTTGGGTGCTGGAGCAATTCTGCGGTTTGGCGGGGCCGTTCAGCAGTTGGCTATTGGCGGCACTGGCGGTGGAAATGGCCCGGCATCAGCAGGGGCCTTTGTTGATGTTGAGCAGGGAGCAATCGCGGTACTGGATCAGTACCGTTATTCCAGGAGATAGGGCATGAACATCTTGAGTAATCCGTGGCGCCTTGTGGGCGCGGCGGTGTTGAGCGGCGCGCTCATCGCGGCGTTGGCCGGGCTGATCTGGGGATATGGCGAAACGGTCGGGCTGATCGAGAGCCTGCACAAATCCTTCGCGTTTTTACTGATCGCCATCATTACGTTGTTGATGTACTGGGGGCCTCGTCTGTTTGAGGTTCTGCAATGCTATAGCCATCGTAAGCAAGGGCAGGCGACGGGCGTTTACCCGCAAGCGGACGCACCTTTAGTGCTTCCTTGTCCGCCAACCTTTGAGCTCGCCCTGGTGCGCGATTACCTGCGCCTGCACTACGGCCCCTTCTGGCGCCGCAAAGTGCGGGTGCTGTTGCTTATCGGCGAACCCGAACAAGTCGACGCCATCGCCCCTGGCCTGACCGACCAACTCTGGCTGGAAGGGCGCGGTACGCTGCTGCTCTGGGGAGGCAGCCCCCAGGCGGAGTTGGACAAGTCTTTTGAGCGCTGGCAGGGCCTGAGTCGTGGGCGAGCGCTGGACGGCGTGGTCTGGGCGCTGAACCCGGCCCAGAGCGCCGACGTTGCGGCCATGAGTACCGGCATGCGTCATCTGCAGGGGCTGGCCCATTCGTTGCGCTGGCAACTGCCGCTGTACCTGTGGCAGGTCTGTGCCAGTCTGTCGCCGCAGACCGGACGTGAGGCCCAGGCCGTAGGCGTTGGCCTGCGTGGGCGCTTCACGGCTCAGGAGTTGGAGGACAGCCTCGCCCAACTGGTGGAGCCGCTGCGCCAGCTTGGCTGGAAGCAGATGAAGGTCAAGATCACCCATGATTTTCTGACGCGTTTGTCCCGCGACCTGCATGTCGAGGGCATCGCTCGTTGGCGCAAAGCCCTGACGCCCTTGCTCGGCGAATTCGCCCGCAGCCTGCCGGTGCGTGGGCTGTGGTTCAGCCTGGCGTTGCAGCGCGCATGGGATATCAACAAGCCTGATCCGCATTGGCCGCTGGACCCGGCGTGGGAGGGGGTGCTGGCTGACAAGCGCGCGCGTATTCGCTGGCTGGGCGCGCATCCGCTACGGATTGGCTACGTGCTGTTTCTTGTTCTGGCTCTGGTCGGCACCATCGGCCTGCTCCTGTCCTTCAACGGCAACCGTGCGCTTATCCTCCAAGAGCAAAACACTCTGACCGCCCTGCAACAGGCGCAAACCCCACACGAGCAAATCCTGGCCCTACATAACCTGGCCCACGAAGTCGCGCGCCTGGACTACCGCGCGCAACACGGCACGCCCTGGCACCTGCGCTTCGGTCTGAGCAAAAACGACATCCT
>NZ_JANUFD010000001.1 GCF_024807945.1 Pseudomonas sp. JUb42 | reverse complement strand
TGGCGGTGGAGTTGACCCCGGCGATGCTCAAGCAGCGTCTGACTGAGCGCTATTTTCAGGACTACAGCGGCGTCTGGCTGGATTTTCTCAATAGCCTGCGTTGGCACCGGACCGATAGCCTCGGTGAAGTCATCGACCAACTGACGATGATGAGCGATGTGCGTCAGTCGCCGCTGATTGCCCTGGTCAATGCCCTCGCGTATCAGGGGCGGGCGGGGACTCGCAGTCAGGCCCTGGCCGACTCCCTGATGCAGTCGGCGCAGCAGCTGATTGCCAAGGATAAAGTCCCGGCCATTGATCAACTGGGCCAAGGCCCGACCGGTCCGCTGGACGCCACCTTCGGTCCCTTGCTGGCCCTGCTGGGCACCGACCCGGACAGCAAGACCAACGACAGCCTGAGCCTGCAAGCCTTTCTCACCCAAGTGACGCGGGTCCGTCTGAAGCTGCAACAGATCAGTCAGGCAACCGATCCCCAAGCCATCAGCCAGGCCCTGGCGCAGAATGTATTTCAGGGCAATAGCGTCGAGCTCACCGACACCCAGTCCTACGCCAACCTGATCGCCGCCAGCCTCGGCGCCGAGTGGGGCACGATTGGCCAGACCCTGTTCGTGCAGCCCCTGGACCAGGCTTGGCAACACGTGCTGCAACCCTCGGCGCGGGCGCTGAATCAGCAATGGCAGCGGGCAATCGTCGACCACTGGAACAACGCTTTCGCCAGCCGCTATCCCTTCGCCGCCACCAATAGCGATGCCTCGCTGCCCATGCTTGGGCAACTGATCCGCGCCGACTCCGGGCGTATCGAGCAGTTTCTGCAACATCAGTTGAGCGGCGTGGTGCGCAAGGAAGGCAACCGCTGGGTGGCGGATCCACGCCACAGCCAGGGCCTGCGCCTGAATCCGCAGTTTCTCAAAGCCATCAACCAGCTCGGCGAACTGGCCGACGTGCTCTACACCGATGGCGGCATGGGCCTGAGTTTCGAGCTGCAGGGCAAGCCGGTGCGGGACATCGTCAACACCACCTTCGTGCTCAATGGCGAAAAGCACCATTACTTCAACCAGCGCGAATTCTGGCAACGCTTCAACTGGCCGGGGCGCGGCGATCATCCGGGGGTGATGCTGACCTGGACCAGCGTCAAGGCCAGCGAACGCCTGTACGGCGACTTCGCCGGTACCTGGGGCCTGATTCGCCTGTTGGAAAAAGCCAAGGTCACATCGTTGGACGATGGCGACAGCCGCTACCGCGTGGAAATCACCGCCCCCGACGGCCTCAACCTGACTTGGCACCTGCGCACTGAGCTGGGTGCGGGGCCGTTGGCGTTGCTCAAGCTGCGGGGGTTCAAGTTGCCCAGGCAGATTTTTCTTGCGCAAGAAGCCAAGGCACAGCCCTATGCGAAGAATGGGGATTACCCATGAGCCATCGCGTTGAACCTGACAGCCGCAGTCCGAAGGCTTTCCACACCCCGCCTCCCGATACCCGCTATTCTCGACCCATGACTCTATTTCCGAACCTGATCGATCTGCCCCGCCAGTTGCGCCTGCCCGAGGTTCGCGACCTGGCCTGGGTCATCCTTGCGCCGCCGATGCTGGCGCAGACGCCGTGGCCGCAGCGCCACCCCTTGAGCGGCAGTGACTGGGTGCAGGCGCCGGAGCGGCTGGCGGACTTCCTGCGGGCTCTGGACCGCGACGCCAGCGCCCTGCTCGACTGGCTGGCCCTGGGCGCGACGCGGCGGCTGGGGGTGTATTACGAGCGGTTGTGGCAGTTTGCCGTGCAGCACGCCCCCGGTGTGGAAATGATCGCCGCCAACCTGCCGATTCGCCTGGACGGTCATACCTTGGGCGAACTGGACATGCTGCTGCGCGATGGCGAGGGCGTGCATCACATTGAACTGGCGATCAAGCTCTATCTCGGCCCGCAGCAGGGTGACGGCCAGGACCCGGCGCAATGGCTGGGCCCCGGCTGCAATGACCGTCTGGATCGCAAGCTGGATCATCTGAGCCAGCACCAATTGCCGATTTCCGCCCGCCCGGAAAGCCGCGCCGTGCTGGCCGGGCTGGGCGTGGAAACCTTCAGCGCCGAGCTGTGGCTGGGCGGCTATCTGCTGTATCCGTGGCCGAACTGTGCGCAGTCGCCAGCCGGGGTGCATGGCCAACACCTCAAGGGCCGTTGGCTGCATCAGCGCGACTGGTCGGCATTTAGCGCGCAAAGCCCCGCCGGGCGCTGGCAGCCCCTACCCCGGCATGCCTGGCTGGCGCCCGCGCATTACCCTGAGGCCTGGAGCGATCAGCAGTTGCGGGACTGGCTGGAGCAGCTCGACCCGCTGGCCCCGGCGCAGTTGCTGGTGCGCCTGGTGCCCAATGGTGACGGCAGCTGGGACGAGGCCGAGCGTCTGTTTCTGGTTGCCGATATCTGGCCCAATCTCGGCGACACCAGCACCGCTACCAGCTCAGTCGCAGTGCCAGCGCCGCCAGTGTGAGCAACAGCACCGGCACGGTCAGAACGATGCCGACCCGGAAGTAATAGCCCCAGCCGATATGAATGCCCTTGCGCTCCAGCACATGCAGCCACAGCAACGTCGCCAGGCTGCCGATGGGGGTAATTTTCGGCCCCAGGTCGCTGCCGATGACGTTGGCGTAGATCATCGCTTCCTGCACCGGGCCGACCGCATGGCTGGCGTCGATGGACAGCAGGCCGATCAGCACCGTGGGCAGATTGTTCATCACCGACGCCAACAACGCCGTCAGCACCCCGGTGCCCATGGCCGCGCCCCATACGCCATGCTCGGCAAAGCGGTCGAGCAGTGTCGCCAGATAATCGGTCAGCCCGGCATTGCGCAGGCCGTAGACCACCAGGTACATGCCCAGGGAGAAAATCACAATCTGCCATGGCGCCTCGCGCAGGACCTTGCGTGTGGCAATCTTGTGACCCTTGGCCGCGATGCCCAGCAGCAACGCCGCACACACCGCCGAAATGGCGCTGATGGGAATTCCCAGGGGCTCCAGGGCAAAGCAACCAGCCAGCAGGATCACCAGCACCCACCAACCGGCGATGAAGGTCGGTCGATCCTTGATTGCCGATGAGGGCTCATCCAACTGCTGCGGATCGTAGCTGGCCGGAATATCCCGGCGATAAAACCACATCAGGATGCCCAGGCTCGCCGCCACGCTGACCAGGTTCACCGGCACCATTACGGCGGCATAGCGATTGAAGCCGATCTTGAAATAGTCGGCGCTGACGATATTGACCAGGTTCGACACCACCAGTGGCAGGCTCGCCGTATCGACAATAAACCCGGCGGCCATGACGAACGCCAGGGTCGTCGCCTTGGAAAAGCGCAGGGCCAGCAGCATGGCGATGACAATAGGCGTGAGGATCAGCACCGCGCCGTCATTGGCGAACAGTGCCGCAACCAGCGCGCCGAGCAGGACGATAAAGGCAAACAACCGCCGCCCACCGCCCTTGCCCCAGCGCGCCACATGCAGGGCGGCCCAGGCGAAAAACCCGGCCTCGTCCAGCAGCAGACTGATGATGATCAGGGCGATAAAGGTGCCCGTGGCGTTCCAAATGATATGCCACACCAGCGCAATATCACTCAGGTGCACAACGCCACTGAGCAATGCCAGTACCGCGCCGAGCACCGCGCTCCAGCCAACTCCCAGGCCCTTGGGCTGCCAGATCACCAAGGTGATGGTCAGCAGGAAAATCAGGGTCGCGGTAATGATCATTTATGAGTCCGCGGCAAGAAGATGGCCAATATTCCCAGCAATGGCAGGAACGAGCACAGCGTGTAGACGAAGTTGATGCCATGGCTGTCGGCCAGGTAACCCAGCAGCGCCGCGCCGATGCCGCCGAAGCCGAACATCAGACCGAAGAAAATCCCGGCGATCATGCCGACGTTCCCCGGCATCAGTTCCTGAGCGAAGACCACGATGGCGGAAAACGCCGAAGCCAGGATAAAGCCGATGATCACACTGAGGACGCTGGTCCAGAACAGATCGGCGTAGGGCATTGCCAGGGTGAAGGGTGCCGCGCCGAGGATCGAGAACCAGATCACTGCCTTGCGCCCGATCTTGTCGCCAATCGGCCCGCCGAAGAAGGTGCCGGCGGCCACGGCGCCGAGGAACAGGAAGAGATGCAGCTGCGAAGACGCCACCGACAGGTCGAATTTCTCGATCAGGTAGAAAGTGAAATAGCTGGTGATGCTGGTCATGTAGAAGAACTTGGAGAACACCAGGAACGCCAGGATGCCCAGGGACGCCCAGACCCGCGTCTTCGACAGCCCGTGGGTCGCCACCTGCCCGGCCTTGAGTTTGAACAGCGCCAGATGGCTGCGATACCAGCGGCTGATGACATACAGCAGGCCCAGGGAGAACAGCGCAATCAGGCCAAACCAGGCCACATGATCCTGACCGAACGGAATGATGATCGCCGCCGCCAACAAGGGCCCGAGGGCCGAGCCGCTGTTACCGCCAACCTGGAAGGTCGATTGCGCCAGGCCAAAGCGCCCGCCCGAAGCCAGCCGCGCAATGCGTGACGCTTCCGGGTGGAAGGTCGAGGAACCGATACCGATCAGCGCCGCCGCCAGCAGGATCATCGGGAAACTGCCGACCATGGACATCATCATGATGCCGATCAGGGTGCAGATCGAACCCACCGGCAGGACCAACGGGTTGGGATGGCGGTCGGTGTAGTAACCGACCCAGGGCTGCAGCACCGAGGCGGTGATCTGAAAGGTCAGGGTAATCAGGCCGATCTGGGTGAAACTCAGGTCGTAATTGGCCTTGAGCATCGGGTAGATCGACGGCAATACCGACTGGATAAGGTCATTGACCAGGTGTGCCAGGGCAACGGCACCAATGATGCGCAGCACTAAGGGGCTGCTTTGCGGAGTCGTCGCGGCCGGGCTCGCCCCGGCTTGTGTACTGCTGAGCGCCATGGAAATCATCCGTCGAGCAAGGGTAGGACCTTGGCGGATGACTCAGGCAGTAGCATCGGCACAAGGCCCGCCAATGTGCCATTTTTTGGGGCATTCATGTCGATTTTTGTTACAAAACAAGACGCAAATCCGTTGGCGCGAGGCTTGCCCGCGAATTGAACGACGCGGTGTATCAGATAAGACGCGTCGATGCTTTCGCGGGCAAGCCGCGCTCCAACGATGTCAAATTACCGAGCCCGCAGGCACGCCCTTCTCCCCCGAAGGAATGTCATGCAGGGAAATCTTCGAGGTCTCCGGCAATGCCATGCCTCCAGCCAGGGCGAGCAAGGCAATCACGATCAGGTAGAACGCCGGCGAAAGATTGCTGCCCGTGGTGCTGATCAGCCAGGTCGCCATCAGCGGCGCAGTGCCGCCAAAGATGGTGTAGGCCATGTTGTAGGTGATGGCCGACGCGGTGTAGCGGGTGCGGGTCGGGAAGGTTTCCGAGAGCAGCGCCGCCGTGACCACGCCGCACAACACCGCGCCAATGGCCAGCAACATCACGCCGATGATCGAAGCCACGAACGAGCCGGAGCTGGCCATGAGGAAGGACGGATAGACCACCACAATCAATAGTACGCAGGTACTCAGCACCGTCATGCGCCGCCCGACCCGGTCCGAATAGGCCCCGGCCAGCGGGCAGATCGCGGCGGCAAACACCAGAGCGATCAACGATACCAGCAAGGCCGTGGCGCGGCTCAGGCCGCCGGCAACTTGCAGGTAAGTGGCGAAGTAAGTGGTGAACATATAAAAGGACAGCGCCGTCAGGGACACGAAGGCACCGAGGCAGCAGATCGCAGCGCCGTGGTTGCGCAGGGTGTCCTTGAGTGGCGAGTGGGCCACGGCGTCTTCCTCGGCCACCGCCTGGAACGCCGGGGTCTCACCCAGCCGCCAGCGCAAGTACAACCCGACCAGCCCCAGGGGCGCGGCGATCAGGAACGGCAGGCGCCAGCCCCAACTGCTCATGGCTTCAGGCGACAGCGATGCGTCGAGGGCGTAGGCCATGATGGCCGCCGCAGCGAACGCGGAGAAGGTCGAAACCGGCACGAAACTGCCATACCAGGCACGCTTGTGCTGCGGCGCGTGCTCCATCAGATAGGCGCAGGCCCCGGCATATTCGCCACCGGCGGAGAAGCCTTGGGCGCAGCGAATCAACGTCAGCAGGATCGGCGCCATGACGCCAATGGCCGCGTAAGTGGGCAACAGACCGATCAGGGTCGTGGCCCCGGCCATCAGCAAAATGGTAAAGGCCAGGGTTTTCTTGCGTCCAACCTTGTCGCCGAGCATGCCGAAAAACACCCCGCCCAACGGCCGGAAGGCAAAGGCCACGGCAAACACCGCAAAGGTCTTCAACAGACCGGCGCTGGCGTCGGTACTGGGGAAGAATTGCTGGGCGATGGCGGTGGCCAAAAAGCCGTAGACCGCGAAGTCGAACCATTCGACAAAGTTACCGATAGCGGCAGCAACTATGACTTTTCTCAGAGTGGCAGGATCGACCTGCTCGATTGCCGGGTGGGTCATGGGCACCTCGCCTTGATTGAATCGCAATTCTTTTCGATTATCGAGACAGTGCCTGAAACGCTTCAGTCCAGAAGTGTCATCCGCATAGTCAGGACCGACCGATACCAAGGGAAATGCGCAGGATTCGTGCCAGTGCCGCCGTTACAGGCGCAAACCACGCCGCCCCTGCAGGCCGCCGGTATGCACGAAGATCAAACGGGTGCCGTGGCCAAATTGCCCGGCGTTGATCTGTTCACGCAGTGCCAGCAGGGCCTTGCCGGTATACAGCGGCTCCAGCGGGATGCCGCCTTGCGCCTCGCTGTCGGCGATAAAACCCAGCAACTCGGCATCGACTTTGGCGAAGCCGCATCGGCTGGCATCGATCAATTGGAACTCGCCCTCGCCGACAATCGCCGCCACATTCTGCGCCACACCGTGATCATCAGGCACCGCCATGGCGCCATACACCGGGCGCGCACCGGCCTCAGCCAATAGCAGCCCGGCCAGAGTGGTGCCGGTCCCGGCGGCCAGCCACCAGCCGTCATAGTCGCGCCAGCCCAGCGCGGGCAATTGTTCACGGACCATGGTCAGCAAGTCAGTGCAGCCCAATGCCCCCGGCAAACCACCACCGCCTTCGGGGATCGGATAGAAACCTGGATATGCCTGCTGCCAGGGCTGCCAGAAGCCGGGCTGATGACGCTCGCGATATCCGCCATAACCCAGCCAGTGCAGGTGCATGCCGAAACGTTGCAGGTCGAGCACCGTGGGAGTGATTTGCTCATGTCCACGCAACAGCCCCACCGTGGCAAAGCCAAAACGCATGCCCGCCGCCGCCAGCGCATGCAAATGATTGGAATGAGCACCGCCCAGGCTGATCACCCCTTCTGCTTGCGCCTGCATGGCAGCGTGCAAGTGATGCTTGAGCTTGAACCATTTGTTGCCGCTGATCAGCGGATCGATCAGGTCCAGGCGCAAGACCGCTACCTCGACGCCTGCCTGTTGCAGCCAGGGCAAAGTGAGAGGTTGCAGAGGGGCATGGGGTTGCCAGGAGGGGAGAGTCAGGGGCATGGGCGCATTCTAATCTGAATTGGAATGCACCGTTGGAGCGAGGCTTGCCCGCGAAGGCATGGACGCGGTACTCCTGAACGTGCGCGTCGTCTCATTCGCGGGCAAGCCTCGCTCCCACCGACTACGACGGTTAGAGCTCAGCCGCCAATCGCGACCCCTGATTGATCGCGCGCTTGGCATCCAGCTCCGCCGCGACATCAGCGCCGCCGATCAGATGCACACTCTGCCCGCCCGCGACCAGGCCGTCATACAGTTCGCGCAGCGGGTCCTGGCCGGCGCAGATGACGATGTTATCCACCGGCAGCAGTTTCTCTTCGCCCTCGCCGATGCGGATATGCAGCCCTGCGTCGTCGATCTTCAGGTATTCGACGCTGTTGAGCATCTGTACCTGTTTGTTCTTCAGGCCGGTGCGGTGGATCCAGCCGGTGGTTTTGCCCAGGCCGTCACCGACCTTGGAAGCCTTGCGCTGCAACAGGAACACCTGGCGCGCCGGAGCATGGGGGTGAGCCTTGATTCCGGCCACGCCACCGCGCGCCTCTAAAGCACCGTCGATGCCCCACTCTTTCCAGAACTCGGCGCGATTGAGACTGGTGGAAACCTGCCCCTGATCGACGAGGAATTCCGAAACGTCGAAGCCAATGCCGCCCGCGCCGATCACCGCCACAGTCTTACCGACTGGCTTGCGCTCGAGGATCACGTCCAGGTAGCTCAGCACCTTGGTGTTATCGATGCCGGGAATCGCCGGGGTACGCGGGGCGATACCGGTGGCGAGGATGACTTCGTCATAGCCGCCGGCCAGCAGGTCCTGCACGGCAACACGGGTGTTCAGTCGCAGCTCGACGCCAGTGGTTTGCAGCTTGCGACCGAAGTAGCGCAGGGTCTCGAAGAACTCCTCCTTGCCCGGTACGCGCTTGGCGACGTTGAACTGCCCGCCGATTTCGCTGGCGGAATCGAACAGCGTGACCTTATGCCCGCGTTCTGCTGCCACAGTGGCAGCCGCCAGACCGGCAGGCCCGGCGCCGACCACGGCGATTTTCTTGATCTGCCGGGTGGCGATGTAGTTGAGCTCGGTCTCGTGGCAGGCACGGGGATTGACCAGGCAACTGGTCAGCTTGCCGCCGAAGGTATGGTCCAGGCAGGCCTGGTTGCAGCCGATACAGGTATTGATTTCGTCGCTGCGCCCGGCGGCGGCCTTGTTGACGAAATCGGCGTCGGCGAGGAATGGCCGGGCCATGGAGACCATGTCGGCATCGCCTTCGCTCAGCACCTGCTCGGCAATTTCCGGGGTATTGATACGGTTAGTGGTGATCAGCGGAATACCCACCGAACCGCGCAGCTTGGCCGTGACCTTGGTGAAAGCCGCACGCGGCACCTTGGTAGCGATGGTCGGGATCCGCGCTTCGTGCCAGCCGATACCGGTATTAATCAGGGTCGCGCCAGCCTTCTCGATGGCCTGGGCCAGCTCCACGATTTCTTCCCAGATGCTGCCGCCCTCGACCAGATCGAGCATCGACAGACGGAAGATAATGATGAAATTCGGGCCGACGGCTTCGCGCACCCGACGGACGATTTCCAGAGGCAGGCGCATACGGTTTTCGTAGCTGCCACCCCAGCGGTCGGTGCGGTGGTTGGTGTGGGCGGCGAGGAACTGATTAATGAAATAACCCTCCGAGCCCATGATCTCGACGCCATCGTAGCCCGCGCTCTGGGCCAGGCTGGAACAAGTAACGAAATCGGCGATCTGCTTCTCGATACCCTCTTCGTCCAGCTCCCGTGGCTTGAACGGGTTGATCGGCGCCTGGATCGCACTCGGCGCGACCTGCTTGGGGCTGTAGGCATAACGTCCGGCGTGAAGAATCTGCATGCAGATCTTGCCACCGGCCTCGTGTACGGCCTGGGTGACGATGCGGTGCTTGTCCGCCTCTTCACTGTTGGTCAGCTTGGCCGCACCGGCATACACCCCGCCCTCGTCGTTGGGCGCGATACCACCGGTCACCATCAGGCCAACACCGCCACGGGCACGCTCGACAAAATACGCCGCCATGCGCTCGAAGCCACCAGGTTTTTCTTCCAGGCCGGTGTGCATCGAGCCCATCAGGGTACGGTTGCGCAGCGTGGTGAAACCCAGGTCCAGCGGGGCCAGCAGATGCGGATAGTGAGCAGCAGCCATTACAGAGTCCCTCATGCATCATCACGGAAATGCGGACACCTCAATGGGGGTCCGTCGATTATTCGGGTACAGCACCTGTATCCCGTTCATGTCGCCAACAGTAAAGAGCCTGCGGGTCGCGCTCAATGACTGAAAGTGACAAGTTATTGATCATAGTGTGCAGTGCAGATTATAGCGGCACCGCGTTATCGTTCTTCGCGGGCAAGCCACGCTCCCACAGGATCATGCAAACCCGTTGGCGTCGGGTTTGCCCGCGAATCAGGCGCCCCAGCGTTTCTGGCACAACACCTCGCCTGCATTAAAGCTGAGAGTAGAATCCCTGCTTTCCCTCAGACGGAGCCGCCGCGACGTGGAACTCAGACAACTGCGCTACTTCGTGAAAATTGTCGAACACGGCAGCCTGGGCCGTGCGGCGCTGGAACTGGACGTCGGGGTGTCGGCGCTGAGCCAGCAGATCGGCAAACTGGAAAGCGAATTGTCGACCCGCCTGCTCAACCGGACCAGTACCGGCGTCACCCCGACCGGTGCCGGGACCGCATTCCTGCACCATGCGCAACTGACCCTGCGCCAGGCAGAAAACGCCATCCAGGCCGCCCATCGCGGGCGCATGAGCGGCTATGTCAGCGTCGGCCTGCCACCCACCACCGCCACCGTTCTTGCGCTGCCACTGATCAATGCCATGCGCGAGCGCTATCCGGACATTCAGCTGCGCATTGTCGAAATGCTCTCCGGGCACCTCGCCGCCCAGCTCAACGCGCGACAGATTGATCTGGCGATCCTGTTTCAACTCGAAGGCGGCAAACGCTGGAGCGTGACGCCGCTGCTGGACGAGAAACTGTTCGTGATCGCCGCCCATGATCTGCCGGACGCACCACGGGGTGAAAGCGTACAACTGGCGGATCTGGGGCACCTGCCCCTGGTCATGCCGAGCCTGCAGCATGGCCTGCGCACCGCCCTGATGACCGCCTTCGAACGCTCGGGCGTGACACCCCGGGTGATCATGGAAGTGGACGGCCTGGCCGTGCTGATGAACGCCGTGCGGGCCGGTCACGCGGCGACCATTCAACCCGGCGCGGCGGCGGCTCTGGAAGGCGAACGCGGGCTGTCACTGGTACAGATCGCTGACCCCCATGTCGGCCGCCGCAATCTGCTGGCTACCCTGGCCGACGATGAGCTGTCCCCGGCCGCGCTGGCCACGCGCATTGTCATCTGTGATGTAGCGCGGCAACTGGTCAACGACCGGCTGTGGCCCGGCGCGCGGTTGATCGCCGAATAGCGATCACGCCGCCCATACAAGGCACTCTTATCAAACAACACTGAACCGGCTGAATGACCGAAATCCAGGGGGAGCGAATTCTGTGGGAGATCCCGCCCCATCTACGACGCCGCGCTGTCACGCAGCAAACACTAACCGAGGCAGGGAGCACATCTGTGGGAGCGAATTCATTCGCGAAGAGGCCGGTACATTCGACGCATCTTCATCGCCCGCAGCACCGCCTTCGCGAATGAATTCGCTCCCACCAACGTACTCCAGCACCCTGCCAAGTCTTTAGAAAAACTAAACGCCCCACTGCAAAACCCGCCTTTCGAGCCTTAGCGCCGCGCCCTACTGTTCGCCCCATCACTGGCAGCCATTCGTCCGGCCTGCCCGGGAATCGAGGAGAAACAATGGTCGACGTTTTGGTTATAGGTGGTGGCAACGCAGCTCTGTGCGCAGCACTGATGGCGCGGGAAGCCGGTGCCAGTGTGATGCTGCTCGAAGGCGCGCCCAAGGTCTGGCGCGGCGGCAACTCGCAACACACCCGCAACCTTCGCTGCATGCATGATGCGCCGCAGGACGTGTTGGTCGAGGCGTACCCCGAAGAAGAGTACTGGCAGGATCTGCTCAAGGTCACCGGCGGCCTGACCAATGAAAAACTCGCGCGCATTGCCATACGCGCCTCGTCCTCGTGCCGCGACTGGATGCGCGCCCACGGCGTGCATTTCCAGCCGCCGCTGTCCGGCGCGCTGCATGTGGCGCGCACCAACGCGTTTTTCATGGGTGGCGGCAAGGCCTTGGTCAACGCCTACTTTCGCAGTGCCGAACGGCTTGGCGTGCAGATCCGCTATGACGCGCAAGTCACCGATATCGAGCTGGACGACGGCCAGTTTGTCGCCGCCTATATCGGCGAGCGCGAAGTCGACGGCAAGCGCCTGCCGGCCGAGCGTATCGAAGCACGCGCTTGCGTACTGGCGGCGGGCGGCTTCGAATCCAATCGCGAATGGCTGCGCGAAGCCTGGGGCCAGAACGAGCGTGGCGAGTGGCCGTCGGACAACTTTCTGATCCGTGGCACACGCTTCAATACCGGTGTGTTGTTACGGCGCATGATCGACCTGGGCGCCGACATCATCGGCGATCCGACCCAGGCCCATATGGTCGCCATCGATGCCCGTGCGCCGCTTTACGATGGCGGTATCTGCACTCGCATCGACTGCGTGTCCCTCGGCGTGGTGGTCAACCGCGACGGCGAACGCTTCTACGATGAAGGCGAGGATTTCTGGCCCAAACGCTATGCGATCTGGGGACGCCTGGTCGCAGGCCAGCCCAATCAACAGGCCTACTCGATCATCGACCAGCAGGCCATCGGCCGTTTCATGCCGCCGGTATTTCCCGGCACCCGCGCCGACACCCTGCCGGAGCTGGCCCGGTTGCTGGGTCTGCCACAGGAACCGTTCGTCAAGACGATCGAGGACTACAACCGAGCCTGCCAGATCGGCACCTTCGACCACACCGCCCTCGACGACTGCCATACCCAGGGCCTCACCCCGGCCAAGACCCATTGGGCACGCCCCTTGGTCAAGCCACCCTTCCACGCCTACCCGCTCAAACCCGGCGTGACCTTTACCTACCTGGGCCTCGCTACCGACGAGACCGCCGCCGTGCGCTTCAACGGCAAGGCCAGCCCCAACCTGTTCGTCGCCGGAGAAATGATGGCCGGTAACGTGCTGGGCAAGGGTTATACCGCCGGTATCGGCATGGCCATCGGCACCGCCTTCGGCCGGATTGCCGGTGTGCAGGCGGCGGCTTCAGTGGCCCTGGGTTCTTCATCTGTAAAATCGGAATATCGCCATGCAACTGTTTGATCCCAAGGCCACCAGCCCGTTGATCCCGGTCCTCAATCTGGAGGAAAGCGAGGTGCAGCGGCAGATGACCATTTGCAACGCCTGCCGTTACTGCGAAGGTTTCTGTGCGGTGTTTCCTGCCATGACCCGGCGCCTGGAGTTCGCCCAGGCCGATATCCACTACCTGGCGAATCTGTGCCATAACTGCGGCGCCTGCCTGTCCGCCTGCCAATACGCGGCGCCCCATGAGTTCGCGGTCAATGTGCCCAAGGCCATGGCCAAGGTGCGCCTGGACACCTATGTCGAATACGCCTGGCCGCCCGCGTTGGGCAAGCTGTACCAGCGCAACGGCCTGACGCTGGCCCTGGCGTCGGGCTTTGGCCTGGCCCTGTTTCTGTGCCTGGCGCTGATGGTCATGGGCAACCTGTTCAAGGCCATGCCGGGCGGGAATTTCTATGGAATCTTCCCCCACAACACCCTGGCCCTGATGTTTGGCACCGTGTTCGGCTTTGCGGTACTGGCGCTGACCATGGGCGTGCGGCGCTTCTGGCGGACCGTATCCCCACCTCAGGCAACACTGTCGCTAAAAACCTCGGCAGCCCTTGAGGCGACGGCCAATGTCGCGCAGCTCAAGTACCTGGACGGCGGCCACGGCCAAGGCTGCAACAACGCCGATGACGCCTTCACCCTGTGGCGTCGGCGCTTCCATCACCTGACCTTCTACGGCTTCCTGCTCTGCTTCGCCGCCACCGCTGTCGCCACCCTGTATCACTTTTTGCTCGACTGGTCAGCGCCCTACCCGATCCTCAGCATGCCGGTGTTGCTCGGCATTGCCGGTGGCGTCGGCCTCCTGCTCGGCCCGGCCGGCCTGTTGTGGATGAACCTGCGCCGTAACCCGCAGCAAGGCGATGAAAAGCAGAAACCCATGGACCGCGGCTTTATCGCCCTGTTGCTGCTGGTCAGCGCCAGCGGCCTGGCCCTGCTGGCCTTCAGGGAAAGCACGGCTCTGGGCCTGTTGCTGGCCGTGCACCTGGGCCTGGTCATGGCGTTCTTCCTGACCATGCCCTACAGCAAGTTCGCTCACGGCATCTTCCGCAGCGCTGCGCTGCTCAAACATGCCATCGAAAAGCGTCAACCCAACCCGACCAATACGGGTAGCGACTGAACTCCCCTGCTCTGCCCCCAATAACAATAGCGAGTACCCACACCGCCATGATCAAGACAACAGCAACCTCCGGATCCCGGGCGTCGAAATTCGGCGCCATTGTCAGGGTCACCAGTGGCAACTTTCTCGAACAGTTCGACTTCTTTCTGTTCGGCTTCTACGCAACCTATATCTCCCAGACGTTCTTCCCCGCCAACAGCGAGTTCGCCTCGTTGATGATGACCTTTGCCGTATTCGGCTCGGGCTTTTTGATGCGGCCGCTGGGCGCCATTGTCCTGGGTGCCTATATCGATAAGGTCGGGCGCAGAAAGGGCTTGATCGTCACCCTGTCGATCATGGCCTGCGGCACGGTGCTGATTGCCCTGGTGCCAGGCTATGCCAGCATCGGCATTGCCGCGCCGATCCTGGTGCTGCTCGGGCGTCTGCTCCAGGGCTTCTCAGCGGGCGCAGAGCTGGGCGGGGTCTCGGTGTATCTGGCCGAGATCGCTACGCCGAGGCATACCGGTTTCTACACCAGTTGGCAGTCGGCCAGCCAACAGATCGCGATCATCCTCGCGGCAGCGCTGGGCTATGCCATCAACGTCTACCTGAGCACCGCTGAGATCGCCGCCTGGGGCTGGCGCATCCCGTTTTTCATCGGTTGCGTGATCATTCCGTTCATTTTCGTGATTCGCCGTTCACTGCAGGAAACCGACGTCTTCAAGGCCCGGGCCCATCACCCCAGTGCCGGTGAAGTGTGGCAATCGATGCGGGATAACTGGCGCACCGTGCTGGCTGGCGGCTTGCTTGCGTCGATGACCACGACCACGTTCTATCTGATCACCGTCTATACCCCGACCTTTGGCCGCTCCGTACTGCACCTGAGCACTGCCGACAGCCTGATAGTCACCCTGTTTGTCGGCCTGACCAACTTTATCTGGCTGCCCGTGGGTGGTGCCCTTTCGGATCGCATCGGTCGGCGTCCGCTGCTATTGGCGATTTCGATCCTGTGCATCTTCACCGCGTACCCGGCGATGCACTGGCTGGCGGAGGCTGCGAGTTTTGAACGGCTGTTGGCAGTGCTGTTGTACTTCTCGTTCTTCTTCGGCATGTACAACGGCGCGATGGTCGCGGCCCTCACCGAAGTGATGCCGCAGAACGTGCGGGTGGTGGGATTTTCTCTGGCCTTCAGCCTGGCCACCGCCGTGTTTGGCGGCTTCACCCCGGCCATGTCGACCTTTCTGGTGCAGACCACCGGCGACAAGGCGTCCCCGGCTTATTGGCTGATGTTTGCGGCGGTATGCGGTTGCGCGGCAACGCTGGTGCTGTACCGGCAGCGGCGCCGGGTGGCGGTTGAGGTGGCGGTTGAGGTGGCATAAATAGCCGCAAAGAGAAATGCCGGGCCGTTGTAAACACGGTCCTGTAGAAGCTGCCGAAGGCTGCGAATGGATTCACCAGATACACCGCTTTCGCAGCCTTCGGCAGCTCCTACAGAAACAGCATTTCAACTCAGTCAGGCAATTAGTTAATCACCCTAAGCCAGATCAAATCACCCCACACGCCAACCGCGCCCCGCCACCGCCCAATGGCATCGGCATATCCATATGGTTATCGCCACCGACATGGACCATCAGCGCACGGCCCTTGATCTGTTCCAGGGTCTTGAGTCGTGGCGCCAGCACTTCGTAATCGGCGACACCGCTGGCACTGACCGGCAAGGCTGGCAAGTCACCCAAGTGGCCTTCGCCGTAAGGCCCAAGGTGTTTGCCAGTATGTTGCGGGTCGAAGTGACCACCGGCCGCGAGGGCCGCGACCTTCTTGCCTTCAGGAGAAAGACCGGCGGCGCAGCTGCCGTTTTCATGCACATGAAAGCCGTGGAAACCGGCTGGCAGGCCTGTCAGATGCGGCGTGAACAACAGGCCATAGGGCGTTTCGGAGACGGTGATATGGCCGATGGCCTGGGGCGCGCCATCAGCACTGACCAGGTCCATGGTGACATCTTGCGAAGCGGCTTGAGCGGCCCCCATAAACAGCAGGCCGGACAACATCAGCCAGTTGACTCTCTTCATAGCGCTTTCCTTTTTTGATTATTGATACCGTGTGAAGACGGGCCATCTTCCATTCACAAGAAACAATATTGAAATTGATTTTATTAATTAATAAAACGACTTATTACTATCAAGCACTTATACCTCCATACAACTTACAACACTGCAAGAAAAATATATTTTGTAATCGACCGAATATTTTCAACAGACACTTTATTTTGTTAAGCACCGAATAAAATCGACAACAGATTCAACACTGTTTCAGCCCGTGCAGACCATGAGCACAGAGCAGCCACGGCTCGCCAGCGATATCGCTTTGCCTTTATTCACATACATACAGTAAACAACCGCTGTTGAAACCTGCTGGAAATCTTTCTGTCGTTTTACCTCCCTCTTCGCCATGCCCATTAACTTGGCCAGTTGTGAAACGTTGTGAAAATAAACCGGCGCAACATTAACCGTCATAGAGCGGCTGATAGGGTCACGCCTTAACCACTCGTTCAGACAGCTTATTGCAACTGCCCGGCTCGAATAGACAGGCGCGCGGGCAAGTATGTAGCGCAGACGCTATCTGGCACTGATGTATTTACACAATTGTTACAGGAGCAAGGATATGTCCCTCGCAATCATCGATCTGCCCAAACTCATCACGGATGTCATCAGCAAATCCAAGGAGCAATGGGGCGACTCGGTCGAACGTGCCAAGGCCAAGGATGCCGGTATCGAATGGCAATTGCCCGAAGGCGACAAGCGCTCGGCACAAGACATCATCGACGACACGCCGCTGTTGAAGAACCTGGGTAATCAGAGTGGTGTGAAAGACAAACTCAAGGAACGTGTCGGGGATTTCGAAACGGACCCCAATGCGGCTTACCGCGCGAAACAAGTGCTGGAACATATCGAGCAGCTGGATGAAAGCGGTAACCGCGTCGCCGGTAATGATGTCGGCAACGGTAAGGTCGATGGTTTCACCAGTCATCACGAAGCCCGGCACGGAACCGAGGCCGGTCGCCTGCAGGACTTCGGCAAATACGGTTTCGACAATCTCAAGGGCGAGTTGAAAAGCCCCGCCAATGTAGGCAGCGACGAGCAAGCGCGCAAGGCTGGCGAGAACGCCGGGATCGTCTGGGAACTGCCCGAGGACGACAAGCGCTCGGCCCAGGACATCATTGATGCCAATCCGCTGCTGAAAAACCTCGGCAACCAGAGTGGCGTGAAAGATGCCCTCAAGGCGCAGGTGGGTGATTTCGACAACGATCCCGATGCTGCCTTCCGCGCCAGCCAGGTACTTGATCGGGTCGTCGGCTACGACGAAAACGGCAAAGTGCTCAGCGGCGATGAAGTGTCCAACAGCAGCGTCGATGGCTTTACCAAAAGCGGTGAAGCACGGCATGGCACCGAGGCAGGCCGCCTGCAGGATTTCGGCAAGTACGGTTTCGAGTCGCTACCCAAGGCCCAGGCCAGCGAGGATATCGCCAGTTACAAAGATTTCCTCAAGGCCAGGCCCGATGCCGACGACGGCTCGAAACAGATTGCCCGCTATGCCGCCATTCTTGAACAAAACTACGACTCGATCCGTGGCAAGACCGGGGCAGACGGCGCGCTGACCGAGCAGAACATCAAGGACTACAAGGACGCCAACCCGCAACTCAGCGGCGAAGAAAAGGAAGCCCTGGACTTCTGGTCCCAGCCGGGCGCCTTCAAGATGCTCGACACCGCGGGCAGTCCGTTGGCCGACCACCCCGATGGTCAGGCCAGTAAAGCCGATATCCAGAACTGGTTGAAGAACACCGCCCCGGCCGATGCCACCGGCCTGACCAGCCTGCTGTCGAGCGTGGTCTCGGGCAACCTCACCAGCAAAGTCGACACCAGCAAGCTGGGCAAGGACGTCTTTGAGCACCCCGAGAACTACACGGCCGAGGAAAAGGCCGCCGTGTTGCTCGATCTGCAAAACGCACAAAAACTGGTGGTCGATGGCGCCAACGCCGGGATGTGGGGCGACGACTACGGCAAGGTGGCGATTGCCAACGGCTCCGGCGCGTTCTGGGAGCCGGACAAGGTGTTGCAGGACATCAACGACCACATCAGCATTCTGCAAAACGACGAGGCCACGGCCAACTACCTCAAGGACAATGGCGACAAGGCCATGCAGGCGCTGTTCCAATCCAGCCCCGGTCTGAAGGATGCGGTAACCAAGACTTACGAAGAGCAGATCAAGTCCGGCAAGGCCCTGGACCAGGCCTGGGACGCTGCCACCAAGGACGGCAAGACCGATCAGACCGAGGCGCTGACCAACTTCTACGCCACCGCCCAGAGCATGCAGTCGATGCTGGGTATCGACAATGCCGCCGAGATCCAGGCGGCAGTGGGCAAGTCGTCCCACAGCGAGGAATTCAAGGCCCACTACAAGGACTCGCTGGCCTCCGGCGAGCGTCTGCGCGATCTGCTCAAAACCGAGACCCCGGAAGCCGCCGCCAGCGCCTTCAGCATGGAAGTGGCGTTGTACAACGCGACCCTGGACCCGGAGTTCACCGCCCAGGTCGATAAACAGCTCAACGACAACTTCTCCAGCATCGTCCAGGAACACGCGTTCGATGGCGCTACCTTCGACGATATGAAGACCGCTTTCGGCAAGGACGGCGGCGCGGACCTCGACGAGGACAAAGTGCGCAAGCTGATCGAGCAGGTGCGCCAGGAGTCTCCGGAACTGCTGATGAACCAGGACGGCAGCGTAGCCACCACCGATCAGGTGCTGGCCGGTTTCCGTGGCAATTGGGACATGTTCCGCCAGGGCACCAAGGCCCTGGACAAGATGAACAAGCTCGACATGTTCGACCTCAGCGGCGACGCCAAGGGCGCCTACGCCAGCGGCACCCTGCACGGCGTCAGCGGCCTGTTCCTGGCGGGCATGACCATCGCCCGTGGCGCCCAGAGCGCCGGCAAGTTGACCCCGCGCAATATCGTCGACATCACCACCGGCTCGATTCAGACCGCCACCGTCCTCACCGAAGGCGGCACCAAGGCCTACCAGCAGTACCTGGACAAGGCGATCAAGAACGGCGAGCAATCACTGGACGATATGAAGACCGGCAAACTGCCCAGCGATTTGCTCAACCAGATCAAGGGCAACGTCAAGGACGACAAGAATGCCAAGATCATCTCGAAGAATTTCGAGGAAGGTGCCAAGGGCCTTGGCGGTCTGGCCGGTATTGCCGCCGGGGCCTATGGGATTTTCGACGGCGTGCAGGCGATTCGTCGCGGCGACAAGCTGACCGGGGGCTTCGGCATTACCGCAGGTTCACTTGGCGTGATGGCGGGTGCCGCGTCGACGGTCGAAGGCGGCCTGGGATTGTTAGGCGCCAACCTGCCGAGATTTCTCCCGGCCCTGGCCAGCGCGGCGGGCGTGCTGGGCTTTCTCGGTGCGGGGGTGGCCGTGCTCGGCGCGATCATTCCGGGGCTGGTCAAGGAAGGTCAGCAGCAAGCCAAGGCCGATGACTTCGCCCAGGTGCTCGGTGGTTCCATCGAGCGCTACGGCATCGATGGCGTCAAGGACGGCACCATCAGCGACATCCCGACCAAGGACTGGCCGGGCGGCGAGCAATGGACGTCCTGAGTTAAAACCGGCGCTTGAACGAACAGCGCAACTTTCGCTGCGCTGTTTGGTTTTAGTCATTTTGCGCTGAAGCTTCGTGCGCCGCTTCCCTGCGCCGCCCCAGCCAAAGCCCCGCCAGCACCACGATAACCGCCGCCGCGCCACTGGCCGCCCAGTGCAGCCAGGCGACCGCTGGCAGGTACGGCACGATGGAAGGATCGCTGACCGCCATGCCCCCGGCAATCCAGCCGATCAACCCGCCGCCCACCAACACCAGCCAGCTGGCACGCTCCATGGCGGCCAGCACCAGTCGGCTACCCATGACGATGATCGGAATGCTGATCAGCACCCCGGCGGCGACCAGATACAAGTTGCCGTCACCGGCCGCAGCCACCGCCAAAACGTTATCCAGAGACATGACCACATCGGCGATGATGACCGTCTTGATCGCTGTCCACAGGCGGGTGCCGCCGTCCAGCTCGTCATCGCCTTCTTCCTGATTGGCCACCAGTTTGATGCCGATCCACAGCAAGGCAATTGCGCCGACTACCTTGAGGAACGGCAGGGCCAGCAGATGCAGGGCGAAGAACAGCATGATGATGCGCAAGACAATGGCGCCCAGCATCCCGCCATAAATCGCTTTGGTCTGTAGCTCCTTGGGCAGGCGCTGGCAGGCCATGGCAATGACCACGGCGTTATCACCGCCCAACAGCAGGTCAATGACAATGATCTGGGCCAGCGAGGCCCAGATGAGGGGATCGGAAAGCCAAGTCATAAGCAGATCCTGTTTAAAGAAAGAGTGGAAAGATGCCTGTCAGCAGCGCACCCGGCAGCAGGATAAAGCAGTTGATTGCCGCCCGTTTCATGCGCAGCTTCTTTGCAAGTTGATGCACGTAGACTCGTCGGCGGCGGCAAAATTCAGCACTTAATAGCAAATGCGCGGACTTTTCAGCTGCCTGTGCGCAAAAAATCCGCCTGCCTCTGCAAAATCGTTGGATAAGCCCTTGTTTTGCCGTAGCCTTTGAGCCAAACCCTCAACGCAAAGTCATGCTTTGTAGCGATCAGCCCATGCGCAAACTTCTGGGTCTATTCATCGCCCTGGCGCTGGTAGCCCTCCTCGTCGGCTATGCCATCTGGATCGGCGACCGCCCGGTCGGCCACTATCTGTCGGATCTGCGCATCCATCTGGTGGTCAATGAAGGCCAGCCCGGCGAACGCGGCAATCTGCTCGGCATCCAGCCGGAGCTCTTCCCTGCCGATTACCAGAGCACCGAACGCCTGCATCGCAAGCTCTCGGCCTACCTGCAACAAGCCCGGGATCAGGGTCTGATCAACTCAAAAACCATCGTCGTGCTGCCGGAACATATCGGCACCTGGCTGCTGGCCAGCGGCGAAAGGAATCAGTTATATCAGGCACAAACTATCCAGGAAGCGATGACCTGGCTGGCTCTGAGCCACCCCTGGCGCTTCATCAACGCCGTGTTCAAGGCCAAAGGCGGCAACCGCCTGGACGATGCCCATATGCGCATGAAGGCCGAAGCCATGGCCCGGGATTATCAGAGTCTGTTCGGTGGACTGGCCAGGGAATTCGGCGTCACCCTGGTCGCCGGCTCCATCGTCCTGCCGGAACCGTCGGTGGAAAATGGTCAGTTGCAGATCGGCAACGGTCCACTGTTCAACAGCAGCGTCACCTTCGGCAGCGACGGCCTGCCCATTGGTCAACCGCAACG
Organism: Pseudomonas sp. JUb42; assembly: GCF_024807945.1. GTDB lineage: Bacteria > Pseudomonadota > Gammaproteobacteria > Pseudomonadales > Pseudomonadaceae > Aquipseudomonas. The sequence continues at coordinate 763,232 of NZ_JANUFD010000001.1, read as the reverse complement.
GCAGTTGTCACCGGCCAACCATCAGCGCGGCTATATCCGTCCCGCCGACGGTGCGCCGCTGCATGTGATCGACACCCCGGCCGGGCGCCTGGGCGTGCTGATCGGCAGCGACAGCTGGTATCCGCGCAACTACAAGGTACTCAATCAGCAAGGCGTGGAGCTCATCGCCATACCGGCACTGGTGATCGGTAATGATCGCTGGAACAAACCCTGGGGAGGCTCGCACCACCCAATGACCGTCAGCAGCATCGGGCTCAACCCCCTGCAAGTCAGCGAGGGCCAGGCCTGGCAGCGCCTGACCCTGAGCGGCCGGGAATACCAGAGCAACGCCAGGGCCAGCATCAGCGTGTTCATGCGCGGGCAATTATGGGATCAGGGCAGCTCCGGCTACAGCTTTGCCAGCCATGCCGGGCAGAACGTCAGTGAACCCTTGCCGGACAGCCAGGCAGCCCATGGTGCTCGTTTGATCAATATCTGGTTATGAATGCCCTGCGCAAGTCTGTGGGAGCGTGGCTTGCCCGCGAAGGGGTTCTGTCAGGCGCAAAAAATGCGCTGAATGTACCGGCCTCTTCGCGGGCAAGCCTCGCTCCCACGGGATGGAGGTGCAGATGAAAGCGCCCTCCATCCGCCTCGGGGATCTATCGGTCGGCTTTATCGACAGCCTGGCCGCAGCCGTGCGCAGTCATGGCCAGGACCCGCTGCCCCTGCTCGAACAATATGGCCTGGACCCCGCCCGCCTGGCCGAAGCCGGGGCGCGGCTGTCGATTCCGCGCTACATGCGTCTGGGCCATGCCGCCATACAGCTGACCGGCGACCCGGCTCTGGGCCTGCGCATGGGTCAGTTCGGTCGCCTGGGCCAGGCCGGGCTGGCGGGGGTGACAGCCGCCCAGGCGCCGAACGTGCGTGAAGCCGCGCGCACCCTGATTCGTTTCGAACCGCTGTATGGCTCCAACTATCGCGGCCAGTCGCGTTTCGATGAAGATGCCGACGGCGCCTGGTTGCGCTTCTACTCCATCAGCCCGTACAACGCCTACAACCGCTTTGTGGTGGATTCGATACTTGCCGGCTGGCTGACCCAGCTCTCGATACTGGCGGGCTGCACCGTGCTGGCCAGGCGCCTGGAAATCGAATTCGAAGCCCCGGACTATGCCGCCGACTACAGCCACTTGAGCGACACGCCAGTGATCTTCGGCGCGGCGGGCAACCAGTTGCGCCTGGATCAACACAGCCTTGCCCTGCGCAACCCGGACCACTGCCCCAGCACTTGGCGGCACCTGTTGCAGCTATGCGAGAAAGAACTCGAACAACGCACCCGCACCCGCAGCCTGCGCGAACGCATCACCCAATTGTTGGGGCCGTTGTTGAATGGTGGTCGGGAACCTGATCTGGAAGAAGTCGCAGCGCGGCTGAAACTGCCGACCTGGACCCTGCGCCGCAAACTGGCCGATGAAGGCACCGGTTTTCGCGATCTGCTCAATGACACGCGCCGCGACCTGGCCATGACCTACATTCGCGACACGGAACTGGCGTTCGGAGAAATTGCTTATCTGTTGGGGTTTGCCTCGGCCGAGGCGTTTCAACGTGCCTTCAAACGCTGGAGCGGCCAGACGCCGGGGGAGTTTCGGCGTGGTCAGCGGCAGATGGGATGAGTCATTGACCAGATACCCATGTCCTGATTTGGAATGGGATCTTGTAGGAGCTGCCGCAGGCTGCGAATTGGGCCATCCGAGACACCGCTTTCGCAGCCTTCGGCAGCTCCTACAGGGGCCCTGCGCAGCGTCAGGGCGAATCCTGCTACCGATTACAACTCGGTAGCGTCGTCAGCCGGTTCCGGCAGATCGAGTTCAAAGGCTTGGAATTCAAGCAATTCTTCCTGGTATTCGTCCATTCTCATGCCCTCCGGCGGTTTTCCATTATTGGGTCCCATTCACTGACCACGCCCTTCACCCTAAAGTGCCTTGGTGAAATAAAAATGACGGCAGTTACCAAAAAACGAATAAACCGGTGGATATTTAACGGCACACGACAGAAGGCGCAGGACGGGGACTCGATGGCTGTTTGAAATCAATGTGCTTGACGTTCGGGTCATCGCCGCAATAGTCTTCCTGTCATGAACGTAACCAAGCATTTCTTCGGCCAGATTATTATTACCGCCATTCCAGTCATGGCGGGTTAGCCGACGCGTGCACCCAACCCGCCCTAGAGGCGGGTTTTTTTCTTCTGTCTCCTGGGCCAAACCGCTGAACCAGGAGTCAGACATGATCATTCTCTCTTCCCGTATCGCCCTGCTCGCGTCGTTGCTGTCGTGCTCTGTTGTTTTACAGCAAGGAACGACACGATGACCGACCTGCTCAATCACTACGTCCGCAAAATCCTCACCTCCCGCGTCTACGACGTCGCCGTGGAAACTCCGCTGCAAGGCGCCCGTCAGTTGTCCGAGCGTCTCGGCAATCAGGTGCTGCTCAAGCGCGAAGACCTGCAACCGGTGTTCTCCTTCAAGATTCGCGGCGCCTATAACAAACTGGCGCAGTTGAGCCCTGAGGAACTGGCCCGTGGCGTTGTTACCGCGTCGGCCGGCAACCATGCCCAGGGTCTGGCTCTGGCAGCCAAGACCCTGGGCGTGAAAGCCACCATCGTGATGCCCAAGACCACCCCCGAGATCAAGGTCGAAGGCGTACGTTCCCGTGGCGGCATCGCGGTTCTGCACGGTGATTCCTTCCCGGAAGCACTGGCCTACTCGCTGAAACTGGTCGAGGAACACGGCTACGTCTACGTCCACCCCTATGACGACCCCGACACCATCGCCGGGCAAGGCACGGTGGCCATGGAGATCCTGCGCCAGCAACCCGGCCGTCTCGACGCGATCTTCGTGCCGGTCGGTGGCGGCGGCCTGATCGCCGGTATTGCGGCATACGTGAAGTACCTGCGCCCGGAGATCAAGGTGATCGGCGTCGAACCGGACGATTCCAACTGCCTGCAACAAGCCATGGCCTGTGGCGAGCGTGTGGTGCTGCCGCAGGTCGGGCTGTTCGCTGATGGCGTGGCGGTGGCGCAGATCGGCAAACACACCTTTGATATCTGCAAACACTATGTCGACGAAGTGATCACCGTCAGCACCGACGAGATCTGTGCAGCGATCAAGGACATCTACGACGACACCCGTTCGATCACCGAGCCTGCCGGCGCATTAGGCGTTGCCGGAATCAAGAAATACACCGAGCAGTACGGCATCAGCGGCCAGACCCTGGTAGCCATCGACTCCGGCGCCAACGTCAACTTCGACCGCCTGCGCCACGTCGCCGAGCGCGCCGAGCTGGGCGAAGGTCGCGAGGCAATCATCGCCGTGACCATTCCCGAACGACCGGGCAGCTTCAAGGCGTTCTGCGAAGCCATCGGCAAACGCCAGATCACCGAGTTCAACTACCGCTATCACACCATCCGCGAGGCCCATATCTTCGTCGGCGTGCAGACCCATCCGGATACCGACCCGCGCAGCGCGCTGATCTCGAGCCTGACCGAGCAAGGCTTACCGGTGGTGGACTTGACCGATAACGAGCTGGCCAAACTGCACATCCGCCACATGGTCGGCGGCCATGCCGAACGGGTCAGTGATGAGATGGTGCTGCGCTTCGAATTCCCCGAGCGACCGGGCGCCTTGTTCAACTTCCTCAATAAACTGGGCGGGCGTTGGACCATCTCGATGTTCCACTACCGCAATCACGGTGCGGCGGATGGCCGGGTGGTAGCGGGGCTGGTGGTGCCGGAGGACGAGCGCGACCTGATCGCGGCGGCACTGGACGAGATTGGTTATCCGTATTGGGATGAGAGCGAGAATCCGGCGTACCGGTTGTTTCTGGGCTAACTCGATGCCAGGAATGGGTTATGCAGATGAACTCTGTGGGCCGCGACGCATACCAGGAAATCAGGGCGTAGCAGGCGTTACCGGCTCAACCGGCGCGGTCTCCGGCGTCGTGGTCTCGGCCTTTACCGGCTCGTGATCCACAGGCGCCGGCACCGGCTCACTGATGGTCGGCTCAGGATTGACCACTGGCTCGACGACTTTCTGCTCAGCCTGATTGGGTTCGGCAACCTTGGGTTCAGCCTGTTTGACTTCGACAGGCTTGGGCTCGACGGTCTTGGTTTCCGGCGCTGCAGCGGCGGCAACCGGCTCAGGCATGCCCAGATCGCCAGCATCGGACTTGGGTTTTTCCGGAATATGCGCAGCCTTCTTCGCTTCCGGCGGCAGGAAGTTTTCCACCAGGACGAAGAAGCGGTCGTAGAATTTCTGCGAGGCCACGGTCTCGCTGGCGACCTTGACCATGGAATCATCGGTCGAGCCGATCGGCATCGACAACGAACCCAGTACGCCAACCCCCAGGCTGGCTGAGCTGTTGGTTTTCTTCAGCGCGTAGCGGTCCTGCAAGGCGTTGGCGAACATGCTCGAATGCAGGTCCGCACTCCCATCAGACGCGCAGACCACATTGAAGCTGATCTCCATATGGGTGTCGCCGGTCTGCTGGAAGCTCTTGTGACCGCTGATCATCTTCGGGTCACTGCTGGTGATGATATAGCCTTGGCTGAGCAAGGCACGGCGAGCGGCCTCGCAGGAGGCGTTGTCGCTTACCGGGTAGGTACGCGAGAAGGTCCCGGCATCATCAAAATTTTCATGATCATAGACGCCTTGCTTTTGCGACGAACAGCCAGCGGCAGCCAGGAAAATGGAAGCCCAGCAGGCAGTACGCACGCACATTAATTTAGACATCGACGATCCTGAAAGAAAAACGGCCGGCAAAGCAGCCAACCTGAAAAGCGGGGGTAAGTCTGCAACAACACAGGCTGAGGATCAACGCAGAGTTTGCAAGGATGTCGATACCTTCATGAAAGGAGCGCCGCGCTGCACCCTGCAAATACGGATTTGCAGGAGCTGCCGAAGGCTGCGAATGGTTCCACCTGTCACACCGTTTTCGCAGCCTTCGGCAGCTCCTGCAGGTGGCGTTCCAATCCAACGAACGTCTATTCATTAAATCGCAGACAACAAAAAAGCGACCCTGGGGTCGCTTCTTTGTTGCTTCAAGGAGTTCAAGAGCCTCGAAGCTTTGTATGGCGCAGCGGACGGGACTCGAACCCGCGACCCCCGGCGTGACAGGCCGGTATTCTAACCGACTGAACTACCGCTGCGTATCGCTCGAACTTGCGTTCGTTTGAAACTCTTTAAAGCAAACCGTTAAGCTGCTTTCTTTAAACCCGTGATCGAATCGCCTTGAGGCTTTTCAATCGCAGACCCGGCGAACCGAATCTGTACAAATATGGCGCAGCGGACGGGACTCGAACCCGCGACCCCCGGCGTGACAGGCCGGTATTCTAACCGACTGAACTACCGCTGCGCGTCGGTGGACTTTCGTCCGGTGTAGCAAACAACTTTCAACGAATGGTGGGTGATGACGGGATCGAACCGCCGACCCGCTGCTTGTAAGGCAGCTGCTCTCCCGGCTGAGCTAATCACCCTTTGCTTCGCTGAGGCCGCGAAATTTACGCAGGTAGAGAACCTAAGTCAATAGCCTGCTTGAAGTTTTTTTCAGAGAGGGCGTTTTTAGCTATCAGCGGCAAGCTTCAAGCCAAGAGCAAAAAAGGCGAACCACCGGTTCGCCTTACTTTCTCTTGCAGCTTGCCGCTTGAAGCTTGCAACTACTCGCTATAGATCATCTTCTTGCTCATCCCGCCATCAACAACAAACTCCTGCCCCGTGACAAACCCGGCATTTCTCGACAGCAGCCAGGCCACCATCGCGGCAACGTCTTCGGCCGTCCCGACTCTTCCGGCTGGATGTTGAGCGTGGTCGCTGTCAGACAGCGGCTCGGTCCGACGCTGGGCGGTATCCCGGGCGTCGATCCAGCCGGGGCTGACCGCGTTGACACGGATCTGTGGGCCAAGGCTTATGGCCAGCGCGTGAGTCAGAGCTACCAGACCGCCCTTGCTCGCCGCATAAGCCTCGGTATCGGCTTCTGACTGGCTGGCACGGGTCGATGCCAGATTGACGATGCTGCCGCCATGGGCACGCAAATAGGGCGCGCAGTGCTTGGCCAGGAGCATGGGACCGGTCAGGTTGATTGCCAGGACACGATTCCAGTAGGCCAGATCAAGGCTTTCAAGCGTGATGTTGTGGGGATCGGCGACCGCCGCGTTGCAAACCAGGGCGTCCAGACGACCGAACTGGCCGAGCACGTCGGCCACACCGGCAGCGACCTGCTCTTCATTGGCGACGTCCATGTAGACGAACATCGCGTTGTCACCCAGCACCTCGGCCACCGTCGCGCCGCGCTGGCGATCGACGTCGGCCAGCACCACGCGCCAGCCTTCGGCAATCAGCCAGGCGGCAATGCCCTGGCCGATGCCACGGGCCGCGCCGGTTACCAGCGCAACCCGACCGTTACTGGCACTGGCGACCTGCATCGCCCAGTCACTCACAGTGCAGCCAGGCCACGCGCCAGGTCCGCCTGCAGGTCGGCGACATCTTCCAGACCGACCGCAACGCGGATCAGGCTGTCGCGAATGCCCGCCGCCTCACGTTCCTGTGGCGACAGACGACCATGGGAGGTGGTGCTCGGATGGGTGATGGTGGTCTTGCTGTCACCCAGGTTGGCGGTGATGGAAATCAGTCGGGTCGCATCGATAAAGCGCCAGGCGCCGTCTTTGCCGCCCTTGACCTCAAAACTGAGCACCCCGCCGAAGCCCTTCTGCTGACGCTGGGCCAGGGCATGCTGCGGATGGCTCTTGAGGCCGGCGTAATGCACCTTCTCGATGCCGTCCTGCTGCTCCAGCCATTCGGCCAGGGCCAGGGCGCTGGCACAGTGGGCGCGCATGCGCAGGTTGAGCGTTTCCAGGCCTTTGAGGAAGATCCAGGCGTTGAACGGGCTGAGGGTCGGCCCGGCAGTGCGCAGGAAACCCACCACTTCCTTCATCTGCTCGCTGCGACCGGCGACGACGCCACCCATGCAACGGCCCTGGCCGTCGATGAACTTGGTCGCCGAGTGCACGACAATATCGGCACCCAGTTTCAGCGGTTGCTGCAAGGCCGGGGTGCAGAAACAGTTGTCCACGACCAGCATCGCGCCCTTGGCATGGGCAATCTCGGCCAGCGCGGCGATATCCACCAGCTCGGCCAGGGGGTTGGACGGCGATTCGGCGAACAACAGCTTGGTATTGGGCTTGATCGCTGCGTCCCAGCCAGCCAGTTCGGCCAACGGCACGTAGTCGACCTGCACGCCAAAGCGCTTGAAGTACTTTTCGAACAGGCTGATGGTCGAACCGAACACGCTCTGGGACACCAGAACATGATCGCCCGCACTGCAAAAGCTCATGACCGTGGCCATGATGGCCGCCATACCGGTGGCAGTCGCCACGGCTTGCTCGGCACCTTCGAGGGCGGCGATGCGCTCCTCGAAGGAACGCACGGTGGGGTTGGTATAGCGCGAATAGACGTTGCCCGGTACTTCACCCGCAAAACGTGCGGCCGCGTCGGCGGCCGTACGGAAAACGTAGCTGGAGGTGAAGAACATCGGATCGCTGTGTTCGCCTTCCGGCGTGCGGTGTTGGCCCGCACGCACGGCGAGGGTGTCGAAACCCACGCCTTCAAGGTCGCTGTCCAGCCGACCGGCATCCCATTCCTGAGTCATGCCGTCTCCTCCTTGCTAATCAGTTGTTGTACAGATCGATTATCGCGCTCACGGCCTGGGTCTTGACCTTGGAGGCATCGTTGCGCGCCTGTTCGATCTTGTGCAGGTAATGCTCGTCGATGTCGCCGGTCACATACTTGCCGTCGAACACGGAGCAATCGAAGTTATCGATCTTGATCTTCTTGCTGCCGCTGACGGCTTCGATCAGGTCAGGAAGGTCCTGATAGATAAGCCAGTCAGCACCGATCAGATCCGCCACTTCCTGGGTCGTGCGGTTATGCGCGATCAGTTCGTGGGCACTCGGCATATCGATGCCGTAGACGTTCGGGTAGCGCACGGCAGGAGCTGCCGAGCAGAAATAGACATTCTTGGCACCCGCTTCGCGGGCCATCTGGATGATCTGCTTGCAGGTGGTGCCGCGCACGATGGAGTCATCCACCAGCATCACGTTCTTGCCACGGAATTCCAGCTCGATGGCGTTGAGCTTCTGACGAACGGATTTTTTCCGCGCAGCCTGGCCGGGCATGATGAAGGTGCGGCCGATGTAGCGGTTCTTGACGAAACCTTCGCGGAACTTGACGCCCAGGTGGTTGGCCAGTTCCAGCGCCGCAGTACGGCTGGTGTCAGGAATCGGGATCACCACGTCGATGTCATGGTCCGGGCGCTCGCGCAGGATCTTGTCCGCCAGCTTTTCGCCCATGCGCAGACGCGCCTTGTACACCGAGATGCCGTCGATGATCGAGTCCGGACGCGCCAGGTAAACGTGTTCGAAGATGCACGGGGCGTATTTCGGGTTCGGTGCGCACTGACGGGTATGCAGCTTGCCGTCTTCCGTGATGTACACCGCTTCGCCCGGCGCCAGGTCACGGATCAGGGTGAAGCCGAGCACGTCCAGGGACACGCTTTCCGAGGCGATCATGTACTCGACGCCTTCGTCGGTGTGACGCTGGCCGAACACGATCGGACGGATGGCATCCGGGTCACGGAAGCCGACGATACCGTAGCCGGTGATCATCGCCACGACAGCGTAACCGCCACGGCAACGCTTATGCACGTCAGCCACGGCGGCGAAGATGTCTTCTTCGGTCGGCTGCAACTTGCCGCGCACGGCCAGTTCATGGGCGAAGACGTTGAGCAACACTTCCGAGTCGGAGTTGGTGTTGACGTGGCGCAGGTCAGATTCGTAAATCTCCTTGGCCAGTTGCTCGACGTTGGTCAGGTTACCGTTGTGCGCCAATGTGATGCCGTAAGGCGAGTTGACGTAGAACGGCTGGGCTTCGGCCGAAGTCGAGCTGCCCGCAGTTGGATAGCGTACATGGCCGATGCCCATGTGGCCGATCAGGCGCTGCATATGGCGCTGATGGAACACATCACGGACTAGGCCATTGTCCTTGCGCAGGAATAACCGGCCGTCGTGGCTGGTTACGATACCGGCAGCGTCCTGGCCGCGGTGCTGGAGGACGGTGAGCGCGTCATACAGCGCCTGATTGACGTTCGACTTACCGACGATACCGACGATGCCACACATGCGACACAACCCCTACTTAGTGGAACTGGATTTACCGAGCACTTCCTGCGGTACGGTGGTAGCCGCTGGCAGGAGGTGATCCTTGAACGGCAGATCAGCGGGTACGCTGATGCCGCTGGCGAGCCACTTGCTGGACATCCCGAGAATCAGGTTTTTCGACCAGTCAGCGACCATCAGAAACTGTGGCACCAGCCGAGACTGTTGCCACCATTGATCCTGTTGTACCGGCCCCAGGCTCAACAGCCCGATGGCCACCACGACCAGCAGGCCTCCGCGCGCCGCGCCGAAAGCCATGCCGAGAAAACGGTCAGTCCCGGAAAGCCCGGTGACGAGAATAAGTTCGCCGATCAGAAAATTGACCATGGCGCCAACCAGCAAGGTGGCGACGAACAGAATAGAGCAACCCGCCATCACTCGCAGTGATGGCGTTTCGATGTAATTGACCAGGTATTGCGACAGGCTTGCACCGAACATCCAGGCGACAGCACCTGCGGCGATCCAGATCACGAGCGAAAGAGCTTCTTTGACGAAGCCGCGCTTGAGACTGATCAGAGCCGAGATGATGACTACCCCGAGAATCGCCCAGTCAACCGGAGAAAATGGCACGTTGGAATCTGCTAACCCATGAGGCGGCGCATTTTAGCAGAGCGCCAGCCTGCCGGTAAGCAGGGATTTACCGGCAGGCAGCATTTAGAGCCTTTTCGCCTCAGTTATGCTCAGGCTGGAAGCGTACGACAATGCCCTTGAGCTTCTGCTGTTTATCCAGCTGATCACGCAGGCGATCGGCTTCGGCGCGCTCGATCAGCGGCCCGACGAATACCCGGTTGACCCCGTCCGACGTACGGATGTAGGCGTTATAGCCCTGGGTGCGCAGGGTTTTCTGCAGGTTGTCGGCATTGGCCCGGTTGGACAGGCTGGCCAATTGCACCGACCAGCTGACCGACAGGCCATTGGCATCGACCCGGCTTGGCTCGGCGGCCGGTGCTGCGGGTGCTGCTGCCTTGGCAGGTGCTGGCGTCGCTGCCGGCGCCGGGGTCGGCTTGGCAGGTGCGCTGGCCACCGCGGCCGGCTTGACCGCCGGGGCGGTGACAACGGGCTTGGCCGGTGTCGGCGATGGCACCGGCACAGGCGTCGCAGCGTCTTCTTCCGGAACAGGCTCCTGAGGCAAAGCCTGCTGCTCGGGAACCGGTACTGATTCGACCTTTACCTGAGGCAGAGTTGGCGCCTGCGGTGCGGCCGGCGCATCGACCTGAACCCGTCGGGCTTCATCCTGACGCGAGAACAGCATGGGTAGAAAGATCACCGCGATAGCGATCAGGACCAGCGCGCCGACCATGCGCTGTTTGTAGGCTTTATCCAGCAAGGCCATTTGCAGATTCCTCCGTGGCGTGCCGAGTCAACCATTCCAGGGCCTCGGAAACGCAGTAAAAAGACCCGAACAGCAAAATCTCGTCATCGGCCGTCGCGTGCGCGCACTGGGCTTCCAGTGCCTGCGCAACACTGGGGTATGACGTCACGTTTGCGCCAAGGTTCTGCAAGGCCGCCTGAAGTTCGTCGGGCTGGCGACTGCGCGATGTGGGTAACGGGGCGACTGCCCAGTCCTGAATACTGTTGTGCAGCTCGGCAACCACGCCGTCCAGATCCTTGTCGGCGAGCAGGCCGAACACTGCCAGACGCTTGCCCGGTACGGGGCGCTGGGCCAGGCGTCGGGCCAGAAACTGCGCGGCATGACCGTTATGGCCCACGTCCAGCAGCAGATTCAGAGTCTTGCCGTGCCAGTGCACCACGCGACGTTCCAGACGACCGGTCACCCGGGTGGCCTGCAACGCGGTACGAATCACGTCTGCTTGCCACGGCAGGTCGAGCAGCAGATAAGCCTGCAAGGCCAGTGCGGCGTTTTCCATGGGCAGGTCGAGCAACGGCAGGTCATGCAGCTCAACCAGTTGCCCTGATGGGTCACGCCCCGCCCAGTGCCAGCTATTGGCGCTGATGGACAGGTCAAACTCATGGCCGCGCAGCGACAGCGGACAATGCAGCTCGGCCGCCCGGGCCAGCAGCGGTTGCGGTGGATCGAGATCGCCACAGACCACCGGACGTCCTTCACGGAAGATTCCGGCCTTTTCGAAAGCCACGGACTCGCGGGTATCGCCCAGCCAGTCAGCGTGGTCCAGACCGATACTGGTGACCAGCGCCAGATCGGCATCGATCAGGTTCACGGCATCCAGACGACCGCCCAGGCCCACTTCCAGCACTACGGCATCCAGTGCCGCCTGCTCGAACAGCCAGAACGCCGCCAGGGTGCCCATTTCGAAATAGGTCAGGGTGACATCACCGCGGGCCGCTTCCACCGCCGAGAAGGCATCGCACAGTTCAAGATCCGTGGCTTCGACGCCCTGCACCTGCACACGCTCGTTATAGCGCAACAGGTGGGGCGAGCTATAGACGCCGACCCTGAGGCCTTGGGCGCGCAGCAACGCGGCAACGAACGCACAGCTCGAGCCCTTGCCGTTAGTGCCGGTGACCGTGATCACCCGCGGTGCCGGGCGAGTCAGGCCAAGCTGAGTCGCCACCTGCCGTGAGCGATCAAGGCCCATGTCGATGGCCGAAGGATGCAGTTGCTCCAGATAGGCCAGCCAGTCCCCCAGGGATCCTGGCGTCATACGTTGGCCGGGGCCGGTGGAACGACGATCGGTTCCAGTACAGGCGCGACAAACTTCGGCGTCGGCAGATCCATCAGCTGTGCCAGCAGGTTGCCCAGGCGTGGGCGCAGCTCGGCACGGTGGATGATCATGTCGATGGCGCCGTGCTCCAGCAGGAATTCACTGCGCTGGAAGCCTTCCGGAAGTTTTTCCCGAACGGTCTGCTCGATCACGCGAGGGCCGGCGAAGCCGATCAGCGCCTTGGGCTCGGCGACAATCACGTCACCAAGCATGGCCAGACTGGCGGAAACACCACCGTAGACCGGGTCGGTCAGCACGGAAATGAACGGCAGGCCTTCTTCACGAAGACGCGCCAGCACGGCGGAAGTCTTGGCCATCTGCATCAGGGAGATCAGCGCTTCCTGCATGCGTGCGCCACCGGAGGCGGCGAAGCAGATCATCGGGCAGCGCTTTTCCAGCGCGTAGTTGGCGGCCTGAACAAAGCGCTCACCGACGATGGCCCCCATGGAACCGCCCATGAACGAGAATTCGAAGGCGCTGGCCACGACCGGCATGCCCAGCAGGGTGCCGCTCATGGAGATCAGGGCATCTTTTTCACCGGTCTGCTTCTGGGCAGCGGTGAGGCGGTCCTTGTACTTCTTGCTGTCGCGGAATTTCAGGCGATCCACCGGCTCCAGATCGGCGCCCAGCTCATTACGACCTTCGGCATCAAGGAAGATGTCCAGGCGTGCACGTGCGTCGATGCGCATGTGGTGGTTGCACTTGGGGCAGACGTCCAGGGTCTTTTCCAGTTCCGGACGATAGAGCACCGCCTCGCAGGACGGGCATTTGTGCCAGAGGCCTTCGGGGACGGAGCTTTTCTTGACCTCGGAACGCATGATCGAAGGGATCAGTTTGTCTACCAACCAGTTGCTCATGCTTTCTTTCTCCAGTTCCGGTGGCTAGAACGTCAGGCGACTCGGCGCCTGCGTATGCCCTTGAGCTAAATTCATAACAAATGTGTGCCCGCTCAAGCCGGGAAGGCACCCTCCCCGGCCAAAGCAGGTCCAATAACTGTGAGGCTATGGACGGCGGCAGTACCGCTGCCGTCACATCAAGCCCCGTGTACCGCACTCATGAATGCACGAATCTTGTCGTGATCCTTGATGCCTCTGGTTTTTTCCACGCCGCCACTGACATCCACGGCATAAGGGCGAACCTGGGCGATGGCCTGGGCCACATTAGCCGAAGTCAGGCCACCAGCCAGGATAATCGGCTTTTCCAGGCCTTGAGGAATCAGCGCCCAGTCAAAAGATTCTCCGGTGCCGCCCGGCACGCCGGGCACATAGGCATCAAGCAGAATGCCACTGGCCTGGCGATAAGCCCGGCAAGCCGCTGCAATATCGTCACCGGCCTGTACTCGCAGGGCCTTGATGAACGGGCGGTGATAGCCGACGCATTGTTCGGGCGTTTCATCGCCGTGGAACTGCAACAGATCCAGCGGAACGGCATCCAGGGTCTCGTTCAACTCACAGGCACTGGCGTTGACGAACAGCCCGACCGTACTGATAAACGGTGGCAAAGCGGCGATGATTGCCCGCGCCTGCTGCACAGTGACAGCCCGCGGACTTGGCGGATAGAAGACAAAACCGATGGCATCGGCACCTGCCTCGACGGCGGCCAATGCATCTTCTATGCGGGTAATCCCGCAGATTTTGCTGCGAACGGCTGACATGTCACAGATTCCTGCCTTTCAGCGAAGTCCGGGATGGTAGCAAATGCGTGTGCGGGCGTCAGCCGTCAAGTTCGGCGAATCCAGTAAGGAAATGCGGCCCGATATAGCGCTCCGGCAGGGGAAACTCGTCACGATATTCAACCTGGACCAGATAGAGGCCGAACGGATGCGCCGTGACCCCGCCGGTGCGGCGTACCTTGCTTTCCAGTACTTCCCTGGCCCACTCGATGGGGCGCTCACCGGCACCGATGGTCATCAGCACCCCGGCGATATTGCGCACCATGTGGTGCAGGAAGGCATTGGCGCGAATGTCGAGGACGATCATCTTGCCGTGGCGCGTCACCCGCAGGTGATGCAACTGCTTGATCGGCGATTTGGCCTGGCATTGGCCGGCACGGAAGGCGCTGAAGTCATGGGTACCGACCAGATATTCTGCAGCCAGAGCCATGCGCTCCACATCCAGCGGTCGGTGATTCCAGGTGATCTCCTGATTCAGGTGCGCCGGACGGATCTGGTCGTTGTAGATCACATAGCGATAACGCCGGGCAATCGCCTTGAAACGGGCGTGAAAATGCGCAGGCATGACCTTGGCCCAGCTCACACTGATGTCATGGGGCAGATTGATATTGGCGCCCATGGTCCAGGCTTTCATCGAGCGCTCAGCCTGGGTATCGAAGTGCACCACCTGACCGCAGGCGTGAACCCCGGCGTCGGTGCGGCCGGCGCACATCAGCGAGACCGGCGAATCGGCGACTTTGGACAGGGCGTCTTCCAGAGTTTCCTGCACCGTGAGCACGCCGGAAGCCTGACGCTGCCAGCCGCAGTAGCGCGAGCCTTTGTATTCAACGCCCAGCGCAATACGGAAAAAGCCCTCGGCAGCCATTTCAGCTACCGGGTTGTCTATGTTCGCCAAGAAATCACAGCCTGTGGAAGATCGAAAAGTCGGCCATTATAAGGCCGCCGAGAAAAGACGCCATGCGCAGGCCGATCAGGACACAAACAGAAACGGCCGCATCGGCGGCCGTTTCTCTTGAATATTCTGCGCAGGGGCGGCTTTAGCCGCGAGAACACCCTCCCGGCTAAAGCCGCTCCTGCATGAGACACTCGCTATATCAGGCCAACCGCGCCAGCATTTCCTGGGCTTCGGCCTTTTGAGTGGCGTTACCCTCGGCAACCACCTCATCGAGGATATCCCGGGCGCCGTCGCTGTCTTCCATCTCGATGTAGGCACGGGCCAGGTCGAGTTTGGTCGCTGCTTCATCAGTGCCCGACAGGAAGTCGAAGTCTGGCTCATCATCCATCGACATTGCGTCATCGGCGGTGAAGCTTGGCGCCTCAAACGGTTTGGCGATCGGCGGATGTTCCAGGTTCGCCGAAAGACGATCCAGCTCGGCGTTGACATCATCGATCTCGGAAGCAAAAGCCTCGGTCGCCTGGGCGGTTTCAAGATCGTCTGATAGCGACAGATCGAAGTCATCAGGCAGTTGCAGATCGTGAATTTCCGGCTCTTCGGCGTCGACGATGCCCAGGTCCAGCGCGTCGTCATCCAGCACGAAATCATCTTCGGCTTTCAGCTCAGGCGCGTCTTCGCCAAGATCCAGATCGAAATCGGACAGATCATCCATGGCGTCCGCTTCAGCCTTGGCTTCGGTCTGTTGTTGCAACAGCGATTCGAAGCTTGGCTCGGCAGCAGCAGGCGCCGACGGTTCGTCCGCCAGCAGATCATCAAGGCTGAGATCGACCGGTGTCTGGGTTGGCTCGTCATCGAGTCCGTCCAGGCTCAGGTCAAATTCATTGTCATCCAGGGCGTCAAAAGCGTCGTCTGCCACCGGCTCGGGTTCCGGCTCAGGCGCAGCAACCACAGGAGCGGCGACCACCGGCGGCTCGGGCTCGGGATCGTCCTGCAACAGTTCTTCGACGTACTTGGCATCCAGTTCTGCGGCAATGGCCGCAGCAGTCACGCTGGCAGCCGCTACGGCGGCTGTTGCTGCAACTGTGTTCATGGTCGGGTAACGACTCTTTAGCTGCTCGACCTCAGCGTGATTCTTTCCCGCGGCCACCATTTTCCGTTCGTGGGCCGCAAACGCCTTGGTGTTGCCTTGCTCGGCGTAGATTTCCATCAGTTTCATACGGACGTCGGTGCGATCTGGATCCTCCTTGATCGCTTCCTCAAGCAGCTCGACTGCCTGGTTCATGCGGCCGTAGGCGATATGAATCTCGGCCTGAACCAGTGCATCAGCCGGAACTTCACGGGCTGGCGCAGCGGCGGCGGATGGTGCCATTTTGACGCTTGGCGGCGGCACATCGAGGCCGTCAAAGCTGGCCTGAGGCAGCTCCATGTCCATATCGGAAACGAAATCCGACTCCTCAGCCAAGGCACGGGCCATGCGTTTGTGTTTGTCCGCTTCTTCCCTGGCCTTGCGGCGACGGATCAGGAACAACGCCAGCAGCAGCAACAACAGAACCGCGCCGCCACCGATCAGACCCATCATCACCGGATTGGCCAGCAGCTTGTTCAGCGAGCTTTCCATGGTTTCCGGTGGCGGCGCGACCGGCTCTACCAGCAGCGACTTGTCGGGTTCCGGTGCGCTGACCTGGGCAGCATCACCAGCCGCAGCCGCTGGCTGCGCCGGGGTTTCAGCAGGCTTGGCGGCGTTGGCCGGAACGATAGTGGCTGGAACCGCAGGTGTTGCTGCCGGAGTCGCCGGGGCGGCTTCCGGAGCCTGCATCTTGGCCAGTTGATCGTTTTTCAGCTGAATCAGGCGTTGCAGCTTGTCGACCTGGCTTTGCAGGTCGGTCATGCGGCTTTTCAATTCGGCGTTGTCGCGACGGGCGGTATCCAGACTTTCCTGGGCCACTGCCAGTTTGTTGCCAATGTCCTTGTCGCCGACAACGCCTTTACCGCCCTTGGCAGGCTTGGCGTTGGCCGATACCAAGCTCAGGTTGTCCTTGGGCTCGACCTTGGATGGCGCGGCACCGGCCTTCTCGCGACGGGTCGCATCGACCTGACGGGCACCGGCAGCCGGCGCACGACGGCCTTCACGCCAGGCGCGATTCTGTTGCGCAACTTCGGTAACCGCCTTGGGCTGCGGCATGGCTGCAGCCTGTTCCGGCGTCGGCAGACGCAACACCTGCCCTTTCTTCAGGCGGTTGATGTTGCCCGCAATGAAGGCATCCGGGTTCAGCGCCTGGATGGCCAGCATGGTCTGTTGGACCGAACCGCCGTTACGCACTTTCTCGGCAATCTGCCAGAGGGTGTCGTTATTGCCGGTGGTGTATTGAGTGGTGCCCTTGGCATCAGCCGCAGGTTTTGCAGCCGGTGCAGGCGGATTAGTGCCGGCGGCTGGCGCTACAGGTTCGGCAGGCGGCAGTGCAACCGGGGCCGGAGCAGGCGCCGGAGTCGGCGCGGTCGCAGGCAATTGTGCCGTGGCTGCAGCAGCGGCGGCAGCCTCAGGCGAGAATTTTGGTGGATCGAGCAGCAGGCTGTATTCGCGCAGCAAGCGGCCGTTGGGCCACAGCACCTGCACGAGGAATTTCACATAGGGCTCACGCACCGCGCGGGAAGAGGTAATGCGCAGCACACTCTTGCCATTGGCGTTGATCACCGGAGTGAACGTCAGGTCATTGAGAAATGCCTGCCGGGCAATGCCCGCCTGAGCGAAATCGGCCGTGGTCGCCAGACTCGGCACCACCTGTCCGGCACTGAGGCCACCGGCGTCTTTAAGCTCAATTTCAGCCACCAGCGGCTGATTCAGGGTCGACTTGACCGACAATTCCCCGAGCCCCAGCGCGTGCGCCATACCTGATGACAGCGCTGAAGCCGCGGCGATTGCTAATACCAGTTTACGAACCTGAACCATAGCCCATCCCTTGTTCAAAAATTCCCCGGCAGCCGAGGAGGTAAATCCTGCTAGTGGGTGTCAAGCTAGAATGATTCTACAAATTGTTGCCAAGTATCTTTTACACATAGCCTTTTATCAACAATTCGGCGAGCTGCACAGCGTTTAGAGCGGCACCTTTGCGAACATTATCAGACGCAAGCCACAAATTAAGTTGCGCAGCGTCATCAATACCCGCCCGAACGCGCCCCACATAGACCACGTCCTGACCCACTGCATCACCCACTGCCGTCGGATAATCCCCCGCATCCACCAGCTCGATTCCCGGTGCGGCCTCAAGCGCGGCGTTCACTGCAGGCAGGTCAACGGCGACCGCCGACTGAACCGCGACAGTAAAGCTGTCGCCAAAAAATACCGGGGCCTGAATGCAGGACACAGAAACCTTCAGTAAAGGCAGTGCGAGCAACTCGCGCAACTCCGCAACCAGACGTTTTTCCAGCGGCACATGACCCTGCTCGTCCGGCGTGCCCACTTGAGCCAGCAGGTTAAAGGCCATTTGCCGATCAAAGAAACGCGGTTCAAGGGGACGGACATTCAACAATTCGGTAGTTTGCCGGGCCAGTTCCGACACCCCTTCGCGCCCCTGGCTCGATACTGCCAGGCACGCCGTGACGCTGATGTGCTGGATATCCAACAGGCCACGCAGCGGAGCCAACGCCATGGCCACCGCAATCGCCGACGCGCTGGGGCTGGCAACCTGCGCGGGTTTGCTCATGGTCGACAGGCGTTCGGCGTTCACTTCCGGCACCAGATTCGGCGCCTGAGCCACCGGCAAAGCGCCCGACAAATCGATGACTGCACACCCCGCCGCCATCGCACGTTCAACGTAGCTGAGGCTGATCGCCGGGCCTGCTGCGAAGAACGCCAGGGCGACCTTACTGAAATCGAACTCGTTGACCTCACGCACCCGCACATTCTTGCCGCGATACGGCACGGATTGTCCGGCGGACTCGATACTGGCCAGTAAATGCAACTGGCCAACCGGGAAGTCACGCTCTTCAAGAATCTGGACGATGTTTTCGCCGACAGTACCGGTGGCGCCGATCACGGCGATATCAAAGGACTGACTCATGCAAAAACCTCAGGAAAAACAGGGAGCGGCACTTTACTCGCCACATCACAGGCAGGCAATCGAGGCTTGGCTTTGCTGGCCTGCCGCGGACTCATCAGGGTTCAAGCCCGATGGGGAAAAAATCGCCATGACTCCAGACACCCAGCCAGCGCTGCCCGTCGATTTCCCGGGAGACCGCCAGCTCGACCAACTGATAGAACACGTTGCGATGAATAAGCGCCTCAAGATTGGCGCGCACATGAATATAGGGTGCCGGTTCCTGGGTCTGGAGGTCAGTGACGACGCGCAGGCGGTGCTCAGGGCCCGCTTCGGTCAGGTCCTCGACATTGGTGGTAAAGCGCAATATTTGCTGCTCACCCTGCCCTTCCACCTCGAGGCTGACGGCCACGAAAGGCGCGTCGTCGACCCGAATACGGACTTTTTCTACGGGAGTAATGAGGAAATAGTCATCGTCATCGCGACGCATGATGGTGGAGAACAGCCGCACCATGGGTTTGCGGCCGATCGGCGTGCCCAGGTAGTACCAGGTGCCGTCGCGGGCGATACGCATATCGATATCGCCGCAGAATTCCGGGTTCCACAAATGCACGGGCGGCAGCCCTTTGGACTTGGGAATTTGTGCGAACAGATCGTTGGCCTTGCCCGGACCAGTCATGCCTGACTCCTATCAGATTGAATAGCACAACGCCTTTCTGTGGGACCGGCTTTAGCCGGGAAGACGTATTCCCGGCTAAAGCCGGTCCCACATTTTATGAGATCCTTCTGGGATTATTTACTCATACCCAGCAACATTCGAGCGTAATCCTCCAATGGCGGAATAAGCAAATCCTCGGGCGCAGTGTTGTGCAACGTCAGCAATCCGCCACGGGCATGGATGCGGGCGCTGTCGATCAGATAGCGGGTGCCGGTCTCGATCACCATCAACTGGATCACGCCACTGTCGATACCCAGGCGATCCAGGGCTTCCTGGTCGGACCATTCGTCAAAATTGCCGATGCGGTCATCGGATTTGGCGAAGCGGGTGTACAACAGATAATGTGCACCGGCCGCCCGCGCCTGGGTCATCGCTTCTTCCAGGCCCATGGGTCCAGGAGCGCGGCGAACCATCGGGAAATACTCGACAAAGCCGTCGAAGGCCTCTTCGGCAATCACGTTGGGGCGTGGATAGTTGACGCCTTTGGGCACGAAATTGCCCTGGGCGATATAAATAAAGGAGTCCGGCTGCAGGCGCAGGTTATTGATGCGATGGGTATCGCTGTGATCGAGCAACCCTGCATCACTGAACTGATCGCGGGTGCCTTCGGCCATGTCGCTGACACTCATGCAACCACTCAACGCCAAAAGCGCCAGCACTAAAACCAGGCTACGCATTATCCCCTCCAAGTACCGGTGACGGAAAACCGGCGAATAGCCTGCTAATGCAGCTTCCGCGCCATCTCTGCGCAGAATGCTGTATCACGCTTGTAACAGCAGATGATCAGCCGCCGATGATCTTCATTACCGTCGCCCCGCCGGAGAACGCCACGTCCTGCTTGTCCCCCAGGGCCTTGACCAATAGCCGCTGCAAGGCAGGCAAGGCCTGATGCCGCGGCTTGTCGAGCAAATCGCCGACGTAGTGTCGATTGCTGGAGGACAGGCAACCGTGCAGCCAGCCCGTGGAAGACAGGCGCAGGCGTGAGCAGGTCCGGCAAAACGGCACGCTTTCGTTGGCGATCACGCCGAAAAAGCCCTGGCCCGGAATCTGGTAACGCACCGCAGTTGCATCAATGGGCGCCTGGGCCTGCAGGTATTCATAGCGCTCGCCGATCAGCGCCAGCAGTTGTTGCAGGCTGACGAACTGTTGCAGGAAGGCATTGGAATCGCTGGCCAGATGGCCCATGCGCATCAGCTCGATAAAACGCAGCTCGTAGCCGCGCTCCAGGCAGTAATCGAGCAACGGCATGACCTGATCCAGGTTCTGCCCGCGCAGCGGCACCATATTGACCTTGATCTTCAGGCCTGCGGCCCGCGCCTGCTCCATGCCGTCAAGGACAGTGGCCAGGTCGCCGCCCCGGGCGATACGGCGGAAAGCATCGGGATCAAGAGTATCGAGGGAAACATTCAACCGGCGGATACCGGCAGCCAGCAGGATTGGCAGCTTACGCGCCAGTAACTGACCATTGGTGGTCAAGCTGATATCCGCCAGTCCGAGACCGCCGACCTGAGTCATGAAGGACTCCAGGCGTGGGCTGACCAAGGGCTCGCCGCCGGTAATGCGCAAGCGCTCTATGCCGGCCGCTTCGATCAGGTACGCCACACCACGCGCCAACGCATCTGCCGAGAGTTCATCCTGGGCAGCAACCAGCCGCTTGCCGTCGGGCACGCAGTAGGTACAGGCGTAGTTACAGGCTGACGTCAGGCTGACTCGCAGATTGCGAAAGCGTCGGCCCTGGCGATCGACGATCATGGTCGACTCCGAAGCGAGGAAAGCCCGAGTATATTCCTCGCAGATGGCGCCCCGCATCGTTTTGCGAGCGCCATCACGTCGGCGAATGCGTCAACTGTCGCTGGCAGTTGGGCCCGCGTCGGTAATCGCCTCAGGGTCACGCTTGCGCTTGTTGCCCATGCGCACGCCGATATCCATGAGGAACTGGAAGAAACCCTCCTGATCTTCCAGCACGTTACTCCAGAACGGCGAGTGATACAGCGCCACTGCACCATGGACCAGGGCCCAGGCTGCGCAGTAGTGGAAATAGGGCGGGACGTCTTCGAGCTTGCCTTCGGTGATGCGGCCCTTGATCAGCAGGGTCAGATGTTCGAAGTTCGAGGCGCGGATCTTGTGCAGTTCGCCGACCATCTCCGGCACCTGATTGCCCTTGACCACCTTTTCTTCCAGCCGGTCGAACAGGCGATAACGCTGCGGATCGCGCATGCGGAACTCGAAGTAGGCGCGGGACAGCGATTCGCGGTCCTTGTCGACATCGGCAGACAGCAGCAACTCATTCAAATCACGCTCGTAGTCGAGCATCAGGCGCAGATAGATCTCCGCCTTGGACTTGAAGTGCTTGTAGATGGTGCCTTTGCCGATACCCACGGCATCCGCAATCATCTCGACGGTGACACTGTCTTCACCCTGGTCGAGAAACAGCTTGAGTGCGGTGTCGAGAATTTCCTGCTCGCGGCGACGAAACTCACGGACCTTGCGAGGTTCTTTCTGCATAAGGAGGTCTGTCGGGGTCAAAATCGAAGCCGGGTATTATGCCTAACTTGCGGCAAATTGCACGGATCATCCGACCATATCCCGTCATTCTGCGGATTTGTGCGAGGTGTTGGCAGGAATCGCGGCAGCCTTCCTGTAATGGTGTTTAACGTTGGGTATGTGTGATCTGTGGGACCGGCTTTAGCCGGGAAGGCGGTTTCCCGGCGAAAGCCGGTCCCACAACAGAATCTCATTTCAATTCAGGCAGGTGCATCGGGTTTGCGATGTGCCGAGTCAACTCAACCACAGCAACCGGCACACAATTGCCGTCCGGCTATTCCAAATCTGTTTAAAAAACGTACAACCCGGCACTGGACGCCCGCCAATACTGACCAATACTTACAGCGTTGGCGCGGCATATCCCCCAAATGACGTGCCAGTAAAGGTGCCAATGGATAGCGTACCTTTGTTTTACTCCTAATGGTCTTAACCCGGATTCACCCCCCAGAACCCGGGTTTTTTTTGCCTGCGATTTAGCGAGAGGCGCTGACCCTGGCCAGGGGGAACAGACGACGGAAGTTTTCCGTGGTCTGCTCGGCAAAGGCCTCGTAACTTTCGCCGCGCAACATCGCCAGGAACTCGGCGACTTCGCGCACGTACTGCGGCAGATTCGGCTTGCCGCGATAGGGAATCGGCGCCAGATAAGGGGAATCGGTTTCCACCAGCAGGCGATCGGCAGGCACCTGGCGGGCGACATCGCGCAGCGCATCAGCATTGCGGAAGGTGACGATACCCGACAGGGAAATATAAAAGCCCAGGTCCAGGGCCGCCCGGGCCATGTCCCAGTCTTCGGTGAAACAGTGCAGCACGCCACCCTGAGGCAAGGCCGCTTCACGCAACAGCTCCAGCGTGTCGGCACGGGCGCCACGGGTATGCACGATGACCGGTTTGCCGGTGATATTCGCCGCTTGCAGATGCAGACGGAAGGATTGCTGCTGGACTTCGGCCGCTTCCGGCTCGTAGTGATAATCCAGACCGGTCTCACCGATGGCCACTACTCGCGGGTGATCCAGCTCACGCAACAGCCAGTCCAGGGCCGGAGCGCCCTGGGGCTGCACGTCCAGCGGATGAATCCCTACCGAACAGTCCACATCGTCATAGCGATCGGCCAATGCGCGAACCGCAGCGGCATTATCGGCACTGACACCTATGCACAGGAAATGTCCGACACCCCTGGCCCGGGCGGCCTCCAGGGCAGTGTCGAGAGAACCTGCGTGCTGGGCGAGGTCAAGGCGGTCGAGGTGACAATGGGAATCTACAAGCATGGGAGCAATGGCAACTACATCGTATGGGTGGGACGGTCGGACTTGAGGGCGCCGGCCAGGTAGGTTTCGATCATGGTCCGGGCGGTATTGTCGCCGTCGTTGAACTGCACGCCGACACCGGCGGCGCGGTTACCCTGGGCACCGCGCGGAGTAATCCAGGTGACCTTGCCGGCTACCGGAATCTTTTCCGGCTCGTCCATCAGGTTGAGCAGCATGAAGACTTCGTCGCCGAGCTTGTAGCTTTTGCTGGTGGGGATAAACAGCCCGCCGTTCTTGATAAAGGGCATATACGCCGCGTAGAGCACGGATTTGTCCTTGATGGTCAGGGACAAAATACCGTTACGTGGACCGGAATTCAGCGGCAGGCTCATTACATCTCCTTTAGGTGTTCCGAATGACGGTGAGTCTACCCTTGTCCGGGCAGCCCTGCCCACTGCACCAGCAATGCCTCGAGCAACAGGACGCGATTAAGGTTGGCCTTGGACATGACTTTCTGGCGCTGAGCCAGCACCCAATCCTGCATTGCCAGCACCTTGTCCTGCGACGATTTCTGCGCCAGGTATTGCACCACCTTGCGCATGTCCGACAAACCAAGCCCCTCTTCATCCTGAGTCAATTGGTAGCGCAGGATCAGGTGCGACCAGTCGCAGAACCAGTCGAACAGCAGCAACAGTGGAATATCCTTCCAGGCACTTTCGGCGAGCTGTGTGGGCGATTGCTGCTGCTTGATCAGTTTCTTCACCCCCTCTACCACCAAAGCACGCTGTTCACGAACACCTTGGGCATGCAGGCTGACCGCCATTAATGGCGAACCGGCAGCCAGCGCCAGCAGTTCGAGACGCTCCTCCAGCGCACACTCCGGCAGCGCCTGCTCCAACCAACGCAGGCTCATCTCTTCGCTGGGCAGCGGGCAGGCCTGCTGCACGCAACGGCTCTTCACCGTCGGCAACAAACGGCTGGGCTGATGGCTGACCAATAGCAGAACAGTATTACCGGATGGCTCTTCCAGGCTTTTCAGCAAGGCGTTGGCGGCGTTGATATTCATCGCCTCCACCGGCTCGACCAGTACCACCTTGCGCCCGCCCAACTGCGCGGTCTGCACGATGAAGCTGACCAGATCACGGACCTGATCGACCTTGATGCCCTTGTCCGCTTCTTCCGGCTCCAGCACATAGTTGTCCGGGTGGCTGCCCGCTGCCAACAACATGCATGATTTGCACTGGCCACAGGCATCCAGGCCGACCGGCCTCTGGCACAGCAGCCGGGCCATCAGGCGCTCGGCCAGTGCCCGCTTGCCGATCCCGGCAGGCCCGTGCAGCAGGTAGGCGTGGGCATGCTGGGCACGACCGGCCATCTGCTGCCACAGCGAATCCTGCCAGGGGTAGGCTTCAGCCACGGTAAAGCTCCAGCAGGTCGGGCAGCAGGCTGTCGAGAGATTGCTGTACTTCAGGCAACGACAATGCCGCGTCTACCAGGCGGTAGCGCCCAGGCTCGGCGGCGGCGCGCTGCAGATAAGTGCTGCGCACGGCATCGAAGAACGCCCGGCCTTCCTGCTCGAAACGGTCCAGGCGACCACGGGCACTGGCCCGGGCCAGGCCCACTTCCACCGGCAGATCGAAAACCAGCGTCAGGTGCGGACGCAGATCGCCCTGTACGAAGTTCTCCAACGCAGCAATGCGCTCGAAAGACAAACCGCGACCGCCGCCCTGATAGGCGTAGGTAGCGTCGGTAAAACGATCACACAGCACCACGGCGCCACGGGCCAGGGCCGGCTTGATCACTTCGGCCAGATGCTGGGCACGGGCGGCGAACACCAGCAGCAGCTCGGTATCAGCGCTCATGGCTTCGTCGCTGGGCGCCAGGAGCAGTTCGCGAATGCGCTCGGCCAGGGGCGTGCCGCCGGGCTCGCGGGTCAAGACCACGTCGATGCCCTGGGTACGCAGTTGCGCCGCCAGGTACTCACGATTGGTGCTTTTACCGGCCCCTTCCGGGCCTTCGAGGGTGATGAACAGGCCGGTCACAGGCAATCCTTGGTCAAATTCATTGCGGGCTGGCCTCGCTCGGTTGTACCGGCATGACAGGATCAACAGGCGGCACAGGCGCGCTGGCGGGTGCAGGGTCGGCGACCGGTGCAGGCGCATCGGTGGCCGGCGCGGAAATCGGTGCCGGGCTGGAACGATAATCGGCGCGGCGCTTAAGCTGGAACTCGCGAACCGCCGCGTTGTGGGCATCCAGATCAGCGGAGAACACATGGCTGCCATCGCCACGGGCGACAAAATACAGGCTATTGCCCGGCGCCGGGTTCAGCGCAGCATGAATCGCCTCGCGCCCGACCATGGCAATCGGCGTCGGCGGCAGGCCGGCATTCATATAGGTGTTGTAGGGCGTGGCTTCCTTGAGCAAGGCTTTGGTCAGCTTACCGTTATAGCGCTCGCCCAGACCGTAGATCACCGTCGGGTCGGTCTGCAGCAGCATGTTCAGTTGCAGACGACGCACGAAGACCCCGGCAATCTTGCCGCGCTCCTGGGGCACGCCGGTTTCCTTCTCGATCAACGAGGCCATGGTCAGGGCCTGATACGGATCAACATAAGGCACATCGGCGGCGCGCTTGTTCCATTCCTCGTCCAACACATCGTCGAGGCGAGTGAAGGCGCGCTTGAGCAACTCGGCATCGCTGACGCCACGCACGTAACGGTAGGTATCGGGGAAGAACCGCCCTTCAGGGAACACGCCCGGATGACCGAGTCTGGTCATCAGCTCGCGGTCACTCAAACCGACCAGGGTCTGCCCGAGCTTGGGCTGTTTGGCCAACGCCGCACGCACCTGGCGGAAATTCCAGCCTTCAACCAGAGTCAGGCTGTACTGCACCACTTCGCCGCGCTTCCACAAGCCAAGCAAGGCATCGATATCCATGCCCGGCGTCATGCGGTATTCACCGGTATGGAACGACTGCCCGGCCAGGTTGAAGCGCCAGTACAGGCGCAGCCAGAAGGCATCCTTGATGACGCCATCGGCTTCCATGCGATTGAGCACGCCGCTCGGGGTCGAACCGGCGGGCACGTCGAGCAATTGTTCTTCAGTCACTTTCAAGGGTTGATGCAGTGCCTGATTGACCTGCCACACAGACAGGCCCACGCCCAGGCCGACGACGACCAGGGCAATTTCCAGCAACACCAAAAATTTTCGGATCACAAATCAGATATCCAGAAGTGCACGAGCAATGCCCTGTAGTTTACGAGTGAGCGGACCGACCGGCCAGCTCAGCCGCTCATGACCAATCACCGGCCAGATGCCATAGACGCTGTTGCACACAAACACTTCGTCGGCCGATGCCAGCTCAGACAACGCCAGGTCGCGGATGTCCGTAACGACCCCGAGTTTGTCGGCCTGATCAAGCAGTTCGGCGCGCATCACCCCTGCCACGCCGCAGCGGCTCAGATCAGCGGTGAGCAGGCGACCTTCACGCACCAGGAACAGGTTGCTGTAGACCGCTTCGATCACCCGGTCGTCGGTGTCGCACATCAGGCCTTCGGCATGCTCGCCGTCCTGCCATTCGCCACGGGCCAGCACCTGTTCCAGGCGATTCAGGTGCTTGAGCCCGGCCAGCAGCGGCTGCTGGGCCAGACGGGTGCGACAGGCAAACAGGCGGACGCCATCTTCAGCGTGAGCAGGCGGGTAGGTTGGCGTCGGGCTGCCCTGCAGGATTCGGCACGGCTGTGCGTCGGCTGGTGGCGCATAACCGCGCTGGCCATCGCCACGGGTGAGGATCAGCTTCATCACGCCTTCGCCCAATTGCCCGGCAAAGCGCGAAGACTCGTCAACGACCTGCTCGCGATCAAAGGCCATGCCCAGACGCTGGCAGCCCAGTTCGAGACGCTGCAGATGGCGCTCGAACAGCGATGGCCACCCCGATCTGACGGCGATGGTCTCGAACAGACCATCGCCATAGGCCAGGCCGCGATCCTTGACCGACAAGGCGTCGGCAGGACGACCGTCGATCCAGCTCGACATCACTCGGCGAACCGGCGGAACACCAGGGAACCGTTGGTCCCGCCAAAACCGAAGGAGTTGGAGATGACCACATCGATCGGCATCCTGCGCGCTTCGTGCGGCACGAAGTCCAGGTCGCAGCCTTCATCCGGCTCATCCAGGTTGATGGTCGGCGGCGCCACCTGATCGTTGATCGCCAGGATGCTGATGATGGCCTCTACCGCACCGGCAGCGCCGAGCAGGTGACCGGTCATGGACTTGGTCGAACTCACCGCCAGCTTGTAAGCGTGATCGCCGAACACCGACTTGATCGCCGACGCTTCAGCCAGATCACCGGCCGGGGTCGAAGTACCGTGGGCGTTGATGTACTGCACCTGATCAAGGTTGAGCTTGGCATCGCGCATGGCGTTGGTGATGCAGCGTGCAGCACCGGCGCCATCTTCCGGCGGCGAGGTCATGTGGTACGCGTCGCCGCTCATGCCGAAACCGATCAACTCGGCATAGATGGTCGCGCCGCGGGCCTTGGCGTGCTCCAGTTCTTCGAGAACCAGGGCACCGGCACCGTCGGACAGGACGAAGCCATCACGGCCCTTGTCCCACGGACGGCTGGCGCGGGCCGGATCGTCGTTGCGGGTCGACAGCGCACGGGAAGCCCCGAAGCCACCCATGCCCAGACCACAGGCGGCCATTTCGGCACCACCGGCAATCATCACGTCGGCTTCGCCGTAGGCGATATTGCGTGCAGCCATGCCAATGCAATGCGTGCCTGTCGTGCAGGCCGTTGCGATGGCGTAGTTTGGTCCCTGTACACCCAGGTGGATCGACAGGAAACCGGAAATCATGTTGATGATCGAGCCCGGCACGAAGAACGGCGAAATGCGTCCTGGCCCTTGCTCGTGCAGCGTACGGCTGCTGTTTTCGATGTTGGTCAGGCCACCGATCCCCGAACCCATGGCAACGCCAATGCGGTCACGGTTCTCATCGGTGACTTCCAGACCGGCGTTGCGCACCGCCTGAAAGCTTGCGGCCAGGCCGTACTGGATGAAGAGGTCGAGCCGGCGGGCCTCTTTGGGCGCCAGATACTCTTCAACGTTGAAACCTTTGATCGAACCGCCAAAACGGGTGCTGTAAGCCGAAAGGTCTGTGTGCTCGATCAGGCCAATGCCACTGCGGCCAGCCAGAATGCCTTGCCATGTGCTTGGCACATCCGTACCCAACGGCGTCAGCATACCCATACCGGTGACCACGACACGTCTACGCGACACAGGACTCTCCTTTTCTCTTATTGACGACACGAAGCATCGTTTTTAAAGAAAAAACCGCACGCCGGTGAAGGCAGTGCGGTTTTTCCACGACAGCAAGCAACGATTACAAACTATTACGCCTGGTGGGCAGTAACGTAATCGATAGCGGCTTGAACGGTGGTGATCTTCTCGGCTTCCTCGTCAGGGATTTCAGTCTCGAATTCCTCTTCCAGAGCCATTACCAGCTCAACGGTATCGAGGGAGTCAGCACCCAGGTCTTCAACGAAAGAAGCAGTGTTGGTGACTTCTTCAGCCTTGACGCCAAGTTGCTCGGCAACGATTTTCTTGACGCGCTCTTCGATGGTGCTCATACCGTATTTAAACTCCTAGTGGACAAATTCAGGCGGCTGGCCGGTGGGTAAGTGTATAGAAGACGTTTTACGCTTTTCAAGCAAAACGCTTCGGCCTTCGACTCCACCGGCCTGCCGCCTATTAAAAGATTGCAGCTTTATAACGGATTTTCCGACAGCTCGTATGACATTTTTTTGCCCCGAGCAGTCACATTCAGCTCATGTACATCCCGCCATTGACTGGGATTGTAGCCCCGGTCACGTAGCCTGCACCCTCGGAAGCGAGAAAAGCGACGACGTTGGCGATCTCCTGCGCCTGACCCAGGCGACCCAGTGGAATCTGGGTCAACAGGGCTTCGCGCTGGGCCTCTGGCAGCTCACGAGTCATGTCGGTATCGATGAAACCTGGTGTTACAGAGTTCACGGTAACGGCACGCGAACCCACTTCACGAGCCAGTGCACGACTGAAACCTTCCAGACCGGCCTTGGCGGCTGCGTAGTTTACTTGGCCTGCATTGCCCATGGCACCTACCACGGAGCCGATACTGATGATCCGCCCCCAGCGCGCCTTGGTCATGCCACGCAAAACGCCCTTGGACAGGCGGAACAGACTGTTCAGGTTGGTGTTGACGACGTCATGCCATTCGTCGTCCTTCATGCGCATCATCAGGTTATCGCGGGTGATACCGGCATTATTGACCAGAATCAGCGGTACGCCGACGCGCTCCTGAATAGTCGACAGAGTGGCGTCCACAGAGGCCGCGTCACACACGTCCAGCATCAGGCCGAAGCCTTCGATGCCGTTTTCCTTGAAGGTGGCGCTGATGCGCTCAGCACCGGCTTCAGAGGTGGCTGTACCAACGACCACGGCACCATTGCGACCCAGTTCCAGGGCGATGGCTTGACCGATACCACGGCTGGCGCCGGTAACCAATGCAACTTTACCTTGCAGGCTCATGCAGGCTTCTCCTAATCAGGCCAGTGCCGCGCGGGTGGCGGCAACGGCGTCTGGGGTATTGAGGTTGAAAGTCGCCACGCCATCGGCGCAACGCTTGTTGAGACCGGCCAGCACTTTGCCGGGACCGCATTCGACCAGTTGGGTCGCGCCATTGACCGCCAGGCACTGCACGGACTCGACCCAACGCACGGGCTTGTACAGCTGTTGCAGCAGATCACTCTTGAGGGTGTCCAGATCGCCAGCAATCGCGGCGCTGACGTTCTGCACCAGAGGAATCTGCGGCGCCTGCCAGTCAATCGCGTTGACAGCTTCGGCGAAACGCTCGGCGGCCGGACGCATCAGCTCGCAATGGGACGGCACACTGACGGGCAGCGGCAGAGCACGCTTGGCGCCCTTGGCCTTGCACAGCTCCATGGCGCGCTCGACAGCGGCGGCTTGCCCGGCGATCACCACCTGGCCTGGGGAGTTGAAGTTGACCGCGCTGACCACATCGCCCTGGGCCGCTTCGGCGCAGGCTGCAATGACCACAGCGTCGTCCAGACCGAGAATCGCGGCCATGCCGCCCTGCCCGGCCGGAACGGCCTCCTGCATCAACTGGCCACGGCGTTCGACCAGTTTGACCGCGTCAGCCAGTGTCAGGCTGCCCGCCGCGACCAGGGCGCTGTATTCGCCCAGGCTGTGCCCGGCAACGTAGGCCGGACGCGCGCCGCCCTCGGCCAGCCACAGACGCCACAGCGCGATGGACGCGGTGAGAATGGCCGGCTGAGTCTTGTCGGTCTGGTTGAGCTGTTCTTCCGGACCTTGCTGGGTCAGCGCCCAGAGGTCGTAGCCGAGGGCGTCGGACGCCTCTTTGAAGGTATCGATGATCGACGGGTATTGGGCGCCCAGCTCGGCAAGCATGCCGAGGGACTGCGATCCTTGACCCGGAAAGACGAATGCGAGGGATGCAGACATGTAACAAGCCCCTGAATGATTGGTCGTCGAAATGAACGCCCGGCTCGGCCGGACGCAAGAATTCTAGTTTGCGTGACTGCCCAGTTGGATGACTGGCCGGTCAGCAGCGTCACATTTTAGCCCCACGCCCGCAAATACGGGCTACAACACCCCATCAAGACGCCCGTGCAGACGTCGCGGCAGATCTTCCTGGATTTCGATCAACGCACGCTGGATCGCACTCTGGAAGCCCTGCACGCCCGCCGAGCCATGACTCTTGACCACGATACCCTGCAAGCCCAACAGGCTTGCGCCGTTATGCCGGGCCGGGGCCAGGTCGGCACGCAGGCGGCGCAACAACGGCAGCGCAAGCACGCCAACGGCGCGGGACAACAGATTCTGCCGGAACATGGCGTCAATTCGCCCGGCGATCATGGTCGCCAGGCCTTCGCTGGACTTGAGCAGGATATTGCCGACAAAGCCATCGCACACCACCACATCCGCCTCACCCCGGTACAAGCCGTCGCCTTCGATGAAGCCGATGTAGTTCAGCCCGGCAGCGGCCTGAAGCAGACCGGCGGCCTGCTTGACCTGCTGATTGCCCTTGATGTCCTCGGTGCCGACATTGAGCAGCGCCACCCGCGGCCGGGGCACGCCCAGCGCTTCGGCGGTAACCGAGCCCATGACCGCGAACTGATAGAGGTTTTCCGCGCTGCAATCGACATTCGCCCCCAAGTCCAGCAACTGACAATAGCCGCGCTGGGTGGGAATGGCCGCAACCATCGCCGGGCGGTCGATGCCCGGCAGGGTCTTGAGCAGAAAACGCGACAACACCATCAGCGCACCGGTATTGCCGGCACTGACACAGGCCTGGGCCTGGCCACCGGCGACCAATCCCAGGGCTACCCGCATCGACGAGTCTGGCTTGCCGCGCAGAACCTGGGCCGGGCGATCGTCCATGGTCACGACTTCGCTGGCATTGACAACACGCAGGCGCGAGCGATCCACACCAGGATGGCGGGCAATAAGGTCTTCAAGGATCAGGGATTGACCGACGAGGGTCAGGTGAAGCGAGGGGCTTGCAGACAGGCACGCAATAGTGGCCTGAACAATGTTGCGGGGACCGAAGTCCCCGCCCATTGCGTCGATCGCGATGATCGGAGCGGACAAGAAATTACTCGTCAGCGCCCTTGTCGATCACTTTACGACCACGGTATACGCCTTCTGGCGATACGTGGTGACGCAGGTGAACTTCACCAGTGGTCTTTTCTACCGACAGAGTGCTTGCCTCGAGAGCGTCGTGCGAACGACGCATGTCACGCGCAGAGCGGGATTTTTTGTTCTGCTGAACAGCCATAATTGATTAACTCCTAAACGTTTGGGTCACGCTTTAACTGCGCCAATACACTGAACGGGTTGGACCGCGTTACCTCGTCCACGCTCGGTTCGGGCTCATCGAGACCCGCCGGCTGCTGGCATTCTTCCGGATGATGAGCAGGCACAATGGGCAAGGCGAGCAAAAGCTCCTCCTCGATCAATGCCAGCAGATCCAAAGGATCTTCGCCCAGTTCCAGCACGTCATAACCTTTCGGTAACGACTGGGTATTCGCACCCTCCTTCACCACAGCGTAACTGCACTCGCTGTGGATCGGCAGGGTGACCAGCTCAAGACAACGCTGGCAAACCATCTTGACCGAGGCGTCGATTTCACTGTGGATAACCACAGCGCGTCGTTCGTCACGCTCAAAAACGAATTTAGCCTGCACCGTACCGAGATTATCGGAAAGCGGGTCGCAGAGTCTCTCCAAATCAGCCAGTAACACTTCGCCTTGAAGGCTGGTGCCACGGTCAGCTAATTTGCGCGGGTCAACGTGAGGTGGAATCGGGTCATTCAACATAGGCGCAGCATTCTAGGGATGCCCCCCTGCTCTGTCAAAGGAAATTCCGGCCAGCAACGCACAGCGTCTGCGATTAGAATCGGCCATCACTTCAATGGAGATCCGCATGCTGCCTTTGCTCCTTGCTTCCAGCTCGCCCTACCGCCGTGAATTGCTCGAACGCCTGGGCCTGCCATTCGTCTGCCAGTCGCCTGATCTAGATGAAAGCAGACTCCCCGGCGAGAGCGCACTCGAACTCGTCCAGCGCCTGTCCCGGGAGAAAGCCCAGGCCCTGGCCGCAGCGTTCCCCGACCACCTGATCATCGGCTCCGACCAGGTCGCCGTGCTCGGCGAGCAGATCCTCGGCAAACCCCACACCTTCGAGCGCGCCCGCGAACAACTGGCGGCGGCCAGCGGCGCCAGCGTGTCCTTCCTGACCGGCCTGACCCTGCTCAATAGCAGCACCGGCCAGAGCCAGACCGATTGCGTGCCCTTTACCGTGCACATGCGCGAACTGAGCATGGCCGGTATCGAGCGCTACCTGCACGCCGAACAGCCTTACGACTGCGCAGGCAGCTTCAAGGCCGAAGGTCTGGGTGTGAGCCTGTTCCGCAGCACCGAGGGCTGCGACGCCACCAGCCTGATCGGCCTGCCACTGATCCGCCTGATCGATATGCTAATAAATGAAGGCTACGCAATTCCCTGAACACTCCAGGGAATCGAACTCTATATGTGTGAGCGAATTCATTCGCGAAGAGGCATCTACATCCACCACATCCTCATCGCCTTGAATATCGCTTTCGCGAATGAATTCGCTCCCACAACGACCTCACCACGCTGGCAGCCCAACAATAAAAAACCCGACCAATGGTCGGGCTTTTCATTCAACCATAACCTCGATCAGCGCAAGGTCGGCCCATTGAAGCCTGCCCACATGGCAATCTGCTCAGCCACGCTGGCGCCCAGCTTCTTCGAAAAGCGGTCGAACGGCGATTCCTGTACGGTGTAGTCGACGATCTTTTTCTCGCCGATCACATCACGCGCCACCGAACTGGTGTTGCCCAGGCCATCGATCAACCCCAGAGGCAACGCCTGCTCGCCGGTCCAGACCAGCCCGGAGAACAGCTCGGGGTGATCCTTGTCCTTGAGGCGGTCGCCACGACCCTGCTTGACGCTGGCAATGAACTGCTTGTGGGTGGTGTCCAGCACGCTCTGCCAGAATTGGGTTTCCTCGGCCTTGGGCGGCTGGAACGGATCAAGGAAGGCCTTGTGCTCACCCGAGGTATAGACCCGGCGATCGACGCCCAGCTTCTCCATGGTGCCGACAAAGCCGAAGGTCGCCGCCGTCACACCGATGGAGCCGACCAGGCTGGCTTTGTCGGCATAGATCTGGTCAGCGGCACTGGCGATGTAATAAGCCCCGGAAGCGCCGAGGTCGGAGATCACCGCGTAAACCTTGATATTCGGCTTCTCGGCACGCAGGCGACGAATTTCGTCATAGACGTAACCCGATTGCACCGGGCTGCCGCCGCCGCTGTTAATGCGCAGGATGATGCCCTTGGTCTTCTCGTCCTTGAAGGCCTCGCGCAGGCTGCCGACGATATTGTCGGCACTGGCCATTTCGTTGTCGGCGATCATGCCCTTGATCTCGATCAGCGCGGTATGGCTGTCCTTGCGCGAGGCGCCCTTTTCAACATCCATCAGCGGCGAGAACATGAACAGCGCGCCAATCAGATAGAGAAAGGTCAGGCTCTTGAAGAAGATCCCCCAGCGCCGGGAACGCCGCTGCTCCTGAATACCGGCCAGCAGGGTCTTTTCCAGCAGCTTCCAGCTCTTGGCGTCGGCCTTGCTGTCAGCACTCTCATCAACACCTTGCGGTGCTTTCCACTCATCAGACATTTAATCACCCCAACAACAAAGACTCAGGCGCTGCGCGCCGACAGCCAGGTGCGCAACTCGTTAAAATGATCGATGGCCAGTCGCGGACCGAATTCGCGCAGCGAGTCCAGGGATTGCGCCCCGTAACCTACGGCAACGGAGTCCATGCCGGCATTGCGCGCCATCTGCAGATCGAAGGAGGAATCACCCACCATCAACGCCCGCTCAGGCGTCACGCGGCAATGCGCAAGAATTTCATGCAGCATCAACGGGTGCGGCTTGCTGGCGGTCTCGTCAGCGGCACGGGTCGCATCGAAATAATCGAGCCAGCCGTTGGACTTGAGCACCCGATCCAGACCCCGGCGCGCCTTACCCGTAGCGACGGCCAGGTGATAACCCTCGGCACGAAACGCCTCAATGGATTCGGCAACCCCGTCGAACAACGGCGAAGGCACCTCATCCATAGTCATATAGCTAGTGGCGTAACGTTCGCGAAAAGCCACCAGGTCGCGTGGAGTGATACCTGGATATAGGGTTTCGATCGCCTCGGGCAGACCCAGGCCGATGATGCCCTTGATCGAGGCATCATCTCGAACCGGCATATCCCCGGTTTGGGCCGCGCTACGCATGGCCAGAACGATACGACCGATGGAGTCGGCCAAGGTGCCGTCCCAATCGAAAATCAACAAATCATAGTCACGGCGCACTCAGCAGTCGCTCCACAGTCTTGGCCCACATCTCATCGACCGGCGCCTCCAGCTTCAGCTCGCCGCCATCGGGCAGCGGCACAGTCAGCATGTAGGCGTGCAGGAACAGGCGTTTGCCGCCCAAGTCACGAATTTCCTTGGAGAAGCCTTCTTCGCCGTACTTGGTGTCACCGGCGATACAGTGCCCGGCATGCAGGGTATGCACGCGAATCTGGTGGGTACGCCCGGTGACCGGCTTGGCCTCGACCATGGTGGCGAAATCGCCGAAGCGGCGCAGAACCTTGAACAGAGTCAAGGCCTCCTTGCCCTCCTCGTTAACCTCGACCATGCGCTCGCCGGAACGCAGATTGCTCTTGAGCAGCGGCGCGCGTACCTGTTTCTGGGCGGTTGGCCAGTTGCCACGGACCAGGGCCATGTAGCGCTTGTCGACGCCATCGCCGCGCAGGGCGGCGTGCAGGTGGCGCAACATGCTGCGCTTCTTGGCGATCATCAGCAGGCCCGAGGTGTCCCGGTCCAGGCGATGCACCAGCTCCAGCTCCTTGGCATCGGGGCGCAGCTGACGGAAGGCTTCGATGACCCCGAAACTCAGGCCGCTGCCACCGTGCACGGCGATGCCGGCCGGTTTGTTGAGCACGATCAGGGCCTTGTCTTCGTAGACAATCGCCGCTTCCAGGCGCTGCAACAGCCCCTGGGCGACCGGCACCGGCTCGTCGCGCTCAGGCACACGTACCGGCGGGACACGGATGATGTCGCCCGCCTGCAACTTGTACTCGGGCTTGATCCGCCCCTTGTTCACTCGCACTTCGCCTTTGCGCAAAATGCGGTAAATCAAGGTCTTGGGCACGCCTTTGAGAAAAGTGACAAGAAAGTTGTCGATGCGTTGACCGGCATATTCCGGCGCAACCTCTACCAGCTGGACGCCGGGGGTTGGAGGGGTGATATTCGTCATGGTGCAAATCATAACAATTTTTTATGGATTTGAAGCACTTAAAGATTGCTGCTATAGTCGCGAACGCCGCCAAAAGCGGCCTGGACAGCGGACAAGCGGTGTGACACCGGCCCTGACCACGCAATTCACAAGGACGCGAGGCCGTCCTACGTGGCTTTCGCTGCACACTGGAAGGTCTGGAAACGTAACAAGCGCAGGTGACATGAGGCCTGAAACAGGCCCGAACGCAGAGTAGCTACTCGCCTTCGGAGCTCAATATTCAAGGCCAGTTCACAAAGTGCAGTCGCTTTCAGACGCTCCGAGCGAATGTTTCGGAAACAACGCCTTAAGCCATGATGCGCGACCTTCCAGTGGAAGGTTGCGGTAAATGCCAACCCGCTGCGGATTCTGCGCGCGGCAGCACCCGAATTATCAGGGATACGTGTAGGGTAGAGACGCACAACCATCGGACTGTGTATAGCACCAGGCTTGTTATAGACGCCTCATCTCGTCCGCTACCGATGATTGATTCCTCCTCCTGACAAAGCTTTTGCTGACAGGGTGTCCTAATCGTCACCACAGCAAGCAGGAAACGTCGTCGCGACCCCCAGGCCCCGTTGGCCGGGATCATCGCTAGACACTTGAGTGTCCAACCACTCTTGACGTGCCCTGACACCGACCGTGAGAAGTCGTGTGTGCCGAACGCCGTTTCCGGCAGCCCGGAAACCGACGGTACTACATGAAAAGAATGCTGATTAACGCAACTCAACCCGAAGAGTTGCGTGTTGCACTGGTAGACGGCCAGCGCCTCTACGACCTGGACATCGAGTCCGGTGCACGCGAGCAGAAGAAGGCCAACATCTACAAAGGCCGGATTACTCGCATCGAACCCAGTCTTGAGGCTGCCTTTGTCGATTTCGGCTCTGAGCGCCACGGCTTTCTGCCCCTCAAGGAAATCTCCCGCGAGTACTTCAAGAAAGCCCCTGAAGGCCGCGTCAACATCAAGGACGTCCTGAGCGAAGGCCAGGAAGTCATCGTCCAGGTCGAGAAAGAGGAACGTGGCAACAAGGGCGCAGCCCTGACCACCTTCATCAGCCTGGCCGGTCGTTACCTGGTCCTGATGCCGAACAACCCGCGTGCCGGTGGCATCTCGCGCCGCATCGAAGGCGAAGAGCGCAACGAACTGCGTGAAGCGCTCAACGGCCTGATCGCTCCGGCCGACATGGGCCTGATCGTGCGCACTGCCGGCCTGGGCCGCAGCAGCGAAGAAATGCAGTGGGACCTCGACTACCTGCTGCAACTCTGGACCGCCATCAAGGAAGCGTCCCTGGATCGTTCGGCGCCTTTCCTGATCTACCAGGAAAGCAACGTCATCATCCGCGCCATCCGCGACTACCTGCGCCAGGACATCGGCGAAGTGCTGATCGACAGCGTTGAAGCCCAGGAAGAAGCCCTGACCTTCATCCGCCAGGTGATGCCGCAGTACGCCAGCAAGATCAAGCTGTACGAAGACAGCGTTCCGCTGTTCAACCGTTTCCAGATCGAAAGCCAGATCGAGACCGCCTTCCAGCGCGTCGTCGAACTGCCCTCCGGCGGCTCCATTGTCATCGATCCGACCGAAGCCCTGGTGTCCATCGACATCAACTCGGCCCGCGCCACCAAAGGCAGCGACATCGAAGAAACCGCCCTGCAGACCAACCTTGAAGCCGCTGAAGAAATCGCCCGTCAGTTGCGCCTGCGCGACATCGGCGGCCTGATCGTCATCGACTTCATCGACATGACCCCGGCCAAGAACCAGCGCGCCGTGGAAGAAAAAGTCCGCGAAAGCCTGGAAGCCGACCGTGCCCGCGTCCAGGTCGGTCGCATCTCGCGCTTCGGCCTGCTGGAAATGTCCCGTCAGCGCCTGCGTCCATCCCTGGGCGAGAGCAGCGGCATCGTCTGCCCGCGTTGCAACGGCACCGGCATCATCCGTGACGTTGAATCGCTGTCCCTGGCGATCCTGCGCCTGATCGAAGAAGAAGCCCTGAAAGACCGCACCGCCGAAGTCCGCGCTCAGGTGCCGATCCCGGTTGCAGCTTTCCTGCTCAACGAAAAACGCAACTCGATCACCAAGATCGAACTGCGCACCCGCGCGCGCATCATCATCCTGCCGAACGATCACCTCGAAACGCCGCATTTCGAAGTCCAGCGTCTGCGTGATGACAGCCCGGAAGCCCACAACAACCAGTCCAGCTACGAAATCGCTGCTGCCGCTGCCGAAGTGGAAGAAGTTCAGCCAGCCGCCGCGACCCGCACCCTGGTTCGCCAGGAAGCTGCGGTCAAGACTGCACCGGCTCGCGCCAACGCCCCCGTTCCGCTGGAAGCCCCGGCACCGGTCGCACCGGCACCCGTTGTTGCCCATGAGCCAAGCCTGTTCAAGGGCCTGGTGAAATCCCTGGTCAGCCTGTTCGCGACCAAGGAAGAGCCAGCGGCTGCACCGGTTGTCGTCGAGAAGCCGGCTGCCGAGCGTCCTGCGCGCAACGAAGAACGCCGCAACGGTCGTCAACAGAGCCGTGGCCGCACCAACCGTCGTGACGAAGAGCGCAAGCCGCGTGAAGAACGTGCTCCACGTGAAGAGCGTACCGAGCGCGCGCCTCGCGAAGAGCGTGCACCGCGTGAAGAACGCGCGCCACGAGAAGAACGTGCACCGCGTGAAGTGCGTGACGATTCCGCCCCGCGTGAAGAACGCCCGGCCCGTGCTCCACGGGAAGAGCGTGCACCACGCGAGCGCAAGCCACGTGAAGGTCGCGAAGGTCGTGAAGAGCGCCCGGTTCGCGAACTGCGCGAGCCGCTGGATACCGCCCCGGCGGTCAACCTGCAACGTGAAGAGCGTCCTGAGCGTGCTCCGCGTGAAGAGCGTCAGCCACGTGCGCCGCGTGAAGAGCGTCAACCACGCGCAGAACAGCCGGTAGCGGCGGTCAGCGAAGAAGAACTGCTGCCGAACGAAGAAGCCCTGCAGGACGACCAGCAGGAAGGCGCCGAAGGCGACCGTCCACGCCGCCGCTCCCGTGGCCAGCGTCGTCGCAGCAACCGTCGTGAGCGTCAACGCGATGCCAACGGCAACGTGATCGAAGGCTCCGAAGAAGGTGAAGGTGAAAACGAAGGCACTGCTGCTGTAGCTGCCGT
Organism: Pseudomonas sp. JUb42; assembly: GCF_024807945.1. GTDB lineage: Bacteria > Pseudomonadota > Gammaproteobacteria > Pseudomonadales > Pseudomonadaceae > Aquipseudomonas. Next base: position 724,153 of record NZ_JANUFD010000001.1, on the reverse strand, counting down.
TGTTGCAACCGGCGCCATCGCTGCTTCCGTCGAAGGCGTGATCAGCGCCCAGGCCGAAGCCGAAGCTCATCGCCAGGCCGAACGCGCTACCGCCGCCGTGCCTACCTCGGCCCCGGCTGCGGTAGAAGCCGTCGCGGCTGAAGCTGCTGAAACACCGGTCGTCGAAGCGCCTGCCGAATCGACGCCTGTCGCTGAAGCCGTCGTCGAAGCACCGGCATATGAAGCAGCAACTGTCGAAGTGCCAGCTGTTGAAGCACCGGCCGCCGATGACAGCTTCAAGCTGGAAAGCGCCCCGGACGTAGAAGTCCCGGCGTTTGTCGAAGCTGCACCGGCACCGGTTGAAGTCCCGGCCGCCCAGACCGAACTGTTCAGCGCCCCTGAGCCGTTCACGCCAACCCCTGCGCCCGTTGCAGAAGTAGCGGTCGAAGCACCGGTTGCCGACACTGTCGTGGTCACCGAATCAGCCGAACTGCCTATCCATGAGCCAGTGGCTGAGCCGGTAGTCGCTGCCGAACCAGCTCCTGCGCCAGTCGTGGAAGCGGTTGCCGAGCCGGTTGCTGTTGAGGCGCCTGCCCTGCCGGTCAGCAGCAACGGCCGTGCACCGAACGATCCTCGTGAAGTGCGTCGTCGCAAGCGTGAAGCCGAGCGTCTGCAGAAGGAAGCCGAAGAGGCCGCCGCTGCCGCCGCCAGCGCACCGGTTGCCGAAGAACCGGCGCAGGTGTTCGAGGCTGCACCGGTCATTGAAGCGGTAGAAGCTGCACCGACCGTTGAAGAGACCGTGCAACCTGCTGAAGAAGTCGTTCAGCAACCAGCCCATGAAGAGCACCACGAGCACAAGCCGCTGGTGTGATTCATTAGCTGAATAAAAAGCCCCGCCTGTGCAGACAGGCGGGGCTTTTTTATTCCTGATGAACTATCACAGCATATGAATCATCCGTTGGAGCGAGGCTCGCCCGCGAAAGCCTCGACGCGGTGTATCTGAATTACCGCGCCGTTCAATTCGCGGGCAAGCCTCGCTCCAACAGTCATCAGCGTTCGGAAAATACCAACGCCTGCGGCACATCCACATCCCACACCACACCGGAATCGGTCACTTGGATGCACTGCACCGGCGCCGTATCAAACAACCGCCGCGCCCCGCGATCTCCGCTCAAGCCCATCAAACCCGTCGCCAACTCCCGGCCAAAGCCCACCGGATGCCCACGCTCGCCCTGATACACCGGCACGCTGATGGCATCAGCCCGCACGCTGGTGGCAATGGCTTGCAAGGTCTCAGGCAGGATAAACGGCATATCCCCCAACACCACCAGCCACCCGGCACTGCCTGGCGTGGCAGCCACGGCAGCGGCGATGCTGTCGCCCATGCCGGGGGATTCCAGTTGCAGCAGGGTGCAGTGATAGAGATGGGCGAGTCGGGCGATATCGGGTTGATTCGGGCGTGTGACCAGCAGGCACTTATCCACAACTCCTTGCAGGTTGTGCAGGACCTGTTCGAGCACAGGTCGCTCAATATCATCACGGCCTACGCAGGGCGCCAGCAGTTTACTGACGCCCTCCCCGGCCACGGCCTGATAGCGGCTGCCTGATCCGGCGGCCAGGACAACGGCGCAAAGCGATGTGGTCATAGGAGCCTCAACAGAAGGGACCTCAGTAGAGATTGGGCTCCATCTCAAGCGTGACGCCGAACCGCTCGGCAATGTCGCTCTGAATGCGCCGTGCCAGGGACAACAGCTGCGTGCCCGTGGCCTGACCGTGATTGACCAACACCAGGGCCTGCAACACATGCACCCCGGCATCGCCGTCGCGGAAGCCTTTCCAACCGGCCTGCTCGATCAGCCAGCCCGCCGCCAGCTTCACTTGGCCATCGGCCTGTGGATAACCCACCAGCCCCGGATAACGGTTTTTCAGCTCGGCAGCCTGGGCCTGCGCAATCACCGGGTTCTTGAAGAAGCTACCGGCGTTGCCCAGCACTGCCGGGTCGGGCAGTTTCTCGCTGCGGATCGCGCAGATCGCCCGGCTGACATGCATGGGCGTCGCTCTCTCGATACCCATCTGCTGCAAGCGCTCGCGCACCGGTCCGTATTCCAGATGCAGTTCAGCCACCCGAGGCAGCAGAAAACGCACACGCAGGATCAGCCAGCGTCCGGTTTCGCGCTTGAACAGGCTGTCGCGGTAGGCAAACTCGCACTCGTCGCGAACAAACTCGCGCAGCTCGCCGGTCTGTCGGTCGATAGCAGTCAGGCTGTGGAACACATCCTTGATCTCGACCCCATAGGCGCCGACGTTCTGGATCGGTGCAGCGCCCACTGTACCGGGGATCAGGCTGAGGTTTTCCAAACCGGCCAGGCCCATTTCCAGGCACCAGAGCACGAACGGGTGCCACGGCTCGCCGGCTTCGGCTTCGACCAGGCCGTGGGAGCAATCCTCGCGCAAGATGCGAATACCGCGGCTGGCCATGCGCAGCACCAAAGCCTGCACGTCAGCGGTCAACAGCAGATTGCTGCCACCTCCGATCACCAGCAGCGGTAAATCCTGCGCCGCCGCATAGGCCAGGGCTTCACGCACTTCGTCGTCATTACAGGCTTCTGCGTATTGCTGCGCACGCACATCGACACCAAAGGTGTTGAATGGCTTGAGCGAGACATTGTTCTGGATCTGCAACGTCAAGCCTCCAGCAAGCGCCTTACGCGCTCCAGGTCTTCGGCGGTATCGACCCCAGCCGGTGGCGCTTCCAGGGCATCGGCCACATGGATACGCACGCCGTGCCAAAGGGCACGCAGTTGCTCGAGACTTTCCGTGTCTTCGAGCCAGCACGGGCCCCAGCTGACGAAATCAGCGAGGAAACCGGCGCGATAGGCGTAGATCCCGATATGCCGACGATAGGGCACGCCGGCTGGCAACTGCTCACGGTCACGGGCCAGCGCGTCGCGGGCCCAAGGCAGCGGCGCACGGCTGAAGGTCAGGGCCAGGCCATTGATATCGCTGGTGACCTTGACCACATTGGGGTTGAACAGCGCCGCCACGTCGTCGATAGGCTCGGCCAGGGTCGACATGCGCGCTTGCGGGTGCGCCGCCAGGTTATCGGCGACCTGATCGATCACCGCCGGAGGAATCATCGGCTCGTCGCCCTGCACATTGACCACGATGGCATCAGGCGCCAAACCCAGTTGCGCAGCGACTTCAGCCAGGCGGTCAGTGCCGGAATTGTGATCATCGCGGGTCATCAGCACTTCGGCGCCAAACAGCTGGCAGGCGTCGAAAATCCGTTGATCGTCCGTCGCAACGACAACGCGCTCGGCACTGCTTTTGCGCGCCTGCTCCCAAACCAACTGAACCATGGGCTTACCGGCAATGACCTTCAGCGGCTTGCCGGGAAACCGGCTGGAGCCATACCGCGCCGGAATGACAACCGTGAACGCCGCGGTCATTTATCCAGGCGCTCGTCGGAGGTCAGGGTACGGGCTTCGCTTTCCAGCATCACCGGGATGCCGTCGCGGATCGGGTAGGCCAGGCCGGCGCCCTTGCTGATCAGCTCGGTTTTATCGGCGCTGAGCTTGAGCGGCCCCTTGCAGATCGGGCAGGCGAGGATGTCGAGCAACTTGGTATCCATAGGAGTTCCTGGGCAATTCATGGCAAAAGACGTAATAACTGCTGGTCGAACCAGGCAATAAAGGTCGCTGAAGGCACCGCGTCCACCGCCAGATAGAACCAGTCATTGGCGGCGAAGGCGCGGCATTTCACGGCGTCCTTCTCGGTCATGACCACGGGCAGCGACGGGCTGAACGCAAGAGCCTGGGCGCTGAACTCGGCGTGGTCGGCAAAGGCATGGGCGACAGGCCGCCAGTGTAGACCCTCGAGGGTCTTGAAGAAACGCTGCGGATTGCCGATCCCGGCCACGGCATGGACCGCCTGACCGGCGGGAAAATGTTCCAGCGCCAGGCGCTCGCCACTGCGCAGATGCACCAGCGCCGAGGGCTTGAGGGTAAAGGCGAAACCATCTTCGCGATCGGCCGTGGCGCCGTTGTACAACAGGGCATCGACGCTGTTCAGGCGCTCCACCGGCTCGCGCAGGGGGCCCGCAGGCAGGCAGCGGCGATTGCCCAGGCCGCGGGCGGCGTCGATCAGCACCAGTTCCAGATCGCGAGCGAGGCGATAGTGTTGCAGACCGTCGTCGCAAAGAATCAGGTCCAGGGGCTCGGCGGCGAGCAAGGCGCGTACGGCGCTACTGCGATCGGGATCGATCATCAGCGGCACGCCACTGCGTTGCACGATCAAAAGAGGCTCATCACCGACTTCGGCGGCGCTCTGCTCGGGCAGCACTCGCCACGGCAGGCTCGACGGTTTGGCGCCATAACCGCGGCTGACCACACCGACACGCAAGCCGCGCTGACGGCAGTGTTCGATCATCCACAGGATCAGCGGCGTCTTGCCAGTGCCACCGATGGTGATATTGCCCACCACCAATACCGGCACCGGGGCGCGATAGATATCGCCCTCCCCGGCCAGAAAGCGCGCGCGCTTGCCCTGCACCACTCGCCGGTACAGAGCCTCCAGCGGCCGCAGCAGCGTCAGGGCCGGATGGCCGTTGTACCAGGCGTCGAGCAGGCGGTCGGTAAAGGCCATCAGTTGGTCGATGCGGCTTCGATGGTGGTCATGCGCAGGTGGCTGAAACCCAGCTTGCCCGCCGCGTCCATGGCCGTGATCACCGCTTGATGAGGGGTCTTGCCGTCGGCACTGATGGACAGCGGCAGGTTGGTATCGCCACCGGACTCCCGTTGCAGGGCATCGATCAGGGTGGTCAGGTCGTTCTTCGGCAGCAACTGGTTATTCAGCGCATAGATGCCGTCGGCATTGATGGTGATATCCAGGTGCTTGAGGGCGGCGTCGGTTTCCGGGCTGCCGGTCACCGCCTGGGGCAAGTCGACGCGCAGTTGGGTTTCCCGGGTGAAGGTGGTGGTCACCACGAAGAACAGCAGCAGGATGAAGACCACGTCGATCAGCGACACCAGGTTGATGTCGATGTTTTCCCGGGGCTTGCGGCGGCGGAACTTCACTTCTTCTTGACCTCGGCCAGATCGACATCACGGTCGCCCTGCACCACTTCCACCAGCTTGATCGCTTCCTGTTCCATGCCCACTACCAGCTCATCGACCCGGCTTTGCAGGAAACGATGGAAGAAGATCGCCGGGATACCGACCATCAGGCCGGACGCGGTACAGATCAACGCCTTGGAAATACCGCCAGCCAGCACGCCAGCATTGGCGGTCATCCCGGAATTGGTGAACGAGCCGAAGATATCGATCATGCCCAACACCGTACCGAGCAGGCCCAGCAACGGCGCCATGGCGGCAATGGAGCCGAGGGTGCTGAGGTAGCGCTCAAGGTCATGGATGACCCGTGCGGCGGCCTCTTCGATGCACTCTTTCATGATCTCGCGACCATGCTTGGAATTGGCCAGGCCCGCAGCGAGGATCTCGCCCAGGGGCGAATCGGCGCGCAGTTCCTTGAGCTTTTCCTTGTCCAGTTTCTTGTCTTTGATCCAGCGCCAGACCTGGCCCAGCAGGTGCGGCGGGGTGATGCGGGCAGCGCGCAGGGTCCACAGGCGCTCGATAATGATACCGACCGCGACAATGGAACTCAGAATGATCGGCAGCATCATCCAGCCACCAGATTTGACCAGTTCCCACACAGTGACCACCCCCAGAAAAAAGTGGCGCCACTCTATCATAGGGTCGTTGGCTGGCCGTAGTGCGGGATCAATATCCGTGCTTTCAGTCACGCCAGAAACGCCGCCACGCCCGCTCTGCCACAGGCTTGTCGAAGCTGCCCAGACGCAGACTGAGCGCCCCGCTTTCGGCGCTGTCATAGGTATCAATGCCCAGATAGCGGTAGCGCGACATCACCAAAGGATGGGGGTGGCCGAAGCTGTTATTACGCCCCCGGGAAATCAGCACCCCCTTGGGCGCCACACCATTGAGCAAGGTCCGTGAAGATGAGGTGCGACTGCCGTGATGAGGCGCCTGCAGCCAGTCGGCACGCACATCGAAACCGCTACCGAGCAGGACCCGCTCAGCCTCGGCGTCGATATCCCCGGTCAACAGCAGGCGCTCGCCGCTGGCCTCGACCTTCAAGACACAGGATGCCGGGTTGCTTTCCCGGGCCTGCTCCCAGCGCCAGGTACTGAAGGTCACGCCGTCCCACTCCCAGCTTTCATCGTTGCGGCACAGTTCAACAGGCAAGGATTCGGGTATGCCGATCTGTTGGCCGCCCAATACCCGCTTGATCGGCAAAGCCCGCTGCACCGCCAGGGCGCCGCCGGTATGGTCCAGGTGAGCGTGACTGAGCAGCAGCACATCCAACCCGCGCACCCCGCTCTTGCGCAGGACCGGGACCACCACACGTTCGCCGATATCGAACTCACCGAAGCGCGGCCCCGCGTCGTACAGCAACGTGTGCTGGCGGGTGCGCAGCAGAATGGCCAGCCCTTGACCGACATCCAGTTGCAGCACCTCGACCTGGCCATGGGGAATGCTTTTCAGCGGGGGAAATACGCAGAGCAACAACAACGGCCAACCCAGTGGGCGCAACGGTACACCTGCGGGCAGCAGCAGGAGCAACGCGCCCAGCAAACTCAGCAGCCATGCCCACGGCGCAACTGCACTGGGGACCCACGCGGGTAACCAACCGGCGACTAGCGCCAAGGCGCGAAACAGCCAGTCCAGCGCACCTCCGGCCAGCCACAGCAAAGCCTCGCCAATCAGCGGCACCGGCAATAACAGCGTGCCCAGCAGCGCAGGCGGCAGCACGACGAAACTCACCCAAGGCACTGCCAGCAGATTGACCAATGGCCCGCTGAGGCTGATCGGCAGGTTCAAGGCCAACAGAATCGGCAGCAGACCCAACGCGATCAGCCATTGCGCACGATTCCAGCTGTGCAGCCAGCCCCAGGCGCCAAGGCGGCCACTGAAGATCAGCATCAGCACGGCCACGGCGGCAAAGGACAGCCAGAATCCCGCCTGCAGGCTGACCAGCGGCTCGCTGATCAGCACCAGATTCAGCGACACCAGCAACGGCCAGACCACGCCCAGATGACGAAAGCGCCAACGCCACAACAACACCATGCCGACCATCACACAGGCGCGCCGCACCGGCACGTCGAAACCGGCCAACAGCCCGTAACTCAAGGCAGCAGTAAAGGCCAGAGCGCAGGCCCAGGGCAGCCACGGCAAGCGCTGCGGCCATAGTCCGTAACGCGCAAGCCCGGCAATCAGGCCATAGACCACCCCAGCCAACAGGCCGATATGCTGTCCGGAGATGACCAATAAATGCACGGTGCCGGTGTCCTGCAACACCTGCCACTCCGCCGTCGACAGGCCGGCGCCGTCGCCAATCACCAGCGCCGCCAATCCGCCTTCCCGACCCTGAGCGTCCACCGCCAGCAAGCGCTGACGAACAGCGTCACGCCAGGCACCCCTGGCCTCGCCCAGGCGCTCACCGTCGACCACCGTCCCCGTGGCGCCAATGCGCTGGGCCAGCAGCCAGGCGGTGTAATCGAAAACATGGGGATTGATCAGCCCGGACGGGCGCTTGAGCTTGACCGCCAGGCGCCAGTGCTCGCCGCTGCGCACCTCGGGGCCGCCATACCAGGACAGCCGAATACGCTCGGGCAGTTCAGCACGGCGGGACTGCGCGCCCTGCACCTCGAAACGCACCACGCCTTCGCTGGCATTGGGCAAACCGATCACCTTGCCTTGCAGCCACAGGGTCTGGCCGTCGAGACGGTGCAGCAGTCGGTCATTCAGGGCGGATTGGGCAGACACACAGGCCCAGGACAGGCCCAGCAGAAACAAGGCCGCAGGATAGGTGCGAAATGGCAGCAGCATCAGCGCCACTGCCACCGTCAATAACAGCCAGCCGCCTGACGGCAAGGCCGGCAGGAAACGCAGGGCCAACAGGCCCAATGCCAGCGCGATCATCCCTGTGCGCATGAAGTCCCTCGATTACCGTAAAAGGTATCGAAAGGGCTTAGACCATGGGCTCAGGGAGAGGCTGGATTAAGTGTCACAAGGTCTATCGGTATGCTGCGTTGTTATGACATTTATTTTAACGGTGGCCCATATTGTGGGAGCGAATTTTGTGGGAGCGAATTCATTCGCGAAAGCAGTATTTAAGACGACACGAATGCGTCGAATGTACGGGCCTCTTCGCGAATGAATTCGCTCCCACTGAGCCCGCTCCCACAAATCTGCTGCTACAAAATTCGCTTCTACCGGGTACAGCTGTTACTGGCGCATCCCACGTCCACTCACCAGCAACCGCGCACAGCCGACGTACAACACGATGGTTGCCACGACCATAAAGGTCATCGCCACATCGATCTTGATATCAGACACCCCCAGGATGCCGAAGCGGAAGGCGTTGACCATGTGCAGCACCGGGTTGGCCAGGGACACGGTCTGCCAGAACGGCGGCAGCAGGGTGATGGAGTAGAACACCCCACCCAGATAGGTCAGCGGCGTCAGAACGAAAGTCGGGATGATCGAAATATCGTCGAAGTTGCGCGCATAAACCGCGTTGATAAACCCCAGCAGCGAGAAGATCGTCGCCGTCAGCAGTACCACCGCCAGGGTCACGCCCAGGTGATGCACCTGCAAATGGGTGAAGAACAACGACAGCAGGGTCACGATCACACCGACGATCAGGCCGCGCAGCACACCACCGAACACGTAGCCGACCAGAATGGTGTGGGGCGAGACCGGCGAGACCATCAGTTCTTCCACCGAGCGCTGGAACTTGGCGCCGAAGAAGCTGGAGACCACATTGCCGTAGGAGTTAGTGATCACCGACATCATGATCAGGCCCGGCACGATGTACTCCATGTAACTGAAGCCATTCATGCCACCGATCTGCTTGCCGATCAGGTTGCCGAAGATCACGAAGTACAGAACCATGGTGATGGCCGGCGGCAGCAGGGTCTGCGGCCAGATGCGCATGAAACGCCGCACTTCACGGTAAATGATGGTGTTGAGGGCAATCAGGTTGGGACGCAGTTCGCTGCTCATTGCGCCACCTTCGCCAGGTTTTTTTCCACCAGTGACACGAACAACTCCTCGAGACGATTGGTCTTGTTGCGCAGGCTCAGCACTTCAACGTTTTGTGTCGCCAGTTGGCTGAACAGCGCGGTAATGCCGATGGTTTTGTCCACCTGCACTTCCAGGGTGTGGCTGTCGACCAGGCGCGATGGGTAGCCGATCAGCGACGGTGCCGTCTGGTAGGCGTCCTTCAGGTCAAGCAGGAAGGTCTCGACATGCAGCGTGTTGAGCAGGCTCTTCATGCTGGTGTTCTGCACGATCACGCCGTGGTCGATGATGCCGATATTGCGGCACAGCTGCTCGGCCTCTTCCAGGTAGTGCGTAGTCAGGATGATGGTGATGCCTTTCTCGTTCAGCTCGGTGAGGAAGGTCCACATCGACCGGCGCAGCTCGATATCCACGCCCGCAGTCGGCTCGTCGAGGATCAGCAGGCGCGGCTCGTGAACCAGGGCCCGGGCGATCATCAAACGGCGCTTCATGCCGCCGGACAGCGAACGCGACGGCACATCGCGCTTGTCCCACAGGCCCAGCTGGGTCAGGTACTGCTCGGCGCGTTCCTTGGCGATCTTCGGCGGGATGCCGTAGTAACCGGCCTGGGTCACGACGATGTCGAAGGTCTTTTCGAACTGGTTGAAGTTGAATTCCTGGGGCACCACGCCAATGGAGCGCTTCAGCGCTGCCGGGTCGCGGTCCAGGTCATGGCCAAAGATATTCACCGTGCCGCTGGTCTTGTTGACCAGGGTCGAGATGATGCCGATGGTGGTGGATTTACCGGCGCCGTTAGGGCCGAGCAAGGCGAAGAAGTCACCTTCGGCCACGTCCAGATCGATACCACTCAGGGCCTGGAAACCGTTGCCGTAGGTTTTGGTTAGCTGCCGGATGGACAGAGCGGAACTCATATCGGAAAAAACACCAATAAAGGAAGAATAGGAAAATAGATGAGGCCGTACGCTTTCGTTCAACGTTCTTGTCAGAGCGACGACAGGCTGCAATGTTGCTTGCCTGCGCCGCTCAAGTACAGCGACATATATTGATAGTAGGTATTAACTCAACGCGGTCATAACTGCCCGTTGATAGGCTGGGCGCGCTTTCAGGCGTTCGTACCAGGCTTCGAGGCTGGGCAGCGGCGGGCGTTCAATCGGCATTTCAAACCAGGCGTAAATAAAGCAGCCCAGGGGAATGTCACCCATGCCCAGTTCCGCGCCGGACAGGTACGGCTGTCTGGCCAGGACCTTGTCCGCCACCAGTAGCAGGCCATGCACAACCTTGATCCCGTCGTTGATCTGCGCCCAGTCCTGCTGCGCGGGCGGGGTGCGCAGCACGCCCCAGAACACCGGCTTGAACGGATCGGCCAGAGTCGAGGTGGTCCAGTCCATCCACTTGTCTGCGGCGGCACGTTCTTGAATATCGGCAGGATAGAACGGCGAGTCCGCAGCGTAACGGGCGGCCAGGTAGCGCACGATGGCGTTGGATTCCCACAACACGAAATCGCCATCCTCGATCATCGGGATGCGGCCGTTGGGATTCTTCGCCCGGTACTCCGCCCCCTCCACCAGGCCAAACGCGCCACCGGCCTCCAGGCTCTGGTAAGGGATACCGAGTTCTTCGGCGATCCACAGCGCCTTGCGCACGTTGGACGAGTTCTTGCGGCCCCAGATTTTCAGCATGTCGTGCCTCTGCATACGCTCCAAAGATGGGCCACAGTCTACTCTGCAGAGGCCGCGTTCAGGCCAGAGGTTCTTGCGCATCGGCCATCTGCCGAACTAGAGCGCTGGCAGAGGGTCACTATCCACACACCCAATTAAGTAGGAGCTGGCGCAGGCTGCGATAGCGGTGGGTCAGGCAAAACCTTTCGCAGCCTGCGGCAGCTCCTACAGAAAACTCACTCGACTCAGGTGCTCAGGAGTTGGCTGACTGCTCATCACGGAGGAATTTCTATGCTGTTGTTGCTGTGGATTGTGCTGCTGCTCGTCGGGATCGCCTGGCTGGCCCATCGACGTACGCCGCCCATGACTGCCCTGGGCGCCGTGGCGGTCTATCTGCTGGCCATGGGCATTTTCAGCCGGGCGCCGGGTGGCTTGTTGCTGGTGTTCTGGGTGCTGTGGGCCGCCGTTGCCCTGCCCCTGGCCCTGCCGGACCTGCGTCGCCAGTACTTCACCGCGCCGATGTTCCGTTGGTTCAAGAAGGTCCTGCCGCCCATGTCGGCCACCGAACGCGACGCCATCGATGCCGGCACCGTGTGGTGGGACGGCGAGCTGTTCAGCGGTCGCCCGGACTGGAACACCCTGCTGGCCTACCCCAAAGTGCAACTCACCGAAGAAGAGCAGGCCTTTATCGACGGTCCCACGGACGAGCTCTGCGCCATGGTCAGCGACTGGCAGATCGGCCAGGACATGGACCTACCGCCCGAGGCCTGGGCACATATCAAGCAACACGGCTTCTTCGCCCTGATCATCCCCAAGGAATACGGCGGCAAAGGCTTCTCGGCCTATGCCCACTCGCAAGTGGCAATGAAGCTAGCAACCCGCAGCGGCGACCTGGCCTCCACCGTGATGGTGCCCAATTCCCTCGGCCCGGCGGAACTGCTGTTGCACTACGGCACCGACGAACAGCGTAATCACTATCTGCCGCGCCTGGCCCGTGGCGACGATATCCCCTGCTTTGCCCTCACCGGCCCACTGGCCGGCTCCGACGCTGGCGCCATGCCCGACACCGGCATCATCTGCAAGGGCCAGTGGCAAGGCGAAGAAGTCATCGGCCTGCGCCTGAACTGGGAAAAACGCTACATCACCCTCGGCCCCGTCGCCACCCTGCTCGGCCTGGCCTTCAAGGCCTACGACCCCGAGCACCTGTTGGGTGAAGAAGAGGACCTGGGCATCAGCCTGGCACTGATCCCCACCGAAACCGAAGGCGTCGACATCGGCCGTCGTCACCTGCCACTGGGCGCCGCGTTCATGAACGGCCCCAACTCCGGCAAGGACGTATTCATTCCCCTGGACTTCCTCATCGGCGGCCAGGCCATGCTCGGCAAGGGCTGGATGATGTTGATGAACTGCCTGTCCGTAGGCCGTTCCATCTCCCTGCCTGCGGTGGGCACCGGTGCCGCCAAATACACCAGTCTGGTCACCGGCCAGTACGCCAACGTGCGTGAACAATTCAACGTGCCCCTGGCAGCTTTCGAAGGCATTCAGGAAGCCCTGGCCCGCATCGGCGGCAATGCCTGGCTGATGGACAGCGCGCGGATGCTCACCGCCAATGCCGTCGATCTGGGGGAGAAACCCTCGGTCTTGTCGGCGATCCTCAAGTACCACCTCACCGAACGCGGCCGCGAATGCATCGGCCACGCCATGGACGTGCATGGCGGCAAGGGTATCATCATGGGCCCCAACAACTACCTGGGCCGCAACTGGCAGGGTGCGCCAATCTTCATCACCGTCGAAGGCGCGAATATTCTCTCGCGCAACCTGATGATCTTCGGCCAGGGCGCGATTCGCTGCCATCCGTTCGTACTCAAGGAGATGGCCCTGGCCGGTCGCGCCGATCATGACCAGGCCCTGCTCGAATTCGATCAGTTGCTGCTGCAGCACATCGGTTTTGCCGTCAGCAACGCCGCCAGCACCTTTATCCTCAACCTCGGCCTCGGCCGCTTCGAGGCAGCGCCCGGCGATGCCATCAGCCAGGGCTATTTCCGCGCACTCAATCGGCAATCGGCAGCCTTCGCCCTGCTGGCCGACCTGAGCATGATGTTGCTGGGCGGCGAACTGAAGCGTCGCGAGCGCCTTTCCGCCCGCCTCGGTGATGTGCTCAGCCATCTATACCTGGCCTCGGCGGCACTCAAGCGCTACCACGACCTCGACTCACCGGATTACCTGCACCCGCTGTTCCACTGGGCCATGGCCGAGGCCCTGGGCGAATCGGAACGCGCCCTGGACGAATTGCTGAGCAACTTCCCCAACCGTTTCCTCGGCGGCTTGCTACGCGTCGTGGTGTTCCCTTTTGGCCGCCGTCACAAAGGCCCGAGCGACGCCCAGGATGCCGCTGTCGCCCAGGTACTGGGCCGCAGCAAAGGCGATCCGACCCTGGAAGCGGTGCTCGCCGGTTGCTATCGCCCGCAGTCGCCACAAGACCCGGTCGGCGCCCTGCAACACGCCAGCGACCTGCTCGCCGCCGCTCAGCCGTTGCACAAGAAACTGCATGTCGGCCTTAAAAACGGTCAGATCAACCCTGCCCCCGGCGAGGCCCTGATCGATGCCGCAGTCGAGGCTGGCGTACTGCAGGCAGCCGAAGCCATCAGCCTGCGCGAAGCCGAAACGGCACGGCGCCGGGTGATTGATGTGGATGATTTCGACAAGGATGAATTGACGTTGGGTGAGGGTAAGGTTCGATAGAGCTCTCTCACGCTAAGCGCATACTTTGTGGGAGCGGATTCAGGCGGTGTTCCAGGCGATGAAGATGCGTCGAATGTCCTGGCCTCTTCGCGAATAAATTCGCTCCTACAGAATTCGCTCCTACAGAATTCGCTCCCACCGGATTTTCTTCCACAGAATTTGCCCTCACAGAGCTCGCTCCCACAAGGTGAGTAACACAGGCGGCATGATGGGCCTTATACTTCCCCGCCTGTTTTTTGCCCTTTTGAGGAATCCCCATGGCCGATGCCACTCTCGACCACCATCTCACTCTGCTCACGCACCTGCGTGGCATTCTGGTCGCGCTGGGCGAAGCCGAGCAGGTGCCGGAAGAAAGCCATGAGTTGTTCATGGAGCGCTACGACGAGCTAATCACCCTGTTGCCGCAAGACCCGATCGAAAGCCAGTACCTGGGCCAGGACCTGCTGTGCCAGGTGATCCAGCGTTATCCGCAGATCGCCCATCTGGTACCCCGCGACCTGCTGTGGTTCTTTGCCGGTGACTGCCTGCACTTCATGCCCGATGAAGAAATCGAGTTATACCAGGCCCTGGACGAACGTCGTTACGAAGCCGAAGCCAATGACGAGCCTTTCGATTGGGGTCGGGAGAAACAACTTCTGGCGTTATCGGCGCAAGGTAACAGCAAGCACTGAGTGGACTGACGCTGTTGGCCGGGCAGATACTTGTCGCAAATGAATGAAATGTGTCGTTTTTAATTCAGCTGCTGCGAGTATCTTCCTGACAGGCCTACAAACAGCAAGGTGGCGGATTACCGCCACTACAAAAAACCTTCATTGAATTAACTGTTTATAACATTCCACGGCGTTTAACGAAGTCCAACGGCAATACCGGGTTGAAGTACCCCTCCCTCCTCAAGTGCCTCCGTGAGAACTTATGATTCGCAGCAAAGCCTTTGAAATTAAGTCTGCCAAGACATGGCTAACCATTAGTCAGTCTTTTCCCACCTTGATGCTGACCCGCAAACATTAGCCGAACCGCGCTGTAGAAATTCGGCATTCCGAACAAAATACCCGGTGAAATTCGGCTTTCCGAACAATGTGATGGAGTAATCAAACTTCACATTTACTTTCCAATAGAATTCAGTCAGTTACCCTCCGAAATAAATTGCAATATTTGGCACAGTATCTGCTTAGTCAATGTATCCATTGCGCAATGCAGGTCTATAACCGCGATCGTTTCTCGCAAGTTGCCCATCTATGGTGCACGGAGAAATGTTGTCGGGTGGCGGCCGCAGGCAAAACAATAGTGATTGATCACGGTCAAAGTCTGGCACTTAGCCATACACAAGTAATTAACCGAACCCAAAACAGTAACTATCGCTGTGGATAATGCCGTTTGTCTGAACATGGAAACCAAAAAGGCGCGTTCCCCTGATCGCCGATAAGAACCTCATTCATAAAGGTTTAATCATGACCCCCAACAGAAGCAGTCTCGCAAAGATGGCCCCACTCAGCGCGCTGGATACGCCTGACCCGGAAAACGCCATCTGCTTCGGCCCCTTCGCGCTCTATGTCCAGCAGCACCTGCTGTTCAAGCATGGCGAACCGGTGCAACTGGGCAGCCGGGCCCTGTTGCTACTCATCGCCCTGGCCACCCGCGCCGGAGAGCTGCTGGAAAAGAACGAACTGCTTGCACTGGTCTGGCCCAAGGTCATTGTCGAAGAGTGCAACCTGCGCGCCCAGGTCGTAACCCTGCGCCGGGCACTGGGCGATGATGGCGACTTTGCCTATATCGTCACCGTGCCGGGCCGCGGCTACCGCTTTGTCGCGCCGGTCACCATTCAGGAAATGCCCCAGCAAGTCATCGCACCACCCGCAGTGCAGGCCTGCGCTGAACTGCCGCCCCTCAACAGCCAGGTTATCGGCCGCAATGCGTTACTGCAGAGTCTGGGCGAACAGCTACAACAACGCCGCTTTGTCACCATTACCGGCCCCGGCGGCATGGGCAAGACCACCGTCGCCCTGGCGTTGGCCAACAGCCTGACCGAGCACTTTCCCCAAGGCATGGCCTTTCTCGATCTGGCACCGGTCAGCGGCGCGTTGTTGGTCAATGGCATGCTGGCCTCCGCCCTGGGGATCAACTCGGCGAGTACTGACCCCTTGCAGGACATCGGCAGCAGCTTTGAACAGCACCGCCAGCTGTTGATCCTCGACAACTGCGAGCACGTCCTCGAAGAAACTGCCAATGCCGTGGAAACCCTGTTGCGCCTGGCGCCGCAGTGCTGTGTGCTGATCACCAGTCGCGAGCCGCTGCACGCCGACGGCGAATTCGTCCACGACCTGGCCCCGCTGCAAGTCCCCCCGGACGATGCCGGGCTCACCGCGTATGAAGCCCTGGCCTATTCCGGCATCCAGTTGTTCGTCGAACGGGTTGCCGCCCATGATCCGGACTTTGTTTTCAACGACGCCGATGTCGCCGCCACCGCCGCCATCTGCCGCAAGCTCGACGGCAATGCCCTGGCCATCGAGATCGCCGCCGCCCGGGTGCGCACGTTCGGTATCGCCTATCTGGTGGAATTGCTCGACGGCAGCTTCCGCCTGCAAATGACCGGTCGGCGCACCGCCCAGCCACGTCATCGCACCCTCAGCGCGGCGCTGGACTGGACCTACGCCATGCTCTCGGCCGACGAACAGGCCATGCTGCGCCAGCTCTCGGTATTTACCGGCGCCTTTACCCTCGGCGCGGTGATGGCCGTGATCGATCTCAGTCAGGGCGAGGCCCATGACCCGGCCGCGCTGCTGGAAAGCCTGATGGACAAATCCCTGCTGATTGCCGGTTCCGCCATCCCGGTCAAACGTTATCGCCTGCTGGAAACCACGCGCCTGTATGCCGCAGAAAAACTCGCTCAGCACCTTGAAGCGCCAGACACCGCGCGCCGCCACGCCACCTACACCTTGAGTGAACAACGCCGCGCCGTGCAAAGCCTCGACAGCATGGGCAACGATGCCTGGCTGGCGCTGTATGCCGCAGAAATCGATTGCGTGCGTTCGGCCTTGAACTGGGCGTACTCCCTGGACGGCGATCAGGCGCTGGGCGTCGAACTGACGCTGATGAGCGTGCCACTCTGGCTGCGCTTGTCGCGGGTTGGCGAGTGCCATGACTGGGTCAATCGCGGCCTGCAGATCGCCGCGCATTTCGCCTCGGTGATGCCGCGCCAGCGCATGTTGCTGCTGACCGTCTCGGCCAGTGTCATGGTGCTGACCTACGGCGCCGGGCAGAAGATTCGCGACGCCTGGAAGCTGGTGATCGAAGACGCCCGCACCCTCGGCGATACCGAACACGAACTGCGCGGCCTGTGGGGCCTGTGGAACGACCGCTGCTGCAGCAATCAGCATCAGGAAGCGCTTGAGCTGGCCAATCGTTATGTCCAGCTCAGCGAAAGCAGCGGCAGTGCCGACCGCCTGTTGCTGGGCCGACGCATGCGTGCCGCACCGCTGTTTCACATGGCCGATCTGGACGGCGCGCGCCAGGCTATCAGTGAGGCCTTGAGTTCACCGCTGTCGCCACGCAGCCATATCATCGACACCCATTTCGACCAACGCATCGGCGCGCGCTCGCTCAAGGCGCAGATCCAGTTATTGCAAGGCCATGTCGGCCAGGCCCTGTTGACCATCGACGGCAACGTCGAAGAAGCCATGCGCGCCCTGCACCCGGCGAGCCTCTGGTACACCCTGAGCCTGAGCGCCATTCCCGCTACGCTGCTGGTCGGCCATGTGCAGAAAACCCGGCACTTTCTCAAGCTGTTGCAAGACAGCGTGGCCCGCAACGACCTACATATCTGGCGCCTGTTTACCCGCTGTTTCGAACACATCCTGTTGATCCGCGACGGCGCTCCCGAAGAAGGCGTGCCGCGCCTGGGTGAAGTGCTCAATCAACTGCATGAGCTGGGCGACAGCCCGATATACAGCCTGGTGCGCAGCGAATACGCCCAGGGCCTGGCCATGCTTGGCTTGAGCCAACTGGGCGTAGAGGTGCTGGACGAAACCCTGCTCATCACCGCCGCCCGCCATGAGCACTGGTTCCGCCCCGAGCTGCTGCGGGTCAAGGCCCAACTGCTGCTCGGCCAGGGCAATCCGCAGTTGCTGCCCCAGGTGCAGAAGATCCTCAACGAAGCCATGCACGAAGCAGATACCCAGGGCGCGAGTTTCTGGACGGCGCGGATTTCGGCGGATATGGCGCGGCTAACGCCGTACGAGCTGACGCTGAACGTGCGTAGCTGCAACTGATGCCAATCTGTGGGAGCGAGGCTTGCCCGCGAAAAGGGCGACGCGGTGTATCAGGCATACCGCGTCCAGGCCTTCGCGGGCAAGCCTCGCTCCCACAAACACCTGTTGGGACGAGACTTTCGCTCACCCGCTGTGACGAATTTGCAGGACCGCTCTCTTTCTTTTGAGGGAAATTTCCTTAACAATCCCGGCCGCTTGTTTCTGCGAATTTCCCGGACTAGTCTGCGCCCCGCCACTGAAAAACTTCGGTGGTCGGGCGTGAGAACCCGTGGTTTTGGATAATGTAAGAACGAGTCCGTCAGACTCTTTACCGAGCGATTTTCGGTAAATGCTTTATGGCGGCTGTGGCGGGCAGACTTCGGTCTGACCGGGGCTTTCTTGCATTTCCACCCGGCTTCTCACCCCGTTTCACAGTCGCCACCTCTTCATCGTTTGAGAAGCGATAAGCGGTGGCATTGCTAACGGACAATGCAAATATGATCGATAAATTAATCCCCGACCCACCCCACACCTTCGAAGAAACCCTCCTGCGCCTGTTCGACCTGCTGCGTAGCGCCGCAGCGGTGATCTATGAGTCCGGCGATCAGTTGGAAGGCTCCCGACGCGACCTGCCCTTTGCCGCGATGTACCTGGTCGATATGGCCAAGGCGCTGGTCAATGAGCTGTTGAGCCGGATTCACGAGAATCGAACAGCGTCATTACTCAGCAACACATAACACTACGACATAGCTGAATTTTGCGGGTTTGAGCTATGTGGGAGCGAATTCATTCGCGAAGGCGGTGTTCCAGGCGATGAAGATGCGCCGGATGTACTGACCTCTTCGCGAATGAATTCGCTCCCACAATCGTCTCCCACAATTCACCTCCATAAACTCCATCCCGTTCTGACGTGAATATGACAACCCCAATTTCACACCCGTGAAAGCTTGTGCAACCTTGTCAAGGTTGTCCGTTGTCTGAGGTGTATTGACCTAGTATCCGACCGTTATGAATCCCAGCGGACGGACCTTGCATGATCACCAGACCCGAACCCACCTCCTCGAATACCCCGGCACCGGCCAAAGCCGTCGGCAAGGCGTTTGAAAGCCTGCTCAACAAAGCACGCCTGCTGGCCGCCACGCCCGAGGAGCCATCGTCCGACAAGACCTTCATGCCCAAGATCCTGACCAAGAGCAATCAGCCCGAGGTCAGCGCCAGCAAGCCCGCCGATGCCGACAGCTACAAGGCCATCACTGCCCTGCCGGAAAAACTCGATATCGACACACTCAAGGTCGTCGCCGAAGACAAGGACGGTGGGGTGATCTACTTCGAGCATGGAGGCAACAAATACCAGATCAGCAAGAGCGCCGCCGAAGAGGTGCAGCCCGGTTACGAGACCATCGAGAACCTGCGCTTCGGCCACGCCGTGCCCACCCGCGAAGACCCGGGCCCGGACCACGGCACGCAACTGTTCGACCTGCTGCACACCCTGGCCGAAACCCAGGGCACAGCGGCGGGCAAGATCATTCGCGACAGCCTGTCGAATCCGGACAAGGAACTGCTGCGCAAGGATGACGGCCAATTCCTGCTGGACAATATCGACAAGGTCGAGAAGCCCGCCGACGGCGTGCTCAAGGTCACCTTCAACAGCGGCAAGGAACTGACCATCGCCGAAGGCGTGACGCCCGAAGCGTTCAAAGCCTACTCCGGCGCCGGGCAGACCCTGGAAAAGCTCGGCGAAGGCGAGGCCAAGGGCTTCGAGAAAGTCACTGCCCTGCCCACTGGCTTCAAGCCTGACGGGCTGAAGATCGTCTCCGAGGATAGCGACAGCGGCGTGATCCTGTTCGAGCACGACGGCCACAAGTACATGATCAGCCAGGACGACGCCGCTGCCCACGACCGCAGCTATGACGCCCTCGATAGCAACGTCGGCGGTCAGCCGGCCCCGGCGGATCGCGGCAGCCAGTTGTACGATTTCCTCCATGCCCTGAGCGCCACCCAGGGCACCCCGGCCTTTGATTACATCAAGAACGCCCGCACCCTGCCCGATCAGCATCTGGTCAGCAATGGCGAAACTGCGCTGCCACTGAGCGGCATCAGCAAGGTCGATGCGCCCACCGACGGCATCCTCGTCGTCACCCAAAGCGACGGCAAATTGTTGGTGGTCTCGCGCAACCTCAGCCCCCAGGCGTTCCTCGATTATTCCAACAAAGGCCAGACCATTACCGGCCTGGAAAAGGCCAAGGCCGACGGCTACGTCAAGGCCGAACCGGGGGACTATCTGCCGTCCACCGAAGACATCATGAGTGTCGGCGGCGTCGGCGAATACGGCCCTGGCCTGATCGCCTTCACCTACCACAAGCCCGGTGGCGCCGAGGAGAAAATCATCGTCTCCCAGGACGACAACCCGCAGATGTTCGACCAGATTTCCTCGTACCGCACCGACATTGCCGAGCAGACCACCGACGTCGACAAGCTGCGTGCCGACAGTGGTTTGCCGCCACGCAAAGACGTGTCGGTGGATGATCTGGCGACCACCGAGAAAGACGATAACGGCCAACCGCTGTCGGTGCGCGACCTGGCGATCAAGACCCTGATCGACGAGTACCGCGCCGGGGTCAAGGACGGCAGCATCGGCCAGGACGATTCACGGGCCAAGTTCGTCCGTGCACTGGAAGCCAAGAGCATGTCGGAAAACGGCATGTCGATCATCCCCGAGCACGGCTTCACCAATCAGGGCAGCGCCACCGATCCGGAGAACGTCACCTCACGGGACGTGCGCGAACATATCTTCGACAGCAAGGCCATCGATGCGCAGATCGGCACCCTGATGGGTGACGAAACCATCATGAAAGACCTCAAGACCCACCACGACAACGCCGTGGGCAAGGTCGAAGGCGGTTCTGCCAAGGTCGATGAAACCCGGCAGAAGCTGATCGACAGCACCTCCTCGGAAAACTTCGTCAAATACATCGACGCACTGCAGGCCGATGGCAAAACCGAACTGGCCACCCAGGAAATCCAGGCCGCCTACGCCGGGCTTGCCGATATCGATCCGGCCAAGGCCGACGAATTTCTGCAGAACGTGCAGATCGACGGCTACACCATGGAGCTGGACAAGCTGGTCGCCGACCCGAGCAAGATCTCCGACGAGAACACCGCCCTGGCTGGCACCGACAACGCCCTGCTGATCCTGCAGGCGCTCAAGGCCAGTGGCGACGGCATCCCGCGGCGCTCCCTGGCGACCTACGAAAAGTTCGTCGAGCTGTTGATGAACGACAAGAACGCCGCGACCGACTTCGGCAAGGTCATGTCCAACCTGGGCGACACCTGGCAGGCCAACGGCAAGATCACCCTAGACGACATCAACAAGGCGGTCAGCGCCGATCTGATGCCCGGCATGAGCGCCGAGAACCGTGGCGCCTTCACCAAGAACCTGGCCTTCCTCAGCGATAACGGCGTACTCGGTTCCATGGGCGGCGCGATTTCCATGGGCCGGGCGATTTACCAACTGGTCGGCAAGGGCGGCAGCCTGGCCGATACGCCACGCGAGCGGGTCGGCATCGCCAACGACTTTATCGGCTTCCTCAGCACCGGCTCGCACTTCGCGACCCTGGGCACCAAGACCTTCGACAAGATCATGGGCACCAACGCCTACAAGATGATGGGCCTGGACCGTTCGGTGCCCGCCATCTGGAGCAAGCCGGGCGGCGTTACCGGCCCGGATGTGCCGCGCTCGGTCGAAGAGATCCAGAACAAGTACTACAACATCATCGACGACGCCATGGCCGATGGCAAAGACGTCGGCAAGGCCCTCAACGGCCAGCCGTTCGACGAAGCCTCGATGACCAAGCTGCACGAAGGCATCGAAAAAGGCATCGAGAAACGCGGCGGCGTATCGGGCGCGGGCAAGGTGGCGCGCATTGCCGGCAGCGCGATCAAGGTCATTGGCGCCGCTGCCGACGTAGTGGGCGGGGTCATCGGCGTCGTCACCGGCGGCCTGACCATCCGTGACGGCGTGCGGGAAAAAGACCCGATCAAGATTGCCTCCGGTTCACTGTCCGTGGCCGGTGGCGTCAGCAGCCTGGTCGGCGCAGCGGGCAGCGTGGCCGGGGCCCTGGGCGTGACCGGGCGCCTGATACCACTGCTCGGCCCTGTGGGCTTCCTGTTTTCCGGGGTGTTCTCCTTCGTCGGCGCGATCCTCGGCGATATCAAGTCGGCCAAGCTGCACAAGGTTTCACTGCAGAACTGGGACCAGATCAAGGACTTCAAGGCCGACGGCCTGCTGCAACCCAACGGCGACGAAGCCTATGTGTGGCTGCAGACCTACCTCTCCGACTGGGGCCAGCGCGACGCACCGGGGGACCAAAGCATCTTCGACTTCCGCAAGGAAGAATGGGATGCCCGCTCCAGCGTCAAGGGCAAGAACCTCGACCACCCCGACTACATCGGCGACGGCAACAACCGCCGCTCCGAAGACTACAAATTCTCCACCCGGCCTTCGGAATGGACCAACGATAACCACGACATTATCTGGCGGACCACCGACGGGTATGGCGGTGAGTACCATGATGTGGATAACAGCTGACGCAGCCTGAATGCACACAACCTGTAGGCGCTGCCGAGATCTGCGCAATTCGTTGGAGCCGGGCTTGTCCGCGAAGGCGATGGGTCGGGCTGCGGATATGTGCCGGATGCACCGGCCTCTTCGCGGGCAAGCCTCGCTCCAACGGATCACTGCTAAATCTGTGGAAGCAAGCTTGCCTGAGAAGGCCTAGGTTCTGGCGCACCTGTGGGACCGGCTTTAGCCGGGAAAGCGTCGGGACAAACGATATAAATGCATCGTTCACACCAACGTCTTCCCGGCTAAAGCCGGTCCCACAATTTTGTGTGCCTTCTTGTTCGCGCGGTGACAGAAACATTGATCTTCAGATCAACCGCGCCGCCACCAGCAAATCCGCCACCGCCTGAAAGGTCTGGTCCGGCACCGGATCACCCGGCACCGCGCGGCGGGCAATCTCGCCTGCCAGATTCGGGTCCATGGCATGGGCGATGCCCAGACGGGTGGCTTCGGCGAGGATGGCCGGGGAGTCTTCAGGTTCCGTGCGGCTGACCACGATGGGCACCGGCGTTTCCCCACGCACATAGCGCAACCCCACCACCCAGCCACCGGATACGCCGATCACCAGGGACGCCCGGGCCAGGCCCAGTTTGGTGGCCAGGGCCTGCATTTCCCGGCGCTGGCGCTGGCGTTCGCTCTTGATCAGCGGGTCGCCGTCGATGTCCTTGCGTTCACGCTTCTGCTCGCTGCGGGTCATTTTCATGTCCCGGCCAAACAGCCAGCGCTGCATCATCACATCAGCCCCGCCGACCAGCAAAAACGCCGCCAGCACGGTAAACACCAACGGCTTGAGCACCAGAAAAAACGTCGACTCGATGCAACCGGCGCCACAGCGCGACGACTCCATCAGCGCCTGCAAGGCGTGCCGCCCGACCACGTAGAACGCCAGCCCGAGCAGATGCACCTTGACCAGGCCCTTGAGAAATTCGACCACATTGCGCAAGGCAAAGATGCGCTTGAAGCCTTCGGCCGGATTGATCCGTTTGAAGTCCGGTTTGATCGGTTCCACCGAGAACACCACGCCGCGCATGGTGATCAGGTTGGTCAGGATCACCACCCCCATGGTTACCGCCATCACCGGCAGGGTAATGCTGATCAGCAGGCGCTCGGCGGTATCCAGCACTCGCGGCCACACCGTTGCGAAGGGTTCGATATAGATCTGCGCAGTCAGGTCGATCAACTTGCGCACTTGGGCCTCGGCCCGTGGCGCCATGATCGAGATGCACAGGGTACAGAACAGAATGACCATGCCCGAGACCAGGTCCTGGCTCTTGGCAACCTGGCCTTTCTTGCGCGCGTCCTTGAGTTTCTTGTCCGTGGCGGGCTGGGATTTCTCTTCGCTGGTATCAGCCATGGCTGTCTCCTACCAGGCTCTTGAGCAGCTCCACGGTGCCACGGAATTCCGCCAGTTGATCGAGCATCAAGGGGATCAGGAAGCCGATATAAATCACCATCAGAATGGTGAAAAACAGGTTCTTCACCGGCAGCGACAAGTCGAAGATATGCAGGCTCGGCGCCATGCGCGACAGGTAGGCCAGCATCAGGTCGGTGACCAGCAGGGAGATGATCAAGGGCGAAACCATCAACACGCCGATGCGCATCACCTGATCGAGGATTGACAGCACCGCCAGCAATGCCGACGAGGCAAACAGCGGGGTGAAAGCCGTGACCGGCCATAACTGGTAGCTATGGAAATAGCCGTCGACCATCAGAATAAAGCCGCCGGACATGAAGAACAGGGTGATCAGCATCACCGTCAACAGCGTCGCCATGACACTGGACTCCCCGGACGACAGCGGGTCCACCAGTTGTGCCATGGTCGAGCCGCGTTGCAGGTCGATCAGTTCCCCCGCCACTTCCGCCGCCCAGAACGGAATGCCGAACAACAGCCCGACCAGCAGGCCAATCAGGAACTCCTTGATCAGCAAACCGGCGAGCCAAAAGCTGCCGTGCTCGGGCATGGAGGTAAACGCGGTAAAGGTCGGCAGGAACATCGGTACCGAAATTGCCACCGCCACACAGCCACGGATCATCCCGGTGAGACCCAGGCGGTTGAACGCAGGCGTTATCACCACCAGGCCCATTGCTCGCGAAGCCGAGAGCGCCGCCGAGCTGATCACCGGGTAAGCGACCTCGAGAAACGTATTGACCAGAGCCGCATCCATGCCCGTTCAGCGCGTCCATAGCGGGAAGTTGTCCAGCACCGTGCTGCCCAGTTCCGCCACCTGCCCGGCCAGCAACGGCCCGACAAAGACGATCACCAGCAGCACCGCCACCAGTTTGACCACCTGCGGCAACGTCTGGTCCTGAATCTGGGTCAGGGCCTGCAACAGACCAACGCTGAGGCCGACGATGATCGCCACGCCCAAGGCCGGTGCGGACAACAGCAGCACCGTCATCAGCGCCTGTTTCATCAACGAAAGAAAAACGTCCTGCCCCATGGGTTCACCCGTAGCTAAGAATCAGACCGTGCATCAAGCGCGACCAGCCGCTCAACGAGACAAAAAGGAACAGCTTCAGCGGTATTGATATCAACGTCGGTGAGACCATGGACATGCCCATGGCCATGAGCACGTTAGACACCAACAGATCCACCACCAGAAACGGGATGTACAACAGGAAACCGATCTCGAAGGCCCGGGTCAGCTCCGAACTGACAAAGGCCGGGACCAGCACCACCAAGTCGTCATCACGCAGGTCGGCCCGGGCTTCCGGCGACCAGATGGTCTCCGTGGCCTGGACGAAAAAGCCGCGCTCGCTCTGATTGGCAAAACGCGACAGATGCGCCTGCAAGGGTGGGCGCAAGGCCTCGCCGAACTCCTTGACCTGCTCGACGTTCTCCATGTTCAGGTCGCGCCCCTGCACCTGGCGGTACATGTCGCCAATCAGCGGCGTGGTCACATACACCGAGAGGATCAGGGCGATGCCGTACAGCACCAGGTTCGGCGGCGTCTGCTGCACGCCCAGGGCGTTGCGGATCAGGAACAGCACCACGGAAATCTTCATGAAACCGGTCAGGGTCACCACCGCCAGCGGGATGAGACCAATGGTGGCGACGACCAGAATGATCTCGATCAGGTTCGGCTGATAGCCGCTCATGGCGTGGCGAAGCTCAGCAGGCGCACACCCAGGCCTTCACCGACTTGCACCAGCTGGCCTTGGCCGACACGGCGGCCGTTGATCATCAGATCGACGCCTTCCTGCATGCTCGGCGTCAGTTGCAGCAGGCTGCCCGTGCCCAGTTCGCGCAGTTGCGCGAGGGTCATCTCGACACTGCCGACCTGACACACCAGCTTGAGTGGCAGCTCGTTCAGACTCGCTTCCAGACTCGTTTCCAGGCCGCGTCCGGCACCCACTTCGGTCATGTGATGCTCCTTCATAGAATTCACGGCAAAAGGTTGCTCAAGCAGTTGCAGGCGCTGCCCGTCCAGTTGCGCCCGGGCCTGCAGCCCCGTCACAGCGCACAGACGCACCTGGCTGGCGGGCCACGGGTCGAGCATCACCACGTCCCCCGGCAACAGGCTGCGCAGCTCGGCCAGGGTCAGCCAGGCTTCGCCGCTGTCGACGGTCATGGGCAGCGGCAGATGGCCCAGATCGTGGGGCACGGTTGGCGCATAAAGATCAAGGGCGGCGGCCAGCAAATCAGCGCCGTCTTCGTCCATATGCAGTTGCAGCGGCCACTCGGCGGCCTCGCCCAGTTGCACGCCAAGATGCATGGCCAGAGGGCCGCGCACGCGCGGTGTCGGATTGTCCTGGACTCGCAGCGGCAGGCCGAACAGTTGCTCGATGGGCAGGATCAGCGGCAGCAAGGCCTGTTCCAGCAGCAGGCTGCCGGCCAGGCTGTGGGGCTTTACGCTGGCAGGCAGACCAAGCACTCGTAGTGCTTCGTCCGGCAGGCTCAAGGCAAACATTGCCTGGCCCAGGGTCATCCACAGCTCGGCAGCGGTATCCGCCGCAACACCACTCCAGCGCACCGTAAGCGGCTGCCCGGCAAACTGCCCGTGCCAGTCACGCCGTGGCTGATGCAGGCGGTTGTGCAGCGCCGTCCATTGCCGTTCATGCCGGGGCAGGCTGATCTGCGGCCAGACGATGGCCTCGTGGGAGGTCAAGGCGCGCTCCCGGATAGCAGTGCCGACAGGGGCGCAAACAGGTCATCGGCTTCTTCGCGCTGTTCGTTTTGCCGACGCTCGCCCTGCTCCCGACCATCAACCAACACCTGCCAGGCATCAGCCTGACGCTGGCGCGCCGCGCGAGCAATACGGAACACCTCGCGCTCCTGCTCCTGCCCATCAAGCAACTGGCTGACTTCTTCCACGCCGCTTTGCAGTTGCTGGTTGTCGTCTTCCAGTTCGGCCAAGCGCTCCTGGGCCTCGTGCCAGGCATTGATCGACAGGCCTTCGCTGAAACGGCCATAGAGTTTCTCGGCTTCCCGGGCGATGGACTCGCGATGCAGGCGCAGTTTTTCCTTGGCATCATCCAAGGCGACGTTGGTCTCGCGGCACCGCTGTTGCTGCGCAGCCAATTGGCTTGAGGCGCGCTGTTCGCGCAATTGCCGCAGCGCGTGCAGGTTGCGCAGATCGTGGCTGTTCATAGGGTCTCCGTGGTGTTCATGCCAACACCTTGCGCATATGTCTGAGGGTTTCGCCCGGGCTGCTCGGCTCGCCGGCGGCCTGGCGTAAAAAAGCTTCGATGGCGTCGTGGCGGGCGATGGCTTCGTCGGCCAGAGCGTCGCTGCCGGGCGCGTACTCACCGATCCGTATGAGCATTTCGATTTCTGTGCGCCGCGCCATCAACTCGCGGATACGCCGGGCCAGGCGGCGCTGTTCGTCGCTGCTGACCTGATCCATCAGACGGCTGCGGCTGCGCAGCACATCGATGGCCGGGAAGTAGTTGCGCTGGGCCAGTTCGGCGCTCAGCACGATATGGCCGTCGAGGATCGAGCGGGCTTCTTCGGCCACCGGATCGGTCGCGGCATCGCCTTCGGTGAGCACGGTGTACAACGCAGTGATGCTGCCTGTGGCGCCGGGGCCGGCACGCTCCAACAGGCGCGGTAAGGCGGAAAAGAATGACGGCGGATAACCGCGTCGGGTCGGTGGTTCGCCCACTGCCAGGCCGATCTCGCGCTGGGCCCGGGCGAAGCGGGTCAGGCTGTCCATCAACAACAGCACATTTCGGCCCTGATCCCGGTGATATTCAGCCAGAGCGGTGGCGACATATGCGGCCCGCACCCGCTCGGCGGCAGGCCGGTCCGAGGTGGCGACCACGGCGACCGTGCGCTCCCGGGCCTGGGCATCGAGCTGCACGTCCAGCAGCTCGCGCACTTCGCGGCCGCGCTCGCCGATCAGGCCGATGACGATCACATCGGCATTGGTATTACGCACGATGCTCGCCAGCAGCGACGACTTGCCCACTCCCGGCTCGCCGAATACGCCCATGCGTTGGCCCTGGGCCAGGGTCAGCAGGCCGTCGATGGAGCGCACGCCGAGGGACATCGGGTTGACGATCAGTTGCCGGGCAAAAGGCGCCGGCGGTTCGGCATGCAGCGGGTAGCGTTGCAGATTGCCCAAAGGCAGCATGCCGTCGCCGTCCAGATAATCGCCCATGGGGCTGATCACTCGCCCCAGTTGGCCATCGCCGACGCTGACCCCAAGGGTCTCGCCGGTAGCAATGATTTCGGTACGGGTAGACAGCCCTTCCATGGAGCCAATGGGCGAGAGAATCGCTTCGTCTTCATCAAAGCCAATCACTTCGGCGGCGAGGCTGCGACCGGTACTGGGGTCGCGCAACTGGCACAGTTCGCCGATGCGCACACCGGCGACACTGGCCCGCAGCAGCACCCCGCGAATACTGCGGATGGTGCCTTTCATGGGGCGCGGCCGGGCATCGGCCAGACGCTCATGCAGGCGAGGGATCAGCAGTTCCAGGCTCACGGCGCAACCTCGGCAAAGGGCAGCAGGCTGCGGCGCAGGGCTTGTAATTGCACATCCAGGCCCAGTTCCACCGAGCCCACCGGGCTGCTCAGGCGCGCCTGGCCGAAGGTCAACTGATCGTCGGATTCGACAGTGATCGCGGGCAGGCTGTCGAGTTCACTTTTCAGCCGGCGCCGCACCGCTTCCACCTGCAGACGCGGCACAAACAGAGTCAGCGCCTGATCCTGGCGAAAGGCGGCCAAGGCCTTGCGCGTACAACTGACTACGCGCTCGGCATCATCCATGCATTCAAGCACCTCGCGGGCAATGCCCAGGGCCAGATCGGCAAGAGCACTTTCCAGCCCGGCCAGATAGGCTTCAACCTTGGCCGAGGTGTGCGCCAGCAGCGCGCTGACCTGCTCGGCGCCTTCCAGACGGGCGCTTTCGAAGCCTTCAGCGCGGGCCTGCTCCAGCCAGTGGCCGCTGTCCTGGCGGATCAGCTCGGCTTCATCGCGAGCGGCCTGCAAGAAGGCGTAACCATCGGTCCACAGTTGCGCTTCGGCGCCGCGCAAGATACGCGCGGCCGGGCGGCTCGGCAGATTACTCATGCGTCACCTCGACAGGCTTCAGCTCGGCTTCACGGTGGGCAAGGGTCGCCGCAAGGCTGCGCACAATCCGGATATCCACCGGGGTGCGCGGGTCGTGCACGCCCGGATCAGACAGACGCAAACGCAGCCAGTCACGCAATAACGGCGGCTGTGCCTGCAACCAGGCCGAGACACAGAGCGCACCGTCATGATCGATGGCCGCCAGCAGTTCGTCGGGCTGACGCAGCAGGTCCGCTGCCCCGGCCAACGAACGATGAGCCAGGGCCATAGCGAAGACTTCGTTGCCCAGGGCAGCGCGCAACTGGTTGACCACTTCGCTACGAATCTCCCGGCTCAGGGTCGCCGCATGCCAAATGGCGCCACACAGGCGCGGCAGGCGGCGGAAAGCTTCAGGCGTCATCAGCAGCACCGGCAAATCTTCGTCTGCAGGCATGGGTGCCTGGGCCAAAGGTTGCAGCTGAAAGTGCGCCTGCAACAACTCCAGCAAGCGCGGCTGAAAGCGCGGCTCCTTGCGCAAAGCGTGGATGCGCTCGACGGCCACCTCAGCGGGAAAACACGCGGCCAGGCGCTGGCGATCAACGAAAGCCAGGGGTTGCTCAAGCAGTTCCTGCCATTGTTGCACCTGACTCATGAGGCCTCCGGCAAGGCATACAGGCTCTGGCCGCGACGGCGGTGCCACGACTGCCAGGCCAGCACCCCGGCGAGAACCAGTACCAGCAACAGGCTGCCGCCGAACAACAGGCGCGCCTGGGGCAGGTTGTCTTCGAGCATCCAGATGCCCATGAAACTGCTCATGCGCGGCTGGCCGCTGGCGTTATGGGTCGGGATGGCGGCCTTGATTGCCGTCACCGAGACACCGTCGTAACTGAGACCGGAGATGCCGTTGGCGACCAGCGTCTTGATCTGCGGGATCAGCGGGTTGATATCGGTATTGGCGTCGTAGCGCACCAGCACCGAGGCCGACGACGGCGAGATCACCCGCTTGAGCAGGTCGTTGTCGGGCAGTACCACATGCACCCGCGCCGAGACGATGCCGTCGATCTGCGACACGCTGTGGGACAGCTCTTCGCTCAGGGCGTAGACCATCTGCGCGCGCTCCTGCACCGGCGACGACACCAGGCCGTTGCCCTTGAACACCTCGCCCATATTGGCGAAATTCTGCCCCGGCAAGCCGGCTTCATCGAGCAGGGCCATGGCCTCGGCAAAGCGCCGCTCGTCCACCACCAGCTTGAGCTGGCCGTTGTCCTGGACCTTGCGCGAAGCCGGGATGCCGTCGCGCAGCAACACCGCGAGCATGGCATTGGCCTCACGCTCGCTGAGGTTGCTGTACAGGTCCATGTCGCAGGCCTGCAACAGCCCGGCAAGAGCGACGATGATCATCAAACGCGCGGCACGGAGCATGGGTTATTGACCTTTGAGCAGGGTGTTGGCGGAGCCGGAAATCTGCGTCGCGCCCCGCACCACCATCTGCGTTTCAATGGAGTAATCGAACATCTTGCCCAGGGAATGGACGATCTGATCGACCTGTTTATCGCCGACCTTCTTCGCCCCTTCGCCATTGGCGGTGGCCGGAGTGGCGGCGGTTTTTTCCGCAGCCGACGGCGGCTGCGAGGCACCTGAAGGCGCGCCGTTGCCGAGCACTTCGGCGCGCTCGGAGAAACTGCGGGAACGGTCGATGAAACCGTTGAGCCGCTCCATCAGGCCTTCACCGAGCTGATGCGGGCTGGCCCCCTCG
Source organism: Pseudomonas sp. JUb42 (assembly GCF_024807945.1). Classification (GTDB taxonomy): domain Bacteria; phylum Pseudomonadota; class Gammaproteobacteria; order Pseudomonadales; family Pseudomonadaceae; genus Aquipseudomonas. The sequence continues at coordinate 693,556 of NZ_JANUFD010000001.1, read as the reverse complement.
GGCATGCCCTTGGAGGTAGTTGCCATATGTTCAAAGAGGTTCTGGGAAGCCTGAAGCCCTCCCTGCCCTCCTGACGGCGGCAATGCCGCCGTGGCTGCGAGACTTGCGGTCATGGCCTGGCCTCTATTCTTCGTCGTCTTCCGACGACTGAGCTTCGTTCAGCATTTCCTGGGCTTTGGGCATGATGATGAACTGCCCGCCGATGGTGACGGCCTGTGTGATCAGGGCCTCGGTGAAATCCTCGTCGCTCATCTCATCCTTGGACTTGTCCACCGCGGCGTTGAACTTGGCTTCGGCGCTGGCCGGTGGGGTGCTGATGCTGCTGTCGATCGGTGCTACGGACATGGGGCTTCTCCTGGTCTGGCTTTAGGGATCAGTTGTCGCTCACGACGCTGCCACGAAACACCCGCATGCCGCGTTCGCGGGCCACGGGCGCGACGACAGGGCGCGGTTGCTGGTCGATATGCTGCTGGATCATGTTCAGATAAGGCGGCGGCCCGGAGACGAACAGTTCGTCGCCGTCAGGACTGGGGCGCATGGACAATTGCTTGCCATACACATCCAGGCCCGCGAGGTAACCGCGTAGTTGATCAAGGTTCAAATGGCCCTGGCCCTTGAACAGGCGCGTGGCGATTTCATCGTCGGCATTGAGGTACAGCACGTTGCCGTCGAAGTACCAGCCCAGGCCGTTGGTGTCGCACAGCTGAGTGAGGAAATCCCCGGCAGTGGCGCCGCGCACAACACTGCGCGACTTGCCCCGGACCTTGTCGGAGAGCACCACGATCAGGCCAAGGTTATGGCCGAATTCGGTGAGAGCGGCACGCACGTCCTGCTCGACCAGGACGTAGGCGTAGGGCTGGCTGAACCAAGTGGGGTCGTCCGTCGATTCGGCAAAAGCAGGCAGCGGCGCCAGAAGCAGCAGGCACAACACAAGCCTCACTTTACGCAAACACCACATGCTCAGCCGAGACAAAAGCCCCTCTTGTGGGAGCGAATTCATTCGCGAAGAGGCCTGCGCATTCGCCGCATTGCCGTCGCCTGAAATACCGTCTTCGCGAATAAATTCGCTCCCACCCTGCTCAGGGTTTGCTGCGCGACAGCGCGGTGTCGAAGACGCGGCGAGGCCTTGCGTGGATCGTGATGCCGATATGAAATCCTGGTGTACATAACGGTCGCTATTGCCGACTAAATCGCTAAGATGACCATCCCGTTGTCCGGCCGAGACCTGTTTATGTTCAACCGCTTGCCGTTGCTGATCGCCACCGCCCTGCTTGCCTCCTGCGCCGGCCAGCCACCGACCGATGACAGCTATGCACGCTTCATGAGCCTGGCCGGTGATCTGCAGAAACGCGGCGATGCAACCACGGCCGCGTCGCTGTACGAGAAGGCCACGCAGCAGCCGGGCAGCCATGTCGAGGCCTGGTTGAAGCTCGGTGAGACGCGTCTGGCCAGCGGCGATGCCCGCAGTGCCGAGCGGGCTTACCAGCAGGCCCTGGAACTCAAGCCCGGTAACGTCGATGCCCTGCTCGGTCTGGGTACCACTCAAGTGCGCCTGGGCAAACTGGACCGCGCCGTCACCGCCCTGACCCAGGCGGCCAACACGGGCAATCGCGCCGATGCCTGGAACCGCCTGGGCATCGCCGAGATCCTGCGTGGTCAGGCCCCAGCCGCGCAAAGCGCCTTCAGCAAGAGCGTCGCCCTCGTCCCCAACGACCTCGACAGCCGCTGCAACCTGGCCCTGGCCTACGCCCTCGGCGGGCAGGCGCAGCAGGCCCTGGACACCATTCACAGCGTCGCCCAGTCGCCCCGTGCGCAACCCCGGCATCAGCGTAACGAGCTGCTGATCACCGTGCTGGCCGGACGCGAGCAGGACGTCGCCGGCATGACCCTGGAAGACATCCCCGCCGCCGAGCGCCAGACCCTGCTGATCGAAGCCAGGCGCATCAAGGCCATCGCCGACCCGGCCGTACAGGCCCGGGAGCTGGGGCTGGTGGACGCTCACTAAGGCCTTCATTGCTTTTCCTGCTTGTCGGCGCGGGACTCTTGTTCGTCCTTGCGCCGACGCAATTCTTCACGGTCATAGCCGTCGATATACACCTGGGCCGCCCGGCCCACAGGCGCGGCCATGGTCGGCCCGGTGGCACGGCCCTGGAACAGATCGCCGCGCTGCTCGACCATCTGCAGCAGCGTGAGATTGTTGGCGCAACCCGGTGCCAGCAGCGGCACGTAGTCCTCATCGGTCTCAAAGACGTCTTCGGCAGGCGGCTTCAGGCATTCCACCGGCAGCAGTTCGACCCGGCCATCAGCACCAACCAGGCGTTGGTAGTCCGGCGAGTAGGACGCAGGCTCCAAGTGGTTCTTGCAACCAGCCAGCAGGAGGATCAGGAGTGGCAGGACAAAGGGCTTCATGGTCGCTCCGTGATCAATTCATGTAGAAGCCGAACCGGCCGCCCTGGCGCGGTCCGGCCGAGGCCGTGGTGGTCGCGGCGCCGGGTAGCGGATCCAGCGGCGTGGCCAGGGTGCGGCCACGTACCGGCTGCACCAGGTACGGCGTGATCAGGATCACCAGTTCGGTTTCGTTGCGCTGGAAACGCTTGGAGCGGAACAGGTTGCCGAGGATCGGCATGTCACCAAGCATCGGCACCTTTTCCACGTCCTGACTGCTTTCGCGCTGGAACAGTCCGGCAATGGCGAAGGTCTGGCCGCTGCCCACTTCCACCCGGGTATCGGCGCGGCGCACGCGGAACGACGGCACCAGGTAGCCATTGACGTTGACCGTATTGCTGCCCATCAGGCTGCTGACTTCCGGACGCACTTGCAGGGCGATGCGACCGTTGGGCAACAGGGTCGGGCTGAACAGCAGCGAGACGCCGTAGGACTTGTATTCGATGCCCACCAGGTCGCGATTGACCGGCACCGGCACGGCGACTTCGCCACCGGCAAGGAAGCTTGCGGTCTGGCCGGTCATGGCGGTGATATTGGGTTCGGCGAGAATCTCCAGGATGCCGTTACTTTGCAGGGCTTCGAGCATCGCATCGATATTCAGGTTGCCCGAGGCCAGCCCGGCGCTCACCACGTTCGATGCGCCGCTGGCGGCATCGGCCGCCAGGGCACCACCGGTCAGCAGGCCGAACGAGAAGGTGCCGTTATTGAACAGGGCATTCCAGTTCACCCCGTAGCGCAGCAGCTCCGAGCGCGAGACTTCGGCAAAGCGCACACGGATGTTGACCTGGGCCGAGCCGCTGTATTCGGTGCTGTTCAGGGCCGGTTGCATGCCCTGCCCCTGTACGCTGAGCAAGGCATTGAGATCGGTGGCTTCGCCGACATCCTGCACCGTGCCCTTGGCCACCAGACGATTAACGGCGGCGCTGATATGGGCGCTGCTGTCCGGGTGCAGATCCTTGAGCGGGCGGCTGACGCCCTGACTGCTGCTGTTCACCGCCAGATTCAGCGAGGCGACCTGCTGGCCATCGCTGCCCAAGGCGATCAGGCTGGTCTGGCCCGGCGCCTTGCCGAAGATATAAATCACGCCGGGGGACACCACTTGCAGGTCGGCCACCCCTGGCTCGGCCACCAGTACCGACTCTACCGGCGCCTTGAAATGCAGGATGCGCCCCTCGCCGGAGGCTAGATCCAGCGTGGCATTACTGCCTTTGGCGATGTCCTGGGCAACGGCCAGCAGCGGCAAAAAAGTCGCCAGCAGACCCAGATAACGGATGACGCGCACGGCGGAAAAACAGGTCATGAAGCATTCGCCAGAGAAGAAGGAGTCGGAGTAGCGGAACGCTGCGGTGCATCACTGAGGCTGACGGTGCCAACGGCCTGCAGGTTGTATTCCCCCGCCAGCTCGCGGAACGACAGCACCGCCAGCTCGATCTCGCCGCGCACGATCAGGCGGCGCAGGGCGCGGCGCAGTTCCGGGTGAGCCAGCAGTACGGTGCGGCGGTCATCGGGCAGGCGCTCGCAGATATGCCGCAGCTGCACGAGTACGGCGCGGCTGGTCTGCTCCGGGATCGAGTCGCGGCTACCGTCCTGACGGCGCAGGCTGGAGCGCAGTTGTTCTTCCAGAGCGGGCGCCAGGACAAAGGCGCTGATCACCCGATTGCGATCGGCATACTGATGACTGATCTGCCGTGCCAGAGCGGCGCGCAAGTGTTCGGCCAGGCGCGCGGCATCCACTTCGCGGCCGCCCCACTCAACCATGGCTTCGAGCAACGCACGCTGATTGCGGATCGACACACCTTCAGCGACCAGGCAACGCAAGGCTTCGGCCACCCGTTGCAAAGGCACGCTGCGCAACACTTCCTTGACCAGTTCGCCGTAGTTGCCTTCCATGCGCTCGAGCAACGCACGGGTCTCCTGAATGCCAAGGAAGTCGGCGGCATAGCGGCGCAAGGTACGCTCGAGCACGGCGCGCAGGATCTCGTCGGGGAACAGAAAGCCGACCCCGGCCTCTTCCAGGCGCGCTTGATGATGCCTTTCGATCCACTGCCCCGGCCGCTGGCTCAGGGGTGAGTCGGCTTCCAGCGCCGGGATATCCAGCAACTGCGCGTGCACCGGGTCGTCCTTGAGCAACAGGCAATCCACCGGCAGCTCGCCTTCGCAGACCGGCACGCCTTCCAGCTCGATAACAAAGCGCTGGGCTGCGGCCTTGCGCTCGGTATAGATCTCGGCCTCGGGCACCTCAATACCCAGGTCGCCGCGAATCTCGTGGCACAGGGCCTCGATGCGTTGGCGCAGAGGCTGCTCCGGTGCCGATGCGGCCAGCCCCGGTCCGAGGATCAGCAGCAGGCGGCAGTCCAGAGGCTTAATCAGCAGCGGTGCCGATTCGACCGTTTCGTATTCGTGCACCTCGCCCGGCGCCTCTTCCACCACGGCTTGCAGCGGTTGCACCCTCTGCCGCCGCCACATGAAAAACGCCGAGGCACCGAGGATCGCCGCCAGGCCGATAAAAACCAGCGCCGGGAAGCCAGGCAGCAGGGCGACACCCAGCAGGATAAGTGCAGTCAGGCTCAGGGCGCGATGACTGGCGCCCAGTTGGGCCAGGATCTCAGTGCCGAGGTTGCCTTCGGTGTTATCGCTGTTGACCCGGGTCACCACGGTGCCCGCCGCCACGGAAATCAGCAGCGCCGGAATCTGTGCGATCAGGCCATCGCCCACGGTCAGTAGCGAATAGGTATGTACCGCCACGCCGAAGGGCATGTCCCGCTCAAGCATGCCGATCAGCATGCCGCCAAGCAGGTTGACCGCGAGGATCACCAGACCGGCGATGGCATCGCCCTTGACGAATTTCATGGCGCCGTCCATCGCGCCGAACATCTGGCTTTCCCGCTCCAGCCGCGAACGCCGACGCCGCGCTTCCGGCTGATCGATATCGCCGTTGCGCAGGTCGTTGTCGATGCTCATCTGCTTGCCGGGCATGGCGTCCAGAGTGAAACGTGCCGCCACTTCCGCGACTCGCTCGGCACCCTTGGTGATCACCACGAACTGCGCCACGGTGATGATCAGGAACACCACCAGCCCCACCACTACCTGCCCGGCAATCACAAAATCACCGAACGCCTTGACGATATGCCCGGCGTTGCCGTCGAGCAGGATCAGGCGCGTGGTGGTGATGGACAGGGACAGACGAAACAACGTGCTGAGCAGAATCAGCGGCGGCAGCGCCGAGAACTCCACCGAGTGGGAGATGTAGAAGGCGACGATAAGGATCAGAATGCTCAGCGCGATGTTCAGGCCGATGAGCATGTCGACCAGATAAGTCGGCAGCGGGATGATCATCATGACGATGGCCATCAGCATAAAGGCGACGATAATCACGTCGGTGCGCTGTGCGGCTATGCGAGCCAGGCCGTTGAGCCGGTTCATCAGGTTCATGCCGCCGCCCTCCGCGCCGCCAGATAGCGCTTGAAGCACTGCCGCGCCTCTTCCGTGCGTGCGCCGCGCCACAGGGCCCGGCTGCGCAGCAACAACAGGCTGCTGGACTCGCCTTCCTGTTCGGCCAGACGGTCCAGCGCATTAAGGGCGCGTTCGGCATCACCGCTGTCGGTAAAGGTCATGGCCAGGGTGCGCAGCAGTGTGCTGTCCTCGGGGGCCATTTGCACGGCGATCAACAGCATCACCAGGGCACGCTGGGCCTGGCCGCTGCGGCGATACAGATCGCCCATGCCCTTGAGCAGTTCGATGCAGTCCTGATCGTCACGCGCGGTCATTGCAGAACCCCTTGTGGCAGCAAAAAAAACAGATAGCCCTCTGAAATAAATGGTTTTTTGTGGGAGTGAATTCCTTCGCGAATGGGGTAGTACAGTCGATACATCGCTGTCGCCTGAAATACCGCTTTGGCGAATGAAGTCACTCCCCCCTGCCAAGTGTTCGCGGCTCCTGTGCCGAAGAAGATGCTCATACCTGCACCTCGGCACGCTGCTGTTCCAGACTCTGGCGCATATGAATTTCCTCGCGAATCAGGTCTTCAGCCAGGGTCTTGATCTCAGGCTCGGCATCCAGCCCGGGCAGGACTTCGTCCAGCAAATAGTTGAGAATTTCCAGTGAGCGCGTGCTGCCGAACAGCTCCGGGCTGACGCCTTCGCTGCTGCCCGCCTGCTCGACATCGCCGCGCAACGAGCGCCGCGCCACGCCCTCGCGCTTGCTCAGCACCGCCTCGAAGCGCGCGCTCTGGCGCGCAACCACCGGACGAATGCTCTCGACCGCGGCCGTCTTGTCGGTAGGCGTGGGCAGTAAGGGGCGCGGATCGACTCTCATCAGGCAAGGCTCAGCTATTTGGATTCACAAAATGTGGACCTGCCCGTAGGAGCGGCGTGCCGGTTCCACAGTCATCACAGGGTCAACGTAAACCGCTCTTCACCCCTGGCCAAAATCACCTGGTTGTTTTCGATGCGCTCCAGCATCCAACCATCGGCCAGGGCCGCGCCGGGGTACAGGCGGCGGCCGCTGTCGTTGATCACGTACGGATTGGTGCCGAACCACACTGCCTGGAACCGCACCCGCGGCTTGGCGATTTCGCTGTGCTGGGTGACGTTGGCCTGGAGCAGCACCTGCTGGCCGAACTGTTGGTCATAGGCCTGTTGCAGGGCGATCCAGCGCGATTTTTGTGTTGGGTCGTAGGCGCCTTCGGCGATCAACTGGCCGCCCGCCTCGCTGACCCGGATACCCTTGAGGTCGGCGGCAGAGAGTTGCTGATCAAGCCAGATATGCGCCTGGGCTGGCGTGTTGACCGGCACCTGAGGCACGCGGGTCGGGGCGCTGACAACCAGTGCCGCCGGGGCGATCGGTTCGCTGCGAAAGGCAAAGGCGCCCACGCACAACACCATCAGCACCAAGGCCAACAGCCAGTGCAATTTGCTGCGCCAGATCGAGGCCTGTGCCGCAGCGGGCGCGCGCTCGGGCGAGCTGCTGTCCAGACGCAGGCGCGCGTCGCCCAGGCCGATTTGCAGCGGCAGGCGGGCACGATGGCCATTACCTTTGGGGATGCGGGTTTGCTGCCCGTGCAGGTCGACGACAATCAGGTCGCCACCCAAGGCTTCGACGGCCACGCGGCCATCGACGAAGCGCAGCACCATATGCCGTTCGGCGATACCGGCGTCGCTGAGAATGAGATCGGCGCTGGAGGCGCTGCCGACAATGTAAACGGCACTGTCCAGAGTCAGATTGACGCCTTGGTGCAGGCCATGGGTGATGCTGAGCACGGGTGCGCTCTCGCCTGATGCCGAGGAACGGGGCACCGAGGTCAAGGAAATAAGGGCTGTCATGGGCGGATTACCATCAAGGGGTCCACAGGCATCGCCAACTCAGCGGCAGGATATGCGGGCCGCAATGGCGCAGCCCGCATGACAACATCAGTTCTGCGGACGTTGTTTGGTTGCATCGAGCTCAGCTTTCTTGGCTGTGGTCAGCTCGGTGATCTTTGCTGACTTCTCGATTGCCATGTTGAAAGTGGCTTCCATTTTGGCGATGGCTGCATCGGCGCCGCCGGAGCTTACTGGAGGAACATCACTCATTTTGGAACTCCTTGATGGGGATGGGGGTGAAGGTATGAAAACTTCAAACGCCACAGCGCAGCGCATTGAAAAGTTGTGCGAGCAACGAATATCGATGAATAACCTGGCATGGCTGACATCGCTGTTTTGCACGGATCAATAGTAGGCAGGGGCAATTGTTTGATGCTGTGAAAACTTGTGAAACCTTATGAGCAGGCTGGGAACACGGGATTAACAAGTTTTCCAACACAGACAAGAATACTTCGCAGACGAGACTTTTTATTCTGTGCCATTGAACTTTTTGTCTATTTCTTAAACCACACAAGCCATATGACCTGCACACCGCCCTTCAACGCTACAAGCCTTATAAATCAAGGATTGCATGATAGGCACAAGGTCTGTTTCGCAGTTGTGAAATGTTGCGAAAACTCAGCAGGGCCATGTGTTTTTTCCCTGCCGGACTGATAGTGTCCGGCAAGTTCCGGCACCTTCGTGAACAGCCGAATCAATAAAAACGTGCGACACATCACACTATTAAATAAAGACGCCGACAGCAATAACGACGTCATAAAACAACTACGCCCCTGCCCCAATGGTTACATCAGGAGTTCAATCGTATGTCGACCCGCCCCTTGACCAACACGCCCGACACCCAACCGTTGACCCGGGCGGCGGTGATACCGAAAACCCTGTTCACTACCTTACTCAAGAGCAGCGTAGAGAAAGCCGATCAGTACCGACCGGCCACGGCCGACGAGAAATCCCCGGCCTTGAAGGATCTCAAGTCCATCGAAAAACCGGGCACCGTGGCCGCCGATACCGTGCGCTATGTCACCGAGGACGGCGACCATGTGATGGTCAGCAAATCCACCAACCCCAAACTGTATCAGCAGATCGTCGACGCTCAGCCGGCCCTGCAAGGCATCAAGGACAGCGTCGGCGAAGGCTATGAATTGACCGCCCCGGATGCCACGGCGCCAGAGACACTGGGGGCTTACAAGTTTATCGGCCCGCCGGACGAGAAAGGTCCGGGGCTGATCCGTTATGTGACCGAGGACGGCAAGTCGTTCATCGTTTCCGAGCAGGAAAATCCCGAGCTGTTCAAGCAGGTGTCGGCGGACTTCAAAGCCCTGTCCGGGATCAACGCCAGCGAAGCCGACGGCTACGTGCGGGTCGGTGCCGATCAGCAGGCGCCGGAAAAACTCGGCGATTACCAGGCGGTTGGCCCGGCCGAAGAAATGGGTCCGGGGGTGGTCCGTTACGTCACCCAGGACGGGCAGAAATACGTGGTCTCCGAGCGCGACAACCCCGAGCTGTATCAGCAGGTGACCGGCGCTTACGACAGCCTTTCCGGCCTGACCAGCAGCGAAGCCGATGGCTATCGCCGTGCCGGTGACAACGAAGTCTGGCCGCCCTACAGCGGCATCACCGTCGGCCCGGTGGACGAAGTCGGCCCTGGCCTGATCCGCTATGAGACCGGCGACGGCGAAAAAGTCGTGGTGGCCAAGGACGACAATCCAAAACTGTTCGAATACCTCGCTGGCCTGCACGAGGTCATCACCGACCCGGCCAAGTCCGGCGATATCAATACCGCCCTGAATAACGGCGCGACCCTGGCCGACGCCAACACGCCGATTCCGACCCTCAACGACTTCAAGAACTTCAACTGGACCATCGGCCAGGAAGGCAACACCCTGACCTATGAAACCCACGACGGGCAGAAAGTGGTGGTGTCCAAGGACCTCGCGCCGGAGCTGTTCAAGGCCGCGACCACCGCCAACGACACCTGGTCGAAGATCCACAGCAGCGAGGCCGAAGGCTACAAGCTGGCCGGGCCGGATGATTTCCTGAAGAACAAGGACATGACCTTCGGCTCACCGGACGAGCTGGGCGACGGCCTGATTCGCTATGAAACCGACGAAGGCAAGGTGATCGTCTCCAAGGAACTCAGCCCGCAACTCTATGACGATGTCGTGGCCAAGTGGGAAGCCTCCACCGAAGGCGCCGTCGACGACACCCGCAGCAAACACGATCTGCCGCCTGCGGACGAACTGGACGTGCTTAACCTCAAGACCGGAGTCAAGGCCGACGACAAAGACGACTCGTCACCGGAATTGACCGTCAGCGAATTGGCCACCAAGGAGCTGCTGGACACTTACCGTGAAGGCGTCAAGGACGGTTCCATCGCCAAGGACGATCCGCGGGCCAAGCTGGTCCGCGCCCTGGAAGCCCAGGCGGCCTACCAGAACGGTCGCGGCCTGACCGGCTACGAAGAAGAGCCCGGCGCATTCGGCGGCACCTGGCGGGTGTTCGATGACAAGCAGACCGAGCTGTCTTCGGCCGACATGCACGACATCATCGACGGCGGCAAACTCCAGGAGCAGATCACCACGCTGTTCTCCGATCCCACGGTGCAGGCCGATTACAAGGGCAAGATGGACGATGCGATCAACCGTATCCCCAATAAAGACGAGGTCAAGCAGAAGCTCCTCGACCTGACCAATAACCCTGAATACGTGGCTTATCTCAAGGACCTGCAAAACCAGGGCAAGGCTCACGAAGCTCAGGAAGACCTGAGCAATACCCTGACGTCGCTGTCGATGTTTGACCAGGACGCCGCGACCAAGGCCGCCCAGTCGATCCAGGCCGACGGCCTGACCAGCGACCTCAACGACCTGATCGGCGACCCGAGCAAGATCAGCGACGAGAACAAGGAACTGGCGACCAAAGACCTGTTCGGCCTGCTCAAGGGCGTGCTCAAGGGCGAGCTGTTGGACATGCCGCGGCGCACCCAGGAAGTCATCGAGAAATTCCTCGAAGAAGGCATGCAGGGCAAGGAGAAATCCTCGGCCGTGACCAAGGCCCTGGAAGAACTGGGCGAGGTCTACAAGACCAATGGCAGTATCAGCGAGGCCGACCTCAAGACTGCTCTGTCCAAACCCTACATTCCGATTGCCGATCGCGGGGCCCTCGGCGAAGTGTTCAGTGCGCTCAATACCAAGGGCATCCTCGGCTCGCTGGGCGCGGGCGTCACCCTGTTCTCGGGGATTTACCAACTGGTCGGCGACGGCGGCAAACTCGGTGAAACACCGCTGCAACGCCTGTCCATCGCCAAGGACTTCCTCAGCTTTGCCGGGTCAGGCAGCCACTTTGTCCGCCTCGGCGACAAGATCGGCGAGCTGATGGGCAAAGGCGGCATGGTCGACTTCCTCGGCCTGGACAAGACCCTGCCGGAAATCTGGGGCAAAAACGGCGTGCAGGGCGACAAGTTCGAACTCAAGGTCAGCGATCTGCCGGAAGCGACCAAGGCCAAGATCAGTACAGCCCTGGACTCAGTACCCGGCGCCAAGCTCGGCGACCTCTCGGATATTCTTGGCGATGGTGCCGGTAACGCGGACGCAGCTAATAAGGTCTACGGCGGCATCACCCAGCGCCTGGACGACGCGGTATCCAGCGCCAGTGGCGCCAAGCTGGCAGCGGGCAAGGCTGGCAAGATCGCCGGTTCGGTGATCAAGGTCCTCGGCCCGGCCACGGATATCGTCGGCGGCTTTGCCGATATCGTTCTCGGTGCCTTCACCATCAAGAGCGGCATCGAGTCCGGCGACCCCCTGGCCAAGGCCGCAGGCGGCCTGCAGATTGCCGGTGGCGCCTTCGGTGCCTCGGCGGGCGTACTCGGCGCCGCAGCACTGGTCGGCGCCGGTTCCGCCGCCGCCCTCACCGGGCCGTTCTTCCTGGTCGGCGTGGTGCTGGCGGTGGTGGGCGGGATCATCGGCTACTTCGTCGATCACAACAAAAAACAGAAGGCCAGCGAGAAGGAAAACGACTGGTACCGCGACCTCGCCGCCGACGGCCTGCTGCAATCGGATTGGGCCGACAAGGTCGAATACGCCCACTACTCGATCCACAGCTACGGCGACCGCGAAGCCCCGGACGACGACAGCCTGTTCCGCTTCCAGAGCGCCGAATGGCAACACTTCGACGAGACACCGCAGAAAGGCGGCTCATCGAGTAATCGCCTGGATGAGGATCTGCATGTGGATTACGACAAGAAATAGCGGGTGACGGAGACAGCCCCGTGAGAGCGAACGCGGTGTATCCGATGCACCGCGTCGAGGCCTTCGCGGGCAAGCCCGGCTCCAACCAAACCACCCAAACCTGTGGGAGCGAGGCCTGGCCGCGAAGAATATGACGCGGTGTATCAGATGCACCGCGTCGAGGTCTTCGCGGGCAAGCCCGGCTCCAACGAAACCACGCAAACCTGTGGGAGCGAGGCTTGCCCGCGAAGAATATGACGCGGTGTATCAGTTGCGCCGCGTCAACCGCTCCATCACCAACAAGTTGGCTCCTACATGTGAGGTGGTGCGCCTGATACACCGCCTCTCATCAAGCGCCGGTATAGCGCAGTTCAGCCAATACAGCCGGGTTCGAAGCCCCCGCCTGAGCACTCAACACGCCGGCAAACGCCAGAACAGCTCGCTCGATATCCTTTTGCAGCTCAAGCACAGCCTTTTCGACTTCCGCGCTCATTTTGGGCCCTGCCACCACGTGAACAACCGACCTCGTATCGCCACGACCCTCAACGGAGGTCTCTGCCGATGGCAACGAATCAGTGGGCCCAGCTTCGACAGCCGTTTCGCCCACCGCCTGCTCCAGCGCCTCACGGGCTGCCTGCAGCGCCTGCTCCTCAGCCTTGCGTTGAGCCAACGCCCTGGCGGCTTCCTCGATCTGCCGCTGAGCCAGTTGCAGGGCGGCTTCTTCTGCACGTCGGCGAGCCGCCGCTGCCTCTTCGGCCTGACGTTGCGCCAACTGACGTACCGCTTCCTCGGCCTGAAGCCGGGCTCGCTCGCGCGCAGCCTCCTGCTCAGCTCGACGCCGGGCCTCCTGACGCTCCTGCTCTTCCAGCCGAGGCTGAAGGCCAGCCATTGCATCGCGGAACTGGGTCAGGAAGCGGATGCACTGCAAAAAGAAGTTGGCATTGACCGTCATCGAGTAGAAATCTGTCGCGCCATGCCCCGGCAGGCTGCGCAGTTGCATCATGTTTTCGACGTCGGCCTTGCTGGACTGAACATTGCCCCACATGAACTGCACGTTTGCCACATGGGCAGGATCAAGCCCGGCATGCTTGGCGCCAATCAGGTGATTGGCCATCGCCCAATAACGCGCGACAATTTGAACCGGGGAGATTCCTTGGGTCGAACCCACATAAGCGTGGAGTTCGCCCTGCAGGAAATTAGGTAGTTGGTGCAGATGGTGATTGAATTCTTCCATGATGGATAACTCTCTTGAAAATTTAGTGTGATGGTATTATGGCCTGCCGGCTTTACACTTAGTCAGGCAGGCCTTATTAAGATAATTCAGGAAGCTTTAAACCCGGGTTTGCCATTTTGTGCTCGCCACTCTTTTACTTCTTTGAGGATGCCTTCAGGGCTGTCCTCCTGGCCTTCGCGGGGGTAGAAAATCACATCGGACTTCGCAGGATGTTCTGTAATCGCCACAAAATACTTTACAAACTCTATAGTAGATTTCTCGTGCTCCTTCCCTTCCAAATGGTTTCTGCCGTAAGAAAAATGATTGAGAAGTTCAAGAAACTCAAACTCAGTGTAATCAGTTATTTTTTTGCTGAAATCAATATTCAAGGTCGTTCTCCAGGCTTATGTGTATCAATATGTTGCTTGGGCGCCAACACAACAATATTATCCATATCGTAGACAGCCCCGCCGTTTTTAATCCAGTGTTGGTGATGAATTTCGAATTTAACTCGATTACCCACTTGATCAACCATTGGCGCAAAAGGAGCGTTACCCTTGCTCATTTCATCCAGATTATATCTGTCGAACTGCCTACTCAACTCTGGATCTCTAGCGACGGCACGCCAAATAGCCTCGCGCTGTCGATCAAACGTGCTAAATCTCTGCCCTCGCAACTGATCGGCGATTTGAGATGGAATAGCGGCGCCCTCCTTTGAAAGATTGTCGCCCAACCAGGTACCCGAAACTGGCTTCCCATAACCACTGGCAATACCCGGTGTATTCCGTGGAGTATTGAACAGTAAATAACTGTTCGGCAATCCAGAGCCAGGAGGAGAGATAAGAATATAGTCATCAAAACCCCGAACAACCTCCGGATAGACCTCCAGCTCCGGTACAACAGGTGATACGGATACCCCCGGATCCACTGGCAACTGCGGCGCCTGGGTCGGCGTACTGGTCGAGCTGTCCTGGGGTCTGGCAATCGGCGTCCAGACTAGAGCGGGCTCGGTTTCGCCATCACGAATGAATTCGTAAGTATTATTTTCAGCGTTCCAGGTAAACGACCTGACGCGGACCTTGCTACCGACCTCGACGCCGTCGGCAGCGACCCATTGCGCGACGCCGTCTTCTGCCAGGTGCAATCGATGGGGAACATTGACCGAGCCATTTCGGCTGGCGACAAACTCAAGATCCAGGCCATCCGTGAGATCGAGCTGGCTAAGCGGAACACCCAACACCGGCGGGGGTAATTCGCCGTTACCCAGCTTGGGCGAGTAAGCGGCCAGCATCAGCGGGCTGCGACTCAGCGCACGCGTTGCAGAACGCAGGAACTGCTGCCTGGCAATCTGTGAGGCCTGTCCCCAGACACTTCCCATTCCTGCCGTTGCCGGAGCGGCGGCAGGGGGTGCGATGACGGCCCAAAGACGCGAGGCATCCGCTGCCGGTCGTTGCGGCGGGATCGAAGAGATACCCTCTTCGGCCATCTTTTCGGCCAACTGCGCATGCTGTGCGGACAGCTCGGCAGACTGGCTTTCCAGTAGCGCTATCGCTTCGGCAAGCAGCTTCGCTTCATGGGCATGGGTCGCAGACTCCAGCCACGATTGATGCAGTTGCTGGGCAGTGTTGGAGTCGACGTTACTGCGCGCTTCAAGATGGTTTTTATACTGTTCCGCTGATTGCAGGACAGGCTCCCCGCCATTGAACGCCTGGACAATACTGTTGCTTTTTCGAAGTTCGTCTCGCTTGGAATTAACCAGATAATTGATATGCGCTTTTTGCCGGACAATGTGCGTCAGCCGCTCTTGACCGCTTACAGGTGTATTTAAGGGATCGACAGCAAGATTGATTTCAGACTGAATCGCACGAGACAAATCTGCAGACTTTTCTGCATAACGCTGTTCCAGCTCACTCTTTTGCGTTTGATAACTACGGGTCAGACTTTCGACCCGTTGCCCATGCCTGATAATCGCTTGTTCTCGTTCAGCCTGAGCGCGGGCTGCCGCTTCTGCACGAGCTTGAGCTTCAGCCCTTGCACGCGCCTCGGCATCCGCTCTGGCTTGTGCTTGTGCCTGTTCACGTGCAGCTTGTTCTGCTTGCTCTCTACGCCGGGCTTCATTCCTTTTACGTTGACGTTTGCGCTTTTTCTTCGATGACCCTCCAAAACCACCACTAAATCCGCCTCCGCTCGGGGTGATAGTCCAATTTTTGCTACCGCCGCCTCCGGGACGTCCTGTGGATGATGGTTTATCGGGACCAGGCGTAACAATGATCGGGGGAAGTTCAATCGGCCCTTTATTTCCATTACTGCTCATACATACCTCCTTTTTTGTATGCGAGGCAGCAATGTATCCAAGGTATTAAAACTATCTGATATATATAGTTACCCCATTGATAAAATAAAAAATCGCTGCCATTTAATGGACAGCGATCTTTTAAATATCGGGATATTTTTAATCATCCACAGATATGGACTACAACTCTTTCAGATGAAGATATAATCGGAGGCGCAAGCTAACTTGTTCGCGAATGAACGACGGGAGATTCAGATACACCGCAGTGAGGTCTTCGCGGCCAAGCCCGGCTCTAACGAAACCACGCAACCCTGTGGGAGCGTGGCTTGCCCGCGAAGAATATGACGCGGTGTATCAGATGCACCGCGTCGAATCATTCGCGGGCAAGCCCTCGCGCCCACAGATCGCGCTTATTTTGCAAACGCCTCCCTGTCCACCAACTTCGCCACATCCACCGCGTTGGGGAAGATTTTCTTTTCGACGAACAGGTCATCCACGCCTTGCAGTGCCTTGATATCCCGCTCTTCCACCGGCAGCAGTGCTTCCAGCCCCCAGCTATGCAGGCGTTGTGAAACCGGCAGAGGGATATCGTTGGTCTTGGCGAAGATTTTTGCGTATTCGTCGGGGTTGTTGCGGGCCCAGTCGAAGGCCTTGGCCATGCGTTGCAGGACGTCGTTGAGGGCCTGGCGGCGCAGGGCGTCGCTGAGGACGGCATCGGAGGCGGTGATGAAGGTCAGGCCGGTGTTGATGCCTTCGCCGCTGATCAGGACCCGCGCCCCGGCTTCTTCGGCGAAGGCCTGATAGATGCCGAAGGTCGCCCAGGCCTCGATCTTGCCCGCATTGAATGCCGACAGGGCGTCGGTAGGCAGAACGAAGCCGATCTTCACGTCATTCTCGTTGACCCCGGCATTGGCCAGGGCGCGTATCAGCAGGTATTGGGAAATGCTGCCCCGGGCCGAGGACACCACTACGTTGCGGCCCTTGAGGTCGGCGACGCTGTGGATCGGCGAATCCTTGGGCACCAGAATGGCGATGCTGCGCGACTGACTGCGCCGTACCGCGACGATCCGCAGTGGCGCGCCGCCCGTGGCCGCCGCCAATACCGGGGTGTCCCCCGCCGGCGCCAGGTCCACCGCTCCGGCGCGCAGGGCTTCGAACAGCGGCGCCGCACCCTGGAAGTTGGCCCATTCCACTTGATAGGGCAGGCCATCAAAGGCATGGGAGGCCTCGACTATGGTGCGCAGGCCCTTGGCCTGATCGCCGAGGATCAGCTTGACCCCGGACAGATTGGCGTTGGCGGCCGGTTTATCGCCTCCACCTCCGCAGCCAGTCAGGGAAAACAACACGGCAGACAGCAGAACGATGGAGCGAAAAACCGGGCGAAGCAGCATCAGGGCACATCCTTGGCAGAAAGTAATCAACGAGCGTTGGCAATCCGTCGCAGTGGTTGCGACGCGGGTTCTGTCTGTACTTCAGGCGTGATCGGTTCGACGCCATGGGCGGCGGCAGTCTGTACGCCGAGCAGGCCCAGCAGGCGCGAACGAATGGCCTGGAACCCGGCCTGGCCGCTGTCACGCTGGCGCGGCAGATCGATATGCACTTGATCGGCAATCCGGCCCTGGTCGAGAACGATGACCCGGTCAGCCAGCAGAATGGCTTCGTCGACATCGTGGGTTACCAACAGCACCGCCGGGGTGTGCTTGCGCCACAGATCGATAATCAGTTGATGCATGCGGATGCGGGTCAGGGCGTCGAGGGCGGCGAAGGGTTCGTCGAGCAACAGCAGTTTCGGTTCACGCACCAGGCCACGGGCCAGGGCCACGCGCTGGGCCTCGCCACCAGACAGGGTGGCCGGGAAAGCGTTGAGGCGATGGGCCAGGCCCACTTCGGTCAGCGCTTCCAGGGCACGCGCCTTGGCATTGCCGATGCGCAGGCCCAGCACCACGTTGCGCCAGGCACTTTTCCACGGCATCAGGCGCGGCTCCTGAAATACCGCCGCCCGAGCCAGAGGCACGCGCAATTGGCCGCTGTCGATGCTGTCCAGCCCGGCCAGGGCGCGCAGCAAGGTGGTCTTGCCGGAACCGCTGGCGCCCAGCAAGGCGACGAATTCGCCCGGTGCGATATCCAGATCGAGGCCGTCGATCACCCGTTGCGTGCCGAACTGGCGCACCACGTTGCGCAGTTGTACCGGCGCCGGCGTTGCAGGCAGTGATTCGGGGTGCAGAAGGTCAAGAGCAGCCATGTTCAATTCCTCACGAAAGTCGGGCGCCAGGCCAGGGCGAAACGCTCCAGCGTGCGAATGATGCCGTCGATCACCAGGCCCAGGACGCTGTAGATCAGCAGGCAGATAACAATGACGTCAGTGCGCATGAAGTCGCGGGCGTCACTGGCCAGGTAGCCGATGCCCGCAGTGGTGTTGATCTGTTCGACGAACACCAGGGCCAGCCAGGAAATCCCCAGGGAGTAGCGCAGGCCGACAAAAAATGAGGGCAACGAGCCCGGCAGGATGACGTGCCAGATCAGTTCGCGCCGGCCAAGCCCCAGGGTGTTGGCGGCCTCGATCAGCTTGGGGTCGATATTGCGGATACCGGCGAACAGATTGAGGTACACCGGGAAGGTGGTACCGATGACGATCAGCGCCACCTTGGTGAACTCGCCGATGCCGAACCAGAGAATGAACAGCGGCACCAAAGCCAGAGAGGGAATGGTGCGCAGCATCTGCAACGGTGAATCCAGAATCACCTCGCCCTTCTTCGACAGACCGCTGATCAGCGCCGCGACCACACCGATACTGACACCGATGCTCAGCCCCAGCAGCGCCCGTTGCAGGGACACCCACAGGTGTTTACCCAGTTCGCCGGAAATGATCATCGACCAAAGCGTGCCGCCAATCTGCGACGGGGCGGCGATCACGCGACTCGGCAGCAGACCGGTCTGGGAGGCCAGCTCCCAAAGCAGGAGCAGCACGAGGGGGCTGATCAACCGCACGATGAAATCCGGCGCGCGCCAGCTGCGTTGCCGGGCCGCGCGGGAGGCGGCGGACTGTTCGGTCTTGTTGACGGTGAGGAACGCCGACGAATCGGGATCGAGGGTGGTTTCAGACATGAAGACATCCTTTCTTGGCGGGCCGGGCTGCCCATGAATCCATCCTATTCATATAAAAAACCTCCGTGAAATTCTATTTAGGAATAACCTAATAGTTAATTTTGTTGATCATGCGCAATACATAAAATGCATATTTTTTATAATTAACTTAGACCTAAATAGAATTTCACAGCTTCGCGCGCAGGTCCTATGGTGCTGCCATACCGCGATGACGTACTGCATCGCAGCCACGCAAGGAGCCTTCTTATGAGCGTCGAATTCATCGGTTACATCGCCACCCAGCACAGCTCGGAAATTCACCCGCGCAGTGGCCCGACCGTGCAGCCGGAGTATGTCGAGAAAGTCGCCCGGGCCCATGAAGAGGCCGGTTTCGACCGTGCGCTGGTGGCCTATCACTCCAACAGCCCGGACAGCGCGTTCATTGCCGCCCATGCCGCCAGCGTCACCACGCGCCTGAAATTCCTCATCGCCCACCGCCCCGGTTTCATCTCACCGACGGTTGCCGCGCGACAATTCGCGACCCTGGATGTGTTCAATGGCGGGCGCACGGCGGTGCATATCATTACCGGTGGCGACGATCAGGAACTGAAGGCCGATGGCAGCTATATCGGCAAGGACGAGCGCTATGCCCGCAGCGATGAATACCTGAGCGTGCTGCGCCAGGAGTGGACCAGCGACAAGCCCTTTGATCATCAGGGCACCTACTACCAGTTCGAGGGCGCGCATTCGGCGGTGAAGTCGCCGCAGTTGCCGCATATCCCGCTGTATTTCGGCGGTTCGTCGGCTGCGGCGATTGCCGTGGCGGGCAAGCACGCTGATGTCTATGCGCTGTGGGGCGAGACCTACGAACAGGTGCGCGATATCGTCAAGCAAGTACGCGCCGAGGCTGCCAAGCACGGCCGCACGGTACGTTTCAGCCTGTCATTGCGGCCAATCCTCGCTGATACCGAAGAAGCCGCATGGGCCCGCGCGCAAAGCATTCTGGAGCGAGCCAAGGCTCTGGCAGAAAGCAACGGATTCGTGCGTCGTGAACCGCCGAACGAGGGTTCGCGCCGCCTGCTGGCCGCTGCCGCCCAGGGCTCACGCCTGGACAAACGTTTGTGGACCGCAATTGCCGGGCTGCTGGGCGCCCAGGGCAACTCCACCTCACTGGTCGGCACGCCGGAACAGGTCGCTGAAGCGCTGCTGGACTACTACGACCTGGGCATCACCACCTTCCTGATTCGCGGTTTCGACCCGCTGGAAGATGCCATCGACTATGGCCGCAAACTGATTCCGCTGACCCGGGAACTGGTGGCGCAGCGCGAGCGTGAGGCGAAAGAAAAAGTGGCCTGATATCGACGTCTTCGACGCAGCACCGTGGTGCAGCGAACATTTGGCATGGGCGCCAGAGAAAATCCTGTGGGAGCGAATTCATTCGCGAATAGGCCAGTACATCCGATACATTTCTATCGCCTGTAAGAGGGCTTTAGCGAATGAATTCACTCCCACAAAGCTCCAGTGAATGTGAAAGTTTTGCGTTGTTTTATAAGAGTGAAGCTTATGCCGCATCCCGCTCCTGCTTCAACGACTGCGCCACCAGACTGCCGAACGATGACACCGGCCCTTGCAGGTTGCCGAGGAAGCGTGGGTAGATCAGCCACAGGTCCATCACCGGCTTGAAATCCTTGACCGGCATCGCCGCCAGCAGATGGCGGTGGGCGCTGCGTTCCAGCAGTGGCCGAGGCACCAGGCCCAGCCCCATGCCGTCGGCCACCAGACCCAGTTGCAGCTCGGTGCCGAAGGTTTCCAGATTGACCTTCAAGGTCAGGCCCTGGTCGGACAAGGTCCGCTGCAGCCCTGCGCGAAAGCCGCAGCCATCGGGGTTAAGCACCCAGCCCTGGCTGTAGCAGTCAGCCAGTTTGACCGGCTTTTTCGGCAGCGCATCCTTGGCGCAGACCACTACCAATTCCATCTTGCCGATGGACTCACCGATGATGTTTTCCGGAAAGATCTTGCCCGCAGGAAACAGCGCCGCCGCCGCATCCAGCTCGCCATTTTCGATCTTGCCGATCAGATGACTGCCCCAGCCGGTGACCACCTGGGCGCGCAGGTCGGGGAACTGGCCGCGCAGGTATTTCAGAGCATCGAGCAGCACCACATCGCCGATGGTCTGGGGCACGCCAAGACGCAGCAGGCCGCTGGGCGGGGTATCGCTGGCCACCAGCTCACGCAGGGAATCCATCTCGCGCAGGATCGCCAGGCATTTCTGATACACCTGATGGCCCATGGGCGTGGGCTTGAGGGGCTTGGTATTGCGATCGAACAACTCGACCCCCAAGGCCTGCTCGAAATTCTGTACGCGACGGGTGATGGCTGGCTGCGTCAGGTCCAGGGACTCTGCCGCATGACTGATGGACTGGCAGCGAATCACCGCCACAAAGGCGTCGATATCATCGATTTTCATTCGGACCGCACATAAAAATATAAGGAAGACATAGGCAAAAAGCATAGTGAGATTTGCGTGATCTGAACAGCAGGATGCTGCAATTCAGTGCATCTTCCAGGCGGCTCTGCATTGAAACGGCGATAAAAGCGTTTTTCGTTATAACCTAATCATTAAAAAATAGCATATTAACGACGCAGATTATGTTTAGATCAGTCCATGCACTATCAGCACATGGACACGTAGGACTCGACATGACCCAAGCCCGACACCCGGAACGCCTGCGGGCCTTTATTGGCGCCCTGGCTGAATTGATCGACAGCAACCCCCGCGAAGGCGACCTGCTGCACCGCGGCGGCAAGCTGCTGGGGCAACTGGTCAGTTTTGATGACTGGCTGCCCGAAGAATTCGCCATTGCTGACCCGACCCGTTATCAACAATTTCTGCTCCACGCCGACTCGCGCCAGCGTTTCTCGGTGGTGAGTTTCGTCTGGGGGCCGGGGCAGTCGACGCCCATTCATGACCACCGGGTCTGGGGCCTGATCGGCATGTTGCGCGGCGCCGAATATTCCCAGGGCTTTGCCCGCCACGAGAACGGCCGCCTGGAGAAGGAAGGCCCGGCCATTCATCTGCTGCCCGGCCAGGTCGAGGCGCTGTCACCGCGCAGCAACGATGTGCACCAGGTCAGCAATGCCTTCGATGATCAGGTATCGATCAGCATCCATGTCTACGGCGCTAACATCGGTGCGGTACGCCGCGCGGTCTATCAGCCCGACGGCAGCGAGAAACTGTTTATTTCCGGCTATTCCAACGCCTTTCTCCCGAACATCTGGGACTTGTCCAAAGAGAGCCAAGCACAATGACGACACACGCAACCCGATCCTTCGCAGACATTCGCGCAGCCCTCTTGGCCAAGGCAGAAGTGGCTCTGGTCGATGTCCGCGAAGAAGCGCCTTTTGCCGAAGACCATCCGTTGTTCGCAGCCAATATCCCGCTGTCGAAACTGGAGCTGGAAGTGCTCTCGCGGATTCCGCGTAAGGACACCGCCATCACTGTCTATGATAATGGCGAAGGCCTCGCTCCCCTGGCCGTGCAACGCCTGCACGGGCTGGGCTACAGCGATGTGAAACTGCTCGAAGGCGGCCTGCAGGGCTGGCGCGAGGCCGGTGGTGAGCTATTTATCGACGTCAACGTGCCCAGTAAGGCCTTTGGCGAACTGGTCGAGCATCATCGTCATACGCCGTCCCTGGCCGCCGAGGAAGTGCTGGCCCTGATCGAATCCAAGGCCGATGTGGTGGTGCTCGATGCCCGCCGCTTCGACGAATACCAGACCATGAGCATTCCCACCGGGGTCAGCGTGCCCGGTGCCGAACTGGTGCTGCGCGCCCGTGAACTGGCGCCGGATCCCAAGACCCGTATCATCGTCAACTGCGCCGGGCGGACCCGCAGCATTATCGGCACCCAGTCCCTGGTCAACGCCGGGCTGCCCAACCCGATCAACGCCCTGCGCAACGGCACCATCGGCTGGCTACTGGCCGGTCAGACACTGGATTACGGCCAGGCGCGGCGCTTTGGCGAAGTCAGCGAAGACACCCGCCAGCGTGCCAGTGCCGATTCACGTCTGGTCGCCAACAAGGCCGGTGTGCAGCGCGCCAGCCATGCCGATCTGCAACGCTGGCAGGGCGAGGCCGCACGCACGACCTATCTGTTCGATGTGCGTACCCCGGAAGAATTCGCCAAGGGCCACCTGCCAGCCGCGCGCTCGACTCCTGGTGGCCAACTGGTGCAGGAAACCGATCACTACGCCAGCGTGCGTGGTGCCCGCATCGTGCTGGTGGATGACGACGGCGTACGGGCCAATATGTCGGCCTCGTGGCTGGCGCAACTGGGCTGGGAGGTGTTCGTGGTCGATGGCCTGCAAGCCCCCGACTTCAGCGAAACCGGCGACTGGAACGCACCGATTCCGACGCCGCCCCAGGTCGAGGAAATCAGCGCCCAGACCCTGGCCGACTGGCGCAGCCATGGCGGCGTCGCAGTACTGGATTTCACTACCAGCGCCAACTACGTCAAGCAACATATCCCCGGTGCCTGGTGGACCCTGCGTGCCCAGCTCAAGGATGCGCTGAACACCATCCCCAAGGCCGAGCGCTATGTACTGACCTGCGGCAGCAGCCGTCTGGCCCGTCTGGCCGTGGCCGAAGTGGAAGCCTTGACCGGCAAGCCGGTGTTCTTGCTCAAGGACGGCACGCCGAGCTGGATCAAGGCTGGCTTCGAAGTGGAGAGCGGCGAAAGCCATCTGGCTTCGCCACGCATCGACCGCTATCGCCGTCCGTATGAAGGCACCGACGCGCCACGGGAAGCCATGCAGGCCTACCTGGACTGGGAGTTCGGCCTGGTCGAACAACTGGGCCGCGACGGCACTCATGGTTTTAACGTGATCTGATCCTGGCTTCACCGGACGCGGACCGCAGGGTTCGCGTCCAGACAAACTTCCCTACCCGACCCCTCTCAAGGCGGAGGTTATTGATTAACAAAAACGAGAGGTTTCACCCACCATGTCCAACGTTCTCAATCTGCAAACCAACGCCCTGCAAGCCCCTGAACTCCAGGTCACCCGCCTGGAACCTACCATCGGCGCCGAAATCGCCGGCATCGACCTCAGCCAACCGCTAACTTCTGCCCTGCGTGATGAATTGCGCGCCCTGCTGCTCAAGCACAAGGTGCTGTTCTTCCGCGACCAGGACATCGACACCGAACAGCAGATCGCCTTTGCCAAACAATTCGGCGAGCTGTACGTGCACCCCACCACACAACAGAACGACACCAGCAAGCCCCAGGCGCATCTGATCCAGGCCGAAGACGCACGCAAGCTCTACGGCCCGCGCACCAGTGGTCGTTGGCACACCGACACCAGCTGGCTGCTGCAGCCGACCCTGGGCGCAGTCCTGCGTGCGGTAGACCTGCCGGAAGTCGGTGGCGATACCCTGTGGGCCGATGCCGGTGCCGTGTATCGCGATCTGCCGGAGGACCTGCGCGCGGAAATCGACGAGCTGTATGTGGTGCATGACTTCAAGAAATCCCTGGATCAGGTCGGCTACGACTACCCGATCCTCGCCCATCCATTGGTGCGCACCCATCCGGAAACCGGCGAAGACACCCTCTTCATCAACTTCTCCCAGAACCCTTCGGTGATCGGCTGGGAGCCGGAGCGCAGCAAGGCCCTGGTCGACCGGCTGTTGAAGGCGTTCAGCAAGCCGGAGCATCAGGTGCGCTTCAAGTGGCGCAAGAACTCCATCGCCTTCTGGGACAACCGCTCGACCCTGCACTACCCGGTCTACAACTACGGTGACTACCCCCGCGTCATGGAACGGGTGTTGATCGCCTATGACGATATTCCGCATCGGGTGAAAAAGCCGATCTCGTCCAGCAACGCCTGACAGGGGACCCATGTGGGACCGGCTTTAGCCGGGAAGACGTATTCCCGGCTAAAGCCGGTCCCACATTGATCACCCCACACCCCCGCATTCAAAAAATCAGAACCCATCGTTATCAACCTCCTTGAACAAGGACGTTACCCCATGCGTGCAAGAAAACTGCGCTACACCCCGGATTACATGGCGTGGGCGGCCGTCGGCCTGTTGGCGGGCAGTATTACGGTCCATGCCGCCGACAAGGACGAGCAGACCCTCAATACCGTAGTCGTCACCGGCAATCGCGGCGGTGCGCCGCGTACCGTGGCTGACAGCCCGTCGCCGATAGACGTGATCAGCGGTGAGCAATTGCAGGCCACCGGCAAGGTCGGCCTGAAGGAAGTGCTGTCACGCCTGCTGCCCTCGTTCAACCTGCCGGCCATCAACGGCGGCGGCACTTCATGGTCGGTGCGCGGCGTGACCATGCGCGGGCTGTCGGGGGATCAGGTGCTGGTGCTGGTCAACGGCAAGCGCCGCCACAATACCGCGCTGATCAACAACCTGGCGCGGGTCGGCACCGCTGCCGTGCCGGTCAACCTGGACCTGATCCCGGTGTCGGCCATCGACCATATCGAAGTGCTGCGCGACGGCGCGTCGGCGCAATATGGCTCGGATGCGATTGCCGGGGTGATCAATATCATCCTCAAGGAAAACGACAGCGGCGGCAGCGCCGAAACCAGTTTCGGCCGCTATGGCAGCGGCGACGGCGATACCATCCACCAGACCTTCAACTACGGCCTGCCCCTGGTCAACGACGGCTTCCTCAACCTGTCCCTGGACAGTAATGAACAGGAGCCTTTCGACCGTACCGGCAGCGCCACCGGCTCGCTTTATTCCTCGGCCGGGCGCCCGGACAGCCGCGACCAGACCACCGACCGTCATGGCTGGAACCCCAGCTACGGCCTGGGTCGGGAGAAGGTCACCAACGGCAGCTACAACCTGGAAATCCCCCTGCAGGATGACCTCAAGCTCTACTCCTTCTCGACCTTCAGCTACATGGAAACCACCAAGGTCACGGGCAACTATCGACCCAACGAAATCACTTCCCTGGCCGGTGACCCGAACACGCCCTACCCCGACGGTATCCACGCGCAGCGACGCAACCGCACCATAGATTTCCAGGTGGCAGGCGGCGTGAAGGGCGAGGTCGGCGGCTGGAACTACGATGCCAGTTCGACCTGGGGCGAAGACAATTCGACCCTTAACGCCAATAACACCCTCAACCCGTCCCTGGGACCGACCAGCCCGACCTCGTTCAACCTGGCCACGCAGATCTTCGATCAGGTGACCAACAACCTGGACTTCAACCGCAGCTTCGATATCGGCCTCAAGCATGCCCTGCAAACCTCCTTCGGCTTCGAGCACCGCTTCGAGCGCTATGAAATCGAGGCCGGGGATTACGCCAGCTACACACCCGGCAGCTATGTGCTGCCCAGCGGGCCGTTTGCCGGGACCACGCCGCTGCCGGGGCTGGCCTCCTATAACGGCACCAGCAAGGCCGACGCGGGCAGCATGAGCCGCAATAACGTCGCCAGTTACTTCGATCTGGGCCTGGACCTCACCGACAAGTGGTACGTCGGCGTCGCCGGCCGTTACGAGCACTACACCCAGGATATCGGCAGCACCTGGAGCGGCAAGTTCTCGACCCGCTACGAAATCCTGCCGGGCCTAGCCCTGCGCGGCACCATCAACAATGGCTTCCGTGCACCCTCTCTGGCCCAGACCATTTATGCCTCATCGACCTTTACCTCGGCGGGGGTGGTCAACGGTCAGCAACTGTCGGTACCGGTCAAGGTGCTGCCGGTTGACAGCGCCGAAGCCAAGGCGCTGGGTGCGGAAAAACTCAAGCCGGAGAAGTCGCTGAACTACAGCTTCGGCCTGACCTTCGAGCCCTTGGATAACTACCGCCTGACCACCGACTTCTACCAGATCGGCATTCGCGACCGCATCGTCTCCACCAGCCTGCTGGGCGGCCCGGCGATCTCCCAGGTACTGGCCGCCAACGGCCTGCCGCCGTCGCTCTACGCCCAGTACTACACCAATGCCGTGGACACCCGCACCCGCGGTCTCGATGTGGTCAACGAGTATCACCAGCAGCTCGGCGAATGGGGCCAAGTGCGCTGGAGCGCCGCCTATAACTGGAACCAGACCAAGATCGAGAAGTTGCAGGACAACCCATCGGCCCTGGCCGGGCTCGGCTCGCAATACCAGCTGTTCGATCGCCGCCTGCAAAAAGACCTGACCGTGGCCACGCCGCAGTCAAAACTGATCCTGGCCTCGAACTGGAAGCTCGGCGACTTCGATACCAACCTGGCCGTGACCCGTTTCGGCAGCTATATCGAAGGCGACAACAACCCGGTCAACGACCGCAAGTACTCGGCCAAATGGATCACTGACCTGGATGTGGCCTACAAGCTCAGCAAGCAACTGACCGTAGCCCTGGGCGGCAATAACCTGTTCAACGTCTACCCGGACAAGAAAGGTATCCAGGACTGGAGCGGCGCCTATAAATATGGACAGTTCTCGCCGTTCGGGCTGGGCGGGTCGTATTACTACACGCGGTTGGCGTATGCGTTTTAAGCGTTGAAAGCCGAATGTGTGGGAGCGGATTCATCCGCGAAGGCTTCGTTGAAGGCGATCAAGACGCATAGAATGTACTGGCCTCTTCGCGGAAGAATCCGCTCCCACAATGCAAAGTAAATACATAATATTTATATTAAACATCTACAAAATCACAAAAACACATCATTAGCTTATAACCAAAAGATACTTCACAAGCCTTTCTTATAGGAATACTTTCAAACCCAGACCGACCCCTTCTCCAGGCGGAGGCCGCCAGCACCCCTCTTATCGCCTGGAGATACACCCTTATGTCGCGCCTTTTTTCTCTCAAACACCTGTTGCTGGGCAGCCTGCTCGGCCTGAGCCTCAGCCAGGCGGTCCAGGCGGCCGATCTGCAACCGCTGCTGGTGGCCAACCAGAAGCAGAGCATCAAGGTGCTGCTGCAAGTCTCCGGCGAGCTGAAGAACGTTCCTTACGAGATTCAATTTTCCGAATTCCCCGCTGCCGCGCCTCTGGGCGAAGCCTTGAATGCCGGGGCCGTGGATGTCGGGGGCCTGGGTGATGCGCCCTATGTGTTTGCCTACGGTGCTGGAGCGCCGTTGAAAGTCGTCAGCATCGTGCACATGGAAGGCCGTTTTACCACGGCAGTGCTGGTGCCCAAGGACTCGCCGGTCCAGACTCTGGCTGATCTCAAGGGCAAGCGCATCGTCACCGGCCGTGGCTCCATCGGCCACTTCCTGGCGATCAAGGCCTTGCGCAGCGCCGGCCTGCAGACCAGCGACGTCAAGTTCGTCTACCTGCTGCCCAGCGAATCGCGCCTGTTGCTGGACAACGGCGATGCCGACGCCTGGGCGACCTGGGACCCTTACACCACCATCGCCATTACCCAGAGCCAGGCTCGGGTCATAGCCAGCGGCAACGAACTGCTGACCAACAACCTCTATTTCGCCGCCACCAGCAAAGCCATCGAAACCAAGCGCGTGCAACTCGATGACTTCGTCGCCCGGGTCGAGCGCGCCTACAACTGGGCCAATACCCACCCCGAGCAATACGCCGCCGCCCAGGCCCAGGTCACCGGCCTGCCAGTGGACGTGCACGTCGCCATCGACAAAGCCACGCACATGCAGCGCGTGGATATCGACGACACGATCATCAAGGGTCTGCAAGAGACTGCGGACATCTACCAGCAGGAAGGCATCGTCACGAAAAAGATCGACGTCTCTCAAGGCTTCGACAAGAGCTTCAACGCCTCGCGTGCCCGGGTTGCCCAGGCAACCGCTCAATAAACCCACCGTCAGTGAATGACCTACAAGATTCAGGAGCACGATCATGAGTAAGCAACGTCAATTGAAACTGGGCGCCATGGTTCATGGTGTCGGGCACGGTTGGGGCGAATGGCGTCACCCTGACGCCCTGGCCGATGCCAGCGTCAATTTCAACTTCTACAAGCAGCAGGCACGCCTGGCCGAAGCGGCCAAGTTCGACTTCGTGTTCATCGCCGACAGCCTGCATATCCACGAAAAATCCAGCCCGCACTACCTCAATCGCTTCGAGCCGCTGACCATTCTCTCGGCCCTGGCCGCAACCACCGACAAAATCGGCTTGGTGGCCACCGTGACTGTCAGCTACACCGAGCCGTTCCAGGTCGCCCGCCAGTTTGCCTCCCTGGACCATATCAGCGGCGGTCGCGCCGGCTGGAACGTGGTGACGTCCTGGCTCAGCGGCACCGCCGACAATTTCGGCAAGGCCGAGCATCCGCCCCATCCCGTGCGCTACCGCATCGCCAAGGAGCATGTCAGTGTGGTCAAGGGCCTGTGGGATTCCTGGGAAGACGACGCCTTCGCCCGCAACAAACAGACCGGCGAATTCTTCACCCCCGGCAAGCTGCATGCACTGAACCACAAGGGTGAGTTCTTCTCGGTCAAGGGACCACTGAATATCTCCCGCTCCAAGCAAGGCCAGCCGCTGATATTCCAGGCCGGCACCTCCGAGGACGGACGCAACTTCGCCGCTGAATATTCGGACGCCATCTTCGTCCACGCCGAATCCCTGGAAGAGGCACAGGCCTATTACGCCGACCTGAAAAAACGTGCCAAGGGCTTTGGCCGTGACCCGCAGGACCTGTCGATTCTGCCGGGTATCCGCCCTATCGTCGGGCGTGACGAAGCAGAGGTGGAAAGCCGCTATCAGCAGGCCGTGGAACTGGTCAGCATCGAAGACGCCATCGTCGCCCTGGGTCGCCCGTTCAATGATCACGATTTCAGTAAATATCCACTGGATGAGCCCTTCCCGGACCTCGGCGACCTGGGCTCCAACAGCCAGCGCGGCGGTTCCGACCGCATCAAGCAACTGGCGAAAGAGAACGGTCTGAGCCTGCGCGAAGTGGCCCTGCATTTCTCCCGGCCCAAGCGCGACTTCGTCGGCACCCCGGAACAGGTCGCCGATGCCATCCAGACCTGGTTCGAACAGGGTGCGGCGGATGGTTTCATCATCAACTCACTGCTGCCGGACGGCCTGCAATTCTTCACCGAGCAAGTGGTCCCGTTGCTGCAAAAGCGCGGCCTGTTCCGCAGCGAATACGCCGGTGCAACCCTGCGCGAACATTTCGGCCTCGAAGTGCCGGTCAACCGCTACGCCCAAAAGCACGAAGCTGTCGAACAGGCCGAGGAGGCACTGGCATGAGTGAGTCGCTCAATAAACTGCTGGCTGATCTGCACGCCGACCGGGTTGCCAACTGGGCGCCGCAAGCGCTCAAGGTCAATATCGATCAGCGCCAGCATCTGGTCGATACCGCCGATCCCGCGCAGTGGATCAAGACCGGCGATGTTCTGGATACCTTCGAATTGCTCAAGGTCGAGGGCGGCACCCTGACGCGCGAACAGCTCACGGCCAATGGCCCGGCGGTGCTGGTGTTCTTCAGGTTTGCCGGCTGCCCGGCGTGCAATATCGCCCTGCCGTATTACCAGCGTCGCCTGTTCCCGACCCTCAAGGCCTGGGGCGTGCCGCTGGTAGCGATCAGCCCGCAGGTGCCTGAGAAGCTGATCGAGATCAAGCTGCGCCACTCTCTGGAATTGCAGGTCGCCAGCGACCGCGACAACCAACTGGGACGGCGCCTGGGAATTCTCTACAGCTTCGACGAAGCCTCGCGCCAGGCGGCTCTGAGCCGTGGTGGCGGCGGCATCGGCGAAGTGACCGGCACCGGCACCTGGGAACTGCCGCAACCGACGCTGCTGGTACTGGATCGCGATGGCCGCGTGGCCTTTGTCGAAGTCAGCCCGGACTGGCTGGTACGGACCGAGGCGGATGGTGTGTTGCGGGTGGTTGAGCAGCTGCTGGCCGATTCTGCGCCTGCTGTGGCGGTCTGAGGTTGCAAGGCCTGCTCCGGAAACCGGGACAGGCCCGATTCATTGTGGGAGCGAATTCATTCGCGAAAGCGGTGTTGCCGGCGATAGAAATGTGTCGTCTGTAAGGTCCCTATTCGCGAATGAATTCGCTCCCACGGAATTCGCTCCCACGCGCCACTTTCTGATTCATGTAATTCCCAAGGACCTCATCCAATGAGCCTCTCCACCCTACGCCACATCGACACCGAACCGGAATCCGCAGAGGCCTTCAGCGCCCGCCTGGCCACTCTCAGTGCGACCCTGGCCGAAAGCGCCGAACGCTATGACGTCAGCGGCGAATTCCCCTACGACAATTTCCGCCTGCTGCATGAACACGGCCTGCTCGGCCTGACCGTCCCGCAGAGCCTGGGCGGTGGCGCGGCGGATCTCGGCCGGGCGCAACAGGTGATCCGCGCGGTCGCCCGGGGCGAGCCGTCCACGGCGCTGATTCTGGTCATGCAATACATCCATCACGTACGCCTGCAGGACAGCAAGAGCTGGCCCCAGGACCTGCGCCTGCAAGTCGCCCGTGAGGCCGTACGCGATGGTGCCCTGATCAATTCCCTGCGGGTCGAGCCGGACCTGGGCACACCGGCCCGCGGCGGCCTGCCCGGCACCATCGCCCGGCGCACACCTGAAGGCTGGCGCATCAGCGGCAGCAAGATCTACTCCACCGGCAGCCATGGCCTGACCTGGTTCGCCGTATGGGCGCGCAGCGACGATGCCGACCCGCTGGTCGGTGCCTGGCTGGTGCACAAGGACAGCCCCGGCGTAAGCATCGTCGAAGACTGGGACCACCTGGGCATGCGCGCCACTTGCAGCCATGAAGTGGTGTTCGACGACGTGTTGGTGCCCCTTGAACACGCGGTCAGCGTCAGCCCGTGGAGTGCGCCACAGGCCGAGCTGGACCCGGCGGGCATGCTGTGGATGTCGGTGCTGCTGTCGTCGGTCTATGACGGCGTCGCCCGCTCGGCACGGGACTGGCTGGTGCAGTTCCTGCAAAACCGCAAGCCTTCCAACCTCGGCGCGGCGCTCTCGACTCTGCCGCGCTTCCAGGAGGTGGTCGGTGAGATCGATACCCTGCTGTTTGCCAACGACACCTTGCTGCAATCGGCGGTTCAGGGCCTGACCCCACCGGCCCACGCCGCACAGGTCAAATACCTGGTGACCCTCAACGCGATCCGCACCGTGGAACTGGCCGTCGAAGCCGCTGGCAACCCCGGCCTGTCACGCAGCAACCCACTGCAACGGCATTACCGCAACGTGCTGTGTGCACGCATTCACACGCCGCAGAATGATGTGGTGCTGTTGTCTGTGGGCAAGGCAGCGCTGAATTGAAATGAGATTCCGTAGGACCGGCTTTAGCCGGGAGGACACCCTCGCGGCTAAAGCCGGTCCTACTGATCGGTATTTACAGCACGGCAACACCGGGTCAGATGCCAGCGTACAATCCTCCACAATTACTTCCCAGGCGATAACCCCCGTGGCTTAGGGGTTATCCCGATATTGATATCAAAAAGCTATCGCTATCATCCGGCGATCTTGGACAACGGATCGATGCGGGATGCAGAGTTATCGTGTAATCAGCGTTGGCATCATTGCAGCCGGGAGGCGCTGATGCCCGATGCCCTGAAGATGATGCCGATACTGGATGACCACGCCTTCCAGCGCTTGCAGACATTGCTGATCAGCATCAGCGGGATCCTCCTGACCGCCAACAAACGCAAGCTGGTAGCCAGCCGTCTGGGCAAGCGTGTGCGGCATTTTCGCTGCGCCAGCTTCAGCCAGTACCTGGACCTGCTCGAAGACCCGGCGCATTTCGACGAACAGCGTCTGGTGCTGGATCTGCTGACTACCCACGAAACCTATTTCTTGCGCGAGCACACCCATTTCGATTTCCTCGGCTGCTGGCTGCAACATCAGCAGCGGCCCTTAAGGGTCTGGAGTGGGGCCTGTTCATCCGGCGAAGAAGCCTACAGCCTGGCCATGGTGCTCGGCAGCCACGCGCGCCATCACGACTGGTCGATCCTGGCCAGCGACCTCAGCTACACCCTGCTGGCGAAAGCGCGCGCGGCCATCTACGACATGACCCAGGCCAAATACCTGCCCGAGGACTGGTTGCAGCGCTACTGCCAGAGCGTTTTCGTGGACGGCAACCTGTGCCTGCGCATTTGCGATGAGCTGCGGGCGCGGGTGCAGTTTCGCCAATTAAATCTGAGCCAGCCGCTGGATATCGACTTCGAGCAATTCGACGTGGTGTTCCTGCGTAACGTCCTGACCTATTTCAGCCAGGAAGAAAAGCCGCGCATTGCCCGGCGAATCGTCGACCAGATGCATCCGGGCGCGCTGTTGTTCATCGGCCACGCAGAAAACATTTATGACCTGAATCTGCCCGTACGCCTGACCCACCCGTCAGTGTACGAACGCCTGTGATCAGCGCCACCCGATCCCGGTCACTCAAGGCCTTCTAATCCCACCAGGCGCGATTTCGCTGCCGGTCCGGGACAGCCACTCAGGCGCCCCCCGCATCACCGGGACAGCTCGCCTCCAGGGAAAACAAAAAAACCTGGCTGCCCTTAACGGCGGCTACTCCCTCCCCTGCGATACGGATCTGTACTTATGCTTTGCCGAATATTGCTCGCCGATGACTACCCCTTGTTTCGGGCCGGGCTGCGAGCGCTTCTGGAAAACCGCAATGGCTACGAGATTGTCGGAGAGGCAGACGATGGCCATAGCGCCATCGAACTGGCTTCACGGCTCTTGCCGGATATCGTCCTGCTGGATATGTCTCTTGAGCGCAGTTCAAGCGTAACGGCGCTCAAGGAGCTATCGATCCATGCCCCCGACAGCAAGGTACTGATGCTGTCGACCCACACCGACGCGGGCTTCGTCATGAAATGCCTGAAGCTGGGCGCCCACGGCTACCTGCTCAAAAACGCCACGGTGCCGGAACTGGACATGGCCCTGCAGGCGCTGCGCGGCGGCGGGCAATACCTGTCACCGGCAGTGATCCCTCTGGTGGTCAGCCAGGCCGTGCGCAAAAGCGTGCCGCTGCCCGCGAGCACCGACGGCAGCCCCGGCACCCTCACCGAACGGCAGATAGAAATCCTGCGCCTGATCGCCAGGGGCGAGTCGACCCGTTCCATTGCCACCGGCCTGGGCCTGAGCGTCAAGACTGTGGAAGCCCATCGCTCCCAGGTCATGCATCGTCTGCGCATCTACGACATTGCCGGGCTGGTGCTGTTTGCCGTACGCGAGGGCATCATCCAGGTCAATGACTGACCCGGATGATGCCCTGGGCCAGGGATGGCCGACTTACCGCTGCTGCAATACCGGCGGCTCAAAAGCACTGATCGGCGGCAGTGCCTCATGCCATTTGACGATCTCCACCGTCGCGGTCTGGGCGCTGCATCCCTGGGAGAGCAATGACGCGCCAATATCCGCCGTGACCATATTGGGATTGCCGTGCTTGTCCAGGCTGCCGCTTTGCCCTGCCACCAACGGGTCGAACCAGGCGCCAGTGGCGATCTGCACGACGCCGGGACGAATGTTCTCCGAGACAATGACGCCGGCGAGAAAGGCGCCACGATCATTGAAAACCTTGACCACATCGCCATCAACGACCCCTCGTGCCTGGGCATCGAGGGGATTAAGGGTCAGGGGCTCACGCTGCTGGATTTTCGATGCGCGACTATACGAGCCGTGATCGTATTGACTGTGCAGGCGGGTTTTCGGCTGATTCGACAGCAGGTGCAGTGGCGCTTCAGGCGAAGGCTTGTCGAGCCATACCGGATGGCCAGGGCAATCGGCATAGCCAAAACCGGCGATGCGCTCGGAAAATATCTCGATGCGCCCCGATGGAGTCGGCAGCGGATGGGCGTGCGGGTCATCACGAAAAGCCTTGAGCAGGATGGTATCGGTCTGCGGATAGGCGATCTCGAACAAGCCATCGCGCCAGAACTGATCGTAGTCCGGCAACTCGACGCCGAAATCTTCGGCACGGCCTCGGGACTCTTCATAGATGGCTCGCAGCCAGGCCTCGGCATCGCGGCCCTCGGTGAAGCTTTCGGCAAAATCCAGACGTGTCGCGAGATCGGCAAAGATCGAATAATCGTCACGGGACTCGCCCACGGGCGCGATGGCCTGCTGCATGGCGATCATGAAGCGGTCCGAGGCAGAACTGCCGATATCGTTGCGCTCCAGTGCCGTGGTCGCGGGCAGGACGATATCGGCGTGTTTGGCCTGGGCGGTCCAGTATTGCTCGTGGACGATGATGGTTTGCGGGCGTTGCCAGGCGCTCAATAGACGGTTGAGGTCCTGATGATGGTGAAAGATATTGCCGCCCGCCCAGTACACCAGACGGATGTCCGGATAGTGACGACGCTGGCCGTTGTAATCGAAAGGCGCGCCAGGGTTGAGCAGCATGTCGGTGACCCGCGCCACCGGGATGAAATCCTTGACCGGGTTGCTGCCTTGGGAAAAGCGCGGCCCGGAAAACGCCTTGCGCCCACTGCCAGTATTGTTCATGCAGCCATAGCCCAGACCGAAACCGCCGCCGGGCAAGCCGATCTGACCCAAGAGTGCGGCCAGGGTCACGGTCATCCAGAACGGTTGCTCGCCATGTATCGAGCGTTGCAATGAATAGGCGATATTGATCATGGTGCGTTTGCTGGCCATACGGCGGGCCAGTTCGACAATCTGCGCAGCAGGGATATCGGTCAGGGCCTCGGCCCATTGCGGGGTCTTGGCCTGACCATCGCTCTGCCCGAGCAGGTAATCGCGAAAGCGTTCATAGCCGACGGTGTAGCGCTGAACGAACGCCTCATTGTGCAGGCCTTCGCTGATGAGCACGTAGGACAGCGCCATCATCAGAGCCGTGTCACTGCCCGGTCGTACCGGCAGCCATTGGTTCTGCTTCGGCCCGATCAGGTCATCGCGCAACGGGCTGATATTGACGAACTGCACCCCGGCCTCGGACATGCTGTCCAGGGCGTTGCTCAGCAGGTGTTCACTGGCGCCGCCGGGGCTGGTCTGGGCGTTCTTGGCCGGCAGGCCGCCGAAGGCGACGAACAGCTCGCAGTGTTCGGCCAGGTTTTTCCAGGAAGTATGGGCGGCCAACAGCCAGTCCATATTGCCGACAATATGCGGCATCAGCACGCGCCCGGCGCCTAGGCTATAGCTGTCGGTGCTGTAGACATAGCCGCCAAAACCGTTGAGAAAACGATGCAGCTGGCTCTGGGCATGATGAAAGCGCCCGGCGCTGCCCCAACCGTAGCTGCCGCCGAAAATCGCCTGGTTGCCATGTTGCGCCTTGACCCGGCGCAGCTCGCCGGCGACCAGGTCCAGGGCGACGTCCCAGGACACTTCGACAAACGGCTCCTGACCGCGCAGCTGCGGGCTACCGCCCTGCTGTTCGAGGAAACTGCGGCGCACCGCCGGGCGCATGACCCGGGTCGGCGAGGTGATCGCCTCGGCGACCGAATCACCAATGGGCGAAGGGTCCGAATCCCACTCGACCGGCTTGAGGGCCTGCAACTTGCCATCGACCACCTGCGGGCGATAAGCGCCCCAGTGCAATGAAGTGAACGTCATTGGAACAGCTCCGACGGGGCGATGATCAGCGTGACACCTGAGCGCCAGCCTGCCCCTGGGCCTCAAGCGACTGGCTGAAAGACTGATCGAAGACTTTATCTGCCGAGTAGGACTTCGTCAGTCCGGTGCCGCTGAAAAAGTCGATGGTCTGCTGCGCACCAGCAATGACCTGGGCCGTTACCGGCACGATAACGATCTGCGAGCGGGCAAACCACAGGCGCGCCACTTCAGCGTCAGCCTTGGTCAAAGCCGCCCAGGCGGTCGCATAAGTGTCGGTGTTTTGCGCATTGCTCACCGACCAGGCGCGGGCAGCCTGCAGGCGTTGCAGGAAATCACTGATCTGCGCGTGCTTGTCCTTGATCGACTTGTCGTTGGCGACAATGAAACTCTGCGCCGGAATCAGCCCCTTGGCGGTGGTAAGAATGCGCGAGCCCTGGCGCTCCTGCTGGGTGACATAGGGGTCCCAGGTGGCGATGGCGTCCACCGAACCGCCGTCCAGGGCGTGAGACGCATCCAGTGCGCTGAGGTAGCGGTAGTCCACGGCATCACGGGCGACACCGGCCTTGTCCAGTGCGGTCAACATCAACTGCTGGCTCCACGAGCCTTTCCAGATCGCGACCTTCTTGCCCTTAAGGTCGGCCAGGGTCTTGATCGGTGAATCCTTGGGCACGACGATGGCCACGCCGTCCAGGTTCTGCCGGGTCACACCAACCACCTTGATCGGCGCACCCAGGGCACCGAGAAACAGCACCGGCGCGTCGCCCAGCAAGCCCACATCCAGGCTGCCGGCATTGAGGGCTTCGGCAACCGGAGAGCCCGCAGTGAATTGCTTCCACTCCAGGGTGTAAGGCAGGTCCTTGAGCACACCCGATGCTTCCATGACGGTGCGCGCACTGTAACTTTGGTCGCCGACGACCAACTCGGCAGCGTTCGCAGACAGGTGCGTGCCGAGAGCCAGAATCAGGCTGAGCAGAAGGGTTTTGCGGGGGATCAACATATATAGATAGCCTGCGCGAGCTCACAGGGAGCCGGATCACTTGAAGATTCCGGGTCCGCTCGTGCGGTGGCCGACTGTACGCCAGCCTTGCGACAACAGTCGTTCAGCGGCGGTCGTTAACCGTAGCATCTTGCTGATTATAAAAATAATGCATTTTTGTTCTATGCAAATATCGAAGATTCATCGGAGGCTGATTTGATTTCGATAAAACGCAGACAAATAAAAACGCCGCTCTATTGAGCGGCGTTTTTATATAAATGGAGCGGGAAACGAGACTCGAACTCGCGACCCCGACCTTGGCAAGGTCGTGCTCTACCAACTGAGCTATTCCCGCAAATGGCGTCCCCTAGGGGACTCGAACCCCTGTTACCGCCGTGAAAGGGCGGTGTCCTAGGCCACTAGACGAAGGGGACGCTGCCCGGAACATATGGTGATGTTCCAGAGTTCAAAACCCGACCAATGATCGTGTTCTGATTTCACTACAATCCTGCCCGAAGACAACATTGTTAAATTTGGAGCGGGAAACGAGACTCGAACTCGCGACCCCGACCTTGGCAAGGTCGTGCTCTACCAACTGAGCTATTCCCGCAATGTGGCGTCCCCTAGGGGACTCGAACCCCTGTTACCGCCGTGAAAGGGCGGTGTCCTAGGCCACTAGACGAAGGGGACACACGTACAACATTCACTACTTACTGCGCTACGCTGTGTGCTTTACGCTGTAAGTGGCGCGCATTCTATGGATGGATTGGGGGGTCGTCAACCCCCATCTGAAAATTTATTTAAATCAATGACTTCACCGCCTTCTGGGATTTTCAGGCATATAGATGAAGGATTCTGTTAACCGTCACCTGCATGACGTCAATTAGTTGCGAACTCCGACAGGTACATCTATGCGCAATAGTGCTTAGCCACTACACTCGCGCAATACACTTGGATTAAAAGAAGAGGTTAGCGCGGTGACACCACTCATGATCACACTGATGGTAGTAGCTGGCATCGCACTCCTGATCGCGATCGGCTACTTGAACCACGTCGCTGAGAACAACAAGGTCGAGAAGGCCAGGAGCAAACTGGAACTCACCGACCGACTGCGTCGTTGCGGCGAAATCTCGGAGACATTCCCAGGGCAACTGGTGACGCCGGCACTCAAGCTGCTGATGACCCGCCTTGAGCTTAATGTCATCCAGCGCATGCAGAACATGGACAAGCACAACGACCAGCTCAAGTCGCGCGCGGCCGAGCTGTCCGAACTGGTGGCCAAGGGCGAAGGCATCCCGGTGAATAACCCGCCGAGCCCGATCCTCACCGAAGCCAAGGCCAAGGACGTGCGCTTCCTGCTTGAAGCCCTGCATGGCCAAGTCACTCGCGCCGCCCATGACGGCTTCCTGATGACCAACGAAGCCAAGCACTGGATTCGCGAGATCCGCAATATCCTGGTCATGCTGCACATCGAGTTCTTCAATAACCTGGGCCAGGCGGCGCTGAGCAACGATCAGCCCGGTCAGGCGCGTCTGGCCTTCGAGCGTGGCGTGCAGTACCTGCGCAACCAGCCGGACCCGGTCACCTATCAGCAGGCGCTGATCGCCATGGAAAAACAACTGGCCCGCGCCAACTCCATGGTCCTGACCAACATTGCGCCGACCGAAGACGACGAAAACGCCCTGACCGAAGGTCTGAAGGCGGACGACTCCGAATCGGAATGGAAGAAAAAGGTTATCTACGACTGATAAGCCACGCGGCGCACGACCATCCGGTCCTGCGCCGCGGTCAATGACCGACTCAGCAGTCGGTCAGACGCAGAAAGATTTCTACCAGCTTTTCCACTCCCGCCTGATCCTCCTCGCTGAAACGCCCTACGCTCGGGCTGTCCAGATCCAGCACACCCAGTAGTCGCCCATCCTTGATCAACGGCACCACCAGCTCGCTGTTCGACGCGCTGTCGCAGGCAATGTGCCCGGCAAAGGCGTGAACATCTTCAACGCGCTGAGTCTGCCGGGTTGCAGCGGCCGTGCCGCAGACACCGCGACCGATAGCAATGCGTACGCAGGCGATCTGCCCCTGGAACGGTCCCAACACCAGCTCTTCATCGCGATTGAAATAGAAACCGGCCCAGTTCAGATCATCCATCTGGGTATAAAGGAAAGCCGAGAACTGCGCGGCGTTGGCGATCAGATCGCGCTCGCCGGCCAGCAACGACTCCAATTGCGCCGTCAACAGGCCATAGCCGTCCAGCCCCTTGCCACTGGCTTGCAGATCAATCATTGCGGTTGCTCCAGCAGTTTCAGGCCAACCCAATAGCGGGCGAACTGATAGGCACAGCGGCCGTTGCGATTACCGCGCCCGGTGGCCCAGCGCACGGCCAGGATGTCCAGTTCCTCGTCGCGCTGCCAGCTCAGGCCGGCCTTGGCGGCCAACTGGCCGATCCAGTGTTCGACCACATTGAGGAAGTGTTCCTGGGTGAAGGGGTAGAACGACAGCCACAGGCCGAACCGGTCGGACAGGGCGATCTTGTCCTCGACCGCCTCACTTGGATGCAGCTCGCCGTCGACGTGTTTCCAGTTCTCGTTGTCGCTTTCCTTTTCCGGCACCAAGTGGCGACGGTTGGACGTGGCGTACAGCAAGACGTTGTCTGGCGCCTGTTCCAGGGAGCCATCGAGCACACTCTTGAGTACGCGGTAATCACCCTCACCCGACTCGAAAGACAAGTCGTCGCAAAACAGCACGAAACGCTGCGGCAGCTTCTGCAAGGCCTCGACCACCCGCGGCAGGTCGCCCAAGTGGTCGCGCTCGATTTCGATCAGGCGCAGGCCGTCGGCGGCGTGTTCGGCCAGCAGCGCGCGAATCAGCGAGGATTTGCCGGTGCCGCGTGAACCCCAGAGCAGCGCGTGGTTGGCGGGCATGCCGTCGAGAAACTGGCGGGTGTTGCGGCCCAGTTGCTCGCACTGGCGGTCAACGCCGATCAGGTCCGACAGGCGCATGTCCAGGCTGACTTCCAGCGGCATCAAGTAACCGGTACGGCCCTCGCGAACCCAGCGCGCGGCCAGGCTCTCGTTCCAGTCGATGGATTCACGCTGAGCGGGTAGCAACGGCTCCAGGCGCGCCAGAACGGATTCGGCACGCTCCAGAAAAGCATTCAATCGAGAGTCCACTATGTCTCCTTGGATTTAACTTATTAAAGGCTGGGCCCATCAGCTATGCTTGCCCCGCAATGGACCCCGGAAGTGGCAGTGCATCATGGATATCGCATTCACCAACCGACTGTCATACAAGCAGGCGCGCACCACGGTGCTGGTCGGCTTCGTTCTCGGGACATTACTCAGCCTGGTGCAGATTGCCCTCGATTATGCCAGCGAAGACGCCTCCATCGATCGTGAAATTCGCGCGCTGCTGCAAATCAGTCACAACACCGCATCACGTATCGCCTACAACATCGACGCCGAACTGGCCCAGGAACTGACCCTGGGGCTGCTGCAATCCCCAGCCGTGGTCGGTGCGCGCCTGAGCGACAACAATAATGTGGTGTTATCCAGTGTCGAGCGGCCTTTCGCCCAGAGCCGCTACCGCATGGTCAGCGACTTCCTGTTCGGTGAAAGCCGCCAGTTCGAAGACATCCTGCACCTGGACCACATGCCCACCGAATTCATCGGCAGCCTGCGCCTGAACGTCGACACCTACACCTTCGGCAGCCGTTTCCTCAAGCGCGCCCAGATCACGCTGATCAACGGTTTTGTGCGCAGCCTGGCCCTGGCCGGCATTCTGTTGATCATTTTCTACGTCAACCTGACCCGGCCGCTGGTGGAAGTGATCCGCTCCCTGAGCAAACGCGACCCACGCGACCCAAGCCAGGCGCCCCTGCCCTGCCCGCCCAGCCACGAAAACGACGAGATCGGCGTACTGGTGCGGGTGGCCAATCAACAGTTCGAGAACGTCACCACCGAGTTCATTCGCCGGCGCGAAGCCGAAGACCGCCTGACCGATCACCTCAATGAACTGGAAGACATCGTTTCCGCCCGTACCACCGAGCTCAAGGCCAGTAACCTGCGTCTGAGCCAGTCCAATGAAGAACTGCAGATCGCCCGCAGCACCGCCCTGGACATGGCCCATGCGCGCTCGGCGTTCCTGGCCAACATGAGCCATGAGATTCGCACGCCGCTCAATGGCCTGCTGGGCATGCTCGCGCTGTCCATGGACGGGCCTTTGAACGCCGAACAGCGCCAGCAACTGTCGATCGCCCACGACTCGGGCAAGGTCCTGGTGGAACTGCTCAACGATATTCTCGACCTGTCCAAATTCAATGCCGGGCAACTGGAAATGGAGCGTATCCCTTTCGACCTCGGCAGCCTGATCGAGGACACCGCCAACCTGCTGTCGCAGAACGCCGCCCCCAGCGTCGAACTCACCTGCCTGATTGCTCCGGACTTTCCGGCCATGGTCCTGGGCGACCCAACGCGGGTCCGGCAGATTGTCAGCAACCTGCTGTCCAATGCCCTTAAATTCACCCGCAGCGGGCGTGTCGATGTACGCCTTGAACATGACAACCAGGCGGATCGGGTGCGTATCGAAGTCTGCGACACCGGTATCGGTATCGCCCAGGATGCCCAGGCGCGGATTTTCCAGCCCTTCACCCAGGCTGAAGCTGCGATTACCCGCCAGTTTGGCGGCACCGGCCTGGGCCTGGCGCTGACCCATAATCTGTGCGAGGCGATGAATGGCTACCTGAGCATTCAATCCCAGACAGGCCTGGGCAGCCGCTTCTGTGCCGAACTGCCGCTGCCCGTACACCAGCCGGCCTGCGCGACACCCTTACTGCGCGGTCGGGTGGTGGTGGTCAGCGCCGCAAACAGCGGTCTGTCGGAGCTACTGGGCAGCCTGCTGCCCGCCTGGGGTATCGATTACAAACGCTGGGGCCGCGATGAGCACTCCCCCGGCCTGCAAATGGATGGCCTGCCCGATCTGTTGATCACTGACTGCCCCGAATGCCTGCTCGGCATGCGCCCAGGCACCAACGTGCCGATCCTGTTGGTCACCGCCTATGGCAACTTCATGCCCGGCGACCAACTCAGTGCCTTGGCCCCGCTCCAACAGCAGGCTCGCCCACTGGCACGCAATACCTTGTACCAAACCCTGAGCCGGGTCCTGCATGAGGTCGAGCCCACGGCCATCGAGGTACCGCCGGAAGCCTTCACCCCGCTGCGCCGCTCAAATATTCTTCTGGTGGAGGACAACCCGGTCAACCAACTGGTGGCCAAGGGCATGCTGAGCAAGCTGGGCTGCGATGTGACGGTGGCCAGTCATGGTGTCGAAGCCTTGGATTGCCTGGAAAGCAGCGCATTCGATCTGGTGCTGATGGACTGCAACATGCCGGTGATGGATGGCTACGAAGCCACCCGGCAGATTCGCCGCAGCGGCCGCTGGCCCGACCTGCCGATCATCGCCCTGACCGCCAACGCCATGCCCGAGGAACGGGAGCGCTGCCGTGCATCGGGCATGAGCGATTACCTGGCCAAACCGTTCAGGAAGGGAGAATTGATCCATTTGCTGGATCAGTGGATACCGGTGACACAGACATAGATCATTTGTGGGACCGGCTTTAGCCGGGAAGGCATCAGTACAGCCAATACCTATCAGGCGTCTGAAATATCGCTTTCCCGGCTAAAGCCGGTCCCGCCCGATCAGAGCAACGCCTCGATCTCTTTGCTCAGATCTTCCGGCTTGGTCAGCGGCGCAAAACGCTTGACCAGCTTGCCATCCTTGCCGATGAGGAACTTGGTGAAGTTCCACTTGATGCGTTCAGAACCCAGCACGCCGGGAGCGCGCTTTTTCAGCTGGACGAACAGTGGGTGGGCGTCACTGCCATTGACGTCGATCTTCTTGAACAGCGGGAAGCTGACACCGAAATTCAGTTCGCAGAACTCGGAAATCGCCCCTTCGTTGCCCGGCTCCTGCTTGCCGAACTGGTTGCAGGGGAAGCCCAACACCACCAGGCCCTTGTCCTTGTAGTCCTGCCACAATTGCTCAAGACCCTTATATTGCGGGGTGAAGCCGCACTTGCTAGCGGTATTGACCACCAGCACGGCCTTGCCAGCGTAATCCGCCAGGGTCTTTTGCTCACCCTTGATGGTGGTGCAGGGAATGCTCAGCAGGATGTCAGTCATGGCGGCGCCTCGTGCATACAGAGATGTAGCGGATGAAGTTAGCGCGCAATTTAATCGCGCGCACTCCAATTCTTGAAACTGATGTAGACCGATAAGCGCCGACGCAGGCAGAACTCAGGCTCGCGGCACCAGATCCAGGCATACCGAGTTGATGCAGTAACGCAGGCCGGTCGGCGGCGGGCCATCAGGGAATACGTGACCCAGGTGGGCGTCGCATTTTGCGCAGACCACTTCGGTG
Source organism: Pseudomonas sp. JUb42 (assembly GCF_024807945.1). GTDB lineage: Bacteria > Pseudomonadota > Gammaproteobacteria > Pseudomonadales > Pseudomonadaceae > Aquipseudomonas. The sequence continues at coordinate 650,095 of NZ_JANUFD010000001.1, read as the reverse complement.
CGGATCATGCCGTGGCTGATATCGCGCATCTCGACCACCGCGCTGCCTTCCAGCGGCGCATAGAAACTCGGCCAGCCGCAGCCGGAATCGAATTTGGTCGAGGAATCGAACAGCGCCTCATTGCAGCACACACAATGATAGACGCCGTCGGTCTTGGTGCTGTTGTACTTGCCGGAGAACGGGCGTTCGGTGGCTTTGAGGCGACAGACGTTGTACTGCTCGGGATCGAGCATGGCGCGCCATTCTTCCAGGGTCTTGTCCAGCTTTTCCACAGGTACACCTCCGAATCCGAAAAAGCCCGATCTGTATCTTCTCCACAGATCAGGTGGCACGTATGATTGCGCCTCGTTCGACGCCAGTCTGTCACCCACATTTGCGGTACACAAACCCATTTTCAAGGCGTCAAGTTCGACGAGCTGCATTTTCAGTCAAGCGCGGCCCGTCCATTTTCAGGATCAATCACCATGCAGGTCAGCAAATCGAACAAGCTCGCCAACGTCTGCTATGACATTCGCGGGCCAGTGCTCAAGCACGCCAAACGCCTGGAAGAGGAAGGCCATCGTATCCTCAAGCTGAATATCGGCAACCCGGCGCCCTTTGGTTTCGAAGCGCCGGAAGAAATCCTGCAGGACGTGATCCGCAACCTGCCGACCGCCCAGGGCTACAGCGACTCCAAGGGTCTGTTCAGCGCGCGCAAGGCAGTGATGCAGTACTACCAGCAGAAGCAGGTCGAAGGCGTCGGCGTCGAAGACATCTACCTGGGCAACGGCGTTTCCGAACTGATCGTGATGTCCATGCAGGCGCTGCTCAACAATGGTGACGAAGTCCTGATCCCGGCCCCCGACTACCCACTGTGGACCGCTGCGGTCGCGCTGGCCGGCGGTAATCCGGTGCACTACCTGTGCGACGAACAGGCCAACTGGTGGCCGGATCTGGCCGACATCAAGGCCAAGATCACGCCGAACACCAAGGCCATGGTCATCATCAACCCGAACAACCCGACCGGCGCCGTCTACTCCAAAGAAGTGCTGCTGGGCATGCTCGAATTGGCCCGCCAGCACAACCTGGTGGTGTTCTCTGACGAGATCTACGACAAGATCCTCTACGACGAAGCCATTCACATCAGCACCGCGTCCCTGGCGCCGGACCTGCTCTGCCTGACCTTCAATGGCCTGTCCAAGTCTTATCGGGTCGCCGGTTTCCGCTCGGGCTGGCTGGCGATTTCCGGGCCCAAGCACAACGCCCAGAGCTATATCGAAGGCCTGGATATCCTGGCCAACATGCGTTTGTGCGCCAACGTACCGAGCCAGCATGCCATCCAGACCGCCCTGGGCGGCTACCAGAGCATCAATGACCTGGTCCTGCCACCTGGGCGCCTGCTGGAACAGCGCAATCGCACCTGGGAGCTGCTCAACGACATCCCTGGTGTCAGTTGCGTGAAGCCCATGGGCGCGCTGTATGCCTTCCCGAAAATCGATCCGAAGGTCTGCCCGATCTTCAACGATGAGAAATTCGCCCTCGACCTGCTGCTCTCGGAAAAGCTGCTGATCGTGCAAGGCACGGCGTTCAACTGGCCATGGCCGGATCACTTCCGCGTCGTGACCCTGCCGCGAGTGGATGATCTGGAACAGGCCATCGGTCGTATCGGCAACTTCCTCAAGTCGTACCGCCAGTAATATCGCGACCTCCCCTGCCGCTTCCTGCGGCAGGGGACAGCCCGACACCGAATGAAAAACCTTTCATGTTCCGGTGCCCGACGGCTTCAGGCCTGGAAGCGTTGATGCATAACGACTTCTGCAGAATCCTGTGCATACGACACAGTTTGAAATAGTCCCTCTATTGAATAGCCGGGGGCATCACCTTATATACCCCCCATCGCGTTACATATCCGTCACCAGGAGAATTTCCCAACCATGATGCGCATCTTGCTGTTTTTGGCCACTAACCTGGCGGTCGTGCTGATTGCCAGCATCACCTTGAGCCTGTTCGGCTTCAACGGGTTCATGGCAAAAAATGGGGTCGATCTGAACCTCAACCAGCTGCTGGTTTTCTGCGCCGTCTTTGGTTTCGCAGGCTCGCTGTTCTCGCTGTTCATCTCCAAGTGGATGGCAAAGATGAGCACCGGCACCCAGATCATCACCCAACCGCGCACCCGTCACGAACAATGGCTGTTGCAGACCGTTGAGCAACTGTCCAAAGAAGCAGGGATCAAGATGCCTGAAGTGGGTATCTTCCCGGCCTATGAGGCTAACGCCTTCGCCACCGGCTGGAACAAGAACGACGCACTGGTCGCAGTCAGCCAGGGTCTGCTGGAGCGCTTTTCACCCGATGAAGTGAAAGCGGTGCTGGCCCACGAGATCGGCCATGTCGCCAACGGCGACATGGTGACCCTGGCGCTGGTACAGGGCGTGGTCAACACCTTCGTGATGTTCTTCGCCCGCATCATCGGCAACTTCGTCGACAAGGTGATCTTCAAGAACGAAAACGGCCAGGGCATGGCGTACTACATCGCGACCATCTTCGCCGAACTGGTTCTGGGTGTGCTGGCCAGCACCATCGTCATGTGGTTCTCGCGCAAACGCGAATACCGCGCCGACGAAGCCGGTGCCCGCCTGGCCGGCACCAACGCCATGATCGGCGCCCTGCAACGCCTGCGTTCGGAACAGGGCGTGCCGGTACAGATGCCCGACAGCCTGACCGCCTTCGGCATCAATGGCGGCCTCAAGCACGGTCTGGCCGGCCTGTTCATGAGCCATCCGCCGCTGGAAGAGCGAATCGAGGCGCTACGCCGTCGCGGTTGAGGCTTCAGTCAAAAGAAAGGGCGACTACGGTCGCCCTTTTTTGTCGGTCAGATCTTATGATCTTGGAATGATAGGTGGGAGCCGACTTGCTGGCTCCCACAATTACCTGTGCCCAGCTCGAATAATTCGATACACCTGCTCATCCAGCCGACTCGCCCCACGCTGCACGAACTTGGCGTTTTCCTGCAATACATCCTGGGAATCAATCAACTCGACCTGCCAGTCCTCGTCCAACAGACGCGTTACCTCGGCGCGATCAACGGCAAATGGCGGGCCGTCGATTTCTTCCTGTACATAATCCAGGGTCACCAATAGCCCACGGCAGTCCACCCCCAGCAACCGGGCAAGCTGCCTGGCATAACGCCTGCGCATCTCCTCAGGCAAGGCAATCAGCGCCGCCCGATCATACAGCCCCGTGCAGACGCCGATATCTGCCAAAGTCAGACCGAAGAAGTCGCCACACCAGATTTCGCAACGGTCATCACGATAGACCTTGAACTCGCCACGCGTGTCGATCACAGGCTGGACACCGCGCTCGGTGAAATAGGCTTCAGCCGCCGCCTCGGCCAGTTCGACACCGACCACATACAGTCCCTGCTCGCTGAGCCAGGTCATATCGACACTTTTGCCACAGAGCGGCACTAACACACGTGTGCCAGCCGCCAGTTGCAGAATCGGCCAGAACCGTTGTAGATAAGGATTGACCTCGGCCTGATGAAAACCGATCTGACCCGTCGCCCAACGTGAATGCCAAAACTCCGGCTGCATGAAACCTCCCGATAATTCGATAAATAGGCACTAAAACTTATATTAGATTTAGATCAATGATCTGCCTGAAGATGGCTTCATGTTATCTCTCAGGATACCCCTCATGTTTCCCAGCCTGTTTATTTCCCATGGTTCACCCATGCTTGCCCTGGAACCTGGCGCAAGCGGCCCGGCCCTGGCCCGTATTGCTGCCGGAATGCCGCGTCCACGGGCTATTGTGATTGTCTCGGCACACTGGGAAAGCCAGGAACTGCTGGTCAATGCCAATCCACGTCCCGAAACCTGGCATGACTTCGGCGGCTTCCCGCCGGAACTCTTTGCCGTGCAATACCCGGCTCCGGGCTTGCCTGAGCTGTCCAGCGAAGTCGTGGAACTGCTGACCAAGGCTGGCCTGCCCGCACGCCTGAACAGCCAGCGGCCCTTTGATCATGGCGTCTGGGTGCCGTTGTCGCTGATGTATCCACAAGCCGACATTCCGGTGGTTCAGGTGTCTCTGCCGAGCCGTCAGGGCCCGGCCCTGCAAAGCCTGGTCGGCAAGGCCCTGGCCAGCCTGCGCGAGGAAGGCGTACTGCTGATCGGTTCCGGCAGCATCACCCACAATCTGCGCGAGCTGGACTGGCAGGCTGGCCCGGAAAGCATTGAGCCCTGGGCAGGAGAGTTTCGTGACTGGTTCGTCGAGAAGCTCGGCGCCGACGACGAAACCAGCCTGCACGACTACCGCCGTCGCGCGCCCAATGCCGTGCGCAACCACCCGAGCGACGAGCATTTGCTGCCGCTGTACTTTGCCCGCGGTGCCGGTGGCGAGTTCAGCATTGCCCACCAGGGCTTCACCATGGGTGCGCTGGGGATGGATATCTATCGATTTGGTTGAAACAAACGATGATCCAACGTAAATCTGCAGGCAAAAAAAATCCCCGAACCAGTCGGGGATTTTTTTGTTCAGACCATCAGCTCAATCGCTGATCAGTCTTCGCGATAACGACGCAGTTTCAGCTGCTTACCGGCAACGCGGGTGTCCTTGAGCTTGGTCAGCAGACGCTCGAGGCCATCTTCCGGCAGCTCGACCAGGCTGAAGCTGTCACGGACCTGGATACGGCCGATTGCTTCGCGGGCCAGGCCGCCTTCGTTGAGGATTGCACCCAGCAGGTTCTTGGCAGCGATACCGTCACGCGCGCCCAGCGCGGTACGGCAACGAGCACGGCCTTCAGCCAGTGGCATCGGGGCGCGACGTTCGCGGTCAGCGCTGCTGCGCTCAGGACGATCACCGGAGCGCTCGCCAGTACGTTCACGCGGAGCGCTGTTCGGCACCAGTGGACGTTCTTTCTCGATGGCTGCCAGGGTCAGGGCCTGACCGTTGGTAGCCTTGCGCAGCAGGGCAGCGGCCAGGGCACGTGGGGTGCAGCCGATGTCAGCGGTCAGGCGATCCAGCAGATCACCGTGAGTCGCTTCAGCGTCAGCAACCAGCGGCGCGAGGCTGTTGGTCAGTTTCTTGATGCGGGCATCGAGAACGGCCTGGGCATCGGGCAGACGTACTTCGGCAACTTTCTGGCCGGTTACGCGCTCGATCACTTGCAGCATGCGACGCTCACGCGGCGTTACCAGCAGCAGGGCGCGACCTTCGCGACCGGCACGACCGGTACGGCCGATACGGTGAACGTAGGACTCTGGATCGTAAGGCATGTCCACGTTGAATACGTGGGTGATACGCGGAACGTCAAGACCGCGAGCGGCAACGTCGGTAGCAACCACGATGTCCAGGCGACCGTCCTTGAGGGAGTCGATCACGCGCTCACGCTGGTTCTGGGCGATGTCGCCGTTCAGCGCAGCGGCTTTATAGCCACGGGCTTCCAGGGCGCTTGCCAGGTCCAGGGTCGCTTGCTTGGTGCGAACGAACATGATCAGGGCGTCGAAATCTTCGACTTCCAGCAGGCTCAGTACAGCCGAGGTCTTCTGGTCAGCGTGAACCAACAGGTGAGCCTGTTCGATCGCGGTAACGGTCTGGGTCTTGGTCTGGATCTTGACGTGCTTCGGGTCACGCAGGTGGCGTTCGGCGATTGCACGGATCGACTGCGGCAGAGTGGCCGAGAACAGAACGGTCTGGCGGGTTTCCGGCATGGCCTTGAAGATGACTTCCAGGTCGTCCATGAAGCCCAGCTTGAGCATTTCGTCGGCTTCGTCCAGAACCAGGTGGTTCACGGTGGCCAGGACTTTTTCGTCACGGCGCAGGTGATCGCACAGGCGGCCTGGTGTAGCGACGACGATTTGCGCGCCGTTGCGGATTGCTTTCAGTTGTGGGCCCATCGGCGCGCCGCCGTAGACAGCCACAACGGTAACGCCCGGCATTTGCTTGGCGTAGGTTTCGAAAGCGGTGGCCACTTGCAGGGCCAGCTCGCGGGTCGGCGCCAGGATCAGGGCCTGAGGCTCGCGCTTGCTCGGGTCAATACGATGCAGGATAGGCAGGGCGAAGGCGGCGGTTTTACCGGTACCGGTCTGCGCCTGGCCGATCATGTCGTGGCCGGCAAGAATAATAGGGATCGATTGCTGCTGAATGGCCGAAGGCTCTTCATAGCCGGTCGCAACGACGGCGGCAACAATGTTCGGGTGAAGTTCGAGAGCGGCGAAGCCGCCGAGTTCCTGGGTCATGGGTCTGCCTCTAGTGCATCCGCAAAGACCCATGCTACAAAGCTGCGCGTGCCGTGTAAGACCCTTGGGTCACCCTGGCTGCTTTGTCGGCGGGGATTTGCGAAAACGTTTTGATGAATGGATCGCCAAGGATAGTTCGCGTAGCGAACGAGCAGCCGAAGATGGCTTCGGGAAATGCATACCTGGACGAGGGCCTGTTAAGACCGGCGCGCACTATACCGGAATTGCGCAGAAAAGTGAGCCTTTTTTTAAAGTTTCATGAACGGCAGCAGCAGGTGTAACAGGCTTTGCGCAAATCCATGCCAGTGTCTATTTTGCAAAAGGCCCGGTAGCACTGGTGATGCAGCTTAAACGTTTCATCTTTTCAGTCAGGCGTTGCTCTCCCGTCCTACATCAGCGCACAGGGATTCCGACATGACCTCCTCCGTAAAAGGCCGCGTCAGCCGTGAACGGCATGATCACATCATGCTTATCGGGCTGGACCGCGTGGCCAAGCGCAATGCCTTCGATCTTGAGCTGTTGAACCAACTGAGCCTTGCCTATGGCGAGTACGAACGGGATGACCAGGCCCGGGTCGCGGTGATCTTCGCCCATGGCGAGCATTTCACCGCAGGCCTGGACCTGGGCGAAGCCGGACCGGCCCTGAGTCATGGCTGGAAAGTCCCCGAGGGCGGCTACGACCCCTGGGGCACCGGCGCCGGGCCGAGGGTGAGCAAACCGGTGATAGTCGCCGCTCAGGGTTACTGTCTGACTCTGGGTATCGAGCTGATGCTGGCCTCGGATATCAACCTGTGCAGCAGCAATAGCCGCTTTGCTCAGTTGGAAGTCCAGCGGGGGATCTTCGCCTTTGGCGGCGCGACCCTGCGCCTGCATCAGATCGCCGGCTGGGGCAATGCCATGCGCTGGCTGCTGACGGGGGATGAATTCGATGCCCACGAAGCCTGCCGCATGGGCCTGGTGCAGGAGGTGCTGGCCAGCGAGGACCTGCTGCCCTACGCCCTGCAACTGGCCGCACGCATTGCCGAACAGGCGCCCCTGGCGATTCGCGCGACCATTGAGTCCTCGCGCCAGGCGGTGCTGGAAGGCGAGGCCAGTGCGGCGCAACAACTGCCGCGCCTGATCAATCAACTGATGAATACAGAAGACGCCCGGGAGGGTCTGCTGGCCATGCAGGAGCGCAGGCCAGCGGTCTTCAGCGGGCGTTAAGTAGCCGGGCGAATCTGTTTGATTAGCGGCAGCAGCGAATAGCCCAGGCACGGGGCCAGGGTTTCGGCGCGTTCGGTGAGGGCGGCGAAGTCCAGATCCTGCTCCAGGTCAGCGGGCACGATCAGGATGACGTTGCCCTCCTTCACCGGCAGCTCCCAGTAGTGGCGGTGATAAAGGCCGCGCAACAACGCCGCGCCCAGAGGCTTGCCATCGTCGGCGGCCCACTGGTTGATCACCAGCCAGCCGCCGGGGTTCAGGCGCTTCTGACAGCCTTCTAGGAAATTCCAGGCCAAGTGACCAACACCAGGGCCGACATCGGTATAAAGGTCGACGAATATCAGGTCGGCCGATTCCGCCGTCGGCAACAGCTCAAGGGCGTCGCCGATACGGATATACAGGCGCGGATCATCGTCCAGGCCCATGTATTCGATGGCCAGGCGCGGCACGTCGGGACGCAACTCGATGGCCTCGACATCTTCCAGGGGCAGGAACTTGAGGCAGGCCTGGGTCAGGGTTCCGGCACCCAGGCCGAGGAACAATGCGCTGTCCGGCAGTTCATGGCACAGCGCGCCGATCAGCATGGCCCGGGTGTAGTCGTACTCCAGCCAGCTGGGATCGGCGGTAAAAGTGCAGCTTTGTTCGATGGCATCGCCGAATTCGAGGAACCGGTAATCGTCCACTTCCAGTACGCGAATCATGCCGAAAGCGTCATGCACCTCGGCCAGGATCCGCTCTACACGTTCCTCGGTCATTGCCTGTTCATCCCTCATCAAACAACTCATAAGAATCTGAAATAAATGGATTTGTGTGGGAGCGAATTCATTCGCGAAAACGGCATTTACAGATGATGAAAATGCATCGACTGCCCCGGCCTTTTCGCAAATAAATTCGCTCCCACCCCCGCAGCGTCATAGGCAGCGGGCGCACAATCCGGCAAGCCTGCACTGTTCTGCGCGCCTGCGCCAGTCGGGCCGTGAACTGCTAACATGCCGGTCCGATTCCGCCGATCTTCGAGTTCAGCACAATGAGCCAACCCTGGAGCCCCGACAGCTGGCGGGCCCTGCCTATCCAGCAGCAGCCGCAATACCCCGACGCCGCCCATGTCCTGCAGGTCGAGCAGACCCTGGCCAGCTATCCGCCACTGGTGTTCGCCGGTGAAGCCCGGGAGTTGCGCCGGCAGTTCGCCGAGGTCACCCAGGGCCGCGCCTTCCTGTTGCAGGGCGGCGACTGCGCCGAGAGTTTCGTCGAGTTTTCTGCGGCGAAGATTCGTGACACCTTCAAGGTGCTGCTGCAAATGGCCATTGTCATGACCTTTGCTGCCGGTTGCCCGGTAGTCAAGGTCGGGCGCATGGCGGGGCAGTTCGCCAAGCCGCGCTCGGCCAATGATGAAACCATCGACGGCGTGACCCTGCCCGCTTATCGTGGCGATATCGTCAACGGCATCGGTTTCGACGCCAAGAGCCGCGTGCCGGACCCGGATCGTCTGCTGCAGGCCTACCACCAGTCCACCGCGACCCTGAACCTGCTGCGCGCCTTCGCCCAGGGCGGTTTTGCCGACCTGCATCAGGTACACCAATGGAACCTGGACTTCATCGCCAACTCGGCCCTGGCCGACAAGTACAGCCAGTTGGCCAATCGCATTGATGAAACCCTGGCCTTCATGCGCGCCTGCGGCCTGGACACCTCGCCGCAACTGCGCGAGACCAGCTTCTTCACTGCCCACGAAGCCCTGCTGCTGAACTACGAAGAAGCCTTCGTGCGCCGCGACAGCCTGACCAACGATTACTACGATTGCTCGGCACACATGCTGTGGATCGGTGACCGCACCCGCCAGCTGGACGGCGCCCATGTCGAGTTCCTGCGCGGGGTGAACAACCCGATCGGGGTCAAGGTCGGTCCGAGCATGAACACCGATGACCTGATCCGCCTGATCGATATCCTCAACCCGAGCAACGATCCGGGCCGCCTCAACCTGATCGCGCGCATGGGTGCGAACAAGGTCGGCGACCATCTGCCGCAGCTGATCCGCGCGGTCGAGCGCGAAGGCCGCAAGGTGCTGTGGAGTTCCGACCCGATGCACGGCAATACGATCAAGGCCAGCAGCGGCTACAAAACCCGGGATTTTGCGCAGATCCTTGGCGAAGTGAAGCAGTTCTTCCAGGTGCACCAGGCCGAGGGCACTTACGCCGGCGGTATCCATATCGAGATGACTGGGCAGAACGTCACCGAATGCATCGGCGGCGCCCGACCGATCACCGAAGATGGCCTTTCGGATCGTTATCACACCCATTGCGACCCGCGAATGAATGCCGATCAGTCGCTGGAACTGGCGTTCTTGATCGCAGAGACGCTGAAACAAGTGAGGCGTTGAGGAGCAGCTCTAAGCCTCAAGCTGCAAGCGGCAAGAAAGAGCACCATCGCCCTTCGCTTGCAGCTTGAGAATCACAACTGCCCCACCAGCCTCCTCCCGCTCTCGCGCTGACAGTTAACCTGAATCTCGACCAGCCCCAGCCAATTCGCCAGCTCGCGCAACTGGCTGGCCAGGGCCTGCACCCCCTCCTCGTCCAATCCGCTTTGTTCCTCATGCACCGCATGCACCGCCAGGCGTCCGGCCACCCGTTCGGCGCGCAGGTCGACCCTGGCGGCGATACGTTCGTTGTGCAGGAAAGGCAGCACGTAGTAGCCGTAAACCCGTTTGTGCTGGGGCGTGTAGATTTCCAGGCGATAGCGGAAATCAAATAGCCGCTCGGTGCGCGCCCGTTCCCAGATCAGCGAGTCAAAAGGTGAAAGCAAGGCGCTGGCCGCCACTTTGCGCGGCACAGTGAATTGCGGCAGACAGAACGCCGGTTGCCGCCAGCCTTCGACGCTGACGACCTGCAGGGCGCCCATCTCTACCAGTTCGGCCAGGGCGATGCGGCTGGGCAGCGGGTCCTGGCGGAAATAGTCGCGCAGGTCCTTTTCCGTACCGACGCCCAGGGCCGTGGCGGCATGCAGCAGCAAGCCCCGTTGCGCTTCGGCTTCGGCCACCTCGGGATGGTCCATGATCGAGGCAGGCAACACGCGTTCGGGCAAGTCGTACAGCCGTTCAAAGCCCCGGCGCCCGGCCACGGTGACTTCACCGGCGGCGAACAACCATTCCAGTGCGTGCTTTTCCGCGCTCCAGTCCCACCAGGGTCCGGCGCGTTCCTGTCGTGTGCTCAAGCTGCCCGCGCCCAGGGCACCCTGCTCACGCACCGATTGCAAAACCCGGGCAATCACCGGCTGCTGCTCACGACCGAACCGCGCCATCTGCTGATAGATGCCCTCGCCCTGAGCGGCCCGGCGCATGCGCCAACGCAACAGCGGATACAGTGCCATGGGCAGTAACGAAGCCTCGTGGCCCCAGTATTCGAACAGCGCACGCTGACGGCCCTGGCTCCAGGCGGCCTGGTCGAGGAGGTCCTGAGGGTAGTTGCCCAAGCGGGAAAACAGCGGCAGGTAATGGGAACGGACCAGAGCATTGACCGAGTCGATCTGCACCACGCCAAGGCGTTCGATCAATTGCGTGACATGGCGGGCCTTGATCGGCCCTGCTGTGGCCTTGCGATTGAAGCCCTGGGCAGCCAGGGCCAGGCGTCGGGCCTGTTTAAGGGAGATGGATTCAGGCATCGGGTACTCCTGTTCAGTCCTTCAAACTACCCGATGCCTGCCACGCTGTCAGCGCTTCATGGGGTCATCCCAGAACGGCCGCTCGCTCTCGCTCTGAATATCGGCCCGGCTCAAACCGAGGTCTTTCAGCGCGCAATCATCCAGGCCCGCCAGTAACTGACGCTGGCGATGCAACTCGTACCAGCGCCGCGCATGACCTGCTATCGACTTTATGAGTCGTTCAACCGAAAGCTCCCGAGGGAGCGTCTTGACCACCAATACATAACCTTTTTGACCTTTCATCATCTTGCCCTCCAAGTGGGGATGACTAAAGTCTCTTCCTCGGCGTAGGATTCATCCAACGAATGTTTCTTATGCGACCCATCTGGGAGATTGATGAGTGGCGCTTTATCCAAGTATCGACAGCGAACTGCTGCGCACCTTCGTCGCCATTGCCGAAAACGGCGGCTTCACCCGTGCAGGCGAAGTGGTCAACCGCACCCAGTCGGCGGTGAGCATGCAGATGAAACGGCTCGAGGAAGACGTCCTGCAACGCCCGCTATTCCAGCGTGACGGGCGCAACGTCAACCTCACGGCTGAAGGCCAGGTGCTGCTGGGTTATGCCCGGCGCATCCTCAAACTGCACAGTGAGGTGTTCAACACCCTGCGCGATCCGCATATGGTGGGTTCGGTGAAGATCGGTTCGCCGGACGATTACGTGATGCGCTTTTTGCCCGGCATCCTTTCCCAGTTTGCCCGGGCCTACCCGTTGATCCAGGTGGAAGTGCATTGCGAGACGTCATCGCAACTGCTGCTGCGCAAGGACCTGGACCTGACCATTGTCACCCGCCGGCCCGGCACCGAGATCGGCCAGATCCTGCGTCAGGAACGTTTTGTCTGGGCCGAGGCCGCAGGCTTCTATCCCCACGAACAGACGCCCATGCCCCTGGCCATGTTCAATACCGATTGTTTTTGCCGGGAATGGGCGTGCAACGCACTGGATACGGTGCAACGCGAGTACCGCGTGGCCTACACCAGCGCCAGCCTGTCGGCGATCATGGCCGTGGTCAGCGCTGGCCTTGCGGTCACCGCACAACTGGAGAGCCTGATCACCCCGGACCTGCGCATCCTCGGCGAAGTCGAAAACCTGCCGCAGCTGCCCCAGGCCAGCATCGTGCTGCTGCGTAATCCACAGAATCCTTCGCCGATCACCGATTGCCTGGCGGATTACATCGCCGAGGGTTTCAAACTCTGAGCCTTTAAACCCTGAAGACCAGCATGATCGCGCAGACCACCAAAAACACACAGAACGACGCCCGAAGGGTGCGTTCTGGCAGGGTATGAGCCAACTTGACGCCCCAGCTGATACTGGCCAGGCCACCCAATGCCAGTGGAATGCCCAAAGCCCAGTTGACGTGACCGTGCAGGGCGTAGGTGGTCAAGGTGATCGTCGTGCTCGGCGCTGCCAACGCCAGGGCCAGGCCTTGGGCTGCCACTTGGGTTGAGCCGAAAATGCCGGTGAGGATAGGCGTGGCAATCACCCCGCCGCCGACACCGAACATGCCCGCCGTCACCCCGGAGCCTACGCCTAACAGCCACAGCCAGTTGCCATGGCGCAGTTGTGGTCCGGCATCGCCTTTGCGCCAATACATCTGCACCAGATTGAACACTGTAAGCACCAGCAGGAAAGCAATAAAGCCGATGCGCATACTCTGGGCATTCACGCCCACCGCCCACAGTGAAGTCAGCCAGGACACAATAAAACTCGGCACGATCAGCATCATCGCGTTGCGCAGGGAGATGGGATTGCGTTGGTGATAGCGCCACAGCGCCAGCAAGACATTGGGCAGCACCATCAACAGCGCGGTGCCTTGGGCCAGTTGCTGATCCAGACCGAACAACACACCCAGCGCCGGAATCGCCACCAGCCCGCCGCCAATACCGAACAGTCCACCCAAGGTGCCCATTGCAGCACCCAACAAAAAATCCAGAACAATTTCGATCACGCCACATCCCCACTCCGACTATGCAGCGCATGCTACGCAGTCTCGGCGAACGAGCAAATGCGCAGCGCAACTCAATCGCTCAACGAATCGTGAAGGGGGGATTCATCAACCGTGAACGTTGCCATCTGCACCGCTCGTAGAATTTATCTGGCGCATTAAAGATAGCGGCACTAAATTAAGCGGTAACGAATGTTGACCAAGAGGTCCACTTAAATGAACACCGATGACAGCGGCCACGCCGCCCCGCTGGAAAAATGTGATGCCCTGATGCTCGACAATCAGCTGTGCTTCGCCCTTTACTCCACCTCGCTGATGATGACCAAGGTCTACAAGCCGCTGCTCCAGGAGTTGAACCTGACCTACCCGCAATACCTGGCCATGCTGGTGTTGTGGGAAGAACAGGGTCTGACTGTAGGCGATGTCAGCGCACGCCTGCTGACCGATCCGGGCTCCCTGACGCCCCTGCTCAAGCGCCTGGAAGCCGAAGGCCTGATCAGCCGCACCCGCAGCAAGGAAGACGAGCGCGTGGTGTTGCTCAACCTTACCGAGCAAGGCCGCGCCCTGCATGAAAAAGCCAAGCGCATCCCCCACTGCATCCTCGGCGCCAGCGGCCTGACCATCGAGCGCCTGCAAGAGATCCAGGGCGAGCTGATTGGCCTGCGCAGCAATCTGCAGGATTCGCTCTGAGTCTGCTCGCCGCTCCTGGATTGAAATGGCATGTCTGGGACCGGCTTTAGCCGGGAAGACGATATTCAAGGCTATGGACATCTAACGGACGTACCGGCCTCTTCCCGGCTAAAGCCGGTCCCACACCAATCCTGCCAACCCCCCGACGAACGGTCATGCCCTCGCTGACGCCGTTGTAAACCAAGGCTTTCACCCTCGCTAAAACCTCCTCCTCTCCCCCCTTCAAAAGCTTCGGGCAAAACTTTTTTTAAAAACTATCTTGCGCGCAAACTATTAGCGCGATACATTTGCTTCACACCAGTTAGCACACAAACATTTAGCGCAACACATAACCCATACATACTACGAGGTAACGCCATGAACACTCTCTATACCGCTGTTGCAACCGCTACCGGTGGCCGTGATGGCCGCGCTGTTTCCAGCGACAAGATCCTCGACGTCAAACTGGCTACCCCGAAAGAACTGGGCGGTGCCGGTGGCGAAGCAACCAACCCTGAACAACTGTTCGCCGCCGGCTACTCGGCCTGCTTCATCGGCGCACTGAAATTCGTTGCCGGTCAAAGCAAACGCAGCATCCCGGCTGACGCGTCGATCACTGCCCATGTCGGCATCGGCCAGATCCCTGGCGGTTTCGGTCTGGACATCGATCTGAACATCAACCTGCCAGGTCTGGATCAGGCTGACGCGCAGCAACTGGTCGACGCCGCTCACCAGGTCTGCCCGTACTCCAACGCCACTCGCGGCAACGTTGACGTCCGTCTGCACGTGACTGTCTAAGCTCACCAGCCCAAGGAAACGAACATGAAAACCCTCAGCAAAGTCTTGACCGGCACCCTGCTCGCCCTGTCCATCGGCAACGCTTTCGCCGCGGGCAACCCGGATGTCGAGCACAACACCCAGGCGTTCCTCGATGCTCTGAACTCGGGCACCGGCAAACCGCTTGAGCAGCTCTCGCCCAAGGATGCCCGTGCAGTCCTGACGGGCGCCCAGGCCGGGGTGAAACTGACCCTGCCCAAGGCGGATGTCAGCCAGAAGGTGATCAACGCCGACGGTCAGTCGATCAGCCTGACCATCGTGCGCCCAGCGGGTGTCAAAGGGACCTTGCCGGTTTTCATGTTCTTCCACGGTGGCGGCTGGGTTCTGGGCGACTTCCCGACCCACGAACGCCTGGTCCGTGACCTGGTAGCAGGTTCCGGAGCGGTGGCGGTCTTCGTCAACTACACGCCATCCCCGGAAGCGCACTACCCGACGGCGATCAACCAAGCCTATGCAGCGACCAAATGGGTGGCTGAGCACGGCAAGGAAATCAACGTCGATGGCAAGCGCCTGGCGGTTGCCGGTAACAGTGTCGGCGGCAACATGGCTGCGGTCGTCTCGTTGATGGCCAAAGACAAGGGCACTCCGGCCATCAAGTACCAAGTGCTGTTGTGGCCGGTAACGGATGCCAACTTCGATACCGGTTCGTATAACCAGTTCGCCGAAGGGCACTTCCTGACCCGCAACATGATGAAGTGGTTCTGGGACAACTACACAACGGACGCCAACCAGCGCAACGAGATCTACGCCTCGCCGCTGCGGGCAACCACCGAGCAACTCAAGGGCCTGCCCCCTGCCCTGGTGCAGACCGCCGGTGCCGATGTACTGCGCGACGAGGGTGAAGCCTATGCGCGCAAACTGGATCAGGCTGGCGTGGCGGTCACCGCCGTACGCTACAACGGCATGATCCACGACTATGGCCTGCTCAACGTGGTCAGCCAGGTGCCGGAAGTGCGCTCGGCGATGCTGCAGGCTTCGGAAGAATTGAAGGTACACCTCAAGTAAACCCGACGCCTGAAGCGGAGACGTCACCATGAACTGGTAAATACAGCTGAGTTGAGACTAAAAAGCCCCGCCTGAATTGTTCAGGTGGGGCTTTTTTATTGCAAATGTCCTGTAGGAGCTGCCAAAGGCTGCGGATGGGATACGCCGCTATCGCAGCCTTCGGCAGTGCCTACAAAATCTCATTCCAAACCAATTTACTTGTAGGCACAAAAAAACCCGCACTAATGCGGGTTTCTTGTGTTCCAGCGCTACAAAAAAGCTGTGCTTATTTAGCACGGCCTTTGTAGGAACCGCCTTCACGAGTATCGATCTCGATCATGTCGCCGATTTCGATGAAGTCAGCAACGCTCAGCTCGGTGCCGTTTTTCAGCTTGGCTGGCTTCATGACTTTACCGGAAGTGTCGCCACGAGCCGAACCTTCGGTGTAGTCAACCTGACGCACGATAGTGGTCGGCAGCTCTACGGAAACCAGACGGTCTTCGAAGAAAACGGCTTCGCAGACGTCGGTCATGCCTTCTTCAACGAATGGCAGAACGGCTTCGATGTCTTCAGCGTTCAGCTCGTACATGGTGTAGTCAGTGGTGTCCATGAACGTGAAAGTGTCACCGCTGATGAACGACAGGGTCGCTTCTTTGCGGTCCAGGATCACGTCTTCCAGCTTGTCGTCGGCCGAGTAGACAGTTTCAGTCTTGTAGCCGGTCAACAGGTTCTTCAGCTTGGTCTTCATGATCGCGCTGTTACGACCGGACTTGGTGAATTCAGCTTTCTGAACCAGCCAAGGGTCGTTATCGATCTTGATCACGGTACCGGGTTTGAGTTCTTTACCAGTTTTCATTGCGAATATCCGAAATAGGATGGATTTACTAACAGGCTCTGTACGAAAAGCGGCTTTTCGTACAGAGCCTTGATAACAAGGCCGCGTATCATAGCGAATTTCGATAAAACTGTACCAGCGCCTCGACAAGATCCCGCTGAGAAGCCTGTTCCAGACACCAGTTTTCTGCGTGTTTACGCAAGATTGCCTCGTATTCGCTGATCGCCGGCCAGTGCGCCCGCAGATCATTGCCGCCATTCCAGGCCCTCCAGAATCCACTGAGGCCCCTCGCCGCCGCTTCGGGCAGGCCTTTGAGATAGAGCTCAAGGAAGGCGTCAAGCTTGGCCCAGTGGGCGTCGTCGTCCTGTTCATAGATGTGCCAGAGCAACGGCCGAGCGGCCCATTGCGCGCGCACGAACGAATCTTCGCCGCGCACCACATTAAAGTCGCAACTCCACAGCAGGCGATCGTAATCTTCCTGTCGGACGAACGGCATGACCTGCACGGTCAAGGCTCCGCGCTTTTCGATGGCGCCCGCTCGCAAGCCTTCGACACCCAGCCAGCGCTGCAGATCGCCGAGGATCCGCCCCTCGGGCACGATCAGATGGGTGGCGCGCGGATCTTTCACCAGTAAATCTAGCCAGGTGCCCAGAGCAGGGTTTTCATAGGCGAACAGCGAAATTACCCGCGCTCCAGCGTCAGGCACAACACCCAGGCCCAGCAGGAAATTTCGCTGCATTGCCGCGTCCAGCTGAAATGCCTGACGCTGCTCGACCAATGTCCGCTCGCGCAGCAGGCCACCGGTCGTCGGAAGAAAACCGGGGAAGAAGAAGACCTTCTTCAACCCATTGGATTGCGGTGATGGCAGCCCATGGCAACCGGAAACCCAGGCCTCGGCGCTGAGATATTCCAGATTCAGCCACAGCGGCCGCACAGGTCGTTGCAGCATGGCCTCCATATAGGCAGGTGGCAGGCGACAGGCAAAGGCCTCGATCACTACGTCGGCACAGTCCGTCGCGGTCCAGTCCGGCGACCAGCGGCAAACGCTGACACCGTCCTGCCATTGCTGCGCCGCCTCGGCATCAGCCCCCGGACACAAGCGGGCAAACGCCGTCAGGTCGTCGATCCACAGGCGCACGGCCAGATCGTGCTCGGCGACCAATTGCCGGGCCAAGCGCCAGGTCACGCCGACGTCACCGAAGTTGTCGACCACCGAACAAAACACATCCCAAGAAGCTTTCATCCAGGGCTCCTCGTGAAAAATGCCGATTGTCCGTCAGAACAACCCGCAGCCACCAGCCTTATGCTCGTGCGACAATCCGCTTCAACTGCCAACACCAGGAATGCCGCCATGCCGTCCACAAGCCGTCGCGAGCTGAATGTTGCCGTCCCGCCACTGAAACTGATCGGCTGCATCGCCGTCGGTATCTGGCTCGGATTCCTAGCCGTACTGCTGACCTGCGCCCTGCTGTACAAGGCCCTGCCCGCCGCGCAGACCCAGGTCGTGACGAACGCCGTCAGCCAGTTGAGCAAGCCACCGGCACCGCCGCCCGAGCCCGCCAACAGCATGTTCGAGAAATACGAGCAGAACCTGCGTGAGAGCGAAGCCCGCCAGGCCCGCGAGCAGGCCCAGGCCGAGCAGCAAAAAAGCTTCAACGGCCCCAAGTGCAATTTCTGGTTACAGCAGGACCGCACCGCGCCCAGTGAAAAAAGCCGGGCCAATGTCAGTCAGTTCTGCGGATAGACCATGAGCAAGCAAGCCGTTCATCAGTTGATTATCGAAAAACTCAAGGTCGATCTGGACGTCGCCCAGCGTGCCGCCCAGACCGCTTACGAGACTGCAACCCACGAAGAAAATATCGCCGAAAACAAGTACGACACCCTGGGCCTTGAGGCCTCGTATCTGGCGGCGGGCCAGGCACGACGGGTCGAGGAAATCCGCCAGGCGCTGCTGGCCTGGCAACAACTGGGCCTCAAGCCGTTCGATGAGCAGCGCGGCATCCAGAACGGCGACCTGATCACCCTCGAAGACGACGACGGCCACCCCCGCCGCCTGTTCCTCGGCCCCGACGGCGCCGGGCTGAAAGTCCATCTCGACGAGAGCCTGATCACCGTGATCACTGCCCGTGCGCCCTTGGGGCAAAACCTGCTGGGCAAGTTCGAAGGCGATGTCATCGATATCAGCGTCAACGGCAGTCGACAATCCTATGAGGTGACACAGATAGTGTGACCGGCTCTTCATTTGCAGGGTTGCCCGGCTCAAGTTTTTGTGGGTAAGGTGCCGTTGTCGCAAAACAATGGTGACAGGGACTACAGAGCCAGCATTAGGGACTCACAACCAAGGAGATTTTTCATGACAAACGTCATCACCTTTCCTGACGCTCATGAACGAGATCGCCTCAAGTCGAGTGAGCAAGGGTTGCGGTACCTGAACAAGAAAGAGCGGCAACTGATCGATCAGCTGCGTTTGACCAGCCATGCCGGGCGGCAGTACGTCTACGACTACGCCAGCATCATGCAGGTTTCCAGACCGTTGCACCCCGACCCCATCGATTGAAGGCCTGACGGCCACTCTCGATACGCGGTTGCGTCATCTCTCCCTGCCGGGCGGGGACACTTGACTGCGTCCCGCGCATGAAGCTTTTGTCAGCCGGTATCAAGGACGCTGCTGCGAGCCTTATAGTGGCCGCTTGTCCTTGAGCCTTTGGTAACCGTCATGAGCGCCGCAACGCCAGATCCCAGCCAGTCCCCTCGCTCGACCAAGACCGTCGTTGATCATTTGCGCTTCCATAAAGGCCATGCCCATCTGACGCCCACGTTCGGCAATGACGCCTTTGCCCTTAAAGCCGAAGCATTTGCCCGCTTCTTCGGCACACCGACCTTCCTCGGCGCACAAACCCTGCTGGTACTGCTCTGGGTCGGCGCCAACCTGAGCGGGCTGGTCAAGTTCGATCTCTACCCCTTCATCCTGCTGAACCTGGCTTTCAGCCTGCAATCGGCCTACGCCGCCCCACTGATCCTGCTGGCACAAACCCGCCAGGCCGCCCGGGACAAGGCCAATGCCGATGCTGATGCGCAACACCGCGAAGCCTTGGCCGTGGCCAACCAAGAGCGCCTGGCCATTGCCGAGCAGAACTCTGCGCAGATGCTCCAGTTGCTGGAGCAGAACACCCGCCTGACCGAGATGACCAAGTCCCTGACAGAACGCATCGAAACCCTGACCCTGGATATGCACAAGCATTTCGTCAAAAGAGATGGTTCGTGCTGAGGTTGTTTAACTCAATGCTCTGAAGAGACGAACTGTGGGAGCGAATTCATTCGCGAAAAAGATCGAACATCCGCCAAATCCTTATCGCCTGAATTGCCGTCTTCGCGAATGAATTCGCTCCCACAATAATTGGCCCTGGCTAAATCCCCTTTTCTTCCATTGCGGCATGCACGCATGTCGTCGGACATTCATCACTTTTATATTGCACCCATAATAAAAAAAGATAAATTATGCTCATAATCTGAACAGACTCCATCCCTTGCCCAGCAACCCGATAGGAAGACCCGCGCATGCAAACCCTCGACCGGGAAGAAAAGCTCGCCCTGTGGCTTGAAGAAGAACGTCTGATGCGCGCCCGCCTGGGCAAGCCGGGGACTATCACCCTGGCTGAAGTGGCTCGACTGGACCCCAAGGAGTACCTCGACGGTATCGGCCGTGGCGAATATCCCTCGCCGCCCATCGGTGACTTACTGGACTTCATCCCCCTGCACTGGACGCCCGGTCTGTTCGTTTTCCAGGGCACCCCGGATGCGCGGCATTACAACCCTCTGGGCAGCGTCCATGGCGGCTACGCGGCAACGTTGCTGGATTCGTGCATGGGCTGCGCCATCCACACTCAACTCAAGCAGGGCCAGGGCTACACCACTCTGGATCTGCGCATCAGCTATGTCCGCGCCATGGGCGAGAGCACCGGGCCCGTGCGGGCCGAGGGCAAAGTCGTGCACCTGGGCCGCTCCACCGCCCTGGCCGAAGGCCGATTGTACGATGTCGATGGCCGGCTTTATGCCACCGGCACCACCACCTGCATGATTCTGGATATGAACAGATAACCCCCGGACATCCCCTGGAGAACCGCCATGCAATCGATCGTTATCGCTGGTTTCGCCCGCTCGCCTTTCCATTTCGCGAAAAAGGGCGGCCTGATCAATCTGCGCCCGGATGACCTGGCGGCCCAGGTGCTGCGCGGGCTGGTGGATAAGCTCGACCTCGACCCGGCCACCCTCGAAGACGTGATCATGGGCTGCGCCTATCCGGAAGCGGAACAGGGCATGAATATCGCCCGTATTGCCAGCTTGCGCGCCGGTTTTCCCAATACCCTGGGCGGCGCGACCATCAATCGCTTCTGCGGCTCGTCCATGAGCTCGGTACATTACGCCGCCGGGCAGATCCTTCTCGGCGCAGGCGAGGCCTTTCTCTGTGCCGGGGTCGAGTCCATGACCCGGGTACCCATGGGCGGCTTCAATATCTCGCCCAACCCGACCCTGATGCAGGACATGCCCGAGGCGTACATGCCCATGGGCTTTACTGCCGAAGAGGTCGCCAAGCGCTTCGCTATCGGTCGCGTCGAGCAGGAAGCCATGGCCGTGCAGTCCCACGCCAAAGCCGCCAGCGCCCGTGACGCCGGGCTGTTCGTCGATGAAATCGTGCCGATCATCACCCCCGATGGCCTGGTCAGTGAAGACGGCTGCATCCGCCCCGGCACCAGCGCTGAAGGCCTGCGTGGCTTGAAACCAGCCTTTGGCGGTACCGTCACTGCGGGCACTGCCTCGCCCCTGACTGATGGCAGCGCAGCGGTATTGGTCTGCACCGAGGACTTTGCCCGCAATCATGGCATGAATATCCTCGCGCGGATCAAGGCCGTCGCCGTGGCCGGTTGCCCGCCGGAAATCATGGGCATGGGCCCGGTCTACGCCACGCGCAAAGTCCTGCAACGTGCTGGCCTGAGCATCGACGATATCGACCTGGTGGAACTTAACGAAGCCTTCGCCAGCCAGTCCCTGGCCTGCGTGCAGGAGTTGCAACTGGATATGGCCAGGGTCAACCTCGACGGCGGCGCCATGGCCATGGGTCATCCACTGGGCGCGACTGGCGCACGCATTACCGGCAAGGCGGCATCACTGCTCAAGCGTACCGGCGGGCGTTTTGCCATTGCGACCCAGTGCATTGCCGGGGGACAGGGTATTGCGACCTTGCTTGAGGCGGTTTAAATAATTGCAGACACCTCTATATCTGTAGGAGTGGCAGCGGTGTCCCTGACGTCGAGCGGTCGAGCAACAAACACTTGGCAAGGGCAGGAGCCAATCTGGTGGGAGCGAATTCATTCGCGAAGAGGCCAGTGCATTCGACGCATTTGTGTCGTCTGACATATCGCTTTCGCGAATGAATTCGCTCCCACTGGATTTTGGCCATTAAGCAAGTTTTGCGTTGTTTGATAAGTCCGCCTTGAGTTGCGAGATCGTACTCCCGGCTAAAGCCGGTTCTATGGGGCTTACATCCACCCCAACCATTTCCAGTAAGTCAACGCAAAGCCCAGCATCGACAGATAACCGATCACCGTCACCGGTATGCCGATCCTGGCGAACTGACGGGCGGTGAAGGTTTCAGTACCCAGGCAAACCATGTTCTGCGGTGCGTTGATCGGCAGGATAAACCCGTAGCTGACGGCAAACCCCAGCAGCATGGTCATGCCCAGGCGATTGAAATCGCCGGGCAGGGTCTGCAGCACCGCAATCAGGATCGGCAGCATCGCCGAAGTCAGCGCCGTGGCACTGGCGAACCCTAGGTGAATGAGGATCAGGAAAGCGCCAAGAATGGCAAATACCCCCACCTGCCCCACTTGATCCAGCCCGGTATGGGCCACCACCTGGCCGCCCAGCCATTGCCCGGCATGGGTAGTCAGCAGCGCAGTACCCAGGCTGATACCGACACCGAAGACAATCACCGTGCCCCAGGGAATGCGCGACTGCACATCTTTCCAGGTCATCACCCCCCAACGCGGCAACAACAGCACCACTAGTCCGGCGTAGGTAGTGGAGGTAGTGTCGAAGCTATGCAGCTTGCCTTCAGTGGCCCATAACAGCAGCAGCGCCACTGAGACCGTCAGCAGACGTTTCTGCGCGCCGCTCATGGGGCCGAGATCGTTGAGGGATTGCTGGACCGCCTCTTTGCCACCGGCAATGCTGTCGCTCTCCGGCGGCAGCAACTTGAGCACCAACACGACCAGCACCACAGACATGAAGATCGCCCAGGGCGCCCCCGCCACCAGCCAGTCGATCCAGCTGACCCGCTGCCCGAGCATCTTGTCCATGAAGCCGGCTGTCAGCAGGTTCTGCGCGGCGGCGGTCTGGATGCCGACGTTCCAGATACTGGTGCCCTGGGCCACGATAATCATGATCGCGGCAGCGATATTGGAACGCTTGTCGACGCCAAAAGCCGCAATCACTCCCATCATGATCGGCACCACGCAGGCACTGCGCGCGGTGGCGCTGGGCACTACCAGGCTGAGCAGGATAGTGACGGCGACTGCACCGATCATGATGCGCCGGGTACTGGTGCCAATACGGGCCAGGGTCAGCAGGGCGATGCGTCGATCCAGCCCGGTATGGGTCATGGCCGCAGCAATGAACAGCGCCCCCGCCACCAGGGCCAGGGCTGAATTGGAGAAACCAGTCAACGCCATGGTAATGGCCGCGGATGAGCCGTAGATCACCGCAGGATCCTGCAGAGTCGGGGCAGTGCCCAGCAGGAATGCCATGAGCGAGGTAATCATGATCGCACTGGCTTCGTAGGAAACAGCTTCGGTAATCCAGACCACCACCGCAAACGCCAGAATCGCCAGCATGCGCTGGGCTGCCACCGGCAACTCCTGTGGCAATGGCAGGAACAGCACCACCACCAACGCGACAACGGCAATCAGCAGGCCAATGGGCACCTTGGCTCGCGAGGGTGGCTCGGCGGGCAAGACATCGGGGGTATTGGTCTTCACGCTGGCAACTCCTGCACGTTTTATCGCTTGGCGTTGCAGGTTAAGCGGATACCCCCTCCGCCCTGTTGATACGTGTCAAGCACAAGGCTTTCAAGGCTGTTTGCGCAGCGGCAGACACAGCGTCACTCGCAGGCCGTCAGGCTGACTGTCGAAGGTCAGCGAGCCATCGCAACGCTGGACAATCGCCTGCACGATCGCCAGGCCAAGGCCGGAGCCGACACCCTGCCCCTGACGCCAGAAGCGCCGAGTCAGATGCTGCAAGTGCTGCTCAGGAATGCCGGGGCCATGGTCGCGTACGCTGAAGCAGGCCTGGCCGGAAGCAGTGCTCAAGCTCAGCTCGACAGCAGTCTGTGCCGGGGTGTGACGCAGGGCGTTTTCCAATAGGTTACGCAGAGCGGCGATCGCCAGTACCGAAGGTATCTCCAGCATCTGCGTCGACAACGGCTGGGCAACGTGCAGGGCGATGCCCGCTTCGTCCTGGCAGGTATCGTGAATTGCCAGGCGCGCGGCGTCTTCAGCAGTGCATTGCACACCGTCGTCAAACGAAAGGCTGCCTTCGACCCTGGCCAGCAACAGCAGCTGTTCCAGGGTGTGGTGCAGACGGTCCGCACCCTCTTCGGCGTGGGCCAGGGAGCGGTCCCGGGCTTCGCCTTCAGTCATGCGCGCTACTTGCAGATGGGTCTTGATCGCGGTCAACGGGCTGCGCAACTCATGGGCGGCATCGCCGGTCAGGCGCCGCTCCCGCTCCAGGGTCTGGGCGATGCGCTGAAACAGTTGGTTCTGGGTATCCAGCAACGGCTGCAACTCACTGGGCAGCCCCGCGACGTGCAGCGGCTCCACCGAATCGGCACGCCGCCGTTTGAGGGCATCGCGCATGCGGTGCAGCGGCGCCAGCCCCTTGCCGATGCCCAGCCAGAGCAGACCCAGGCTGCCCAACAAGGCGGCTAGTACCGGCAAGGAAGCGGCCAGCAGCACCGAGTTACGCAGTTGATCGCGCTCGGCCTGACGGTCCGCCGTAGTAATGCGCAAGTCGCCAACAACCAGGGTGTAACTGCGCCAGTGCTCACCATCGATCAGTCGGTCGGAAAAACCGGCGTCTTCGCCACTGAGGCTCTGCTCGGGAGACGAGTGATTGCGCGCCAGCAGCTCGCCACGCAACGAATTGACCTGGCAGGCCATGCTACTGACGATGCCGAGTTTTTCCGCACTCAAGGGCGTGTCACCGGCCTGGCCGGGCATGGGCAGTTGCGCCAGCATGCCGCCAACCATTCGCGCCGAGGCGGTCAGGCGCTGGTCGAGGGACTCCATCATCTGATCGCGCAGATCGCAGAGCATCCAGATGCCCGCCGTCAGCCAGATCACCACGAACGCCGAGCCAAGGGTCAGACTCAGGCGCACCCGCAGACTGGTCATCGCTGCCCCTCGCCGCTGGCGCCGTCATCGTCACCCTGGGCGGCACCCAGGCGGTAACCGAGGCCGCGCACGGTCTCGACAATGTTATTGCCCAACTTGCGCCGCAGATGGTGGATATGCACGTTCAAGGCATTGCTTTCCACTTCGTCGCCAAAACCGTAGACGCTGTCCTTGAGTTGCTCGCCGGACAGTACGCGGCCGCGATTATGCAGCAAGGCATGCAGCAACGACTGCTCGCGCCGGGACAGGTCCACCACCTGTCCGGCAAGCAGGGTTTCACGGCTGCTCGGGTCGTAACTGAGGGCGCCATGCTCGATCAGGTTGGTGCTGCGCCCGGCCATGCGCCGGATCAGCGTATGCAGGCGGGCGCTGAGCTCACGCAGATCAAAGGGCTTGAGCAAGTAATCGTCGGCACCGGCCTGCAGGCCGTCGACGCGGTCGGTCACGCTGTCCCGCGCAGTGAGGATCAGCACCGGCAACTCAACGCCCTGCTGACGCAATTGGCGCAGTAGCTTGAGGCCATCTTCGTCGGGCAGACCCAGGTCCAGAACCATCACATCGAAATGCGCCGCCTGCAAGATCGCCCGTGCCGCCGACGCCGTCGCCACGCGGTCGACGGTCAGGCCCTGGGCATTGAGCCCGGCGACAATACCGCTGGCAATCAAGTCATCGTCTTCACAGAGCAATACGTGCATGGCAGAACCCGGAACAAAGAGACAGAGTGGAACGCAACTGGATTAAGGCGCGATTATGACTCATGGCCCGCAGGCACGTGGGTCTGGGATACTGGATGTTAATAAACGGTTAATCTCCTTGTCTCACCCTCTTCGGGACTCTGCTCAATAAGGCTGCTCCATGCGTCGTCTGCTGCTGTTGCTGTTCATCTTTCTGCCCCTGCTGGCCCAGGCAGCCCTGCCGGGCAACGATCCTTTCGCCAAGAAGCCCGACTTCCTCACGGTGGACCAGGCTTTCATCCTCACCACCGAGCGCGCAGACAACGGCGATATGGTGGTCAACTGGCGGATCGCTGACGGTTATTACCTGTATCAGCAACGTCTGAAATTCGATGGTCTCAGTCCGGCGGACAAACCGGTCCTGCCCCAGGGCGACGACCACGAAGACGAGTTCTTCGGCAAACAGCAGGTCTACCGGGAAAGTGTCGAAGTGCGTATTCCCGCTGCCGTGACCGGCCAGGTCAAGCTGGGCTGGCAGGGTTGCGCCGATGCCGGCCTGTGTTATCCGCCGCAGAGCAAGGTGCTCGATCTGGGCAGCGGCAAGAGCGCCACGGCGACGGTTGAACAAAGCGTCGGCCAGGCTCCGGATCAGGCCCTCGCTGGCACCCTGCAACAACGCTCCCTTGGCTTGAGCCTGCTGGCGTTCTTCGGCCTCGGCCTGTTGCTGGCCTTCACCCCGTGCTCGCTGCCGATGCTGCCGATTCTCGCAGGGGTAGTGGTAGGCAGCGGCGCTCGCCCTCGGCGCGGTTTCGCCCTGGCCAGCAGCTACGTGCTGAGCATGGCGCTGGTCTATGCCGGGTTGGGCGTGGTTGCGGCGCTGCTGGGCGGCAACTTGCAGGCAGTGCTGCAACAGCCCTGGCTGCTGGGCAGTTTTGCGGCGTTGTTCGTGCTGCTGTCCCTGCCCATGTTCGGCTTCTTCGAACTGCAATTGCCGGGTTTCCTGCGTGATCGTCTGGAACAGGCTGGACGTCAGCGTCAGGGCGGCAGTCTGCTGGGTGCTGCTGTGCTGGGCGCGCTGTCGGGGTTGATGGTCGGCCCCTGCATGACCGCACCGCTGGCAGGCGCGCTGCTCTACATCGCCCAGAGCGGCAACGCTGTGCACGGTGGTCTGGTGCTGTTTGCCCTGGGCCTGGGAATTGGCCTGCCGTTGCTGCTGGTGGTCACCCTGGGCAACCGTTTCCTGCCCAAACCGGGTGCCTGGATGGATATCGTCAAGGGCGTGTTCGGCATGTTGCTGCTGGCCACGGCGCTGATCATCGCCAGGCCGCTGCTGGCCGAAGCGCTGTGGGTCGGGCTCTGGGGTGGATTACTGCTGATCGTCGCCTTCAGCGCCATTGTCCAGGCCCGTCAACTGCGCCACGGCGCCATGATCTTCGGCCCCGGCGGCCTGATCCTCGGCATCTGGGGCGTACTGATGCTGATCGGTGCCGCTGGCGGCGCCGATGATCCCTGGCAGCCGCTGAAGGTCTATCGCGCTGGCTCCGCAGTCAGCAATGAGAACCATCAAGACGCCTTTATCACCGTCAGCGATCCCCAGGCCCTGCAGCGTGAACTGGATACGGCGCAAAGCCAGGGTCAGTGGGTATTGATCGACTATTACGCGGACTGGTGCGTGTCCTGCAAGATCATGGAAAAACAGGTTTTCGCCAAACCTGACGTACTCGGCGCACTGAATGGCGTGCGCCTGTTGCGTCTGGACGTCACCGCCGACAACGCAGCCAGCCGCGAGCTGCTCGGTCGCTACAAGGTCCCAGGGCCGCCGAGCCTGTTGTGGATCGGCCCTGACGGCCAGGAGCGTCGCGACCGTCGGATTACCGGCGAAGTCGGTGCAACAGCCTTCATCCAGCAGTGGCAGGCGACCCGGGAGCGCGGCTGATGCTCAGCATTGCCATCGGCCCCTTTGCCCTGGCGGTCAACCATCTGCTGTTGCTGCTGGCTCTGGGCCTGGCCTCGGTCGTTGCCTGGTGGAGCGCTCGACGCAGTGGCGCGAACAATCCGGAATCGGTGCAGTTCAGCCTGTTTTTGCTCGGCCTGCTG
This sequence comes from Pseudomonas sp. JUb42, assembly GCF_024807945.1. Classification (GTDB taxonomy): domain Bacteria; phylum Pseudomonadota; class Gammaproteobacteria; order Pseudomonadales; family Pseudomonadaceae; genus Aquipseudomonas. The sequence continues at coordinate 622,504 of NZ_JANUFD010000001.1, read as the reverse complement.
GTCGCCCGTGTGGCCTTTGTAATCGCCTATTGGTCGCAGTATCGCGACAGCCCCTGGCAGGCCGTGGATATCCGCGATGGCGGCTTTCTCGCCTGGGTCGGCGTGCTGACCATCATCGTTGGCGGCGCTCTGTACGGCTGGCAGCGGGCCAGGTCAAGACGGCCACTGGCGCTGGGCCTGGGTAGCGGCCTGCTGTTCTGGCTGCTCAGCCAGTTGGCGCTGTCTTTCTATCAGCAGGGCGCGGCACTGCCGGACCTCACCTTGCGCAACGCGAATGGCGAGCCCGTGCGTCTGGCCGACTACAAGGGCCGCCCGCTGGTGATCAATCTCTGGGCCACCTGGTGCCCGCCCTGTCGCCGGGAAATGCCGGTTTTACACGCCGCGCAGCAGCAACGCGACGATGTGGTGTTCCTCTTCGTCAATCAGGCCGAGAGCCCCAAGACCGTCGCCGATTTTCTCGATACCCAAGGCCTGGCACTGGATCACGTCTTGTTCGACGACGGCGAACTGGCCCAGCAGGTAGGCGCCATGGCCCTGCCGAGCACACTTTTCTATACCGCCGAGGGGCGCCTGCAAGGCAGCCACCTGGGTGAACTGTCCAATGCCAGCCTGACCCGCGCGCTAGAAAGCGTGACGGGGTCGGCCGCCGCTGTTTCCGCCTCTCCAAGGACCACTCCATGACGCTGACCCGTATTCTGTCGACTCTGGCCCTGGCTGCCATCACCCTGCAAAGCCCGTTATTACGCGCAGCAGAAGAGCTACCGGCACCGATCAAGGCGCTGCAAGCCAAGGGCGCGCATATCGTCAGCAGCTTCGACGCGCCCGGCGGCCTGCGCGGTTACGCCGCCGAGTACAACAAACAAGCGATTGCCCTGTACCTGACCGCCGATGGCGAGCATGTATTGGCGGGCAATCTGTACGACGCCAAAGGCCAGGACCTGAGCCGCGCACCTTTGGAGAAACTGGTATACGAACCGATGTCCAAGGAGATCTGGGCAAAGCTTGAGAAAACCACCTGGATCGCCGACGGCAGCCAGACCGCACCGAAGATCGTCTATCTTTTCAGCGACGCCAACTGCCCGTACTGCAATATGTTCTGGGAACAGGCGCGGCCCTGGGTCAAGGCTGGCAAAGTGCAACTGCGCCACATCATGGTCGGTATCATTCGTGAAGACAGCGCCGCCAAGGCCGCTGCCCTGCTCGCCGACAAGAACCCGGAAGTCGCCCTTACCAAACACGAAGCGGCAGGTCGCGGCAGCACACTGAAGCCCCTGGCCAAGATCCCGGCGGATATCCAGGCCAAGCTCGATGGCAACATGGAGTTGATGAACCAGATGGGCCTGTCCGCCACACCGTCGATCTTCTATCTCGATGACAAGGGCCAGATGCAACAGATCCAGGGCGCGCCCCAGGGCAAGGCATTGGAAGAAATGCTCGGGCCCAAGCCCTGAGTACCGACAGGGCCGAATTCGCACGGCACTAGCTGACCAATGGCAGGCAATGCAGAAAATGAATACTGCATTGCCCCTGTTTTCCATGTGAGAATGTCGCTCAACATTTTACGAATTCTTGCAGGAAGACTCATCGCATGCGTTACGCGGAAGATCATAAAGCCCAGACTCATCAACGTATTCTGCAGGAAGCTTCGGCCCGTTTTCGCCGTGACGGCATTGGCGCGACCGGCCTGCAACCCTTGATGAAAGCACTGGGCCTGACCCATGGCGGTTTTTATGCCCACTTCAAATCCAAGGACGAACTGGTCGAAAAAGCGCTGCGCTGCGCTGTCGATCAATCCAAGGAACGCACCGCGCAGACTCTCGACAAGGAAGACAGCCTCAGCGCCTTTCTCGATATGTACCTGTCCCCGACTCACCGCGACAGTCCGGAAAAAGGCTGCCCGTTGCCGACCATGTGCGCCGAACTCGGCCAGCGTGGCGAACCCAGTGCAATCACTGATGAAATGCTCAAGGTGCGTATCGCCGCACTGGAGAAGACCATGGCCGACAAGCCCGACGCCGATGCCCGCAGCCTGGTCATGATGTCGACCATGATCGGCGCCCTGACCATGGCCCGCAGTGTTCAGGACAAAGCATTCTCGGAGCAGATTCTGAACACCACCCGGGAGTGGCTGAAACAGGACTTCAACAAAGCCTGATCCAGCCCCCCCGGTCATCCCGTCAAGGGTGCCAGCGACGCAACAGCACGCTGGCATTGACCCCGCCAAAGCCGAAGCCGTTGGACAGGGCGTATTCGATATCCATCGGCCGCGCTGCGCCATGCACGATATCCACGCCCTGCGCCGATTCATCCGGATTTTCCAGATTCAGGGTGGCCGGAGCAATCTGGTCACGAATCGCCAGTGCGGTGAAAATCGCCTCGATCCCCCCTGCGGCGCCAAGCAAGTGACCGGTGGCCGATTTGGTCGACGTCACGGCAATCGCGTTCTGCTCGCCAAACACCGATTTGATCGCTGCCAACTCGCCCTTGTCACCGACTTGGGTGGACGTCGCATGAGCGTTGAGGTGCTGGATTTCAGCAGGTTGAATGCCGGCCTGACGGATCGCCGTCTGCATCGCCCGTCGTGCACCGCTGCCGTCTTCCGGCCCGGCGGTCAGGTGGTAGGCGTCGGCGCTGGTGCCGTAGCCGACGAGTTCAACGATAGGTTGCGCGCCGCGGGCCAGTGCATGTTCCAGGGACTCGATGACCAGGATCCCCGCGCCCTCGCCCATGACGAAGCCGTCGCGATCACGATCAAACGGCCGCGAGGCCCGCGCCGGAGTTTCGTTGAAGTCGCTCGACAGCGCCCGGGCTGCAGCAAAACCACCGAGGCTGACGCGATCGATGGCCGCTTCTGCCCCGCCACAAATGGCGATGTCCGCCTCGCCGCACTGAATCAACCGCGCTGCGTCGCCAATGGCTTGCACACCAGCGGCGCACGCCGTTACCGGCGCGCCCAGAGGCCCTTTGAAGCCGTGCTGGATCGAGACATGACCTGCGGCCAGATTGACCAGAAACGACGGGATAGTGAACGGCGACAGACGCCGTGGCCCGCGGGTATCCACTGTGCGTACCGCGTCGGCAATGGCACCGAAACCGCCAATACCGGAAGCAATGATCGTCGCCGTCCGCTCCTTGGCTTCGTCGCTTTCAGGGGCCCAGCCAGCCTGGGCAATGGCTTCTTTGGCCGCTGCCAGGGCAAACAGAATGAAGCGGTCCATCTTTTTCTGCTCTTTGGGCGCCACCGCCGCATCGGCATCGAAACCGGCTTCGGCATCATCCGCGAGCAAAGGCACCGGGCCGCCGACCTTGCCAGGGAGGTCAGCAACAGTTTCTTCCGGTAGTTGGACAATCCCTGAACGGCCTGCCAACAGGCGCTGCCAGACAGCTTCTACGCCACTGCCCAATGGCGTCACCAGACCCATTCCAGTGACTACGATTCGACGTCCACTCACTTGCAACTCTCCTGGGCCATAGCGGCCTACGGGTATAAACTCATAATATTACGACAATAATTTAATTAAATACTATGTCGATGAGCCCATCCTGTGTCAAGGCTGATGACATTTCATCGATCGGATCGGTGTGTGAACCATAGGCGAAAAACGCCCTGAACGAACAAGGCCGATCAAATGATCGGCCTTGCCCAGGAACGAATGAAGCGCTGTCAGTTGATGGATAGTTTGTCGCGATTCTTCTCCAGGATCGCCTTGCCGATGCCTTTGACTTCTAGCAACTCATCGACCGAGGTGAAAGCGCCGTTCTCCTCGCGGTAGGCCACGATGGCGGCGGCCTTGGCGGCACCAATTCCGGTGAGCCCTCGCTGCAGTGTTTCTGCGTCTGCGTTGTTGATACTGAGCTTATCGCTTGCCGGAATCAGGGCAGTCGCACTGACGGCGGAAGCGCTTGCCGGCGCTGGAGCAACCGGTGCCGCATTTACGGCAACCGTGGCGCTGCTGAGAAATGCAAACAACAGGGAGGAAATAAAAGCCTTACGCATAAATGAAGCTCCATCTATCTAATCAAGGTTTAAGTACAACTTTCCAAAGCTGCCCCTGAAAACTAGACCAAGATTAAACCCTGTCAATGAAGCTATAAGTTTCTGCTTATTTCACTTAAACCCACTTACAACCAGGCATATTAATTCACAATTAATATTCAGGACTCCTGACTGCGCTCCTGATATATCCAGTCAACAATCTCTCCATCTGGCGCATAACCATTTACGGTTTCTCGCAGCAACTGCCGGACCGTGGTGTAATCGTCTTCCTCAACCGCCGCCAATAAGCGCGACAACTGGGTTTTCAACAGATCCCAGGACAGGAAGTCTTCGTGGGCGCTCATGATCATCGGATGTTGCGTGGCGACGACATTGTCACCGATCAACAACTCCTCATAGAGTTTTTCACCTGGCCGCAAGCCACTGAACTCGATGGCGATATCACCTTGAGGATTCTTCTCCGAACGGATGCTCAAGCCGGAGAGATGCACCATTTTCTCAGCCAGTTCGACGATTTTCACCGGCTCACCCATATCCAGCACGAACACATCGCCACCCTGCCCCATGGAGCCCGCCTGGATCACCAACTGCGCCGCTTCAGGGATGGTCATGAAATAACGGGTAATGCGTGGGTGAGTCACCGTCAGCGGGCCACCGGACTTGATCTGCTTATGGAACAACGGAATGACCGAGCCCGAAGAGCCCAGTACGTTGCCGAAACGAACCATGATGAAGCGGGTTTTATTGACTTGATAAACCCTGCCCTTGTCACCAAACATGACTGGAGCAGTTTCCCGGCTCAGGGCTTGCAGGACGAGCTCGGCCAAACGCTTGGTGCTGCCCATCACATTGGTCGGCCGCACAGCCTTATCGGTGGAAATCAGCACGAAGTTGGCAACACCCGCCTGCAACGCCGCCTGGGCAGTATTAAGTGTACCGACGACATTGTTGATAACGCCTTCGGCAATATTGTGCTCGACCATCGGCACATGTTTATAAGCGGCCGCGTGATAAACCGTATCGACACTCCAAGTCTTCATCACATCAAGCATCTTCGAGTGATTGCGCACTGACCCCAGAATGGGCAACAACTTGACCGACAATGACTCACGGGCAATACGTTGTTCCAGTTCAGAAAGGATGGTGTAAAGGTTGAACTCGCCGTGGTCGAACAGCAACAGCGTCGTCGGCTTGAGTATCAGAATCTGCCGACACAGCTCCGACCCAATCGAACCGCCAGCACCGGTCACCAACACCGTCTTGCCTTTGATGCAATGCTCCAGCAAGTCGTCCTGGGCAGGCACCGAGTCACGGCCCAACAGGTCAGCGATATCCACTTCCTGAAGGTCATCGACCTTGACCCGGCCCGCAGCCAGATCCATGAAACCCGGCACGCTGCGTACATGCAGCGGGAATCCCTCCAGATAACCTAGGACTTCGCGACGACGACCACGGGTCGAGGACGGGATGGCCAGGAGGATTTCCTGCGCGCCCGTGACATCGATCATGCGTTGAATATGCTTGGGCTTGTACACCTGCAGACCGGAAATAACCCGATTCGAAATCGATTCATCATCGTCAATGAACGCCACCGGACGCATCAGACGTCCCATGCGCAGCGCAGCAACCAATTGATTGCCTGCCGCACCGGCACCGTAGATCGCCACTTTGAGCAAGCCGTCGTCGCGGTTGGCAAACGGCATATGCTGGGCAGCCGAAAACCAGTCGCCGAGAAAATACTGGCGCATGGCCAAACGAAGGCCGCCGATCATGACCATGCTCAACCACCAGTAGTTGAACATGATGGAGCGTGGCACCACAGCCTGATGGTTGCTGTAGGAATACACCACGATACCCAGTATCAAGGCTGAAAGACTGACGGCCTTGATGATGGCAATCAGTGCATCATTACCAAAATAACGCATGACCGCGCGGTACATGCCAAAACGAATGAACAGAGGAATGGCGACAATCGGTGCGCTGATAAACAACCAAGTGTGTTTGTCCAAGGGATTGATCAGATCATCAATCCCCAAGCGAACGACAAATGACATCCAAAGCGCGATCCAGACCAATACAACGTCAGCAGAAACCTGAATTATTCGCTTTTGTCGGCGCGGCAACGCCAATAAAAAAGCTCGTAATCTATTCATGACCCCTTCAAACACCTCTAGTCCTCTCTCTTGCTCCCTCGCCGGAAATACAGGACACCGGCAGCGGCTAAGCAGAATATTGTTGCAATTTATATCAAAAACGAAATGTCCGTACGCTCAAATGCGTTCCAGCTCACCCGCCCGGAATTTAAGGGCCAGGAGGACTAAAGGGAGGTAGGCAATACATACTCCCAAAAGGCCATCACCACCCATGCAGGCTACCCATAGCGCGATGGGAAATAGCCACAGCACGTTGATCAGCCCGACACCCAAAGTAACCGGCAAATGTTTGCCAAAATGGCGTGAAGCAAACTGATAAGCGTGACTGCGATGCGCCTCATAAACCTTGTCCCCGCGCAACAGACGGCGAATCAGAGTCAAGGTTGCATCAACAATGAAGACACCCAGCAGAATCAACCAGGCCCAGAAAAAGCGGGGCTCGGCCCAGGCGCCTTGCAGCGACAGGACTCCCAGCGCGATACCAAGGAAACCACTGCCGGCATCACCCATGAAAATCCGCGCCGGAGGGAAATTCCAGAACAGGAAGCCGGCAACGGCGGCCGCCAGCAACAGTGGCGCCCAGGCCTGATCATTGAAGCCTGTCAGCCCATAGATGACGCCAACCCCACAACACGTCGTAACCGCCTCGATACTGGCAATCCCGTCGATGCCATCCATGAAGTTGTAAAGATTAAGCATCCAGACCAAGTAGAAGGCGGCCAATACATGGCCAATAACGCCCAGATTGATCGAGGCGCCAAAAAGGTTCAGCGGCGCCAGCCCCCCCAACCAGAACAGGGCCCAGGCGGCAGCCGCAAAATGACCGAGCAGGCGCCAGCGGGCAGCGATATGTCCGTGATCATCCATAAAGCCGATGACCGCAACCAAGCCCCCGGCGCCAAGAATTGCGACCACCGCAGACACCGGCATCAGGTGCTGCCAGCCCAGGATCACAACAGCCAGCAGGAAAGCGACAACGATAGAAACACCACCACCTCGCGGTGTAGGAATCGAATGAGAGCTCCGAGCGTTAGGAATATCCATCAGGCTTTTCGACAACGCGTAACGACGAAGCCCGCCCGTCAGAATCAACGACAGAACACCTGCCGAAACAACCCACCACCACTCACTCATCGTTTTTATGTTCCAGGAAATAATGCGCCGTTGCTTTCATTGCGTCCTCCACCCTAACCGGTGGCGTCCAGCCGAGCATCGTACAGGTTTTGCCTATATCGACCTGCAAGGAACCGCACAGACGCTGGGAAAAAGAGACCTTTCCTACAGCTGCTGCGGCAACTTTTAACATCCACATCGGTACAGGGAGCAAACGTGCGGGCTTGTCCAGTGAGCGGGCCATGTGTTGCAGAAGCTCGGTGGTAGACAGATCGTTGCCATCGCTCACCAGAAAAGTCTGGTTGGCTGCGGCCGGATGGTGGATGCAGGTCGCGATAAGATCCACCAGGTTATCCAGGGCAACCAGACTGCGTTTGTTATGGATAGCACCCAGTGGCAGCGCAATACCCTTGTCCAGCCAGCGCATCATGCTGAGGAAATTGGCTTTTACTCCGGGGCCGTACACCAGCACGGGGCGGATGATCACCACTTCCATGCCGGTACGGGCGGCGATTTCACGCAGCCCTTCTTCGGCCTGGGCTTTGGACACGCCATAAGGGTCGCCTGGATTCGTCTGTTGGTCCGCGGTAAAAGGCGCACCAATCTGCGTTGCTTCACCGTTTACCTTGATCGAGCTGATAAAGATAAAGCGCTTTACCCCGGCTGCGGCGGCCTGTTCGGCAAGATTGAGTGTGCCGGCGACATTGACCCGTCGGTATTCGGCTTCCGGGCTGGCGGCTGTGTCGTTCATGACGTGGACGCGAGCGGCGGTGTGGATGACAACTTGGGCATCGGCGACGAAAGGAGTCCAAAAGGTATCCGGTTCCATAGACGGGATTGTCACCACCTCGATGCCACTATCAAGTGCACGATACTCGCTGCGGACGGCAACCCTCAGGGCATAGTCCGAGCGCCCACTCAGATGGCCCACGATCCCACGACCGACAAAACCGGTAGTCCCTGTTATCGCGACTAGCCTTTTGACATAGCTCATAATTCCCTCCCAGAATACGCGGAGGAGATATTTGCTTACCAAATGTAAAAACTCAATCGAAATATGAGAGAAGACGGGCATTGACTTTCTCCGCATCAAAACGCTCTCGTGCTATCGCATAACTTTCCAGGCCCATCTTTTCAATCTTATCTGGGTGCTCGATAAAGTAACGCATTTTCTCCACAAGCGCAGGGACTGAGAACGGCGGAATCAGAAAACCGTTTTTGCCATCTACCACAGTTTCCCGGCAACCAGGTACATCAGTAGTAATAACGGGACGACCAATAGCCATGGCTTCCTGCGTGCTTCTCGGGACGCCTTCACGATAGGAAGGAAGTACGAAAACACTGGAGCGGTGCAACCACTCATTTACATTATTGACATGGCCGGGGTGTATAACAAAACCCTTACTAACTAACTCATCCAGCTCTTGAGTAGATAAAGCTCCTGGATTTTCCTTATCGAGAGCGCCTAACATAAAAAACTTCACAGCCGGGTATTGAATTTTTATAAGTCGGGCCGCGGCGACAAACTCAGCCACCCCTTTTTCGGCTAATAACCGACCGACGAAAATAAAGCTAACCGGGGAAAGAGGTGGAACCGTATAAGGATAGTCTTCAAGATTCAAGCCGATCCCCCCAAGCACAGAGCTTAGTTTTACTTTTATCCTGTGCCTTACCAACAAATCTTTAGCATCATCAGAATTCAATAAAACAAGTCGCTCAGCAAAGCGAAAAGCAAATCGATACAACAGTATTTGTACTCTGCGTAAAAATGCTCTCTTGAGATTATTTTTTCCAGGATGGTCAGTAAATGCATATCCCAACCCCTCCAGCATCACTATGCAGCGATCAACTCCTGCCAGTTTCGCGGCAACAGTGCCAAATATCACGGGCTTGGCGAAGTAACTAAAGACTAAATTCGGCGCGAAAGCTTTTATTATCCTGGCCAATTTCAGGCAATTCCAGAGATCAGCAAGCGGATTCATTCCCGCACGGCTGAATGTATAGTCGACAGGCACGGCGCCCAAGGCAACTACTTTTCGTCGGGTAGCGTCGGAATAATCAATAGCCAGGGCATACACCTGATAACCTCGCAGAATCAACATTGATATCAAATCAGATCGAAAACCCAACACGCCACTCGCGGTGGTTCCTATTAACATAACTCTCATATCAATTTCCGTATCACTCCCAGGAATCAGCGTGACTCATATAGATGAAGCCAATTTGCAACAACATTATCCAGTGAGAAATTTTCAATAACTCTCGCTCTGGCTCGCAGGCCCAAAACTCGTTTCTCTTCATCAGAAAGGCTCAGCGCCCTCGCGATGCCTTTCGTCAGCGAAAGCACATCCCTGGGCGGAACTACAAATCCTTGGTCGCCGATAACTTCCCGCACTCCGCCACAGTCGGTGGCCACCACCACCCGCTCGGTCGCCATAGCTTCTGCTACCACGAGCCCAAACCCTTCCCAGGCGGAAGAGAGTACGTAGATATCCGCAGCATTATAAAAAGCGTCGACATCACTTCGCGCACCCCAGAACGTTATTTTTTCTGTGACGCCCAGCTCCTCGACAAGCGCCGTCAGCGCCACCCGCTCGCATCCCTCACCAACAATCCACAACCGCAGCGTTCCATCGTTGCCACTCAAGGCCGCGAAACAAGCAATTAACGTTGGAAAGTCCTTCGCCTCTGCCAACCGCCCCACAGATAAAATTACCCTATCGGTTTCCTGTGCACCGGCTATACGACGAACATGTTCCCGTTTAAAGTCATCTCTCTTGAATATGGTCGTATCAATGCCATTGAAAACAACCTGCATTTTACCTTTGGGGCAGGCCCGCAACTTCTCAAATGCCTGTACTGCCTCAAGACTGACATTCGTGGTGACATCAGCAAGTCTATCGGTCAGCCTATACGCCAGCATTCGAAGCATGCCACCTTCGTAGGTGTTGTGCGCGGTGCAAATAAGCCGGGGGAACTTTATTGTAAGCCGTGCAAGCCTCGATAAAATATTGGCATGGATCATATGGCCATGAACTACATCTGGCCGGAAGTCGGCGATCAATTTTCTAAGGGCCAGGTAGCCATTGAAAACACCGAAGATTGTCTTTTTAATATCAAGCCCGACGACATGAATACGGGAAACGTCTACAGGCACCCCGTGCTCACCGGTAAAATAACAAATACAAATCTCGTGATATTCTGCTAACCGCTGTGCAACAGCCGAAAGTTGTGTTTCTGCGCCGCCAACCCCTAACCCTGTAATAACATAGAGTATTTTCACAATCAAGCCTCATGCATCGCTTAACATCCTCTACCTCGGACATATAAATTATTTGACTTAGCCACCTGCAACTACACGTCCAGCAAACGACTATACGTTTGACCTACCCCCAAGAACAACATCGAAGACCGTTCGACCACAGAGCAGCATCTTACTGATATAGATCACCATCCCCATAAAAAGAATTATCTCCGCCAAAATAAACCCAAAGGCTGCACCTTTGGCCCCATACAAAAAGCAGAACAAAAACACTCCCAACACTGCAAACAACGAGGAGCATAAAGTTAAAATACTCAAAAATTTATCTTTATTCATTGGAATAAGGACAGTCAACCCTATGGCTTGATTAACCATACGAAGCGGCACAACCCAAATAAATACCTTTATGACCTCCGCAGATGACTCAAATCCAGGCCCTAGCGTAATACTCATCAAATACTCACCAAAATGCCCGACTAGAACTGCAACAACCCCTCCCGAAACGCCTAAAAAAACGGTGATAAGCATAGGAAGAAATAACGATGGGCATAACCCTTTGAACAGCCGGATCGTTAACGGAAATACGCCTACTAGAATTGGCCCGGCAAGGCCTGATAACCCTCGGACAATTTTCTCGGCTGGCACATATGAGGCCAGCACTTGCGCGCCGCCAATGGAGGATACGAGCGCCGGCCCTGAGTTCAACAATACATTATTGCTACTTTTGTAGATAAACACATGAAAGCTTGATCTGATCTGAGATTTGGCACCTTGAAAACTGAAAGTAACGTCACGAATCCAGCGTAGACACATTAGATTGGCCAAGAGAGTATTTAAAAAAGCACACCCCGCCATCACCCCTAAAGCAGCACTTGCGCCTGAACCCTTGCCTAAAAGCAGCAGCAATACGGCCAAGCCCATCAAGCGGACTAAAAGATCCGCTATCAAAAATCCAGCAAGGCATTCTTTACCTTGAAACAGCCACATAGGACTCAGCCCAAACGCCAGAAAATACAATACGCCAAAAAAAATCAGCTCTGCATTGATACTCGAATAGTTGGTCCCTACCAGTACTCCGACGACTAATAACAAAGGCAACGCGATAACGAGCTTTGCCGACAATATATCGCTAAATACTTTAGAGATTAAATCTCCATCGTCCGGAGATAGCGCCACTTGCCGCTCGCCACTGATTCCGAAGCCGAACTCCATGAACAAAGAAGCCAATATCGCAATAGATTGTACCATTACCACTGACCCATACGATTCGGCGCCAAGGCTTCTGGCTAGAATAGGGATTTCTATAATGGGGATAAGGTAACTGAACAGTTGAACCACAAACAGTAGACTGACGTTACCAAGCAACCTATTCAACGATAGCTTTCCGGGTCGTAAAAGCCGTAGCCGGTGCAGACAATGAAAATTGCCATGAGACCATCACTATCCATATACCCCACTCTGAAAGCTCCGAACTCAGCGAATGCAACATCATCGTCAATCCGTAACCCGCGACTCCCAGCATGGCGACAAAACTCATTTCTGGGTTTTTATCATTTTGGCAGGCGACATTTCGCCTGGAAGCATAAATAACCAACGGCGCAACCATTAAAATCACCAACCCGCAGAACCCCAAAACGCCTAAATCAGCCAGCGCGGCCAGATAGGCATTATGCACGACCATTGGCTTGCCAAATACCAGTGAACTTGAATCACCGAAGCCGCATCCAAATAGATAGCATCCTTTGAGATTAGAAACTCCATCTGCAAGCATCTGCAAGCGGGTATTATCAACCGTAAATAGTCTGTCAAATATGGCAAAATCAACTAGATATGCCAGACCCATCAACGCAACCAAACCGAGACACACGGAAACTAAAAAACTCCAAGATACTTTAGCCGATGTGGTTTTATATTTTTTCACAATCAAAATCAGACAAAGGATGGAAAATAATAAAAAGCCCGTTCTGCTTGAGTCCGCAAACAATATATAGATCGACATAAGCACAATAGCGAAATCAACAGCATTAAAGCGGCCTTTGACCAACCCATTTGTCAGTATGAAACCGACAAAGAAAACTGCGCTGCGCCATAACACACCAGGATCGGCATATTGGCTACCTTCACGCCCGTCACCCAAGACGACATAGTAATCTTTGAAAATAAACTTACAGGCTACAAATACAAGAAATGCCAAAGCCACCGACAGCCTGCTGATCATTAATATCCGTTCACCTGAGACTTGCTTCGCATTTACAAAAACGATAACAAACACACAATATATGCAAAAAAACTTAGCACCCTGATAATATGAATTATTATCCTGGTTTGCATACCCTGCGACGAGCAGCCCGAGGATTAATAGCGCAAATCCGCCAGTCATAATCTTTATGATTTTATAATCAGGCAATCCAAACGCCCTGACAACATTGACTGTACCGATACACGCGATACAAGCCCATAAAGCCCAGTAACCCAGTGGAGTGACTATATTCCTCAGTGCGCCTAGCACGATCAGTAAGCAGCTAATCAACATCACAAAGAAGGGAACTGATAACTTTTTTTGCAACACCATACAATATTTATTCATAGCTGAATACTGATCTCAATCACGCTTACAAGCAAAGTCGCTAAACCCCTATACCCAGGATTTAAACCCAACCGTGCACCCCGCACTAGACGGATAGCATTCTGCGCCTGAACGAATTATTTGCAACGGGCGATTATCAGCTGTTCCGTGGCAATTCTGTCTACCCATACCGTCATTAACCAACGAATACGGGCGTTTCAGAAAGATGCCGAACAAGCACCTACATCGACTAGCAACTATTCACTCAAAATTTGTAGCTATTTCCTACAAAGAATGATGAAAATTCCAAGCTGAAGATAGCCATTGCATATTCAAACTTGATCAGAAGGGGGATAAAAATAAGAAAAGCCCGATACGAGAGGTCGGGTGAAGTTAATATTCACCCAATATTGAACGCTGATGCGTGAAGCTCGAAGAGCTCAAATAATGAGGCTGTTACTCAGACAGATCGCTGCGACTGCTTGCGTCGCTTGCGCAGCCCTACCGACCACCCTAGTAGCGGCCCGATCAGCATGCCGATCAACAGAGCGACGATGACCGGTACAGCCAGGACCAGTTCGGGAGACGACCAGCCAAAGAACACCAGCGACACGATCTGCCGGTTTTCAAGCACGAATACGATGGTTGATACGATTAGCAGCAATGCGATGATCGCTGTGAGAACCCGCGTGAGCATGCGCATTTTCAACTCCTGTCGGGAGGCCTAGAGCCCCTCTTCCTCGTCTTCGTTGACACGATCACGCAACTCTTTGCCTGGCTTGAAGTGCGGAACGAATTTGCCGTCGAGGCTTACCGACTGGCCGGTTTTCGGGTTGCGGCCGACCCGGGGTGCCCGGTAATGCAGCGAGAAACTGCCAAAGCCGCGAATTTCGATGCGATCGCCTGTCGCCAGGCACTGCGACATCTGCTCAAGCATGGTCTTGATGGCCAGCTCGACATCCTTGGATGAGAGCAGCCCCTGATGGGTGACAATTCGTTCGATCAGCTCCGACTTCGTCATATTTTTCCCTTCTTTTTCAAGCAGCTAGGAGAGCGCTCCGAAGGTTTTAGCATGACCTGAAGAATTTGAACAGCCCATCTATTGACTTATGTTGGCAAAAGTTTTGGCCCAGCCAATGAGATGCCTGAAACCTTGAGGCAGGTCGCAATCGACGGGGCTGGAAGATTTCATGCTTCATCGGTTCTATGACCCGCTGGGTAAACAAGCCCTCAGCCCCCTCACGACCTAAGAGCGCGACACAGAGCGCCTACGTGTGGCAGCCGCTGACGTCCTAACGATGGACTGCTGATGCGTACGTCTTGCCTACTTCGACCAGCGCACTATAGGTATCAGAGTGGGGTTGATAACCCAGCGCTTGGGCTTTGGAACAATCAACTGTCAGCGAACCACATAGCTGAGTGTAAAGCTCCTGTTTACCAATGAGCGCAGAAGCAATCCCCAGGATGAACCCAGGTATCGGAACGCTTAGAAACCTGCGCTCCATGCCACAAGAGAGCGCACGAAGCATTTCGTGTGTCGAAATATCGGCGCCATCAGATACCAGGAAGACCTGACGACTTGCATCGGGACTCTCCACCGTCATGGCGATGAAGCGATTCAGATTGTCGACGGATATTATGCTTCTTGCGTTCTTGACCAACATGAACGGGCTGGGCAGTCCTCGATGGACGACTCGGAGCAAGGTTTTAAAATTACCTGGCGCATCAGCTCCGTAGACCAAGGGTGGCCTGATAATGACCCAATCCATGCTTTCTGAGGCCAGTAAGCCCTGCAGTGAAACTTCGGCGTCATATTTAGAAATGGCATAGTCGGCTAGAGGATTGACAGCGCAGACCTCGTCAAATCGCTTATGCACGGTAGTTTTGCCATTCACACCGATAGTGCTGAGGAAGACAAACCGTTTTACACCGCAACTAAGGGCCCGCTTAGCGACTCGCAATGTCAGATCGTGATTAGTTTGGCGATATAGAATTGACGCATCATTCTTTTTATTAAGTATGTGTGCCCGACCGGCAAGGTGTACCACGCAATCTATGCCTTCAAGGCTCGCACGCAAAAAGTGTTCATCATGCAAATCCCCTCGGCGGTATTCAACACCTTCTACGCAGCCTGTAGGCCCCCGTGTCACAGCCCTCACACTCATTCCCTGGTCAACCAACAACCGGCATAGATGCCTACCGATAAAGCCGGTGGCTCCAGTAATTAGAACTTTAGAGCTAACTGACACAATTATGACTCCCAACCGACTTTTCTGACGAGCCGAAAAGTCTAAGGGAAGGTTAATTTGTTTTTTGTAGGAGTCTTCTGCAAGACCTGTCTGACAGCGCTGATTCGCTCAAGGTAATAAACTGTGATTCACCATTTTTACGACGTTAAAAATCGCGCCCACAAAAAAGGGCGACCGAAGTCGCCCTTTTCCATGGTCAAGCAGAACTTAGTTCTGTTTTTCCATTTGTGCGCGCAACAGGTCACCAAGAGTGGTAGGACCAGTGTTTTCAGCGGTGTCAGGCTTGCTACGCAGGCTCTGGATCGCTTCTTTCTCGTCTTCAACATCTTTCGACTTGATGGACAAGCTGATTACGCGGCTCTTGCGGTCAACGCTGATGATCTTGGCTTCGATCTCTTCGCCTTCTTTCAGAACGTTACGCGCGTCTTCAACGCGGTCACGGCTGATTTCGGAGGCTTTGAGGGTCGCTTCGATGTCGTCGGCCAGGGTGATGATGGCGCCTTTGGCGTCAACTTCTTTCACGATACCGCGGACGATTGCGCCTTTGTCATTGACAGTGACGTACTCGGAGAACGGATCGCTTTCCAGCTGTTTGATACCCAGGGAGATGCGCTCGCGCTCTGGATCAACAGACAGGATGACGGTGTCGAGCTCGTCGCCCTTCTTGAAGCGACGTACGGCTTCTTCGCCCACTTCGTTCCAGGAGATGTCGGACAGGTGAACCAGGCCGTCGATGCCGCCGTCCAGACCAATGAAGATACCGAAATCGGTGATCGACTTGATGGTGCCGGAGATTTTATCGCCCTTGTTGAACTGGCCAGAGAAATCTTCCCATGGGTTAGATTTGCACTGTTTGATGCCGAGGGAGATACGACGACGCTCTTCGTCGATGTCCAGAACCATAACTTCCACTTCGTCGCCGACTTGCACGACTTTCGAAGGGTGGATGTTTTTGTTGGTCCAGTCCATTTCGGAAACGTGTACCAGGCCTTCCACGCCTTCTTCCAGCTCTGCAAAGCAGCCGTAGTCGGTCAGGTTGGTTACACGCGCGGTAACGCGGGTGCTTTCCGGGTAACGAGCTTTGATAGCAACCCATGGGTCTTCGCCCAGTTGCTTCAGGCCCAGGGAAACACGATTGCGCTCGCGATCGTACTTCAGGACTTTTACATCGATCTCATCGCCAACGTTGACGATTTCCGATGGATGCTTGATACGCTTCCAAGCCATGTCGGTGATGTGCAGCAGGCCATCGACGCCACCCAGATCGACGAATGCGCCGTAATCGGTGAGGTTCTTGACGATACCTTTGACTTGTTGGCCTTCCTGCAAGGATTCCAGCAGAGCTTCGCGCTCGGCGCTGTTCTCGGCTTCCAGGACGCTGCGACGGGAAACGACAACGTTGTTGCGCTTCTGGTCCAGTTTGATGACCTTGAATTCGAGCTCTTTGCCTTCCAGGTGAGTCGTGTCACGCACAGGGCGGACGTCAACCAGAGAACCAGGCAGGAACGCACGGATGCCGTTAACGTCGACAGTGAAGCCGCCTTTAACCTTACCGTTGATAACGCCCTTGACCACTTCTTCAGCTGCGAAAGCCGCTTCCAGAACAATCCAGCACTCAGCGCGCTTGGCTTTTTCGCGGGACAGCTTGGTTTCGCCAAAGCCGTCTTCGACCGCATCCAGAGCAACGTGAACTTCGTCACCGACCTTGATGGTCAGCTCGCCAGCGTCGTTGTAGAACTGCTCGAGCGGGATGACACCCTCGGACTTCAGGCCAGCGTGTACAGTTACCCAGTCACCGTCGATGTCGACAACGATACCGGTAATGATTGCGCCCGGCTGAAGGTTGAGGGTTTTCAGGCTTTCTTCAAAAAGTTCTGCAAAGCTTTCGCTCATTTTAATTCCTGTTGATCAAGGGCGAAGAATACGCCCATCTGCCACGCTCCAGACAACGTGGGTTTCGTTCATATGAAAGGAAGCCTGCGGGACTCGGTCTGGTCTCCCACATGGCTCCTTGGTCACCCGGCGATATCGCGAAGGGCGATTTCACTACGGATGCGTTCCAGCACCTGCTCGATAGACAACTCGGTAGAATCCAGCTGGATGGCGTCTTGCGCCGGCTTGAGCGGGGCTACCGCTCGCTGGGTGTCACGCTCGTCGCGCGCACATATCTCTTCTAGCAGACTCGACAGACTAACATCATCGCCCTTGGCTTTCAACTGCAAGTAACGACGACGTGCACGTTCCTCGGCGCTGGCGGTGAGGAAAATCTTCAAGGGGGCGTCAGGGAAGACCACCGTACCCATGTCCCGGCCGTCGGCTACCAGCCCCGGCTCTTCCTGGAAGGCACGCTGGCGCTGCAGCAGCGCATCGCGCACCGCTGGCAACGAAGCGACCTGGGAAGCACCGCTGCCGATCTGCTCGTTGCGGATCGAATGGGTAACGTCTTCGCCTTCAAGAACGATGCGCTGACCACCGCCCGCAACCGTCTCGAACTGTACGTCGAGGTGGGCGGCCAGCAGCTTGAGGGCTTCTTCGTTGGTCAGGTCGACACCATGATTGCGGGCGGCGAATGCCAGCAGGCGATAAAGCGCGCCCGAATCGAGCAGACACCAACCCAGGTGCTTGGCCAGCAGGCCGGCAACGGTTCCTTTACCGGATCCGCTAGGCCCATCGATAGTGATGACTGGAGCCTTGGCTTTCACGAATGCACCTCCTGCACGACACCAAGACCAACCTGTGCGCACAGCTCAATAAAATTAGGAAAGGACGTGGCGACATTAGCGCAATCATTTACGCGAATGGCGGCACTCGCCCGCAAAGATGCAACACTGAACGCCATGGCGATACGATGATCGCCACGGGCATCGACTTCACCGCCACCGATGGCACCGCCATCAATGATGATGCCGTCCGGCGTCGGCTCCACTTGCACACCCAGTGCCAGCAGCCCATCGGCCATGGCCTGGATACGGTCGGATTCCTTGACGCGCAATTCTTCGGCACCACGCAACACGGTGCGCCCTTGCGCACAGGCCGCTGCGACGAACAGCACCGGAAACTCGTCGATCGCCAAAGGCACCAGGGCCTGAGGGATTTCGATGCCTTTCAGGCGGGCCGAGCGCACGCGCAGGTCCGCTACTGGCTCACCACCGACTTCGCGCTGATTCTCCAGGGTAATATTACCCCCCATCAGCCGCAGAATCTCGATCACGCCGACCCGGGTCGGGTTGATGCCGACATGCTCCAGCAGCAACTCCGAACCCTCGGCAATCGACGCCGCGACCATGAAGAAGGCTGCCGACGAAATGTCAGCTGGCACTTCGATATGGGTCGCTGTGAGGTTATGCCCGGACTCCAGGGTCGCCCGATTGGCTTTGACACACACCGGATAACCAAAGCCACGCAGCAGGCGCTCGGTATGGTCGCGAGTGGTAGCAGGCTCACTGACGCTGGTCTGCCCATCAGCATACAGACCGGCGAGTAGCAGGCAGGATTTGACCTGGGCACTGGCCATGGGCATCTGGTAATTGAGCGCCTTGAGCTTGTGGCCACCGCGAATGACCAGCGGCGGCCGCCCGTCAGGTGCCGTCTCGATCACTGCGCCCATTTCGCGCAGCGGCCCGGCTACACGCTCCATGGGGCGCCGCGACAACGAGGCATCGCCGGTCAGGGTCGTATCGAAACTCTGCGCCGCGAGCAAACCGGCCAGCAGGCGCATGGACGTTCCGGAGTTGCCGAGGTAAATCGGCCCCGGCGGCGATTTCAGGCCATGCAGGCCGACGCCATGAATGGTCACGCGGCCATGATGCGGGCCTTCAATGACCACGCCCATATCGCGGAAGGCCTGGATGGTCGCCAGGGCATCTTCACCCTCAAGGAAACCTTCGACCTCGGTGGTGCCTTCAGCCAGGGAGCCAAGCATGATCGCGCGATGGGAAATCGATTTATCCCCCGGCACGCGAATACTCCCGTTGACTCTGCCGCCAGGGCCCGCCAGGAAACTGATATTGCGGGTGTGGGCAGCCGGCTCTACATAAGCCCGCCGCGCCAGGATCTTGCCGAAATGCTCCCGCGCCACCCGTGCCCGGGTAAACACGCCGAGCAACTGGTGACCGTCACCGGCATCGATGGCATCGCGCAGCACGTCCAGGTCGCTGCGGAACGTATCCAGGGTGCGCAGCACCGCCTCGCGGTTGGCCAGGAAGATGTCGTGCCACATTACCGGGTCACTGCCGGCGATTCGGGTGAAATCACGAAAACCTCCAGCAGCGTAACGGAAGATATCCAGGTTTTCGTTACGTTTGGCCAGGGAGTCCACCAGACCGAACGCCAATAGGTGCGGCAGATGACTGGTCGCGGCGAGGACTTCGTCATGCCGCTGGACCTGCATATGCTCGACGTCCGCACCCAGCTCGCGCCATAACCGGTCAACCACCGCCAGGGCGTCGGGATCGGTCTCGGGCAGCGGGGTGAGGATGACCTTGTGCCGTTTGAACAACTGCGAATTCGACGCTTCCACTCCGCTCTGCTCGGACCCGGCAATCGGATGCCCCGGCACGAAACGCGATGGCATGGCGCCAAAGGCCACACCGGCGGCACGCACTACATTGCCCTTGGCGCTGCCGACATCGGTCAGCACTGCATTGCCCAGATCCATGGTTGCCAGCAGCCCCAGCAACTTTTCCATGGCCAGGATCGGCACTGCCAGTTGAATGACATCAGCGCCGCGACAGGCGACAGCAATGTCTTCTTCACAGCGATCAACTACACCGAGTTCTACCGCCAGACGCCGCGATTGCGGGTCCAGGTCGACACCCACCACTTCGCCGCACAGCCCGCTTTCACGCAGGCCCTTGGCGAAGGAACCACCAATGAGGCCAAGACCGATCACCACCAGGCGCCCGATCATAGGTTGGCCTGATTGCACTGAGATGACATCAACCACGCGCCAGAACCTTGGCCAGAGCCTCGAGGAAGCGAGTGTTTTCAACGGGCAGACCGATACTGACGCGCAGATGGTTGGGCATACCGTAACCGCCGATCGGACGAACAATCACGCCTTCGCGCAGCAGCCCTTGATAGACCGGCGCCGCTTCACGCTCAAGGTCGATGGCAATGAAGTTGGCCTTCGAGGGAATCCATTTCAGACCCATCAGGCGCAAACCGCCTTCCAGCTGTTCCATGCCGACTTCATTGAGCTGACGACTCTTCTCAACATACTCGGCGTCGTCCAGCGCAGCGCAGGCAGCAGCCAGGGCCAGGCTGTTAACGTTAAAGGGCTGGCGCACACGATTGAGCACGTCAGCCACTTGCGGCGTCGACAACGCATAGCCGACGCGCAACGAGGCCAGGCCATAGGCCTTGGAGAAGGTGCGCGAAACCAACAGGTTGGGGAAGTCGGCCAGATAGTTGAGACCATCCGGCAGCTCGGCGCCTGCGGCGTATTCGATATAAGCCTCGTCCAGCACCACCAGCACGTCTTTCGGCACCGCAGCGAGGAACGCGGCGAGCGCCTCGGGACCGAACCAGGTGCCGGTCGGGTTGTTCGGGTTGGCGACGAATACCACGCGGGTATTGCTGTCGATGGCCGCGAGCATGGCCGTCAGGTCATGCCCCCAGTCCTTGGCCGGCGCAACGCGAGCATCAGCGCCGACCGCCTGGGTAACGATTGGGTAGATAGCGAACGCATACTCACTGAATACCGCGTTCAACCCCGGAGCCAGGTAAGCACGGGCAACCAGCTCGAGAATATCGTTGGAGCCATTACCCAGAGTGACCTGGCTGGCCTGCACGTTACAACGCGCAGCGAGGCGCTGCTTCAGATCGAAGCCGTTGCCATCCGGATAGCGGGTCAGTTCGGCAAGTTCGCTGCGAATCGCTTCGAGCGCCTTGGGACTGGCGCCCAGCGGGTTCTCGTTGCTCGCCAGCTTGATGATCTGCGCCGGGTCCAGGCCCAGCTCACGCGCCAGCTCATCAACCGGTTTGCCCGGAACATAAGGCGATAGTTTTTGCACGCCCGGCTGAGCCAGGGCGAGGAAGTCGACGCTCATGTATCGCCCCTGTCAGAGAACCGCTTTCGGGTAGGAACCCAGTACCTTGAGTGCAACCGCTTCCTGGCTGATCTGCTCCAGTACGGCCTTGACCAGTGGATCGCGGTGATGACCGACGAAATCGATAAAGAACACGTAGGTCCATTTACCGCTGCGCGAAGGTCGGGTCTCGATACGGGTCAGGTCGATGCCGTTCTCGTGGAAAGGCACCAGCAGCTCGTGGAGCGCGCCGGGCTTGTTGCTCATCGAGACAATGATCGAGGTCTTGTCGTCACCGGTCGGCGGCACTTCCTGACTGCCGATGATCAGGAAACGCGTCGAGTTGTCCGGACGGTCTTCGATCTTCTCGGCAATACGCGTCAGGCCGTACAGGCCTGCAGACATGTCACCGGCAATGGCAGCGGAGTTCCACTCACCCTTGACCCGCTTGGCTGCTTCGGCGTTGCTGGCAACGGCGATGCGCTCGACATTCGGGTAGTGCGCGTCCAGCCACTTGCGGCACTGGGCCAGGGATTGGGCGTGGGAGTAGATGCGGCTGATGCTCTCGGTCTTGGTGTTTTCGCCCACCAGCAGATGGTGGTGAATGCGCAGCTCGACTTCGCCACAGATGACCATGTCATGTTCGAGGAAGCTGTCGAGAGTGTGGTTGACCGCACCTTCAGTGGAGTTTTCCACCGGGACGACACCGAAGTTAACCGCACCGGCGGCAACTTCACGGAACACTTCGTCGATCGCCGCCATAGGGCGGCTGATCACGGCGTTGCCGAAATGTTTGATCGCAGCAGCCTGGGTGAAGGTGCCTTCAGGGCCGAGGTAAGCCACTTTCAGGGGCTGTTCCAGGGCCAGGCACGACGACATGATTTCGCGGAACAGCCGCGCCATCTCTTCGTTGCTCAGCGGGCCACGGTTACGCTCCATGACGCGCTTGAGCACCTGGGCTTCGCGCTCGGGACGGTAGAACACCGGCACCTCGCCTTCAGCCAGGGACGCCATTTTCACCCGCGCCACTTCCTGGGCGCAGCGGGCGCGCTCACTGATCAGCTCCAGGACTTTCTCGTCCAGACTGTCAATGCGGACCCGCAGGGCCTTGAGTTCCTGTTCGGACATTAGCCGTGTTCCTTCTCGAACTCAGCCATGTACGCCACCAGCGCATTGACTGCGTGGATATCCACCGCGTTATAGATGGAGGCACGCATGCCGCCCACCGAACGGTGGCCCTTGAGGTTGAGAAGACCGCGCGCTTCGGCACCGGCGAGGAACGGCTTGTCCAGGCGATCATCGGCCAGACGGAACGGCACGTTCATCCACGAGCGATCGGACTTGTTGATCGGATTGCTGTACAGGCCGCTGGCATCGATGAAGTCATACAGCGTGCGCTGCTTGACGTCATTGAGCTTGGCAATGGCTTCGACGCCGCCCTGCTCTTTCAGCCACTCGAAGACCAGGCCGGACAGATACCAGGCCAGGGTCGGCGGGGTGTTGTACATCGAGGCGTTATCGGCCGCGACCTTATAGTTGAGCATGGTCGGGCAGAGCGAACGGGCACGACCCAGCAGGTCTTCACGAATGATGTTGACCAGGATGCCGCTCGGGCCGATGTTCTTCTGGGCACCGGCGTAGATCATGCCGAAACGCGAGATATCCACCGGGCGCGAGAGAATGTCCGAAGACATGTCAGCGACCAATGGCACGTCGCCAGTCTCAGGAATCCAGTTGAATTCCAGGCCACCGATGGTTTCGTTCGGGGCGTAGTGAACGTAGGCAGCGTCTTTGGACAGCTTCCACTCGTTCTGGCCGGGAATGGCGAAATAGTCGTAAGGCTTGGCGCTGGCCGCGACATTGACGTGGCCGTAGCGCGACGCTTCTTCAATGGCTTTCTGCGACCAGATACCGGTGTCGATATAATCGGCAGTGGCGTCTTCGGGCAACAGGTTCAGCGGAATCTGGCTGAATTGTTGGCTGGCGCCACCTTGCAGGAACAGCACTTTATAGTTGGACGGAATGTTCAGCAGGTCACGCAGGTCCTGCTCAGCCTTATTGGCGATGGACACGAACTCATCGCTGCGATGGCTCATTTCCATGACCGACAGGCCTTTGCCATGCCAATCCAGGAGTTCCGCCTGGGCGCGCAGCAGAACAGCTTCAGGAAGCGCAGCAGGACCTGCGCAGAAGTTAAAGGCTCGCTTGCTCATATCCACTCTCACTACGGCCCCGAGAACACCGACACCGTATCGGGCTCTCAGGCGGGTTCATTCAGACCGGGGGCGTTGCCCGCCCCCTTCAACTCAAGGATTTGCTCAGTCCTGCGGTGCTTCGTCGTCCGCAGCACCATCGGCCTGCAGTTCGTCACCGGCTTCGTCAGCATCGACGGAGGCCGACAGATCGCCTTCCAACGCCTCGTCGTCCAGTTCGTCGCCTTCGACTTCCGATGGCTCCTGCACACGCTCCAGGCCTACCAGTTTCTCGTCGCTGGCCAGCTTGATCAGGGTCACGCCCTGAGTGTTACGACCGAGGCTGGAAACTTCGTCGACACGGGTACGGACCAGGGTGCCCTGATCGGAAATCAGCATGATCTCCTCGCCGTCGAGCACCTGCACCGCACCGACCAGACGGCCGTTACGCTCGTTGCTGACCATGGCGATAACGCCCTGACCGCCACGCTTGTATTCAGGGAACTCGGAAATCGCCGTGCGCTTGCCATAGCCGCGCTCGGAAGCGGTGAGGATCTGGCTGCCTTCTTCCGGGATCAGCATGGAAATAAGCTTCTGCCCTTCCGGCAGACGCATGCCGCGCACACCACGAGCGGTACGGCCCATGGCACGGACATCGGATTCCTTGAAGCGGGTAACCTTGCCACCGTCGGAGAACAGCATGATTTCCTGCTCGCCATCGGTGATGGCGGCGGAGATCAGGATGTCGCCTTCGTCCAGCTCAAGGGCGATCAGGCCGACGCTACGCTGACGGCTGAACGCCACCAGCGGGGTTTTTTTCACGGTACCGTTGGCGGTGGACATGAAGATGAACGGCGCCTTCTTCTTGTCCGCGGCCTTGATGCGCGCCTTGCGCTCTTCTTCGGTCTCGTTGCTGTTTTCGGCGTCGTCGAGTTCGCCATCGATGACCTCGTCTTCCTCGTCGGCCTGCTTGCGCATGGCTTCCAGGTCGACCGGCAACATGGTGGTGATGTACTCGCCTTCACTCAGCGGCAGCAGGTTGACCAGCGGACGGCCACGGGCAGCGCGGGACGCTTCCGGAATCTCGTAGGTCTTGAGCCAGTACACCTTGCCCTTGCTGGAGAACATCAGCAGGGTGGTGTGGCTGTTGGCGACCAGCAGGTGAGCGATGTAGTCCTCATCCTTGACGCCGGTAGCCGATTTACCTTTACCACCACGACGCTGAGCCTGATAGACCGCCAATGGCTGGGTCTTGGCATAGCCGCCGTGGGAAATGGTCACGACCCGCTCTTCTTCGGTGATCAGGTCACCGAGGGTCAGGTCCAGGCGCGCATCGAGAATTTCGGTGCGGCGCACATCGCCATATTCGGCACGGATCAGTTCCAGCTCTTCGCGGATGACTTCCATCAGGCGCGTGGCGCTGTTGAGGATGCGGATCAGCTCGCCGATCTGGGTCAGGATTTCCTGATACTCGCCCAGCAGCTTCTCGTGCTCCAGACCGGTCAGACGGTGCAGACGCAGCTCCAGAATGGCCTGAGCCTGTTCCGGCGAGAGGAAATACTTGCCGTCACGCAGACCGTATTGCGGATCGAGGTTTTCCGGGCGGCTGGATTCGGCGCCTGCGCGCTCGACCATTTCCACCACGGCGCTGGATTCCCACGGCGTGCTGATCAGGCCTTCCTTGGCTTCGGCCGGGGTCGGCGAAGCCTTGATCAGCGCGATGACCGGATCGATGTTGGACAGGGCAACCGCCTGGCCTTCAAGGATATGGCCGCGCTCGCGAGCCTTGCGCAGTTCGAAGACGGTGCGGCGGGTGACGACTTCGCGGCGGTGACGGACGAAGGCTTCCAGCAGATCCTTGAGGTTGAGGATCCGTGGGCGGCCATCGATCAGCGCAACGATGTTGATACCAAAGACGCTTTGCAGCTGGGTCTGGGCGTAGAGGTTGTTGAGGATGACCTCAGGCACTTCGCCACGACGCAGTTCGATCACGACGCGCATACCATCCTTGTCGGATTCGTCGCGCAGCTCGGTAATACCTTCGAGTTTCTTTTCCTTGACCAGCTCGGCGATCTTCTCGATCAGACGCGCCTTGTTCAACTGGTACGGCAGTTCGGTGATGACGATCTGCTGGCGGCCGCCGACCTTGTCGATGTCTTCGACCATGGACCGGGCACGCATATAAATGCGCCCACGACCGGTGCGGTAGGCTTCGACGATACCGGCGCGACCGTTGATGATCGCTGCGGTCGGGAAGTCCGGGCCGGGAATGAATTCCATCAGTTCGTCGATCGTCAACTCAGGATTGTCGATCAGCGCCAGGCAACCGTCGATGACTTCACCGAGGTTGTGCGGCGGAATGTTGGTCGCCATGCCCACGGCGATACCGCTGGAGCCGTTGACCAACAGGTTGGGAATACGGGTCGGCATGACCGCCGGGATCATTTCGGTGCCGTCGTAGTTCGGCACCCAGTCCACGGTTTCTTTGTGCAGGTCGGCCAACAGTTCGTGGGCCAGCTTGGTCATGCGCACTTCGGTGTATCGCATGGCCGCGGCGTTGTCGCCGTCCACCGAACCGAAGTTGCCCTGGCCATCTACCAGCAGGTAGCGCAGGGAGAAAGGTTGTGCCATCCGTACGATGGTGTCGTAGACGGCCGTATCACCGTGAGGGTGATACTTACCGATGACGTCACCGACCACACGGGCGGATTTCTTGTATGGCTTGTTCCAGTCGTTGCCCAGTTCGCTCATTGCGAACAGAACACGCCGGTGCACGGGCTTCAAGCCATCGCGCGCATCCGGCAATGCCCGTCCGACGATTACGCTCATCGCGTAGTCGAGATAGGACTGCTTCAGCTCGTCTTCGATATTGACCGGGAGGATTTCTTTGGCCAGTTCGCCCATGAGAAGCCTGATTCCTTTTTCTGGTGAAACCTCGTGTCATCCATGCGGGACGAACGAAGCTCGCCGCTAGCGGCCTGTGCCGGATAGCGACTTACGACAAATCAACGAGTTATGCCCTGGATCTGTGCAGTGGGGACCACTCTTGCAAGCACTCCCGGAAACCGCCGGATGTTAGCACAAACGCCGTCATGGACCTATCCCTTGAAGGCGCTGAAAATGAGCGAGGCGACCAGAAGACGCCTGATACGCGCTCACAGAGCCGCACAGGCGCCTTCATGGCAATTGGCCGGGCCATTTTAATGCAGGTGTTTACGGCTCATCAGCAGGGCCATCTTCGCTGCATCAGGGCGCTCGACGATGCCTTTTTCGGTCACGATGGCATCGATCAAGTCTGCCGGAGTCACATCGAACACCGGATTGAAGGCTTCTACATCCGCGCCGACCCGCTGCCCGCCCACTTCCAGCAATTCGCGACCGTCGCGCTCTTCGATGACGATGTCATCGCCGCTGGCGGTTTCCATGTCAATGGTCGAACTCGGCGCCACCACCATGAACCGCACACCGTGGTGCATGGCGGCTACGGCCAGTTGATAAGTACCGATCTTGTTCGCCACGTCGCCATTGGCGGTGATACGGTCGGCGCCGACGATGACCCAGGTCAGGCCTTTGGTGCGCATCAAGTGAGCCGCAGCCGAATCGGCGTTAAGCGTGACCGGGATGCCTTCGTTGGCCAGTTCCCAGGCGGTCAGACGCGAGCCTTGCAGCCAGGGCCGGGTTTCATCGGCGTAGACCCGCTCGATCATCCCTTCCAGGTGCGCCGCACGGATAACGCCCAGGGCAGTACCGAAGCCGCCAGTGGCCAGAGCCCCGGTATTGCAGTGGGTAAGCACGGTCTGCAGATTGCCCTGATGCTTGCGGATCAGCTCGGCGCCCAGTTGGGCCATGGTCAGGTTGGCTTCGCGATCACTCAGATGAATAGCCACCGCCTCGGCTTCCAGCACCGTCAACGGATCATCAGTGGGCTTGAGCCGTTGCAGGCGATCGCGCATGCGGTTGAGCGCCCAGAACAGATTGACCGCAGTCGGCCGTGATGCCGCCAGTATGGAAAAATCCTCTACCAGCCCGGCCGCCCAGTCACCACCGGCCGCGATACGGGCGCGGGCACCCAGCACGATGCCATAGGCCGCGCTGATACCGATGGCCGGCGCGCCGCGCACGACCATCGAGCGAATCGCCTCAGCCACCCCAGCGGCACTGTTATAGGCGTGCCAGGTTTCCTCGAACGGCAAAACCCGCTGATCCAACAGGTAGAGCGCGTCGTCTCGCCAATCGATGGCCTTCACTTTCTCTGCAGCCAACAGTCGATCGCGCATTACACACCCCACTCTCTTATCAAACACAACATAACCATCTGAATTGAAATACGATTTTGTAGGAGCTGCCGAAGGCTGCGAATAGGGCTGCCTGACTAGATCGCTTTCGCAGCCTTCGGCAACTCCTACAGGTCCGGTGTTTGCCACAACAAGGCGTAACGCCTGCTTCACGTTATGAAAGCCTGCACGCAAACCTTTGCAATTCGCAAACAAGGGGCCAAAAGCCGCCGATTATAGCGAGCCGTCCGGCAAGACGCTCGGGTATACTTCGCCGTCCCTATAAATAAGCCCGGAAGCCTTGCCATGCCGAACACCAACGCTCCCCTCGACCTGCTGCTCCTGCCCACTTGGCTGGTGCCGGTCGAACCCGCCGGCGTGGTGCTCAAGGAGCATGGCCTGGGCGTTCGTGATGGGCGCATCGTCTACATCGGTCCCCGGGCCGAGGCTTTGAAACAGCAGGCTGTCGAGGTTCGCGAGTTGCCGGGCATGTTGCTCAGCCCCGGCCTGATCAATGCCCACGGCCACGCCGCCATGACCCTGTTTCGCGGCTTGGCCGACGACCTGCCACTGATGACCTGGCTCGAAGAGCATATCTGGCCCGCCGAAGGCAAATGGGTTGATGAGGCCTTCGTCCGCGACGGCACCGACCTGGCCATCGCCGAGCAGCTCAAGGGCGGCATTACCTGCTTCTCGGACATGTACTTCTACCCCAAGGTGGCCAGCGAGCGCGTGCACAACAGCGGCATGCGCGCGCAGATCACCGTACCGGTGCTCGACTTCCCGATCCCCGGCGCACGCAATACCGACGAAGCCTTGCATATCGGCGTCGAACTGTTCAATGACCTGGCCCATCACCCGCGCATCACCGTCGCCTTCGGTCCGCATGCGCCTTACACCGTGGGCGACGACAATCTGGAAAAGATCCGGGTCATCGCCGACGAACTCGACGCCATGATCCAGATGCACGTCCATGAAACGGCCTTCGAAGTCGAACAGGCTGTGGCACAGAATCAGGAGCGCCCGCTGGCCCGCCTGCACCGTCTCGGCATGCTCGGGCCGCGCTTCCAGGCCGTTCACATGACCCAAATCAGCGATGACGACCTGGCTTTGCTGGTAGAAAGCAACTCCAGCGTGATTCATTGCCCGGAATCCAACCTGAAACTGGCCAGTGGCTTCTGCCCGGTGGAGCGCCTGTGGCAGGCCGGCGTCAACGTTGCAGTGGGCACCGACGGCGCGGCCAGCAACAATGACCTGGATCTGCTCGGCGAAACCCGTACCGCAGCACTGCTGGCCAAGGCGGTCGCCGGCTCGGCCACCGCCCTGGACGCCCATCGCGCCCTGCGCATGGCGACCCTCAACGGCGCCCGCGCCCTGGGCCTGCAGGCCGAGGTCGGCTCCCTGGAGATTGGCAAGGCCGCCGACATGGTCGCCTTCGACCTGTCCGGCCTGGCCCAGCAACCGGTCTATGATCCGGTATCGCAACTGATATATGCCACCGGCCGCGATTGCGTCAGCCATGTGTGGGTGGCAGGCAAGGCCTTGCTCGAAGAGCGTCGCCTGACCCGCATGGATGAACAGGCGCTGGGCCAGACCGCCCGGGCCTGGGGCCTGCGGATCAGCGGCCTGGCCGAACAAGACGGCCCACACCCGCGTTGAGCGGCCGGCCTAACCGAATTCTGAGTTTAAGAGGACACTCCCATGAGCAACGTCGACCACGCTGAAATCGCCAAATTCGAAGCCCTTGCCCATCGCTGGTGGGACCGCGAAAGTGAATTCAAGCCGCTGCACGACATCAACCCGCTGCGAGTCAACTGGATCGACGAACGGGTCAATCTGGCCGGCAAAAAGGTCCTCGACGTCGGCTGCGGCGGCGGCATCCTCAGCGAAGCCATGGCTCAGCGCGGTGCCACCGTCACCGGCATCGACATGGGCGAAGCACCCCTGGCCGTGGCCCGCCTGCACCAGTTGGAATCCGGCGTGGAAGTGGAATACCGGCAGATCACTGCCGAAGCCCTGGCTGAAGAGATGCCCGAGCAGTTCGACGTGGTCACTTGCCTGGAAATGCTCGAGCACGTGCCGGATCCGTCGTCGGTAATCCGCTCCTGCATGCGCATGGTCAAGCCCGGCGGCCAGGTGTTCTTCTCCACCATCAACCGCAACCCCAAGGCTTACCTGTTCGCCATCGTCGGCGCCGAATACATCATGGGCCTGCTGCCGCGTGGCACCCACGATTTCAAGAAATTCATCCGTCCTTCCGAACTGGGTGCCTGGAGCCGAGCGGCGGGGCTTACGGTCAAGGACATCATCGGCCTGACCTACAACCCCCTGACCAAACACTACAAGCTGGCGTCCGATGTCGACGTCAACTACATGATCCAGACGTTGCGGGAGGCATGACAGCATGCGCTTGAGGGCAGTTCTCTTCGATATGGACGGCACGCTGCTCGACACCGCGCCGGACTTCATCGCCATTTGCCAGGCCATGCTGGCCGATCGCGAATTACCGCCAATCGCCGACAAACTGATCCGCGACCAGATCTCCGGCGGCGCCAGGGCCATGGTCGCAGCGACCTTCGCCATGTCCCCCGAGGCCCCGGAATTCGAGGCCCTGCGCCTGGAGTTTCTGGAGCGCTATCAGGTCGGTTGCGCCGTCCATAGCCATCTGTTCGACGGCATGGCCGAGCTGCTGGCCGACATCGAAAAAGCCAACCTGATCTGGGCCGTGGTGACCAACAAGCCGGTGCGCTTTGCCGAACCGATCATGCAGCAACTCAAGCTGGCCGAGCGCTCGGCCCTGCTGATCTGCCCGGACCATGTGACCCGCAGCAAGCCGGACCCGGAACCGCTGATCCTGGCCTGCCGCATGCTCGACCTGGACCCGGCCAGCGTGCTGTTCGTCGGTGATGACCTGCGCGATATCGAGTCCGGCCGCGACGCCGGCACCCGCACCGCCGCCGTGCGCTACGGCTATATCCACCCCCATGACAACCCGGATCACTGGGGTGCCGATGTGGTGGTGGATCACCCGCTGGAGCTGCGCAAGGTGCTGGATAACGCGTTGTGCAGTTGTTGATACGGTGCTCATCAACACCTTATAAGTAACTGAGTTCTTTGTGGGAGCGAGGCTTGCCCGTGAAGAACGATAACGCAATATGTCTGGTTCACCGCAGCGACTGATTCGCGGGCAAGCCTCGCTCCCACAGTGGTTGCTGTGGGACGACGCCAATCATCTATTTTCACCGAGGTACCCCATGTTCGACTACTCCGCTCGCCCTGAACTGCTCAAGGACCGGGTAATTCTGGTCACCGGCGCCGGACGTGGCATCGGTGCCGCTGCCGCGCTGACCTACGCCGCCCATGGCGCCACCGTGTTACTGCTGGGCAAGACCGAAGCCAACCTGACCCAGGTCTATGACCAGATTGAAGCCGCTGGCTACCCACAACCAGCGGTGATTCCGTTCAACCTGGAAACTGCCCTGCCCCATCAGTACGACGAGCTGGCAGCGATGATCGAAAGCGAATTCGGCCACCTCGACGGCCTGCTGCACAACGCCTCGATCATCGGTCCGCGCACGCCCCTGGAACAGTTGTCCGGCGAGAACTTCATGCGCGTCATGCACATTAACGTCAACGCCATGTTCATGCTGACCAGCACCCTGCTGCCGCTGCTCAAGCTGTCCCAGGACGCATCGGTGGTATTCACCTCCAGCAGTGTCGGGCGCAAGGGCAAGGCCTACTGGGGCGCCTATGGCGTGTCGAAGTTCGCCACCGAAGGCCTGATGCAGACTCTGGCCGAAGAAGTCGATGGTGTCGCGCCAGTGCGGGCCAACAGCATCAATCCGGGGGCGACCCGCACCAGCATGCGTGCCCAGGCCTATCCGGGGGAGAACCCGCTGGATAACCCGCTGCCCGAGCAGATCATGCCGGTGTACCTGTACCTGATGGGCCCCGACAGCGCTGGCATCAACGGCCAGGCTTTCAACGCGCAATAAGCCCTCTCGCTGCTTGGCGGCAGTAATCTGTCGCCAAACGGTGCGGCGACCGTTTTCTGCCCCTCTCCTCGCCAACAAACTGCCAACGCCAATTCAATGGCAGTTCCGCCAAAGCGCCAAGCCCTTGATCCTGCGGCAGTTAATTTAATTTTCCGTAGATGGCACGACTTTCGCTCTACCTCATTCAAGACAGCAACACTTGCTGAGGAGTGCAACCATGAGTTCTCCCGTCCAGACCAACATCATTGATTTCGACCTTGCCCGCTCCCAGCGCAAGAGCAGTGCCGTGGGCCATTTCAGCCTGGCGGCACCGATCAATGTGGCGCAGTTGCGCCAGCATCTGGACCAGCGGTTGCAGAGCAGCCTGGAAGCCGAGCGCATCCTCACGCTGTTCTTCAAACATGTGCAGCATTTGATTCCCCTGGACGGCCTGACCTATCGCCATGAACAAAGCGATGTGAAATTGCGCCTGGGCGGCAATGGTCGGCACAGCGTCACCTATAGCCTCAGCTACGAAGGCCAGTCCCTCGGTGAACTGGGCCTGCAACGCAATATGGGGTTCCTGGAGCGCGAGCTGGCCGACCTTGAAGCGCTGTTGGCCTGCCTGCTGTTCCCGATCCGCAATGCCCTGCTGTATCGCGCCGCGACTCAGAGCGCTCTGCGTGATCCGCTGACCGGCACCGGCAACCGCATCGCCATGGATCAGAGCCTGAGCCGGGAGATAGAAACCGCCGCCAAGGAGCTGCGCCCTCTGTCGTTGCTGATGCTGGATATCGATCACTTCAAGCAGGTCAACGACACCTACGGCCATTGCGTCGGCGATGAAGTACTCAAGTCCATCGCCAACACACTCAAGGCGCAGCTGCGTAATTGCGATCAGGTGTTCCGCTTCGGCGGTGAAGAGTTCCTCGTCGTCCTCGCCGACACCGGCCGTGACACTGCGGCAATGCTCGGTGAGCGCCTGCGCAAGGCCGCCCAGACACTGATCCACCCGGCAGTCGGGCGCCCCGTGGAGCTGACCATCAGCCTCGGTTGCGCAACGCTGCTGCCTGCCGAGTCCGCCGACAGCCTGCTGCGCCGGGTCGACAGCGCGCTGTACGTCGCCAAGCGCGGCGGGCGCAATCGCCTGAGTATGGCCGGCTAAGCCTCAACCGAATGCCCCCGGCACGCTGGCGAGCCTGGTCACCGGCCGCGCCGGCCGTGCGTGCAGGCACTCGCAGGTGAACAGCCGGGGTTTTTCGATCAGATAGCCCTGTGCGAAATCGACACCGATCTCCTGTAAAGCCGCCTCGATCTGTGGAGTTTCGACAAACTCGGCGATGGTCCGCTTACCCATCACATGGCCAATATGGTTGATCACCTCGACCATGGCCCGGTTGATCGGGTTATCGAGCATGTCCTTGACGAAGCTGCCGTCGATTTTCAGGTAGTCCACCGGCAGATGCTTGAGGTAGGAAAAGGTTGACATCCCAGCGCAGAAATCATCCAGAGCGAAGTAACAGCCCATAGCCTTCAACTCGTTAATAAAGCGAATCGCGCTGCCCAGATTGGAGATGGCCACGGTCTCGGTGATTTCAAAACAAATCATATGCGGCGGAATGCCGAAGGTCTTGAACTGCTGGCGCAGGAACTCGAGAAACTCATCATTGCCAACACTGGCGCCGGACAGATTGACCGCGCAGGTGGCCTTGGGCCCAGCATGGCCCTCGCGCAAGCACTTGGCGATCACCCGGAACACACTGCGCACCACCCAGCGATCCAGGGAACTCATGATGCCGTAGCGCTCGGCGGCCGGGATGAAGCTGTCGGGCAGGATGATGCGCCCGGTTTCATCGCGCAGGCGCAGGAGGATTTCCACATGGCCACCGGCATGCTCGGGATTATCGTCCAGGGGCGCAATGGCCTGGGCATACAGGATGAAACGGTTCTCCTCCAGGGCCATGTGCAGGCGTTGAATCCAGGCCATTTCGCCGAAGCGACTGGACAGCTCAGAGTCATCAGGGTGATAGACCTGCACCCGATTGCGGCCCTTTTCCTTGGCCATGTAACAGGCCATGTCCGCTGCCCGCAGGCTGGCCTCCAAAGTCGCCAGGGCCGGTGAGCCATGAACCAGGCCGATGCTGACCGTGGTCACGAAGGGCCGGCCTTTCCAGACGAACTGCAGGGTCTGCACGGACTGGCGCAGCACCTCGGCCATCTTTTCGGCGATCTGCGGTGAACAGTTGGGCAATAGCACACCAAATTCATCACCCCCCAGGCGCGCCAGGGTGTCGCCTTCACTCAGGCATTGCTGCAACACCGTACAGATATGCCGCAGCAGCTCGTCCCCGGCCGCATGGCCGCTGGTGTCGTTGACCAGCTTGAACTGGTCCAGGTCGAGAAACATCAGCGAGTGCCGTCCCGGCTCTACCAACTGATATTCCAGAGCCCGCTCCAGTCGAAACTCGAACTCGCGGCGATTGGCCAGCCCAGTCAGGGCATCATGGCTGGCCTGCCACGACAGGTTGGCGATGTATTGGCGCTCGCGGGTCATATCATGCAGGACCAGCACCGTGCCGCTGGCGCCCTCCTCGGTACGGATGGGCGAGCCGACCAGCGCCACGGCCACCGTGGTGCCATCCAGACGCTGGATCGATTTGAAATGCTCGCTGCCCGCGCCCAGCTTGCCCGCCAGAATATGCTCGACCAGGGTTGCGCCTTCGCGCTGATCGTTCTCGTCGAGCAGGTTGAACAGCGCCGCCAAAGGCAAACCGAGAGCCTGGGTGTGGGTCCAGCGGGTCATGCTTTCAGCGGCCGGGTTCATATAGACGATGGCCCCGGCGACATCCGTGGTGATCACCGCATCACCGATGGATTGCAGGGTGGTTTGTGCGCGATCCTTTTCCAGCTGCAAGGCATCGGCAAAGGCGCGGCGCTGGGCCAGCAGCTTGTGGGTATGGCGCAGGGCCAGAAGAATCAGGCCGATCGCCGTCAATAGATTGAACAGCAGCAATGCCCGCAGGATCGCCCGTGAGCCCTCGCCCAGAGCATCGCTAAACGCTCGTGCGGCGGGCGTGACACCCTCATTGATAGCAACGATCTGCTCGCGCCAGTCAAGCAGATCGGCCGGGCTTGCCTGATTGCTGGCGATGCGCTCGTGCATGTCCCGGGCAAGGTGATCCAGGCGCAGCATGTATTCGTCGCCAATCTGCCAATGGCCGATGGCGGTGCGCATATAGGTCAAATTACGGAAGTTCAGATACAGCCAGATCAGCCCCGACGCATCCCCCGGATGGTTACCACCTTGCAGGATGCCCGTGCGCGCGGCGTCGAGATCAGGGGTTTTCTGCTCCAGGGCCATGCGGAAATCATGGTCGCCCTGGGTGATGGCCATGGCCTGGCGATAACGCAGGTAGTCGGCCTCATTACGGCTGTTGGCATACAGCGACAGGTAATAGATGGCGTCTTTCTGGCCCTTGGACCACAGGCTCTCACCGGCCACGTAACTGCGCACGCCCGAAAGGGTGTAAAGGCTGACGCAGCCCAGCAGAGTCTGGAACAGGATGACGGCAATGAACGGCCATACGATGCCCAGCAGACTAGGGGTGGCAAAGATCCGCTCTGACTTCATGGGCTCCCTTCCGACGGCTGGTCCTGAGCTCTGAGCCTAGGACATATCCGCGAAGTGGAGTGTCGTTTTTGTCAAATTTGACAAAGTGACAGAGCGGACACCGGTGACCGCGCTGACGTGAGATGGCGATTCAATGGCGCAGGTGCAGGTCAGACTTGCTGCAAGTGTCCGTAAAGCTTGGCATAAAGGCCGCCGTCAGCGATCAGTTGCTGATGACCGCCCTGCTCGGCGATGCGCCCGCCATCGAATACCAACACCCGATCGGCCTGTTTCACCGCCGACAGACGGTGGGCAATGATCAGGGTCGTGCGCGCACTGAGAAAGCGCGCCAGGGCCTGATGCAGGTTGTATTCAGTGGCGGCATCCAGAGCCGACGTGGCTTCGTCGAGAATCACCACCTTGGGCTCGGCCAAGACCATCCGGGCAATCGCCAGGCGCTGGCGTTGGCCGCCAGACAGCCGTACACCGGAACGTCCGACGATACTGTCCAGGCCGTCAGGCAAGGCACGAATGGTCGCCTCCAGCTGCGCGATCTCAAGGGCACGCCAGCAGGCTTCATCGCTGCGCTCGCGGCCCATGGTCAAGTTGGCGCGCACGCTGTCGTTGAACAACGCAGGGTGTTGCAGCACCACGGCAACGTTGTCACGAATGGTTTCCAGACCGATATCCTGCTGGGTCTGGCCGCCGAAGCTGATGGTCCCGGACTGGGCCGTGTACAGCCCCAACAGCAGTTGCACCAGAGTGCTCTTGCCACCGCCGCTGCCGCCGACAATGGCGACCTTTTCGCCGGGCGCAATCGACAGGTTCAATTGATCGAGCACCTGCACCTCGCCATAGGCAAAGCTCAGCTCGCGAATATCGATGCCCACCGTGGTCTGACCGACGAACGGATCGGAGCCACCGACATACTGCGGCTCATCCTCCCGAGCCAGCAGCTCGTTGATCCGGCTCAGGGCACCGCCCGCCGCGTAATAGGCGTATTGCAGGTTGAGCAACTGCTCGACCGGGCCAATCATGAACCACAGGTAACTGAACACCGCGAGCATCTGGCCGATGGACAAATCAGAGAACAGCACCGTAAGCATCGCCACGGCGCGGAAGATATCGATGCCGAACTGGAACAACAGACCACTGGCGCGGCTTGAGGCATCGCTTTTCCATTGCGAGGCGATGGCGTAATCGCGCACATCCTTGGCCCGCAGGCCGAGCCGGCCAAGGAAGAAACCCTGGCGATTACTGGCGCGCACTTCCTGAATCGCTTCCAGGGTCTCGGTGAGGGCCTGGGTAAAGCGCGACGTGCTGTCGTTCTCCAGTTTCTTCAGGTGCTTGACCCGTTTACCCAACTGCACCGTGGCGTAGATCACCAGGGGGTTGAACAACAGGATCAGCAACGCCAGCTTCCAGTGCATGAAGATCAGGATGGTCGCCGTGCCGGTCAGGGTCAGCATGGCGACCAGGAAGCGACTGAGGGTCTCGCCGATGAACTTGTCGAGGGTATCGAGATCGGTGACCAGGTGCGCGCTCACCGTACCGCTGCCCAGGCTTTCGTATTCACCCAGGGAAATACGCTTGAGGCGCTCGATCAGGCGCACGCGGATACGGTAGACGATGTCCTTGGCCAACCGCGCGAACAGCCGCGCCTGAACCACGTTGAACACCAGGGCACTGAGGCGCAGACAAAAGGTAAACAACAGCATCAGGCCGATATACCCGGCAGCCTTCTGCAGGTTGTCGGGCAACAGGTGATTCATGAAGCGCAGGGCCGAGTCGCCGTGGCCCAGTAGCACTTCGTCCACCAGCAACGGCAGCAGCAAGGGGATCGGCACGCTGCACAGGGTGCCCAGGACCGCCACGCCGTTGGCGATCCACAGGGCTTTTTTGTGGCGCACGACCAACTGGCGAATCTGTGCCCAGTTCAGGCGGTCGCGAGGTGCTGCTGGCGGGATCGATCCATCAGGCACTGACGGCACGCTCCAGCCACCGCCCGAGCAGCGGCGACAATTCATCCAACGATTGATAGCCGTTGGTCAGCAATGCCAGCTGACCATTACGCTCGGCCAGCAGGGTCGGGAAACCGGCGATGCCCAGGTCCTGGACCCAGGCGAAATCCGCTGAGGTATCCGTCAACTGCGCGGCGCTGTCGAAGGCTTCGGCGAATTCGATACGCGGCAGGCCGGCCTGTTCCGCCAGCTCGGCGAGGACCGAGGCCTGGGTCACGTCGCGGCCATCGCGGTAAAACGCTTCCTGAATCCGCTTCACAAGGGCCCAGGCAATGTCCTCGTCAAAAGAGCGGGCGGTGACCACCGCGCGACAAGCCGGCTCAGTGTCGTAAACGAAGCCGTCAGGCAACGCATCATCGAAACGGAACGGCTGGCCGGTGGCTTCATGCACCGCCTGCCAGTGATTGAGGATGTAGCGCCGGGTCGAGGGGTCCAGTGCTGCACCGCTACCGGTGCGCAAACCACCCATGACCAGATGCAGCGGAAAGCCCGCCGCCCTCGCCTGCTGCACCAGGGCTTCGGCGACTGGCGCGAACCCCCAGCACCATGAACACATCGGGTCCATTATATAAAGCAGGCGGTCGGACATGGCTCAGGCCTCGTTTTGACGATAGTTATAGCCGATCGGATGGGGCTGGTTGCGCGCCTTGGCCAGTTCGATCTGCTTCTGCCGATCGATGGCGCTGCGGCGGGTCTTCTCGCTCAGGCTATCCCAGCAGTGCGGGCAACTGATGCCGGGCGAATAGTGTTCGCTGGCGCGCTCTTCGACACTGATCGGGGTACGGCAGGCGTGACACTGATCGTAGTCGCCTTCGCTGAGATCGTGGCGCACGGTGACGCGATTATCGAAAACGAAACAGTCGCCGCGCCACTGGCTCTCTTGCTCTGGGACCTCTTCCAGGTACTTGAGAATCCCGCCCTTGAGGTGGTAGACCTCTTCGAAGCCCTCGCCGAGCATATAGCTGGAGGCTTTTTCACAGCGAATGCCACCGGTGCAGAACATCGCCACCTTCTTGTGTACGGCCGGGTCGAAGTGCGCCTTGATGTACTCCGGAAACTCGCGAAAGCTGGTGGTCTTGGGATCGATGGCGCCTTCGAAGGTGCCGATGGACACTTCGTAGTCGTTGCGCGTGTCGATGAGCAGCACTTCAGGGTCGGTGATCAGGGCGTTCCAGTCCTTGG
Organism: Pseudomonas sp. JUb42; assembly: GCF_024807945.1. Lineage (GTDB taxonomy): Bacteria > Pseudomonadota > Gammaproteobacteria > Pseudomonadales > Pseudomonadaceae > Aquipseudomonas. The sequence goes on along the minus strand of NZ_JANUFD010000001.1, from coordinate 583,882 downwards.
GCTCGACATAAGTGCCCACGGCCTTGTTCGGATCGACGCCGGGCACACCCAGGGTGACGATTTCTTTCTTCAGCTTGACCTTGGTCCGATAGAACGGCTGCTCGTCGCAGTAGGACTCCTTGTGATCGATATCGATCATGCGCGGATCCAGCTTCAACCAGGCCAGCAGGCCATCGATACCTTCGCGGCTGCCGGAAACCGTGCCATTGATGCCCTCTTCGGCAATCAGCAGGGTGCCCTTGATAGCGTTGTCGACCATGGCCTGCAACAGCGGCTCACGCAGTTCAACGTAATCGGAAAGGGTGACGAATTTGTACAGCGCGGCAACAACGATAGGCGCCGTGACGGGTGCTTCGGACATGTGTAACTCCAGGTGGTGACCCTCGCAAAGGGCCTACCGGATCGAAAAAAAGCCAATAAAAAACGCGCCGGGTCGCGGCGCGTTGCGGATTCTAGCAAAAACCGGAGCGTTGCAGGCAGCCCGATTAGTGCCCACCGGCACAGGTCGGTGATGCCGGGGCCGCACCGGTCTTCGCCCACTCTTCAGGCGTATAAGTGTGCAGCGCCAGAGCGTGGAACTCGCCCATCAGGCCACCGAGCAGGCCGTAGACCTTCTGGTGGCGCTTGACGGAGCTGAGCCCCTCGAACTGTTCGCTGACCACGGTCGCCTTGTAGTGGGTCTGCTCGCCACGGCTGTGCATGTGGCTCTCATCGAGCACATGCAGGTAAACCGGTTGAAACACGGCAAGAGCCGACTCGATACGCGTTTGCATGGTCATGACAGATTTCGCTCAATCAGGGCTTCTTGGTTGCCTTGGCAGGCGCGGCAGCAGGCTTGAGCTGGGCGGTCATATCGTCCAGCAGCTTGTCGACCACGGGACCGGCGACCTGGAGTTTTTCCTGGGTCATCTGGATGGATTTCTGACCCAGCACCGGCGAAGTCGCCAGGACTTTCTGGCCCAGCGGCGACTGGTAGAACGCCACCAGATCTTTCAGCTCGCTTTCGCTGAACGCAGAGGCGTAGAGTTTGACCATGTCAGGCTTGAGCTTGTCCCAGCCGATGGCTTGGTCCAGAGCGGCACTGGCCTTGGCCTGATAGGTTTCCAGCACGGCCTTTTTCGCGTCGGTACCGTTGGCCTCGGCGAAACGCTGGTTGAACATCTGCTGTACTTGCATGTAGGCCGGGGTGGCCAGTTTGTCGGCGTGCACCAACTTGAGGAATGTTTCTGCATTGGCATTTTGGCTGGCAGCATCGGCAAGAACCTGGCCGCTGGCACAAGCCAGAACCACCGCAGCACAAATAGCACGAAGACGGGTCATCGAGTTTCCTTTATAGCAGGCGAGGCATTACCCCAAGGCCGACCATTCTGCGCCCATGAACCCAAAGCGCTCAAGCCCCCGGCCTTATTGGTGATGCAAATCATTCTCAAAATTGAACCCAAACCGCTCAAGAACGCCTAAACTGCACGTTCAACTTTTCAGGAGTGAATCCAGTGAGCCGTATTGAAACAGACAGCATTGGTCCGATCGATGTCCCCGAGGACGCCTATTGGGGGGCCCAGACCCAACGCTCGTTAATCAACTTCGCCATTGGTCAGGAACACATGCCGGTGCCGGTGCTACACGCCCTGGCACTGGTCAAGAAGGCCGCCGCGCGGGTCAATAACCGCAACGGCGATCTGCCTGGCGATATCGCCCGCCTGGTCGAACAGGCTGCCGATGAAGTGCTCAGCGGCCAGCTCGACGCACAGTTCCCCCTGGTGGTCTGGCAGACCGGCAGCGGCACCCAGAGCAACATGAACGTCAACGAAGTGATCGCCGGTCGCGCCAACGAGCTGGCTGGCCAGGGCCGCGGCGGCAAGTCGCCGGTGCACCCGAACGACCACGTCAACCGTTCCCAGAGCTCCAACGACTGCTTCCCTACGGCCATGCATATCGCTGCCGCCCAGGCCGTGACCAGCCACCTGCTGCCCGCTATTGCCGAGCTGTCCAGCGGCCTGGCCGAGCAATCGGCGCGCCACATGAAACTGGTCAAGACCGGCCGCACCCACATGATGGATGCCACGCCGATCACCTTTGGTCAGGAACTCTCGGGCTTCGTTGCCCAGCTCGAATACGCCGACAAAGCCATCCGCGCCACCCTGCCGGCCATTTATGAACTGGCCCAGGGCGGCACCGCCGTCGGCACCGGGCTGAACTCACCGAAGGGCTTCGCCGAAGCCATCGCCGCTGAACTGGCTGCGCTGTCGGGGCTGCCGTTCGTCACCGCACCGAACAAATTCGCCGCCCTGGCCGGCCACGAGCCGATTGCCGCCCTGTCCGGCGCCCTGAAAACCCTCGCTACAACCCTGATGAAGATCGCCAACGACCTGCGCCTGCTGGGCTCGGGCCCCCGCGCCGGTCTGGCCGAGGTCAAGCTGCCGGCCAACGAACCTGGCAGCTCGATCATGCCCGGCAAGGTCAACCCGACTCAGTGCGAGGCCCTGTCGATGCTCGCCCTGCAGGTCATGGGCAACGACGTCACCATCGGTTTCGCCGCCAGCCAGGGTCACCTGCAACTGAACGTGTACAAGCCGGTGATCATCCATAACCTGTTGCAATCGATCCGCTTGCTGGGCGATGGCTGCAGCAACTTCAACGAACATTGTGTCGCGGGCATGGAGCCGGACGCCGAGAAAATGGCCGAGCACCTCGAGCGCGGCCTGATGCTGGTGACCGCCCTCAATCCGCATATCGGCTATGACAAGTCGGCGCAGATCGCCAAGAAAGCCTACAGCGAGGGTCTGACCCTGCGTGAAGCAGCCTTGCAACTGGGCTTCCTGACCGATGCGCAGTTTGAAGAGTGGGTGCGTCCGGAGAATATGCTGGAAGCGGGCAGTAACGGCTGATCCCTACACAACCCGTTGGAGCCGGGCTTGCCCGCGAATCAGGCAATGCGGTGTCTCCGGCATACCGCGTCGAGGCTTTCGCGGGCAAGCCTTGCTCCAACGGACCAGGCTCAGTCAGTTGAAGATTGCTTCATCCGCGCATGATTACGGCTATAGGTGTCCTCACCCATAGCCGCAATCTGACCCTCGATCAACGCCTCGAAAGGCCGCAGCAACGCGGCAAATGACGCCGGAGCCTCCAGCGTCTGCAAGGCATGAACGATGGCTTCCAGCGTCGACAGCGCCTCGGCATCCGGTGCCTTGCGCAGGCGATAACGCGACACCCCAACCTCTCCCAGCGTGACCCGTGGCAGCGCTGCCAACAGCGGATTGCAATGCAGCAACTTGCGCGCCTTGCGCCAGGTGCCATCCGGAACCACCAATAAGGTTGGCAGGCTATCGGCGCCATCAGCGATCAAGGGTTGTGCCTGCTCACCGGGAAACAGCAGGTGCGCCTGATAGCCCGGCTGATTGAGCAATTGCGGCAGATCCTCGAACACCTCCCCCACTCGCAACTGCGCGTTACGCAGGCCCAGGGTCGCCAGGCGCGCAGTATTGAGGGCGTGATTGACTTCACTCGGGTGCTGCAATACCAATACCCGAGTGCGACTGTCCAGAGAGGGAATCAGCGCACACAGGCAGTGGCTTTGCGGGCGCAGGCAACGTTCACAGCGAGCACGGGACATCGAAACCTTCCTCAGACCGGATTGAGCTGCGCTTTGAGCAGGTCGCGAAACGTCTGGATCAGCGGCTCCCGGCTGCGCCCCCGACGCACGATCATGGAAAAAGGCGCCTGATAACCGAAGGTAGCGGGCAGCAATACGCGCAGATGGCCGGAATCGACCCAGGCCTGAGCGTAATGCTCCGGCAGATAACCGATATAAGCCCCCGACAGCACCAGAATCAGCTGCGCCTCCATACTTTCCACCGTCGCCGCGCTGTGCTTGAAGCCATGGCGCGCTAGCTCGGCCTGGCTCCAGTAGCCACGGCCGACCATGCGCTGCTGGGCAATCAATGGCTCGGGAATGCGCCGCTCATTGAACAGCGGATGGCGATTACTGCAATACAACCAGTGCTGTTCGCGATACAGCGGCTGATACAGCAGGCCATTCATGCGCGTGGAAAACGAACCAATGGCCAGGTCCAGACGATTGTCGAGCACCCCCAGTTGCAGCTCATAAGGACTCATCACCGACAAGTGCAAGTGCACCGCCGGATGCTCTTCGCTGTAGGCACCAATCACCTCGGCGAAGGGCAAGGCCCGGTCACTGACGGTGGAATCGAGCACGCCGAGGTTGAGAGTGCCGCGCAATTCGCCTTTCAGAGCCGCCGCATAGAGCTCGAAGCCCTCCAGCTCGCCTAACAGGCGCAGGGTTTCCTGATGAAACAGCTCGCCTTTGCTGGTCAGGCTGAAGCCACCACGGCCGCGATGACACAGGACAATACCCAGGGCTGCCTCGAGCTGGCTCATGTAGGTACTGATGGCCGAAGTCGACAGGTTGAGTTCCTGCTGGGCGCTGGCGAACCCCTGATGGCGGACCACGCTGACAAAAATGCGCAGCAATTTCAGATCGGGTAGAGCACTGGCCATGGAGGTCCTGCAGGAGGAGAGCATCAAGAAAGGGCCGTCCATTCTAACCACAATACCCATGTGAAGCAGCGTCGGGCGGCATCAGTTCAGAAATTTCTAAACTGATTATTTGCTCCTTGGGATTCCTTCCCCGCCCCCCGCTTCGCAGAATCGCCTCCATCCAAACCATGCTGAGGCAATCCCGTGGAAAAGATTTTTCACCAACCACTGGGCGGCAACGAAATGCCGCGCTTCGCCGGTATCGCCACCATGATGCGTCTGCCCCACCTGCAGAGCGCCGCAGGCCTGGACGCCGCGTTTGTCGGTGTACCCCTGGACATCGGCACCTCGCTGCGCGCCGGCACCCGCTTCGGCCCGCGGGAAATCCGCGCCGAGTCCGTGATGATCCGCCCTTACAATATGGCCACCGGTGCCGCCCCTTTCGACTCGCTGTCGGTAGCGGATATCGGTGACGTGGCGATCAACACCTTCAATCTGCTCGACGCCGTACGCATCATCGAAGAAGCCTACGACGAGATCCTCGAACACGGCGTCATTCCCATGACCCTGGGCGGCGACCACACCATCACCCTGCCGATCCTGCGGGCCATCCACAAGAAACACGGCAAGGTGGGGCTGGTGCATATCGATGCCCACGCCGACGTCAACGATCATATGTTTGGCGAGAAGATCGCCCACGGCACCACTTTCCGCCGCGCGGTGGAAGAAGGCCTGCTCGATTGCGACCGCGTGGTACAGATCGGCCTGCGCGCCCAGGGCTATACCGCTGAAGACTTCAACTGGAGCCGCAAGCAGGGTTTCCGCGTGGTCCAGGCCGAAGAATGCTGGCACAAATCCCTTGAACCGCTGATGGCTCAGGTACGCGAGAAAGTCGGTGGCGGACCGGTCTATTTGAGCTTCGATATCGACGGTATCGACCCGGCTTGGGCACCGGGCACCGGCACCCCGGAAATTGGCGGTCTGACCACCATTCAGGCTATCGAAATCATCCGTGGCTGCCAGGGCCTGGACCTGATCGGTTGCGACCTGGTGGAGGTCTCACCGCCTTACGACACCACCGGCAACACCTCGCTGCTCGGGGCCAACCTGCTGTACGAAATGCTCTGTGTCTTGCCGGGTGTTGCGCATCGCTGAAAGCATTCCACACCCTGACAGCTTGAAAATCCCGCCCCACCTCCGACGCCGCGCTGTCACGCAGCACATACTCGGCAGGGCGGGATTAAATCTGGTGGGAGCGAATTCATTCGCGAAGAGGCCAGTGCATCCGATGCATCTGTAGCGTTTGAAATACCGTTTTCGCGAATGAATTCGCTCCCACAGGATTTCGGTTCCTACAAATACTCCCCCAACTCCCTCCGTCCAGCGCCTGCGCGCCCCCCAGCCAAAAGCTTGAACTAATCTTGACTGTCTCTCCCTCCGTTTTCAGGCAGTAGGGTCTAGCCTGCGAATAGCCGCGACCGGGGTTTGCATGAACCGCGAGGAAATCAAACAGAGGGTGTTCGATACATTGGGCATCATTCTGGTCGACAAAACCGCCATCCACGAAGACTCAACCTTCAAGGACCTGGCCCTGGACGATGAAGATGTAGAAAAGCTGTTGCTCAGGCTGGGCAGCGAGTTCGGCTTTGTCTTCCCAGATGCGATACGGAAACGCGCAGGCGATGCGCCAGACCATGTGACATTACCCACGCTGGTCGACTTGATCGTGCTGATGCGGCGGGAAGAGCAGCCGGAAGGATCCGCTCATACGCAGAGGCATGAAGGACGTGCGCGCACCGCCAGACGAGCAAAGCGGCGCGCAAGGAAGAAAGGGTAAGTGTCAGCGGCGTTGGCGACGTCGGTCGTCTTCGGTTCGCACGGGGATCGGTTGCAGCTTGGGTCGTTCGATCAAGCCCAGGGCAACACCCAGATCATGCAGCCATTCTTGCAATTTGTCGTTCATAAGGCCCCCTTGGGGAAATACACGGACATCAACTTCGAAATCCTGCCCTGGACATCATAGTGCTATCCCGCACTTTACGCCTGCTACCGGACGTCGCGGGAAAATATTTCATGCCTTAATGTGACAGCTTGTAGAACGCCAGTGCGTGATCGTGCGACCAACGGCAATCTTTCTTGCCCCGCGGACAGACCGCAGGGCAATGCGAATCAGTTACTGATTGCCGGGGCCAAGGCACTGCCTTCATGGGCCTGGCTGCGACGCGCCATGACGAAGAAGAACAGCCCACCCAGCAGACAGCCGGTAAACCAGGAGAAGTTGGCCACCGGTTGCAACGCCGGGGTAAAGGTGATCGCCACACCGATAATGGCCGCCAGTACCAGCGCCCTAACCGCCGTCCAGTTGACGCCATTGGTGTACCAATAGCGCCCGCTCGGGCCGTCGTTGAACAGCGCATCGACATCGATCTGCTGCTTTTTGATCAGGTAATAGTCCACCAGCAAGATGCCGAACAGCGGCCCGATGAAGGCCGCGAGGATATCCAGGGTGTAGTGGATCACTTCCGGGTTATTAAACAGGTTCCACGGGGTAATGAAGATAGAGGCCACGGCGGCAATCATGCCACCGGCACGCCAGCTGATCTTGCTGGGTGCGACGTTGGCGAAGTCAAAGGCCGGCGAGACAAAGTTGGCGACAATATTGATACCGATGGTCGCGGTCACGAAGGCAAAAGCCCCGAGCAGCACCGCTACATCGTTATCGATACGGGCCACGGTAGCAATCGGGTCATGCAGCATTTCACCGAAGATTGGCAAGGTGCCGGAGACGATAACCACGGTCACCAGGGAAAATGCCAGAAAGTTTACCGGCAGCCCCCAGAAGTTGCCGCGTTTGACGTCAGCCATGGTCCGGGCATAGCGACTGAAGTCGCCGAAGTTCAGAGTAGGACCCGAGAAGTACGACACGACCAGCGCCGTCGCCATGATGATCTGGGAAACTGCCTGCCAACCCGTCAAGGATTTTTCCGACAGGGTAAAGCTGATATTGCTCCAACCCGCCTTCCAGACGATCCAGCCCGCCAGCAGAAACATCACCGCATAAACCACCGGACCTGCCCAATCAATGAAACGCTTGATCGAGTTCATGCCGGTCCAGAACACCAGCGCCTGCACGACCCACAGCCCCAGGAAACCGAACCAGCCCAGGTAAGAAAGGCCGGCAAAGTGAGGCTCGTTGTACACCGCCATCTGTGGGAGAAAACGCAGTACCACGATGATCAGGGCACTGGAGGCCAGATAGGTCTGTACGCCGTACCAGGCCACCGCGATCAGGCCGCGAATGACTGCGGGGACGTTGGCCCCGAACACACCAAAGGCCAAGCGGCAGATCACCGGGTATGGCACTGCGGCCTTCTGGCTTGGACGGGCCACCAGGGTTGCCACCAGTTGCACGATGCAGATCCCGGCCAGCAAGGCGATCAGCACCTGCCAACTGGCCAGCCCCAGGGCGAACAGGCTGGCGGCGAAGACGTAACCGCCCACGCTATGCACATCGCTCATCCAGAAGGCGAAAATGTTGTACCAACTCCACGTCTGCGGCACGGGCCCCAGGTCTTCGTTATATAGGCGGGGGCTGTAGCCCTTGGGCATTGGCTCGGTCATCGCATTTCTCCCTGAGAGGATGAGCAACGTCCCGTAACTGGCTGTAAAACAGACTGCGTACGGGAGTCGCTACTGGTTGTATACGAATTGATACGCAGAATGCGTGCCATTCTGCTTTTTCAAGGAGTGAAGCGACCGCCAAACCGCGTTCTTGCGAGGGGTTTACTTAGGGTAATGGCGCTTTGAAACTACGATTTATCACTGTAAATGCTCGTTGCTAGTGCAGTATTGCCTATAAAAGGTGCATTTTTTGTTTGAATGAAAAGCTGACTAAAAACTGTATACAAAAACTCATTAAGAAACGTCCAGAATCCATCACAACGGTTGATTACCATCGTCATCAGTCATAGCTCGCTCAAGCAACTCGGTAGGCAGGCTTTTACTGGCACGGGCACCCAGTAGCTTGAGCTGCTCACTGCGGCTGACCAGATTTCCGCGCCCGTCCGTCAGCTTGTTGCGTGCTGCCGCGTAGGCCTTATCCAGTTGCTGGAGGCGGTTACCCACTTCATCGAGGTCCTGAATGAACAACACGAACTTGTCGTAGAGCCAGCCGGCACGCTCGGCGATTTCCCTGGCGTTCTGGCTCTGGCGCTCCTGTTTCCACAGGCTGTCGATCACTCGCAGAGTCGCGAGCAATGTGGTCGGGCTGACAATCACGATGCTACGGTCGAAAGCCTCTTGAAACAGTGTCGGCTCAGCTTGCAGGGCCGCCGAGAACGCTGCTTCGATCGGCACGAAGAGCAAGACGAAATCCAGACTGTGCAGGCCTTCCAGGCGTTTGTAATCCTTGCCGGACAGACCTTTGACATGATTGCGCAACGACAATACGTGCTGCTTCAAAGCGGCCTGTGCCAGCACTGTATCGTCGGTCGAAACGTATTGTTGATACGCCGTCAGACTGACCTTAGCGTCGATCACCACCTGCTTGTCCCCCGGCAGCATGATCAGCACGTCGGGCTGAAAGCGCTCGCCATCGGGCCCTTGCAGGCTGACCTGGGTCTGGTACTCACGGCCCTTTTCGAGCCCGGCGTGCTCCAGCACCCGCTCGAGAATCAACTCTCCCCAGTTACCCTGGGTTTTCTGGCCTTTAAGGGCACGGGTCAGGTTGGTGGCCTCGTCGCTGAGGCGCTGGTTCAGCTGTTGCAGGCGCTCCAGCTCCTTGCCCAGTGAGAAGCGCTCACGGGCTTCCTGCTGATAACTCTCCTCGACACGCTTTTCGAACGACTGGATCCGTTCCTTGAGCGGGTTGAGCAATTGCCCCAGTTGTTGCTGGCTGGTTTCAGCAAACCGCTGCTCACGCTCGTCGAATATCTTGCCCGCCAGCTCGGCGAACTGGGCGCGCAGTTCGTCGCGCGAGCCCTGCAGGTCGGTCAGACGCTGCTGATGGCTTTCCTGCTGCTCACGCAGCTCGGCAGCCAGGGACGCGCAGCGGGCGTCCAGACGCCTCAGCTCGGCGTCCTTATCGATCCGCTCGGCATTCAGGCTGTCCAGGGCATCCCGGGAATCATCGTGGGCCTGACGCTGCAACTCCACTTCTCGGCGCAACGCGGCCAGCTCCGCGAGCCTGGCACTGTTGGCCTGACTCAAGTCGCTGATTTCATCGCGACTGGCATCGAGTTGGGCGTTGAGACCGTCCTGAGCCATGCGCGCCGTGCTCAAGCGCTCGTCAAGCAGCGCCGATTCGGCCTGGCGCTGAGCCAGACGACGCTGCAGTTGCCAGGCAAGGAACAATAAAGGCAGGGCTGCGGCGGCCAGCCCCAACAAGAGACTGGTCAGATCCAGTGCCATAGAAACTCCAGATGATCGAATTCATGCTCGCGGCATTATGCGGCGCAAAATAACCAGAAGACGGGATAAGTAACAGACTGACAGGCGCGGGCTAGAGCAAGCGCGCGGGACAATCCACAGAAGCTGTGGATAACTCAGTGGACAACCCCCCTTTAACCCGCGCAAACACGCGTAGAATGGGGCCTGCGTTCAAACTGACGATTTTTTCACCAACAAAAAAAAGCGATGTTTTTCATTGACTTAATAATTCACCACCATAAATCAAGCTCTTAGGGCTGTATATGACAGTGACATGGCAGCTTGTCCGGCTAATGTGCACAAGTCAATTCCCAGTGGCTATAAGAGCCGCAAATGCCCCGACAAAAACTGCCCTTGACGCGACTCAATCGCAATCAGACTGCGGCATTCGGGCTCGTAGTGAAATAAATCGATCGCCCTCGATCCTGAACCGCGGCGATTGAACCTTGCATGAACATCTGGTCAAGCAGCCCCCAGGCAGCCAAACTGCCCGACCAGTCCATTGGCGGATCACCGCGTCCATGAGAGACATCCTGGCCTTTGCCCTGCTGTTAGTAGTTGTCTGTATCGTCGCGATGGCCATCAGCCTGAAACTGCCCAGCCCCGACGGCGCGATTTTCGCCGCAACCATCCTTCTGTCGGCGACGATCATGGCGCTCATGATCAGCGTCGATCTCGGCGAAGGCCGAATCAACCGCGTGGGCGACGTCATGCGCCTGATCGAGCAACGACGTTCCTGGCGCATGACCGTACCCGCCTACCTGCTGGGGTGGTCGCTGGCGGCAGCAATGACCGTATTGATTTATCGGAGCCTCTCTTGACTTCTTTTGAAATACCCCTTCCCTTTCACCGCAGGATCCATTAACATCGCCGCCGTTAGTACCAAGCTGAAAGTCAATTCTGGTCGAAAAGTCCCATCCACAGCACGATAGCCGTGGGCAAAAAGGGATCGACCACCTCGATGGTTTCCAGACATGCACACTGCCCAGTGGCTTCCTCACTAACCGGAAGACTGCGGCAAACCAAGCATGGCCTGATAGAACCAGCCTGCAATTGATCAGGAACTTCACCCCGAGCGTCGAACCTTCGCTCCCGCAGTGATGCCTGCCCTCCTAAGTACCTACCAGTCAGACCAGGCGCCATACGATAACGCGCGCTTCAACTGGCTGCTTTTGTTCCAGTCAGGTTCTTCGCCCCGCCATGCCTCGGTTATCCAGGCACAGGCCCGCGTTTACTGGGACGTTTATTGTTGCACGGTATTGTTCCGTGTCGTTTTAGGAAACACCTTGACCATGACTACTCATATCCACACCGAGGCCGCCATTCGCACCCTCACCCACGCCTTCGCCCCGATGAACTGCCTGATCATGGCCGCTCGCAAAGGCTGCTTCAGCTTTACCCTCGTTAATGAGCACGGCATTGCCCGTCATAGCGAGCGCCTGTACCCCGATCAATACTCCAGCGCCGAGCCGCTGCAGGCCGTGATCGAGCGTACGCGCCAGGCCCTGACCGCCTGACATACGCGGATTCAGGCCAGGCCCGAGCCCTGCTGACAAAATCAGCGGGGCTTTTTATTGCTCGCATTTTTCCTACAGAAAAATCAGACCTAATCACTGGTCGCTATATGCCACGTCCTACATCTCGAGAAATATTTTAAAAACAGCCCTTTACACTCGAAATATGACACTACACTTCAACTCAAGCAGCCCAGGCTGCTTCCGACGGACTCTGTCCGATCCATCCGCTGCCAATGCGTTGGGGTCCGTCGACCATTACCTTTTCGAGCAGGCTGTATTATGGGAATTGCTGCCAGCGAACTGTGCCGTTACGTGATCCGCCCTACGCTTGAGTATCTGGGCCATCACACACCTTCTGCCGAGTCTTTCCTGCTGGGTGTTGCCGCCAGCCAGTCCGCCCTTGGTGCGGCACTGGACAGCCGTCGAGGCCACGGTCTGTACAGCATCCCTGAGCGCCGCCATCAGCAACTCTGGGATAACTACCTGGCGTTGGATCCTGACCTGGCCAGCCGGGTCCGCGGTCTGGCCAGCCAGCACGCCTTCCTCGACGGCCCCCACCTGGAACTGACCGTCAACCTGCGCTACTCCACCGCTATCGCCTGGATGATGATCGAAGCCCAGGGTGCCATCTTGCCGTGCGAAGACGATCTGCTTGGCATGGCTCGCCTGTGGCGCCAGGTTTTTCAACCCCAGGGACGCCTGCGCGACTTCACTGCGGCCTGGCAAATTTGTGTTGCTCCATTACTCCTTGCGGCCTGACTGTTCAGTCAATTTGCACGTTTGCTGGAGTTGGCGACGTTTTGGGCAAATTGTCCTACAAAACCGCTCTAACTCGGGCTATTCATGCTCTGGCGCAACCGGAAAAATGTTGGTAATTTCCGCGCGGTGATCAACAAGGAGTTCTAATAATGAAAAAAGCAATACTCAAGACCACACTCAGCATCGCCGTGTCCGTAGCCTGCTCCCAAGCCTTCTCCGCCGGTTTTGCCATCAACGAACAGAGCATCAGCGGCATGGGCACCGGTTTCGCGGGCCGCTCCTCCAGCGCTGACGATGCCACCACTGTCTACGGCAACCCTGCCGGCATGTCCCGTTTGAAACGTCAGGAAGTCAGCGTTGGCGCTGCCGTCATCGACGCCAAGACCGATATCCATAACGGTCGCGGCACTTTCGGTGGCAGCAACGATGGCGATATGGTTCCGCTCGTCGCCGTTCCCATGGGTTACTACGTCAAGCCTGTCGATGAGCACTGGGCATTCGGCGTCGGTTTCTATGCCCCGTTCGGCCTGGTGACCAACTACGAAAACGGCTTTGCCGGTCGTTACTTTGCCGACAAGAGCCACGTTGAGGTCATGACCTTCCAGCCGACTGTCAGCTACGCCTTCAACGACAAGGTTTCCATCGGTTTCGGCCCGACCTTCAACCGTATTGAAGGCACTCTGACTTCGGAAACGCTGACTGCGGCAACGCCGGGTCGCAACGATGGCAAGGTCAAGATCACCGGTGACGACACCGCTGTAGGCTTCAACGCCGGTATCCTGGTTCAGGCCACCGACACCACTCGCCTGGGTCTGACCTACCACTCCAAGATCGACTTCAAACTCGACGGCAAGACCAAGATCGAAGGCGTAGGCTTCGGCCCGTTCAACGGCCAGAAGTACGATGCCAACCTGGATCTGGATACGCCTGAGTCGGTGGACATGTCCGTCACCCAGAAGATCGATGACAAGTGGACCGTCTACGCCGGTAGCACCTGGACTCGCTGGAGCCGCCTGAAAGACATCACCGTCAACAACAGCGGTGTTCCGGTACAACTCGGCGGCTCTGCCGGTCCGATCGGCACCATCAAAGAAGATCAGAACTGGCATGACACCTGGGCCCACGCCATCGGTGCGTCCTACCAGTTGAACAAGCAGTGGGTCCTGCGCACCGGCCTCTCGGTCGATCAGGCGCCGACCAACAACGTCAACCGTTCTCCACGCATCCCGACCGGTGACCGCAAGGCCATCAGTTTCGGCGCAGGCTGGAGCCCGACCGACGATCTGACCATCGACGTAGCGTATTCGTACCTGCGCGAAGACGAAGCCAAGATCCGCGATTCCAGCGCGACCAAAGGCTCGTACAGTGCTGACTTCAAAAACAGCGCTCACGGTTTCGGTACTTCGGTTACCTATCGCTTCTGATAGCCAGCCGTTTTCCGGACAAGAAAAAGCCCCGTTCTTCGGGGCTTTTTCATGTCCGGATGCGCGCTTGCAGCGAACTCACTCCGAGCCTAAGGCTTCGAAGCAATCGCCTTGTCCAACGCCTCAAGCAGCTCCGGATCATCCGGCTTGGTCACGCTGGAGAAACTGGCAATCACCTTGCCCTGGCGATCGACCACGTACTTGTAGAAATTCCATTTCGGCGCGCTGCTCTGCTCGGCCAGCACCTTGAATAGATGGGTAGCATCTGCGCCCCGCACCGGCTGCGGCTCGGTCATGGTGAAGGTCACGCCGTAGTTCACATAGCAGACCTTGGCGGTCTCTTCGCCGTCCTTGGACTCCTGCTTGAAGTCATCGGAAGGCACACCCAGCACCTCCAGACCACGTCCCTTGTATTGCTTGTTCAAGGCTTCCAGACCTTTGAACTGCGGGGCGAAGCCGCAGAAGCTGGCGGTATTGACGATGAGCATGGGCTTGCCGGCGAAACGCTTGCACAGGTCGATATTTTCTTTCGCGCGCAATTTGGGCAATTCGCCCTGGAGCAAGTCCGGGCAATCAGCGGCCAGGGCGGTGCCACTCAGGGCAAGCAAAAGAACAGGCAGGGAAATCCAGCGAATCATCATGACGGCCTCCAAGGCTCACTTATGACCGACACGCTACGCTGGCCCTCAGAGCAACGCCAGTCCTGACAGGATCAATACTTCCAGCAGCTCCAGCAAGGCACCTGCGGTATCGCCGGTGGTACCGCCCAGACGCCGCAGCATCAGCTGACGCAGCCAGAAGAAACCTGCCGTGGCGAGCAACAGGGCGAACAGCCCGGTCAGGCCCGCGATCAGCACACAGCCGATCGCGCCCACGAGCAGCACCTGTCGGCCCGGAGAGCGCGGCAGGTGATCGGCCAGGGCCTGCCCCAGCCCGCCCTTGCGCACGTAAGGGGTGCCCAGGAACAACCCAAGCATGGCGCCGCGAGCGATAACCGGGGCAAGCAACAGAGCGATGCTGTGGCCGCCGTCGATCAGGGCAAGAATCGCAGCGAACTTGAGCAGCAGCACCAGAATCAGGGTGACCACGGCAATCGGCCCGCTGCGTGGGTCCTTCATGATGCTCAGGGTACGCTCACGGTCGCCGAAGCCCCCGAGCCAGGCATCGGCGCTGTCGGCCAGGCCATCCAGATGCAGGCCACCACTGAGCAACACCCACGCGCTCAGCAGCAAAGCAGCATGCAGAAACGCCGGGGTGTGGCTCAGCACGCCGTTCAACACCAGCAACAGGACGCCAAACAGCAGGCCCACAGCCGGGTAGAACAACAACGAACGACCCAGTGCCTGCGGCGACGGCATGCCCGGCAGGCGAATCGGCAGGCTGCTGAGAAACTGCAAGGCAATCCAGAACGGCAACATCATCAGCCCTCGGTCAGGACGCAGCCGCTGTCGACCCGCAGCGGCAACAATGCGCCATGGCCGACGCTGACCTGCAACAGCTGCTCACGAGGCAGGCCACGGGCCTGGGCCAGCAACAGGCGCATCACGCCGCCATGGCAGACCAGCAGCACGCGCTCGCCCTCACAGGCTTGATGCAGGCGCTCGACAGCACCCAGCACCCGCGCAGCGAAGCCTGTCACCGGCTCACCATTGGGCGGCGTGAACCCATAGGGATCGGCCCAGAACAGCCCCAGCCCCTCGGCATCGGTTTCCATCAGTTGTGCGGCGCTCTGCCCCTCCCAGGCGCCGAAATGCAACTCCTGCACGTCAGCCTCCAGTTGTAGCGGCAGACCCAGCTGTGCAGCCAGTTGCTCGGCAAAACGCGCGCAGCGTTGCAACGGCGAGCTGACGATGCGGTCCCACGGCCCGGCTCCTGCCACCGCCGCCTGCATCTGCGCCCAACCGGTGGCAGTAAGGGCGTCGTCGAGGCTGCCGCGCATGCCGCCGCCCAGCTCGGTCTCGCCATGACGCAACAGGTCCAGGCGCAAGGTCATGCCGGTCGATCCGCCACTGCGGCTTCAGCGAAAGTGGCCATATTGTTGTGCAGGGCGCAGGCCATCTGCACCAGTGGGACCGCCAACGCCGCACCGCTGCCCTCGCCCAGACGCAGACCCAGATCGATCAGCGGCTCGGCCTGCAGGGTTTCCAGCAGATGACGATGGCCCGGCTCGGCACCGCGATGGCCGAACAACAGCCACTCGCGACAGGACGGATTCAGACGCACCGCCAACAATGCCGCGACGCTGCAGATAAAGCCGTCCACCAGGGCTGCAATGCCTTCCTGGGCACAGGCCAGATAGGCGCCGACCAGCGCGGCGATTTCGAAACCGCCCATGCACAGCAGGCTTTGCAGCGGATCGCCCGCAGCCTGTTCGGCATGCAGCGCCAGAGCACGTTCGATGACCGCCGTCTTGTGGCGAATCCCTTCGGCGTTCAGCCCGGTGCCCGGCCCGACCAGCAAAGGCGCTGCGCATTCCAGCAAGGAACAGGCGACAGCACTGGCCGACGCAGTATTGCCGATACCCATCTCACCGCCGATAAACAGCTCGCTGCCAGCGGCCTTGGCCCGCAGCACGCTGTCACGCCCCCCCGCCAGGGCCAGCAGCCCTTGCTCGACAGTCATCGCCGGACCCTGGGCAAAGTTGGCCGTACCGGCGCCAATGTTCAGGTGGCGAACACCCGGCAGATTCAGCGGCGAGACCGTGCCGAGATCGACCACGTCCAACTGCGCCGACAACTGTTTGGCCAATACGCTGATGGCCGCGCCGCCCATGATGAAGTTGTGCAGCATCTGCCCGGTCACTTCCTGGGGATAGGCCGACACGCCTTCAGCGACGACACCGTGGTCACCGGCGAAAATCGCGATCCAGCACTTATCCACAGCAGGCTTTTCCCGACCTTGCAGACCAGCCAATTGCACCGCCACTCGCTCGAGCTGGCCGAGGGAGCCGGTTGGTTTGGTCAATTGCTGCTGACGGGCCAATGCGGCTTCGCGCATCGGTACATTCAGCGCCTGAGCAGGTTTGAGCCACCAGGAGTCATTCATAGCGCGGTTCCTTTCAAAGTCAGAGGCAGGCCGGCAACGCTTAGAACGACACGCTCGCAACGCTCGGCCAGGACCTGGTGCAACCAGCCAGCCTCGTCGACGTAACGGCGGGTCAATTCGCCGAGGGGCACGATGCCCATCCCGGTCTCGTTGCTGACAAAAATGATTTCACCCGGCAGGTCGGCCAGGCAGGCAAGCAGGGCATCACGCTCAAGAGCCAGACGCTGGGGCTCGTCCTCAAGCATCAGCAGATTGGTCAGCCACAGGGTCAGGCAGTCCACCAACAGGCACCGCCCGCCCCTGGCGTTGTCGCGAAGAATTCGGGCCAGTTGCAGCGGCTCTTCGATCAGACCCCAGTGTTCGGGGCGGCGCTGACGATGCAAGGCCACCCGTTCGTTCAGCTCGCCATCGATGGGCTGACTGGTGGCGATATAGGTCACCTCCAGACCCGATTCAGTGGCCAGTCGTTCGGCCAGACGACTCTTGCCCGAGCGCGCACCGCCAAGGATCAGTTGCAGCATCAGTCTTGCTCCAGGCCGCACAGCTGGCGCAGCAGCGGACCATCGAGATGGTTTTCCACCAAATCCGCCAGACGCTCGATATCACGCTCGCGCAGGGCGTGATAATCCACCGCCTGTACATTCTGCAGACCGGCCCAGCGCAGCAATGCCGTGCAGGACGCAGGACTCTCGAACAGGCCATGCAGATAGGTGCCGAGAATTTGCCCGTCGACGCTCTGGGCTCCATCGCAACGGCCATCGTCGAGATAGACCGCCGGACGCTCCAGGGCACTGCCGCTGGTCACGCCAGCATGGATCTCGTAGCCGCTGACCTGTGCATTTTCCAGCTGCAGATGCCCGCTCACATTACGCAGTTGCTTCTCCTGTTCCAGCAGCGTGCTCAAATCAAGCAGGCCCAGCCCGGCGCTCGAACCCGCCGCGCCTTCAAGGCCCAGCGGATCATGGACTTGCTCGCCGAGCATTTGCAGGCCGCCGCAAATCCCCAGGACCTTGCCGCCGTAGCGCAGGTGCCGGGTAATCGCCGCGTCCCAGCCATTGGCGCGCAGGTAAGCCAGGTCGCTGCGCACGCTCTTGGAGCCGGGCAGGATGATCAGGTCGGCCGGCGGAATCGTCTGGCCGGGGCCGACGAATTGCAGATTGACCTGTGGGTGCAGGCGCAGGGGATCAAAGTCGGTGTGATTGCTGATGCGCGGCAGGACCGGCACCAGCACATTGAGCACCTGCTCGACCTTGTCGGTCTGGCGCTGATCGAGACCATCTTCGGCCTCCAGATGCAGGTCCATGACATAAGGCAGCACGCCGAGCACCGGTTTGCCGGTGCGCGCTTCGAGCCAGTCCAGCCCCGATTGCAGCAGGGCGATATCGCCGCGGAAACGGTTGATCACAAAGCCTTTGACCCGGGCCTGCTCGTTGGGCTCAAGCAGCTCCAGGGTGCCGACCAGATGAGCAAAGACGCCGCCACGATTGATATCGGCGACCAAAATCACCGGGCAATCCACCGCTTCGGCGAAGCCCATATTGGCGATATCGTTGGCGCGCAGATTGATCTCGGCAGGCGACCCCGCGCCTTCAACCATGATCACTGGATAGTGCGCACTGAGGCGGGCATGGGATTGCAGCACCGCTTCCATGGCGATGGTTTTATAGCCGTGATAGGCCACCGCATTCATGGTGGTTACCGCCCGGCCATGGATGATCACTTGGGCGCCGGTATCGCTGTTGGGCTTGAGCAGCACCGGATTCATATCGGTATGAGGCTGCAAGCCACAGGCCTGGGCCTGTACCGCCTGGGCCCGGCCGATCTCGCCACCGTCTGCCGTCACCGCGCTGTTCAACGCCATGTTCTGCGGTTTGAACGGCACCACGGCAACGCCCTGGCGAGTCAGCCAGCGGCACAGGGCAGTCACCAGCGTGCTTTTGCCAGCGTCGGAAGTGGTGCCTTGCACCATCAGAGTGGTCATGAAGAGTGTCCGTTGAATTCAGTCAGGGCGCTGGCGATACGCTGCCAGTCGCGCTCATCGGCGGGCAGGCCAAAACGCAGGCTGTCGGTATGGCTGTCCCCCGTGGAAAACAGTCGCAGCAGAATCCCGCGACGGGCGCAAAACTCATGTAGAGCCTTGGCCCGGGGCGTGCGCACCCATTGAAACAAGGCGCAGCCACCCTGGGGCGGCAGGCCATGCTGGCTCAGCAGCTCGAACAGCCGGGTACCCGCCTGTTCGCAACGCTGACGTTGATGCAACTGGGCGGCGCGGTCTTGCAGGCAGACCCGCCCAAGCTCCCGGGTCGGGCCGCTGACCGCCCAAGGCCCGATCTGGACTTCCAGTTGTTTAAGTAACGACGCTTGAGCCATGACAAATCCCAGCCGTACGCCGGCCAGACCGAAGAACTTGCCGAAGGAGCGCAGCACGATCAAACCGCTGCGATCAGCCTCGGCCACCAGGCTCGATTCGGGGGTCACGTCCATAAAGGCCTCGTCCACCACCAGCCAGCCGCCGCGCTCGGCCAGGCGCGAGTGCCATTCGAGCAACAGCTGCGGGGCCAGTTTCAGGCCAGTAGGGTTGTTCGGGTTGACCACCACCAACACATCCAGATGCTCGATGAAGTAATCGACCTCTTCCTCCATCAGCTCACGCACCAGGAAGCCGCCATTGCGCCACGCCTCGGCGTGCTCGGCATAACAAGGCGACAACACACCGACCCTGCCCGCCCGACGCAGACGCGGCAGGGCCTGGATCGCCGCCTGGGTGCCCGGCACCGGCAGTAAATGCGAAGTGCCGTAATAGTCGGCAGCGGCGGCTTCCAGCCCGTCATCATTCTCCGGCAGGCGCGCCCAGGCTCGCAGCGCAATCGGCGGGACTTCGAACGGCCAGGGCGCCAGGCCCGTGGACAAATCCAGCCACTCGGCCTCAGCGATACCGTAGTGTTGCGCCGCAGCCCTCAGACGCCCGCCGTGCTCAAGCATAGAATTCCGTTCCCAGGCATAAGATCAACAACCACAGCCAGACACCGCGCTGCACCAACTGCCAGCCTCGCTCGATGGAGTCAGGGCTGGCCGCCAGGCCTCGGCCCAGTTGCGGTCGCTGATGCAGTTCGCCGTGATAAATCGCCGCACCGCCCAATTCGACGCCAAGCGCGCCCGCGCCCGCCGCCATCACCGGCCCGGCATTGGGGCTGTCCCACAGCGGTGCCTGGGTCTTCCAGCAGTGCATTGCCAGGCGAGTCTTGCCCAGCAGCGCGTAGGTCAAAGCCACCAGACGCGCCGGAATATAGTTGAGGACGTCGTCGATTTTTGCCGCAGCCCAACCAAAACGTTCGAACCGCGCATTGCGATAACCCCACATGGCATCCAGGGTATTGCTCAGGCGATACAGCACGACGCCCGGCGCACCGGCCACGACAAACCAGAATATCGCAGCAAATACCGCATCGCTGCCGTTTTCCAGTACCGACTCAGTGGCCGCCCGGGCCACTTCGGTGGCGTCCAGTTCGTCGGTCTGGCGGCTGACCAGATATCCGACCCGCTGGCGCGCCTTATCCAGTTCATTGGCGCGCAGAGCCTGAGCCACCGGCTCGACGTGCTCGCCAAGGCTGCGCAGGCCGAGGGCGCAGTACAGTGCCAGCACCTCGACCAGCCAGCCGATATAGGGCAGCCAGCTCAGGGCCGTGGCCACCAGGGTGATCGGCACCACAGCGATAAACCAGGCGGTCACACCATGGCTGCGCCAGCCGCGCCCGGCAGCATTGAAGCGCTTTTCAATACGCTCGGCGAAACGGCCGAACGCCACCAGCGGGTGCGACCGTTTCGGCTCGCCGAGCAGCGCATCCAGCGCCACCCCGGCGATGCTCAGCAGCGCCACACTCATTGACTCACTCCCCATTGATTCTCAAATAACAGCTCGCTCAGCGGACGCTCCTGCGCCCAGCCTTCGAGCACCAGCATCGGCGCCGGGTAAAACTCGGTCACTGGCCCCAGGCACAGAATCGCCAACGGTTTGGCCCCGGCGGGCATATTCAGCAACGTCGCCAGCGCCTCGGGATCGAACAGCGATACCCAACCCATGCCCAGACCTTCGGCACGGGCGGCGAGCCAGAGATTCTGGATCGCGCAGGACAATGACGCCATGTCCATCTCCGGCAGGGTCCGCCGACCGAAGATATAGCGCTCGCGGCCGTCCATCAGCGCGGCGACCAGAACCTCGGCGCAATCGTTGATGCCCTCGACCTTGAGCTTCATGAAGTCATCAGCCCGTTCGCCCAGAGCCTCGGCGGTGCGAATTCGCTCCTCCTCGACCTGAACCTGCATCTGCCGACGCAGTTCGGGATCACTGATACGGATAAAGCGCCAAGGCTGCATCAGGCCGACACTGGGGGCCTGATGCGCCGCCTGCAGTAAACGACCAAGCAACTCAGGTGCCACAGTGCCACCACTGAAGTGACGCATATCCCGCCGCTCGGCAATGGCGCGGTACACCGCTGCTCGTTCTTCGGTGCTGAACGCCTGATCACTCATGGTCGGAAAAGCGCCGCAACCGCCTGAGGATGTGAGGGAAAGTAAAAGTGCACGTAGGACGCGGTAAGGCGCCCCAGACGATAGACAGCCTCGGCACCGCGTCCGCCGTTGGGGCTGACGCCACGGGCAATCGGCTGTAACTCGGTACTGGTCAGGGAGTGGTGATAGGTGTGCCCACGCAGCAAGCCTTCCGGCAGCTCCACCGCCTGCAAGGCCAGGGCGGCCAGACGCCTCTGCATCACAGCCTCTCCGCTCAGCAATCCGACCAGTTCAACGCGCTGGCCCTCGACATCGGTCAGGGCATTGAGCAGATAAAGCATCCCGCCGCACTCAGCGAGCATCGGCTTGCCCGCAGCATGATGGGCGCGAATCGCCTCCAGCATCGGCGCGTTAGCCCCCAGGGTCAGATGATGCAGTTCCGGATAACCGCCAGGCAGATACAGGCTGTCGGCCTCGGGCAATTGTTGATCACGAATCGGCGAGAAGAACAGCAACTCGGCGCCCATGGCCCGCAGCAGGTCCAGATTGGCGCCATAGAGGAAGGCAAAGGCTTCGTCATGGGCCACGGCAATCCGTACGCCCATCAGCCACGACTCCACTGCGCTGCGTTGCGGCGCAGCAAAGGTCACGGCAGGCGGCAATGCCACTTCGCAGGTACTGGCCAGCGCTTCGGCGGCGGCATCGAGGCGCGCATCCAGATCATTCAATTCGCTGGCCTGCACCAGCCCAAGGTGGCGACTGGGCAGCTCGATACCGGTTTCCCGGGACAAGGCGCCATACCAGCGCAGGCCTTCGGTCAGGCTGCCTTCGAGCAATTGCGCGTGGCGCACCGTGCCCACGCGGTTGGCCAGGACGCCGGCAAATGGCAGGTCCGGCTGATAACGCGCCAACCCCAGGGCCAGGGCGCCAAAGGTCTGGGCCATGGCGGTGCCGTCGATTACCCCCAGCACCGGAACACCGAAGTGCCGGGCCAGGTCGGCGCTGGACGGCGTGCCATCGAACAGGCCCATCACCCCTTCGATCAAAATCAGGTCGGCTTCGCCCGCCGCTTCCCAGAGCAGGCGGCGGCTTTCCTCGGCGCCGACCATCCACAGATCGAGCTGATAGACCGGCGCACCGCTGGCGCGCTCGAGAATCATCGGGTCGAGAAAGTCCGGACCGCACTTGAATACACGGACCTTACGCCCCTGATTGCGATGCAGTCGTGCCAACGCTGCGGTCACTGTGGTCTTGCCCTGGCCGGAGGCCGGTGCGGCAATCAGCACGGCCGGGCATTGCCGGTTCATAACGCTGCACTCACAGTTCGATGCCTTTTTGCGCACGGATGCCTGCCTGGAAGGCGTGCTTGACCACGGCAATCTCGGACACGGTATCGGACAGGTCGATCAATTCCTGTTTGGCGCCGCGGCCGGTCACGATAACGTGCTGCATCGGCGGACGGGCCTGCAAGTCGCTGAGCACTTGCTCCAGGTCCAGATAGCCGTGCTTGAGGGCGATATTCAGTTCATCCAGCACGACCAGGCCAATGGCCGGGTCACTGAGCATTTCCCGGGACACGGCCCAGGCGGCTTCGGCGGCGGCGATGTCGCGCTGGCGATCCTGGGTTTCCCAGGTGAAGCCCTCGCCCATGACGTGGAAACGCACCTGCTCGGGGAAGCGTCGGTAGAACAGCTCCTCGCCTGTGCTGTTGCGGCCCTTGATGAACTGCACCACGCCGCACTGCATATCGTGGCCCATGGCCCGGGCGAGCATGCCGAAAGCCGAGCTGCTCTTGCCCTTGCCATTGCCGGTCAGCACCAACAACAGCCCGCATTCATTGGGTGAGCTGGCAATACGCTCGTCCATCACCGCCTTTTTGCGCTGCATGCGCGCCAGGTGGCGTTCGTCACGTTCAGGGGATTCGTTCATCTCGGCTCTCCGCTCGAGGACACGTGAAAGCACACGGCAGGCGCAGCGATCGGCGGCACGGCACCGATGCAGGACATCGCCCGCCGCGATGCCATTGATTGAATCAGGCCGGTCTCCGGGCTCATGAGCGGGATATCAGTGGAACATCCCGACGCTACGCCTTCCCATGCCAGGCTCTGCACGTAAAGTGGCTGCGCTCGGTCATGCTGCGTTAAAAACAGGCTCGGAATGCTCATTTAGCGGACTAAACTCCGCTTCCTCGCCTGTTTTTGCCTTGCCTGACCTTCGCTCGCCGACTTTTCGTACAGACCCTATCGCACAGTGGCACTCCATAGCGTCTTGACTCATTTACCGTTGCGGGGGCAGCGCCGGGATCTGACCGGCTTCCCTGTTTCACTCAATTGCTGAGCACCTGAAACAAGTCGCGAAGGGTAGAGGGTTGGGGTAACAGCGTCAATGAATGCAAGACGGGTTGAACCCTCACGGAACCAGTCCCTCTACTCTTCATTGGATACTGCCCGTCACGGAGATCGATCATGTTCAAAATCAGACCCCGGTATGCCGCCCTGCTCCTGCTGGCGGGCGGTCTTGCGGCCTGCGGCGAGTCGTCGACCTTGCAGGTCAGCGATGGTACCGGCGCCTCGCCGAAACTGCCGGAACCGAACAAGACCCTGATCCCCACCGTAAACATCGCCCCCGCCGTGGGCTGGCCGAATGGCAGCAAGCCTGCTGCAGCCCCAGGCACCCAGGTAGCGGCCTTCGCCCAGGGCCTGGACCATCCGCGCTGGCTGTATGTGCTACCCAATGGCGATGTACTGGTGGCCGAAACCAACGCACCGCCCAAGCCTGACGACAGCAAGGGCATTCGCGGCTGGGTGATGAAGAAGGTCATGGGCAAGGCCGGAGCTGGCGTGCCCAGTGCCAACCGCATCACCCTGCTGCGCGACGCCGATCACGATGGCGTGGCGGAAACCCGCAAGGTGTTTCTCGACCACCTCAATTCACCCTTTGGCATGACGCTGATCGGCAATGACCTGTACGTCGCCGATACTGATCGTCTGATCCGCTTCCCCTACCAGGAAGGCCAGACATCAATCAGCGCCGCCCCGGTCAAAGTGGTCGACCTGCCCGCCGGGACCATCAATCATCACTGGACAAAAAACGTCATTGCCAGCAAGGACGGCAGCAGGCTGTACGTCACCGTGGGCTCCAACAGTAATGTCGGCGAGAACGGCCTGGCCGCCGAAGAAGGCCGCGCAGCTATCTGGGAAGTGGATGCCGCCACCGGCGCCCACCGCATCTTCGCTTCCGGTCTGCGCAACCCTAACGGCATGGACTGGGAACCGACTACCGGCAAGCTGTGGACCTCGGTCAACGAGCGGGACGAGATCGGCAGCGACCTGGTGCCGGACTACGTGACCTCAGTGCAGGACGGTGCTTTCTATGGCTGGCCCTTCAGCTACTACGGCCAGCATGTGGACGCGCGAGTCGATCCACAGAATCCCGCCCTGGTCGCCAAGGCCATCGCCCCGGATTACGCCGTCGGCCCCCACACGGCGTCGTTGGGCATGGTCTTCACCGACGGAAAATCCCTGCCCGCGCCCTTCACTCAGGGTCTGCTGGTCAGCCAGCACGGCTCATGGAACCGCAAGCCCCACAGTGGCTATAAGGTGATCTTCGTGCCCTTTACCGACGGCAAGCCCAGTGGTGCGCCGGTTGACCTGCTGACGGGCTTCCTCAATCAGGACGAGAAAGCACAAGGCCGCCCGGTGGGCATAGTCAACGACAATAAGGGCGGGGTGTTGGTGGCGGATGATGTGGGGAATGTGATCTGGCGGGTTACTGCCAGTAAGTGAGCGTCAAGCTGCAAGCTACAAGCAGCCTACACACAATCCGCTTGTAGCTTGCCGCTTGAAGCTTCAGTTTTGCATCTGCGCCAAATGCTCAGGCTGAATAACCCGCTTGGCATTCAGATAAGCCTTCTGCCAGTAAGGCTTGTCCAGGCTGTCGAGCTTGACCGTGCCGCCGGTCTGCGGGGCATGCACGAAGCGGCCTTCGCCGACGTAGATCCCGGCATGGCTGACCTGGCTGCCGCCGCCCGTGGCGAAAAACACCAGGTCGCCGGATTGCAGTTGGGCGCGATCGACATCCGGCGCGCGCATCACCACTAGGTCACGGGTCGAGCGTGGCAGGGCAATACCGGCGGCATCACGATAGACGTAACCGATCAGGCCGCTGCAATCGAATCCGGAATCGGGCGTGTTGCCACCCCAGCGATAAGGCGTACCGACCAAGCCAAGGGCACGGAACAGGACATCTTCGGCAGCGGGAGGAGTTTGCGAGGGTGCAACGAGAACCGGACGCTGAACGATCCGGGGCTGCGGCGGTGGCGCGCTTGCGCAGGCACCGAGCAAGGCTGCGAGGGAGATGATCGCCAGGCGTACCGTTATCGACATAAACAACAACCTGCTGGATGCGGCTTATCTTGCCGAGCTGATCATAAGGCGCGCTATAGCGCGCCCAGGCATTTCAAGGGTGACGGCGTTGAATTGTAGTCGAACTCATGGCAGTCGTCTGCTCTGGTGCAGAAGGCGGAGCCATGGCCAAGGCACGCTTGGCTTCGATAAAGGTCTTGCTCCAGTACACATCGTCGAGGCTGTCGACACGCACACCACCGCTGCGGCGGCTGCTGGAGTGGATGAACTGATCATCACCCAGGTAGATCCCGGCGTGGCTGACGCGACCGCGGCCGGCAGTGCTGAAGAACAGCAGGTCACCTGGCTTGAGGTCATTGCGCTTAACCAGCGGAGCATCAATGTTGATCATTTCGCGCGAGGAGCGTGGCAGGCTCATGCCGGCCTGTTCGCGGAACAGGTAGCCAATGAAACCGCTGCAATCGAAACCCGAACTGGTCGAAGTACCGCCAAAACGGTAGCGAGTACCGATCAACGACTTGCCGCGTTCAAGAATGCTGTCAGCCAAGGCTGGCAACTGATAAGGTTTTTGTTCGGCAAACTGAGCCAGTTCGGCTTCAGTGGCCAGCTCGTCCTGAAGAACCGAGCCGTCAGCGCGATCTGCGCGATGGCCGGAGGACTGAGCGGTAACCGGGGTTTGGTACTGCTGTTGCGACGTCGGCATGTTGGCCGAGCAGCCGAAGAGCAGTGAGACGAGTGCGAGAGGCACGAGGGGTGCAAAGCGATTTAGCATGGGCACGACCGTGGCTGTGAATTTAAGAAGCCGCGACTATGCCCTCTATCGCTGTGATTTGCAAATTCAATCGACTTATATGTGACTTATCAATTGATCCATGACATGTACCGCGCGGCACTTCAAAAACGCATCCATTTGCGCACTGTGATCGGTGCTTACCGGATTGATTTCCGCCGTAAAACCACCGGATACCCGCGTGCGCAGCATGGGTTCATGGATATACGGGAAGCTCGCCGTGGTGCCGATGCTCAGCACCATATCAAAGCCCAGGGTCATCTGCTCCTGCAACATCGCCAGCGCCTCCTGGGGCAACATTTCCTCAAACAATACGACCGGTGGTCGCAAAACGCCATGACAGCGTTTGCACAGCGGCGGCAGCGGTTGTTGCAGATGCTCGCTCAACTGCGGGTCATGGGCACCGCAGGATTGGCAGAACAATGGCGCCATCTGGCCATGAATCTCGATCAGGCGCTCCGGCGGGCTGCCCGCCGCCCGATGATAGCCATCGACGTTCTGGGTCAGCACCCAGCAATCGGGTTTCATGCGCTGTAACTGAGCGATGGCGTAGTGGGCTGCGTTGGCCTCACCTCCGAGACAGGCTCGGCCCAATTCGGCGATGTACTTCCAACACAAGGCCGGATCGCGGCGCAACATAGGACCGGACAGCGCCATCTCGATCGGCAGGCCATCGGTGGTTTCGCCGTTATACAGGCCGCCTACGCCACGATAGGTCGGCAGACCGGAATCAGCGGACAGTCCCGCACCGGTAATGATCAGGATGCGGCGGGCATGACGCAAGGCAGCAGCGACCTGCAACACCAGCGCCGGATCTACCACCCGAGGGTTTCTTTAAGGAAGGGAATGGTCAGCTTGCGCTTTTCCTGCAACGAGGCCTGATCCAGGCGTTCGAGCAAATCGAACAATGCGCTCATGCTGCGGGTGCCGCGAGTCAGGATGAAATGCCCGACTTCGTCAGTCAGGTGCAGACCGCGGCGCGAGGCACGCAGCTGCAGGGCACGCAATTTGTCTTCATCGGACAGGGCGCGCATCTGGAACACCAGGGCCATGGTCAGGCGCGACTTGAGATCCGCCAGCTTGACCGGCAATTCCCTGGGCGACTGGGATGCCGCAATCAGCAAACGACGACCGCTGTCACGCAGGCGATTGAACAGGTGGAACAGCGCCTCTTCCCACTCCGGCTTGCCGACCACCACTTGCAGGTCGTCGATGCACACCAGCTCGTACTGCTCGAGATGATCGAACAACTCGACACCCTGCTCGATAACCTGCGCCATGGGCAGATACACCGCCGGCTCACCCAACTGCTCGAAACGCAGGCAGGCCGCCTGCAACAGATGCGTACGCCCTACCCCGTCCTTACCCCAGAGGTAAATCAGGCTTTCGGTCCATCCGGCATCGGCTTCACACAGCCGCTCGACGTAGCCGAGGGCCGCAGCATTGGCGCCAGGATAGTAATTGATGAAGGTGGCGTCATCACGCAGACGCACACCCAGGGGCAGCTGAATCGGTTTCATGCTGGCTGAACGGCTCGGGGAGCCATAGGGGCCTCTGTGTAAAGTCTGCAAAGTCTATACCCGTGACGTCGGGCGCACAATGCGAGAGACCACAAGCAAAATCAAAGGTTTATGCGCGTGGCTGGCAAATCGCCCGCCACGCTTTGTGAAAACCGGAAACACTTACAAATCAGGATCTTCCGCGCCACCGTAGATATCCGACTCTTTATAAAGGTCGTGCATGTGCCGCACCAGCACCATGATCACTGCGGCAACCGGCAGAGCCAGAAGGATACCGGTAAAGCCGAACAGCTCGCCGCCGGCCAGAATCGCGAAGATCACCGCCACCGGATGCAGACCGATACGATCCCCCACCAGCAACGGCGTCAGGACCATGCCTTCCAGCGCCTGGCCGACCATGAACACCGCGACAATCCCCAGCATCGGGTACAGATCGCCGCCGAACTGGAACAGCCCGGCAGTAATCGCCGCGCCGATGCCGATAACAAAGCCCATATACGGCACGATGGCTGCCAGACCGGCGATCAGGCCGATCAACAGGCCCAGTTCCAGGCCTACCAGCATCAGGCCGGCGGCGTAGATAACACCCAGAGCCAGCATCACCAGCAGTTGCCCACGGATGAACGCGCCGAGCACTTCATGACACTCACCGGCCAGCTTGACGATACGCTCCTCGCGATGACGCGGCAGCAGGCTCTGGATCTTCGCCATCATCACGTCCCAGTCCCGCAGCAGGTAGAAGCACACTACCGGGATCAGCACCAGATTGGTCAGCCAGCCGATCAGCGCCAGGCTCGAGGCCGTGGCCTGGGACAGGATCACACTGACGATATCGCCGGTCTGGCCCATGTGTTCGGAGATGGCGGCCTTGATCTTGTCGAATTTCCAGAAACCGTCCGCCAGACCCAGCTTGGCCTGGGTCCAGGGCAATGCCGTGTGTTGCAGCCAGTCGAGGATCTGCGGCGCCAGTTCATAGAGGCGATACAACTGTTTGGCCAGCATCGGCACCAGTACCAGCAGCAGGGCCATTAGGATCAGGGTAAACAGCGCGAAGACCGCGACCACGCTCAGGGTTCGTGACAGCCCCAGTTTCTCCAAGCGATCAGCCAGCGGATCGCCCATATAGGCGAGCAACAGCGCGACCAGAAACGGCGAGAGGATCGGATGCAATATATAGATGAACAGACATAGCAGCAGCATACCGCCAATCCAGAACCAACGCCGTGTATCAGTCATCAACACCTCTATCTCAAACAAAACATACCATTTGGGCTGGAATACAACTGTGTGGGAGCCGGCTTGCTGGCGATGGCGTCAGCTCAGGCACTGATGCAATTGCGAGCGCTGCGCACTCGATCGCCACCAAGGCGGCTCCCACATGTTTTGCACCACTACCTCTCGCTTACCAACGGAAATGCAATTGCGTCGCCGCTGCCGCAACAGGCGCCGATGCCGGAGCAGGAACACCCGCCCCCGCATCCACCGGAGCCCCGGGCGCAGCCGCCGCAGCAATCTCACCCGCCGGCACTTCCTGCAACTTGGCCAGGCTCAGTTGCGAACGCAACTGATCGACGCTG
This sequence comes from Pseudomonas sp. JUb42, assembly GCF_024807945.1. Lineage (GTDB taxonomy): Bacteria > Pseudomonadota > Gammaproteobacteria > Pseudomonadales > Pseudomonadaceae > Aquipseudomonas. Next base: position 554,453 of record NZ_JANUFD010000001.1, on the reverse strand, counting down.
CCGGTCACTTCATAGCCGACACGGCTGCCGTCCACCGTCTGCAAACGTCCGCCGAACGGTTCAAGCAAGCGATTCAACTGCGCATAACGCTCGAACGTCATGCCCTGTACATCCAGGGTCAGGGCGGTAGACGCTCCGGGTTTGGCCACATAACGCGGCGCCAGACGCTGACTGACCGCCAGCATCACCGCATCGGCCAGGGCTTCCTGACTGGCACCGGTAGCCGTGCCCTGCTCGCGTTGATCGCCCAGCCACAGGCGCCATTGCGCCTGCCACTGACCATTTTCTTCATGACCGTGCACCGCCAGCAGCGCATCGGCACCGTAGCGCTCGGACGCTTCTTTCAATGGCGCAGGGTCAGTACTTTCGAGGTTTTTCGCGGTACCGACGCCCTGCTCACTCAGGTCCGCCAGGGGCAGGCGCAATGGCAGGCCCCGGTGCTGCGCAGCCCGGCGCAACGGTTCGGCGGCCGATTGACCGTCACCGATCAGGTTCGAGCCATCGGTGGCGTCCATCAGCCACCAACCAAGAATGCTCGGCCGATTGCTGCCCCACAGCGACAGCCCGGCCTGACGCAGGGCGCGATCGGTACTGACTGGATCGAAATCCACCAGCAGCATCTGCGTTGCGCCCGCTTCATAGCCGGTCTGGTTGATGATCTGCTGCGGATTCTTGCGCAACTCGGCCAGGGCCGGGCCTTGCGGTGCCTTGGCATCGCCGGTCAGACGCAAGACCAGAGTTTCCAGCGCCGCCTGGGTGGCACGGGTACGCTCATCCGGCGACTGCGCCGTCACAGGCTCACGCACCTGGTACAAATTGTTCACGGTTTCGGCCAGGCTCGGCAGGCTGATCAGGGACAGGCAGCCAACGAATAGAATTTTAGAAAGACGCATGGAAGGTTCCCAAACGGAAAATGCGGAGTGAAAAGACCGCGTAACGAAGCCTAGGACCTCTAATGAGGGCCAATCATTCAACTATCAAAGAAAGGTACACCTTAATTGACCCGCGACGAACGGTGCAGACCGTTGATTCGGCGGTTTATTTTGCAACACATCACCTGCCCGTCGGCCCAAGGATGGCCCGTAGCCCCCAAGCCTGATAAAATCGCGCGCCTTCGCAGACTGGCGATGGTGGTGGCTTACAGACAAGGTCTTGTTCAGACCCGTCCTGCTGGCCCCGCCGCAGCGGTCGATACCCCCGAATCCCCCCTAAAGGCCTGGATTATGAGCAAGCAACCCTCCCTGAGCTACAAAGACGCCGGTGTAGACATCGACGCCGGTGAAGCATTGGTCGAACGCATCAAGAGCGTCGCCAAGCGCACCAAGCGTCCGGAAGTCATGGGCGGCCTGGGTGGCTTCGGCGCCCTTTGCGAAATCCCGGCCGGTTACAAACAGCCCGTTCTGGTCTCCGGCACTGACGGCGTCGGCACTAAGCTGCGCCTGGCCCTGAACCTGAACAAGCACGACAGCATCGGCATCGACCTGGTCGCCATGTGCGTCAACGACCTAGTGGTCTGTGGCGCCGAGCCGCTGTTCTTCCTCGACTACTACGCCACCGGCAAGCTCAACGTCGATACGGCGGCCCAGGTCGTCACCGGCATCGGCGCCGGCTGCGAACTGGCTGGCTGCTCTCTGGTGGGCGGTGAAACCGCAGAAATGCCGGGCATGTACGAAGGCGAAGACTACGACCTGGCCGGTTTCTGCGTCGGCGTCGTCGAGAAAGCCGAAATCATCGACGGCTCGAAAGTCGCCACCGGTGATGCCCTGCTGGCCCTGCCATCTTCCGGCCCGCACTCCAACGGCTACTCGCTGATCCGCAAGATCATCGAAGTGTCCGGTGCCGATATCGAAACCATCCAGCTCGACGGCAAGCCATTGACCGACCTGCTGATGGCGCCGACCCGCATCTACGTCAAGCAACTGCTCAAGCTGATCAAGGAAACTGGCGCGGTCAAGGCCATGGCCCATATCACGGGTGGCGGCCTGCTGGACAACATCCCGCGCGTACTGCCAGCCGGTGCCCAGGCGGTTGTCGACGTCGCCAGCTGGCAGCGTCCGGCGGTGTTCGACTGGTTGCAGGAAAAAGGCAACGTCGACGAGCACGAGATGCACCGCGTCCTCAACTGCGGCGTCGGCATGGTCATCTGTGTCGCTCAGGAACACGTTGAAAGCGCCCTGAAAGTGCTGCGTGACGCCGGCGAGCAGCCTTGGGTCATCGGCCAGATCGGCGTTGCTGCCGAAGGCGCTGCGCAAGTCGAGCTGAAAAACCTCAAGGCGCACTGATGCCTCAATCGATGTCGACCACCTGCGATGTGGTTGTGCTGCTGTCCGGCAGTGGTGGCAACCTGCAAGCCATGATCGACAGCTTCAAAGGCGATGAGCAGCCTGTTCGTATCCGCGCGGTGATCTCCAACCGCGCCGATGCCTTCGGTCTGCAACGCGCCAGGGACGCCGGGATCCCCACCCACGTCCTGGATCACAAGCAATTCGAGGGCCGCGAGGCCTTCGATGCGGCCCTGATCGAACTGATCGACGGCTTTGCACCGCAGCTGGTGGTGCTGGCCGGCTTCATGCGCATCCTCAGCGGCGACTTCGTGCGCCACTATCAGGGTCGCCTGCTCAATATCCATCCCTCCCTGCTGCCGCGTTACAAAGGCTTGCACACTCACCAGCGCGCGCTGGAGGCCGGTGACAGCGAGCACGGCTGCAGCGTGCACTTCGTCACCGAGGAACTCGATGGCGGACCACTGGTCGTACAGGCTGTTATAACGGTAGAGTTGCAAGATACGCCCGATACCCTGGCGCAGCGGGTGCATGTTCAGGAACACCGGATTTACCCGCTGGCAATGCGCTGGTTCGCCGAAGGCCGTTTGAGCCTCGGTGCAGACGGCGCATTATTGGACGGTCAGTTACTCGCGGCCAGTGGCCACTTGATTCGAACCTAGGAGATATTATGCGTCGCGCTTTGCTCTTCGCTTTCGCTCTGTTTGCCTTGCCCGTAGTCAATGCAGCAGACCTTCAGCCCTTCTCCGCCAGCTACACCGCCGACTGGAAACAGCTGCCCATGAGCGGCGGCACTGCCGAGCGCAGCCTGCAAGCCGGCGCCAACGGCACCTGGACCCTGAGCTTCAAGGCGTCGATGATGATCGCCAGCCTGACCGAAGTCAGCACCCTCAAGGACAACAACGGCACGCTGCTGCCGCAGACCTACAACTTCGAACGCGGCGGCCTGGGCAAGACCAAGAAGGTCGACCTGGTATTCGACTGGAGCACCAAGTTCATCACCGGCACCGACCGCAACGATGCGATCAAGGTGCCGCTCAATACCGGCATCCTCGATAAATCCACCTATCAACTGGCCTTGCAGCACGACGTAGCGGCCGGCAAGAAAAGCATGAGCTACCAGGTGATCGACGGCGACGAGATCGACACCTACGACTTCCGCGTCCTTGGCGCCGAGAAAGTCGCGACCAAGGTCGGCTCGGTGGATGCCATCAAGGTTGAGCGCGTGCGCGACCCGACGCAAAACAAACGCATCACGGTGATGTGGTTCGCCAAGGACTGGGACTACCTGCTGGTGCGTCTGCAGCAGGTCGAGACCGATGGCAAGGAATACAACATCATGCTTCAGGACGGCACCGTGAACGGCAAGACTGTCAAAGGCAGCTGATTCACCCTGGCGTCAGCGAAACCCGTCCTTGTGACGGGTTTTTTTATTGGGTTCGCGCTTTCGCGCTGCGAATACGATCCTGTCGGAAATCGCTCTCCAACTCAGATCATCGCAACATGAAAAAACCTTCATCTGCCCTCGCCCCGACGCTCTAGCCCAAGAAAAACAAGCCCTCCAGCCCTGTTACTCGCCTAGCTGACAGAAACATGAAAAAAACAGCTATTTACGTAGGAGCCTAACTAATTCTATAAAAGAGACCTGCGACGTCTTGCCGCACCTTCAAAAGCTCTGGAGTTTTCAAGATGACCGTAAAAGTGACTGAACGCGACACTGCACACCTTTCCCACGAAGCCATCGCCAATGGCATTCAGATCTGGGATGTGCATCAGCAGGACATGCTGGTAGGAATGTTCCACGACGAGTCGGAAGCTCAACGCTACAAGATGGAACTCGAAGCGCTGGAAAGCCAACGCAATCAGTAAGACGCAATTTCAGAATTGCATAAAGACAAAACCCGCACTTGGCGGGTTTTGTTTTATCTGCGGTTTACCACATCAGATCGTCAGGGATCTTGTAGGCCGCGTACGGATCGTCGCCTTCGACTTTCTCTTCCGTCGCCTCGCTGAGCAGCACGATACGCCGTGGGTCACGCTCCTGGATCTTCAGGGCGGCTTCACGGGGGATGACTTCGTAGCCGCCGCCGTGATGAACGATCGCCAGCGAGCCATTACTCAATTTGCTGCGCATCAGGCTATTGACCGAAAGGCGCTTGACCTTCTTGTCGTCGACGAAGTTGTAGTAGTCCTCGGTCGTCAGCTTGGGCAGGCGCGACACTTCGATCAATTGCTTGATCTGCGCAGCACGGGCCTTCTCTTCGGCCTTTTCCTGCTGCTGGCGATTGAGCTCCTGGTCGCGCTTGGCCTTTTCGGCCATGGCTTGCTGGGCGGCACGCTTTTGCGAGTCGTCGATCTCGATCTGGCCCTTGTGCGCCAGACGCTGTTCTTTCTGCTTGTCTTTGCCGACCTGTTTGGCCTGCTTCTGATTGACCAGACCTGCCTTGAGCAACTGGTCGCGAAGGGAAATGCTCATTGTCATACTCACTTATGCAGGGGCAGCGTCTCAGCCACAGCTGGGCGCATCAAGTTCCTGACGTTTGGCTTCGCCCCACAGGGCATCCATTTCTTCGAGGGTGCAATCTTCAATGGGACGACCGGTGTCGCGCAATGCCTGTTCGATAAATCGAAAGCGCCGCTCGAACTTGCGACTGGCCGCGCGCAAGGCATTTTCCGGGTCGACCTTCAGGTGCCGGGCCAGATTGACCGCCGAAAACAGCAGATCGCCGACTTCCTCGGCAATGGCCTGGGCGTCGTTACTGGCCATGGCTTCCAATACTTCATCCAGCTCTTCACGCACGTTATCCACCACCGGCAATGCCGAGGGCCAGTCAAAACCGACCTGTGCCGCACGCTTTTGCAACTTGGCCGCCCGGGACAGGGCTGGCAATACCGCCGGGACATCATCAAGCAACGACAACTGCTGCGGCACAGTGGCCTTGGCCGCACGCTCCTCGGCCTTGATCTGCTCCCAGCGCTGCTTGACCTGCTCTTCACTCAGGCGCGGCGTCTCAAGGGGCGCATACAGATCGCCCGTGGGGAACACATGGGGATGGCGACGGATCAGCTTGCGGGTAATGCCATCAACCACGCCATCGAACTCGAAGCGCCCTTCTTCCCGGGCCAGCTGGCTGTAATACACCACCTGGAACAACAGATCGCCCAACTCGCCCTTCAGATCATCGAAATCACCGCGTTCGATGGCATCGGCGACTTCGTAGGCTTCTTCCAGGGTGTGGGGCACGATGGTCGCGTAATTCTGCTGCACGTCCCACGGGCAACCGTACTGCGGGTCGCGCAGCCGGGCCATGAGGTGCAGGAGGTCGTCAAGTTTATACATGGGGTTCCCGTTGGTCACAGCTGTCAGCGGCAAGCCACAAGCTTCAAGTTGTCCGCGTACAGCTTGCGGCTTGTCGCTTGAAGCTCGCAGCTACGCCTCAAGGCGTTCTATTACGCCGCGTCTCAATGATATTCGGCAACTGCGATATCCGCCCCAGTAAGCGCCCCAGAGCGTCCAGCCCCGGAATCTCGATGGTCAGGGACATCAGCGCGGTGTTGTCCTCCTTGTTCGAGCGGGTGTTCACCGCCAGCACGTTGATCCGCTCGTTGAGCAGGACCTGGGAGACGTCACGCAGCAGGCCGGAACGGTCGTAGGCGCGGATGATGATGTCCACCGGATAAGTGAGCACCGGCACCGGGCCCCAACTGACCTGGATGATCCGTTCCGGTTCGCGACCGCCCAGCTGCAGCACCGAGGCGCAGTCCTGGCGGTGAATGCTGACGCCGCGGCCCTGGGTGATATAGCCGACGATGGCATCCCCCGGCAGCGGCTGGCAGCAACCGGCCATCTGGGTCATCAGGTTGCCCACGCCCTGGATCTGGATGTCGCCACGCTTGCCGGGCTTGTAGCCGGTGGCTTTGCGCGGGATCAGTTCCAGCTGTTCGTTGCCGCGCTCCGGCTCGACCAGTTGCTGGGCCAGGTTGACCAGTTGCGCCAGACGCAGGTCGCCGGCACCGAGGGCCGCGAACATGTCCTCGGCGGTCTTCATATTGGCTTTTTCGGCCAGGCGTTCGAAGTCCACCTGCGGCAAAGCCAGGCGCGCCAGTTCGCGTTCTAGCAGGGTACGACCGGCCGCAACGTTCTGATCGCGGGCCTGCAGCTTGAACCAGTGGACGATCTTGGCTCGGGCCCGGGACGTGGTGATATAGCCCAGGTTCGAGTTCAGCCAGTCACGGCTCGGTGTGCCTTGCTTGCTGGTGATGATCTCGACCTGCTCACCGGTCTGCAGGCTGTAGTTGAGCGGCACGATGCGCCCGTTGATCTTGGCGCCACGGCAGTTGTGGCCGATCTCGGTGTGCACGCGATAAGCAAAATCCAGAGGCGTCGCGCCCTTGGGCAGGTCGATGGCGTGACCGTCCGGGGTGAAGACATAGACCCGGTCCGGCTCGATATCGACCCGCAGCTGTTCGGCCAGGCCGCCGATATCGCCCAGTTCTTCGTGCCATTCCAGCACCTGGCGCAACCAGGAGATTTTCTCCTCGTAGTGATTGGAGCTAGGTTTGACGTCAGTGCCTTTATAACGCCAGTGGGCGCAGACGCCCAACTCGGCCTCTTCGTGCATGGCGTGGGTGCGAATCTGCACTTCCAGCACCTTGCCCTCAGGACCAATCACCGCAGTGTGCAGCGAGCGGTAGCCGTTTTCCTTGGGGTTGGCGATGTAGTCGTCGAACTCCTTGGGAATGTGCCGCCACAGGGTATGCACGATGCCCAGCGCGGTGTAGCAGTCGCGCATTTCCGGGACCAGCACACGCACCGCACGCACGTCGTAGATCTGGCTGAATTCCAGACCCTTGCGCTGCATCTTGCGCCAGATCGAATAGATATGTTTCGCCCGGCCGCTGATATCGGCCTTGACGCCGGTGGCCAGCAGTTCGTTTTCCAGCTGGCCCATGACCTCGCTGATAAACCGCTCACGGTCCAGGCGCCGCTCATGCAGCAACTTGGCGATCTGCTTGTATTGCTCGGGTTCCAGGTAGCGGAAGGACAGGTCTTCCAGCTCCCACTTGATATGGCCGATGCCCAGGCGGTGGGCCAACGGTGCGTAAATATCGAAGACTTCCCGGGCAACGCGGTTGCGCTTTTCGTCGGCAAGGTTTTTCACCGCACGGATCGCGCAGGTGCGCTCGGCCAGCTTGATCAGCGCCACGCGCACATCGTCGACCATGGCCACCAGCATCTTGCGCAGGTTTTCCACCTGGGCCTGACTGCCCAGTACCAGGGACTGTCGCGGGCTGAGACTGGCACTGATCGCGGCCATGCGCAGCACGCCGTCGATCAGTTTAGTCACGGTCGGACCGAAACGCTGGGCGACATCGGGCAGCAGAATCTTGCCCTCACGCACGCCGCGGTAGATGACAGCGGCCACCAGGGAATCCTGATCCAGCTTGAGATCAGCGAGGATTTCGGCAATTTCCAGACCGGTCTGGAAACTGGAGGTACCTTCGGCCCAGAGATTGTTCGAGGCGTTGTCCTGCTGCTCGGCTTGCCGGGCAAACTCACAGGCTTCCTTCAAAGCCTCGCGGTCCAACGCGGTGTCGATGCTGACTATGTGATCGAGCCATGCATCGAGGTTGATACTGCCGTCTGTGTTTATCGGCTGGTGCGCTCTCACCTGTACCATGTCACTTACCTTCCCTACGGCGTGATGAATTACGCCATCAGTCGCTGGTCTTTAAGCGCGAATACCTCTTGCCGGCCCAGCAAGTTCTGGTATTCGCGACCAGTCGGATTAAACGAGACTCCCTGTGCTGGCCAGCTCGACTCCTGGAGCTGGCGATCACTGACTCGCTTCAAATAAAGCCATCGCCTCGACATGGGCCGTCTGAGGAAACATATCGAGTATTCCGGCACGTTTTAATCGGTAGCCCTGGTGGATCAATTCGACCGTATCGCGAGCCAAAGTTGCAGGGTTGCATGACACATACAGCAACCGCTGCGCTCCCAACGCCTTGAGCTTGCGAACCACTTCAAAAGCGCCGTCCCGCGGCGGGTCCAAGAGTACCGCAGAAAAGCCCTGCGCGGCCCAGCTCGCATCACTCAACGGTTGGGACAGATCGGCCTGGTAAAACGCGACATTGCCCAGACCGTTGTCGGACGCATTGCTCGCCGCCCGTTCCACCATGGTTGCCACACCTTCCACCGCCACCACTTCCCGGGCGGTTTTCGCCAGGGGCAAGGCAAAGTTGCCCAGCCCGCAGAATAAATCCAGTACCCGCTCGTCCGCCTTTGGCGCCAGCCATTGCAGGGCCTGTTCGATCATCGCGCTGTTGACCGCCGCGTTGACCTGAATGAAATCGCCGGGGCGATAAGCCAGCTGCAAATCCCAGGGCTCCAGGCGGTAACCCAGAGTCTGATCCGGCTCTACCGGTTGCGGCCCGTCTTCTCCGTGCAACCACAGTTGCGCGTCATGCTTCTGACAGAAGGTCTTGAGAGTCGTCAGATCGCCGTCGTTCAGAGGGGCCGTGTGGCGGACCAATACCGCAATGGCCGAACCACTGAACAGCTCGACATGCCCTAGAACCTGGGGTTTGGCGAAACTCCTGAGCATTTCCGGCAATTGCGTCATCAAGGGTTGCAAGGCCTGTACCAGCACCGGGCATTGTTCGATGGCAACGATGTCTTGACTGGATGCGGCACGAAAGCCCACGTCCAGGCGCTTGGCCTTGGCATCCCAGCGCACCGCAATGCGTGCACGGCGACGATAGGCCAGTTCCGGGCCACTCAGGGGCTCGGCCCACTCTTCGGGCTCGACGCTGGCCACGCGCTGTAATTGCTCGGCGAGCATGCGCTGTTTCAGGGCGAGCTGCTCGGCGTGGGGCACATGCTGCACGCTGCAGCCGCCGCAGCGACCGAAGTGCGCGCACGCCGCCGGGCGACGCATGGTACTGGGTTGCAGGACGCGCTCGGTGCGCGCTTCTACAACTTTGCCATGGGCGCCCAGCACCCGCGCTTCAACTTCCTCACCGGCCAGACTGCCAGCGACAAACCAGGTCTTGCCTTCATGGAAGGCGATACCACGGCCGTCGTTGGCCAGTCGCTCGATGGTCAGCTTCTGCTTTTTACCGGTCGGTACCTGGGGGGCACGGGTGCCGCCAGCAGGTTGGAAGCGCAGGCCTCGCTCATGCTTGGCCATCAGTTGGGCGCATCGTAGACGCCGGTCGACAGATAACGGTCGCCCCGGTCACAAATGATGGCGACCATGACCGCGTTCTCGACTTCCTGGGACAGGCGCAACATGCCCGCCACCGAACCGCCGGAGGACACACCACAGAAAATGCCTTCCTCACGGGCCAGACGACGCATGACGTCCTCGGCCTCGGCCTGAGCCATGTCGAGGATGCGGTCGACGCGGTCGGCCTGATAGATCTTCGGCAGGTATTCATGGGGCCAGCGGCGGATGCCGGGGATGGCCGAGCCTTCCATCGGTTGCAGACCGACGATCTCGATGGCCGGGTTCTGCTCCTTGAGGTAGCGCGAGGTGCCCATGATGGTCCCCGTGGTGCCCATGGAGCTGATGAAATGGGTGATGGTCCCGTCGGTCTGGCGCCAGATTTCCGGGCCGGTGCCGGTGTAGTGGGCCTCGGGATTGTCGCCATTGGCGAACTGGTCGAGGACCTTGCCACGACCTTCGATCTGCATGCGCTCGGCCAGGTCGCGGGCACCTTCCATGCCCTCTTCCTTGGACACCAGGATCAGCTCGGCGCCATAGGCGGTCATGGCCGCCTTGCGCTCGGCGCTGGAGTTATCCGGCATGATCAGGATCATGCGGTAGCCCTTGATCGCCGCCGCCATGGCCAGGGCGATGCCGGTGTTGCCGGACGTGGCTTCGATCAGGATGTCACCAGGATGAATCTGCCCGCGCAACTCGGCACGGGTGATCATCGACAGCGCCGGGCGATCCTTGACCGAACCGGCAGGGTTGTTGCCCTCGAGCTTTACTAGCAAGGTATTGCTGGTATTACCGCCAAGGCGTTGCAGACGCACCAGCGGAGTGTTGCCGATGCAATCGGCTATGGTTGGATACTGCAAAGTCATGGCGTATTCGCGATTCAGACTGCGGGGATTGCCTATCATACCGGCAAACCTCAGCGGCCCATATCACGCAAAGTGCGGGTCTTATCGCGAAAAGCTATAAGCACGCCTGACGAGAGACCGTTGGAGCGAAGCTTGCCGGACCGCCGCACCGCCGCGAAGGGGCCGGTACATCCGACTCAATTGCTTGATCCGAAAACTGTCTTCGCGGGCAAGCCTCGCTCCAACGCAAGGGGTTTCGGATCAACCCTGCCGCGCACTCAGGCGCATATTGACCCGCAACCCTTGGCCATTATTCTCGGCCCACATATCCCCGCCCTGGGCCAGCAACGAATGCCGGGCAATGCTCAGGCCCAGACCGAAGCCGCCGTCACCGGGGCGAGAACCATCGAGACGGGTGAAAGGAGCAAAGATTCGCTGCAGATCCTGCTCAGCAACACCACCGCCCTGATCGTCGAGCCAGAAAAACCATTGGTCACCCTCTTGCCGTCCGCCCAGATGCACACCCCCATCAACCGGGGAATGACGGATGGCGTTGCGCAGCAGGTTTTCCAGGGCCTGAGCCAGGGTGTTGAGGTGGCCGCGAACCCAGCAGTCGGCATCCAGATCACTGCTCAACCGTGATGGCAACCACCCGCTTTCGAAGCAGGCGTTCTCGGCGAGGATTTCCCACAGGGCGACAACCTGAATGTCTTCCAGCGGCAAGCGCTCGCGTTCGGTGTCCAGCCACGCCAGTTGCAGGGTGTCGTCCACCAGTCGTTGCATGCCATCCACCTCCCGACTCAGGCGCTGACGCAACTGGGCCAGTTCCTGCTCGGTCTCGCAGGCCACCCGCAGGCGGCTCAAGGGTGTGCGCAGCTCGTGGGACAGGTCACGCAGCAACTGCTGCTGCACCGCCACGGTACTTTGCAGGCGCCGGGTCATATGGTCGAAGGCCCGGCCCAGCTCGCCCAGCTCATCCTGACGGCGGGTGAGGTGCAGTGGCAGGTGATTGCTCAACTCATCGGCACGCAGGGCGTTGGCCTGTTCGCGCAGCTGATTGAGCGGCACGATCAGCAGACGATACAGCCCGACGCAGAACAACAGGGTCAGCAGGGCCGGGATCAAACCATTGGTCAGCAGTTGCCAGAGCCAGAGATATTCTCCCGGGGTGAACCGCTCGGGCAGCTCGATCACCAGGCTGCCCTGGCTGGCATCCTTGGGAAACGGTACTTTCAGCCACGGCACCAGCACCGAGCGCTGACTGGTCGGCCAGTCCAGGCCGCGCAGGAAAGTCAGTCGGTGATTCTGTTCGTCCGTCAGAGGCAGCGTGGCCAGTGACTGCAAATCCGCGCCGATCACCCCGACCCAGCCCGCCTCCCGCTGACGCATTGTCTCAAGCCAGGCATCGACGCCCGCGCTATGCCCGCTTTCCCAGGCCTGTTCCGCCTCGGCGGCATAGCCCGTGATCACCTCCCGCGCATCCTGAGACAGATAGGCATTCTGCAATTGCACATAACGCCCCCATGACCAGCTCAGCCAGATCATCAGCAGGCAAAAGCCCACCAGCAGAAAGGCCAGTTTCCAGAACAACGAGGATTTGCCCGGCAGGCGCAGGCGCGACTCAGACATCGCTATCGGCAGCCGTCAGTACATAGCCCTTGCCCCAGACCGTGCGCAGCTCGCGCTCGACATAGCCAATGGCTTTGAGCTTGCGGCGAATCTGGCTGACGTGCATGTCCAGGCTGCGGTCGTGCTGGGAATAACCGCGCTGCAGCACCTGTTGATAAAGGAAGGGCTTGCTCAGGACTTCCTCGGGATTGCGCCAGAGAATCTCCAGCAGGCGATATTCGCTGCGGGTCAGCTCGGCAGGTCGCCCGGCGAACATCGCATCACAGGCCCGCTCGTCGAACGCCAGCTCACCCGAGACAACCTCGGCAGGCGGTTCGACCGGAAAATGACGACGCTCCAGTGCCACCCGGCGCAACACCGCCTCGATACGCACCTGCAACTCGGCGACACTGAACGGCTTGGGCAGGTAATCATCGGCGCCGTTGCGAAAACCACTGATGCGGTCAGCCTCGGCCCCCAGCGCCGACATCATGATCACCGGGATGCTTTGGTCCCGGCGCAATTGCAGCAGCACATCCAGCCCGTTCATGCCGGGCAGCAAGATATCCATCAGCACCAGATCGAACGCCTGCTGCCGGGCCAGTGCCAGGCCATCAAGGCCGTTCTGGCACCAGGTCACCTGGAAGCCGCAGCGGTCAAGTTGCTCATGCACATAGGCACCGAGGACGGGATCGTCTTCGATGGCGAGGATATTGGGCTGAATGCGGCGCTGCGCGATGACTTCGGGATTCATTAGCTTTGGCAACTGATTCTCAGTCCGTGATTATCAGAGAATGCACTTACCCGAGCAAGCAGCGTGACCGCACATCCCCGATAACGGCTGCCGGGCATAATCGGCCGCCATCCCCGCCGCGCAAATGGCTACACTGCGCAGACGCGAAAATCAGCGAACATCCCCGGCCGTTGGAGAAAAAGCGTGCTGAACAAGCTTGGAATCAAAGGTCGTGTCCTGCTGCTGACCATACTGCCTGCCAGCCTCATGGCGGCCGTGCTCGGCGGTTACTTCACCTGGATGCAGCTGTCGGACCTCCAGGCGCAGTTGCTGCAACGCGGCGAAATGATTGCCGAAGACCTCGGCCCGCTCTCGGCATCGGCGCTGGACCGCGCCGACAAGCCTCTGCTCGCGCGTATCGCCGGGCAGGCTCTGGAGCAAGCCGATGTGCGCTCCGTCTCCTTCCTCGATGCCGACCGCACCATGCTCGCCCATGCCGGGCCGAGCATGATCAACCAGGCTCCCATCGGCAACAGCACCCACCTGCTGCAACGCACCGGCAACGACGCGACCCGCTACCTGTTGCCGGTGTTCGGCCGTCAGCGCCATCTGACCGGCGATGTAGTGCCGCAAGAGGCCGACCGCCTGCTCGGCTGGGTCGAGCTGGAGCTGTCCCATAACGGTACCCTGCTGCGCGGATATCGCAGTCTGTTCGCCAGCCTGCTGCTGATCGCCACCGGCCTGGGCCTGACCGCGATCCTTGCCCTGCGCATGAGCCGCACCATCAATACACCGCTGATGCGCATCAAGCAGGCCGTGGCCCAGCTCAAGGACGGCAACCTGGAAACCCGCCTGCCGCCCCTTGGCAGTATCGAGCTGGACGAGCTGGCGTCAGGCATCAACCGCATGGCCGCGTCCCTGCAGAATGCTCAGGAAGAACTGCAACACAGCATCGATCAGGCCACCGAAGACGTGCGGCAGAATCTGGAAACCATCGAGATCCAGAACATCGAGCTGGACCTGGCCCGTAAAGAGGCCCTGGAAGCCAGCCGGATCAAGTCCGAATTCCTCGCCAACATGAGCCACGAAATCCGCACACCGCTCAACGGCATCCTCGGCTTCACCCATTTACTGCAAAAAAGCGACCTGACCCCGCGCCAGCTCGACTATCTGGGCACCATCGAAAAATCCGCCGACAGCCTGCTGAGTATCATCAACGAGATCCTCGATTTTTCGAAGATCGAAGCCGGCAAACTGGTATTGGACAGCGTGCCGTTCAACCTGCGCGACCTGCTCCAGGACACCCTGACCATCCTCGCCCCGGCGGCCCACGCCAAGCAGCTGGAACTGGTCAGCCTGGTTTATCGCGACACGCCCCTGGCCCTGCTCGGCGATCCGCTGCGACTCAAGCAGATCCTCACCAACCTGGTCAGCAACGCCATCAAGTTCACCCGCGAAGGCACCATCGTCGCCCGGGCCATGCTCGAAGACGAAACGGAAGAAAACGTACAACTGCGCATCAGCGTGCAGGACACCGGTATCGGCCTGTCCAGCCAGGACGTCCGCGCGCTGTTCCAGGCCTTCAGCCAGGCCGATAACTCGCTGTCGCGGCAACCGGGCGGTACCGGTCTGGGGCTGGTGATTTCCAAGCGGCTGATCGAACAGATGGGCGGCGAAATCGGCGTCGACAGCACCCCCGGCGAAGGCTCGGAGTTCTGGATCAGCCTGAATCTGCCCAAGGCCCGGGAAGATGTCGAAGACCTGCCGGCCATCGCCCTGGTCGGTCGCCGGGTCGCCCTGCTGGAAAGCCACCCCCTGACCCGCCAGGCCCTGGAGCATCAACTGGAAGACTGCGGCCTCGACGTGCTGCAGTTCAACAATATGGAAAACCTGCTCAACGGCGTCACCGCTGCCCACCAGACGCCCCAGGTCATCGATCTGGCGGTACTGGGCATCACCGTCCACGAACTGCCTCCCGAGCGTTTGCGCCAGCATGTCTGGGACCTGGAAAACCTCGGCTGCAAGGTCTTGGTGCTGTGCCCGACCACCGAGCAGTCGCTGTTCCAGCTGTCGGTGCCGAACATGTACAGCCAGTTGCAGGCCAAGCCCGCCTGCACCCGCAAGATGCGCAGCAGCCTGAGCGACCTGATCAGCCCGCGACCCTTGCGCACCGACGTAGTCGAGCCCCTGTCCAGCCGCGCGCCACGTCTGCTGTGCGTGGACGACAACCCGGCCAACCTGCTGCTGGTGCAGACCCTGCTGGAGGACATGGGCGCCGAAGTGGTCGCCGTCGACAGCGGTTACGCCGCGCTGCAAGCAGTACAGAGCGAAACCTTCGATCTGGTCCTGATGGACGTGCAGATGCCCGGCATGGACGGGCGCCAGGCCACCGAGGCGATTCGCGCCTGGGAGCAGGAACGGCAGAGTACGCCCCTGCCCATCGTTGCCCTCACCGCCCACGCCATGGCCAACGAAAAGCGCGCTCTGCTGCAAAGCGGCATGGACGACTATCTGACCAAGCCCATCAGCGAGCGGCAACTGGCCCAGGTGGTGCTGAAATGGACCGGCCTAGCCCTGCGCACCGTTTCCGTCGAACGCCATGTGGAAAACACCAGCCACAGAGCCAACCTGCATGTACTCGACCATGAAGAAGGCCTGCGCCTGGCTGCAGGCAAGAGCGATCTGGCGGCCGACATGCTGGCCATGCTCCTGGCTTCCCTGGACAGCGACCGCGACGCCATCCGCCATGCGCGGGAAGCCGGCGACATCGCCGCGCTGATCGAGCGTGTCCACCGCCTGCACGGCGCCACCCGCTACTGCGGCGTCCCGCAACTGCGCGCCGCCTGCCAGCGCAGCGAAACCCTGCTCAAACAAAACGCCCCGGAAACCCAGGCGGCGCTGGATGAGCTGGACAAGGCCATCACCCGACTGGAACAGGAAGCCAGGGTCAGCGCTTGATGGGGGTCACGATATAGACCATCAAAGAAGGTTAGGCTCGGGCTATGTGGGAGCGAATTCATTCGCGAAAGCGGTGTTCCAGGCGATAAAGATGCGTCGAATGCGCCGGCCTCTTCGCGAATGAATTCGCTCCCACAAGATTTGCCCCCCGCCCCGGTTAGCGTTAGCTGCGTGAGAGCGCGCCGTCGTAGACGGGGCGGGATCTCCCACAAGGCCAGCCGCTACAGCATTCGTTCCCAAAGGACCCATTCATGCGCACCCTCCTCTTCAGCAGCCAGCACTACGACCGTGACAGCTTCCTCGCCGCTCAGGTCTCCGGCGAGCTGGACCTGCATTTCCAGCCGGCGCGCCTGACCCTGGACACCGTAGCCCTGGCCGATGGCTGCCCGGTGGTCTGTGCCTTTATCAACGACGACCTCAGCACCCCGGTCCTGGAAAAACTCGCTGCCGGTGGCACGCAATTGATTGCCCTGCGCTCGGCCGGTTTCAACCATGTCGACCTGCCTGCCGCTAAACGTCTGGGCCTGAGCGTGGTTCGCGTTCCGGCCTACTCGCCCAATGCCGTGGCCGAACACGCGGTGGCGCTGATCATGTCCCTCAACCGCCACCTGCACCGCGCCTACAACCGCACCCGCGACGGCGATTTCACCCTGCATGGCCTGACCGGCTTCGATCTGGTCGGCAAGACGGTCGGCGTAATCGGCACCGGGCAGATTGGCGCGGCCTTTGCGCGGATCATGGCCGGTTTCGGCTGTAAACTGCTGGCCTATGACCCCTACCCCAACCCGGCGGTCGAGGCCCTGGGCGCCCGCTACCTGAGCCTGGCGCAGGTGCTGGAACAGGCGCAAATCATCAGCCTGCACTGCCCGCTCACCGAACAGAGCAAACACCTGATCAATGCTGATTCCCTGGCGCGCATGCAGCGTGGCGCCATGCTGATCAATACCGGCCGCGGCGCCCTGGTCGACACCCCGGCGCTGATCGAGTCGTTGAAAAGCGGCCAACTCGGCTACCTGGGCCTGGACGTCTACGAGGAAGAAGCCCAACTGTTCTTCGAAGACCGCTCCGACCTGCCCCTGCAGGACGACGTACTGGCGCGGCTGCTGACGTTCCCCAACGTGATCATCACCGCGCACCAGGCCTTCCTCACTCAGGAGGCCCTGGCGGCGATCGCCCAGACCACGCTGGACAACATCCGCGCCTGGCGCCAGGGCACGCCGCAGAACCGGGTCGACGGCTGACAGGCGTCGGTTAATGGCGGGCATGCTAGGATGCGCGCCATTTTGCAGGCTCCTGTCTTTCTGGAAGAACCATGGTCGAACACGATTTCCGCTACAGCATGCTCAACCCCCAGCACACCCTGACGGAGTGCCGGACCCTTGGGCCCGGCCGCTATCAGGTCACCGGCAATGGCGGTTCGATCCATAACGACGACACCCTGCTGGTGACGATCAAAGGCGCCAAGACACTCTTCATGCGCTTGCAGGTCGAGAAAGTCCGTCACCTGATCAACCCGCCGGGGCAATGGGTCGCGGTGGCACGCGGGCCGGTGTTCGACGAACTGGCGATCCATCAATGGAAGGTCAACTGCGACAGCTGCGGCGCCGAACTGGACTTCGAGTTCATGGTCGAGAGCAAACTGGGTACCAAGGCGCAGAAACCTGCCGCCATCGCCCGCATAGCCGAGCTGGGCTGGAAAACCCTCGGCGACAAACACCAGTGCAAGAAATGCCAAGGGACTGCCGCATGAAACGCTTTGCCGCATTAGGGATGATGGGCGCTGCACTCTTGGGTGCAGGCTGCACGACCGAGCCGACGCCAAGCCGTGACCATGGCTACCTGCTGGAGTGGATCGGCGAACGACCGCTGATCGATAACAGCCACTTGACCATGACCCTCGGCGCCGATGGTCGCGCCTACGGCACCGCCGGTTGCAATCACTGGTTCGCGCCGTACACGCTCAAGGATCACAGCATTAGCCTGGGGCCTGTCGGCAGCACCCGCAAACTCTGCGGCCCGGCGCTGATGGAGCAGGAGCAGCGTTACCTGCAAGCCCTGGGCAAGGTGCAACGCTGGGATATCTCGCCGATCAACCAGCTGCGCCTGTGGCCTGCCGAAGGCAAGCCGTTGCGGTTCTGGCTGGAAGAATGACTAACCTTCGCCGCGCAGGGCCTTGAGCTTCTGCGTAACCCCGGCGGCGGTCTGCTCGCCCAGTAACTGCTCACGCACCTTGCCCTTGTCGTCGATGATGTAGGTCACCGGCAAGGCCTCGGACGTGGGCAGGTTGTAGCGCTCGGCCGGGTCCTGGGCGAGCACGGTGAACGTGATGCCCAAAGTCTTGCTGGCGTTCTTCAGGTCATCGCCCTGAACGTTATCGAAATTTACGCCCAAGACCGTGACCTGCTGATCCTTGAGCTGCTCGGAGAGCTTGTTCAACTCAGGGATTTCCGTACGGCACGGACCGCACCATTCCGCCCAGTAATTGACCACCAGCCAGTGCTTGTCGATACGCTCGCTGGCGACCTTCTGGCCGTTCTGATCGGTGCCTAGATCTGCTCCGCAGCCGCTTAGCAGCGCACTGCACAGTAGCGCAAAGGTCGCTGCCCATCGCATTGCCATGTTACTCATCGAACAACCCATAACCCATTTGATTTAGACGACCCGCCGTAGGAGCGGCTTCAGCCGCGAGATCGCCCTCCCGGCTAAAGCCGGTCCTACGGTCCCACATTAATCCTGCTGCATCTGCGACCGATCACCGCGACGGGTTCTGGCGCAGACTTGCGGCAGGTAGAATACCCGCCACCTCACGCAAGATGCGACCGCAAATGACCGATCTGACGCTTTATCACAACCCGCGCTGCTCCAAATCACGTGGCGCGCTGGAACTGCTGGAAGCTCGTGGCCTGACCCCGACCATCGTCCGTTATCTGGAAACCCCGCTCGACGCCGCGCAATTGCGTGAGCTGCTCGGCAAGCTGGGCATCAGCGCCCGACAACTGTTGCGCACCGGCGAAGATGAATACAAGACCCTGAACCTGGCCGACGCCAGCACAAGTGACGAGCAACTGATCGCCGCCATGGCCGCTCATCCGAAGCTGATCGAACGGCCGATTCTGGTAGCGGGCGACAGGGCCGTGATCGGCCGCCCGCCGGAAAATATCCTGGAGTTGTTGCCGTGAGCACACCCTACATTCTGGTCCTGTTCTACAGCCGCAATGGTTCCACCAGCGAAATGGCCCGGCAGATTGCCCGGGGCATAGAGCTGGGCGGTATGGAAGCGCGTCTGCGTACAGTCCCGGCGATTTCCAGCGAATGCGAAGCAGTGGCGCCGAGCATCCCGGAAAGCGGCGCGCTGTATGCCACCCTCGACGACCTGAAGAACTGCTCGGGCCTGGCCCTGGGCAGCCCGACGCGCTTCGGCAACATGGCCGCGCCGCTCAAGTATTTCCTCGATGGCACCAGCAACCTGTGGCTGACCGGCGCTCTGGTCGGCAAACCCGCCAGCGTGTTCACCTCTACCGCCAGCCTGCACGGAGGCCAGGAAACCACCCTGATGTCCATGCTCCTGCCGTTGCTGCACCACGGCATGCTGGTCACTGGCCTGCCCTACAGCGAATCGGCGCTGATCGAGACCGCTGGCGGCGGCACGCCGTATGGCGCCAGTCACCATGCCGGTGCCGACGGCAAGCGCCCGCTGGATCGCCACGAAGCGGAGCTGTGCCGCGCCCTCGGCCAGCGTCTGGCCAAGACTGCGCTGCTGCTGGAGACGCCTCGTGGCTAAAAAGCCCAAGGTCCTGCCGCCCCTGGAATGGCTGGAGCCGAGGGTGCGCATCAGCCGCGTGCTCGCCCTGGCCTGCTTCATCGGCCTGATCGCCCTGCTGTCGGTCTATTACCTGCTGATCGCCGATCTGCACGGCGCACGGCCCTGGGTCATCCTGCTGATCGAGCTGGTACCGCTGCTGGTCCTGGCGCCGGGCATGTTCAGCGGCAGCCCGCGCGGGCACTCCTGGACCTGTTTCGTGGTCAATCTGTACTTCATCAAGGGCGCATTGGCCGCCTATGATCCGGGCCGTTCGCTGTTCGGCATCCTGGAAATGCTCGCCAGCCTTGCCGTATTCATCAGCGCATTGCTGTATGTTCGCTGGCGTTTCCAATACAGCCGCAAACAGGCCGGCGAAGGCCAGCAACCGATTCTGGAGCAGTAATGCACGACTACAAATGGCTGAACGAGTATTGCCTGAACCGTTTCGGTTCGGCCAAAGCCCTTGAAGCCCACTTGCCGGACGCCCGCACCCCGCAGCAACTGCGCGCTATCAGCGACGACCGCTACCTGTCGACCATGGCCCTGCGGGTATTCCGCGCCGGCCTCAAGCACAGCCTGGTGGATGCCAAATGGCCGGCGTTCGAACAGGTTTTCTTTGGTTTCGATCCGGAAAAAGTCGTGCTCATGGGCGCAGACCATCTGGAGCGGCTGATGCAGGATGCGCGGATCATCCGCCACCTGGGCAAGCTCAAGAGCGTGCCGCGCAATGCCCAGTTCATCCTCGATGTCGCCCACGAACACGGCAGCTTCGGTGCGTTTATCGCCGACTGGCCGATCAGTGACATCACCGGCCTGTGGCAGTATCTGGCCAAGCACGGCAGCCAGATGGGTGGCATGTCGGCGCCGCGCTTCCTGCGCATGGTCGGCAAAGACACCTTTATTGCCAGCAATGACATGGTCGCCGCCCTCAACGCCCAGAACATCATCGACAAGGTGCCCACCAGCAAGCGCGACCAGGCCATCGTCCAGGACGTGTTCAACCAGTGGCAGGCCGAGAGCGGACGCCCGCTGTGCCAGCTGTCGGCGATGCTGGCCTACACCGTCAACCACTGATTTTTGCAGTGGTTGACACAGATTGACATAAATTCCGACGCACTTCGTATACCATATTCCCCAGTTCCCCTTGCTGAGTCATCCGCGTGCCTTTTCGACTGCCTGACGCCCCCAACCTCGGTGTCGCCCCTTCGGCCTCCGAGGTCATCGCCAAACACCTGCGCGAAGCCATTATTTCCGGGCATTTCGCCGAGGATGAGCCGATTCGCCAGGACGATATCGCCAAAGTCTTCAACGTCAGCAAGATCCCCGTGCGCGAAGCCCTCAAGCGCCTGGAGGCCGAGGGCCTGGTGCAATTCCTGCGCAACAAGGGCGCAGTCGTCACCCGCCTGTCGGAACCGGAACTGGCGCAGATCTTCGAAGTACGCGTGCTGCTTGAGGTCCAGGCGATCCGCCAGGCCGTGCCGAAAATGACGACCGAGCACATCGCCCGGGCCCGGGCCATCTGTGACGAATTCGTTGGCGACGATAACGTCGGGCGTTGGTCGGAACTGAACTGGGCCTTTCACACCTGCCTCTATGAGGCGGCGCAACGGCCGTTTCAGCTCAACCTGATCCGCTCGATTCACGACAAGGTCGAGCGTTACCTGCGCCTGCAAATGAGCTTCGCCGAAGGCAAGCTGCGCGCCGATCAGGAACACCGCGAAATTCTTCAGGCCTGTGCCGATCGCGACGTCGACAAAGCCGCCGAACTGATCGAGCACCACATCATCGGTGTTTGTCGGGAGCTTTACGCACACCTGCCCAACGAGTCCATCAGCGAAGCCTGAGGCGCCAACCGACTGTGCCGATTTCGTCATCGCCCCGAACGAAATCGGTCAAGCCCTGCCCGCACGGCAGCGTCATTCTGTGAGGGTCTTCAAGCCACGGAGTGACCCCATGCAACGCATCAGCATTCTCGACTCCCATACCGGCGGCGAACCGACCCGCCTGGTCCTCGACGGCTTTCCCGACCTGGGCAAGGGCAGCATGGCCGAGCGCAAGCAGATTCTCGCCGAGCAGTTCGACGACTGGCGCGCCGCTACCGTGCTGGAACCCCGTGGCAGCGATGTGCTGGTCGGCGCCCTGCTCTGCGAACCGGTGGACCCTACCGCCAGCGCCGGGGTGATCTTCTTCAATAACAGCGGCTACCTGGGCATGTGCGGCCACGGCACCATCGGCCTGGTGGTGTCCCTGGCCTATCTGGGCCGCATCGAGACCGGCGTGCATCGCATCGAAACCCCGGTGGGTACGGTGGAGGCAACCCTGCACGAAGACCGCTCGGTGAGCGTGCAGAACGTGCCATCCTATCGCTATCGCCAGGCCGTGACGCTGAAAGTCCCCGGTATCGGCAGTGTTACCGGCGATATCGCCTGGGGCGGCAACTGGTTCTTCCTGATTGCCGACCATGGCTTGGCGGTGGACAGCGGCAACCTCGACGCCCTCACCGACTACACCTGGGCCGTGCGCCTGGCGCTGGAAGAGCAAGGCATCTTCGGCGAAGACGGCGGTGTGATCGACCATATCGAGTTGTTCGCCGATGACGCCGTGGCTGACAGTCGCAACTTTGTCATGTGCCCCGGCAAGGCCTACGACCGCTCGCCGTGCGGCACCGGCACCAGTGCCAAACTGGCCTGCCTGGCGGCTGACGGCAAACTCGAAGCCGGCGAGATCTGGCGTCAGGCCAGCGTGATCGGCAGCCAGTTCGAGGGCAGCTACGAATGGCAGGGCGAGCAGGTGATCCCGACCATTCGCGGCCGTGCCCATGTCAGTGCTGAAGCCACCCTGTTGCTCGACGCCGACGATCCGTTCGCTTGGGGCATCCGCCCGTGACTGCGCAGCGGGTCGCCGAGGTCATCGTCATCGGCGGCGGCATCATCGGTGCGGCCTGTGCTGATGAACTGGCTCGTCAGGGCCTCGACGTGCTGGTTCTCGATTGCCAGCGCCCGGCTGCCACGGCGGCGGGCATGGGCCACTTGGTGGTGCTGGACGACAACCGTGACGAACTGGCCCTGAGCGAATACTCGGTGCGCACCTGGCGCGAATGGGCGCCCGAGCTGCCGGACGACTGCGCCATGCGCAATAACGGCACCCTGTGGCTGGCCTGCAATGCCGAAGAAATGGCCGCCGCCGAAGCAAAACACGCCACCCTGCGCAACTACGGCATGGCCTGCGAACTGATCGATGCCCAGGCCCTGGCCGAGGCCGAACCGGCTTTGCGTGCGGGGCTGTATGGCGCCCTCAAGGTCAGCGGCGACGGCATCCTCTACGCGCCCAATGCCGCCCGCTGGCTGCTGCAACGCACCGGCAAAGTCCGCCAGCAGCCTGGCCGTGTCGTTGAAGTACAGGGCAATCGCCTGCGTCTGGACGACGGCCAGTGGCTGCAAGGCGACGCCGTGGTCCTGGCCAATGGCATCTACGCCGCCGAACTGTGCCCGGAACTGCCCTTGCAGGCGAAGAAGGGCCATCTATTGATCACCGACCGCTACCCCGTGCAGATCAGCCACACCCTCGTCGAACTGGGCTACGTCACCAGCGCCCATAACGCCAAGGGGCCATCGGTGGCGTTCAACGTGCAACAGCGCCCAACCGGCCAGTTATTCGTTGGTTCGTCGCGGCAATTCGACAATCACGACCCCGAAGTCGAAGGCTGGATGCTCGGACGCATGCTGCGCCGCGCCAGCGAATTCCTCCCGGAGCTGGGGCAGATGAATGCCATTCGCAGCTGGACCGGTTTCCGCGCTGCCAGCCCTGACGGCCTGCCATTGATCGGTGAGCATCCGCAGCAGCCCGGCCTGTGGCTGGCGCTAGGGCATGAAGGGCTCGGGGTGACGACTGCGCCGGGTACCGCCCGATTACTTGCTGCGCAAATGTTGCGCACATCTGCGCCGCTGCCCCTTGAACCCTATGCGCCGCAGCGGTTTATCGGAGCAGGCAGTCCATGCTGATAGTTTCCTGTCATCCAACCCGCATGACTCTTGTGGGAGCGAGGCTTGCCCGCGAATCAGTCGTCGCGGTGGCTCAGGTATACCGCGTTATCGTTTTTCGCGGGCAAGCCTCGCTCCCACAGAAAATCCGGTTAATTCAAATCGCTCTGTTTGAGCACAGGTCCCTCTCATGCCTGAACTAAGCATCGACGGCCACGCCCTGCGTGTCGCCCAAGGCACTACCCTGGCCGCGGCCCTGTCTCTGGGCGGCACTGGTTGCAGCCGCACTTCGGTCAGCGGCCAGCGTCGTGCGCCGTTGTGTGGCATGGGCATCTGTCAGGAGTGCCGGGTGACGGTAGACGGCCAGCGCCGCCTCGCCTGCCAGACCCTGTGCCGCGACGGCATGCGCGTGGAGACCCAGCCATGAATGCCCATGTCGACCTGCTGATCATCGGCGCCGGGCCCGCCGGCATGGCCGCCGCCCTCGCCGCCGCCAATGCCGACGTGAAGATCGCCATCCTCGACGACAACCCGCTGCCCGGCGGACAGATCTGGCGCGACGGCCCCCAGGCCAGCATCCCCGCCAAGGCCCGTGACCTGCGCCAGCAGATCCAGGACACGCCGAATATCCAGCTGTACAGCGGCACCAAAGTCATCGCCCGCGCCAAGGCTAAACAGTTATTGGTCGAGGACGCGGAACGCGGCTGGCTGATCAGCTACAGCACATTGATCCTTTGCACCGGCGCCCGCGAACTGCTGCTGCCCTTCCCCGGTTGGACCCTGCCCGGCGTCACTGGCGCGGGCGGCTTGCAGGCGCTGATCAAGGGCGGCCTGCCGGTGCAGGATGAGCGGATTGTCATCTCCGGCAGTGGTCCGCTACTGCTGGCCAGTGCCGCCACGGCCAAAGCCAACGGCGCGCAGATACCACGCATTGCCGAGCAGGCGTCTTGGGCTCAGGTGATGGACTTCGCTGCGCGTCTGGGCCAATGGCCGAACAAGGCGCTGCAAGCCTTCGGGCTGTTCGACACGCATTACCGGGCAGGCAGCCATGTTATCGCTGCCCTGGGTCAAGACCGCGTCGAAGGCGTGCGCCTGCAAACGGCAAAAGGCATCGAGGAAGTTGCCTGCGACCGACTGGCCTGTGGCTTCGGTCTGGTGCCGAACGTAGAGCTGGGACGCGCGCTGGGCTACGACGTCCATCAGGGCGCATTGAGCGTGGATCAGTGGCAGGCCAGCCCTATGGCCGATCACTATGCCGCAGGCGAATGCACCGGTTTCGGCGGCAGCGAGCTGGCGTTGGTCGAAGGTCGTGTCGCTGGCTTTGCTGCCGTCGGCCTGCAATCCCAGGCCCAGGCCTTGTGGCCCGAGCGCCAACGCTGGCAGCGCTTTGCCGATCAGTTACACAAGACCTTCGCCCTTGACCCGGCCATCCGCCAACTGGCCAGCCCCGACACCCTGGTCTGCCGTTGCGAGGACGTCTCCTTCGCCGCCTTGGCCATGCAGCCAGACTGGAAACAGGCCAAGCTCGCCACCCGCTGCGGCATGGGCGCCTGTCAGGGGAAGATCTGCTCCACGGCCACGCAAACATTGTTCGGCTGGGAACCGCCGATGCCGCGCCCGCCGTTCAGCCCGACGCGGGTGTCGACCCTGATTCATCTG
Source organism: Pseudomonas sp. JUb42 (assembly GCF_024807945.1). Lineage (GTDB taxonomy): Bacteria > Pseudomonadota > Gammaproteobacteria > Pseudomonadales > Pseudomonadaceae > Aquipseudomonas. Next base: position 529,357 of record NZ_JANUFD010000001.1, on the reverse strand, counting down.
GAAGAAAGCCAATGAACAGTCCGGAGCAAAATCCCTTGCTGATCAAATATGGTGGAAGACTTCTTGTAGGAACGAATTCTGTGGGAGCGAATTCATTCGCGAAAGCGATGGTACAGGCGACATATATGTGGCGAATGTACTGGCCTCTTCGCGAATGAATTCGCTCCCACAAAATTAACCCCCACGATCGCCCCATAAGCCCCATCATCCATCACGACCTCTAGCCTGTCCTGTGCCCATGATCGAACTCCTGAACGCCCCCGCCCCCGACACCCTCGACCAACTGCTCGCGACCCTGACTCAGGTCGCGCCGTTGTTCGATGCCATTCCGGGGCTGGTGTTTTTCATCAAGGACACCCAGGCCCGCTACGCACTGGTCAACCAGGCGCTGGCCCAGCGCTGCGGCTTCAAGCACAAGGCGGATATCGTCGGGCATACCGCTGAAGAGGTGTTTCCTGCGCGCTTCGGCCCGCTGTACACCGAGCAGGATCGCCGAGTCCTGGCCGACGGCCGCCAGCTGTCCGATCAGCTGGAGTTGCACCTTTATTACGGTAACCAACCGGTGTGGTGCCTGACCAACAAACTGGCTCTGCGCAATCAGCAGGGCGCAATCATAGGCCTCGCCGGGATTTCCCGGGATCTGCAAAGCCCGCAATCCACCCACCCGGCCTATCAAAAGCTCGGTGCAGTGGATGCCTATATTCGCGAACACTTTGCCCGCCCCATCAGCCTGGCCGAACTGACCGCTATCGCCGGGCTGTCCATCGCCCAACTGGAGCGGCACTGCAAGCGCATCTTTCAGCTAACGCCCCGGCAGATGATTCACAAGGCCCGCCTCGGCGAAGCCTCGCGCCTGTTGCTGCATGACCTGTCGATCACCGAGATCGCCCTGCGCTGCGGCTACACTGATCACAGCGCCTTCAGCCGCCAATTTCGTGCCCTGACCGGGTTCTCGCCAAGCCAGTACCGAGAGTCTCATCGCTGAAACAGCTACCCACCATGGAGCAGCCGCCACAACTTTGCTCCCTTTTGTAACATGTCGGTGACGGCCACCCAGGTGTCGCAGCCAAGCATCAAACCGCTGCAAGTACTGCCCCAGCAGCCTCTGCGACCAATTAACCCACTGATCAAAAAACAGGCACGCGGGTTGCATAATTAATATCGTATACGAAATTACATATCCGACTTTTTCGCTCAGCCCGTTTCATCACTTGCATATCACGAGGCTTCTATGAAAAACCCAGCTGTTGCCGTAGCCCTCTTTGCCGCCATGAGTGTTTCCCTGATCAACACCGCCCAAGCCGACAAGCTCGATGACATCATCGACTCCGGCAAACTGCGCTGCGCGGTTACCCTGGATTTCCCGCCAATGGGTATGCGTGATGAGAAGAATGTCCCGGTCGGGTTCGACGTGGACTATTGCAACGACCTGGCGAAGGTGCTGGGAGTAACAGCCGAGGTGGTGGAAACGCCTTTCCCTGATCGTATCCCGGCACTGGTATCAGGCCGTGCCGACGTGATCGTCGCCTCGACCTCCGACACCCTCGAGCGGGCCAAGACCGTGGGCATGACCGTGCCTTACTTCGCTTTCAACATGGTCGTGCTGACCCGCGACGACACCAAGATCAACAGCTACGACGACCTCAAGGGCAAGCCGGTCGGTAACACCAGCGGCACCTTCGAAGCCATCGCCCTGGAAAAAGACGTGAAGAAATGGGGCAACGGCAGCTTCCGCGCCTACCAGACCCAGAACGACACTATCCTCGCCGTCGCCCAGGGCCACATCGACGCCTCGGTCGTGACCAACACCGTCGCCGCCGCTTCGATCAAGTCCGGCAAATACAAGGGCCTGCGCATCGCCGGTAACGCACCTTACGTCATCGACTACGTAGCCCTGGCCGCCAAGCGCAACGAATACGGCCTGATCAACTACCTCAACCTGTTCATCAACCAGCAAGTACGCTCCGGCCGCTACGCTGAGCTGTATGAAAAATGGGTGGGCGCCGGTAAGCCTGTGGACCTGACTGTGCCGAACGTTTATCGCTGATCCACAACTCCCTCTGAATCGGGGAGATTGTGGGAGCGAGGCTTGCCCGCGAAGATGCCGGAACATCCGATAAATTTTCTGAGCCTCATACATAGCCTTCGCGGGCAAGCCACGCTCCCACAAAATCGCATTCCCATGTTGTAGCGATTTGTGTACCCAGACAGGAACCCAAACATGTCAGATGTTTCGTTAACAGGCCGCTGCCTGGTGGCAGGGTCGGCCCAGGGCGAACTGCTCCATGCCGACGTCGGTCTGAGTTTCTGGGGCGGTGTCGATCCCTTTACCGGGGAAGTCATCGACCGGCATCACCCTCTTAGCGGTTCGATTATCAGCGGGCGGGTGCTGGCCATTCCCAGTGGCCGCGGCTCGTGCACCGGCAGCAGCGTCATGCTCGAGCTGATCCTCAATGGTCACGCCCCGGCGGCGCTGGTCCTGGAGCAGATCGACGATATCCTCACCCTCGGCGTATTGATTGCCGAGCAGATGTTCGAACACTCGATTCCGGTCATCAGCGTCGGTGTCGAAGGCTTTGCCGCTCTGCGCGGATTGAGCCATGTGCAAGTAGTCGGTGATCAACTGCAGGGTTTCAGCGAACAACCGGTGGCCCTGCCAAGCCGTGCCGAAAAGCGCCTGCCATGGACACCCGACCTGATCCTCAGTAACAACGACCGCGACATGCTCGAAGGTCGCCAGGGCAAGGCCGCGCAAGTGGCCATGGGCATCATCCTGCGCATGGCCGAACTGCAAGGTGCCAAAGAACTGCTGGACATCACTCAGGCGCATATCGACGGCTGCATCTATACCGGCCCGGCCAGCCTGCGTTTCGCCCAGCAACTGGTGGCCTGGGGTGCCCATGTACGAGTGCCCACCACGCTCAATTCGATTTCCGTGGACAAGCGCCGCTGGCGCGAACTGGGTGTCGCCGCCAGCCTCGGCGAGCCCGCCAGCCAACTCGGCGATGCTTATCTGAACATGGGCGCCCAGGTCAGCTTTACCTGCGCGCCGTATCTGCTGGACAGCGCGCCAACGGTGGGCGAACAGATCGTCTGGGCTGAATCCAATGCGGTGGTCTACGCCAATAGCGTGATCGGCGCCCGCACCCTGAAATACCCGGACTATCTGGACATCTGCATCGCCCTCACCGGCCGCGCCCCCCTGATCGGCTGCCATATCGAGCAGCAGCGCCGGGCCTGCCTGCGTATCGAGGTGCCCGCGCTGCAAGACCTTGACGACAGTTTTTACCCGCTGCTCGGCTACCACGTCGGCCTGCTGTGCGGCAGCCAGATCCCGGTGATCTGCGGGCTGGAGCAGGCGGCGCCGACCCTGGACGATCTCAAGGCGTTCGGGGCCGCCTTCGCCACCACCTCGGCGGCGCCTATGTTTCATATCGCCGGCGTCACCCCGGAAGCGGCCAGCGCCGAGCAGGCATTGGGCGACAAGGCACCTGAACGCACTTTCCGTATCACCGCCAGCGAGCTGCTGCACAGCTGGCGCGAACTCGACAGCGCGCCAGACCCGCAGGTGGATCTGGTGTCGCTGGGCAATCCGCATTTCTCCCTGAGCGAATGCGCAAGCCTCGCCGCGCTGTGCCAGGGCCAGCGCAAACACCCTGAAGTCGCCGTCGCCGTGACCCTCGGCCGCGCCGTGCTGGAGCAGGCCCGGGCCGCCGGATACGTTGCGACTCTGGAAGACTTCGGCGTGCAGTTCGTCAGCGATACCTGCTGGTGCATGCTCGGCGAGCCGGTGGTGCCGGTCAGCGCGCGCACCCTGATGACCAACTCCGGCAAATACGCCCACTACGCGCCGGGGCTGGTCGGGCGTCAGGTGCATTTCGCCAGCCTTGCCGAATGCGTCGCCACCGCGTGCAGCGGCCAGGCCAGCGGGCGTCTGCCAGCCTGGCTGAACGCCGAAAGGGAGCCTGCCCATGTTTGATTACAACTTCCACTGGCGTGCCGCGTTCAAGGCTCTGCCGGACATGCTTGACGGCGCCCTGGTCACCTTCGAGACCGCCGCGCTGTCGATGATCCTCGGCGTGCTGATCGCCCTGTGCCTGACCTTCATGCGCATGGGCAAGCAACCGATATTGCGCGGTTTTGCCGCCGCGTGGATTTCCATCGCGCGCAACACGCCGTCGCTGTTTCAGGTTTACATCCTCTACTTCGGCCTTGGCTCGTTCGGGCTACATATCAGTTCATGGGCGGCATTGCTGGCAGGGATCACCATCAATAACGCCGGTTACCTGGCCGAGAACTTCCGCGGCGGCCTCAAGGCGGTGCCGGACACCCAGCTGCGCGCCGCCCGTTCCCTGGGCATGAGTGCACCCAAGGCTTACCGGCTGATCGTCATCCCGCAACTGTTGCGGATCGTTTTCTACCCCCTGACCAACCAGATGGTCTGGGCGGTACTGATGACCTCCATGGGCGTGGTGGTCGGTCTGAACAACGACCTCACCGGCGTGACCCAGGACTGGAACGTCAAGACCTTCCGCACCTTTGAATTCTTCGCCATCGCCGCCGTGCTGTATTACCTGATCGCCAAGGCGATCGTGGGACTGGCCCGCCTGCTGTCCTGGCGCCTGTTCCGGTATTGAGGGAGATGACCATGTTCAATACCAGCTTTACCTGGAACGACATGCTGTTCCTGCTCGACGGCACCAAGGTGACGATCCTGCTGACCCTCGTGTCGATGCTGATCGGCACCGTGATCGGTGTTGCCTGCGGCTTGTTCCGCGCCCTGTTGCCGCGCGCCTCGATCCCCCTGGCGTGGCTGCTGGATGTGTTTCGCAGCGTGCCGTTGCTGATCCAGTTCGTGCTGTTCAATGCCCTGAAAAGCATTGCCGGGCTGAACTGGAGCGCCTTCAGCGTGGCCTGTGTGGTGCTCGGGCTGTACGTCACCGCCTACTGCACAGAGATCGTGCGCAGTGGCGTGTTGTCGGTGCCGATGAGCCTGCGCCGGGCCAGCCGCTCCCTGGGCCTGACCTACTGGCAGGACATTCGCCGCATCGTCATGCCCATGGCCGCCCGCGTCGCCTTCCCTGGCTGGGTCAACCTGCTGTTGTCGGTGATGAAAGACACCGCGCTGGTCATGTGGATCGGCATCGTCGAGCTGCTACGGGCCTCCCAGACCATCGTTACGCGCATTCAAGAACCGTTGCTGGTGTTGTGCATCGCCGGCGCCATTTACTACGTCATGAGCCTGGTGGTTGCCCGTTTCGGCGCCCGGCTGGAAGCAAGGTGGCAGGAAAATGATTGAGATCGACAACGTACACAAATCATTCGGCGAACTGGAAGTGATCAAGGGCGTCAGCCTGTCGGTGAACAAGGGCGAAGTGGTGTCGATCATCGGCGGCTCCGGCTCGGGTAAATCGACCCTGCTGATGTGCATCAACGGCCTGGAATCGATCAAGAGCGGCAGCATCCGCGTCGACGGCACCGAGGTCCATGCGCCGGGCACCGATATCAACAAGCTGCGACAAAAGATCGGCATCGTATTCCAGCAGTGGAACGCCTTTCCGCACCTGACCGTGCTGGAAAACGTGATGCTGGCGCCGCGCACCGTCCTGGGTAAAAGCAAAGCCGAGGCCGAGGCGCTGGCGGTCAAGCAACTGACCCACGTCGGCCTGGGCGACAAGCTAAAGGTATTCCCCGGCAAGCTCTCCGGCGGCCAGCAACAGCGCATGGCCATTGCCCGCGCACTGGCCATGTCGCCGGATTACATGCTGTTCGACGAAGCCACCTCGGCCCTCGACCCACAGCTTGTGGGGGAGGTATTGGACACCATGCGCATGCTCGCCGAAGACGGCATGACCATGGTCCTGGTGACCCACGAGATCCGCTTTGCGCGGGATGTATCCGATCGCGTGGCGTTTTTCCGCAACGGCCTGATTCACGAAATCGGCACGCCGGATCAGGTGATTGGCAATCCGCAGCGGGCGGAGACGGCTGACTTCCTAAAGTCCATCAATTAGAGCTCATGGCAACTATCGTGCGGGCGAATTGTGAGAGCGAATACTGTGGGAGGCTAACTGTGGGAGCGAATTCATTCGCGAAAGCGGTTTATCCAACGATGAAAAGGCGTGAAATGTACCGGCCTCTTCGCGAATGAATTCGCTCCCACAGAATTCGTTCCCACAATATTGGCTCCCAAAGAAGACGCTATTCAATATTCGACAAGAGGACCATCACTCATGCGTTCATCGAAAGTGATTCACGTGGTCAGCTGCCACGCCGAGGGCGAGGTCGGTGACGTTATCGTCGGCGGCGTCGCGCCACCACCGGGCGAGACGATCTGGGAGCAATCGCGCTGGATCGAGAAGGACAACGTGTTGCGCAACTTCATGCTCAATGAACCTCGCGGCGGGGTGTTCCGTCACGTCAATCTGTTGGTGCCGCCGAAGAACCCCAAGGCGCAGATGGGCTGGATCATCATGGAGCCGGCGGACGTGCCGCCCATGTCCGGCTCCAACTCCCTGTGCGTGGCCACGGTGCTGCTCGACAGCGGCATTCTGCCCATGACCGAACCCGAGACACGCCTGATACTGGAAGCCCCCGGCGGCCTGATCGAAGCCGTGGCCCAGTGTCGCGACGGCAAGGTGCAGAGCGTCGAAGTGCGCAACCATCCGTCCTTTGCCGACAAGCTCAATGCCTGGATCGAAGTACCGGGCATCGGCTCGATCCAGGTCGACACCGCCTATGGCGGCGACAGCTTCGCCATTGTCGACTCGACCAAACTGGGCTTTGCCCTGACCGCCGACGAAGCGAAGGATCTGGTCGAGACCGGCCTGAAAATCACCCTGGCGGCCAATGAACAACTGGGCTTCAGCCATCCGCTGAACGAAGACTGGAAGCACATTTCCTTCTGCCAGATCGCCGCCCCGCTGCACTACGAAAATGAAATCGCCACGGCGGCCAATGCCGTGGTCATCCGCCCCGGCAAGATCGACCGCTCGCCCTGTGGCACCGGCTGCTCGGCGCGCATGGCGGTGCTGCATGCCAAAGGGCAACTGGCGGTGGGCGAACGCTTTATCGGCCGCTCGATCATCGGCTCGCAGTTCAACTGCCGGATCGACAGCCTCACCGAAATCGCCGGGCGCCCGGCCATTATCCCGGCACTGTCCGGCCGTGCCTGGATCACCGGTACGCACCAACACATGCTCGACCCGAGCGATCCGTGGCCGCAGGGGTATCAGTTGTCCGATACCTGGCCGGTTGGCTTGAAACTGGATAAATGAAGGCCGACGGACGATTGTCGGAGCAAGTTAAGGGAGCGAATTGTGGGAGCGAATTCATTCGCGAAGAGGCCGGGATATCCGACGCATCTTCATGTTCTGAAATACCGCTTTCGCGAATGAATTCGCTCCCACAGTGAAATATCGAACGACCCGAATGACACGAAATAGAACCCGAAACCGGGCATTAATTTGCCCAAACACAAACGTATACGAAATCCCTTATTCGAACTGGAGTAACTCATGAGCAAACACGTTAACTGGAGCGGCGTCTTCCCGGCCGTCACCACCCAATTCAACGCTGACTTCTCCCTCAACCTGGAAGCCACTCACAAGGTCATTTCCAACCTGGTGCGTGATGGCGTGTCGGGCCTGGTGATCTGCGGCACAGTCGGCGAAAACACCTCCCTGAGCGTGGCCGAAAAAATCAGCCTGGTGGAAGTCGCCAAAGACGCCAGCGCCGGTCGCGTGCCCGTGATCTCCGGCATCGCCGAGTTCACCAGCGCCAACGCCAGCGATGTCGCCCGTCAGGTAGCCAAGGCCGGCGCGGATGGCATCATGCTCATGCCTGCCCTGGTCTACTCGGCCAAGCCGTTCGAGACCGCCGCGCACTTCCGCACCGTGGCCGCTGCCACCGACCTGCCGCTGATGGTCTATAACAACCCGCCGATCTACAAAAACGACGTGACCCCGGACATCCTGATTTCCCTGGCCGACTGCGAAAACATCGTCTGCTTTAAGGATTCCTCGGGCAACACCAACCGTTTTGTCGACGTGCGCAATGAAGTCGGCGACCGCTTCGTACTGTTCGCCGGCCTCGATGACGTTGTCGTCGAAAGCATCGCCGTTGGCGCGGTGGGCTGGGTGTCGGGCATGTCCAACGCCTTCCCGAAAGAAGGCGAGACCCTGTTCCGCCTGGCCAAGGCCGGTCGCTTCGCTGAAGCCATGGCGATCTACGAATGGTTCATGCCGCTGCTGCACCTGGACGCGCGTCCAGACCTGGTGCAATGCATCAAGCTGTGCGAAGCCATCATGGAACGCGGCAGCGCCCTGACCCGCCCACCCCGCCTGGCCCTGCCGGATGCGGATCGTGAGTATGTCGAAGGGCTGATGAAAAAGGCGCTGGCCAATATGCCGGTGTTGCCGGAGGTTGGGTTGTAAGCGATGTAAGACTTACTCAAACCTGTGGGAGCGGATTTATCCGCGAATAGGCTGGTACATTCGATACTGATCTATCGTCTGGAATGCCGTCTTCGCGGATGAATCCGCTCCCACATTCAGACCAGCAGCGCCTGCAAATCCTCATACAGCTTCTCGGTGATCTTCACCCCATCCCTGAGGCTCCTTTCCCGCGCGTCGTAGCGCCGTTGCGACGGCAGCCGTGCGCCCTGGCCCTGAATCCCCTCGAACAGACTTTCCGCCCGCGCCAGGTGGTGATCCACGGCATCGCCAAGAAAACGCTTGGGATCAAGCGCAATGATCAGCTCACCGTGATACGGCGACGATTTGCTGCCGGCATCGTATTGCTGGGATTCGACACTGGTCAGGTCGCCAATCAATGGCCCGGCAATCAACTCGACCATGGCCGACAACGCGGAGCCCTTGTGCCCGCCAAAGGTCAGCATGGCGCCATTGAGTACGGCGCTGGGGTCGGTGCTCGGCTGGCCGTCGGCGTCGATCCCCCAACCCAGCGGGATTGCCTTGCCCGCGCGTTCATGCAGCTGGATTTCGCCTCGAGCCACGGCACTGGTGGCGAAGTCGAAGATAAACGGCGGCTTGCCCACACGGGGCCAGCCGAAGGCGATGGGGTTGGTGCCGAACAGCGGCTTGCTGCCGCCTGCCGGAGCGACCCAGGAATGACTCGGCGTAAAAGCCATCGCGACCAACCCGGCTTCGGTGAGCACCTCGATCTCACTCCACAGCGCCGAAAAGTGCACGCAATGGTTGATCGCCATGGCGGCAATCCCACTGTTTCGAGCTTTTTCCACCAATACCGGCGTGCCCATCTGGAAAGCACGCTGGGAGAAACCACCCTTGGCGTCCACCCGGACAATAGCCGGAGCCTGATCAATCAGCTCGGGCTCGGCATCCGCCACCACTTTACCGTTGCGCAAGGTCGCGATGCAGCCGAGCAGACGCCACAGGCCATGGGACGCACATTCATCGCGCTCCCCCGCCCAGACCACCTCGGCCACCGCCTTTACATGGGGTTCGCTGAAGCCGTTGTGGCGCAGAATCGACTCGGCCAGCGTTCTTGTTTCATCCAGTGTCAGAGCAATCACGGCGCAACCCCTTGGCTTATGGCAAAAGCCAAGGGTGGCCTGTTATGGCGGGGGGTTCTTGTCGGCAATCGTCTTTTAGGATGACGAATTCGGCATAGCCATGTAGCGCATAGCGAATTGTGGGACCGGCTTTAGCCGGGAAGGGGCCGGTGCAGTCGATAGACCTCTATCGCCGGTCATATCGCCTTCCCGGCTAAAGCCGGTCCCACATGTTTGGTCATTCCAACCAGCCGGGAAGACGTTAGATATTCACCACATTGACGAACCGCGACGCCGCAGTCTCGTCGATGCGCAGATTGGTGAAGTCGAACAGGTTACGGTCGGCCAGTTGCGACGGTTGCACGTTCTGCAGGGCGCGGAAGATGCTTTCGGTACGGCCCGGGGTCTTGCGCTCCCAGTCCTGAAGCATGTCCTTGACCACCTGACGTTGCAGGTTTTCCTGGGAGCCGCAGAGGTTGCACGGGATGATCGGGAAACCCTTCATGTCCGAATAGGCCTGGATGTCCTTCTCATGACAGTAAGCCAGGGGGCGGATTACCACGTTACGGCCGTCATCAGCGCGCAGCTTGGGAGGCATGGCCTTGAGCGAGCCGTTGAAGAACATATTGAGAAAGAAGGTCTCGACGATATCGTCGCGGTGATGCCCCAGGGCCATCTTGGTCGCGCCGATTTCATCGGCGAAGGTGTAGAGCGTGCCGCGACGCAGGCGCGAGCACAGCGAGCAGGTGGTCTTGCCTTCCGGGATCAGCTCCTTGACCACCGAGTAAGTGTCCTTCTCGACGATGTGGTACTCGATGCCAAGGGTTTCCAGATAGGCCGGCAGCACATGCTCGGGGAAGCCGGGCTGCTTCTGGTCCATATTCACGGCAACGATGTCGAACTTGACCGGCGCGACCTTCTGCAGGTGCATCAGCACGTCGAGCATGGTGTAGCTGTCCTTGCCGCCGGACAGGCAGACCATGACCTTGTCGCCCTCTTCAATCATGTTGAAATCGCTGACGGCCTCGCCGGCCAGCCGACGCAGGCGTTTTTGCAGTTTGTTCTGATTGACTGAGAGGGTGCCCATGGCGCTGATATCCGCTAGCGGTGACTCGGGAAAAGGCCGGTATTTTACGCATAAACCTGCAGCGAGGATAACCGCGCGTCCAAGGGTCTGAACGGTCATTTTATGATCCAGAGGCTATGAGCGCGCCGTCTTACATCGCCAAACACTCTAAGCATGCCGGTTTTACGACGGTCTGACTTCCTATACTCGATAAGGTCGCAACCTTGTCATAGAGAGCGCAATCGAGGCTGTGGCTGTGCCGCGCAAGGCCAATGGCTACGCGAGGGCATAGCGCCTAACCGAGATAAAAGGAGTCAACGCCATGATCAATCACGTCTGGGGTCTGTTCACTCACCCCGATCAAGAGTGGCATCAGATCCGCGAAGAGAAGGAAGAAAGCATCGGCCACATGTATCTGACCCACACCCTGATCCTGGCAGCGATTCCGGCGGTTGCCGCCTATATCGGCACCACCCAGGTCGGCTGGGTGATCGGTGATCGCGCCCCGGTGATGCTGACCCACGGCAGCGCCATCTGGATGGCGGTCATGTCCTATGTCTCCATGCTGATCGGCGTAGGCGTCATGGGCGGTTTTATCCACTGGATGGCCCGCACTTACGACGCCACCCCCAGCATGGCCCGCTGCATTGCCTTCGCTACCTACACCGCCACCCCGCTGTTCATCGGCGGGCTCGCGGCGTTGTATCCGCATATGTGGCTGGGCCTGGTGGTGGGCACGGCGGCCATTTGCTACACGGTCTACCTGCTGTATGTCGGGCTGCCGACCTTCATGAATATCCATGCGGACGAAGGGTTCATGTTTTCCAGCTCCGTACTGGCAGTCGGCCTGGTGGTACTGGTAGCGATCATGGCCTTTACCGTCGTGCTCTGGGGCATCGGTGTCGGCCCCGAGTACACCAACTAAATACCAGCGGTCGGGCCGCCGCTATCGACAGCGGCCCCTTCCGTGTATCGGCTTGAGTTTTCGGAATACGCCCTCACTACGGCATACTTGGCGCCTCTGGAGAGCCAGCAAGCATGCCCGAGCACATCAACGCCCGCGTCGAAAGCTGTTATCAGCAAGCCGAAGCCTTTTTCAAACGCCCCTTCAAACGCCCCGTCGTCAGCCTCAAGCTGCGCGGGCAGAAGGCGGGCGTCGCACACCTGCACGAAAACCTGCTGCGCTTCAATCCGCAGCTGTACCGGGAAAACAGCGAAGACTTCCTGCGCCAGACCGTGGCCCACGAAGTCGCGCACCTCGTCGCCCATCAACTGTTCGGCGGCAGCATTCAGCCCCATGGCGAGGAATGGCAACTGATCATGCGCGGCGTCTACGAGCTGCCGCCCAACCGCTGCCATACCTATGAAGTGAAGCGTCGCAGCGTGACCCGCTACATCTACCGCTGCCCCTGCGCCAACAGCGATTTCCCCTTCTCCGCCCAACGTCACCAACTGGTGCGCAAGGGGCGGCGGTATCTGTGCCGACGCTGTCGCGAGACGCTGGTATTCAGCGGGGAAGTTCGGGTGGAATGATCGACTCTCTGTAGCGTGGGAGCGAGGCTTGCCCGCGAAGAGGCCGGTACATTCGATATAGCTTCTGTGTCTGACATTTCGCCTTCGCGGGCAAGCCTCGCTCCCACAAGTTTTGGTCATTCTTCGCGCAAAACAAAACACCCCGCCAGAGCAGCGCTCTGGCGGGGTGTCGGGTGACGCTTGGGCTAAGGCTTAGGCCTTCTCGGCAACACCCAGGTCGTCTTGAGGACCCAGAGTGGTGATGGGAGTGCCACCAGAGGCCAGCTCGGCAGTCATCTTGTCGCTGTCCAGCTCGCCAACCCACTTGGCCACAACCAGAGTTGCAACGGCGTTACCGACCAGGTTGGTCAGGGCGCGGGCTTCGGACATGAAGCGGTCGATACCCAGGATCAGCGCCAGACCGGCAACCGGCAGGTGGCCGACAGCGGACAGGGTCGCAGCCAGGACGATGAAGCCGCTACCGGTCACGCCTGCAGCGCCTTTGGAGGACAGCAGCAGCACCAGCAACAGGGTGATCTGGTGAGTGATGTCCATGTGGGTGTCAGTTGCCTGGGCAATGAACACGGCCGCCATGGTCAGGTAGATCGAAGTACCGTCGAGGTTGAACGAGTAGCCGGTAGGAATGACCAGACCGACAACCGACTTCTTCGCACCCAGACGCTCCATTTTCACCAGCATGCGTGGCAGGGCCGATTCCGACGAGGAAGTACCCAGTACGATCAGCAGTTCTTCACGGATGTAGCGAACCAGACGCAGGACGCTGAAGCCGTGAGCGCGGGCGATGGCACCCAGTACGACCAGCACGAACAGTACGCAGGTGATGTAGAAGCACAGCATCAACTGGCCCAGTTGCACCAGCGAACCGACGCCGTAGGCGCCGATGGTGAACGCCATGGCGCCCAGTGCACCCAGTGGCGCGAGCTTCATGATCATGTTGATGATGTTGAACATCACATGGGCGAAGCGATCGATGAAGTCCAGGATCGGCTTGCCGTAGGCACCCAGGCGATGCAGGGCGAAACCGAAGATCACCGAGAACATCAGCACTTGCAGGATATCGCCGTTGGCGAAGGCGCCGACGATGGTGTTCGGAATGACGTTCAGGATGAAGCCGATAACGCTTTGATCTTTACCTGCGGTGACGTAGGCAGCGACTTTCGAAGCGTCCAGGGTCGCCACGTCGATGTGCATGCCGTTACCCGGTTGCACGACGTTGACCACAACCAGACCGATCAGCAGGGCCAGGGTGGAAACGATTTCGAAGTAGAGCAGCGCGTAACCGCCGGTCTTGCCCACCGACTTCATGCTCTGCATGCCGGCAATGCCGCTGACGACCGTACAGAAGATGATCGGCGCGATGACCATTTTGATCAGTTTGATGAAGCCGTCACCCAGTGGCTTGAGAGCAACACCGGTCTGCGGATAGAAGTGACCCAGCAGAATGCCGATCACAATGGCAACGATGACCTGGAAATACAGGGATTTGTACAAGGGCTGACGAGTCGTCATGGCAATGATCCTCAAGGGCAGCGTCGTGCATCATCATCTGACGCTCGCGATACCTGTGGCGCTAACCCTCCTGCACTGGAGGGATTTGTTTTGTCGAGCTGCGCTGGGCAGTCCTGGCTCTGTTATCGCAAGGCGCGTGCCAGTTCTCGAAAAAACCCTGTACACCCCTGAATCCGGAGCTGTGCGGCGAAAAAGCCTGAATAAGCCGCTTGAGCATGTGGCGGTTTTCCGCCTGATCCCGAAAAAAAAGCCCGGACGTTGGCGGGTATCCGCCGCCGCCCGGACCAATGGGGATCATTAAGTGATAGCACAATGAGGGAAAAATGATGGCCCGCAGATCAGGCCGCGAGGAAATGAATGCGAAACGCCGCGCCCCCCAGTTCCGAGTCACCCAGGGTCAGGCGCGCGCCATAGCTTTCGATGATGTCCTTGACCACCGCCAGGCCGATGCCTTGGCCGGGATGCTGGCGATCCAGTCGCTCGCCACGTTCGAGAATGCGTGCCCGCTGGCTCTGGGGTACGCCGGGGCCGTCGTCCTCGATGCAGAGCTCGTCACCCAGGCGCGAAGAACGCTGGGTGACGCGGACTTCGCTGAGGCACAGGCGATAGGCGTTTTCCAGCAAATTGCCGAGCATTTCCAGTAAGGCGCCCTCTTCCATGGCCACCATGCTTTGCTCGGGCAGGTCCAGGCTGACCTTGACCTGCTTGTCGCGGTAGACCTTGTCGAGGGTGTTGCACAGGCTTTCCACCACCGGGCGCAGGGCTACGTGATGACGGACCAGGCCACTCTTGCGCAGGCTGGCACGCTGCAACTGATAACCGATCTGCTGGCTCATGCGCTCGATCTGCGTCTGCAGGACCCGCGCCTGCTCCATATCTTCGGGGCGTTTGGCGATGGTCTCGCTGACACCTTGCAATACCGCCAGGGGCGTCTTCAGGCTGTGGGCCAGGTCGCCCAAAGAGTCGCGATAGCGGATACGTTGCTCACGCTCGCTGGACAGCAAGCGGTTCAGCGAACCGGTCAGGCGCAGCAATTCGCTGGGGTGCTGCTCGCTGAGGCCGTCACGATTGCCCGCCTCCACCTCGTCCAGTTCCTGGCTCAAGCCACGCAGGGCACGCAGGCCCCAGGTCATGCCGAGCCAAAGCAGCGCCATCAGCGCCAATAGCGCGCCGCCGAAGCCCAGATAGAGCTTGCGGCGTAGATCGGAAATGGTTTCTTGATACTCGCGCACCGGCAGCAGCGAGACGATGCTGAACGCCGCATTGCGTCCACCGAGCAACTGGATCTCGACATCGTTGACGAAAAACTCCTCGCCATTGATATCGCGCAGCTTGCTGAACTCATCGCCCTTGCCGTCATAGCGCGGCACGTAGTTGATATCTTCGGCCTCCGCAGCTCGGGAACGCCAGACCAGGTGCCCCTGGCGATCATAGATGTAGCCAATCAAACGGCTGCCCGGCAGATTGAACTGCTCGCCGGGCAACACCGTCGGCATCAACAGGTGATCATCTTCGATGCGCGCCGCCGAAATCAACGTAGTCACATCCGAGGCCAGGCGTTGTTCAATGGAGCTGCGTAGCGCCAGGCTGAAGGTTCCCTGCAAGGCCGGGAGCAGCATCAGCATGAAGATCACTGCCAGGATCGCGGCAGCCAGCATCAGGCGCAGGCGCAGCGAACGAATCATGTACAGCGCTCGGTAAACAGATAGCCCAGGCCGCGCACCGTATCGATGGGTTTGAAGCCCGACTGGCCTTCGAGCTTGCGTCGCAGCCGCCCGACCAGTACTTCGATCACGTTCGGATCACGCTCGTCATCGTCGGGGTAGAGCTGCTCCATCAGGCGTTCCTTGGGCACCACCTGCTGGTGATGGCGCATGAGGTATTCGAGAATCCGATATTCATAGGCCGTCAGCGCCAGAGGCTGTTCATCGAGTGCGGCCTGCTTGCGGTTCAGGTCCAGCAGCAAGGGACCGGCAACGATCGTCGACTGGGTAAACCCACTGGAACGGCGCAATAGCGCATTGAGCCGCGCTTCCAGTTCTTCAAACTGGAATGGCTTGACCACATAGTCGTCAGCGCCGGCAGCCAGGCCTTCGACCTTGTCCTGCCAATTGCCCCGCGCGGTGAGAATCAGGATGGGGAAGGTTTTGCCATCCGCACGCAGGCGACGAATCAGATCCAGTCCGCCCATGCCCGGCAGCCCCAGATCGATGACTGCCAGATCGTGATTGAATTGCCCGACCTGATACAAGGCTTCATCGGCATTGCCAACGGCCTCGACCACATGGCCGCTTTCCCGCAGTCGGGTTTGTAAGTGATGACGCAATAGCGCCTCATCTTCAACCACCAACAATTTCATGTCGCTCTCCCAGGCAAACAGCGCCCCGCTGCAACAGATTAACAACAAAGCCAGACCTGAGGTTCAGGCCCGGCCACAAGTACTGCAAAAATGGTCAGAACAGGAAGTTGGCCGCCAGGTAGGTCTGGGCGCTGCTGTTCAAGCTCAACGAACCCTGCTTCGGGCCGCCATGGCTGGAAACCTCATGGCCGGCATTGCCCCGCAGATAACGGTAGCCAAGTTCCATCGAGGTGCTTTGTGAAAGGTTATGCATGACACCCGCCTGTGCACCGTAGGCATAACCCCAGTCAGTGCCACGGCTCATGCCGGAGGATTCATGACTCAACTTGGTCATGCCCAAGGTGCCGCCGCCAAACAACTGAGTGTTACCGCTCCAGCCCACCGGCACGAACATGTCGTAGCTACCCAGCAGGTTTTCGTGGCGCAGCTTGAGGCCGTTGTGGGAGCCGGACACATTGTCGTAAGTGGCGTAGTAACGGTTGGCGTTGGTCTGCTGACCCAGGCGCACGCCCCAGGTGGTGTCCTTGCCGATGATGCCATCGGTGTTGGGGCGATTGAGGTTGTCGTTGAGCGCACGAGAGTGCTGGATCTTGTCGCTGGTATTGCCCAGGGTGACGCTGGCGAAATTGCGAACACTGTCGTTGGCTTGCAACGCGGTGCTGCTACCCAGGAAAGCCAGTGCCAGAAGAGTCTTGTTGAGTGCGTGCATGGTGATGTCCTTATGCGCCAAGCGCGTTGTGAGTACGCAGCAAAGACTATTCGCGCAGCCCTGAACCCACCCTGAACACCCTCTGAACCTGCACTGAACGAATAACCCGGCAAAGCAGTCACATTGACACCATCGCTGAACTACTCTTCGTCATCTACCCCCGATGCAGCATTCGATTTAAGAAGGAGCTGACCATGCGTTTCTGGATCGCAGTAATGATGATGGGCCTGGCAAGTCTGGCCCAGGCCGAAATCAAGACTCAGGTGTTCAACTATCAAAGCGCCGACGGCACGCCACTGGTGGGGTACTACGCCTATGACGACGCCATTATCGGCATCCGCCCTGGCGTCATCGTGGTACACGAATGGTGGGGGCTGAACGACTACGCCAAGAAGCGCGCCCGTGACCTCGCTGCTCTGGGCTACAGCGCTCTGGCCATCGATATGTATGGCGAAGGCAAAAATACCGAGCACCCGGCCGACGCCCTGTCCTTCATGAAAGCCGCCACCGCCAACAGCGCGGCCTCGGCCCAGCGCTTCGAAGCGGGCGTGACCCTGCTCAAGCGCCAGCCGCAAACCAACCCCTATAAAATCGCCGCCATCGGCTACTGCTTCGGCGGCGGCGTGGTCCTGGATGCCGCGCGCCGTGGCGATCCCCTCGCTGGCGTGGTGAGTTTCCATGGCGCGCTCAATCCACGGCCAACCACGATGCCGAACAGCATCAAGGCGCCGATCCTAGTCGAGCACGGCAGCAAGGACAGCATGGTCACCCCCGCCGTAGTGCAGGCGTTCCGCAGTGAAATGGACAACGCCCAGGCCAGCTACACCATCGACACCTTCGACGGTGCCAAGCACGGTTTCACCAATCCCGACGCCGACCGCCTGAGCCACGGCGAGCATGGCGGCCCGGATATTGGCTATAGCAAGCAGGCTGACGAGATGTCCTGGGCGAATATGAAAACCTTTCTTGCCCAGGTATTTGCCGACCAATAACTGGAGCTCCAGTTATTGGCGAACTCTGTGGGAGCTGATGGGGTGACCACCGTGTGGGAGCGAATTCATTCGCGAAAGCGTAGAGACAGGCGATGAAAATGTATCGGCTGTCCCGGCTCTTTCGCGAATGAATTCGCTCCCACCTTGATTCGTGCTTGCCTGCTATACCTGCCAGGCTTCCCTCCGCCCCCATCCCCCGGCAAAATGCCGTCCATGAACCCATCGACGCCCCTGCCCGCCTGCTGCCCGACCCTCAGCCGCCACTGGCCCCTGCCGCAACCCCTGGCGGATGTGGTGCTGGTCAGCAGCCCGTTCGACCCGCAGCAACTGCAGCCCGGCGACTTCCAGCACTGCGCCATTGCGCCCCCGGCGAGCATTCAGCGCTCGGTGGCCAAGCGCCAGACCGAGTTCCTCGCCGGACGGCTCTGTGCCCGGGAAGCCATGCGTCAGCTGGATGGCCGCCTGTGCGTGCCGGAACTGGGCGAAGACCGCGCGCCGGTATGGCCAAACGACTTGTGCGGTTCGATCACCCACAGCCAAGGCTGGGCCGCCGCCATCGTCGCCTCGCGCCAGCACTGGCGTGGCCTGGGCCTGGATGCCGAACACCTGCTGAGCCATGAACGCGCCGCGCGTCTGGCCGGGGAGATCCTCACCGCCGATGAGCTAACGCAGATGGCCACTGAGCCTGCCGATCAGCACGCCCTGCGCGTGACCCTGACCTTCTCGATCAAGGAAGCGCTGTTCAAGGCGCTCTACCCGCTGGTGCACAAGCGCTTCTACTTTGAAGATGCACAACTGGTTGAATGGTCCGCCGACGGCCATGCGCGTTTACGCTTACTGATGGATTTGTCCGGTGAATGGCATCAAGGCAAGGAGCTGGAGGGGCAGTTCAGTGTGCGGGATGGGCAGTTGCTCAGCCTTGTCACTATCAGCGCCTGATCCGGGCTAATCATTTGCAATGCAGTCCTGTAGGACCGGCTTTAGCCGGAAGGACGCCTTTGAAGCCGATGACGCTCTCCCGGCTAAAGCCGGTCCTACGGAAATCGTATTTCAATTCAGCCTGTTGTATGTAGTTTGATAGCAACCGTGCACGGCGCAAGCTCACCACTACCCCTGCCGACTCGGCCACGCCAAACTGAAACACGCCCCGCCCAGCACTTCGCTATCAGCAATCAATGCGCGGCCGCCATGCCAGTTGATAATCCGCCGCACAATCGATAGCCCCAATCCATGCCCGCCCGACGCCCGTGTGCGGCTGTCGTCCAGGCGCATGAACGGCGTGAAAAGCCGTTCCCAGGCGCTTTCGGGAATACCGGGGCCGTCATCTTCGATATCGATGCGACAACGCTGGGCGTCCACCTCGAAACTGACCAGCACCCGCGATTCAGCATGGCGCATGGCGTTGCTGATCAAGTTTTGTAACGCCCGATGCAGATAACGCGGCTCGGCCTCGACCCAGGCGCCGTCACAGTCTTCGGCGACCCGGCATATTCCCCGACTGACCTGAACCGCCGCCCGCAGCGGCGCCAGCTCGGCGATCACCTGATCGATCATCTGCTCCAGATTCACCCGCTGGAAATTCAGGGTCGGCGCGCCCTGCTCCAGGCGCGCGTAAATCAGCATCTCGTCGACCAGCTTGTCGAGGTCCTGAATATCGTGATCCATGCCCAACAGATATTTCTGACGCATCTCAGCGGTGGTTGCGTCGTTGACCATCTCCAGGCCAAAGCGCAGGCGCGCCACCGGCGTGCGCAACTCATGGGATACCGCCCGCACCAGTTCGCGCTGGATCATCAGCGAACGCTGCAAATGCTCAGCCATGCCATTGAACGCCGCCGCCAGCCGCCCCACTGAATCGGCACCGGTCTGCGGCACGCGGGTTTGCAGGCTGCCCTGGGCGATCTGGGTCGCGGCGGTTTCCAGTGTCTGCACCCGACGCTCGAGACGCCGCACCAGCAGATAAACCACCAGACCGATAAAACACAGGCCAACCAAGGCGATCAAAATCAGCAATTCCGGCGGATAAGGGTTGAGCGGATACAACGGGCCGATTTCCAGCATCCACGGCGTGTTGGCGATGCCGGCGAAAACCCGGATCGAATCGCCGCCCTTGGCCAGGGCCATCACCGTATCGCCCTCGGCAATGCGGCGGCGCTGATCGTCGTCGATATCAGCCTTTTTCAGCGCGACCAGACGTAGATCGAAGCCGAAACCTTTGCTGATGCGCAGCATTTCCAGACGTTGCGGCTGTTCCTGTACGGGGAAGCGCACCAATTCATCAATCAGCAGGTAAATAGTCGCCCGGGCCAGTTGCTCACTGATCTGGCGCACCTCACCGGTCAACAGCAACGGCTCCTGCTCGCTGAGCTGGCGATAGACCTTGGCCGCATGCGGGCCAAGCTGCTCAACCACCACCTGGCCGCGATTAAGGCGGCTGCGGGTGCCGCTGCTTAGCTGCGCCTGATCGGGGGTTTGCAGGTCCAGGGGAATGCCCAGCAGGCGCTCCCAGACGGCCATGGAGCGACGTCGCTCGATGGCATCCATAGGCTGCAGATTGTCCGCCATCAGGGTGAAGGTGCCGTGGGCCAGTTGCTCACGGTACTGGTCGCTGCGCACCTGATTGAGCAGGTGCAGGGTCAGCACGCCGAGCAGCGCCACCAGCACCAGAACGCCGAGCATGCCGCCATAGATGCGCAGGAAAATCGAATTCATGGCTCAGAGGCTCCGGTTCAGACCGGGCATGTCCTGGGCTGCTTCCGGGACAAACAGATAGCCCTTGCTGCGCACCGTCTTGATCAGGCGTGGATGTTCGGGATCGTCGCCGATCCGGGGGCGAATACGCGAGATTCTGACATCAATGGAGCGATCCTGACCGTCATAGCCGATGCCGCGCAAGGCAGTGAAGATCTCCTCGCGAGAGAGAATCCGCCCGGCATTGCTGACCAATAGCCAGAGCAAATCGAATTCAGCACTGGTCAGCTCGATGCTCTGCTCGCTGAGCCAGGCTTCGCGCAGGGCGTTGTCCACCACCAGTGGCCCGAACACCAGACGACGTGCCTCGGCAGTCGGCGGTTGCGGGGTTTCGCTACGGCGCAGCAACGCGTGGATGCGTGCGAGCAAGACTCGCGGATGCACCGGCTTACAGACAAAATCGTCGGCGCCAATGTCCAGCCCCTGAATCTGGTCGCTATCGTCGGTGCGCGCGGTGAGCATGAGGATCTGCCCGTCATAGCGCGAGCGCACCGAACGACAGATGCTCAGGCCGTCTTCGCCGGGCAGCATCAGGTCGAGGATCACCAGATCCGGCTGCTCATCGATAATACGCTTGGCCGCCAGAGCGCCATTGCCCTCAATGGCCACCTTGAGACCGTTGTTCTCCAGGTAATCGCGGGTCAGCTCGGCCAGACGCTGGTCATCCTCGACAATCAGCACCTGCCAGGTTTCGTTTGCCACTAGAGCCATCCTTTAGTTGTTCTTATATGAATGCAGCACACTACAAGCATCGACCCCGTGGGAGCGAGGCTTGCCCGCGAAGAGGCCGTTACATCCGTGACACAATCAAAATTGAGAATCGTATTCGCGGGCAAGCCTCGCTCCAACAGATCTACTTTCCCCTATCCCGATCCATTTTTTTGTGATCCGCATCCCGCCCCAAAAAGTCCGCCCCGGCCCGACACAAGACTGTAAAAATCCATGACCAACGGTCCACGCCAGTAGTTACGCGGCCTACACGCGAGCGGGACGTTTCACACACAAATTACACACAGTTTTATCCACAGGTCATGCGTTGCAATTGGTGTCCAAAACGCATTATCTTGTAGCCCGCCGCAGAAAAAACCCTACATGTAGGGTTTTGATCAAAAAGCCAAACACATTTCAAATGGAAAACTCAAGGGTTTTTCTTGCGTCTTTGGGGTTGAACCAAACCCCTGTTTTGTGGCCCAACCGCTCGCGCGAACGGTCGACGTTGCTACCCCAGACCATCGGGTGGAACGGTACATGTGTTGCAACATAAATATCGCATTCTGTAACAGATTTCCGAGCACCGGGCGCTGACCCGGACTCCTTCGACTTCAAAGCCTTCCTCGAGTCCGTTTTGAAGTCCTTATTGGCCGACGTTTGTCGGCCAAATGCCTCAAGACGGAACGGTGGGCACCCTCACAGTGCCCAAATAAACATAGAGAACGTGGAGACACCCATGCAAACAGACACAACTCGCGAGAATCCGCAGGCCATCGCGCCGCAGACAGGCGACTCCCAGCAGGACCTGTCCGCAACCGCTCCTGGCCAGCTGCGCGTGATCAAGCGTAATGGCACTGTTGTTTCCTACACCGATGACAAGATCACCGTCGCCATTACCAAAGCGTTTCTTGCAGTTGAAGGCGGCACCGCTGCCGCCTCGTCGCGCATCCACGATACCGTTGCCCGCCTGACCGAACAGGTCACCGCGACCTTCAAGCGTCGCATGCCATCGGGCGGCACCATCCATATCGAAGAAATCCAGGATCAGGTAGAACTGGCGCTGATGCGCGCCGGCGAGCAAAAAGTGGCTCGCGACTACGTGATCTACCGCAACGAGCGCTCCAAGGAGCGTGCCGTGCGTGGTTCCGATGCACCGGTCCAGGCACACCCGTCGATCCGCATCACCCGCGCCGACGGCAGCACCGCTCCACTGGACATGGGTCGTCTGAACACCATCGTCACCGAAGCCTGCGAAGGCCTGGCCGAAGTCGATGCCAACCTGATCCAGAATGAAACCCTGAAGAACCTGTACGACGGCGTGGCGATGAAAGACGTCAACACCGCGCTGGTGATGACCGCCCGTACCCTGGTCGAGCGCGAGCCGAACTACTCGTTCGTCACCGCCCGCCTGCTGATGGACACCCTGCGCGCCGAAGGCCTGGGTTTCCTCGGTGTCGCCGAAAGCGCCACCCACCACGAAATGGCCGACCTGTACGCCAAGGCCCTGCCTGCCTACATCGCCAAGGGTATCGAGTTCGAACTGCTGAACCCTGTGCTGGCCTCCTTTGACCTGGAAAAACTGGGCAAGGCGATCAACCACGAGCGCGACCAGCAATTCACCTATCTGGGCCTGCAGACCCTGTACGACCGCTACTTCATCCACAAGGATGGTATCCGTTTCGAACTGCCGCAGATCTTCTTCATGCGCGTGGCCATGGGCCTGGCGATCGAAGAGAAACAGCGCGAAGACCGCGCCATCGAGTTCTACAACCTGCTGTCGTCCTTCGACTACATGTCGTCGACGCCGACGCTGTTCAATGCCGGTACCCTGCGTCCACAGCTGTCCAGCTGCTATCTGACCACAGTGCCCGATGACCTGTCGGGCATCTACCACGCGATCCACGACAACGCCATGCTGTCCAAATTCGCAGGCGGCCTGGGCAACGACTGGACTCCGGTCCGTGCGCTGGGTTCCTACATCAAGGGCACCAACGGCAAGTCCCAGGGCGTCGTACCTTTCCTGAAAGTGGTCAACGACACCGCCGTAGCCGTCAACCAGGGTGGCAAGCGCAAGGGCGCTGTCTGTGCCTACCTGGAAACCTGGCACATGGACATCGAAGAGTTCATCGAGCTGCGCAAGAACACCGGTGATGACCGTCGTCGTACCCACGACATGAACACCGCCAACTGGATCCCTGACCTGTTCATGAAGCGCGTCTTCGATGACGGCAAGTGGACCCTGTTCTCGCCATCGGAAGTCCCGGACCTGCACGACCTGACCGGCAAGGCCTTCGAAGAGCGCTACGAGTACTACGAAGCGCTGACCGAATACCCAGGCAAGGTCAAACTGTTCAAGACCATCCAGGCCAAAGACCTGTGGCGCAAAATGCTCTCCATGCTCTTTGAAACCGGCCACCCATGGCTGACCTTCAAAGACCCGTGCAACCTGCGCAGCCCGCAGCAGCACGTAGGCGTGGTCCACAGCTCGAACCTGTGCACCGAGATCACCCTGAACACCAACAAGGACGAGATCGCGGTCTGCAACCTGGGCTCGATCAACCTGCCGAACCACATTGTCGACGGCAAGCTGGACACCGCCAAGCTCAAGCGCACCGTGGACGTAGCCGTACGCATGCTCGATAACGTTATCGACATCAACTACTACTCCGTGCCGCAGGCGAAGAACTCCAACTTCCGTCACCGTCCGGTCGGCCTGGGCATCATGGGCTTCCAGGATGCGCTGTACCTGCAACACATCCCGTACGGTTCCGACGCAGCCGTCGAGTTCGCCGACAAGTCCATGGAAGCGGTCAGCTACTACGCGATCCAGGCTTCCTGCGACCTGGCCGACGAGCGCGGCGCCTACGAGACGTTCCAGGGTTCGCTGTGGTCCAAAGGCATCCTGCCACTGGATTCGCAACAGATCCTGATCGAACAGCGCGGCCAGAAGTACATCGACGTTGACCTCAACGAATCCCTGGACTGGGCGCCGGTTCGTGCCCGCGTACAGAAAGGCATTCGTAACTCCAACATCATGGCCATCGCACCGACCGCGACCATCGCCAACATCACCGGCGTATCCCAGTCGATCGAACCGACCTACCAGAACCTGTACGTGAAATCGAACCTCTCGGGCGAATTCACCGTGATCAACCCGTACCTGGTCCGCGACCTCAAGGCCCGCGGCCTGTGGGACTCGGTCATGATCAACGATCTCAAGTACTACGACGGTTCGGTACAACAGATCGAGCGCATCCCGCAGGAACTCAAAGAGCTCTACGCGACTGCCTTCGAAGTGGACACCAAGTGGATCGTCGACGCCGCCAGCCGCCGTCAGAAGTGGATCGACCAGGCTCAGTCGCTGAACCTGTACATCGCCGGCGCCTCGGGCAAGAAACTGGACGTGACCTACCGCATGGCCTGGTACCGTGGTCTGAAAACCACTTACTACCTCCGTGCCCTGGCCGCGACCAGCACCGAGAAATCGACCATCAACACCGGCAAGCTCAACGCCGTTTCCAGCGGTGGCCACGGCCCGGACGACTCGGCAATCGCCGCCCCTCGCCCAACCGAAGCCGCCCCGGCCGGTCCAGCGCCAGTGCCTAAAGCCTGCGCCATCGACGAGCCGGATTGCGAAGCCTGCCAATAAGCAACACCCCGGCCACCTCGCTCCCACCGGAGCGAGGCCAGCCCGCGAAAAGGCCCGCAAGGGCCTTCAACCGCAACCTCCCTTCCCCGAGCTGACACTCATCCCTTCGTGGGAGCCGGCTTGCGGCGATCGAGTGCACAGCACTCGCAAAATCACACACCCAAACACACCGCAGCCACCCAATTGAAACCCGATCCTGCAGGAGCTGCCGAAGGCTGCGAAAGCGGTGTATCAGGCACAACCGTTCGCAGCCTTCGGCAGCGTCTGCACCCTCACACCGCCCACGACCATTCGTCGCCTGCCAAAACCAATCCCCCTACATACCCGGTCCAAATAAAACACCCAAAACCCCACAACCCCCAACAACCGCTGCCCCGAGAAAAATTGACCCGAATCAAGCCAAGAATCCTTATCCAAAAACCCTTTCAACAACGATTGCCGCAAACCGCCACACACTATATCCTGCGTTTCGAAATGTAAAAAAACACCAGATAAGGGATTTTCGCTCCGTTTTGGCCCATTCACCACGCACCATGAATGACCACCCGAAACACCCGAGAAAAAAGCGAAAATCACACCTCAAACGTCGTCACGGATGAACAAGTGCCGGGCAAAATCTGTATAATCCCGCGCTCGCTCCAGGGTATTCAAATGACCATTTGCACACGCAATGCTGTCTTACCTGAAAGCAACCTCTACTACCCGTTTTGTTCGCCTGTGTGGCCCCGCGCCGCGGCGGCAAATCCGTTGATCGAACTGCAGCCCCACAAGCCAGTCGATCCCGAGTAAATCTCGAAATCCGTTGCCAACGTTAGCGATACGACGCGGGCACTACATCCTTTGAAATTCAGGAGCTTCCACCATGCTGAGCTGGGACGAATTCGATAAAGAAGACGGCGAAGTAGTCGCCAAGGCAACCAACGCCGGTCACGCCAACGAAGCCAACATGGACCGCCTCGACAGCGCCGGTGGCGCCGCGGCCCTGGAAGCTCGCAACATCACCGCCAACGACTCCGCCGCCCTGATCCGCGCGAAAAAAGCGCTGGACGCCCTGGACGTCGCCGAAGGCCTGGCCGAACTCGAAGGCGCCAGCGCCCGTGTCGCGGTCGATGAAAAGCGCATGATCAACTGCCGCGCCGACCTCAACCAGCTCGTACCTTTCAAGTACGACTGGGCCTGGCAGAAATACCTCGACGGCTGCGCCAACCACTGGATGCCGCAAGAGGTCAACATGACCGCCGACATCGCCCTGTGGAAAGACCCCGAAGGCCTGACCGACGACGAGCGCCGCATCGTCATGCGCAACCTGGGCTTCTTCTCCACCGCCGACTCCCTGGTTGCCAACAACCTGGTCCTGGCCGTGTACCGCCTGATCACCAACCCGGAGTGCCGCCAGTACATCCTGCGCCAGGCCTTCGAAGAAGCGATCCACACCCACGCCTACCAGTACTGCATCGAATCCCTGGCCATGGATGAAGGCGAAATCTTCAACATGTACCACGAGATCCCATCGGTCGCGAAAAAGGCAGCCTGGGGCCTGAAATACACCCGTTCGATCTCCGATCCGAAGTTCGAAACCGGCACCGTCGAAACCGACAAAGAACTGCTGCGCAACCTGATCGCCTACTACTGCGTACTGGAAGGCATCTTCTTCTACTGCGGCTTCACCCAGATCCTCTCCATGGGCCGCCGCAACAAAATGACCGGCGTCGCCGAGCAGTTCCAATACATCCTGCGCGACGAATCCATGCACCTGAACTTCGGCATCGACGTGATCAACCAGATCAAAATCGAAAACCCACACCTGTGGGACGCCGAAATGAAGGAAGAAGCCAGCCAGATGATTCTGCAAGGCACCCAACTCGAGATCGAATACGCCCGCGACACCATGCCACGCGGCGTACTGGGCATGAACGCCGCGATGATGGAGGACTACCTCAAATTCATCGCCAACCGTCGCCTGTCGCAGATTGGGTTGAAGGAAGAGTACCCAGGTACGACTAACCCGTTCCCATGGATGAGCGAGATCATGGACTTGAAGAAAGAGAAGAATTTCTTTGAGACGCGGGTTATTGAGTATCAGACTGGGGGGGCGTTGAGCTGGGATTGATCAACAATCATCCAGTTTTTGCTGCAAATGAGGTCGCCGATAGGCGGCCTTTTTTATTGCCAAAAATACTGCTCAAGAGATTTTCATCAAAACACACGTCAGTACTAGCCATTTACCTCGTCGATTCGTACAGTTGCAGGAGACTTTTCCTACAAGGACGATCGCGTGGCAATCCCCGCAGGTGAGAAAAAAGCGCTAGGTCAAGCACTGAGCATGTTCGATGGAGAGCTTAGGGAGAACCCTGAATGGGCCAACTGGGAGTCCAATGGAGTACATTCATTCGCAATTCGTGTTGGCAATAAGCTATATCCTGCAAAGAAAATTGTATCCCTAGCTATCGATATTGCGGGGCGAGACTTTACTCGCGGCAAGCCTACTAATGGATACCTCACCGCGCGTGCATTTAAGCTGGTTGATCTTCGAAAAGCGCCAAAGCTTGTGTTTATAAAAGGTGAGATCTATGACCGTAAGACCGAAATTAATGGTCCATTTGGCGGAAGCACCCAAAGCGGTATAGCTCCATCCAAACAAGCTCTTGCGATTTTCTTGTTTGCTGGAGCCTCCGGAGAGCAATACGGGTACATAGATGAAGAAGGAGCCCATGGAGTTTACTCATACACTGGCGAAGGGCGAATTGGCCACATGAGACTTACCAAAGGGAATCTAGCAATTCAAAGACACGCTGAGTCAGGCCGCGCACTGCATCTTTTCAAAATATTGGGAAAAAGCAAAGGCCAGCAGTATATGGGAGAGTATGCGTGTGCTGATCTCTCCTGGAAAGACGGGACCGATGCAAAAGGAAACATTAGAAAAATCGTACTATTTCATCTAGTACCCGTAGCGGATCTTATTTTGCACGAAACAAGCCCAACTGATGACTTATCATTAGATACCGTAGAGAAAAATATTCAAACACTCAGAAGTCGTGCATACGAAGCAACGATCGCCTCTGCCAGCAAAGGAGCCTCAACAGCAACCCGCACTGTTTATGCTCGAAGCCAAGCAGTCAAAGATTACGTTTTTATGAGGGCGGGAGGCATTTGCGAAAGTTGCAACCAGCCGGCACCATTCACTACCAACATAGGCCGCCCCTACTTAGAACCTCACCATATTAACAGGCTATCCGATGGTGGACTTGATCATCCGAAGTATATAGGAGCTATCTGCCCTACATGCCACAAGGAGATTCATTACGGTGAAAACGGGGATGTAAAAAATGAATCTTTACGTGAAGCCATTTATAAAAAAGAGATTGATCACAGAAAAATCACAGTCTTTAACTAATTAAAAATTGACTTACAAATAGATTATAAAGCTAATCCTGCGACTCAACATTATTCGAATTCATACTAGACTTATAAGCATTATTTTCCTCGTATTCAATTCGAATTTTTTGTTGTTGTGACATAAAATCAGAAAGCTGAATTCGGGTTTTGGCCTTAAACTCTTCAGGTGCATCTTCATCTTTGAGATGTTTTCTACAAATTTTTATTGCCGATATTAGTGCTGCTTCCTTTCGCACCAATGTCGCTGGATGATCTATCATTGTATAAATCTTCATCAACAACAAGGCTAAAAAAGGCGATAGAACTTGTGCGATATTGGTCCCTATCTGCAAAATTTCCGGGCTCGCCGAAACCAGCTTGCAAAGGTTCAAAATCACGGTATTAACCACTGCAACAACAGATGCAAAAGTCACACTATCTTTCATCTTGCATGGTGCTCCTCGGAAGAGGCTATCTCTATATCAAGTTTGTAATACTCAGGCTGCCTAAACAACCCACGCTTGACATAGTAAGAACTAACAACCTTCCCATTCTCTAAACAATCAATTACAGCATCACGAGGAATAAATCTATTAAAAAGATAGACAATCAACTTCCTTGTAAATTTGTATATTAATGGAGAACTTAATATTAAAGCCCCCATCAATATCACTTCAGAAATATCCTGTTCCGTCCACATAACCTATCCCTCTCAGGGAGCAAGCTCTTCGACAACCCTTTTTATCGTATACGCATTCCTTGTCTTACCAGGACTTCTTGTTTGCTCATGCTGAAGATTCACGACATACAGCTTATCTTTCTGAAAAGCCTCTTCATTGGCGGCAACTTTTTGCATAAAGTCATGATCTTCAATACTCACGCCACACTCAAACCCTTCTCGAGTCTGGATACGCCAACCAGAAGTACCTTTGAAATTTAGCGTAATAAACTTTACTATTACCTGACTAATTTGAATCTCAACTTCTTCGAGAGACCCAACCTTTATTGGCTCGAACAGTTTTATCTTTTCAGATGGAATCTCTACTTCGACCTTATTATTTTCGCCCAAAAACTTCACCCTTGCACCGTCAAGATTCTCAACCGGTGCTTTGATCACTTTGTGAAGCGCCGTACGGACGGTTTTATCTGTGACCAATTGAGCTATCCTCTCAGGGACCTCAATCTTTTCACCCTCGACATCCAAAGTGGCAATTTTAGTCGTAACATCTACTGTAATTTTATCGATTTTCCGATCTTTAAGCTTTTCGATCACTTCGATCGCAGTAGCCGAACCTACAGCAACCCCAGTGGTGACGAACCCCACACCCGTTAGGATAGCTTTTGTAGTCAATGGGTCAGCAAAAATCGCAAAAACCACCTCCAAGGAGCCTTCCTGGGCGGGGGCCAGCACCTTCAGATTGGCTTCTGAAGAACCGTTGCTGACAATTTTTGCCGCTGCTTTGATGAGCTCATCCATCCCAAGAATCGCGTTGCCAAGCGATCTAGCATCGATAGTGTGATTTGCTAAATCACCCTCTGCATCGTAGGAGATCGCAAAAATCGTCTCAATCTTTTCGTCCTTGGGGTGCTTACTCATCTGCTGACTCTAGGTTTTGAATGAATTCGGACTTCAAACACCTGCCGGTGTCCTTGTGAAGGGAAAAAGCCCAGACGGCGCTATGGTGATTCCATTGCTCCATGTTGGGCGGCCAATCCTAACCCTGAAATTTCAGAATTTGGAACTTTTTCGTTAAGTGCGCGCGATTTAAAGACGTTTCCTACCTGCTGGTCCACGAAAGCCTGCACAGCTTTTGGTCTGGCATACGACCTACTCGGTACACGTAGCTCCTAGGTTCGTCACGTAGCCCCACCATGCACTAATACAACGAAACTCTTGCATCACAACCGCACATACGTGATCTGCCGACATTTTCAGAAATGCCCTACAAGATTGAGCCTTGCCTGCTCAGCCAACGCTCCCTACCCTTGCACCGCGCCTAAGAAACGCACAAAACAGAACAGCAGCGGCCTGACCGCTCCCGATAGAATGCGGCTTTTTTGTACCTGCGGCCCCCGGCTGCGCGTCCTAAAATTTCTGCTATGTCGGGAGTGGACCAATACAAGACCCGCAAGGGGAATACGTCCGGCCTTACTGCTGTGGGTTTCTTAACTCCCGACGCCTTACCTCAAAGAAGTGAACAGCAGAGATAACAAAAATGTTTGATACACGTACCGCACGCCAGCCAATGGCAGAACCCCACACCCCCACCCTCTTCCTCCACTACAACCGTCCCCTGCGCACTCTCCTCCTGGAATCGCAAATCTGGTTCTGCGCCCGCGACCTTGGCCGTCTGATGAGTCGCCCCTTGAGCGACCGCACCACGCGTAAGCTGGACGAGGATCAGCGGCGGACGGTGTTGCTGGCCGATCACGGTGGTGATGCGGTGGCGGAGTTGATGGTGACGGAGTCGGCGGTGTATGCCTTGCTGGCTCAGCACTATCACATTGATAACCGTGGCCTGCGGCGGTGGATCAGTAATGAGGTGGTGGCGTCGATTCGGGATGAGGCGTTGCCGGTGGATTGTGTGCAGCCGAGTTTGAGTTTTCTGCAATGGCCAGGGTTGTCGGTGAGTCTGTTGCATTGGCAGAGCGAGCCGTGGATTCGGCTGCGGGATATGCCGCGGATGTTGCCTCATGACCAGATGCCGGCGGTGTCGGGTTTGCGCAAGGGGCGGCTGTCTTGGTGGCGGGCGGCGTGGCAGGTGTTTCGGTTGGTTTGATTGGGCATAGGACGGCATCTGTTGGCGAAGCGATCGGTCGGTGGTGATCTGGCGATTGCTTAGCGAATGAATTCGCTTCCACAGGGTTGTGCTGTGTTCCCTGATTGGCGAAGAAATAAATAGAAGGCAGGAAGCATCCATGAGCAGGCGAAGTGACCGGCTATCTGTCGAGATCAGCGTTGTAGCTGTGGGGACGCTTGAGCACAGCGACGAGAAGCAGCGCGATTCGGTCTTTTCGTATGGCGCGGTGGTAGCGGCAGAGAACGCCGTTTCCCTGACCATGCCGGTGCGCCCGGAGAGTTACCACTGGGCGTATGGAGTCCATCCGCTGTTCGAGATGCATATCCCCGAGGGCTATCTCAAAGATCATCTGGTGCGGCGGTTCAGCAAGGCGGTGGGTGGCTTTGATCGCTTGGCGTTACTGAGCATTGTCGGTCCGCATCAGCTCGGCCGTGTCGGCGTTGCCCGTTCAGTCGATAGTGAGTCGCCGCCAAGGATCAAGGTCTCGGAATTGCTGGCCCATAACGGCGCGCGGGATCTGTTTGCTGACCTGATACAGACTTGCGCGCCCTACTCCGGGGTGTCAGGCGTGCAGCCAAAGGTGTTGGTTCGTGACATTGGCAGCACGGGCCTTGATCTGGAGAGCGCCATCCACCGGGGCGCCACCCATCTGGTGAAAGCCTTTAGCGAGTCAGACTTTCCCCAACTGGCCGCCAATGAGTTTTTCTGCATGCGGGCAGCCTTGCACTGCGGTCTTGAGGTGCCGGAGTTTCAGCTTGGCCAGCAGGGCAAGTTATTGGTGGTGAAGCGTTTCGATATCGGTGATCGCGCCTACCTCGGGTTTGAGGATATGTGCGTGCTATCCGGCTGGGGCACGGCGAAGAAGTACGACGGCAGTTATCAGGGCTGTGCGCGGCTGATCAAGTCTTATGTCACGCCCCACCGTGTCACCCAGGCGCTGGAAGATTTCTTCGTCATGGTGGCGCTCTGTGCCGGTATCCAGAATGGCGACGCTCACCTGAAAAACTTCGGCCTGCTCTATGAGAGCTGTGCCGATGACGCCGACATTTGGCTCGCCCCCGCTTACGACCTGGTGACGACCACGGTGTACAAGGGCAACGACATTATGGGGCTGTTGCTGGGTGGTTCGAAGGCCTGGCCCAAGCGACGGATGCTGGTCCAGTTCGGGCGCAGCTCATGCAACCTGAGTGAGGCTCGCTGCAATGAATTGCTTGGCAGGGTTCATGACGGGATGCGTCGTGGGATGGCTGAGCTTGCGGACTATCGGAGCAGTCATCCGGGGTTTGAGGTGGTGGGGGACAAGATGACTGCGGCTTGGGAAGCGGGGTTGTCGCGCAGTATTGCTGCGGAGTGAGTTGCCTTGGCGGTTGTAGCCCCAAACCTACAGACTTTCGGCCTGAATCCTAATCACTTCGGGACTTTTCCTACTTACTTTCGAAACGGTTTTATCCAATCTCTGACTGGTTAGGTTGCTCGATTCCTACTCGTTGATCGGTGCAGTCGTTCGTAATCAAAGGGGCGCCTCTTCGCATGGGCGCCTCGTCAGCAGAGAGGGCATTCAATGGCTATTGGATATTTCATTGGCTTGGGTGACAAAACCAGTTGTGGAGGAAAGGTTCTCGATGGGCATGACGGCGTTATATGGAATGACCTGCTGCATGCACGTGAAGGGGACCGAGTTAGCTGTGGCGTGGACGGTAAAACTTATGAGATTCGCGGCGGTGTTTCGTACTACATCAGCCACGGACGGGCCGTGGCCGGTACGCTGGATAGTGTCAGCACTTGCCCCTGTCAGGCCACGCTGATCCCTTCCACGTTTGACTCCAGCTACGTCGGTGAAGAACGCCCCGTGCAATCAACCCGCTGGGCGTCGGCCACATCACCGCTCTGCGCCTCAATCACCACCCACTGCGATGAGCGATTTCAGTTGCTTGATCATCGGCGCGTGCCGCTTGGCAAGCTGGATTACGTATTGCTGCAAGACGATCAGTGCGTCGCCTTTGGCAAGCTGGATGAGCGAGGCCGCAGCGATGCACATGGCAGCGCAATCCCCGCCAGCTTGAGTATTGCAATCAGCGCACCGTCGCCCCTGATGGAGTAACCACGATGTCCTTGAACGATTTCCAGCGTACCAATGCCGTCGGCCCGGATACTTTGTTCTCCATGCCGCAGGGCAGTTCACAGACTTATGCGCCTGCTGATACACCACCCAAGCAGGTCATCGTTGAGCCTCTGGCGCTAACGCGCTTGCCTGTGGCAATGCGCACTATGGGGTGGGATACGGCGGCGGCCCTGATGCAGAGATGGTTTGAGAGCCCGGCGTGGCAGATGCCGGATGAATGGAAGCAGCCTAAAACTCAACCAGACTCCATGAGTTTGTCGAAAGCACAGTGCGATGAAAGTATCGTAAAAATGGCCTGGGCTATGAAATATGAGCGTTGTCGCAAAGCCGTAGAAGTTGCGGAATCAAGGTTGACTACACCGAATGCAGCGATGCGTTTGAAAAGCCTTTTAAAAAAATCCGGATGGCAAGGACAAAACGCGTTTGAACTAGGATTTTATAACATGTCCGCCCTTCACATGGATGCGTTCTCCCAAGTAAATTTCTCTCAATTCGGGGAGACATGGGATGTGTTGGACGATATGTACGGAGCCCTGGGTAACGCAACATTAAAGATCGGTGTAGCAGGAAAAGCGTACACCGAAGAAAGCTATACAACCAACCCGACCCGCCATTACTTTTATGTTGAACATGTGGGCTTTTACATCCGTGATTATTATGACTTTAATGGACTTCAATATCTGGGCACATGGGCGCAAGACCGCGTACTGACCAAGACCGAAACAGCCGCTGCCTTCAGTCCGGCAGGGCAATTAATTTTACACATGAAGAATGGGCCTTTCGCGGCCGTCACCAACAGCGACTTTCGTGAATATCGTGATAAAACCTCCAAAGGTGGCGACTATATTATTTACTCCGATATTTTATGGAAAAAGGCCGATCACGTTATTGATTTAGGAACATGGGCTTGAAAATCGCCAGTCGAAGAATTTGCTTTGTTGTGGCCTACATCGGTATAGCCGGTAGCCTATGGGCCGCTTCGCAATGGTGGGAGAAGGGTTTGGCTGCAAGGCTGGGGGAAGCTGATATCAGCCCCGGCGGTTGCTATCGGGTCGAAATATTTAAGCCATTTTGGGTATTGCCCAACATCTTTCACCCAAGGGTCCATCCTGATGAATTGGATAAACCAGAATGGTTCCCCTGGTGGGGCTATCCCGGTTTTTTTCGCCTCTATGATCATCGTACAGGCAAGTTAATTTCAGAAACCAGGATCTACGATTTGGAAACAGGTGGTGGAGGTATGACTTGGGGAGCGGGTTCGGGAGAAATATTTGCCGGTATGATCCCCGTCGGCCCTAACGTGGCTGACTGCATAGGTGACAGGCCCTCAAACCGAACGCCAAAGGTATGACATATTTGTCACGTCAAATCGCCTTTGCGGCGACCTACGTTACTATTGCAGGCGGCCTGTGGGTCGCCTCGCAATGGTGGGAAAAATCCTTGGCAACGAACTTAAGCGCTCCAGTTATAAGCCCCGGCGGCTGTTATCGAGTCGAGACGCTAAAACCGTTTTGGGCGTTACCGAGCCTGCTACAACCAGTGCAGGATCCGAACGAAGAGGGATCAACCAAATGGTTTCAGCTGTGGGGTTATCCTGGCTTTTATAAATTATATGATCACCGCAGTGGAAAGTTGATAGGAATGAGCAGCGTTTACGATTTGCAATATACTAGCGGGCCTCTGTATTGGGGTAGCAAAAGTTTCCCAGAGGTATCAGCAGGCGCTATATATATTGGTCCTAATGTACCTGACTGCATAGGTGACAGACCTATGCCTCGCAACTCAGCAAACTAAACATCGAAGCTATCGAAATCGCTTTTGTTGCCTCCTAAACCCAGATACTTCGCGAGCAAACCTCGCTCCACCGAGTTCAAGTTGCAGGCTAACCCTTCATCCGCGCCCGATACTCTTGCACCATGGCTTTGGTCACATCTTCCTTAAAGCACAATGGCGCGGCGCCGCCGGGGCGGTTGTAGGCGCTGCGTTTGCCGCACCGGTTGCCGTTGCGGGCGGCGTTGTAGGGGCATGGGCAGTTGCCGGAGTAGGCGGCGATGGAGTCGTCGATCAGGCGCTGGGCGATGGCGGCGTCGGTGAGGCTGGCTTCCTTGGCGGTGGCCTGGAAGGTGCAGAGCAGTGCCCACAGGGCGATAAAGACGATTCCTGTCTTTTTCATGGCCATTCCTTAGCTTGAGGGATGAAGTATCCGACAAGCTTTTTACCATGACATCAATGGGCCAGTACACTCAAGACAGTGCAGCAGCCCGGTATTTCAATTCGCGCGAGGGGTAAATCGTAGGAGCTGCCGAAGGCTGCGAATGGCTGCCTGATGCACCGCTATCACAGCCTTCGGCAGCTCCTACGGGGTCCCATTCCGGGTCATGGAACGCTGCGCATTACATCGTCAGATACGCCTTGCGCACCTCTTCATTGGCCGCCAGCTCGGCCATGCTGCCTTCGTAGCGGATCAGGCCCTTTTCCAGGACGTAGGCGCGGTCGGAGACGAGGGCGGCGAAGTGCAGGTTCTGTTCGGAGAGCAGGATGCTTGCGCCTTTGGCTTTGAGGGCGAGGATCATCTGGGCCATTTGCTCGACGATGATGGGCGCGACGCCTTCTGATGGCTCGTCGAGGAGGATCAGGAAGGGGTTGCCCATCAGCGTGCGGGCGACGGTGAGCATCTGTTGTTCACCGCCGCTCATCTGGCCGCCCGGGCGTTCTTGCATGGCGCCGAGGTTGGGGAAGAACTCGAACAGTTGTTGCGGCGTCCAGTTCAGCGCGGGGGTGCCGTCGGGCCAGCTGCGGTCCGCCTGGCGGCCGACTTCGAGGTTTTCGGTGACGGTGAGGTGGGTGAACACGCGGCGGTCTTCCGGGACGAACCCCAGGCCCATGCGCGCCAGTTGGTAAGGCTCCAGCCCGGCGACGTCGCGGCCCATGAACTGGATATTGCCCTGGCGCCGGGGGAGCATGCCCATCAGGGATTTGAAGGTGGTGGATTTACCCGCGCCATTGCGGCCCATCAGCGCCACCACTTCGCCGCGCCGTACGTTGAGGCTGACGTTGTAGAGCACCTGGGCCGCGCCATACCAGGCGTTGAGGCCGGACACTTGCAGCAGCGACTCGGCGTCGGCGGTCATTGGGGTCTTGTTGGCAAGCACTGCACTCATACCGTCACCTGCGATTGCGCCTGTTCATTTTCAAAGGTCTTGCCGCTGCCGAAATACACTTCCTGCACCTTGGGGTGATTGCGGATGTACTGGGCGTCTCCCTCGGCGATGAGGCGGCCACGGGCCAGGACGATCATGCGGTCGGCATAGGCAAAGACCACGTCCATGCTGTGTTCGGTAAACAGCACCGCCATCTTGCGTTCCACCACCAGGCGCTTGGTCAGGGCCATAAGATCGTTGCGTTCCTCGGGGCCCATGCCAGCGGTGGGTTCATCCATCAGCAGCAGTTTGGGATCGTTGGCCAGGGCCATGGCCAGTTCGACGCGCTTGACGTCGCCATAGGCCAGTTCGCTGCACGGGCGCTCGGCATGGTTGTGCATGCCGACCTGGGCGAGCAGGTCCATCGCCTGTTGGCGGTATTGGCTGCGGGCCGGGCGGAACAGCGCGAAACCCTGGCCATGGTGCGACAGCAGGGCCATCTGCACGTTTTCCAGCACGCTGAGGGAGGCGAAGGTCTCGGCGATCTGGAAGGTGCGGCCGACCTGCATGCGGCAGATGTCTCGCGGGCGCCTGCCCACCAGTTCCTTGCCCAGTAATTGGATCGAACCGCCCGAGGCCTTGAGCTGACCGCCAACCATGTTGAAGGTGGTCGATTTGCCGGCGCCGTTGGGGCCGATCAGGGCGAGCAGTTCGCCTTCGTGCAGATCGAAGTTGATGCCATCGACCGCGCGCACGCCGCCGAAGGACTTGTTCAGGTCACGTACTTGCAGAAGAACAGTCATGCCCGCTTCTCCACTACCGCTGCGACCGGCACGGCCTTGGCCGCAGACGTCGTCCGCCATTTTTTCCACCACTGCCCCGCTTCCTGGAAGAACCCGGCGATGCCTTGGGGGAAGACCAGTACCAGCACCAGAATCACTCCGCCAAACACCGCCCGCCAGTAATCGGTGGCACGCATGATGTAGTCCTGCAGCACGCTGAATACGCTTGCGCCGACTACCGGGCCGAGCAGGTTCTGGATGCCGCCGAGCAGGACCATGACCAGCCCGTCCACCGACTTGCCGACTGCCATGGCGTCCGGGGAAATGCTGCCCTTGGAGAAGATGTACAGGGTCCCGGCGAGACCGGCGAAAACGCCAGCGATGACAAACGCCATCCACTGCACGCGCTTGACGTCGATGCCGATGGCGTCGGCGCGCAGGGCCGAATCCCGAGCCGCGCGCAGGCTGTAGCCAAAGGGCGCGAAGAGGATGCGTCGCACCAGAAACACGCTGGCCGCCACCAGAACCAGGGTCAGGTAGTAGTAACTTGTGCCATCGAGCCAGGAGGACGGCCAGATGCCAGTGATGCCGTTGGAGCCGCCGGTGACGTCCTCCCACTGGAACACCACGGACCAGACGATCTGCGAGAACGCCAGGGTCAGCATGGCCAGGTAAACGCCCGAAAGCCGTACACAGAACCAGCCAAACACCAGCGCACCCAACCCTGCTACAAGGGGCGCGAAGGCGAATGCCAGGGGCATGGGCATGGTCAGCACCTTGAACAGGATCGCCGCGCCATAGGCACCGAGGCCGAAGTAAGCGGCATGGCCAAAGGAGTGCATGCCCCCCGGGCCCATGATGAAGTGCAGGCTGACGGCAAACAGCACGGTCACCAGCACGTCCTGGGTCAATACGCTGGCATAGGGCAGCCAGGTCGATAACAACGGCAGCACGGCCAGCACCAGCAACAGCGCGCCGATCAGCAGCTTGAAGTTTTTCGAACCGGGCCGCAGCGGTGCTTCAATCGGGGCCGAGTTGCGGCTGGTGGCCTGGGGTTTGCCCATCAGCCCCCACGGCCGGATGACCAGCACTACGGCCATGACCAGGAACTCGATGACCAGGGTCAGTTTGGAAAAGGAAATGCTGACGCCGAACAATGTGGTCGAGCCCAGGCCGATGCACATGGCCTTGATTTCGGCGATCAACAGCGCCGCGACGTAGGCGCCCGGCAGCGAACCCATGCCACCAACCACGACGATGACAAAGGCTTCGCCGATGGTGCGCAGGTCCAGGGCCAGGCTGGCCGGTTCACGGGGCAACTGCACCGCCCCGCCCAAGCCGGCGAGCATGGCGCCGAGGGCGAAAACACTGGTAAACAGCCACGCCTGATTGATGCCCAGGGCACCGAGCATTTCCCGGTCCTGGGTGGCGGCGCGCACCAGCACGCCCCAGCGGGTCTTGACCAACAGCAGCCAGACCAGGCCCAGAACCACGGGACCAATGGCGATCAAGAAGAAGTTATAGGACGGAAACTGCCGACCGAGAATGTCGATCGATCCGGACAGGCCGGGGGCGCGGCGGCCGAGCAATTCTTCGGCGCCCCAATAGCCCAGCACGGCGTCATTGATGACCAGTACCAGGGCGAAAGTGGCCAGTAATTGAAACAGCTCTGGTGCCTTGTAGATGCGTCGCAGCAAGACGATTTCCACAGCTGCGCCGAGCACGCCAACGGTGATCGCCGCCAGCGCCAGGCCGAGCCAGAATCCAGCGGCGCCGAGCGTGCCCATCAGGTGCTCGACCAACGAATAAGCGATGTACAGACCGACCATGTAGAACGAGCCATGGGCGAAGTTGACGATACGGGTCACGCCGAAAATCAGCGACAACCCCGCCGCCACCAGAAACAGCGACGACGCTTCGGCCAGGCCATTGAGTAACTGTGCAAGTAAAGCTGAAAAGTCCATGACGGCCTCGATTCAGGGTGATGAGGTGTTGCATCCCGCCCTGTTGGAGCGAGGCTTGCCCGCGAATTAAGCGACGCGGTATGCCAGGCACACCGCGTCATTTGTTCGCGGGCAAGCCTCGCTCCAACAGGACAGTGTTCACCGCGCGGTCTTACTGCTCCGGCCGCAGCTTGCGAACTTCGTCATCCGACGGCAGCAGCGTTGCACCCGGCTTGAAGTGGTAATCCACCATCACGCCGGAACCATCCTTGACCGCCAGCTTGCCGACATACAGGCCCCAGGTGGCCTGGTGGTCGATCTTGCGATATTCCAGCGGGCCGTCCGGAGTGTCGACTTTGAGGCCGCTGAAGGCATCGACCATGGATTCGGAATCGGTCTTGCCACCGGAGGCCTTGATGCCTGCTGCGATGGACTGAATCGCCGAGTAGCCGATGATCGAGCCGAAGCGCATGTTCTCGCTGCCGTATTTGGCATGGTAAGCGTCGACGAAGGCTTTATGCGCCGGGGTGTCGATGCTGTACCAGGGGTAGCCAGTGACGGTCCAGTTCGGCGGCACTTCGTCCTTGAGCGGCTCCAGGTATTCAGGCTGGCCGGTGATGATGCTGAGCACCGGCAGTTGCTCGCCGAAGAAGCTGCGCGTGGTGCCTTCACGAATGAACTTGGCCAGGTCAGCGCCGAACAGGGCGTTGAAAAGGGCGTCCGGCTTGGAATCGACCAACGCCTGAACCACGCTGCCCGCATCGACCTTGCCGAACGGCGGCGCCTGCTCGCTGACGAACTCGACATCCGGCTGGCGGGCCTTGAGCATGGTTTTGAAAGCACTGGCGGCGGCGGTGCCGAACTCATAGTTGGGGTAGACCAGCGCCCAGCGTTTCTTGTGCAGCTTCACCGCTTCGTCCACCAGTGCGGCGGTGAGCATGTAGGTCGAAGCATCGAGGCGGTAGGTGTAGCGGTTGCCGGCACTCCAGACGATGTTGTCGCTGAGGGCTTCGGTGATCAGCACAAAGCGTTTTTTCTGCTTGGCGTAGTCGGACAGCGCGGTACCGATATGGGCGTAAAACGCACCGGCGAGCACATCCACATGTTCGCGGTTGATCAGGTCCTCGGCCTGGCGAATGGCATCACCGGGGTTGGCGTTGTCGTCGCGGGTGATGAGTTCGAGTTTCTTGCCATTGACGCCACCTGCGGCGTTGATTTGCTCGACCGCCAGCTCCATGCCCTTCTTGTAGCCGTCGGTGAAGACCGGCTGGGACTTATAGCTGTTGATGTCGCCGATCTTGATGGTGTCCGCCGACCAGGCGACACCGCTGATAACCAAAGCAACCGCGCCTGCCAGCAGGCTCGACTTCTTGAAACGTGCACGCAATTCCATGGTGTTCTCCAAGCTGATCAATTCAAAGGCTTGCACAGCATTAGGGCGTTCCAGGATCGGACGACCGTTATTAAACGGGCAGTTAATTAATTTGCAACGCGTATGCCAATCAGGCTTTTTTATAGTCAGGCGTTGTGCAGCAGGCCCGGTACATGGGCCAGAGGCCTTACCACGGCGTACTTCTGGGCCATATCGAACAGGTTGGCGTCATGGGGGCCGATGGCCCGGTCACCCACGCAGTCGCTGACCACCAGCGGGCGAAAGCCATGATTCAGTGCGTCCAGCACACTGGCACGCACGCAGCCACTGGTGACGGCACCGGCAATCAGCACGGTGCGCACGCCATGGAAAGTCAGCCAGGCGGCCAGATCGGTGCCGAAGAAGGCCGACGGCAAGGTCTTGCGCACCACCAACTCGCCCGGCAAGGGTTTGAGTTGCGGCACGATGGCACTGCGCGGGGCGTGTTCGGTCAAGGTCAGCATGGACGGGACCTTGAGGGAAAACACATTGGCATCGGCGCCATCGTCGGCAAAAACGATCCGCGAATGGGCCACCGGCCAGCCTTGCTGACGGGCATGGGCCAGCAGGTGTTCGGTCTGGGCGATGGCCTGGGGAATATTGCCGCCACCAAAGATCGCGGGATCGGCAAAGCCCTCCACCAGATCGACGATCAACAGGGCATAGGGCGCGGGCAGCTCCATGTCGGCGCCGAAGCCCTGGCGCTGATAGCTTTCAATATCGGTATTGGCGGATTGATCGTTCATTACATCAGCTCCTCGTTGACGACTTTGCCGCCGTCGACCACTACCAGGTCGTCCAGCAACACCGTGCACCCGCGCAGCGGGATATCGATATGGCAAGCAGTGGTGCGCGACCCGCCCGCTTCGTTGTTGGGGCCCAGGGAGAACAGGAAGTTGCCCTCGTAGGCCCGCGCATCCATGCCGATATGCGCCTCGCGATCCAGCAGGCCCAGGGTCGACCAGCGCGCTCTTGGCTGCAGGCCCCAGCCGATATGAGAGATGGCATAGGCTTCGGGGTCGTCGAAGCTCTCCATGTAGTCACGCAGCAGCGCCGCCTCGACGCCGCCGTCGATGCGCGTGGCATAGCCGCCTTCGACCGTGAGCTGGATCGGGTCCTGCACGTAGCTCTTGTGTGGCAGCAGGATGTCGCCGCGGTCGATGACGATGGTGCCGCTGGCCTGCAACTCGTTGGGCCAGGTCAGCACAAAGCCGCTCGGCCAGTGGTCCCAGCGCCCCGGCGCGTCGACGAAGCCGTACTCGCTGATGGCCGGAAACTCGCCCAATGGGCAGGACAACGAGGTTCCCGCAGGCGAGGTGACCGTCATGCGCGCGGCCTTTTCGATCCGTGCCGCCGCGCGCATGACCCGCAGGCGATCAGCCTCGGTCGGGACCATGCGTACAAGGATTTCCGGCGGCTCCACAGCCAGTAGGATCTTGGTGCCGCCTTCAAGAATCCGGTGTTGCTCCGGGGAGAACAGCAGGGTCATCAGGTCCAGCACCAGGTCACTGGCTTGCAGGGCGGCCATGGCCGGCTTGTTGCCGGTCAAGGGCGTGGTGCCCAGGTACGCCAAGGGGTCGCGGCTCAGGGAGCGCTCGCCATTGACCGGCGCCAGGTCCAGCCGACTGATCACCGCGCCCAGTGCCTGGCAGGCAATCTGCGCGGTGCGCAGGGTCTGGGGATGGGTGTCGGCACCGGTGAGAATGGTCACCGCCTGCCCCGCTTCGAGTCTGGAAAGGCGCAGGACCTGAGTCCAGGCTTCGATCATGCTGTAGTCACTGACGGCCATGGCTAGCGTTCTCCGGTATCGGTCAGGGGCGCACCGAGGAAGTCGCCCAGCGCGGCGTAGAAGCCTTCTTCGTTGTCCCAGGGAATCATGTGGCCGGCATTCGCCACACGCACATGGGCGAGGCCGGGCAAGCGGGCTTGCAGTTCGGCAACGTCTTCGTCCTTGACCACATCGCCCCTGGCGGCGGTCATTAACAGGGCCGGGCAGCGGATGGCGGCGATGTTTTCCACGACGGGATCGTCATGAAAGCCGTTGAAGCTGGCCAGGATTGCCCGTTCATCGCAGGTGTGCAGCCACTGCGCGCGCAGGGTCAGTTGGGCCTCGGTCCAGCTCGGGCAGAAGGCGCGCATGTCCGCGCCGCTCATGCCCGTTTTGGCTTGGCGAATGGAGTCGATATACCAGGACAACTGCGCCGGATAAGGGCGACGGCCAGGCCCGGATACCGGAGGGTCGACCAACACCGCCCGCGCCATGCCCGGCGCCCCGATCAGCGCCGAGCGAATGGCAATCCTCGCGCCCATGGAATGCCCGACCACGCTGTAACGCTCAAGACCCAGCGCTGCGGCAAAGGCGATCAGGTCACGGGCCTGAGCGTCCAGGCTGTAGTCCAGTTGCTCGCCGGTCGCAGACAGCCCGCGGCCGCGAACATCCAGCACATAGGTGTCAAAGCGGCTGGCCAAGCGTTCGGCGACAAAGCCCCAGGTCACCGCCGGGCTGGTAATGCCCGGCACGATGATCAGCGGATCAAGCCCCGCCTCACTGCCGTCGGCCGGGCCGTAACGCAGGTAATGCTGACGGATGCCATTGGCGTGCACGTGGGCGCCGTAGCGAAGATGACTCATTGGATGACCTCCCAGGGATGGTGGTGCGTCGGGTCCATCGAAACCCTGTGATTGATTGAAATCTTCGCCTTTGGCGGGCGCCCATTCATTCGCCAGAGCGGTATTAGCGACACTGACCAGGCGTCGGCTGTACCGCCCTCTTCGCGAATGAATTCGCTCCCACAGTCAGTTGGCGACCTCATCTGCATGCGCATCACGCCGGAATCTTCGCCGCCAGCGGAAAACGCTTTTCACAATCACGCGCGTCGTACTCGTAGACCCAGTTCGCCTGAATTCCCACGGCATTCGGGTTGAGTAACTGGCGCCAGCGGTAAGCCATATCGCGCTTGAGCTGCGACCACGCCGAAGGCAGGTGGTAAGTGCGGCCACGTTCACGGGCTTCCAGTTGAACCCGGCTGGTGCGGGGCAGGCGTTCCAGTTCGTAGGCGCGCAAGGCCGACTGCAACTGATGCGAGCCGTGAAACGCCAGAGATTGGGCCAATACATAGCCGTCTTCGATGGCCATGGCGGCGCCTTGGGACAGGAAAGGCAGCATCGGGTGCGCGGCGTCACCGAGCAGGGTGGCGTTGCCTTTGGACCAGGTCTTCATCGGATCGCGGTCAAACAGCCCCCACTTGAAGATCGCCTCGGGATCGGTGCGTTTGAACAGCTCGACCAGGTTCGGGTGCCAGCCCTCAAAGCCGCCAAGCAGCTCCTGTTGCGTGCTCTTGGCATTCCAGGATTCCTCGACCCACGCCGGGCTTTCGTTGACGGCGACGATATTGAC
The DNA here is from genome assembly GCF_024807945.1 of Pseudomonas sp. JUb42. Lineage (GTDB taxonomy): Bacteria > Pseudomonadota > Gammaproteobacteria > Pseudomonadales > Pseudomonadaceae > Aquipseudomonas. The sequence goes on along the minus strand of NZ_JANUFD010000001.1, from coordinate 485,572 downwards.
CATCGAGCCACCCTTGACGTAGTAGGTCACCACGTGGCCTTTAGGGCCCATCCAAAAACTCGAATCCGGGCTGACGAAGGGCAGCGGATGCTTGTCGACATTGACCAGGGCGCGCCAGCACATGTGCCCGGTGTAGTTGGCCGCTTCCTCGCCCCACAGCTGCTCGCGGATCACCGAGCGCACACCGTCGGCGCCGACGATCAGGTCGGCCTCAAACTCCGAGCCATCGGCAAACTTCGCCACGGCGGTGCTGCCGTGTTGGACCAGGCCGACGCAATGCGCGCCGAAAGTGGCCTGATCCGGCTTGATATCGCGGGCCAGGGCGGCATGCAAATCGGCACGATGGACATGATAGAACCGCGCGCCATACAGATCCGGGCAGGACGCTTTCAGTGGCGTTCTGAACAACTCCCGCGCGGTTTTCCAGTTGCGCCCCACCATCGCCTCGGGCAGAAAACCGATCTTTTTCAGTTGCTCATCCAGGCCCAGCTCGCTGAGCACCTTCACCGCGTTGGGGGTCATCTGTACCCCTGCGCCGACCTCACCGAACATCGGTGCACGTTCGAAAATCCGCGCCTCGATGCCACGCTGACTGAGTGCCCGGGCCAGGGTGACGCCGCCGATTCCCGCACCGATGATGCCAACTCGCAATGCTCTGTCCATGGGTGTTCCTCCTGCCGGGGCGATCGTTGATCGCGTCGGCGCTTTGTAATAATTGATCAACCAATTAATTAATCGGTCAAAAAAATAAGTCGAGACGGCCCCGGCCCCTAAAGGTCCAAGACCAGGCTGTCGCCCAAGCCGCGTGAGCAGCAGATCATCATGGTTTCGCTACGCTGGCGTTGTGCCGGGCTGAGCACCGTGTCGCGGTGTTCCACCTGACCGGCCAGTACCTTCACTTCGCAGGCGCCGCACACGCCCTCCTCGCATGAATACGCCACCTCGACACCGGCTGCTTCGCAGACCTGCAACAGGCTTTGCTCGGCCGCGACGGTCAGGGTCAGCCCCGATCGCTGCAGGCGCACACGAAAGGAATCACCCGGCTGCAAGGCATCGGTGGTGGCGCTGAAGCGCTCGCGATGGTTATTGGCTTGCGGGCGGTGCAGGGTCAGGCGGTCAAACTCGTCGACCATTCCCTGGGGCCCGCAGCAGTACAACTGGGCGCTATGGGGCAAGGTGGCGAGGATATCCTTCAAGCGCGGCGGTACCCCGCCACCCGAGCGGGTATGGAACAACCGGACACCGTCCTGCTCCCGGCACAGTTGCTCATGAAACAGCATGTGTTGCGCGCTGCTTGCCCAGTAATACAAAGAGGCTTTGCGGCCCTCGGCCTTGAGCTTGCGGTACATCGAGACGATGGGCGTAATGCCGATGCCCCCTGCGAACAGGTGAAACTCTTCATCGCTCGGCAGCAGCGGGAAGTGGTTGCGCGGCTGCGACATTTCATAAGTCGCCCCCACCACCGACTCGAAGTGCAACTTGCGCGAGCCGCCCTTGCCGACTTCCGCCAGTTGCACGGCAATCTGGTAACGCGCCGGGTGGGTCGCAGGCCAGAGCAACGAATACTGGCGCAGCAGGTCCGGCGCCATCACCACGTCGACATGAGCGCCAGGCTCGTAAGTCGCCAGCGGCTGGCCATCCAGTGCTTCAAAGGTGTAGATATTGATGCCCGGGGCGCCATATTCGATGGCGTGCAGGCGCACCTTGAACACGCCGTCAGATAACGCCATAGCTGATGCCCTTGTTACGCAGCCAGGTACGGTAGCGTTGGCCCATGAGGTCGGTGCGGTGATGCAGCTCATAACGCAGTTCGGTGGGGATACGCTCGGGACGCTGGCTTTCGACAATGTCGCGATCCTGGCCGAAGACCACGTCTGCGCGGGCCCTTACCGCATCCGGATCGGGTCGTGGGCTGACATCCATCGCCGCACAGACGCGCACGATGCAATTAACCGTGTCCAGAGGCTGAACGGTGAACAGGGTGGCGAAGGTATCCGACTTGTCGCTGATGATATTGCCTTCGGCGTCGGAGTCCTGGGTACGCTTGGAGAAGTAACCCACCAGCGGGCGGAAGGCGTGGTAAGTATAGAAGGCCACCAGTGGTTTGCCCCGGGCATCGCCCCACGGCTGGAACACCCGGACTTCGGAGGAACGCAGACCGCCGTCCACTTCTTCGACGCTGTAGGGTTCCAGACGATCTGGCTTGTCCATCACGCCATTGAGGCCGGCGTGCACAAACGGGAAGTGCGAGGCATCGATGAAGTTTTCCACCGCGCGGAAACCGTTGGCGGCGTAGTTGTAAGGGCCGCTGTGCACCTTCATGAAACCGGCATCCTCCCACTCCGGGAATACCGGGATGTCAGACTCCGGCTCACCCAGGCAGGTCCAGACAAAACCGTAGCGCTCCACTGCCGAGTAAGGAAAGGCTTTGGCCTTCTTCATCGGCTTCTCATCGGGTGCGGCAGGCATCAGGGTGCAGGCGCCGCTGCCGTTGTATTCCCAGCCATGGTACGGGCAGACCACCGAGTCATTCTTGATCCAGCCCTTGGATAACCGCGCACCACGATGGATGCACAGGTCTTCCCATACGTGGATTTGATCATCGTCGCTACGCCAGACGATCAGTTCGCGTTCCAGCAAACGGACGGGGTAAATCGTACCGGCGACAAAATCGCTGCTGTAGCCAACGACATGCCAGTCGTTGAGCAGGACCGGGTCCTGGCACCCGTCGGCGGCGGTCACGGGTTGGTGAGATGAAACGGCTATCAGGTTCATCACGACTCCTTTGCTCTCTCAGGTTTGCTCACGCTGAGCGGTAATTAATTAATCAACCTTTTAATTAATGGATAGCAGAAGCCGTGCCAAATGCAAAAATATTCTTTATCTATCTGATTTTTATGAGTTTTATTAAAAAACCTGTTTTCTACCCGATTCCCCGTTCGCACCATCCTGGTGAAGCTTCCTCCCAAAATGGTGCTTTTCTACCCATCTCAGGCCGTCACGCCGACATGCCTCCGACGACGAAACTGGTGACCTGCTGGATCAGCGACTGCCAGTCATCCGGGTTGTACTGCCCGTCCGGCAGGCGCTCTTCCATGCGATGGCTATCAGAAAATGCGTAGAGGTAAGTGCCGACCATCAGCGTGATCCGCCAGTTGGCATCCAGGTCACTCAGGCCTGGCAGGGCTTCCTTCAAGGCATCGACGTAACGCTGGGTCGAGGTGCCGTAGGCTTTATCCCGCAGAGCATAGGAAATGTTTGGCGGCTCAGTATGCAAACGCGCTTGCAGACGCAGGAAATGTCGCCCTTGAACGGACGTACGCAACACCACGGTCGGCAGCAGAAACGCCTCGACTATGGCCCGCACGACGGGCTTCTCGCCCTGGGCTTGCAGGGTCTCGAGATTCTTCAGGCGCTCATCGGAAATGGCACTGCCGCGGCGCAGAAACACCTCTTCGAACAAGCCGTATTTGGAACCGAAGTAGTAGCTGATCAGTGCCTGGGTGACTTTGGCGTGCTGTGACACTTCGCGCATGGTGGTGCCGGCATACCCAAGGTTGGCGAACAATTCTTCCGCCGCATCCAGAATCTCGTCCCGCAGGTTACTGGCGCCTTCCGGTCGGCCGGGGCCCTTCCTGCCGGGTTTGCTCTTCTCTGCCGGAGAAGCCGCATTGCCACGTCGGCCCGTAATTGTCTGCATCGATACACGCTACCTTAGGAGTTGAATCATCCGATCCTGATGGACAAACCAGGCTGCCAGGCCTGGCCGAGTTCTCGCGAAATTAAATTAATTGATTAGCTCTTTAATTCATAGCAGTGATCGTGCCAGATGAACCTGGATCAAAGTTCGCGCCTGCGCGGACGTGGCGGTATGCTTTCGCGCAGTTCATTCAAGGCACTGTTTATGTCGCGCAAAAAGTCGTTACTGCCCTCTTCTCCTGGCACCGCGCCGGTGCATTTTCTCGGCAGCCAACCTTGGTGGCTCAGTGTGCTGCTGGCCATTGCTACGGGCTGGTATCTGCATTCGGTGGCCGTGGAGCCGTTGCCCGAGTTTGCCGGAGGGCATTCGGGTGGGCTGGCGGTGAGTGCGATGTTTCAGAAGATGGCGGTGATTGGCCAATACGTGCTGCCGCTGATTTTTCTGGCGGGGGCTGCGGCGTCGGTGTTGCGACGGCGTAAGGCGGTCGTGCTGCCGGAGCCTGAGGTTGCGCCGGAGCCTGAGCCGGTTATTGAAGAGGTAGCGGCGCCTGAGGTGGTTGAAGTGCCTGGGGTCGAACCGGTTGTTGTACCGCCGGAGCCGGAACCCGAGGTAGAGGTCAAGGCGCCGAATTGCCCGCACTGCAAGAAGCCGATGGTGTTGAAGGTTGCCGGTTCCGGGGCCAATGCCGGGGGGAATTTCTGGGGGTGTGTGGATTATCCGAAGTGTCGGGGGATACGGCCGATTTTTGCGCCGATGAAGTAAAGCGAGCGCTTCGCACTCGATCGCCAGCAAGCCGGCTCCCACAGGATGAGCCACAGAGGCATAATGCCATCTCGTTTTTCCGGGCGTCATTAGAAGAGGAAGTCGGATGCGCAGGTTCAGTCTCAAAACCGCCGTGGTATGCCTGGCGCTGATCGGTGGTCTGTTTGCCGAGGATGCGCTGGCGGCGAGCAAGGCCAAGCATCCGCCGGCCAAGGTCGCGACGCAGCGGGTGTCGATGCTCGGCGGCAAGCTGGTGTTTGCCCTGCCCAAGGATTACGTGAAAAGTCCGATGCCGGAGATCGACGACAAGGCCAGGGCGGCCGGGGTCACGGGGTCGCTGTACCTGAACAAGCCCGCTCACCGTGTGGTGATCGTCACCGAGACGCCACTGCCGTCCGGCGCCAAGGTCTCGGCCAACGACAAAAAGACCCTGGACACCATCATCGCCGATGCCTTGGCGCAGCAGAAAAGCAGCTACCAGAACTTCAAGAAACACGGCGAGAAAAAGCTCGTGCGCAAAGGCCTGGGCCTGCGACAGCTGGATGTATCCGGGGATGTGGACGGCGGTCGGGTGATCAGCACGACGATTACCGCAGCCTCGGGCACGCGCACGGCGATGGTCAATGTAATTTCCCTCGAGAAGGATGCCAAAGATCATGGCGTGTTGGTGAAGGCGGTTACCGGGGCGAAGTGAGGGGTTGAAATGAACCCTGTTGCCTGAACTTACGCCATCTCGCGCAACATCCACAGTACTCGAGGGAGCGCGGCTTGTCGGATCGCCGCACCGCCGCGAAGGGGCCGATGCATCTACCCCATCATCTGGGCCCGAAGCACAGCATTCGCGGGCAAGCCTCGCTCCAACGGTATTCGTACACGTTGGACAGCCCAACGATCAAACCGACTTGCGCCCCTCCACCACCATCCGCACCGCAAACCCGCATAACACCGTGCCCATCAGCCAGCGCTGGAAGGTGGCCCAGTTCGGCCGTTGGGTGAGGAAGCCGGCGATGGAGCCGGCGGCCATGGCAATCATTGCGTTGACGGTCAGGCTGACGGCGATCTGGCAACTGCCCAGAACCAGGGACTGGCTGAGCACTCCGGCACCGTGGTCGAGGCTGATGAATTGCGGCAGCAGTGACAGGTAGAGCACCGCGACCTTGGGGTTGAACAGGTTGGTCATCAGGCCCATGAGGAACAGGGTCCGGTTGCTGTCCTGGGGCAGGTCCTTGACCTGGAAGGGTGAGCGGCCGCCGGGTTTGACCGCTTGCCAGGCCAGGTAAAACAGGTACAGGCCACCGGCCAGGCGAAGGGCGTCGTAGGCGTAGGGCACGGCCATGACCAGGCCGGTAATACCGAACGCCGCGCAGAGCATATAAAAGATAAAGCCCACGCCAACGCCGCCCAGGGAGATCAGCCCGGCCTTGCGCCCCTGGCTGATGGAGCGGGAGATCACGTAGATCATGTTCGGTCCGGGCGTCAGAACCATACCCAGGGAAATAAGGGAAAAAGCAATCAGGTTGGCGAGATCCGGCATGACACGTCCTGCTATCGGCGTTTTTTGGAGAAGGCGAATCGATGACGCATTGCAGCGGATGGCAAGGTGTCGGTCAATCACTAAACGGCGGCGCCCTACAAAAAAGCACCAACGTGATAGCACTGTGATACTTAAGTTTACATATCCCTCCTATGTTGTTGCCCAATATATATTTTCCTCGTAATGGCAAAATGCTTTGCCTGTATGCGAAACTTCGAAATATCAAGCGGCCCACTTATCTCGGGCTCAACGGCGGGTAACGGGATGAACAAACACGACGGCAAGGGATTGTCATTTGCCAAGCGCATCTATTTACCGCGCAGTATCGGGTTGGGCATCGGTTTTTTCAGTGTCCTGGCGACGCTGTACCCCACACACCCATCCGGCTGGGTCTGGGCGCTGTTGGTCTTCAATGGCTTTATCTGGCCCCATGTCGCCTATCAATTGGCGCGGCTGTCGCGTCAGCCGTACCAGGCCGAGCGCCGCAACCTGATCTACGACTCTCTGGGCGGAGGCTTCTGGGCCGGGGCCATGGGCCTGAGCCCGCTGCCGACAGTGACCGTGTTGTCGATGATGGCGATGAATAACATCGCCGCAGGCGGTCAACGGTTGTTTATCTACGGCAGCCTCGCGCAAGCCTTCGGTGCGTTGGTGGCCATCCTGATCTTTTCGCCGGCCTTTAATCCCGGCAGTACGCCGCTGCAGATCTATGCCTGTTTGCCGATGCTGGTGATTTATCCGATAGCGGTGGGCCTGGTGTCTTATCAAGTGGCGGTGAAGTTATCGGCGCACAAACATATCCTCAGCAAACTCAGCCGCACCGACAGCCTCACCGGTTTGCTCAATCACGGTTCATGGAAAGATCTGCTGCATATCGAGTTCGGCAATTGCCAGACGCTGGAACGCAATACCACAATCGCTTTGATCGATATCGATCACTTCAAGAACATTAATGACAGTTACGGTCATATTGTCGGCGACACCGTACTCAAATTGATGAGTGATGCGTTGGTGCGCAAGTTACGCGACAGCGATCTGGTTGGCCGTTACGGCGGCGATGAGTTTTGCGTGATTCTGCCCAATACCTCGCGCCAACAGGCCTTTGAGATCCTCGAACGCCTGCGCCTGGCAATGAATGCCCACCATGACGTGCTGCTACCGCAATTGCAGATTGGCCTTAGTGTCGGCATCGCCAGCTACGGCCCGCACCTGACGGACGCGGCGATGTGGCTGCACGAGGCGGACAAGGCGCTGTACAGCGCAAAAAGCAGCGGCCGGAACCGGGTGGTCGTGGCCACTACCGAACCGCCGCAGTTTGCCTGGTCCAATCCGCAGCTGGAGTAATCAGCTCAACGCCTTGGCCAGCATGCCGAACAGGCCCGGCATTTCTGTAGGCTTGTTTTGCTCGGGTTTGTCCGAAATCGGCAAGCTGGGGTACTCCGCGAACTTGCTGCTCAAGGCCGATGCGTCCTCGCCCTTGTCGGAAAACCTCTGCATCACCTGCTCCATGAACTCCAGGTTGCTGTGGGCACGGGGCTTGTCCGGGTCAGTCATGTAGCGCACAAACCCCTGATCCAGCCGCGTACTGCTTAGCGCCTCGCTGTCACGAATACGCTTGAGGGTAATGCGCTCGGCGCCGGAGAAATAACCCCGCGGCTCTTTGCCCGCCTTGTCGGGGTCGCTCTGCTGCTCGCGATAACGGGCCAGGTTCCTGGCCAGGTCATCGACGTACTTGAGGTCGGCGCCCTGCTCCCGCGCGTGGAAGTAAATATCGCTGATCAACGCCCGATCCTGCTTACTCAACTGTTCGATAGCCGGTTTCGCCTCGATCCTGGCTTTGCTGTCGAGAGCATTGACCGCGCTGTTTTTACTCTTGTCGCCCAGCCGCTGTTTCAGCAACCCTTCGCCGCTGATGGACACATCCGCGGGCGGCTTTTGATTCTTCACCGCAGCACGGGTTACCGCGCGCATGCGCTCACTCACTGTGTTCAGATCGATACGCCTGGACACCACCGGCGCGATGATTCTGGATTCGACCATGGCCATGATTCATCCCCATCTGTGAAAGAAATACGGTACGCGGATGACTCGAACGAGCACCCGCGCGTATCGCGGCGGCGGTTCAGTCGCGCTTGAAGCGGTCGGCAAGAAAGTCGAACAACCCCAACTGAGTGTTGCGGCCCAAGACTTTGCTGAGGGTGCGCAAAATCTGCTCCATGGTCGGCGTCGAGAAGCTGGCCTTGGCGCCCCACTTACGGGTCGGGTCGCCAGAGAGGTCCGGATCGACCTTGGGTTTGGTTGGCGGCTGGGCTGCCAGGACCGGTGCCGATCCGTGGTAGTCCTTGAAGCCGGTAAAGCGCGAGAAACGATTACCCAGCGGCGCGGTTTTTTCTCCGTCGGCGGAGAATTTGTTGACCACTGCTTCGAGGAAGTTGAAGTCGGTATGGCGGATATGCGCGTACTTGCTGTCGACAGCGTGGCGGATAAAGTCCGGGTCCAGATGCGAGCTCTTGAACGCCTCGCTGTCCATGATCCGCTTGATGATTGCCTTGTCGGCGTCGGTGTAGTCGTACTTCTTGGTCCGCCCCGGTATCACGGCAATATCGACCATGGACATCTGCTCGCCATTCTTGCTCTTGCGAAACTGACCCAGGACACCGGCCAGTTGGTCGACATAGCCCAGGTCGATATTTTGCTGCTGGGCATACTCATAGACATTGCCCAGCAAATTGCGATCGGTTGTCGTCAGAAACTGCGCGTCCGGGGACTTGCGCGTGGTGTCGTTGAACTCATTGATGACCGTCGGTTCGATCTTGGGATCGAGGCAACGAAATACCCGGCTCAACAACAGGGTCTTGCCGCTGATGGACGAAGCCTCCCCCAGATAAACAGCGGGTTTGGCCGGGGTATAAGCGCAGGCTGAGGTGGCGTTTTTTGTGGCCTGCGCCGGTGCAGTTTCTGTCGGTTTTTTTGTCTCTGCCTTTCTGGCGGTGTGCTCCTCGGCGAGCTTGAGGGCATTGAACTGGGCCATGGTGTTGATTTGTGATTGTGGGACTCTCATGGTGCCTCCTTGTTTTACCTGAAGCCCCTGGGCCGTCCATGGCGGGGCGCTTTGTTGCAACTATGTTGGACGTCTCTCTGTCAGTTGCGGCGCGTTCGCCGCCCCATCGCGGCGGATCGTGGTTGTTCAACCCGCCGCACGGTTGAGGCGCGGCAGATTGGCCAACAGCCATTCGGGCGTGCGCTCCTGCAACAGCAGGCTGATGGGCGCGTCCAGTTGCAGGCGGCCATAGAGCGCCTCTTCACGCTGCAGGTGCTCCTGCTGAACCTGGCGATAGTTGTAGGGGTAGATGCTGCGTTCGATGGGCAGCAGGGCATCGAAATGTTGCAGCAGGCCGTGGAAGACAATGCGCCGCTCCACCGTTTCACGGGTAGTGGCGATCAGTTTGATGAAGTACTCACCGTCGAGCTGGCGTAAGGCCTGGCTGGCGGCATAGCGCTCGGCGAGAGTAAAAGGTGCCAGTTCGTCATACACCACCACGCCGAGAAAGGCCCGGCAGCGCTGCTCGAAAGGGTTTTCGGCATAGGACCGACGATGATGGAAACCCAGCACGAAATCTACGGCACGCTCGGCGTGCTCCCTGCGCTCGGGACGCTGCAGTTCCAGCAAATCATTGAGCTGGGGCGCTTGCCGACCCAGCTCAATGATTTGCCGGGCGAACTGTGCAAAAAGGCCCTTGGGGCCCATCAGCCTGGCCTGCTGCTCGCACAAGACCGAGTGCGACAGCGGCGCCTGCCTGGCCGCCAACTTGCGGAAGTTGCGCACTGCCACGGGATCGACCGCAATGCAGGCCAACGAGGTCGAAGGTTGCGGCAATTGATCCTGTTGAAGTGAAACTGCATTCATCTTGTGACTCCTTTTGGTGAAATACCCAGACACTCCGCATCTGGTAATGAATACGCGGCGGCGCTCAACAGCCAATTGAAAGAGTCGAATATAGCGCCAGCCCGCAATACAGCGTGCTATCGAGAATATTAGTCTTGCTGCAGTAACATTAAACGGACTACAGCGAGAACACTGCCACACCCTCCACGATGAACAAACCGCCCTTATCTGGAGCGTCGAATATTAGGTGCCATTTATAGTCGAGCGCAATCCGACAGATGTCGGGGATTGTTCAACTTTTCGCAATCGGGCATGACTCACATGCAGCGCCATGAGTTCGGCACGCCTTTTAACTCCGTACTTTTTGAGCAACGCGGAAACATGGTCCCGGGCCGTGTAAATACTCATGTTCAGCTGTTCGGCAATGTCCTTGTTAGGGTAGCCGCGCAGCACCAGGGCCAATACCTGCGCCTGTCGCAAGGGTGCACGCATCTGTTCTCCTCCTGTTCGCGTTGCTCGTTCCTGAGCATGCTGGATGTCTTCCACAGCATTCATCCTGACCACGAAAAGTGCATCGGCCTGAACTTTGTTTTTTTTAGGAAGTTTTGTTCACCGTTACAAATTAAATAACCCTGTGCATATCCAGGCTCTACAGCAATGCTAAGCACCGTACAGAAACCTCCTACACACCAAAGAAAAATCCTACACACCAAAGTAATCCTTCCTACTCAATTTTACTTGCACACAGTTAATTTTCCGGCAACTCCAGACGCAAACCATAAGCTCACGCAAACAGCATTACAATCCGCAGTTACAATTAATTACGGCAAGGAATTACTCATGAGTTCAACAGAGAAAAGGACTTCAAGCTTGTAGGAAATAAACTACATAGAGAACGAGCAATAACTCACATGACAGGAGAGAACGGCCAGATGAATGAATGCTGTTTTTCTGTAGGAGCGGCTTCAGCCGCGAGAGCGTCCTCCCGGCTAAAGCCGGTCCTACAGATGCGGTGCCAGGATGTCACAGCGACGGTTTCTACCGAAAAAACACACGCTCAACGCGGTGTATGAGCCGCCTCGGCACCCTCAAGTTGCATCCCCCGGCGCAGGCCAAAGAATGCTGCCGTCCCCAGTCCGACCGTGCCCATCACCGCGCAATAGCCAACGCACACCCACGGGCTCCAGGGCATCAGCATGATCAGCAGTAAAGGCGTCGTACTGGCCCACAGCGCATAGGCAATGTTGTAGGTGAAGGAGATCCCGGAGACGCGAATTTTCGCAGGGAACAGGCCGACCATAACCGACGGCACGACGCCCACAATCCCACAGCCGAGACCTGCGATGGCGTAGGCAAGGGTCAGGGGCAGCCATTGGCCGATCAGACTTGCATAGAGCAGGCCGACGCCCAGGGGCAGCAGCAGGCTGTAGAGAATTACCCCGCGCCAGGCGCCTATGCGGTCGACCAAATGGCCGGCCAGTACGCAGCCGATATTCAGGAAGACAATGCCCACGCTGCTCAGAGCAAAAGTGTTCATCGGGGTCATGCCAAAGCGTTGCTGCATGACGGTCGGCGTGATGACGACCAATACCACAACCGCAGAGGTCAGCACGCAGGTCAGCAGGGCCGCCGGCAGCAGTGACTGGCGATGCTCACGCAGTACAGCGCGCAGGGGCAGTTCGGCCATGTCCTGACGCTGGGCGTGCAGGGCCATGAATACCGGTGTTTCACTCAGCCAGCGGCGCAGCCAGACACCAATGACGCCGAACACGCCGCCCAACAGGAACGGCAGGCGCCAGGCGTAATCGAGGATCTCCGCCGGGGTGAATACCTTGGCCAGCCAGGTCGCGGTCAATGCGCCGAGCAGATAACCGAAGGTCAGCCCGGCCTGCAGCACGCCCAGGGCGTAGCCGCGATGGCCATCAGGGGCGTGCTCGGCAACGAACACCCAGGCACTGGGCACTTCGCCGCCCACCGCTGCACCTTGCAGGATGCGCAGGCCCAGCAGAATCAAGGGCGCCCAATAGCCGATCTGCGCATAGGTCGGCATCAGGCCGATCAGCAAGCATGGCAGGGCCATCATCAGGATGCTCAGGCTGAACACCCGTTTGCGCCCCAGGCGGTCAGCAAAGTGCGCCATCAGGATGCCGCCCAGCGGACGCGCCAGGTAGCCGGTGACGAAGATGCCAAAGCTCTGCAGCAGGCGCAGCCACTCGGGCATTTCCGGCGGGAAAAATAGTTGGCTGAGGGTCAGCGCGAAAAACACGAAGATGATGAAATCGTAGATTTCCAGCGCACCACCCAGGGCAGCAAGGCCCAGGGTCTTGTAGTCGCCCCCGGAAAACCGCGGGGGACGTGGGCGAATATCAGCCGTCATGACAGCTCCCATACACAATTCAGTTGACGGTAGGGGCCGTGGCCCGGTTACCGGGCGCGAAGAATAGCAAAGCGTGGGAGGATGGTGCGGCCGGGGTTACGAATGAACGTTTTTAGCCGGACAAACACCAATCTGTGGGACTGCATAAACCCTTGGAGCGCAGCATGAACAAACTCGAACTGTTCCATCTGGCAGAGCAAGGCACCGTCGACGAACTCAACCTGCTCTCCCTGGAGTCAGGTATCTATCTGCTGGAAATACGCACAGCCAGCCATACTTCGATGCTGCGCAGTGATCAGGACAAGGTGTTGCACCTGCGCTCCGTGGAGCATGCACGGACGTTTCTGGAGGGTTTGCCCCGGACACCGTTTTTCCTGGTCCATGCTTCGCCCTACAACGAAATGTGCGGCCTGGACGATGCGCCGCAGCAACCTCTGCGAATCCCGGTTTCCCTGGAAGCCTGGCGCTGAGGCATACGGCGCGGAGAATATCCGGTGGCCACGGAACTTAACCTGTCAAAACCCGCACTGAGTCTCAATGCCTGCCTCAGCATCGAGACTGACCGTGATGACTCCTTCGCGCCGCAACAGTATTGCCCTTGATGCCCTGAATTTTTTCCTGGCGGACGTACGTGACGGCCTGGGGCCTTATCTGGCCATCTATCTGCTGGCCGTTCAACATTGGGACCCAGCCAGCATCGGTGGCGTGATGACCGTTGCCGGACTGGTCGCACTGCTGACCCAGACGCCAGCCGGTGCCCTGATCGACCGGACCCGGGCCAAGCGCGCCGTCGTGATCATTGGCGCATTACTGGTGACAGGCAGCTGTGTCATCCTGCCATTTATTCAGGGTTTTACCTGGGTAGCCCTGACCCAGGCGCTCGGCGCGGCGGCAGCGTCAGTATTTGCCCCGGCCATCGCCGCGATCTCCCTGGGCATGACCGGCGCCAAGGCCTTCACCCGCCGCACCGGACGCAACGAAACCTTCAACCATGCAGGGAATGCCTGCGCCGCCCTGCTGGCCGGCGGGTTCGCGTATCTGTTCGGGCCGATTGCAGTGTTCTACCTGATGGCCGCCATGGCCCTGGCCAGTATCCTTGCGGTCTCGAGCCTGTCGGCCGATGCCATCGACCATGAAGTCGCGCGCGGGCTTGACAAGCATGCCCAGGGCGAAGCCGTACACGTTTCCGGCTGGAAAGCCTTGCTGCATCATCGTGCGTTGCTGATCTTCGGCGCGTGCTGTGCGCTTTTTCACCTGGCCAATGCGGCGATGCTGCCTCTGGTCAGTCAGAAACTGTCGCAGATAGACCTGAGCCTGGCGACGCCCCTGACTTCCGCCTGCATCGTCGCCGCCCAAGTGGTGATGATCCCCGCAGCCCTGCTGGTCGGCGCCCGTGCCGATCTGTGGGGACGCAAACCGCTGCTGCTGGCAGGCTTCGCCATTTTGCCGGTGCGCGGCGTGCTCTATACCTTGTCGAGCGATCCTTACTGGCTGGTCGCCGTGCAGATGCTCGATGGCGTCGGCGCCGGGCTGTTTGGCGCGCTGTTCCCCCTGGTGGTCAAGGATCTGACCCAGGGCACCGGGCGCTTCAACGTCAGCCTCGGCGCCCTGACCACCATGTTCGGCGTGGGCGCCGCGCTAAGCAGTAGCCTGGCGGGAGTCGTGGTTCAGCAGGCCGGGTACAACGCGGCCTTCCTCACCCTGGCCGCTGTTGCCGCCCTTGCCCTGCTCCTGCTGATGCTGGCCATGCCGGAAACCCTGCGCTCGCCTGCACCAGAGCGCGCTTCTCAGAATGTAGTCCGCAACCCCACCTGAATACTGCGCCCCTCGGCCGGGGCGATATCGCGCAGGATAGAACTGGCGTAGCGCACGGTCTGGTTGGTCAGGTTCTCGGCGTTGACGAAGGCCAGCCATTTGCTCTGGCCGACATCGAAGTGATAACCAACGTTGGCGCCCAGGGTGGTGTAGCCGTCCGTGCTGCTTTCATTGGCCGGGACGTGGTGCTGGGCGCTGGCGTGTTCAACGTCGATACGCGCCTGCCAGCGGTCCAGTTCCCAGAGTAGGCCGGTGTTCAGACGCAGCGGCGCGATGCGCGGCAGGTCTTCGCCGGTGTCGAGGTTCTTCGCTCGGGTAACGTCACCTGACAGCTCCAGGGCGAACTTGCCGTAGGCGCTTTCGCCCAGCTTCCAGTGATCCTGGGCTTCGACACCGGCGAAACGGGCACGCACACCGGAGTAGGTGTACTCGGGAATGCCATTGGCGTCTTCCTCACCTTCGTCATTGAGCGTACGTCCCGTCCCCAACAGGCCGATGTAATTGGAGAAGTGGCTGTAGAACACGCCGACGCTGCCCTTGTGTGTACCGTTGTCGAAACGCAGAGCCAGGTCGCTGGATACAGCCTTTTCCTTGGACAGCCCGGCATCGCCCAGCTCATAGGTGCCGGTGGCGACGTGGGCACCATTGGCGTACAGCTCGTAGAAGGTCGGCGCGCGCTCGGTATAGGCCAGGGTCGCGGCCACCGACCAGACCGGGGTCAGGGTATAGACCGCGCCGGACGACAGGCTGCCCGCGGTAAAGCTGCTGGAACGGTCGGCGGCGGCGAAGCGTTCGTTGCCTTTGGCGTCGGGGTCGACCGTGGTATGTTCCAGGCGCCCGCCCAGGGTGAACAGCAGGCGGTCGGTGGCTTGCAGTTCTTCGAGGATGAACAGCGCGCCGACATCGGTATCGGTCTGCGGTACGAAGGCTTCTTCGCCCAGGGCGGAAAATTCATTGCGGTTGATCTGTGCGCCAATCACCCCGTTGAACGGCCCCAACGGCTGATGGCGGGCCTCGATGCGCGCCTCGTAGCCCTTGTTTTTGAAGGTGGTGCCGGTCTCTCCGCCTTCGATTTCGCTGTGCTTATAGTCGGTGTAACCCGCATCGAACTTCACCGAGCTGAACGGCCCGGACAGGTTGCGGACCTCTGAGGCGAAGGCGTAGTGCTCCTGCTGCATGCGGATGCGTACGTCTTGCTCGGCGGGCGAGCCGTAGTTGGAGTCGTAGTTGCTGTAGGACAGGCCGGCGTAACCGTCGTCCCAAGTGTAGGAACCACCCACCGCGCCGCCGTCCTGACGGCCGTCGCTGTTGGCCAGGCGATGTTTGCGCGAATCGTCGTCACCGGCGGCACGCTCGGCGCCGGTCTTGGCGTAGCCGGGGATCTTCAGGTCGTTGAACTCCCGGGCGTTGGCATCGATATGCAAGGCGAAGGTGCCGTTACCGGCCTCCAGCTTGCCCGCGCTGCTGCGGGTGGTGTCGGCGCCGCCGTAGCGCAGTTCACCGGCACCGTGAATGCCTTCGATGGCTTCGGTAGGAATGCGGTTGTCGAAGGTGTTGACCACTCCGCCAATGGCGCTGCCGCCATACAACAGTGCCGCCGGACCACGAACGATTTCGATCTTCTCGACATTGACCGGGTCCAGCGGCACAGCGTGATCGTAGGACAGCGACGAGGCGTCCAGGGCGCCGACGCCATTGCGCAGGATGCGGATGCGATCGCCGTCCTGGCCGCGAATGATCGGGCGGCTGGCACCGGGGCCGAAGTAGGACGACGACACGCCTGGCTGCTTGTTCAGCGTCTCGCCGAGGCTGCCCTTTTGTTGCAGGGTCAAGTCATCGCCACTCAGGACTGTGGTCGGCGCGGCGAGCGCCTGGCTGCCCAGTGGGTTGGCGGTAATGACCTGGGGTTGCAGTTCGATGGGCTCGGCGGCGAAGACGGGGGAAGCCATGAACAGTGCGGCGGCGAGGGGCGTGAGGTGGCGTGGGAACGTTGGGGCAGGCATTGCGCAATTCCATGTCGGTCGAAGGGGCAGTAGATCAAATGAAACAATATAACAATGTTATACAGTAACATTTTAATGCGCCAGTCTGATTTGGTTACGTCTGTTCTAGCCTCTTCGCGGGCAAGCCTCGCTCCAACGGATCGCACCTCTTGCGTAGGAGGGGCTTTAGCCGTAAGCGCGTCCTCCTGGCTAAAGCCAGCCCTACGGGATAAGGCGATTTTCGTGGGAAATACATCCATGGCGATTCCCCGGATAAACCTATGGATGATGGCGTGCACTTCGCTCAGGCCCCACGCTGCCGCCATTCATCCCTCGGATTGTTCATATGCGCGCTCAACTCAAACTGGCCCTCGTAGTCATCCTTACCGGCATCGGCGCCGGTCTGGGCGGGATGTTGCTGGCCTTGCTGCTGCATATGATTCAGCACCTGGCCTACGGCTACGGGCAGGATGCGCTGAGCAGTCATGAGAGTTTCCTGCTGGGGGTCAGCAGTGCCTCGGTGCAGCGGCGGGTTGCGGTCATGGCCTTGTGCGGGGTGATCGGCGGGCTCGGTTGGTGGGCGGTTTACCGTTGGGGTCGGCCGCTGGTCAGCATCAAGCAGGCGGTCGGGGACAAGGCGCCGCTGATGCCGGTCAAGACCACCCTCGCCCACGCCTTACTGCAAATCATCACCGTGGCCCTGGGCTCACCTCTGGGTCGCGAGGTTGCGCCGCGCGAAGTCGGCGCACTGGTGGCCAGTACCTTGTCGCAATGGGCACGTCTGCCCGTTGCGACTCATCGCCTTCTTGTCGCGTGCGGGGCCGGGGCCGGGTTGGCAGCGGTATACAACGTGCCGCTGGGTGGCGCGGTGTTCGTGCTGGAAGTGCTGGTCGGCAGTTTCACCTGGCCCGCCGCCTTGATGGCTTTGGCGACGTCCGCCATTGGTGCCTCGATTGGCTGGCTGGGCCTTGGGGCCGAGGCGCAATACGTATTGCCGAAGCTGCCACTGAGCGCCAGCCTGATCGCCTTCGCGCTGATCTGCGGGCCGCTGTTCGGCATCGCCGCCCACGGCTTTGTGCGCCTGACCGGCCACGCCCGTCAGCATGCTGCCCGTGGCTGGCAATTGCCGGTGCTGGCGCTGCTCAACTTCACGCTGATCGGCTGCGTGGCCATTTACCTGCCGCAGATCCTCAGCAACGGCAAAGGCCCAGCGCAGCTGGGTTTCGACAGCGAACTGGGGATCGGCCTGGCCGCGCTGTTGCTGGTGGTCAAACTGCTGATCACTTCCAGCACCTTGCGCGCCGGGGCCGAGGGCGGCTTGCTGACGCCGGGCCTGGCGATTGGCGCACTGCTGGCGATTCTCTTGGGCGGTTTGTGGAGCCTGGCCTGGCCGGGTATTCCACTGGGCGCTTTTGCGTTGATCGGCGCGGCGGCGTTTCTCGCATCGTCCATGAGCATGCCCATCACGGCCATCGTGCTGATCGCCGAATTCACCCGCATCGATCATGACTTCCTCGTACCGATCATCCTCGCCGTGGTGGGCTCGGTGTGTGCCAGTCGCCTGTGCGGGAAATTTAAATCGCCGCCACCTCGAATTCCGCTGACACCCTGACATAGACTGCCTGAACCATCACAAGGATCAGGCTCATGACATTCTCGTTGCTGTTGGCTGTACTGATGTCGGGATTTATCTATGGCATCTCGCCAGGGCCTGGCGTCCTCGCGGTGCTGGGCATTGGCGCGGCCAACGGGCGCAAGGCCGGGGCGGCGTTTCTCAGCGGCCATTTACTCGGTGATGTGATCTGGTGCAGCACGGCCCTGGCGGCGATCATCGGCGCCAAGGTGATCGGCAGCACGGCCTTCGATGTGCTGGGCGTATTGAGCGGCCTGTTTCTGTTCTGGCTCGGCTTCAAGGCGATCACCGCCAAGCGCAACAGCGACGGCCAGCCCCAGGCCACGGCACGCCAGCCGTTCTGGCACGGCATCATGTTCGGCCTGACCAATCCCAAGGCTTACCCGGTGGCCGTGGCGACCTTTACCGCGCTGATCTCCAGCCGCGCCGAGCTGCTGAACTGGTCGATGCTGCCGTTGCTGATTCTGCTCAGCACCCTGGGCGGGATCATCGCCTATTCGATCATCATCACCCTGGTCGGCACCCGCCACGTACGCACTCTGTATCAGCGTCATGAGCTGACCATCACCCGCATCTGCGGCCTGATGTTCATTGGCTTCGCAATCAATGCCCTGATGCATGCGGTGCCGAGCCTGATCCCGCGCAAGCCCTGATCAGTCTGCTGACGTGGCCTGCTGCTCAAGCCACGTCAGAAACTCTCTGACCGGCGATTGCCGTTCGCGCCCCGGCACGCAGACCGCAAAGTAACGCGGCCCCGGCAAGCGCACGTCAGGGCGATAGGGTACGAGCACGCCCTTGGCCAGACTGTCGGCCACCAGCACGCTGCTCGCCAGCACCAGGCCCTGCCCGGCAATCGCCGCGTTCAAGGCGAAATGCTCATCCTCGTAATGGCGCAATACCGCCCGCGACAGCCAGTCGCCGTGCCCCGCCGCCGCGCACCAGGTCAGCCAGTCCAGAGCAAAGCCGCCGGGAATCTCCCAACGCAGGTCGATCAGTTCAAGGCGCTCGACAGCCGCCGGATCGGCCTGGCCGGGTGCGGCATAGGCGGCGAAATCCTCGCTCATCAGCGGTCTGTGCAGCAGCGCCGGGTCTTCCCGGGAAACAGTGCGGATGGCCAGGTCGATGCTGGAATCACGCAGCAATTCCACCACCTCATTGGCGGTTTCGACCCGCACGTTGAATGACGGCCACTGCCGGTAGAAATCTCCCAGCCGGGGAATCAGCCAGGACGCCGCCAGGGCCGGCGTGGTGGTAAGAATCAGGGTGTGTGAATCCGCGCGCGGGCGCAGGGCTTCGAGGCTGCGGCTGATATCGAGCAGGGCCGCGTGGGCGTCGTGGTACAGGCGCTCGCCCTCGGCAGTGAGCTGCACGCCCTTGCCGCTGCGGGTGAACAACAGAGTGCCGAGCCAGGCTTCCAGGGCCTTGATCTGATGGGAGACCGCCGCCGGCGTAACCGCCAGCTCGTCGGCGGCGCTCTTGAAGCTGGCCGAACGCGCCGCCGCTTCGAAGGTGCGCAGGGCGGTCAAAGGAAGTTTGCTGAACACGGGCAGCCTCGCCACAAGTGAATTGAATTGAGCGAGGCTGAATTTATCTCATTTTGCGCCTGCAGGATTTGCCATTAACGTGCAAGCCCAAACCAAGGAGACCCGCCATGCAAGGCCCCGCCCGTAAAGTGCTGCAAGCTGTGCTCTATGAGGGCGTCGCGGTAGCGTTCATTACCCCGATTCTCGACCTGCTGTACGACCAGGGCATGGTCTATTCAGGGCTGCTGTCAATTTTGATGTCGGCCAGCGCCCTGGCCTGGAACATGATCTTCAACGCCCTGTTCGAACGCTGGGAAGCCCGCCAGCCGCAACGCCAGCGCACCCTGAGCCGACGCCTGCTGCACTCTCTTGGCTTCGAGGGCGGCCTGACCCTGATGCTATTGCCGCTGATTGCCTGGTGGCTGAGCATTTCCTGGTGGGCGGCCCTGGCCACCAACCTAGGGTTGTTCGGGTTTTTCTTTGTGTATTCCCTGGTGTTTCAGTGGGTGTTTGACCGGGTGTTCGATGTGCCGGAATCGGCGATGGAGCAGGCTTCACACTGACTCATTCTGGAATGGGGGCTGTACGAGATCCCGCCCTCCTCTTCAACCTCACACCATCAGGCTGCAAACACTTAATAGGAAGTACGGGTAAATCTTGTGGGAGCGAATTCATTCGCGAACACGGTATTACAAACGAAGAAAAATGCGGCGGATACACCGGCCTCTTCGCGAATGAATTCGCTCCCACATAGTCCGGTGACTCTCCAGCAGGCGAGGTTACAACCCCACCTTCAACAACTCGCCATTGTCATCATCAGTCAGCACATAGAGAAACCCGTCCGGCCCCTGGCGTACATCGCGGATGCGTTGTTTCAGCTCGCCGAGCAAACGTTCTTCGTGAACGATCCGGTCACCATCGAATTGCAGGCGGATCAGGGTTTCTGCCGCCAGGGCACCGATAAACAGGTTGTGGTCCCAGGCCGGAAAGCGCTGGCTGTCGTAAAACGTCATGCCGCTGATTGCCGGGGATTTTTCCCACACATGAAACGGCTTGATCGTCCCTTCAACAAACTTGCCCTTGGCCTCTTTGATCGGCTCGCCGGAATAGTCGATGCCGTGGGTCGCCAATGGCCAGCCGTAGTTGCCGCCACGTTCGATGATATTGACCTCGTCACCACCCTTGGGCCCGTGTTCGTGGGTCCACAGGGTGCCGGTCCAGGGGTTGAGCACCGCGCCCTGCTGGTTGCGATGGCCGAAGCTCCAGATTTCCGGGCGTACGTTCTTCTGATTCACAAAGGGGTTGTCCGGCGGCACCTGGCCGTCCGGGTAGATGCGCACGATCTTGCCCTGCAACTTGTCCAGGTCCTGGGCGGTGGCCTTGTCGTTGTTCTCGCCCAGGGCGATGAACAGGTAGCCGTCGCGGTCGAAGACCATGCGCGAGCCAAAGTGATTACCCACCGACAACTTGGGCTGCTGGCGGAAGATCACGGTGAAGTTTTCCAGATGAGTCATGTCCGCCGACAAGCGTCCGCGCCCGGCTGCGGTGCCGGCGTGGTTGCCGCTTTCGTCACCTTCGGCGTAGGTCAGGTAAACCAGACGGTCCTTTGAGAAATCCGGCGACAGCACCACATCGAGCAAGCCGCCCTGCCCCTTGGCCCAGACCTGCGGCACGCCGGAAATCGGCTTGGAAACCTTGCCGTCCTCGCTGATCACCCGTAAATCGCCGGGGCGTTCGGTGACCAGCATCCCCTGCTTGTTGGGCAGGAACGCCAGCGCCCACGGATGCTTCAGGCCAGTCGCGATAGGTTCGACGCTGATGCTGCCCAACTCGCTCGGATAGTGCTGTACCTCGGCAGCCGCAGCGCTCAATGGCAGGGACAGACAGGCAACCGCACACAGGGTTGCGGACAGGGTTCGATAGAACATGGACAGTTCCTTATGTCTCAATTGGTGGGCTTGCGTTCGCCGCTATTGCCCGAATTGCCCGCGGGGGCAGTGTTCTGACGGGCAGGACGCGACGGCACTGAATAGCCATTGCCGACGCCACCGTTTTGCAGGGTCGGCGGACGCGGGCTGGGCGCCGTGCTCGGGCCGCGCACCGGTGGCGTGCTGGATTCGCTGCCCTGGCGGCTGTTGGGGTTCGGGTTATTGCTGGGGTTGTCGTAGGTACTGTTAGGCAGGTTCTGGGCACCAACGCCGCAGCTCAGGCCCAGGGCGAGCACAGAGCCGAGGCCGCACGCACGCAGTATTCGGGTAAGACGATTCATCACGGTCTCTCCGCAAATAGAAAGGTAGACCTAGCTTGGAGGGCCATTGTGTGACGAGGTTCGCTTTTAACTGACGGTTGTTTTTGTAACAAGAATAATCAGCCTTCCGACGAGTTGCACAAATCTTCCAGACAAATCCTGCGTTCATAGGTAACGTCGTCCGACGAACGTCTTTGTTATCGGAGCGGCGGCATGGCCACGCAGAACTGGATCACTCTCAAGCAGGACGCCGAATCCGGCATCGAGACGATCCGTGCGCACTTCGAGGGCCATGCCTATGATCCGCACTGGCATGACAGCTATCTGGTGGGCCTGACCGAACAGGGAGTGCAGCAGTTTCACTGCCGCCACGTCCGCCATCAAAGTACGTCCGGTGGCGTGTTCCTGCTTGAGCCGGGGGAAATCCATGATGGCGACGCGCCCATGTCCGAAGGTTTCACTTACCGCACCCTGTACCTGGAGCCGCATTGGCTGGAACGGGAACTGCGCGCCCTGTTCGAACAAGCCCCCGAGCATTGCGAGCTGAGTTTTGCCGCGACCCTGGCCCGCGACCCGCGCCTGGCCGAGTGTACCGCCCAGGCCTTCAGTGCCCTGCACAGCGAAGACCTGCGCATCGTGCGCCAGACCACCCTGGACAACCTGCTCGGCAGCCTGACCCAGCACCTGCGCTGGCGTAAGCGCATCAACCCGGACCCGCGCCTGCCCCTGGTGGCACAACGGGCGCGGGATTACCTGCACAGCCATCTGCACCAGGACATCGGCCTGGATGACCTGGCCCAGGCCACGGGCGTCGACCGTTTTCGCCTGACCCGCGCCTTCAAGGCCGCCTTTGGCCTCGCACCCCATGCCTATCTGATCCAGCTGCGTCTGGCTCGGGCACGACGCCTGCTCGCCCTCGGCCAGACCCCGGGCGACGTCGCCGCCTCCCTCGGTTTTTCCGATCAGAGCCACCTGGGACGCTGGTTTCAGCGCGCCTATCGGATGAGCCCGGCCGACTACCGCAAGCGCTGCTCAAATCTTCCAGACTGAAACGCCCGGCAAGGCGATGATCAATCCACGATCCATTGCTGCCGAGCCGTACCATGTCTTCGATCCTGCCGTTCCTGTTGTTCGCCTTTGTCGCCTCCATTACCCCCGGCCCGACCAATATCCTGGTCCTGACCAATAGCTCGCGCCACGGTCTGTGGGCCACCACCCCTATCGTGCTCGGCGCCTGTGCCGGTGCCGCTGCGCTGGTACTGGTGGTGGGCATGGGCCTGGGCGATGTGTTGATTCGGCATCAGACGTTGCAGACGGTGATGTCCTGGGTAGGGATCGCCTGGCTGAGCTGGATGGCCTGGCAGATTTTCCGCAGCCCGGCCGAAGCCATCGATCCCAACCAGACGACCAGGAAAGGCCCTGATCTTGGCCTGTTCGGCGCGGCCAGCCTGCAACTGATCAACCCCAAGACCTGGATGATGGCCCTGGCCGTGACCAGCGTGTTCGCCGGGCACGATGCCGACCGCACCTTGCGCGTGCTGTATTTGTCCCTGGCGTTCTTTGCGGTGGCGATTCCGTGCATGACCGCCTGGGCCTTTGCCGGGGTTGGCGCAGCGACGTTCATTCGCTCGGCCAAGAGCATGCAGCGGTTCAACCGGGTGATGGCCCTGCTGTTGCTGGCCTCGACCTGGATGACGTTGTTGGTTTGATCTTTTACAGATTGACATCCTCCCCTCCCTCTCAGCCTGCTACGCAGGGCCTCGCCAGACAAGCTGGAAAGGAAGGGGATTCCTACCGTGTTTAGCCCGTTAGGGCTAACTCACCTCGGTGGGTTCCTGCTGCTGACGGCCTTACAGCACCATTCACTTCACAGGCGAACCGGGCATGTCCTGCCCTTAAAACATTGATCGCACCAACAACGTCGGCGTTATCCTCGAAACCACATTCGACACACCGGAACTGGGCCTGAGTCTGCCGGTTATCCTTGCAGACATGCCCACAGCATGGGCAGGTCTGGCTCGTATAGTGCGGTGCAACTGCAACGAGGTATCCACCCTTCCACGCCAATTTGTAGTCCAGTTGCCGACGAAACTCGGACCAACCTTGGTCGAGAATCGCTTTATTCAGACCTGACTTGGCCCGAACATTCCTGCCTGGTTGCTCACTGCCCCCTGCCGAGGACTTGGACATATTGCGAACCTGCAAGTCCTCGACACAGACCATCGCGTGGTTTTTGCTGATGCTGGACGTGGTTTTGTGCAGGTAGTCGCGGCGAGCGTTACCGATATGGCTGTGAATGCGCTGAACACGGGCTTTTGCTCGTTTCCAATTACTGCTGAATTTGGTTTTTCGGCTCATCGCCTGCTGGGCTTTACGCAAAGCGTTTTCATGGCGCTTGAAGCTGTTGAGCGGCGCAAAGAACGTACCGTCCGAAAGCGTGGCAAAGCGCGAAATACCCATGTCTATGCCGACCGCATTGCCGTGCGGTGTTGGTTGTTCGACTTCACGGCGAGTTTGAATGCTTACGAACCACTTGCCGCCTGACTGACTAACGGTAGCGTTGCGCAGCTCACCAAGCACTTGGCGGCTGTTGCGGTAACGCACCCAACCAAGCTTTGGTAGGAAAATGCGTGAGTTGTCCTGATCCAGTTTGATTTGCTTGGAGTCTGGATAACGGAAGCTACCTCCTGAGCCTTTTTTCTTGAAACGTGGGAAGTCGGCACGTTTTTCGAAGAAATTTTTATAGGCCAGCTCCATATCTTTGAGCGCATGTTGCAGCGGGTGTACAGGGGCCTCTTTCAACCAGGGTGTTTCTGAGCCGTTGCGCCAAGCGGTGAGTCTTTTTGCCATCGCTACATAGCCGATGAATGTGTTCCCCGCTTCATGATTTTCCTTCTGCAATGCCAAGGCCTTATTGAACACAAAGCGGCATGCCCCGCAGAAGCGGCGCATATCACGCTGCTGGTCGCCGGTTGGCATGAGTTTGAATTTAAAGGCTTGGAGTCGTTGCATAACCTCCATGATACTCTTGGTCTATGACGAAAAAAAATGATATTCGGCACGGCAGGCACTGCGTATTCCTAATGCATGTGCATTTGGTCTTCGTAACCAAATACAGGCGCGAGGTATTCACCAAGGTGATACTGGATGACCTGCGACACATCTTCACGGGTGTCTGCATAGACTTTGGGGCTGAACTGGTGGAGTTCGATGGAGAGGACGACCACGTTCACCTGTTGGTTAACTACCCACCAAAGGTTGCGGTATCGACACTGGTTAACAGCTTGAAAGGCGTTTCCAGCAGAATGATCCGTAAGGAGCATTACCCAAGCATCCGTCAGAAGCTATGGGGCGGCGCACTCTGGTCGCCCAGCTATTTTGCGGGTAGCTGCGGTGGAGCCCCCATCGAAATTATTCGCCAGTACATTGAGCAGCAGAAGACACCGCATTAACCAACCAAGGCAAGGGACTGCTATGCCGTGCGCGCTATCCTTCCCCGCCCTGAAGGGCGAGGTTTGCCGCGCACTGGATCAAGCCGGCTCCCACATCCCATTCCAATTCTCGGTCCAGATACCACTCAGGGCCAACTGACGATAAAGCTCGTACCCTTTTCGGCAGTCGACACCACCTGCACATCACCCCGATGCGCCTTGGCGATTTCCCGCACGATGAATAGCCCAAGGCCCACGCTGCGCGCCTCGTCGTTGTCACCGACGCCGCGCACCATTGGCTCGAACAGGCGGCCTTGCAGCGGCTCGGGAATAGCCTCGCCGGTGTTGTGTACCGACAACGTGAAGCCGTTGTCATCGATGGTCGACGTCACCCGCACTACGCCGTCCTTCGCGCCATAGGCCATGGCGTTGCCGATCAGATTGCCCAGCAACTGGAACAGCCGGTCACTGTCGGCAATGCACGGCCCCAGGCCGCTGGCGGCGTGGACGATCTGCCGATCGGCGAAGGTCATGCGCAGTTCATCCAGGCATTGACCGACCATGGCATGCAGATCGATGGGCGCCAGGTTCACCGAAATACCGCTGCCGACCCGGGCCTGGGTGAAATCCAGCAGGTCGGTGATCATCCGGTGGGCGCGTTCCGCCGACTTGGTGATATGGCCCAGCAGCTTTGTTTGCTGCGGCCCCAAACGGTCTTCGCCGAGCAGGCCGCTGGCCATGCGGATCGCGGTCAGCGGGTTGCGCAGGTCGTGACTGACGATACCGACCATCTGTTCCGCGAACGATGCCCGCACCTGCGCTTCGGCGTGGGCCACGCGCAAGCGGGTCTGGGCCATGGCCAGTTCTTTCTGCACCGCCAGTTGCTCGGCCAGGGCGTCTTCGGCCTGCTTGCGCGCCACCATCAGCTCGCGCTCGTACTTGTCGCGGTCTTCGGCGACGAACAGTGACAACTCATGGAACACACCGCTGGCATGTTCGCGGCGCAGCACGTTGAGGATCATCGCAATGCTGTGCCCGTCGCGGTGGCGCAGGTCCAGCTTGACCTCGGCCACCGAGCCCTGGATCAACAGCAGCGGCGCCCAGTGGGTCTGGTGGAAAATCTTGCCG
This sequence comes from Pseudomonas sp. JUb42, assembly GCF_024807945.1. Taxonomy (GTDB): domain Bacteria; phylum Pseudomonadota; class Gammaproteobacteria; order Pseudomonadales; family Pseudomonadaceae; genus Aquipseudomonas. The sequence goes on along the minus strand of NZ_JANUFD010000001.1, from coordinate 459,553 downwards.
CCCATGGTCAGCAGATCCTGAATACGCCGCCCGAGCAGCGCCTGGCGCTCCATGCCCAGCCAGGTGCAGAAGGTCTGGTTGACGCGCTTGATCTCGCCGCTCGGCAGGGTCAGCAGCAGGCCGCAGGGCGCATGTTCGAACAGGCTTTCGCTGTCCGGCAGATCCGCAGTATCAGACATAACGCAGCTCTGCCTCGATAGCGTCGAGAAACACGCTCATCGCTGCAATGCAGGGCTGCGGCGCACTCATGTGCGGGCAATGGCCGACGTTGTCGATCAGGCGCAGCGTGCTGCCCGCCAGGGTCTGGTGCAGGTAGTCGCCGACCTGCACGGGGGCGATCAGGTCGTCGCTGCTTTGCAGGATCAGCGCCTTGCTGTGGAAATGCGCCAGATCGCCACGGTTGTCGGAGAGGAAGGTAACCCGGGCGAATTGCTTGGCGATCTGCGGATCGGTGCGGCAAAAACTGTTGGTCAGTTCCTCCCCCAGTTCCGGCTGACCGGGCGCGCCCATGATCATCGGTGCCATGGTGCTGGACCAGCCCAGATAATTGTTCGACAGGGTGTCGAGCAGGGAGTCGATATCGGCGCGGCTGAAACCGCCCTGATAGTCGCCATCGTCGAGGTAACACGGCGACGGGCCGACCATCACATGGCCGGCAAAGCGCCCCGGCATCCGTCGCTCGGCCAGCACGCCGATCATGCTGCTCACCGAATGACCGACATAGACTACCGGGCCTGCGCCTGCGAACTGGTCGACGATCTCCAGCAGGTCAGTGGCGTAGCCATCCAGTGACTCGTACTTTTGCGGGGTATAGGCCGACAAATCAGACAGGCCATTACCAACCAGATCGAACAGCACCAGCTTGCAGCGCTCGGCAAAATACGGCGCGATGAACCGCCACATATGCTGGTCACAACCAAAACCGTGGGCAAATACCAGGGTCAGCGGGCCGTTGCCGGAAACCTGAACGTTGTTACGCAGTTGAACCGACATCCGTGCTCCCACACAGGTATCCCGTCCGGCAGCGTGGCGCAGGCGAGAATCAAGACAGACAGCGAGATTAGCATCGTTCAGGCGGCAAAGCCCTCCCAGGTGATCGAGGGGCTTGCACGTTAACCGCCATTGCCCCTCAAAATACGCATCGCCCTTGGACAGTCCGGGACCCCTGGCATGACTCAGATTTACGACGCACGCGGCAACCTCTACGCAGTCATCACCCCTTCAGCCCTGCGCGAGCTGGGCATCGCTCTGCCTGAAGACCCTGCCCAGGCCGCCGCCAGCCGCAAACAGTGGGCGCAAGCGGCCATCGACGCACTGTGCCTGTGGCCGGATAACCGCCCGCCTGCCGGGGCCAAGGCCCATCGCTCGGACGGTTTGTTGATCGGACCGTTTCAGACTCAGGCGCCGTATGACGTGTTGATCGTCAACACCGACGGCACCCTGGCCGAGCGCAGCGGCAATGGTCTGACGATCTTTTCGCAGTTCCTCAAGGACAGCGGCGTGTTGCAGGAAAAGGCCTTCGCCCTGCGCGTGCATCACAGCAATGCCGAGCTGCCGAACCCGCTGCAGACTCTGGCCGAAAGCGCCCGGGTCGAGGGCATTAACGGTTTCTGGCTGGACCTGGGCACACCGTCATTCGGCCCGCAAGCGGTAGGCGCTCAGGGCGTCGGCAGCGCCCTCCTCAATGATCGCCCGGTCAGTCGGGTGACGCCGCTGGTGCAGCTCGACCAGGCTTGGAACCACAGCCTGTTCGTGCGTATCGGCAATCCGCACTGCGTCACCCTGGTAGGCAACGCCGGGGCTCTGCCGTCGTTCGCCGCGCTGCATGACGAACCGCTGCACACTGAACTGACGCGCATCGCCTTTGCCGCCGGAGAGCTGGGTGCAGGTGATCCCTGCCCGGCCGGAGTCAATCTGCAATGGGCCTGCGCCGTGGCTTCGGATCAGATTCTGGCCCGGGTTTTCGAGCGCGGCGAAGGCCCCACGGCGTCCTCGGGCACCAGTGCCAGTGCGGTAGCCAGTGCCTGCTGGCGCGCCGGTTGGGTTCAGGGTGGACGAATCAAGGTGACCATGCCCGGCGGCACGGCGCCGATACGCTTGATTGAGCAGGATGGCGAGTTGCAGCAGGTGCTGCTGTTTGGCGTGGCAGGCCTGCAGACTTCCTGACCATGGCATTACACCTTTCGGACAGGGGTGCCTTGCAGAGAACTGGCCCTTGGCTATGCTCAGAAAATCCGGCTTCCGGGCGCTGATCATGGCCTCGTGCATCGGTGTTCGTTGTCCTGAATGGATGCCATTTGCAGAGGAACCTGCCCATGTTCAACGCCTATCGCAAATCCGTCGAAGCCAAGCTGCAAGCCTCCTCCAGGACCCTTGAGCAGTCCCAGGCCAAACTTGCCGCGATCAGCCGTTCCATGGCCATGATCGAATTCAGCCCGGACGGTTTTATCCTCGATGCCAATCCCAACTTCTGCCGGACCATGGGCTACGAACAGGACGAACTGCTCGGCAAACACCATCGCATTTTCTGCGAGCCCGCCTTTGCCAACAGTCCCGAATACCGCCAGCTGTGGCAGGACCTGGCCCAGGGCAAGGCCATCAGCATGCGCTTTTTGCGTCTGCATAAAAGCGGTCGGGAAATCTGGTTGCAGGCCAGCTACATGCCGGTGTTCGGCGCTGATCAGCAGGTCACCAGCGTGATCAAGGTCGCCACGGATGTCACCGAGCAAGTCACCCGTGAATACGAAAACCAGAGCCTGATGAATGCGATCAACCGCTCCATGGCGGTGATCGAATTCACCCCCGATGGCCAGATCATTAACGCCAACGAAAACTTCCTGAAGACCATGCACTATCAGTTGGCGGAAGTGGTGGGCAAACACCACCGGATATTTTGCACCCCTCAGGAAGCCGGTTCGCCGGAATACGGCGCGTTCTGGGCCTCGCTCAAGCAGGGCGAGTTTCATTCTCACCGCTTCGAGCGGGTCGACAAACACGGCAGGACCGTGTTCCTGGAAGCCTCGTACAATCCTTTGTTCGACTGCCAGGGCCGTCTGTACAAAGTGGTCAAGTTTGCCGCCGACATCACCGAGGCCATGAACATCCAGCAAGGCGCAGCGAAGACCGCCCACGACACCTCGATCAGGACCGATGCCTGTGCGCAGAAGGGTTCCGATGTGGTGCAACAGACGGTGCAGGTCATCGAGGACATTTCCCGCGACCTGACGGCGGCGGCCCACAGTCTCGATGCGGTCAATCAACAGTCCGAAGCCATCGGCACCATCGTCCAGACCATTCGCAGCATTGCTGAGCAAACCAACCTGCTGGCCCTCAACGCCTCCATCGAAGCCGCCCGGGCTGGCGAGCATGGGCGTGGTTTTGCCGTGGTCGCCGATGAAGTGCGCAACCTTGCGGCGCGAACCAGCAAGGCCACGATAGAGATCGTCGATGTGGTCCGGCAGAACAACGAACTGGCCCGCAGTGCCGTGGCCAGCATGCAGTCGAGTTTGAGCCGGACGGGGACAGGTGTGGACCTGGCGACTGAAGCGGGGGAAGTGATCCTGGAAATCCAGCAAGGCTCACGGCATGTTGTGGATGCCATCAGCCAGTTCAATTCGACGTTGCAGTTGAATTAACAACAGCGCACATCTGACCATCATTGAAACCGCGCGGTCGCCCGGCAGACGTTGGAGCGTTGCAGCAGGACTTGGCCGCGAATCAGGCGACGCGATATGCCTAACATTTCGCGTCGCCTGATTCGCGGGCAAGCCTCGCTCCCACAGGGTTCAATGCGATCAGATAAATCGGCTACTCACCAATATCCTCATTCCACAACTCAGGCTTGGCGGCGATAAAGCCGCGCATGAGGTCGATGCAGGTCTGGTTGTGCACCACATCAACCTGTACACCACGCCCACGCAGCAGTTCTTCCTCGCCCATGAACGTCTCGTTCTCGCCGACGATCACTTTGCGAATGCCGTAGAGCAAGATCGCGCCGCTGCACATCGCGCAGGGCGACAGGGTGGTGTAGAGGGTGGCTTCGCGGTAGATGCGGGCTGGCTGGCGGCCGGCGTTTTCCAGGGCGTCCATTTCCCCGTGCTTGATGGCGCTGCCTTCCTGCACCCGGCGGTTGTGGCCGCGGCCGATGATTTTGCCGTCGTGGACGATCACCGAGCCAATGGGAATGCCGCCTTCGTCCAGCCCCTTCTGAGCTTCGTCAATCGCTGCCTGCATGAATGGGTCCATGGTGCTGCCTCCTGTCAATCAACGCGTAGCTACCTGAAAGTGTGGGACCGGCTTTAGCCGGGAAAGCAATCTGACAGGCGATAGAGATGTATCGATCCTGTCGACGGCTTCCCGGCTAAAGCCGGTCCCACCCGAGGCGAATATAACCGCGTTTACAGCGCCTTGCTCACCTTGTCAGCGACATCGCCGGGCAGCCATTGCTTCCAGATTTCCGGGTGATTCTTGAGGAAGGCCTGGGCCACGGCCTTGGGTTCCTCACGTTTTTCGCTCATGTCCGCCAGGGTGGTGTTGAGCAGGTCGATGGGGAAATCGACTTTCTGGAAGAAGGTCACCAGTTCCGGATACTGCTTGTGGAACGGCTCCGACACGCCAATGGCCAGCTTCGGCGTCAGGGAGCGGGTACCGCGCGGGTTGGGGTTACTGGCATCGGCCAGGGTTTTCCAGGCTTCAGCGTCGAACGGCGGCTCTTCCAGCTTGATCAGCTTGAAACGCCCCAGCAGCGGGGTCGGTGCCCAGTAGTAGAACAGCACCGGCTTGCCACGACGGATCGACGAGCTGATCTCGGCATCCAGCGCCGCACCGGAGCCGGTGCGGAAATTGACGTAGCTGTCGTTCAGGCCATAGGCCTTGAGTTTCTGTGTGTTGACGATTTCCGAGGTCCAGCCGGACGGGCTGTTGAGGAAGCGGCCCTTGTCCGGGGATTCGGCATCCTTGAACACGTCTTTGTACTTGGGCAGGTCCGCCACCGACTTGAGGTCCGGCGCCAAGGGTTTGATGCCTTTGGCCGGGTCGCCCTTGATCACGAATTCCGGCACCCACCAGCCTTCGCTGGCGCCCTTGACGATATCACCCAGGCCGAACACCTTGCCCTCGGCCTCGGCCTTGACCCAGGCAGGACTGCGCCCGGCCCATTCTTCACCGATCACCTGAATGTCGTTCTTGGCCAGGGCCGCTTCCAGGCTGACAGTGCTGCCCGGCAGCGTATCGGTGGGGTAGCCGTAGCCTTTCTCGACGATAGTGCGCAGCACTTCGGTGATCAGGCTGCCGCTCTCCCAAGTGATGTCACCGAAGTGGATCGGTGCCGGTTTGTCCGCCGCGTGGGCCGACTGGGCAAGCATGCCCAGGGCCAGCAGCGAGCCACCCACTAGTTGTTTGATCTTGTTCATGGTCACCTCGGGGTCATCTCAGGGGTTAATCGACGCCAGCCCCAAGGCTTGCGCTTCGCGTTCATAGTCCAGTAACACTTCGTAGTCGGCCTCGCTGGCAGGCAGAACCTGCTCGATGGCCAGTATTGCTGCGACTTCCGGCAACGCCAGAAGTGCCGAATTCATGGCCAGACGAATCGGTTCAGGGTCGCGATCCAATGCGGCGATATAGGGCAGGCAGGGGCTCAGGGCGCTCTGGGTCAAAATGCGCAGGCCCGCGACCTCTTCGCTGTGATCACGGGCCAGGTAGTCGTAGGTCACGCTGTCGATGGCCGCCAGATCGCCCTGCCGCGCCTTGAGCAGCCTCATGCTGTCGCGATGACCGCCACTGAAAGACACCTTGCCAAAGAAGCGCCCGCCCTGCTGCAACGGCGCCAGACGCTGGCGCAGCAGGTTCATGCCGGAATTGGAGTCAGCGCTGTTGAGCAGGCCATTGCTGCCGAAGAACTCGGCCAGAGTCGAGCGTGGGTCGTCCTGACGAACCAGCAGCAGGCTGCAATGGTTGCCCTCGCCGCTATGGGGCAGGCGATAAACCGGACGACCGACGACCTGCACCTTGCCTTGCAGGCGGGTTTTCAGCGGGTAGCCGCAGGTTTGGGCCAGCAGCAGCTCCGGGGACAGCCAGAGTTGAGGCAGATCCAGGCCTGCGGCGCTCAAGCGCTCTGCGTCCAGTCGCTTGAGTATCTCCTGCAACCATGCCTCCTGGGCCTCGCGCACTCGGGAGGGTGCGACGTACATCAGTAGCTCGGCAAGGCCATGGGTCATGGGTGTTCTCTATGCAAGGCTGGCGAATCAGGCATGGGGATGCTGTGGGCTGTCGATGGGTGTGAGGCTGTGGCGCCGAAAGAGTTCACCATAGCCGCGCACCAGAAAACCACCACTGCGCGCCAGCCATTGCTCACGCCGCGCCCGATAGACCCGAGGCAGGAAGTACCAACCCAGCCCCGGCAGGTCGTGATGCACCAGATGCAAGTTGAGATTGAGGAACAGCCAGCTCCACGGCCACGCCGCTTCGTTGAGCACAGAGCGCTGTTCCGGGTGCTCGCTGGGACGGTGTTCGTAATAGGAGCGGACCATGGACACCGCAAGCGCCGGCAAGGTAATCAGCACCACGTAGTGCCAGATCGGCAGGATGCTGTAACGGGTGATAAAGGCGAACATCAGCAGGGTGAAAAAGCCATGGGTCAGCCACATCAGCCAGGCCTGGCGCTGGCCGGCGCGCAGGCGCAGGAGTTCGTCACGGGCCAGGGCGATCAGGGCCAGGGGCGCGCCAAGCAGAAGACGACCCGGCAGGGTCTTGTCCAGCCAGCGCACGACCCGCGTCCATGGCGTTACACGCTGCCAGTGCTGCTGGCTGAGATAGCGGCTTTCCGGGTCAATGCCCGGTAGGGTCAGGTCTTCGTCGCGATGGTGCAGCAGGTGGCTGTCGCGATAGAGGGTGTAGGGATACCAGAGGGCAAATGGCGCGTAGCCGAGGATCTTGTTCAGCCAGTTCAGCCGCGTCGGATGGCCATGCAGCAGCTCGTGCTGCACCGACAGCCACAGCACCACCAGGGGGATCATCAATAGCGTTGTCGGCCACAGGCCCAGTTTCGGGCTCAACAGCATCACAGCGAACCAGCCGCCAAACACGCTCAACCACAGCAGCCAGGTCGGCCATTCGGTAGTGCCGGTAAAGCTATGACGCAGACTCAGTAATTCTTCACGGTGGGCTTCGTCGAGATAGTTTGGCATCGCATCTTCCATTTCATGGCGAATACCTGGATGTGCAACTTGACCCGAATTTCTTGCAGATCATTTGGCTATATCCTTGGGCGCTATTGTTCTATGCAAGAACGCAGCCCATTTCCCGGCCCTGTATGATGCGGTCCTGCTCCCCTGACATGAGGTCGATGTGCGCAAGGACTATCTGGCGTTTTTCCTCTCTTTGTTTCTCTCCCGGCTGGCTGATCAGATCCTGCTGTTCATCGTGCCGCTGATCGTGTTCCAGACCACCCAGAGCGCCTCGTGGGCCGGATTGGCGTTCTTTGCCGAATCCCTGCCCCGTTTTCTCGCATTTCCGTTCTGCGGCGCCCTGTGCGACCGCTTCTCGCCGACACGCATCCTGCATATCAGCCAGCTGTGCCGGGCCCTGGCCTGCGCATTGGCGTTGGGTTTGGTGCTGCTGTTTGGCGGGATTGTCTGGATCGTGCTGCTATCGGCAATCTGCGGGGTACTGACCACCCAAGGGATCATGGCCCGGGAAGTCCTGCTGCCGCATATCTTCAAGCAGTACAGCTACACCAAGACCCTGTCCTACTCGCAGATCGCTGATCAGACCGGCCTGGTATTGGGGCCGCTGCTGGCGGCGCTGTTGCTGCATGTCATGGCCTGGCAGTGGGTGCTGCTGGCGATTGCCGTGCTGTTTCTGCTCGCGGACCTGGCCATGGGCGTCTGGCAGCGCCATAGCGCCATTGTTCTGCAGAGCTTCGAGCAGCATGGCGATATCTGGCTGCAACCGCTGCGCATTGCCTTCGGCCATATCCGTGCGCTGAGTGAGCTGCGCAAGATCATCAGCCTGGCCGTGGGCGTGAATCTGCTGGTGGGTGTCACCCTTGCCACGTCGGCGGCCATGCTGATCGGCCAGTACGCTCGGCCCGAGGGTGACTACGCGGCACTGCAAGCCGCCGGGGCCGTCACCACTATTGTCATCCTGCTGGTGTTGGCGCGAGTGACCCTGCCCGGGCGTTTGCTCGGTGGCCTGGCATACGTCGTCATCTGCCTCGGCGCGCTGATGACCGCGCTGAGCCCGACTGCAGGCGGCTATGTAGCGGGTTTCCTGCTGATCGTCGGCTTCGACAAGATGTTCAATATCTACATTCGCAGCACGCGCCAACGGGTCATTCCGGTGCAGGATTTCGGCAAGACCGTGGGCGTCATCACCTTGTTGAATAACCTGTCGCAACCCTTGGCGGGGTTGTTGGTGGCGCTTCTGGCCGCCCCCTTGGGCACCCAAAGCGTAATCCTGTTGCTGGCCGGGGCCAGTGTGCTCATCGGTGCGCTGACCCTTTGGGTGTTCCGCACAGTAGAGATGAAACCGGCATGAGCGAGGCCATCACCTTCGCCATCCTGCCCGACACCCTGCTGCCCCTGGCTGACAAGTTCTACCGCAGCCATCGCTCACCCATGCGCGCGACCAAGGGCGCGACCCTGTGGGTGGCGAAACAGCAGGAGATCATCGCCGCCCTGAATCTGACTGCGGTGGCCGAGGGGCACTGGCTGACCGGCCTGTTCGTTGCACCGCAATGGCGTGGGCAGGCGGTGGCCGGGCGTTTGCTGGCGCAGGTTTTACAGGCCCGAACAGGGCCGGTGTGGCTGTTCTGCCACCCGGAACTGGCGGAGTTTTATCAGCGGGCGGGGTTTGTTGCGTGCGAAGAGCTGCCTAGGGAGTTGGCGGAGCGGCTGCGGCGGTATGGGCGGACGAAGCCTTTGATTGCCATGCGCACAACCTGAGCATATCGCTTTCCCGGCTAAAGCCGATCCCACAAAAAATGTGCAGATCGCAACAGCGATCTTTAGTCGTCCGCATTCGGATCAAGATCCGGAAACATCACTTCAGTGAAGCCGAACTTGCTGTAGTCGGTGATTCGCGACGGGTACAGCCGACCAATCAAATGATCGCATTCGTGCTGCACGACACGGGCATGAAAACCATGGGCGCCACGCACGATGGGCTGGCCGTCCGGGTCGAGGCCTTCGTAACGAATACTCTGATAACGATCCACCGCGCCGCGCAGGCCCGGCACCGACAGGCAACCTTCCCAGCCCTCTTCCATCAGCGGGCTCAGGGGGGTGATCAGCGGGTTGAGCAGAATGGTGCGCGGCACAGCTTCGGCGTCAGGATAGCGTTCGCTGTGGGCGAAACCGAAGATCACCAGTTGCAGGTCGATACCGATCTGCGGCGCCGCCAGACCGACTCCGCCAACGCTTTCCATGGTTTCAAACATGTCGGCAATCAATTGCTGCAACTGCGGTGACCCGATCATCTCCGTCGGGACCGGCGGGGCAATACGCAGCAGCCGCGGATCACCCATTTTCAGAATTTCGTAAATCATGGCGAGGCCTTGTGAGTTCGACGCGATGCCCTATCGTGCCACAGCATTCGTCAATGTGGCTGCACCGGAGCGGTCTGATGACCGAGGCCGGATACATGCTGCTTTTCGTGGGAGTCGTTCTCGCCCGCGACTTTCTCTCCGGGATCCTTGCCTTCGCTGGACATGTGCTCGATCACCGCATTCATCTCCGCTCCCAGCAGCAGCACCGCCGCCGAGATGTAGAAATACAGCAGCAGCACGATGATCGCGCCGATGCTGCCGTACATCGCGTTGTAGTCGGCGAACGTCTTGACGTAATAACCAAAGCCCAGTGACGCAATGATCCACACCACCACGGCCAGTACCGACCCTGGCGTGATGAAGCGAAATTCCTGCTTCACATCAGGCATGACGTAATAGATCAACGCCACCGCCACCATCATCAGGATAATAATCAGCGGCCAGCGCAGGATCGTCCACAAGGTGACGATGAATTCTTCCATGCCGATCTGCGAGGCCAGCCAGCTCATAACCTGCGGCCCGGTGACCATCAGCCCCGCAGCGGCCAGCAGCATAATGGCGATGCCCACGGTATAGATTACCGACAGCGGAATACGCTTCCATACCGGGCGCCCTTCGACCACGTCATAGGCCGCGTTCATCGCGCTCATCATCAAGCGAACGCCCGCCGACGCAGTCCACAGGGCAATGACGATACCCACGGAAAGCAGGCCGCCCTTGGACTGTTGCAACTGGTCGATGACCGGGTTGACCTGATCCAGCGCCTGAGGCGGCAGCACCAGAGAAGACTGCATGCGCAGCCAGGAAAAGAAGTCCGGCAGGTGCAGGAAACCAATCAGGGCAATCAGGAACAGCAGGAAGGGAAACAACGAAAACAGCATCTGATAGGCCAGGGCCGACGCATAGGTAGACATTTCGTCGTCGAGAAACTCTTTCACGGTACGGACCAGGACCTTGCTCATGGGCAAGCGCTTCATCTGCGGGAAAATCATGGTCTCTCCTTACACGACATCACTCAAACATCCGGTTAACCAGGGGCATGGCGTTCTACAGTAGCTCAGTGGACTTGACGACCGATAAAAGGTTTCAGTCTTTATCCCCATAGAAACAAAAACGGCCATCACTTGATGGCCGCTTTGTCTACACGTCAGACGTTACATCGAGCCGTGTGATCAAGCCCGATCGACGGTTTTTTTCACCGCGTCTTTGGCTTTGCCCACCGCTTGCTGGGCTTCGCCTTTGCGTTCCTGGACTTTGCCTTTGGTTTGCAGTTGTGCGTTATCGGTAGCCTTGCCGACGCCTTGCTTCACTTTGCCGACTGCTTCGTTGGCCATACCTTTTGCTTTATCGCTTGTGCTGCTCATGTGATGTCTCCTGGGTCTAAGGACCGCAATGAAAATCAAATGTCATAACCTCGACATATAGGTTGACCGGGCCTTTTTGCCGAGAGTTTCAATTATTTCGCCGGTGGTGACTGCCGCTCGTCGGGACACGCCCATGAGATGGGTACTAACATTTCGTCATTCCCTGCAACTTTGGCTTTGCGTTTACGCAGCCAGCCTTGAGAATGCGCAACGCTGTCGCGCTGAATGAACTGATCCACAGGACTTATATGAAACTCGATAAAAAGCAGGCCATCGCCCGTCGTAACCAGCAACTGGGCGGTGCCGTGCTCGGGGTTAACAACACCCACTTCGCCGTGCTCAACAAAAACCGCAATATCTGGTGGTTCGACCTGCCCATCACCCGCCTGCAAGTGGGTCAGTACGAGTGGATGCACCTGCTGCTGCACACGCCGGAAAGCGACGAACTGCTGCACCTGAAGATCACCACGGTGTTCATGCGTGATCATCTGGAAGGCGTGGTGGTACGCAATGCCGGCAAGCGCAAGTCTACGGTCAGCCTGGAGCTGAGCGCGGACAAGGACTCGTTCCTCAAGGACATGCGCCCCAATGGCGCCAACCTGAGTTTTGCGACCTTCCTGCAGAAATAAGCGCGGGCGCGCCGCTACAACACCCTGCGCGCCACCCAATAGCCGACACTGGCCGCCACCGCCGAGGCAAAGCTGCCCCAGAGCATGTCGACAATCGCCATCTGCGCCGGCCAGCCTTGCAGGGTGGCCCAGTTGCTCAGGTCATAGGTGCCATAGGCCACCAGCCCCAGCAACACGCCACGACTGGCCGCATGCCCCAGGCGATGACGGCGCAGCGCAGGCAGCACGACAAACGCCACCAGCCCCCAGGCATACAACAGATAGAAGACCAGCGCCGGACCCCACACGGGTTTGTCGAGCATCAACGGCCCGAGCCAGGCCTTGTAGGTAGGCGCCATCAGCACACCGAGCCAGACAGCATCCAGGACCAGGAACGCCAGCAGCGTGCTGATATAAGCGGTGAGGGTTTGTTTCATGGGGAGAGCCCTGTGGATGCCAAGTCTCTATGACCTGCAACAGGGGCGAAAGGGTTCAGCCTTTCATCCGGTTGCTGCAGCGAAACCTATGTGAAGACCCTGTAGGAGCGGATTCATCCGCGAAGGGGCCGTTACAGGCCATGCATTTGCATCGCCTGGAAAAATGCATTCGCGAATAAATTCGCTCCCACAGAATTCGCTTTCACAAAGCTCGCCCTGTACAGATCTACCTCATCAGACCAACTCAATCCGATCGGCATGAATGACGATCAAACCCTGCTTGTACAGGCCGCCAATGGCTTTCTTGAAGTTGCCCTTGCTGACGCCGAAGAGGTTGCTGATCACCTGCGGATCGCTCTTGTCGCTGACCGGCAGTGAGCCGTTGTTGTCGCGCAGCTTGCCGAGGATCTTGTCGTTGAGGCTGTCGGCCGCCTGGGCGCCGACAGGTTGCAGGCTCAGGCTGATATTGCCGTCGGCGCGGATTTCCTTGATGAAACCCTTTTCCTGCTTGCCCGCACGCAAGAACTTGAACACTTCGTTCTTGTGAATCAGCCCCCAGTGCTTGTTGTTGATGATCGCCTTGAAGCCCATATCGGTGGCTTCAGCGACCAGCAGGTCGACTTCTTCACCCACCTTGTAGTTGGCCGGGGTCTTGTCCAGGTAGCGATCAAGCCGCGCCGTGGCGGTGATGCGCCGGGTGTGTTTGTCCAGATAGACATGCACCACGCAGTAGTCGCCGGCCTGCAGGGTGCGCTTCTCTTCGGAATACGGCAGCAGCAGGTCCTTGGGCAGGCCCCAGTCGAGGAACACGCCAATACTGTTGACCTCAACCACTTTGAGGCTGGCGAACTCACCGACCTGGACCTTGGGTTTTTCCGTGGTGGCAATCAGTTTGTCGTCGCTGTCCAGATAGATGAAGACGTTGAGCCAGTCTTCGTCCTCGCTGGGAATATCCTTTGGGATATAGCGATTGGGCAGCAGGATTTCGCCGTCCTGGGCGCCGTCCAGATACAACCCGAAGTTAGTGTGCTTGACCACTTGCAAGCTGTTGTAGCGCCCGACTAAAGCCATTTCCAAATACCCTCATAACGAGGGCGGCATTCTACCCGAGTTTGCCGGTGACGGTGGCCGGGCATGCCCAACGAATGACACCATTCGTCAATCGCCCAGGGTTTGCAGGGATATTTACCAAGCAATTATGGGGTCAATCCTATACACTGGCAGGCCGTATCAATTTTTATAGGTCTATGACTGCCATGCGTATCAAAGCATCCCACTCCAAGCCGAAACCTGCTCCAGCCGTTGAGACGAGCGATTCGATCAACGCCCAGATCGCAGCTTTCCTGAAGTCCGGCGGTGAGATCCAGCAGATCGAGAAAGGCGTCAGCGGCCAGACCTTCGCACCATCGCGCCAGATCACTCTGGGCAAAAAGTAAGCATCGCCCCCGCAACATCGGTCGATCATCCAGCGCTTTGACCTTCAAAGCGCTCGACCTCTCCTGAACCACCCGCCTCCTCCCTTGTCCTACCCCCGTTAGCGCCACACCTGCTAGGCTCGTTGAAGAGCGACATGACCTTGGGCATGATGTGCCCGAAAGCCAGCCCTATCGCGGAATCCACAATGAAGAACTGGATGCTTCTCGGCGCAATGATCTATCTGGGTGGCTGTGCCTCCCACAGTTGCAACGACTCTTTCAATGAAAGCCACCTGAGCGACGGCAAATGCCGGGCAGACCATCTGCTTTATCAGAACGACATGCTCCAGGCCAAGCTGCTGCTCAGCGAGAACGATCGCAAGCATGACGAGCTGACCATGGCCCTGCTGCAACGGGCGGCAAAACAGGATGCGTCCGGTGAAGCCGAATTCTACGAAGCGGTGCTGTTGATTCGTCAGCACGGCGACCAACAGAAGATTGTTGACCTGCTGCAGGACGCCGCTGATCGCAAACACCCCTTGGCCATCGCCCTGCTCACTCAACAATTGAGCCTGACCGATCAGAAAAAATCGGCCCGCTATCGCGCCGAATATGACCAGTTGGACGTGGCCAAGAGCGGTTATCCGTCCTTCGAACAGGCGGTGGAAGTACTCAACGAGTTGATCGCGCCCGCCTCGTAAAATCCCTCTAAGTTCAATCAATGTGCTGCGGATCGACCAACGGTCCGCCATGCAGCGCTATCGCCGGTATGCTTGCGAGGCTCTGATTCGCGGTTTTCAGCCGCAACCCCCGATATTTTTACGTGATGTCTGCCGATCACACTCCTTTGCTATCCCAGGAGTGAGCCATGCTCAAGACCCTCTTGCCCTTCGGCCTGTTATTGGCCGGCCAGTGCGCCTCTGCTCAGACCCTTGAACGGGAACTGGGCGCGTTCGATCTGAAACTCGCCACCACCCCCACCCGCAGCATGGCCCAAGGGCTGATCAGCCCCAGCGGTAGCGGGTCGTTCCACGGCGGCCTGGACCTGACTCACGAAAGCGGTTTCTACTTCGGCCAATACGCGCCAAGCATGGGTGCCACCTCCAGCACGGCCCTCGAAGTGGATTCCTATATGGGCTTCAAGAAACCCTTCGACAAGACCCTGGGCTATGAAGTCGGCATGATCCGCTACAGCTACCCCGACACCAGTCAGCTCGATACCCACGAGCTGTACGCCGGTCTGCGCCTGAGCCAGAGCCGCATTGGCGCAGCCTTCAGCAACGATGTCGGCCGCCGCGACAGCACCCTGTTCGTCGACTTCGGCGCCATCGAAGAACTCGGGCTCGGGGTGCGTGTGCAATACGCCAACCACCAGTTCGACCGCCCCCAGGAAGTCACTGACGGCGGCATGATCAGCGCGTTCAACGACTGGTCACTGAAGCTGTCCAGGCCCTGGCTGGGCATCGACATGAACCTGATCTACAGCGGCTCGAGCCTGACCGGCAGCGATTGCAGCGTCTACAGCGGGCATAACCCGCAGTGTGAAGGGATGGTCACGCTCAAGGCGGTACGCTCGTTTTTCTAGACCTGCCGACTCAATCATCGGTGGGAGCGAATTTATTCGCGAATCGGTGGGTCAGACGATGGTGAGCTTAATGTGCCGACGCCTTCGCGGATAAATCCGCTCCTACGAATGTGGTGAGGTCCTTAAAGGGACGCTGCTATCCTCCAAGGCCGACGCAAGCCATTCGAGGAGTAGACATGCGTGCCCTGCTAAAAGCCTTCATGGTGTCGTTGCTGGCTTTGTCGTTGCTGTCCTGCACGCGCATGGATCTGGCGTATCGCAATCTGGACCTGATCATCCCCTGGTCGCTCAATGACTATCTGGGCCTCAACTCGGCGCAGAAAGACTGGCTCAACACCCGCCTCAAACAGCACCTGAGTTGGCATTGCAGTACCCAGTTGCCGGGCTACCTCGGTTGGCTCGATCGTCTGCAGCAAATGGTCGAAACCCGTCAGGTGACTCAGGCCGAGCTGCAGGCGCGCACCAACGAAGCCAAGGACGCCATCAGCCAGATATCCCGGCAGATAACGCCGTCCGCAGTGGAGCTGCTCGCGCAACTGGATGACAAGCAGGTCCAGGAGATGCAGGACGCCTTCGCCAAGGACATGCGCAAGCATCAGAAGGAATTCCTCGAAGAACCCCTGACCACCCAGATCGACGAACGCGCCGAGCGCATGGAAAAGCGCATCACGCCCTGGGTCGGCAAGCTCAGCCCGGTACAGCTGGCCAGGGTGAAAAGCTGGTCGCAGTCACTGGGCGAGCAGAATCGTGACTGGCTGGATAACCGCGCTCACTGGCAGGCGCTGTTCGTCAAGACCGTGCAAGAGCGCCGCTCGCCGGACTTCGCCGAACGCATCGGTAAGTTGCTGCAGGACCGCCATACCTTCTGGACCCCGCAATACCGCGTCGCCTACGAGCGCACCGAACAGGCGACCATTGCCCTGCTGGTCGACATCGTCGCCGCCAATACCCCGGAACAGCAGCAACGCCTGCTGCAGAAGATCGCCGATATGCGCGAAGACTTCACCAACCTGCACTGCCTGAAAACTGCCCTGGGCGGCAGCTGAACTGAACTTTTCCCAGCGCCAATAGCTCCACCTTTATATCCACTAGGAAGGTGAGGTTATTATGAAAACGCTACTGGGATTGACCGCTGCCCTGACACTGTTATGCAGCGTACCGGCCTGGGCCGAATGCAGCGCCGAAGACGCCGTGCAGAAACGCGGCGAGCTGGCTCAGGAGGTGAAAAAAGACACGCAGCAGGACCCGGCCAAGGCCAGGGAGATCAACAAGGAGATGAAAGGCATGGACCTGAAGACCGACGCGAAGGACACGGCACCCGATCCTTGCGAACGGGTTGATCAGCGGATCAAGGAAGTGGATAAGGCCACAGAGAAGACTCGGTAGCTAACGCGGCAAACACCGGTACTGTGGGAGATCCCGCCCCGTCGACGACGCCGCGCTGTCACGCAGCAAACACTAACCGAGGCAGGGAGCAAATCTTGTGGGAGCGAATTCATTCGCGAAGAGGCCGGTACATTCGACGCATCTTCATCGCCTGGAACACCGCCTTCACGAATGAATTCGCTCCCACAGAGTCTCTGTGATTCAATAAGTTGCGCGCCGCCTGATTGGCGGGCAAGCCTCGCTCCAACAAGGCGGCTTCCGTTAACTAGATAATTAAACGGACATTGGCTTACTCAGCCGCCGGCGCCGGGGTCTTGCGCTTCTTCAGCGGTGCCAGACCATCCTGGCTTACCAGGGCGTCGGGCTTGGGCCGGTTGGCGCTCTTGCGGCGAGTCGGGGCCTTGGCCACGGCTTTTTTCTTGTCGCTCTTGGCATCGGTTTTCTTTTTCTTCACGCCAACAGCCTTGCCGGACGCCTTGACCTTCTTCGGTCCGCCGTAGGTGCCTTTGACTTCCTTGATCACCCGACGCTCGAACTTCTGCTTGAGATAGCGCTCGATGCTCGACATCAGGTTCCAGTCGCCGTGGCAGATCAACGAAATCGCCAGACCTTCGGCCCCGGCACGACCGGTACGGCCGACGCGGTGCACGTAGTCATCGCCACTGCGCGGCATGTCGAAGTTGATGACCATGTCCAGGCCATCGACGTCCAGACCCCGGGCCGCCACATCGGTTGCCACCAGGATCTTCACGCCGCCCTGCTTGAGACGGTCAATCGCGGCCTTGCGATCCTTCTGGTCCTTGTCGCCGTGCAGCACGAACGCCTTGTATTCCTGGGCAACCAGACGGCCGTACAGGCGGTCGGCCATGGCCTTGGTATTGGTGAAGATAATGGCTTTCTGATAGGTCTCGTTGGCCAGCAGCCAGTTGAGCACCTGTTCCTTGTGCACGTTATGGTCGGCAGTGATGATCTGCTGACGCGTGCCCGAGGCCAGTTCGCTGACGCTGTTGAGTTGCAGGTGCTGTGGATCCTTGAGCACCTTGGCGATCATGTCGCGCAGGCCGGCGCCGCCGGTGGTGGCGGAGAACAGCATGGTCTGCTCACGGTTCGGGCACTCGCCGACCAGACGCTCGACGTCCTCGGAGAAACCCATGTCAAGCATGCGGTCGGCTTCGTCCAGTACCAGCACTTCGACCTTTTTCAGATCCAGGTTGCCCGCATTGAGCTGCTCCAGCAGGCGACCCGGCGTGCCGATCAGCACATCCGGCACCTTGCGCAGCATGGCGGCCTGGACCTTGAAGTCTTCGCCGCCAGTAATCAGCCCGGACTTGATGAAGGTGAACTGGGAGAAACGCTCGAATTCCTTGAGGGTCTGCTGCGCCAGCTCGCGAGTCGGCAGCAGGATCACCGCGCGAATGTCGACGCGCACCTGGGCCGGGCCCATCAGTCGGTTGAGGATCGGCAGGACGAATGCAGCGGTCTTGCCGCTACCGGTTTGCGCCGTCACCCGCAGGTCACGCCCTTGCAGGGCCAATGGAATGGCCGCCGCCTGCACAGGCGTAGGCTCGACAAATTTCAGCTCGGCCACAGCTTTAAGCAGGCGTTCATGCAGGGCGAATTGGGAAAACACGGGTGCTACCTCGATGAAATACAAAAATACAGTCGTATAGCGTAACGGTTTCCGGCGCCGGGGCCGAATTTCTTTACGTCAACGGGCGAATTTTGCTCAGAAACGAGTCTGATTGTGGGACCGGCTTTAGCCGGAAAGGCGCATTCCCGGCTAAAGCCGGTCCCACAAATGTCATCCAGGGACCAGCAGATCAGGCCACCTTAGCCAGCTTGGCGATGGCCTGGTTGATGCCTTTTTCCACGAAGTCGCCACCCATGTTCAGACCTTCGGCATGGATAAAGCTGACATCGTGAATCCCGATAAAACCCAGTACCTGACGCAGGTAGGGTTCCTGATGATCAAGGCTGCTGCCGGCATAGATTCCGCCACGGGCGGTCAGGACAAAGGCGCGCTTGCCGACCAGCAGGCCCTGGGGACCGGTTTCGCCATACTTGAAGGTCACGCCGGCACGCAGCACATGGTCGAACCAGGCTTTGAGGGTGCTGGGGATGGCGAAGTTGTACATGGGCGCGGCCAGGACCACGACATCGGCGGCGACCAGTTCTTCGGTCAGCACATTGGAGCGCTCAAGGGCAGCCTGTTCAGCCGGCGTGCGTTGTTCGTCGGGCTTCATCCAGCCACCGAGCAGGGTCGAATCCAGATGAGGCACCGGCTCGCTGGCCAGGTCGCGCACCGTGATCTGATCGGCAGGATGCGCCGCTTGCCATTGGCTGATGAACTGGCGGGTCAGTTGACGGGAAACCGAATCTTGCTGACGGGCGCTGCTTTCAATGATCAGTACGCGGGACATGGATGTTGCCTCCATCGAAGGGTGTCTTGAGTCGATGGAGTGAAGCTTAGACAGGGATATATCGATTAAAAAGCTGAAAAATCTGCTTCTATCAATCGAATAATTTGTTTTATTCGTGAGCTCGCTCTACTCTTTCGACTATGACTAATGGTTTGTGGGAGCGGATTCATCCGCGAATAGGCCGGTATACCCGATACATCTTTTGAATCGGCAATGCCGTCCTCGCGGATGAATCCGCTCCCACAACGCAATCCGAGAGCCAGCAGCTATTTCGGCTCGCAACTCACATCAATGCGCAGCTTGATGATGCTGCGATTGAACTTGGCCGAGACGTCGGTGCTGCTCTTGGCGGCAACTGTGACGTGGCGGTTGCGCGGCGATTCCGGGCCGTTGCGGAACACCAGGCTGCATTGCGCGTCGACGCTGCCATAGTTGTTCAGGGTAATGGAACCGGTGTCGTAGAACGTGTCATGGCTGGTGTAGTCGACCTCGACGCCCTTGACCTGTTTTGTCACATCGATGGGATAGGCCCAGGCACTCAGGGGCAGGAGCGCCAGCAGCACACAACAGATTCTTTTCATTGGGCAGTCTCTTTGTTTTTTTAAGGCTGCCAGAGTAGTCCAAACAGCCACTATGGAGCCATAGATGAAAGCCCCCCGCGTGACCCTCGATCAATGGCGCACCCTGCAGGCCGTGGTCGATCATGGCGGCTTCGCCCAGGCCGCCGAAATCCTCCATCGCTCGCAGTCCTCGGTGAGCTACACCGTGGCGCGCATGCAGGATCAGTTGGGCGTGCCGTTGCTGCGCATCGACGGGCGCAAGGCCGTGCTCACCGAAGCCGGTGAAGTGCTGCTGCGCCGTTCGCGGCAACTGGTCAAGTCGGCCAGCCAGTTGGAAGACCTGGCTCATCACATGGAGCAAGGCTGGGAGGCTGAAGTGCGCCTGGTGGTGGACGCCGCCTACCCCAACGCCCGTCTGGTCCGCGCCCTGACCGCCTTCATGCCGCAAAGCCGCGGCTGCCGGGTGCGTCTGCGCGAAGAAGTGTTGTCCGGGGTCGAGGAAGTGCTGCTCGAAGGCGTTGCGGACCTGGCCATCAGCGGCTTCAGCATTCCTGGCTACCTGGGCACGGAAATGAGTTCGGTGGAATTCGTCGCCGTAGCTCACCCGGAACACCCGCTGCATCAATTGCACCGCGAGCTGAATTTCCAGGATCTGGAAAGCCAGCTGCAAGTGGTGATCCGCGACTCCGGCCGCCAGCAGCCGCGAGACGTCGGCTGGCTCGGCGCCGAGCAGCGCTGGACCGTTGGCAGCCTGGCCACCGCCGCGACCTTTATCAGCAGCGGCCTGGGCTTTGGCTGGCTGCCTCGGCACATGATCGAGCGGGAAATCTGCGAAGGCGTGCTCAAGCCCCTGCCGATGGACAAGGGCGGCAGCCGTAATCCGCAGTTCTACCTCTATTCAAGCAAGGACAAACCCCTGGGCCCGGCGACGCAGATCCTTATCGAGCTGATCCGCAATTTCGACACGGCACCCTTGAGTGCGCCGTTTGCCGCGCCGCAGCAGGCCTGATTAACAACCGCCGCTACAGCGAAAATAACGGACTGAATTTCGAGGTAATGCATTGTAGGAGCGAATTCATTCGCGAAGAGGCCGGTACATTCGACGCATCTTCATCGCCCGGAGCACCGCCTTCGCGAATGAATTCGCTCCCACAATCAGTTCTCACAACTCCCGCCAGACAAGGACGCTGCCATGGCTTTTTTCGAACATGAAGACTGTTCACTGCACTACGAGGAATATGGCCAGGGCGACCCGCTGCTGCTGGTCCACGGCCTGGGCTCCAGCAGCCGGGACTGGGAGCACCAGGTCCCGGCGTTCGCCGTTCACTATCGGGTGATCGTGGTCGATGTGCGCGGCCATGGCCGTTCCGACAAGCCGCAAGAGCGCTACAGCATGGCCGGGTTCGCCAGGGATGTCGAAGCCCTGATCGAGCATCTGGGCCTGGGGCCGGTGCATCTGCTGGGGCTGTCCATGGGTGGCATGATCGGCTTCCAGCTGGCGGTGGATAAGCCGCAATTGCTGCGCAGCCTGTGCATCGTCAACAGCGCACCCGAGGTCAAGGTGCGCTCGCTCAATGATGTCTGGCAATACGGTAAGCGCTGGGTTTTATCCCGGGTGCTGAGCATGGGCACTTTGGGCAAGGCCATCGGCCAGAACCTGTTCCCCCGCCCCGAACAGGTCGACCTGCGCCGCAAGGCCGCCGAACGCTGGGCGCAGAACGACAAGCGCGCCTACCTGGCCAGTTTCGACGCCATTATCGGCTGGGGCGTGCAAGAGCGTCTTGGGCGAATCAGTTGCCCGACCCTGATCATCAGCGCCGACCGCGACTACACCCCGGTCGCGCTGAAACAGGCCTATGTGAAACTCATCCCCGATGCACGCCTGGTGGTCATCGAAAACTCCCGCCATGCCACGCCACTGGATCAGCCTGAGGTGTTTAATCGCACGGTGCTGGAGTTTCTCTCTCAAACATAACGCAATACCAGGATTTGGAACGCGACGCTGTAGGAGCTGCCGAAGGCTGCGATAAGGGCTACCTGGTATACCGCTTTCGCAGCCGTCGGCAGCTCCTACAGGCCAGGCATCGCCGCTTGAGCACTGGGCAAAAAATCCCAAACGTGGTTACCTTGCCCGCGCAAGCGCAACCCGCGCTCCGTGAATGGGTTGCAGTCGAATACATCACTCAGGATCAACCGAACATGTTGAAGAAAATCGCCCTTGCTGCCTGCTCCATGCTGTTCGCCGCCCAGCTGTTGGCGGCCGATGTGAAGCCGACCCACGTCGTGCTGACTACCAGTTTCGGCGAAGTCGAACTGGAGCTGGCCGATGCCAAGGCGCCGATCAGCACCAAGAACTTCCTCGGCTACGTCGACAGCGGCTTCTACAACAACACCATCTTCCACCGTGTCATCCCCGGCTTCATGGCCCAGGGTGGCGGTTTCACGGCGCAGATGACGCAGAAGCCGACCAAGGATCCGATCAAGAACGAAGCCGACAACGGCCTGCATAACGTGCGTGGCACCGTTGCCATGGCCCGCACGTCCGTTGTGGACTCGGCTACCAGCCAGTTCTTCATCAACGTCGCCGACAATGCCATGCTCGACCACGGTACTCGTGACTATGGCTATGCAGTGTTCGGCAAGGTCGTGCGCGGCATGGATGTCGTCGACCAGATCGTCAACGTTCAGGCCGGCAACAAAGGCGGCATGCAGAACGTGCCGCTGGACCCTATTCTGATCAAATCGGCCAAGCGCCTGCCTTAACCGGCCAGGGGCCCCGTGAAATCGGCTTGAACACAAAGCGCTTTCATGGGGTCACACCCGGTGAGTTTTAATCGTCAGGAGAGCCCCCTCGTCGTGGGCGTCATTACCCATGTTCTATCGCCGTTTTGAAAAGCTGATCGACATCTTCCGTGACGCGCCCACCGCCGCGCCCCCCAAGCAAGTCCTGTCTTTCTACATTTATTATCTGCGTCAGGTCTGGCCCAGTTTCGTCGCGCTATTGATCGTCGGCCTGATCGGCGCGTTGATCGAAGTGGCACTGTTCAGCTACCTGAGCCGCATCATCGACCTGACCCAGAACACCCCGGCCAAGGATTTTTTCAGCCTGCACGGCAGCGAGCTGATCTGGATGACTGTGGTCGCCCTGCTGCTGCGGCCAATCTTCGTCGGCCTGCACGACCTGCTGGTGCACCAGACCATCAGCCCCGGCATGACCAGCATGATCCGCTGGCAGAACCACAACTACGTGCTCAAGCAGAGCCTGAATTTCTTCCAGAACGACTTCGCCGGACGCATCGCCCAGCGCATCATGCAGACCGGCAACTCGCTGCGTGACTCCGCCGTACAGGCAGTGGACGCCCTCTGGCATGTGCTGATCTACGCCATCAGCTCCCTGGTGCTGTTCGCCGAAGCGGACTGGCGCCTGATGATCCCGCTGCTGTGCTGGATCGCCGCCTATATCCTGGCGTTGTGCTACTTCGTTCCGCGGGTCAAGGAACGCTCGGTGGTATCGTCGGACGCCCGCTCCAAGCTCATGGGCCGCATCGTCGACGGCTACACCAATATCACCACCCTCAAGCTGTTCGCCCACACCAACTACGAGCAGCAGTACGCCCGTGAGGCTATCAGCGAGTCCAACGAAAAAACCCAGCTGGCCGGGCGTGTGGTCACGGCTATGGATACCGTGATCACCAGCATGAACGGCCTGCTGATCGTCAGCAGCACGGGCCTGGCCCTGTGGCTGTGGTCGCAGTCGCTGATTTCCGTCGGCGCCATTGCCCTGGCGACGGGCCTGGCGATTCGTATCGTCAACATGTCCGGCTGGATCATGTGGGTAGTCAACGGCATCTTCGAGAATATCGGCATGGTCCAGGACGGCCTGGAAACCATCTCCCAGCCGGTCAGCGTCACCGATCGCCAGACCGCGCCGCGCCTGTTGGTGGACAAGGGCGGGGTGAAATTCGATAACGTCGAGTTCCATTACCCGAACAAGTCCGGCAAGGGCAGCAGCGTGATCCAGAAGCTCAATCTGGATATCAAGCCGGGTGAGAAGATTGGCCTGATCGGGCCTTCCGGTGCGGGTAAATCCACCCTGGTCAACCTGCTCTTGCGTATGTACGACGTGCAGGGCGGTAACATTCTGATCGACAACCAGGACATTTCCCACGTCACTCAGGAAAGCCTGCGCGAACGCATCGGCATGATCACTCAGGACACCTCGTTGTTGCACCGCTCGATCCGCGACAACTTGCTGTATGGTCGCCCCGAAGCCACTGACGCGCAGCTCTGGGACGCCGTGCATAAGGCCCGGGCCGACGAGTTCATCCCGCTGCTGTCAGACGCCGAAGGCCGTACCGGCTTCGACGCCCAGGTCGGCGAGCGCGGTGTCAAGCTGTCCGGCGGCCAACGCCAGCGCATCGCCATTGCCCGGGTGCTGCTCAAGGACGCGCCGATCCTGATCATGGACGAAGCCACGTCAGCGCTGGACTCGGAAGTCGAAGCAGCGATTCAGGAAAGCCTGGAAACCCTGATGCAAGGCAAGACCGTCATCGCCATCGCCCACCGCCTGTCGACCATTGCGCGCATGGATCGCCTGGTGGTGCTGGAGAACGGCCAGATTGCCGAGATGGGTACACATGCCGAGCTATTGGCCCAGGGCGGGCTCTATGCGCGGTTATGGCAGCACCAGACGGGTGGGTTTGTCGGGATTGATTGAACAAAACACTGTTAGCCCCGCTGTGGGAGCGAATTCACTCGCGAAGGCGATATTTCTGACGATGAATATGTAGCGTTTGAATCAGCCCTTTCGCGAATGAATTCGCTCCCACAGACTTGGTTCCACCAAGTCCTCCCTCCCCCAGATCTGTACCTGCGGTAATGGTCACTCCTGCCGATACGGCAACGCCGTGCGCGCATCCTCGGCATAGGCCAACACCCCGACCCGTTCCTGCTCAAGAAACTCGCTCACTGCATTTTTCAGCCCCGGATGGGACAGGTAATGCCAGGAGTGGGTAATCACCGGCTCGAAGCCGCGGATCAGCTTGTGCTCGCCCTGGGCACCGGCGTCGAAGCGCTTGAGGCCGTGGGCAATGGCGAAATCCATGCCCTGGTAGAAACAGGTCTCGAAGTGCAGGCGGTCGAACTCCGCCAGGCAGCCCCAATAGCGCCCGTAAAAACTGTCGCCACCGATCAGGCTGAAGGCCATGGCCACCGGGCGTGAACCCTGGCGGGCGAGGACCACGCGAATGGCTTCGGGCATGCGTTCGGCCACAAGGCTAAAGAATTCCCGGGTCAGGTAAGGCGATTGCCCACGAACCTCGTAGGTATTGGAATAGCAGGCGTAGACAAAATCCCACAACGCCTCGCTGAGTTGGTGACCTTCCAACCACTCGAACTCGATACCCTGTCCCGCCACCTGTTCGCGTTCCTTGCGCATCTGTTTGCGCTTGCGCGAGCTGAGGGCGTCGAGGAAGTCCTGGAAATCCCGATAGTCGCGGTTGCGCCAGTGAAACTGGCAGCCGTAGCGCTGCATCCAGGCAGGTTCTGCGGCCAACAGGCTGTCGGCAAACGCATCGGTGAAATTGACGTGCACGCTCGACAGCTGCTCGCTCTCGGCATACTCCGGCACTATCGCCAACAGCTCCCGCCCGGCCTGGGGCGTCGCCGCGAGAATCCGCGCCCCGCCCACCGGGCTGAACGGCACCGCAGACAGCAGTTTCGGGTAATAAGCAATCCCGGCGCGGCGACAGGCGTCGGCCCAGGCGTGGTCGAACACATACTCGCCGTAGGAATGCCATTTGCGATAGGCCGGCATGGCCGCGATCAGGCGCTCATCCTCCACCAGCAGCAGATGTTCGGCACGCCAGCCGGAACGCGGGCCGAGGCTGCCGCTGTCTTCCAGGGCACTGAGAAAGGCATGGCGCAGGAAGGGCTGGTCATCCGGCAGGAGGGCATCCCATTGCGAGGGCGCGATCCTGCTCAGGCTGTCGGTGGTCTGTACGGGCATGCGGGGCTCCCCAGAAGCTGCGGACGTGCCCGCGAGTATCCCTTATTGCCGGTGATTGTTCACGGTCAGCCAGCGCATCTTCATGGAGTTTGTCTCGGCGATGCTCGTATAGCCCCTCGAACGGCGGTGCCGAAGTGGCCTGTACCTGAATCAGCGACTCGGCATCTGACGAGCCCGTGCCAGCCAGTCGCTGGTTGAGCCGCAGGAAAAATTCCGGGCTTTTGTCGTAGCGGATAAAGCGCCGGAAATAGTCCTGATAACACCGATCGAGCAGCTTGGCTGTCAGCCGTTCGACAAACCGGCCAAGGCACGGATATTCCCTGAGCGGATGCTCGGGCTCGGCAGGCATATAGACCAGACAGGGATGATTATCGGCGTGCGCGCGGTCTTGCTGCACCAATAGAACGCCGTGCAACAGGCTGCCGGAAAAGGCGTAGGTGTCGAGCATATGCAACTGCCGATAGCGCACGCCAAAGTCACCCCAACGCGGCGCTCGCTCAGGTTTGAGCATATCCATCAGCATGGCATGGGCCGCTTCGCCGATATGGCCTTTCATCAGGGCGATATGCGCCAGGGTATCGACGATATCGCGTTCACAGTTCATCCAGACCCTGGCGATCGGTTGCCCGGACACGGGCGGTATCGAAGGGTTGAACGCCTCTGCCGCCAGCATGCGCAGAGAGAACAGGCTGCACCGGTGGCTGTCACGCAGGCGTTTGCGCAAGGGCTCGGGGGCGGCCAGATACCAGCGCGGCAGCGGGTGTTCCAGCCATTGCGCATCAGGCCCGGCCATGCCGAAGAACTCGGCAGCGGGATTGGCTGACGCGCAGAGGGACGGCAAGACGGTCGCGACCATCTGCGTGGATGTCTCTGACATAGGGGACCTCGAATACTTGATGAGAAGCATTCAAGGTACTGCCCCGACAACACACAGGTGATATAGCCGGTTATGGAGCCTTGAGGATTGGATCCATTCAGTCCGTAGGAAGCGCCTTCACTCAGCGCTTGCGCAGGATCACGCTGCCAATGGAATAACCGGCGCCGAAGGAGCTGAGCACACCCAGCGAGCCTTTTGGCAGGTCATCCTGATAGGTATGGAAGGCAATCACGGAACCTGCCGAACTGGTGTTGGCATAGGTATCGAGGATCACCGGCGCCTCTTCCACGCTGGCTTCACGGCCCAGCAGCTTCTTGACGATCAGGTGGTTCATGCTCAGGTTGGCCTGGTGCAGCCAGAAGCGCTGTACGTCGCTGACATTGAGGCCGGTTTCCTCGAGGTGCTTGCCCACCAGTTCGGCAACCATCGGGCAGACTTCACGGAATACCTTGCGGCCTTCCTGCACGAACAGCTTGTCCGGCGCGCCGACGCCTTCTTCCGCCGCGCGGTTGAGGAAGCCGAAGTTATTGCGAATGCTATTGGAGAACTGGGTCAGCAGCTTGGTGCCGAGGATGTCGAACTGGTAAGGCGAGGTCGCCAGGTCAGCACGCTCGACGACCACGGCAGTGGCCGCGTCGCCGAAGATGAAGTGGCTGTCGCGGTCGCGGAAATTCAGGTGGCCGGTGCAGATTTCCGGGCTGATCACCAACACCGCACGGGCCTGGCCCAACTGTACGCTGTTGCTGGCGGCCTGGATGCCGAAGGTCGCCGAGGAACAGGCCACGTTCATGTCGAAACCGAAACCCTGCACGCCAAGCGCAGCCTGGATTTCGATGGAAATGGCCGGGTAAGCCCGTTGCAGGTTGGAGCAGGCGACGATCACGCCGTCGATATCGGCAGCGGTCTTGCCTGCGCGTTGCAGCGCCTGTTCGGCAGCGGCAGCGCCCATCTGGCAGAGGATCGACCATTCATCGTTGGCGCGCTCCGGCAGACGCGGCTTCATGCGCTGCGGATCGAGGATGCCGTCCTTGTCCATGACGAAACGGCTCTTGATGCCCGAGGCCTTTTCGATGAACGCGGCGCTGGACTCAGTCAGGGCCTGAACTTCGCCGCTTTCGATGGCGGCGGCGTTGTCACTGTTGAACTGGGCAACGTAAGTGTTGAAAGACTGCACCAGCTCTTCGTTGGAAATGCTGTTGGCCGGGGTATACAGCCCGGTGCCGCTGATGACGACGTTGTGCACGGTCGTTCCTCTCTTGTTTGATCAATGCAGGTAACGACCTGCCCAGGTACGGCACGCAAAATGGAACATACGTACCAACACAAAATTCAAGAACCGCGAATGCGCGGTATTTAAGCGGCGAAGTGTGCCATAACGGCGGGGGTTTGGCGCTATCCGGGCGGCTGGAAATGTGCTGAACGACGAGGCCGAGAGGTGGGTGCAAATCTGTGGGAGCGAATTCATTCGCGAAGAGGCCGTTACATCCAATAGATATTCGTCGCTTGGAATGCCGCCTTCGCGAATGAATTCGCTCCCACAAATTCGCTCCTGCCTGGCCCCCAGGGCTGCCCTTCCTACCCCTCGACGACGCTCCACTGCTTGCTCAGACGCTTGTCGGACACTGGCATTTTCGTCCCCAGCTGCTGGGCGAACAACGACACGCGGTATTCCTCCAGCCACCAGCGATAGGTGATCAGTTCCGGGTCGCGCTTACCTTCCTGGGCATGTTTGCTGGCGCGAGCCTGGTATTGCGCCCACAAGCCGCTCAGCTCGATGCTCCAGACGCGGTCCTTCTGCACCTGGCCCGGCAGTTTTTCCAGGCGCAGCTCAACGGCCTTGAGGTAGCGCGGCAGTTCCTTGAACCACTGCGCCGGGGTCTCGCGCACGAAGCCCGGATAGACCAGATTGCCCAGTTGCGCCTTGATATCGTTGAGGGCCACGGCCTGTTGCAGATCGATCTTGCCCTTGAAGCGCTTCTGCAGGCCGTGCCAGAGCTTGAGGGTTTCCAGGGTCAGACGGGCCAGGCGCTCGGCGTGCTCGGTCCAGTGGCTGCGCTTGCGTTCGGCCAGGGACAGCAGCCCGGCACCGTCGCGCGGCAGGTTGTCTTCACCTTCGAGAATGCAACTGTCGAGGCTGGCCAGGAGAATGTCCTCGATCAGCCCGTCGACCCGGCCCAGCTCGCGATGCAGCAGGGCCAGTTCGGTCTGGCCGGGCAGCTTGCTGCGCAGGAACTTGGCAGGCTCGGCCAGCTGCTGCAGTAACAGTCGCTGCAAGGCCCGACGGTGCTGGTATTCGGCCTCGGCCTGGGTCGAGAAACGCCCTTCCTTGACCGCACCGCCCTCTTCCACCAGCGCCGGGTATACCGTCATCGACAACCCGGCGATGTTCTGCTGAGTCTTCTCGGCCACGGCGGCGAAGACCTTGGCCTCCACCGGTTGCTGGCTTTTTGCTGTTTGCGGTACGGCCAGAGCCGCCTGACTGGCCTCGGCGAAGCGCGCAGTCAGCTCATCAAGATCACGCCCTTCGCCGAGGAACTTACCCTCGCCGTCGACGATTTCCAGGTTCATCTTCAGGTGGCTTTCCACCTGCTGCGCCGCTTCGGCCCAGGCTTCGTCGCTGACCCGCGCACCGGTCATGCGCAGCAGTTCCCGGCCCAGCGCCTGGGGCAGCGAGCCTTCGCCGAAGGTGATGCGTTGCAGCGCCGCCTTGATGAAGTCCGGCACCGGCACGAAGTTCTTGCGGATCGCCTTGGGCAGGTTGCGTACCAGGGCAATGCACTTGGTTTCCAGCAAGCCCGGCACCAGCCATTCCAGGCGCTCGGCAGGCAACGACAGCAACAGAGGCGCCGGCACCCGCAGGGTTACGCCATCGCGAGGATGGTTCGGCTCGAAATGGTAAGTCAGGGCCAGGGCCAACTCGCCCAGGCGCAGGGTGTCCGGGTAATGGGCGGCGGTGACTTCGTTGGCCTCCCGGGCCAGCACGTCTTCCTCGCGCATGATCAGCAGCTGCGGGTCTTTCTGGCTGCCCATCTTGTACCAACTGTCGAAGGTCGCGGTCTGATGGATCTCGGCGGGAATCCGCGCCTCGTAGAACGCGTACAGGGTGTCTTCGTCGGCGAGAATATCGCGGCGGCGGGCCTTGGCTTCCAGTTCGTCGAGCTGTTCGAGCAGGCGGGTATTGGCCGCCAGGCACTTGGCCCGGGACTGGATCTCGCCGCGCACCAGGGCCTCGCGGATAAACAGCTCGCGGGACACCACCGGATCGATCGGGCCGAAATGCACCGGACGCCGCCCGACCACAATCAGGCCGAACAGCGTGATCTGCTCATAGGCCACGACCTGGCCGCGCTTCTTCTCCCAGTGCGGCTCGAAGTGGTTCTTCTTGATCAGGTGCCCGGCCAGCGGCTCGATCCAGTCGGAGTCGATCTTGGCCACCATGCGCGCGTAGAGCTTGGTGGTCTCGACCAGTTCGGCCGCCATCAGCCATTGCGGACGCTTCTTGCCCAGGCCCGAAGACGGGTGAATCCAGAAACGTCGCTGGCGGGCACCGAGGTAGTCGCCCTCTTCGGTCTTCTGGCCAATCTGGCTGAGCAGCCCGGACAACACCGCCTTGTGGAACTTGCCGTAGTCGGCCGGTTCCTTGTTCAGGGTCAGTTGCAGGTCGCGGCAGATCAGGCTCAGTTGGCGATGGGAATCCCGCCATTCGCGCAGGCGCAGATAGTTGAGGAAGTTCTTGCGGCACCAGTTGCGCAACGGGCTGGCCGTGAGGTTCTGCCGTTGCTCCTCGAAGCCGCGCCACAGATTGACCAGCCCGGCGAAGTCGGAATCGGCGTCCTTCCACTGAGCATGGGCCTGATCAGCGGCCTGCTGGCGCTCCGGCGGACGCTCGCGCACGTCCTGCACAGACATGGCACTGGCCACGATCAGCACTTCCTGGAGGCTGCCCTGCTTGGCCGCTTCCAACAGCATGCGGCCCATGCGCGGGTCCACCGGCAGGCGCGCCAACTGGCGGCCCAGGGGCGTCAGCTGGTTCTCGCGGTTGACCGCCGACAGCTCCTGCAACAGGTTGAAACCGTCGCTGATGGCCTTGCCATCCGGCGGCTCGATAAACGGGAACGCGGTGATCTCGCCCAGGCGCAGGTGCAGCATCTGCAGGATCACCGCCGCCAGGTTGGTCCGCAGGATTTCCGGATCGGTAAAGGCCGGGCGACTGTTGAAGTCTTCTTCGCTGTACAGGCGCACGCACAGCCCCGGCTCGACCCGTCCGCAACGGCCCTTGCGCTGGTTGGCGCTGGCCTGGGACACGGCTTCGATGGGCAGGCGCTGGACCTTGGCCCGGTAGCTGTAGCGGCTGATACGCGCGGTGCCGGTGTCGATCACATAACGAATGCCCGGTACGGTCAGGGAGGTTTCCGCGACGTTGGTCGCCAGCACCACTCGACGCCCCGGATGGGACTGGAAAATCCGCTGCTGCTCGGCCGGCGACAGGCGCGCGTAGAGCGGCAGGATCTCGGTGTGCTTGAGCTGGGCCTTGCGCAGCAGCTCCGCCGCGTCACGGATTTCCCGCTCGCCGGGGAGGAACACCAGCACGTCGCCGGGGCTCTTGCGCTCGCTGCGCTCAAAGGCGGCCAGTTCGTCGAGGGTGGCAAGAATCGCCTGATCGACGGTCAGATCGTCCTCGACGCTGTTGCCCTCTTCGTCCTGCTCGCTGGTCAGGGGCCGATACCAGGTGTCTACGGGGAAGGTGCGTCCGGACACTTCGATGATCGGCGCCTTGTCGAAATGCTCGGAGAAACGCTCCAGGTCGATGGTCGCCGAAGTGATGATCACTTTCAGGTCCGGACGCCGCGGCAGCAGGGTTTTCAGGTAGCCGAGCAGGAAGTCGATGTTCAGGCTGCGTTCGTGGGCTTCGTCGACGATGATGGTGTCGTAGCGCTCGAGAAAACGATCGTGCTGGGTTTCCGCCAGCAGGATGCCGTCGGTCATCAGCTTGATCAGGGTATTACTGTCGCTCTGGTCCTCGAAGCGCACCTGATAACCGACCAACGC
Source organism: Pseudomonas sp. JUb42 (assembly GCF_024807945.1). GTDB lineage: Bacteria > Pseudomonadota > Gammaproteobacteria > Pseudomonadales > Pseudomonadaceae > Aquipseudomonas. Next base: position 428,301 of record NZ_JANUFD010000001.1, on the reverse strand, counting down.
GCCCAAGGGCGTGCCCAGCTCCTCGGCGACCCGGCTGGCAACGCTGCGCGCGGCGATCCGGCGTGGCTGGGTGTGACCGATCAGGCCGTGCTGGCCGCGACCGATTTCCAGGCAGATCTTCGGCAACTGGGTGGTCTTGCCCGAGCCCGTCTCGCCGGCAATGATCAGCACCTGATGCTTGAGCAGCGCGTCCTTGATCTCATCGCGCTTGGCGGCAATCGGCAGATTGTCGTCATAACGAATCACCGGCAGGCTAGCCCGCCGCGCCGCAACCTGGGCACACGACGCCTCCACCCGCTGCGCCCACTGAGCAAGGCGAGCCTCGTCGGGTTTCTTGCGCAGATCATGCAACTGGCGGCGCAGACGATGCCGCTCGCTGATCATCGCGTGGTCGAGGTTCTTCAGGAGTTGGTCGATAGAGGGCGATTCGTCGGTCATCTGGCGCGCAGGGTCTTCTTGGAATGCAAAGGCGGGGATTGTCGCAGATTGGGGCGGGTCGTGGCATCGCGAAATAGATTTCGTGGGAGCGAGGCTTGCCCGCGAAGACGGTATTTCTGGCTGTGGAGATGCGTGGGAAGTACCGGCCTCTTCGCGGGCAAGCCTCGCTCCCACAGTTCTGCGCGCGACAAAAAAGCCCCGCACAAGGCGGGGCTCTGGGCTTACTTCTTCAAACCCAGTTTCTTCAGTTCTTCATCGCGCAACTCGCGTCGCAGGATCTTGCCGACGTTGGTGGTCGGCAGCGAATCGCGGAACTCGATGCTGCGCGGCACTTTGTAGGCAGTGAGGTTGGCGCGCATATGGTCCTTGACCTGATCCTTGGTCAGGGTCAGGCCCGGCTTGACCACAACGAACACCTTGATCGCTTCGCCCGACTTCTCGTCCGGTACGCCGATGGCCGCGCATTGCAGCACGCCCGGCAAGGTGGCGAGGACGTCTTCCAGTTCGTTGGGGTACACGTTAAAGCCGGAGATCAGGATCATGTCCTTCTTGCGGTCAACGATGCGCATGAAGCCATCGGGCTGGATCAGGGCGATGTCACCAGTCTTGAGCCAGCCGTCGGAATCGAGGATTTCGTCCGTGGCTTCCGGGCGCTGCCAGTAGCCTTTCATGACTTGCGGGCCCTTGATACACAACTCGCCGATTTCGCCCAGGGCCAGTTCGTTGCCGGCGTCATCGATCACTTTGCACAGGGTCGACGGCACCGGAATACCGATGGTGCCCATCTGGTTGGTTTCCATCGGGTTGACCGTGGCGACCGGGCTGGTTTCGGTCATGCCGTAGCCTTCGCAAATACCGCAACCGGTTACCTGCTTCCAACGCTCGGCCGCCGCCTGTTGCAGGGCCATGCCGCCCGACAGGGTGACCTTGAGTGCAGAAAAGTCGAGGTTGCGGAAGTTGGCGTCATTGCACAGCGCGACGAACAAAGTGTTGAGGCCGACGAAGCCGCTGAACTTCCACTTCGACAGCTCCTTGACCATGGACGGCAGGTCACGGGGGTTGCTGATAAGGATGTTGTGGTTGCCCATCAGCATCATCGACATGCAGTGAAAGGTGAAGGCATAGATGTGGTACAGCGGCAGCGGCGTGATGAGGATTTCGCAGCCTTCGTGCAGGTTGGAGCCCATCAGCGCCTTGCTTTGCAGCATGTTGGCGAGCAGGTTGCGATGGGTCAGCATCGCACCCTTGGCCACGCCCGTGGTGCCGCCGGTGTATTGCAGGACAGCGACGTCGCCGCTGCCCGGATTGGCTTCCTTGACGGCCTTGCCACGGCCCTTGGCCAAAACGTCATTGAACTTGACGGCCTGGGGCAGGTGATAGGCCGGGACCATCTTCTTCACGTACTTGATGACGCTGTTGATCAGCAGGCGCTTGAGCGGCGGCAGCAGGTCGGCCACTTCGGTGACGATGACGTGTTTGACCTGGGTCTTGGGCACCACCTTCTCGGCCAGGTGCGCCATGTTCGCCAGGCAGACCAGGGCCTTGGCCCCGGAATCGTTGAACTGGTGTTCCATTTCCCGCGCGGTGTACAACGGGTTGGTGTTGACTACAATCAGCCCGGCACGGATAGCACCGAAGACCGCGACCGGATATTGCAGGACGTTGGGCAACTGCACGGCAATGCGGTCGCCGGGTTGCAGGTCGGTGTGCTGCTGGAGCCAGGCGGCGAAGGCGCCGGACAGCTCGTACATTTCACCGTAGGTGAGGGTCTTGCCCAGGTTGCTGAAGGCAGGCTTGCTGGCGAAACGCTCGCAAGACAATTTCAACACCGACTGAATGTTTGGGTACTCGTCAGGGTTGATCTCGGCAGCGATACCGGACGGGTACTTGTCCTTCCAGAAATTTCCGATCATGGAAGCCGACTCCTCAGCGACAGCGAATTCTTCACACTGCTGGATGCAGTGATTTTTTTTGTGTTTTTGGAATTGCTTTTTGCAGAGAGACCGGTCAAAAAGCGGGCCGAGAGTAGCAGCTTTGCCAAGGGTCGCATAGAGCCAAAATCGGCCCATGTAGTTACAAAGTGACTATAAATATTATTTAGTCATTTTTAGAGTAAAGATTCTATTCTGAAATTTATGACGTCTGTGGGAGCGAGGCTTGCCCGCGAAGACGGTGTTTCTGGCTGTGAAGATGTATTGGAAGTACCGGCCTCTTCGCGGGCAAGCCTCGCTCCCACAGAACGAGGCTCCCTTTACTATTTACGCAATATCGCGCAACTCCCGCCGTAGGATCTTGCCCACCGGCGTCATCGGCAACGACTCGCGCAACACGATGTGCTTGGGCACTTTATAAGCGGTGAAGTTCTCCTTGCAGTAGGCCTTGAGCTCATCGACGCTGACGCCCTGCGCCCGCGGCACCACGAACAGTTTGACCGCCTCCCCGGAGCGCTCGTCAGGTACGCCGATGGCGGCGCAACTGGCCACGCAGGGGTGGGCCATGACCACGTCCTCGATCTCGTTGGGATAGACATTGAAGCCGGAGACGATGATCAGGTCCTTCTTGCGGTCAACGATACGCACAAAACCGTCGGCATCGATCACGGCGATATCCCCGGTCTTCAGCCAGCCATCCGCATCCAGCGCTTCAGCCGAAGCCTCCGGGCGCTGCCAGTAGCCCATCATTACCTGCGGGCCCTTGATGCACAGTTCGCCGCGCTCGCCCAGGGGCTGCTCGACACCGTCGTCATCGACCACTTTCATTGCCGTGCCAGGCACCGGAATGCCCACCGTACCCAGGCGCGCCTTGTCGCCATAGGGGTTGGTACTGGCCACCGGCGAAGTTTCGGTCAGGCCGTAGCCTTCGACCACCCGACAGCCGGTGATTTCTTCCCAACGCTCGGCCGTGGCCTTGACCAGGGCGGTGCCGCCGGAGTTGGTCAGCTTGAGGCTGGAGAAATCCAGGGTCTTGAAGTCCGGGTGATTCATCAGCGCGACGAACAGGGTGTTGAGCCCGATCATGGCCGAGAAGCGCCACTTCTTCAGTTCCTTGATAAAGCCGCCGATGTCCCGCGGATTGGTGATCAGGATGTTGTGATTGCCACTGACCATCATGCACATGCAGTTCGCGGTGAAGGCATAGATATGGTAGAGCGGCAGCGGCGCCACCATGATCTCCTTGCCCTCCTGAAACATCGCCGCGCCGTCAGGACCGTGCTGCAGCATGCAGGCATAGACCTGCTGCATATTGGCCACCAGGTTGCCATGGCTGAGCATGGCGCCCTTGGCCAGGCCGGTGGTGCCGCCGGTGTATTGCAGCACGGCGATATCACCGAGGCTGGCCGGAACCGGCTTGTGCTGCTGTTGGCTGCCCAGGTGCAGGGCGCGCTTGAAGCCTATGGCCTGGGGCAGGTCATAGTCCGGCACCATCTTCTTGACCTTGTCGACCACGGTATTGATCAGCCAGCCCTTGGCGGCAGACTGCATGTCGCCCATTTTCACTTCGATCAGATACTGGATCTCGGTATCGGGTAGCACTTCCTGGACCAGCTTGCCGAACAGGTTGAGGTAGACCAGGGCGCGAGCCCCGGAATCCTTGAACTGATGGCGCATCTCGCGGGCGGTATACAGCGGATTGGTGTTAACCACGATCAACCCGGCGCGCAACGCGCCGAACACGGCAATCGGGTATTGCAGCAGGTTGGGCATCTGCACAGCGATGCGATCGCCCGGCTTGAGCTCAGTGTGTTGCTGCAAGTAACTGGCGAAGGCAGCGGACAGCCGTTCCAGCTCGGCGTAGGTCAGGGTCACGCCCATATTGCTGAAGGCGGGCCGGTCAGCGAACTTCTTGCAGGAACGCTCGAACACTTCGATAACGGACTTATAAGCTTGTAGATCCACCTCAGGGAGTACACCAGCGGGGCGTTTGTCATTCCAGAAATCAGGTTGCATTGTTTTTGTCCTCTTACCTGAGAGTATCTGGCCCGCCAGAGTCTGAACGCTAAGCGGGTCTTGCCCGACGTTAGCAGGGAACACAGGTAAGGCAAATAGCAGGCATAGTGTCATCAGCGGCGTGAATCTAAGAGCTGATCAGGATGCAATTAGCCATCAGCTCTACACTTGTCATACACGCCACCTCCGGCACTGGGACGTCTACATGAAACACGAAGTTTTCTGGCTCGATGCAAGTGATCACAGCCGCCTGTTCGTCAATGCCTGGCTGCCCGATCTGACGCCACGGGCGGTGGTCATGCTGTCCCACGGCATGGCGGAACACAGCGGCCGTTATGCCCGGCTCGGCGCGGCGCTCTGTGCTGCCGGAATAGCCCTGTATGCCCACGATCAGCGCGGCCACGGCAAGACCGCCGCCCAGGGCGTGCTCGGGCATTTCGCCCATGAGGACGGCTGGAGCAAGGTGGTGGACGACCTGGCCAGCCTGAGCCAGTCGATCAGCCAGCGCCACCCGGACCTGCCGGTGTTTCTGCTCGGTCACAGCATGGGCAGCTATGTCGCTCAGGCCTATGTGATGTACCACGGCGCCAGTTTGCAGGGGGCGATTCTCAGCGGCTCGAACTATCAGCCGGTCTCGCTGTACCGCAGCGCCCGGCAGATTGCCCGCCTGGAGCGCTGGCGCCAGGGGCCGACCGGGCGCAGTGCGCTGATCGACTGGCTGTCGTTCGGCAACTTCAACAAGGCTTTCAAGCCCAACCGCACCCGCTTCGACTGGCTCAGCCGCGATGCGCAGCAGGTCGATCTGTATGTCAGCGACCCGTTGTGCGGCTTTCGTTGCACCAATCAATTCTGGGTCGATCTGCTCGGCGGCCTGCAACAGATCAGCAAGCCCTCCAACCTTAAACAGATAGATGGCAGCCTGCCTTTACTGATCATTGGCGGCGAATGTGATCCGGTGAGCCAGGGCAAGCGTCTCAAAGATCTTGCCGCTGCACTGGGCGAGGCAGGTCATCAGTCCGTACAGTTGAAGATCTATCCACAGGCGCGGCATGAACTGTTCAATGAGAGCAATCGCGACGAGGTCACCCGTGATGTCATCGACTGGCTCGATCACACGCTGGAACAACCACGGCCACGTCGGTCAGAATAGTCATATGTAGTTACACATTTCCCTTATTCAGGATCACCCATGACCGAAGTCACCAACACGCCGTACGAAGCCCTGGAAGTCGGCCAGACCGCCAGCTTCAGCAAAACCGTCGAAGAGCGCGATATCCAGTTGTTTGCCGCCATGTCCGGCGACCACAACCCGGTTCACCTGGACGCCGAATATGCGTCCAAGACCATGTTCAAGGAGCGCATTGCCCACGGCATGTTCAGCGGCGCCCTGATCAGCGCGGCGGTGGCGTGTGAATTGCCTGGGCCGGGCACTATCTATATTGGCCAGCAGATGAGCTTCCAGAAACCGGTGAAGTTGGGCGACACCCTGACCGTGCGCCTGGAAATCCTGGAAAAACTGCCGAAATTCCGCGTACGCATCGCCACCCGTGTGTTCAACCAGAACGACGAGTTGGTAGTCGATGGCGAAGCCGAGATCCTTGCGCCACGCAAGCAGCAGACCGTGACCCTGACGACTTTGCCTGAGATCAGCATTGGCTGAATCTGCCCAAACCTGTGGGAGCGTGGCTTGCCCGCGAAAAACGATAACGCGGTGCACCAGGATAATTGAGGTGATGCTTTCGCGGGCAAGCCTCGATCCCACAGCAAGCACCTGAATTTCAGGCAAAAAAAAGGGCGACCGAAGTCGCCCAAAATGCCTTGCGTGCTCTTGTTATAGAAAGACTCAATCCGGCTTGCGCTTGTGCGAGTCCTTCCAGATAAAAATGCCCAGGCCTGCGAAAAACACCACCATCAGGCCGACGGTAACCACTCCGGCGACAACCACATTGTCGAGAAACATAACTGCGCCTCCTTCCCTGTCCGTGCGTTCGATGGAGCAAGATTACCCAGCGATGGGCGCAAGGAAATTGACCCACGTCAATGCCGCCACGGGCTCGGGCTACGAGCGCATGGCGAACTGACGTGGGTCAACGGAAATGGGGTGCAGGCAGAGATTTCAGCGCTTTTTAGGCTTGTTTTTCGGCTTTTTCTTGCCTTTCATCGGCATGGCCTGCTCGAAGGCGTTGCGCACTTCGTTCAAGCGCTTGTCGTTCAGATCGTGTACCCGCTTGGCGCGCTCGGCGCTCAGGTCGATCAGTTTCTCGTCTTCGCTCATGGTTTACAGTTCTCGAACAGCGGGACCAGAGGCAATAATGCGCAATCGCATCGGCCATGACCAGTGGCCCGGCTTTCTTTAATTAGAGCCTCTTTCATCAGGACGCTTTCAACAGGACGACGCTCTTGGACCCACTGCACGCCGATCTCCCGCCCCTGCTTAGTCTGCGCGCCTTCGAGGCGGTGGCCCGGCACCTGAGTTTCATCAAGGCCGGGCAGGAACTGTCGGTGACCCAGAGCGCCCTGAGCCACCAGGTGCAGAAGCTCGAACAGCATCTGGACTGCCGCCTGTTCATTCGCCGTACCCGCGCCATCGCTCTGACCGAGGCGGGCGAGTCGTATTACCCACAGGTGCGCCAGGCCCTGGAAACCATCGCCACCGCCACTCGCGCATTGCGCAGCCACAACGCCCAGCCGCGCACCCTGCGCATCGGCCTGCTCGCCTCCTTCGCGACCCTGTGGCTGGCGCCGCGCCTGTCCGGCTTTCTGCTGGCCCATCCGGATATCCAGGTGGAACTGCTGCCCTCCTGGCAACTGGCGGATGTCGCCGGGGACGAAGTGGAACTAGCGATTCGCTATGGCAAAGGCGGCTGGGCCAACGTCAACGCCGAGCTATTGATGAGCGAGCGCCTGGCCCCGGTGTGCAGCCCGGCCTTCAAGGCGCAGTGGCTGGCGGGTCAAAAAAGCCGCAAACACCCGGACCTGAACCCCGGCCCCCTGCTCACCTCGCAATCGGCCATTGCCGCCCACAGCCAATTCGAATGGCTGGACTGGGCCAAGAAGTACCGCCTGGATATCAGCACCGTGCCAAGCCTGATGCTGCATGACTACAACATCGTGGTCGAAGCCGCCGTCTCCGGCCAGGGCATTGCCATGGGGCGCCAGCGCCTGATCAGCCGGCGCTTGCAGGACGGCTCCCTGGTCGAACTGCTCGACGATATGCCCTACGAAAGCAACATTGGTTACTGGCTGGTCAGCCAGAGCGCGCCCATGAACGACGCGGCCCGGCGCTTCGCGGATTGGCTGATTCGGGAGTGCTTTGAACATGGATGAGAAATTTAGATACGTCGGCTGAAATCTATCCGTTTGTCGTCCCGACAGCGGCCTTCCATTGTGGGCCTACCCCTCATTGGAGCGCCCTGTCATGACCCGTCTGTCCGCACGCCTGCAACACCTCGACCTGCAACTGCCCGCGCCAAGCAGTCCGGTCGCCAATTACGTCAGCACCGTGCGCAGCCAGAACATGCTGTATATCTCCGGGCAGATTCCCATGCTCGACGGCGCGCCAGCCTATCAGGGCCGCCTGGGCGAATCGGTCAGCGAAGAAGATGGCATTGCCGCTGCAGAACTGGCGGTACTGGGCCTGCTCGCGCATCTGGCCGACGCTATCGATGATGACTTGTCGAAACTGCTGCGCATCGTCCGCCTGGGCGTATTCGTCGCCTGCACGCCTGACTTCCAGCGTCAGGGCGTAGTCGCCAACGGAGCCTCTAACCTGTTGGTCAATGCCCTCGGCGAAGCGGGTCGCCATGTGCGCACCGCAGTCGGTGTCGCCGCCCTGCCCCAGGGTGTGGCCGTGGAAGTGGATGCGGTCTTTGAGTTGCGGCCATGAGCAGCATCAGCGAGGAGCAAGTCCGCAGCCTGCGCACCGCCACGCCCGGTTGCGCGCGGGTCATTCACTTCAACCACTCCGGCGGGTCCTTGCCCAGCCAGACCACTCTTGATGCAATCATCGGCCAATTGCAGCGCGAAGCCCTGAGCGGGCCGATGGAGGCCGCAGCTCAGGGCGAAGCGCTACAGGAAAGCGCCCGGCATCGCGCGGCGCAACTGATCAATGCAGCCACGGCCTCAGTGGCATTCATTAGCAGCGGCTCGGCGGCATGGGGCATGGCCTTTGCCGGTTTAGCGCCGTGGTGCGCGGGTGATCGCATTCTGGTCGGACGGCAGGAATGGGGCGGCAACCTGGCCTGCATGGCCCAAGCGGTGGCGGCGGGCGCGAGTGTCGAGGTGATTCCGTGCGATGCATCAGGCGCGGTCTCGATGGATGCTCTGGAAGCGATGATCGACGAGCGGGTGCGGCTGATCTCCCTGACCTGGCTGCCCGCCAACGGTGGCCTGATCAACCCGGCGGCGGCGATCGGTGCGGTTGCGCGGCGTCACGGCATTGCCTATTTCATCGATGCAGGGCAAGCGCTGGGGCAGATCGAGGTTGATGTCCAGGCACTGAGCTGCGATGTGCTCAAGGGTGCCTGCCGCAAGTATCTGCGCGGGCCACGGGGCACCGCACTGCTGTATATCCGCGAGGGTTTTATCGAGCGCCTGCAGCCGCCGTTTCTCGATGTACTGTCGGCACCGCAGAACGGCGAGCACTTCCACCCGCGCGCAGATGCCCGGCGCTTCGAGACCAGCGAGGTATCCCTGGCGCTGATGGCCGGGCTTGATAATGCTTTGGGTGAGGCTCTGCACCTGGGTATCCCGCGCATCCGCCAGCGCATCGCGCACCTGGCTGCCGTCGCCCGCGAGCAACTGGCGCAGATTGACGGCCTGACCCTGCACGATCTCGGCGAGCCCGGCCAGCAATCAGGCTTGATCGCCCTGAACCTGCAAGGCTGGGACGCCAACGCCCTCAAGGAGCACCTGGCCGGGCACGGCATCAATATCGGCGCCAATGGCGTGGCTTATACGCCGCTGGACATGCAGGCGCGGGGGCTGGCGTCTATTGCCAGGGTGTCAGTGAGTTATCTGAATACGGAAGAGGAGATTGCTGAGTTGGTGCGGGTACTTCGCAGCTGAAAACGCAATATTTGCGGGAATGAACTATGTGGGAGCGAATTCATTCGCGAAGAGGCCAGTATATTCAAGCAATCTCTATCGCCTGGCCCGCCCCTTCGCGGATGAATCCGCTCCCACAATTCCCGCATCGTTCAATAATCGAGGGAAGGATCAAACCTCGACATCCACCCACATCCCCTGGCGCGGCTCGTTATCGATCAGCGGCACCACGGGCACGGTGTTATCGGCGTTCAGCGAGTGCCCCGGCAATGCCAGGTGCTCAACCACAGGCTCGCCGTTTTCTTCCTGCTGTTTCTGTCTCTGCTGGCGTTGCTGTTCCTCATAGAGATACAGCGCCTCGCGCTCGGCTTCATCCTTGCGCAAGTCGATGGTCACCTCGGCCGAACTGGGCTGCACCGGGGCGACCGGAGGGATCTCGGGTACTTGCCGGGCGGGGTCCAGTTGCGAGGTAATGGGCACCGCACTCAATGGAAGCGTCGGTTGCAACATGATTTCGATCTCCTATTGAGTAGCTGTCGGCCAATAATTTGCCGACTTGAGGCCGTTAGTTAGAAAGATACTTAGAAAGGTCCGACTCTGTTTTGGCCAACAAGTGCCCGCAAGCGGCCCAATTGTCGGTCCGGGCCGACGAATGCACGGTTTTTCTCAATGCTTCTTTGGCCTGGAGGGCTGCATCCGTTAACATAGTCGGCTTTTTAAGGCGGAGACAGGCAGCATGGCGCAGCAGTATCAACCGGGGCAACGCTGGATTAGTGACAGCGAAGCCGAGCTGGGTTTAGGCACCGTTCTGGCACAGGACGGCCGCTTGTTGACCGTGCTCTATCCGGCCACTGGCGACACGCGCCAGTACGCGCTGCGCAACGCGCCGCTGACGCGGGTGCGTTTCTCGCCGGGCGATGTGATCACGCACTTCGAGAACTGGAAGATGACCGTGCGCGAGGTCGACGATGTCGACGGCCTGCTGGTCTACCACGGCCTCAACGCGCAAAACCAGCCGGTGACCCTGCCGGAGACGCAACTGTCGAACTTCATCCAGTTCCGTCTGGCCACTGATCGCCTGTTCGCCGGGCAGATCGACCCCCTGGCCTGGTTCTCGCTGCGCTACAACACCCTGGAACACACCAGCCGCCAGCTGCAATCGTCGCTGTGGGGCCTGGGTGGCGTGCGCGCCCAACCCATCGCCCACCAGTTGCACATTGCCCGTGAAGTCGCTGACCGCATCGCGCCACGGGTCCTGCTGGCCGACGAAGTGGGTCTGGGCAAGACCATCGAAGCCGGTCTGGTGATCCATCGCCAACTGCTGTCGGGCCGCGCCAACCGCGTACTGATCCTGGTTCCGGAGAACCTGCAGCACCAGTGGCTGGTGGAAATGCGTCGGCGCTTCAACCTGCAGGTGGCGTTGTTCGACGCCGAACGCTTTATCGAGAGCGATGCCAGCAACCCGTTCGAAGACACCCAGCTTGCCCTGGTTGCCCTGGAATGGCTGGTCGACGACGAGAAGGCCCAGGACGCGCTGTTTGCCGCCGGCTGGGACCTGTTGGTCGTGGACGAGGCTCATCACCTGGTCTGGCATGAAGATCAGGTCAGCCCGCAATACGCCCTGGTCGAACAGCTTGCCGAAGTCATCCCCGGCGTGCTGCTGCTGACCGCGACCCCGGAGCAACTGGGTCAGGACAGCCACTTTGCTCGTCTGCGCCTGCTTGACCCCAACCGTTTCCACGACCTGAAGGCTTTCCGCGCCGAAAGCGAGAACTATCGCCCGGTGGCTGAAGCCGTGCAGGAACTGCTGGATCAGGGTCGCCTGTCGCCCAAGGCACACAAGACCATTCAGAGCTTCCTCGGCAGCGAGGGCGAAGCCCTGCTCACCGCGATCAACGATGGCGACAAGGAGGCCGGCCCGCGGCTGATTCGCGAGCTGCTCGACCGCCACGGCACCGGCCGCGTACTGTTCCGTAACACCCGCGCCGCCGTGCAGGGTTTCCCGGAGCGCAAGCTGCATCCGTACCCGCTGCCCTGCCCTGCCGAATACCTCGAGTTACCGGTGGGCGAACATGCCGACCTGTATCCGGAAGTCAGCTTCCAGGCTCAGCCCGATGTCGAGGAAGACCAGCGCTGGTGGCGCTTCGACCCACGCGTCGACTGGCTGATCGACACCCTGAAGATGCTCAAGCGGGTCAAGGTCCTGGTGATCTGTGCCCACGCCGAAACCGCCATGGACCTGGAAGACGCCCTGCGCGTGCGCTCCGGCATCCCGGCCACGGTGTTCCATGAAGGCATGAACATCCTCGAGCGTGACCGCGCCGCCGCCTACTTCGCCGACGAAGAGTTCGGCGCCCAGGTGCTGATCTGCTCGGAAATCGGCAGTGAAGGCCGCAACTTCCAGTTCTCGCACCATCTGGTGCTGTTCGACCTGCCTGCGCACCCGGACCTGCTCGAGCAGCGCATCGGCCGTCTGGACCGGATCGGTCAGAAGCACATCATCGAACTGCATGTGCCGTACCTGGAAACCAGCCCGCAAGAGCGTCTGTTCCAGTGGTACCACCAGGCGCTGAACGCCTTCCTTAATACCTGCCCGACCGGCAACGCCCTGCAGTATCAGTTCGGCCCGCGCCTGCTGCCGCTGCTTGAAGGTGGCGATGACGATGACTGGCAAGCCCTGGTCGAAGAAGCCCGCAGCGAGCGCGAGCGTCTGGAAAGCGAACTGCACACCGGCCGCGACCGCCTGCTGGAACTCAACTCCGGCGGTGCCGGTGAAGGTGAGGCGTTGGTCGAGGCGATTTTCGAGCAGGATGACCAGTTCACCCTGCCGATCTACATGGAAACCCTGTTCGACGCGTTCGGCATCGACAGCGAAGACCATTCGGAAAACGCCCTGATCCTCAAGCCGAGCGAGAAGATGCTCGACGCCAGTTTCCCGCTGGGTGACGACGAAGGCGTGACCATCACCTACGACCGCAACCAGGCGCTGACCCGCGAAGACATGCAGTTCATCACCTGGGAGCACCCGATGGTCCAGGGCGGCATGGACCTGGTGCTGTCCGGCTCCATGGGCAACACCGCCGTGGCGCTGATCAAGAACAAGGCGCTCAAGCCAGGCACCGTGCTACTGGAACTGCTCTACGTCAGCGAAGTGGTTGCCCCGCGCGCCCTGCAACTGGGCCGCTACCTGCCACCGGCGGCCCTGCGCTGCCTGCTCGACGCCAATGGTAACGACCTGTCGTCCCGGGTCTCGTTCGCGACCTTGAACGATCAGCTGGAAAGCGTGCCACGGGCCAGCGCCAACAAGTTCATCCAGGCCCAGCGCGATGTGCTGACGCCGAAGATCAACGCCGGTGAAGCCAAAATCGCGCCCAAGCACGCCGAGCGCGTGGCCGAAGCGCAGCGGCGCCTGGCGGCCGATACCGAAGAAGAGCTGGCGCGCCTGACCGCCTTGCAAGCAGTCAACCCGACTGTGCGTGACAGCGAGCTGAGCGCCCTGCGCAGCCAACGCGAGCAAGGCCTGGCCATGCTGGAAAAAGCCGCGTTGCGCCTGGAAGCGATTCGGGTGTTGGTCGCGGGCTGAGGTCGCCGCACAATTGTGGGAGCCGCCTTGGTGGCGATCGAGTGCGAAGCACTCGTAATAGGGTCAGTACCTGACCCAACGCCAGCAAGCCGACTCCGACAAGGTGTAGGTCGGCCTACACAGCTGTCACACCTTCCGGCTGCTGCTCTTTCGGCGCATCCGCCACCATCCCCGCCTTCATCCGCTGGGCATCCCGACTGAAACACCGCGAAGCCTGCAGCAGAAACAGCAGACACAGAAATATCGCCACCGGGATCAGGTACATGGCGTCGTGCAGGCCCACCGCCTTGAACGCCTCGGTCATCTGCTCGGCACCGGCAGCCGCCATCGCCGCATGGGCGAAGTGATCCGACAGTAAGCCGACCACCACTGGCCCCAATCCACCCCCCAACAGATACAGCCCGGCAAAGAACAGCGCCATGGCCGTGGCCCGCAGGCGCGGCTGTACCACGTCCTGAATGGCGGTATAGACGCAGGTGTAGAAGTTGTAGGAGAACAGCCAGCCAATGCTGAACACGCCGACGAATATGCCGATTTCGATACGCCCGGCATGCAAGGCATAGCCGGTGGTCAGAGTAGCGATGAGCATGCTGAACGCCGCCAGCAACAGACGGCCGTTGGCCCAGCGCTGATGCACCTTGTCCGCGACCCAGCCGCCCACGGTCAGGCCGACGAGCCCGGTCACCCCGACAATCAGCCCCGTAGCCATGGCCGCGTTCTGCAACGACAGCTGAAAGTAGCGTTGCAACATCGGCACCATGAACGAGTTGGTTGCATAGGTGGCGAAGTTGAAAGCCAGGCCGGCCAGCACCAGCCAGCCAAAAGTCGGCACCGACAGCACTTTGCGGATGGGCCGGTCGATCTTCTCCACCGACATCTGCACGCTCTCCGCCGCACCACGCTTGGGCTCGCGAATGAAGAACATGAACACCGCCAGCACCAGGCCCGGCACCGCCGCAATAAAGAACGGTGCACGCCAGCTGTCGAACGCCTTGACCATGGCACCAATGGTGAAATAGGCCAGTAGCAGGCCCAACGGCAGGCCGAGCATAAAGATGCCCATGGCCCGGGAACGCTTGTGCGCCGGGAACAGATCGCCGATCAGCGAGTTGGCTGCGGGTGCATAGCTGGCTTCACCGACACCAACGCCCATACGCACGATGAGGAAGCTCCAAAAGCTGGTCATCAAGCCGTTGATCGCCGTCAGCCCGCTCCATATCGCCAGGCCCCAGCCCATCAGGGCACGGCGGGAACCGTTGTCGGCGATGCGCCCGAGCGGCAATCCGGCGATGGCATACACCAGGGTAAAGGCCGTGCCAATGATGCCGAGCTGAAAGTCGCTCAGGTGCCACTCCATGCGAATCGGCTCGATGATGATGGCCGGGATGGTGCGGTCGAAGAAGTTGAACAGGTTGGCGAGAAACAACAGAAACAGCACGCGCCAGGCGTTGTCTGCCTGAGTTGCTTGACCCGCGATAGGACTGGGCATGGCAAGGCTCTCTTTTTTATTGTTGTTGCGCAGCCTAGGAGCCTCTGGCCGGATTGTCTGTAAACATTCGTAAAGCCATGGAGCAGGTATCAGGTCGAGCAATAAATAGTGCGCAGCGGCATAGGCGGCAGGGGAATAAACAGTTTGTCTGACATTCCAAAATCGTTGAATGCAACGGGCCATAAGGCCTGGCGTGGCCTGTTCTGCTCCTATACTCCAGCACATCGCCATCAGTCAGGAGACTGAGGCACCCTGGTATTGAACAAGTGGGGGCGCTATGGAGTGGCTCGGTTTCCATTTTTTTGCCGGGCTCGCGGCAGACAGAGCACTGCTACCTGCTCAACACGACCCACTGCTGGTCATCCTGGCCTTTCTGGTCGCCTGCGCCACGAGCTACGCAACGCTGGATATCGCTGAACGCCTGAAACATATCGAAAAACCCCGCTCGCGGGATCGTTGGGGCGGTTTCGGTGCCTTGTGCCTGGCCGGTGGTGTGTGGACCGTGCACGTCATCAGCATGCGCGCGTTGCATGTGCCGCTGAAAATGGGCTTTGATATTCCCAGCACCCTGGTGTCCATGCTGCTGGCGTTATTCGCTGGCTTGCTGAGCATGCAGGCCTTGGGCAGGGAGATCCTCAGGCCCTGGCAATACCTGATTTACGCGGCCGCCATCGGCCTGAGCCTCAGCGCCATGCACTACGCCGGACTGCTGGGTCAGCAATCCGTGGCCGTGGCTTATTTCGAGCCGCATCTGTTCGGCCTGTCGGTAGCCATTGCCGTTGGCACCGGGCTGTTGATCGTTCTGCTGGCGCGCTATCTCAGCGACGGCAGCAATCTGATCCACCAACTGCTCAAGTTCGCCGCCAGTCTGCTGCTCAGCGCGGAAATCCTTGGCGCCAACCTGCTGGGTAACTGGTCGCGCAATCTCACCGTGCCAATCGATGCAGTCCTGCTGCCCGACAACCCCGAGCGCAACCTGCAGATCAGCGTGACCCTGGCCCTGATCGCTCTGCTGCTGATCGCCGCGACCATCAGCGCTGCCATCGCCGACAAGAAGCTACAAGGCAAGGAGCACGATCTGCGGCGGGTCAACGCCCTGCTCAGCCAGCTCGATCAGGCACGCATGTCCTTGCAGCAGGTCGCCCATTTCGACCCGTTGACCAATCTGATCAACCGCCGCGGCTTCAACCAGTTGTTCGCCGAACGACTGATGGAACATGCCCATGATGGCGGCATGCTGGCGGTAATGTTCCTCGACATCGACCACTTCAAGCGCATCAACGACAGCCTCGGCCACGATGCCGGTGACGAACTGCTCAAGGTGGTGGCCGAGCGCATTCGCAGCGCCACGCGCATTCAGGACGTAGTCTCGCGTTTTGGCGGCGACGAATTCTGCATCCTGATCAGCCTGCCCGATCACCATGAGGAAGCCCGACACCTGGCCGAGCGCATTCTGCAAAAAACCAAGGAGCCCATTGAGCTGGCCGGACGGCGCATGGTCATGACCACCAGCATCGGCATCAGCGTGTTCCCCCGTGATGGCAAAACCTGCGACGAACTGCTGAAAAACGCCGACCTTGCGCTTTATCAGTCCAAGGGCCACGGGCGCAATCGGTTCAACTTCTTCAGCCCCAACCTGCGGACCAAGGCCAGCCTGGAACTGTTGCTGGAGGAGGAATTGCGCAGCGCCTTGCGTGAAGAAAGCGAGCTGCAAGTGTATTACCAGCCCATCGTTGACCTGCGCACCGGCCAGGTGGCCAAGCTTGAAGCGCTGGTGCGCTGGCAACATCCGCAACACGGCCTGCTGACGCCCGAGCGCTTCATCGGTATCGCCGAAGCCAACGGCCTGATCGCCGACCTGGACAGTTGGGTACTGCAACGCGCCTGCAGGGATCTGAGCGAGTTGCGCAGCCCCGGCTTCGACCACCTGATCATCGCCGTCAACTGCTCGGCCCTGAACCTGGCCCGGGAAGAGCTGCATGACGAGATCGAGGACGCTTTGCGCCGCAATGGCGTGCTGCCACGACGCTTGGAACTGGAGGTGACCGAAAACGCCCTGATGGGCAATATCAGCAACACCATCCAGCTGTTGAAACGGATTCGTGCTCTGGGCGTCTCGCTGTCCATTGACGACTTCGGCACCGGCTACTCATCCCTGGCCTATCTCAAGCGCCTACCCCTGGACACGGTGAAGATCGACCGCTCGTTCATCATCGACATTCCGCAATCGCCCCAGGACATGGAGATCGTCCAGGCGATCATCGTCATGGCCCATACCCTGCACCTCAAAGTCGTTACCGAAGGGGTGGAAAGCCCGGCGCAACTGGACTTCCTCAGCCGCTACGGCTGCGATTACGTGCAAGGCTATCTGTTCAGCAAGCCCATGCCGCTGGAGCAGTTGCGCCCACTGGTGCAGGAGCTCAACCAACGCAAACCGGTCATCGTCGAAACGCTGCCGCAAGAGACGTCAGCCGATGAAAATGGTGACGCCGATCATGTTTCTTCCCCTTGGTCAAATCGTAAGCAAACCATTCATCGGGTAAAAGATTAAAGATTGTCGGCACCGGGCCGATCCTTCAACCGACAAAGGGGAAAAGCCTTAGTCACGACTAGGGCAAAGCCCTATCGCCCAAGCAAAAAGCGCACTGTAAAGTCGTAATTTCTTTTTCTGTGATGGCGCGGTGACATGCACTGGAGCCGCCATCCTTCCAGGTATATGGCGCACGATGACCAATAAAAACACAGCAGCTGATTCGGCTTCCGAAATCCAGGTCGGCGTCACGACAGAAAAGGCCGTGGCCCCGCAAGCCTACTATCGTGCGCAACCGCTTCCCGTGCAGCAGTACATCCCGGCCCAGCCGTACATGTACTTCACCGAGACCGATACCGATCGCATCCTCGACAATCTCGATGGCCTGCGCGATATCGTGTTTCCGCCGTCGCCGGCGCACGTCGAAGACGACGAGATGCGCCGTGACCAGCAGTTTCCTTCGGTGTGCCTGATCGGCCTCGGCCGGTGCGGTTCGAACATTGCGCTGGACGTCGCCGAACTGGTGTACAACGCGCGCAAGTTCTACCTGAATCAGTTCAACAACGAAGACCGCCTGGCTGCCGACAAGAGCTACAGCCCGGCCAACTGGATTCGCAACAACCTGCGCCTGGTACAGAGCAAGGCCGCCAAGCCGGTTTTCCTGGTTGAGCCCCTGGTGATGCTGGGCGACCTGGACAAGGATATTGCCGGGCGCATCCGCTTCTCGCGCAAAGGCGAGAAAAGCGGGTTCATCAACGACTACAGCAAAATGAAAATCATGGACCTGTCCGAGGTGCATGCCGGGGGTGCGGGTAACGCGCCGATTCTGGGTCAGTACCTGGCCAAGATCATCCTCAACAAGGACACCCAGAACTTCTCCAGCGCCGACTGGAAGCTGATCCACTCGTACCTTATCGACTCCTGCGGCATCAAGGCCAACCAGTCGCGCCTGTACTTCTACATTTTCAGCGCCGGTGGTGGTACCGGTTCGGGCATGGCCTCGGAGTTCGGCCTGGCCCAGCAATACTCATACATGAATAAAACCTTCGACACCAAGCCGGCCAGCGAGAACGACAGCAAGCGCGGTCGCTCCTTTGTTTTCGAACCGATCTTCACCAGCGGCATTTGCGTGCTGCCGAATATCTCCGACCATCGCAGCGAAATGTCGGAAGCCCTGCACATCAACGCCGGTCGCTTGCTCTGCAAGTATCTGGCTGAAGAATGGGACTTCTCCTACAACTTCGAAAACGAAGACAGCAGCGAAGCCAGTGTCATGGGCCGTATCCGCCCATGGAACGCCATGATGCTGATCTCCAACGACATCATGCGTTACGCCGAACAGAGCGATGACAGCGGCATCGAGAATATCGACGTCAACGCCATGGAGCGTCACGCCAACCAGTACATCTCGCAGCAAATCTTCAACATTCTGACCGCCCAGGCAGTCACCACTGACTACGACCAGAACTACTTCCGGCGTGCCGGCATCGACATTGGCGAAACCATCCGCCTGGATGCCAACGACCTGTTCATGAGCCTGGCCGGGCCGGTGGCCTGCGCCTACGCCGAATCCGTGGTACCGGAGCAACCAGTGCCGGGTTCGGACAAGTTCAAGGTGTTCGAGAAAGAGCCGCCGCGCCTGAATATCGACGATCTGTTCTTCCGCTCCATCGACCTGCCGCACTTCAACAAGGTCACCCAGGCCATTGAAGGCATCAGCCTGCTGCCGATCGAGTCCAAGCGCTACCGCGCCGCTCTGGATCAGTACAAGACCTCCGGCTACGACGCGGCGGCCCTGCACGACCTGCACTTCTTCAAGAACTGCTCGTCGGTGGTGTCCATCGTCTCGCTGCCCAAGGACTACAAGCTGTCCTACATGGACCTGAACCGGCTCAAGACCCATCTCAACAGCCTGTTCCCCAACACCACGCTCAAGCGTTACGCACTGGTAATCGGCGCTTCGGCCAACCTGTCGCTGACCACCCTGATCGCCAAGAGCCCGTGCCTGTCGGACGATTTCCTGACGTTGATCGTGGCCTTTATCAAGCGCTGCTTTGCCCGCAATGAGTTCCGCTTCGACGACACCCTGGACAATGCCATCCTCGACTTCATCGTCAGCGACGAGTTCGACGAAGGTCGCGTTGATGAGCTGCTTAACGAATACGAGAACCCGGCCAAGATCCTCGATACCAACTGGTATGCGATCAAACCGATGTATGAGAAGAAGTATCGCGAGCTGATCGAAGACAAATCCAAGTTCGTCTCGATCAACGATATCCGCATTTCCCGCGACAGCGTGAAGAAGGCGGTGAAGTACCTGCGCGAGATCTATCGCCACCGCATCGGCAAGACCCGGGTCATTTCGCTGAATAACCATACGGGCAAGACGGCGTATTGAGTGCAGGGATCTGCCCAGGAGTAGGTGGGTGTGGGAGCCGCCTTGGTGGCGATCGAGTGCGCAGCGCTCGTAATAGCGTCGGTGAATTATCCACCGCTATCGCCAGCAAGCCGGCTCCCACAGGTGATCTACCTGTGGGGCTTTTCTCTACGGCAGAAAACCGACAGTTACCAGCCTACTCACTTAGCCGCCGGAGCGCACCAAAAAAGCCCACAAAATCAATCCATCGCCCTATCCTGGACCAACACCCAAGGTGCCACTACGACTGCCCAGAGCGGCGGATTGCGCTCCAGCAGGTCCACAGCCCTCGACTCAGCCACCTTGCCGACTTCACCACTGGCCATCCACGCGGCGACCTTATCCGCCTCGTTTTGCGCGATGGCGTGCGCTACGGCGACCAGATCCAGGGAGGCGTCGACCCACAACAGGGCACCCTTGGCAAAGAATGGTTGCAATTCTGTCCAGGTGATGGAGGCGGTCTCACCGAGCAGTTTGGCATAGAGGGTGCTAGGTTCTTCAGTCATGGGTTTCACCAAAAAGAAAATCGGCGCAATGATAGCGCCGCGTTTTCTTCAGACAAACCCAGATTCACCTGAATGATTGCAGGGAAGTTCAGACAGGCAGGGAGATTTGAGGACTGAGTTCACCGATCGATCGACTTGATTCTGTAACTTTCTTTCAATTAAGCGACATCGATAGGTTCGTCCCCCCGCAGCCAGCTTTCCAAGCGCAGGATCGGCACTCTAAACTGTGCCGGTACAGTTGCAGGTGGGGACAAACCTGGATTACTCAATCCGGTCCTGCAGCTTTTTGGCCGTCAGGATTATAAAAACTACAACGCAAGAGTGGAGCATCATGACTAAGGGTTCTAAGCAGATTTCCAAGTTGTTTGCCGCACTGGTTCTGGCGGGGGTTGCCAGCCATTCGTTTGCAGCAGACACCATCAAGATCGGCATCGCCGGCCCTAAGACCGGCGCAGTTGCCCAGTACGGCGACATGCAGTTCAGCGGCGCGAAAATGGCCATCGAGCAAATCAACGCCAAAGGCGGCGTGGATGGCAAGAAACTCGAAGCCGTTGAATACGACGATGCCTGCGATCCTAAACAGGCAGTCGCCATCGCCAACAAAGTCGTCAACGACGGCGTCAAGTTCGTGATCGGCCACCTGTGCTCCAGCTCCACCCAGCCAGCGTCCGACATCTACGAAGACGAAGGCATCCTGATGATGACCCCGGCTGCAACCAGCCCGGAAATCACCGCGCGTGGCTACAAGCTGGTGTTCCGCACCATCGGTCTGGACAGCGCTCAGGGCCCGGCTGCCGGCAACTACATTGCCAAACAGGTCAAGCCTAAAGTCGTCGCGGTTATCCACGACAAACAGCAGTACGGTGAAGGTATCGCCACTGCCGTTAAACAGACTCTGGAAAAAGACGGCGTGAAAGTCGCCCTGTTCGAAGGCATCAACGCCGGCGACAAGGACTTCTCCTCGCTGATCGCGAAAATGAAGCAAGCCAACGTTGACTTCGTTTACTACGGCGGCTACCACCCGGAGCTGGGCCTGATCCTGCGTCAAGCTCAGGAAAAAGGCCTGAAAGCTGGCTTCATGGGTCCGGAAGGCGTGGGTAACGCTTCCATCTCGCAGATCGCCCAGGACGCTTCCGAAGGCCTGCTGGTAACCCTGCCTGCCTCGTTCGACCAGGATCCGGCCAACAAGGCCCTGGTAGAAGCTTTCAAAGCGAAGAAAGAAGATCCGAGCGGTCCGTTCGTGTTCCCTTCCTACGCTGCGGTTGAAGTGATTGCCGACTCCATCAAGGGCAGCAAAAGCGAAGATCCGAAGAAAGTCGCTGAATACCTGCGCGCCAACACCTTCAAGACGCCAACCGGCGACTTGTCCTTTGATGAAAAGGGTGACCTGAAGAACTTCAAGTTCGTGGTCTACACCTGGCACAAAGATGGCACCAAGACTGAAGCGCCTGTGAAGTAATCACACGCCTCGCGTTGAACCCAGAGCCCACTGCAACCGCAGTGGGCTTTGTTTTACGAGGCTGGCGGGTTTCACAAGAATCCATGAGCCTTTGAACATCTTGAAACCGTTACCAGTGATTCACTGGGCTCGTGTCAAACGTGGACACAGATCACGGCACGCGAGCAGAAACGACTTCACCAGTGAAACACCGAGCAGGTTTTTAGGAGCGCTGTAATGCCCGAGATAGACATCTATCACTTTTTCCAACAACTGGTTAACGGATTGACCATCGGCAGTACCTATGCCCTGATCGCCATTGGCTACACCATGGTCTACGGCATCATCGGCATGATCAACTTCGCCCACGGCGAGGTGTACATGATCGGTTCCTACGTGGCGTTCATCGCCCTGGCGGGGCTGAGCATGATGGGCCTCGACAATCTGCCGCTACTGATTACCGCTGCTTTTGTCGCCAGTATCGTGGTGACCAGCGCCTACGGTTATGCCATCGAACGTGTGGCCTACCGTCCGTTGCGGGGCAGCAACCGTCTGATCCCCCTGATTTCTGCCATCGGCATGTCGATATTCCTGCAGAACAGCGTCTTGCTGGCGCAGGACTCCAAGGACAAGTCGATTCCCAACCTGATTCCCGGCAACTTCGTGTTCGGCCCAGGCAGTACCCATGAAGTCGTGATCTCCTACATGCAGATCCTGATCTTCATCGTTACCCTGGTCGCCATGCTCGGCCTGACCTGGTTCATCTCCCGCTCCCGCTTGGGCCGCGCCTGCCGCGCCTGTGCCGAAGACATCAAGATGGCCAACCTGCTGGGTATCAACACCAACAACATCATTGCCCTGACCTTCGTCATCGGCGCCGCCCTGGCTGCCGTGGCGGCCGTATTGCTGAGCATGCAATACGGAGTCATCAACCCCAACGCCGGCTTCCTCGTCGGCATCAAAGCCTTCACCGCCGCAGTATTGGGCGGTATCGGCAGTATTCCGGGGGCGATGCTTGGCGGTCTGGTACTGGGTGTAGCCGAAGCTTTCGGCGCCGACGTGTTCGGCGACCAGTACAAGGACGTGGTCTCGTTTGGCCTGCTCGTATTAGTGTTGTTGTTCCGGCCGACCGGCCTGCTTGGCCGCCCGGAGGTTGAAAAAGTATGACCAAGAAACTCAAATCGGCGTTTTTCAGCGCCCTGCTGGTGCTGGCCGTGGCGTACCCGATCTTCGGCCTGAAGCTTGAGATCGTCGGCGTCAAACTGGCTGTTCTCGGTGCCAGCCAAACGACCATGAGCATCATCTTCGCCTGTGCGGCCGCGATGTTCATTCGCGTGCTGTTCCACGATGAAATCAGCGGCCTGTGGCGCAACAAAAGCAGCGGCCCGCTGATTCCGGCCAAGGCCAGCAACTTCCTGACCCTGCCGAGCACCCAGCGCTGGATCATCCTGGCATTGGTCATGGTCGCCCTGGTCTGGCCGTTCTTCGGCTCCCGTGGCGCGGTCGACATCGCTACCCTGGTGCTGATCTATGTGATGCTCGGCCTGGGCCTGAACATCGTGGTCGGCCTGGCGGGCCTGCTGGACTTGGGTTATGTCGGTTTCTATGCCGTCGGCGCTTACAGCTACGCTCTGCTCTCGCACTACTACGGCCTGGGTTTCTGGATCTGCCTGCCCATCGCCGGCCTGATGGCGGCGTTGTTCGGCTTCCTGCTGGGCTTCCCGGTACTGCGTCTGCGCGGCGACTACCTGGCCATCGTGACCCTGGGTTTCGGTGAAATCATCCGCCTGCTGCTGCGTAACATGACCGACCTCACCGGTGGCCCCAACGGCATCAGCAACATCGAGAAACCGACCCTGTTCGGCCTGTCGTTCGAACGCAAGGCCGCCGAAGGGATGCGCACCTTCCACGAGTTCTTCGGCCTCGAATACAACTCGATCAACAAGGTGATCTTCCTTTACCTGGTCGCCCTGCTGCTGGCCCTGGCCGCACTGTTCGTGATCAACCGCCTGCTGCGCATGCCGATCGGCCGTGCCTGGGAAGCGCTGCGCGAAGACGAAATCGCCTGCCGTGCCCTGGGCCTGAATCCGACCGTGATCAAGCTGTCGGCCTTCACCCTGGGTGCTGCCTTCGCCGGTTTCGCCGGTAGCTTCTTCGCCGCCCGTCAGGGGCTGGTGACACCGGAATCCTTCACCTTCATCGAGTCGGCGATCATCCTCGCCATCGTCGTGCTGGGTGGCATGGGCTCGCAACTGGGCGTCATCCTGGCTGCCGTGGTGATGATCCTGCTGCCTGAATTGATGCGTGATTTCAGTGAATACCGCATGTTGATGTTCGGCGCCCTGATGGTGCTGATGATGATCTGGCGTCCTCAAGGTCTGCTGCCTATGCAACGCCCCCACATGGAGCTGCGCAAATGAGCCGCCCACTTCTGCAAGCCTCGGGCTTGAGCATGCGCTTCGGCGGCCTGCTGGCCGTCAACGGTGTCGGTCTGACCGTCAACGAGAAACAGGTTGTGTCGATGATCGGCCCCAACGGCGCCGGCAAGACCACCGTATTCAACTGCCTCACCGGTTTCTACAAGCCGACGGCGGGCACTATCCTGCTCGACGGCGAACCGATCCAGGGCCTGGCCGGGCACGAAATCGCCCGTAAAGGCGTGGTCCGGACATTCCAGAACGTGCGTCTGTTCAAGGAAATGACCGCGGTGGAAAACCTGCTGGTCGCCCAGCACCGGCACCTGAACACCAACTTCCTGGCGGGCCTGTTCAAGACTCCGGCGTTCCGTCGCAGCGAGCGCGAGGCCATGGACTACGCCGAGCACTGGCTCGAAGCGGTCAACCTCAAGGAGTTCGCCAACCGTCCGGCCGGCACCCTGGCCTACGGTCAGCAACGCCGCCTGGAAATCGCCCGCTGCATGATGACGCGCCCACGCATCCTCATGCTCGACGAACCGGCAGCCGGCTTGAACCCACGGGAAACCGATGACCTAAAGGCTCTGATCGGCGTGTTGCGCAACGAGCACAACGCGACCGTTCTGCTGATCGAGCACGACATGAAACTGGTCATGAGCATTTCCGACCATATCGTCGTGATCAACCAGGGCACCCCCCTGGCCGACGGCACGCCAGAACAGATCCGCGACAATCCTGAAGTGATCAAAGCCTACCTGGGGGAAGCGTAAATGCTGCAGTTCGAAAACGTTTCCACCTTCTATGGCAAGATCCAGGCGCTGCACAGCGTCAACGTTGATGTCCGCCAGGGAGAGATCGTCACCCTGATCGGCGCCAACGGTGCTGGCAAGTCGACCCTGCTGATGACCCTCTGTGGTTCGCCAAGGGCGCACAGCGGCAGCATTCGCTACATGGGCGAAGAGCTGGTGGGGCAGGAATCGTCAGTGATCATGCGCAAGAGCATCGCGGTTGTGCCGGAAGGCCGCCGGGTGTTCGCTCGCCTGACCGTGGAAGAAAACCTGGCAATGGGTGGCTTTTTCACGGAAAAGGGTGATTATCAGGAGCAAATGGACAAAGTCCTGCAACTGTTCCCTCGCCTCAAGGAACGCTTCACGCAACGCGGCGGCACTATGTCCGGCGGCGAACAGCAGATGCTTGCCATTGGCAGGGCGCTGATGAGCAAGCCCAAGCTGTTGCTGCTGGACGAGCCCTCGCTGGGCTTGGCGCCGATCATCATTCAGCAGATCTTCGAGATCGTCGAACAGCTGCGTCGTGATGGGGTGACGGTGTTCCTTGTAGAGCAAAACGCCAATCAGGCCCTGAAAATCGCCGATCGCGCCTACGTCCTGGAAAACGGTCGCGTGGTCATGCAAGGCACCGGGGAAGAACTGTTGGTGGACCCGAAAGTACGCGACGCCTATCTGGGCGGTTGAAGCGTAGGGGGGAATGGCGCCTTGATGGCGCCAGTGGAAAAACGGCCTACGGGCCGTTTTTTTTATCGCCGCTTAAACGTTCGAGAGCCGCACCGCTGCGCTCAAACCATCGGCACAGATAGTCGATCAATACCTGCATACGCTTGGGCAGTTCGTTTTCGTATGGGTGTACCAGCAACAGCGGCGTGACACTGGTGTGATAGTCGCGCAGCAACCAATGCAGACGCCCATCGTTGATTTCGCGGTGGACCATATAGGACGGCAGACGCGCAATGCCGGCGCCAACCAGTGCCGCCTTTTTTAGCAAACCATAGTGATTACTGGCAAACGTGCCACTGACCTGCACCCGGGTCAGCTCGTGTTGCTGATGGTAAAGCCATTGATGACGACCGCTGTAATGGCTGTTGAGCAGGCAACGATGGCCGACCAGGTCCTGTGGCGTCTGCGGCCAGCCATGGGCATCCAGATAGGCCGTGCTGGCACAGGTCAGTTCCTGCATCGCCAGCAATGGCCGCGATACCAGGCGCTCATCACTGGCCACATGAGAGCGGATGGCCATGTCGAAGCCGTCACGGCGCAGATCGTGGAAATTGTTGCTCAACTCCAGTTCGATACTGACTTGCGGATATTCCTCAGCGAACTCACTCAACAGACCATCGAAGAAGGTTTCCCCCAACGAGACTGGCACCGTCAGACGCACCTGCCCGACCATCTCATCACGCATCAGGGCAACGATATCCCGCGCTCGCTCAAGGTTGGCCAGCAATGACTGCGCTTGCGGCAGCAACGCCGCGCCCGCTGCAGTCAGGTTCAGGCTGCGGGTACTGCGGTGCAGCAGCAACACCGAATAAATCTGCTCCAGATGGCTGATGCGCTTGGACAGGCTGCCCTTGCTGCACCCCAGCTGGGCCGAAGCAGCGGTGAAGCTGCCGGACTCGATCAGCACTGCAAAGGCAGCCAGGTCCTCGATCTCGCTCATGGATTGTTTCCTATGGAGAACCAAAGGTTATCTATTAGCACCTTTATCGACGATAAAAAAGCCGCTTAAACTTCTCCCACGTTCTTTCTTTGCACAGGAGCACAGCATGAAGATTCTATTGATCGGCGCCAGCGGCACCATCGGCTCGGCAGTGGCCGAAGAACTGGCCAAACGTCATGAAGTGGTACGCATCGGCCGTACCAGCGGCGATCTGCACGTCGATATCAGCAAACCTGAGTCGATCCGCCAACTGTTCGAGCAGACCGGCAAATTCGACGCCCTGGTCTGCGCGGCTGGCAGCGTGACCTTCAAGGCTCTGGGCGAAATGGACAGCGCGGACTTCGACCTCGGTTTGCAGGACAAACTGATGGGCCAGGTCAATCTGCTGCTGATCGGTCGCGAGTTTGCCAACGACGGCGCCTCGTTCACCTTCACCACCGGTGTACTGGCCCACGACCCGATCCGCACCGGGACCTCGGCCAGCCTGGTCAACGGCGCCATTGACGCTTTTGTTCGCGCGGCGGCGATCGAACTCCCACGGGGCCTGCGCATCAATTCCATCAGCCCGACCGTACTGGTCGAAGCCATGGACAGTTACGCGCCGTATTTCCGTGGATTCAAGCCTGTGCCTGCGGCAGAAGTCGCTCTGGCCTACGCCAAGAGTGTCGAAGGGCTACAGACCGGCCAGACCTATCGCGTTGGCTAACATGCCTCTGTGGGACCGGCTTTAGCCGGGAAGAGGCCGGTACATCCAACACATATGTATCGTGTGCAACGCTGCCTTCCCGGCTAAAGCCGGTCCCACACAGCCGTACAATCCCGGTTTACCCCTTGTGATGCCACGACAGCCTGAGTAACGTGGCGGCACTTGTCTGGAGACCGCCACATGTTTGCTGCCCGTTCCGTCCTGTTGTTCGCCCTGCTGCCGCTGTTCGCCGGCTGCCAGATGCTGGCCAGCTCATCCTCTTCCGATACCCAAACCGTTTCCAAGGCCGGCATGATCCGCATGCAGGGCGCGTTGAGCGGTGAAGGTGGCAAACTGATCTTCCAGCCTTGCGGTGAGCAGCGCCGCTATGTGGTGGAAGACAGCGGCAATACGGGTGTACTGCAGGAAGGCGCAAGCCTGGCCAACAGCCAGAACACACTGTTCGCCGACCTGCGCGGCAACTTTGTCGCCAGCAAGGCCGCTGGCAGTGATGGCCAGTTGAGTCTCTATCAGCTGTATCGCGTGGAACGTGCCGACCCTGCCGCCTGCGCCGACCCGAATTTCAAATTCCTGACCCTGCACGTCAATGGCAATTCGCCGAAATGGACCATCAGCGTGAGTAACAAAGGCATGGTCCTGGAGCGTCCGGGCAAAGCACCACTGGCCCTGCCTTACGTAGAAGAGCAACTGCCTGAAGGCCGCTTCAGTGTCAGCAGCGAAGCCAACGATCAGCGCATCGAGCTGTGGGTCGCGCCGCAGCGTTGCGTGGACAGTGCGGACGGATCGGTACAGCACCTGAGCGCCGAGCTGCGCATCAACAGCCAGGTCATGCGTGGTTGCGGCTATTACGGCGGCATGCGCAACGATTGAGCGCAGTGTCATTCGAGCGGTCCGGCCAATGGCAGGGCCGCTTGCAGCACGCGGCAATCCTGATCATGGCTTGCCCGGCCCAAGCCCCTTATAATCGCCGGTTCTCGTAGTGCTGTCGGGCTTCACCTGCGGCCTGAAACCTGGACACCCTTCATGTTACGAATCACCGAACTCAAGCTGCCGATCGATCACCCGGACGAAGACCTGCGCCCTGCCCTCGTGCAACGCCTGGAGATCGACAGCGCCGACCTGCTGGACTTCACCCTGTTCAAGCGCAGCTACGACGCGCGCAAGAAGTCCTCCGAGCTGTGCTTCATCTACACCATCGATTTCACGGTGCGCGACGAAGCCGCGGTACTGAAGCGCCTGGGCAACGACCGTAATGTCGGGCCGGCACCAGACACCTCCTACAAAGTCGTCGGCCATGCACCTGCAGACCTCAGCGAACGCCCGCTGGTCGTGGGCTTCGGTCCCTGCGGCATTTTCGCCGGCCTATTGCTGGCCCAGATGGGCTTCAAGCCGATCATCCTCGAGCGCGGCAAGGAAGTTCGCCAGCGCACCAAGGACACCTGGGGCCTGTGGCGCAAAAACGTGCTCAACCCCGAGTCCAACGTGCAGTTCGGCGAAGGCGGTGCCGGGACCTTCTCCGACGGCAAGCTCTACAGCCAGATCAAGGACCCACAATTCCACGGCCGCAAGGTCCTGCACGAGTTCGTCAAGGCCGGTGCGCCGCAAGAGATCCTCTACGTCAGCAAACCGCATATCGGCACCTTCCGCCTGACCGGCGTGGTAGCCGACATGCGCGAGCAAATCATCGCCCTGGGCGGTGAAGTGCGTTTCGAGCAACGGGTTACCGACGTGCTGATCGAAGACGGCCAGATGCTTGGCGTGGTGCTGGACAGCGGTGAACGCATCGAGTCCCGCCACGTAATCATGGCTCTGGGCCATAGCGCCCGTGACACCTTCCGCATGCTGCACAGCCATGGCGTGTACATGGAGGCCAAGCCGTTCTCGGTGGGTTTCCGTATCGAACACCCGCAATCGCTGATCGACCAGGCGCGTCTGGGCAAATACGCCGGGCACCCGAAGCTTGGCGCAGCCGACTACAAACTGGTCCATCACGCCAAAAACGGTCGCTCGGTCTACAGCTTCTGCATGTGTCCCGGCGGCACGGTGGTCGCGGCGACTTCCGAGGTCAACCGCGTCGTCACCAATGGCATGAGCCAGTATTCGCGTAACGAGCGTAATGCCAACTCCGGCATCGTCGTCGGCATTACCCCGGAGGACTATCCGGGCGGCCCCCTGGCCGGGATCGAGTTGCAGGAGCGTCTGGAGTCCCATGCCTACCTGCTCGGCGGCAGCACCTACGAAGCGCCGGCACAGCTCGTTGGCGACTTCATTGCGGGCAAGGTATCGCCTGCCTTGGGCAGCGTCGAACCGTCCTACAAGCCCGGTGTGAAACTGGTGGACCTGGCCGACGCCCTGCCTGCCTACGCCATCGAAGCCCTGCGTGAAGCCCTGCCGGCGTTCGGCAAGCAGATCAAAGGCTTCGACCTCCACGACGCTGTGCTGACCGGCATCGAAACTCGCACCTCCTCGCCGCTGCGTATCACCCGTGGCGCCGATATGCAGAGCCTTAACGTCAAAGGCCTGTTCCCGGCCGGCGAAGGCGCCGGTTATGCAGGCGGGATTCTGTCCGCCGGGGTCGACGGCATTCGCATTGCTGAAGCACTGGCACGCAGCATGTTGGGCATAGAAGGCTAAAACCGAAGCGTCGAAGGCGGGTGAATCGCAATGATCCCCCGCCCTTAGCCCTTTATTTTCCGAGAAAAAAAGAAACGTCCTACAATAAAAAAGGACGATTCTTGCAACACCAAGTTACATAGCTGACAGACACGCCTCCCGGACAAGTCCGCCCGCCCGCTTAGAACAAAAACGAATATAACTTTTGTTTTATAAACCTGATTCACAGGTTAGGGTGTCAGACCTTTTGCATGAATATGGAGCGCACACCTTGCCTCTGCGTAGCACGTTCACCCGTTTTTTTCAGCTTGAGGCCGCCAGTGGCCTGCTGCTGATCGCCGCCGCCATCCTGGCCCTGATCATCAATAACTCACCCCTGTCCGGCTGGTACAACGCCTTTCTGGAAATCCCCGTAGTGGCCCAGTTCGGCGCGGTGAAAATCGCCAAACCCCTGCTGTTGTGGATCAATGATGGCCTGATGGCCCTGTTCTTCCTGATCATCGGTCTTGAAGTCAAACGCGAAGTCCTGGAAGGCCACCTGTCGAAGATTTCGCAGATTGTCCTGCCGGGCGCGGCGGCCGTTGGCGGTATGGTGATTCCAGCGCTGGTCTTTACCGCACTGAACCACGACAGCCCATCGGCCATGACTGGCTGGGCAATTCCCATGGCCACCGACATCGCCTTCGCCCTGGGCGTGCTGGCCCTGCTCGGCAAGCGCGTGCCGGTATCGCTGAAGCTGTTCCTGATGACTCTGGCGATCATCGACGACCTGGGGGCGATCATCGTTATTGCGGTGTTCTACTCAAGCGAGTTGTCGGGCCTGGCCCTGGCACTGGCTGGCGCTTCGATCATCGCCCTGATAGCTATGAATCGATTGGGCGTGGTCAAGCTGGCGCCGTACCTGCTGATTGGCCTGGTGTTGTGGGTCTGCGTGCTCAAGAGCGGCGTGCATGCGACCTTGGCCGGCGTCATCCTGGCGTTCTGCATTCCCCTGCGCACCCGTAACGAGGAAGCCTCACCGGCACACACCCTGGAGCATTCCCTGCATCCCTGGGTGGCCTACGGCATCCTGCCGCTATTTGCCTTTGCCAATGCCGGGGTGTCACTCAAGGGCGTGACTCTGGATAGCTTTATCCACCCGGTACCCTTCGGGATCGCCTTGGGCCTGTTGCTCGGCAAGACCGTCGGGGTCTTTGGCCTGACCTGGCTGGCCGTCAAGACCCGCATGGCCACGCTGCCGACCGGTGCGGGCTGGGGTCAGGTGTTTGGCGTCGCCATACTGTGCGGTATCGGCTTCACCATGAGCCTGTTCGTCGGCTCCCTGGCCTATGTGCCGGGCGTCAGCGAGTTTGCCGGGGAAGACCGCATGGGGATCCTGACGGGGTCGATCCTGTCGGCGTTTATCGGTTATGCCGTGATGGCGTTTTTTAGCCGCAAGAGTGGCTGATCAGTTCCTACAGAAAACGCGCAAAAAAATCCCGGCCTCACGACCGGGATTTTTTATTGGCTGACCAACACTCAATGAGTGACGCGACTGGTGCCGTTGAGGCTCATGATGCGTACGCGCTCACCGACCCGGAAAATCTCGTTTTCCTGAACCTGCTGCACGTAGGCACGCATGCTGCCGTCGTCTTCACGCACAGTGATCTCGACGCCTTGGGTGCGGGTCAAACCTTCTTCGGTCGCCGAACCCAAAAGGCCGCCGGCCACTGCGCCGACTACCGCCATGACGATACTGCCGCGACCACCGCCAATAGCGCTGCCGCCGACACCGCCGACAATCGCACCGGCACCGGCGCCGATCGGCGTCTTGGTGCCTTCGATCTTCACTGGGCGCAACGACTCAATAGTGCCCAGGCGAACGGTTTGTACAGCTCGCGCTTCATCGCGGGAATACGAATCGCCGGTCAGACTCGAAGTACAGCCGCTGAGTGTCATCACCATCGCTGTGAATGAAGCCGCCAGCAAAGCAGACTTGCGCATATAGATACCTCCAGGGTGAACAGGCCTCCATTAGACTCCGCGTCCCGGACCCTGTCACGCCCCTCTATCTTTAAATAATGTTTATTCAGCCGCCATACAGCGGTTACGGGGCAAGGCGCTCACGCAGCCAACTGTCGCCCTGTAAGCGATAGTTCAAACGGTCATGCAGGCGGCTCGGGCGGCCTTGCCAGAACTCGATCCGCTCCGGCAGCAGGCGGTAGCCACCCCAGTGTTCCGGGCAGTGTGGCTGGCTGTCGCTGAAGCGGGCCTGGGTGTCCTTGAGCAGGTTTTCCAGCTCCTCGCGATCGGCGATCACCTGGCTCTGGGGCGAGGCCCAGGCGCCGAGGCGGCTGCCCAGCGGACGGACCTGATAGTAGGCATCCGACTCTTCAGGCGACACCTTGGCCACCCGCCCTTCGATACGCACCTGACGTTCCAGCGTCGGCCAGAAGAACGTCATGGCGGCGAAAGGATTGGCAATCAGTTGTTCACCCTTGGCGCTGTCGTAGTTGGTGAAAAACGTAAAGCCCTGCGCATCCAGCCCCTTGAGCAGCAGCACCCGGCAGTGCGGACGCCCGTCCTGATCGACCGTGGCCAGTGTCATGGCGTTGGCTTCCACCGGCTTCTGCTCGGTTTGCACCGCTTCGTCGAACCAGCGATGAAACAGCGCGAAAGGCTCATCGGGAGCCTGGGCTTCGGCCAGACCATCGCGAGCATAATCACGGCGCATATCGGCCAGGGGTTGGGTCATGACGTCCTATCCTTCGTTAAAAGTATCCGTGGTCAGTTGCTGCTGGCCTGATCGCCGGTCGCCTTCTTTGCCGTCTTGGCAGGGACGGCCTTGGCGGGAGCGGCTTTCTTGGCCGGAGCAGCCTTCTTGGTTGCAGGCGCCTTGGCGGTGGACGGTGCGGCTTTCTTGTCGGTCGCAGCCTTGGCCGGTGCTTTTACCGCAGGCTTGGCTGCCGCCGGAGCAACTGCGGCAGGCGCGGCCTGGGTGCTTTGTACTGCAGCCAGGGTTGGAGCCTGGGGAATCTCATACTTGGCCATCAGCACCGACATAGTGTTCTGCGGCGTCATGAATATCTCAATGCGACGGTTCAGCGCACGGCCCTGGACACTGTCGTTGGCCGCACGAGGCATTGCCGAGCCCATGCCGCGCAGGCTCAAGCGATTACGCTCCAGTCCGCTGAGGCGGAAGATCGCCGCCACGGACTGGGCACGCTGCTGGCTGATCTGCTGATTGAGGTCGGCGCCGCCGACGGCATCGCCGTGGCCCAGAACCAATACTGCAGTTTTCGGATCGCCTTCGACCAGCTTGGCCAGACGAGTAATCGGGCCCAGAGTTACCGGTAGCAACAAGGCCGGACGGTTCGGGTTGAAGGAGCTGTCGATGGGCGCGGTGATTACCAGCAGGTCTTCACGGCGTTCGAGTTCGAACGGGCTGTCCTTGATCGCCACGCGCAGGCGCGGCTCGTAGTCATCGAGCCAGGCCTTGGTCACCTTGGGGTCGATCACTGCTGCGACGGCCTTGGGCTGATCAGCCGACTTGGCGGCATCGCCAGCAAATGGCCACCACCATTTGCTATCGCTGTCGGCCTTGGCCACCGCGGGGGTCGCAGGCTTGGCGGCAACAGTCGGCTGAGCCGGAGTTTCGGCCTTGGCAGCGGCGCCGTCCGAACCAAACGGCCAGTACCAGTGCTTCACGTCCGCCGCATCAGCCTTGTCTGCCGACGTGGCGACTTGCTGGGCCGTGGCAGGCTTGGTGTCGGAGCTGCCAAACGACCACCAGCTGTGGCTGCTGTCGTCGGCGACGTCCTTCTGAGGAGTTTGCGCACACCCCGCAGCAGTGGCGAGGCAAAGGGCGATGGCAAGGCTTTTATTGAGTGACATGGGGTGACCCGTAAAAAATGGTAAGCAAACAGGGAAACGGCAGTGAGTCCGTATAACACGCATAAACAGACTCTTGGAAAGGGAAACCGTCACACGGTTCCTGTAACAGGGCATTAACTGACAATCGGTATGAAACAAGTACTTATGATGAATACTTATTGCAAACACTCACCCAGAATCCGCGCCAGCTTTTGCGCCCGTGGATCCATCAAGACGTAAGGGCCGAGGGTGTTGGTGACGAAGCCAAAAGCAACCTCACGCTCAGGGTCGGCAAAGCCGATGGAGCCACCTGCACCAGGGTGACCGAAAGCTTTAGGGCCCAGGCCATAGGTGGCATTGGCGACGTCCGGCTGATCGAGCATGCAACCCAGGCCGAAGCGGGTCTGGGTCAGCAGCGTTTGGTCCTGCCCTTGGGCGTGGGTGCGGGTCAGTTCGTTGAGCAAATCCGCCTCAAGCAAGCTGCCTTCAAGCAGGCCGGTATAGAAACCAGCAAGGCTTCGGGCGTTGCCATGGCCATTGGCAGCCGGTTGCTGCATGCGCCGCCATTCAGGCTTGTTGGTGCTGGTCATGATCGACGGCGGATTGGTAAAGGCCCGGGCAGTCATGGAGTTCGGTTCGCGCATGGTGGTCTGCAACAGGCGCTGAGCGGCCTCGTCACCGACATTGCCCTTGCCGCGAGCGATATGAGCGACCCGATAAAACTCTTCATCGGCCAGCCCGACATGGAAATCCAGGCCCAGCGGCCGGGCAATCCGCGCGGCAATGGACTCACCCGGCCCACGGCCATCGGCGCGGCGTATCATTTCCCCGACCAGCCAGCCGTAAGTAATCGCGGCATAGCCATGGCCCTGACCCGGCGTCCACCACGGCGTCTCGGCAGCAAGGGCGGCGGTCATGGCGTTCCAGTCATACAGGGCTTCGGCAGGCAGCGTCTCGTGCAGAGCTGGCAGACCGGCCTGATGGCACAGCAGATGACGCAGGGTGATGCCTTGCTTGCCCGCCGTCGCGAACTCCGGCCAGAGCTTCGCGACAGGTTCGTCGAGGTGCAGCTTGCCCTCGCCGACCAGCTGCAGGGCAGCCACGGCGGTAAAGGTCTTGGTGCAGGAGAACAGGTTGGCGATGGTATCGCTGTGCCAGACCTCGGCGCCGTCCTTGTCGGCAGTGCCCGCCCACAGGTCGACGACAGTTTGCCCGCCAATCTGAATGCACAACGCCAGCCCGCGCTCTTGAGGGTCATCAAAAAGCGCGGCGAACGCTTCGCGAACGGCTTCGAATTGCAGCTCGAAATGACCTTGGATCTGCATTCGTGGGATCTCCTGATGGCGGGTGCACAAAAAGTGGCGAGCATTGTTCCAGTGATAGCGCGCTTTGGGAACACACCAGACTCAGGAGATCTCGCGGCGGAACGGCGGCAGCGCGTTGAGAATCGCCTTGCCGTAGCGCTGGGTGACCAAACGCCGATCCAGCAGCGTGATGGTGCCGCGATCCTCTTCGGTGCGCAGCAACCGGCCGCAGGCCTGGACCAGACGCAGCGAGGCGTCGGGCACGGCGATTTCCATGAACGGATTGCCGCCACGGGCTTCGATCCACTCAGCCAGAGCCGCTTCCACAGGATCGTCCGGTACGGCAAAAGGAATCTTGGCGATCACTACATGCTCGCAGTAGGCACCGGGCAAATCCACGCCTTCGGCGAAACTGGCCAGGCCGAACAGCACGCTGGAATCACCGCCATCGACCCGGGCCTTGTGCTTGTTGAGGGTTTCCTGCTTGGACAGGTTGCCCTGAATGAACACTTGCTTGCGCCAGTCCCGCTCCAGGCCGTCAAACACGTCCTGCATCTGTTTGCGCGAAGAGAACAGCACCAGAGTGCCCCGAGAGCCTTCGACCAGAGTCGGCAGTTCACGAATGATCGCGGCGGTATGAGCAGCGGCGTCGCGAGGATCGGCCTTAAGGTCCGGCACCCGCAGCACACCGGCATCGGCGTGATGGAACGGGCTCGGCACCACTGCTGTCACCGCGCCCTTGGGCAGCCCGGCACGCATTCGATAGCGGTCGAACTTGCCCAAGGCGGTCAAGGTTGCCGAGGTCACCAAGGCGCCGTAGGCGACGTTCCAGAGGTTACGCCGCAGCATTTCGGCAGCGAGGATGGGGCTTGCATTGACCTCGATATCGAACAGCGAACCGCTGTCGGCCAGGGTCAGCCAACGCGCCATGGGCGGGCTGTCCTCCGGGTCCTCGGCGGTAAAGGCCGTCCACAACTCCCAGTTACCGTGGGCCCGCGCCAACAGGCTGCCGAACAACGGATACCACTCTTCGGCCTGATGGCTGGCGATGCCGATATTGACCTCGCCATCCATGCCTTCCTTGAGCAGGTCGGCCAGACGGGTGAACAGGTCGTCGAGGCGGGCAAAGCCCTTTTTCAACTCGATGCCCATCTCGCGGATATGTTCGGGCACCACGCCGCCGATAAAGCGATGGCGCGGCCGCTCGCGACCTTCCATGTCTTCACCGGCGCGGAAATCCGCCAATTGCTCGCAGGCACTGAACATGAACTGTTGCTGGCCCTTGATTTCCCGGGCCAGCTCCGGCACTTGTTCGATCAACTTGCCCAGGTCGCCCGGCAGCGGGTGCTGGGCCAGCAGTTTGGTCAGGTTCTTGGCGGTCTGCTCCAGCCAGTCGGCGGTAGAGCGCAGACGGGTGTAGTGGGCGAAGTGGCCGATGGCCTTGTCCGGCAGGTGATGGCCTTCGTCGAAGACGTACAGGGTGTCCCGGGGATCAGGCAGCACCGCGCCGCCGCCCAGCGCCAGATCGGCCAAGACCATGTCATGGTTAGTGACGATCACATCGACTTTGCCCATGCCTTCGCGGGCCTTATAGAAGGCGCACTGCTGAAAATTCGGACAGTGCCGATTGGTGCACTGGCTGTGGTCGGTGGTCAGGCGCGCCCAGTCCTGATCTTCCAGGGCCTGGGGCCAGCTGTCGCGGTCGCCGTCCCATTTGTTGCCGGCGAGCTTTTCGATCATGCTGGTAAACAGTTTCTGGCTGGCTTCATCGACCTCGATCTTGAAGCCTTCTTCCTCGAACAGCTGCGCCGTGGCGTTGGCCGAGTCGCCTTCCTGCAGGAGCATGTCGAGCTTTGACAGGCACATGTAGCGCCCCCGCCCCTTGGCCAGGGCGAAGGTGAAGTTCATGCCGCTGTTGCGCATCAGCTCGGGCAGATCCTTGTAGACGATCTGCTCCTGCAGGGCGACAGTGGCGGTGGCGATGACCAGGCGCTTGCCCGCCGCCTTGGCCGTAGGAATGGTGGCAATGGCATAGGCCACGGTCTTGCCGGTACCGGTGCCCGCTTCCACCGCGACCACGGCCGGGTCACCCGAGCGCCGCCCTTCTTCATCGGTCTCGATATCGCCCAGCACCTTGGCGACCTCAGCGATCATCAAACGCTGGCCATAACGGGGCTTGAGGCTCTTGGCTTCGAGGAAACGCGAATAGGCGCCCTGAATCTGGGACTTGAGTTCGGTACTGATCATGGGCTTGAGGCGCTACAAATATGCTGGATAAATTCTCAGTAGTTCTGAGAGGCCGCTATCATACCTCGCTAAATCCTTCCGCGCAGAACGGAGTACCTGATGACACCCTTTTCCCTCGTCTACACCCTGCATGTTCTGGCCGCCCTGACCTGGGTCGGCGGCATGTTTTTCGCCTGGATGGTCCTGCGCCCCGCGGCCGTCGCTGCTCTGGACGGCCCGCCACGGCTTAAATTATGGCTGAATGTGTTCCCGCGCTTTTTCGTCTGGGTCTGGGCGGCTGTGGTGATTTTGCCGATCAGCGGTATCGGCATGATCCAGCTGCAATTCACCGGCTTCGAAACCGCACCACGCTATGTGCAGGTGATGATCGGCCTGTACGTGGTCATGGTCGCCCTGTTCATCCGCATCCAGGGCCTGCAACTGCCGGAACTGCGTCGTGCAGTGGAGGCAGAGCAATGGGCCGACGGCGCGGCGGCGCTGGGGCGGATTCGGCGACTGGTGGGCAGTAACCTGATTATCGGGTTGCTGGTGGTGGCGATTGCGGCGGCGCGGCCGATGTTTTAAGTCAGATCATCTGCATCGGAATGAGATTGTGTAGGAGCTGCCGAAGGCTGCGAAAGCGGTTTACCTGGTGAACCCGGTTCGCAGCCTTGGGCGGCTCCTACAGGATTGGGTTAGCTGACGGATCGATCGGGGCCAAAAAAATATAGCGCAACCATCGCCAGCCCCGTGACCGCCACATAGGCAGCCGCAGCCTTCATCTGTCGGCGAAGCCGCACAGGTATGCGCTTGTCCGCGTCCTTGGGAATTTCGCCGCGCTTGAAGTGAAGTGTTGGCATAAGCACAATTGTTATTATATTGGAGAACCTTATTTGACGACCTAGAAGCCCGTCACCACATACAGTTCGGTTCCATTCGACTGAATGAATTCCTTCCAAACACCCTTCCAACTGCGTCAGCTTGCGATAATAAAAAAATAATATAATCCCGGAGCTGACTAGCATATTCAGCGAAATCAATACAATACATAGCCCCCAATAAAAACTCATCAACTCTCACTCCAGTTATATAAAAGCTCCCCGACATCGCCTCCGAAAGACTCACCTAATGCCCCGCCAATATACCCCCCCGCCACACCGACAATGATCCCACAGGCCAATCCACCCCATCCACCTGTAGGAACCGCAACGGCAAGGCATAACGATTTTGTAGCGCCCCCTGGCAAAGCGCCGCCAGCTAGCCCGCCCATAACGGCGCCGCCCAACTTCCCTCCCGCCACATAATGCGTCTTGATACACTTATCCTCCCGCCCAATCGAACAAGCCTCGCTTATCTCCAATGCACTGGCCGTCGCATTCATTACAATACCCACATGAGTCCCGTATTTAAGCAACTTTGCCGTCCTGGCAATGTTACTCATACGTCGGGTGTAATCGCGCAGTTCACCGGTATGCAGATAACTTTGGTGGAAATCCCCAGCATCTTCTTGATCGAGCCATGGTTGTGCATGCCCGTACCCCAGCGGGCTATGCCCTTGAGCTGACCATCGAGTTTGCCGAACAGCACCTGGCGTTGATTGATAAATTCCTGTCGAGCGATGGGCGTGCCCCGTTGCAGCGACAGTTTGTGCAGTTTTTCGATATCGGCCAGGGTCTGTTCTACGCCCTTGAGATAACTGCTCCAACTCCCGGAGACGGCGCCAAGGCCCAGCGAGCCGTAGCCGAGCATAGGCTGCAACACATCGTAATGTTTGAGCATCAGGCCGTCAGAGCCTAGAGAGTTGTGGTGGACCTGATGGCTGACGTTTTGCGCCATGCGCATCAGTTCGGCCTCCTCGATGGTGCAGGATTTAGTGGTGCTGTCGGGCACTATGACCATCTGCCCCGGAATCACCACCTGATTGCGAATATGCACATTCAGCGTATTGAATTTATCGCCAGCGCCCAAACGGGACTTGATAGCGCTATCGCCCTGCATTTGGTCATTGATAAATGCGTAAGCCTTGCTCATCTCTTGAACTCCCTGTAACTGGAAGTGCGAGAATATTGAAACTGAATAGAGATGAGCTACAACGCAATCGATATTTACGAATTTCCAGAAGCAACCTACAAGCCCTGGTTAACTTTCCCTACAGCGACAATTGAAAATTTACTTAAGCTAACAAAAACACGGTTCAACGGCAGACCTTTTCTGTATCTTTCGCATTAACTTTCCTAGAAGATCTCCAGCTCTTGCATGAGGTAACTTTGCTCTTTAGGCTGCTTCGGTCGCTGAATAATCAGTAATCGGGTTTAGCAGCCTCTTTTTCCGTTACTTACGTGCAAGGTCAAATCCATGGCAACTTTGCGTGGGGCACTTTCAAGTGCGCCGGGTAATGGTAAGGGCAACCGGTCTGCTAACCCACGTCGAGACCTGCTGAATAAGTTGAATCTGTGGGACAGGCTTGTAGGACCAGCTGTAGGAGCGGCTTAAGCCGCGAGAGCGCTCTCCCGGCTAAAGCCGGTCCTACGGCCTTTGTTTCCGGCGTGACGGCTTACAAATGCTGCACCGTCACCGAACCCGCCGAACCTTTACCGCCCGGTTGCCCGGCGTCGCCTGTGCGACCAGACTTGCCGCCGTCGGCGCGGTAGACCAGACAGCCTTTCGAGGCGCCGCCCTGGCCGCCCTTACCGCCAACGCCTGGCGCGCCACCGGCACCGCCGTCGACCTGCACCTTGATGTGCTCAGCGGTAAACTCCAGCGGCACTTCCAGTCTTACCTGACCACCCGCAGCACCTTCACGGCCGTCGCCCCCCTTGTCACCATCGGAGCCCTTGCCCGCCTGGCCCCAGGTGCAGCCCGGCGCCTTGCCGTTGCCACCGTCCAGGCCACTGTAGCCAGGCGCACCGGTGCCGCCACGGGCGTCCACTGCGAGAATATCGGCCTTGAGGCGCTCCAGTCGCAGCGTCAGGTTGCGCCCTGGCAACGCCGGTTTCTCGAAGCTGCCCGCTGCGCCCCGGGCACTGATCTGGCTGCCACTGCCCAACTCACCTTGCTTGACCGCCAGCTTGAACGGCGTCGGGCCGGGCACGATGGTGATGCGTGCCTCACGGCCCAGCTTCAATTCGCCGACGTTCATTTCGGTGACGGCGGCCGGAACCCATAAGGTTGCACCATCGGCGACTTCCAGACGATCCAGTTGCAGGACGCTGTTATTGCCGGGCAGGCGCATGAAGGAATTAGGCTGGACATTGATGGACTGGGCCATCGCCAAGGGGCTGCACAGCGCAGCGAGCAGACAGAGACTACGCATGGCTGACCTCACGGGACGAACGGGAAAAGGATTGCAGATGGAACATGCCGAAGCAGAGGATTTGTAGCCGATCCCGCCAGGGATGCGCTCGTCCACGCAGGTCGCCGTTGAAAAACAGCACCTCAAGCACATGCATCAGCAGCATCAGGCCGCCGGCGAGCTTGAGCAGTATCTCGAAAGGGCTTGGCAGTTGCACCGCCAGGCTCACCAACACCACCAGCCAGAAGGCCAGCGTCAACACTTTCCCCATGCCCCAAAACAGCTTCATTACATGCCCCTGGTTATAGTTTTTCTGCGAACGCTTCCTATTGGGAACGCACAGTAACGGCTAGGGGGAAGAATATGCCAGCGCGGGGGTGAAATTTCATGTAGCCGGGAAGTGAACCGCCAGGCGGTTTCAGAAAAGAACGGGCCCGGCAATAAGCCGGGCCCGTCTGTTTACAGCGAGGGATCAACGGTTGATCTTGATTTCCACACGACGGTTCTGCGCACGGCCATCAGCGGTTTTGTTGTCCGCTACCGGGCGGCTTTCGCCGAAGCCTTCAACGGAAACGAACTCGCTGCGCGGAATGCCGGAGCTGACCAGGTAATCAGTCACCGAGGCAGCGCGTTTCTGCGACAGTTTTTTGTTGTAGGCATCGCTGCCGACGCTGTCGGTATGGCCGCTGACATGCAGTTGGGCAGTCGACGCTTCGCGTTTCAGGCGAGTGGCGATGACGTCGAGTTTTTTCTTGTCAGCTGCGGTCAGCTTGGCCGAGTCGAACTCGAACAGCACGTCACGGATGACAATCACTTCCTCGCGGGACGAGGTGACCGGCTCGACCGGCACTGGCGCCGCTACAGGCGGTGGTGGGGGCGGGCAGCCATCGGCATCAACGACTACACCTTTAGGCGTGTTCGGGCACTTGTCGCGGCTGTTCGGTACGCCGTCGCCATCATCATCGCCATCACCATGCACCCAGCAATAGGCACCGGCCATGACACCCACCGCACCACCCAGGCTCGCTGCAACCGCAGCAGTCTGGAAGGCACCGACGGCAGCACCACCCAATGCGCCGCCAGCAGCGCAAATGGGCCAATCAGTCTTTTGCAAGCCAGCGCAACCCGTGAGGACGCTGGTAACGAGAAGCAGAGGTAACGCCGTGCGCAACATTCTCATATGTTTTTCTCCTAATAGTCGGCCCACCGCCGCTAAAGGATTAAAGACGGCACTTGGCCATAACGCCAGCTTTATCCCGTGTTTCCGGGAGATTGCACTCATTTTTATACTTTTCGTCACCCAGCTCCGGAAAACGCTGAACGATTCAATTCGCCAGCAGTCAACGGCGCCGTAAAAAGCGCTTTCCAGAAATCAGGTGCAGTGAGACTAGGCCACGATCCCGGAGCGAGCTAGTCTTGCCATTCCAGATGAGGATTTTTGATGACCGAAGGTTTTTCCACCCGCACTCCCCAACAGGCCATGGCGGCCCTGCTTGACCGCTATGCTCCCGAACGCCTGCTGCTGGTGGGCAGCCAGGCGTTCCCGGCGCTGCAGGCGTTTCGCGAGGCACATCCCAACAGCCATGTGTTCCAGGCCATGCCCGGACCGCTATCGGCGGAGCTCGCCGGGCAACGCTTCGACTTGGCCCTGGT
Organism: Pseudomonas sp. JUb42; assembly: GCF_024807945.1. Taxonomy (GTDB): domain Bacteria; phylum Pseudomonadota; class Gammaproteobacteria; order Pseudomonadales; family Pseudomonadaceae; genus Aquipseudomonas. The sequence goes on along the minus strand of NZ_JANUFD010000001.1, from coordinate 386,397 downwards.
GGTGGACTGCCTGGAGCACATCCCCAAGCGCATCGGCCTGGAACTGCTCGGCGGCATCCGCAACCTCAACGCCAGCCGCATCGCCGTACTGGCCGACCTGCACGCCTGCGGCTGGCAAGACACCGACTTCTACTCCCTGGCCCTGCAAGTCAGCGAACGCTTCGCCCGGGACGAACAGGTCCTGTCCCTGTACACCTACGACTTGCGCGAATACAAACAAGTCCCCGACTGGCTGAACGCGAAGTTCTGGGCCAACCCGGAGAATTTTGGCAAGTATTGGTGGTAAATCATGAGTAGCACTATTTGCCCCTGCGGCAGCGGGGATCTGTTGCTGGCCTGTTGCGGCCATTTCCATGCCGGTCAGCCCGCACCCTGCGCCGAGAAGCTGATGCGTTCGCGTTACAGCGCCTATGTGCTGGGCCTGATCGATTATCTGGTGGCAACAACCCTGCCCGTGCAGCAGGCCGGGCTGAACCGCGAGTCCATCAGCCAGTGGAGTGCCCAGAGCACCTGGCTGGGCCTGGAGGTAGAAAGCGCCGAGGTGTTCGGCGGCAAGCCCGAGCACGGCTTCGTCACCTTTACCGCGCGCTGGCACGACAACGAAGGCGAGCACAGCCATCGCGAGCGTTCGTCGTTCGTGCAGAATCAGGGGCGTTGGTACTTTATCGACCCGACCGTGCCGCTCAAGGCCGGGCGCAATGACGCCTGCCCATGCGGCAGTGAGCAGAAATTCAAGAAGTGCTGCGCCGGCTTCGTCTGACCAGACGTTCAGCGCAGCTGCAGATGGGAGGTGTCCGGCGCCGGCGCCCCCGCTGCTTTCTTTGCCTGGCCCATGTCGCTGCCGGTCGGGGCCAGACTCAGTTGTGACAAGTCCAGCTTCAGCGGCGCTGCGGGCGGTTTGGGGTCTTGCATAGTGGCGCCGACCTCAGCAATGGCCAGGTCAGGCGCATCGACGTCGACAAAGGCGGCCATGTAGACGTCACGCGGCTTGACCTGCAAGCGCCCCGGCTTGACCACAGGCCCCGGCCTGACCGGCAGGTAACCGCGCTCGTCCGGCGGCGGTGCCAGTTCGACCTCCTCCATCGGCAGTTCCATGTCCACCACCTCGACCAAAGCCCCGGCGCGCTCCAGGGTCGAGCGGTATTTCTCGGCGGCGGCCTTGTCGAGGTTGTTCTTGAGCACCAGGCGCCGCCCGGAGAACAACAGCGCCAGGCGCTGGGCATCGGCCTGGAACAATTTGCCCAGGTTGGCCTGCACCCGTTCCAACTGGGCACCGGCAACGATCTGGCCACTGAAGACGATTTCGTAGAGAGTCATGGGGGCACACTCGAGTTGCACATAGGCACGAGTATGGCGCAGGCTCGATTCCTGCAACAACCGCCAGCAACCAATTGCCGGTTCCCGGAGCCAGTTCATGTTTTCTCAGGTGCATCTGTTCAAATCCATCGGCCTCGCGCTGTTGCTTGCCAATCTGACCGGCTGCGCCAGTTGGTTCAGCCAGTACGAAGAGCCGCAAGTGCATCTGCTCAAGGTTCAGGTGGTCAAGGCACACCTGCTGGAACAAAGCTTCAAGCTGCACTTTCGCATCGACAACCCCAACGACCGGGGCATGTGGGTGCGCGGGTTGAGCTACAAGATCCTGCTCAATAACGTGCAACTGGCCGAGGGCGATTACTCGGACCGCTTCCGCGTCGCGCCTCACACCAGCAAGTATTTCGTCATTCCGATCAAGACCAACCTGTGGCAGCACCTCAAATACCTGGCCAAATTGCTGGAAAAACCGCGCAACCCGATCCACTACCGCCTCGAAGGCAAGCTCAAGACCGGATTATTCTTCGGCCGCAGCGTGCGTATTGAGCGTGATGGCGAGATAATCCCCGGAGATTTGATTCCGGAGATTCCCAAATGAACCAACAACCCCATGTACATGGCCCCGATTGCAACCATGATCACGACCATCACGACCACGATCACGATCACGGCCATGTGCACGGTCCAAACTGCGGCCATGCCCATCAGGAGCCGGTGCGCAACGCGCTGAAAGACGTTGGCCGCAATGATCCCTGCCCATGTGGCAGCGACAAGAAATTCAAGAAGTGCCACGGCGCGTAACGCCTGGGGCATACGCAACGGCCTCCGTCACAGGAGGCCGTTTTCATTTGTGCCGCCGGCTCCCGGTGGTCGCAGAAAAATCCTGAAATAAACTCCGCTTCCCCGCTTGCGTGGCGCCTGCCCGCTCACTAACGTAGCGCCTTTGCCCTTTATCCGCCGCTACCCCCTCAGGAGCTTCGTCATGGCCTCGCCATCCCTATCCCATTTTCTCCCCCGGTTCGGCTATGCCGCTGCCGTGGCAGGCTTGCTGAGTGTGTCGGGCTGTCAACTCGACGGCCATGGCAGCGACAGCGTGCCGCCCACTACCGGGGTCGTGGCGATCAAGGGCCTGGCGCAGAACGTGTCGGTGCGGCGCAATAACCTGGGCATGCCGCTGATCGAGAGCAGTACCTTCCACGACGCGCTGTTCACCCTCGGTTATCTGCATGCCAGTGACCGCATCAGCCAGATGGTCGCCATGCGTCTGCTGGCCCAGGGCCGTCTGGCCGAACTGGAAGGCCCGGCGGCACTGGATGTCGACCGTCTGATGCGCTCGGTGAACCTGCGTAAAAGCGCGGGCGACCTGTATAACGGCTCCTCCCCCCGCCTCAAGCGCTTCTTCGAGGTCTATGCACGGGGCGTCAACGCCTACCTGTTCCGCTATCGCGACAAGCTGCCAGCCGACCTGGCCGATGCCGGTTACATCCCGGAATACTGGAAGCCCGAAGACTCGGCGCTGATCTTCAGCCTGCTGGATTTCAGCACCTCGGCCAACCTTCAACAGGAGCTGGCCTCGCTGCAACTGGCGCAAAAGGTCGGCCTGGACAAGCTGGCCTGGCTGATGCCGACCTATCCCGACGAAGAAGTGCCTCAGGCCGAAGCCGACAAGCTCAAGGGCGTGAACCTTAGCCAGGTGCAGGGCCTGGGCGACCTGAACAAGGCCGTCCTGCAACTCTCCGACCTGAATATGCTCAGCGTCGCCGCGTCGAATAACTGGGCGATCAGCCCGCAACGCAGCCGCACCGGCAAAAGCCTGCTGGCCAGCGACATGAACCTGCCCGCCGGACTGCCTTCGGCGTGGAACTTCGTCGAGATCCGCGCACCGAAATACCAGGCCGCAGGTGCCACCATCGCCGGTCTGCCACTGCTGCTGAGTGGCTTCAACGGCAAGCTGGCCTGGGGCATGACGGCGGTCAAGGGTGACAATCAGGACCTGTTCCTGGAGCAGATCAAGCGCGACAACAATCGCCTGATGTACCTGGCCAATGGCAAATGGCAACCCGCCGTGGCCCATGAGGAAACCTTCTTCGTCAAAGGCGGCCGCCCGGTTCGCGAAGCGTTCTACGAAACCCGCCATGGTGCGCTGCTCAACAGTGCCATTGGCGAGCGCAGCAGTCCGACCCAGGCCGTCGCCCTGAACAACGGCCTGGGCCTGGCCCTGCAAGTGCCGGACTTGAAAGACGACAAGAGCCTGGATGCCTATTTCGACCTGTCCCGGGCACCGACCGTCGAGCGCGCGTTCGACAAGAGCCGCGAGATCCGCTCCATCGCCTTGAATATGGTGTTTGCCGACGTCTCCAACACCGGTTGGCAAGTCACCGGGCGCTACCCGAACCGCCGCGACGGCCTCGGCCTGCTGCCGTCGCCGGGCTGGGACAGCCGCTACGACTGGGACGGTTTTGCCGACCCGATGCTGCACCCCTACGACCAGGATCCGCAGCAAGGCTGGATCGCCACCGCCAACCAGCGCACCGTACCCAAGGGCTACGGCATGCAGTTGTCCAACTCGTGGTTCGCCCCGGAGCGCGCCGAGCGCATCGCCGAACTGGCGGGCAGCGGCAAGCAGGACAGCCGCAGCCTGATCGCCATGCAGTACGACCAGACGACGACCTTCGCCGCCAAGCTGAAGAAGATGTTCGAAGCCCCCGGCATGGCCAAGCCTCTGCAACAGGCCATCGATGCCCTGCCGGAAGCCGAACGCGGCAAGGCGCGGGAAGCCTACTCGAGGTTGATGGCCTTCGACGGCAAGCTCAGTGCGACCTCGGCTGATGCGGCGCTGTACGAGCTGTTCCTGCAGGAAAGCAGCAAGCAGATTTTCCTCGACGAGCTGGGCCCGGAAACCAGCCCGGCCTGGAAAGCCCTAGTGGCAGGCGCCAACCTCGCCTACTCGGCTCAGGCCGATCACCTGCTCGGGCGTGAGGACAGCCCGTTCTGGGACGACCTGAAAACCCCGCAGAAAGAAGACAAACCGGCAATCCTGGCACGCAGCCTGGCCGCCGCCATCACTGCCGGGGACAGCCAGCTCGGCAGCGATCACAAGGCCTGGCAATGGGGCAAACTGCACCGCTATAACTGGACGGCGCAAGGCAATCAGTTGGCCAAGGCCCTGGGTGAAAGCAGCAACAGCAGCCTGAATCGCGGGCCGTTCCCGGCGGGCGGCGACCAAAGCACCCTGAACACCTCGGCCTATAGCTGGGGCCAGGACTTCGATGCCCGTTCGGTGCCTGCGTTGCGCATCATCGTCGACTTCGGCCTGAACGAGCCGCTGATGGGCCAAAGCGGTGCAGGCCAGTCCGGCAACCCGGCCAGCCCTAACTATGCCAACGGCATCGAGCCCTGGCTCAAGGCCCAGTACATGTCGATTCCGCTGCAACCGCAGAACCTGGAGCAGGCGTTTGGCAAACAGCGGTTGACCCTGACACCGGGGAAATAGCTGAATTCATGGCTTTTTATGTGGGACCGGCTTTAGCCGGGAAGGCGCAGGTGTGACCGATGGATGTCTGTCGCCTATCACCTTGTCTTCCCGGCTAAAGCCGGTCCCACATTCGCTCCAGCGCACCGTCCCAACGTTACCCGACGGCCCAAAGCGGCCTGTACTGGTAACGCGCCGGTAACCTAAAGCCGCACTTCGCCAGCCCCACCTGGGCGATCCAACTCAAACGTTCTTTGCCCGCTATTGGTGCACCATGTATTCTGCGCCCCTTTTTGGCCCTTCTGCGTCTTGCGTCGATAGTGGCTTTCTGCCGTTTGGTGCGGCGAAATTCCGCCTAAGTCAGCATTGCGACAACTGCTTATATTTAAAACGCACGTTCGCCTGTTTGGTTCGGAACTTGCTATCGTCTCTCGGTCTGGCCCTGCCGGTAGCAGGCCTCGCGTGATCCTAACGCTCAATTTGGTTTTAAGGACTGAACGATGAAAAAAGCATGGCTGACTCTCTCTGCATTGGCTATCTGCCTCGCCGCTGGCAATGCAATGGCCAAGGAATACAAGGAGCTGCGCTTCGGTGTTGACCCGTCTTACGCACCTTTCGAGTCGAAAGCTGCTGACGGTAGCCTGGTTGGCTTCGACATCGACCTGGGCAATGCCATCTGTGCCGAGCTGAAGGTCAAGTGCAAATGGGTCGAAAGCGATTTCGACGGCATGATCCCTGGCCTGAAGGCCAACAAGTTTGACGGCGTCATCTCGTCGATGACCGTGACCGAAGCCCGCCAGAAAGTCATCGACTTCTCCAGCGAACTGTTCTCCGGCCCGACCTCCCTGGTGTTCAAAAAAGGTGCAGGTTTCAGCACTCCGGAAAGCCTGAAAGGCAAAACCGTTGGCTATGAGCAAGGCACTATCCAGGAAGCCTACGCCAAGGCCGTACTGGACAAGGCTGGCGTCACCACCAAAGCCTACGCCAACCAGGACCAGGTTTATGCTGACCTGACCTCCGGTCGTCTGGACGCTTCGGTACAAGACATGCTGCAAGCTGAACTGGGCTTCCTGAAATCGCCAGCTGGCGCCGGCTACGAAGTCAGCAAGCCAATCGACGATCCACTGCTGCCAGCCAAGACTGCGGTCGGCATCTCCAAAGGCAACAAGGACCTCAAAGCCCTGTTGGACAAAGGCATCAAAGCTCTGCATGACGACGGCAAATACGCCGAAATCCAGAAGAAGCACTTTGGCGACCTGAATCTGTATAGCGGTAAGTAACACCCGGACGCCCATCGATACGGCGATGCTCCACTGCCGTCCTCGATGGGCGTTTTGTTTTATTGACCGCAAAGGCGAGATCCATGCTCGAAGCGCTTATGCAAAACCTGGGACTGTCGGCATTCAGCTTGAAAGGCTTCGGCCCGCTGCTGCTCGCAGGCACCTGGATGACCATCAAATTATCGGTACTGTCGCTGATCGTGAGCATCGTGCTCGGCCTGATCGGCGCCAGTGCCAAGCTGTCCGGCTCGGTATTGCTGCGCGCACCGGCCCAGCTCTACACCACCCTGATCCGCGGTGTGCCGGATCTGGTACTGATGCTGCTGATTTTCTATAGCCTGCAAACCTGGCTCAGCGGCATCACCGACGCCCTGGAATGGGACTACATCGAGATCGACCCGTTTGCGGCCGGGGTCATTACCCTGGGCTTCATCTACGGCGCCTATTTCACCGAGACCTTCCGTGGCGCGATCCTCGCGGTGCCGCGTGGTCAGGTCGAAGCCGCCACTGCGTATGGCCTCAAGCGCGGCCAGCGCTTTCGCTACGTTGTCTTCCCGCAGATGATGCGTTTCGCTCTGCCGGGTATCGGCAATAACTGGCAAGTGCTGCTCAAGGCCACCGCCCTGGTATCCATCATCGGCCTGGCCGACCTGGTCAAGGCGTCCCAGGACGCCGGCAAGAGCACCTACCAGCTGTTTTACTTCCTGGTCCTGGCAGCCCTGATTTACCTGCTGATCACCAGTGCCTCGAACTTTGCCCTGCGCTGGGCAGAACGGCGCTACTCCGCAGGCAGCCGGGAGGCGCAACGATGATTGAACTACTCCAGGAATACTGGCGGCCCTTCCTTTATAGCGACGGCCAGCACATCACCGGCCTGGCCATGACCCTGTGGCTGCTCAGTGCGTCCATCGCCATCGGCTTCCTCGTGTCCATTCCGTTGTCGATTGCCCGCGTGTCCAGCAACCGCCTGGTACGCTGGCCGGTGCAGTTCTACACCTACCTGTTCCGTGGCACGCCGCTGTATATCCAGTTGCTGATCTGCTACACCGGCATCTACAGCATCGCCGCCGTGCGCGCCCAGCCGTTGCTCGACATGTTCTTCCGCGATGCCATGAACTGCACCATCCTGGCCTTCGCCCTGAACACCTGCGCCTACACCACCGAGATCTTCGCCGGGGCCATCCGCAACATGTCCCACGGCGAAGTCGAAGCGGCCAAGGCCTATGGCCTGACCGGCTGGAGGCTCTACACCTACGTGATCATGCCGTCAGCCCTGCGTCGTTCGCTGCCTTATTACAGCAACGAAGTGATCCTGATGCTGCACTCGACCACCGTGGCCTTCACCGCCACCGTGCCGGACATCCTCAAGGTGGCTCGTGACGCCAACTCGGCGACCTTCATGACCTTCCAGTCGTTCGGCATCGCCGCGCTGATCTACCTGACGGTCACGTTCATTCTGGTCGGCCTGTTCCGCCTCGCCGAACGCCGCTGGCTGGCCTTCCTCGGCCCGTCTCACTAGGACCTGCCTGAATGCGTCATCTGACACATGATCTGCTCGCCCCCGTGCCCGGCACCGCGCGGCAGATCCACAGCTTTCACTACGGCCCGCAAGACGGCGCCTGCAAGATCTACATCCAGGCCTCGCTGCATGCCGACGAACTGCCCGGCATGCTGGTGGCCTGGTATCTGAAACAGCGCCTGGCCGAACTGGAAAACGCCGGGCGCCTGCTCGGCGAGATCGTGGTCGTGCCCGTGGCCAACCCCATCGGCCTGGAACAGGTGCTGATGGACATCCCCCTGGGCCGCTATGAGATGGAAAGCGGACAGAACTTCAACCGCCTGTTCGTGGACCTGAGCCTGCAGGTTGGCGATGACATAGCAGACCGCCTCAACGACGACCCGGCGCACAACATCGCCCTGGTCCGCCAGAGTTTGCGCGCCGCTCTTGAAGCCCAGGTGGCCGGCACTCAGTTGCAATCCCAGCGCCTGACCCTGCAACGCCTGGCCTGCGACGCCGACATGGTGCTGGACCTGCACTGCGACTTCGAATCCGTCGAACACCTGTACACCACGCCCGAAGCCTGGAAAAAGGTCGAGCCGCTGTCGCGCTATCTCGGTGCCCAGGCCAGCCTGTTGGCGACCGACTCCGGCGGCCAGTCCTTCGACGAGTGCTTCACGCTGGTCTGGTGGCAATTGCAGGAACGCTTCGGTCACCGCTTCAATCTGCCCATGGGCAGTTTTTCGGTGACTCTGGAGCTGCGCGGCCAGGGTGACGTCAATCACGCTCTGGCCAGCCGCGACTGTCAGGCGCTGATCAACTACCTGATTCACTTTGGCGCCATCAGCGGCGATATCAGCATCCCGCCGCAACTGCTCTACCCGGCCACGCCACTGGCCGCCGTCGAACCGGTCGCAACTCCGGTCGGTGGCCTGCTGGTGTTCTGCACCCAGCCCGGCGAGTACGTCGAGGCCGGACAACTGATCGCGGAAGTCATCGACCCCATCGGCGATGGCGTTACCCCCATCCATACGCTCAACGCAGGCCTGCTCTACGCCCGCTCGCTGCGACGCATGGCGACGGCCGGAATGGTCATCGCCCACGTTGCAGGCACCGAGGCCTACCGCAGCGGCTACCTGCTTTCTCCTTAAGGACTGCCTGTCATGTACAAACTGACCATCGATGGCCTGCATAAAAGCTATGGCGATCACCAAGTACTCAAAGGCGTCTCGCTCAAGGCCAGCAGCGGCGACGTCATCTGCCTGATCGGCGCCAGCGGCTCGGGCAAGAGCACCTTCCTGCGCTGCATCAACTTCCTGGAACAGCCCAACGACGGCGCCATGAGCCTGGATGGCGAGCAGATCCGCATGGTCAGTGACAAGGGCGGCATGCGCGTCGCCGACCCGGACGAACTGCAACGCATCCGCACACGCCTGGCCATGGTGTTCCAACACTTCAACCTGTGGGCGCACATGACCGTGCTGGAAAACATCACCATGGCGCCACGCCGGGTGCTGGGTGTGTCCAAACAGGAAGCCGAAGCGCGCGCGCACAAATACCTGGAAAAGGTCGGCCTGCCCGCCCGGGTCGCCGAGCAATACCCGGCATTCCTCTCCGGCGGCCAGCAACAGCGCGTGGCGATTGCCCGGGCACTGGCGATGGAACCGGAAATCATGCTGTTCGACGAACCGACCTCGGCGCTGGATCCGGAACTGGTCGGCGAGGTGCTCAAGGTGATCCAGGGCCTGGCCGAAGAAGGCCGCACCATGATCCTGGTGACCCACGAAATGGGCTTTGCCCGCAAGGTCGCTAATCAGGTGATCTTCCTGCACCAGGGCCAGATCGAAGAGTCCGGGCATCCGGATCAGGTGCTCAATACGCCGAAGAGCGAGCGGTTGCAGCAATTCTTGAGCGGCAACCTCAAATAAGCCTGTTTCTGCAGCCTGTGTGGGAGCGAATTCATTCGCGAAAGCGGTAGGACCGATGATACATAGGCGTCGGATGTACCGGCCTCTTCGCGAATGAATTCGCTCCCACAATTCGGCCGCGCTGAATCACCAACAAAACTATTCCCGCCACCGCGCTGTCTCTGACTTATCCCCTTTCAGAGCACAGCGCCGGGCATGGGCAAACCTGACGACTTCGCGCAGCAATGGTTTTCAGCCGCGGGCTGGAAGCCTTTCCCGTTCCAGAAAGAGGTATGGACCGCCGTCAGGCACGGCCAGTCCGGTTTGCTCCATGCCAGCACCGGCGCAGGGAAAACCTACGCCGTGTGGTTCGCCGCACTCAATCGCTTCGCCCAGCCCGCGCCTCTTCCAGCTGACGACAAGCCGCGTAAGCGTAAATCCGTCGCCGCCCCTTTGCAGGTACTGTGGATCACGCCCATGCGCGCTCTGGCTGCCGATACCGCAAGGGCTCTGGAAGCGCCACTGCTCGATCTGCAGATTCCCTGGAGTGTCGGCCTGCGTACCGGCGACACCAGCAGCAGCGAGCGCGCCAGGCAAGGCCGACGCCTGCCCTCGGCACTGATAACCACCCCGGAAAGCCTGACCTTGCTGCTGACCCGCGCCGATGCAGCAAGCCTGTTTTCGACGCTGAAAATGGTCGTAGTCGATGAATGGCATGAGCTGATCGGCAACAAGCGTGGCGTGCAATTGCAACTGGCCCTGGCCCGCTTGCGCCGCTTCACCCCCAATCTGATTGTCTGGGGCGTATCAGCAACCTTGGGTAACCAGCGTCACGCCCAACAGGTACTAGTCGGTGACAGCGGCATCAGCGTGCAAGGCAAGCTGAACAAACAGTTGATCGTCGATACCCTGCTGCCGTCCACCATCGACCGCTTCCCCTGGGCCGGGCATATGGGCCTGCGCATGCTGCCCCAGGTGCTGGCCGAAGTGGACAGCAGTACCAGCTGCCTGCTGTTCACCAATACCCGCGCGCAATCGGAAATCTGGTATCAAGCCCTGCTCCAGGCCCGCCCCGACTGGGCCGGGCTGATTGCCCTGCATCACGGCTCGCTATCTCGCGAGGTACGTGACTGGGTCGAGCGGGCGCTTAAACAGGGCCACCTGAAAGCCGTGGTCTGCACCTCGAGCCTCGACCTGGGGGTGGATTTCCTGCCCGTCGAACGCGTGCTGCAAATAGGCTCGCCCAAGGGCATTGCCCGGTTGATGCAGCGCGCGGGTCGCTCTGGTCATGCGCCCGGTCGGCCGTCGCGCGTGACCCTGGTGCCGACCCACAGCCTGGAACTGGTGGAAGCTGCCGCCGCCCACGACGCCGTGGCTGCGCGCATGATCGAAGGCCGGGAATCGCCGCACAAACCATTGGATGTACTGGTCCAGCATGTCGTGAGCATGGCCCTGGGCGGCGGCTTCCGCCCCGACGAGCTGCGCGAAGAAGTGCGCAGCGCCTGGGCCTATCACGACCTGACGGACGAAGAATGGCAATGGGCCCTGGCCTTTGTCCGCCACGGCGGCCACTCCCTGACCGCCTATCCCGACTATCGCCGCGTAGAACCCGACGAAGACGGCATCTGGCGGGTGCCGGACGCTCATCTGGCGCGGCGCCATCGCATGAGCATCGGCACCATCGTCAGCGATGCCAGCATCACCGTGAAGTATTGGAAAAAAGGCGGCGGGGGCGGCTCTCTGGGCACCGTCGAAGAAGGTTTCATTGCCCGGCTCAAGCCCGGCGACGGATTTCTGTTCAGCGGGCGCCTGCTGGAGCTGGTGCGGGTCGAAAACATGACCGCCTACGTGCAGCGCGCGACGCGCAAAAAGGCCGCCGTACCGCGCTGGAATGGCGGGCGCATGCCACTGTCGAGTGAGCTTGCCGAGGCCGTGGTGGAAAAATTCGACGCCGCCGCACAGGGCGAGTTTCGCAGCCCGGAAATGCAAGCGGTCAAACCGCTGCTGCAAGTGCAGCAGCAATGGTCGGCACTGCCGCAGCGAGACACCCTGCTGGCCGAAACACTTAAGTCACGGGAAGGCTGGCACCTGTTCCTCTACCCCTTCGCCGGGCGCCATGTGCACCTGGGTCTGGCCAGCCTGCTCGCCTGGCGCTTGAGCAAGCAACGACCGCTGACGTTCTCCATTGCCGTCAACGATTACGGCTTCGAGCTACTGAGCGCCAGCGCAGTGGACTGGGCCGATCAGTTGAACGCCGGGCTGTTCAGCCCGGAGCATTTGCTGGAAGACATTCTCGCCAGCCTCAATGCCGGTGAATTGGCATTACGCCGCTTCCGCGAAATCGCCCGTATCGCTGGCCTGGTATTTTCCGGCTATCCCGGCGCGCCGAAGAGCAACCGGCAGTTGCAGGCCTCCAGTGGGCTGTTTTTCGAGGTATTCCGCCAGTACGACCCGAGTAATCTGCTGCTGTCCCAGGCCGAACAAGAGGTGTTGCGCCAGGAACTGGATCTGAAGCGCCTGGAGCACTCGCTGCAACACATCAACCAGTGTCGCCTGGACCTGCATGCCATCAAGCGCCCCACGCCCATGGCCTTCCCGCTCCTGGTCGAGCGCATGCGTGAAAGCCTGACCACCGAGAAACTGGCCGACCGCATCGCGCGCATGGTCGGTGACCTGGAAAAAGCCGCAGGACCGGAGGCCACGCAATGAAACCTTACCTGCCGGTGACCCTGGCCGGGGCAGAGCTGTGGCTGCTGGCGGACAAGGCGATCTACTACCCCGAACACCGCGCCCTGCTGATTGCCGACATACATCTGGGCAAGGCGGCCGTCTACCGCAAACTGGGGCAACCCGCGCCCCATGGCACCACCCAGGGCAATCTGCAGCGCCTGGACCGGCTGTTGACGGCCTATCCCTGTGACCGGCTGATCTTTCTCGGCGATTTCCTCCATGCACCGGAATCCCATGCGGCAGCGACTCTCGCGGCCATTGAGCAGTGGCGTGAACAGCATCCTGCCTTGCCCATGACCCTGATTCGCGGTAACCATGACGAACGTGCCGGCGACCCTCCTGCCTCGCTGAATATCGAAGTCATCAGCGGACCACTGCTGCTCGGCCCCTTCGCCCTGCAACATGAACCCGATCCACACCCGACCCGGCACGTACTGGCCGGGCACGTCCATCCTGTTTTCCGTCTACATGGCCTGGGTCGCCAGAGTCTGCGCCTGCCGTGTTTTTATCTGAATGAGCGGGTCAGCCTGTTGCCGGCGTTCGGTGAGTTCACTGGGGGATTTCAGGTAAAACGAAAGGGCGCAGGCAAAATTTACCTGACGGGTGATGGCGGGGTGTGGGCGGTGAGTTCCTGAATCAGTTCGGGATCATAAGGCTGCGGACCATGTGGGACCGGCTTTAGCCGGTCCCACAGAAAATCAATCGCCGTCAGGCCACAGGCACCGGAGGCAGCTCGTCAGGCCCGGTTGGCTCGCCCGGTTCTTCAGGCTGCGGATAGTCATTGGGGGTATCGGGGTTGGGCTGGCCGGGAATACCGCCACCCACCATGTTGAACTGCGGATGCGCCAACAGCGACCAAGCCAGAAGTCCGATCTCATTGGCTTGAGGGGTGGCGACAGGTTTGATGTTTGTCTTCATGGGCACTCCAGGGCTGAGCCCCACCTGCTCCTGCAAGTGGAAGCGATTCAACCTGTAGAGTGCCGTTTTCAAGACTAATTCACTTTCGAGATGACCAACGGCAGATCAGGTGCGTGGCAGGGTGACGCCGCGCTGGCCCTGGTACTTGCCGCCACGGTCCTTGTAGGACACTTCGCATTCTTCGTCGGACTCAAGGAAGAGCATCTGCGCCACGCCTTCGTTGGCATAGATCTTCGCCGGCAGCGTGGTGGTGTTGGAGAATTCCAGGGTCACATGACCTTCCCACTCCGGTTCCAGCGGCGTGACGTTGACGATGATGCCGCAGCGAGCGTAGGTGCTCTTGCCCAGGCAGATGGTCAGCACATTGCGCGGAATGCGGAAATATTCGACGGTGCGGGCCAGGGCAAAGGAGTTCGGCGGGATGATGCAGACGTCGCTCTTGATGTCGACGAAGCTCTTTTCATCGAAATTCTTCGGATCGACGGTCGCTGAATTGATGTTGGTGAACACCTTGAATTCATCGGCGCAACGCACGTCGTAGCCGTAACTGGACACACCGAAGGAGATCACCCGATCGGCGCCTTCGCCGCGCACCTGGCGCTCCACGAAGGGTTCGATCATGCCGTGTTCCTGCGCCATGCGGCGAATCCACTTGTCCGATTTGATGCTCATGGCGGTGTCCTGAATAGCGAGGTGAAAAAAGATGTCCGGCATCTTACCGGGCCTGCGCGTCGGGTTCAAAGACTGTGGAGCGGCGGCGCACGGCCCGTTCACCGGGATTGGAAATAATCGCTCACAGACCATTGGCACGTCCCGGAAAAAGGGTTAAGGTGGCGCCACTGTGTTGCTTGTGTCACTGAGAATCTCTACACGATGTTGAATTTCGATCCAACCATCTCCATGAATTTTCCAGCTCTTTGCACTCAGTCTCGGCCAGGGCTCTTCCTGAGTCGCAGTTAACTTTGTCCAAGGAGATATACTATGTCCAATCGCCAAACTGGTACCGTTAAGTGGTTCAACGATGAAAAAGGCTTCGGCTTCATCACTCCACAATCCGGTGACGACCTGTTCGTGCACTTCAAAGCTATCCAATCCGACGGCTTCAAAAGCCTGAAAGAAGGCCAACAGGTTTCTTTCATCGCTACCCGCGGTCAGAAAGGCATGCAAGCTGAAGAAGTTCAAGTTATCTAACTTGTCCTTATTCGCTTAAAGAAAACCCCGCCAAAAGCGGGGTTTTTTTATGCCTGCGCAAAACCGATTGCCCCCTAGGACCGGCTTTAGCCGGGAGGCGCCCTCCCGGCTAAAGCCGGTCCTACGGGCGTCTCGGGTCAGTCGTCACTAACCGAAATACTCGGCATCGCCTGGCTATTCGCCTCCTGCAACACCAACCGCGCGCCCACCTGACGAGCCAGTTCCTGATAGACCATGGCAATCTGGCTTTCCGGCTCGGCAATCACCGTCGGCTTGCCACCATCGGCCTGCTCGCGGATCAGCATCGACAGCGGCAGCGAAGCCAGCAGGTCGACGCCATACTGCGACGCCAGCTTCTCACCGCCGCCCTCGCCAAACAGATGCTCGGCATGGCCGCAGTTCGAGCAGATATGCACCGCCATGTTCTCGACCACGCCCAGAACAGGGATATTGACCTTGCGAAACATCTCCACGCCCTTCTTGGCATCCAGCAGCGCCAGATCCTGCGGAGTGGTGACGATGACCGAACCGGCCACTGGCACTTTCTGCGCCAGGGTCAACTGGATATCACCGGTGCCCGGCGGCATGTCGATGACCAGATAGTCCAGGTCATTCCAGGCGGTCTGAGTGACCAGCTGCAGCAGCGCTCCCGACACCATCGGCCCGCGCCAGACCATCGGCGTGTTGTCGTCGGTGAGGAAGGCCATGGACATTACTTCAATACCATGGGCTTCGATCGGCACGAACCACTTCTGATCCTTGATCTTCGGTCGCGTACCTTCGGCAATACCGAACATCACGCCCTGGCTCGGACCATAGATATCAGCATCGAGAATACCGACCCGCGCGCCCTCGCGAGACAGGGCCAGCGCCAGATTGGCCGCCGTGGTCGACTTGCCCACACCGCCCTTGCCGGACGCCACGGCGATGATGTTCTTGACGTTGCTCAGGCTCGGCACCTGGCCCTGGGCCTTGTGCGCGGCGATCACGCTGTTGATCTCGACCTTGGCCGAGGACACACCGTCCAGGCCCTCGATGGCGATCTGCAGCATCTGCGCCCAGCCATTCTTGAACAACGCGGCGGCATAACCCAGTTCCAGGCGCACCTGGACCTGCCCGCCATTGATCTCTATGGCCCGTACGCAACCGGCGCTGACCGGGTCCTGGTTCAAATAAGGGTCGGTGTATTGACGAAGGACGGCTTCCACCGCGGCGCGACTGACTGCGCTCATGGGTAACTCCCGAAGAAATGGCTGAGTAAAACAGGCGGCTATCCTACCCCTTCTCTCGAACCGCGGCATGATTTCGCCGCACATCAAGGCACATTCCCACGTCAGCGCGGGGTGAAAAAAAATGCTCAGACCTTTATAGTGGCCGACCTCCGTTTCACTTCAAGTAGCCGAGCCCCATGTCCGAGCCACGCAAGATTCTCGTCACCAGCGCCCTGCCCTATGCCAATGGTTCCATTCACCTTGGCCACATGCTCGAGTACATCCAGACCGACATGTGGGTGCGCTTCCAGAAGCATCGCGGCAACCAGTGCGTGTATGTCTGCGCAGACGACGCCCATGGCTCGGCAATCATGCTGCGCGCGGAAAAAGAAGGCATTACCCCGGAACAGCTGATCGACAACGTCAAGGCCGAACACAGCGCCGACTTTGCCGACTTTCTGGTGGACTTCGACAATTTCCATTCGACCCACTCGGATGAAAACCGCGAGCTGTCGAGCCTGATCTACACGCGCCTGCGCGATGCCGGGCATATTGCCACCCGTTCGGTGACCCAGTACTTCGACCCGGAAAAGAAAATGTTCCTGGCCGACCGCTTCATCAAGGGCACTTGCCCGAAGTGCGGCACCGAGGACCAATACGGCGACAACTGCGAGAAGTGCGGCGCCACCTATGCGCCGACCGATCTGAAGGATCCGAAGTCGGCCATCTCCGGCGCCACGCCGGTGCTCAAGGACTCCAAGCACTTCTTCTTCGACCTGCCCGCCTTCGACGCCATGCTCAAGAGCTGGACCCGCAGCGGCACCCTGCAGGACGCCGTGGCCAACAAGCTCTCCGAGTGGCTGGACACCGGCCTGCAACAGTGGGACATCTCCCGCGACGCGCCGTATTTCGGCTTCGAGATCCCGGATGAGCCGGGCAAGTATTTCTATGTCTGGCTGGACGCACCGATCGGTTACATGGCCAGCTTCAAGAACCTCTGTGCGCGCCGTCCGGAACTGGACTTCGACGCCTTCTGGGCGCCGGACTCCACCGGCGAGCTGTACCACTTCATCGGCAAGGACATCGTCAACTTCCACGCCCTGTTCTGGCCCGCCATGCTCGAAGGCGCCGGTTTCCGCAAGCCGACCGGTATCAACGTGCACGGCTACCTGACCGTCAACGGCCAGAAGATGTCCAAGTCCCGCGGTACGTTCATCAAGGCCCGCACCTACCTGGAACACCTGTCGCCGGAATACCTGCGTTACTACTACGCGGCCAAGCTGGGCCGTGGCGTCGACGACCTGGACCTGAACCTCGAAGACTTCGTGCAGAAGGTCAATTCGGACCTGATCGGCAAGGTGGTCAACATTGCCAGCCGTTGCGCCGGCTTTATCCACAAGGGCAATGCAGGCGTGCTGGTGGCCGGCAATGCCGCGCCGGAACTGACCGAGGCCTTCCTCGCTGCCGCGCCCGGCATCGCCGAAGCCTACGAAGGCCGTGACTTTGCCCGCGCCATGCGCGAGATCATGGGCCTGGCCGACCGCGCCAACGCCTATATCGCCGAAAAAGCGCCGTGGGCCCTGGCCAAGCAGGAAGGCAAACAGGACGAGGTACAGGCCATCTGTGCCTTGGGCGTCAACCTGTTCCGCCAGTTGGTGATTTTCCTCAAGCCTGTACTGCCGCAACTGGCCGCCGATGCCGAGCAGTTCCTCAACGTCGCGCCACTGACCTGGGACGACCACCTGACCCTGCTGAGCAATCATCAGCTCAACCCGTTCCAGGCCCTGATGACCCGTATCGATCCAGTCAAGGTCGAGGCCATGACTGCCGCTTCGAAAGAAGACCTGACCGCCCAGGCCACCGACACCGCGCCCAAAGGCAACGGTGAACTGGCCAAGGATCCGCTGTCGGCAGAAATCGACTTCGACGCCTTCGCCGCCATCGACCTGCGCGTAGCCCTGATCGTCAAGGCCGAGCACGTGGACGGTGCCGACAAGCTACTGCGTCTGACCCTGGACATCGGCGACGAGCAACGCAACGTGTTCTCCGGAATCAAGAGCGCCTACCCGAACCCGGCGGAACTGGAAGGTCGCCTGACCATGATGATCGCCAACCTCAAGCCACGGAAAATGCGCTTCGGCATCTCCGAAGGCATGGTGATGGCGGCTGGTCCTGGCGGTGAAGAAATCTATCTGCTCAGCCCGGACAGCGGCGCCAAGCCGGGTCAACGGATCAAGTAAGACCAATCAGGCGCGATATGGGAGCCGGCTTGCCGGCTCTTATCAACGGCTGCGCAACTATCCTGATTGGAATACGATTTTTGTAGGAGCTGTCGAAGGCTGCGAAAGCGGTGCATCCGACAGACCCAATCGCAGCCTTCGGCAGCTCCTACAGGCCCGTGTTTGCTGCCCGACAGCCCCAAGGCCTGAAAGATCATGACGGGTGAACCCATGAGCCTGATCCAGCGTATCGATGCGCTGCTGCCGCAAACCCAGTGCGGCAAATGCGGCCATCCCGGCTGCAAGCCTTACGCACAAGGAATTGCCCAAGGCGAAGCGATCAACAAATGCCCGCCCGGCGGCGACGAGACCATCGCCGCCCTGGCAGAGCTGTTGCGTGTTCCTTTGCTGTCACTGGATAGCGAACGCGGCTCGGCGCCTGCCCAGGTGGCATTTATTCGCGAGGCCGAGTGCATTGGCTGCACCAAATGCATCCAGGCCTGCCCGGTAGACGCCATCGTCGGCGCCGCCAAACTGATGCATACGGTGATCAGCGATGAATGTACGGGCTGCGACCTGTGTGTAGCCCCCTGCCCGGTCGATTGCATCGATATGCTGCCACTGGTCCCCAGCGGCATTACGCCGATTGTCGGCGGTCTGGCCTTCGACAGCGAACAACGCCAGACCCGGGCGGTTAAACGCGATCGCGCCCGCAAACGCTTTGAATTCCGTAACGCTCGTCTGCATCGGGAAGAGCAGCTGCGCCTTGCCGAACGAAAGGCCCGCACGGCCCAAGCCACGATGGCCATCCCGAGCGCAGCGGCATCAGGCGCGCTCCCTGCCGCCGTCCAGGACGAAGCCCTGAAAAAGGCACGCATTGCCGTGGCGATGAGTCGCGCCCAGCTGCACAAGGCACTGAAAGCCTTCAGACACCCCCCCATTGCCGAGCAGGCCGTCCAACTGCGAACAATGGGGCAAGCATTCGAACAGGCCGAACAGGAACTGGAGCGCCTGCTTATTCAGAACAGCGCTGTAGCCATGCCAACGGTCACGGCGCCGACAGTGGATGATGGCAACCTCAAGCGCGCCAAGATCCAGCTGGCCATGGCCCGGGCCGCCCTGAACAAGGCTCGCACCAACCAGGCCCCGCAAGAACAGTTGCAGACGCTGGGCGCAGAAGTTGAACGGGCCGAACAGGCGTTACAGGACGCCGGTCAGCCCCCTATCAAGGAAATGTCGTCGTCATGAATGCAGTGAAACGCCTTGAGATTTTTCGTCGGCTGCACGAAGACAATCCGGATCCCAAGACCGAACTGGCCTACACCACGCCGTTCGAGCTGTTGATATCGGTCATCCTTTCAGCCCAGGCCACCGATGTCAGCGTTAACAAAGCCATGGCAAAGCTGTATCCGGTTGCTAACACGCCCGAAGCGATTTTTGCGTTGGGTGTGGACGGCCTGTCCGAGTACATCAAGACCATCGGCCTGTATAACAGCAAGGCCAAGAACGTGATTGAGACCTGCCGACTGCTGATAGAGCACCACAACAGCCAGGTCCCGGAAACCCGGGAGGCGCTCGAGGCATTGCCCGGCGTAGGTCGCAAGACCGCCAACGTCGTGCTCAACACCGCATTCCGTCAGATAGCCATGGCCGTCGACACGCATATTTTCAGGGTCAGCAACCGAACCGGCATCGCGCCGGGCAAGAATGTCGTTGAAGTTGAAAAGCAGCTGATGAAGTTCGTGCCCAAACCGTATCTGCTCGACGCACACCATTGGCTGATCCTGCACGGCCGTTATGTCTGTCAGGCACGCAAGCCACGCTGCGGTAGTTGCAGGATCGAAGACCTGTGCGAATACAAGCTCAAGACCTCGGACGATTGACTGATAGAGAGTTCTAGTGTCAATCGATTGAAAAAATCTTTTTTACCCGTCTCGGGATTCTCGCTATAAGGTGCGCCAATGACAGCCTAAGCCTGGAGTCAAGTGATGAGTACTGACAAAGAGCAGTTAGACGTAGACGACGATTTCATTGCTGTTGAAGCGGACGATAGTGAACAACCTCCCGTCGAGCAGGCCAAGACCAATCTGAGCAAGCGCCGCACTATCGACAACCTGCTTGAAGAACGCCGCCTGCAAAAGCAATTGGCCGATTACGATTTCGATCTCTGACCTCCTGTCCTGCCCCGAACCCCAACGGTTAAGCCCCTCCTCAGCAAGGGGCTTTGACGCATTTGCAAATAGACGAGTCAAATCAGGCAATACCTCGTTTATTACCCTCCCAATAGTTGGACCCGGCGCGAGTCAGACCAAGCCATTGCGCTGCGCAAGTTCAATGAGATCAACCAGCGAATGAGCATTGAGCTTGAGTAGCAGGCGAGTCTTGTAAGTGCTGACGGTTTTATTGCTCAAGAACATGCTGTCAGCAATTTCCTTGTTGGTCCTGCCCCTGGCGAGTTGCTGCAGCACCATCATTTCCCGCCCGGACAGACGATCGACCATATCCGCCTCGCTGGCGTTACCCATGCTGGAACGCACGGTGTGCAGGGCCTGATTGGGGAAATAGCTGTAGCCCGACAGCACCGCCTTGATGGCGCTGAGCAATTCGGTCAGGTCCTGCTGCTTGCACACATAGCCTGCCGCTCCGGCCTGCATGCAGCGCATGGAGAAATGCCCCGGCGATTGGGACGTCAGGATCAGAACCTTGAATGACAGGGTCATGGCGGACAAACGGGAAATGACTTCCAGACCATCGAGTTTGGGGATGCCGATGTCCAGAATTACGATATCCGGCAAGTGCTCACGCGCCAGTTGCAGTGCGTCCACTCCATTGTCTGTCTCCGCGATGACCTCATAACCATGACGCTCCATCAGCATGCGTACGGCAAGGCGAATGACGGGATGATCGTCCACGATCAGCACTTTATTCATGGGCAGTCCAAATTTTGCTATTAGAATTTTCAGAGTCAGCACAATAGCCTAGTCGTTTACTGCTTTGCATGGCACACCCCCCTACGGACTAACACCCAAAGACCATTCCCACTTCCGGAACAGATTTTTCCTACAAAATTAAGCAAAACAGATAGCGCCTCCATAGCCTTCACGAAAGATTCTCCCTGAAACGACATAAAGCATTACGAAGTCGATAGCGCATGATGGCAAACCACAACCTGATGAAAAGAATTATTACAATAAGCACTCGCACCTATCAAATACCCCTTTGGACTAATCAATACACCTATACCGGGCCAATGAATATGAGCCTTTGTGGACACCATTGATCACCCCAACCGCTACAACATAGCTCATAGCCACTACTTTTGATCGCCCTCGAGATCTTTCGTACCGATTGACTTTCCTGAGCCGGGTTAGCGGGCATTTACGCAGCAGCAGACAACTCATCCGCCCAGAATAACCTCGATAACAGGAAAGCATTCGAACGAAGGTTCAGAATTTATTGCGAACACTGATCGTTTGCCCTTTCGAGACCAAAAAATTACACACCCTGCTACGCTTTTTTATATACACATATATATTTTGGGAAAAAAGCTACAGAGTTTTCAGACAATTCCTTCCGTAAAGTCACTCTATAAGACTTTCGATACCGCTCTCCTTATAGAGCCTTTCACCACAACACCCCAACAACCGTCTTATTAGTTTTTAACCGACAAACACTTCGCAATGCGTTAACCTTTCATGCCTATATAGCTCATTCGACAAACAGCTAATACTATATTGCTGCTGATTTCCATCCCCCTCCCAACAAAGAGGAAAGGGACTACACAACTAACAGACGTCAAAAACAAACATGTAAGACAGCCACCCCCTCGACAATAAAATTCATGTAAAGTGATTTTTTTCACTTGCAAATGCCATTACCTGTCGTTACTTTTTCAAAAAACAAGCCACTTTTTACTCCCGCAAAAGCCAAGGAAATCAAATAGCGCGCCTTCAAATAATGGGCACGTGATATGTGGTCCCCTCAACTATGTTGCACTAGATGGAATCTGCGTATCGAGCGAACGGAAAGGATTCGAGCGACAGGAACATGACCATTCAAAGATATTGACTCTTCGACTACTTGAGGAGCGCGCACTCACTCCTTTTGGATTGGTCATGTGTATAACCATGCTCAAAAAGGGATATGCCATGAACAATAAATTTTCTCATTCGACGTCCTATGATCCAAACACTCTGGATCTGACTGCTGCGGTAGAGCAGTTCGTTGCCAAGGGAGGTGTCATCGATGTAATACCCGACGCAGAGTCTGTCGATTCATCATCTGAGCCAGGTATCGCCTGCGCAGCACTTTGCCCTGTCGAGCCGGACAGGCAAGCCAAGGCCGAGCAGTTAAAGGGACTCGTAGCCAAGGGAGCGGGCGTGTGTGCATTGCAATATTCATTGAAAATGAACAAGAAAGAAATTCGACAACTTGCCATTGAGCACGGGGTGAAGATCGCCTTCAGCCGTCCCATACTGGAGATCAAACGAGAGGCACGGCAAGATCCGTCGGAAATAGATGATGTCGTCGCGGGGCATGCCATGCACTTTTCCAGCCTCGGTTATACAGCTCAGGAGATTGCTCAAATGCTCGGACTCAACCTGCGACAAGTGTGGAACATCGGCAAGGCTTACCGAATAGAGTTCAAACACTCAAACGAGGACCCCGATCTCACCTAAATAAACATCCACGTTTGTTGGCTACAGGTGCCGGTAGAAGTCCGACCACTCTGCCATCCAGGCTATCGACTTGCTACCGGACCTCGTCGCACTGAACGTAATGAATAACCCTTTTGTCTATTGCAAAAATCTCACACTCTGATTAAACGAGCTCTCTCCTGACAACTGAAAGGACGCTCAAATGAAATACCCGACCCGTCTTATTAACCCAATCACGATCATTGCCATTTTTGCCGCACTTTCCGAAGCCTCGGCAACCAGCGTACTGCCTTACTTGGGTGAACAGGATCGAAAGATATACAGCTGGTTTTTAATCGCTTTTCCATCTGCCCTGGTGGTGATGTTTTTCCTGACACTTAATTTCAACCCCAAGGTTTTTCATGCACCGACCGAGCACAAGGAGGATGGTTACAAACGAGGGAAAAACCAAGAGAGTGCTGTGAAGTCTGCAAAATGAAACACATGCCCTGCGCTTTACCCTGCCCCGATACCCCCGTATTTTTTCGATACAGGTTAATGTGTAGGAAAAACACTGAAATCTTTTACGAGGCATAACTATGAGTCAAAGAAAAGCCATCAAAAACTGTAGGAAAACGAGTAAAAACATCGAGATATACAGCTGTGTACTCGTGGGCCATTTTATTCGAAGCGCAGAACCAGGCATTTGCCCATCCAACCTTCAGACGGCTGCAGTTCACCGCGAAAACAGGCTTGAAGCGTCTCCATACAAAAGCGACTAATGTTCAGACGATCGCTACCGAAATGCGATCAAGGATACGAACTGTAACGGCCCAGTTAGCGAAAATGCTTTCGGCACCTATCAACTTGAAATGTTTTGTCACCCGGAGTTTCTATGTCATTACTCAAAGAGTTTCGCGATACTGAAAACGCGCTAAACCAACAATTGAAAAGAATGGAGAAACTGAAAAAAAATACAGCATTGATAAAAGACCTCGAGTTTGAACAGAAACTTGAGGCACTCATGAAACGCTACAGCAAGAAAATGGAGGACTTGTTGGCTTTTCTGCAACCGACATCACCCCTTGCGGGCAATCAGGCACAGGAACAGCGGGCACCGTATGGGGCAACGTCGAAAAAGACCAACAGCACTATCAAGAAAGCACAACGTTGAATGCAACAGGCAACACAGCCAGGCGTATGAGCCCGGTACACACCTATTCCAGGGGCAGCCCCATGTGGGGCTGCCTCTTGCGCAAAAACGCTCTTAGAACAGCTTGCGGCCTTTGTTGGCCGCGATACGCATACGCAGGGCGTTGAGCTTGATGAAGCCCGCCGCGTCGGCCTGGTTGTACGCACCGCCGTCTTCTTCGAAGGTCGCGATGTTAGCGTCGAACAACGACTCGTCGGACTTGCGGCCGGTGACGATCACATTGCCCTTGTACAGCTTCAGGCGCACAACGCCGTTCACATGGGCCTGGGACGCATCGATCATCTGTTGCAGCATCAGACGCTCAGGGCTCCACCAGTAGCCGGTATAGATCAGGCTGGCGTACTTGGGCATCAACTCATCCTTGAGGTGAGCGACTTCACGGTCCAGGGTGATCGATTCGATCGCACGGTGGGCGCGCAGCATGATGGTGCCGCCGGGCGTCTCGTAGCAGCCGCGCGACTTCATGCCGACGTAACGGTTCTCGACGATGTCCAGACGGCCAATGCCGTGCTCGCCGCCGATACGGTTAAGGGTCGCCAGCACGGTCGCTGGAGTCATCTCAACGCCGTCCAGGGCCACGATGTCGCCGTTGCGGTAGGTCAACTCCAGGTACTGCGGTGCGTCAGGCGCGTTTTCCGGGGAAACGGTCCAACGCCACATGTCTTCTTCGTGCTCGGTCCAGGTGTCTTCCAGCACGCCGCCTTCGTAGGAGATGTGCAGCAGGTTGGCGTCCATCGAGTACGGGGATTTTTTCTTGCCGTGACGCTCGATCGGAATCGCGTGCTTCTCGGCGTAGTCCATCAGCTTCTCGCGCGACAGCAGGTCCCACTCGCGCCAAGGGGCGATCACTTTCACGCCTGGCTTGAGGGCGTAGGCGCCCAGTTCGAAACGAACCTGATCGTTACCTTTGCCGGTAGCGCCGTGGGAAATGGCGTCAGCGCCGGTTTCGTTGGCGATTTCGATCAGGCGCTTGGCGATCAACGGACGGGCGATGGAAGTACCCAGCAGGTACTCGCCTTCATAGACAGTGTTGGCGCGGAACATCGGAAACACGAAATCACGCACGAATTCTTCGCGCAGATCGTCGATGTAGATTTCTTTTACGCCCATGGCCTGAGCCTTGGCGCGTGCCGGCTCGACTTCTTCGCCCTGACCCAGGTCAGCGGTAAAGGTCACCACTTCGCAGTTATAGGTATCCTGCAGCCACTTGAGGATTACCGAAGTATCCAGGCCACCGGAATACGCCAGAACTACCTTGTTTACGTCCGCCATGCCATCACTCCACCGGGTTGTACGGAAAACCGGTGATTCTACCGTCGAAACGGTTGAAGTTATAGAGGCGCGACAGCTTGTGACGACCAAGCGACAGAATCTTTCGCCTGTGCGACTCCGTCAGGAGATCTTCGCTGCACTGGTCGAACTGGCCACGGGCACAGGCGCGGCCTTTTGGTCTGCAGGGGCGCGATCAAGGTGCACATTGACCCGACGGTTGCGCGCACGGTTGGCGTTGTTAGTGTTCGGCGCCAACGGATAGGCCTCGCCATGGAAGCGGACGTTGATCTGCTCCTCGGGAATGCCCTGAGCCTTGAGGTATTCCATCACTGCCAGCGCGCGCCGACGAGACAGGTCACGGTTGGTCAGACGATTACCACTGTTATCGGAGTGGCCATCGAGATCGACGTGATTGACCGTCGGATCGGCCTTCATAAAGGCCACTATGGTATCCAGCCGACGCTTGGCATTGGCATCCAGTTCGATACCGCCGCCGGGAAAGCCGACTTCCGTCTGCTTGACCTGTTCGAAGTTCATCGGCAACAGCTTGGCCACACACAACTGGTAATCGGTATAGGCCTGGCTGAACTTGACCGGCAGCAGGCGCACTTCCATCAGGCCGCTGCCCTGGCTGGAATAGTGGCGGATGACCGGGCTGCGCCCGTCCATCAAGCCGCTGATGAGTTGCCCGGCCTGGCCCTGGGAGCTGTTGAACGGCACATCACCGTTAACCACCCGCACGGAACCCAGGTTGATATCGCCACGACCCGGCTGCCAGGGCGAGGCCGCCGCGATCAGGGTCGCAGACCCCCGACCGAGCATGTTGCCCGGCGCATTCAGACGAAAGGTCGCCTGCTCTCCCGCACGGCGCACGAACTCGCCCGCACCGAAACCGGTGATGGGTTGGCTCAAGCGACACTCGAACTTGTCGCCTTCGACCTTCCACTCAATGCTTTCCAGACGCGTCTGGAAGGTAAGCGCCATGGCCGGAAGGCTGGCGAACATGCTGAGCAAGGCTAAATATCGCTGGCGCACGGGAGGCTCCATTTCAAAAAGTGTCGCGTAACAAAAATTTACTTCTATGTGCAGCTATCGGTACGTTCCTGCAAAACTTGATAGCGAGTGCCTGAGAGAGTCTTTTCCGGTAGCATTCCCAGCCAGTTTGACCCGCCTGGAATCCCCAATGTCCGACCTCCTGACCCTTTTGCGTCCCGACGACTGGCACATTCACCTCCGTGATGGAGCTGTATTGCCGCACACCGTTGCTGACGTTGCGCGCACTTTTGGCCGCGCAATCATCATGCCGAATCTGGTGCCCCCCGTACGTAACGCCCAGGAAGCCGACGCCTATCGCCAGCGCATCCTGGCCGCACGCCCGGCCGGCAGTCGCTTCGAGCCGCTGATGGTGCTTTACCTGACCGACCTGACCCAGCCCGAGGATATCCGCGCGGCCAAGGCCACCGGTTTCGTCCACGCCGCCAAGCTGTACCCGGCGGGCGCCACGACCAACTCCGATTCGGGCGTCACCAGCATCGACAAGATCTTTGCCGTGCTCGAGACCATGGCCGAAGTTGGCATGCCCCTGTTAGTACACGGTGAAGTGACCCGCAGCGACATCGACGTCTTTGACCGGGAAAAAATGTTCATCGATGAGCATATGCGCCGTGTCGTCGAGCGTTTCCCTACCCTGAAGGTCGTGTTCGAACACATCACCACCGGCGATGCCGTGCAGTTCGTCAACGAGGCTTCGGCCAACGTCGGCGCAACCATCACCGCGCATCACCTGCTGTATAACCGCAACCACATGCTGGTGGGCGGAATTCGGCCGCATTTCTATTGCTTGCCGATCCTGAAACGCAACACGCATCAAAGTGCGCTGCTCGATGCCGCGACCAGCGGCAGCAGCAAGTTCTTCCTCGGCACCGACTCGGCCCCCCATGCCCAGCACGCCAAGGAAGCCGCCTGTGGTTGCGCAGGCTGCTATACCGCCTATGCCGCCATCGAGATGTATGCCGAAGCGTTTGAACAGCGCAATGCGCTGGACAAACTGGAAGGTTTTGCCAGCCTTAACGGCCCGGCCTTCTATGGTGTAGCACCGAACACGGACAGCATCACGCTGATCCGCGAAGAATGGACAGCCCCTGCCAGCCTGCCGTTTGGCGAGCTGTCCGTCATCCCGCTGCGCGCCGGTGAAAAACTGCGCTGGCGCCTGCTGGAGAAACAACAGTGAGTGAAGACCATTACGACGATGAGCAAGACGGCCACGGTGGTGGCGGCGTGGGTTCGCGCCATCCCATGGCAGCGCGCTTTCGCGGCTACCTGCCGGTCGTCATCGACGTAGAGACCGGTGGCTTCAATTCGGCCACCGATGCCCTGCTGGAAATCGCCGCCGTGACCATCGGCATGGACGAGAAAGGCTTCGTGTTCCCCGAGCACACCTATTTCTTCCGCGTCGAGCCTTTCGAAGGCGCCAACATTGAAGCAGCGGCCCTGGAGTTCACCGGGATCAAGCTCGACCATCCACTGCGCATGGCCGTCAGCGAAGAAACCGCGCTGAATGACATCTTCCGAGGTGTACGCAAGGCGCTGAAGGCCAATGGCTGCAAACGCGCCGTGCTGGTCGGCCACAACGCCAGCTTCGACCTGGGCTTCCTCAACGCCGCCGTCGCGCGCCTGGACATGAAACGCAACCCGTTTCACCCGTTTTCCAGCTTCGACACCGCGACCCTGGCCGGGCTTGCCTACGGGCAGACGGTACTGGCCAAGGCCTGCCAGGCCGCCGGCATCGACTTCGACGGACGCGAGGCCCACTCGGCTCGTTATGACACCGAGAAGACCGCCGAGCTGTTCTGCGGCATCGTCAATCGCTGGAAGGAAATGGGCGGCTGGGAAGACTTCGACGACTGAAGCGGCCCTGGCTGACGCAACACAAGAACCGGCGCTTATCAGGCCGGTTTTTTTCTGCCTGAAATTCCAAGCCCATGATCTGAAACGCACTTTTTAAGGAGCTGCCGAAGGCAGCGAATGGATTTGTCTGGCACACCGCTTTTGCAGCCTTGGACAGCGCCTACGAGCCCGCGCTCGCGCCTTATAACCCTATATAAATAAGGGTTTACCATTCATCGCCAGTTACGGGATTGATTCCAAAGTAACTTTGACAAGCATTCTCATTAACATTAAGATCCAGTCCATATCGAGTCATAACCAACCACGGTTTCCTTATATGTACGTTTGCCTCTGCCAAGGTGTTACTGACGGACAAATCCGCGATGCAATCCTCGAAGGTTGCTGCAGCTACAAGGAAGTGCGCCAAACGCTGGGAGTCGCCAGCAAATGTGGGAAATGTGCCTGCCTTGCGAAGGAAGTGGTACGTGAAACCCTGACCCAGTTGCAAACCGCCCAGGTTTCACTGGCTTATCCGGCAGAATTTTCAGCTGCCTGAAATACGCATTTGTAAAGAACCGGACCCTGTGTCCGGTTTTTTTATGTCTGTAATTCAAGCGCTTAGGGACAAGATGCGGAACTCAAACATTCTTATTCCTATTTATTTTCACTTATTATTCAAACACTTAGGTTTGACAGACGTATAAGTGCGGCTCAAACTTGCGTCCTATATACCTCTCCACGGCAGGACCTCGAACATGAAAGGCGACATTACAGTCATCCAGCATCTCAACAAGATCCTCGGAAACGAGCTGGTCGCGATCAACCAATACTTCCTGCATGCACGCATGTACGAGGACTGGGGTCTGAAAAAGCTGGGTGCCCACGAGTACCACGAATCCATCGACGAGATGAAACACGCTGACAAGCTGATCAAGCGCATCCTGTTCCTGGAAGGCCTGCCTAACCTGCAAGACCTGGGCAAGATCCTGATCGGCGAGCACACCAAGGAAATGCTTGAATGCGACCTGAAGATCGAGCAGAAAGGCTTGGCTGATCTCAAAGCCGCCATTGCTCACTTCGAAGTGGTCGGTGACTTCGGCAGCCGCGAGCTGCTGGAAGACATCCTTGAATCCGAAGAAGAACACATCGACTGGCTGGAAACCCAACTGGGCCTGATCGACAAGGTCGGCATCGAGAACTATCTGCAATCGCAGATGGGTGATGACTAAGCGGTAAATCAGATCTCGTCGCAGGAGCGGCTTAAGCCGCGAGAGCCGCAACCAAGCCCTCCCGGCTAAAGCCGGTCCTACGTTGACAGCGCACACAAAAAAGCCCTGCACTTGCAGGGCTTTTTTGTGGCTGGCGATTCACAGCAAGTGCCCGTCGGGACGGGCACTCGCTTGAGAATCACGCCTCGGACTTGTTGTCGGCCGAAGCAGCAGCGGCGTTCTTGATCAGCGTCTGCAACTCACCGTTGGCTTGCATCTCGGTGATGATGTCGCTGCCGCCGACCAGCTCGCCTGCTACCCACAGCTGTGGGAAGGTTGGCCAGTTGGCGTATTTCGGCAGGTTGGCACGAATTTCAGGGTTTTGCAGGATATCGACATAAGCGAATTTCTCGCCGCATGCCATGACAGCCTGGGAAGCCTTGGCCGAAAAGCCGCATTGCGGGGCATTCGGCGCGCCTTTCATGTAAAGCAGAATGGTGTTGTTAGCAATCTGCTCTTTGATTGTTTCGATGATATCCATGGAGCACCTCGGCTTAACTGTCCGACTCAGTTGTCGACACGGTGACGCATTGTAACGGATTGCCTACGCTAACGCTCGGTCTTGGCGTTAAAGAATGACGGTCATCATGCCGCAGCCACCTGCACAGGCACGCCGTTGAGCACGGCATTGCCGGACAGAGCGTCCATAGACCGCTCGTCGGTCAGGTCGTTGGCACTGGCCCCAGGCTGGCTTTGCGCGATCCCCATGCGCACGCCAGCGCGCCCGTGGCCCCAGCCGTGAGGCAGGCTGACCACTCCGGGCATCATGTCCAGGCTCTCCACTACTTCCACCTCGATCACCCCGACCCGCGAGGTCACGCTGACCTGCTGCCCGTTGACCAGACCACGTCGGGCCAGGTCAGCGGGATGCATCAGCAACTGATGCCGGGGCTTGCCTTTGACCAGTCGATGGTAGTTATGCATCCACGAATTATTGCTGCGTACATGGCGACGACCTATCAGCAGCAACTCATCGGCATCCGGCAGCGCCACCGCCGCAAACCGCGCCAGATCAGCGAGGATCACCTCAGGCGCCGCCTGGACGCGTTTGTTGGCCGTCTTGAGGCGGGACGCCAGATTTGGCTGCAACGCTCCCAGATCGAGGCCATGGGGATGATTGGCGAGGGTCTCCAGGGAAAGCTTCCAGTCCGAAGCATCTCCATACAAGCCGCTGCGCAGGCCATAGTCGATCATCTGCGCCGGCGGCATGGTCGCTTTCAGCTCACGTCCGGTTTTGGCAGCGAATGCCTTGGCCAGGCCGACAAATATTTCCCAGTCGTGCAGCGCGCCCTCGGGCTTTTCCAGGATCGCCCGGTTGAAACGGGTGACATTGCGCACAGCAAAGGTGTTGAACGTGGTGTCGTAGTGATCGTTTTCCAGTGCCGAGGTGGACGGCAGGATCAGGTCCGCGTGCCGCGTGGTCTCGTTGATATACAGATCGATGCTGAGCATGAATTCAAGGCCATCCAGGGCCTGATCCAGGCGTCGGCCGTTGGGCGTCGACAACACCGGGTTGCCAGCTACCGTAATCAGCGCCCGCACCTGCCCTTCGCCTTCGACGAGCATTTCTTCGGCCAGCGCCGAAACCGGCAGCTCGCCGGCATATTCAGGCAAGCCAGACACCCGGCTCTGCCAGAGATTGAAGTGGCCGCCAGACGTCGATGCCACCAGATCCACCGCCGGCTGCGTGCACAAGGCACCGCCGACCCGGTCCAGATTGCCGGTGACCAAATTGATCAACTGCACCAGCCAATGACAAAGCGTGCCGAACGCCTGTGTGGAAATGCCCATGCGCCCGTAGCACACCGCCTTATCGGCGGCAGCGAAGTCCCTGGCCAATTGGCGAATCTGCTCGGCAGGCACACCGCAGCGCGGGCTCATGGCCTCGGCGTGCAGACCGGCGATGGCCTGGCGCACCTCGTCCAGGCCGTCCACCGGCAGATGGGTAACGCGGGTCAGTCCTTCTTCGAACAGGGTATTGAGCAGGCCCAGCAACAGCGCGGCATCGCCGCCAGGGCGGACGAACATATGCTGGTCGGCAATGGCCGCAGTCTCGCTGCGCCGCGGATCGACCACTACCACCTTGCCACCGCGCCCCTGAATCGCCTTGAGACGCTTCTCGACGTCCGGCACGGTCATGATGCTGCCGTTGGAGGCCAGAGGATTACCACCGAGGATCAGCATGAAATCGGTGTGGTCGATGTCGGCGATTGGCAGCAGCAGGCCGTGACCGTAAATCAGAAAGCTGCTCAGGTGATGGGGGAGTTGGTCCACCGAAGTCGCAGAAAAGCGATTGCGGGTCTTGAGCTGACCGAGAAAATAATTGCTGTGAGTCATCAGCCCGTAGTTGTGCACGCTGGGATTGCCCTGATACACCGCCACGGCGTTCTGCCCATGGCGCTGCTGGATATCGGCAAGGCGCTCAGCGACCAGCTCGAAGGCTTCCTGCCAGCCGATTGCCTGCCATTGCTCGCCGACTCGGCGCATGGGCTGGCGCAGGCGGTCAGGGTCGTTCTGGATATCTTGCAGGGCCACGGCCTTGGGGCAGATGTGCCCACGGCTGAAGCTGTCCAGCGAGTCGCCCTTGATCGAGGTGATCCGGGTGCCTTCATCCGGCAGCACAGTGGTTTCGATGGTGAGGCCGCAGATGGCTTCGCACAGGTGGCACGCACGGTGGTGCAGAGTCTTGGTCATCGCCAGCCTCATATTCTTGTCAGCGCGTTCGGAGTGAGCGCGTACAAAAACTATGAAGTCTGGGATGCGACTACGCCAGAGACGTTCGTCTTGTGAATCGACAAGCATCAGGCGGGCATATGAAGCCCGCTGATCAACCGCCGATAGGGGTGATGGTTTTTCGTTGCAGCTGGATTTCGTGAACGGTTTCGATCTGCTCCTGGGCGACGTGCACACCAGTAAGCTCGCCGATCAAACGCCAGTGTTCATCCAGACCGGAGCTGATTGTAGCCATACGATCGATCATGCGACGGCCAGCCGCACGGGTGACCTCATCTTCACTGCGCAGCAGTTCAAAGGACATGGAAGTCATGGACGCCGTTAAGTGTGTCAGCGTTCGAGCCGTGAGCCCGAGCAGCTCTGTAAGTTGACGTTCTTTTGAATCCATTCCTCAATCCCCCGAGGTTAGTCTTGCCTAGTTATAACCCAGCCTCGCTGCTAATGAAACGGGCGACTTTCAAGGCGCGTGAAGCACGTCGCATCTGTACCGCTGCAAAGCAGGTGAACTGTTACAGGATCGGCATCAATTGCCAAGCGACCAAGGGGCAGTGTACAAATGCTGCCTGCTGACGGGGCAATGATATCAATTTGCCTTTATCACAATAACTCCCCGCGAACCCCTTTTGCGAAATCGCTCAGGTGTCGTTCAGGATAGGCAAAAAGCCCTGAAGTAAGCAGGCTATTGGTAAGAGGCGACATTTTTTTATACCATCGCGCCTTCCCTATTTCGTCGCCATGTGCGGCTTTCGCCGCAGGTCCCGCCCGTTTTCCCGATAAAAAACTGGCTTTTTGGATCTGCGCTCTGTTGCAAAAAGGTAGTTAATGATGAACGCAAGGCACTTTCTCTCGATGATGGATTACACGCAGGAAGAGCTTGTGCGCGTGATTCGTCGCGGCATGGAGCTAAAGGACCTGCGCAATCGCAGCGTGCTTTTCGAGCCGCTGAAAAATCGGGTGCTGGGCATGATCTTCGAGAAATCTTCGACTCGTACCCGTGTTTCCTTCGAAGCCGGGATGATCCAACTGGGTGGTCAGGCCATCTTTTTGTCGCCCCGCGACACCCAATTGGGCCGCGGCGAGCCGATTGCCGACGCTGCCAAGGTCATGTCGCGCATGGTTGATGCGGTGATGATCCGCACATTCGAACACAGCACCCTGACCGAATTTGCGGCCAATTCCCGCGTACCGGTGATCAACGGTTTGTCCAACGACCTGCACCCGTGCCAGCTGCTGGCCGACATGCAAACCTTCCTTGAGCATCGCGGTTCGATTCAGGGCAAGACCGTGGCCTGGATCGGCGACGGCTACAACATGTGCAACAGCTATATAGAAGCGGCCATTCAGTTCGACTTCCAGTTGCGCATCGCCTGCCCCGAAGGCTACGAGCCAAGCGCGCAATTCCTCGCATTGGGCGGTGATCGCGTCACCGTCGTGCGCGACCCGCGTGAAGCGGTGGCCGGCGCACATCTGGTGACTACTGACGTCTGGACCTCCATGGGCCAGGAAGAAGAGTCGGCCAAGCGCATGGCCCTGTTCAAACCCTTCCAGGTCACCCGCGAACTGCTCGACCTGGCCGCTGCCGATGTGCTGTTCATGCATTGCCTGCCAGCCCATCGCGGCGAGGAAATCAGCGAAGACCTGCTCGACGACCCGCGCTCCGTGGCCTGGGATCAGGCGGAAAACCGCTTGCATGCACAAAAGGCCCTGCTGGAAATGCTCGTCGCGCCGTCCTATCAGCCCGCATGAGCGAGTCCCATCTGCTTGACCTGACTGAACTGGCCTGCGGCTATGAAGGTCAGGCCGTGGTGCAGGACCTCAACCTGCACCTCAAGGCCGGTGATATCGGTTGCCTGCTCGGTTCTTCCGGTTGCGGCAAGACCACCACGCTGCGGGCGATCGCCGGTTTCGAGCCGGTGCACAGCGGGCAGATCACCCTGGCCGGGGAAGTCATCTCGCGCCCTGGCTTTACTCTGGCTCCGGAGAAACGCCGGATCGGCATGGTCTTTCAGGACTACGCGCTGTTCCCGCACCTGAGCGTGGCCGAGAACGTCGCCTTCGGCATTCGCAAGCACCCGGAGCAGGCACGCATCACCGAAGAAATGCTCGAACTGGTCAACCTCGGCGCGCTCGGGCAGCGCATGCCTCATGAGCTGTCCGGCGGCCAGCAACAGCGCGTGGCCCTGGCTCGGGCTTTGGCGCCTGAGCCACAGTTGCTGCTGCTCGATGAACCCTTCTCCAACCTTGACGGTGAGCTGCGTCGGCGCCTGAGTCAGGAAGTGCGGGAGATTCTCAAGTCCCGTGGCACCAGCGCCATTCTGGTCACCCATGATCAGGACGAAGCCTTCGCGGTCAGTGATCAGGTCGGCGTATTCAGACAGGGACGACTGGAGCAATGGGATTCGCCCCACGACCTCTATCACTTTCCGCTGACGCCTTTCGTCGCCAGCTTTATCGGACAGGGTTATTTCATTCGCGGCCAGCAGATCGATGCAACCTCGGTGCAGACCGGGCTGGGCATCCTCGGCAGCCACAGCCCCCGCGCGGCTGCCCCTGGCTCAGCGGTGGACGTCCTGCTGCGTCCCGACGATATTGCCTACGCGCCGGACAGCCTGCTCAAGGCCAAAGTCACGCGTCGTACCTTCCAGGGCGCCACGACGCTCTATCGCCTGCAACTGCCCGACGGCGGGCAGCTCGAAGCGCTGTTTCCCAGCTATGCCGATCATCGTGAAGGCGAAGAGGTCGGCATCAGCGTCGCCAACCGGCACCTGCTGACATTCGCTGCGGCCTGAGCCTCAAGGCCGCCCGACCGGCGCGAACACACCTTGGGTATGTTCCGCCAGCACTGCAGCGGCCAGCTCCACTTCCAGCCCACGCCGTCCGGCACTGACATGAATGGTTGCAAACGACTGCGCGCTTGCGTCGATAAAGGTACGCAGACGTTTTTTTTGCCCCAGCGGGCTGATACCGCCCAACAGATAGCCGGTGGAACGCTGCGCGGCGACCGGATCGGCCATTTCGACTTTCTTCACCTTGGCCGCCTGAGCCAGCGCCTTGAGATCGAGGCTGCCCGCCACCGGCACCACGGCCACCAGTAACTCACCCTTCTCGGTACAGGCCAGCAGCGTCTTGAACACCTGGGCCGGTTCCAGGCCGAGTTTCTCCGCCGCTTCCAGGCCGTAAGAGGCGGCCTTGGGATCGTGTTCGTAACTGTGAATGCGGTGCTCGGCACGCACTTTTTTCAGCAAATCCAGGGCGGGGGTCATGCAACACTCCAAGACGGGACACTAACCCGTCATGTTAACTCTCGTGTTGTTGCGTCGGAAACGGCGTTTCCTATATTAAGAAGCCTCCAGAACAGCAAAGAACCGATGAACTGTTCACTTTCGACCTTTGACAGGGTTCTTTCTTGTCTATATTTTTTCGTTTACGAATATAGTGCTCGTTGCACAGTGCCAAATGCCTCACCTCATTTCCCAAGGCAATCGACATGAACGATAACCAGAACAAAAACTACATCATTGCCCTCGATCAAGGGACCACCAGCTCTCGCGCCATTATTTTCGACCGCGACGCCAATGTGGTGAGCACGGCCCAGAGCGAGTTCGTCCAACATTATCCGCAGCCGGGCTGGGTCGAGCATGACCCGATGGAGATCTTCGCCACCCAGACCGCCTGCATGACCAAGGCCCTGGCCCAGGCCGACCTGCATCACAATCAGATCGCCGCCATTGGTATCACCAACCAGCGCGAAACCACTGTGGTCTGGGAAAAGGACACCGGTCGCCCGCTGTACAACGCCATCGTCTGGCAATGCCGGCGCAGCACGGAAATCTGCGAGCAGCTCAAGCGCGATGGCATGGAGCCGTACATTCAGGAAACCACCGGTCTGGTCACCGACCCGTATTTCTCCGGCACCAAACTCAAGTGGATTCTCGACCATGTCGAAGGCAGCCGCGAACGCGCGCGCAACGGCGAATTGCTGTTCGGCACCGTGGATAGCTGGCTGATCTGGAAATTCACCGGCGGCAAGGTGCATGTCACCGACTACACCAACGCCTCGCGGACCATGTTGTTCAACATTCACACCCTGGAATGGGACCAGCGCATGCTCGATGCCCTGGATATCCCCCGGGAAATGCTGCCCGAAGTGAAGTCCTCCTCCGAGGTTTACGGCCACAGCAAGAGCGGCATTGCCATCGCCGGTATCGCTGGCGACCAACAGGCCGCGCTGTTCGGTCAGATGTGCGTCGAACCGGGCCAGGCGAAGAACACCTACGGCACCGGCTGCTTCCTGCTGATGAACACCGGTAAGAAAGCGGTCAAGTCCAAGCACGGCATGCTCACCACCATCGGCTGCGGCCCTCGTGGCGAAGTGGCCTACGCCCTGGAAGGCGCAGTATTCAACGGCGGCTCCACCGTGCAGTGGCTGCGTGACGAACTGAAGATCATCAATGACGCCCTGGACACCGAGTACTTCGCCAGCAAGGTCAAGAGCAGCAACGGCGTCTACCTGGTGCCCGCCTTCACCGGCCTCGGCGCACCCTACTGGGACCCGTATGCCCGCGGCGCGCTGTTCGGCCTGACCCGCGGGGTCAAGGTCGATCACATCATCCGTGCCGCCCTGGAATCCATCGCCTACCAGACCCGCGACGTCCTCGACGCCATGCAGCAGGACTCCGGCGAACGCCTGAAAGCCCTGCGCGTGGACGGCGGCGCGGTGGCCAACAACTTCCTCATGCAATTCCAGGCCGACATCCTCGGCACCCGCGTCGAACGTCCGCAGATGCGTGAAACCACAGCGCTGGGCGCCGCTTTCCTGGCCGGTCTGGCCATTGGCTTCTGGAGCAGCCTGGACGAACTGCGCGACAAGGCGGTCATCGAGCGTGAATTCACGCCGCAATGCGCAGATGAAGAGAAGGAAAAGCTCTACGCCGGCTGGAAGAAAGCCGTCGAACGTACCCGCGACTGGGCGCCTCACGAAAACGAGGAGTGATTGGCAAATGACAGGCGGCCCGTCACTGCGGCATCATGAGGCGATACGGCCGCCTGTAAGGAACTCCCAAAATAATGAATCTGCCTCCCCGCCAACAGCAGATCCTCGAACTGGTACGTGAACGCGGCTACGTGAGCATCGAAGAGATGGCCACGTTGTTCGTCGTGACCCCGCAGACCATTCGCCGCGACATCAACCAACTGGCGGAAATGAACCTGCTCAGGCGCTACCACGGTGGCGCCGCCTATGACTCCAGTATCGAAAACACCGCCTACGCCATGCGCGCGGACCAGATGCGCGACGAGAAGCAGCGCATTGCCGAAGCCATTGCCGCGCAGATTCCGGATCATGCCTCGCTGTTCATCAATATCGGCACCACCACCGAATCCATCGCCCGCGCCCTGCTCAACCACAACAACCTGAAAATCATCACCAACAACCTCCATGTGGCCTCGATCCTCAGCGCCAAGGACGATTTCGAAGTGCTGCTCGCCGGGGGCAACGTGCGCCGTGATGGCGGTGTGGTGGGTCAGGCCAGTGTCGACTTCATCAACCAGTTCAAGGTGGATTTCGCTCTGGTCGGCATCAGTGGCATTGACGAAGACGGCAGCCTGCTGGACTTCGACTACCAGGAAGTGCGCGTATCCCAGGCGATCATCGCCAACGCCCGTCAAGTCATCCTCGCCGCCGACTCCAGCAAGTTCGGGCGCAACGCCATGGTCCGCCTGGGCTCGATCAGCCTGATCGACTGCCTGGTGACCGATCAGGCGCCGGTGCCTGCGTTGGTGCAGTTGCTGACGCAAAACAAGATTCGCCTGGAAGTCGTTTAAGCCCAGGATCGCTGGTGAATCTTGTGGGAGCGGATTTATCCGCGAAGAGGCCGGTACGTTCGATGAATTCTGTCGACGGACGCGCAGCTTTCGCGAATGAATTCGCTCCCACATCCTCCCGGCCACCCAGCCAAATCCCGTCCTACAATGTTCGTAATTGTTCCTTTCCCATCTTTTTGATCAGTATTTTCAATCGATCCTGACTGGCTGTTACCCGACTATTGCGCTAATATTTTCGAAATTGAACATAAATGTTCGAATTCGTTATTCGCGAACACCGTCAGGAGGCCCCATGCCCCACACTCATTTGCCCACTCCGCCCTTGTCCGAGGTCTATGACATCGCCGTCATCGGTGGCGGCATCAATGGTGTCGGGATTGCCGCAGACGCCTCCGGGCGCGGTCTGTCGGTGTTCCTTTGCGAAAAGGACGACCTCGCCAGCCACACGTCCTCGGCCAGCAGCAAGCTGATCCACGGTGGCCTGCGCTACCTCGAACATTACGAATTCCGCCTGGTGCGCGAAGCCTTGGCCGAACGCGAAGTGCTGCTGGAAAAAGCCCCGCATATTGTCAAGCCGATGCGCTTTGTCCTGCCGCACCGCCCGCACCTGCGGCCAGCCTGGATGATCCGTGCCGGCCTGTTCCTTTATGACCACCTGGGCAAGCGGGAAAAGCTCCCGGCCTCGCGCAGCCTGCGTTTCGATGCCAGCAGTCCGCTGAAACCGCAGATCACCCGCGGTTTCGAATACTCCGACTGCTGGGTCGACGATGCCCGCCTGGTTGTGCTCAATGCCATGGCGGCTCGGGAAAACGGCGCCCACGTTCATACCCAGACCCGTTGCCTGAACGCCCGTCGCAGCAAGGGCCTGTGGCACCTGCACATGGAACGCGCCGACGGCAGCCTGTTCTCGATTCGCGCCAAGGCCCTGGTCAACGCGGCCGGGCCATGGGTCGCCAAATTCATTCGCGACGACCTCAAGCTGGACTCGCCTTACGGCATCCGCCTGATCCAGGGCAGCCACCTGATCGTCGACAAACTCTATGAAGGCGACAACGCCTTCATCCTGCAAAACGAAGATCAGCGCATCGTGTTCGCCATTCCGTACATGGAGCGCTTCACCATCGTCGGCACCACCGACCGTGAATATCAGGGCGACCCGAGCAAGGTGGAAATCACCGACGGCGAAATGGACTACATGCTCAAAGTAGCCAACGACCACTTCAAGAAGCAGCTAACCCGGGACGACGTGCTGCGCACTTACTCCGGCGTGCGTCCGCTGTGCAACGACGAATCGGACAACCCGTCGGCGATTACCCGCGACTACACCCTGTCGCTGTCCGGCAGCAGTGAAGAAGCACCGATCCTCTCGGTGTTCGGCGGCAAGCTGACCACTTATCGCAAGCTGGCAGAATCGGCAATGGCCCAACTGGCGCCGTTCTTCCCGCAGATGAAACCGAGCTGGACCGCCAAGGCCAGCCTGCCCGGCGGCGAGCAGATGACCACACCTGCCGCCCTGAGCGCCGAACTGAGCCAACGTTACAGCTGGCTGCCAGCCACAATCGCCAAACGCTGGGCCATTACCTACGGCAGTCGTAGCTGGCGTCTGCTCGAAGGCACCACTGGCCTGAGCGATCTGGGCGAACACCTCGGTGGCGGCCTGTACACCCGGGAAGTCGATTACCTGTGCGATGTGGAATGGGCCAGCAGCGCCCAGGACATCCTCTGGCGGCGGACCAAGCTGGGGCTGTTCACCACGCCTGAAGAACAGGCCAAAGTGCAGCAGTACCTGGATACCCACGTGCGTAATAAAGGCGATACAGCGGCAGCCTGAACCCTCGCAACAGGTAGGTAAACGCATCAAGAAGGTGGGAGCGATCCTGTGGGAGCGAATTCATTCGCGAAGAGGCCTGTACCTCAACTAGCTATTCATTGCCCGAAACGCAGTTTTCGCGAATGAATTCGCTCCCACAATGTTTCCCCGGATTTCACTGCGAAGCCGCTTTCTGCACCAGCATCTGATTGCAATCGGAATTCCGAACGCCCTTCTCCCGCTTCATTCGGCATCCCGGACGCCGCCCCCCTCCCCTTCCTCGTAATAAATAATTAATCCCTTATAAATCATATATATAGACCCTATCCACAGATCTGGCACGGCTCATGCTCTACAGTTACGTAGTCGACCGCTTCGACCGTAGCGTGTGCCCTATTGGGCTGCCGTTGAAGCCTTCGCTGAACAGGCGGACCACTCAATTACCGGTCCCATAAAAAAAACAAAGTCGAGGATTAACCGATGCGCATCGTTCCCCATATCCTGGGCGCAGCAATCGCTGCCGCTCTGATCAGCACCCCAGTATTCGCTGCCGAGCTCACCGGCACCCTGAAGAAAATCAAAGAGTCCGGCACCATCACTCTGGGCCACCGCGATTCCTCGATTCCGTTTTCCTACATCGCTGATGCCAGCGGCGTGCCTCAGGGCTACTCCCACGACATCCAATTGAAAATCGTTGAAGCGATCAAGAAAGACCTGGACCTGCCGGACCTTAAGGTCAAGTACAACCTGGTCACCTCCCAGACCCGTATCCCGCTGGTACAGAACGGCACCGTCGACGTTGAGTGTGGTTCCACTACCAACAATGCCGAACGCGCCCAGCAGGTGGATTTCTCCATCGGCATCTTCGAAATCGGCACCCGGCTGCTGACCAAGGCTGATTCGTCCTACAAGGACTTCGACGACCTGAAAGGCAAGAACGTCGTGACCACCGCCGGCACCACGTCCGAGCGCATCCTCAAGGCGATGAACGCTGACAAGCAGATGGGCATGAACGTCATCTCCGCCAAAGACCATGGCGAGTCCTTCCAGATGCTCGAATCGGGCCGTGCCGTTGCCTTCATGATGGACGACGCCCTGCTCGCCGGTGAAATGGCCAAGGCCAAGAAGCCGACCGACTGGCATGTGACCGGCACTGCCCAGTCCAACGAAATCTATGGCTGCATGGTGCGCAAGGACGATCCTGCGTTCAAGAAAGCCGTGGACGACGCCATCGTCACTACTTTCAAGTCGGGCGAGATCAACAAGATCTACGACAAGTGGTTCACCCAGCCAATCCCGCCAAAAGGCTTGAACCTGATGTTCCCGATGAGCGACGAGCTCAAGGCCCTGATCGCCAACCCGAACGACAAGCCAGCGCCGGACAAGAAACCCTGAGGCTTGCCACAACCGTGACGGCCTGACCGCCACCGGGGCACCACCTGCCCCGGCGGCGCTTACCACTCAAGTGACGCCAACGTTGTCATGCCCGGCCGGAAGCCTGGGCAGGTTTGGCGAACGCAACAGCCCGAAGGGATTCGTGCGAACGGGTGCATGCATTTCGATCGATCAGAGGGGAGACCCTGATGAATTACAACTGGGACTGGGGCGTGTTCTTCAAGTCCACTGGCGTTGGCAGCGAAACCTACCTTGACTGGTATGTGTCGGGCCTTGGCTGGACTATCGCCATTTCCATCGTCGCCTGGCTCGTCGCACTGTCGCTGGGTTCGGTACTCGGTGTCATGCGCACGGTGCCCAATCGCTGGGTGTCGGGCATTGCTACCGTCTATGTAGAAATCTTCCGCAATGTGCCGCTGCTGGTACAGCTGTTCATCTGGTACTTCCTGGTACCGGACCTGCTGCCCGAGCACATTCAGGAGTGGTACAAACAGGACCTCAACCCGACGACCTCAGCCTTCCTGAGCGTGGTCGTGTGCCTTGGCCTGTTCACCGCCGCTCGCGTCTGCGAGCAGGTGCGTACCGGTATCCAGGCGCTGCCACGCGGCCAGGAAGCCGCTGCCCGCGCCATGGGTTTCAAACTGCCGCAGATCTACTGGAACGTGCTGTTGCCGCAAGCGTACCGGATCATCATTCCGCCGCTTACCTCCGAATTCCTCAACGTGTTCAAGAACTCATCCGTGGCTTCGTTGATCGGCCTGATGGAGTTGCTGGCGCAGACCAAACAGACCGCCGAGTTTTCCGCGAACCTGTTCGAAGCCTTCACCCTGGCGACCCTGATCTACTTCACCCTGAACATGAGCCTGATGCTGCTCATGCGCCTGGTCGAGAAGAAAGTTGCCGTGCCCGGACTGATCTCCGTGGGAGGTAAATAATGGACTTCAGTGGAATCGTTCCGGCCATCCCGGGCCTGTGGAACGGCATGGTCATGACCCTGCAACTGATGGTCATGGGCGTCGTCGGCGGTATCGTCATCGGCACCCTGCTGGCGTTGATGCGCTTGTCGTCGAACAAGCTGCTGGCCAATATCGCCGGTGCCTACGTCAACTACTTCCGTTCGATCCCGTTGCTGCTGGTCATCACCTGGTTCTACCTGGCGGTGCCGTTCGTGCTGCGCTGGATCACCGGGCAGGACACGCCGATTGGTGCGTTCACCTCCTGCGTCGTGGCCTTCATGATGTTCGAGGCAGCGTATTTCTGCGAAATCGTCCGTGCCGGCGTGCAGTCGATCTCCCGTGGCCAGATGGGCGCCGCCCAGGCCCTGGGCATGACCTACGGCCAGATGATGCGC
This sequence comes from Pseudomonas sp. JUb42, assembly GCF_024807945.1. Classification (GTDB taxonomy): domain Bacteria; phylum Pseudomonadota; class Gammaproteobacteria; order Pseudomonadales; family Pseudomonadaceae; genus Aquipseudomonas. The sequence goes on along the minus strand of NZ_JANUFD010000001.1, from coordinate 344,272 downwards.
CTGATCATCCTGCCCCAGGCCTTCCGCAAGATGACCCCGCTGCTGCTGCAGCAAAGCATCATCCTGTTCCAGGACACCTCCCTGGTGTACACGGTCGGGTTGGTGGACTTCCTCAATTCCGCGCGCTCCAGTGGCGACATCATTGGTCGTTCCAATGAGTTCCTGATCATCGCGGGTCTTGTGTATTTCACGATCAGCTTTGCCGCCTCGGTGCTGGTGAAGCGTCTGCAAAAAAGGTTCGCCGTATGATTTCCATCAAGAACGTAAACAAGTGGTACGGGGATTTTCAGGTGCTGACCGATTGCAGCACCGAAGTCGCCAAGGGTGAAGTGGTCGTGGTCTGCGGGCCGTCCGGCTCGGGTAAGTCGACCCTGATCAAGTGCGTCAACGCCCTGGAACCCTTCCAGAAGGGTGACATTGTGGTCGACGGCACCTCCATCGCCGACCCAAAGACCAACCTGCCGAAACTGCGCTCGCGCGTCGGCATGGTGTTCCAGCACTTCGAACTGTTCCCGCACCTGTCCATCGTCGAGAACCTGACCATCGCGCAGATCAAGGTGCTGGGCCGCAGCAAGGCCGAAGCCACCGAGAAGGGCCTGAAACTGCTCGACCGCGTCGGCCTGTCAGCCCATGCCCACAAGCATCCAGGCCAACTGTCCGGAGGTCAGCAGCAGCGCGTCGCTATTGCCCGTGCCCTGGCGATGGACCCGGTAGTCATGCTGTTCGACGAACCGACCTCGGCTCTGGACCCGGAAATGGTCAATGAAGTACTCGATGTCATGGTCCAGCTGGCCCATGAAGGCATGACCATGATGTGCGTGACCCACGAAATGGGCTTTGCCCGCAAAGTGGCCAACCGCGTGATCTTTATGGACAAGGGCCAGATCGTCGAAGACTGCGCCAAGGAAGAGTTCTTCGGTGACGTCAGCGCACGTTCCGAACGCGCCCAGCAGTTCCTCGCCAAGATCCTGCAGCACTGATCTGTGGGAGCGAGGCTTGCCCGCGAAAAGACCAACGAGGTCATTCAGATGTACCCCGTCATGGTTCTTCGCGGGCAAGCCTCGCTCCAACACACCGAAACTTCGTAAGTTTGTGGTTTGTTTGACAAGACACCGGCTCGAAAGAGCCTGCCACCCCGGTGGTCCGTGCAAGGCATTGCACGGGCCGCTGTTCGGGCCAGGATGACTGTGATGAAATGCGACCCTCCTCTCTATCGCGCCACGCCGCCATCACTCGCCGTGAAACCCCGACTGATACGCCACCTGTTTCTGCCGCCGCTGATCCTCCTGCTGATGGTCGCGCTGGGTTATGCCGCCTATCTGGTCAGCGAGCGCAACGGCATCAAGGCCTTGAGCGAAAACGGCGAACGCCAGCTCGAGCTGCATGCCCGCACCCTTGAAAGTGAAATCAACAAATACACCTACCTGCCCAGCGTCCTGGAGCTGGAATCCAGCGTCTCGATGCTGCTCAAGGACCCGACGCCCGAACTGCGCCGCGAGGTCAACGATTACCTTGAAGGCCTGAACCGGCGCAGCCGCAGCCGGGCCATCTACGTGCTGGACACCACCGGCCGGGTACTGGCCACCAGCAACTGGCGCGATGCCGACAGTTATCTGGGTGAAGACCTGTCGTTCCGCGCCTACTTTCAGGACGCCGTGCGCGGCCTGCCCGGTCGTTTCTACGGCATCGGCAGCACCACCGGCGAGCCCGGTTACTACCTGGCCCATGGCCTGGAAGAGCACGGCAAAATCATCGGCGTCGCGGTGATCAAGGTGCGCCTCGAAGCCCTGGAAGAACGCTGGCAACGGGCGCGTCTGGAAGCCTTCGTCAGTGACGAAAACGGCATCATCATCCTTTCCAGCGATCCGGCGCGAAAACTCAAATCGGTGCGCCCGCTGACCCCGGAGATCAAGGAACGCCTGGCGCGCAGCCTGCAATATTACTGGTGGCCACTGAACGAACTGGTGCCACTGGAGCGGGAGGCACTGGCCGAAGGCGCGGAGAAACTGACCTTTCCGGCCAACACCAGCGTTGATACCGAACACACCAGGGTCAGCTACCTGGCTCAGACCCGCCAGTTGAGCGACACGCCCTGGCACCTGACCCTGCTCACCCCCCTTGAAGACCTGCGCCGCGAGGCCGGCAGCCAGGGCATGCTGGTGGCCGTGGCCTGCGCGCTGGTGGCGTTTTTGCTGATTGCCTGGAACGAGCGGCGCAAGGTGCTCTCTACCCGCCTTGCCGCCAGGGAAGCCCTGCAGGCCGCCAACAATGAGCTAGAGCGCAAGATCGCCGAGCGCACCGCCGACCTGCGCGCCAGCAACGAACGCCTCAAGGGGCAGATCCGCGAACGGCGCCAGGCCGAAGACACCTTGCGCCGCGCCCAGGACGAACTGGTCCAGGCCGGCAAGCTGGCAGCCATCGGCCAGATGTCCACCAGCATCGCCCACGAACTCAATCAACCTTTGGCGGCATTGCGGACCCTGTCCGGCAACACCGTACGCTTCATCGAACGCGGCGCCCTGGATACCGCCAGCACCAACCTGCGCACGATCAACGATCTGGTCGACCGCATGGGCCGTATCACCGCCAGCCTGCGCGCCTTCGCCCGGCGCGGCGACGGCAAGGACCATGGCCAGGCCATGCCGGGCAAGGCCGTGGAAGCGGCGCTGGGTCTGCTCGCCGGACGCCTGGAAAGCTTTGGTCTGACCCTGCATCAGGACTTTTCCGACCTTGCCTTGCGCATCGACCAGACGCGCCTGGAGCAGATTCTCGTCAACCTGATCGGCAACGCCCTGGATGCCATGCAGGCCCAACCGCTGCCGGAACTGTGGCTCGAAGGCGCCATCGTCGACGGCCGCTATCGCCTGCAAGTACGCGACAATGGCCATGGCATCGACGCCGAAGCGCGCAAGCACCTGTTCGAACCCTTCTTTACCACCAAGCCCGGCGAGCAAGGCCTGGGCCTGGGCCTGACCCTGTCCGCCAGCCTCGCTGCGGCGGCCGGTGGCAGCCTGAGCGCCGAACACCCGGCCAGCGGCGGCACGGCGTTCGTGCTGTGCCTGCCACTGGTCCAAGCCATATCCGAGCCGCAGACTGGCGAACCGACATGAGTGCAATCCTATGAGCCAATACGGCGAGCTAACCGTCCTCATCGTCGAAGATGACCCCCACGTCCTGCTCGGCTGCCAACAGGCCCTTGCCCTGGAAGATATCCACAGCGAAGGCGTGGGCAGCGCCGAAGAGGCCCTGAGCCGCATCGGCGACAACTTCGCCGGCATCGTCATCAGTGATATCCGCCTGCCGGGCATCGACGGCCTGGAACTGCTGACCCGACTCAAGGCCCTGGACCGCAGCCTGCCAGTGGTACTGATCACCGGCCACGGCGATATCTCCATGGCGGTCAATGCCATGCGCGATGGCGCCTACGACTTCATGGAAAAGCCCTTCTCCCCCGAGCGCCTGGTAGACGTCACCCGCCGCGCCCTGGAGCAACGCGGGCTGGCCCGGGAAGTCTTCGCTCTGCGCAAACAGCTGGCCGAGCGCGATTCCCTGGAAGGCAAAATCATCGGCCGCTCCCCGGCCATGCAGAACCTGCGCGCCCTGATCGCCAACGTCGCCGACACCTCGGCCAACGTGCTGATCGAAGGGGAAACCGGCACCGGCAAGGAACTGGTCGCCCGTTGCCTGCATGACTTCAGCCGCCGCCACACCCAACAGTTCGTCGCCCTCAATTGCGGCGGCCTGCCGGAGAACCTGTTCGAATCGGAAATCTTCGGCCACGAAGCCAACGCTTTCACCGGCGCAGGCAAGCGACGCATCGGCAAGATCGAACACGCGCACAACGGCACGCTGTTCCTCGATGAAGTGGAAAGCATGCCGATCAACCTGCAGATCAAGCTGCTGCGGGTCTTGCAGGAACGCACCCTGGAACGCCTGGGGTCGAACCAGAGCGTGGCCGTGGACTGCCGGGTGATCGCCGCGACCAAGTCCGACCTCGATCAACTCAGCCGCGCCAACCAGTTCCGCAGCGATCTGTACTACCGGCTCAATGTCGTGACTCTGGAACTGCCACCGCTGCGCGAACGCCGCGAAGATATCCTGCAACTGTTCGAACACTTCCTGCAGCTGTCGTCCCTGCGCTTCGACCGCGAACCACAGCCGCTGGATTCGCAAACCATGTCAGCACTCATGGGCCACGACTGGCCGGGCAACGTACGTGAACTGCGCAACGTCGCCGAACGCTACGCCCTGGGCCTGCCCGCCTTCAAGAAAAGCGGCACCCACAGCGAAAGCCACAGCCTGGGCTTTGCCGAAGCGGTGGAGGCCTTCGAACGCAACCTGCTCGGTGACGCCTTGCAACGCAGCGGCGGCAACCTCAGCCAGGCCAGTCAGGAACTGGGGATGGCCAAGACCACCCTGTTTGACAAGGTCAAGAAGTATGGGCTGGGTTGAAGGGCAGCTGTGAGCTACGAGCTGCAAGAAAAAACACCACTTAATCGCTTTTAGCTCGAAGCTCGAAGCTCGCAACTAGAGGCTGCCTCTCTTGGATCTGATTTTAAAGGCACTGCTCGGCGGCGCCGTCGTCGTCATTCTGGCCATGCTGGCCAAGACCAAAAACTACTACATCGCAGGGCTGGTGCCGCTCTTCCCCACCTTCGCCCTGATCGCCCATTACATCGTCGGCAAGGGCCGCTCCCTGGACGACCTGAAGACCACCATCGTCTTCGGCATGTGGTCGATCATTCCCTACTTCGTCTACCTTGCCGCCCTGTACCTGCTGGTCGATCGCCTGCGCCTGGAAATCTCCCTGGCCCTGGCGGCAGTGGCCTGGCTGGTGGCCGCGACGTTGTTGGTGACCATTTGGGTTCGGCTGCATTAACCGTCAACGTTGTTGGAACGAGGCTTGCCCGCGAAGAGAACAACGCGGTTTGCCAGACACCAAGCGTTTTAGCTTCGCGGGCAAGCCTCGCTCCAACGAACAGCTCTCGGCCTGAATACAAAGGCTGGCCCACCCCTTGCATTCACCCCTTCCAGGCCCGCCCGGCCGGCTTTCATATTCAATAAAGCCGGTGTCTGAGCGGGATTGGTACAGGTGAATCCGACCTTTGAACATTCTCGATCTCGACCACAGCCTGACCGCCCAGGCGCCGATCGCGCAGCGTCTGGCCGATGGCCGCGCCACGCGCATCGACTTGCTGGAACTGGGCCCGAAACTGCGCCTGTGGTCCACGGAAAAGAACTACCGACGCTTCGCCCAGCGCCTGCAACAACGCGCCCGGCCCGTAGGTAAGCGACCGGAAATCTACTTTGTCGGCTCGGGTGACTATCACCATCTGACCCCGGCCTTCCTTGCGGATCTGCCGGAACCGGTGACCCTGATCCACTTCGACAATCACCCCGACTGGGTTCAGTTGGCGCCCCGTCGCCATTGCGGCTCCTGGGTCAACCGGGCGCTGAAGATGCCGAATATCAAGCGCATCGTCACCCTCGGCCCGTGCAGCGACGACCTGCATAACCCGCAGTTGCGCGGCGGCAATCTCGGTGCCTTGAAGCGCGGCGACTTGCAGCTGTTTCCCTGGCAGCACGCGCCGTCGAAAGTCTGGGGGTATATCGGCGACGGTCCCGGCCATCAGCAGCGCGACAACCACCTGCACTGGAAGAACCTCGCCGAACAGGACTGGCCGCGCTTTCTCGCCCGGTTGATCGACAGCCTGCCCACCGAGGCCATCTGGATCACTATCGACAAAGACGTGCTGGCCAGCGAAGACGCCGCCACCAACTGGGATCAGGGCGGCATGCGTCTGTCCCATCTGTTGCAGGCGTTGTGCCTGCTGGCGGCGAGAAAGCGGGTCATTGGTGTCGATGTGTGTGGCGAATTCGCCAAACCGGCCTATAGCAACCCGCTCAAACGCTGGGAGGCCAAGTCCGATCAGCCCCCGGCCGAACGCTGGAGCGAGCTGGATATCCTGCGCAATGCGTACACCAATGGCGCCTTGATCGACCTGTTCGAAGAGGTGTTTGCGTGAGCCTGTCCATCATCCTGCTGATCGCTTTTTCCATCCTCCTCGACGTGATCGGTCAACTGGCCTTCAAGCTCGGCCTGGATCGCCTGCCCGAGCAGGACGGCGGCTTTCGCCTGCGCGGTTTCTGGCTGCAACTGATGGCCGCGCCGCTGCTGTGGGCGGGTATCGCGGCCTACATCGTCGAGTTTCTGGTCTGGCTGGAAGTGTTATCCGTCGCTCCGCTGAGCGTGGCGTTTCCGGCGGCCAGCCTGAGTTACTGCGGCGTGGTCCTGGCCGGGCGCCTCGTCCTCGGCGAAACCGTCAGCCGCCGCCGCTGGCTGGGCACGCTGGTCATTACCGGCGGCGTCATGCTGGTCATCGCCACTGGAGGCTGAATGCAATGAACGAAGAATCCATCATGAGCCCTTCCACCACCCATAACTGGCTGGCCAAGCGCAGCACCAGCGTCGCCCTGTGGGCCATGCTGATCACCAGCGAAAGCACCGCACAGATCGCCATGAAGCTGGGCGGCGATGACCTGACCAACATGAACTTCGGCCTGAACTGGCTGATCACCGCCCTGACCACCCCCGCCGTATTGGTCGCGGTGGGCTGTTACGCGGCGTCGTTCCTGATCTGGATGCTGATCCTGCGCAGCACCCACCTGAGCGTGGCCTTCCCCTTGAGTTCGCTGGTGTTCGTCGGCGTGCTGCTCGGCTCCTGGCTGGGCCTGGGCGAGCACATCAGCTGGCTGCACTGGGTGGGGGTGTGGATCATCATTGGCGGGATTGCGCTGTTGGCAGAGGGAGACAACGGATAGCTGTAGTAGCTTTTGTGGGAGCGAGGCTTGCCCGCGAATTGGTTAGTACGTCCGAAAGATCGTCTGAGTCAGAAACATAGCTTTCGCGGGCAAGCCTCGCTCCCACATTAGAACGAGGCTTGCCGTTGGATTACCTGCGCAACAAAAACCCCAACCCATGGGACACCGGCATCACCTTCACCCCCGCCTCACGCTGCTGCTCGTGGATCTGCCGATGAAACGCCTTGACCCTGGTCCAGTGCATTTTCGGCCGGTAGTGGTGTTCGGCGTGGTAGCCGTTGTTCATCCAGATCAGGTTGTACAGCACGCTGTATGAACTCACGCCCCAGGCAATCGGCAGTTCGGGGTTGCCACCCAGGTGTTCGTAATAGCCATTGAGCGACGACAGCGACTGGCCCAGATACCAGAATGGCAACAGCAGCAGGACCGCCTGCCAGTCATAGAAAGCCAGGCCGATGTAGAAGGCGATGGTCAGGTAGATCTCCACCTTGACCCAACGCGCATCGGCCGGGCGCTTGCGCTGCATTTCTTCGTAGAACGCCTTGGGGTCGTCGCGGAACATGCTGAGGAACACGTAACTCCAGAGTGCTTCCGGCTGGCCGTTCCGGCCGTGCTTGTAGATCGACAGCGGGTCGATGGTTTCGCCTTGGGCGTCGGGCAGATCAGAGTTGCCGCGGTGATGGCGATTGTGGATATCGCGATACAGGGTCTGGGAAAAGCCAATGGTCACCGACAGCAGCAGGTCAAACGCGCGGTTCATCCACGGCACGGTGAAGTAGGCATTGTGAATCTGGTTGTGGGAAATGCTGTTGATGCTCCACGACAGGCTCACCGCATACAGCAGTGCCAGGGGCACGATGGCCCACCACGACAGGCTGTGGAAGGCCGCGACCAGCCAGACCACGAAAGCAAAATGCGCCAGGCCCATGGCAATCGGGATCAGGTCCCAGAGCGAATGGGCGAGCCAGCGGTAAACGGGACGAGCCATGAAAAACCACCTCGAAATGATGAGTCTTTCAGGGCCATTGCAAACGTCAGACCAATCTTCAGAAGTGGTAGGCGAGCGCCGCATCCACCTCGCCCTGATCGGCACTGCCGCGCTGTTTGACGATGCTGCTGTCGGCCGCAGAATCAGTCAGGTGAACCCAACTGACACTGGTCAGCAGCGACCAATTCCCCACCAGTGGAAAAGCCGCGCTCTGGCTCAGGGTGATGTCCTGCAGACCGCCGCTGGCGCGGTACGGACGAATGCCCGAGGCCGCCGACTCCTGCTGGCTGACGCCGAAGAAGGTACGGGTCTGCTCGGCATTGGCGTAATGCGCGGTGACTGTCGTACCGCCAAAAATACCCATGTTCTGCGGCCCCAACGGGTAATCCGCCTCGCTGCCAAGCTGTGCCAGCAGGCCGCCCTGACCACTGGCGCCACCGAAGGTGTGGCCAGTGCGGGCAAAGGCGCGCAGGCCTTCGAACGGGCTGTACTCGACGAAGCCACCGACCTCGCCCATCCCCGGCACATTGCGCAGGCCACGCAGCTGATCATCGCCATCGCGGCCCGGCACGTAGTTGACGAACGGCCCGGCGCTCCAGCCGTCGAGCTTGAGGGCGTTCCACGACAGGCCGTCTTCTGAATCGAGGTCAATGCTGCCCAGGCTCAGGTCCAGATAGGGAATCGGCTTGAACTCGTAGTGGCTGGCCGTGGGGTCGTAGGGCCGATAGGCATAGCCCGCGCCCGCCATGCCCTTGAGGCCGCCCAGGCCGAGGCTGTCGAGGGTGTCCGAGACCTCGTCGGCATGGGCAAAAGCGCTGAAAAACAAGGCGCATAGCAATGGCAGCGCGTGTTTGAACGGCGGCATGGACAAGATCTCGGGCAGTTGAACATGACGGCATCAATCACCAAGCGCCCCGCCCTGCGCAAGCACTGATGTTGTTTGTAGCGAGCTACAAAAATTGTAGCTTCGCCGCCTCCATTTCCCCTTCAACCTCGGTAAAGGCCCCGCCCTGCTGGCTTTCAGCCCTTTGGCACAGTCCCTGCTCTACCCCTTCCGACAGCGCAATGAGCGCCTTAATCAACATAGGCAAATGCAGATGATGCACTGGCATATCGTGTGTGATTTCGACGGTACCATCACCCGGACCGACGTGATCGACAGCATCCTTGAAAGGTTCGCTGATCCGAGCTGGGAAGCTATCGAAGAAGAATGGTTGTCCGGCCAGATCGGCTCCCGTGAATGTCTCAGCCGCCAATTGGCGCTGGTCAAGGCATACCCGGCGCAATTGCTCGAACACTTCGACAGCGTGGAAATCGACCCGGCGTTCTCAGCCTTCGTCGATCTGGTCATGGGCCGAGGCGCGACCCTGGATATCGTCAGCGACGGCCTCGAGCAAGGCATCGCGCGCATCCTTTCGCGCAACGACTGCCCGCTGCTGCCGATCATCGCCAACGGCCTGCGCCAGGTCGATCAGGACAGCTGGCGCATCGTCTTCCCCTACGCCAGCGACGCCTGCCGCGCAGCCTCGGGCAACTGCAAATGCAAGTCCACCCCGCAGGGCAAGCGCGTGCTGGTGATCGGTGACGGCAAGTCGGACATGTGCGTGGCCTCCACCGCCGACTTTGTCTTCGCCAAGAACAGCCTGGCCGATTATTGCGAGCGCAATGGCATCCCCCACGCCCGCTTCGACGCCTTCGCCGAACTACCCGCGCTGCTGGCCCTGTTGCCGCAGAGCATCACCCCAGCGGTCACTCGTCTCCCTCTTGAACAGCAGGAACTCTTCCACCATGTCTGATATCCGCATCGCGACCCCCGAAGACCAGATTCTTCTGGAAAAAGAAGCCAAGTACTGCTCCTTCGGCGACACCGTCCACTACATCGACCCGCCGCGCATCTTCAGCCGTTGCGAAGGCTCGTATGTCTATGACACCAGCGACCAGGCCTACCTCGACCTGCAAATGTGGTACTCGGCCGTCAACTTCGGCTACGCCAACCCGCGCCTGAACAATGCCCTGAAACAACAGATCGACACCCTGCCGCAGATTGCCAGCCAGTACCTGCACAAAGGCAAGATCGAGCTGTCGGAACACATCGCGGTGGATGCCAAGAAGAAGTTCGGCCTCGACGGTCGCGTGCACTTCAACGTCGGCGGTTCCCAGTCCATCGAGGACTCGCTGAAAGTCGTGCGTAACGCCAGCAACGGCAAGAGCCTGATGTTCGCCTTCGAAGGCGGCTACCACGGCCGCACCCTCGGTGCTTCGTCGATCACTTCCAGCTACCGCTACCGTCGCCGCTACGGCCATTTCGGCGAGCGCGCGCAATTCATCCCGTTCCCCTACCACTTCCGCGGCCCGAAAGGCATGACCAAGGAAGAATACGGCAGCTACTGCGTCAAGCAGTTCGCCCGGCTGTTCGAGACTGAATACAACGGCGTGTGGGACCCGAAAGTCGGCCAGAGCGAATACGCCGCCTTCTACGTCGAGCCGATCCAGGGCACCGGCGGCTATGTGATTCCGCCGATGAACTTCTACAGCGAGCTCAAGCAGGTCCTCGACCAGCACGGCATCCTGATGGTGGTCGATGAAATCCAGATGGGCTTCTATCGCACCGGCAAGCTGTGGTCCATCGAACACTTCGACGTCAAACCCGACGTGATCGTGTTCGGCAAGGCGCTGACCAACGGCCTCAACCCGCTGGGCGGCATCTGGGCGCGTGAAGAGCTGATCAATCCGAAGATATTCCCGCCAGGCTCGACCCACTCCACCTTCGCGTCCAACCCGCTGGGCACTGCCGTGGGCCTGGAAATGTTCAAGATGACTTCCGAGATCGACTACGGCGCGATGGTCATGGAGAAGGGCAAATACTTCCTGGCCGGCCTGCAGGACCTGCAGAAACGCTACCCGATCATCGGCGACGTCGACGGCCTGGGCCTGGCCCTGCGCTGCGAGATCTGTGGTCCGGACGGCTTCACCCCGGACAAGGCGACCCTGGACTTCATGGTCGACGAAGGCATGAAGGGCGACATCGAAATCGACGGCAAGCGCCTGGGCCTGATCCTCGACGTGGGCGGCTACTACAAGAACGTCATCACCCTGGCACCGTCGCTGGAAATCAGCTACGCCGAAATCGACCTGGGCCTGGCCCTGCTCGACCGCCTGCTGCACCGGGCCATGAAACGATGAACGCGGCCGCGATCGACATGGGCGAAGGCGATGCCGGTTTCGTGCTAGGCGATGGTCGCGTCGCGGTGCTGTTGATCCACGGCCTTACGGGCACCCCGACGGAGTTGCGTCGGGTGGCCCAGGGCCTGGCAGACCGGGGTGGCACGGTATACGTGCCAACCCTGGCCGGGCACTGCGGCAACAACGACGACCTGCAACGCACGGTCTGGACCGATTGGTACGAAAGCGCCCGCCGCGCTTTCGTCGGTATCCGTGCGCGTCACGAGCAGGTGTTCGTTGGCGGGCTGTCCATGGGCGCGGTGATGTCCATGCACATGGCGGCCGAGCATCCGGGGCAGATCGCCGGGCTGCTGCTGTATTCCACCACCCTGCGCTACGACGGCTGGAACATGCCGTTCGCCGCCAAGTTCACCAATATTTTCATGGCGATTCCGTTTGGCGTGCATATCTGCCGCTTCAACGAAAAACCGCCCTACGGCATCAAGAACCCGCGCCTGCGGGCCATTGTCGAACGGCAGATGAAAGACGGCGAAAGCAGCAATGCCGGGCTGTTGACCATGTCCGGGGTCAGCGTGCGCGAACTGCATCGGCTGATTGCGGTGGTCAAGCGACGCATGCCGACGATCACCACGCCGACCCTGGTGCTGCACTCCAGTGAAGACGACATCACCAGCCGCTGGAACGCTGACTACATCGAACGGCGCATTGGCGGCCCGGTGGTCAAGGTGCTGCTGGATAACTGCTATCACATGATCACGGTCGATTTGCAGTACCGCGAAGTAGTGGCCCTGAGCGCCAGTTTCATCGAGACCCGCACCGCTGCCACCCGTCGCGAACCCCATGCCGCACCCTTCCATGAACTGCAGCAACTGGCCTGACCTCCCATGATCACTGCGCAAACATTCGCCAGCATCCAGGACATCGACCGGGAACACTGGAACGATTGCTTCCCTGGCTCCCTGGAAGACTGGGATTACTACCTGGCAGTGGAAAAAGCCGGTATTGCCGAGTTTCGCTGGCGCTACCTGGCGCTGTTTGAAGGACCGTTACTGCTCGCGGTGGCCCCGGCCTTTATCACCCACTACAGCCTCGACACCACCATGCAGGGCGCGGGCAAGCGCCTGACCGAAAAGCTCCAGAACCTGTGGCCCGGCGCCTTGCAGGTGTCGCTGTACTGCATCGGTTCACCCGTGGCCGAGCAATGTAATGCCGGTACTGCCAGCAGCGTGCCTGCGCATCAGCGTCGGCATCTGCTCAGCGAACTGCTGCGACTGGCGCGCCGTGACGCCGACAGCTTTGGCATCGGCTTGCTGGCGGTCAAGGATGCGCCCATTGCCGACGAGCACTGGGTACAGACCTGCCGTGACGCCGGGCTGCAATCGATGCCCAGCCTGCCCAGTTCATCCTTGCCGGTGCAGTTCGGCTCCATCGAGGCGTACCTTGGCTCCCTGGGCAAATCCACGCGCAAGGACCTGCGCCGGATCCTGCGCGGGCCGGCGCCGCGTATCGAGTGGCGACACAACATCGACGACGTGCTGGCGGACATCATGCGCCTGTACGAAGCCACCCTGGCCCGCAGCGACCTGCAATTCGAGCGCCTGGGGCCAGACTATTTCACCGGCATCCTGCAACAGCTCGAAGAGCGAGCGGTCTGTGTGCTGTACTGGGTCGATGAACAACTGGTGGCCTTCAACCTGATGTTGCTGGACGAACGGCGTCTGATCGACAAGTTCTTCGCCCATGACCCGCTGCACACCCGCGGACATAATCTGTACGCCCGCAGTTGGCTGGCCAATGTCGACTACTGTATCCAGCATCGCATTCCCGTTTACGAAGCCGGCCAGGCCGGTTACGCCAACAAGATCCGTTACGGTTGCCGATTTGAGGGCAATATGCTGTTCTTCCGTCATCGCAACTGGCTGCTCAACAACCTGCTCAAGCTGGTCAAACTGATCATCCGCCCCGACCGACACGATCCCGCCATGGCGGCGGCAATAAGCGAACATTGATGACTCAGATTGAGAATCAGACCCGGACCAACGAAACATTTTTCTCCCTGTCGCGCTGGAGCGTGCAACGCAAGCTGGTCCTGGCGTTCTGGCTGGTCAGCGTCATTCCGACCATGATCGCCGCAGAACTGGCGGCGACCACCCTGTCGCAGATTTTCGAAAGCAACGTGCGTATCTGGCTGCAGGAGTCGACGCGCATCGTCGAAGATGAGATCAGCGAGATCCTGCGCGACAACGCCCGGGTCGCGCAGCTGTTCCTGACCTACACCCACCCGGTGGTGCACATGGGCAGCAAGCACGACCGGATGATCGCCGACACCGCCGACGCCATGGGCATCGACGTGGTCGCACTGATCCGCACCAGTGATCACAAAGTGATCTATTCCACAGCGCCCGACGATGTGGTCGCGCAGATCAGCCTGGCGCCCAATGCCGTGCTGCAGACCCTGCAGAACGGCGGCACCCAGGTCGGTGCCGTGGTCTCCACTTTCCACACCAGTGAGGATGGCGTCGATTACGAGCTGCTGATCACCACTTACCTGGACGACAGCTTTCTCACCAGCGTGGCCGACGTGCACTCTCTGGACCTGCGCCTGTACCTGAGCAACAAGGTCGGTTTCGGCGAAGTGTTCTCGACCCAGCGTTTCGAGGATCACCCGGCCCTGGTGCCGCACAAGATCGAGCAGATCCTGCGCGACACCAAGGCCGCCAGCGAACAGTCCACCTCGCGCTACAGCGGCCTGTATTCGCCGATATTCAATGACAGCGGCGAGATGCAGGGCGTGGTGTTCAGCGGCCTGTTGCGCCATTCGAGCCTGGTCGGGCTGGTCAACCAGACCAACCTGTTCCTGCTGATCCTGCTGGTCGGTTCGGCCTTGTCCCTGAGTGTCGGCTGGCTGATTTCCCGGCGCCTGACCCTGCCCCTGCGCGGTCTCTCGGCTGGCGTGCGCGCCGTTACCGCAGGCGACTACCACCAGCAAGTGGAAGTCATCGGCAGCGACGAACTGGCCGAACTGAGCGTGACCTTCAACCACATGACCGAACGCCTGCGCGAGCTGCAACATCTCGAATCCCAGTTGCGCCGCCGCGACCGCCTGCACACCCTGGGCGAAGTGGCCATGGGCTTGGCCCACGAGATCCGCAACCCGCTGGGCATCATCAAGACCGCCACGCAACTGTTGCACCGCCGCGCTGCCCTGCCGGAAACCGATATGCGCCATCTGGAATACGTGATCAGCGAAGTCACCCGGATCAATGACCTGATCACCGACTTCCTCGACTTCGCCCGCCCCAGTGCGCCCATTCGCTCGACACAACTGGCCCGCCCGCTACTCGAAGATCTGCTGGGTTTCTGCGCGCCTGAGCTGGAAACCCATCATGTCGAGGCCAGCATCGTCGAACAGGATCGCAACGCGATGATCTACGTCGATGGCCGCCAGTTGACCCAGGCCTGCCTGAACCTGGTGCTCAACGCCATCGACGCGATGCCCGGCGGCGGGCATCTGACGCTGAGCATCAGCAGCGAAGGGTCTTACACGCTGATCAGCGTCATCGATACCGGTCAGGGCATAGAAGCCGATATGCTGGAACGCATCTTCACGCCTTTTGTCACTACCAAGGCTTCAGGCACCGGCCTGGGCCTGGCCAAGGTCTACTCGATCATGGAAAACCACGGCGGGCGCATCGAATGCGTCAGCGAACCCGGCGCCGGGGCGACGTTCAACCTGTACCTGCCCAGCCATGAACACAGCGATGAAGGAAAGCCCTCATGAGTCATAACGTGCTGGTGGTGGACGACGAGCCCAAGCTCTGCGACCTGCTGGCCTCGGCCCTGAGCCAGAACGGCATCCAGGTGTTCACCGCAGGCAACGGCCTGCACGCGCTGACCGTATTGGAGCGCGAAGAGATCGATCTGGTTATCAGCGACTGGCGCATGCCCGGCATGGACGGCCCGCAATTGCTGGCGGAAATCAAAGTACGCTTCCCGCACTTGCCGGTGATTGTGATGACCGCCTACAGCACGGTGAAAAACGCCGTGCAGTCGATGCGCAACGGCGCCTTCGACTACATCAGCAAGCCCTTCGATATCGACGAACTGGACATCACCGTCAGCAAGGCCCTGCAGTTTCGCGACATCCTGCGCGACAACCAGCGCCTGCGCGCCGAACTCGACGAGCATCAACAGATCGAAAGCCTGGTCGGCGAAAGCCCGGCCTTTCGCCGCGTTTTGCAGGCGGTGGATTCGGTACGAGAAAGCAGCGCCACCATCCTGCTCACCGGCGAAAGTGGCACCGGCAAGGAAATGGTCGCCCGGGCCATCCACAAGTATGGCAACCGCGCCGACAAACCCTTCGTTGCGGTGAACTGTGCGGCCATCCCCGAAGGCCTGCTGGAAAGCGAAATGTTCGGCCATCGCAAGGGCGCCTTTACCGGCGCCGTGGCCGACCGCATCGGGCGCTTCCAGCAAGCGGACAAGGGCACGCTGTTTCTCGATGAGGTCGGCGACATGCCCCTGGCCTTGCAGGCCAAGATTCTGCGCGCCCTGCAGGAACGGGTGATCGAGCCGGTAGGCGACCCACGCGAGCGCAAGGTCGATGTGCGGGTGATTGCCGCGACCAACAAGGACCTGCTCGAAGCCGTTGCGAAAAAGGAATTCCGCGAGGATTTGTACTACCGCCTCAACGTCTTCCCGATCCCCCTGCCCGCCCTGCGCGAGCGGGTCGAAGACATCGCCCCCCTGGCCCGGCATTTCGCCCATATCCTCGGCGCCACGGCGGGTAAACGCATCACCGGCTTCAGCGCCGACGCCCTGCTGACCATGACCAGCTACCCCTGGCCGGGCAATATCCGCGAGCTGCAGAACTGCGTCGAACGAGCCACCATCGTCGCTGCCAGCCATACCATCGAAGAACAGGATTTGCCGGGCTACCTGTTCGGCGCCCGGCCGGTCAGCAACAGCGCCGCCGCGATCCTCAGCGACGGCCCCGGCATCCCCAAGGACCTCGAAGCGGCCCTGGCAGAAGTGGAAAAAGCCTACATCCTCGCCGCCCTGCAAGAAACCAATGGCGTCCAGGCCGCCGCCGCACAACTGATCGGCATCTCCGAACGCAGCCTGTGGTATCGATTGAAGAAGCTGGAGATACATGTGGACAAGATTGCGCGCTGAAAAACGAGCACCGGTCTTATCAAAGACAACACAATCCATTGATTTGTAATGTAGTTTGTGTGGGAGAGCCCGCCCCGTCTACGAAGCCGCGCTGTCGCGCAGCAGACATTAACCGGGGCGCAGGGGGCAAATCTTGTGGGAGCGAATTCATTCGCGAAGAGGCCGGTACATTCGATGCATCTTCATCACCTGGAACACCGCTTTCGCGAATGAATTCGCTCCCACAGAGTCTTTGTGATTCAGTGTGTTGCGCATTGTTTGATCAGAGCGAATAAATTCGCTCCCACCTTGCCCGGTGTTTACTGAGCAATCTCATTTAAGTTCGGGTGCTGAGCGCATTTTTGCTGTCATTTTCACCACCGATAGCAAGACGCCTCTCTTTCTCTTGAGTGAAATTTCCTAGAAAATCCCGAGCCCTTGTTTCGATGAATCCAGGTCTCTACCCTTGCGCGGTCGCTGCAAAATCAGCGATCAGATTTGGTAGATCTGGGTTACTCGACGCGAGGCGTCACCCTTTGCAGGCCGGTGTTCACGGCTCTGTTTTGGTGGCCGTGCGCATGTCGCCTTCGGGCGAGCCGGGTGCCGAGTACCGGTTCTACCAACCTGCGTACGGCCGCCACCCAATCGTTGGTAGCGATGAGGTGTCGGCTTTCTGAAGCCAACTCGGATTTATACACATGGACAAAATCATCCCCGATCCACCCCGCCTCATTGCCCACCCTTCGCTGACTCAGGAACAAGCCCTGAACCACGCTTCCGACATGTTGCGTTGCGTGCAGATCGCCGCCGATGAATTCGGCGAAAGCCTCGACGGCACTGCCCGGCAAAAGATGTTCAGCATCCTGCACCAGATCGAAGGGATTGCTGCGATGGTTGATCATTCGCTGACGGCGCCGTAATACCCGCGCTCGAATTGAAATGGATTCAGGTCACCGTCACCGTCACCAACGCCAACACCTCATCACTCCCCGGTGCCGTCGCAGGCCCGCGTCGGGTCACGGCAATCGCTGCGGCAGCGTTGGCGCGCAAGGCGGCTTGTTCAGCGGAGCAACCGGCCGCCAGGCTCGCCAGCAGCACACCGGCATGGGCATCGCCCGCGCCATTGGTGTCCACCGCCGTCACCGGAAAACCGCTAACCTGGCGGGTCTGGCCTCCTTGCCGCAACCAGCAGCCTTGCGGGCCATCGCGCAGCACAATCAATGCACTTTCCGGCAACCAGGCACTCAGGCGGTCCAGCGCCGTGGCGATATCGGCACAACCGCTGAAGCGCAACGCTTCTTCACGGTTGCTGCTCCACAGGCTGATCAAAGGCAGCAGCGCGCGAATCTGCGCGCTGTCCGGTGAGTTGACCAGCGGCCCCGGATCGAACGCCACACAGGTGCCTTCGGGCAATGCTTTGAGCCACTGCAACAGGCTGTCGACCTTACCTTCATGCAACAGGCTGTAGCCACTGACGTACACGTAGTCCTCGGCCTGCACCGTGACGCCCTGCAGATCCGCCAGGGACAGCCCGCCTTCGGCGCCGACATAGGAAATGAACGAACGCTCGGCGGACGGTTCGATCAGCGCCACGGACAAGCCGGTGTCCTGCCCGGTATCAATGGCGGCGGTGACTTCGATGCCTTCGGCACTCAGCGCCTGACGCGCCAGGTCGCCAAAACGCCCCGTGCCATGGCGGCCCAGGTAGACCACCGGCATGCCATTGCGCGCCGCAGCGGCCATCACGTTGAAACCGCCACCGACTTCGAAACGTGCCGAGCTGGCCAACACGTCGCCGCCCGAGTTGGGCAGGTGGTCCAGGTCCATGACCAGGTCAACCACGACCTGGCCGGTATGCAGCAATCTAGCGGGCATGTTGAATCTCTTCGGCAAACGCCCGGCGATCGCGAGCGCCGCCGAGCATGGCATAAACCCCACCGGCCACCAGGAAGGTCACGATCCAGCCCAGGCCGTTATGGCCCAACCAGGAGTCGGACAGGATCCCGCGAAACAGCACATTGTCGGCGGTGGTAGCGACGGTAGTGAAGCTGAAACCCAAGACGATCGCCAGGGCCCAGGCACCCAGCGCGCGCCATTCGACGCCGCCCTTGTACCAATAGGCGCTGCCGGGCGAGACGTTCATCAGGTCTTTGGGCGAGTAGTAATGGCGATGAATCAGGTCCACCACGAAGATCCCGACCCAGGCGGTGATCGGCACAGCCAGCATCGAGATAAAGGTAATGAACGGACCGTAGAAGCTGTCGGCGATCAGCATGAAGTAAATCGAACCGGCGAAGATCGCCACGATATCGACGATCACCGCGTGCACGCGCTTGATCTTCAGCCCAAGGGTCAGAGTGGTCAGGCCGGCCGAGTACACCGACAGGTTGTTCGACAACAGCAGGCCACCAAAAGCGGTGATCAGGTACGGCACGGCCATCCAGGTCGGCAGCAATTCGCGAATGGCGATGATCGGATCGGTGGCCGAGGCCAGGTCGTTGTTGCCCACCGACAGCAAGCCACCGAGAGTGATCAGCAGAATCAGCGGAATGCCCGCACCGAACGCCGCCGACGCCACCAGGCGTGTGGCCTTGACGCTGCGGTGCTGGTAGCGCGACATGTCGGCCCCGGCGTTGGCCCAGCCGATACCGGTGCCTGCGGCCATGGTGCCGACGCCGATGATCATGGCGCTCAGCGGTGCCGGGGCGGCATTGAATACGGCTGTCCAGTCGATATGGGCGATGAGGAAGCCGCCGACAATCACGTTCAATGCGCCGAAAATATAGGTCGCCCATTTCTGGATGACCAACAGCGTCGCATGGCCCAGGCCCGAGACGGTGAGGGTCAGTAATACGAAGATGGCGATGAACACCAGGGTCAGGCCCGGTGCGCTCTTGGCTTCAACCGGGGTATGGAACAGGATCGAGCACAGCGACAGCAACACGAAGGCGGCCGTGGTGGTGTTGACCGTCTCCCAGCCCAGGCGCGACATCAGCGAGACGATGGTCGGGCCAATATTGCCGCGTACACCGAAGATCGCCCGGGACAGGGTCAGGCTCGGTGCGCGGCCACGGCGGCCGGCGATGGAAATCACCCCGACCACGGCAAACGAGCCTGCCGCGCCGAGGATGGCAACGATGATCGCCTGCCAGATCGACAGCCCGCGAAAGGCCACCAGCGTGGCGCCCAACGGCAAACCGAGAATGCTGATATTGGCAGCAAACCAGACCCAGAACAGTTGCAGCGGATGACCGTTGCACTCGTTTTCCGGAACCGGCTCAATGCCGCGTGTTTCCAGTTGTCCTGCGCTTTGAAGCGAATGGGATGAACTCATGACAAAGGCTCCTGATGCCAATTGTTTTGGTTGTGGGCAGTGCGGAATCCTGTTTCTACGTCCCTGTCATGGGTGGCCGCGGAGGCAGCCGGACGCCTCGCGCCGAACTTTTGGAGTGCGGCGACAGCGTTCTTGCCATGAAGACGCTCAGCGTGAGCGCAGCGTGAGCAACCCTTCGACCAGAGGCTCCAGCTCCAGCGTGTTGACCTTGCGAATCTGTATCAGCAGGCTGGTCGGCCAGACGGCCAGCCCCATGCAGGCACCGAGCATGGCGCCGAGAATCGCCGCGATGGTGTCGGTATCGCCACCCAGGCTTGCGGCCATGCACAGCGCATCGAAGGCCGCCAGACGACCTGCCGCGACCTGACTGGCCAGAGCGAACGCCGCGACCACCGATTCCTGGGACGCCACTGAAGTGCCGATGACCTCGTAGATCAACTCCGGCAACGCCGTCGGCGTACAGTCAGCACACAGACTGCGCGCCCACTGAATACGCGCGCCGATCTGCCCGCCCGCGATCCAGTAACCGTGTTCGGCACCGGCCTGGGCGGCGTGAATGCCCATGTCCAGAGCCTGCTCAATGCCAACGCCATTGATCCCCGCCGAGACCACGGCCGCCACCGCCGCCGCGCTGGAAATCCCCAGGTTGGTGTTATGGGTGACCTGGCAGGCCTGCACCACCGCCGCGATAAACCGCGCCGGGTCGGCGATATCGGCCGCAATACCCACGGGCGTAATGCGCATGGCCGCACCGTTGGTGGTGCCGAAGCGCCCGGCTTCCTCGGGGCTGTGCCCGGCCAGGATCATCTCGATGGCGCGTTTGGTCGACGGCCCGAGCAGATCCTGGGAGCCCTTGGCCTGCATCACCGCCTCCCAGTCGATCAGGCTCTGGGCCAGTGCCGCAGGAGCGATCTGGCCCTGACCGGCAATCAACTGTTCGCCGACCAGAATCGCCTGTTCGGTATCGTCAGTAATGGAGCCTGCGGGCATGTTCGGTGCAATCGGCTGATCGGCATCGGCGGCCATCAGCGTGGTGATGGCGCCAAACCGCTGCTTGATCTGCGCACGGCTGAGGGATTGCGTCGGCATGCCCAGAGCATCACCCAGGGCCAGGCCATAAAACGCCGCGAGGGCGCGATCACGAATATCGACGGACATCAGCAAACACTCCCAAACGCCAGGTGCAGGCGGAAGTGCAGCGGGTCGAGGAGACTTTCCACATGTTCCATGAAGCGTTCCTGACGGTCATAGGTGGTGCGCAAGGCCTTGAGAAACACCGTGCCCGGCTCGCGTCCCAACAACAGCGCATCGTCAATGGTCAAAGGTTCGGCGCCGATCCATTGATCGCCGCGATCACCGATAAAACCGTGGGCGGCCAGAGTGATGGTCAGGGAATTGTCGATCAGCCCGCTGGCGGGCAGATTCTCGAGCCCGGCAATGGCCGGGATCAATGCACGTTCAAGGGAAACCACCACGCCATCAGCGGCGGTACGGCGGCGGTCGAGGGCGACGAATCGGCTGGTGCCGAAGCGGCTGGCCATGTCCGGGCGTTCGACCGCAACCAGACGCAGGATCTCGGTACTGATCCGCGCCCCGCTGTCGGCCAGGGCCTGAGCCCAGCCGCTACGTTGATCGAGGCTGATACCGTCATAGGTCACGATCGAACCGACACCCGATTGGGTGGCGATGTAATTGCGCCGTTTCAGTTCGGACAGGGCTTCACGCAACGTGCCACGGCTTACATCGAATTCCAGAGCCAACTGATGTTCACCGGGCAGCAGATTGCCGGACTCCAATTGGCCAGTTTCGATGCGCCGTGCCAGTTCATCCACCACGCGCTGTTTCTTATCAAATCGAACATGTCTAATCATGTACAAATTGATAACCCAAGCTGTTCATTGGAGCAAGGGATTTTTTTAGGGCGCGTTCAAATTGCCTGACTTGAAATGGGATCCTGTAGGAGCTGCCGAAGGCTGCGAATGGATTTGCCTGACACACTGCTTTCGCAGCCTTCGGCAGCTCCTACAGGTCCGTGTGAGGCATCAGGCTTTCGCTTGCTCACTCAGAATCTGCCGGATAGCCCCGACAAATACGTCCACCGGCTGCCCGCCGGACACCGCGTACTGGTCGTTGAAGACAATGGTCGGCACCGAATTTATGCCGCGGGCGATCCACAGCTGCTCAGCGGTACGTACTTCGAGGGTGTATTCGTCAGAGGCGAGAATGGCCTCGGCACGCACCCGGTCCAGGCCGACTTTCTGGGCGACATCGGCCAACAGGCGATGGCTGGAGGGGTCGGCGTGTTCGCTGAAGTAAGCCGCAAACAGCGCCTCTTTCAATGCTTTTTGCTTGCCCTGAGTCTCAGCCCAATGCAACAGACGATGGGCATCGAAGGTGTTGTAGATACGCTTGTCGCCGTCCTTGAAGGTGAAGCCCAGTT
The DNA here is from genome assembly GCF_024807945.1 of Pseudomonas sp. JUb42. GTDB lineage: Bacteria > Pseudomonadota > Gammaproteobacteria > Pseudomonadales > Pseudomonadaceae > Aquipseudomonas. The sequence goes on along the minus strand of NZ_JANUFD010000001.1, from coordinate 322,351 downwards.
CGGCGCCGCGATCACGGATGTGTTCGCGATTGGCCTTGGACTGCTCCGGGGTCGAGCCGTATTTTTCGAAAATGTGCTCGGCCAGGTCCTGGCCTTCGGCGGGCATGTTCGGGTTGAGTTCGAAGGGCTGGAAATGGATCTCGGCCTGCACTTCATCGCCCAGTTGCTCAAGGGCCTGGTTCAACGCACGCAGGCCGATCACACACCAGGGGCAGGACACATCGGAGACAAAATCGATTTTCAGGGGAGTGCTCATGGCGACCCTCACTCATGTAGAAAAAGCATAGACATTGAGACAGGACTCTCTTGTGGGAGCGAATTCATTCGCGAAAGCGGTATTCAGGCCAAAGGTGAGGGGGTGAGTGTACCGGCCTCTTCGCGAATGAATTCGCTCCCACAGGGTTGCGCCTCATCCTGCTCTCATATCAGTAGAGGTCCAGAATACGCCATTACAACTGCGCCATGGGCCTTCCGTCGTTATGTTGAGCGCGCAAATAAGGCAGTACAGCGGCCAGTAATGGCGCCTTGAACGCCTCCTGAAAGCGATGGGCCAGGCCCGGAATCAGCTTCAACTGGCTGCCTTGCAGGTGGGCGGCGACATGAATGCCGTGCATGACCGGCAGCAACGGATCAGCCGTGCCATGCACCACCAGGGCCGGGACGCGCAGGCGATCCAGCAGCGCAACACGGCTGGGCTCGGCGAGAATCGCCATGATCTGGCGCTTGACGCCTTCCGGGTTAAAGGCGCGATCGTAGGAAATCGCCGCCTGATGCAACAGCACCTGACGATCATCCTTCACCTCCGGGCTGCCCAGGGCCGCGAGCAGATCCGCCTGCTGCTCAATGGCCGCCTCACGGCTCGGCGCGCCCCGCCGGGCCAACAGTTGCAGCAACGCCGGGCTCGGCATCGGCAGGCCGGCGGCGCCGGAACTGGTCATGATCAGGGTCAGGCTCTCGACGCGCTTGGGCGCCAGGTCGGCCAGGTGCTGGGCGATCATGCCGCCCATGCTGGCACCGAGCACATGAAATTGCTCGATGTTCAGGCTGTCCATCAGGCCCAGGGCGTCTTCGGCCATATCAGTCAGGGAATACGGCGCATCCACCGGCAGGCCGAGCTTGAAGCGCAGCACTTCAAAGGTCAGGTTGGCACTGGCCGGGGGCTGCACCCAAGTGCTCAGGCCAACATCGCGGTTGTCATAGCGAATCACCCGAAAACCCTGCTGGCACAGGGCGACCACCACTTCATCCGGCCAATGGATCAGTTGCCCGCCCAGGCCCATGACCAGCAGCAACGTCGGGTCCGTGGCGCGACCAATGCTTTGATAAGCAATGTGCACATCTGTGAGGTTGGCAACTTGGGTTGGAACGTTGACATCGCATCGAGCGGCCGCAAAAGACGGCAGGCCGCACAAAAGTGCGGCCAGGAAAATAAGTACACGCATGGATTACACCAAAAAACAAAATCCCCAGTAGGAAGCGAGTTTGATGATGTTTTGCCTGGCGCGCTGCCACAGTTGCGTGACAGTTTGATGAAGCGGGATCAGCGGTAGCCAATCAACCGGCGTGTCACCCGTAGGAGCTTTAGCCGCGAGAGCATCCTTCCGGCTAAAGCCGGTCCTACAGATCCGGGTACGCGTGAGGTCGAAGATCAGGCTTTGTCAGACGCCAGCCACAGATTATCGCCAAAGCGCTCCTGAGCCCGCTGCAACAACGCCAGCTCACAGGGCCCCGCGAACGACAGCACCTTATAGGTCGGCAGGCGATCCAGCACCGCAGGCAAAGTCTGCGGGGCGCTGACCAGATCGATATGCAGCCCGGCCACCGGCAGGGTTACCGTCACACCGAGGTTGTCGGTCAGGCCGCCACCGGTCACAGCCAGCAGCTTTTGCAGGGGCGAATATTGCAGGATGTGATACGCCCGCTCGAAGGCGTTTTTCCATTCTTGCGCCAGCTCCAGAGCGAGGATCGGCTCGTCGATCTGCACCCACTCCAGGCCTTCAGCAGCGAGGCGACCGAGGACTTCACCGTACAGCGGCAGCAGTTGCTCCAGCAGCTCGAGCTTGTCGAAGCCTTCTTCCTTGACCTTGCCCAACCACAAATAAGTCAGCGGGCCGATGATCGCCGGGCGGATTGTCTGCCCAAGCGCCAGAGCCTGGCCGACTTCGTCGAACAGCGGTTGTTGCCAGTCGAGGGCGAAAGGTTGTTCGCGGCAGAACTCAGGAGGCTGCCCGGCCCAGGCGAACGCATCGCCCCAATTGGCTGCAGATTGCGGGTTGGCGCCAGTCTGGGAAGTGGCAGGCGTGAGGGCCAAGGTCATGATGAAAACTCCCGGTAAAAGATGGCGCAATTATCGACAGTCGGACACACATGAGACAAACTCATTGTATTCGTGTTGATCTTCAATATTTTTCATGGAGCGCCGACGGTGCTGGAAATTCGTCACCTCAAGACCCTGCACGCCCTGCGTGAAGCCGACAGTCTCGTGGAAGCCGCCGAGCGCCTGCACCTGACGCAATCAGCTCTGTCCCATCAGTTCAAAGAGCTGGAAGAGCGCCTGGGCATGCAGTTGTTCGTGCGCAAGACCAAGCCGGTGCGCTTCACCAGTGCCGGGCTGCGCCTGCTGCAATTGGCCGATGTGATGCTGCCGCAATTGCGCGGCGCCGAACGGGATATCGCCCGCTTGGCCGGTGGCGTGGCTGGGCGCCTGCATATGGCGATCGAATGCCACAGCTGCTTCCAGTGGCTGATGCCGACCATCGACCAGTTCCGCGATGCCTGGCCGGAAGTCGAGCTGGACCTGGCTTCGGGCTTCGCTTTCGCTCCCCTGCCGGCCCTGGCCCGTGGCGACCTGGATCTGGTGGTGACCTCCGACCCGCTGGAACTGCCGGGCATCAGCTACGTGCCGCTGTTCACCTACGAAGCCATGCTGGCGGTGGCCAATCAGCATCCACTGGCCAGCAAGCCCTATATCGTGCCTCAGGACCTGAGCAGCGAAACCCTGATCACCTACCCGGTGGAGCGGGACCGTCTGGATATCTTCACGCGCTTCCTGGAGCCGGCCGATATCGAACCGGCCAACGTGCGTACCTCGGAACTGACGGTGATGATGATGCAACTGGTGGCCAGCGGCCGCGGCGTCTGCGGCATGCCGCACTGGGCGCTGCATGAGTACAGTTCACGCGGCTATGTGAAAGGTAAACGCCTGGGCGAAAAGGGCCTGTTTGCCACGCTTTATGCGGCGATCCGCACCGATATGCTCGATGCACCGTACATGCGCGACTTCCTGCTGACGGCCAAGGACACCTCGTTCTCGACCCTGGATGGGGTGAGTGCGGTGAGATAACAGTGGCCTGCCGGCATAAATTTGCCGGTCTGAATTCTGTTGGATGCGAACCCTGTGGGAGCGAATTCATTCGCGAAGAGGCCAGTGCGATCGATGCATTTGTAGCGCCTGATATAAAGACTTCGCGAATGAATTCGCTCCCACAGACGACATTTTCACAGTGAGTTGGGTGTACCGCCCGCTCACGCCAAGGTCAGGCGTCAGCAGCCAACCGCTGGCGATACAACGGCAAAATCAAATCCGCCGTCAACGGCGCCAGTACCTGCTGCAGCGCCTGATCAGGCCCGACCCAGATCACTTCCTCGATCTCCGCCGCAGGCAATACCGGGGCATCGGTGCGTACTTCGAACAACTGACAACGCACTTCAAACCCCGGCTCATTGGCCGCCGGGGCGCTGAATTCACCGAGGAACAGCGCCTGTTGCGGGTCGATGCGCAAACCCAGTTCTTCTTCCAGTTCGCGGACCAGCGCCCGTTCGGCGGTCTCGCCTGCGTCGATCTTGCCGCCGGGCTGCATGAACGCCTGGGTGCCGCGCTTGCGCACCAGCAGCGTGCGCTGGTCCGGGCCGATCAACAGGGCCGCAGCGATGTTGATCCGCTTCACAGGAAAATTTCCGTCTTCAATTGCCGGGCTTCTTGGGCGCGCTCCAGGGCCAGGTTGATCAAGCGCTCAATCAACGCCGGATAGCTCAGGCCTGTCGCCTGCCACAACTTGGGATACATGCTGATCGAGGTGAAACCGGGGATGGTGTTGACCTCGTTGATGATGATCGCAGCAGCGTCGGTGACGAAGAAATCCACCCGCGCCAACCCTGCGCACTCAAGGATTCGGTAGGCGTGCAAGGCCACTTCACGAACCTGCTCACTCACCTGTGGCGCCAGTTGCGCCGGAATGGCGATACGCGCCTGACCGTCGTTGAGGTACTTGGTGTCGTAGGCGTAGAACTCATCGTTGGCGATGACTTCACCGCACACGCTGACTTCGGCCTGGTGGTTGCCCAGCACCGCGCATTCCACTTCACGACCGACGATGCCCTGCTCGATCAGCACCTTGTGATCGAACTCAAACGCCAGGGCCAGGGCTGCGTTGAAACCGGCCTCGTCACTGACCTTGCTCACGCCCACGGAAGAACCCTGGCTCGCCGGTTTGACGAACAGCGGCAGGCCCAGGCGCTCGGCCAGGGTGGCGAATACCGGCACCTGACCGCGACGCACCACTTCAAAAGGTGCCACGGCAATCCCGGCATCGCGCAGCAGGCGCTTGGTCACGTCCTTGTCCATGCAGGCCGCCGAGCCCAATACATCAGGGCCGACAAAGGGAATGGCGAGCAAACGCAACAGGCCCTGAATCGAGCCATCTTCGCCGAACGCGCCGTGAATCAGCGGGAACACCACGTCAATGCGCGGTAGCTCATGGGCAGACTCGACCTCGACAAACTGCCCGCCATGACTGCCCGGCAATAACGCCAGCAGGCGCCCGGAGGTGCTCAGGCGAATCTTCGCAGGGTCGGTGGGGTTGACCAGGTAATCGGCTTCCTCGAAACGCAGCCAGCGGCCGCCCTTGTCGATGCCGATCAGGGTTAATTCGTACAGGTTGCGATCAATCGCATTGATGACGTTGCGTGCCGATTGCAACGACACTTCATGCTCGCAAGATTGCCCACCGAAGACGATGGCGACTGACTTTTTCAAAGCGACCACTCCTGTTTTTCAGGTCGCAGAGTCAAAAGCAATTTGCCCGGTTAGTCCAGTGGCAGACGCCGCCAATTGTCGAAATGACCAGGAAAAACAGGCAAAAAAAAACCACGCTGCGAACGGACCGGGGTTCGTTCACAGCGTGGCGTCTGCACCGCATCATTCAGCGGCCGGGCTGTCTTTTTTCGCGCCGCCGGAGCCAAAGGTGGCGAAGCGCTTGTTGAAGCCGGCGATACGGCCTTCAGTGGTGGTCTTGCGCTGCTGCCCGGTGTACATCGGGTGGGAAGCGCTGGACACATCGAGGGCGACGTAAGGATAGGTCGTGCCATCGGTGTGGGCATGGGTGCGGTCCGTGTCGACCGTCGAACCGATCAGGAAAAACACATCGGCGGCGGTGTCATGGAACAGCACGGTACGGTACGCGGGATGGATATCAGCTTTCATGGTGCCTCCGGGGCTTTGTGTAATTTCGATAGTTATAACATTACACTTCAATGTATCCCGATGACAATCAATCTCATTGATTCAGTGCATTTGCGAGCTTGATCACACCTGACGCTCCGTGGGAGATCCATCTTGTGGGAGCGAATTCATTCGCGAAGAGGCCGGTACATTCGACGCATCTTCATCGCCTGGAACACCGCCTTCGCGAATGAATTCGCTCCCACACAGTCTCTGTGATTCAGTCGGTCGAGGCCTTCGCGGGCTAGCCTCGCTCCAACAGTCTTCGAGCGCAGGCTGGCGATGGCGTCAGGTCAGATAACACACCCGCTGTCTGCCCACCGCCATCGCCAGCCAGCTCCCACAATGTGACTCTCATTTCAATTCAGAAACGAATCACGTCGCTTCCTGAAAATCCATTTCCGGCGGTTGGCGGCTGAAACCGCCAGTCAGCCAGGCCAGGTAGACCACGCCCACCGCCAGCCAGCTCAGGCCGAGGATGATCGCCAGCTTGTCGAGGCTGATCATCAGCCACAGGTCGGCAATCAGGCCGATCAGCGGGAATACCAGGAACAGCACCAACTCGCGCAGGCCGCGTTTCTCGCCGCCTATCCAGTAGTGGAAGATCACCGACAGGTTGACGAGGCTAAAGGCCAGGAAAGCGCCAAAGTTGATGAAGGAGGTCGAGGTAGTGACGTCCAGCTTCAGGGCCAGCAAGGCGACCACGGCGCAGAGCAGGATGCTGTTGACCGGCGTACCGAAACGCTCGCTCAAACCGGCGAAGAAGCTCTTCGGCAGCACGCCATCACGGCCCATGGCATAGAGCAGGCGCGAGCCGCTGGCCTGGGCCGACAGCCCCGAGGCGAACTGGCCGACGATCAGGCCGATGAGGAAGATGCTGACGAACACATCGCCGCCGATATTGCGGGCGATTTCATAGGCGGCTGAGTCGACGTTCTCGAACACGAACGACGGATGGGCCAGCTGCACAAAGTACGACACGCCGACGAAAATCAGGCCACCGATCAGGGTGATCAGCATGATCGCCCTGGGAATGGTTTTGCGCGGATCGCGGGTTTCTTCGGTCAGGGTGCTGACGGCATCGAAGCCAAGGAACGAATAGCAGGCAATCGCCGCGCCGCTCATGATCATCGGCATCTGCATGTCGCCGCTGACGAAAGGCGCCAGGGTCCACAGCGGCTTGCTGACGTCACCGCCGATGTAATGAATGCACAGTGCCACGAAGGCGATCAACACGAGGAACTGCACGATCATCAGCAGTGCGTTAATGGTGTTGGCCAGTTTCAGGCCGACGATATTGATCACGCTGGTGATGACAATAAAGGCCAGGACCCACACTGGTTGCGGAACCGAGGGGAACGCCGAACCCAGGTAAGCCGCGCCGATCAGCCAGATGGCCATGGGCAGGAACAGGTAGTCGAGCAGCACCGCCCAACCGGCGACGAAGCCCAGCTTGGGGCTGATGGCCTTGCGCACATAGCTGTAGGCCGAACCCGCTACCGGGAAGGCCGAGGCCATGTGTCCGTAACTCAACGCGGTGAAGAACATCGCGACCAGCGCCGCCAGATACGCCGCAGGCACCATGCCAGCGGTGGACTGGGCGAGGATGCCGAATGTCCCGAGAACAATGATGGGTGTCATGTAGGCGATGCCAAACAGCACCACCGACCCTAGTGAAAGGGTCCGTTTCAAATGAGCCATGTGCGACTACTCCGGATTTATAGGTTTTATGGCAGAGAAAAGTTCGGCATAACCATGCGGTGAAACACTGCCACGCTGTACGTGGCAAAACCGCTCAGGGCGCTCCGGGTTCGCTCTTGATGGCAAACATCTGAGTCGGGCGCCTCGACTTGTCGGGGGTGAAACTTCAGGGCATCAACAACTCGCGTCGGCCATCGGCGTGCTCGACGACTTCGCCGGCCAGACGCAGGCGCTGGTCGTCCAAATAACGGTAGTCACGACGGGCTGCGGCCAGTTGGGCCAGGTCCAGCTCGACGCTGAACTGGCAGGGCTCGCGCCCGGCTTCATGCAGCAGCGTGCCGAACGGATCGACCAGGGCGCTGCCACCGGCGAATACCAATTGGCCGTCGCCTTCGCCCACCCGGTTGACCATCAGGGCGAATGCCTGATTTTCCTGGGCGCGGGCCATGATCGCGGTGCGATGAGTCGGGCCGTAGGGGTCCATATTGCCGTTGGTGACGATGATCAGCTCGGCGCCCAGTTGTGCCAGGGCCCGGGCCGATTCAGGGAATTCGATGTCGTAGCAGATCAGCACGCCGACGCGCAGGCCGTTCCACTGCGCCGTGACAAAGCGATCACCGGCACTGAACACGCCACGGTCCGACGCCCACAGGTGAGTCTTGCGATAGCGCAGGGCAATCTCGCCCTCGGCGTCGATCAGCAGCGTGGTGTTGTAGAACGTGCCGTTATCGTTTTCCGCCACGCCAACCACGACTGCGATCTTCCTGGCCCGGGCAGCCTGTTGCACCGCTTGTACGGTCGGGCCGTCGAGGGGTTCGGCAATCTGCGCGACGGTGTCGGCGGACGGGAAGCCCATCAGGTGGGTTTCCGGGAAGACAATCAGTTGCGTGTCGCTGGCAGAGGCGGTAATCGCAGCCAGTGCGCTCTTCAGGTTATGGGCAGTGCCATTGTCCTGGCCCGCAAGTTGGGCGAGTTCGACCTTCATGGGTTCTCCTTGTTCGGAACAGGAGCCGGTCCGGCACAATAAATGCTGGCCTGATCATCGGCTCGGCAGGCAGTATGCGCATCAGCAAGTGTTACGGGGTATTACGCAGCTGCGGTAACCCTAAAGGGGTATGAATGAGCATTTCACTACAGGACGTCGCCTGGCACCGTGCTGTCGCGCAATTGATCGAAGCACTGGACCGGCCCAATTTCTGGGCGCAGCTGGTCCGCCTGCTCGGCCAGTACGTGCCGTTCGATAGCTGGGTCGCCCTGCAATTCAGCGCCCGTGAGCGCCCCCAGGTGTTCGCCGAATGCCCTGCCGAAGACGGCAGCCCCGACCAGTTGTTTCAGGACTACCTCAAAGGCCTGTACCTGCTCGACCCCTTCTACATCGCCAGCCGCGAGCACCCGCAGACCGGCCTGCTGCGCCTGGCCGAAGTCGCGCCGGAGCATTTCGAACTCACCGAGTATTACCAGCGCTACTTTCGCCTCAATGTGGTGGCCGACGAAATCCAGTTCAATTGCCAACTGCCGGGTGAGCGGACCTTGTGCCTGTCGCTGGGCTCGACCCAGCGTTTCAGCGCCGAGCACATTGCCCTGCTATCGTTGATCCAGCCGTGGGTGGTGGCATTGTTGCGCCAGCGCCTGCCCTTCGAATTGAACGATCATCCTGTATCGGTGGAACCTGCCACTCAGGATCAGGACTGGCGCAGCCGCCTGGAAACTTCGGTGCAGCAACTCAAGGGCGCGCAACTGACCGCTCGGGAACTGGACGTCGGGCGCCTGATGCTCAGCGGCTGCTCGGGCAAGGAGATCGCCCGCAAACTGGATATTTCGGTGGAAACCGTACGCGTGCACAAGAAACACATGTACAGCAAACTGGGGATCAAATCTCAATCCGAACTGTTTTCGATTTTCCTTCAGGCGCAAAACGCTTGAAATGACTCAAGGCGTTACTCCCATAAGAAACCCTGGGTAGATGCGGCACAGATCGCCAGACCCTTTGACTACCAACCGCCATTAGCCCTCAGGATTCCGTATGAGCTTGTCTTTACTCAGTCGTTACGCCGTGTTCGTTGGTTGCGTGCTGTTCACCCTGTTAAGCCTGCCATTCTGGCAGCACGAATGGCTCTGGCCGTTCACCCTGATCACCGCCGTACTTAGCCTGGTCGGCCTGTTCGACCTGCTGCAATCGCCCCACTCGGTGCGACGCAATTACCCGATCCTGGGCAATATCCGCTACGCCGTCGAAGCCATTCGCCCGGAGATCCGCCAGTACCTGCTGGAGTCCGACAGCGACGCCCTGCCCTTCTCTCGCGCCCAGCGTTCGTTGGTCTACTCCCGGGCCAAGAACGAATCGGCGGACAAGCCTTTCGGCACCCTGATCGACGTCTACCAGACCGGCTTCGAATTCATCGGCCACTCCATGCGCCCGGCGCCGTTGAGCGACCCTAATTCGTTCCGCGTCACCGTCGGCGGCCCGCAGTGCAGCCAGCCGTATTCGGCGTCGATCTTCAATATCTCGGCCATGAGTTTCGGCTCCCTCAGCGCCAACGCCATTCGCGCGCTGAACCAGGGCGCCAAGCTGGGCAACTTCGCCCACGACACCGGCGAAGGCAGCATCAGCTCCTATCACCGCGAAAACGGCGGCGACCTGACCTGGGAACTGGGCAGCGGCTACTTCGGTTGCCGCAATGCCGACGGCAGCTTCGACCCGCAACGCTTCAGCGTGCAGGCCAGGGACCCGCAGGTGCGAATGATCGAGATCAAGCTGAGCCAGGGCGCCAAGCCCGGCCATGGCGGCATCCTGCCCAAGCACAAGGTCACCCTGGAAATCTCCGAAACCCGCGGCGTGCCCATGGGCGAAGACTGCATCTCGCCATCACGGCACAGCGCCTTCTCCACGCCCATCGAGATGATGCATTTCATCGCGCAATTGCGTGAACTGTCCGGCGGCAAGCCGGTGGGCTTCAAGTTCTGCCTAGGCCACCCCTGGGAGTTCATGGGCATTGCCAAGGCCATGCTGGAAACCGGAATCCTCCCGGACTTCATCGTCATCGACGGCACCGAAGGCGGCACCGGCGCAGCTCCCGTGGAATTCACCGACCACATGGGCTCGCCCATGCGCGAAGGCCTGCTGTTTGTGCACAACACCCTGGTCGGCCTGAACCTGCGCGACAAGATCAAGCTCGGCGCCAGTGGCAAGATCGTCAGCGCGTTTGATATCGCCTGCGTACTGGCCATCGGCGCCGACTGGGCCAACTCGGCACGGGGCTTCATGTTCGCCATCGGCTGCATCCAGTCGCAGAGCTGCCACACCAACAAATGCCCGACCGGCGTCGCTACTCAGGACACCCTGCGCCAGCGCGCCCTGGTGGTTCCGGACAAGGCCCAGCGAGTCTTCAACTTCCACCGCAATACCCTGCATGCCCTGGCGGAAATGCTTGCCGCTGCGGGCCTCGATCAGCCTTCACAACTGGAAGCCAAGCACCTGGTGCGACGCATGTCGGCCACCGAGGTCAAGCTGTTCTCCCAGACCCACGTGTTCCTGCAACCGGGGCAACTGCTCAACGGCATCGTCGACGACAGTTTCTATTCGCGCATGTGGCGCATGGCCCGTGCCGACAGTTTCGATGCCAATGATGTGGATTGATTGAGGCCGATTCAGACAGTTCGCCATCACGGCGAACTGCCTGTATTTCGAGACATCCTGTAATACCCCCGCTTTGCTTTTATCGCCAAATCCCGCCACCCTCCGCGCCGCCGATCAGCCCCTGACCGGCGACACGGAACCTCAGGTCTGCTTGACCTATCTTTTAAATACGACTCAAGAGCCTACCGTTATGACTGACGGACGCGACCCGCGCATCGACTTCTTCCGGGGTCTAGCGCTGATCTTCATTTTCTGGGATCACGTGCCCGACAACCCGCTGGGCCAGTTGACCCTGCGTAACTTCGGCTTCAGTGACGCGGCGGAAGTCTTTGTCTTCCTGGCGGGCTATGCCGCCGTTCTGGCTTATGGCCGCATCCTTCAGCGCGAAGGCTGGCTGGTGGCCTGTATGCGCATCCTGCGCCGCACCTGGGTGTTGTATGTGGTGCATATTTTCCTGCTGACCCTGCTGATGGGCATCGTCTTCATTGCCAACAACCATGTTGAAACCCGGGACATGGTGCAGCAGATGGGCCTGGAGTATTTCGTCGGCAATCCTCAGGCGGCCCTGGCCGATGAATTGCTGCTGCGCTTCAAACCCAACCTGACCGACCCGTTGCCGCTGTACATCCTGCTGTTGCTGGCCTTGCCCCTGGTGCTGCCAGTGTTGATGCGCAAGCCGCTGTTGGCGGTGGCCGGCTCCGTGGCCCTGTACCTGATGGTGCCGCTGCTCGGCTGGAATCTGTCGGCCTCTAACGGCGGCGTCTGGTACTTCAACCCGGTGGCCTGGCAACTGCTGTTCGTGCTCGGCGGTTTTTGCGCCCTGAACGCCCGGCCTCCGAGTGCCTCGCCGAAACGCGCCTTGCGCCAGCAGCCGCTGTTCCTGCTCGCAGCGACCTACGTAATTGCTGCCGGTGTCCTCACCGTCAGCGTCAACTGGCCCGATCTGCATACCGCCCTGATGCCGCACTGGCTGACTCCGCTGATCTACAAGACCGACCTGGCCCCGGCGCGCCTGCTGCACTTCCTGGCCCTGGCTTACTGCACCGCCAGGCTGCTGCCCGACCATCACCGCTGGCTGAATAACTGGCCGGCACACCATACCTGCCGCATGGGCCGCTATTCCCTGGAAGTCTTCTGCTTCGGCGTACTGCTCTCGACGCTGGCCGACGCGGCAAATGCCCTGGCCGGTGATACCTGGCCCATGCAAATCTGCACCGCCCTGCTCGGCGTGCTGCTGATGGGGCTGATGGCCGCGGGCCTGGAGTGGAACAGGCAGCTGAACAAACCGGCGCGGGTGATGACGGTTTGATCAGCCCGCAAACCCGATCCATTGATTGGAAATGGGTTTCGTAGGACCGGCTTTAGCCGGGAGGGGGGGGTTGAAGCTGATGCTCTCCCGGCTAAAGCCGGTCCTACAGAAATAAGGCTTTCGCTCTGCGATAGCAGACAAGAAACCACAATTCCCAGTGCCCGGCCAACCACCGGCTAAGCTGTTAATCAGGTGCGATTAGCCGCTTTAACCGGGCCATTGAATCATGAGCGCATTCGGGCATTCAGATACGCAGCAGGTAGTTGATGCTGACCATGAGGGCCAGGTTTCCTCAGCGAAACCCTCAAGGCGTCGGCGTTATTTCTGGCGTTTTGTCTGGTCGCTGATGCTGATGGCGCTCGCAGGACTGGGCCTTGCCATTTATTCGGAAAGCCGCAGCTCGCGCTTGCAGGCGCAGGAGTTCAGCCGCTATAGCGGGGAGCTGAGTTACACCCTGCAACCCGGTCCCAGCGAGTCGGTGGTCTATCCCGGCGAGGGGCCGTTCGACAAGCGCCTGGGCTATTCCGCACTGGGCGAATTTCTGCCGCGTCTGCTCAAGCGCGACTATCTGATCACCGAACAGACCCGCTTCTCCCCCGCCCTGTTGCGCTACAGCCAGCGTGGCTTCTTCGTGCCCTATCAGGAGAAAGTCCAGGCCGGGCTGCTGATCAACGACTGCCGGGGCGATGCGCTGTACCAGTTCCGCTATCCGCAGCAGTTCTACCCGACGTTCGCTGACATTCCGCCAGTTGTCGTGCAAAGCCTGTTGTTCATCGAAAACCGCGACCTGCTCGACCCGCAGCAGCCCCAGGCCAACCCCGCCGTGGACTGGCCGCGCTTTGCCAAGGCGGCGCTGTCGCAACTGGCCAAGCTGATCGGCCTGCCGGGGCAGTCCGCCGGGGGCAGTACCCTGGCGACGCAACTGGAGAAGTACCGCCACTCTCCCGATGGCCTGACCCAATCGAGCAGCGAGAAGTTGCGCCAGATGATTTCCGCCAGCGTGCGCGCTTATCAGCCTGGCGAGCAGACCCTGCCAACCCGACAGAACGTGGTACGGGACTATCTCAATAGCGTGCCGTTGTCGGCAGTGCCCGGCCATGGCGAAGTGCATGGCATGGCAGAAGGATTGCGGGTCTGGTACGGCGCCGACTTCAACCGCACCAACACGCTGCTGGCGGCCACCGCCGACGATCCGCAAAGTCTCTCCGAGCGCGGTCTGGCATTGCGCGAGGTGTTGTCGTTGATCATCGCCCAACGGCGCCCTTCGCATTATCTGGCCAATGGCCGCAGCGAACTTTCCGACCTGACCGACAGCCATATCCGCCTACTGGCGCAGAATGGCGTGGTCGACTCCCGGTTGGCCGATGCCGCCCTGCTCAGCACCGTGACCTACCGCGACTGGGTGCAGCAGCCGACCATGCAGCCGATCGAAAGCAACAAGGCCATCAATGCCGCCCGCAGTCGCCTGTCGGTGCTGCTCGACCGGCCGTTTTATGATCTGGATCGCCTTGATCTGGTGGCCGACAGCACCCTGCAGGCGCCGCTGCAGGAACGTGTCACCCAGTATCTGCACCAGTTATCGGACCCGACCTTCGCCGCCAGTGTCGGCCTGCTCGGCGAGCGCCTGCTGACCCCGACAACCACCGACAAAGTGCGTTACAGCTTCACCCTGTTCGAACGCGGCGCTGACGGTGCCAGGGTGCGGGTGCAGACCGACAGCACCGATCAGCCCTTCGATATCAACGAAGGCAGCAAGCTGGAACTGGGCTCCACCGCCAAGCTGCGGGTGCTGACCACTTACCTGGAAATCATCGCCGAACTGCATGAGCGTTACGCCGATCAATCCAGTGCCGCCTTGCGCAAAGTGCCGGTCAACGAATCCGATCGCCTGACCCGCTGGGCCGTCGATTATCTGCTGCAGAACAAGGATCACGATCTGGCAAAAATGCTCGGTGCCGCCCTCGACCGCCAGTATTCGGCCAGCCCCGCCGAAAGTTTTTTTACCGGCGGTGGCCTGCACCACTTCAATAACTTTCAGGCCCAGGACAACAGCCGCAACCCGACCCTGCGCGAGGCCCTGCGTGAGTCGATCAACCTGCCGTTCATCCGCCTGATGCGCGACCTGGTGCGCTACAGCACCTATCAGGCACCGAACAACAGCGCCGAACTGCTCAAGGACGACGACAACCCGCGCCGTCAGGAATACCTGGCCCGCTTTGCCGACCGCGAGGGTACGGAGTTCCTGCTGCGCTTCTGGAAACGCTACAAGGACAAGTCCACTGCGGAACGTCTGGATACCTTTCTCGACGGCGTACACCCCAGCGCCGTGCGTCTGGCCGCCGTGCATCGTTACCTGCTGCCCAACGCCAGCCAGGCGAGCTTCAACGCCTTTATTCGGGCCCATTACGTCGGGGAAAAAAGTGGCCCGATGCTCAACGAAAAGCGCCTGAGCGAGCTCTACGGCAAATACGGCCCCGGCGCCTACGATCTGCCGGATCAAGGCTATATCGCACGGGTCCATCCGCTGGATCTGTGGCTGGTGGGTTTCCTTATGCAGCACCCCCAGGCTTCGTTCAAGGATACCGTTGCCGCGAGCCGCGACGAGCGTCAGGAAGTCTACGGCTGGCTGTTCAAGAGCCGCCACAAGAGCGCTCGCGACAGCCGCATCCGTACCATGATGGAGGTGGAGGCGTTCCTTGATATTCATCAGCGCTGGCAGCGCCTGGGCTATCCGTTCGACCATCTGGTGCCTTCCCTGGCCACCGCCATCGGCAGCTCCGGCGACCGTCCTGCAGCGCTCGCCGAGTTGATTGGCATCATCCAGAACGACGGCATGCGCCTACCCGTGCTGCGCATCGACCGGTTGCACTTTGCCGCCGGAACCCCCTATGAAACCCGCCTGAGCGACAACCCTGACCTGGGCAAGCGGGTCTTGCCCAGTGAAGTAGCGGCGGCCATGCGTGAGGCCTTGTCTCAAGTGGTGGAGGGCGGTACGGCCAAGCGCGTGCAAGGCACTTTCAAACTGGCCGACGGCCAGGCGCTGGTCATGGGCGGCAAGACCGGCACCGGCGATAACCGTATCGAAAGCTTCGGCGCAGGCGGGCGACTGCTGGGATCGCGCGCCATCAATCGCACCGCGACCTTCGTGTTCTACCTCGGCGACCACCACTTCGGCACCCTCACCGCCTTCGTCCCCGGCCGCGCTGCCGAAGGCCTGCGCTTCACTTCGGCCCTGCCGGTGCAGGTGCTCAAGGGCATGGCACCGATTCTGGTGCCCTATCTGCAGCCCGGGGAACGGACCGGGTGTCAGGTGCCTCTCACCGTGTCGCTACGCTGATTCGACCACTGTATTGGTTGGAGCGAGGCTTGCCCGCGAAGAGGCCGGTACATCCGATAGAGCTGTAGAGGCTGGCAGATAGCTTTCGCGGGCAAGCCTCGCTCCAACAAATCTCGACCCCCACACAAATGAGAACCGTTCGTCTTTATATCTCTTGCGGGAACGTTTAGATATATCTTAAGGTATATCTAAACGTAACAGGAGATAGAGAAATGCGTGATGACCCTCACCACCGCCACGAGCACCACCATCGCCCCTTCGAAGCGGGCGACAGCCGCGATGGCTTCGAAAAACGTCACGGCCGTGAACGCGGTGGCCGTGGCCCGCGGGTCTTTGCCCCCGGCGATCTGAAGCTTCTGCTGCTGGCCTTGATCGCCGAGCAGCCCTGCCATGGCTACGACCTGATCCGTCAGATCGAAGGCCTGTTCGATGGCGCCTACAGCCCGAGCCCCGGCGTGATCTACCCGACCCTGACCTTTCTTGAAGAAAGCGAGCTGATCCTCGGCGACGCCGACGGCGGCAAGAAGCGCTACGCCATTACCGAGGCCGGTCAGCAATCGTTGCAGGAGCAGGCCATTGCCCTGGACGGCGTACGTATGCGCATCGAAGTCAGCAAGCGTTCGCTGCGTGGCCATGACCGGCCGCCGGAGATTCATGAGGCCGTACACAACCTGCGCCACGCCCTGCAAATGCACCACGGGCGCTGGAGCCCGGAAGAAATCCTGCGGGTTCGCGACCTGCTCAATAACACCGCCAAGGCCATCGTCGATGGTCCTCAAACTGCGTCGGAGAAGTCCGTATGAATTCGCAACAACAAGCTATCCACCGTGTCAGCCACGAAATCAAACGCCGTAAGCTCGAAGTGCTGCGCGTGACCGAAATCACCCCGCTGATGCGCCGCATCACTCTGCACGGCCCGGAACTGGCCGGGTTCATCAGCCTGGGCACCGATGATCACGTCAAACTGCTGTTCGCCCAGACTCCGCAAGAACAGGCGGCACTGGAGAACTTCGGCCCCGGCGCCGAAGGCCCGCGTCCGACCATGCGCGACTACACCCCGCGCCGCTATGACGCTGCCACCGGTGAGCTGGATATCGATTTCGTCCTGCACGGCGAAGGCCCGGCCGCGACCTGGGCGGCCCAGGCGCAACCGGGGCAATTGCTGCATATCGCCGGGCCACGGGGCTCGATGATCGTGCCGGACATGTTCGACAGTTACCTGCTGATCGGCGACGAAACCGCCCTGCCCGCCATCGCCCGGCGCCTGGAAGAACTGCCGGCCAATCGCGCCGCTCTGGTGGTGGTGGAAATCGCCAACCCGGACGAACAGCAGGTGTTCCAGAGCGCGGCCCAGGTCGATGTGATCTGGATCGTGCGCGGTGAGCAGGACCTGGTACAGGTCACGCGCAAACTGGAAATGCCCGAAGGCCGTCTGTACGCCTGGGTCGCCACTGAATCGGCGCTGTCACGCAAGGTGCGGGCGGTGCTGCTTAATGAGTTTGGCCTGGACGAAGCGGCAGTGAAGGCCGCCGGGTATTGGCGCGCGGAGGGTATGCAAGAGTAAATCTGGAAGGGAGAGGATTTTGTGGGACCGGCTTTAGCCGGGAAGGCAATAGGTCAGGCGATGGAAATTCATCGATCATACCCACCTCTTCCCGGCTGAAGCCGGTCCCACATGGGTTCCGCGTCATGCCTTGCGCCGGGCGCTCAAGCGATCAACCAGCAACAGCACCCCGGCCAACGCCACAAACCCCGCCAATATACCCAACGCATTGCGCAGCGCCGGTGGATAACCCAGGGTGCCAATATCAATGAACGGGTAGACATAGTCGCCGAGCATGTCGCCACGCAGCAGCAAATAGGCGAAATAGCCCAAGGGATAGAGCATCCATAACAGGATGTGAACCGGGCGCAAAAACCCTTTGGCCACGTACAGCCACCAATAGAGCAGGAACGCCAGCGGCATGATGTCGTGCAGCAGCTCATCGGCAACAAACTGCCAGCCCTCCGGCTTCCACAGATGGCGCAGCAGCAGGTTGTAGGCGATGCCGACCAGCACGATGCTCACCGTGATCCCGCCACAGACCACCGGATGACGAAAAAACCGATGCCCGGCCGACACACCAGTACTGACCGCACAGGTCAGGGCTGTGGCCGCCAAGGTGTTGCTCAGCACGGTGAAGAAGCTGAAGAACTTGACCAGCCCGCCCAACAGACTGGCGTGGTCGGCCCAGCGCGAATAGAAAATCAGATAGAGCTGGATGGTCAGTCCGACCCAGCCAAGAAATGCTGCGGCAATGACATAGCGACGCTGCGCCGACGTCATCGGCGCGAATCCGCTACCCGGTGTTTCGTTGTACATCTGCTCGATCCCGCCGTTACCAGCCCTTGCTGCGATGCAGCTTCACATACAAGGCTTCGACCTTCTCCCGCGCCCAAGGTGTCTTGCGCAAGAAGGTCAGGCTGGACTTGATGCTCGGATCGCTTTTGAAACAGCGGATATCGATGCGCTCGGCCAACCCCGACCACTCGTAATGCGCCACCAGGGCATTGAGGATCTGCTCCAGCGTCACGCCATGCAGAGGGTTGTCGTTGGGAGTGGTCATGCCGGGCCTTTTCAACTCAAGAAATAGAAGCTGCGCACCTTAGGGTCGTTGCCGTCCAAGCGCAAGCCGCGCCGCTAAATCAACCCGCTTCCTGAACTCTGGACGCACGCGGATGCCTATCAAACAACGCCGCACCAAACTGGCGCCTGCAACCATGCGCGACGTTCTGACCAACGGTTGATTTTGCCTGTCATTCGGCGTCGTCACGAACTAGCGTCAAAAGTACGGCTTAACGGTGTCTGACGCCCCGGCCAAAAGAATAAAGCGACATTCAATTTTTTCGGAGATTCACACTATGAGCACTGACGGTGCCTTGAGTAGAAATCGCCTGCTGCCGACCCTGCTAGGCGTGGTGATCGTGCTGATGGGCCTGGCCTTGCTGGCCCTGGGCATACGCCTCAGCCAACTGGGCGGCTCGCTGTACTACCTGATCGCCGGGATCGGCTTCACGATCAGCGGTGTACTGCTGGTCCTGGGCCGCCGCTCGGCCTTGAGCCTGTATGCCGTGCTGCTGTTCGCCAGCACCGTCTGGGCCTTGTGGGAAGTCGGCCTGGACTGGTGGCAACTGGTGCCGCGCCTGGCCTTGTGGTTTGCCATCGGTGTGGTCCTGCTGCTGCCGTGGTTCCGCCGTCCGCTGCTGATGGGTCAGCCGGGGGGCATGGCCACCGGTGGCCTGACCATAGCGGTCGTACTGGCCGGTGCCGCCGCCGTCGCCAGCCAGTTCACCAATCCCGGTGAGATCAAGGGCCAGCTGGACCGCGATACCGCCGGCACCACCAGCGCTGCCCCGGCCATGCCTGATGGCGACTGGCAATCCTACGGTCGTACCGCCTTCGGTGATCGCTACTCACCTTTGGCGCAGATCACCCCGGACAACGCCCACAAGCTGGTGCCGGCCTGGACCTTCCGCACCGGCGATATCCCCGGGCCCGGCGACCCTGGCGAGACCACGGCGGAGAACACTCCGCTCAAGGTCAACAACATGCTCTATGTCTGTACGCCGCACAGCCAGGTGATTGCCCTGGACCCGGACTCGGGCAAGGAGCTGTGGCGCTACGATCCGAAAATCAGCACTCAAAAGGCTGCCAACTTCAAAGGCTGGGCGCACATGACCTGCCGTGGCGTGGCCTACCACGATGACGCCGCCTACGCCGCTTCGCCTGCCGCTCCAGCGCAAAGCCCGACGGCCACGGCCACCGCCAGCTCGTGCCCGCGTCGTCTGTTTCTGCCTACGGCCGACACTCGCCTGATCGCCCTGAACGCCGATACCGGCAAGGTCTGCGAAGACTTCGGCGACAAGGGCCAGATCGACCTGGGTGCCAATATCGGCACCTTCGCGCCGGGCGGTTACTACTCCACCTCGCCACCGGCTGTCACTCGTGACCTGGTGGTGATCGGTGGCCACGTGACCGATAACGTTTCCAATGACGAGCCGTCCGGGGTCATCCGCGCCTTCGACGTGCACACCGGGCGCCTGGTGTGGAACTGGGACAGCGGCAATCCGGACGACACCACGCCCATTGCGCCGGGCAAGACCTACACACGCAACTCGCCGAACATGTGGTCCATGTTCAGCGTCGATGAAAAACTCGGCATGCTTTACCTGCCCATGGGCAACCAGACACCCGACCAGTGGGGCGGCAATCGCACCCCGGAATCGGAGAAATTCAGTGCTGGCCTGACGGCCCTGGATATCGCCACTGGCCATGTGCGCTGGACGTTCCAGTTCACTCATCATGACTTGTGGGACATGGACGTTGGTGGTCAGCCTACCCTGATCGACATGAAGACCGCCGACGGCGTGAAACCGGCGGTCATGGCTTCGACCAAGCAAGGCAGCATCTATGTGCTGGACCGCAGCACCGGCCAGCCGATCGTGCCGATCAACGAAGTGCCGGTGCCCCAGGGCGCGGTCGCCGGTGATCACACGTCGCCGACCCAACCCAAGTCCGACCTCAACTTCATGCCGCCGCCGCTGAAGGAACGCGACATGTGGGGCGTCACACCTTTTGATCAGGCCCTGTGCCGTATCGACTTCAAGTCACTGCGCTATGACGGCGCCTTTACCCCGCCGTCGCTGCAAGGCTCGATCGTCTATCCGGGCAACTTCGGCGTGTTTGACTGGGGCGGTATTTCGGTCGATCCGGTGCGCCAGATCGCCTTCGTCAACCCGGACTACATGGCCTTCCGTTCGAAACTGGTACCGGCCGCTGAGGTCGAGGGCGGACCAGGCCGCAAGAGCGAAACCGAAGGCGTGCAGCCGAACAAGGGCACGCCTTATGGCGTGATCCTCGAAGCGTTGCTGTCGCCACTGGGCCTGCCTTGCCAGGCGCCAGCCTGGGGCTATGTTGCCGCCGTGGACCTGACCACTCACCAGACCCTGTGGAAACACAAGAACGGTACGGTGCGTGACAGCTCTCCCGTGCCCCTGCCCCTGACCATGGGCGTACCGAGCCTTGGCGGGACGTTCACCACTGCTAGTGGCGTAGGTTTCATGAGCGGCAGCCTGGACCAGTTCCTGCGCGCTTATGACCTGCGCAACGGCAAACAACTGTGGGAAGGCCGCCTGCCTGCGGGCGCCCAGACCACGCCAATGACCTACACCGGCAAGGACGGCAAGCAGTACGTGCTGGTCGTGGCCGGTGGTCATGGGTCGCTTGGGACCAAACAGGGTGACTACGTGATGGCGTTCAAACTGCCGGATTGAGCCAGGGTTGAACAACAAAAAACGGCCATCGATTGATGGCCGTTTTTTTGTGGGTGCTATACGTCAGTCCGTTGGAGCGCGGCTTGCCCGCGAATGATTCAACGTGGTCTGTCTGGTCCACCGTGGCGTCTGGTTCGCGGGCAAGCCTCGCTCCAACGGGGTTACTTATGAATAACATCCCCCCGCATCGGCGCCAGCCGTGCGATCAAACGGTTCTGCACCGGCACCGGGATGTTCTGCGCGTTCATCGAGTCGATCAGGTCTTCCACCAGGGCGTTGAAGTCGCTGGGGGTCAACTTCTGGCCCTTGTGTGCTTCGGCCATATCGCTGCCGGTATAGCGGCAAGGGCCGCCTGCTTCGACGCAGAACTGTTCGACCAGTTTGTCACGCAGGCGCTCGATATCGATCTTGCGAAAGCGCTCGACGATACGTTCGTCCCTGGCAATGTTCAGCAGCATGCCTTCGACGATGCGCTGGATGCCGGCACGCTGGCCGAGGTCTTGATACAGGCTGTCATCCTTGGGCGGTTGCTGGGCGCAGGCGGCCAGCAGGGCCAGGAGCAGGCAAGGCAACAGACGCAGGGCACGCATCAGAAACTCCCCTGAACGGACAGATAAGTGCCGTTCTGGTTATCCAGGGTGGCGATCTCACCCAGGCGCGCGTAGGCCAGGACAAAAGAAACGTGTTTGTTGGGGAAGTAGCCGACGAACAGATCGACCCAGTCGCTTTCTCCGGCAAAAGACAGGTTGTCGGGCTTTTCCCGATAATCCATGCCTAAGGCCCAGTGCGGGTTGAACAGCACGGCCACGCCGCCTTCCTTGAGCAGGCTGCGGCTGTCGCGGCGGTCACCGCCGAAGCCCAGCAAGCCGGTTTCATTGGCCCGGCTGTAGCGCACGCCGCCGTTGACCACGACGTTGTAGCCAAAGGCCGCGCCCATGAACAGACGGCTGGCGGTCAGGTAGCCTTCCACATCCGAGTCACGCTTGGCGCCGACCAGGCTGGGAATCAGGAAGTCGTTCTGATGCTTGTATTCCAGACCCAGGGAAACCTGAGGCAGGTTGTCGTAGATCAGGTCGCCGAACAGGCGCACCTTGACCCCGAAGATGTCCTGGGAAAGGTTGTCATCCGGCAGGCTGAGCTTGTGCACCAGAGTGCCCAGATCAAATCGCTGATGGGCGTAGGAGAGTTCCACACGGTTACCGTAGGACGCCGCCATACCGGCCACATCCAGGGTGTAATCCGGCAGATTGACGTGAGTCGCGAATGCGCTCGCGCCCCATTCGCCTTCATCGCCATAACCGGTCAGCACGGCCCAGGGAATAACCCCGCCGCCGGCACCGCCTTCAATACTGGTCGCGCCACCGGTAGCGATCAGTCGGCCATTATCAGCCTCGGCCAAGGGTGTCGAGATTCCCAACACACAGCCCAACAACAACGGGAGTTTGTACTGCATAACCAAGCGTCCTGTTTCAAAAATAGGCGTTCCCCTCGACGAAGGGGTCTGTCACCGCCTTACTGCATTAAAACCTTCCAGACTTGCCGTGCTAATGCACCATCATGCTCGGTGCCGTCAGCGGCTTGGCCATCCAGGCCTCGAACGCGGCAGCGGATAGCGGCCGGCTGATCAGGTAGCCTTGGGCCGTGTCGCAATGCCAGCGCTCCAGCAGACGCAGGCTGTGCTCGTACTCGACACCTTCTGCGACCACTTTAAGCCCCAGGTTGTGGCTCATTTCGATGGTGGAACGAACAATCACCGCGTCCTCGCTGGTTTCATCCAGGTTGCGCACGAATGACTGGTCGATCTTCAGCTCCTGCACCGGCAGGCGCTTGAGGTGTGCCAATGAAGAGTAGCCGGTGCCGAAATCGTCGACGGACAAACTGATGCCGCATTCGCGCAGACGGTTGAGCACCTTGAGGGCCTGCTCCGGCTCGCGCATCACGGCACTTTCAGTGATCTCGAATACCAGTTGTTCGGCCGGCACCCGGTACATCTTGAGCAAACCATTGACCCGATCCGACAGATCGCCGGTCAGCAGGTCATCGGCGGAAATATTCACGGAGACTTGAATCTGTAATCCGCGCCTTGACCATTCGGCCAACTGACGCATGGCCTCTTCGATCACCCAGTTGGTCAGAATCTGGATGCTGCCGGTACGCTCGGCCAGGGTGATGAATTCGGCGGGGGAAACATTGCCGAATTGCGGGTGATTCCAACGCAGCAAGGCCTCGGCCTGACGCACCTGACCCTGGCGGATATCCAGCTTGGGTTGGTAGTGCAGGTGCAGTTCGCCGTTGCGCGCGGCCTTGCGCAGGTCGCGAATCAGCGTGATCTGGCGCTGATGTTCGAGGTCGCGGCCATCTTCGTAGATCTGCAGGCGGCCCGGCAGGTTGCTGGCGTCCTGACGGGCGATGGCGGCGCGCTGCAGCAGTTCCTGAGGCGCATCGCCATTATCCGGGTAACTGACAATGCCGATGCAGGTATCCAGGCTGATGTCGTGGCTTTCGACGCGCTGGATGTCACTGAGCATACGCTGCAACTGGTCAGCCACACCGACTGCGCCTTCGCTGCCGGTCTGATCGAGCAGCAGCAAGAACTCATCGGCGTTCAGGCGCGCCACCGTGTCGCCGGAACGCACCGTGTCTTGCAAGCGCTGACCGACTTCCTGCAGCAAGAGGTCGATGCCCTCGGCGCCGATACCGTCGCGAATGGCGCGGAAATTGTCGATCCCCAGGTACAACAGGGCCACCGGACGCTCGGCGGAAATGGCACTCCCCAGGCGCTCGAGCACCAGGGCACGGTTGGGCAGACCGGTGAGTACGTCATGCAGGGCATTGTGCGCCAACTGGCTTTCGCGAACGGCAATACCGTGTTGCATATGGTTGATGGCACCGGCCAGCATGCCCAGCTCGTCGCTGCGCTTCATGATCACCGGCGTGGCATAGTCGCCATCGCCAATGCGTTTGGCTGCCAGGGCCAGGGCCTGGACCGGCAACGACACGCTGCGCGCCAGCAGCAACGTACCGATCAACGAGGCAATCAAGGCTGCCAGGGTGATCCAGAAAATATTTTCGTCCAGTGGCACGAACGCCTGCAGCGCCTGATCCAGCGGGCTTTGCAGCAAGGCGATGACCTGTTCGCTACCGTCGCTGACCACGTTGGCCAACATCAGCGACTGGCTGAGGAAGTTCAGCTCGCCATGCTCGCTCATCTTCATCTGGCTTTGCGGGGCCTTGAGCATCAACTCGATCAGGCTGTTGTGCAGGGCTTCAGGCAAGGTGCTGATCAATTGCCCCGGATGGGACTTTTCCACCGCCAGGAACGACACCTCAAGGCCGCTGAGCGAGCGCAGTTCCTGGGCGAAATCGACGTCCATGGCAAAACCCATGACCACCCGGCCGATGGGCAGCGGCGCCAGCACCGTACTCTCGACCAACAGGTGCGGCTTGCCCTGCAACGGCACGATCAGCATGGCCTGCTTGTTGTTTTTCGCGTCACGCAGCGGCTTGTCGAAACGAAACCGCGAGCCCTCGGGAATCTCGGCCACAGTACTGGAAATCACTTTGCCATCCATGCCCAGCAGGAACATGTCACTGGCATTGATCCGCGCACCGTGATTGAGCAGCACCGAGCGGATGGTGGCTGAGTCGGCACTGGCCACCGCATCGCGAAATCCGAAATCCGCCGCCAGCAATTGCACCGCATCGCTCAAACGCTTGCCACGGATGTCCAGCAGGCCCTCGAACACACGGGTACCCACGTCCAGTTGCTCGCGGGCCTGACGCTGCACGGCATCGCCGGTTGCGACCTTGACGGCAAAGAACAACGCACCGATGACGACCAGCAACAGGACGATTAGAACGCTGGCAATGCGTGCCTGAAAGCTGGTCCGCAGGTTCATGGCGTGGCAGCTTTCTTGAAGGCATCACCGAAAGCGCTGGGCGCTGGCGCCTTGGGGGTATCGCCGCTCTTGGGTTGAACAGCCAGGCTGAACGTCTGGCTCAGACCCGCAGCCGGGACATCGAACTCGCCCGCAGCGGTGGGTAGCATGTCTGCCACTTGGGGGTGCCACAGGGTCGCGATGTAATGACCGGCCGGAACCTGGTCGAATTTCAGCGCGCCCTTGGCATCGCTGGCGCCGAACCACGGCTCGTCAGTGACATAGATATAGCCGAGCATCCAGTCATGGATATTGCAGCCCAACACTACGATGCCCGCCTTGTCGAATAGCAGCGGGTCCGAAGGCGTGCCTTCGTACAGACGAAGTTCGAAGCGCTTGGCCGGGGAGAAGGAATACACCTGATGGCGAATATTGTCGCTGTTGGGAAACTTGACCTGGGTGCCGGTGTGTACTGCCAGTACGCGCGGGACAAATTCCTTGTCGCGCTGGTCCATGTCGGCCTTGAGCACGAGTGGCGCGGTGCCAGCAGGGCCTTTCAGGGTCAGCACGGCGCCGGACAATGGCTGGCCTTGCTGATCGTTGATCTGGGCATTAAAGGTGGCGGCCGAAGCCGTTGCTGCAGACAGCATCAACAGTCCAGCGAGGTACACCGAGGAAAATGCGTTGATCATCATGAGTTCCAATCCGCAACGGCAAAGCCGGAAATGATAAAGCCAGCCTTGGCGGTGAAAACACTTGGGACCCAGATTAGCTGGCGAAGCAAATAAGTTCACGCTTTATAAAAGTGTCACTAAGCCATTACTGGCAAAAGGTCCGCCTTTGCGTGGGTTTTCGCCAAACTCGTCCCTGTCTTCGATGCTATCGGCAGCGACCATTGAAACCTGAGCATAGTTGCCCCATCTAAGGACCATGTTCAATTATGCAGGTGCCCCATGAGCGACCAGCAAGCAGACTCACAGAATGTGCCCGAAGACGATCACGAGCACGAAGTTACCCTGAGCTCCGACAGCACCTCTCTTGCCCTGCCGGGGCAAAATCTTCCGGACAAGGTCTACATCATCCCGATCCACAACCGGCCGTTCTTTCCCGCGCAAGTGTTGCCGGTGATCGTCAACGAAGAGCCGTGGGCCGAGACCCTGGAACTGGTGAGCAAGTCCGAGCACCACTCCCTGGCCCTGTTCTTCATGGACTCGGCGTCCGACGACCCGCGCCACCTCAACACTGCAGCGATGCCGGAGTACGGCACGCTGGTCAAGGTGCACCACGCCAGCCGCGAGAACGGCAAGCTGCAATTCGTCGCCCAGGGCCTGAGCCGCGTGCGCATTCGCACTTGGCTCAAGCACCATCGCCCGCCTTACCTGGTGGAAGTGGAATACCCGCAGCAGTCCAACGAAGCCACCGATGAGGTCAAGGCCTACGGCATGGCCCTGATCAACGCGATCAAGGAACTGCTGCCGCTCAACCCGCTGTACAGCGAAGAGCTGAAAAATTATTTGAATCGCTTCAGCCCCAACGATCCTTCGCCGCTGACCGACTTCGCCGCCGCCCTGACGTCCGCCAAGGGCACCGATCTGCAGCAGGTGCTCGATTGCGTGCCGATGCTCAAGCGCATGGAAAAAGTCTTGCCGATGCTGCGCAAGGAAGTCGAGGTTGCGCGTCTGCAGCAGGAGATCTCCGCCGAGGTCAATCGCAAGATCGGCGAGCACCAGCGCCAGTTCTTCCTTAAAGAGCAGCTTAAGGTCATCCAGCAAGAGCTGGGCCTGAGCAAGGACGACCGCCAGGCCGATATCGAACAGTTCGAGCAGCGCATGGTCGGCAAGGTCCTGCCGGCCCAGGCGCAGAAGCGCATCGATGAAGAACTGGGCAAGCTGAAGATCCTCGAAACCGGCTCGCCGGAATACGCCGTGACCCGCAACTACCTGGACTGGGCTAGCTCAGTGCCATGGGGCATCTACGGCAAGGACAAGCTCGACCTCAAGCACGCGCGCAAGGTGCTCGACCAGCACCATGCCGGGCTCGATGACATCAAGGCGCGGATCATCGAATTCCTCGCGGTCGGCGCCTACAAAGGCGAGATCAGCGGTTCCATTGTGCTGCTGGTCGGGCCGCCGGGCGTGGGCAAGACCAGTGTCGGACGCTCCATCGCCGAATCCCTGGGCCGGCCGTTCTATCGCCTGAGCGTAGGCGGCATGCGTGACGAAGCCGAGATCAAGGGCCACCGCCGCACCTACATCGGCGCCCAACCGGGCAAGCTGGTGCAGGCGTTGAAAGACGTGGAGGTGATGAACCCGGTGATCATGCTCGACGAAATCGACAAGATGGGTCAGAGCTACCAGGGCGACCCGGCGTCGGCCCTGCTCGAAACGCTGGACCCGGAACAGAACGTCGAATTCCTCGATCATTACCTGGACCTGCGCCTTGACCTGTCGAAAGTGCTGTTTATCTGCACCGCCAACACGCTGGACTCGATCCCCGGCCCGTTGCTGGACCGCATGGAAATCATTCGCCTGTCCGGCTACATCACCGAAGAAAAAGTCGCCATTGCCAAGAAACACCTGTGGCCCAAGCAGCTGGAAAAGGCCGGGGTGGCCAAGACCAGCCTGTCCATCAGCGACGTGGCCCTGCGTACGGTAATCGACGGTTATGCCCGTGAAGCCGGGGTGCGTCAGCTTGAGAAGCAATTGAGCAAGGTGGTGCGCAAGGCCGTGGTCAAGTTGCTGGATAACCCGGACTCGGTGATCAAGGTCGGCCCCAAGGATCTGGAAGCAGCCCTGGGCATGCCGGTTTTCCGTAACGAGCAGGTGCTCTCCGGCACCGGCGTCATCACGGGCCTGGCCTGGACCAGCATGGGCGGCGCGACCCTGCCGATCGAAGCGACCCGCATCCACACACTGAACCGCGGCTTCAAGCTCACCGGTCAGTTGGGTGATGTGATGAAAGAGTCGGCGGAAATTGCCTACAGCTATGTCAGTTCCAATCTGGCGAAATTTGGCGGCGATGCCAAGTTCTTTGACGAAGCCTTCGTACACTTGCACGTCCCTGAAGGTGCTACGCCCAAAGACGGCCCTAGTGCTGGCGTGACCATGGCCAGCGCCCTGCTGTCCCTGGCCCGCAACCAGGCGCCGAAGAAAGGCGTGGCCATGACCGGCGAGCTGACCCTGACCGGGCATGTCCTGCCGATTGGCGGCGTTCGGGAGAAAGTCATCGCGGCGCGGCGGCAGAAGATCAACGAACTGATCCTGCCTGAGCCTAACCGCGGCGACTTCGAAGAACTGCCGGACTACCTCAAGGAAGGCATTACCGTGCACTTCGCCAAGCGCTTTACCGACGTGGCGAAGGTGCTGTTCTA
The DNA here is from genome assembly GCF_024807945.1 of Pseudomonas sp. JUb42. GTDB lineage: Bacteria > Pseudomonadota > Gammaproteobacteria > Pseudomonadales > Pseudomonadaceae > Aquipseudomonas. The sequence continues at coordinate 294,306 of NZ_JANUFD010000001.1, read as the reverse complement.
AATAAGGATCTGTGGGAGATCCCGCCCCGTCTACGACGCCGCGTTTTCACGCAGCAAACACTAACCGGGGCGGGGCGCAAATCTTGTGGGAGCGAATTCATTCGCGAAGAGGCCGTTACATTCGACGTATCTTCATCGCCGGAACACCGCTTTGGCGAATGAATACGCTCCCACAGAGCCTTTGTCATTCAGTACGTTACGCGTTGTTTGATGAGAGCGAGGCTTGCCCGCGAAGGCGTCGATGCGGTACATCCGAATTACCGCGTTATATTCTTCGCGGGCAAGCCGCGCTCCCACATGACCGATTTCAGCCCGAACCTCCTCATCGGTTATGCTCCAGCCATCGTTGTCCGCCTGGAGGCTCCATGACCCCATTTCGCCTGATCGCTCCCCTGAGCCTGGCCCTGCTTGCTGCCTGCGCTCAGCAGCCACGGCAGAATGTCACTCTGGAAAAACAGACTGACTGCCCTATCCAGCTCAAAAGCGGGCAAAACCTGATCCTCAGCCTGCCCAGTTCCCCCGCCACCGGTTACCGCTGGGCCATTCAGGACTCGGCGGGCGGCGTGTTGCGCAGCCTCGGCCCTGAGGTCTATCACAACCCGGACGCCTCCGACCTGCTCGGTGCCTCGGGTGTCTCGACCTGGCGTTTCCAGGCCTTTGCCTCCGGCAACGGCCGCCTGCGCCTGACCTACCAACAGCCCTGGGCGCCGGAAGAACCCTCGGCGCAGGTGTTCGACTGCCCGATCAAAGTCGACTGATCATCCGTCAGCATCAGACAGTGCGCGCATCGCCAGATCAATTTGGCTAAAATGCCGCCCTTTCTGATCCATCGCCGGAATCGCCGTGAGCAAAGAACCCGACCGCATATTCGCCCAGCCCCTGGCCCAAGTGCCGGACTTCGCCTTCAACGAAGACGTGGTCAGGGTCTTTCCGGACATGATCAAGCGCTCTGTGCCGGGCTATCCGACCATTGTCGAGAACCTCGGCGTGCTCGCCGCGCAATTCGCCCAGCCGGACACCCTGCTGTATGACCTGGGCAGTTCGCTAGGTGCGGTGACCCAGGCCCTGCGCCGCCATGTGCGTACTGATGGCTGCCGGGTCATCGCGGTGGATAACTCTGCGGCCATGGTCGAGCGTTGCCGCCAGTACCTGAATGCTCAGGATTCGATGTTCCAGGAGCTGCTGCCGGTGGAGGTCATCGACGGCGATATCCTCGCCCTGGAGTTCAAGCCGGCCTCGGTGGTGGCGCTGAACTTCACCCTGCAATTCATCCCGCCGCCACAGCGCCTGGAACTACTCGGGCGGATTCGCCAGTCCCTGGTACCCGGCGGTGCGTTGATCCTCTCGGAAAAACTGCGCTTCAACGATGAACAGGAACATGCCCTGCTCACCGACCTGCATATCGCCTTCAAGCGCGCCAATGGCTACAGCGAACTGGAAATTGCCCAGAAGCGCAGTGCCATCGAGAACGTGATGAAACCTGACAGCCTCGAAGACCACCGGGAACGCCTGCTCACTGCCGGTTTCTCGAAAGTCGTGCCCTGGTTCCAATGCCTTAACTTTGCCTCGTTGATTGCCCTGCCATGATCGATCTCGCTCCTCTGGTCCGCCGTCTGGCGGGCACCCCTCTGGCTGACTGGGCCAAAGGCCTGCAAGCCCAACTCGATGCCAAGATGGACAAGGGCCACGGCGACCTCGAACGCTGGCAAGGCGCACTGGACGCGCTGCCGAACCTGCTGCCGAGCCAGGTTGAGTTGGCTGACAGCTTCACCCTGGATGCGAACTGCGACGGCGAAACCCGCACGCAATTGCGTCAGGCCCTGATGGGGCTGTCGCCATGGCGCAAGGGGCCGTTCAACCTGTTCGGTGTGCATATCGACACCGAATGGCGCTCGGACTGGAAGTGGTCGCGGGTGTCGCCGCACCTCGATCTCAAAGGCAAGCGCGTGCTTGATGTCGGCTGCGGCAATGGCTATTACCAGTGGCGCATGCTCGGCGCCGGTGCCGAGAGCGTGATTGGCGTCGACCCGAACTGGCTGTTCTTCTGCCAGTTCCAGGCCATGCAGCGCTACCTGCCGGATCTGCCCGCCTGGCACCTGCCCTTCGCCCTGGAAGACCTGCCGCCGCGACTGGAAGGGTTCGACACGGTGTTTTCCATGGGCGTGCTGTATCACCGCAAGTCCCCCATCGACCATTTGCTGGCCCTGAAGGACTGCCTGGTCAAGGGCGGTGAGCTGGTACTGGAAACCATGGTGGTGGACGGCGATGTGCACCAGGTACTGGTGCCGGAAGACCGTTATTCGCAGATGCGTAACGTCTGGTTCCTGCCGTCGGTCCCGGCGCTTGAGCTATGGCTGCGCCGCGCCGGGTTTGTTGATGTGCGCTGCGTCGATGTCAGCGTCACCACGGTGGAAGAACAGCGCAGTACCGAATGGATGCGTTATCAATCCCTGGGGGACTTCCTCGATCCTGAGGATCACAGCAAGACCGTGGAAGGCCTGCCAGCGCCGATGCGCGCGGTGATTGTTGGGCGCAAGCCCTGACATATGCCTCTGCAACGGGGTGGCATGAAGCGAGTCATGTCGGATGAATTGTGGGGGCGGGACTCTGTGGGAGCGAATTCATTCGCGAAGAGGCCGGTAAGCCTGATACATCTTCCTCGCTTGGAATACCGCCTTCGCGAATGAATTCGCTCCCACAATATTCGCTCCCACATATTTAAACGCTTACTTTGCAGCCGCCAGAATCAACGCCTTCATCTCGCTCACCGCCGCCTTGAAGCCAACGAACAGCGCGTGGGCCACCAAAGCGTGGCCGATGTTCAGTTCGTTGATGCCCTTGATCGCCGCTACAGCCTCCACGTTGTGGTAATGCAGGCCATGCCCGGCATTGACGATCAGGCCCTGGCTGACGCCGAACGCCACGCCATCGGCAATGCGTTTCAGCTCTCCAGACACTTCAACCGGGGTTTCGGCATCGGCATAGCGGCCGGTGTGCAGCTCGATGGCCGGGGCGCCTACGCGCTTGGAGGCGGCGATCTGGCGTTCGTCGGCATCGATGAACAGCGACACTTCACAGCCGATCTTGCTCAGGCGCTCTACCGCTGCCTGAATCCGCGCTTCCTGCCCGGCCACATCCAGGCCGCCTTCGGTGGTCAGTTCCTGACGGGTTTCCGGAACCAGGCAGACATGCGCCGGGCGAATACGCTCGGCAAAGGCGAGCATTTCTTCGGTCACGCCCATCTCGAAATTCATGCGGGTCTGCAGCACGTCCTTGAGCAGCAGCACGTCGCGCTCCTGGATGTGTCGACGATCTTCACGCAAGTGCACGGTGATGCCATCGGCACCCGCCTCTTCGGCGTCCAGCGCCGCCTTGACCGGGTCCGGGTAGCGAGTGCCACGGGCCTGACGCAGGGTGGCAACGTGGTCGATGTTCACGCCAAGCAGAATGCGGGTGCTTTGAGTCACGGGTGTCTCCTGAAGAGTGATCGGAACAGGTCGCAGAGCATAAAGCTTGCTTACGGCTTGCGAAACAATTCGCGGCTGACTAATGGCCGGCCGCCCAGATGTACAGCCAAGGCCTGGCGCATCAGACGCTTGGCCGCAGCCAGTGCGCCGGGGGCATCCCAGTCGGCTTCGGCCATGGCCTGCAGTTCGACGCCCTGGAACAGACCGGGCTGAACCATATAGACCCGCTCAAGCCCGGCATCCACCTGCAGACGGTAGAGACCATCGGCGGCGAGAGGTTCACCGTTGATGTCCATATCAAGGGCAAAGCTATAGCCCAGGTCGTCGAGCAGACGCCATTCGAACGAACGCAGCAAAGGCTCCAGCGGACGGCCTTCGGCCAAGGCTATGAGCGTCGCGGCATAGTGATCGAATACGGCGGGATGCGGGTCTTCGGCGGGCAGCAGACGAATCAGCAGTTCGTTGAGATAGAGGCCACTGAACAGCGCTTCGCCAACCATCCAGCTGGCCACCCCCGCCGCTTCCATGCGCCCGACGTTTTTCAGTTCGCCACGGCCGCGAAACTCGATTTCCAGCGGCACAAAGGGCCGGGCCAGGCTGCCCGCCTTGCCCTTGGCGCTGCGCAGTACCGCGCGCAGGCGACCTTGCGGCGTGAGGAAATCGACTAGGGCGCTGTTCTCGCGGTATGCCCGGCTGTGCAACACATAGGCAGGTTGGGCGACAGGAGCGCTCATGGTTCGGGCCGATTCGCGAGGAAAGCAGAGGTAGGCCGAAGGACCGCAACGGGTCCCCCGGCCGGATCGGGTTACAGGTCGCCGTAGCCCAGCGAACGCAGGGCGCGCTCGTCATCGGACCAACCGCCTTTGACCTTGACCCAGAGGTTGAGCATGACCTTGGAGTCGAACAGCACTTCCATGTCACGGCGGGCGTCACTGCCGATACGCTTGATGCGCTCGCCCTTGTCGCCAATGATGATTTTCTTCTGGCCGTCACGTTCGACGAGGATCAGCGCATGGATATGCAAGGTGCGTCCCTGCTGCTTGAACTCTTCGATTTCAACGGTGATCTGGTACGGCAGCTCGGCACCCAACTGGCGCATGATCTTCTCACGGACCAGTTCGGCGGCCAGGAAGCGGCTACTGCGGTCGGTGATCTGGTCTTCCGGGAAGAAGTGGTCGTTCTCCGGTAGATGACCGGCGATCAGGCTTTCCAGTGCTTCGAGGTTATGTCCGTGCTGGGCCGAGATCGGCACGATGGAGGCCTTGGGCAGCTGGCTCTGCAGCCATTCCAGGTGCGGCATCAGATCGCCCTTGTCCTCGATGCGGTCGGTCTTGTTGATGGCCAGGATCACCGGGCCTTCAACGTACTGCACACGCTCAAGTACAAGCTGGTCTTCATCGGTCCAGCGAGTGCGGTCAACCACGAAGATCACGACGTCAACGTCTTTCAACGCCGCCGAAGCAGTCTTGTTCATGTAGCGATTGAGCGCTTTCTCGTTGTTCTTGTGCATGCCGGGGGTATCAACGTAGATCGCCTGCACGGCGCCTTCGGTCTTGATGCCCAGCATGTTGTGACGTGTGGTCTGGGGCTTGCGCGAGGTGATCGCCAGTTTTTGCCCGAGAATGTGGTTCAGCAGCGTGGACTTGCCCACGTTGGGACGGCCGACGATGGCAACATAGCCACAGCGTGTTGCGGTTGTATCAGTCATGGCCATTCTCCACGCCAAGGGCAATCAGTGCTGCAGCGGCCGCTACCTGTTCGGCAATACGACGGCTGACACCCTGGCCCCGGCTTTTTTCATTCAATAAGGTCACTTCACATTCGACGAAGAACGTCCGGCAATGCGGTTCACCCTGGATATCGACAACTTCGTAGCGCGGCAGATCGCAAGCCCGGGACTGCAGGAATTCCTGCAGGCGGGTCTTGGGATCCTTGTTGGTATCGACCAGCGTCAGGCTGTCGAACTCGGTGGTCAGCCAGGCCACCACGCGCTCGCGGGCCATTTCCATACCGGCGTCCAGGTAGATGGCGCCGATCAGCGCCTCCAGGGCATCGGCCAGGATCGACTCGCGGCGGAAGCCACCGCTTTTCAGCTCACCGGAACCCAGGCGCAGGTACTCGCCCAGATCGAAGCCGCGAGCCAGCAAGGCCAGGGTCTCGCCCTTGACCAGACGTGCGCGCAGACGCGACAACTGACCTTCGCGAGCCTGGGGGAAGCGCTCGAACAGCGCCTCGCCGGCGACGAAGTTGAGGATCGCATCGCCGAGGAATTCCAGGCGCTCGTTATTGCGACCGGCAAAACTGCGATGCGTCAGGGCCAGGACCATCAGTTCCTGGTCCTTGAAAGTATAACCGAGCTGACGCTCCAGACGACTCAAGGAAACGCTCACGGTTTACCTACGCTGAATTCTTGGTCGAACTTCACCACCAGATCGATATTCTGGATCAGAGGTTCACGCTGTTCATACTGCAAATGGGCGAGGATCTTGTTGTCCTGCGCCGTGACATTTAAAGCCTTTTTCAAATCCACATCCTGAATACCGTTGACCTGCAAGCCCTTGGCCACATAGTCATAAAAGTCACTGGCCGTCATATCGGTCTGATTACGGTCAATGCTGGTGATGATTCTTTTTATCTGCAGGTTCTCCGCGTAATGCGGCCCAACCTTGAATGCCACGTTGATCGCGAACCCGGCCAGGGCAATAAAAACCAGCAGGCCCAGTGCAGACACACCCTTTTGCGAACTTGCGAACGCCATACTCGACCCCAAGGATAGCCCGTGAATTCAGCTGGCAAGGTTTATTGACCGGCGACAGCGCTTCGAGCGACCCGAAATGACATACGGCGCTGTCCAGACAGCGCCGCATTGATTATTTGATTAACCCTACCCGCGAGAAGTTGGGCAGGTGACTCAGTTTCGGCTCGGGCCAGCTCATCCACACGGCAAATGCCTTGCCGACGATGTTCTTGTCCGGAACCATGCCCAGCTCGTCTTTGGGAATGTTGGGATCATCCCAGTAGCGGCTGTCATTGGAGTTGTCGCGGTTGTCGCCCATCATGAAGTAATGCGCGGCAGGCACCGTCCACTCGGAATCAGGCGGCGCACGGTAGCGGCTCATTTCCTGACGGATCAAGTGCTCGACACCACCCAACTGCTCTTTATACAGCTCGGCGCTGCCCAGGGTGCCAGGCTCGGTGCCCAGCAGCTGTTTGGCGACCAGTTGGTCGTTAACGAACAGGCGCTTGTCACTGGTGTAGCGAATCTTGTCGCCCGGCAGGCCGACGACGCGCTTGATGTAGTTCACGCTGGGGTCACTTGGGTAGCGGAACACCATCACATCGCCACGCTGCGGATCACCGACGGGAATCACCTTCTGGTCCAGGACCGGCAGGCGAATGCCGTAGGAGAACTTGTTCACCAGGATGAAATCTCCCACATCCAGTGTCGGCTTCATCGACCCCGAAGGAATCTGGAACGGTTCGACCAGAAACGAACGCAGCACCAGCACGATAAACAACACCGGAAAGAACGACTTGCCGTATTCAACCAGCAGAGGTTCTTTGTTCAATCGCTCGACGACCGCGATATCCGGTTGGCTGACACTGCCCTGGTAAGTCGCTATGGCGGTCCGACGGCGCGGAGCCAGAAAGACCAGGTCAAGCAGCGCCAGCAAACCGCATACGAATACAGCGATGACTAACAACAGCGGAAAATTTAGTGACATAGGACCTGACTATTCCAACCTGAGCACAGCAAGGAAGGCTTCCTGTGGAATTTCCACGTTGCCGACCTGCTTCATGCGTTTCTTACCGGCCTTTTGCTTTTCCAGCAATTTACGTTTACGGCTGACGTCGCCGCCATAACATTTAGCCAGTACGTTCTTTCTGAGCGCCTTGACGGTTGTCCGCGCAATGATCTGACCACCGATGGCGGCCTGAATCGCTACGTCGAACATCTGCCGCGGGATCAATTCTTTCATCTTTTCCGTCAACGCACGGCCTTTGTAGGCCGCGTTGTCGCGGTGCACGATCAATGCCAGGGCATCGACCTTGTCACCATTGATCAGTACATCCAGCTTCACCAGGTTGGCTGACTGGTAACGATCGAAATGGTAATCCAGCGAAGCGTAGCCACGGCTGGTCGACTTCAGGCGATCGAAGAAGTCCAGAACCACTTCGTTCATCGGCAGGTCATAGGTCACCTGGACCTGGGTGCCGAGGAACAGCATGTCGTGCTGGATACCGCGCTTTTCGATACACAGGGTAATAACGTTGCCCAGGTGTTCCTGCGGAACCAGGATATTGGCCCGCACGATCGGCTCGCGCATGTCTTCGATGCTGGACAGATCAGGAAGTTTGGACGGGTTATCGACGTAGATCGTTTCACCGGTCTTGAGCACCAGTTCGAAGATTACCGTCGGTGCCGTGGTGATCAGGTCCAGGTCGTACTCGCGCTCGAGGCGCTCCTGAATGATCTCCATGTGCAGCATGCCGAGGAAGCCGCAACGGAAGCCGAAGCCCAGTGCGTCGGAGCTTTCCGGCGCATATTGCAGCGACGAATCGTTTAGCGTGAGCTTTTGCAGGGCATCACGGAAGTCTTCGAAATCTTCGGAACTGACCGGAAACAGACCGGCATAGACCTGCGGCTGGATGCGTTTGAAGCCAGGCAGCACTTCAACGTCCGGCGTGGTGCTCAGGGTCAGGGTGTCACCCACCGGCGCACCGTGAATGTCCTTGATACCGGCGATGATGAAGCCTACTTCCCCGGCTTTCAGGTCGGCAGTGGCGCTGTGCTTGGGGTTGAATACACCAACGCTGTCCACCAGGTGGAGCTTGCCAGTGGACTTGACCAGGATCTTGTCGCCTTTCTTGACCCGGCCATGACGCACGCGCACCAGGGACACAACGCCCAGGTAGTTGTCGAACCAGGAGTCGATGATCAGCGCTTGCAGCGGGTCTTCGATGTTGCCGGTCGGGGCCGGAATGGTCTGGACCAGACGCTCCAACACCTCATCGACACCCATACCGCTCTTGGCGCTGCATGCAACAGCGTCAGTGGCATCGATGCCGATGATCTTCTCGATCTCTTCCTTGACGCGGTCCGGATCGGCCTGCGGCAAGTCCATTTTGTTCAGTACCGGCATGACCTCAAGGCCTTGCTCGATAGCGGTGTAGCAGTTGGCGACGGATTGCGCCTCCACGCCCTGACCGGCATCGACGACCAGCAACGCACCCTCGCACGCCGCCAGGGAACGGCTGACTTCATAGGTGAAGTCCACGTGACCGGGGGTGTCGATGAAGTTGAGCTGGTACGTCTTGCCGTCTTTGGCCGTGTAATACAGCGTAACGCTATGGGCCTTGATGGTGATCCCGCGCTCGCGCTCAAGGTCCATGGAGTCAAGTACCTGCGCTTCCATTTCGCGCTCGGTCAAGCCACCGCACATCTGAATGAAGCGGTCGGCCAGCGTCGACTTGCCATGGTCAATGTGGGCGATGATGGAGAAATTGCGGATATGACTCAAATCACTCACGGATCAACACTCAAAAAGGTTGCAGGCAGATTGCCCGCCGAAAAATAGCCGGGAATTGTACCTGAAGGAAGACTGGGGCGTCACGTCAAGTGGCGACCCTGACTGTCGGGATTCAGGCGACATGCACAAAAAAGGGCGGTCGCGCCGCCCTTTTTCGTACCTGTTACTCCGGCTAGTGTTACTCAGCCAGTTTGAAGGTGATGAAGCTTGCACGGCCCTGACGCAGTACGCGCATGGACACGGAGCGATTCTTCGGCAGATCCTTGGCGATATCGGTGAAGTTCTTCGCCGAGGCAATGGACTGGTTGTTCAGATGAGTGATGACATCACCTGGCTGCAGGCCGATCAGCGCCGCAGGACCATCCTGAACATCCTTGATGACCACGCCACCCTTGAGCTCGAGGGTTTTCTTCTGCTCGGCGGTCAGGTCGACCACGGAAACACCCAGGCGATTGCTGTTGCGCTCGACGCCCGGTGCCGAATCACCCATTTCCTGGCCTTCGTCCGGCAGTGCACCGACGGTCACGGTCAGGGTCTTGCGCTTGCCGTCACGGATGACTTCCAGGTCGGCCTTGGTGCCGTCCTTGAGGTTGCCGATCAGGTGCGGCAGGTCGGCCGACATCACGATAGGCTGGCCGTTGGCGCTGAGAATCACGTCACCAACCTGCAGGCCACCCTTGGCTGCGGGACCATCTTCCAGGACCTGGGCAACCAGGGCGCCGGCCGGCTTGTCGAGGCCGAAGGACTCAGCCAGGTCTTTGCTGACTTCCTGAATCACGACGCCCAACCAGCCACGATTGACCTTGCCGCTGGCCTTGAGCTGATTGGCCACGTCCATTGCCACGTCGATCGGAATCGCGAACGACAGGCCCATGAAGCCGCCGGAACGAGTGAAGATCTGCGAGTTGATACCCACGACTTCGCCAGCCATGTTGAACAGCGGACCGCCGGAGTTGCCCGGGTTGATCGCTACGTCGGTCTGGATGAACGGTACGTAGGTGTCGTTTGGCAGACTGCGGCCCTTGGCACTGACGATACCTTTGGTCGCCGAGTGGTCGAAGCCAAATGGCGAACCAATGGCCAGTACCCACTCACCGACTTTGAGCTTGTCGGAATTGCCCAGCTTGACGGTAGGCAGGTCCTTGCCGTCAATTTTCAGCACGGCCACGTCAGTACGCGGATCAGTGCCGACCAGCTTGGCCTTCAATTCGTTACGGTCGGACAGGCGCACGATAATTTCGTCAGCACCGTCGATGACGTGGTTGTTGGTGAGAATGTAACCATCTGCCGAAATGATGAAGCCCGAACCCAGGGACTGCGCTTCACGCTGGCGATCACCGCCACCACCGCCCTTGCCTGGCGCACGCGAGCCTGGCGGCATGCTGCGCTCGAGGAACTCACGGAGCATTGGCGGCAGGCCCTCGAGGTCTGGCTGGTTACCGGCGACTGAACGCTGGGGCATTTTCTGACGGGTACTGATGTTCACAACGGCAGGCGAGGCCTGCTCCACCAGGCTGGTGAAGTCCGGCAGGGCTTCTGCCTGGGCAGCGGCGACCTGACCCAGCATGAGCAGGGCGGCAACCAGAGAAAAGTAAGATTTCAAGCGTGGTATCGACATACGGCTCCCGTTCACAACGAGGATAAGTAAGCAGTACGCAGGCAAGAAGATATCCCGTGGATATCTTCTTGCCTGCGTTGAATGGACCCGGAAACAACAAAGGCCAGAGCTGCGAAGCTGTGACCTATAGAAGAAAAATTCTTACGATTTTGCAACGTGAAAACATCTCCAGACATTTCAACGTGGTAGCCCCAGGCCCTGCAAACGCCTGTCTTACGGCCACACAAGGGCAAAATGAAACCTTTTACATCTTGGCCTTTCAACCCCTTGCACCGACTACTTGCTAACCGGTGTATCGGCACTGCGCATCGATAGCGCGATGCGTTCAGCCGTTCCCAGGGGAATCTCGCCCACAACCGTAACCATTACGTCGCCCTTGGGCGTGGTCAGGCGGCGGGAAACTGCAACCGTCGGCCCCAACTGAGTACGGATATCCGTGACTGCGGCACCGCTCAACGCCTCAATGAACACCGAAAAACGCGCCAGGCCATCGTCATACATCATGCTGGTGACGGTGGACTTGGTCGCAGGCTCCTTGCGCACCGAACTGTTGGTCAGCTCAAAACCTGGCGGCAACCAGTCGGAACGCCAGCCCAGCGGCTTAGCGGCGGCGTTCGAACTCGCCTTGACGGATTCCACAGGCTTGCAGTCAGCACTGGCCTGTAGCATCGCATCGGTAGGCGGGTCGAAAGTATTAAGCCCGGTGAACTGGAAACGCTCCAGCAACTGACCCTTGTCGCCAAGCAACAGCGATTTGAGCAGCAAGCCGGTCTCGTTATCGATATGCAATTCGATACCGTAACGGTGCGGATCCTTGGGTGTCAGAGTGATAATGGTTGCCGGTCGGGCGGCCACTCGCGAGGTTCCGGCGACCTTTAGGTCGTACCAGTTCGCCAGTTTCCTGGCATCCAGACCATGGGCGGGAGAATCAGGCAGATTGCTCACGCCATCGGCAAGCGTGCCACTGACGCATTGAGTCACGCCATCGACACGCAAGAGTTCCTGGGCAGAGCCATCGAGCTGCAGAACGTGCTCACGGACCTTGCCGTCAGCGACGCGATGCCAGATCCGATGGCTGGAGAAGCTGCCATTGCGCTCGTAGACGAACGTACCCTGGAAGCTCTGCTGCTGCTCGGCCTGCGCAAGACGCTTGAGCATGTCCTGCGCATCATCGGCATGTACTGGGAGGACCAGCCATCCACTCAACAGCAAAGGCAATAGACGGATGGCTTGCATGATCCTCCTTAACGGTTTTCCAGGCTGGCAGCACGTGCGTAAGGCAGGGCGCTTTCAGTACCCTTCAATGCTGCTTGCTGAGCGTGCTGACGCAGATAGCCTGGCAGACGCTGATCCTGCCAACCGGCCTGACCCTGCATCACACCATTGACCATGGGGCCGCTGGCTTGCTCGGAGCTTTCAGTATAGCCAGCCAGTACAGCCGGACCTTTAACTTGTGGAACCGACAGATTGGCAGGCTGCGGAGCCTGTTGCGCCAACTGCGCACCAGCGATGTCGTCATGGTTGTACAGACGAACACCCGCCAGAACGGCGACAGTAACTGAAGCAGCGACGGCCAGGCGACCCAGGGTACGCCAAGGACCACGACCGGGCTTGAGCGGGCTGATTTCATCGGCGATAGCGGCAGATACAGCTGCCGAAATATCCAGATGAGGAACCAACAGCTCTTTATGCATTGCTGCACGAGCCAGCTGATAACGCGACCATGTGGCCCGTGTATCCGCATCGTCGATGGCACTCAGTACCCGACGTAATTCCAATTCGTCCGCTTCGTTATCCATCACCGCGGACAGCGATTCCTGCAGGGCTTCACGACTCATGGCGGTTTCCTCTCTTGGCTATCGCCGCTGTCTCAGGTTTCCTGCAACAAAGGTTGCAGGGCTTTATCGATGGCTTCCCGAGCGCGAAATATGCGAGAGCGCACGGTACCCACCGGACATTCCATGACGCTGGCAATGTCCTCATAACTCAGACCATCGAATTCGCGCAAAGTTAACGCTGTACGCAAATCTTCTGGTAGTAACTGGATAGTTCGATGGACAGTGCCTTCGATCTCATCCCGCAACAATGACCGTTCCGGTGACTCGATGTCCTTGAGGCCATGATCGCCGTCGTAGAACTCCGCGTCCTCAGACCTGACATCGCTATCCGGCGGCCGCCGACCGCGCGACACCAGGTAGTTCTTCGCCGTGTTGATGGCGATACGGTACAGCCATGTATAAAAGGCGCTGTCACCGCGAAAATTTCCAAGTGCACGGTAGGCCTTGATAAAGGCCTCTTGTGCGACGTCCTGGGCTTCATGGGTGTCGTGCACAAACCGCACGATCAACCCGAGAATCTTGTGCTGGTATTTCAGCACGAGCAGATCAAACGCTCGCTTGTCACCGCGCTGTACGCGCTCGACCAGCTGCTGATCCTCTTCCTGGGTTAGCATGAACACTCCTCATTGAGCTTGAAGGAGCATTGCCTCAGCGATTGTTCAGGCTTGCAAACATAGACTCGGGCTTTTGGCAAAAGTTCTCCCCCTTCAAGCAAGTTTCCTGCGGACACTGATTTGGCCTGCACGAAAAACGCAGCTCGACCTAGGTCGGCTGCGTCAATAATCTTGTCGTCGAATTCGCCGGCGGTGGCTGCTTTCGAGCCCCGCGTAAAGCCGACGCTGTCCCTTTATAGGCAACCGTCTATTGAACGTGGGCGCTCACGAAAAGTTCCCAGGTTTTGCAGTCGGTTGTAAAAACTCAGCGGTCCGATCGGATTACGCCCAAGTCATCGTACGACACCAGCACTTTTCTCCTCCGGAAAAACAATATGCAGGGTGTATCTGACTGGCGCACAATCCGAGCCCGCTGTGGCCTCACAATGCCAATAAAGCGCAGCTATTGTGCCGGTCCACCCCTACATATACTAGTGGCCGCGACTCGCGGAAATAAGAAATGAGCCAACATTTTCAGCACGACGTTCTAGTCATTGGCAGCGGTGCAGCTGGGCTCAGCCTGGCCCTGACCCTGCCCGGCCATTTGCGTATCGCGGTATTGAGCAAGGGCGACCTGGCAAACGGCTCCACCTTCTGGGCCCAGGGCGGCGTTGCTGCTGTGCTGGACAACGCCGATACCGTGCAGTCCCACGTCGAGGACACGCTCAACGCCGGTGGCGGCCTGTGCAATGAAGAAGCGGTGCGATTCACCGTCGAGCACAGCCGCGAGGCCATCCAGTGGCTGATCGACCAGGGCGTACCCTTCACCCGTGACGACCAGTCCACGGTGGAAGACGGCGGTTTCGAGTTTCACCTGACCCGCGAGGGCGGCCACAGTCATCGACGCATCATTCACGCGGCTGATGCCACCGGCGCGGCGATCTTCAAGACGCTGCTGGCCCAGGCCCGTACGCGATCGAATATTGAACTGCTGGAACAGCGCGTTGCCGTCGACCTGATCACCGAGCGGCGCCTGGGCCTGGAAGGCGATCGCTGCCTCGGCGCCTATGTGCTCAACCGCACCAGCGGCGAAGTCGATACCTACGGCGCGCGCTTCGTCGTACTGGCCTCGGGCGGGGCGGCAAAAGTCTACCTTTATACCTCCAACCCGGACGGTGCCTGCGGCGACGGCATCGCCATGGCCTGGCGCTCCGGCTGTCGGGTGGCCAATCTGGAGTTCAACCAATTTCACCCGACCTGCCTGTATCACCCGCAAGCCAAGAGCTTCCTGGTGACCGAAGCCCTGCGCGGCGAAGGCGCCTACCTGAAGCTGCCCAACGGCGAACGCTTCATGCAGCGCTTCGACGAGCGCGCCGAACTGGCCCCACGGGATATCGTCGCCCGGGCCATCGACCATGAAATGAAGCGCCTGGGCATCGACTGCGTCTATCTGGATATCAGCCACAAGCCCGCCGAATTCATCAAGAGCCACTTCCCGACGGTGTACGAACGCTGTCTGGAGTTCTCCATCGATATCACTCGTCAGCCAATCCCGGTTGTACCTGCTGCGCATTACACCTGCGGCGGCGTGGTAGTGGACAGCCATGGCCGCACCGATGTGCCCGGCCTGTACGCCATCGGCGAAACCAGTTTCACCGGCCTGCATGGCGCCAACCGCATGGCCAGCAACTCGCTGCTGGAGTGCTTCGTCTATGCGCGCTCCGCCGCCACCGACATCATCGGCAAGTTGTCGACGGTCGACGTACCAAAAAGCCTGCCGGGCTGGGATGCCAGCCAGGTCACCGATTCCGACGAAGACGTGATCATTGCGCACAATTGGGACGAACTGCGGCGTTTCATGTGGGATTACGTCGGCATCGTGCGCACAAACAAGCGTTTGCAGCGCGCCCAGCATCGGGTGCGTCTGCTGCTCGACGAGATCGATGAGTTCTACAGCAACTATAAGGTCAGCCGTGACCTCATCGAGCTGCGCAATCTGGCCCAGGTGGCCGAGCTGATGATTCAGTCAGCCATGGAGCGCAAGGAATCCCGCGGCCTTCATTACACCCTGGATTATCCGGACATGCTGCCCGAAGCGCTGGACACTATTCTGGTGCCGCCCACCTTCGTCGGCTGAACTTCAAACGCAGCCGCAGGCGCCGGTGATCGTCCGGCGCCAGGGCATCGGCCGGGATGCACACGCTACGCACCCTGCCCCGGCCCGCCAGACGAAAGCGCAAGACAATCAATAAAGGCAGGGCCAGGCTGTCGCGGCGTAACTGCACCGGTCGCCAACCCTGTTCTGCATTCCATAACTGCCAACCGTCACGGTCGCGGCGCAGGCCGGTAAAAGCCTGCGGACTACTGAATATGATTGCGCGCGCAAGCATGTAAGCCCCATGCAGCAGGCAGACAAAAACCCCGAGCACCAGGGCCCGGGGTGGAATATCAATCCAGAAGAGGGAAAACAGTGCCAGGCACTGGGCGCCCAGATAAGCCGTCAGCAGCCACCGCGAGGCGCGCCAACGGCACTGGAAGAAATCACTGCGGCTGGACACGATCCAGAATCATGCGAACCATGCGCTGCAGCTCAGCGTCTTCCGACTCAGCACGCTGCATGAACCAGCCGAACATATCCTGGTCTTCACAGGTCAATAGACGGCGATACAGATCGCGATCGACGTCGTTGAGGGTTGGATAGACTTCACGGACAAAAGGCACCAGCAGGCAATCCAGTTCGAGCATGCCGCGGCGGCTGTGCCAGTAAAGGCGATTGAGTTCGACTTCTTCGACCATGGAGGGGCTCCTCAAAATAGGCCGCGAGTATACAGCCACAAGGCGCTTGCGCGAATGGCCCAATGGTCGCAGCAGTTTTCATGTACCCATAATCAACACTCGGCACTATGATGTGCCCCAGACTTTTTTCCTGCGATGAACCATGGCCGACTCAGCTTTCTTCTGCCCGCTTTCCCACGAAGGGGTTCTTGCCGTTCGCGGCGTGGACGCCAGCAAATTCCTGCAAGGCCAATTGACCTGCAATATGGACTACCTGAGCGACGCCAAGGCGACCCTGGGTGCCCGTTGCACGCAAAAAGGCCGCATGCAGTCGAGCTTCCGCATTCTGCTGCAAGGTGACGGCTGCCTGCTGGCCATGGCCAGCGAACTGATCGAGGCACAACTGGCCGATCTGAAAAAATACGCAGTGTTCTCCAAATCCAAATTGACCGACGAAAGTGCCGCCTGGGCCCGCTTCGGTCTTCAGGATGGTGATGGGGCGCTGGTCAGCCTGGGTCTGGAACTGGCTCACGACACCGATGCCGTCACCCGCGCCAACGACCTGATCGCCATTCGTGTCTCGCCCAACCGCACCGAACTCTGGGTGCCGGTTGCACAGGCCGCCGACGTGCAGTCGCGCCTGGCCGCGCAATTGGCTGAAGGCTCGCTCAACGACTGGCTACTTGGGCAGATCCGCGCTGGCATCGGCCAGGTGTTCGCTCAGACCCGGGAAGAATTCATTCCGCAGATGATCAACCTGCAGGCCGTCGGCGGTGTCAGTTTCAAGAAAGGCTGCTACACCGGGCAGGAAATCGTTGCACGCATGCAGTACCTGGGCAAACTCAAACGCCGCCTGTATCGCCTGTCTCTGGACGGTAGCGACCTGCCGGAAGCGGGCGCTGCGCTGTTTTCCCCGGTGCATGCAAGCTCGGTAGGCAACGTGGTGATCGCCGCGCAAGGCGAGCAAGGTATCGAGCTGCTGGCCGTGTTGCAGGCAGACGCGGTGGAAAATGGTGATATCCGTCTCAACGCCGCCGACGGTCCGGCATTACACTTGAACGAACTGCCATACGCCCTGGACAGCAAACTCGAAACCCAGCGTTAAGCCAGCCATGGCCCCTGCCCGCCCCTGTCCGAGACCGGCGGGCATCTCACCACCCCAATGCCCAAGAGATGCAAGATGAGCAAGATGGCTGACGAGGTGCAGAGAAATTTGATCAAGGCCATCGATAGAGATGCCTTGTTCCTGCCGACCTTGCCTGAAGTAGCACTGAAAATCCGCCTCGCCGCAGAAGATACGGAAATCAGCGTCGCCGCCTTGAGTAAAGTCATTGGCAGCGATACCGCGTTGTCGGCGCGCCTGATCAAGGTGGTAAACAGCCCGCTGCTGCGCCCCAATTTCGAAGTCAGCGACGTCAATACCGCGATTACCCGGTTGGGGGTCAACTACACCTGCAACCTGGCCATCGGCCTGGTGGTGGAGCAGATGTTCCACGCCAAGTCCGGGGTTATCGAGCAGAAAATGCGCGATATCTGGAAGCAGAGCCTGCAAGTAGCGGGGATCAGCTATTCACTGTGCCTGAACATTCTCAACCTCAAGCCGGACCAGGCGACCCTGGCGGGTTTGATCCATCTGATTGGCGTACTGCCGATCCTGACCTACGCCGAAGACCATTTCGAATTACTGTCCGACCCGGTCAGCCTGAATCATGTGATCGAGCACATTCATCCGATCATTGGCGAGCGCCTGCTGCGCTCGTGGGATTTCCCCGAACATCTGGCCACAGTCCCGACGCAATACCAGAACTTCGAGCGAGTTTCGGCCAGCGCCGACTATATCGACCTGGTGCAGGTGGCGACGGTGCATACCTATCGCGACACGGGACACCCGTTCAGCCAGATCGATATCAGCAGCCTGCCCGCCTTCCATGCGCTGCATCTGGATCTGGCCGGCGGCCAGTTGGCGGCGCAGATGGACGAAGCCAAGGTCATGCTCTACTGAGCAGACCCGGCAAGGTCAGCTCAGGGATGCGGCGACGAAACTGACCCGCACCTTGAGCCCGTGGGGCTCGCCGTCATGCAGACTGATCTGGGCCAGATGCGCCCGGCAGATCTCGCCGACAATGGCCAGGCCCAGCCCCGAGCCAGCGCTCTGCGGGTTGCGCCGATAAAAGCGCTCGAACACCCGCGCACGATCGGCCTCCGGAATACCGGGGCCATCGTCCTCCACCTCAAGAATCCCCGGCGCATAGACCCGCAGAATCACATTGCCACCCACTGGCGTGTGAGCCAGGGCATTGTCAATCAGGTTGCTCAAAAGCTCGTTGAGCAACGTCGGCTCACCGCGCAGCCAGACCGGCTCGTCAGCCTCCAGCGCCAGGGAAACGCCGCGACCGTAGGCCAACGGTGCCATGGCCATGCCCAGTTCACGCGCCAGTTGAGACAGATCCAGACTCTGGGCACCGCCCTCGGCAATCGCCCTGGCACCATTCTCGATGCGGGCCAGAGACAGTAGCTGATTGGCCAGATGAGTCAGGCGGTCCGTGCCCTGGGCAGCCGCTTCAAGGGTCGTACGCCAATGGCTCGGCTCCGGGTCGCGCAACCCCAGTTCGACCCGGGCCTTGAGCGCAGCCAGGGGGGTTCGCAGTTCATGGGAGGCATCGGCGATGAACTGCCCCTGCCGCTCGAATTGCAGGCGCAGGCGCTCGGTAAAATGGTTCAGCGCGCTGACCAGCGGACGCAATTCATGCTGCACTTCGACCATGGGCAAGGCGCGCAAGTCATCCGGTTGACGCTCTTCTACTGCGGTACGGATCCGTTCGAGTGGACGCAATGCGGCGCTGACAGTAAACCAGACCAGCAGCAACGCCCCCGCGCCGAGCATGCCCAGACGCAGCAAGGTATCGGCCATCAGGCTGCGGGCCATCTTCACTCGCGCTTCTTCCGTCTCGGCGACCCGGATCTCCGCCATGCCCTGCATGTCCGGCTCGCTGACCGGCTTGAGCAGGCTGACCACGCGCACGTCCTGCCCTTGATAGCGGGCGCTGTAGAAACTGGCCAGGGCCGGATAATCGTCGGTGCGCAGGGTGCCCGGCGGTGGCGGCGGCAGGTTCTCATAGCCGGAAATCAGCTTTTTATTGATGTCATTCACCTGGTAGTAAATCCGCCCTTCGCTGTCGTAGGCAAAGGTATCCAGGGCGATATAAGGAACGTCGGCACTCAGGGTGCCATCGCGCTGCGAGACCCCGGCCGCAATGGTCCGGGCCGAGGCCAGCAGAGTCCGGTCATAGGCTGTGTCGGCCGCCTCACGACCATTCCAGTAAGCACTCAAGCCACTGGCCAGCATCAATACTGTCAACAACAGCCCCAGGTTCCACAGCAGCCGCCAGCGCAGGCTGTCCTGATTAAGCATCGCGGCTTTCCAGGAGGTAACCGAGACCGCGGAAGGTCACGATGGCAATCGGCTGACCGTCGAGTTTTTTACGCAGGCGGTGAACATAGATTTCGATGGCGTCGGCACTGGCTTCTTCGTCCAGGCCAAATACTTGAGCCGCCAGTTGCTCTTTGCTCATCACCCGCCCTGGCCGGGCGATCAGCGCTTCCAGCACCGACTGCTCGCGGGAGGTCAGGGTCAGCAACTCATCGCCCAGGCTGAAGCGCCGGGTGTCCAGGTCATAGACCAGTACACCGCAACGCTGCTGTCGCTCGCCGCCGAGTACACTGCGCCGCAGCAAGGCCTTGACCCGCGCTTCCAGTTCGGAAAGCTCGAACGGTTTGGCCAGGTAATCGTCGGCACCCAGGTTCAGGCCATGGACCCGATCCTTGACATCGCTGCGTGCGGTCAGCATCAGCACCGGCAGATTCTGCCCACGGCTGCGCAGGCGAGCGAGCACTTCGAAGCCGTCCATGCGCGGCAGGCCGACATCGAGAATCGCCACGGCATATTGTTCGCTGCTCAGGGCCAGATCGGCGGCGACGCCATCGTGCAGCACATCGACGGTCAGCCCCGCGCCCTTGAGCGCCTGGGCCACGCTATCGGCCAGTTGCAGATGGTCTTCGACGAGAAGAACACGCATCGACGTCTCCTGTTTTATAGGTGTGTGGGGAGATTGCCCGGTGGCGGAGTTTACCGTCGTGCTCCGGCCTGTGAAGCCCGTCAGCAAGTAAAATCGGATTCGCGGTGTTTGCAAGGTAGCTGAAAGGTTTGCGAAAGCTTCGCCACTTAACATCAAGAAACAGAAGGTGCCGCAGATGCGCTTTCGTTAATAAAAACAATAAACGGAGTTATCAAATGATGCAGATCCTGCACTCTCGCCCCCGTTCATCCGTGTCTACCTCAAGCCTTACCCGCCTCATTCAGTCCGCCACTCTGGCCGTCGGCTGCGTGCTGTTCGCTTCCCAACTGTCCGCCGCCGAACCCAAGCGGCCTGAATGCATCGCCCCGGCAGCGCCGGGTGGTGGCTTCGACCTGACCTGCAAGCTGGCCCAAAGCGCACTGGTCAACGAGAAAATCCTGACCAAACCCATGCGCGTGACCTACATGCCCGGCGGCGTCGGCGCAGTAGCCTACAACGCCGTGGTCGCCCAGCGCCCGGCCGATGCTGGCACGCTGATCGCATGGTCCAGCGGTTCGCTGCTCAATCTGGCCCAGGGCAAGTTCGGTCGTTTCGATGAAAACGCCGTGCGCTGGCTGGCCGCCGTCGGCACCAGCTATGGCGCCATCGCCGTGAAAAGCGACTCGCCGTACAAAAACCTCGACGATCTGGTCAAGGCCCTGAAAGCCGATCCGAGTAAAGTCGTGATCGGCTCCGGTGGCACCGTCGGCAGCCAGGACTGGATGCAGACCGCCCTGATCGCCAAGGCCGCCGGGATCAACCCGCGTGACCTGCGCTACGTCGCCCTCGAAGGCGGCGGCGAGATCGTCACCGCCCTGCTCGGTGGTCACATCCAGGTTGGCAGCACCGACATTTCCGACTCCATGCCGCACATTCTCAGCGGTGACATGCGTCTGCTCGCGGTGTTCTCCGAGAAGCGCCTGGAAGAACCTGAAATGAAGAACATTCCTACCGCCAAGGAACAGGGCTACGACATCGTATGGCCTGTGGTTCGCGGCTTCTACCTCGGCCCGAAAGTGACCGACGAAGAGTACGACTGGTGGAAGGCTTCGTTCGACAAACTCCTCGCCTCGGAAGACTTCGCCAAGCTGCGCGACCAGCGTGAGCTGTTCCCCTTCGCCATGACCGGCCAGGAACTGGACACCTACGTCAAGAAACAGGTCGCCCAGTACAAGAGCCTGGCCAAGGAATTTGGCCTGATTCAGTAAGCACTGATCTCTGTGGAAGCAAATTCATTCGCGAATAGGCCGGAACATTCAATGCATCTTCATTGTTTGAATACCGCTTTCGCGAATGAATTCGCTCCCACAAAAATCTCATCCCAAATCATGGGCTGATTTTTTAGCTCAGGAGTTTCCATGGTCCTGCAAAGAATCTTCACCGGCGCCCTGCTGCTGGTGTGCATCGCCCTGGCCGTCATGGCCTGGCCCTACAAAGCGTCGTTTTCCTACGAACCCGTCGGCCCGCGGGCCTTCCCCTTGCTGATGCTGGGGTTGATGGGCCTGGCGCTGCTGTACCAGCTGATTCGCCCGACGCCCATCGTCCACAGCGAAGACGAACCGGCACTGGACCGCGAGACCCTGATCAAAATCAGCGTCTGCGTCGTCCTGCTGCTGGTTTTCGCCGGCCTGTTCGAACCCCTGGGCTTCATTCTCAGCAGCATCCTGATCGGCATCCCGATGGCCCGTCTGTATGGCGGCAAATGGCTGGCGAGCACCGTGGTCGTCATCCTGATGAGCATCGGCCTGTACCTGTTGTTCGACAAAGCCATGGACGTTCCATTGCCCTTGGGCCTGCTCGAATTCCTGGAGAATTAATGTGGATACTTTTGGTTATCTCGGCCAAGGCTTCGGCGTTGCGCTGACCCCTTACAACCTCATCACCGCACTGTGCGGCACACTGATCGGCACCGTCGTCGGCCTGTTGCCGGGCCTTGGCCCGATCAACGGCGTGGCCCTGCTGATCCCCATCGCCTTCGCCCTGGGCCTGCCACCAGAGTCGGCGCTGATCCTGCTGTCGGCGGTCTACCTGGGCTGCGAATACGGCGGGCGGATCAGCTCGATTCTGCTGAACATTCCCGGCGAAGCTTCGACAGTCATGACCACCCTTGATGGCTACCCAATGGCCCGTCAGGGGCTGGCAGGCGTGGCCCTGTCGCTATCGGCCTGGAGTTCGTTCATTGGCGCGCTCATCGCCACGTGCGGCATGGTCCTGTTCGCGCCGCTGCTGGCGAAATGGGCGATTGCCTTCGGCCCGGCGGAATATTTCGTCTTGATGGTGTTCGCCATTGTCTGTCTTGGCGGCATGGCCGGTAACCGTCCGCTGAAGACCTTCATTGCGGCGTTGATCGGCCTGTTTCTGTCGAGTATCGGCATCGACGCCAACAGCGGCGTCTATCGTTTCACCGGCGACAGCGTGCACTTGGCCGACGGCATTCAATTCGTCGTACTGGTACTGGGCCTGTTCTCCATCAGCGAAATCCTGCTGTTGCTGGAGAAAACCCACCACGGCCAGGAAGCGGTCAAGGCCACCGGGCGCATGATGTTCAACATCAAGGAAGCGTCTTCGGTATTCGTGGTCAACCTGCGCTGCGGCTTGCTCGGCTTCATCATGGGCGTATTGCCGGGTGCCGGTGCAACCCTGGCCAGTGCCGTGGCCTACATGACAGAGAAACGCCTTGCGGGTAAATCCGGCAAATTCGGCCAGGGCGACATGCGCGGTCTGGCTGCGCCGGAAACCGCCATCGGCGGCGCAGCCTGTGGTGCTCTGGTGCCGATGCTGACCCTGGGTGTTCCGGGTTCCGGCACCACCGCTGTGATGATCGGCGCCCTGTCGCTGTACAACATCACCCCCGGCCCGATGCTGTTCCAGCAACAGCCAGACATCGTCTGGGGCCTGATCGCCTCGTTGTTCATCGCCAACGTTATGCTGGTGATCCTCAACATCCCGATGATCCGCGTCTTCACCCGCATCCTCGCCGTGCCGAACTGGGCACTGGTGCCAGTCATCGCGATCATCACCGGGATCGGTGTCTACGCCGTGCACGCCACCACGTTCGACCTGTTCATGATGGTTGGCATCGGCATCTTCGGTTACATCCTGCGCAAGCTGGACTTCCCGCTGTCGCCGATCTTGCTGGGCTTTATCCTTGGCGGCCTGATGGAGCAGAATCTGCGTCGCGCGCTGTCGATCTCCAACGGTGCGCTGGAAATTCTCTGGTCCAGCCCGATCACCCTGAGTGTCTGGGTACTGACGGCCATCATGCTGTTGATGCCAGTAATACGTATCTGGCGTAGGCGTTCGGTAAAGGCAGACGATGCGTTGAATAATGTCTGACAGGCCACTCAAGCTTTGGCTGGCCACCCCTCTGGTCGGCCTGGCGGGCGGTTATCTCGCCAGCCAGGTCGGCTGGCCACTGCCCTGGATGATCGGCTCGTTACTGGCGATCATCCTTGTGCGCTGTCTGACGCCCTGGCAACTGGCGGAAATTCCCGGCGGTCGCAAATGCGGGCAGTGGATTGTCGGCATCGGTATCGGCCTGCACTTCACCCCTGTGGTGATGGAGCAGGTGCTGGCTCACTTCGGCCTGATTTTCTTTGGCGCGCTGGTGACCAGCGTTTCCAGCGTGGTCGGCGTATGGTTGATGCGCCGCACCGGTGAGGACCGCGCCACGGCGTTCTTTTCCAGCATGCCAGGTGGTTCGGGGGAGATGGTCAACCTCGGCGCACGCAACGGCGCACAACTGAGCAGCGTCGCGGCGGCCCAGAGCCTGAGGGTACTGGCCGTGGTCTTGTGCGTGCCGGCCATCTTCAAATACCTGCTGGGCAATGGCGCACCGAACCCGCAAACGGGCACGGTGGACTGGACCTGGCTGGTGCTGCTATTCCCGGCAGGCGCCCTGCTGGCCTGGGGCTGGCAACGCCTGAAACAACCCAACCCCTGGCTGTTCGGCCCGCTGTTGCTCAGTGCCGCAATCAGTATTGCCTGGAACCTGCACATTGCTCTGCCACCGGGCGGCAGCCAGATTGGTCAGTGGCTGATCGGCAGCGGCCTGGGCTGCCACTTCAACCGCTCGTTCTTCCGCCGTGCGCCGTCGTTCATGGCGCGCACCCTGCTGGGCACCGCCCTGACCATGCTTATCGCCGCCCTCGCCGCCCTGGCGTTGAGCGCCATGACCCATCTGGACCTGCGCTCACTGACCCTGGGCATGATGCCCGGTGGTATTGCCGAGATGAGCCTGACCGCGGAGGTGCTGCAACTGTCGGTGCCACTGGTGACGGCGATGCAGGTGATGCGTCTGCTGTTCGTACTGTTTCTCGCCGAACCGCTGTTCCGCTACTGGGATCGCGAACCTGGCTGATGACTCAGACCGGCGGCAAGCGCCAGTCAATCGGCGTCATGCCGTTCTGTTCCAGATAGGTGTTGGCCCGGCTGAAATGCCCGCAACCGAGGAAGCCCTTATAGGCCGACAGCGGTGACGGGTGCACCGACGTCAAGACCAGATGCTTGGTAGGGTCAACCAGCTTGCGCTTGCCCTGGGCATGGGCGCCCCAGAGCAGGAATACCAGGTGCGGCTGGTGGGCGCTGACGACCTCTATCACTTTGTCAGTGAAATGCTGCCAACCGCGACCGGCATGGGACGCGGCATTGGCGCGCTCGACAGTCAGCGTTGTGTTGAGCATCAATACGCCCTGATCGGCCCAGGATTGCAGGTGGCCGTGACTGGGGATGTCGATATTCAGGTCGCGCTTAAGCTCTTTATAGATATTGACCAGCGAAGGCGGCGCAGGCACCCCCGGCTGCACCGAGAAGCACAGGCCGTGAGCCTGGCCTGGGCCGTGATACGGGTCCTGACCGAGGATCACCACCTTGACCTGATCCAGCGGCGTGGAATTAAGCGCGTTGAAAATCAGCGGCCCCGGCGGATAGATTTCCTTGCCCGCAGCGTGCTCCTGGCGCAGAAACTCGCGCAACTCAGCCATATAAGGTTTGTCGAACTCCTCACGCAGTGCGTGCTTCCAGCTGGGTTCGAGTTTGATACGGTCGTCGCTGGTCATGGTGGCATCCCTGAAACAATGGGCGCACCCTAGAAAACACAGACGCCAATGTCAAATGCCCGGCAACAAAGCAGTCATTTCCTACACTCAGATGCAAATAGCCCGTTCGCTTTCGGCTATCTGTATCGTTTCGATGAGGTCACGATGAATCTGCAATTCGAGGAAATACCCACTCAGGACGATGCCCGCATCGGCATCGCCACCCTGGACGCCGAGCAATCGCTCAATGCCCTGTCCCTACCCATGCTGATCACCCTTCAGGAACGCCTGGACCACTGGGCCAGCGATCCGCAAATCGTCTGCGTGCTCCTGCGCGGCAACGGCACCAAGGCCTTCTGCGCCGGCGGCGATGTGCGCAGCGTGATCCAGGCCGGTCGTACTCATCCCGGCGAAGTCCCACCTTTGGCGGCGCATTTTTTCGCAGCAGAATACCGTCTGGACTACAGCCTGCACACCTACCCCAAGCCGCTGTTCTGCTGGGGTCACGGCTATGTTCTGGGCGGCGGCATGGGCCTGCTGCAGGGCGCCAATGTACGTATCGTCACTCCGAGCAGCCGCCTGGGCATGCCGGAAATCAGTATCGGCCTGTATCCGGATGTCGGCGCCAGCTGGTTCCTCTCGCGTCTGCCCGGCAAACTGGGCCTGTTCCTCGGCCTGACCGGCGCCCTGATCAACGCCAAGGACGCCCTCGACCTGGGCCTGGCCGACCGTTTTATGCTCGACGAGCAACAGGACGCGCTGATCGACGGCCTGCAACAACTGAACTGGCAGGAGCAGACCGACATTCAGCTCAACAGCCTGCTCAAGGCCCTGCAACAGGAAGCCATCGGCCACCTGCCCGCCGCGCAATGGCTGCCTCGTCGTGAGCGTCTGGATGCTTGCCTGGACGTGGGCAACCTGCTCGGCGCCTGGAATGCCATCAGCCTGCTGCAACACAGCGACGACCCGCTGCTGGTCAAGGCGGGTAAAACCCTGTTCGACGGCTGCCCGCTGACGGCTCATCTGGTTTGGGAACAGATCGCCCGGGCCCGCAACAAATCCCTGGCTGAAGTGCTGCAGATGGAATACGCCATGAGCCTCAACTGCTGCCGCCACCCCGAATTCGCCGAAGGCGTACGCGCGCGCCTGATCGACAAGGATCACAAACCCCACTGGCACTGGCCGGAGGTCGGCAGCGTGCCACAGGCGGTGATCGATGCGCATTTCAGCAAGGCGTGGGAAGGACGGCATCCGTTGGCGGATTTGACCGAGTACTGAAACAAAAAGAGCTGAGGTCCGAAGACACTCAGCTCAATTGATCCGGCTGGCAATGGGCCTCAGCGATTCCCGCCCCCCGGCCCACCATGTCCCCCGCGCCCCTGATGCCCGGGCCCATCGGACTCATGCCCGCGACCGCTGTAGTTGTCATCGCGAGTGGGCGATGGACGATATTGCGGCGGTGGAGGTGCTGGCGGACGGCCAGGGTTGCCCTGGAAATGTCCACCGCCTCCGCCACCACCGCCCCAGTTGCCACCGCCTCCACCACTGCCACCGCCATTCCATCCGCGATCAGGGCGTGGCTGGTAATAACGCGGCGGAGGAGGAGCCTGGTAATAACGCGGTCCCGGCGAGTAGTAACGACGCGAAGGTTCTACGTAGATGCGTTCCTCCCGATACGGGCTGTAATAGCCGCCGTCGTAGACCGCACCGCCGTAAACCGGTTGTGAGTAGCTGGGTGATGAGTAGTAGCCGTCTGAGTAGCAACCGGCCAGAGACGAAGCCAACAAGGCAATAAGCAAGGGTCGTCGATACATGGCGGCCTCCTGGACCGCGATAGAGCACACACCAGCGACGCTGGCGGGCGTTCGCCATAATCTGGCGGACATGAAATAAGACCGGCTAACTGCCATCAAGTGCCACTCACCTAAAACAAAATTTAATAATTCCGACGACCTGCAACGGTGCGCGCGCGCACCAATTCAACGCAATCATCGCCCTTTTTTTATTCTTCCCATCCCGGTGAGGCCCGGAAACCGGTGCTTGCGGCGACTTGGCACAACTCTCGCTTAGCCCTTGGTGTGCAGGAGTCAACACGCTTCGCGGCACCACAATTTGCAATAGCTGACTAGGGTTCCGGCTCGCTTACACAGCGAGTGGCTGGTCCGAGAGTTGGCGACCTCCAGTAGAGGTTACACGGCGGGATAAAAGCCCGGGAGACAGGACACCTGTGGTGTCGCGTTGCTCCTGGCCGCCCCTTTTACTACTGGAGGTACTTCAATGCAAAAGTCCCGTCTGTTCAGCCTCATCACCGCCGGCGTTTTCGCCGCTGTCTGCCTGGGCGCCAATGCTGCCGCCAAGAAAGACTTCAATGTCTGCTGGACCATCTACGCCGGCTGGATGCCTTGGGAATACGCAGGCAGCCAGGGAATCGTCGATAAGTGGGCGAAGAAGTACGGCATCACCATCAAAGTCACCCAGCTCAACGACTACGTCGAGTCGATCAACCAGTACACCGCCGGCCAGTTCGATGGCTGCACCATGACCAACATGGACGCCCTGACTATCCCTGCCGCAGGCGGCGTGGACAGTACCGCCCTGGTGGTCAGCGATTTCTCCAACGGTAACGACGGCATCGTCATCAAGGGTAGCGGCAAGAAGGTCGCCGACTTGAAGGGCATGAACGTCAATCTGGTCGAGCTGTCGGTTTCCCACTACCTGCTGGCCCGGGCCCTGGACAGCGTCGATCTCACCGAGAAAGACCTGAAAGTGGTCAACACCTCCGACGCCGACATCTCCGCCGCCTTCAACACCGACGACGTCAAGGCCGTGACCACCTGGAACCCGATGCTCGCCGATATCAAGGCCAAGCCCGGCGTGACCGAAGTGTTCGACTCGAGCAAGATCCCCGGCGAGATCATGGACATGATGGTGGTCAACAGCGAAACCCTGAAAGACAACCCGGCCCTGGGCAAAGCCCTGACCGGCGCTTGGTTCGAAGTGGTCGCGCTGATGAACGCCAAGTCGGCTGAGAGCAAGCTCGCGCTTGAGCATATGGCCAAGGCCTCCGGCACTGACCTGGCCGGTTTCCAGTCGCAACTGGACACCACCAAGCTGTTCGCCACGCCCAAAGAAGCCCTGGAGTTCGCCAACAGCGCGCAGTTGCCGAAGACCATGCGCAAGGTCGCCGACTTCTCCTTTGAACACGGCCTGCTCGGCCAGGGTGCCAAGGACTCCAGCGCCATCGGCATGTCTTTCGCCAAGGGTGTGATCGAGGGCGACAAGGCCAACGTCAAGCTGCACTTCGACCCTGGCTACGTGCAGATGGCCGCCGACGGCAAGCTGTAAACCGCGTCCCGGACAAAGGTCTTTGCCATGCGTTTGATAAACCGCCGCCCGGATCGCGCCAGCCGTTTGATTCTGGTGATCCTGCCGTTCGCCCTGTTGCTGTTCGCCTATTTCATGGGCTCGGCCACGCGGCTGACGGAGAACCCCAACGACAAGCTGCTGCCCAGTGCCGTGCAAATGACCGACTCGATCAAGCGCATGGCCCTGATGCCTGACACCCGCACCGGCGAATACCTGTTGTGGGCGGACACTGCGTCCAGCCTGCAACGCCTGGCGATTGGCCTGGGGATCAGCGCGCTGTTGGGCCTGTGCCTAGGCATCGCCTCGGGGGTGCTGCCGCTGTTTGGCGCGCCTCTGTCGCCGCTGCTGACGGTGCTGTCCATGGTGCCGCCACTGGCGATTCTGCCGATCCTGTTCATTGTCTTTGGTCTTGGCGAGCTATCGAAGGTGATGCTGATTGTCATCGGTATCACCCCGGTACTGGCCCGGGACCTGGAACAGCGCGCGCGGGAAATCCCGGTGGAGTTGCTGATCAAGGCACAGACCCTCGGCGCCTCGACCTGGACCCTGATCCTGCGGGTGGTGCTGCCGCAATTGCTGCCGCGCCTGTTGATCGCTCTGCGTCTGGTATTGGGTTCGGCCTGGCTGTTCCTGATCGCGGCTGAAGCCATTGCTTCCACCGATGGCCTGGGCTACCGGATCTTCCTGGTCCGGCGTTATCTGGCGATGGACGTGATCCTGCCCTACGTGGTGTGGATCACCCTGCTCGCCTGGCTGATGGACTGGGGCCTGAAACTGCTTACGCGCAAGGCTTTCCCCTGGTACGAGGGAGCGCGGCCATGAGCTTTATTTCGGTCAATAACGTCTGGCAACAATACGACGATCAGGTGGTGCTCGAAGGCCTGAACCTGAGCGTGGCCGAGGGTGAGTTCTGCACCCTGGTCGGCGCCTCGGGCTGCGGCAAATCGACCTTTCTGCGCCTGCTGCTGGGCCAGGAAGTACCGAGTCGCGGCAGCATTCTGCTCGACGGCCAGGCCCTGGCCAGCGAGCCGGATGCCAGCCGTGGCGTGGTCTTTCAGCGTTACTCGGTATTTCCCCATCTGTCGGTGCTGGATAACGTCGCTCTGGGCCTGGAACTGCCCCGTTCGGCGCTGCTCGGCCGGCTTTTCGGCAGTGCCAAGCGCGAAGCGCGGGAACAGGCATCGGTGCTGCTGCACAAGGTCGGCCTTGGCCATGCGCTGGACAAGTACCCGTCGCAGCTGTCCGGCGGCATGCAGCAACGTCTGGCAATTGCCCAGGCGCTGATCATGAAGCCCCGCGTGTTACTGCTCGACGAACCCTTCGGCGCCCTCGACCCCGGCATTCGCAAGGACATGCATACCCTGCTGCTGGAGCTGTGGCGCGAGACCCGGCTGACCGTGTTCATGGTCACCCATGACCTGTCCGAAGGCTTCAACCTCGGCACGCGCCTGATGGTGTTCGACAAGGTCCGCCACGACCCTCACGCACCCGGCGCCTATGGCGCGCGCATCACCTACGACATTCCCCTGAACATCGACCGCCGCGCCGCTCGCGCGGCGATCGAAGCCCTGCAAACGGCTTAAAGGACCTTACACATGACTGCATCAACCACGCTCTTTCCGGTATTCGCCGAAGAATTGCTGCCCGCTGGCGGCCACCGCTCTTTCGTGCTCAAGCGCGGCGAACTGCTGCGCCTGACTGACCTCAACGGCAACGCCAATGTCAGCCTGACAATGCTCAACGCCAACGAAAAAACCGAGCGTCTGAACCTGCCCGACAGCCTCAAGTGCCAGCACACCGCCAAGCTCACCAACGGCCACTGTCTGTACTCGGACATGGGCCGCGTCCTCGCCGCCATTACCGCTGATACCTGCGGCTGGAGCGACAGCATCGGTGGCGTGCTGTGTGCCGAAGAAGTCGAAGAAAAATACGGCCAGGGCCGCTATCAGGAACTGCGCAACGGCTTCTTCCGCAACGGCGCCGACAACCTGCTCGTAGAACTGGGCAAATGGGGCCTGGGCCTGTCCGACCTGTTGATGACCCTGAACCTGTTCAGTCGGGTCAACGTCGACGACGCCGGGCTGCTGCATTACGTACCAGGCAATTCCAAGGCCGGCGACTACATCGAGCTGTACGCGCCCATGGACACTCTGGTGGTGCTGACCGCCCTGCAACATCCCATGGACCCGAACCCGCAATACGCCCCGCAACCGGTGCAACTGACCTGGATGAAAGCCGACGCCAGCGTCGCTGAACACTGCCGTACTTCGCGCCCGGAAAATGAGCGCGGCTTTATCAACACCGACCGTCTGTTCGCCTGAGGAGCCTTGTCATGATCCATAAATACGCCAATCAGCATGCCGCTTCGCAGATCCTCGCGCCCAAGCTCGCCCGTGCCCCGATATACCGCGCCACCATCCCGGCCGGCGAGCCGTGGATGAAAGAGATCAAGGCCGGGCAAACCCTGCGCATCCTCGATCTGGAAGGCAACCAGGCCGTAGACACCCTGTTCTACAGCGCCGCCAATCCGCGTGAACGCTATGACGTACAACGGACATTGCGTCGCCAGGGCCGGATCTACCTGAGCACCGGCAGCGTGCTGTATTCCAACCTGGGCCACGCCATGCTGACCATCGTCGACGACACTTGCGGTCGCCACGACACCCTTGGCGGCGCCTGCGCCCAGGAGAGCAACACCGTGCGCTACGCCCTGGACAAACGCCACATGCACAGCTGCCGCGATAACTACCTGCGCGCCTGTGCCCATGACGGGCGCCTGGGCAAGGGCGACATCGGGCCGAACATCAACTTCTTCATGAATGTGCCTGTCACCGCCGACGGCGGCCTGACCTTCGAAGACGGCATCTCGGCACCGGGCAAATACGTGGAACTGCGCGCGGAAATGGACGTGATCCTGCTGATCTCCAACTGCCCGCAACTGAACAACCCGTGCAACGGCTACAACCCGACGGCGGCTGAATTGTTGATCTGGAACTAAGCCAAGGCAAATTCCGGAGCTGCTCTGGCTATTGCGTTCGCGGATGAATCCGCTCCCACAAAGATATCCGTTTCCTGTGGGAGCGGATTCATCCGCGAAAGGAGCACCACAGATCTACCAGAACACGCCATGACGGACGACCGTCATGCAGCACCACCCATAGCGGGACGGCCCGCTTCCCATAGCGAGACCAACGATGATTGGTCTGCGGGGGTTATGCCATGTTCGACAAACTGCTGATTGCCAATCGCGGCGCCATTGCCTGCCGCATCCTGCGCACCCTGCGTGACCTCAAGGTTCAGGGCGTTGCGGTGTATTCCGAAGCCGACGCCGCCAGCCTGCATCTGCTCCAGGCCGACGAAGCCCATAGCCTGGGCGAAGGCGCGGCAGCGGGCACTTACCTGGCCGTGGACAAGATCCTCGCCATCGCCAAGGCCACGGGCGCCAGGGCCATTCATCCCGGCTACGGTTTTCTCTCGGAAAACGCCGCCTTTGCCCAGGCCTGCGAAGACGTCGGCATCGCCTTCGTCGGCCCGACGCCCGAGCAACTGAGGGTGTTCGGCCTCAAGCACACCGCACGCGCCCTGGCCAAGGCCCACGGCGTGCCGATGCTTGAAGGCACCGAATTGCTCGACAGCCTGGCCGACGCCCTGACGGCCGCCCAAGCCATCGGCTACCCAGTGATGCTCAAGAGCACCGCAGGCGGTGGCGGCATCGGCATGCGCGTGTGCCGCGACGCCGACGAGTTGAGCGAATCCTTCGAAGCGGTCAAGCGCCTGGGCCAGAACAACTTCAGCGACGCAGGCGTGTTCATCGAGAAATACATCCAGCGCGCCCGCCATCTGGAAGTACAGGTGTTCGGCGACGGCCGGGGTGAAGTCATCGCCCTGGGCGTGCGCGATTGCTCGGTGCAGCGGCGCAATCAGAAAGTCCTCGAAGAAACCCCGGCCCCTAACCTGCCTGAAGGCATGGGCGAAGCGCTGTGCGCGGCGGCGATCAAGCTGGCCAAGGCAGTCAGCTATCGCAGCGCCGGAACCGTGGAGTTTGTCTTCGACAGTGATGATCAGCGGTTCTACTTCCTCGAAGTGAACACCCGCCTGCAGGTCGAACACGGTGTCACCGAACAAGTCTGGGGTGTCGATCTGGTCAGCTGGATGGTGCAACTGGCCGCCGGTGACCTGCCACCTTTGCAGCAACTCAGGGCCGGATTGCAACCCGGTGGCCACGCCATTCAGGCGCGGTTGTACGCGGAAGATCCGGGCAAGGATTTCCAGCCAAGCCCCGGCCTGCTGACCGCCGTCGAATTCGCCCCGGCAGACGGCAAGCATCTACGCATCGATACCTGGGTCGAAGCCGGTTGCGAGATCCCGCCGTTTTTCGATCCGATGATCGCCAAGGTCATCAGCTGGGCGCCAACCCGGGAGCAGGCGCGCCTGGATCTCGGCAAAGCCCTGCACGACAGCCGCCTGTATGGCGTGGAAACCAACCGCGACTACCTGCGGCAGATCCTCGATGATCAGCCCTTCGCCAACGGCCAGCCGTGGACCCGCTGCCTGGAAGGGCTGGTCTATCAGGCCAGCACCTTCGAAGTGCTCAGCGGTGGCACCCAGACCAGTGTGCAGGACTACCCTGGCCGCCTCGGCTATTGGGCAGTCGGTGTACCGCCGTCCGGGCCGATGGACAGCCGCGCCCTGCGCCAGGGCAACCGTCTGCTGGGTAACGCAGAGGGTTGCGCTGCCCTGGAAATCACCATGAGCGGCCCGTTGCTGCGCTTCAATTGCGACGCCGTGGTGGCCGTGACCGGCGCAACCATCGAGCTGACACTGGATGGACAACCCCAGACCATGAACACGGCCCTGCTGATCCCGGCCGGTGCAACCCTGGCTTTAGGCAGCATCAGCGGCGCCGGAGCGCGCAGCTACCTGTGCCTGCGCGGCGGTCTCGACGTACCGGATTATCTGGGCAGTAAAAGCACCTTCACCCTCGGTCAGTTCGGTGGTCATGGCGGTCGCGCCCTGCGTGCAGGCGACGTGCTGCATATCCAGCCACTGCATGAGCGGAGCGCCGGGCAGAGCATTCCTGCCGATCAGCTCGAAGACCTCGCCGAGGTACGCAGCATCCGGGTGATCTACGGCCCCCACGGCGCACCGGAATACTTCACCGAAGCCTACATCGCCACCTTCTTCGCCACGCAATGGGAAGTGCACTTCAACTCCAGCCGCACCGGCGTACGCCTGATCGGCCCGAAACCGGAATGGGTCCGCGCGGACGGCGGCGAAGCCGGGTTGCACCCCTCGAACATCCATGACAACCCCTATGCCATCGGCGCCGTGGACTTCACCGGCGACATGCCCGTGATCCTCGGCCCGGACGGCCCGAGCCTGGGAGGCTTTGTCTGCCCGGTGACCATTATCGAGGCCGACCTGTGGCAGCTCGGCCAGCTCAAGGCCGGGGATAAGGTGCAG
Source organism: Pseudomonas sp. JUb42 (assembly GCF_024807945.1). Taxonomy (GTDB): domain Bacteria; phylum Pseudomonadota; class Gammaproteobacteria; order Pseudomonadales; family Pseudomonadaceae; genus Aquipseudomonas. Next base: position 260,504 of record NZ_JANUFD010000001.1, on the reverse strand, counting down.
TTTTGCGCAGTGAGTGTCGCCGAGGCCCGCAGGATTTTTGCAGCCGCCACAGTACCCTGTGGGAGCGGATTTATCCGCGAAGAGGCCGGCACATTCAATCCATCCCTATCGCCTGAAATGCCACCTTCGCGGATAAATCCGCTCCCACAGATTTCCCACACCCCACACATGACTGAACTGGTTTCACCCATCGTTTTGGATATCGGCACCGCCGACACCCGCCTCGTCGCCCGCCTCAGCGGCGACACCCACCTGTTGCTGGAAATCGGCGCGCCGGAGCTGGACCTGGTCCTGCGCTTTCGCGGCCATGCTCTGATGCAGGCGCTGGAAGCCAAGGCCCTGACCGGGGTGATCGACCTGACGCCGGGGATTCGCTCGTTGCAAGTGCATTACCAACCCGAACAACTGCCGTTGGCCGAACTGCTGGCCATCGTCAGCGGCGAATGGGACGCAGTGTGTGCCAGTCGCAACCTGGAGGTGCCCTCGCGCATCGTTCACTTGCCGCTGTCCTGGGACGATCCGGCCTGCCAGTTGGCCATCGAGAAATACATGACCACCGTGCGCAAGGACGCGCCGTGGTGCCCGAGCAATCTGGAGTTCATACGCCGCATCAACGACCTGCCCAATCTCGATGAAGTGCAACGCGCAGTATTCGAGGCCAGCTACCTGGTCATGGGCCTGGGTGACGTCTACCTCGGTGCACCGGTGGCTACCCCCCTGGACCCACGCCACCGTCTGGTGACAACCAAGTACAACCCGGCACGCACCTGGACCGCGGAAAACTCCGTGGGCATCGGTGGCGCCTATATGTGCGTGTACGGCATGGAAGGCCCCGGCGGCTATCAATTCGTCGGTCGCACCCTGCAGATGTGGAATCGCTACCGCGCCGTGGCCGCTTTCGATGGCAAGCCCTGGCTGCTGCGCTTCTTCGACCAGATCCGCTTCTACCCGGTCAGCGCCAATGAGCTGCTGCGCATCCGCCGGGATTTCCCCCTCGGTCGCTACCCGCTGTCCATCGAGCACAGCACCCTGAACCTTGCCGACTATCAGGACTTCCTCAGCGCCGAAGCTCAGGGCATCGCCGCGTTTCGTCAGCAACAACAGGCTGCGTTCCATGCCGAGCGCGAACGCTGGATCGCCAACGGCCAGGCGGATTTTGTCAGCGAAGAAGGGGTTGCACCTGCCGCCGATGAAGTGCCACTCGAAGCGGGCCAGTACGGCGTCGAAAGCCCGATTGCCGGCAACCTATGGCAAGTGCAGGTCGAGGCCGGGCAGCGGGTCGCGGCGGGCGATGTGCTGGTGATTCTGGAGTCGATGAAGATGGAAATCCCGGTACTGGCCTCCATGGCCGGTGTGGTCCGGGAAGTCCGGGTGCAACCCGGTTCGGCGGTGCGTGCCGGGCAACGGGTCGTCGTACTCGACAGCGAATGACACGGATTACTTCTTATGACTTTTCAACGGAATTTTGCCATGAGCCATGACTTGCCCAACCTGCAACTGGATACCGTGCGCGCCGCCTACCGGTCCGGCGAGCTGACCCCGCGCCAGCTGATCCTGGCACTGCAGGAAAAAGCCTCAGCGCTGAACCCCGAGTACAACCTGTTCATCTACCTGCTCAGCCGCGCCGAGCTGGAGCCTTATCTCACGGCGCTGGAAGGCAAAAGCGTCGATGATCTGCCGCTGTTCGGCGTGCCGTTCTCGATCAAGGACAACATCGACTTGGCCGGTATTCCTACAACCGCCGCGTGCCCGGCCTACACCTACACGCCAGAACGGTCGGCCACCGTGGTCGAGCGCCTGCTTGCCCTGGGTGCAATCCCCATGGGCAAGACCAACCTCGATCAATTCGCCACCGGCCTCAACGGCAGCCGCTCGCCCTACGGCGCTTGCCCCAACAGCGTGCTCAAGGACTACCCATCGGGCGGCTCCAGCGCCGGTTCATCCCTGGCGGTGGCCCTTGAAGTCAGCAGCTTTGCCCTCGGCACCGACACTGCCGGTTCCGGTCGCGTGCCCGCCGCGCTGAACAATCTGGTGGGTATGAAGGCCAGTGTTGGCCTGATCTCCACCGGCGGCGTGGTCCCGGCCTGCCGCACCCTGGATTGCGTCACCACCTTTACCGCCACCGCCCGGGAAGCCAGCCAGCTTCTGGGCTTGACGGCGCAACCCGACCCGCGTGACGCCTACAGCCGCAGCAACCCGCTGTGGAACGCACCCTCAGCCTTCGGTGCACCCAAGCCGTTTCGCTTTGGCGTACCTCGTGATGAAGACTTGGAGTTTTTCGGTTGCACCGAAGGGCCACAACTATTTGCCGACGCCATCGCCCACTTCTCCGCCCTCGGTGGCGAAGCCGTGCCCCTCGATCTGTCGCCGTTCCTCGAAGCCGCACGGCTGTTATACGAAGGCCCGTGGGTTTGCGAGCGCTACAGCGTCGCCGGTGAATTGATGGAAAATGATCCCGAGGCGGTGCTGCCGGTAATCCGCGCGGTCCTGGCCAAAGCCCCAAGCGTGACCGGGGTGGACACCTTCCGGGCGCAATACCGTTTGCAGGAACTCAAGGCCATCTGCGACAAGGCCCTGCAAGGCCTGGATTGCGTCATCACCCCAAGCATCGGCCGCCCGGTCAGCTGCGCCGAGCTGCAAGCCGAGCCAGTGCTGCGCAACTCCGAATTGGGTTATTACACCAACTTCGTCAACCTGCTGGACTACGCCGCCGTCGCTGTCCCTAGCGGTTTCATGGCCAACGGCCTGCCCTGGGGCGTGACCCTGTTCGGTCGGGTCTTCACAGATCAATACCTGCTCAGCCTGGCCGACGCCCTGCAACGCCAGACTGCCTTGCCGTTGATTGGCGGACAGGCAAGCACGCTGAGCAAACCGGCGACCGGCGCGCAGCATGACAGGGCTCGGCTCGTGGTCTGCGGCGCGCATCTGGATGGCCTGGCGCTCAACTGGCAACTCAAACAGCGTGGCGCCCACCTGCTGGAAAGCACCCTCAGCTCACCCGACTATCAACTGTATGCCCTGGCAGGCGGCCCGCCGCTGCGCCCTGGCATGGTCCGGGTCGATCAGGGCGGCGTCGCCATTGCCGTGGAAGTCTGGGAACTACCGAGCAGCGAACTGGGCTCGTTCCTCACCGGTATTCCGGCGCCCCTGGGGCTGGGCAAGGTGCAACTGGCCGACGGCCGCTGGGAAACCGGCTTTATCTGCGAACCCTACGGCCTGCAAGGTGCAACCGATATCAGCCACCTGGGCGGCTGGCGTGCCTACCTGCAACAGCGCTGAGTCCTACACGGCGCGTCCGTAGACGCGCCGAACAAAATACATAATTAGCCTTTTTCGTGCGTGTCGAGCGCCATAGTGCAGGACCATTTCTCACCGTCATCGGCCACCATGCAAGAACACTGGAAACCCGCGCCCAAGGATCGGGCACTGCATCTGCTTGGCGAACACAGCCTAGAACTCGACCCGCGGATCGACCCTTCAACCGCTCAAGGCCCAAGCACCGACGCACTTGACCCGGATCAACTACGCGCCCTGCAACGACTCAAATCCCTGCGCAAAAGCCCCGGTTTCAAGCTGATCGCCCATTCGGTGCTGTTCCTGCAAGCCTGGCAACTGGACATCGATTACCCACCGTCCCTGCGCGCCTACGTGCGCAAACGCCTGCGGCACATGCTCGAAGACCACAGACCTGAATCACCCTCGCCCGACGACACCCACATAACCTTCATCACCGAGGACGATCCGGCTATCAGCAATGACGGCAGCGAACAGTTCAGCCTGCGCCTGTCCCTGACCGAACTGGGCATGACCTGTTTCGACACACCCAGCTTCGTCGCCCTGACCCGTTGCCCGATCGAAGACGACGAGCTATCTCCTGCAATACCTGGCCTGCCCGCCTCAAAACTGATCGATCTGCTGCGCGACAGCACCTGGCAGGCCGACTATGACACGTGCTTCCAGAATTTCTGGCACCGTCATGAAAAGACCTACCGCGCATTAAGCAAACTGGCATTTCTCGATCAACTGGCCCGCCAGCTCGCACGCAAAAGGATCAGTCGCGACGGTTACCTGCTCGCCCTGGATGCCATGGGTCTGAACAGCTTCCCGACCTCACCCGCCTGCCTGACCGAAGTCGCCCGCGGGCAATTGGCCGAACTGCACATGCTGTCGGTGAACGGTAATCCGGTGCCGGGCCTTTTTCAGCTCAGGTCGAAAAACACCTCCCACTGCTTCATTCATGTACTTGGCAGCAAGAGCGTCGTCGAATACATCAGCGACGACCCTCGGCATATGGCCGCAAGGCTGCTTGAAGCCCTGAGAGCGGCACGCGGTCTAGTACCGCTGCCAGATGACTCAGCCATCACCGAATACCGCGCGACCCTCGTGCAGGGTGATCTGTTCGATAACCTGACCCGCCTGCAGAAACAACGCTCACTCACAGAAGACAGCGGTGATCCCCTGGAGCCGCCGAGCAGCGTCGATCTGCTCAGGCCCATCAAGCGCAGTCTGGCCCTGATCAGCGCCGCCGATCTGTGGAATGTGCAGCCGGATATCCTCAGGCACCTCCCCGTCGTGCAGCGCAGCGCCGCCAAGGCCATACGCAGCGCCCTGTTTGATCGCTACGGCCTGCTGCTCAACCCCTATCATGTGTTTATCCGTTATCTGCCAGGCACCTCGACCACGCCCCTGGGCAACGCGCGCCTGCCAAGCAACTTCGTATATGTGCCCGATACCAAACCCATCAGCCTGGGCAAGGCGCTGATCAACAATTATCGGGTCGAACAATCTCTGGGCTATCTCGATAACGGCGGGCGCAGCGTGGTTTACCTCGACGCCACCGGCAAAGGTGAATGGGCGCCTGAGCGCCTGCTATCGATCAGTCCCGAGGCCATAGAAGACACGGTCAAGAGCATCGACTTTCTTGCCTTGATGTCCGCACAGGTCATTCACTTCTGGGAGCAGCACAAAGACAGTATCGAGCAGGCATTTCAGGCAGGACTTGTCGCCCAGGCGGTCATCGCACTCAAACGTGGCAACCTCACCCGAAGCGGATTCGACGCAGTGGTCCAAGCTCTCGCAGGCAACGAAGGGGCGCAATGGCAGGCACTGGGTTTCAATGTTTTCAGCCTGTTGTTCGAAGGCGTCGAACGGCAATATTGCGCCGGGTTGCTGGTTCTTGAAGAGCAGGACAAACCGCGCAGAATTCTCTATCAGGCAGGCAGTGCCAGGGCATTCATGGAGTTTCAGAGCCCTGCACAACTCGTCGATCATCTACGCAGCAGTGCAGCGGACGAGCAATGGCGCCAGTCGGTTCTGGACTACATCCCCGCCCGCCATCAAACACGCCTCGATTACCTGCTGAGGATATGGGGCGGTGTGCAACCCTGCGACGATGCCGTCTCCCTGCTCAGGCCCTGGGCCGAGGGTATCTACAACCCCGATGTGCAGGACGCCAAGGCATACAAGCTGTACGAAACCACGCTTATTGATTCGCCCTTTGCCTTCATGCACCGAACGCTGAGGGACAACCAGTTGCAAGAAGCGCAGACGCAGATCGTTACGTCACGAGAAGTGTCCCTGCGCTACTGGACCCGTCACCTCAGCCACCTGCAACTGCTGCTCGCGCCCATGTCGCTGCTGCTGACTCCGGTAGCGCTCGCGTCCCTGGCGATAGAGGTCGCGCTGCTGTCGCTGCATGTTGCTTCGGCTGCCCTGCCCGGCTATCGCGGCTCGGAAAAACAACAGGCGATATTGGCCGCACTGAGTCTGGGTTTACTGGACTTGTCACCGGCGACGCCACGGCTGTTGCAAGCGCTAAGAAGGTTGCACCGGGCACCCGGGAGAACCTCCGTGGCACCGGTTTTAACCCGCAGATCGCCCTCCCGGCTGAAGCCGGTCCTACAGAAAAACACTGATGAGCCCATTGGCCAGATTGAGAAAGGAGGCTTCACCGCCATCCTCAATCACTGGACGCACTCACGCCGAACCCGCCTGGAGCGCTTCTTTCACACTGACAGCCTGCTCAAGAGCTGGACGGTGCCGGGGAACCCGTCGATGCGGCGTCTACCGGTAAAAGTCTGGAAGCTGGGGCGCAAATTCCTGCTCTGGACCTCAAACAAGCACCAGGCCACAACCCTGCTGGTCAGCACCCATGGTTACTACCTGCCCTGGAGCCGCACCGTCGCGCTGCCCAACGGCACTCATGTCTACACCTATGCGCCTCATGGTTCTGCCCTGGTCGACCCAGGCCTGCGTCAAGTTGCTCACCGCCGGATAAGGCCCTATGCGACTTCCAACAGTGCAGGCAATACGCCATTATCACTGCCGCCGCTGGTCCTGACCGACAAAATGATGGCCGGCACAGCAAAGTCCGGCCATATGAAAAACTACGTCCTGGCGAAGTTTCAGGGCCGCTGGGAAACCTACGATGACATCAGCGAAGTCGTCAGCAGCACCCACCAATCGCCATTCAAAGGCCAATTGCCGGCTACGCCGACGGATGTGCTGACAGTCAGAAATCGCTTCGGCATGACGGCGCCTGATCTGGAAGAGCTGTTCACGCGGCTGTTCGACACAGGCATCCATTACGACAAGATCCTGCTGGTGCACTGCCGTTGCACAGCGCTCGACACGCTGCTCAAGCAAGGACCGTCCTACACTGCGCCAAATCTGCCACCTCGGGTCATTCCATGATCTGGCAGGAATGCCGCCCATTATCGGATGTCATACGAAATATCGATCAACCGATAAGAAATGAGATGGCGCGAGGCGGTAGCGACGAGCTAGCATTCGCCCCTTCAAAAATGCTCACAACACCGGGTCCGTCATGCCTTTTCGCTCCTCGATCACATCACAACGCTCATTGATGCTGACGTTGCTGATTCTCCTGGGAAGCGGCTTCATGGCGACTTCGCTGCTCAGCTACAACGCTTCCCGCGACTCGATCCGCAACAACATCGTTAACACCGAGCTGCCGCTGACCTCCGATACCGTGTACTCGGAGATTCAGAAGGACTTGGTGCGGCCGGTGCTGATCTCCTCGATGATGGCCCGGGACACCTTCATGCGTGACTGGGTGGTCAACGGCGAAAAAGACACCGACCAGATGACCCGCTATCTCAAGGAGGTCATGGATCATTACGGCGCCTACACCTCGTTCTTCGTCTCCAACGCCAGCCTGACCTACTACCAGGCCAAGGGCGTGCTGAAAAAGATCAGCGCCACCGAACCCCGGGACACCTGGTACTACCGCGTACGCGACATGGCCGCGCCTTATGAAATCAACGTCGACCCGGACATGGCCAACAAGGACAGCCTGACTTTTTTCATCAACTACAAGGTCATGGACTACAACGACAACTTCATCGGCGCCGCCGGTGTCGGTCTGACCGTGGATGCGGTGATCAAGCTGATCGACCGCTACCAACAGCGTTATCAGCGCAGCGTCTACTTCGTCGACAACTTCGGCCGCCTGGTCCTGACCGGTGAAGAAGGCGGCCCCCAGGGCGCGACAGTGGGCCAGTCCATCTATCGGCTGCCGGATATGGAGGACCTCAAGAACAAACTGCCCAAGCCCATCGGCGGCAGCTATGAGTATGAAAGTCAGGGCCAGAGCCATTTTCTCAATGTGCGCTATATCCCCGAGCTGAACTGGTATCTATTTGTCGACAAGCGCGAAGACGGCGCACTCACCGCAGTGCGGCAATCGTTGTACCTGAACCTGCTGATCTGCCTGATCGTGACCGGTGTGGTGATGTTGCTGCTGCACCGCATCGTGCGCCGCTTCCAGTTCAAGATCGCAACCCAGGCTACCCTCGACAGCCTTACCGGACTGCCCAACCGGCGCGGCTTCGACGTCATGGCCATGCGTGCGCTCAAGCAGGCGCAACGGGACGGCAAGCCACTGACCGCCGTGCTGCTCGACCTCGACAACTTCAAACAGTTGAACGATACCCATGGACATCTGGCGGGTGATGCCGTGTTGATGGGCTTTGCCGATGACCTGAAGAGCTGCCTGCGCCAGTCCGACATCATCTGTCGCTGGGGCGGCGAGGAATTCATCATCCTGCTCAAGGACAGCGACCGCGAAGGCGCCCGCCGGGTGGCAGAGAGTATTCGCGTGCTGGTCGAGCACCATGCCTACGCCTTCTCCGGCAGCACCCTGAACGTCACCGTCAGCCTCGGCCTGGCCCAACTGCAGGCCGACGACAGCCTGCAAAGCCTGATCGCCCGGGCTGACAGAGCGCTGTACCATGCCAAGCAGAGCGGACGTAACCGCGTCAGCGACGATATTGCGCAACTGGCATGAGCACTCAAACGAGCCCTCCATCGAAGACCCCACAGAACTGCCCGGTCTGCGGTTTCAGCAACAGCTGCATCCTGGCCGACCCACGCACGGTGGCACAGCCCTGCTGGTGCTTTTCAGTCAGTATCGAGCCGGAGCGACTGGCCCGGCTGCCCGCTGATCTGCGTGACAAAGCCTGCCTTTGCCCACGCTGCGCCGGCATCGAACAAGTCGCCGCCCAAGTCATCGAAGCGCCCGATGCGCCTTGACCGCTTCCTCAGCAATCTGCCGCGCCTCAATCGCAAGGATGTGCGCCTGGCACTGGCCACCGGGCGTGTGCAGGTCGACGGGCAGCCCGTCAACAATCCTCATCACGAAGTGCGCGAGTTCAGCAGCATTCAGCTCGACGGTGAAACCCTGCAAGCCGCAAAGGCCGCCCGCTATTTCATGCTGCACAAGCCCCAGGGTTGCGTCAGCGCCACCCGCGACCCTGTACACCCTACCGTGCTCGACCTGCTCAACGAGCCGGACAAGGACGAACTGCACATTGCCGGACGTCTGGACTTCAACACCACCGGGCTGATGCTGATCACCAACGACGGCCAGTGGTCCCGCCGCCTGACCCAACCCCAGACCAAACTGCCCAAGGTCTACTACGTCGAAACCGAGCAGGTGATCGACGAGCGCTACGTGGAAAAATTCGCCGAAGGGTTCTACTTTGCCTTCGAAGATCTCACCACCCAGCCTGCGCAACTGACCCTGCTAGGACCGTACGTCGCCCGGCTGAGCATCGTCGAAGGACGCTACCACCAGGTCAAACGCATGTTCGGCCACTTCGACAACAAGGTCCTGCGCCTGCACCGCGAAAGCATGGGCCCATTGCTGCTGGACCCCGCGCTAGAGCCCGGGCACTACCGTGCCCTGCACGCCGCAGAAATCCTGCTGGTCTGACGACTGGCGACCGCCCGGCAGAACGATCCGATCAATGTACGAACGGCACTTGCGGGTTCCGGATACGGCTGCTTGAATCCAACCGTCGGTCCTCATGTGACCGCCGAGTCATGAACATACTCTAAGAAATCCTTTTGCCACCCGAGACCCGGTCCGGATGGCAAATCGCCCGCCAATAACAATACCTGTCGGACAGCTTGTTCCGGATCGACACAGGGCCATTCCCAGGCGCATGCCTACCTGTCACGAAAACCCGTGCAATTTCGGTTGCGCGCTAATCCGTCCACGTCAGGAGACATACGATATGAGGCCAGAAATTTCTGTGCTTGATATACAGGGCCAGTTCCGGGTCTACACGGAGTTTTATCGCGCAGAGGCGGCGGAGAAGACCATTGTCATGGTCAATGGGTCATTGGCCACGACCGCATCCTTTGCCCAGACCGTCCGCAACCTGCATCCGCAATTCAACGTCGTGCTGTACGACCAACCCTATGCAGGCAAATCCAAGGCCCACAACCTGCACGAAAAGCCGCTGACCAAAGAAATGGAAGGCCAGATCCTGCTGGAGCTGATCGACCACTTCGCCGCCGAACATGTGATGTCCTTTTCCTGGGGCGGCGCCGCCACCCTGGTCGCCCTGGCACATCGCCCACGGCGTATCGAAAAGGCGGTGATCAGCTCGTTCTCCCCGGTGATCAACGCACACATGCGCGACTACCTCGAGCGTGGCGTGAAACACCTGGGCGCGCGGGATCGTTTTGAGGTAGGCAACCTGGTCAACGACACCATCGGCAAGCACCTGCCCTCATTGTTCAAGCGCTTCAATTACCGGCATGTCAGCAGCCTGGACCTGCACGAGTACGACCAGATGCACTTCCATATCAGCGAAGTCCTGACCCTCAATGAAAGCAACTACCTGAGCACCGCCAGCAACATCAACGTGCCGGTAATGTTCATGAACGGTGAGTGGGACGAATACACCGCCGCCCAGGACGCCCGATTGTTCGGGCAATGCGTGCAGAAGAGCACCTTCAGCACCATCCAGAGCACCGGCCACTTCCTTGACATGGAACACAAAGCCGCCTGCCGCGACTCACGCAACGCCGTACTGGACTTCCTCAAGACCGATCAACCCGGCAGCCAGCCAAGCCGCCACCGCCTCCATCAACCTCAGGAGCAACATGCATTTGCACTCTGAATCAACCGCCCGACCGAGCACCGGAATCATTCGCCAACGAGCCACCCAAGGCACTTGGCGAATGACTTCCGCGCGGCGACACCGATCAACGAGGCAAAATTAGCGCTTCAAATAATGGGCCGCTTCTGGTACAAAGTCAGCCGCTCAAAGCGGGTGTCGTATAATGGCATTACTCCAGCTTCCCAAGCTGATAACGAGGGTTCGATTCCCTTCACCCGCTCCAATTTTCAAACGTCTCCAGCGCAGTCCCCGGACATCCAATAGCGGTTGGTGACGACTCCCCCCTTAGCAGTATTCCCTCCGATTCTCCCCGCGTCCTCCAAGCTGCACGCCTCTTCTGAAAAACTTGTAACCTTTTTATATGAGCGTCGGGCCGTTTGTATCACCCGATTTTCAGTGAGCTGCTGCGGTAATCTTTAAGCACTTTTTGACTGGACATCCCGCTAGGTCAGGTTCAACCCGCCATCTGACAGGAGTATCTCGCCGGTCAGGTAGTCCGAATCAATTAACATTGCTACCGCCTTGGCGATGTCGTCCGGGCTGGCGCTCCTGCGCATCGGAGCGCGAGTTCGCCACAACGCTTGGGCATCGGTCCACTCTGCGGTCAGAGGCGTATCGACCAAGCCAGGCGCTACAGCATTGACGCGGATATCGGGCCCAAGCGACACCGCGAGTAAACGGGTCATGTGATTAAGCGCAGCTTTGCTTACCGCGTAGGGTATCGATGCGCCTTTAGGACGGACACCGGCATGCGAACTGATGTTTACGACGCTACCCGCCCGGCGGTAACGGGCGGCTTCACGCAATGCCGGCTCGGCCAGTGCGATCAGATGGAATGGCGCCACGACATTAACCTCGTTAAGTTCGCGCCACACCGCCGAAGTGGCAGAGGTAAGGTCGTCATGCGCAATGACTTTACTGATACCGGCGTTATTAACCAGTACGTCGAGTTGCCCCCACTCGGCGATAGCCTCATTGATAAGCCTGACCCTGTCAGCCTCTAAAGCAAGATCAGCCTGCACGTAAACAGCCTGCTTCATTTCGGCAGCCATAGCGCGCCCCGTATCCGCAGAACTTCGCGAATGGAGCACCACCGCATAGCCTGCCCGACTTAGCGCACGGGCAATGGCCGCACCGATACCGGAAGTGGATCCTGTAACCAACGCGACGCGTAGCACGTTATCAATTGTCGAATTGGGCTCCATAGGGATATCTCGATATTGGTTGCCAGAGAGCCATCACCGTAGCACCAAGCGGGCCGGATCGGCGCCGGGCGATCGCAAGAAATACGCTTTAGTCCTCTGTCTTTTCTGTCCGCAGCTTCCCGGTTAACGCAACAAGCCCCCCACCAACCGCGCCCAAAAAGACCCGCGCATAGCCTCCCCCTGAACCTGCACCAACTCCGGCAAATCCCGCATTTTCAGCCACAGCTCCCCTCGCCATCGCAGGGCGTTCATCACACCGCCCTGCCAACGCATTTCAACCGATGCCGGCCCCGTCTTTGAGCGTTCGGCATCCAGTGCGGGCAGGACGTCCTGTGCCAGCCAGCGGCGCAGGGCGCGGATTTCCGGGATGTAGTGGTGGATCAGCAAGGCGAAGACGCCGGACTCGCTGATCATCAGGCATTTCTCCCAATGCCCACTGGTCAGCAGCCAGGCCATGCGGCGTTGATCGGCATCGAGCTTGAGGGTGCTGCGCTCACACAGGCGTATGCCCATCAGACGGGCGATATCGATCAGGGGGAACCAGGCCTGGGCGTCCAGGGTGATGGCGCGCAGCATGCGGTGGTGGCGGATAAAGAGCGTGGGCTCGAAGGTGTCGGTGCAGGGTTGGTAGGGTATCTGAGGGTCCATAAGGGCGAGGCTCCTGAGTCGGGCCACCCGTTACGTGATTGTTTGTATAAGGGTGGCAACTGTGTGGCGGTTAGCGAACCGGCCTTAGAGCAAGCAATCACCGGCAGACCCGAAGGTCTCCGACACACAGTCACCATAAAACATGCTTCAGGCGTGATCGGCCCAATGCAGACAGTGGATGCTTGCTCAAGATTCGGATCGCTAAATCCGGTCGCTGATTTTGCAGCGACGGCGCACCATAGATCGCCTGATCACCTCAAACAATAGGGTGGAACAAACTCGGAAATTTCACTCAAGGCGCAACGAGTTTCCTCTCGTCCACCAACATAGCGTTCATGAAAAAAACACTGCTTTGCCCCGCGTTTTCACCACACCCACAGCGGTGTTTCCTACACTCAACGTCCCCAACAGGCCGTTGTATCGCTCGATGTATGACCTAGAATTAATGTACGCCATTGACGTATAGTGGGCATCGCATGATCTTCATCGAGACACCCATTTTTACATCGGACGTACGGGAGCATTTGGCCGATGAAGAGTACGGCAATTTGCAGCAGCACCTCGCGGCGCACCCTGAGTCAGGCTTGGTCATTGAGGATACCGGGGGACTACGAAAAGTCCGCTGGTCAGCACGTGGTAAGGGCAAGAGTGGTGGCGTCAGGGTGATTTACTATCACGTCGCGTCGGTGCACCAGATACGTATGATATTGATCTATCGAAAGGGGATCACGGACACCCTGACCGATAAGCAGAAGGCACAGCTCCGCTCAATCAATAAAGGATGGAAATGATGGAAAAACATCTCTTTGATCGCCTCGTGGAAAGTATGACGCAGATGGATGAGATTGACCGTGGTGAGCGTCAGCCATCACGGGAATTCCATATCGATGCAATCCAGGTAAAAAAGATTCGCCAGGCCACCGGTCTCTCTCAAGTCAATTTCGCCAAGCGAATTGATGTAGCGGTTGGCACCCTACGCAACTGGGAACAAGGCCGACGTGAGCCCGAAGGGCCTGCTCGTGCGCTACTGCGCGCCATACTCAACGACCCTGTGCATGTTCTTGCGGCTCTGAGTTGAGCTGCGCCCTTTACAGGCGTGTGGCAAATTTTGGTTAGATTATAAATTATGGACGACTCTACGGAAGCTCAGCCAGTGAGCAAACGGATTTACATCATCGGCGCCTCTGGAGCCGGCGTTAGCACCCTGGGAGCGGCCTTGGCATTTCGGCTTCAGGCCCCGCACGTCGATGTTGATGACTATTACTGGTACCCCACCGATCCGCCCTTCGAACAGCCGCGCTCCGCCACTGACAGAATCGCTCTGCTCAAGACTGATCTTGCAGTTGGCCAATGGGCGCTGTCCGGCTCCCTGGATGGCTGGGGCGACGAACTGATTCAGGACGCCGACCTGGTCGTATTTATCGATACGCCCACAGAAGTTCGAATTGAACGGCTAAAAGCGCGCGAATCTCAGCGCTATGGTGAGCGGATCCTGCCCGGTGGAGATATGCACGCCAATCACATGGCGTTCATATCGTGGGCCGCTGATTACGACCAAGGCACCCAGTTTGGCCGCAACCGCCCACGGCATGAGCGCTGGCTCGAACAGCTGGTGCTGCCGTTTATTAGGATTAATGGCGCGCTGCCAACTGAGCAGTTGCTAGAACGAGTGATGGCTGCAATTTCGGACTGACGACTGCATCGGTGTTGTAGGGAAAACCCCCAGCCTGCTGGGCTACTCCAATGAACTAATACGCCTTTTCGCGGCCAAGATGGAGACCCCACCCAACGCGCAGAGCCCGTCATGCCACGCTCAAGCCCGAAAAAAAACTTCCCCGTTGCCAATATCCGCCACTTCCTCGAGCCCGGTCCGATTGTGCTGATCTCGTCGAAATGGCAGGGCCAGACCAATATCATGACCATGGGCTGGCATATGGTCATGGAGTTCACGCCGTCGCTGGTCGGTTGCATCATTGCGGGCGGCAATCACAGTTATGAAATGGTGCGCAATAGCGGCGAATGCGTGATCAATCTGCCAAGCGCTGAAATGGTGGATACCGTAGTTGGCATCGGCAATTGTTCGGGCGCCGACGTCAACAAATTTGCCCAGTTCAAATTGACCGCAGATAAAGCAAGTAAGGTCGACGCGCCGTTGATTCGTGAGTGCCCTGCGAACTTCGAGTGCCGCCTTTATGACGACTCGATGCTGGAGCGTTACAACCTGTTTATCTTCGAAGTGGTGAAAGCCCATGTCAGTGCTGCGGCCGAGAAGATCGAGTCGCTGCATTATCAGGGGATGGGGCAGTTCATGTTGTCGGGCAGGACGACTGATCGTGCAGGGTTGTTCAAGCCGTCCATGTTGACCTGAGCAGCGTGGCCCGTGATGCGCCTAAGCAAAAAATCACTTCATATCGAACTGGAATGCGATATCGGTAGGACTGGTTTTAGCCGGGAGGACACCTATGAGGCAGGTGACGCTCTCCCGGCTAAAGCCGGTCCTACAGTCGGGTGTTGCGCAATTTCTCCAGGCGCATCCCGGCGGCCCTGACACCGATTCAGTTCTGCTCCTCATGACAAACCGCCTCGATATTATGCCCATCCGCATCCCGCACAAATGCGCTGTAGTAATTAGGATGGTAGTGCGGCCTCAGGCCCGGCGCTCCGTTGTCGATGGCGCCAGCGGCCATCGCGGCCTGATAGAAGGCGTCGACCGTGGCCCGGTTTTTTACGCGAAAGGCCACATGCATCGGTGGCTGGTTGGGGGTTCCGCCGCTGACCCAGAAGTCGGGCTTGCCCTCTTCGCCGAAGCCGGCGAAGTCTTTGCTGCCAGACTGGGCTGCGGTTACTTGCATCAGCAATTCGTAGCCGATGGCAGCCAGCGCTTTGCTGTAGAACGCCTTGCCCTGTTCGAAATCGCTGACGATAACGCCGGTGTGGTCAATCATGAGAACTCCCTTATCAATATAACCCGCTAAACAAACGCATTTTCGTTGTGATGACCGAGCAGAGCCATTGGTAAAATTAACGAATGTTCTTGTATAGATCTAATAGACCCCAACTGCCAGTCCATAAATCGCCAGACCATGGGCTAAAGTGGCGGCGAGCAGGCCCGAGCGCCAATGGACGAAGCCGGCGACCCAACCTTCCAGCCCAGTAAATATCAGATCACGATCACCCCGCCGGCTTGATAGAGATCAGATAACTGAACAGTGCTGGCATCCATGAACATCATGGTCAATAACGCGATTTATTAGCCTTAAATTTTCGAGCCGAGTTTCAATATTCCGGTCGCGAGGAATCAGCCTGCTATCCTCCTTGATAACCCCTTGCAACATACCTCACCTGCAAACAAAGACATCACCTGAAGTCGTTATTCAAGCACTATGGTGCGGGCACGCTTGATGCTTCTGACGAGGAAAAAACATGTCGATTAGAAATGTGAACATCGCACCACGGGCCTTTATCAGTTTTGCCCTGATTGCGGCCCTGGTCGTGCTGTTGGGTGTATTTGCCCTGATGCGCATGAGTCAGATCTACAACGCGTCCACCGCCATGGCGACCAACTGGCTGCCGAGTATCGGCTACCTGGGCGACATTTCAGAAAGCACCCTGCGTTTGCGTATCACCTCGCTGAGAGTGGCGATGAACCGCGATGCAACGACCCTGACCGACACTTATAAGCGCCTGGACGAACTCAGCGACAAGCTCAAGGGTTTCCAGGGCAAATATGCGGCGTTGATCGACTCCCCGACGGAAAAAACCGAGTACGAAACCTTCAAAAGCGTGCTGGCTGAATACCTGCAACTGCAAGGGCAACTGGTCGACTTTTCACGCCAGGACAATCAGCAGGAAGTGCTGTCGCTGCTCAATAACAAGATGCGCGTCGCTTCGCTGAAGATGAGCGAGCAGATCAGCAAGCTGGTCGAGTTGAACAAGTCCGCCGCTAATGCCTCAGCCAGCAACGCGAAAAATCAGTACGACAGCGCATTTACCGGTGTCGTCGTGGTGATTGTGGTGACGGCGGCCTTGACCATCTTGCTTGCCTGGCTGCTGACCCGAAGTATCGTCGCGCCCATCGGCAGTGTGCTCAAAGCCGCCGAAGGCATGGCCGCAGGCGATTTCACCCGCACGATTGATATTCAAGGCAAAGACGAATTGTCCCGCCTGCTGAGCGCCCTGGCCGGGATGCGCAATAATCTTCGCGACACCATCAAGCAGATTTCCAACTCGGCCCTGCAACTGGTCGACGCCTCGGAGAAACTCAGCCAGGTCACCGATCAGGCGGCCCATGGCATGCAACGCCAGAACGGTGAAATCGAGCAGGCGGTGACTGCCGTGACCGAAATGACCGCAGCCGCCGAAGAAGTGGCGCGCAATGCGGTGTCCACTTCGGAATCGTCGAAGCATTCCACCCTTGCCGCTCGCCAGGGCCGCGAGCAGGTCATGGCGACGGTCAATGCCATCAAGCGCATGAGCGAGGAAATGCAGGCGTCGACGCAACTGGTAACCGGGCTGGCCACGCAGGCGCAAGACATTGGCCAGGTGCTGGATGTGATTCGCTCCGTGGCCGAGCAGACCAACCTGCTGGCGCTCAATGCGGCCATTGAAGCTGCCCGTGCTGGCGAGGCTGGCCGGGGCTTTGCCGTGGTCGCCGACGAGGTCCGCGCCCTTGCCCATCGCACACAGAAGTCCACTCAGGAAATCGAGCAGATGATCAGTGCGATCCAGAGCAGCAGCGGTCAGGCTGTGGAGTCAATGCAATTGAGCAGCAGCTTCAGCCAGACCACACTGGAAACCGCTACTGCGGCAGATACGGCTCTGGATCAGATCGCCCGGACCATTGGCCAGATCAACGAAAGCAACCTGATCATCGCCAGTGCTTCCGAAGAACAGGCGCAGGTTTCGCGGGAAGTGGATCGCAACCTGGTCAATCTGCGTGAGGTGGCGATTCAGTCCCAGGCAGGGTCGGATCAAACCCGGTCGGCGAGTCATGATCTGTCGCGCCTGGCGGCGGATTTGCGCGCTACTGTGGCGCGGTTTGTGATTTGAGCCACAAAAGCACACATCTCCTGTAGGAGCCGGGCTTGCCCGCGAAGGCATCAACGCGGTGTGCCTGATGTATCGCGTCGCCCAATTCGCGGGCAAGCCCGGCTCCCACATAACAGCGCCGACTCACTTCAAGCCTTGAGCGTTCGTTCCACCACTATCTGCGGCAAATCAGTGCGGCGCATATACACCCGCAACGGTTCGGTAATGCGCAAACGGTCGTCGATATTCTGCTCGAACAGAATGCCAAGGCGCTGACGATCCAGGCTCATCAACCCTTCATGAGCTTGGGACCAGACAAACTCGCTGGCTGGCGTGATGTCATCGTCGGCGACGTCCATGCCGAAGGAATCCTCACTGAAACGCACGATGTAATGCTGTGCCTTACGGTGATAGCCGACAAAACCTTGAAGGTTGTCGGCGGCTTCGCAGATGTCGCTGGAGCTGGTTTTTATCATGGTCTGCCCTCTGGAAAAGTGCGCCCGCAACCCCGCCGATCGCAGGCGCCATATGGTCAAAGCGCCCGGCGGAAAATACCTTCGATCTGTGCCTGATCGGCCTTGCGTGGATTGGTCAGGCCGCAAGCGTCTTTCAGCGCGTTGGCGGCGAGGATCGGGAAGTCTTCCTCGCGCACACCCAGGGCAGTCAGGCCCGCCGGAATATCGATATCCCGGGACAGGTTACGTATGGCGTTGATAGCTGACCGGGCGCCGTCTTCGGGCGACAGGCCGCGAGTGTTTTCGCCCATGGCGTGGGCGACATCAGTCAAACGGCTCGGGCAGACGCTGGCGTTGAAGCTCTGTACATGGGGCAGCAATACCGCGTTACAGACGCCATGGGGCAAGTCGTAGAAACCACCCAATTGGTGAGCCATGGCATGCACGAAGCCCAGGGACGCGTTGTTGAACGCCATGCCCGCAAGGAACTGGGCATAAGCCATGTTTTCCCGCGCGGCCATGTTCGAACCATCGTTCACCGCCTTGCGCAGATTGCCCGCGATCATGGAGATCGCCTTTAGCGCACAGGCATCGGTAATCGGGTTGGCGGCAATGGAGACGTAGGCTTCCACGGCGTGGGTCAGGGCGTCCATGCCGGTGGCCGCGGTCAGCGACTTGGGCATCGCGGCCATCAGCGCCGGGTCGTTGACCGACAACAGTGGGGTGACGTTGCGGTCGACGATGGCCATTTTGATGTGGCGCACTTCGTCGGTAATGATGCAAAAGCGGGTCATCTCACTGGCAGTACCCGCTGTGGTGTTGATGGCGATCAGCGGCAGCTGGGGCTTTTGCGAGCGGTCCACGCCCTCGTAATCGCTGATATGGCCGCCGTTGGTGGCGACCAGGGCGATGCCCTTGGCGCAATCATGGGGCGAGCCGCCGCCCAGGGAGATAACGAAGTCGCAGCGATGAGCAGCCAGCATCTCCAGGCCCTTCTCGACATTGCCCACAGTCGGGTTGGGCCGCGCGCCATCGTAAATCACAGAGTCGATGCCCTGTTCGACCAGCAGCCCGGCAATCTGCTGCGCCAGCCCGGCTTTGGCCAGACCGGCGTCGGTGACGATCAGGGCCTTGAGATAACCATATTTGCGAATCGCCTCCATGGCTTCGTCCAGGCAATCGATGCCCATCATGTTCACAGGGGGAATGAAAAAGGTGCTGCTCATGACTGATCCTCATCGCTACGCTGCAGTCGACTTCGGGTGACATCCGACGCCGGGAAGTTCCTTAAGCATCGGCGTTGCAGCAGCGCGGCGACTTGATCCAGCGCAACGAATCATCCGCCAGAGTCCGGCACTGGAGCCTTGCCCGGACAACTGAGCAGATGCAGGGCCTTGAAGTCGAATTTCGATCTGGTTTTCGTCAATTGCCCGGTGTGATCAAAGTAGAAGCTGTAGAGCAGCTGCATGCCGGGTTCGCAGCCTTTATAGCGCTCCGGTGAAGGCACGGGATTGCTGTAAGTCCACAAACGCGTGACCACGCAGTTCATGAGCGTGTCGGAATACAAGGCGTTGCAAACGCCAGCGTTGTCATGAAACAGCTCTTCGATTTCCTCCCGGCGCTTATCTCTGATCAGGTCAAAGGAAAGTTTGTACCCCGCCCCCAGATTGCCGGACTGATAGCCCGAATGGCCCCGTACTTTCTTGAACACGGGGGTGAAAACATCCTGCGGCAGTTGCGAGAAATCGGGACGCTGCGCTGGCGTGTGGGTGCAGCCCATGAGGATAAAAAGGGTCAGTATTGCGGCTGAAATCCTGTACATGGCGGATTTGAATTCCTTGTCCGGCTGAATAAAAGCGTTTGGTGAAAAGCAGAAAAACTCTGAACGAGAAGCACACGACTGCCCACCCCGACAGATGTCGGAATATCGCGCCAACGCGCTATTTAGAGGTGGCAATTAAATATTTAAGAACGCTCTTACAAACTGTACGGACGATTCTGTCAGCAACTGTCATTTCAGCCGGCAAGACTTTGCGGCTAGATTCATTGTTCCTCTTTCTGACATAACAAAAAACGAGCTTTAATCATGTCTTCCCGTGAAAACACCGGCATGGTCCTGGGCCTGCTGGGCGTAGTGATCTTCAGCCTTACCCTGCCCATGACCCGCATCGTCGTGCATGAAGTAAACCCCTTGCTCAATGGCCTGGGCCGCGCCCTGTTCGCGGCGATCCCGGCGGCGGCGCTGTTGCTGTGGCGACGTGAGAAGTGGCCGAACCGCGCCCAAATCAAGGGACTGTGCCTGGTGATCCTCGGCGTGATCATCGGCTTCCCGGTACTGTCGTCGTGGGCCATGCAGAGCCTGCCCGCCTCCCACGGCGCCCTGGTCAACGGGCTGCAACCGCTGTTCGTGGCGATCTATGCGGCGTGGCTGTCCCACGAACGGCCGTCAAAAGCCTTCTGGGCCTGTGCGGCATTGGGCAGTGCATTGGTACTGGGCTATGCGGTGATCAGCGGTGCGGGCAGCATTCAGACCGGCGACATATTGATGGTGGCTTCCGTGGCCATCGGTGGTCTGGGTTACGCCGAGGGCGGACGCCTGGCCAAGGAACTGGGCGGCTGGCAGGTGATCTGCTGGGCACTGGTACTGTCTGCCCCGCTGTTGCTGGGGCCGGTGGTGTACCTGGCGTCGCAGCATCAGGGCCCGATCTCCAGCGGCGCCTGGTGGGCATTCGCCTATGTGGCGATGTTCTCCCAGTTCATCGGCTTCTTTGCCTGGTATGCCGGGCTGGCCATGGGCGGTATTTCCCGGGTCAGCCAGGTCCAGCTGCTGCAAATTTTCTTCACCATGGCGTTTTCAGGGCTGTTCTTCGGTGAACATATCGAGCCCATCACCTGGATCTTCGCCGTGGGCGTGATCATCACCGTGATTCTTGGGCGCAAGACCACGGTCATTGCACCCAAGCCAGTCAGCCAGACGATTTAAGCGGCGTCGCCAAGAAATCCGTCGGCCAGGAGCAGGCTTTCCAGACACTGCTCCTGAATGCCGTAAAAGGTTTTCAACTCCTGGATCCGCGCCAGCAACTCGGCAGGCTTGGCCGCTTCTGCGCGTTTCACGGCCAGGATCATCTTGTTCTTGTTGGTGTGCTCCAACGAGATGAACTCGAAAACTTTGGTTTCATAGCCACAGGCCTCCAGCAGTAACGCGCGCAGGCTGTCGGTGACCATCTCGGCCTGCTGGCCCATATGCAGGCCGTATTGCAGCATCGGACGCAACAGGCTCGGGCTCTGGATCTGCAAGCGAATCTGCTTGTGGCAGCACGGCGAGCACATGATGATCGACGCCCCGGAGCGTATGCCCATGTGAATGGCGTAGTCGGTGGCGATATCGCAGGCGTGCAGGGCGATCATCACGTCGAGGGCACTGGGCGCGACGCTGCGCACGTCACCATGCTGGAAATCCAGGCCCGGATGCTCAAGTCGGGCGGCTGCGGCATTGCACAGGGTCACCATGTCTTCGCGCAGTTCGACGCCAGTCACCTGACCTTCGGCGCTCAGGGTGTTGCGCAGGTAGTCATGGATGGCAAAGGTCAGGTAGCCCTTGCCCGAACCGAAGTCCGCCACTTTGATCGGCTGATCCAGCTGCAACGGCGAGGACGTCAGGGCGTGGGAAAACACCTCGATGAACTTGTTGATCTGCTTCCACTTGCGCGACATCGCCGGAATCAGCTCATGCTGTTTATTGGTCACGCCCAGGTCGGTCAAGAACGGTCGGGTCAGTTCCAGATAGCGTTTCTTCTCTCGATCATGACCGGCCGACGGCGCCTCGCGAAGTTGCTGCGCCTTGCTGGTGAACAGCGTGCTCTTGCCCTTCTTGCCGAACTCCAGCTGCACTTCTTCGGTGAGGGAGAGCAAATGGGCGTTCTTGAACGACTCCGGCAGCAGCCCGGCAATCATCTGCATGGCTTCGGCCAGGGGCAGGTTTTTGGTGATATCGCGGGTCTTGTAGCGATAAACGAAGGACAGGCAAGGCTGCTGCTTGATGGTGGTCGGCTTGATGATCAGCCGTTGCAGCTCGGCCTCGGTGCCAACATAGCGGGCCAGCACCAGCTTGATAAAGGCGTTTTGCGACAGACTGGTGTCCAGCAGGTCGAGAAATTGCGCACGATGATCCGGCGCGGACTGAACAGCAGAATCGGGTGTGGCCGACATGACGAGGTGCCTTTGGTCCCTTGGGACTTGGAAAATAACAGGCGTGCATTCTAAGCGTAAAACGCACTCGTTGGAGCGAGGCTTGCCCGCGAAAGCCTCGTCGCGGTCCGGCAGAGACACCGCGTCGGCTGATTCGCGGGCAAGCCTCGCTCCAACGGTCCCAAGGCACCCGCGTTCTAAAACTTCACCTGCGGCACCTTCTGCGCATCGGCACTGGTCGCCTCGAAGGTCGGACGCAGTTGCAGATCGCTGTACATCATGCGATGCCACAAACTGCCGGGAAAGGTGCGGATTTCGGTGTTATAGCGCGCCACGGCGGCAATGAAATCACGCCGAGCCACGCTGATACGGTTCTCGGTGCCTTCCAGCTGGGATTGCAGGGCGAGGAAGTTCTGGTTGGATTTCAGATCGGGATAACGCTCCGAGACCACCATCAACCGGCTCAACGCACCGCTCAACTGGCTCTGGGCTTCCTGGAACTGCTTGAGTTGTTCCGGATTGTTCAGGGTATTGCCATCGATTTGGATCGAGGTGGCCTTGGCCCGGGCCTGAACCACCGCAGTCAGGGTTTCCTGCTCCTGTTTCGCGTAAGCCTTGACCGTTTCCACCAGGTTGGGGATCAGGTCGCTGCGCCGCTGGTACTGGTTCTGCACCTGAGCCCACGCCGCCTTGGCCTGCTCGTCGTAGGTCGGAATGTTGTTGATCCCGCACCCGGCCAGCACGGTACTCAACAGCATCAGCAGGCTGGTGGCCCAGGTATAGCGACGCCCCCTGAAATGTTCACAGCGCTCGATTTGCATCTTGTATTTCTCTCCCCGTTACATTTTGACATCCGCCGATCGTCGTCACTTTAGCCAAAACAACAGATCCCCGGCATAATCCGTCGCCAACACTGGCTACCCGGCGCGCAATCGGCTAAAACACGCTGCGCTGAGAACCTGGCACGGATAAAGAGTTCAGCGGTCCAACGACCCGGAACAACAATAAATACCGAAGGTTTAACCCTAATAATCGGCTGTCCAGCATTCGACGTCTGTTACTGGCATATGCCTTGAGAAAATCATTCATGAATAAACTGTGTGTACTCGGTCTTCTGGTCAGCCTGGCCAGCCAGTCGGTTTTGGCCGACAACAATGCCAACAGCACCGCAGCTGCGACGTTGCAAGGCAAGAACGCTTTTATCACTAATCTGATGAAGCAAATGACCCTCGACGAGAAAATCGGCCAATTGCGCCTGATCAGTATCAGTTCCGAGATGCCACAGCCCAAGATTCTCAAGGAAATCGCCGCCGGCCGGATCGGCGGCACTTTCAACTCCGTCGTACGCCGGGAAAACCGCCCGATGCAGGACGCCGCTGTCGTACAGAGCCGCCTGAAGATTCCGATGTTCTTCGCCTATGACGTGATCCACGGCCACCGCACCATTTTCCCGATTCCCCTGGGCATGGCGGCCAGCTGGGACATGGACGCGATTGCCAAGACCGGCCGTATCTCGGCCATCGAGGCCAGTTCCGACAGCCTGGACATGACCTTCGCGCCAATGGTCGATATTTCCCGTGACGCCCGTTGGGGCCGCAGCTCCGAAGGCTTCGGCGAGGACACTTACCTGGTCTCGCGCATTGCCGACACCATGACCCGCTCCTTCCAGAACGACAACCTCGCTGCTCCCGACAGCCTCATGGCGGTGGTCAAACACTTCGCTCTGTATGGCGCCGTCGAAGGCGGTCGCGACTACAACAGCGTCGACATGAGCCCGCTGCGCATGCAGCAGGATTACCTGCCGCCGTACCACGCCTCGATCAAGGCCGGCGCCGGGGGCGTGATGATCGCCCTGAACTCCATCAATGGCGTGCCGGCCACCGCCAGCACCTGGCTGTTGCAGGACCTGCTGCGCAAGGACTGGGGCTTCAAGGGCGTAACCGTCAGTGACCACGGGGCGATCAAGGAACTGATCGAGCACGGCGTCGCCAAGGACTACCGCGAAGCAGCCAAGCTGGCGATCAAGGCCGGCGTGGACCTGAGCATGAATGACCAGGCCTACGGCAATGAGCTGCCGGGTCTGGTCAAGGATGGCGAAGTGTCGATGCAGGAAATCGACAGCGCCGTGCGCGAAGTACTGGGCGCCAAGTGGGACATGGGCCTGTTCGCCGACCCGTACCGCCGCATCGGCGTGGCCTCTCAGGACCCGGTCGACACGGCCGCCGACAGCCGCCTGCACCGCGCAGAAGCCCGCGACGTCGCGCGCAAGACTCTCGTACTGCTGTCGAACAAGAACCAGACCCTGCCATTGAAGAAACAAGGCACCATCGCCGTGATCGGCAGCCTGGCCCAGAGCAAGCTGGACATGCTCGGCAGCTGGTCGGCCCGTGGTCTGCCTGATCAAGCGGTGACTGTTTTTGAAGGCCTGGCCAATGCCGTCGGCGACAAAGCCAAGTTGCTGTATGCCCGCGGCGCCAATGTCAGCGACAACCCGGAAACCCTCGAATACCTGAACTTCATCGAGCATGAAGTCGAAGTCGATCCGCGCTCTGCTGACGATATGATTGCCGAAGCGGTGAAGACTGCGCAGCAGGCTGACGTCGTAGTGGCGGTGGTCGGTGAGTCCCGTGGCATGTCCCATGAGTCGGCCAGCCGTTCGACCCTGAACCTGCCGGGCCGTCAGCAGGACCTGGTCAAGGCCCTGAAAGCCACTGGCAAACCGGTGGTACTGGTACTGATGAACGGTCGACCGCTGGTCCTGGGTGACGAGCTGGCAGGCACCGATGCCATGCTGGAAACCTGGTTCCCCGGCACCGAAGGCGGCAACGCCGTAGCCGACGTGCTGTTCGGCGACTACAACCCGTCCGGCAAGCTGGCCGTGTCCTTCCCGCGTTCCATCGGGCAACTGCCGGTCTATTACAACCACCTGAACACCGGTCGCCCGTTCATCGAAGGCAAACCCGGCAACTACACCTCGCACTACTTCGAGGAGCCCAACGGCCCGCTGTTCCCGTTCGGTTATGGCCTGAGCTACACCCAGTTCGACGTCTCGGACATCAGCCTGTCGGCCAAGGACATGTCCCGCACCGGTCACCTGACCGCCAGCGTCAAGGTCAAGAACACCGGCAAGGTCGCCGGCGCTACCGTGGTTCAGCTGTACCTGCACGACGTCGCCGCGTCGGTGAGCCAGCCGGTCAAGCAACTGAAGAACTTCGAGAAGATCACCCTGCAACCGGGTGAAGAGAAAGTCGTCAGCTTTACCCTGAGCGAGGACGATCTGAAGTTCTACAACCAGGCGATGCAACGGGTTGCCGAGCCGGGCGCGTTCGATGTGATGATTGGCCTGGATTCGGCCTCGGTGAAAAAAGCCAGTTTCAATCTGTTGTAACGGAGCCCCAAAGGCTGTGAGAGAGATACAACATCTTTCATAGCCTTCGCAATTTTTATCAGACGCCCCAAAATCAACTGATAGAAAAGCGCTTTTGTGGGAGCGAATTCATTCGCGAAAGAGGTGTTGCAGGCGATGAAGATGCGTCGAATGTACCGGCCTATTCGCGAATGAATTCGCTCCCACAGATTTGCCACCTGCCCCGGTTAGTGTTTGCTGCGTGACGGTGTCGCAGACGGGTCGGGATCTCCCACAGACTCGTTCCCACGTTGGCCTGACAATGCCCTCTATCCCCCGCCCCCTGCGCATCTCGCTCTATACCCTGCTAATCCTGGCCGGCGCCCTGCTGGCCGCAGGCGTGGCCATGCAGCAGGCACGCCAGCAGGCCCTGGTCGATGATGCCGCGCAGGCGGGTCTGCAGTTGTCGCTGTACGCCAACAGCCTGCACACCTTGATCGAACGCTACCGTGCCCTGCCCGCCGTGCTGGCCCTGGACCCGGAACTGCGCGATGCCGTCAGCGCACCGATCAATGCCGAACAGCAACTGGCGCTCAATCAGAAACTGGAACGTATCAACGATGCGGCCCATTCATCCACTCTGCAGCTGATCGACCGGGATGGCCTGGCCATCGGCGCCAGCAACTGGCAATTACCCAGTAGTTATGTAGGAAACAACTACGGCTTCCGTCCGTACTTTCTGCAAACCCAGGCCTCGGGTAGCGGACGTTTTTATGCCGTTGGTGTGACCAGTGGCATACCCGGTTATTTTCTTTCCAGCGCCGTGCTGGACAACGCCAACCAGTTCATTGGCGCCATGGTGGTCAAGCTGGAGTTTCCCGAACTGGAACACGAATGGGCGCAGAGCAATGACCTGCTGCTGATCAGCGATGCCAAGGGCATTATCTTTCTGGCCAACCAGCCCGGCTGGAATTACCGGGAGTTGCTGCCGATCTCGGCCACCGATCGCGCCGAACTGGCCAGTACCCGACAATATGACAAGCACCCGTTGCAGCCCCTGTCGCGTCAGACCTTGCGCGAGTTCGGCGAGCACGGGCAGTTGAGCCGGGTCGACGGCCCGGACGGCAAGGTCGATTACTTGTGGCAGTCGCTGCCTCTGGCCGCCGAAAACTGGACCCTGCACCTGTTGCGCAAGCCGCGCCTGGCTGACGATGAAACCCGCAATGCCGGGCTTGCCGCAGCAGGAGTGTGGCTGACGCTGGTGTTCCTCGGGCTGTTCCTTTATCAACGCTGGCGCCTGGCGCGGATCCGCGAGCGCAGTCGTGACGAGCTGGAACGCTTGGTCGAAGAACGTACCCAGGCGCTGAAAACCGCTCAGGACGGTCTGGTGCAATCGACCAAGCTGGCGGCGCTGGGGCAGATGTCTGCGGCCCTGGCCCACGAAATCAACCAGCCGTTGACCGCCCAACGCATGCAACTGGCCAGCCTGCGCCTGCTGCTGCAACAGGGCCGCCTCGATGCCGCCGACAAGGCCTTGAGCGCCCTGGATCAGCAACTGATGCGCATGGCCGGACTGACCGGACACCTCAAGACCTTCGCCCGCAAAAGCCCCGGTGGCCTGCGCGAGCGTCTGGAATTGGCCGCCGTGGTCGATCAGGCCATGCTGCTGCTCGATGCCCGTCTGCGCGATGAAGACGTCACCTGCGTGTTGCATCTGGCTCGCCCGGCCTGGGTCCGCGGCGATGCGATCCGCCTGGAACAGGTGCTGATCAACCTGCTGCGCAACGCCCTGGACGCCATGCACGACAAACCGCTCAAGCGTCTTGAGGTGCGTATCGAAGCCCAGGCCGAGCGCTGGCAGATCAGCGTGCGCGACAGTGGTGGCGGTATTGCCCCGGAACATCTGGGCCAAGTGTTCGATCCGTTCTTCACCACCAAACCGGTGGGCGAAGGGCTGGGCCTTGGCCTGGCGGTGTCCTACGCCATCGTTCATGAGTTGGGCGGACACCTGTCGGTCGAGAATGACGACCAGGGCGCGGTGTTTTGCTTTAGCCTGCACAACGACACCCTGGAAGCGGAACCTGCACAGTGAACTCAGTCATAGTAGTGGACGACGAAGCGCCGATTCGTGAAGCGGTCGAGCAATGGCTGAGCCTGTCCGGTTTCGACGTGCAGGTTTTCAGTCGCGCCGAAGACTGCCTGGCGAATTTGCCGGAGCACTTTCCCGGTGTGATCCTCAGCGATGTGCGCATGCCGGGCATGAGCGGCCTGGAACTGCTAGCCCAGGTACAGGCGCGCGATGCCGACTTGCCGTTGATCCTGCTTACCGGCCACGGCGACGTACCCATGGCCGTGGAAGCCATGCGTGATGGCGCCTATGACTTTCTGGAAAAACCCTTCGGCCCCGAAGCGCTGATCCTCAATTTGCGCCGGGCTTTGGAAAAACGTCGACTGGTTCTGGAAAACCGTCGCCTGCACGAACAGGCCGACACCCGTACTCAGCTCGAAGCCACCCTGCTCGGCGTATCTCCGGCCCTGCTGGCCCTGCGCCGCCAGGTCCTGGACTTGTCGCAGTTGCCGGTCAATGTGTTGATCCGTGGGGAAACCGGCAGCGGCAAGGAACTGGTCGCCCGTTGCCTGCACGATATGGGCCCCCGCGCCGACAAGCCCTTCGTCGCGCTGAACTGCGCGGCCATTCCCGAGCAACTGTTCGAGGCGGAGTTGTTCGGTCACGAAAGCGGCGCCTTTACCGGGGCGCAGGGGCGGCGCATCGGTAAGCTGGAGTACGCCAGCGGCGGCACTCTGTTTCTCGATGAGATCGAAAGCATGCCCCTGGCCCAGCAGGTCAAGTTATTGCGAGTGCTGCAGGACCAGCGCCTTGAACGTCTGGGCTCGAACCAGAGCCTGACGGTGGACCTGCGCATCATCGCCGCGACCAAGCCCGACCTGCTGGAGGAAGCCCGGGCCGGGCGCTTTCGCGAAGACCTCGCCTACCGCCTGAACGTCGCCGAACTGCGCCTGCCGCCGTTGCGCGAGCGCCGCGAAGACATCCCCCTGCTGTTCAGCCATTTCGCCCGCACCGCCGCCGAACGCCTCGGCCGCCCGGTGCCGGAGTTGAGCGGCCAGCAGCTGGCGCAACTGCTTGGCAGCGACTGGCCCGGCAATGTCCGGGAACTGGCCAACGCCGCCGAACGCCAGATCCTCGGCCTCGGCACCCCCGCCGCAGATCTGCCCCAGGCCGGGCAATCCCTGGCCGCCCAGCAAGAAGCCTTCGAAGCCCACTGCCTGCGCTCAGCCCTGAGCCGGCACAAGGGCGACATCAAAGCGGTGCTCAACGAACTGCAACTGCCGCGCCGCACCTTGAACGAGAAGATGCAGCGCCATGGGTTGTTGCGCGAGATGTTTACCTGACATCAGCCAAGCAGCGAGCGTGGGTTGCCCGCGAGAGGCCATTACATCCGATAAAAGTCTGGCGGCAGAGTTACCGCCTTCGCGGGCAAGCCTCGCTCCAACGCCAGCAGTGAGGAATCGGCGACTTTTCGCTTACAACGTCGCTGACGATAAGCGGAAACCCGCTTACAAAATCGACTAAACCCCTCTAAACCGGGCCTTTCAAGTCTGGCACAGCTCCTGCTATAGCCCTTTCAAGGCCGCCTCGAAGCAGCCCACTCTAAAAACAATGATTGAAAGGAACATGATGGATACCTCACAGACTCTTTCGACAGCAGCGGTCGGTACGCCTGCCGCTGAAAAAACCACTGCCAGCCGAATCAAATCCATTTTCAGCGGCTCGGTCGGCAACATGGTCGAGTGGTACGACTGGTACGTCTACGCCGCCTTCTCCCTGTACTTCGCCAAAGCCTTCTTCCCCAAGGGCGACAGTACCGCCCAATTGCTCAACACCGCAGCGATCTTTGCCGTCGGCTTTCTGATGCGCCCGATCGGTGGCTGGCTCATGGGCCTGTATGCCGACCGCAAGGGCCGCAAGGCTGCGCTGATGGCATCGGTGCTGTTGATGTGCTTCGGTTCGCTGGTCATCGCCCTGACTCCCAGCTACGAAACCATTGGAGTCGGTGCACCGATCCTGCTGGTACTGGCGCGCCTGATGCAAGGTTTGTCGGTGGGGGGCGAATACGGCACTTCGGCTACTTATCTCAGCGAGATGGCGACCAAGGAACGTCGCGGCTTCTACTCCAGCTTCCAGTACGTGACCCTGATTTCCGGTCAGCTCATCGCCCTTGCAGTACTGATCGTGCTGCAACAGTTCCTCACCACCGAGGAGTTGTATGCCTGGGGCTGGCGTATTCCGTTCGTGATCGGCGCGCTGTGTGCGGTGATCGCGCTGTTCCTGCGTCGCGGCATGGAAGAGACCGAGTCTTTCACCCGCAAACAAGACAAGGAAAAGCCCAAGACCAGCCTGATGCGTACCCTGCTTCAGCACCCTAAAGAGCTGATGACCGTGGTCGGCCTGACCATGGGCGGCACCCTGGCTTTCTATACGTACACCACCTATATGCAGAAATACCTGGTGAACACCGTCGGCATGAGCATCACCGACTCCACCAGCATTTCCGCCGCCACCCTGTTCCTGTTCATGCTGCTGCAACCGGTGGTGGGCGCACTCTCGGACAAGATCGGCCGTCGTCCGATTCTGATCGCCTTCGGTGTACTGGGCACCCTATGCACCGTGCCGATCCTGACCTCGCTGCACACCGTACAAAGCTGGTGGGGCGCGTTCTTCCTGATCATGGCGGCACTGATCATCGTCAGCGGCTATACCTCGATCAACGCTGTGGTCAAAGCCGAACTGTTCCCGACAGAAATTCGTGCCCTGGGCGTAGGCTTGCCCTATGCCCTGACGGTGTCGATCTTCGGCGGCTCGGCGGAATTCATTGCCCTGAAGTTCAAGGAAGCAGGGATCGAGACCGGCTACTACTGGTACGTCACGGCCTGCATCGCCTGCTCGCTACTGGTGTACGTGTTCATGAAGGACACCCGTAAACACTCGCGAATCGATACCAACTAAGGCAAAAACCGCGACTCATCGTGGTGCAAAAAACGCCAGCCAACTCTGTTGACTGGCGTTTTTTTTGGAAAAATGCATGCCATAGAAAATATGTCAACTGAAAAAAACCTTACATATAAACAATTACGCACCAAAATAGAACAAAAACGAATAAGACGCCCGAAATCCGGGCCCTGTAGAGAACTATCATTTTCAGCGATGATCGTTAGCAACCTTATTAACTTCTGCTTAATCCGTGGGCGCGTAACATTCACTCCATACCTAGCGACAAACATATTTCTAGCGGTGGAGTAACTACCATGAAAACCAACAAACTGATCTTCGGTCTGGCCTTCTCTCTTCTGGCATCGAGCGCATTCGCTCTGCCGACCGTAGTCGCTGAAGGCGGCTCGGCTCACACTAACGCTCGTCACGTTTCGGTTGATGTTGACCACGTAGGCGCTGCAAGTCTGGCCGCTGACGGCGCTGACCGCGTAGGCGCAAATCGCCAAGCCGCTGATGGCGCTGACCATATCGGTGCCAATCGTCTGGCCGCTGACGGCGCTGACCGCGTCGGTGCAAATCGTCAAGCCGCTGATGGCGCTGACCATATCGGTGCCAATCGTCTGGCCGCTGACGGCGCTGACCGCGTCGGTGCAAATCGTCAAGCCGCTGATGGCGCTGACCATATTGGTGCCAATCGTCTGGCCGCTGACGGCGCTGACCGTGTAGGCGCAAATCGTCAGGCTGCTGATGGCGCTGACCATATTGGTGCCAACCGTCTAGCCGCCGATGGCGCTGATCGCGTCGGTGCAAACCGCGTAAGCTGATCAATCAGCGACACCTGTCAAACCCGGCCCTTGGCCGGGTTTGGTCGTTTATGGCGTCGTGAAACTCTGGAAATTCCCGACCAGCCCCAGCACTATGGCGCTTTGTGCTGTAGCCACCAGGACGTTCGCATGTCAGACGATATTCACTTCTACGAACCCGCCAAAGGCCACGGCCTGCCCCACGATCCGTTCAACGCCATCGTCGGTCCGCGGCCCATTGGCTGGATCTCTTCGCAAAGCGCCGAAGGCCAGCTGAATCTGGCGCCTTACAGCTTCTTCACAGCCTTCAACTACGTCCCGCCAATCATTGGTTTCAGCAGCATTGGCCGCAAGGACAGTCTGAACAATATCGAGCAGACCGGTGAGTTCGTCTGGAACCTGGCCACCCGCTCCCTGGCCGACGCCATGAACCAGAGCTGCGCGCCGGTGGCGGCTGAGGTCAATGAATTCGAACTGGCCGGCCTGACGCCGGTGGCCTCGAAAGTAGTGGCCGTGCCGCGTGTACTGGAGACTCCAGTGTCGTTCGAGTGCAAAGTCACCCAGATCATTCAACTGCAACGTGCTGACAAAGAAGTCGTGCCGACCTGGTTGATCCTGGGGGAAGTGGTGGCGGTGCATATCGCCAAGGCGCTGCTCAAGGACGGCGTCTACGACACGGCCGCTGCCGGGCATATCCTGCGTGGTGGTGGCCCGGCGGATTACTTCCAGCTGGGGCCGGAATCGCTGTTCAGGATGTTCCGGCCGAAGGCCTGATGCTGAATCGATGCAATAGTGTGGGACCGGCTTTAGCCGGGAAGGCGATATTTCAGACACAGATACGGGGTGGTACTGACGCCCTCCCGGCTAAAGCCGGTCCTACCCTGCGTGATCAGTTACTGGCGGGAAACACCAACTGCCCCTCGGCATCCACACCGATCAGCCGTGCCAATTGCTGATTTGCGGCTTGGTCGGCCTCAAGTGCGGTCTTGAATTTCTGTCCGGCCAATACCTTGTGGAAGGTCGGTGAACCGGCGAAGTGAAGGGGTTTTACAGCGATTGCGGCGTCATAGCCTTCTGGGCTCGGAACCATTGCGGAAACGGCTTCAAACTCGTCGAACTCTCTGCGTGCCATGGGTCATTGATCCTGCTGGGCATTGAAAGCCCGGGATTCTACCACTCAGGCCACGCACAGCTGCTCCATCGCGGTATCACCTGCTGCGGCGAAGGTGTGGAAGTCCAGGCTGCGCACGATCATTTCATGCACCAGCGCGGAAAACACCTGCAACTCCGGCGAGGCAAACCAGGCATTCATCGCCTGTTCGCTGCTCCAGGAGCCGGAGATCGACCATAAGTCCGCATCCTGCATGGATTGCTGCAAGGCAAAGCGCAGGCAACCCGGCGCGCTGAGAGACGGCTTGATCAAGTTCTGTAAACGCTGGCCCAGCTCGCTGCTGCGACCGGCCATGGAACGGACAAAGACGAGATGACTGACGGGGGTGGATAAAGCCATGATCTGCGCTCCTTGGTAAGCCGCGTAAGAAATGTCGCGATGCGGCTACGGGAACAGAGATTAAGGCCTGAGGGAATATTGCGTTAGCTAGTTCCTGCGAGGTTCTTGCCTAATCCTGCTCGTGGTCGCACGGTCACGATTCACCATAACGCCTGTATTGGCGCGGATAGGTATAGGTTGATTGCTGGTTCCTGCCGGACACCTGAACTGCCGACAGGATCAGGCAAGGATTCGACAGGATCGGCCTAACACTTGCCGCCCGCCTCGAATAACCTTCATGGCATCGCTCAGCAGCAGAGGAACCCACGGCATGTCGCAACTGGACGGAGCACAGCAACAGTCACGCGAACAGTTCTGTTCCGATATCGAGCGACAGCGTGCCGAGCTGGCGGCGCTGATCGACCGCTATGCACCGCGCAACGGTTCCTACCAGAGCGTGATCGCCCCGCTGTTTCTGGTGCGTTATAACGAGCCCGTGCATTCGTTCCCGTCCCTGACCCGCCCGGCTTTGTGCATTTTGGCCCAGGGCAGCAAGGAAGTGCAGCTTGCCGACGAGTCCTACACTTACGATCCGCTGAATTACCTGGTTGTGTCGGTGGAAATGCCGGTGCGTGGCAAGATCGTCAACGCCAGTGAAGAGCGCCCCAACCTGGCCCTGCGCCTGGATATCGACCCGGCGGAAATCAACGCCCTGATCGCCGAAGCCGGCCCGATGAGCGTGCCGACGCGTCCCCGGTCCAGTGAACGCGGCCTGTACACCGACAAGATCGACACGCAACTGCTGGATGCGGTGTTACGCCTGGTGCGTTTGCTCGATACACCGAAAGACATTCCCATGCTGGCCCCGCTGATCCGCCGCGAAATCCTCTACCGCCTGATGCGCGGGAAACAGGGATATCGGTTGTATGAAAGCGCGATCAGCAACTGCCAGACCCATCGTGTCACCCAGGCGATCAAGTGGCTGAACAGCAACTATGAACAGCCCCTGCGCATCGATGATATGGCCCGGGAAGTGAACCTCAGTGTGTCTACTCTGCACCACCGCTTCAAGGCGGTTACCGGCATCAGCCCATTGCAGTATCAGAAACAACTGCGCCTGCAGGAAGCCCGGCGGCTGATGCTCAACGATGGCCTGGAAGCGGCAGCGGCGGGTTACCGGGTCGGCTATGAAAGCCCGTCCCAGTTCAGCCGCGAGTACAGCCGGTTGTTTGGCGCGCCGCCGTTGCGGGATCTGGCGCGGTTGCGTCAGCAGGTGTGAACACAATCCCACGGTGAGAGCGAACTGTGGGAGCGAATTCATTCGCGAAAGCGGTGTCTCAGACGCTACATATGCGTGGAGTCCCCCATCCCCTCGCGAATGAATTCGCTCCCACAGAATTCACTCCCATGGAATTCGCTCCCACAGTTCACTCCTACCCCGGCCAGGGCCACCGGGTTCAGGCGCCCAACACCCGGCAAGCCTCGGCCGGCAAGGTAATCGAGACCGGATGCCCGACGCCCAGGCCAAAGGCCTGGCTCGGTGTAGTCAGGGAGG
Source organism: Pseudomonas sp. JUb42 (assembly GCF_024807945.1). Taxonomy (GTDB): domain Bacteria; phylum Pseudomonadota; class Gammaproteobacteria; order Pseudomonadales; family Pseudomonadaceae; genus Aquipseudomonas. The sequence continues at coordinate 226,343 of NZ_JANUFD010000001.1, read as the reverse complement.
TCAGCGAAACGCCGCCGCACTCCACCGTGGTTTCAATGGTCGCGCCGATATCGCGAATAAAGGTCACGGTGCCTGCCAGGCGATTGCCCTCGGGCGCCTGATGCGGCGACAGCTGCACGTCCTCGGGGCGAACCAGCATCTTGATCGCCGCCCCCGCCACCAACGGTGCGCTGCCTGGCACCTCCAGGGTCCCGCCACCTGGCAAGCCGACCTGACCATTGCCAAGAGCGACTGCCGCAAAGATATTGCCCGAGCCAATAAAGTCAGCGACGAATTCGTTGGCCGGGTTGCGATAGATCTCGATGGGCGTGCCCACCTGCTGCACCCGATGCTCACCCAACACGACGACGATATCAGCCATGGTCATGGCTTCACGCTGGTCGTGGGTGACGAGGATGGTGGTGATGTTCAGACGCTGTTGCAGCTGACGAATTTCCACCTGCATCGACTCACGCAACTTGGCATCCAGGGCCGACAACGGCTCATCGAGCAACAGCAGTTTCGGGTGTGCAGCAATGGCCCGGGCAATCGCCACGCGCTGACGCTGACCGCCTGACAGCTTGGCCACCGGCCGGTCGAGCATCTGTTGCAACTGGATCATCTCCAGCAACTCAACGACACGGGCCTGTTGCCCGGCCTTCCTCACGCCGCGCAGTTTGAGCGGGTAGGCAATGTTCTCGCCCACGGTCATGTGCGGGAACAGCGCCAGGGACTGAAACACCATGCCGAAATTGCGCTCATGGGCCGGGGTGTGGCTGACGTCCTCGCCATCCAACAGAATCTCGCCGCTGCTCAGGCTTTCCAGCCCGGCGATCATGCGCAGCAAGGTGGTCTTGCCGCAGCCTGACGGGCCAAGAAAGCACACCAGTTTGCCGGCCGGAAGGTGCAGGTTGACGTCTGTCACCGCACAAGCCGAGCCGTAGTATTTTTCGACGTTTTGCAGAATCAAGCCTGTCATCTTGCACCCCGGATCAGAAAGAAACCCCGCCCTCGCCCACCAGTTTTTCCAGCGCCCAGATCAGTGCGAAATCGATCAGCACGATCAGTACGGCAAAGGAAAAAACGGTCGGATCGAGGGAGGACACCGTGCGGCTGTACATCCAGATCGGCACAGTCATCACATCGATGTTGTAAAGGAAGTAGGTCACGGTGAATTCGTTGAACGAGACGATAAAGGCCAGCAGCATCCCGGCCAGAATCCCCGACTTCATCAACGGCACCACCACATCGACAATCGCCCGTGTCGGCGAGGCGCCGAGCATTTGCGCGGCCTCTTCGACTTCGCTGCCGATGGAAACCATGGCCGCCGTGCAGTTCTTCACCACGAAGGGCAACGCCAGAATCACATGGGCGATCACCAGACGCGATACGTCCATATGGAACGGCAGGCTGTCGAAGACCAGCAGCAGCGCCAGGCCCAGCACGACCATGGGGAAGACGAGTGGCAGCGACATGAGTTGCAGCGCCACTGCCTTGCCGCGGAACTCGCACCGGGTCAGGGCATAGGACGCCGGCACCGCCACCAGAGTGGCGAGAATCATGGTCAGACAGGACACCCACAGGCTGGTGCCCAGGGCCTTGCCGAGGCTGAGTACGTCGCTGGAATCCGGCGAAACAAAGGTGTGCCAGGCCGCCTGATACCACTTGAGGCTGTAGCTGGCTGGCGGGAAGTCGAGGTTGGACGCGCCGCTGAAGGACATGACGATCATGGTCAGGATCGGCATCACCGCCAGCAGCAGAATGAGCCAGGACAGGGTCGAGGCAAAGCGTCCGGTTTCGCCGGGCAGGAGCATGCGGGTTTTCATAAGGCCACCTCTGGCTGACAGGGTTCCCACAGGTTCGGCAGGTATCTGAGGATTTTTCATTGCGAAGCCTCCAACCGCCGCCGACGACGCCCGGTGAACAATTCAGAAAGGCTCATGATCAACAAGGTCGTGATGATCAGCACCACCCCAGCCGCCGACGCCGCCGGCCAGTTCATCAGCGGGGCGATCTGGTCATGCACCATCACCGCCAGCATTGGCACGCGACGACCGCCCAGCAGCAAGGGCACGACAAAGCTGCTGGCGTTGTAGGCAAATACCAGGGTCGCGCCGGTGATAATGCCCGGCAGGCTCATGGGCAGAATCACCTGCCGGAACACCTGGAAGCGGCTTGCACCAAGGGTCGCGGCGGCCTCTTCGTAGCTGCGCGACACGCCGCGCATGGCGCTGGCAATGGGCAACACGGCAAGGGGGAACGCGGTCTGCACCAGCCCCATCAGCACGCCGTTTTCGTTGTAGAGCATCATCACCGGCCGGGTGATCAGGCCCAGGCCCTTGAGCGCCTGATTGAGCATGCCGGCTGGCCCCAGGATCACCAGCCAGCCATAGCTTTGCAGCAGCAGGTTGACCAGCAACGGCAGCAGTACGGCAGCGAGGAAAATCCTGCGCAGTAATGGCGATTGCAGACGCGCCATGGTGTAGCCCACCGGGATCGCCAGGACCACGGCAATCACCGCACTGATCAGCGCCAGACGCAGAGTCAGCAGCAGCGATTTCAAATAATAGGGTTCCAGCAACTGGGCATAACTGGCCAGGCTGAAACCGCTCCATTCCGCGCCCTTGGTTCCGACGCTCATGCGCAACACCAACAGGCTGGCCGTGATCAGCACGGCGAGAAACAACATCGACGGGGTCAGGAACAGCCAGGCCCGCAGGGTCGGGGATGAGCGCTTCGGGGAGGATGTAGTCATGGGTCATCTCAGCACAGAAGCCCGTGGGCACGACCGCTTTAACGGCCACGCCCACGGGTGATTACGGGATCATCAGGAAGAGAAAATCTCGGTGTAGCGGCGAATCCACTGCTCATGCACCGTCGCCAGGAAGGCGTTGTCGTGCATGATCGCCTTATCGGCAATCTGCTCGGGCGTGAGGATGTACGGGCTCTTGCGCGCTTCGGCAGAAATGATCGCCTTGGCGTTGACCGGGCCGTTGTAGATGTCTTCGGCCATCTTGCCCTGCACCAGCGGGTCCAGGGAGTGGTTGAGGAAGGCGTAGGCCAGGTCGGTGTCGCCGGGGCGATGCTTGGGCATGACCGACTGCATCAGGTCGGTGTAGAAGCCTTCTTTCATGCCGAAGGTCGCACCCAGGCCGTAAGCCGGGTCGCGGATCTGGTTGGGGAAGAACGCCGGCGCATACAGGCCGCCCATATCCAGAGAGCCGGTGCGGAACAACTCGGCAATCTGATTGGGGTTTTCGCCCAGGGTCACCACACGGTCCTTCAGCTCGGCCAGCTTCTTGAAGCCCGGCTCGATATTGTGCTCGTCACCACCGGCCAGTTTCGCAGCGATGATGATCAGGTCCATGGCCTCGGTCCAGTTCGGCGGCGGCAGGAAGATATTCGGCGCCATGTCCTTGTCCCACAGCGCGGCGTAGCTGGTCGGCGCTTCTTTGACCGTGCGCGTACTGTAGATCAGGCTGTTGCACCAGAGCAGGTAACCGATGCCGTGGCCGTTGGCGCCGGTGCGGTATTTCTCCGGGACGTCGACGATATTGGGGATACGGTTCAGGTCCGGCTTTTCCAGCAGCCCGGCAGCCGCCAGGCCCTCGGCGCCGACTCCGGCCAGGGTGATGATGTCGTATTGTGGACGATCACCACCGGCCTTGAGCTTGGCGACCATTTCCGAGGTGCTGCCGGTGCGGTCGGCAATGACCTTGGCGCCGGTCTTGGCTTCGAAGGTCGCGGCGATATTGCGTAATGCAGCCAGGCCCGTGTCGTCGGACCAGGTCAGCAGGCGCAGGGTCTTGCCCTGGAACTTGGTGTCGCTGGCGTTGGCCCGGATAAAGGGCATCGACATCGTTGCGGCCGCCACCGAAGCGACGCCCACTGACTTGATGAACTGCCTTCTGTTCAGATCATGCTGGCCCATTCAGGACTCCATGTTTTTGCTGCTGCATGTTGAGGGGCATCGCCTCTGCGATGGCGCGGTCGTGTGGCCGCCAGCCCCGTAATCCGGGAACAGCGCGTTGGCGGCGGGGTCATCCTGCGATGACGGACCACCCTCAACAATCGAAAAAAAGTCATTGAAGCCATGTGCTTCGTGCATGCCTTGCAACGAGGCATGCACGAGCCATTTTCGGTCAGTCAGACCGAGCGAATGACGTGCTTGAGTTCCTGGAAAGCCGCCAGCCCCCAAGGCCCCAACTCACGTCCCAGACTGCTCTGTTTGTAGCCGCCCCAGGCTGCCTGGGGGAAGATCACCTGGGGTGCGTTGATCCACACCAGCCCCGCCTGCAAGGCATTGGCGACCCGCTCGGTGGCCTCGGCATCGCGCCCGACCACACTGGCCACCAGGCCGAAGTCACTGTCGTTGGCCAGGGCGATGGCCTCGCGCTCGGAGGTGAAACGGCGCACGCATAACACCGGGCCGAAAATCTCCTCCCGCCACAGCGCACTATCGAGGGGCACATCGGTGAAGACCGCAGGCCGTAAAAAATAACCGACCGTGCGTTCAACAGGCCGCTCGCCACCACACAGCAGGCGCGCACCGGCCTTTTTCCCGACATCGATATGGGCCATGACACGCAGGTATTGCGCCTGGCTCGCCAGGGGACCCATCTCGGTGCCGTCCTCCAGCGGATTACCGACTTGCACGGACTGGGCCTTTTGCGTCAGACGCTGGAGGAACTCATCGAATAGAGGCTCGGCAACCAACACCCGACTGGTCGCCGAACACATCTGCCCGGCATTGAAAAAGCCGCCGCCACTGGCCAGGTCCACAGCCAGGTCGAGATCGGCGTCCGCAAGCACGATCAGCGCGGATTTGCCACCCAGTTCCAGGCTCACGCCCTTCACCGTTTCCGCTGCCCGTTGCATGACCTGCACGCCCACGGCATTGCTGCCGGTGAAAGAAATCTTCGCCAGCCCCGGATGCCCGGACAACGCAGCACCGACCGCACGCCCCGTGCCGCAGACCAGATTGAACACGCCCTTGGGCAGGCCGCTTTCGGCAATGATTGCCGCCAGTTCCAGCTCCGGCAGCGGCGTGACTTCCGAAGGCTTGAGCACCACGCAGCAACCCGCAGCCAGGGCCGGTGCCAGTTTCCAGGCCGTGGTGACCATGGGGAAATTCCACGGCACGATCAGGCCGACCACGCCACAGGGTTCACGGCGAATACGCGCGGCAAAATCCTCACTGGGCAAGACCAGCGCCTGATCCTGCTGCCCGTCCAGGGCTTCGGCGAGACCGGCGTAGTATTCAAAGGTAGCGATCACATCATCGACGTCGATGGCCGCTTCGCTCAGGGGTTTACCGCTGTTGCTCGATTGCAGATGCATCAGGCGCTCACGGCGCTCTGCTACGCCAAGGGCAATGGCGCGCAGGACTTTGGCCCGTTGCGCGCCGCTGGTTTGTGCCCAGTCGGCAAACGCACTGCGCGCGGCCTGCACCGCCGTGTCCACCGCTTCGGCATCGCCGCTGGCCACCTGGGCCAGGCAAATTTCTGTGGCCGGATTGATCGCGCTGAGCAGTTCATGCCCCGACTGCCACTGCCCATCGATAAACAGGCCCGGCAGGATTTGCGGCATCAATGCCGCACCGCTCAACATGCTGCGGCCTCGCGCCAGGACGCCATCCAGTTGTGCTGGTCGATCTCGATCAGGGTCGGGCCCTGATGGTCATTGGCAGCCAGGAGTGCGGCCTTGAGTGAGTCGGCAGAGTTCGCGGTAGCTGTGGCGCAGCCGAAGGACTTGGCAATGCCGATAAAGTCCGGGGTGTAGATATCCACGCCCACGGGTTCGATGGCGCGGTTGACCATGTATTTCTTGATCTCTTCGTAGCCCTGGTTATTCCACAGCAGGACGATGACCGGGGTGCGCGCTTCCACGGCACTGGCCAGTTCCGGCAGGGTAAATTGCAGGCCGCCATCACCAATCAGGCAGGCCACCGGCTTGCGTTGCCCGGCATCCACCGCACCGAGCCAGGCACCGATGGCGGCAGGCAGGGCATAACCCAGGGTGCCGTAGCCGGTGGATGAGTTGAACCAGCGCCGTGGTTGGTCGAGGTTCAGGGTCAGGTTGCCGGAGTACACCGGCTGAGTTGAATCGCCGACCAGCACTACCTCTGGCAGCACGTCGAGAACGGTTTGCAGAAAGGCAGTCTGACCGAGCATCGGCTCATCCCATGACGCCTCATTGATCGCCCGCAGGCTGGCAGCACGCTTGTGGCCCCAGTCATCACGGCGCGGCGCCAGGCTATGCCCGGCCAGTTCCGCCAGTAGCGCCTCGGCGGCGATGGTCGAATCGGACACCAGGGCGACTTTCGGCGGGTAGTTGCGCACGGTCTGATCGGGGTCGATATCGATGCGCAGCAGGGTGCCAGGAATCTCGAAGCCACCGGCAAAAGTGATGTCGTAGTCGGTTTCCGCCAGCTCCGTGCCAATGGCCAGGACCACATCGGCCTCCGCCACCAGTGCCCGGGTCGGCACCAGGGATTGAGTGGAGCCGATCAGCAAAGGATGGCGCGACGCCAGCATGCCCTTGGCGTTGATGGTCAGTGCGACCGGCGCATCCAGTTGTTCGGCCAGCCGGGTCAACGCCGGGGCCGCATCGATGGCACCGCCACCGGCAAGGATCAACGGACGCTGGGCAGTGGCCAGCAGGCGGGCCATCTGCGCAATGGCGGCCGGCGCGGCACCGGCAGGCGAAATACTGACCGGCTCGCTGTCGAGCAAGGCGTCGGCGTTTTCCACCAGAACGTCCAGGGGAATCTCGATATGCACCGGGCGTGGCCGCCCGGCCTGGAACACGGCAAAGGCCCGGGCCAGCACGGCGGGCAGCTCGGCAGCGGACATCAGCGTGTGGGAAAACGCCGCGACCCCGGCCACCAAGGCGCCCTGAGAAGGCAGCTCATGCAGCTTGCCACGTCCGCCGCCCAGCTGGCTGCGCGATTGCACGCTGGAAATCACCAGCATCGGGATCGAGTCGGCATAGGCCTGGCCCATGGCGGTGGTGATGTTGGTCATGCCGGGGCCGGTAATGATGAAACACACCCCCGGTTTGCCTCGGGTACGGGCATAGCCGTCGGCCATGAAGCCAGCGCCCTGCTCATGGCGCGGGGTGACGTGGTTGATCGTCGAGCTGGCCAGGCCGCGATACAGCTCCACGGTATGCACGCCGGGAATGCCGAATACCTGCTCGACGCCATAGCCTTCCAGTAACTTGACCAGCACTTCACCGCACGTTGCCATTTTGCAAATCCTTGATCGATTCCGTATGGGCTAATTGGACAGTGCCCACATATCTGTGACAACGTAAAAAATGTCATGCTTAGGCATGTCCTCCATGCATGCCTGATGACTGACTCGATGAAACGCCTGCCCCCGCTACCCGCCCTGCACACGTTCCTGATCACTGCCCAGTGCTGCAATTTCACGCGGGCGGCGGAGCTGTTGCATATCACCCAAGGCGCGGTCAGCCGGCAGATTTCCGGGCTGGAGAGCCATCTGGGCTACCCACTGTTCCAGCGCCAGGCCCGGGGCTTGAGCCTGACGGCACAGGGGCGGGAACTGTTTCCACGGATCCAGCAAGTGTTCGCCCTGATCGATGAAGCGGTGGAACAGGTCGGGGTCAAGCGCGACGCCCTGCAACTCAAGGCCCCCACCTGCATGATGCGCTGGCTGCTGCCGCGCTTGTTGCAGTGGCAGAAGGAACGCCCGGATGTGCCGGTGGAGCTGACGACCACCGTGCAGCACGCGGTGGATTTTCGCCGCGAGCAGTTCGATGCCGCTGTGGTCTACGGGGCGCCGCCAGACAACGCCATGGAAGTGCACCATATCTTCGATGAGCTGCTGACCCCGGTCTGCTCGCAACAATTGCTCGACGGCCCGGTGCCAATCCAGGACCTCAGCGACCTGGAACAGCACATGCTGCTGCACCCGACCCGGGACCAGCGTGACTGGGAGCAGTGGCTCAAGGTCGCGGGCACCACCCTGAGCAATATCAGCAAGGGCCAGCATTTCGACACCCTGGACTTGGCCATGTCGGTCGCCTCCCAAGGCACGGGCGTAGCTATTGGCGACTGGTCGCTGATCGGCGAAGACCTGGGCGCCGGGCGCCTGGTCATGCCGTTCGAACTCAAGGTGCGGACCGGCGCGGCTTATTATTTCGTCTTCCCGTCACGGCCCGACGCCTCGCCGCAGTTGCGCGAGTTGATTGACTGGTTGTTGGTGCAGGCCAGGGAGCGGGTGGTTGGCTGACGAGTAGCAGCGATTTCGGGGACGCTATTGTGGGAGCGAATGTGGGAGCGAATTCATTCGCGAAAGCGGTGTGCCAAGCGATGAAGATGCGTCTAATGTACCGGCCCCTTCGCGAATAAATTCGCTCCCACGCGATTTGCCACCTGCCCAGATTAGTGATTACTGCGTGACTGCGCGGCGTCGTAGGCGGGGCGGGATCTCCCAAAGAGTTTGCTCCAGACTTTCTCTACTCAGACTCTAACGAGTGACGGAATTCAAGTGACCGATCGTCTGCTTCTTTCCTACACCCGCGCAAATCCTGTCCTACAATTTCCTTAGGTCGTTTCTCAAGCAAGATCGAGGAAAACGTCATGAGGATAACAACAAGAAAATGCTTGGCCGTCATCGCTGCAACTGCCGTCCTGGCCATTTACGGTGCCGGTGCCTACCGGATTGAGATGGCGCGCCAGAGCCCGCATCTGGCCAGCTGCAATTTCGGGCATTGTTACCCGACGTCAGCAACCTTCGCCGCCCTGCGATGACGTAAAAAAACCGGATTTCGCGGTGCCAAGGCAGCTACCGATTAGCCTGCTATCGGATTAGACTGGCATGACTTCTCCCGCCCTTTTGCGGGTCATTGTCTGCCGAGTCCTGCCTTGACCAACCTCAATCAGACCACGCCCTCCATCCGCAGCGTTCTGTTCGCGTTGATGATGGCGGTGTTTCTCAGCGCCCTCGATCAAACCATCGTTGCCGTGTCGATACCGGCTATTTCCGCGCAGTTCAGGGATTTTGACCTTCTGGCCTGGGTGATTTCCGCCTATATGGTTGCGCTGACCGTGGCCGTGCCGATTTACGGCAAGCTCGGCGACCTGTACGGGAGGCGCAAGATCATGTTGTTCGGCCTGGGCCTGTTTACCCTGGCCTCGCTGTTCTGCGGCATGGCGCAAAGCATGGAGCAACTGGTGTTGGCGCGGGTGCTACAGGGGGTCGGCGCGGGCGGCATGGTGTCGATCAGCCAGGCGATCATTGGCGACATCGTGCCGCCTCGCGAACGTGGCCGTTATCAGGGCTACTTCAGCGGCATGTACGCCCTGGCCAGTGTCGCCGGGCCAGTGCTGGGCGGGGTCATGACCGAGTATGTGTCCTGGCGCTGGGTATTTCTGATCAACCTGCCGCTGGGCCTGCTCGCCTGGATCACTGCCCAGCGCACGCTGCGCGGCCTGCCAGTGCCCAATCGCAAACCGGTGATCGACTACGTCGGCACACTGTTGATGATCGTCGGCCTGACCGCCCTGCTGCTGGGCATCACCGAAATCGGTCAGGGCCATGACTGGCGTGATCGGCAGGTGCTCGCCCAACTGGGCGTGGCGCTGCTGGCGCTGATCGTCTTCGTGACGTTTGAACGGCGTACCCGCGAACCGCTGCTGCCCATGCACCTGTTCGCCAATCGCAGCGCGGTGTTGTGCTGGTGCACGGTGTTCTTCACCAGTTTCCAGGCCATTTCCCTGATCGTGCTGGTGCCGCTGCGCTTCCAGACCGTAACCGGCGGTGGCGCTGACAGTGCGGCCATTCACCTGCTGCCGCTGGCTCTGGGCATGCCCATGGGCGCCTTCATGGGCGGGCGGCGCACATCGCTGACCGGGCGCTATCAGCCAATCATCCTCACCGGCGCCCTGCTGATGCCCCTGGCCATCCTCGGCATGGCCTTTACCCCACCGGAGTCGGCCCTGCTGACCGGGCTTTTCATGCTGCTGACGGGCATCGCCTGCGGTTTGCAGTTCCCGACCTCACTGGTCGGTACACAGAACTCGGTGGCGATACAGGACATGGGCGTCGGCACCAGCACCACCAATCTGTTCCGCTCCCTGGGCGGCGCCGTGGGCGTGGCCTGCATGTCGACGATTCTGCTGGCGATGTTGCAGGGCACCGACCTGGCTCATCTGACGGGAGCAGGCATTGGTGTCGAGGGCAGTTCAGGGAATGTACTGATGGACAGCCTCAATGCCGCCAGCGGTCCGGCATTGCTGCATTTGCGCGAGGAACTGGGCATAACGTTTCGCCAGTTGTTCATGATCAACGCCGGTATTGCCCTGCTGGGTCTGGCAGCGGCGCTGGCAATGCCGAATAACCTGCTGCGTGGGAGAGGTCACAAGGATAACTGACGCCGTTGGAGCGAGGCTTGCCCGCGAATAAAGCAATGCGGTGTGTCAGGTATACCCTGTCATCGCTCTTCGCGGGCAAGCCTCGCTCCAACGGATTGTGATACCGCATTCGTCACTGGCTGTAATACCCCACTGCCACCAGGTAATGGCCCACCTTGCGAATATAGGCATGCTTGTTCTCGACCTTACCGGTCACCGGGTTGCGCCAGTGGTATTCGTACTGCCCTTCATCCTGCTTACGCGCCAGCGCGAGGATCGGCGCCCCTACCGGCTTACCCTGAGGATCCTTGACCTTATTGAAGTCGGTATTGACCAGGCGCAGATTGGTGCCGTGGGCGACATAGCGGTTGTCGTCGAGATTGACCACAAACACGTAGAGATCGTCCTGGATAAAGCCGCCACTGAGGTTGTTGATCGCTGCCAGGGTCGCGCTTTCGTCGCGCTTGAGGGCATCGCTGGCTTTGTCCAGCAGGACCCGGGCCTGCTCGGCCGAAGCACGAGGTACGTAGTAACCCACCGCAAGGATGCGTTCACCCACGCGCTGGAAATACACGCGTTTGCGCTCGACTTTACCGTCAGCCCAATTATTCCAGCGGTACTCGGCCTGCTGGATGCCCTTGCTTTCCGGGGTCTGCAACACGTCCTTGAAGGCTTTCTGCAAGTCCGGCTCGAGCACCTGGGATACATCGCGCCCGATCAAGGCCACTGATGGACCGCCGCTGGCCAACATCACACCCTTGGTATCGACTACGAAGACATAGCGCTCACCATCAATGAATTCGCCCTGGCGGCTGAAAGCGGCAAACGCCTTGTCGCCGTCGTTCTGATAACGCGCCACCGCCCGCTCCAGCAACGCCTTGGCCGCTGGCGCCTGGTCGGGGCTCGCAGCCCCGGCCACAGCAGGCCCCGCCAGGACAAGACCCAGCCAGCTCAAGACAGAGGTGAGAACGACATTTCGTGACAGCCGCCGCATGGCAAATCCTCAAGGGTAGGTTTGCGCAACAGCTTAGCCGCAGGCGTTCTATGGGGAAGCATTCACACGGAGGGGCGACGGCTTTCGGCTGGAGTTTGTCTCGAATGCCGCTTTGGAACGCAGAATATTCCTACAGATGTATCAGAAGATTTCCTGAATATTCACTGAAGATTCTACGAAAACCTATAGCCTGCGGGGCATTGTCCGCGAACATGAAGATAGGTAAGGACTGGGTAAAGCCGCTGTCTCAATGCTCCATACTTAGATATAGATGCAGACGAAGCAGCATAAGGCTATATTGGCCAATCGCTGCCATGGCAGCGATTATTCGGTCAGTCACGCAAGGCTGGACTCAGGCGCAACATATCGAGCCCGGCATCCACCAGCCGTTCGGCGTCCTGACACAGGCAATAGGCATCACCGATCAGCAACCATTGGCGCAGGATGCCGTCGATGTAAGCGTGCAGGCAGATCGAGGCACGCGCGGTATTCAGGGAAGCGGGCAACTGGCCCTTGCGTACGGCATTACTCAGCGCCAATCCAATCCGGCAGTTGCCTTCGAGCAAAGCCGCCTGACGCTGGCGACGCAGGTCACACATCTCATCGGTAAATTCGCATTTATGGAACAGGATTTCATTGATGCGACGGGTTTTCGGGTCCAGGGCAACTTGATGAAACAGGTGAATCAGCAGTTTTTTCATACAGCCAAGCGGGTCGGCTTCGTCTTCGCTTTCGCTGGCCTGGGCAAGCGCCTCCAGGGGTTCGTGAATGCTGTCGAGCATCGCCTGGACCAGATCCGCCTTGTTACTGAAATGCCAATAGATAGCACCACGGCTGACGCCCGCGAGGTTGGCGATATCGGCAAGCGTGGTACGGGAAACCCCGCGCTCATAGAACGCTTGCTCGGCAGCTTCGAGAATCTGGCTGCGGGTAGCCTGCGCTTCCTCTTTGGTACGTCGGACCATGGCAGTAAAACCTCAATGAAAATGCCGCACGCTGCCTCTATGGGTAACGTCGGAGTAACGCGAGCGATGCTAAATGATGCCCGCCCGGCTATTTACAAACAACCGTGAATGTAAGTATATTCATTAGCATGCTACTTATCCAGTTTCAATTTCTGCCCTATCACTTTTCTTGAGCACCAGGCTCCTGACCCGAGGATCTTCATGCAATTCAAGCCAGCTGTTACCGTACTGGTCACCGCCGTCGCCTTGGCATCACTGCTCAGCGGATGCGGCAAAAAAGAAGAAGCGGCTCCCGCTTCGGCACCCCCGCCTCCTCAGGTCGGCGTAGTCACCCTCAAGGCTCAGTCCTACACCCTGACTTCCGAGCTGCCGGGGCGTACCACCGCCTTCCGCATCGCTGAAGTCCGGCCGCAGGTCAACGGCATCATTCTCAAGCGTCTGTTCACCGAAGGCAGCGACGTCAAGGCCGGTCAGCAGCTGTATCAGATCGACCCTGCTCTGTATGAAGCCACCGCCAACAGTGCCAAGGCCACGCTGCAATCGGCCAAGTCCCTGGCTGATCGCTACAAGCAACTGATTGCCGAACAGGCCGTCAGCCGCCAGGAACTGGACAACGCCCAGGCCACCGCACTGGAAGCCCAGGCAGCCCTGCAAACCGCCGAGATCAACCTGCGCTACACCAAGGTGCTGGCGCCGATTTCCGGCCGTATCGGTCGCTCTTCGGTGACTGAAGGTGCCCTGGTTAGCAGCTCCCAGGCCGATGCCATGGCAACCATCCAGCAACTGGACCCTATCTATGTCGACGTCGTGCAGTCTTCGGCTGACATGCTGCGCCTGCGCGCCGACCTGGAAAGCGGCAAGTTGCAGAAAGCCGGTGACAACGCCGCCAAGGTCAAGCTGACCCTGGAAGACAACAGCGTCTACGGCCAGGAAGGCAAGCTGGAGTTCTCGGAAGTCTCGGTTGACCAGACCACCGGCTCTGTCACTCTGCGCGCCGTGTTCCCCAACCCTGACCATCGCCTGCTGCCCGGTATGTTCGTCCACGCCCGCCTGCAGGCCGGTGTGAATGACTCGGCCATTCTGGTTCCGCAACAAGGCGTGACCCGCGACCTCAAGGGCACTCCGACCTCGCTGATCGTCAACAAGGACAACAAGGTTGAGTTGCGTACCCTGGTCGCCAACCGCACCGTCGGCAGCGAATGGCTGGTGGAGAAAGGTCTGGATGCCGGTGATCGTGTCATTACCGAAGGCCTGCAGTTCGTCAAGCCAGGCGCGGAAGTGAAAGTCACCGAAGCGAGCAACGTGGCCAAGCCAGCGGCCCCTGCCTCGGCATCTGAAAAAGCCTCAGGCAGTAAAGCGGAGTAATTCATGTCGAAATTTTTTATCGACCGCCCCATTTTCGCCTGGGTAATTGCCCTGGTGATCATGCTGGTCGGGGCTCTGGCAATCTTCAATTTGCCGATCAACCAATACCCGGCCATTGCGCCACCGGCCATTGCCATTCAGGTGACCTACCCAGGTGCGTCTGCACAGACCGTGCAGGACACCGTGGTTCAGGTGATCGAGCAGCAACTTAACGGTATCGATAACCTGCGTTATGTCAGCTCGGAAAGTAACTCCGACGGCAGCATGACCATTACTGCGACCTTCAATCAGGGCACCAACCCCGATACGGCCCAGGTTCAGGTGCAGAACAAGCTGAACCTGGCCACCCCGCTGCTGCCGCAAGAAGTGCAGCAGCAGGGTATCCGTGTAACCAAGGCCGTAAAGAACTTCCTGATGGTGATCGGCCTGGTGTCCGAGGATGGCAGCATGGCCAAGGAAGACTTGGCCAACTACATCGTTTCCAACATGCAGGACCCGATCTCGCGGACCTCCGGCGTGGGTGACTTCCAGGTCTTCGGTGCCCAGTACGCCATGCGTATCTGGCTCGATCCGGCCAAGCTGAACAACTTCCAGCTGACGCCGGGTGACGTGAAGACAGCGGTTGCCGGCCAGAACGTGCAGATCTCGTCCGGTCAATTGGGCGGCCTACCTGCGGTGAAGAACCAGCAGCTCAACGCCACGATCATCGGCAAGACCCGCCTGCAGACTGCCGAGCAGTTCGGCAACGTATTGCTCAAGGTCAACCAGGACGGTTCGCAAGTGCGTATCCGTGATGTCGGCACCGTCGGCCTGGGCGCTGAAAACTACAGCGTCGATGCTCAGTTCAACGGTAAGCCTGCTTCCGGTCTGGCGATCAAGCTGGCCACCGGCGCCAACGCCCTGGACACCGCCAAGGCCATCCGTGCCACGGTTGCCAAGCTGGAGCCGTTCTTCCCGCCGGGCATGAAAGCGGTTTATCCGTATGACACCACGCCCGTGGTCAGCGAATCGATTACCGGGGTCGTCCATACCCTGGGTGAAGCGATCATCCTGGTGTTCCTGGTGATGTACCTGTTCCTGCAGAACATTCGCGCCACGATCATCACCACCATGACCGTACCGGTGGTACTGCTGGGCACCTTCGGCATCCTTGCCGCAGCCGGCTTCACCATCAACACCCTGACCATGTTCGGCATGATCCTGGCCATCGGCCTGCTGGTGGACGACGCCATCGTTGTGGTGGAGAACGTCGAGCGGGTGATGGCCGAGGAAAAACTTTCGCCCCGCGATGCGACGATCAAGTCCATGGGCCAGATCCAGGGCGCTCTGGTCGGTATCGCCATGGTGCTTTCGGCGGTACTGCTGCCGATGGCGTTCTTCGGCGGCTCCACCGGTGTGATCTACAAACAGTTCTCCATCACCATCGTCTCGGCCATGGCCCTCTCGGTACTGGTAGCGCTGATCTTCACTCCAGCCCTT
Source organism: Pseudomonas sp. JUb42 (assembly GCF_024807945.1). Taxonomy (GTDB): domain Bacteria; phylum Pseudomonadota; class Gammaproteobacteria; order Pseudomonadales; family Pseudomonadaceae; genus Aquipseudomonas. The sequence continues at coordinate 211,180 of NZ_JANUFD010000001.1, read as the reverse complement.
TGCGCCACCATGCTGGCGCCGATCGACCACGAGAAACACGGCCAACCCCGCCGCGGTTTCTTCGGCTGGTTCAACCGTACCTTCGACCGCAGCGTACTGAGCTATGAGCGCGGCGTGGGCAACATGCTCAAGCACAAGATCCCGGCGCTGTTGGTCTATGCGCTGATCTTCGCCGGCATGATATGGATGTTTACTCGCATCCCGAGCGCGTTCCTGCCGGAAGAAGACCAGGGCGTTATTTTCGCCCAGGTACAAACCCCAGCAGGTTCCTCCGCTGCCCGAACCCAGGACGTTCTGGACAAGGCGCGCGAGTACCTGCTCACCGAAGAGAGCGGCGCGGTCAAGTCGGTATTTACGGTAAACGGTTTCAACTTTGCCGGTCGCGGTCAAAGCTCGGCACTGGCCTTCATCCTGCTCAAGCCGTGGGATGAGCGTAATTCAGACAACAGCGTATTTGCCTTGGCCAAACGCGCTCAGGCGCACTTCGGCACCTTCCGCGACGCCCTGTCCTTCGCCGTGGTTCCGCCGTCGGTACTGGAACTGGGTAACGCCACCGGCTTCGACCTGTACTTGCAGGATCAGGGCGGCGTGGGTCACGCCAAGCTGATGGAAGCGCGCAACATGTTCCTCGGCATGGCTTCGCAAAGCAAAATCCTCGCAGGTGTGCGTCCGAACGGCCTGAACGATGAGCCCCAGTACCAACTGGTGATCGATGACGAACGCGCCAGCGCCCAGGGCGTCTCGCTGACCGATATCAACACCACACTGTCCATCGCCTTCGGCGGCAACTACGTCAACGACTTCATCGACCGTGGTCGGGTGAAGAAGGTGTACGTACAGGGCCAACCCAATGCGCGGATGAAGCCTGAGGACCTGAAGAAGTGGTACGTGCGCAACAGCGCCGGGACCATGGTGCCGTTCGACTCCTTCGCCACCGGGCAATGGGTCTACGGCTCGCCGAAGCTGTCGCGCTACAACGGCGTACCGGCCGAGGAAGTCCTGGGTACTCCGGCACCGGGCTACAGCTCCGGCCAGGCCATGGCGGAAGTCGAAGCCATCGTCAAGAAACTCCCGGCGGGCATCGGCTACTCCTGGACCGGCCTGTCGTACGAAGAGCGCCTGTCGGGCTCCCAGGCGCCAGCGCTGTATGCCATTTCGATCCTGATGGTGTTCCTCTGCCTCGCGGCCCTGTATGAAAGCTGGTCGATTCCGATCGCGGTCATCCTGGTCGTACCGCTGGGGGTTATCGGTGCGTTGATGGCCACCAGCCTGCGCGGCCTGTCCAACGACGTGTTCTTCCAGGTGGGTCTGTTGGTGACGGTGGGTCTGGCGGCGAAAAACGCCATCCTTATCGTCGAGTTCGCCAAAGAACTGCATGAACAGGGCAAAGGTCTGGTCGAAGCGACCATCGAGGCCTGCCGGATGCGTCTGCGTCCGATCATCATGACCTCCATGGCGTTCATCCTTGGCGTTGTGCCACTATCGATCTCCACAGGCGCCGGTTCGGGTAGCCAGCACTCCATCGGTACTGGTGTAATTGGCGGTATGATCACCGCCGTTGTCCTGGCGATCTTCTGGGTACCGCTGTTCTTCGTGGCGATCTCCAGCCTGTTCAAGGGCAAGCAGAAACAGCACGCAATTTCACACGATGAGGCTGGCCAATGAGCAAGTCCCTGATCTCTCTGGCAGTCACCGCGTTCATTCTCGGCGGCTGCTCACTGATCCCCGAATACAACCAGCCCAAGGCGCCGGTCGCCGCGCAGTACCCGCAAGGTCCGGCCTACTCGCCGACCGAGTCGGCCAACGTCGCGGCGGCCGAACAGGGCTGGCGGCAGTTTTTCCATGACGCGGCCCTGCAACAGTTGATCCAGACGGCCCTGGTCAATAACCGCGACCTGCGTGTCGCGGCCCTGAACATCGACGCCTACCGCGCGCAGTACCGCATCCAGCGTGCCGATCTGTTCCCGGCCGTGTCCGCCGATGGCAGCGGCAGCCGCCAGCGGGTTCCGGCAGATCTGTCGACCAGCGGTAAAGCCGGCATTACCAGTCAGTATTCGGCTACCGTAGGCGTCAGCGCCTACGAGCTGGATCTGTTCGGTCGTGTGCGCAGCCTCAGCGAGCAGGCACTGGAAACCTACTTCTCCAGTGAAGAAGCCCGTCGCAGCACGCAGATCAGCCTGGTGGCCAACGTCGCCAACGCTTATCTGACCTGGCAGGCGGACAAGGAGCAGCTCAAGCTCACCGAAGACACCCTCGGTGCCTTCGAGCAGAGCTTCAAGCTGACCTCGCGCAGCAATGAAGTCGGTGTCGCTTCGGCGCTGGACCTGGCCCAGTCACGGACCTCGGTGGAAAGCGCCCGGGTCAAGCTGGCCCAGTACCAACGCCTGGTGGCCCAGGACCTGAACAACCTGACCCTGCTCTTGGGCACCGGCCTGCCAGCCAACCTGCCAGCAGCGCAGCCGTTAAGTGCTGACCTGCTGACGCCACTGCCAGCAGGCCTGCCGTCGGAGCTGCTGCAACGTCGTCCAGACATCCTCCAGGCCGAGCACCAGCTCAAGGCCGCCAACGCCAATATCGGCGCGGCGCGGGCTGCGTTCTTCCCGAGCATCAGCCTGACCGCCAACGCCGGTACCCTCAGCCCGGATCTGTCCGGGTTGTTCAACGGCGGTTCCGGCACCTGGTTGTTCAAGCCGAGCATCAGCCTGCCGATCTTCAACGCCGGTAGCCTGCGTGCCAGCCTGGACTACTCCAAGATCCAGAAAGACATCGGCGTGGCCAACTACGAAAAATCCATCCAGACCGCCTTCCAGGAAGTCTCCGATGGCCTGGCCGCACGCAAGACCTACAGCGAACAGCTGCAGGCCCAGCGTGATTTCGTCAACGCCAACCAGGACTACTACCGTCTGGCCGAGCGTCGCTACCGCATCGGGATCGACAGCAACCTGACCTTCCTCGATGCCCAGCGCTCGCTGTTCAGCGCCCAGCAGTCGCTGATCAGCGACCGCCTGTCCCAGCTGACCAGCGAGGTCAATCTGTACAAGGCCCTGGGTGGCGGCTGGAACGAGCAGACGCAGAAGGTCCAGCCGATCTCTACCGAGAAGCCGGCAGTGCAACTGTTCTAATTCATGGTTGTTGATTAAAGCTGTAACCAAAATGCCCCGACTTGTTCGGGGCATTTTGGTTTGTGCCGGATGACAACAACCACCGTTGGAGCGAGGCTTGCCCGCGAATGATTCACCGCAAGGCATCTGACAATCCACATCGTCTGGTTCGCGGGCAAGCCTCGCTCCAACGAGTATCCCCATCCCCAAAAAAAACCCACCTGACTCGGTGGGTTTTCTTATTTCTGCCTACCGCTCAGATCAATGATCGTGATGCAGGTACGCCGGTTGTTTCGGCAGGCGCAGGCTGAACAGGAAGGCCACGGCCATCATCACCGTCACGTACCAGTAGAAGTTGTTTTCCACCCCCTGGGCCTTCAGGCTCAGGGCCACGTATTCAGCCGAACCGCCGAATGCGGCGTTGGCCACCGCGTAGGAAAGGCCAACACCCAGGGCGCGGATCTGTGGCGGGAACATCTCGGCTTTTACCAGGCCGCTGATAGAGGTGTAGAAGCTGACAATGGCCAGGGCCAGGGTGATCAGCAGGAACGCCATGAACGGGTCGGTGGTGGTCTTGAGAGTCATCAGCAACGGTACGGTGCAGAGAGTACCCAGGCCGCCGAACAGCATCATTGAGTTACGCCGACCGATGCGGTCAGCCAGCATGCCGAACAGTGGCTGCATGCACATGTACACGAACAGCGCACCGGTCATGACGTAGCTGGCGGTCTTGGCATTCATGCCGCCGGTGTTGACCAGGAACTTCTGCATGTAAGTGGTGAAAGTGTAGAAAATCAGCGAGCCGCCAGCGGTGTAGCCCAGCACGGTAATGAAGGCGGCTTTATGGTTGCGGAACAATGCCGCCATGCTGCCTGCGTCCTTGTCCTGACGGGTTTCCTTGCTGGTGGTTTCCTTGAGCGAGCGACGCAGGAACAGGGAGATCACCGCCGCAATGGCGCCGACCACGAACGGGATGCGCCAGCCGTAGGCCTTGAGCTCTTCAGTGCTGAGGAATTGTTGCAGGATCACCACGGTCAACACTGCCAGCAACTGGCCGCCGATCAGGGTCACGTACTGGAACGAGCCGAGGAAGCCGCGCTGACCGCGCATGGCAACTTCACTCATATAAGTTGCAGTAGTGCCGTATTCGCCACCGACCGACAGGCCTTGCAGCAGTCGCGCCAGCAGCAACAGCGCTGGAGCCAGGGCACCAATGGAGGCATAGGTCGGCAAACAGGCGATGATCAGCGAGCCGCCGCACATCATCAGGACCGAGATCATCATCGAATTCTTGCGCCCGTGCTTATCGGCCACACGACCGAACAGCCAGCCACCGATCGGCCGCATCAGGAAGCCTGCGGCAAACACACCGGCCGTGTTGAGCAACTGCACAGTCGGGTCGTCGGACGGGAAGAAAGCCGGTGCAAAGTAAATCGCGCAAAAGGCGTAAACGTAAAAGTCGAACCACTCGACAAGGTTGCCCGAAGAAGCACCCACGATCGCAAAGATTCTGTTCTTGCGCTCTTCAGAGGTATACGGCGTTGTCGTTGTCATTATTTTCCCCAGTTTTATTTAATCGCACGTTCCTGGATACAATCTGTAACATCCTTGCGCCACCAGCACAATCGCCCAGACCATCGCGCTGCCCTTTCGTGGAGGCAGCCCGATAGCCCGGGCGGTTGTAACGATGTGGGTTGTGCAGGCCTATCGCTCGATAGCCAAAGCCAACCCCTGTCCTACTCCTACACACATAGTGGCAAGGCCTTTACGCCCGCCGGTTTTTTCCAATTGATGCAGCGCGGTCAAGACCAGACGTGCACCGCTCATGCCCAGTGGATGCCCCAACGCGATGGCCCCGCCATTCGGATTGACCTGGGGTGCATCGTCCGCCAGGCCCAGTTCGCGCAGCACCGCGAGCCCTTGGCTGGCAAAGGCTTCGTTGAGTTCGATGACATCGAAATCGCTCACCGCCAGGCCCAGACGCTCGACCAGCTTGCGCACCGCCGGGACCGGGCCGATGCCCATGACCCGAGGCGCCACGCCTGCGCTGGCCATACCGAGAATCTTCGCGCGCGGCGTCAGACCGTGTTTCTTCACCGCGTCGGCCGAGGCCAGGATCAAGGCGGCGGCGCCATCATTGACGCCAGAAGCGTTGCCTGCGGTGACGGTCTTGTCCGGGCCGTTGACCGGTTTCAATTTGCTCAGGGCTTGCAGGGTCGTGTCAGCCCGTGGATGCTCATCCTGCTCGACGATGGTCTCGCCCTTCTTGTGGGCAACCCGCACCGGCACGATCTCGTCAGCGAAAAAACCTGCGGTCTGAGACGCTGCCGCGCGCTGTTGGCTGCGCAAGGCAAAGGCATCCTGATCGGCGCGGGAAATGCCAAAGTCATCGGCCACGTTATCGCCAGTCTGCGGCATCGAATCGACGCCATACTGAGCCTTCATCAACGGGTTGATAAAGCGCCAGCCGATGGTGGTGTCTTCCAGCTTCATAGTGCGCGAATAAGCCGAGTCGGCCTTGCCCATGACGAATGGCGCACGGGACATCGACTCCACGCCACCGGCAATCGCCAGTTCCATCTCGCCGCTGGCAATGGCGCGGAACGCCGTACCGATGGCGTCCATGCCCGAGGCGCACAGACGGTTCAACGTCACCCCAGGGATAGTCTCCGGCAGGCCAGCCAACAAGGCGGCCATGCGCGCGACGTTGCGGTTGTCCTCGCCCGCCTGGTTGGCGCAACCGAGGAACACCTCGTCCACGTCATTCCAGTTCACCGACGGGTTGCGCTCCATCAACGCCTTGATCGGCACGGCGGCCAGGTCATCGGCACGGACCGTGGCCAGGCCACCGCCAAAGCGGCCGATGGGGGTGCGAATGGCATCGCAGATAAAGACGTCACGCATCAGGCTTCTCCCGGCGCTTGGCCGTGGGCGGCAGCGGTGCGCGCTTCCAGATCACGCAGGGCACTCAGCTCGGTTTCGGTTGGCTCGACGGAGTACACCACTTCGTCGGCAAAGCGCACGGCCCAACCGGTGGCGGCGACGACCTGTTCGCGGGTCACGCCCGGATGCAGTGTCGTCACGACAAATTCATGGGTACCGGCTTCCGGCTCCATCACACAGAGGTCGGTGATGATGCCCACCGGCCCGGCGCCAGGCAGGCCGAGGCGTTTGCGCGAGTCGCCGCCTTCGCCGTGGCCAACCGAAGTCATGAAGTCCAGCTTGTCGACGAACGAACGCGACGACTGCTTGAGGATGATCAGCACCGACTTGGCGGAACCGGCAATTTCTGGCGCGCCACCGGCACCCGGCAGGCGCACTTTCGGGTTGTGGTAATCGCCGACCACGGTGGTGTTGATATTGCCGAAACGGTCGACCTGAGCCGCACCGAGAAAGCCCACATCAACACGGCCGCCCTGCAACCAGTAACGGAAGATTTCGCTGGTGGCGACCACAGTATCAGCGGTTTCCGCCAGCTCGCCGTCACCAATGGACAGCGGCAGCACATTGGGCTTGGCACCAATCGGGCCCGATTCGTAGATCAGCACCACGTCAGGAGCCGAGGTCAGGCGGGCCAGGTTGGCGGCCTTGGAAGGCAGGCCGATGCCGACAAAGCACACCGCGCCATTGCGCAGGCGACGGGCAGCAGCCACGGTCATCATTTCATTAGTCGTGTAAGTCATTACTTTGCCTCCGCAGCAGTGGCCGCCAACTTGCTCTGGAATTCGCTGAAATCCTTGGTGCCGTGAATGTATTCGTTGATCCAGGCGGTAAAGGTCTCGCGGTCACGGGCGATCGGGTCCCACGCCTGATAGAACGGGTTATCACGCTCGTAGTAGCCGTGAGCGTAGGACGGATGTGCGCCACCAGGGACATGGCAGACCGCGCTCAAGGCCCAGGTCGGCAGCACGCAGGCGTTCATCGGTGCCTTGAGGTCGTCGACTATTTCTTCCACGGTGACGATGCAGCGCTTGGCGGCCAGGGCGGCTTCTTTCTGCACACCGAGAATCCCCCATAGCAGCACATTGCCCTTGCGGTCGGCTTTCTGCGCATGGATCACGGTGACATCAGGGCGCACGGCAGGCACGGCGGCCAGCACTTCACCGGTAAACGGGCAGGTCACGGTCTTGATCAACGGGTTGACCTTGGGCAGGTCCGAACCGGCGTAGGCACGCAGCACCGCGAATGGCAGTCCGGACGCACCGGCAACATAGGCATTGGCCAGGTCGGCATGGCTGTGTTCTTCGATTTCCAGGGCGTGGGGCCATTGTTTTTCCACGGCATCGCGCAGGCGATGCAGCGAACCGACACCTGGGTTACCGCCCCACGAGAAAATCAGCTTTTTCGCACAGCCCGCGCCGATCAACTGGTCATAGACCAGATCCGGCGTCATGCGTACCAGGGTCAGGTCTTTCTTGCCCTGGCGAATGATTTCGTGGCCAGCGGCGTTGGGGATCAGATGGGTGAAGCCTTCCAGTGCAACGGTGTCGCCATCGTTGACGAATTGCTTCACGGCATCGTGCAGAGAAATGACTTCAGCCATGAGGTGCTCCCAAACTCAACATCACAATCAGTGGATGGCGCAGGTGCGCCGGGATGTGATTGAGGTTAAGCCTGGGCTGGCGGCTGGACAATCCGATAATCGACTAAGTGTTCGTTAATCGCACAATTCTATTCGAGCAACCCGTTGGAGCGAGGCTTACCCGCGAAGGCTTCGACACGGTGTACCTGCTATATCGCGTCGAAGCCTTCGCGGGCAAGCCTCGCTCCCACAGGGCTGGTTCAATCAGCCAGAGGTTGTCCCCAATATCAGGTAAACAACTGCGTACTCAAATCGCGACTGGCATCAAGCATGATAGGCAGAAAACGTTGTTCCAACTCGCTGCGCGCCACGCGTCCGGCGCTGGTACTGACATTCAGCGCCGCCAGCACCTGGCCCGAAGCGTCGTACACCGGTACGGCAATCGAACGCAGGCCCTGCTCCAGCTCCTGATCGACGATGCACCAACCCTGCTGGCGCACCAGTTGCAGGCATTCCAGCAAGGCTTCGGGCGTGCGCAGGGTGCGGCTGGTCTTGGGTTGCAGGTCGACGTGGTCGAGGTATTCGTGCAGGGACACATCATCCAGCGCCGCCAGCAAAATCCGCCCCATGGACGTGCAATACGCCGGCAAACGGCCGCCGACTGACAGATCCACCGAGATCAGGCGCTGGGTCGTGGCTGAACGGGCGATATAAAGGATGTCGTCGCCCTCAAGGGTCGCCATGTTGCAGGCTTCGTGCAGCTCGTCGCTCATGCGGTCCAGATAGGGCTGCGAGGACACCGCCAGGGGCGTGGAGGACAGATAGGCATGACCCAGGGTCAAGACCTTGGGCAACAGCGAGTAAGTCCGCCCGTCGGTGGTGGCATAACCGAGCTTGATCAGGGTATGCAGGCAGCGCCGCACGGCCGCACGGGGGATCTCGGTGCGGTGGCTGATCTGGGCGATGGTCAGATGCCGTTTGCGCTCCTGGAAGGCATGGATGACCGCCAGACCACGGGCCAGCGAGGTCATGAAATCCGGGTCACCGGTCAGTGCCTGGATCCGCTTGGCGGGCGATGCCACGATGGGCGGCGCCAGAGAAGCAAAAGAATTTCGCAGTTCATCGTTCATCCCGACACCTCATCACGTCCACGCAGGCCCTGTAAACAGGGGCTTGCAGGATTTTTATGCTAATGCCCCGCATTCGCTTTGGGCGATTATCGAACGACTGGCCGATAATCGCAATTGACCCGTTGCAGAGATGCTTATACCTTTACACCTGCCTTACAGTGACTTCTTGGAAATACTGGTCAGGTACCCACTGAGAAGTCCAAGGCACGGCCTTGCTCATGAAGCAAGGCCGTTTTTCTTCCCTCGGCCAACTCCGGCCGCGCCAGGCGCAATTTCTTGCCTTTAATACTGGCTAGTCCATCGTCCTGAAACCCTTGTCAGAATGTTGCCATCGCGCGCCAATATTTCGTGGGTAAAAGTTTTGTCATATCTATCAGCTGACCAAAACTTCAGAAACGTCGTACAGAAAAACAGTACCCCGGTAACTCATGCAGTAGTCCGGCAACATATAGAGTTGACGTCAACCAAGTTCTTGGAGATAGTGACAAGCACTTGACTGGCTATTACTCCTGCCGGAATTGCGTCCGCATCTATGCCGGACGTGGTGCAGATCGATTGTATCGAAGTCGCTACACAGCGAATTCGCCGTCACCCGGCCAGAACCTCCAGTCAGGCAGCCCCAAATGAATGATTGTCGCTACGACAACGGTATGTTCTGGTGCCCGTAGCCGCGAGCTGCAAGAACGTGTTCGCCCTGTCGCGAGAAGGTCCGCCAGCCGGGATTGTTCAACGAACTCCCCGGCTCAATATGAAAATGGTCTTCCTGCGACGCGACACTTCCCGCGCTCTGCGTTAACACCGGATTAAACTCGACTTAATCAGGTAACAAAGTGACTAAAGATGAACTGCGCGCGGAACTTGAGCGCCAGGAACAACGCTACAAGGAAGTATACGGCGGGGAAATCACCACCTACGCCGCGCAACCCGAACCCGAACGCAAGCCATGGCGCAAAAAAGCCAGCGTGCTGGATCAGGCATTCAAGAATGAACTGCAGAAAATGGAACAGGATCTGAAAGAAGAATCCTGATTCAGGCTGCTTGCGAGAAGCCCGGGCAACTCGGACGGACACGAGGGTCGTCGGCTCTGCATTGGTTTTACACAAAACCACTGCACTGCCACCTGCTCATTCAACGCAGGACGGCCGCCGGGCGTTGTATACAAAAGTTGTTATCGCGTGATTTCCCACGCGTCTTGACGACTGACCCTGATCAAAAAAGCGCACGGTCGGCAGATACCAATCAGCGGCTGTCATATCGGTCTGTATTTTTTCTGTCATAATCCCGCCCCCTTCAGACCGGGTCAGAAAACCTTCATGATCGATTTATTCAGCGGGCTAGATGCTTGGGTGCTTGTGAGCCTGTTGCTCGCCCTGGCCTTCGTCCTCACCTTCGAGTTCATCAACGGCTTTCATGACACCGCCAACGCGGTGGCGACAGTCATTTACACCAAGGCAATGCCCCCGCACCTGGCGGTGTTCTTTTCGGGCGTGTTCAACTTCCTTGGTGTGCTGCTGGGCGGTGTTGGCGTCGCTTATGCCATCGTCCATCTGTTGCCGGTCGAGTTGCTGATCAACGTCAACACCGGCCACGGCCTGGCCATGGTGTTCTCCCTGCTGGCGGCGGCCATTGCCTGGAACCTGGGCACCTGGTATTTCGGCATTCCGGCTTCCAGCTCCCATACGCTGATCGGCTCGATCCTCGGTGTCGGTCTGGCCAATGCCCTGATCAACGATATTCCGCTGTCCGAGGGCGTGAACTGGCAGAAAGCGATTGATATCGGTGCGTCCCTGGTGTTCTCGCCATTGGCCGGTTTCATCGTTGCCGGCCTGGTGCTGCTGGCCCTGAAAGCCTGGCGCCCGCTGTCGAAGATGCACAAGACCCCGGATCAGCGTCGCAAGCTGGACGACAAGAAACACCCGCCGTTCTGGAATCGCCTGGTTCTGGTGATCTCGGCCATGGCCGTCAGCTTCGTGCACGGCTCCAACGACGGCCAGAAAGGTATCGGCCTGATCATGCTGGTACTGATCGGCATCGTTCCGGCGCAGTTCGTCCTCGACCTGAGCAGCACCACCTATCAGATCGAGCGCACCCGTGACGCGGCTCAACATATGAGTCAGTTCTATCAGCGCAACAGCGATACCCTGGGTGAATTCCTGGCGCTGGGCAAAGCCCCTGCCGGTGACCTGCCAGGGCGATTCAGCTGCAACCCGGAGCAGACCGAAGCGACCATCGCGGCCCTGCTGACGACCCTCAACGGTGTGACCGATTACCACTCGCTGACCGCTGAGCATCGCATCGAAGCCCGTCGCTACCTGCTGTGCCTGGATGACACCGCACGCAAGGTCGGCAAGCTGCCCGCCCTGGCGGCACGGGAAAAATCCGACCTGGACAAACTGCGCAAGGACCTCACTGCGCCTACCGAATACGCGCCCTTCTGGGTGATCCTGGCCGTAGCCCTGGCCCTGGGCGTCGGCACCATGGTCGGCTGGAAACGCGTCGTCCTGACCATCGGCGAGAAGATCGGCAAGCAAGGCATGACCTATGCCCAGGGCATGTCGGCGCAGATCACCACGGCAAGCGCCATCGGCTTGGCCAACGTGTTCAGCCTGCCGGTGTCGACGACCCATATCCTGTCGTCCGGCGTCGCCGGGACCATGGTGGCGAACAAAAGCGGCCTGCAGGGCGGCACCATCCGCAACATCCTCATGGCCTGGGTCCTGACCCTGCCCGTGACCATCGGCCTGGCCGCCGGCCTGTTCTGGCTGGCTTCCAAAGTCCTGGCCTGATCAGTGACCGCAAGGCGATGCCCACGGGCATCGCCTTGTTGCTTCAGCGCCGCCGCTTGCTGCCCAGCAACGAACCCATCAAGCCCCTGACCAATTCGCGGCCAATCTGACTGACGGCCTGACGCATAGCCGATTTCAGCGCCTGTCCGGCCACCCCGCCCAGAAACTCCCCGGCCATATCGCCCAGTCCCTTCTCCTCGGGCACCGCTACCTCAGGCTTGGCCACCGACGCTTTGCGAGCCAGCAGCTCATAAGCCGACTCACGATCAAAGGCCTGATCGTAACGTCCGGCCAGGGCCGACTGACGCATCAGCGTCGCTCGCTCTTGCTCGCTCAACGGGCCGATACGCGACTGCGGCGGCGCAATCAGCACCCGCTGGACCATGGCGGGCGTGCCCTTCTCTTCCAGAGTGCCGACCAACGCCTCGCCGGTGCCCAATTGAGTCAATGCGGCCAAGGCATCGATGGCCGGATTGGGCCGAAAACCGTCGGCTACGGCGCGCAGGGACTTCTGTTCCTTGGCAGTAAATGCCCGCAAGCCATGCTGAATGCGCAGGCCCAATTGTGCGAGCACGTTGTCCGGCAAATCGCCGGGAGACTGGGTAACAAAAAACACCCCGACGCCCTTCGAGCGAATCAACCGCACCACCTGTTCCAATCGTTCGCGCAAAGCCACCGGGGTCCCGGTAAACAGTAAATGAGCCTCGTCAAAAAACAGCGCGAGCAACGGCTTGTCGGCGTCGCCGCGCTCCGGCAATTGCTCGAACAACTCCGCCAACAGCCATAACAGGAACGTGGCATAAACCTTGGGCGACTCATGCACCAGGCGACTGGCTTCCAACAGATGAATACGCCCCCGGCCACTGCTGTCCGGATGCAGCAGGTCTTCGAGTTGCAACGCTGGCTCGCCGAACAAGGCTTCAGCGCCCTGCTGCTCAAGTACTGCCAGGCGCCGCAGTAACGCCTGGCTCGAACCGGTGGTCATCAGCGCGCTGTCTTCCCCCAACAGTTGCGGGTTGTCCTTGAGGTGATTGAGTAGCGCCTTGAGGTCCTTTATATCCAGCAGCAACAGGCCCTCGCGATCCGCGACCTTGAAGGCGGCGTACAGGGTCGATTGCTGGCTGTCGGTCAGCTCCAGCAGATTGCCCAGTAGCAACGGCCCCATATCCGACAAAGTGGTGCGCAAAGGATGTCCTGACTGACCGTGCACATCCCACAAGGTCACCGGATAAGCCCGGGACTCATAATCCAGCCACGGCATGCCGGCAATCCGCTCGGCCACTTTGCCCTGAGGCGCACTCGGCGCGCCCAGGCCGCACAGGTCACCTTTTATATCGGCGGCGAACACTGCGACACCGGCATCACTGAAGGCTTCCGCCAGGCGTTGCAGGGTGACGGTCTTGCCGGTCCCGGTCGCCCCCGCGATCAGGCCATGACGGTTACACAGGCGCAGGGCCTGACTCACCGCCAGCCCGTCAGGACCGGCACCAAGGACAACAGAAAGAGACTCAGACATGACATCACCCATATTGAGCCGTGGAAGATTGGTCAAGTATTGACCAGCTTTGCCAAGGTCACACGCGCTCCTGCTGCTCGTCCCCTGTGGCGAACCATCTATTCTCAACGGTGGTCAACCCTTGAACCCTGCGTTGCAGCAGGCCGCCCTGGAGGATCGATTCCCGTGCACATCGCCGACATGACCATGTTCTACGCCCCGGCCAGCGGCGGCGTGCGTACCTATCTGGATGCCAAGCATCGCTGTCTGGAGCGCTACCCGGATGTGCGTCACAGCCTGTTGATTCCTGGCGCCCGGCTGAGCCAGCACGACGGCATCTATCAGGTGCCGACCGCCGCCGTGCCCTTCGCCAACGGCTATCGTTTCCCGATGCGCATGCACCAGTGGCGCAAGGCAATTGAGGCCCTGCAGCCCGACCTGATCGAAGTAGGCGACCCGTACCTGACCGCTTGGGCCGCCCTCGATGCCCGGCGACAACTGGACGTGCCGGTCATCGGCTTCTATCACTCGGACTTGCCCATGCTGGTCAGCAATCGCGTCGGCCATTGGCTGGGCAGCAACGCCGAAACCTATATCAGCAAGCTCTACGGCCATTTCGACCGGGTGCTCACGCCCAGTAGCCTGATGGCGGAAAAGCTGATCGAAATGGGCATCAATAACGTCCATGTGCAGCCGCTGGGCGTCGATCTTGAGACCTTCAACCCGGACAAATACGACCCGACCCTCAGACGCGGCCTCGGCCTGGACGAAGACACGCGCCTGCTGGTGTTCGCCGGGCGTGGCGCAAAAGAGAAGAATCTGCCGGTGCTGCTGGAGTGCATGAAGCTATTGGGGCCCAATTACCACCTGCTTTTGATCGGTTCCCATATGCCGGGGCAAGTGCCGGATAACGTCTCGGTACTGGAACGCTTTCGTCCGGTCGAAGACGTCGCCCGACTACTGGCCAGCGCAGATGCGTTGTTGCACGCCGGCGATCAGGAAACCTTCGGCCTGATCGTGCTCGAAGCCATGGCCAGCGGCATTCCGGTGGTTGCCGTGGCGGCCGGGGCCTTCAATGAAATCGTGCCGCCTGCCTGCGGCATGCTCTGCGAGCCGAACCAGCCTGATGCCATGGCCAGTGCCGTGCGCGAGCTGTTCGCCAACGGTGCGAAAAACAAAGGTGAAGTGGCCCGCGCCTATGTCGAAAATCACTTCGCCTGGGACAAGGTGGTCGAAGGCCTGATGGGCCACTATCAGGATGTCCTTGGCAGCAGCCTGCCGGAACGGGTCCGTGTCTGACGACCGTAGCGTCCTGCTGGTCCTGCATGACGTCAGCCCGGCGAGCTGGGCTGATTATCGCGACTTCGTCCATGAGGTCGATGCACTCGGCAGCATTGCGATCACTTGGCTGGTGGTGCCGAACTTTCACAAGCGCCACGCCCTGGAACAGGACCCCGGGTTCTGCCAAATGCTTGAACAGCGCCTGAACCGGGGCGACGAACTGGTGCTGCACGGCTATTACCATTGTGACGACCAACCCTCCCCACGCACACCACGCGACTACTTCATGCGTCGCGTCTACACCTGGGAAGGCGAGTTCTACAAACTGACAGCAGCACAGGCCCGAACGCGACTGGAGGCAGGGATCGAGCTTTTTCAACGGTTTGGCTGGCCATTGCATGGCTTCGTCGCACCGGCCTGGTTGATGAGCCAGGGTTGCCGCGAAGCCCTGCGCCACCTGCCATTGGATTACACCAGTGACGCGCGGCACTTTTACCGGCTGGCAGATTTCCAGGCGCTGCCAGCACCCGGCATCGTCTGGAGCGCAGGCACAGCCTGGCGCCGGAGCCTGTCAAAAGTTATCGGGGACTTTCGCGAAATGCGGCTGAAACAGGCCGCAACCCTGCGTCTGGGCCTTCACCCAGTGGACATGCGTCATGATTTTTCCCGCCGCTACTGGCTGCAATTGCTGCAACGGTTGCTGGAAGACGGTCGTCAGCCCATGACCAAGTTTGGCTGGTTGCAGACTCAAGGCTTTTGCTTGCCCGACGCTTCATCGCTGGCGTCTGCCACAGGCTGCAAGCTCTCCCAGAGTTCGGCAGCGCCTTCGAATTCAGTGCCGTTTTCCGGCGTCAAGGCATCGGGGTCATAACGGCTCAGACAGCCCTCGCCGAGAGTGGCCGGGGCGCTGGAGGTGGCTTTGTCGAGTGGGTCGGACATCCAGGATCTCCTGGCACATTATGTTGTGGGAGCGGATTCATCCGCGAAAGCGTCGGCACATGCGGCCACTATGTCGCATGTGGATCCGACTTCGCGAATGAATTCGCTCCCACACAAAATCAATCAGGTCAGTACAGATCAGTCAAAAACCACAGTCTTGTTGTCGTGCACCAACACACGGTCTTCCAGATGCGCACGCAGGCCGCGCGCCAGGACCATCTTCTCTACGTCACGACCGAAGCGCACCATGTTTTCAATGCTGTCGCGGTGGCTGACGCGAACGACGTCCTGCTCGATGATAGGACCTGCATCCAGCTCTTCGGTCACATAGTGGCAAGTAGCGCCGATCAGCTTGACGCCGCGCAACGACGCCTGATGGTACGGTTTGGCGCCGACGAAAGACGGCAGGAAGCTGTGGTGGATGTTGATGACCTGATGAGCATAGTCACGGCACAGTTGCGGCGGCAGGATTTGCATGTAGCGCGCCAGAACCACAACATCGGCCTGATGGTGCCCGACCAGACGCGAGACTTCGGCAAATGCCGGCTCCTTGTCCTGAGGGTCGACCGGAACATGGTAATAAGGAATGTCGTGCCACTCCACCATACTGCGCAAGTCCTGGTGGTTGGAGATCACGCAGGCAATCTCGCAGTCCAGTTCATCGCTGTGCCAGCGGTGCAGCAGGTCGGCCAGGCAATGGGACTCACGGCTGGCCATCAGCACCACACGCTTTTTCTGCGCGGAGTCGGTAATGCGCCAGTCCATGGCGAACTCTTCGGCAATCGGCGCAAACGCCTCACGAAAGCCTTCTAGTTCAAATGGCAATGTATCGGCACGAATCTCATGGCGCATAAAAAACCAGCCGCTGAGATTGTCCGAATGGTGGCTCGCTTCGGTAATCCAGCCGTTATGGGACGCCAGAAAATTACTGACTTTGGCAACGATGCCAACACGGTCCGGGCAAGCAATCACCAGACGAAAAGTGCGCATGAGGGAAACTCCAGAACTTCGCAAAGGCGGCCATTCTAGCGAGTGCGCGGCAAAACTGCACAGTACTCCTTCGGTTCTGACGATGTGAGGCCCTGGCATACCAGCCACGGGCGAACAAGCAGGCCTGGCCCAAGGCCGCTGCCGGGCATTTAAGAACCTCGGAACGGGACTATCTTTCGTACGTAAAGGTCTGACGTCTAGTTCCTCAGCGCTGTAGGACCGCTCTATATTTCTAAATAATTCAAATAAAACTTTTATTTAATGTTTACTTGGACAAAGAGCATGACTATTATTGCCCCACAGATCCCTGCCCACATCACAACATAAGGTCTTCCTCATGTCTCTGATCAACGAATACCGCGCCACAGAAGAAGCTATCAAAGAACTGCAAGCCCGTTTGAAGAACCTGTCGGAAGACGACAAACTGCAAAAAGAGCTGGAATTCGAAGGCAAACTGCGCACCCTGATGGCTGAGTATCAGAAGTCCCTGCGCGACATCATCGCCCTGCTCGATCCTGACGCTAAAGTTAATAAAGCCCCTCGCGGCATCGTCAAGACTACCGGCACCAAGCGTGCACGCAAAGTCAAGCAATACAAAAACCCGCACAACGGTGAAGTCATCGAAACCAAAGGTGGCAACCACAAGACTCTGAAAGAGTGGAAAGCCAAGTGGGGCGGTGACGAGGTTGAAAGCTGGGCAACTCTGCTGGGCTAAGCCCGGACAAGATCGCCGATCTTTCGCCACACCCGAAAACGCCAGCCTGCTGGCGTTTTTTATTGCCCACGAAATATCCGATGGAGGTCAGAGCCCCAGCCGCTGACGCAATAACTGCACATGCTGCTGCCATTCGCCCAACACCTGGAGTTGCGCAGGAGTCGCAGCAGGAGACAACTCGGCCAACGCTTGGGCAAAACCTTGCAAAGTATTAGGCGCGCCCTTCCCGGCGTCTGTCAGGCGCTCCTGACAGAAAACCCGCCAGCGCTGCAGCTCTTGCGCAGTCAAGGTGTCAGAGAAGTTGCGAGCCCGGTAACGAAACAATAATTCAGGTAGCCGCGCATCATCAAAAGGCCACGCGCCGCTCGCCAACTGTTCTGGCTCGGCAATGCGCACTTGTTCACATAAACGACGATCCCGATCACCAATAAAGCCGTCATACAACTGTTGTTCAGGATCCTCGGTGCCCGCGAACTCCTCGGGGCCATAAACGACCTGGAGTTTTTCCTGCCATAGTTCCCGGGTCTCGGCCAAGCGTTGTGCACGCTGCTGATAGCCCGCCATATCCAGTTGCAGGCGCTGAATATCTTCGCTGCGCAGGACGCCCAGCGGCGCCACCACCGGGCAGCGATTTATATGCAGCAATTTTAGCGGCACCGGCAGTTCGCCTTCTGCCAGATCCTCACGTCGCGTATATAACCGCTGTCTTAATATTGGCGCCTGCTCTTGCAACAGCGGAGCATGATCCAGATGCAAGTCGCAGACAATCAACGCATTACGGTTTTTCGGATGCCACGCCAGCGGCAACACGACGCCCAGGTAGTTACGCGCCGCAGAGAAACGTCCGGAAATATGCACCAACGGCTGCAACAGGTGAATCTGCTCCTGAACCTTCTGTTTACTGCGAAGATGAAATAAAAAGTCATAAAGCCTGGGTTGTTTTTCACGAATCAAGCGCGCAAGTGCAATGGTTGCGCGAACATCGGATAAAGCGTCATGCGCCTGACCATGGTCAATACCGTTGGCTGCAGTCAAACGCTCCAGTTTCAAGGTGACCCGCCCATCCTCCTCAGGCCAGACAATCCCTTCAGGCCTCAGCGCATAAGCCGTGCGCACTACATCAATCAAATCCCAACGACTGTTACCGCCCTGCCATTCACGACCATACGGATCGAAAAAGTTGCGATACAGGCTGTAGCGCGTCACCTCATCGTCAAAGCGCAGCGTGTTGTAACCGGCGCCACAAGTACCCGGCTCGGCAAGTTCAGCGTGCACCCGGGTCATGAACTCGGCCTCGCCCAACCCCTGTTCGGCCAGGCGCGAGGGAGTGATGCCGGTAATCATGCAGGCTGCCGGATGGGGCAGGATGTCATCACTGGGCTGGCAATAAAGATTCACCGGTGCGGCGATCTCGTTGAGTTGGTCATCGGTGCGAATACCGGCAACCTGCAAGGCCCGGTCATTGCGCGGGTTGATGCCGGTGGTTTCGTAGTCGTACCAGAAAATGCTGGAAGTCACGGGCTGATCCTGAACAGAAGACCGCCGAAGTGTAGGGCCGAGTTCAGGCAAATGGCGAATTGGATAACGTGCTGATACATATATCAGACGTTTCCTAACGGTCATGGCGGCGCAATGACAGAAAAATTAATAGTCATTTTCATGACTCACCACTAGGATCAGTCTTTCCCCCAGGAATACCCATTCCCGACAATGTCATCCCCGCACGCTTTGCCAAGGACTGCGCCATCGCCTGCGCCGCTGGACACCCGCATCCGCATCGAGACCCCGGAAGGTATCGATCTGATCTTGCGCCCTGCGGGCCTGGTTCCGCGAGCCATGGCATTCGCCATTGACCTGGGCATTCGCGGCATCACCCTGCTGATCCTCGCCGTGCTGCTGCACCCTCTGGAAAAGTTCGGCGCGGGCCTCACCGCCCTGGCCCTGTTTCTGGTGACCTGGTGGTATGCCGTGTTGTTCGAGATGCTCAATCAGGGCCGCACACCCGGCAAGCAGATCATGGGCCTGCGGGTGATCCACGATGATGGCACCCCCATCGGCTGGACCGCTTCACTGATCCGCAACCTGCTGCGCTTTGTCGACATGCTGCCGGTGGGTTATTGCGTGGGCGCCGTTGCCTGCCTGCAACAATCCATGTTCAAGCGCCTGGGCGATCTCGCCGCCGGCACGCTGGTGGTCTATCGCGACATCCCGGTCAAACGCCCGAGTCTGCCCGAGGCCAGCGCACAGATCGCTCCCTTCGCCCTGAGCCTGGACGAACAACGCGCCGTGCTCGGTTTCGCCGAACGCCAGGGCGAACTGAGCAAGGAGCGTACTGAAGAACTCGCCAGTATCGTGGCCAAGCCCTTGCGCGTTCATCCCACCCAGGCGGTCACCCGACTCAACGGCATCGCCCGTGGACTGTTGGGCCCACCATGAAGCAGAGCGTGTTTGAAAGTCGTCATCAAGAAGACTGGCTGCGCTTCGCCACGCAACTGGATGCCCTCGAGCGCGGCAAAACCAAGGGCAAATCCCATGATGCCTTTAGCGCAGACTACCGGCGCCTCTGCCAACAACTGGCTTTGGCGCAGGAGCGCGGCTACAGCAGCCATATCATCGACCCGCTGCAACAACTGGCCATGCGTGGTCACCAGCAGTTGTATCGTCATCGCAGCCAGATGGGCGGCAAACTGCTGAGTTTTGTCCTCGCCGACTTCCCGCGCCGGGTACGCACTGAATGGCGTTTCGTATTGGTCGCCAGCCTGCTGTTCTTCGCCAGCCTGATCGTCATGGCCGCGCTGGTCTACGGCTTTCCCAATCTTGTCTACAGCGTCGTCAGCCCCGAACAGGTGGCCGAGATGGAAAGCATGTACGACCCGTCGGCAGCCAGAATCGGCCAGGCCATCGAGCGCGAATCCAGCGACGACTGGCAGATGTTCGGTTACTACATCATGCACAACATCGGCATCGGTTTTCAGACCTACGCCTCGGGGCTGCTGTTCGGCCTGGGCAGCCTGTTCTTCCTGCTGTTCAACGGCCTGATGATCGGCGCGGTTGCCGGGCATCTGACCGGCATCGGCTTCGGCCAGACCTTCTGGTCATTTGTCGTCGGCCACGGCGCCTTTGAACTGACCGCCATAGCCCTGGCCGGTGCCGCCGGCCTGAAACTCGGCGCCGCCCTGCTCGCCCCCGGCCCCAGGCCGCGCGGCGAAGCCCTGCGTCTGGCGGCCAAAGACAGCGTGGAACTGATCGGCGGCGTCATTCTGTTGCTGTTGATCGCGGCCTTTATAGAAGCCTACTGGTCCTCCATGGCCTGGCCCTCGCCCACGCTGAAATACAGTGTCGGCGGCGGCCTGTGGCTGTTGGTACTGAGTTACCTGACCCTTGCCGGACGCACCCGCCATGCGCCTGACTGACGCCAGCGTGGCCATTCGCCCGCGCAACCCGTGGGAGTCCATCGACCTGGGCGTCCTGCTGGCTCGGGAGCATCGCGGCCTGCTAATGGGCAGTTGGGCTCTGGTGACGCTGCCGATCTTTTGCCTGCTCAGCGCCGTGTTCTGGGAATACCCGTCCATTGCCCTGTTTGTGTTCTGGTGGCTCAAGCCGCTGTATGACCGCCTGCCGCTCTTGATTCTTTCGCAGGCTCTGTTCGGCAATACACCGAGCCTCAAGGAGGCGCTGAAAGCCTGGCCACGCACGCTCAAATCGCAATGGCTGGCCAGCCTGACCTGGCGCCGCCTGGGTGCCAGCCGAAGCTTCCTGCTGCCGGTCCAACAGCTCGAACACTTGAATGGCGCACCTCGCGCCCAACGCATCGGCGTGTTGAGCCGCAAGGACATGCGTGCCGCGCGCTGCCTGACGTCGGTCGGCGCGAGCCTGGAAACCGTCCTCTGGATCGGCATGATCACGCTGTTCTACGCCATGATCCCGGAGCAGATCGAAATCGACTGGAGCTGGCAGAAACTGCTTCTTGCCGAAGGCCAGTGGAATTGGCTGGAACATCTGACCAACGCCTTCTACGCCATGGTGCTGGTGTTCTGGGAACCCATCTATGTCGCCTGCGGCTTCACCCTCTACCTCAATCGACGCACGCAGCTGGAAGCCTGGGATATCGAACTGGTGCTGCGCCGCCTGCGCCAACGGCTGATCGGCAGCGCCTATGTTCTGCTGATCGGCGGGGGCGTGGCGTTAATGACGATCTCGTCGACCAGTTGGGCTGACGAACCACCCGAGCAGAGTTGCCCGATCCCTGAACAGAGCCCGGTCAAGGCCGGTCAGCAGGAAGCCGGGCCGATGAGCCCGCGCCTGACCCACCAGCCCGTGACCAGCCAGGACTCGGCCAAACAGATCGGCAGTGTGCTGGATCAGCCGCCCTTTAAGAACATGAAGAGCGAAACCCGCTGGCGCTGGAAGAATCCGGACGAGGCCAAACCGGCCAGCGAACATGCCCGTCAGGCCGCGCCATCCCCCTGGCTGATGCGCCTGCTCAATGCTGCCAGGACCCTGGCCAGCACCTTCGAAGTATTGCTCTGGGGAGCGCTGCTGGCCGTGGCCTGCCTGCTGGCATGGCGCTACCGCAGCTGGGTGGGCACCTTTGTCAGCCGTCGAAGCGCAAAAGAAAAACTGCCGCTGCGCGACATGCCCGAACAATTGTTCGGCCTGCAGATAAGCAGCGCCAGCCTGCCGGACGACGTCGCCGGCCACGCGCAACAGCTCTGGGCCAGCCAGCCCCGTGAGGCCCTCGGCCTGCTCTACCGGGCGCTGCTCAATCGCCTGCTGATTGACTATCAGCTGCCCCTTAAAGAGGCCGATACTGAAGGCCAGGTTCTGCTCAGGGTTGCCAGCCTGGCTGAACCTTCACTGACTATTTTCAGCCGCAACCTGATGCGCCATTGGCAAAACCTCGCATACGGTCACCAACTGCCGCCGCAGCAGGCTTGCCAGGAGCTGTGTGACGGCTGGCGCAACCTGGGCAAGCCGGGGGCACCGTCATGACCCGGCGCACCGCGATCCTGCTCGGTCTGTTGATCCTGGCGCTGCTGCTTCTGGCCGCTCAGCGCAGCTACGACCACATCGAGCGCTATACCGTCAGCATCGACCAGGGGCCGTCACCGGAAGCCCGCAGCAATCCGTATCTGGCGGCTCAGGAGTACCTGCGTCAACGCTCGATCCCGGTCAATGTCATTACCAACATCAACCACCTGCCCGACCCCAACCCGCAGCTGCCCGCCAAAACCCTGATCCTGCTCGACAGCCGGGAAAACATGACGCCCGGCCAGGCCGACGAGGTGTTGCAATGGGTACTGGACGGCGGTCACCTGATCTTTGTCGCCGAACAGCTCTGGGACGAGAAGAAGGGCCGTAGTGGCGATCTATTGCTGGATCGCCTGCATCTGCGCCAATACCTGAGCAAAGACCTGCAAAAGCAGGATCTGCAAGAGAGCAACCAACGCGTCAGGCCGATGATTCCCATGCGCGCCGCGCCGATTTCCGACACGCCGAATCTGCCCTGGCCGGAACTGACCCGCTTATATATCGAAAACGAAAGCGCCCCGGCCTATATCGGCTTCGACACCGCCTTCCACCTCGATGACCCGCAGGACGTTGCCCAGGCCTGGGCCAACAGCGCCGATTCCACCCATATGCTGCAACTCACCCGGGGCCAAGGCATTATTACCGTGGTCACCGACGCCGACCTGTGGAAAACCCGCGCCATCGGCAAATACGACAATGCCTGGCTGCTGTGGTATCTGGCCCAGGACAGCGAAGTGACCCTGGTCCTGCGCACCGATCATGACAACCTGTTTGGCCTGCTGCTGCATAACTTTCCCCTGGCCCTGACCGTCCTGGCCTTGCTGATTGTGCTCAGCCTCTGGCATTTCGGGCTGCGCCACGGCCCCTTGCAGGCCCCGGCTTCCCGCGCCCGCCGTCAATTGACCGAACACCTGCGCGCCAGTGCCGATTTCCTCCTGCGCCACAGCGGTCAACAAACCCTGCTGCGCGGCCTGCAACAAGACATTCTGCGCCGCGCCCGCCAACGCCATCCCGGCTTCGAACAACTCGGTGTGGCCGATCAATGGCAAGTGCTGGCCCGGCTCACGCGCCAGTCCACCAGTGCCGTCGGCCAGGCCATGCGCCCGCGTCCGGCCAAACGCCTTTCCAGTGCCGACTTCACCCGTCAGGTTGCCCACCTGCAAGCCCTCAGGAATGCCTTATGAGCGATCACCCGACCGAGCCTTCGAGCCAACAACCCGTCGAGTTCAACATCGATATACCGACCGAGCCCGTCGATCAGGCTGAACACTCTGTTGCGGGAGAGGAGCACTCAACGGATGAGCAAGCGACTGTGGGACCGGCTTCAGCCGGGAATATGCCTTCCCGGCTGAAGCCGGTCCCACAGGACAGCGCAAGTCCGGGCCGTTATGTGTTGATCCAAAAGCGCGTAATCGCTCCCGCCGCCGACGAAGTCAGCGCCGCCGTCGATACACCGGTCGAGACCGAACCAGCCAGAGAAACCAGCGAACCGGTCGCCGTCGAACCGCCTGCGCCAACGGCACCCGACCCCGACCATCAAACCAGGCAGCGCCAGCGCGCCAGCCATCTGGCCCAGGCTATTCGCCATGAATTGCGCAAGGCGGTGATCGGTCAGGATGCGGTGATCGACGATGTACTGACCGCTCTCATCGGTGGTGGTCACGTCCTGCTCGAAGGGGTGCCGGGGCTGGGCAAGACGTTGCTGGTCCGGGCCCTGGCCCGTTGCTTCGGCGGCGACTTCGCGCGGATCCAGTTCACCCCGGACCTGATGCCCAGCGATGTCACCGGCCACGCCGTGTATGACCTGCAGACCGAGCAGTTCAAGCTGCGCAAGGGTCCACTGTTCACCAACCTGCTGCTGGCCGACGAGATCAACCGCGCACCGGCCAAGACCCAGGCCGCCCTGCTCGAAGCCATGCAGGAGCGTCAGGTCACCCTGGAGGGTCGCGCCTTGCCGATCGCCCAGCCGTTCATGGTGCTGGCAACCCAGAACCCCATCGAACAGGAGGGCACTTACCCGCTGCCGGAAGCCGAGCTGGACCGCTTCATGCTCAAGCTGCGCATGGATTACCCCCAGGCCAACGAAGAGCTGGCCATGGTCCGCCAGGTCACCCGCTCCAGCCGCGCCGACATGCTCGATGTACAACCTCTGCGCGTGCTGATGCATGCGAGGGAAGTGCAGGCCTTGCAGCGCATTGCCAGCGAACTGCCACTGGATGAGCAAGTCCTCGACTACGCCGTGCGCCTGGCCAGGGCCACCCGTACCTGGCCGGGTTTTACCCTGGGGGCCGGGCCGCGGGCCTCGATTGCCCTGGTCCGCGGCGCCCGGGCCCGGGCCTTGCTGCGTGGCGGCGAGTTCGTTGTTCCCGACGACGTCAAAGGCTGCGCCCTGGCGGTGCTGCGCCACCGCGTACGGCTGTCGCCGGAGCTGGATATCGAAGGCTTGTCGGTGGATCAGGTACTGCGCCAGATGCTTGATCAGGTTCCGGCACCGCGCCTGTGAAACAGCTCCTCAAGCCCTCGCGCAGCCTGCTGGGCATTCTGCTGGCGCTGCTGGGCCTGGCCATTGTCCTGGGCAGCCTGAATGCGCTGGAGATCGCCGTGCCCGCCAAGACCGCCAGTGGCTTCGTCGCCGTGCTGGTGGCGGTGGCCTTATTGGGGCTGCTCGATGCCGTCTGGCTCCTGCGCCGCCCTTCTCCGCGCCTGCAACGGCAGATGCCGGGCAGCCTGGCGTTGGGGCGCTGGAGCGAAGTGCGCATGGATATCGAACATGACAGCCCGGCCACTCTGACCCTGAGCCTGCATGACCATGCTCCCGCAGGCCTGGCCACCGAGAACCTGCCACAAAGCATCACCCTGCGTCCCGGCCAGCGTGGCGAACTGGGTTATCGCCTGCGCCCACTCAAACGCGGGCGATTCCAGTTCGAACGCTGCGAAATCAACCTGCCCAGCCCCTTGCGCCTGTGGCAATCACGCCGCTATCTGGACGTGCCTGGCAGCACCCGCGTCTACCCGGACTTCGCCCGGTTGTACGGCGGCCAGTTGCTGGCTGTGGATAACTGGCTGAGCCAGATCGGCGTAAGACAGCGCCAACGACGCGGGCTGGGTCTGGAATTCAACCAGTTGCGCGAGTTTCGCGAGGGCGACAGCCTGCGCCAGATCGACTGGAAAGCCACCGCCCGGCAACGCACGCCGATTGCCCGGGAATATCAGGATGAACGCGATCAGCAGATTGTCTTCCTGCTCGACTGCGGTCGGCGCATGCGCAGCCAGGACGGCGACCTCAGCCACTTCGATCACGCCCTCAATGCCTGCCTGTTGCTGAGCTACGTGGCCTTGCGCCAGGGTGACGCCGTCGGGCTGTGCACTCTGGCCAGCGAGCAGCGCCGCTACCTGGCGCCGGTCAAGGGCCAGAGCCAACTGAGCCAGTTGCTCAACGGCGTCTATGATCTGGAGTGCAGCCAGCGCCCGGCCGACTACAGCCAGGCGGTGCGCGAACTGCTGGTCAGGCAGAAACGACGAGCCTTGATCGTCCTGATTACCAACCTGCGCGACGAAGATGACGAAGAGCTGCTGGCCGCCGCCAAACAATTGGGCCGCCAGCACCGGGTACTGGTGGCGAGCCTGCGCGAAGATGTGCTCGATACGTTGCGCCAGACCAGCGTGCAGACCCACGATGAAGCGCTGGCCTACTGCGCCGCCGTGGACTTTCTCAACGCCCGTGCCGGATTGCACGAACGCCTGAGCGCCCATGGCATTCCGGTATTGGATGTACGCCCCGGCGAGCTGGGGCCGCAACTGGTCAGTCGGTACTTGAGCTGGAAAAAGGCCGGGGCGTTGTAAGCAGGCGGGTGGATATCTATGTGGGAGCCGGCTTGCTGGCGATAGCGGCAGATCAGTCAACCGCTGTTGCGAGCGCTGCGCACTCGATTGCCACCAAGGCGGCTCCCACAGGATCCCATTTCAGATCAATGGATACTCAGGCTGAAGCCTCTACCGCATAGAAACTGAAGTAATACTTCAACGCCTCGATCAATTCGAAATATTCCGTCGGGGCTATTTCCAGGGAAAACCCCGAGTCGAAATGACCGGGCGTTTCATCTTCATGGGACCACAGGCAACGGGCACTGACATCCAGCGTACGTCGACCGCTCTCATCGCCTGGCACTTGCAGGGACAGGGCAAAGACTGCGCCCACCAGTAATGGCAAATCGCTGATCAGCATCAAGCCTTCTTCGGAGATATTGCCGAGAAATCCAAGGGTCTTGCCGGTATATCGGTTGGAAACCTGAAGAAAACAAGGCAATTGATGCCGTTCGATTCGTCGATTGAGCATGGAAAGATCGCCATCGAGGACCATTGAGCATGGCCGCGCTAATGCTTTGAACTCACCACGTATCAAAAGTGGAAAGCCCCGGAGGGTGTCCGGGGCATTTACGCTGCCCTTTGTTCTCACCCGCGTTACAGAGCCTAGCGCAAAGATGGCAGACAGCCACTCAAATTAATGGCCGTTCATCCAATCGGGTGTAAACACTCTGTCACTTCAAAGAGGAGCCGGCCGGGTGACCGCAGCTGGCGCATTGCCGCGGTAATAACCCAGCTGGGCCAGCGTATCCAGACGTGCACGTGCCCGGAAAGCATACTCGCTGTAAGGGAACTGCGTCATGATGTATTGATAGGTTTGTGCAGCATCGACGTAAAGTTTTTGGCGCTCAAGGCACTGCCCGCGCAACATCGATACCTCCGGCTGGATGTATCGCCGCGCACGACTCTGCCGATCGACCTTGGACAGGTCCAGCATGACGGCATCGCAGTCGCCGCGCTCGAAATCACGGTAGGCGCTGTTGAGGTTGGAATTCATCGACCAACGGGTACAACCGCTGACAGCAGCCAGCAATACTAAAATCATCACGATACGCATGGGACTCTCCTGTGCTCTGCACGCTATCGGCCTGCGCCGCAATTTCTACAGGGCTGATTGATTGCCAATCGTCTGCCATTTGCCCGGTTGATCATCTTCGAGGTAGTGCAAAGGAACAATGACTACAGCCCAAGACAGTAGTAGCCTCTCGCTGCGCTTCAATTAAGGAGTTTGTGCATGACCGTTCGCCGTACCAAAATCGTTGCCACACTTGGCCCTGCCAGTAACTCGCCCGAAGTCATCGAGCAACTGATCCTGTCGGGTCTGGATGTTGCCCGCCTGAACTTTTCCCACGGAACCCCGGACGAGCACAAGGCTCGCGCCAAGCTGATCCGCGAGATTGCCGCACGGCACGGTCGCTTCGTTGCCCTGCTGGGTGACCTGCAAGGCCCGAAAATCCGTATCGCCAAATTCGCTGACAAGCGTATTGAACTCAAAGTCGGTGACAAATTCACCTTCTCCACCGCGCATCCCCTGACCGCAGGCAACCAGCAGATCGTCGGCATCGACTATCCGGACCTGGTCAAGGACTGCGGCGTGGGCGACGAACTGCTGCTTGATGACGGTCGCGTGGTCATGCGCGTCGACACCCAGACCGCTGACGAACTGCACTGCACCGTGCTGATCGGCGGCCCGCTGTCGGACCATAAAGGCATTAACCGTCGCGGTGGCGGCCTGACGGCCCCGGCCCTGACAGAAAAAGACAAGCAAGACATCAAGCTCGCTGCAGAAATGGACCTGGACTACCTGGCCGTTTCTTTCCCACGCGATGCCGCAGACATGGAATACGCCCGCCAACTGCGTGACGAATCCGGTGGCACTGCCTGGCTGGTGGCCAAGATCGAACGCGCCGAAGCCGTGGCCGACGACGAAGTCCTCGATGCCCTGATCCGCGCCAGTGACGCGGTCATGGTTGCCCGTGGTGACCTGGGTGTGGAAATCGGCGACGCCGAGCTGGTGGGCGTACAGAAGAAAATCATTGCCCACGCGCGCACCCTGAACAAGGCCGTGATCGTCGCTACGCAAATGATGGAATCGATGATCACCAACCCGATGCCGACCCGCGCCGAAGTGTCCGACGTGGCCAACGCCGTGCTCGACTACACGGACGCCGTGATGCTCTCGGCCGAAAGCGCTGCCGGTTCCTATCCGGTTGAAGCCGTGCAGGCCATGGCTCGCATCTGCATGGGTGCCGAACGTCATCCGACCGGCAAGAGCTCCAAGCATCGCATCGGTGAGTCCTTCACCCGTTGCGACGAAAGCATCGCCCTGGCGGCCATGTACACCGCCAACCACTTCCCGGGCGTGAAAGCGATCATCGCCCTGACGGAAAGCGGTTACACCCCGCTGATCATGTCGCGCATCCGTTCCTCGGTGCCGATCTACGCGTTCTCCCCGCACCGTGCCACCCAGGCCCGTGCCGCCATGTTCCGTGGCGTCTACACCGTGCCATTCGATCCGGCCAACCTGCCACCAGGCCAGGTCAGCCAGTCGGCGGTAGACGAGCTGCTCAAGCGCGGTGTGGTCGAGCAAGGTGACTGGGTCATCCTGACCAAGGGCGACAGCTACCACACCATCGGCGGCACCAATGGCATGAAAATCCTGCACGTTGGCGACCCAATGGTTTAAGGCTCAGGCCTTATAGAAAAGCCCCGGCTCAGTGATGAGACCGGGGCTTTTTCATTAGTAGAGATATCTTCAACATTTGACTGTGTGGGAGCGAATTCATTCGCGAAGACGGTATTCCAGGCGAAGGGAATTTATCGAATGTACCTGCCTCTTCGCGAATGAATTCGCTCCCACAGTTCGCACGCACTGGATTCGCTCGGCCCGTCAGGAACCCGCCTGCTCCGTAAACATATCCGCTAATAGCTGATTCCTCGGCAACCCTGCCAGGTACAACCGTTTGGCAAACATCTCGACCCGAGCGGGGCTGCCGCACAGCAGGCCCATGGTCTGCCGCGGCAGCAGGCGCAACCCATCGAGCGTCGAAGGCAGTTGCTCGGGTGTCACCAGTTGCACCGTCAGGTTGCCATGGGCCGCCGCCAGAGCCTGCAACTCGCTCTCTAGATAATGCTCAGTCGCCAGATGAGTCAGCCGGATCGCACCTTGATGATCCTGACGCAGCGCTTCGCGCAACAGCCCCCACAGCGGCGCCAGGCCTGTACCCGAAGCCATCAGCAGCAAGGGTCGCTCCTGCCAGTCCGGGTCGTAACGCAGGGCGCCACCGCGCAGTTCCCCCAGGCGCAACTTGTCACCGGGTTGCAGTTGTCGGGCGACGTCGATAAAGGCACCCGGCTGGCGGCAGTCCAGATGAAACTCCAGCCAGGGATCCTCCCCCGGCAGGCTGGCCAAGGAATACGGCCGGGCCACGCCACTGGCCGTCCACAGTACCAAATGCTGCCCGGCGCGATAGCGTAGCGGGCGTTCGGCCTCCAGGCGCAGGCGCAGCACCGCCGGCGTCAGCCAGTCGCAGGCGGCGACATGGGCAGGCAAGCCGTCGCGCAAGGGATCGAAAATTTCCACGGCCAGGTCTTCGACGACCCGGCACTGACAGGCCAGACGCCAACCCTGCTGGCGTTTGCCCGCATCCAGCGCGTCAGGCAGGGCATCCAGCGGCTCGCCCTGCACGCAGCGCACCAGACAGGCATGACAACTCCCCGCCCGACAGCTGTAAGGCACAGCAATACCCGCCTGATTCAGGGCGTCCAGCAGATTGCTCGCAGCCGCGACCGGCCAGTGCCGGTCGCCTACATGCAGTTCAGGCATTGACCTGATCCCAGCCCGCGACGCAACGATTACGCCCGTCGCGCTTGGCCTGATACAGCGCCTGATCGGCACGCTGCAGGGCGGTGTCCAGATCATCGCCCCATTGCAACAGGGTCATGCCCACCGACAGGCTCAGCTCCACATCAAGCAGGCCTTCCAGTTCAACCTCGGCAAACACCAGGCGCACGCGCTCGCAGCACTCGCTCAACTGCTGTTGGCTACAACGGGGAATCAACATCACGAATTCTTCGCCTCCATAACGCGCCAGGATATCGCTCTCGCGCAGGCTGCCCTGGGTGACCGTGGCAAAGGTCTGCAACACTCGATCACCAACCGCATGGCCATAGGCATCATTGATGCGTTTGAAGTGATCCAGGTCGATCAGGGCCAGGCCGTGGGTCTGCTCTTCGTGCATCCCGTGCAACTCACGAGAGGCCATGCGCAGAAAATAGCGGCGATTGTACAGATTGGTCAGCTCATCGGTGGCGGCGACTTCTTCGAGCTGACGCATCATGCCGCGCAGCGTGTCCTGATGCGCCTGCAAGGCATAGCGGCGCTGACGCATACGACCGCGTTGGGCCTGGACATAACCGGCAAACACACTCAGCCACGCCAGCATGACAAACAGCACACAGATCTGCACCAGGACATGGCCGAACGGCGCAGGCGACGGCAGCATCAGCCACTCACGGGCGTTGATCCCGAGAAAGCACAGAAACACGATGACCGCGCAACGGGCGAACACCCTGGCATCGAGCTGGAACAGGCCGAACAGCAGAATCGGCGCATAAAGCGCCAGGAAAGTACCGCGCGAGCCATCCAGCCAGGCCAGCAACCAGGTCAGCCAGGCAATGGCCAGCAACACCTGAAACTCGGTCAGGCTCGGATCGGCAAAGCGCTGATTCCAGCCGCTGACGAAAACCGCCAGCAGTGCCAGCTGGCTAACCAGCACCAGGCTGCTGCTCACCAGCGCCACAGGCAGCGGCTGGGCCAGGTCGCCGGTACAAATCGCCAGCCACGTCAAGGCCAGCACCACGACATAAGTCAGGGCGGCCATAGCGAAGCGCTGAAGAATAAGGGACTGCCGAGTGTTGACGATCAACCTGCCACGGGGTGTGCTCAAAAGGATTCCTTCCCGTAGTGGCACGAAGCATCCACTCTAGCGTTACGCCTGCGGGTTGCCTAGTGCGCATTGTCAAAGCACACATTAACTGAATTGAAATGCGATTCCGCAGGAGGAGGAGCAAATCCTGTAGGAGCGAATTCATTCGCGAAGAGGCCAGTAAATCCGAAGCATTTGTATCGCCTGTAATACCGCTTTCGCGAATAAATTCGCTCCCACGGAGTTCCGGTGATTCAGCAGATGTTGCGTTGTTTGATAAGAAGGCGATGTGTGCCAGGCGACCGCCCAAGACACAAATCCATCTCCACCCCACCGCCTTATCACCCATCACAACAGTCTCTTGCACAACCGGTGGATGGACCGTAGCTGTTCAAGGGGTATACTGCCGCGCCCTGTTTGCAACCGCGACCTGACAGCTCTGCTACACCCATTGCAGCTGTGCGGATGCCAGCACATAAAATGTTCCCGTCCTTATCAGAGGAGCGCTCCCCGTGACCGTGATCAAGCAAGATGACCTGATTCAGAGCGTTGCCGACGCCCTGCAATTCATTTCCTACTACCACCCCGTGGACTTCATCCAGGCCATGCACGAGGCCTATCTGCGCGAAGAATCGCCAGCCGCACGCGACTCCATGGCCCAGATCCTGATCAACTCGCGCATGTGCGCCACCGGTCATCGCCCGATCTGCCAGGACACCGGCATCGTCACCGTCTTCGTACGCGTCGGCATGGACGTGCGCTGGGATGGCGCCACCATGGGCCTGGACGACATGATCAACGAAGGTGTGCGTCGCGCCTACAACCTGCCGGAAAACGTCCTGCGTGCATCCATCCTCGCCGACCCGGCAGGCGCGCGCAAAAACACCAAGGACAACACCCCGGCGGTCATCCACTACTCCATCGTCCCGGGTAACACCGTGGAAGTGGACGTGGCGGCCAAAGGCGGCGGTTCGGAAAACAAATCGAAGATGGCCATGCTCAACCCGTCCGACTCGATCGTTGACTGGGTTCTGAAGACCGTGCCAACCATGGGCGCCGGCTGGTGCCCACCGGGCATGCTCGGCATCGGCATCGGCGGCACCGCCGAGAAAGCCGCGGTCATGGCCAAGGAAGTGTTGATGGAATCCATCGACATCCACGAGCTGAAAAAACGCGGCCCGTCCAACCGTATCGAAGAGATGCGTCTGGAGCTGTTCGAGAAGGTCAACCAACTGGGCATCGGCGCCCAGGGCCTGGGTGGCCTGACCACCGTGCTCGACGTCAAGATCATGGACTACCCGACCCACGCCGCGTCCCTGCCGGTGTGCATGATCCCCAACTGCGCCGCCACTCGTCACGCCCACTTCGTGCTCGACGGTTCCGGCCCAGCCTCCCTGGAAGCGCCACCGCTGGACGCCTACCCGGAAATCGTCTGGGAAGCCGGCCCCTCGGCCCGCCGCGTCGACCTCGACACCCTGACCCCGGAAGACGTGCAGAGCTGGAAGCCGGGCGAAACCGTCCTGCTCAACGGCAAAATGCTCACCGGTCGCGATGCGGCGCACAAGCGCATGGTCGAGATGCTGAACAAGGGCGAAACCCTGCCGGTGGACCTCAAGGGTCGCTTCATCTATTACGTCGGCCCGGTTGATCCGGTGCGCGAAGAAGTCGTCGGCCCGGCGGGCCCGACCACGGCGACGCGCATGGACAAGTTCACCCGGCAGATCCTCGATCAGACCGGCCTTTTGGGCATGATCGGCAAATCCGAGCGCGGCCCGACCGCCATCGAAGCGATCAAGGATTACAAGGCCGTCTACCTGATGGCCGTCGGCGGCGCCGCCTACCTGGTGGCCCAGGCGATCAAGAAATCCAAAGTCGTGGCCTTTGCCGAACTGGGCATGGAAGCGATCTACGAGTTCGAAGTCAAGGACATGCCAGTGACAGTCGCGGTGGACAGCAAGGGCGAATCCGTCCACGTCACCGGACCGCAGATCTGGCAGAAGAAGATCAGCGACAGTTTGGCGGTGGAAGTGCAGTAAGGCTGCCACCCCGTAACAACAAAACCCGGTCTTGATGGCCGGGTTTTTGTTTTTCTGAAAACACACAACTTAGAAGTTGGAATGAAATGCTTTGTGGGAGCGAATTCATTCGCGAAACGGTATTTCAGACGATAAAGAGGCATTGAATGCACCGGCCTCTTCGCAAATAAATTCGCTCCCACCCGAAAGTACTACGCTGGATGCCCTACAGGCTGATCTCGGTCCCCAGCAACTTCAGAAACCCCGCCAGCCAGGCCGGATGCGCAGGCCATGCCGGTGCAGTCACCAGATTGCCTTGGGTGTGAGCAGCCGTGACCTCGATTTCCATGAAGGTGCCTGCGGCCAGTTTCACTTCCGGCGCACAGGCCGGGTAAGCACTGCATTCACGCCCTTCCAGCACACCCGCCGCTGCCAGCAATTGCGCACCGTGGCAGACGGCGGCGATGGGCTTACCGGCCTTGTCGAAAGCTCTTACCCACTCAAGGATGGTTTCATTCAAGCGCAGGTATTCCGGCGCACGTCCGCCGGGGATCAGCAGCGCGTCGTAGTCTTCGGCCTTGACCTTGGCGAAGTCGAAGTTGAGGGCAAAGTTATGCCCCGGCTTTTCGCTGTAGGTCTGATCGCCCTCGAAGTCATGAATCGCCGTGCGAACGGTCTGGCCAGCGGACTTGCCGGGGCAAACGCCGTGGACGGTGTGACCGACCATTTGCAGGGCCTGAAACGGCACCATGACTTCGTAATCTTCGACGTAATCACCGACCAGCATCAGAATTTTCTTGGCAGCCATCAACGTTCTCCTTGTGGGTGTGAGTGACAGGAGTATCGGCTCACTGCAAGAGAGCTGGGTAACAGCCTAGTACTACATTGAAGTCGACGCGGTCGGGTAGGAGCGAATTTGTTCACGAGAAGGCCAATGCGCAGTGTCAGGTAGGACGCTTGCCAGGTGAGCTGTGGGAGCAGGCTTGCCTGCGAAAGCGCCAACACATTCGATGCCCGGTCAAGCCGACGAAATACTGTGATCTAAACTCAAAATCCGATTTGTAGGAGAGGCTGGCGATTGCGTCGGGTCAGTCGCCGACGCTATGCGAGCGCTGCGCACTCGATCACCAACATGTTGGCTCCTACCGGTTCTGCGTCATCTATTGGAATGTATTCGCAGGACGCATCCCTTTCTATTTGAAGGAAATTTCTGAGAAAATCCCGACCTATTGCGCCTCTTCATTCAGGTCTCTAGTCTGCGCCGGTCGCTGCACAATCAGCGATCAGGTTTGGTAGACCTGAGTGAACTATGGCGTGATGCGTCACCTATGGTGGCCGTACGCTCGGCGTCTTCGGACGCACCGGCTTTGCCAGTTCACCCGGTCTACCAACTTGCGTACGGCCGCCACCCTCATCGTTTGGTAGCGATGCGCAGGCGGCTAATCACTACTGAACTGGAAGTAAAAATATGACCGATACCCCCCTCTTCACCATCCACCCCGACGTCACTCAGGAACAGGCCCTCAACTACGCCTCGGACCTGGTGCGCTGCCTAATCACCCTCACCCACGAATCCTGCGACAGTGACCTGCAAACCAGCCGCGCGCTGAACTGTTCGGCGTTGCATCTGGCGACCATGACCAAAGCCTTCGTCGATCATTCGGTGGAGCGCCGCTAAGCGGTCAGTCAGTTGCGCCGGTCGAGCAGGTTCACCACCAGGCGGTCGATCCAGCCCCACAGGCGCTGTTTGACCCGGCTCCACAGGGGCCGGGCTTTCCAGGCGTCGAGGGTGATTTCCCGGCTCACGGCAAAGTCCTTCTCGAAGCTTGCAACCACGTCCCGGGTCAGGCCCGGGTCGAGGGCTTCGAGGTTGGCTTCCAGATTGAAGCGCAGGTTCCAGTGATCGAAGTTGCACGAGCCGATGCTGACCCAATCGTCGATCAGGACCATTTTCAGGTGCAGGAAGCACGGCTGGTATTCGAAGATTTTTACCCCGGCACGCAGCAAGCGCGGGTAGTAGCGATGCCCGGCGTAACGTACCGAGGGGTGATCGGTGCGCGGCCCGGTCAGCAGCAGGCGTACGTCGATACCCCGTGACGCAGCCCGACGCAGGGCGCGGCGGACTTTCCAGGTCGGCAGGAAATATGGCGTCGCCAGCCAGATCCGCTGCTTGCCACTGTTCAGGGCCCGGACCAGGGATTGCAGAATGTCGCGATGCTGACGCGCATCGGCATAGGCCACGCGACCCTGGCCTGTGCCGACCGTCGGCGGTCTGGGCAGGCGCGGCAGGCCAAAATTCTCATTGGGGCGCCACGCGGTGCGGCGCGGGTTGGCGTGGAACTGGCGGTCGAACAGCGCCTGCCAGTCGATCACCAGAGGCCCGGTGATTTCCACCATGACTTCATGCCATTCGCTGACCGGCTCGCCCGGCGTCCAGAATTCGTCGGTGACCCCGGTGCCGCCGACCACGGCCAGGCGCTTGTCGACCAACAGCAGCTTGCGATGGTCGCGGTAGAAATTGCGGATGCCCCGGCGCCAGTGGATGGCGTTATAGAAACGCAGGATCACCCCGGCATCGGCCAGACGCCTGCGCAAACGCAGGGTGAAGGCCTGGGCGCCGAAATCATCGAACAGGCAGCGCACGATCACGCCCCTCTGCGCGGCATCCACCAAGGCCCGTACCATCGCCTCGGCACAGGCACCGGCCTCGACCAGATACAACTCCAGTTCAACCTGCTGCTGCGCCGCGTCAATGGCCGCGATCATGCGCGGAAAGAACGCCGGGCCGTCGACCAACAGCTGGAACTGGTTGTCACTGCGCCACGGAAAAATCGCTCCGCCCATGTCAGCGCGTCACGCAAAGCAGAGAGGTCGGGTACATGCAAACTCCGGAGGGGGGCCAGGGCGAGGTACCTTAGCTGTGCGTCTGACCGCTGGCAAACGCTTGGGTTCGCAGGGGCGCTTGGCATGGGATAAGAGAACAGATTGCAGGAGCCAATTGTGGGAGCAATGTGGGAGCGAATTCATTCGCGAAGAGGCCGGTGCAGTCGACGCATGCTTTGCGCCTGATATACCGCTTTCGCGAATGAATTCGCTCCCACAGGATTCGCGCGCGAAGGCCCCACTCTCTCAGTGATTCGCTCCCTGAGAGGTTATTTCCACAATGGCCATTCCCACCCTCAAGGTGCATCCGGCTCCAGCACACAGCCCTGTCGCGGCCCGCGCCACACGGCCATGGCGCTTTCGCCCATACCCTCGGCACTGACGCTTTTGGTCTCGGGCTCATCGACCAGACTGGCCGGCACGTACTGCTTCACGTAGCCCCGGCAGTACTCGGCCGGGTTGCCCATCACATAACGGCACGAGCAGTACTCCTTGGCGGTGTAGGCGCTGATGATGTGCGGGAAGGCATTGAGCGCCAGGCGGTTGTGCCATAGCAGTGCGGCGAGGGCCAGCACCAACAGCATCAACAGGCTGACAACGGGGCGTCGTACGACAAAAGCACGTTGCTCGCTCATGGCCGCGCCTCCCCCGGGAAAGCCGCCAGGGCCAGTTGCAGCAGGCGGTCGTGGGCGAAGCTGGCGTCGCGGTCATCGCCGTAGCGCACGATCACCAACCCGGCGCTGGGGATCACGTACAGCGCCTGGCCCCAATGGCCCAGCGCGGCGAAAGTGTCGGCGGGGGCCGAAGGCCAGGGGCCGCGCGAGCCGTCCTGGGATTTGTTGAGCCACCATTGGCCGCCGGGGATTTCTTCGGCGGATTTGATCTCGCGCCCGGCAAACGGCGTGAGGTTGAAATAGATCCAGCTCTTGGGCACCAACTGGCGCCCCTGCCACTGCCCGGTGCGCTGCATCAGCAGGCCGATGCGAGCCAGGTCACGGGCGGTCATATAGGCGTAGGACGAGCCGACAAACGTGCCGCTGGCATCGCGTTCCCACACTGCACTGCGGATGCCCAGGGGTTCGAATAGCGCAGTCCAGGGGTAATCGCCGTAGGCCTGTTCGCCAACCATTTTTTTCAGCGAAGCCGCGAGCAGATTGCTGTCGCCACTGGAATAGCGGAACACCGTGCCCGGCTTGGCGAACACGCCATGGCCTGCGGTGAAGCGCGCCATGTCGTCGTGACCGCGGGTATAGAGCATGGCTACTACCGAGGAGTTGAGCGGCGCGTATTCATAGTCTTCCTGCCAGTCCAGGCCCGAGGCCCAGTGCATCAGGTCTTCGAAGCGGATATCGGCGTGACTGGCCATGGTCGGGTAGAACTTCGCCACTGAATCGAGCAGCTCAAAGCGCTTCTCGCCAAAGGCTACGCCCAGCACCGTGGCCATGATGCTTTTGCTGATGGACCAGGTCAGGTGCGGGGTCTGGGCGGTGGTAGGGGCGGCGTAGTGCTCGTAGATGATCTGGCCGTCGCGGATCACCAATAACGCATCGCTGCGGATGCCCTTGCGGCTGTTGTCGTCGCGCGGCGGGAAGGCGTAGTCCTCGAGCGCCTTTATGGCGGGGGTCGCAGCGACTGGCGCGCTGGCCCAGTCGGTGCCTGGCCAGGTGTCGGCGGCGAAGGTCGAAGCGGCGCTGATGCCGATGGAGCAGGCCAGGCAAAAACGGAGCAAGCGATCACGCATGTAGCCACCTCTTATCGAACACGCATAACCAGCTGATTGATTATTTTTTGGTGGGAGCGAATTCATTCGCGAAAGCGGTATTCCAGGCGACGAATGTCTATTGGATGTACCGGCCTCTTCGCGAATGAATTCGCTCCCACAGACACATCCCGAAACCCTAGCAGGGAATCGTGACAATGCGCCTTTCGTCGCCCATGTAACGGCGTCACATAACCATCACCAAAGGTTCACGGCCGTGACACGGGGTCTACCTAGCCTGCATCTGTACAGCAACGCGCTTGAATAATCAGTCGACCGGCCCATTGCATGGCTGGCTTACGGAGACTCGCATGACCCGGATCGCCCGCATTCGTGACACCAGTACCGAACGCCGCCTGCAGGCCGAACGCCTGATCGGCAGCGCCGCCTTGGAAGAAGCACAAGCCCTGCGTTTCAGCGTATTCAGCGGCGAGTTCAACGCCAAGCTCAAGGGCGCTGAACTGGGTCTGGATATCGACGATTACGACGTCCATTGCATGCACATCGGCGTGCGCGACCTGAGCACCGGCCAACTGGTCGCCACCACTCGCCTGCTCGATCACAAGGCGGCCAATACCCTGGGCCGCTTCTACAGTGAAGAAGAATTCAGCCTGCATGGCCTTGGCCATCTGCAAGGCCCGATTTTGGAACTGGGCCGCACCTGCGTCGACCCGGCCTACCGTAACGGCGGCACCATCGCCGCGCTCTGGAGCGAACTGGCCGAAGTGCTCAACGAAGGCGGCTACAGCTACCTGATGGGCTGCGCCAGCATCCCGATGCAGGACGGCGGCATCCAGGCCCACGCCATCATGCAGCGCCTGCGTGAACGCTACCTGAGCACCGAACACTTGCGTGCCGAACCCAAGAACCCGCTGCCGAGCATGGATCTGCCGAGCAACGTGATCTGCGAAATGCCGCCGCTGCTCAAGGCCTATATGCGTCTGGGCGCGAAGATCTGCGGCGAGCCGTGCTGGGATGAAGACTTCCAGGTCGCCGACGTGTTCATCCTGCTCAAGCGCGACGAGCTGTGCCCACGCTACGCCCGCCACTTCAAGGCAGCAGTGTAATGAGTCGGGTGCGCGGCTATGCGCGAGTTGCCAGGGTGTTGCTGGTCATCGCCCTGGGCCTGACGATTGCCGGGGTGTTCGCCCTGATGGAGCGCCTGCGCGTCGGCAACTCCATGGCCCGGCGCCAGCGCTGGAGCCGCTGGTTCATGGCGCGCCTGACCAACGCCCTGCCCTTTCGCGTGACGGTCAGCGGCAGCCTGCCGACTCAACCGATGCTGTGGCTGAGCAACCATGTGTCATGGACCGACATTCCTCTGCTGGGCATGCTGGCGCCGCTGTCGTTCCTGTCCAAGGCCGAAGTACGCACTTGGCCGATTGCCGGCTGGCTGGCGTTGAAGGCCGGGACACTGTTCATTCGTCGCGGTTCAGGTGACAGCCGCCTGTTGCAAAAGCAGATGTGCAATCACCTGCAGCAAGACACCGATCTGCTGATCTTCCCGGAAGGCACCACCACAGATGGCCGCGCCCTGCGCACTTTCCACGGCCGTCTGCTGTCCAGCGCCATCGAGGCCGGGGTGATGTTGCAGCCGGTGGCGATCAAGTACACCCGCGACGGCAAGGCGGACCCTATTGCGCCCTTCATTGGCGATGACGACCTGCTGTCACATCTCAAGCGTCTGTTCGCCAATGAGCAGGGTGACGTGCATATCCAGTTGCTGACACCGATTGCCACTGCGGGTCAGGAGCGCGCGGCCCTGGC
Organism: Pseudomonas sp. JUb42; assembly: GCF_024807945.1. Classification (GTDB taxonomy): domain Bacteria; phylum Pseudomonadota; class Gammaproteobacteria; order Pseudomonadales; family Pseudomonadaceae; genus Aquipseudomonas. The sequence continues at coordinate 171,974 of NZ_JANUFD010000001.1, read as the reverse complement.
GTTCCAGGCGCAACAGGCGGTGCAGATGGCGCTGTTCGGCGAACCTGCACAAGCGCCTCAGACGTCGCGTTCGACTGCTTCAACAGCCGCCAGGGCTGCCTGAGCAAAGTCCTGCAACAACGGATAGAACTCGGCGAAGTCGTCACTCAAGGGTTGGTAGAGGTCGGGCAGTTCCTGCGCGGCATCTAGCAACCCTTGTGGTTTTGACAGGCGTCGGGAAATGCCTCTAATCACGTCGCTGACAATCTCGAACTCACGGTACGAACCCAGCCAGTCCTGAGCCGCCATGCGCGGTGCAATCACGGCCAGGTGCCCCGGCAATTGCGGTTCAGCCGCCAGCACGCCGTAGACCCTGCGGGTGAAGCTGTGCAGGGGCACATCGGCGTAGCGGGACCAGTCCCGGGCCAGGCAATGGTCGAAAAACACATCCAGCACAATCCCGGCATAGCGCCGTCGTTCGGCAGGAAAGCGGCCGAGGGATTGCTTGACCAACGGGTGGCTGTCGGTGAAGGCGTCGATGCTGCGGTGCAACTGGATGGCCGCTGCAAGATCACTGGGGAAGCGCCCGGCCAGCGGCCCTTTGACGAAGTCGCCGTAGAGGCTGCCGAGCAATTGCGCGGGTTTATCGCCGCCGAGGTGGAGGTGTGCAAGGTAGTTCATGACGCCTAGCCTACGCCGTTTTACTGCGCCCGGCCTGTATATCGATATAACCCGATATACCGATTTATGCGGGCCTTAGCGCGACTTAATATTTGTATATCGCGAATTATCGATATAAAGTTCGCTCCATCGCGATATAGCGCTATACACCTGAGTTTTCCATGCCTATCGACCTCGACGAAATAATAAAAGCCCTGGCCCACCCTGTCCGCCGCGACATCCTGGTGTGGTTAAAGGACCCCGTGACTTGCTTTCCCGATCAGGAACATTCGGTCGGCCATGGCGTGTGCGCCGGGCAGATCGACCAACGCGCCGGGCTGTCCCAGTCCACCGTGTCGGCCCACTTGGCGACCCTGCAACGCGCTGGCCTGATCACCAGCAAGAAAATCGGCCAATGGCATTTTTTCAGCCGCAACGAAGAGACCATCCAGGCCTTCGTCGACACCCTGGTGCTGGAGCTCAGCCCACCGCTCTAACTCTCCAAGGAGATGCATCTTGCCTCTTTCATTACTGGTGCTCGCGCTGAGCGCTTTCGCCATCGGCACGACGGAATTCGTGATCATGGGCCTGTTGCCCAACGTTGCGGCTGACCTGGGCGTATCGATTCCCGGCGCCGGCTGGCTGGTAACCGGCTACGCCCTGGGCGTGGCCATCGGCGCGCCGATCATGGCCCTGGCTACCGCCAAGTTGCCGCGCAAGGCCGCGCTGGTCTGGCTGATGGTGATTTTCATCGTCGGCAACATGCTTTGCGCCCTGTCCACCGGCTACAGCATGCTGATGATTGCGCGGGTTGTGACCGCTCTGTGTCACGGCGCCTTCTTCGGCATTGGTTCGGTGGTGGCGGCCAATCTGGTTGCGCCCAATCGCCGGGCGTCGGCGGTGGCGATGATGTTCACCGGCCTGACCCTGGCCAACGTGCTGGGCGTGCCACTGGGCACCGCATTGGGTCAGGAAGCCGGCTGGCGCTCGACCTTCTGGGCCGTGACTGTGATTGGCGTGCTGGCGCTGATCGGCCTGATGCGCTTCCTGCCGTTCAAGCATGACGAAGAAAAACTCGACATGCGCGCCGAGCTGGCCGCCCTCAAGGGCGCCGGAATCTGGCTGTCCCTGAGCATGACCGTGCTGTTCTCGGCCTCGGTATTCGCCCTGTTCACCTATGTGGCGCCGCTGCTCGGCGAAGTCACCGGCGTGTCGCCACGCGGCGTGACCTGGACCCTGCTGCTGATCGGCGTCGGCCTGACCCTGGGCAATGTCATCGGCGGCAAACTGGCCGATCGTAATGTGCAGCGCACCCTGCTCGGGGTGTTCCTGGTGATGGCGGTGGTCTCGGCGATCCTCAGTTGGACCAGCGTGGCGCTGATCCCGACCGAAGTCACCCTGCTGCTTTGGGCGGTCGCCTGTTTCGCTGCGGTACCGGCCCTGCAAGTCAACGTAATGACGTTCGGCAAGGCCGCGCCCAACCTGATTTCGACCCTGAATATCGGCGCCTTCAACGTCGGCAACGCCCTGGGCGCCTGGATTGGCGGCAGTGTGATCGCTCATGGAATGGGCCTGACCAGCGTGCCTCTGGCCGCTGCGGTACTGGCAGTGCTGACCCTGCTGGTGACCCTGATTACTTTCCGCCAGAGCGTCAATCCCGAGCTGGCCCCTGTTACCAACTGATCAATTTCAAGAGGGTTTTACCATGACCACTATCTTTGACCCGATCACCCTGGGCGACCTGCAACTGGCCAACCGCATCGTCATGGCGCCGCTGACCCGCTGCCGCGCCGACGAGGGCCGTGTGCCCAACGCGATGATGGCCGAGTACTACGTACAGCGCGCCTCCGCCGGCCTGATCATCAGCGAAGCCACTTCCGTTACGCCCATGGGCGTCGGCTACCCGGACACCCCGGGCATCTGGTCCGCCGCCCAGGTGCGTGGCTGGAGCAATATCACCAAGGCCGTACACGCCGCGGGTGGCAAGATCGTCCTGCAACTGTGGCATGTAGGCCGCGTCTCCCACAGCTCGTACCTCAATGGTGAAGCGCCAGTTGCCCCGAGCGCGGTCAAGCCGGCCGGTCACGTCAGCCTAGTGCGTCCGCTGGCTGAATACCCGACGCCCCGCGCCCTGGAACTGGAAGAAATCGCCGATATCGTCGACGCCTATCGCAACGGCGCGGAAAACGCCAAGGCCGCCGGTTTCGATGGCGTGGAAATCCACGGTGCCAATGGCTACCTGCTCGACCAGTTCCTGCAAAGCAAAACCAACCAGCGCACCGACGCCTACGGTGGCTCTGTGGAGAACCGTGCGCGGCTGATGCTGGAAGTGACTGACGCAGTGGTGGAAGTCTGGGGCGCCGGCCGGGTCGGCATGCACCTGGCACCCCGTGCCGACGCCCACGACATGGGCGACGACAACCTGACCGAGACCTTCAGCTACGTCGCCAGCGAGCTGGGCAAGCGCGGTATCGCGTTTATCTGTGCCCGTGAGCGCGAAGCCGATGACAGCATCGGACCGATCCTTAAGGAAGCCTTCGGCGGCGCCTTTATCGCCAACGAAAAGTTCACCAAGGACAGCGCCAATGCCTGGCTGCAATCGGGCAAGGCCGATGCCGTGGCCTTCGGGGTGCCGTTCATTGCCAACCCGGACCTGCCAGCACGCCTGGCAGCCGATGCGCCGCTCAATACGCCAGTGCCTGAGACCTTCTACGGCAAGGGGCCTGAGGGTTACCTCGACTACCCGACGCTGTAACGGTTGCTGAAATAAAAACACCCCGCCTTGGCGGGGTGTTTTGTTTTGCGCCGGGTATTGCAAGGCACATCATGCAGGAGCCATTGTGGGAGCGACTGTGGGAGCGAATTCATTCGCGAAGAGGCCGGTGAAGTCAATACATCTTCATTGCCTGAAACTCCGTTTTCGCGAATGAATTCGCTCCCACAGAATTTGCTGCCACTGAGTTCCCTCCCGCAAAGTTAGATCCCACACATTACGGTTCAACGCGGTGCATTCACCTGCTGCGCCAGGTTCTGGATCTGGCTGTTGAGGGTGTTGATGCTGCGTGTCACCTGGGCGCGGTAGGCGTCGAACTCTGCGGTGCTTGGCCCGTTGCTGTTGGCCGACGACGTCGGGGCGCGGTCCTGCTCGCTTTTGAGTGCAACCAGTTCCTGCTCGATACGGTCGATGGCCTGGCTGGAGTTATTCTTCTTCAACGTCGCGATATCGGCACTCAGGGCTTTGAGCTGGCCATCGAGACGGTCCTGACTCGCCTGAATGTTTTTTACATCCGGCAGGGCGGCCTGCACGCTGGGCATGGCTGACTTGAGGGTGGTCATCTCCAGCGCCACGTTTTTCAGGTCTTCCTGCAATTGCGTGCTGGTGGCCTGTTGCTGGGCATTCTGCTCGGTAAGCTGGGCGAGGCGTTTTTCCAGGTCGGCTTTCTGCCCGGTGCTGCCTTCCTGCTGTTTGTCCTGATCAGCCAACTGGTCTTCGATCAGCTTGATACGCTGGCGCAGGGCCTCGCCTTCGCTGACCACCGACTCGGTCGCCACCACTTTGCCGGAGATATCCTGCAGGCGCCCCGCCGCTTCTTCGCTGATCCGCGCGAAGCTTTCCTGAGTTGCCACCAGTTGCTGGCCCATCAGGGTGATCTGCTGGAAGCTCCACCAACCCAGGCCGCAGAAGGCAATGGCCAGTGCACCAATCAATGCCCATAGCGGGCCGGTGCTCGGCGCCTTGACCTTGACCACCGGCGAGGTGCGCGAATAAACAGTGGTGCGCTCACGGGCGCCGGACGACAGCTCGAAATCGTCATCGTCATCTTTGGCGGTGAGGCTCGGGACGTCATCGACGTCGTCGTAGGGATCGTTGCGCATGAATAGCCCTTCAAAAAAAACCGTAAAAGCGAAGCTGAAAAATGCAAAGCCTCGAAGTATAACCAGTGCCCGCCACAGCACTCATTGCGGCTGTTGCGTCTGCCACCAGGCACAGAACTCATCCAGCGCCGTCCACAGGCTGACCTTGGGCTCGTACTCCAGATAATGCCGGGCGCGGCTGATATCCAGGGTGAAGTCCTTGCTCATCACCTGCATGCCCAGGCGCGACAATGTCGGCTCCGGGCGCCCTGGCCAGAGCATGCACGCCGCCTCGTTAAGGGCCGCGGCGCTGTAGGCCAGGCCGTAGGAACGGTAGCGCGTTACCTGTGGCACTTGCATGCGCCGCATCACGTAATTCACCGCATCCCACAACGGCACCGGCGTACCGTTGCTGATGTTATAGGCCTTGCCCAACGCCGAACCCATGGCGAGCAAGCTGCTGAGCATGGCCTCGTTGAGGTTCTGCATGCTAGTGAAATCCACTTTATTCAGGCCGTTGCCCACGATCGACAGACGCTTTTTGCGCTGCATATTGAGCAAGCGCGGGAAAATGCTGGTGTCGCCTGCCCCGGTCACGAAACGCGGGCGCAGGGCGATCACTTCCAGGCCGAACTCCATGGCGCCGAACACCTTCTGCTCGGCCAGGTACTTGGTGGCCGCATAGTGGTTGTTGAACCGACGCGGGACCTGGTCTTCCTTGATGTTCAGGTGCGAATGGCCATCAAAATAGATCGACGGCGATGACAAATGGACCAGCCTGCGCACCCGTTGTTTCAAACAGCCTTCGACAATGTTTTCGGTGACCTGCACATTGCCCAGCATAAAGTCCTGTTTACGCCCCCACACACCCACGGCGCCGGCGCAGTGCACCACGGCTTCGACGTCATGGCACAGTTCGCGGACCAGTTCGGGGTCGGTCAGGTCGCCGGGAATGAATTCGGCGCCACGACGTACCAGATGCTCGACGCTCTGCGCCCGCCGTCCGTTGACCCGTACGCTCAGGCCCTGCTCCAGGGCGAAACGCGCAAAGCGCCCGCCAACAAAGCCGCTCGCGCCGGTGACCAGAATCTTCATTTACCACTCCGTAAAGTCTCATTGCCCTGACACCTCCGCAATCGCGTGGCAATCGGGAAACCGTGGGAGCGAGGCTTGCCCGCGAAGGCGATAGGCCAGATTCAAAACATGTGGCGGATGTACCGTCCTCTTCGCGGGCAAGCCTCGCTCCTACAAATCGTGTGAATGATGTCGAATACCGATACCCAGTCCTCACTGACGTTCAGAATCACGTCAACGGCACCAACCATTGCCCCGCCTTGCGCGCCAGGTGTTCAGTCAGACGGGTCAGCAACTGGCCGCCATTGCGCCAATGATGCCAGTACAACGGCACATCGATGACCTGCCCATCCAGCAACTCCACCAAAGTGCCGCGCTGCAACTGCTCGTGCACCTGCAATTGCGGCACCAGCCCCCAGCCCAGTCCGGCCTCGGTCATGCGAATAAAACCTTCGGACGAAGGACACAGGTGATACTCGAAACTGCCTTCGCTGCCCAATGACGCCAAGTAGCGATGCTGTAGAAAATCGTCCGGCCCGTAAACCAGCGCCGGGGCCCGGGCCAATGACGCGGCGTCGACACCGCCAGGGAAATAACGGCTGACAAAGGCGGGGCTGGCCAGGGCACGATAGCGCATGGCGCCGAGCAACTGGCTGCGCGCCCCGGCCACCGGGCGTTCGCTGCCGCACAGGCACGCGGCCACTTCCCCGGCGCGCATGCGCTTGAGGCCGACATCCTGATCTTCCACCACCAGATCCAGCAACAGATGGTGTTCGGCGCAAAAATCCCCTACCGCGCTCACCCACCAGGTCGCCAGGCTGTCGGCGTTAAGGGCGATACGCAGACGCTCGGGCAGGCCCTCCTCATCAAGCGCAGGCACCTGACTGAGCAAATCACGCTCAAGCAGGCGCACTTGCTGCACATGGTTAAGCAGGCGGCGGCCGATATCGGTCGGGCTTGGCGGCGTGGCGCGGACCAGCACCGGCTGGCCGATGCGCGCCTCCAGCAACTTGATGCGCTGGGATACCGCCGACTGCGACAGCCCCAACACCTGGGCCGCGCGCTCGAACCCGGCCTGCTCGATGACCGCCGCGAGGGCGGAGAGCAATTTGTAGTCGAACATCAGTTTTCCTAATGAGCAATCAGCAACATTGTTTTTTCTTATACAACGCCAGGCCGCACAATCGCCACATCAACTTTAAATGCAGACAAGGAACGGCGATGACCGGCGAAACCTCATTGAACACGCTGCTGCGCAGCATGAGCCCGGAGCTGAACGACGGCGACTATGTGTTCTGCACCCTCGCCGATGCTTCTCTGCTCAAGGGTGCCGAGGTGCTGGGCAGCTTCCGCGAGCGCGAGGGGCTGACAGTGATCATCGAACGCCAACAGGCCCAAGACCTGGGCTTGAACTTTGAGTACGTCGCCGCCTGGATCACCCTCACCGTGCATTCGTCCCTGGCCGCCGTAGGCCTGACTGCCGCCTTCGCCACGGCGCTGGGTAGCGCCGGAATCAGCTGCAACGTGATCGCCGGCTATTACCACGACCACCTGTTCGTCGCCAAAGACGACGCACACCAAGCTCTGGCGGTCTTGCAACTATTGGCCGCCCAGGCCTAGTCACGCACTTTTTGGAGTAAACCCTGATGTGGCAAAGCTACCTCAACGGCCTGCTGGTCGCCGCCGGGCTGATCATGGCCATTGGCACCCAGAATGCGTTTGTTCTGGCCCAGAGCCTGCGCCGCGAGCATCATTTGCCGGTGGCCTTTTTGTGCATCGCCTGCGACGCCATTCTGGTTGCCGCCGGGGTGTTCGGCCTGGCCAATGTACTGGCCCATAACCCGACCCTGCTGGCGGTGGCGCGCTGGGGTGGCGTGGTGTTTCTACTCTGGTACGGCATCCAGGCCCTGCGCCGCGCCTGCTCCCGGCAGAGCCTGCAACAGGGCGAGATTAGCGGCGTGCGTTCGCGCCGGGCGGTACTGCTCAGTGCATTGGCGGTGACCTTGCTCAACCCCCATGTCTATCTCGACACCGTACTTCTGATCGGCTCCCTCGGCGCCCAGCAAACCGTGCCCGGCGCCTATGTGGTCGGGGCCGCCAGCGCGTCGCTGCTGTGGTTCTCGGCCCTGGCCATCGGCGCCGCCTGGCTGGCGCCGTGGCTGTCGCGCCCGGCCACCTGGCGCCTGCTGGACCTGATGGTCGCGGTGATGATGTTCAGTGTCGCTGTGCAGTTGATTCGTAGTGCCTGAGCCGGATAAGCATTTGCAGTAGCGCAATTTGTGGGAGCGCGGCTTGCCCGCGAATAGGCCGGGACATCCGCTGCATTTGTGCGATCTGGGCTATCGCATTCGCGGGCAAGCCTCGCTCCCACAGGATTCAGGCGCGCAGCCAGGATCCTCCGACAACCGGCGCAAAGGCTCTGGAACCTCTATCCCACACAGTTGTTGCGTGGTTAACAGGCAGGGCCGGTGCTATGATCCCGAGCCTGCGCCGCAAAGAGTACAAACTCCCCGGCGCATGTTCTGTCTGGCCGCCCGTGATCGGCCTTGCGCTCACCGCAACTGACCTGATTAGGAGAATTACCATGGCTTTTGAACTGCCGCCGCTGCCATACGCGCACGATGCACTGGCTCCGCACATCTCCAAGGAAACCCTGGAGTATCACCACGACAAGCACCACAACACCTATGTCGTGAACCTGAACAACCTGGTGCCTGGCACCGAGTTCGAAGGCAAGACCCTGGAAGAAATCGTCAAGACTTCTTCCGGCGGTATCTTCAACAACGCCGCTCAGGTCTGGAACCACACTTTCTACTGGAACTGCCTGGCGCCAAACGCCGGTGGCCAGCCGACTGGCGCCCTGGCTGATGCAATCAATGCAGCTTTCGGTTCCTTCGACAAGTTCAAGGAAGAGTTCAGCAAGACTTCCATCGGCACCTTCGGTTCCGGTTGGGGCTGGCTGGTGAAAAAGGCTGACGGTTCCCTGGCTCTGGCCAGCACCATCGGCGCAGGCAACCCGCTGACCGGCGGCGACACTCCGCTGCTGACCTGCGATGTCTGGGAACACGCCTACTACATCGACTACCGTAACCTGCGTCCAAAATACGTTGAAGCATTCTGGAACCTGGTTAACTGGAACTTCGTTGCCGAGCAGTTCGAAGGCAAAACCTTCACCGCTTGATCGACGCTCCAGACAAAAAACCCGGCTTGCCGGGTTTTTTTTCGCCTGACGGTCATACTTTGGGTATTGTCAGAAGGCGATAGCAGACTAATATCACCCACTGGCTTTCATTAAAAATTGCTCAAGTTCACGCCAGTACTAACCGATACATCGGCAACAGCCTGACCCTTGCCCAAGGGCGGCGAGCAAAAATCGACACTGGCAGGCAGCCAAAGGGCGACATCTGCGTGTTCAGGTCCGGTTCTTGCTGTTCACACGCAGATATACAAGGGTCACACGCTCCCAGCACGGATTGAAGGAATAGCCATTTGAAGCTGGAACTCAAGAACAGCTTGTCTGTGAAGATGTTGCGCGTGGTGTTGCTTTCGGCGCTGATCGTCGGCGTCGTGCTCAGCTGTGCGCAAATCGTGTTCGACGCATACAAGACTCGTCAGGCCGTGGCCAGCGATGCCGAGCGCATCCTTGACATGTTCCGTGACCCTTCCACGCAAGCGGTGTACAGCCTGGACCGCGAAATGGGCATGCAGGTCATTGAAGGCCTGTTCCAGGACGACGCGGTGCGCATGGCCTCCATCGGCCATCCCAATGAAACCTTGCTGGCGGAAAAGGAACGCGCCCTCAAGACTTCCTCGACCCGCTGGCTGACCGATCTGATTCTCGGCCAGGAACGTAGCTTCACCACCCAATTGGTAGGCCGCAGTCCCTACAGTGAGTATTACGGTGACCTGCGCATCACCCTCGACACCGCCACCTACGGCGAAGGCTTCATCATCAATTCCTTCATCATTTTCGTTGCCGGCGTGCTGCGCGCCCTGGCCATGGGTCTGGTGCTGTATCTGGTCTATCACTGGTTGCTGACCAAACCGCTGTCGAAAATCATTGAGCACCTGACCAATATCAACCCGGATCGCCCCAGCGAGCATCAATTGCCGGTGCTCGAAGGCCACGAAAAGAACGAGCTGGGTATCTGGGTCAGCACCGCCAACCAGTTGCTGGCGTCCATCGAACGTAATACGCACCTGCGCCACGAAGCGGAAAACAGCCTGTTGCGCATGGCCCAGTACGACTTCCTCACCGGCCTGCCCAACCGTCAGCAACTGCAACAGCAACTGGACAAGATCCTTGTCGATGCCGGGCGCCTGCAGCGTCGGGTTGCAGTGATCTGCGTCGGCCTGGATGACTTCAAGGGCATCAACGAACAGTTCAGCTATCAGACCGGCGACCAGTTGCTGCTAGCCCTGGCCGATCGCCTGCGCGGCCACAGCGGCCGGCTCGGCGCCCTGGCGCGTCTGGGCGGCGACCAGTTCGCCCTGGTCCAGGCCGATATCGAGCAACCTTACGAAGCTGCCGAGCTGGCGCAGAACATTCTCGACGACCTGGAAGCACCGTTTGCCCTCGATCAGCAGGAAATCCGCCTGCGCGCGACCATCGGCATCACGCTGTTCCCGGAAGACGGCGACAGCACCGAGAAGCTGCTGCAAAAAGCCGAACAAACCATGACCCTGGCCAAGTCGCGCTCGCGCAACCGTTACCAGTTCTATATCGCCAGCGTCGACAGTGAAATGCGCCGCCGCCGCGAACTGGAAAAAGACCTGCGCGAAGCCATGCCGCGTAACCAGCTGTATCTGGTCTATCAACCGCAGATCAGCTACCGCGATCACCGCGTGGTCGGGGTTGAGGCGCTGATTCGATGGCAGCACCCGGAACATGGCCTGGTGCCGCCGGACCTGTTCATCCCTCTGGCGGAACAGAACGGCACTATCATCGCGATCGGCGAGTGGGTGCTGGACCAGGCCTGCCGCCAATTGCGCGAATGGCACGATCAGGGCTTCAGCGATCTGCGCATGGCGGTCAACCTCTCCACTGTGCAGTTGCACCACTCCGAGCTGCCAAGGGTGGTCAACAATCTGCTGCAGATCTACCGCCTGCCACCGCGCAGTCTCGAACTGGAAGTGACCGAAACCGGCCTGATGGAAGACATCAGCACCGCCGCCCAGCATCTGCTCAGCCTGCGCCGCTCCGGTGCGCTGATCGCCATTGATGACTTCGGCACTGGCTACTCGTCCCTGAGCTATCTCAAGAGCCTGCCGCTGGACAAGATCAAGATCGACAAGAGTTTCGTGCAGGACCTGATGGACGACGACGATGACGCCACTATCGTGCGCGCCATTATCCAGCTGGGCAAAAGCCTCGGCATGCAGGTCATTGCCGAGGGCGTGGAGACCATCGAACAGGAGAACTACATCATCTCCGAGGGTTGCCATGAGGGTCAGGGCTACTTCTACAGCAAACCGTTGCCGGCCCGGGAACTGCTGGCGTACCTGAAACAGGCGCAACGGACGAATGCTGCGATCCTCTAGAGACTATCTCCATCGTTGGAGCGAGGCTTGCCCGCAAATACGGCATTACTAACGATAGATATGTATCGAATGTACCGGCCTCTTCGCGGGCAAGCCTCGCTCCAACGCAATCGACCGCCTCATCGAAATCACTTGTTACAACCCCACCCCGCCAAACCCCCGCCCCGCCGGCCTTTCGCCTTTACATCGAATGCAACTCTTTCGCATTATGTCGCAGCTTTTTCTGGCGCCCCGCGCCTTCAACTTCTCGACGCAGGATTCCGTCATGATTCGTATGCCTCTGGCCACGGCCAGTCTGCTGGCCATCGCTGTTTCCCTCGCTGGATGTGGCGAAGGCAAGGATAAAGCCGCCGCTCCGACTGCTCCGGCACCTGCTGCAGCACCGGCCCCGGCACCCGTCGCAGCACCTGCAGCCCCGACCGCAGCCGCAGCGCCCGCCGCCAGCCAGACCAACGATGCCGCCGCCAAGGCAGTGGTGGCGAACTATGCCGGCATGGTCTTCGCCGTGTTCAGCGACGCCCAAGACAGCGCCAAGACGCTGCGCACCGCCGTCGACACCTTCCTCGCCAACCCCAACGACACCACACTCAAGGCCGCCCGCGAGGCCTGGCTGGCGGCGCGCGTACCGTACATGCAGAGTGAAGTCTTCCGCTTCGGCAACACCATCATCGACGACTGGGAAGGCCAGGTGAACGCCTGGCCTCTGGACGAAGGCCTGATCGATTACGTGGCCAAGGACTACCAGCACGCCCTGGGCAACCCTGGCGCCACCGCCAATATCATCGCCAACACGGAAATCCAGATCGGCGAAGACAAGGTCGACGTCAAGGAGCTGACTCCCGAGAAACTCGCCAGTCTCAATGAACTGGGTGGCTCCGAAGCCAACGTCGCCACCGGCTATCACGCCGTCGAATTCCTTCTGTGGGGCCAGGACCTGCACGGCAATGCTGCCGGTGCCGGCGAACGTCCGGCGTCGGACTACGTCGAGGGTACAGGCGGCACCGGCGGCCATAACGACCGCCGTCGCGCCTACCTGAAAGCCGTTACCGACCTGCTGGTCAGCGACCTCGAGCAGATGGTCAACAACTGGAAGCCGGGCGTGGCCGACAACTATCGCGCCACGCTCGAAGCCGAGTCCGGCGAAAGCGGCCTGCGCAAGATGTTCTTCGGCATGGGCAGCCTGTCGCTGGGTGAGTTGGCCGGCGAGCGCATGAAGGTCGCACTGGAAGCCAACTCCAGCGAAGACGAGCACGACTGCTTCAGCGACAACACCCACAACTCGCACTTCTACAACGCCAAGGGCATCCAGAACGTTTACCTGGGCGAGTACACCCGCATCGACGGCACCAAGGTCAGCGGGCCGAGCCTGTCGTCCCTGGTCGCCAAGGCCGATCCGGCCACCGATGCCACCCTGCGCGCCGACCTGGCAGCCACCCAAGCCAAGATGCAGGTATTGGTCGACCGCGCCAACAAGGGCGAGCACTTCGATCAGTTGATCGCGGCGGGCAACACCGAAGGCAACCAGATTGTGCGCGATGCCATCGCTTCGCTGGTCAAACAGACCGGCGGGATCGAACAGGCCGCAGCCAAGCTGGGCATCACCGACCTGAACCCGGATAACGCTGATCACGAGTTCTGATCAGTCCGGGATCGGTATGAACCCTGTGGGACCGGCTTTAGCCGGGAAGACGCCAGTACAGTCGACGGATGATTACCGTTTGTACCAATGCCTTCCCGGCTGAAGCCGGTCCCACAACGCTCCCGGTCGCGGGCAGCAAATCGTTACAAGCCATTTCTACACCCCCCATTCAAACGATAACCCCTCTTATTGGCTGATAAGCTTGCTCGCCCCAATTTCCGGTGTTGCAGAACCTGTATGACCACGCGGTTGCGCCTTTCATTTGCCCTGTTCTCGGCTCTGGCCTTGAGTGCATGCGATGACGCCCCACGCTTCACCCAGGCCGAGCCGGGGGAAGCGCTGTCGGGTGGGCGCACGACCGTCAATAAACAGGATCAGAATGCCTTCTCCCTGCCATCGGCCAACCTCTCGCCGACCCGGCGGCTGGACTTCAGCGTCGGCAACAGTTTCTTCCGCAGCCCCTGGGTGATCGCCCCGTCCACCACAACTGCCCGTGATGGCCTTGGCCCGCTGTTCAACACCAACGCCTGCCAGAACTGCCATATCAAGGATGGCCGCGGTCATCCGCCCGAGAATGGCGCCGATAACGCCGTGTCGATGCTGGTGCGCCTGTCGATCCCCGATGACCCGGCCCAGGCCGAACTGATCAAGCGTACCGGCGTGCTGCCTGAACCAAGCTATGGTGTGCAGTTGCAGGACATGGCGATACCCGGCGTAGCCCCCGAGGGCCGGGTGCGGGTGGAATACGACTACCTGCGCGTAGCCTTTCGCGACGGCACCCAGATCGAGCTGCGCGAACCGACCCTGCAGATCACCCAGCTGGGCTACGGTCCGATGCATCCCGAAACCCGCGCTTCCGCACGCATCGCCCCGCCGATGATTGGCCTGGGCCTGCTCGAGGCGATCCCCAACAGGGCGATTCTCGACAATGCCGACCCGGACGATCAGGACGGCGATGGCATTTCCGGGCGAGCCAACTGGGTGTGGGACGACGCCCTGCAAAAAGTCGTCCTCGGCCGTTTCGGCTGGAAGGCCGGGCAACCGACCCTGAATCAGCAGAACGTCCACGCCTTTGCCGGCGACATGGGCCTGACCACATCGCTGAACAGAAACGACGATTGCACGCCAGTACAGACTGACTGCCGCAACGCGCCCAACGGCAACGGCCCCAATGGCGAGCCCGAAGTCAGCGACAATATCCTGCGTCTGGTGCTGTTCTACAGCCGCAACCTGGCCGTCCCGGCGCGGCGCAACGTCGGCGATGCCGAGGTGCTCAAGGGCAAGAACCTGTTCTATCAGGCCGGTTGCCAGGGTTGCCACGTCGCGCAATACACCACCCGCGCCGACGCCGCCGAGCCGGAGCTGGCCAATCAGACCATCCGCCCTTACACCGACCTGCTGTTGCACGACATGGGCGCGGAGCTGGCCGATAACCGCAGCGAATTCCAGGCCTCCGGACGTGAGTGGCGCACGCCGCCGCTGTGGGGCATCGGGCTGACCCAGGCGGTCAGCGGCCATACCCAGTTTCTCCATGACGGCCGCGCCCGCAACCTGATGGAAGCGATCATCTGGCACGGTGGCGAAGCACAGGCGGCGCAGCGTCAGGTACTGGCCTTCGACGCCCAACAACGTCAGGCGCTGCTGGCCTTTCTCAATTCGTTATGACTTTTCCTCTTCGATAGGAGCCGGACATGTTCCGCCCCAAACTGCTGTTCACCAGCCTCGCCGCGTTGGCTCTGGGCGCCTGTGCGCCAGCCGACCCGCAAGCCGTCACCTCGGCGGCCATCGCCAAGCAAGTGATCCTGCCGACCTACAGCCGCTGGGTCGAAGCGGACCGCAAACTGGCCGTCAGCGCCCACGCGTTCTGCCAGGGCACGGTCGACTTGCAGACTGCCCGCGCAGACTTTCTCCATGCGCAGAAAACCTGGGCTGAGCTGCAACCTCTGCTGATCGGTCCGCTGGCCGAGGGCAATCGTGCCTGGCAGGTGCAGTTCTGGCCGGACAAAAAGAACCTGGTCGGCCGTCAGGTCGAGCAACTGCTGGCCGCCAAGCCCCAGGTCAGCGCTGATGAACTGACCAAGGCCAGCGTCGTCGTGCAGGGTTTGTCGGCCTACGAATACATCCTGTTCGACGCCGAGATCGATATGGCCTCGGCTGAGCAGAAGGCGCGGTATTGCCCGCTGCTGCAAGCCATTGGTGAACGGCAGAAAGCCTTGGCAGAGGAAATCCTCGGCAGTTGGAACAGCACCGACGGCATGCTGGCGCAGTTGAGCAAATTCCCCAACCCGCGCTATGCCGATTCCCACGAAGCCATCGCCGAGTTGCTGCGGGTACAGGTCACCGCACTGGACACCTTGAAGAAGAAGCTTGGCACGCCTCTGGGTCGCCAGACCAAGGGCATTCCCCAGCCGTTCCAGGCCGAGAGTTGGCGCAGCAAGGCGTCGATCGGCAGCCTGGACGCCAGCCTCAGCGGCGCCGAGACCGTCTGGGTCGGGGTCGACAACAAGGGCCTGCGCGGGCTGTTGCCCGCCGAACACAAAGCCCTGGCCGAGAAGATCGACGCCGCCTATGCCAACAGCCATAAACTGCTGAGCGGGCTGACATTGCCGCTGGCGGATCTGCTGGCCAGCGAAGCCGGACGCCAGCAGCTCAATGCCGTCTACGACAGCCTCAACGCCGTGCATCGTCTGCATGATGGCGAGCTGGCCAAGGCACTGGGTATCCAGTTGGGTTTCAACGCCAACGATGGCGACTGATCGAGGTATCCGATGATGTTGCGACGCCAGGCACTCGCCCTTGGCAGCCTGCTGCTCAGCGCCGTTACGCTGGGGGGCTGGACCCTGTTTCGGTCAAAAGGCCAGGAGCCGCTGCTGCTCTCCGCCCGTGACGACAGCGATGGTCAACATTACGCCGTGGGTTACCGGCTCGATGGCAAGCAGGTGTTCGCCACCCAGGTCACCCAGCGTTGCCACGACATCATCAATCACCCGACGTTGAATCTGGCGCTATTCGTCGCCCGCCGTCCGGGCACCGAGAGTTATCTGATCGATCTGCGTGATGGGCGACTGCTCCAAACCATCACCGCGCAAGCCAATCGGCACTTCTACGGCCACGCAGTGATTCACAAAAGCGGTGAATGGCTGTACGCCACCGAGAACGACACCACCGATCCGGGTCGCGGCCTGCTCGGCGTCTATCGTTTCGTCGATGAGCGCCTGGTCCATAGCGGCGAGATTTCCACCCATGGCATTGGCCCGCATCAGGTCTCGTGGATGCCGGATGGCGAGACGCTGGTCGTAGCCAACGGCGGCATCCGCACCGAAGCCGAAAGCCGGGTCGAGATGAATCTCAATGCCATGCAGCCCAGTCTGGTCCTGATGCAGCGCGACGGCACGCTGCTGAGCAAGGAAACCCTGACCCAACAGATGAACAGCGTGCGCCATCTGGGTATCGCCAGCGACGGCACCATCGTTGCCGGGCAACAGTTCATGGGCGATGCGTTTGAGCGTTCCGAACTGCTGGCGATCAAACGTCCGGGGCAGCCGTTCCAGGCGTTTCCGGTTGCCGATCAACAATTGGCCGCCATGGGCCATTACACCGCCAGCGTCGCCGTGCACAGCGGCCTGCGCCTGGTCGCCCTCACCGCCCCTCGGGGCAACCGGTTCTTTATCTGGGATCTGGACAGCGGCGCCCTGCGCCTGGATGCCGCTCTGCCCGACTGCGCCGGTGTTGGTGCAGTGGCCGACGGCTTCGTCGTGACGTCGGGCCAGGGCCGCTGTCGTTTCTACGATTGCCGCCAAAGCGAGCTGCTGCCCAAGCCGCTGGACCTGCCCACAGGGCTGTGGGACAACCATCTGCATCTGGCCTGATTCAAACCCGCGAGCGATGGCGTAATATTTGGCAATACAGCCACGCTGCACCAAAACAGCGCCAGGATTAAGGTGCTCGGCTGTTTCACGGTCTTTCCAAGGAAAAGGATATGTTGCGTCGCCGGATGCTGATCATGCTGGGCGTGGTAGTGCTCGTTGTGCTGTTGCTCGCGGGCTATAAAGCCTGGTCGATTTACCAGCAGATCCAGCAATTTTCTGCGCCCAAGCCCGCCGTTGCCGTGCCGGTCGCCGTCGCCACCGAGCAGCCCTGGCAGAGCCGTCTGCCCGCTATCGGCAGCCTCAAGGCCCTGCAAGGCGTGGACCTGAGCCTGGAGATCGCCGGGACGGTCAAGGCCGTACTGTTCGAGTCGGGCCAACAGGTCAAGGCCGGTCAAGCGTTGCTGCAACTGGACAGCGACGTGGAAAAAGCCCTGCTCGGCACCGCCGAAGCCGACCTTGGCCTGGCCCAGGTCGAACACGGGCGCGGCAGCAGACTGGTGGGCGATCAGGCCATTTCCAAAGGCGACTTCGACAAGCTCGCCGCCCAACTGAAAAAATCCAGCGCCACCGTCGCCCAGCTCAACGCCTCGCTGGCGAAGAAGCGCATTCTCGCGCCCTTCAGCGGCACCATCGGCATTCGTCAGGTGGACGTCGGCGACTATCTGGCCAGCGGCAAGGTCATCGCGACCCTGCAAGATCTGAGCAGCCTGTACGTCGACTTTAATGTGCCGGAGCAGGCCCTGCCGAAGCTGGCTGTCGGCCAGGTCGCGCAAATCAGCGTTGCGGCCTACCCGCAGCAGACCTTCGACGCAAAAATCAGCGCGATCAACCCCAAAGTCGATGACGCCACCCGCAACGTATTGATTCGCGCCACCCTGCCCAACCCCGACAGCAAACTGCTGCCGGGCATGTTCGCCAGTGTCCAGGTGCTGCTGCCGGGGGCAAAGAGCCAGATCGTCGTACCGGAAGGCGCCATTACCTACACCCTCTATGGCAATTCGGTGTACGCGGTGGTGGCGAAGAAAGACGCCAAGGGCGAGTCGCAGTCAGTGGTCGAGCGGCGCTTTGTCGAGACCGGCGAGCACCGCGATGGGCATGTCATCGTCAGCAAGGGCCTCAAGGCCGGGGAACAGGTGGTCAGCGGTGGCCAGCTCAAGCTCAACGAAGGCAGCCATGTCGCGGTCACCCCGGACCAGAACCTTGCGCCCGCACAGAACAGCCCCTCCGGCGCGAACTGATCAAGGAATTCTTCCATGGCTTTTACAGATCCGTTCATTCGCCGACCGGTGCTGGCCACCGTGATCAGCCTGCTGATCGTGCTGCTGGGCTTTCAAGCGTTCAGCAAACTGACCATCCGTCAGTACCCGCAAATGGAAAACGCCCTGATCACGGTGACCACGGCTTACCCCGGCGCCAACGCGGAAACCATCCAGGGCTATATCACCCAGCCGCTGCAACAGAGCCTGGCCAGCGCCGAAGGTATCGACTACATGACCTCGGTCAGCCGGCAGAATTTCTCGATCATCTCCGTCTATGCGCGGATCGGCGCCAACAGCGATCGGCTGTTCACCGAGCTGCTGGCCAAGGCCAACGAGGTCAAGAACAAGCTGCCCCAGGATGCCGAAGACCCGGTACTGAGCAAGGAAGCCGCCGACGCCTCGGCGCTGATGTATGTCAGCTTCTACAGTTCCGAGCTGAATAACCCGCAGATCACCGATTACCTGTCCCGGGTGATCCAGCCAAAACTGGCGACCCTGCCGGGTATGGCCGAAGCCAAGATCCTCGGCAACCAGGTGTTCGCCATGCGCCTGTGGCTGGACCCGGTACGCCTGGCCGGTTTCGGCCTCACCGCCGCAGACGTCACCGATGCCGTGCGCCGCTACAACTTCCTGGCGGCGGCGGGCGAGGTCAAGGGCGAGTACGTGGTGACCAGCGTCAACGCCAGCACCGACCTAAAGTCCGCCGAGGCCTTCGCCGCGATCCCGCTCAAGACCGCCGGTGACAGCCGGGTCCTGCTCGGCGATGTCGCGCGGGTGGAAATGGGCGCGGAGAACTACGACACCATCAGCTCGTTCGACGGCACGCCCTCGGTCTATATCGGCATCAAGGGCACGCCCAGTTCCAACCCGCTGGATGTGATCAAGGAAGTGCGGCGGATCATGCCGGAACTGGAAAGCCAGTTGCCGCCGAACCTGAAGGTCTCCATCGCTTACGACGCCACGCTGTTCATCCAGGCCTCCATCGACGAAGTGGTGAAGACCCTGATCGAAGCGGTGCTGATCGTGATTGTGGTGGTGTTCCTGTTCCTCGGCGCCCTGCGTTCGGTACTGATCCCGGTGATCACCATTCCGCTGTCGATGATCGGCGTGCTGTTCTTCATGCAGTTGATGGGTTACTCGATCAACCTGTTGACGCTACTGGCCATGGTGCTGGCAATCGGTCTGGTGGTGGACGATGCGATTGTCGTGGTCGAGAACATCCATCGACATATCGAAGAGGGCAAGACACCCTTCGATGCCGCCCTGGAAGGCGCGCGGGAGATAGCCATGCCGGTGGTATCGATGACCGTCACCCTCGCGGCGGTGTACGCCCCCATCGGCTTCCTCGAGGGCCTGACCGGCGCCCTGTTCAAGGAGTTCGCCCTGACCCTGGCCGGGGCCGTGGTGATTTCCGGGATCGTCGCCCTGACCCTGTCGCCGATGATGTGCGCCCTGCTGCTGCGCCATGACCCGAACCCCAGCGGCCTTGCCCATCGTCTGGACCAGATTTTCGAAGGCCTCAAGCGCCGCTATCAGCACATTCTGCACGGCACCCTCAATACCCGGCCGGTGGTCATGGTGTTTGCCGTGATCGTGCTGTGCCTGATTCCGGTACTGCTCAAGTTCACCAAGTCGGAACTGGCCCCGGACGAAGACCAGGGCATCATTTTCATGATGTCGTCCTCGCCGCAGACCGCCAATCTGGACTACCTGAACAGCTATACCGACCGCTTTATCGAGATCTTCAAGGCTTTCCCCGAGTACTACTCATCGTTCCAGATCAACGGTTTCAATGGCGTGCAGACCGGGGTCGGCGGCTTCCTGCTCAAGCCGTGGAACGAGCGCCAGCGTACCCAGATGCAGATCCTGCCCGAGGTCCAGGCCAGGCTGGCGGACATTCCCGGCGTGCAGGTGTTCGGCTTCAACCTGCCGTCACTGCCGGGCACAGGTGAGGGCCTGCCGTTCCAGTTCGTGATCAACACACCCAACGATTACGCCGCCCTGCTGGAAGTGGCCGAGCGAGTGAAAAAGCGTGCAGAAGAGTCCGGCAAGTTCGCCTTCGTCGACCTCGACCTGGCCTACGACAAACCGGAAGCGGTGATCGAGATCGACCGGGCCAAGGCGGCGCAGATGGGTGTCTCCATGGCGGATCTGGGCGGCACCCTGGCGACGCTACTGGGCGAGGCGGAGATCAATCGGTTCACCATCGACGGACGCAGCTACAAGGTCATCGCCCAGGTTGAACGGCCTTACCGGGACAACCCGCAGTGGCTGAACAACTATTACGTGAAGAACAGCGAAGGCAAGCTGCTAGCGCTGTCGACCCTGATCACCGTCAGCGACCGCGCCCGGCCGCGTCAGCTCAATCAGTTCCAGCAACTCAACTCGGCGATCATCTCCGGCTTTCCCTTGGTCAGCATGGGCGAGGCAGTCGATACGGTACGGCAGATTGCTATCGAAGAAGCGCCGCCGGGCTTTGCCTATGACTATGCCGGGGCCACGCGCCAGTTAGTGCAGGAAGGCAGCGCGTTGTGGGTCACCTTCGGCCTGGCCCTGGCGATCATTTTCCTGGTTCTGGCCGCGCAGTTCGAAAGCTTCCGCGACCCGCTGGTGATTCTGGTCACGGTGCCGCTGTCGATCTGCGGCGCGCTGATCCCGCTATTCCTCGGTCTGTCGAGCCTGAATATCTACACTCAGGTCGGCTTGGTGACCCTGATCGGCCTGATCAGCAAGCACGGCATCCTGATCGTCGAATTTGCCAACCAGTTACGCCGCGACAAGGGCCTGTCGCCACGGGAGGCCGTGGAAGAAGCGGCGGCGATTCGCCTGCGGCCAGTGCTGATGACCACGGCGGCCATGGTGTTCGGCATGGTGCCGCTGATTCTGGCCAGTGGCGCTGGCGCAGTGAGTCGCTTCGATATCGGCACAGTGATCGCCACGGGGATGTCGGTGGGGACGCTATTTACCCTGTTTGTGTTGCCGTGCGTGTATACGTTGTTGGCCTCAAGAAAATCTCAAACCTAGCTCCAACAAAAGATCGTCACCGCAAAAAGAAAAGCCCCGACAAGCGGGGCCTTTCAGGTTAGCGGTGATTTCAATTTTGCGGCCCCGTTCCCTGAGCCAGACCGAACATGAACAGCAGCAAATCCTGATCGGGTTTGACTGCTGCATGGTGCTTCGCAACCCGAGGCAAAAGGCAATGGCCTTCGCCCTGTACCGTGCTCAATATCTTTGTACCAGGCTGTTCCCACGCGGCCAGGGCAACGGCAGTAATCGCCAGCGACCCCAGCAGAAACAAACCTCGTGCTATTTCTAGCTTCATCTATCTAAACCTTTGATAGCGCTGCCAAACGCCGCTTCATAAAGGTAGATGAACTTCTGCCAGTCTGCTGGCTTGAACGACGAGTGGCGACGCAACTGCTTGATGTCGTGCTGGGCGGCGCCGTAGGCGGTCCAGCGGCGGCGACATTTCTCCAGATCGAGCAGGGCGACCTCGGCTTTGGCGGTCTCGCCCTCCCCTGTAACCCGCACGAAAACGTGCTTGATATACAGGCAACTGTGCTGCCAGCGGCCCAGGTGCATACGCGCCAGGTTCTGCGCCAGTTCAGCAAGAATCTGGTCATGGACTACTTCGCCGTACTGTTCGCGGCCGCCAGCGGCGTACCAGTTCTCGATTTCATCGAAGCCGTCCAGCGAGGCGGTGACCAGCAGGGCCTGCCATTGGTGATTTTCATCGCGCTGGGCGCCGCTGAAGATCATTTTCGGCACATTGACATGAAGCTGGCGCAGGCCTTCGAGGGCATCACGCTCGCGCAGTACCGTCGGGCGGCCGAATGGGTGCAGCCAACTGCGGTAGATATGCCCGGTCTGGCGCTTGATGTAGATCAGACGACCGTTTTCAGTGAACACACGTTGTACGCCACTTTCGCCACCTCGACGCACGTTGGGTTCTTCCACCCACTCGCCGCGCTGGCTCCAGAAGTAATTGAAGCGATCGCCCTTGCTGCCTGTCGATTCTGCTACAACATCCACGCCCATTCTCTGACCTCTTGTGTAAGGACTCACTTACCCTGCGGTATGAACGGCAGGTCGTCACGAATGCAGACGCGGTCAGTAATAAACACACGCCGTAACTGCAAGGATCGTTCTGACAACCTCAGGGGCCATGAGTGCGGTATCACGGTAAATTTTTAGTTCGATACCCGTGTAAATCCGGGCTCTCGATAAGCCTTATCTGGCACAGCCAAAAATTGTACGCCCTTAGGCAGAGTTATTTCCGGGTTTTACAGAGGCTTTACAAGCCAAACACCATGGCGAAGCGCCACTTAGTCCGCCTTCAACACCACACTGAATCGGCAGCCATTGGGCTGCATCGGGCTCAGCTCGACCGTCCAGCCCTGGTTTTCGCAGATCCGCTGTACCAGTGACAGGCCCAGCCCCAGGCCCTCTCCTCGCTGCTCGTTACCGCGCACAAAGGGCTGAAACATGGCTTCGCGTTTTTCCTCGGGGATACCTACGCCGCTGTCTTCGACCAGAAAACCATTACTGCGCAGGGTCAGGGCGATAAAACCTTCATCGGTATAGTGCAGCGCATTGCGCAACAGGTTACCCATGACCGCCAGCAGGAACGTGGCGTTGTAGCTTTCCTGAGAGACGTCTTCATGGGTGTTGACCACCAGTTTCAAGCCTTTGCTTTCGATGGGCTTGCGCCATAGCGAGAGCAAATGTTCCGCAGCCTGGCCGACCATGAGCCGGGGCGTCATGCTCGCGTCGTCGCGCTGGGTGCGGGCCAGCATGAGGAAGGTCTGCACCAGATCGCGCATTTCCTCGCACGCCCTGGCAATACGTTCGACCTGGGCCCGCGCACGCTCATCAAGAGCCGAGTTTTCCAGCAGCAGCTCGCAGGAACTGGCGAGCACCATCAAGGGCGTGCGCAATTCATGGCTGACGTCACTGGTGAACATGCGCTCGCGGGTCAGGGCCTGGCGCAGGCGCCCGAGGGTGGCATCGAAGGCCACTGCCAGCTCACCCACCTCGTCAGAGGCGTAATCCGGGGCAAGCGGTGGTGCTAGCCCCAGCAGTTGATCGCGATGGCGAACCTGCCGGGCCAGGCGCACCACCGGTGCCATGACCCGCCGCGCCAGGATCCAGCCAAGAAACACGGCCAAAGCCAGGGCCAGCACGAAACCCACCAGAACCACGGCGAACAGGACCTGCTCACGCTCTTCGAAGTCGCTCTGATCCTGCAACAGTACATAACGGCGGCCATCCACCACTTCGACCATCGCGTGGTACGACAGCGGGCCGCGAAACACCTCATGGAAACCGGGCTCCAGATGGCGCAAGTCCTTGGGCAGATCGAAATCGCCAGGGCCGCCGCTGAAATAGAACAACTGATCGGGCTCTGGCCGGTGGCTCCAGTCGCTGACGCTGTCCATCAACAACATGCGATTGAGGTCGCCGCCCAGGCCAGCCGAAATCAGCTTTTCCTCGACCAGATGCACGGTCGCAACGATACCCAGAGCGAAGGACCCGGCTACCAGTGCACTCATCAAGGCAAAGGCGATGATGATGCGCTGGGCAAGGCTTTGCTTAAACTCCATCCCGGCCCTCGGCCAGGCGATAACCCACGCCGTGCACGGTCTGCAACAGCGGCTTGGCGAACGGTTTGTCGATCACCTGGCGCAGCTGGTGGACGTGGCTGCGCAGGCTGTCGCTGTCGGGGCAGTCGTCGCCCCACAGGGCTTCTTCGAGAATTTCGCGGCGCAACACATGCGGGCTTTTCTGCATCAGTACCGCCAGCAGCTTGAGGCCGACCGGGTTGAGCTTGAGCAGGCGGCCTTCACGGGTGACTTCCAGGGTGTCCAGGTCGTAGATCAGGTCGGCGACCTGCAAGGTGCGGCGGCCGCCGCCCTGGGCCCGGCGCAACACCGCTTCGATGCGCGCCGCCAGTTCTGACAGGGCAAATGGCTTGAGCAGGTAATCATCGGCACCGGAGCGGAAACCCTGGAGGCGATCATCCAGCTGGTCACGCGCAGTGAGCATGATCACCGGCGTATCCCGGCGCGCATCTTCACGCAGGCGTTTGCACAAGGTGTAGCCATCGATGCCGGGCAGCATGATATCGAGCACGATCAAGTCGTAGTGCTCGGTCGCAGCCAGGTGCAGGCCAGACAGGCCGTCCTGGGCGCAATCGACGGTGTAGCCCTTCAAACCCAGGTAATCCGCCAGGTTGGCCAGGATATCGCGGTTATCTTCGACCAGAAGAATTCGCATGGAAATTGTCTCCAGATACAGTTTCGCTGGCGCAGCTTAAGGCCAACAGACGCCAAGGGCCAGCGGCGAATCGCTTGACGTTTTTTTCACTATCGGTTCACGGTCCGACGACAGCCCGGCGCCCAGACTGCGCGATCCTCGGCCCTTGTGCCGGGTATCTTCTCCCCTTCGAGCTGGATCAGCCATGTCGACAGTCACTGACCTCCCGTATTCCCGTCCGTTGAATTTATGGCTCTACCTGGGCATTCCCGCCATTACCGCGGTTGTCCTGCTGTTGCTGGAACTGACCTCCCTGGATATGGATATCGCCAAACTGGCCTATGACCCGGTCGGTAACGACTTCATCGGCAAGCACAGCTACTTTCTGGAAAACGTACTGCACGACCGCGCCAAGCAAGCCGTGATTGCCATGGGCGTATTCGCCGGGCTGGGATTCATCGCCTCCTTTATGGTCAAGCGCCTGATGCCATGGCGCAAGGAACTGGGTTGCCTGGTGCTGTCGATGGCCCTGTCGACCAGTTTCGTGACGCCGATGAAAGCCGTGACCGCGGTGCAATGCCCGTGGAGCCTGGAAGAGTTCGGCGGCAAAGAGGTCTACAGCGAATTGCTCAGCAAGCGCCCGGACACCGACAAACCCGGCCGGTGCTGGCCCGGCGGCCATGCTGCTACCGGCTTCACCCTGTTCGCCCTGTTCTTTATCTTCCGCGACCGCCGCCCACACTGGGCCAAGGCAGGGTTTATTTTTGCCTTCAGCCTCGGCACGGTGTTCTCCGTGGGCCGCATGCTGCAGGGCGCGCACTTCTTCTCCCACAACGTCTGGACGGCGGTGTTCTGTTGGCTGATTTGCATGGGGGCCTACTACGCAGTGCTGTATCGGCCGGCGCCGAAGGTGGCGGCTGAACCCGTCACTGCCACGTAACGCTGGACGCGTAGGGATCGCGCCCTGCCCTCGACGCATCGATCACTTGGCAGGGTGCCAGAACAAATCCTGTGGGAGCGAATTCATTCGCGAAGGCGGTTTTTCAGACGCTAAATGAGCGTCGGATGTCCTGGCCTATTCGCGAATGAATTCGCTCCCACAAAGTTCCGGTGATGGCGCAGGTTTTGCGTTTCTTGATAAGAGCCAACTTCCCCCCCCTGAAACAAGCTCTCTGATGTTCCCAGACATAAAAAAACCCCGCACAAGGCGGGGTTTTTTATGGGGGTAAGGCTGGCTTACATCATGCCGCCCATGCCACCCATGCCGCCCATGTCTGGCATGCCGCCGCCTGCTGGCTTGTCGTCAGCCACGTCAGCGATCATCGCTTCGGTGGTGATCATCAGGCTGGCAATGGAGGACGCTGCCTGCAGAGCAGAGCGAGTCACTTTGGCCGGGTCCAGGATACCCATTTCGATCATGTCGCCGTATTCGCCGCTGGCAGCGTTGTAACCGAAGTTACCGGTGCCTTGCTTGACCTTGTCGACCACGACGCTTGGCTCGTCGCCGGAGTTGGCAACGATCTGGCGCAGAGGGGCTTCAACAGCACGACGCAGCAGAGCGATACCGACGTTCTGGTCAGCGTTGTCGCCACGCAGTTCGGAGATAGCCTGCAGGGAGCGAACCAGTGCTACGCCACCGCCGGGTACCACGCCTTCTTCAACGGCTGCGCGGGTTGCGTGCAGGGCGTCTTCAACGCGGGCTTTCTTCTCTTTCATTTCAACTTCGGAACCGGCACCGACTTTGATCACTGCAACGCCGCCGGACAGCTTGGCCAGACGCTCTTGCAGTTTTTCCTTGTCGTAGTCGGACGAAGTGTCGCCGATCTGCTGACGGATCTGAGCGATACGCGAGTCGATGTCGCCACGAACGCCAGCACCGTCGATGATGGTGGTGTTTTCTTTGTTCAGCACGACGCGCTTGGCATTACCCAGGTGTTCCAGGGTAGTGCTTTCCAGGCTCAAGCCGATCTCTTCGGAGATAACGGTACCGCCAGTCAGAACAGCGATGTCCTGCAGCATTGCCTTGCGGCGGTCGCCGAAGCCTGGAGCCTTGACGGCTGCAACCTTGACGATGCCACGCATGTTGTTCACAACCAGAGTCGCCAGGGCTTCGCCTTCAACGTCTTCAGCAATGATCAGCAGTGGACGGCCGGCTTTGGCAACGGCTTCCAGGACTGGCAGCATTTCGCGGATGTTGGAGATCTTTTTGTCGACCAACAGCAGCAGCGGGCTGTCCAGCTCGGCAACCATGGTGTCCGGCTTGTTGATGAAGTACGGGGACAGGTAGCCACGGTCGAACTGCATGCCTTCTACGACAGACAGTTCGTTTTCCAGGCCAGTGCCTTCTTCAACGGTGATAACGCCGTCTTTGGTCACTTTTTCCATGGCTTCGGCAATGATGTCGCCGATGGAATTGTCAGAGTTGGCCGAGATGGTACCGACCTGGGCAATTGCCTTGGTGTCGGTGCATGGCTTGGACAGCTTCTTCAGCTCGGCAACGATGGCGATGGTCGCCTTGTCGATACCGCGCTTCAGATCCATCGGGTTCATGCCGGCAGCGACGGCTTTCAGGCCTTCGTTGACGATGGCCTGGGCCAGAACGGTAGCAGTGGTAGTACCGTCACCGGCGTCGTCGTTGGCACGGGAGGCAACGTCTTTGACCAGCTGCGCGCCCATGTTTTCGAAGCGATCTTTCAGCTCGATTTCTTTGGCAACCGACACACCGTCTTTGGTGATCAGCGGAGCGCCGAAGCTTTTTTCGATGATGACGTTACGGCCTTTCGGGCCCAGTGTTGCTTTAACTGCGTCGGCCAGGACGTTTACACCAGCCAGCATCTTTTTACGGCCAGCGTCGCCGAATTTAACTTCTTTAGCAGCCATGATCGTTATTCCTTGAATACTTGGTTCGTATGGAAATTCGCGGGATTACTTAAGCTTCGACGACAGCGAGGATTTCGTTCTCGCTCATCACCAGCAAGTCTTCACCGTCCACTTTCACAGTGTTGCTGCCGGAGTACGGACCAAACACCACTTTGTCGCCTACTTTGACGGCCAGTGCGCGCACTTCACCGTTGTCCAGAACGCGGCCGGTTCCCACTGCGAGGATTTCGCCACGGTTTGGCTTTTCAGCAGCCGAACCCGGCAGAACGATACCGCCAGCAGTTTTCGATTCTTCTTCGCTGCGACGGATTACGACGCGGTCATGCAGAGGACGAAGCTTCATTGTCGATCTCCTAATTATGGTTTTGAGCGGCTGGCGAACGACACCAGCGAGTTAAAAAATCCGGTCTTGCCGGTTACGGTCCGCCATGCGAACCGCAGAATACGGTCCGGCGAATTCGCCAGAAACCTTGCGGTGACCCATACATAAGGGCGGGCGATGCCATTACAAGGCTTGGCCGAAGATTTTTTTGCAGTAAAAACAGACGCGGCACCCCGAAGGGTGCCGCGTATAGGCCGCCGGGCCTACTTGTTGTCGCGGTGCTCGAACTCACCTTCGATGATGTCCGGCTCGCGGGTCGGGGCGTGGATATTGCCCGAAGGACCGGCCTGACCACCGTAGGCGGGTCCGCCACGGCTTTGCATGTCTTCGGCGAAAGCGCGCTGGCGCTGCGCCTGGGCTTCGGCACGACGACGCAGGGTGCCGACCAGCAGGCGACGGGTGATCGGCAGCAGGCAGATCATGCCCAGCACGTCGCTGATGAAGCCCGGCAGCAGCAACAGGCCACCACCGACCGCAATCATCAGCCCCTCAAGCATCTGCTGCGCAGGCAGCTCGCCACGAGACAGGCTCTCACGGGCGCTCAACGCAGTGGCGAAGCCCGCCACGCGGATGACGAACAGGCCGAGCATGGAGGTGGCAACCACCAACAGGAAAGTCGGGAAGAAGCCTATGGCCATGCCGACCCGGACCAAAATGAACAGCTCCAACACCGGAAACAGCAGAAAGAGCAGCAAAAAAACGCGCATCGAATGAGTTCCTCAACGGAAGAAAGTCTTCCAGTAGATCCTACGTGCCGTCGCAGGATCGTGAATTCAAGCCTCTTGGGCTTCGCGATCAGGCCATTTTTCTGCGCGGGCCAGTTGAACCAAGGCTTCGCGCACTTGTGTCGGGGTATTACAGGTCTGGCTGAACGGCAGCCAGTGGATGCCCTGACCGATGCGCAGGTGCATGCCTTCGCTGTCGATGCCGACCAGTTGCACCGGCTCGTCGGCGGGCAAGCCGCTCAGTTCAACGTAATGGGCAATGGCCTTGGCGTGGTCCTGATTCATGTGCTCGACCATGCCGGTCTCGACCGCACCGGCAAATGGATTGGCCAGAGCGACGTTATCAAGCCAGTGAATCGCGCCGAAGCCACCGATATAGCGGTAGCGCACCGGATTGAGTACCCAGAAGTCGAAGTCATGGGCCTGGTGATAGTCGGCCGACTCAGGGAAATAGCGATCATAGCGCCGGGCCGCCGCTTCTATGGCCGCCGGATCGGTCAATTGCACAGCCTCGGCCAGCACGGTGATACGGCCCACTGACTGGATATCCTCGGCCTCGCGCTCGCCGATCAGCAGCGAGCACTTGGGGTCGAGTTTGAGGTTATGGGTGTGCTGGGCGATGCGGCTGATCAGGATCAGCGGACGGCCCTGATCATCGAGGCAATAAGGCACTACCGAACCGAACGGGAAACCGGGCATGGATTTGGAATGGGTGGACAAGGCACCCCGATATTCCTTGAGCAACAGTTCCCGGGCATTCCTTGCGGCTTTGGCGGTCATTGAGTGACTCCTGATCAAAGAAGCACACGTTAATCATTATCAGCAGCCGATGCCAGAGGCCATCTGGATGACCTGTAGGAGCTGCCGCAGGCGGTGAATCGCCTCTACACCGCTTTCGCAGCCTGCGGCAGCTCCTACAGGTTTCCATTCCAGATTGTGACCAGTCTTACCAGGTCACACCAAAGCCTGCTGTGTAGCGAGTCTTGTCCAGATCACTCTGGTCGGAGCCATTAATAGTGTTCTTCTCGGCCTTGAGATTGAGGGACGCCCAGTCGGTGACTTTGTAGCGCAGGCCCACTTCGGCATCCAGGCTGTAGCTGGCAACGCCGCTGAGTGGCCGACCGGCCTCGCCGTTGGTGAAGAATTCGAACTTCTTGCCAATCAGGTAGCGGTTGTAGTCCCAGCGCAGAGTGGTGGAATAGAAGTTGTCCTTCTTGCCATCGCGGTATTCGAAGTCGGTGCGGTTGAGCAGCGTGGTCATGGAGAACGCACCCAACTCGTCATCCCAGAACTGGTAGCCCGGACCGGTACCGACGGTGCGCTGGCGATCCAGGTCTTCGATCTTGTCGCGCTTGTAGGTGATACGGCCATCCCAGAAAAATTTCTCGGTCAGGAAGCGGTCGATCGAGTATTCGGCGCTCCAGTTATCGGTCGCGACCACATCATCCTGAGTCTCGCGGTTGTACTCGCCCTTGGCGTTATGGCGCCAGTCGCCATGACGGGCCGTGGTCTTGAAGGCGATGTTGTAATCATCGGTATCGTTTTCCGCATGCTGGAAATCCAGGGCGGCATCGATATTGCCCTTCCACACCAGGTCAGTAATGATCGGCTTGGGCTTGATGATCTGCGAAATACTGGCCAGTTCGACGGTCCGTGGCGCATCGGCACCAGCGACAATCACTTTTCCGTCGTCGGTAGGCTTGAGCCCTTTGACAACTTCCTCATCGGACTTGCCTTGCTTGACCAACAGCTTCTGGTCGCTTTCCAGGGTCTTGATCTGCTTCCAGTCCAAGGGGATTGAGCCACCATAGGAGGTTTCGATCATCATCTTGCCGCCGTCCAGCACCTTGATCGTGCCGGTCAGCCGGTCGCCGTTCTTCAACCAGACGGTATCGGCAAGAAGAGGAGTGGAAGCGCAGGTAACGGCGAGGCACAACAGGGTTCTGGACAACATAGGGACGTCTAGTCTCATATCAGCGGAAAAGTCAGGCATCATCCCGAAAGACGACATCGAGGCAATCTGAGACTACCTAC
This sequence comes from Pseudomonas sp. JUb42, assembly GCF_024807945.1. Taxonomy (GTDB): domain Bacteria; phylum Pseudomonadota; class Gammaproteobacteria; order Pseudomonadales; family Pseudomonadaceae; genus Aquipseudomonas. The sequence goes on along the minus strand of NZ_JANUFD010000001.1, from coordinate 141,822 downwards.
GGCACAGTAAGCACAGACCGTAGGACTTTTCTCTAGTTCCTTATGGGTTTTATTCGCATTTATCTCGGTAAAAAACAGGAATAGTCGTGAGCGAGACGATTTCGCCCCTGCATGACCCTGCTGGGCTCTCCCCCGCCGACGCCCGGCGCAATGCGCTATACCTGACCCTGCATCAAGTGCCGGAGGGCAAAGTGGTCAGTTACGGGCAGTTGGCCGAACTGGCCGGGCTGGGCCGGGCGGCACGCTATGTAGGCCGTACTCTGAGCCAGTTGCCCGACGGCACGACCCTGCCCTGGCACCGGGTTCTGGGCGCTGGCGGGCGTATCAGCCTGCCTCTGGGAACCGTCTCAGGCGATGAACAGCGCGCGCGTTTGCGGGCCGAAGGCATTACCGTCCGGAACAATCGGGTAGATATGCAGCGTCATGGCTGGCGCCCGATAGAGCACAGCGGTTAGAGTGCGCCCTTTGTTTTCGTAACCTGAGGCAGATTCCAGCCCATGCCCCGTAAAACCTGGCGCGCCGCGCTCGCCGCATATGCCAGCCCATCGACGTTCGTTCTGCTGCTGCTCGGCTTCGCTGCGGGCATGCCTTACATGTTGGTCTTCTCTACCCTGTCAGTCTGGTTGCGCGAAGCCGGCGTGGCTCGCGAAACCATAGGCTATGCCAGCCTGATCGGCCTGGCTTATGCCTTCAAGTGGGTCTGGTCCCCGCTGCTGGATCAGTGGCGCCTGCCTTTATTAGGCAAGTTGGGCCGCCGCCGCTCGTGGCTGGTGCTGTCCCAGAGTCTGGTCATCCTCGGTTTGATCGGCATGGGCTTCTGTGACCCGCAGCAACACTTGTCGTGGTTGATTGCCATTGCCGTGGTCGTGGCCTTTTCTTCGGCCACCCAGGACATCGCCATCGATGCCTATCGCCTGGAAATCGCCGGGGACAGCCAGCAGGCCGCCCTCGCCGCCAGCTATATGTCCGGCTACCGGGTCGCAGCGCTGCTGGCGACAGCGGGTGCGCTGTATTTCGCCGAAGGGTTCGGCTCCACCGGTTTTGCCTACAAGCATTCGGCCTGGACCGGCACCTATGTGCTGTTCGGTCTGCTGATGGTGCCCGCGCTGATCACCACGTTGGTCATGCGCGAATCGCCCGTGCCATTGCGCACCCAGCTGTCGGCGGCGCGATACGGCTTCATGCACCAACTGGCCTCGGTGTTCGTGCTGATCATCCTGCTGGTATCGGTACCGGCGATGTGCACCCAGTTGTACAACACCAACTTCGCCAGCGTACTGTTCGAAGGCAACAGCTGGATGGACCTGCTGCTGGAAGACCGCGCATTTCTGCGGGCGATCCTCTACATCATCCTGACCACCGCCTGCCTGTCGTCCTTCGGCCGCAAGGGCCTGGCGCCGGTGCTGACGCCGATCAACGACTTCATTATCCGTTACCGCTGGCAGGCCTTCCTGCTGCTGGGCCTGATCGCGACCTATCGCATGTCGGACACGGTCATGGGCGTCATGGCCAACGTCTTCTACATCGATCAGGGTTTCACCAAGGATCAGATTGCCAGTGTCAGCAAGATCTTCGGCCTGGTCATGACCCTGGTCGGGGCCGGTTTCGGCGGGCTGTTGATCGTACGCTTCGGCATTCTGCCGATCCTGTTCGTCGGCGGCCTGACCTCGGCGGCGACTAACCTGCTGTTCCTCATGCTGGCGGACATGGGCCCGAACCTGAAGATGCTGATCGTGGCCATCTCACTGGATAACTTCAGTTCAGGGTTGGCGACATCGGCGTTCGTCGCCTACTTGTCGAGCCTGACCAACCTGAAGTTCTCGGCCACCCAATACGCCCTGCTCAGCTCGATCATGCTGCTGTTGCCGCGCCTGATCGGTGGCTATTCAGGGGTGATGGTGGAGAAGTTCGGCTACCACAACTTCTTCCTGATCACCGCCCTGCTCGGCGTACCGACGCTGGTGATGATCCTGTTGCAGTGGGCCAAGGAAGCGCGGGATGCGCGGCGTGAAGAAGAGGCAAAGGAACAGCTTGAATAGGATTGAGATTGTTGCAGGAGCTCATGTGGGAGCGAATTCATTCGCGAAAGCAATATTGCGAATGACAAACATCTAAGGGATGTTCCGGCCTCTTCGCGAATGAATTCGCTCCCACAAGTTGATCTGTGATTATTCCTGCACCATCCGGATCACTCGCTGCGACTGCGCGACACTGATCCCCGCCTCTTTCAGACGATCACGCGCCTCGACGTTGAACTGCGAGCTGACTGCGCCCATGTCGCCGGTCTTGGTCCAGACGCCCAGGGACAGCGTCACCGAATTCTCGTTGAGCGCCGCCACGACTGCCGCTGGCGCCGGATCTTCCAGTACACGCGAATCCTTGGCCATTTCCATCAACACTTCCAGGCCCTTGCGCAGGTCGCTGTCGGGATCAACGTTGATGTTGAAAATGATCTTACGGGTCGCCTGTCGGTTGGTGTTGGTGATGATGCCGTTGGACAGGTTGCCGTTGGGCAAGATCACGGTCTTGTTGTCGCCGGTACGCAGCACGGTGTGGAAAATCTGGATGCTGTCCACGGTCCCCGCCACGCCCTGGGCTTCGATCCAGTCACCAATGCGGAACGGGCGAAACAGCAGGATCAGCACGCCACCGGCGAAGTTCGCCAGGCTGCCCTGCAATGCCAGACCAATGGCCAGGCCTGCGGCACCAATGGCGGCGACGAAGGACGTCGTCTCGATGCCGATCATCGAGGCTACGCTGACGATCAGCAGTATCTTCAGAATGATGTTGGCCAGGCTGCTGATAAAACCCTGCAAGGCCAGATCAGCGTTGCGCAGGGCCAGCAAGGCGCCGACCCGCGAGGTCAGCTTGTTGATCAGCCACCAGCCGACGATCAACGTCACGGCGGCCAGCAGCACACGGCTGCCGTACTGCATGACCATGGGAATCCACGCCTGGGACAGCTTCACCAGGTGGTCGACTTCGTTGCTCAAATCCATCTTTGTTTCTCCTGCCGTTCGCGAACTGACGTGAAACGACCGCCTGAGCAAATCGTTTCAACGTTTAACATGGCCTCCGACGCCCTTGGGCAACGGAGGTTCCCGCCACCAATCAGTCGCGGAAGTTATTGAACTGCAAGGGCATACCAAACTCGTGGGTACGCAGGGCAGCGATGGCGTCCTGCAAATCATCACGCTTTTTGCCGGTGACACGGACCTGCTCACCCTGAATGGCGGCCTGCACCTTGAGCTTGGCGTCCTTGATATGGGCAACGATCTTCTTCGCCAGCTCTTTATCGATACCTTCCTTGAGCGTAGCTTCCTGCTTCATCAACTTGCCGGAAGCGAAAGCGTCCTTGACCTCAAGGCACTTGATATCGATCTTGCGCTTGACCAGGGCCAGCTTGAGGATCTCGATCATCGCTTCCAGCTGAAAGTCGGCTTCAGCGGTGAGGTTGATGGTCAGTTCCTTGAATTCGAAAGTACCTTTACCTTTGAGGTCATAGCGGCGATCCAGCTCTTTGATGGCGTTATCGACGGCATTAGTGACTTCGTGTTTATCCAGCTCGGACACTATGTCGAACGAGGGCATGTCATTTCTCCAGTGACTGGGCGCACCCGATATCGAGTTTCGGGGACACCTTATGTGACGATTTAAAAGAGGCGTTAGTATAACGAGACTTTTCAAAGCTTCACGGTGAGCCTGCAATGCCGATTCGCTATTTATCCTTCACTTACAGCGCAACAAGCCTCTAATGCCGGTTATCTGGCATATCCTCGGCGCTGGCAGCCTCGGCAGTTTATGGGCCGCACGCCTGGCACGCAGCGGCTTGCCGGTGCGGCTGATCCTGCGTAACGACGCACGTCTGGCGGACTATCAGGCCCAGGGCGGCTGCCTGAAGCTGATTGAAGACGGTCGCGAGCAGCCCATTGCCATCAGCGCGCAAACCCTTGCCAGCGACGAGCCGATCCAACGCCTGTTGGTCGCCTGCAAGGCCTACGATGCGTTGCCTGCCGTGCAAAGCATTGCCAACCGCCTGACCGCAGACGCCGAGGTGATCCTGTTGCAGAACGGGCTCGGCAGCCAGGACGCCGTTGCCGCCGCCCTGCCCCATGCCCGTTGCATCTTTGCCTCAAGCACCGAAGGCGCCTTCCGCCCGCAGGACTGGCAGGTGGTGTTCGCCGGGCGCGGGCATAACTGGCTGGGCGATCAAACTGAGCAACCCCCACCCCGGTGGTTGAGCGAACTCAGTGACAGCGGCATTGCCCACGAATGGAGCGGCAATATCCTCGCCCGTCTGTGGCGCAAACTGGCGCTGAACTGCGCGATCAATCCGCTGACAGTGTTGCATGATTGCAAGAACGGCGGCCTGCTGGACTATGCCGAAGAGGTCAGCGGGCTGTGCGACGAACTCGGCGGCCTGTTACAGGCCTGTGGCCAATCTGAAGCGGCCCAGGGCCTGCACGACGAGGTGCAGCGGGTTATCCTGGCCACCGCCGCCAACTATTCGTCGATGTATCAGGACGTGGCCCACGGGCGGCGCACCGAGATTCGTTATCTGCTGGGCCATGCCTGCGCCGAGGGTCAGCGCCTGGGTCACCCCCTGCCCCGGCTGAACCAGTTGCAGGCGCGCCTGATCGAGCGACTGGGCCAACGTGGCGTGCGTACCGACTAGAACAGCGCTACCCTGCCTGCTTGTTCTCTTGTGGGTGACGTCACCTCATGCCATTGCGCCAGCGTCTTGAAAACCTGCCGGTCGGCCAGAAGCTTCTCGCCGCCCTGCTGGTCTTGCTGACCACCGTTCTGTTGGTGGCCAACCTGACCTTTATCAGTGCCGCCTACTACATCTCTCAGGAAGCCATGGCGCCACAGGCGTTGCAAACCATCGGCCGCCTGATCAGCAATCCGGGCCTCGCCAGCCAGGCCCTTGATTCGGCCGAAGACGCCCAGAGCCTGCTCAAGGAGCTGAACAACTACAGCCCCCTGCGCGCCGCCGCCCTCTACGACAATAACGGTGAGCGCCTGGCGCAGTTGCAGGAAGGCAACAAGATCAAGCTACCCGAGCACTATCACAACATCGAAGCCTGGCGCATGACCGAGTTTCGCAGCACCCAACTGGTCCAGGTGCCGCGCCCCGGCAAGGCGCCGGGGCATCTGTTGCTGGTTGCCAGCAGCGAATTGCCGACGGCTTTCTATACCGGCACCCTCACCGCCAGCCTTGGCATCCTGATTTTCAGCGTGCTGTTGTGGCTGGTCGTGGCCCGGCAGATTCGCCGCCTGATCACCGAGCCCATTTATCAACTGGAAGAGTTGTCACGCCAGGTCACCCGGGAAGAGAACTACGCATTGCGCGCCGAGCGCGGCAATCACGACGAGATCGGCAGCCTGGCCGCCGCGTTCAACACCATGCTGTCGCGCATCGAAGCCCGAGAGCAGCAACTCAAGCGCGCCCGCGACGAATCCCAGGACGCCTACTCCCAGGCCCAGGCCCTGGCCGAGGAAACCCGCCACACCAACCGCAAGCTGGAACTGGAAGTCAAGGTTCGCAGCAAGATCGAGAAGAAGCTCACCGGCTTTCAGAACTACCTCAACAGCATCATCGACTCCATGCCATCGGCCCTGATCGCGCTGGACGAACAGCTCTATGTCACCCAATGGAACCAGGAAGCTGGCGCCCTTTCCGGCACGCCCCTGGATGAAGCGCTGAATCAGCCGATTTTCCTCGCCTTCGAGCCGATGAAAGCCTTTCTGCCGCAGATCAAGCACACGGTCGAAAGCCACAGCGTGACCAAGATCGAGCGGGTCACCTGGATTCGCAACGACGACCCACGCCATTACGCCCTGACCTTCTACCCACTGACCGGTGGTGCCGGGCGCGGCGTGGTGATCCGCATCGACGACATCACTCAGCGCTTGTCTCTGGAGGAGATGATGGTGCAGTCCGAGAAAATGCTGTCGGTGGGCGGGCTGGCGGCGGGCATGGCCCACGAGATCAACAATCCGTTGGGGGCGATCCTGCATAACGTGCAGAACATCCGCCGCCGACTGTCCCCGGATCTGCCGAAGAACCTGGAACAGGCCGAACAGACCGGCATTACTCTGGACGCCGTCAATCTGTACCTGGAAAGCCGCGAAGTGCCCAAGCTCCTCGACGGCATCCAGCAGGCCGGTGGCCGGGCGGCGAAGATAGTCAGCCATATGCTCAGCTTCAGCCGCCGCAGCAAGCGGGAAATGGCGCCCTGCGATCTGCCGGCGCTGATCGATCAGGCCGTGGAAATCGCCAGTAACGACTTTGACCTGGCCATCGGCTTCGACTTCAAGGGCCAAGCGATCGTTCGCCAGTTCGACCCGGAACTGGGCCCGGTGCCCGGCACTGCCAACGAACTGGAACAGGTGCTGCTCAACCTGCTGAAAAACGCCGCCCAGGCGATTCATCAGCGCGACGACGACAGCGAGCCGGGGCGCATCATCATGCGTACCCGGCTCAATCCACCGTGGGCCGAGATTCAGGTCGAGGACAATGGCGTCGGCATGCCCGAACAGGTGCGCAAGCGCATCTTCGAGCCGTTCTTCACCACCAAAGAAGTCGGCCAGGGCACCGGTTTGGGCCTGTCAGTGTCGTATTTCATCATCACCAACAACCACAAGGGCCAGATGGAAGTGCAGTCGACCCAGGGCCAGGGCACTTGCTTCACGTTGCGCCTGCCTCTGTCCGGCAGCACCTTCAATGTGCCCCTGGCCATTATTTCCCAGGTTTGAACAGGAGTCGGCTACATGGGTTTTCGCTTGTCGAAGATTTACACACGCACCGGAGACAAAGGCGAAACCGGCCTCGGCGACGGCCGCCGGGTGGCCAAGGACCATCCGCGGGTCGAGGCCATTGGCGAAGTCGATACACTGAACAGCCAGTTGGGGCTGTTGTTGGCCGGGCTGGCGGAACAGGCTGAAGCCGTAACGGGGTTGCGCGAGCTAATCACGGTTCTGGCGCCATGCCAGCACCGCTTGTTCGATCTCGGCGGCGAACTGGCGATGCCGACCTATCAGGCGCTGAATCAGGCAGAAGTCGAACGTCTGGAAGCGGCCATCGATCTGTGGAACGAAGAACTCGGCCCGCTGGAAAACTTCATCCTGCCCGGCGGCTCAAGCCTGATCGCCCAGGCTCACGTCTGCCGCAGCCTGGCACGGGGCGCCGAACGGCGTTGCCAGCAACTCAATGCCGTCGAACCCTTGGGTGAAGTGGGATTGGCTTATATCAATCGCCTGTCTGACCTGCTGTTCGTTGCCGCGCGGCTGATCGCGCGGCGCCAGGGGATTGCCGAGATATTGTGGGAAGCGGCGAAGAAGCCGTAGACAGGAAATACGACGCACTGCAGGAACAAACTCTGCAGTGGGATCAAAATTGTGGGAGCGAATTCATTCGCGAAGGTGGTGTTCCGGGCGATGAAGATGCGTCGAGTTCACCGGCCTCTTCGCGAATGAATTCGCTCCCACAAGATTTGCTCCCTGCCCCGGTTAATGTTTGCTGCGCGACAGCGCGGCGTCGTAGACGGGGCGGGATCTCCCACTGTAATCGCCTCCACAATTCATTACCGCAGTTCACCGCCGAATATCGGGTTACTCCCCGGGCCAGAAGGCCCTGATACCCGCCACACCCTGCGCTCCAATGTCCCACGCCCGGCTTCGTTCATCCGGGCCAACCCCACCGAGCAGAAACACCGGTTTGCTGAAGCCCCCGATCAGTTCGCTTACCAGCTCCCAACCCAGAGGCACGGCCTCGGGGTGGGTCTGGGTCGGCTGGACCGGCGACAGGGTGACGAAATCCACGCCCATCTGCTCGGCCAGGGTCAGTTCTTCGGCGTTATGGCAGGACGCCGCCAGCCAGCGCTCTTCAGGGAAAGGACGGCCTTTGCTGGCGTACTTGCGCAGTTGCTCGGCGGTCAGGTGCCAGCCAGCGGCCGGGAAGTCGCCCAGCCACTCCAGCGGGCCTTTGAGCATCAGTTGCGCCTTGCCGGCACACAGGCCGACCGCATCCACCGCCAGATCGCGGTATTGCGGGTCATAGCGGTTCGGCGCACGCAGCTGGATCAGCTTGATGCCACTGGCAACGGCCTTCTGAATACCGCGCAGCAGCTCGCCGTTGTCCAGATCGTCCGGGGTAATCAAGTAATCGGCAGGCAGGCGCGCGGCAGCGACGATCGGCTGATTGGCCGCCGGGAAATCATAATTGACCAATTCGCGGTTGCTGACCCAGGCCAGCGGCTGGCCTTCGGCGCCGTGGGGCTCGCCCGTGAAGGACGAGACTTCCCAGACATCCAGCAACACCTGCTTGTCCGGGTAGTCGTGCTGGATTTTGATCAGCGGTCGGGCACTGCGCACGGCAATGCCCAACTCTTCCTTGAGTTCACGAGCCAGGGCCGCCTGCACGCTTTCGCCTGCCTCGACCTTGCCACCGGGAAACTCCCAGAGACCGCCCTGATGCTGGGTATCGGCACGGCGGGCGATGAGAATCCTGCCGTCAGTGCCGCGAATGACCGCCGCCGCTACATGAACTCGCTTCACAATTAACCTTCCTCTAGAGCAGCCTGTTGCCAGCGCTTGAAGGCCGGCCACTGGTAGATCGTTTCAACATAAGCCGCCGCCTCAGGGGGCAACGACACATGGTAGCTGCGCAGGCGCACGGCTACCGGAGCAAAGAACGCGTCGACAATGCCGGGCTTGCCGAACAGGAACGGACCACTTTCAGCGCACGCCTCACGGCACTCGGCCCACAGGGTAAATACCCGTTCGATATCGGTCTGGGTATTGACCGAGATGAACTCAGGCTCGGCGTCATGCTGCAAATCCATGGGCATATTCGAGCGCAGGCTCGGGAAGCCGCTGTGCATCTGTGCCGCTGCCGAACGCGCCTGGGCACGGGCGGCGACATCCTTGGGCCACAATTCGGCGTCCGGGAAGCGCTCGGCCAGGTATTCGCAGATCGCCAGAGAGTCGGCGATAAGTCCGTGCTCGCACTTGAGCGCAGGAATCTTGCCCGACGGCGAGTGTTCGAGAATCCGTTGCAGAGTATCTATCTGCTTCAGACGGATGATCTGCTCGGTGTAGGTCGTGCCGAGCATTTCCAGCACCAACCACGGGCGCAGGGACCAGGAGGAGTAACGTTTGTCGCCGATGAACAGGTGCAGGCTCATATTTAAAGCTCCCTTTTCAAGCCGCAAACCCTGTAGGAGCTGCCGCAGGCTGCGAACCTGTTCAATCGCTTCGCAGCCTTCGGCAACTCCTACAGGCCAGTTACGCGCATATAGTTACGTGCGGTATTCCGCGTTGATCTTCACGTATTCGTGGGACAGATCAGTGGTCCAGATGGTTTCGCTGCAATCACCACGGCCCAGTTCGATGCGGATGGTGATTTCTGCTTCGGCCATCACAGCCGAGCCTTGCTCTTCCGTGTAGGTAGTGGCACGGCAGCCCTGACGGGCGATGCAGACGGTGCCGAGGAACACGTCGATCTTGCTCACGTCCAGGTCCGACACACCGGCACGGCCGACAGCGGCGAGGATGCGGCCCCAGTTCGGGTCGGAAGCGAACAGCGCGGTCTTGATCAGCGGCGAGTGGGCGACGGTGTAGCCGACATCCAGGCATTCCTGGTGGTTGGCGCCGCCGTTGACTTGCACGGTAACGAACTTAGTCGCGCCTTCGCCGTCACGGACGATGGCCTGGGCCACTTCCATGCACACTTCGAAGACAGCCTTTTTCAACGCTTCGAAGACCGGGCCCTTGGCTTCGGTGACTTCTGGCAGCTTGGCCTGACCGGTGGCGATCAGCATGCAGCAGTCGTTGGTCGAGGTGTCGCCGTCGATGGTGATGCGGTTGAACGACTTGTTGGCACCGTCGCGGATCAGATCCTGCAACACGCTCTGGCTGACTTTGGCATCGGTGGCGATGTAGCCGAGCATGGTCGCCATGTTCGGCCGGATCATGCCCGCGCCCTTGCTGATGCCGGTCACAGTGACGGTCACGCCGTCATGCTGGAACTGGCGGCTGGCGCCCTTGGGCAGGGTATCGGTGGTCATGATGCCGGTGGCTGCGGCCGCCCAGTTATCTACAGAGAGGTCGTCGAGGGCCGCTTGCAGGGCGCCTTCGATCTTTTCCACAGGCAGCGGCTCGCCAATCACTCCGGTGGAATACGGGAGTACGGCAGTGGCATCGACGCCGGTCAGCTCGGCCAGCTTGGCGCAGGTACGGGTCGCGGCGATCAGGCCCGGCTCACCGGTGCCAGCGTTGGCGTTACCAGTATTGGTCAGCAGATAGCGCACAGGCCCTTGCACACGTTGCTTGGCCAGGATCACCGGCGCTGCGCAGAACGCATTGAGAGTGAAGACACCGGCGACGCTGGAGCCTTCGGCACAGCGCATGACCACGACGTCCTTGCGGCCTGGGCGCTTGATGCCCGCCGAGGAAATGCCAAGTTCAAAACCGGGGACCGGGTGCAGTGTCGGCAAAGGACCAAGACCAACAGCCATGAAGTGCGCTCCTTGAGAATCAGCTGGCGCCGTCCAGTGACGGCAATCGATGAAAAAACGCCGCGACGGCAGGGCCGGTCGCGGCGCGGGTATAGCTTTATCCGATCAGAAACTTAGCTGATCTGACCATGACAGTGCTTGAACTTCTTGCCCGAACCACACCAGCACAGCTCGTTACGACCCAACTTCTGATCATTGCGAACCGGCTCGGTGGCCACTGCGACATCATCACCCTCTTCAGCAGCCAGGGCCTGTGGTTGGTCCAGGCCTGGCGCAGACGGATGCTCGAACTGCATGCGCTGGGCCAGCTCTTCAGCTTCCTGGCGCAGACGGGCCTCTTCTTCGGCCGGGTCTTCGCGACGAACCTGAACGTGGGACAGGACGCGGATGGTGTCGCGCTTGATCGAGTCCAGCAGTTCCTGGAACAGGGTAAACGACTCGCGCTTGTATTCCTGTTTCGGGTTCTTCTGGGCATAACCACGCAGGTGAATACCGTGACGCAGGTGATCCATGGTCGACAGGTGATCTTTCCACAGGTCGTCCAGTACACGCAGCAGGATCTGCTTCTCGAAAGTACGCAGCGCCTCGGCACTGGCCTGCTCTTCCTTCTCGTTGTAGGACAGCAGCAGCTCTTCGAGCAGTTTGGTGCGCAGGGTGTCTTCGTGCAGGTGATCGTCTTCGTCGAGCCATTGCTGGACCGGCAGTTTCACGCCGAAGTCGCTGCTGATGGCCGCTTCCAGACCGGCGATATCCCACTGCTCCGGCAGCGATTGCTCAGGGATATGCTGGCTGATCAGGCTGTTGAGGACTTCTTCGCGGAACTCGGCAATGGTGTCACCAATGTTCGTCGCAGCCAGCAGGCTGTTACGCATGTGGTAGATCACTTTGCGCTGTTCGTTGGAAACGTCGTCGAACTCGAGCAGTTGCTTACGAATGTCGAAGTTGCGGCCTTCAACCTTGCGCTGAGCCTTTTCGATAGCGTTGGTCACCATGCGGTGCTCGATCGCCTCGCCGGACTGCATGCCCAGGGCCTTCATGAAGTTCTTCACCCGGTCAGAGGCGAAGATGCGCATCAGGCTGTCTTCCAGGGACAGGTAGAAGCGGCTGGAACCGGTGTCACCCTGACGACCGGCACGACCACGCAGCTGGTTGTCGATACGGCGCGATTCATGACGCTCGGACGCGATCACATGCAAGCCGCCGGCTTCGATGACCTGCTGATGACGCTTCTGCCAGTCGGCCTTGACCTGAGCGATCTGCTCCGGGGTCGGGTCTTCCATGTTGGCGACTTCGACTTCCCAGTTACCGCCCAACAGGATGTCAGTACCGCGACCAGCCATGTTGGTGGCGATGGTCAGGGCACCCGGACGACCAGCCTGGGCAATAATCTCGGCTTCTTTTTCGTGGAACTTGGCGTTGAGAACCTTGTGCTCGATACCTTCCTGGTTAAGCAGGGCGGACATGCGCTCGGAGGTCTCGATGGTCGCCGTACCGACCAGTACCGGACGGTTCTCGGCCAGACAGGCCTTGATGTCGGTAACGATGGCTGCGTACTTCTCGTCCGCAGTCAGGTAGACCAGGTCGTTGAAGTCCTTGCGCGCCAATGGCTTGTTCGGCGGGATGACCATCACGGCCAGGCTGTAGATCTGGTGGAACTCGAACGCTTCTGTATCGGCGGTACCGGTCATGCCGGACAGCTTGTTGTACAGGCGGAAGTAGTTCTGGAACGTGGTCGAGGCCAGCGTCTGGCTTTCGGCCTGGATGTTCAGGTGTTCCTTGGCTTCGATGGCCTGATGCAGGCCTTCGGACAGGCGACGGCCCGGCATGGTACGACCGGTGTGCTCGTCGACCAGCAGAACCTGACCGTCCTGAACGATGTATTCAACGTTGCGATGGAACAGCTTGTGCGCGCGCAGACCGGCGTAGACGTGGGTCAGCAGGCCCAGATTGTGCGCCGAGTACAGGCTTTCACCGACGGCCAGCAGGCCGACTTCGGTGAGCATCTCTTCGATGAACTGGTGACCGGACTCGTTCAGCTCGACCTGACGCGATTTCTCGTCGATGGAGTAGTGACCGGCCTTGGTGACCTGACCTTCCACTTCCTCGATGTGCTGCTCGAGTTTCGGGATCAGGCGGTTGATCTCGGTGTACAGCTTGGAACTGTCTTCGGCCTGGCCGGAGATGATCAAAGGCGTACGGGCTTCGTCGATAAGGATTGAGTCCACTTCGTCGATCACAGCGAAATTCAGCTCGCGCTGGAATTTTTCATCCAGGGCGAAAGCCATGTTATCGCGCAGGTAATCGAAACCGAATTCGTTGTTGGTGCCGTAGGTGATGTCGGATGCGTAGGCGGCACGCTTCTCTTCCGGCGGCTGGAACGGCGAGACGATGCCGACGCTCAGGCCGAGGAATTCGTACAGCGGGCGCATCCAGTTGGCGTCGCGACGAGCCAGGTAGTCGTTGACCGTGACCACATGCACGCCCTTGCCGGACAGTGCATTGAGGTAGACCGCCAGCGTACCCACCAGGGTCTTGCCTTCACCAGTGCGCATTTCCGCGATCATGCCTTCGTGCAGGGTAATACCGCCGATCAACTGAACGTCGAAGTGGCGCATGCCCATGACACGCTTGCCCGCTTCCCGCGCGACAGCGAAGGCTTCAGGAAGGAGGTTATCGAGGGTCTCGCCTTTGGCTATACGGGCCTTGAACTCTTCGGTCTTGGCGCGCAGTTGCTCGTCCGAAAGGGCCACCATTTGCTCTTCGAAGGCATTGACGATCTGTACCGTCTTGAGCATGCGTTTGACTTCACGCTCGTTCTTGCTTCCAAAAAGTTTTTTTAACAAAGGCGCAAACATATCGACAGGATCTTCCACACATAGGAATGGAGGGCGGCCCCGTGAGTCGCCCGTGCAGCCATCATGGCCGCATGCGAACGAGCATTCTACCCGGAAACGATGGTGAGGAAAGTGGCGTTATTCCACGATGCTGGCACAGCGCTGTAACGGGGCAGATCTACAATAGGGCCATTTCTTCGGACTTCAACCCATCAAAGGATGAAAGCACGTTATTGATTTACCGGTAAAAATACAGGAAAGCCGCGAAATCAGCAGGTCCCGGGCTTTCTGCTAACATGGGCTCCCACTTTTCCAAGGTGCCGTGTCATGGCTTTTCGTCCTCATTCCGCTCGTCTGCCCGCCGTGCTGCTGCGTGAAGCCAAGCCGCTGAAAGCCATTTTTCGTCACGCCCAGCGCCTCGGCCAGTTGCAAAGCCTGGTGGAAAGCCAGCTGCAACCGGCTGCCCGCGAGCATTGCCATGTGGCGTCCTGGCGCGAAGGCTCCTTGTTGTTGATTGTAACCGACGGCCACTGGGCCACTCGTCTGCGCTATCAACAGAAGCGTCTGTTGCGCCAGCTTCAGGCTTTCGACGAGTTCATCAATCTGGATCGCATCCTGTTCAAGGTACAACCGCCGACGGTGCCTCAGGGTGCCGCAGGTCATACCATCGATCTTTCCAGCGTCGCTGCCGAGAGTATCCAGGCCACCGCCGAGGGCATCACAGACCCGAAATTGCGCGCGGCGCTGGAGCGGTTGGCCAGTCACGCCAAGGCGCGGACCTAGCGCGGCCTTCCTGACGCGGGACCGGCCTGCTCCCGCTCGACGCTGATCCCTAACGGCTCATGCCAGTGCCTGGTGCTTACTTTGCTGTAAGAAACGGCAGCAACGCCTTTAACATCTCTTGCGGTGCTTCCTCCTGAGGATAGTGTCCTGCCCCCGGGATTACGCGGGCTGTCACATTGGCGGCGACCGGCGCCAACATATCCTTCAAGCCACCAGCGCGTGCAAATTCGCCGCCCACCGTCAGTACGGGCATCTTCAATGGGGTAAGCCCATGCTTTTTATTCTGCTCGATAGTTTGTGGGATGGCCCGGTAGTAGGCAAAACCTGCGCGCATTGCTCCAGGTTTTGAATAGGCACGAATATATTCTTCGGTCGCCAGATCAGTCGGCCGGTAAGCGAAGCTGTTAAACAGCCACTCCAGATAAATCCGCTCCTTGCCTTCGATCAGCGCCTCCGGCAAATCCACTAACTGGTTAAAAGCGAAATGCCAGGAACGCAGTGGATCAAGGCCCGGAATACCGGCCTCGGACAACACAATGCGGGAAATTTCGTCAGGGTAGTTGGCAGCCATGGAATAACCGATCCACATACCCACATCATGGCCAACCACGCTGTAAGCCGAATGTCCCAGTGATTGCATCAACTCGTGCAGATCCCGAGCGACGTTGTCCGTGTCATATCCGGACAGAGGTCGATTCGAATCTCCCAGACCACGCGGGTCAACGGCAATGACAGTGAAGTGCCGGGCCAGCTCCGGCATGATTTTATGCCAGGTATAAGCCGTTTGCGGCCAGCCTGGAATCAGCAGCAATGCAGGCCCTTTACCGCCCACGACATAATGCAAGCGGACGCGATCCTCATTCACGACGGCGTAGCCATCTTGAAAGTTGCAGGTTTCGCAGGATGCGTTGTTGGATGCGGCCTCAGCCGCAACGGAGTTCATCGGCAGCACGCCTGACAACAGATTCAGGCCCAAGGATAAAGATAATGTCGAAAGCAGGCTGCTGCCTTTCAGGGGGAACGATTTCATAGCGCGGTCTCCATCTGGAGCAAACTCATGAGAAGTATCAAAGGCAGACCAAGCTGCCTGATACGCCAAACGAGCAACTCTGAACGAAAGCAGACCTGAAGAATGCGCGAAATCACGTCCACTTGCGTAGGACACTTCTCTTTTAACGCTAGCACAGACACAGGGCCCAAGAAGCCGTGCCGAAAGCCTATAAAAAAAGGCCGTCCGAAGGCAGCCTTTGAAAAGCAAAAGGAAAGAGGGTGTTGCAGTCTTACACGGCCGCGACAGGACGCATGTAAGAAATAGGTGCCGTACTGGCATCTTCGAAGGTCACGACTTCCCAGGCGTCTTTCTGCTCGATCAACGTGCGCAGCAGACGATTGTTCAGTGCATGCCCCGATTTGAAGCCACGGAACTCACCAATCAGGCTATTGCCCAGCAGGTAGAGATCGCCGATGGCATCGAGAATCTTGTGTTTGACGAATTCGTCCTCGTAACGCAGGCCGTCTTCGTTGAGTACACCATCCTTGTCTACAACGATGGCGTTTTCCACACTGCCGCCGAGTGCGAGGTTGTGCTTGCGCAGGTATTCGATATCACTCATGAACCCGAAGGTCCGGGCGCGGCTGACTTCCTTGACGAAGGAAGTGCTGGAAAAATCCACGCTCGCACTTTGGGTGCGATCCTTGAAAACCGGGTGATCGAAATCGATCTCGAAACTCACCTTGAAACCTTCGAAAGGCACGAAAGTAGCGCGCTTGGCACCATCTTCCACTGACACTTCCCGCAGGATCCGGATGAATTTCTTCGGCGCGTCCTGTTCTTCCAGGCCTGCCGACTGAATCAGGAATACGAAGGGTCCCGCGCTGCCGTCCATGATGGGGACTTCGGAGGCAGAGAGTTCGACGTAGGCGTTATCGATGCCCAGGCCAGCCATGGCCGAGAGCAAGTGTTCTACGGTGTCGACTTTGACATCACCGCTGACCAGAGTGGTCGACAGTGTGGTGTCACCGACATTTTCCGCACGCGCAGGGATTTGCACCACGGGGTCGAGGTCAGCACGACAAAACACGATGCCGGTATTCACAGGCGCAGGCTTGAGGGTCAGGTAAACCTTTTCCCCCGAGTGCAGGCCTACACCTGTGGCACGGATAATATTCTTCAGGGTGCGTTGTTTAATCATGGCATGGGCCGCTTCAGCGCAAGTTGCGAACTGGTATCAACAAAGGCTGGCGATAATAGCAGACCCGGCCTTTGCTGAACACCAATCACCCGAATACCCCTGATACATTTCATCAATCGGCCTGACGACGCAGGAAAGCTGGGATGTCCAGATAGTCCAGGTCATCGTTCGGGTTCATCTTCGCAGCCGTGGTAGCGCCTGCATGAGCCTGGTTACGCATCACGGTAGGACGCTCCAGATCGCGATAGTTCACCGTTCCGGTTTCCTGACGAGCAGGCTGAGCCGACGCGGCTTGCGTGGTCTGCATGGTGTTGTCGATGACCTTCATCGGCTTCTCGATTTTCGCGCCAAGGCCGGTGGCAACAACAGTCACGTGCAACTCGTCACGCATGTCCGGATCGATAACAGTACCGACCTTGACCATCGCGTGCTCGGAAGCGAACGCTTCGATGATGCTACCCACGTCCGAGTACTCACCCAGAGACAGGTCAGGACCGGCAGTGATGTTGACCAGGATGCCGCGTGCGCCCTGCAGATTGACGTCTTCCAGCAACGGGTTGCGGATGGCGGCTTCTGTGGCTTCACGTGCACGGTTAGGACCGCTGGCTGCGCCAGTGCCCATCATGGCCATGCCCATTTCGCTCATGACAGTACGTACGTCAGCGAAGTCAACGTTGATCATGCCCGGACGTTTGATGATGTCGGAGATACCGCGAACGGCACCGGCCAGTACATCGTCAGCCTTGGCGAAAGCCGACAAGAGGCTTGCGTCTTTACCGAGGATGGTCAGCAGCTTCTCGTTGGGGATGGTGATCAACGAGTCGACGCTTTCCGACAGCAGGCGGATGCCTTCGTCGGCGATCTGCATGCGCTTGCGACCTTCGAACGGGAACGGACGCGTCACCACCGCAACGGTGAGGATGCCCATCTCCTTGGCCACTTCAGCGATGATCGGCGCTGCACCGGTACCGGTACCACCGCCCATGCCTGTGGTGATGAACACCATGTTGGTGCCTTGCAGGACTTCTGCAATGCGCTCACGGTCTTCCATGGCAGCCTGACGGCCGACTTCCGGATTGGCACCTGCACCCAGACCCTTGGTAACGCCGGTACCCAACTGCAGAATGGTCCGCGCGCCGATGTTTTTCAGGGCTTGAGCATCAGTGTTGGCGCAGATGAATTCGACGCCTTCGATGTTGCTCTTGACCATGTGGTTAACAGCGTTGCCGCCGCCACCACCCACGCCGATAACTTTGATTACCGGGCTTTGCGGGACGTTGTCTACGAGTTCGAACATTTTCCCTCTCCTTTCATTTTTCTGGTTGTTTCGCCTACTACCTGCCGCTACCACTTTTGAAGCTTTGAAACTGAATCAGAAGTTGCCCTGAACCCAACGCTTGAGTCGCTCCAGCACCGGCGCCTTGGCTTCATCGCTGTAGCCGCCGCCGCTGTTGTGGTGACTCATGCCGGACAGGGAAATACCGTCGGACTGCTTTTGCAGCCCGTACAGCAACAGGCCGACACCTGTGGAATAGATAGGGTTGCGCACCACATCGGCGAGCCCCTTGACGCTATGCGGCACACCGAGGCGTACCGGCATGTGGAAGATTTCCTCGGCCAGCTCCACCGCACCTTCCATTTTCGAGGTGCCACCGGTCAGCACGATGCCGGCCGGGATCAGGTCTTCGTAGCCGCTGCGACGCAGCTCGGCCTGGATCAGGGTGAACAGCTCGTCGTAACGCGGCTCGACCACTTCGGCCAGGGCCTGGCGCGACAGTTCGCGCGGTGGACGGTCGCCAACGCTTGGCACCTTGATGGTTTCACCGGCACCAGCCAGCTTGGCCAGGGCGCAGGCATAACGGATCTTGATTTCTTCGGCGTACTGGGTCGGCGTACGCAGGGCCATGGCGATGTCGTTGGTGACCTGGTCGCCGGCAATCGGGATCACCGCCGTGTGACGAATGGCGCCTTCGGTGAAGATGGCAATGTCAGTCGTGCCGCCGCCGATATCCACCAGGCACACGCCCAGCTCTTTCTCGTCATCGGTCAGCACCGAGTAGGCCGAGGCCAGTTGCTCGAGAATGATGTCGTCGATTTCCAGACCGCAGCGACGCACACATTTTTCGATGTTCTGCGCCGCGTTCACCGCGCAGGTCACGACGTGAACCTTGGCTTCCAGACGCACGCCCGACATGCCCAGGGGCTCGCGAACGCCTTCCTGGTTATCGATTACGTAGTCCTGGGGCAGCGTGTGCAGCACGCGCTGGTCGGCAGGGATCGCCACGGCCTGGGCCGCATCGAGTACCCGTTCCAGATCCGCTGCGCTGACTTCACGGTCGCGAATGGCGACGATGCCGTGGGAGTTCAGGCTGCGGATATGGTTGCCCGCCACGCCGACGAACGCCGAGTGGATCCGGCAACCGGCCATCAGCTGCGCTTCTTCTACGGCGCGCTGGATCGATTGCACGGTGGATTCGATGTTCACCACCACGCCCTTCTTCAGGCCGCGGGATGGATGCGTACCGATACCGACGATTTCCACCGTGCCATCGGCCGCGACCTCGCCTACCAGTGCCACCACCTTGGAGGTACCGATATCCAGTCCGACGATCATTTTGCCGCTTTGCACGTTTGCCATGGTCCTGCCTCTTGTCAATTCTTCGCGACGGCGGGTTTGTCCGTCGTAGCCGCTGCCTGCTCACGCCATCCGACAGCAAGGCCGTTGGAATAACGCAGGTCGATGCGGGCAATATTCGTAATCTGTTCCTTGAGCGTTTTTTCGTATATCGCGATAAAACGGCGCATTTTCTCGACGAGATGATCTCGTCCCAGCAACAACTCGATACCCGGGCCTGAACTGCCGGCCCCGGTAGTCAGGAACCAGCTGCCGCGCTCGCGCAACTCCAGGCGCGCGATCGAGAAGCCCAGTGGACGCAACATCTGGCTCAACACCTGATACTGCTGCATCACCTGCTGCTGCGCGCGCTGCGGGCCGAACAACTGCGGCAGATGCTCGTAGTTGGCCAACTCCCGTGGCGCGAACGCCTGGCCCTGGTTGTTGAGCAAGGCGCCATCACCCCAACGGGCGACCGGCAGTTGCTCTTCAAGCCGGATCACCACCTGGTCAGGCCACACGCGACGCACTTCGGCGTGGGCGATCCAGGGCATGGTTTCCAGTTCGGTACGCATGCTGGTCAGGTCGATGGTGAAAAAACTTGCCGCCACATAGGGCGCAATACGTTGCTGCACAGCCTGCTGGCTGATGTAACTCAAATCGCCCTGCACGTTGATCTTGGTGATCGGCCGGTCGGCATAGGGCAGCAAGCGCTGCGCCGCCTCGTAGGCACCAAAGCCCAGCGCCACCAGCATCACCGGCCAGAACAGGCCCTTGAGGAACCCGAAACTCGGCTTGGGCATGCGCGCCGACAGTGGCTCCTTGGCCACCATGCGACTGGCACCACGCGGCACCGGCTTGCGGCCGGGAGCGGGTTGCTGTTGACGAGCCGACGCGCCTTGCATGCTTAACCTCGCGCCTCAACACTGTCGGCCAGAATCGCCAACACCAGTTGCTGGAAATCCAGCCCGACGCCGCGTGCGGCCATGGGAACCAGACTGTGATCGGTCATGCCGGGAACGGTGTTCACTTCCAGCAGCCAGAATTTGCCCTCGGTGTCCTGCATCACGTCGGTGCGTCCCCAGCCGGCAATACCGATGGCGTCGCAGGCCCGCGCGGTCAGGTCCATGAGTTCCTGTTCCTTTTCCACGGACAGCCCGCAGGGCATCCGGTACTGGGTATCGGAAGCCAGGTACTTGGCGTCGTAGTCGTAGAAAGTGTGGGGAGTGCCCAGGCCGATCGGCGGCAGGATCTGGTCGCGCAGCGAAGCGACAGTGAACTCTGGACCTTGAATCCATTGTTCGACCAAAACTTGCGAATCGTAGGTACTGGCTGCTTTCCATGCGGCGATCAATTCGTCGGCGCTGGTCACTTTGGCCATACCAATACTGGAACCTTCATGGGCCGGTTTGACGATCAAAGGCAGGCCCAGTTCCGCAACGGCAGAAATACAATCGTCTTCGCTGCCCAGAACGGCGTGAAGCGGGGTCGGCAGGCCGAGGCTTTGCCACACCTGCTTGGTCCGCAGCTTGTCCATCGCCAGGGCCGAAGCCAGTACGCCGCTGCCGGTGTAAGGGATCTCCAGGCACTCCAGCAGGCCCTGCATGGTGCCGTCTTCGCCGCCACGACCGTGCAGCACGATAAAGGCGCGGTCGATCTTCTCGCTGGCCAGACGCTGCAACAGGTCGTCGCCGACATCGATGCCAAAGGCCTCGACGCCCGCGTTCAGCAGCGCTTCAAGCACCGCCTTGCCGGACTTCAACGACACCGGCCGCTCGGAGCTCTTGCCACCGAAGAGCACGGCAACGCGGCCGAAGCTTTTCGGTTCGAGGGTCGAGATCAATGCGGCTTGCACGGCGTTGCTCATTTCAGCTTCCCTTCAGTCGGCGCAACCACGGCACCCGCGAACAGCGGGCTGCGCAGCAGGCTCGGCGCCAGACCACCAATGTCGCCCGCGCCCTGGCACAGCAGGATGTCGCCGGCACGCAGCAGTGGCTTGACCAGCGGCGCCAGTTCGACGCCACGTTCGATGTAGATCGGATCCAGTTGCCCGCGCTGACGGATGCTGTGAGCCAGTTGGCGGCTGTCAGCGCCGGGGATGGGCTCTTCGCCCGCCGGATAGACTTCCATCAACAGCAGGACATTGGCGTCGTTGAGCACCTGCACGAAGTCGTCGTAGAGGTCACGGGTACGGCTGAAACGGTGCGGCTGGTAGACCATCACCAGTCGGCGATCCGGCCAACCGCCACGTACGGCGTTGATCACTGCGGCGACTTCCCGCGGGTGGTGACCGTAGTCGTCGACCAGCATTACATGGCCGCCTTCGACCGGCAGCTCGCCGTACACCTGGAAGCGTCGACCGACGCCCTGGAAGCCCGACAGGCCCTGAACGATGGCTTCATCGCTGATGCCTTCGTCGGTGGCGATACAGATGGTCGCCAGGGAGTTCAATACGTTGTGGTTGCCCGGCATGTTCACCGACACGTCCAGCGGCTCACGGTCGCGACGCAGCACGGTGAAGAACGTTTGCATGCCCTCCTGACGCACGTTGATGGCACGCACGTCGGCGTTTTCATGGAAGCCGTAAGTCATGATCGGACGCTTGACCGACGGCATGATGTCGCGCACCACCGGATCGTCGATGCAGACCACGGCCAGGCCATAGAACGGCAGGTTGTGCAGGAACTCGACGAAGGTTTTCTTCAGTTTGTTGAAGTCGCCTTCGTAGGTCGCCATATGGTCGGCGTCGATATTGGTGACCACAGCCACCAGCGGTTGCAGGTGCAGGAAACTGGCGTCGCTTTCATCGGCTTCAGCGATCAGGTAGCGGCTGGTGCCCAGCTGCGCGTTGGTCCCGGCTGCGTTCAAGCGGCCACCGATGACGAACGTCGGGTCCAGGCCGCCAGCGGCGAACACCGAAGCGATCAGGCTGGTAGTGGTGGTCTTGCCATGCGTACCGGCAACGGCGATGCCGTGGCGATAGCGCATCAGCTCGGCGAGCATTTCGGCACGCGGTACCACGGGAATGCGACGCTCAAGGGCGCTGGCGACTTCCGGGTTGGAGGTGTTCACGGCGCTGGAAACCACCAGCACGTCGGCACCCACAGTGTTTTCGGCCTGATGACCGATAAAAATATGCGCGCCGAAGGATTGCAGGCGCTCGGTAACCGGCGAAGCCTTGAGGTCGGAACCGGAGACGTCATAGCCCAGGTTCAGCAGTACTTCGGCGATCCCGCACATGCCCACACCGCCGATACCGACGAAGTGAATACGACGGATACGGCGCATTTCCGGTTGTGGCATTGCCCGTTGATTCTCAACCATGGACCACCTCCAGGCAGGTATCGACGACAGTGTTGGTGGCGTTCGGCTTGGCCAGACGACGGGCCGTGCGGGCCATGGTGTTCAGTTGTTCGGGTTGCATCAAAACCTCTGTCAGGCGCGCCGCCATTTCGGCCGCGCCGGTTGTCGCTTGTGGCATGACGAAGGCTGCACCTTCGCGGGCCAGGTATTGGGCATTGCGCGACTGGTGATCGTCGATCGCATGGGGCAGCGGGATCAGCAACGAGGGCAGACCGGCCGCGGCCAGTTCGCTGATGGTCAGGGCACCGGCCCGGCAGACCACCAGATCGGCCCAGCTATACGCTTCGGCCATGTCCTGGATGAACGGCGCGACCTGCGCCTCGACACCGGCGGCGCGATAACGCTCGGCAGTGACGCCATCGTGTTTCTTGCCAGACTGGTGGAACACTTCAGGGCGCATGTCCGCAGGGACCAGCGCCAGTGCTTCAGGCAGCAGCTTGTTCAACGGCTCGGCACCCAGGCTGCCGCCCAGTACCAACAGACGCGCGCGGCGGCCGACCAATTCCTGCTTGGGCGTCTCGTAGAACAGCTCGGTACGCACCGGGTTGCCGGTGGTACGGCGCTTCGGCGAGACCGGGAAGGTATTCGGGAACGCCTCGCAAATTCGGCTGGCAAACGACGCCAGGCTACGATTGGCTGTGCCAGCCACGGCGTTCTGCTCATGGATCACCAAAGGCACTTTCGCCAACTTCGCCGCCAGGCCGCCAGGGCCGGTGACATAGCCACCGAAGCCAATGACGCACTGCGGCTTGAGCTCACGCATGACCTTGCGCGCCTGTTGCAGCGCCTTGAACAGCATGAACGGCGCCTTCAACAGCGACAGCTTGCCCTTGCCGCGCAAACCGGTGGCGTCGATCAGATGCAGAGGGATACCTGCGCCGGGCACCAGCTCGTTTTCGATGCCGCGCGGGGTCCCCAGCCAGTGCACTTTATAGCCACGGGCCTGGAATTCGCGGGCACAGGCCAGCGCCGGGAATACATGCCCGCCGGTGCCGCCCGCCATGATCAGTACGTTAGCGTCCATGGGGTGGCTCCTCGGCGAAGTCACTTTCGCTGAATTCGGTTTCTTCACTGCCCATGTTGTTGCGCGATTCCCATTCGATGCGCAGCAACAACCCCAGGCTGGCACAGCAGATCACCAGGGAACTGCCGCCGTAGCTGAGGAATGGAAGGGTCAGGCCCTTGGTCGGCAGCAGGCCGACGTTCACGCCGATGTTGATCAGGAACTGGCCGATCCACAGGAACGACAGGCCATAGGCGACATAAGCCGCGAAATACTGTTTGGCGCGCTCGGCCCACATGCCGATGTACATGCCACGGATACTGACGAAGACAAACAGCGCCACGGTGGCCAGGGAGCCAACCACACCCAGCTCTTCAGCGAGTACGGAGAATACGAAGTCAGTGTGCGCTTCAGGCAGATAGAACTGCTTCTGCACACTGTTACCGAGACCGACGCCGAACCACTCGCCGCGACCGAAAGCGATCAGGGCCTGGGTCAACTGGTAGCCGGAACCGAACTGATCGGCCCATGGGTCAGTAAAGGTGGTCAGACGCGCCATCCGGTAAGGCTGGGCCTGGACCAGGACGAAGACCGCACCGACCGCCAGCACCACCATCAAGGTGAAGCGGAACAGGCCGACGCCGCCGAGGAACAGCATCGCCGCCGCCGAGCCCATCATGACCACGGTGGCACCGAAGTCCGGCTCCATCAGCAATAGACCAGCCATGGGCAGCAGTACGATGAACGGCTTGAAGAAGCCCATCCAGCTTTCGCGCACTTCCTGTTGGCGGCGGACCAAATAGCCGCCGAGGAAAATCACCACGAAGACCTTGGCGATTTCCGAAGGCTGCACGTTGAACGCACCGAAGCCGATCCAGCGGATCGAACCGTTGACCTCACGGCCGATGCCGGGCACCAGAACCATCAACAGCAGGCCGAAGGCAGCGATCAGCATCAGCCAGCCCAGACGCTGCCAGGTGGCTACCGGAATCAGCATGGTCACGCCGCAGGCGACAAGACCGATCACCAGATAAATCAGGTGACGGATCATCATGTACAGCGGGTTGCCCGATTGCACGGCGGCCACTTCCGACGACGCAGAAGTGATCATCACCAGGCCCAGGCCGAGCAGCGCCAGGCAACCGGCGAGCATCGGGAAGTCGACATCGATGCCACGGCCACTGATCAGCGGCGACGGATACGGCTTGATGACTCCGAGAATCATGCCAAGCCCTCCACTGCCTGCGCGAACAACCGACCGCGCTCTTCGTAGTTCTTGAACATATCCAGGCTGGCGCAGGCAGGCGACAGCAATACGGCGTCCCCGCTCTGGGCGACTTCGGCGCTGCGTTGCACGGCTTCTTCCAGGCTAGTCACACGAATCAGGGGTACGGCATCACCCAGGGTCTGGGCGAGCCGTTCGGCATCGCGGCCCAACAGGACCACGGCGCGGCAGTGGGCGGTAACCGGCGTGCGCAGACCGCTGAAATCAGCGCCCTTGCCATCGCCACCGGCGATCAGCACCAGCTTGCCGGGAATATCGGCCCCCAGACCTTCGATGGCCGCCAGGGCCGCACCAACGTTGGTGGCTTTGGAATCGTTGTAATAGCTCACGCCTTCACGCTCGCGCAGCCACTGGCAGCGATGCTCGAGGCCAGTGAAGGAACGCAGGCTGCTGAGCATCGCATCCATCGGCAGGCCCACGGCATGACCGAGCGCCAAAGCAGCCAGGGCATTGGCCTGATTGTGTGCGCCGCGCATCTTCAGCTCGCTGACGGGCATCAGGTTGTCGAACTGGAAGGCGAGGTATTTCTCGCCGTTCTCTTCGCGCAGACCGAAGCCATGGAAGTCCGGTTTGTTCAGGCCGAAGGTCCAGCAGGGCTGGCCTTCGGTCATCAATGGCCGCGACAGGGCATCCTGACGGTTGACCACCACTTGCCGCGCGCCCTGGAAAATCCGGTGCTTGGCCAGGTGATAAGCCGGCAGGCCGCTGTAGCGGTCCATGTGGTCTTCGCTGATATTAAGCACAGTGGCCACTTCAGCACCGAGCTGAGTGGTGGTTTCCAGCTGGAAGCTGGACAGCTCCATAACGTACAGCTCGACGGCGTCGTCGAGCAGATCCAGGGCCGGTGTGCCGAGGTTGCCGCCCACCGCCACACGCTTGCCGGCCGCTGCGGCCATCTCGCCCACCAGGGTGGTCACGGTGCTTTTCGCATTGGAGCCGCTGATGGCAATGATCGGCGCCTTGGCGTTGCGCGCGAACAGGTCGATATCGCCGGACATTTTCACGCCCCGCGCGGCCGCCTGCTGCAACGCTGGAGTCGCCAGAGCCAGGCCCGGGCTGACATACAGCTCGTCGGCGCGGCAGAGGAATTCCACGTCCAGCTCACCACAACGCACGTCTACCTGCGGATAGTCACGACGCAAGGTCGCCAGTTCCGGCGGGTTCTCCCGCGTATCGGCCACGGCAAACGACACGCCCCGGTTCGCCAGGAAGCGAACCAGGGACATGCCGCTCTTGCCGAGACCGACAATGATGCGGAAGTGGTCAGACGCGATCAGAGACACTCGTTCTACCTCAACTTCAGCGTGGCAAGGCCGACCAATACGAGAATCACGGTGATGATCCAGAAACGGACGATCACGCGTGGCTCGGGCCAGCCCTTGAGTTCAAAGTGGTGATGGATGGGCGCCATGCGGAAAACACGGCGACCGGTCAGCTTAAAGGACGCAACCTGAATCACCACTGACAGGGTCTCCATCACGAACACACCGCCCATGATGAACAGGACGATTTCCTGACGAACAATCACGGCGATGGTGCCCAGTGCGGCGCCCAGTGCCAGGGCACCGACGTCACCCATGAAGACCTGGGCCGGATAGGTGTTGAACCAGAGGAAGCCCAGGCCCGCACCGATCAGCGCGCCGCAGAACACGATCAGCTCACCGGCGCCCGGTACATAAGGAATCAGCAGGTATTCGGCGAATTTCACGTTACCCGACAGGTAGGCGAAGATCCCCAGTGCGCCGCCGACCATGACCGTGGGCATGATGGCCAGGCCGTCGAGACCGTCGGTCAGGTTGACCGCGTTACTGGAGCCGACGATGACGAAATAGGTCAGGACAATGAAGCCGGCACCCAGAGGGATACCGACATCCTTGAGCATCGGGATCAGCAGGGTGGTTTCCACCGGCGATTGCGCAGTCATATAAAGGAAGATCGCCGCGCACAGGCCGAACACCGACTGCCAGAAGTACTTCCAGCGGCTTGGCAGGCCCTTGGAGTTCTTCTCGATCACCTTGCGATAGTCGTCAACCCAGCCAATCGCACCGAACAGCAGGGTCACGGCCAGCACGACCCAAACATAACGGTTGCTCAGGTCAGCCCACAACAGGGTACTGATGCCGATGGCCGACAGGATCAGCGCGCCACCCATGGTCGGCGTGCCGGATTTGGACAAGTGCGACTGCGGCCCATCGTTGCGCACGGATTGACCGATCTGCCGATTCTGCAGGGCGCGAATCATCCATGGCCCCAGGCACAGCGACAGCGACAGTGCCGTCAGCACGCCGAGAATCCCGCGCAGAGTCAGGTACTGAAAGACCGCAAAGCCTTTGTAGAACTGTTGTAGATACTCGGCCAACAGCAGCAGCATTAATGTTTCTCCAGGCTGGTAGCGCACAAGGCAGCAACGACGTTTTCCATTGCTGCGCTGCGCGAACCCTTGATCAAAATGGTTGTTTGAGTGTCCTGCTCGGCATCCAGAGCAGCAATCAGGTCAGCCTGATTGGCAAAATGGCGCGCATGCTCGCCGAAGGCGCGCACGGCGTGAACCATCAACGGACCAACGGCGTACAACGCCGAGACTTTGCCGGCGGCATAGGCGCCGACATCGTGATGACCCTGTTCGGCCCAGTCGCCCAGCTCACCGATATCACCCAGTACCAGTACGGTACGCCCGGCAAAACCGGCGAGGATATCGACGGCGGCGTTCACCGAAGTCGGGTTGGCGTTATAGGTGTCATCGATGACCCGCAGCCCTTTGCTCGACAGCTGGGCCACAGTGCGGCCCTTGACCGGCTGCACACTGTTCAGGCCTTCAACGATGCCGCTCAGGCTCACGCCCAGGGCGCTCGCGGCAGCGGCGGCGGCCATGGCATTGGTCACGTTGTGAGTGCCGAGCAGATTCAGTTGCACCGCCGCCGAGCCATCAGGGCTATGCAGGGTAAAGGCCGGGCAGCCGCGCGGATCCACATGCAGATCACTGGCATACAGGTCGGCCGCCGGGTTATTCAGGGAGAAACTCAGCAACGGCCGACCGCCTGCACGGGCCTTCCAGATCGGGAAAGCCTTGTCGTCCAGGTTGAGCACAGCGGTGCCGGTGGCATTGAGCCCTTCGATAATCTCGCCCTTGGCCTCGACAATCTTGTCCGGGCCGCCGAACTCGCCGACATGGGCGGTCCCGGCGTTGGTGATGATCGCCACATGAGGCTGAGTCAGGCTGACGGTAAAGGCAATTTCACCGACCCGCGAGGCGCCCAATTCGATCACGGCAGCGGCATAGTCGGTGTTCAGATCCAGCAGCGTCAGCGGCACACCCAACTCATTGTTGAGATTGCCACGGGTAGCCAGGACCGGACCGCGAGTGCGCAGGATGCTGGCAAGCATCTCCTTGACCGTGGTCTTGCCGCTGGAACCGGTGACCGCAGCCACTGGCCGGTCGATAAAGGCATTGCGACTCAGCGCGCCCATCTGGGCCAGGGCCTTGCGGGTATCCTGAACAACCAGTTGCGCCAACGGTGCATCGGCAATTTCGCGCTCGACCAGAGCTGCCACGGCGCCGCTGTCGCAGACCTGCTCCAGGTAATCATGACCGTCGAAACGCGGACCGGTCAGGGCTACGAACAATTGACCTGGCTTTATCGAGCGGCTGTCGATGCTGACGCTATCGAAGCTGCAATCGTCGCCAATCAGCCGGGCATCCAGAGGTGTGAGCAGTTCGTGCAGGAACAGTGGCTTAAGCATGAGCCACCTCCCACGCCGCCAGGGCCTTGGCCGCTTCTTCCAGATCGGAGAACGCATGGCGCTGGCCATTGATTTCTTGATAGTCCTCGTGACCTTTGCCCGCCAAGACCAGCACATCGCCAGCATTGGCAGCGGCGATCAGCTCGGCGATAGCCTGACCACGGCCCTCGACAAAACGCACTTTATCCACAGCGAGGAAGCCGGGGCGGATATCGTCGAAGATTGCCGTCGGTACTTCACTGCGCGGGTTGTCATCGGTGACCAGCACGCCATCAGCCAGACGCTCGGCGACTTCGGCCATCAACGGACGCTTGCCGCGATCACGGTCGCCACCACAGCCGAACAGGCACAGCAACTGGCCTTTGGCATGGGGACGCAAGGCTTCGAGAACTTTTTCCAGGGCATCGGGGGTGTGGGCGTAATCGACCACAACCAGTGGCTTCGCGCCGCCACCCAGACGCTGAATGCGGCCCGCCGGGCCTTCCAGCTTCGGAAGCACCGCAAGAATTTCATCCAGGGCGTAATCCATGCCCAACAAGGCGCCGACTGCGGCCAGCACGTTGCTCAGGTTGAAGCGCCCGAGCAGCGTACTGCGCAGGAAATGCTCGCCATGACGGGTTACCAGCGTGGCGCGCACACCATCATCGTCGAACTGCGCATCGCGGCAATAAAGAGAAGCGGCAGAATCCAGCAGGCTGTAGGTGATCAACCGCGACTCATGCTCTTCGTCAGCCAGGCGGCGACCGAACTCGTCGTCCAGGTTGATGACCCGGCAGGCCAGGTTCGGCCAGGCAAACAGTTTCGCCTTGGCATCGCCATAGGCCTGCATGGTGCCGTGGTAATCCAGGTGGTCCCGGGACAGGTTGGTCAGCACTGCAACATCGAAGGCCAGGGCCGCTACACGCCCCTGATCCAGGCCATGGGAAGACACTTCCATGGCTACGGCGCGAGCACCGGCTTTCTTCAATTCAGAAAGTGTGGCCTGTACCGAAATGGCGTCGGGCGTGGTCAGCATGCCGCTCTGCAGGGCGCCATGGAAACCGCTGCCCAAGGTGCCGAGCAAGCCGCAAGGCTGGCCGAGCAGATCAAGGGCCTGAGCCACAAGCTGGGTAACGCTGGTCTTGCCATTGGTGCCGGTAACGCCGACCAGATTCAGGCTGCGGCTCGGATCGCCGTAGAAGCGCCCGGCCACGGCGGACAACTGAGCCGCCAGGCTTTTTACCGGGATCAACGGTACATCGGTGATCGGCAGTACAGTCGCGCCCGCCGCCTCGTAGGCCACGGCGGCAGCGCCACGGTTCAGGGCATCGGCGATATGTTCACGACCATCGACCTTGCCACCGGGGACTGCCAGGAACAGATCACCGGCGCGCACCTTGCGGCTGTCGAGTGCCAGCTCGCGAATCAACAGATCGCGCTCGGCATGGGGAAACAGCTTGTTCAAATTAAGCGACATCAGCCACGTCCTCCTTTGACAGGAACCGGCACAGCATTGGCCGTTTCCTGCGGCTGGGCTGCCAGGTTGTCCGGCGTGACGTTCATCAAGCGCAGGGTGCCGGACATCACTTTGCTGAACACCGGAGCAGAAACCAGACCACCGAAGTAACCGCCTTTGCTCGGCTCATCGATCACGACCACGATGGCGTAGCGCGGATTGCTCATCGGCCCGAAGCCAGCGAACAGCGAGCGGTAGGCATTCTCTTCATAACCCTTGGTGCCGACAGACGTCTTACGTGCAGTACCACTCTTGCCAGCAACGTGATACGACGGAACACGGGCTCGATAGACGCCGCGCGGGTCTTCGATCACCTGTTGCAACATACCTTGCAGAGTCTTGGCGGTTGCTTCCGGAATCGCCTGCATCGCTGTCGGTGGCGCATCGGACTTGAGGATGGTCAACGGCACGATCCGGCCATTGTTAGCCAGCGCCGCATAGGCGTGCACCAGTTGCAGGGCCGTTACCGACAAACCGTAGCCGTAGGACAGGGTTGCGGTTTCTGCCTTGCGCCACTCGCGGTAGTTAGGCAGGTTGCCCACACGCTCGCCGGGGAACCCCAGACCGGTGTACTGACCCAGACCAACGCGCTGCATGGCGCGGAAAATCGCCTCGCCACCGACGTCGAAAGCCACCTTGCTCATCCCCACGTTACTGGAGTTGATCAGGATGCCGGTCAGGTCGAGAACCGGACCTTCGGTCTTGGTCACGTCGCGGATGGTGTATTTGCCGATCTGCAGAGTACCGGGGTACACCTCGACCTTGTCGCTCGGCTTCCAGCGGCCGCTGTCCAGCGCGGCGGTCATGGAGATCGGCTTCATGGTCGAACCGGGCTCGAACACGTCGATGATCGCGCGGTTACGCATGGCCGCAGGGACCATGGTGCGCCGATTGTTCGGGTTGTAGGTGGGCTGATTGACCATGGCAAGGACTTCACCGGTCTTCACATCCATGATCACCAGACTTCCCGCCTTCGCATCATTCTCGATGATGGCGTTGCGTAATTCACGAGTGGCCAGATATTGCAGGCGCAGATCAATAGACAAAGCCAAGGTCTTCCCGGCCTTGGCGTTTTTAGTGACCTGGACATCCTTGATAAGGCGTCCCTTTCGGTCCTTGATAACCTGTCGTCGACCGGGGACCCCGGCCAGCCAGTCATCGTAGGCAAGCTCGACCCCTTCCCGGCCGTGGTCATCCAGGTCGGTGAAGCCAACCATATGGGCGGTCACGTCACCGGCCGGATAGAAGCGGCGGAATTCTTCAATGGCGTAGACGCCCGGTACTTTCAAGTCGACGACCGACTGGCCCTGCTCCGGGGTCAGGCCGCGAACCAGATAGATGAATTCTTTGTTGGCCTGGCTATCAAGACGCTCGGTCAGGCTCTTCACGTCTTGGCCCAGGGCGGCAGCGAGAGCCGGCCACTTGGTTTTGTCCGCCTGCATTTCCTTGGGGTTGGCCCACAGGGTAGTCACCGGCGTACTGACGGCAAGAGGCTCGCCGTTGCGGTCAGTGATCAAGCCACGGTGCGCCGGAATCGGAATGTGCCGCACGCTGCGCGCATCACCCTGTTCCTTGAGGAAGGTGTGGTCGACGACCTGCAGGTCGATGATCCGCCAGGAAATCGCAGCAACCATGATGGTGAGCAGGCCCACCACGACGCGGAAGCGCCACGGGTAGAGTGCCCCTTCCAGCTTCATCATGGTGCGACCATCCGGATATCGGCCGCATTGGGAATGCGCATCTTCAACTGATCAGTAGCCAGTTGTTCGATACGACTGTGGGCGGTCCAGGTGCTCTGCTCGAGGATCAACCGGCCCCACTCGGCCTGCGCCTTGTCGCGCACGCTGAGTTCGGAATAGAGGGAGTTGAGCAGTTGCCGGTTCCAGTGGGCGCTGTAGGAAACGCCGATTGCCGACACCAGAACGGCAATAAACAACAGCAGCATGATAAAGCTGCCGGTTGGCAAAGGCTTGAGAAACAGCCGACTCATCGGAGCTTCTCCGCCACACGCATGACAGCGCTGCGCGAACGCGGGTTGGCACGGGTCTCTTCATCGGAAGCGAACTGCGCCTTGCCGACCAGACGGATCTTCGGTTCGAACACCTTGTGCTGGATCGGCAGGTTGCGCGGCATGTTGTCCGCCTCGCCCTTGACCAGCTTGCGCATGAACAGTTTGACGATACGGTCTTCCAGCGAATGGAAGCTGATGACTACCAGGCGGCCACCGACCTCCAGGGCCTCCAGGGCAGCTTCAAGACCGGCTTCCAGATCGCCCAGTTCGTTGTTGACGTGAATACGCAGGCCCTGGAACGCACGGGTCGCCGGGTTCTTGCCCTTTTCCCAGGCAGGGTTGGCAACCTTGAGCACTTCGGCCAGATCGCCAGTGCGCTCGAACGGCTGCACTGCGCGGCGCGCCACGACAGCACCGGCCATGCGCTTGGCAAAACGCTCTTCGCCGTATTCCTTGAAGACACGGGCGATTTCTTCAACAGGCGCGGTGGCGATGAACTCGGCGGCACTCATGCCCCGGCTCGGGTCCATGCGCATATCCAGAGGGCCGTCGTTCATGAAGCTGAAGCCGCGCTCAGGGTCGTCCAGTTGCGGCGACGACACGCCCAGGTCCAGCAGAATGCCGCCGACCTTACCTTCAAGACCGCGGGTTTGCAGCTCGCTGCCCAGCTCGGCAAAGCTGCGCTGCACAATGACAAAGCGGCCGTCTTCGGCCGCTAGCGCTTGCCCGGTGGCAATCGCTTGAGGATCCTTGTCGAACCCTAGCAACCTGCCATCAGGGCCCAAATGCTGGAGTATCAACCGGCTATGCCCGCCGCGCCCGAACGTGCCATCCAGATAGCAGCCACCAGAACGCACCGCGAGAGCCTCTACAGCCTCGTCGAGCAATACGGTGATGTGGGTAAAGCCGCTATTTATAGTCACAGAATCAGATCACGCAGTTCATCAGGCATCGCGCCAGGTTTTTGAATGGCCGCAAGATCCGCATCAGCAAGAGCGTTCCAGGCGTCCTCGTCCCACAATTGAAACTTGTTCAGTTGCCCCACCAACATCACGCGCTTATCCAGCTTGGCGTAGTCGCGCAAACGCGGAGGAACAACAAAACGACCGCTGCCATCCAGCTCCAGGTCGACGGCATTGCCGATCAAGAGTCGCTGCAAGCGGCGGTTCTCTTCGCGAAAAGTTGCCAGTTCGCGCAATTTGGCTTCGATCAGTTCCCACTCGGAAAGTGGGTAAAGGCATAAGCAAGGGTCTACAGCGTCAATAGTCACTATCAACTGGCCACCACTGCGCGAATCGAGCTCGTCGCGGTACCGGCTCGGCATAGCGAGACGTCCCTTGGCGTCGAGATTGATTGCGTTGGCACCACGAAACACGGCGCATTCTCCGAATTCTAACTATTTGCGCTGAAAAAAC
The DNA here is from genome assembly GCF_024807945.1 of Pseudomonas sp. JUb42. Classification (GTDB taxonomy): domain Bacteria; phylum Pseudomonadota; class Gammaproteobacteria; order Pseudomonadales; family Pseudomonadaceae; genus Aquipseudomonas. The sequence continues at coordinate 108,566 of NZ_JANUFD010000001.1, read as the reverse complement.
CCACTTCATGCCACTTTCTGCCACTTGCGCACACTATAGGAATGCGTCCACCACACCGTCAAGGCGCCGTCCTAAGGAAAACCCTTACAGAACGGAGATTTAGCAGCGGTTTCGGATGACGGAAGAGAATTTAGGTGAGGTTTTGCCAGATAAACTCGCGACAGCTCAGAAAGCTACGTGTCGAAGTTAAAGTGATTTGTCACATATAAGATTTTTTCGGTATTACCGACGAGCGCTTCTGCTTGCGAAAAACAGAAAGAGGGGAAAGGTGGAGAGTCGATCTGTAAGCCGGGTTCTGTCGAGGACAGTCATTCCTCTACGACGGCCATCACTGGACGTCTTTAGCAACCTACCCGGTTCCAGCGCGGGCCACGCCTAGGAACCCTATTTGGTCTTGCTCCGAGTGGGGTTTGCCTAGCCACGAACTGTTACCAGACGTGCGGTGCGCTCTTACCGCACCTTTTCACCCTTACCGGCGCCGAAGCGCTTAGGCGGTTATTTTCTGTGGCACTTTCCGTAGGCTCGCGCCTCCCAGGCGTTACCTGGCACTCTGCCCTATGGAGCCCGGACTTTCCTCCCCCCCTAAATGGCGAACCAAAAGGGGCAGCGACTGTCCAATCGACTCTCCACCGCCAAGGTTATCGACACCAAGGCTTCAGGACAAGCTTTTACTCCGTCCATTACCGTTTCGTTACAGCGACTTACTCGGGCTTTTGCTTGTCCAGGGCAACCTGGTAGAGCAGATTCTTGCGTACGCCAGTAATCTGCGCCGCCAATGCCGCCGCGCGCTTGAGGGGCATTTCCTCAAGCAGCAGATCGAGAATGCGCCGCGCTTCGGTGCCGATGACATCTTCGCCTTCCGGCTCCGTCCAACCCGCGACCAACACCACGCACTCGCCGCGTTGCTGATTGCTGTCGCCCTCAACAAAGGCACGCAGTTCGGCCAGCGGCAGCCCCTTGAGCGTCTCGAAGGTCTTGGTCAGCTCGCGACCCAGCACCGCCGCACGCTCGCCGCCGAAGACTTCTTCCAGATCCTGCAGACACTCAAGAATGCGATGCGGCGCCTCATAGAAGATCAGCGTGCGCGGTTCTTCCTTGAGCAATTCCAGACGAGCGCGACGCCCCACTGCCTTGGCAGGCAGGAAGCCCTCGAAAATGAAGCGGTCCGATGGCAGGCCGGCCGCCGAGAGCGCAGCGATCAGGGCGCAGGCACCCGGCACCGGCACCACAGGAATCCCCGCCGCCCGCGCCTGACGCACCAGGTGATAGCCGGGGTCGGAAATCAACGGCGTACCGGCATCGGAAATCAGCGCGACGTTATCCCCCGCCAGCAGACGCGCGATAAAGCGGCTGCCCTCGTCCCGTTCGTTGTGCTCATGGCAGGCCGCCAACGGCGTCGGGATACCAAAGTGTTGCATCAACCGTAACGAGTGCCGGGTATCTTCAGCAGCGATCAAGGCCACCTCGCGCAGTACCTTCAGGGCCCGAACGCTCATGTCATCCAGATTGCCGATGGGCGTCGCCACCACATAAAGCGAACCGGTCGTGGAATTCAAAGCACCTGTAGCAGTCAAAACGCCACCTCAATAGCTGTAGCCATGCATTTAAAAAAGAAAGCCATTGTACAGGCTAAGCTGCCGATACAAGGACATGCGGGCCATAACAAGGAGCAAGAACATGATTGAAACGCATTATCTTCACTTGAAACAAAAGAAAACCTGCGCAATTGCTCGGTCAAATCCAAGTCTGCGACTTATATCACCGCTTTAAACGCCACCAACGTCGCGCCCCGGCCAGTGCTTGGGTACAATTCCCCGCTAATTTGCTCGAGTATCAGGAACATATACATGATCGCTAGCTTGCGGCTGTTATCTGCCCTCTGCCTCGCTGCCCTGTTGGTAGCTTGTGCCGGTTCGCCTTCGTCCAGCCTTGGTGAACTGCCTCGCACCCCGGACGCCAGCATCGAGCAATTGCTCGACCAGGCCTCGACAGCCAAGACTCCGGAACAGGCCGCACTGCTCAGACTGAGCGCCGCCGACCTGTCCAACCAGCAAAACAATCCCGGTCGCGCCGCGCAGATCCTGGCCCAGGTGCCACTGGATCAGCTCAAGCCCGCACAACAGATCTTCGCCAGCACCCTGGCCGCAGAACTGGCGCTGGGCCGCAATCAGCCCCAGGCGGCATTGGCAGCCTTGAGCCATCCGAGCCTGCAACGCCTGGCCGAACTGCCGGTTGAACAGCAGATTCGCACCCACATGACCATGGCCCGCACCTTTGAAGCCAATGGCCAGAGCATGGCGGCCATTCGTGAGCGCGTCATGACCGGCCCGCTATTGCAAGGCCAGCCATTGGCCGCCAATAACGATGCCATCTGGGCTTCGGTTGCCGCACTGCCACTGGATCAGCTGCAAAGCACTGCCGACGACGACCTCGGCGGCTGGTTGAGCCTGGCTCGCAGCGTCAAGCAGGCCGGCACCCTGGAGCAGCAACAGGCCGCTATCGATACCTGGAAAGCCCAACATCCGAAGCACCCCGCTGCGCAGCAACTGCCGACTACCCTGGCGCAACTGCGCGCCCTGACCAGCGAACCTATCACCAAGATCGCCCTGCTGCTGCCGCAGGAAGGCTCGTTGGCTTCGGTCGCCAAAGCGCTGCGTGACGGCTTCATGGCTGCGCACTTCCAGGCCGAACAGGCCGGGCAGAAGCCGCCAGCCATCCAGGTTTTCGACAGCTCGCGCATCAATAACGTTGACGAGTTCTACCGCCAGGCCAAGGCCGCAGGCGTGCAACTCGTCGTCGGCCCACTGGAAAAACCGCTGGTCAAGCAACTCGCCAGCCGCCCAAGCCTGCCGATCACCACCCTGGCGCTGAACTACAGCGACTCCAACACTGACGGCCCGCCGCAGCTCTTCCAGTTCGGCCTCGCCGCCGAAGACGAAGCCCGTGAAGTTGCCCGTCGCGCCTGGGCCGATGGCAAGCGCAGCGCTGTGGCAATGGTGCCGAAAGGTGAATGGGGTGATCGCGTTCTCGACGCATTCCGTCAGAGCTGGCAAGCCAAGGGCGGCAAGATGATCGCTGCCGAACACGTCGATCAGCCGGTCGCACTGGCCGGACAAATCGCCGAGCTATTCCAGCTGCGCAACAGTGAAGGCCGCGCTCAGCGCCTGCAGAGCACCACCGGTGCCGCCATGGCCGCACAGCCGTCGCGTCGTCAGGACATCGATTTCATGTTCCTCGCCGCCACACCGCAACAGGCTCAACAGATCAAACCGACCATGGTCTTCCAGTACGCCGGTGATGTTCCGGTCTATGCCACCTCGCATCTGTTCACCAATAGCAACGACCAGGCCCAGTACGCCGACCTCAATGGCGTGATGTTCTGCGAAACACCTTGGCTGCTCAACGCCGAAGACCCACTGCGCGCTCAGGTCATCGCCCAATGGCCGCAAGCCGCCGGCCCGCTTGGCCGCCTGTATGCCATGGGTGTCGACGCCTGGCGCCTGGCTCCGCGCCTTGATCAGCTCAAGGCCTTGCCTGACAGCCGCATTGAAGGCCTGTCCGGCAGCCTCAGCCTGAACCCTAGCCGCCGCGTAGAGCGCCAGTTGCCGTGGGCCAAGTTCGTCGATGGCAAGATCCAGCGCCTGCCGAACACTGCTCCTTGATGACAGGCAATACCCGCAGGACCGCAGGGCGAGAAGCTGAAACTTTCGCCCTGCTGTATTTACAGCAACAGGGTTTGCAGACGATCACGCAAAACTGGTCGTGCAAACGAGGTGAGCTCGATCTGGTCATGCTCGACGGCGATACAGTAGTATTCGTCGAAGTTCGCTACCGACGCCACGCAGGCTGGGGCGGCGCGCGAGAAAGCGTGGATCGGCGCAAACAGGAAAAGCTCATCCTTGCCGCACAATTTTTTTTACAGAAAGAATCGCGCTGGAACCAGCACCCCTGTCGTTTCGACGTGGTGGCGATCGAGGGTGATCCTGGTCCCGACGCTCCGCTGCACTGGCTTAAAAACGCCTTCGACAGTTGATACAACGTTCCACAGCGCGGCACCAGACACTACCCAGATACCGATTTTGCTCTTTGCTATGCGGGCTGCACAGTTCTGTGCCGGGAAGCCGCTGAATCTTCAGAACGCTCCCCAATCGGCCGCAGCTTCTACTTAAGGTCACCCAGATGGACATGCAATCCCGAATTCGCCAGCTTTTCCAGGCCAGCATCGACACCAAGCAGCAGGCCATGGAAGTCCTTGCCCCCTATATCGAGCAGGCCAGCCAGGTCATGGTCAATGCCCTGCTCAACGAGGGCAAAATGCTGTCATGCGGCAATGGCGGATCGGCCGGTGACGCCCAGCACTTTTCCTCGGAGCTGCTAAACCGCTTCGAGCGCGAGCGCCCGAGCCTGCCGGCCATTGCCCTGACCACCGACAGCTCGACCATTACCTCGATTGCCAACGACTACAGCTACAACGAAGTGTTCTCCAAGCAGATCCGCGCCCTGGGCCAGCCCGGCGACGTCCTGCTGGCCATTTCCACCAGCGGTAACTCGGCCAACATTATTCAAGCGATCCAGGCCGCACATGATCGCGAAATGATTGTCGTAGCATTGACCGGTCGCGATGGTGGCGACATGGCGTCCCTGCTGTTGCCTGAGGACGTGGAAATCCGCGTACCGGCCAAGGTCACTGCACGAATTCAAGAAGTCCATCTGCTGGCGATCCATTGCCTTTGCGATCTGATCGACAGCCAACTGTTCGGGAGTGAAGAATGACCCCTAATCGCCTTAGCCTGCTGGCCCTGACGCTATGCCTGGGTATCAGCGGATGCAGCTCGGTTATTACTGCGACCCGCGAGTCTCCCATCGAGGATGACCGTGGCACCCGTACGCTGGGCAGCAAGATCGACGACTCACTGATCGAAACCAAGGTGGCGGTCAATGTGGCCAAGGCCAGCCCTGACCTGGATCAGAACTCGCATATTGTCGTGAGCAGCTACAACGGCATCGTCCTGCTTGCGGGCCAGACGCCACGCGCCGACCTCAAGACTCTGGCTGAACAGGCTGCCGGTCAGGTCCAGCGAGTGAAGAAGGTCAACAACGAGCTGCAGGTGCTGGAGCCCTCCTCCCTGCTGGCACGCAACAACGACGCCTGGCTGACCACCAAGATCAAGAGCCAGATGCTCACCGACGCCAGCATTCCCGGCTCGCGCATCAAGGTCGTAACCGAAAACGGTATCGTCTACCTGCTCGGCCTGGTGACTCAGGCAGAAGCCAACCAGGCCACGGCACTGGTGCAGGGCGTGTCCGGCGTGCAGAAGATCGTCAAGCTGTTTGAATATATCGATTGATCAATGATGGCAGGCAAAGTGGGAGCGAATTCATTCGCGAAGAGGCCAGAGCATTCGACGCATCGTCTTGTTTGAAATACTGCTTTCGCTCCCACAAAAAGCCCCACAAAAAACTGGGCCAGCAGAAAAAAAAGGCGACCCGAAGGTCGCCTTTTTTATTTCACTACCTTCAGGCTCGGCCTGCCGGATGGGCGCGGAGGCTCATCATCGGGCGGCGTCGAGTCATCGATATCGATCTCGTCATCCTCATCGCCCATGGGCGGCTCCAGATCGAAGACCATGCCCTGGCCATTCTCCCGGGCATAAATCCCCAGGATGGAACCGGTGGGCACGTACAGGGTGTGCGGCACACCACCGAAGCGACCCTCGAAGCTCACAGCCTCGTTATCCATGTGCAGATGACGCACCGCGCTGGGCGAAACGTTCAGGACAATCTGACCATCATTGGCAAAGCCCTGTGGGACCTGAACCGATGGGTATTCCGCATTGACCAGCATATGCGGGGTGCAATCGTTATCGACGATCCACTCATAAAGAGCACGAATCAGATAAGGGCGACTGGAGTTCATCAACGGCTCCTTAAGCCTTAGCGCATGTCACGTTCGACACCAGACAGACTTGCCTGGAATGCCTCCCGTGCAAATTGGCGCTCCATATAGTCAAGCAACGGCTTTGCCGGCCGTGGCAACTCGATACCCAGGATGGGCAAACGCCAGAGTATGGGTAATAGACAGCAATCGACCAGACTTTGCTCGTCACTGAGGAAAAAAGCCTTTTCCTGGAACAGTGGCGAAACACCGGTCAGACTTTCGCGCAGCTCCTTGCGGGCCTGCACACGTTCGGACTCTTTACTGCGCGGATTCAGAATCAGGTCCACAAGCCCACACCAGTCGCGCTGGATCCGATGGATCAGCAAACGGCTGTTGGCACGCGCCACCGGATAAACCGGCAACAGCGGTGGGTGCGGATAACGCTCATCCAGGTATTCCATCACGACCGTCGACTCGTACAACGCCAGATCACGATCGACCAGGGTGGGCACGCTGCCATACGGATTCACCTCGATCAATTTAGGCGGATGACGGCCCGCCTCCACATCAATGATCTCGGCGCTGACACCTTTCTCGGCGAGCACGATGCGCACGCGATGGGAATAGTGGTCGGCGGGGTCGGAGTAACAGGCCAACCGGTTGGTCACGCCCATGGCGATCCTCCTCGCTTGTTGAATTTATCGGATATACGGACACGAAAACGCCCCAAAGGACGCCTCCCGATAACGACTGCGCCAAGGCGTGTAGTCATCGCGGCCGACAAGATAGCTCATTTACCGCAAGTAAATTCGCAATCTTGTGATCACCACTATACTCGCCCCGCAATCGCTACCTGAAAGAGGCGCCCTGGGGCGCATTTGCAGACAACAGATTCAGCGTTTTATCAGTGCACATCCTTCCAGTATTCGCGCTTGAGCAAGTAGGCGAAGACGAAGAAGAAGGCCAGATACAACAGCACGTAGGTACCGATGCGCTGGTGCTCAAGCTTGACCGGATTGGCCGAGTAAGCGAGGAAAGTCACCAGATTCTTGACCTTCTCGTCGAACTGCTCCTCAGTCAGGCTGCCACTTTTCGGCACGATGGTCAGTTGGTCACAGGACTCGTGAGTCAGTGGCGCACCGGTCAACGGGTCATATTGTTTCTTGCCGTCGTCCACCACCTGAACCTGCTTGCAACCGACCACCTGACGGCCTTGCAGGCCCGCCAGCACGTTGGGCATGCCGACGTTAGGGAAGACCTTGTTGTTCACACCCCATGGCCGCGACGGATCTTCATAGAACGAACGCAGGTAGCCATACAGCCAGTCAGTGCCACGCACTCGCGCCACCAGGGTCAGATCAGGCGGCGCAGCGCCGAACCAGGCTTTGGCGTCAGCCGGCTGCATGCCGATGCTCATGTGGTCGCCGATCTTGGCGCCAGTGAACACCAGCTTGTCGAGCATGACGTCATGGGGAATCCCCAGGTCATCGGCAACCCGCTCATAGCGCTGGAACTTGGCGCTATGACAGCCCATGCAGTAGTTGGCAAAGGTCCGCGCACCATCCTGCATGGCGGCCTTGTCCGAGACATCGATATCGACCTTTTCCAGCTCCGGGCCACCATGCTCGGCGGCGAAAGACAACATGGGCAGAGCAGCAAGAATCAACACAGCAAAGAGCTTTTTCATCAGCCAGTCACCCTTTCTGGAACCGGTTTGGTCTTCTCGAGCCGGGTGTAGAACGGCATCAGAATGAAGTAGGCGAAATAAAGGAAGGTGCAGATCTGCGAGACCAGGGTACGTTCCGGGGTCGGCGGCAGAACCCCGAGGACCCCGAGAATCACAAAGGCGACGCAGAACAGCAGCAGCCAGATCTTGCTCAGCCAGCCCTTGTAGCGCATGGATTTGACCGGGCTACGATCGAGCCACGGCAGCACGAATAGCACCGCAATCGAAGCGCCCATCGCCATGACGCCCATGAGTTTGTCAGGGATGGCGCGCAGGATTGCGTAGAACGGCGTGAAGTACCAGACGGGGGCGATATGCTCCGGTGTCTTGAATGCGTTAGCCACTTCGAAGTTGGGTTTTTCGAGGAAGTAGCCGCCCATTTCCGGGAAGAAAAACACAATCGAGCAGAAAATGAACAGAAACACGACTACGCCGACAATGTCTTTCACGGTGTAGTACGGGTGGAACGGAATGCCATCCAGCGGGATGCCGTTTTCGTCCTTGTACTTCTTGATATCGACGCCATCAGGGTTGTTCGAACCGACTTCATGCAGCGCCAGGATATGCAGTACCACCAGGCCAAGAACCACGATTGGCAGGGCAATCACATGCAAGGCGAAGAAGCGGTTCAGGGTGATGCCGGAGATCAGGTAGTCACCGCGAATCCACTGGGTCAGGTCACCGCCTATCACCGGAATGGCACCGAACAGCGAGATGATCACCTGCGCCCCCCAGTAGGACATCTGGCCCCAAGGCAGCAGATAACCCATGAAGGCCTCGGCCATCAGCGCCAGGTAGATCAGCATGCCGAAGATCCACACCAGCTCACGCGGCTTCTGGTACGAGCCATAGAGCAGGCCGCGGAACATATGCAGGTAGACGACGATAAAGAACGCTGACGCTCCCGTAGAGTGCAGCAGGCGCAGGATCGAGCCGTACTCGACGTCACGCATGATGTATTCGACGGACGCAAAAGCCTCTTCGGCCGACGGTGTGTAGCTCATGGTCAGCCAGATACCGGTAACGATCTGATTGACCAGCACCAGCAGGGCCAGGGAGCCGAAGAAATAGAAGAAATTGAAGTTTTTCGGCGCGTAATACTTGCTGAGGTGGTCTTCCCACATTTTGGTGGCGGGGAAGCGGGCGTCCACCCAATCCATGAACTTGCTCATTACGCGTTCTCCTTATCGACGCCAATGACAATAATATTGTCCGACTCATAGGAATGCGGCGGCACTGGCAGGTTCAGGGGGGCAGGCTGGGATTTGTAGACTCGGCCGGCCAGGTCGTAGTGGGAGCCGTGGCAAGGGCAGAAATACCCCCCTACCCAATCCTTGCCCAAATCGGCGGGAGCAACTTCCGGACGAAAGGTCGGCGAGCAGCCCAGGTGGGTGCAGATGCCGATCAGCAGAAGAATCTCTGGTTTGATGGAACGTACTACCGGGTCAACGTAGGCAGGCTGAACAGAACTCTTGGATTCCGGGTCGGAAAGCTGACCCGTGAGCTTGCCAAGATTGCTCAGAATTTCCGGTGTGCGGCGAACAATGAAAACCGGCTGGCCCCGCCATTCAGCAATCATCTGCTGCCCTGGTTCAACCTTGCTGATATTCACCTTTACCGGTGCGCCCGCAGCTTTCGCCTTGGCACTGGGAAACCATGACCCTACGAACGGGACCGCAGCCCCCACCGCTCCCGCCGCGCCAACCACCGAGGTGGCTGCCACGAGGAAGCGGCGTCGGCCTGCATTCACGCCGTCTTTGCTCATTCCGTCCTCTCCCATCAGCTTTGTGGCCTGTTAAATCAGGCGTCTACTTAACTAAAGATTTAGCGTAAAAAAAATTCTGCCGAATGGTAGTGAGATAACCCTGCACAAACAAGGGACATAGATCAATGCAAACGCTAAAACCCTTGTATTCCGGGGCCCGCACCGATGAGTCACGTTGTCACACGCGGCACCCTGCAATAATAGACGTACAAAAGGCAGGCATAAAAAAACGCCCAGCTCCGAAGAGGCTGGGCGTTCTTTTTTGAACGAAGAAGCGAATTAACGCTTCGAGTACTGCGGACGCTTACGCGCTTTACGCAGACCGACTTTCTTACGTTCAACTTCACGAGCATCACGAGTGACGTAGCCTGCTTTACGCAGTGCGCCGCGCAGAGTCTCGTCGTATTGCATCAGAGCGCGAGTGATACCGTGGCGGATTGCGCCAGCTTGACCACTTACACCGCCGCCGATGACGGTAACGTAGATGTCGAATTTCTCAACAGTCTCGGTCAACTCCAGTGGCTGACGAACTACCATGCGGGCAGTTTCGCGGCCGAAGAAGTTATCCAGCGAGCGGTTGTTGATGGAGATGTTGCCAGTGCCCGGACGCAGGAAAACGCGTGCGGTTGCAGTCTTGCGACGGCCAGTGCCGTAATTTTGAGTCGCCGACATAATGAACTATTCCGTTAAAACTTCAGTTCTTGGGGCTGCTGAGCAGTATGAGGGTGTGCAGCGCCCGCATAGACTTTCAGCTTACGATACATGTCGCGACCCAGCGGGTTCTTAGGCAGCATGCCTTTTACCGCGGTCTCGATCACGCGCTCAGGAGCTTTGTCGATCAGCTTTTCAAAGTTGATCGACTTGATCCCGCCCGGAAAACCGGAGTGAGAGTAGTAGATCTTGTCGGTGGTCTTGGCACCGGTAACACGGATCTGCTCAGCATTGATAACGACGATGTAGTCGCCGGTGTCAACGTGCGGAGTGTATTCCGGTTTGTGCTTGCCACGCAGACGGCTCGCGATTTCGGTGGCCAGACGACCCAGGGTCTGACCAGCAGCGTCGACGACGAACCAGTCGCGCTTTACTGTTTCCGGTTTAGCGGTATAAGTTTTCATTACTTTATAGCCTCAAGGGCCGCCCTGAAAAATAGACGGCGGAGCATACTCATAAGTACGGTCTTTGACAAGTCAAAGGCCGCCGGGCACGAACGCTATAGGGGGCTCGGGTCAGCGCGTTCGATCGCAGCGGTATCTTGAGTCGCAGGGCATCACTCCCGCGACAAAGAGACGCGGAATTATGCAGATTGCGAAAAAAATTTCAACCTGCTTTTATGGTTCTCTTTCAAAGGAGATCCAAATGGACTACCGCCAACTGGGCAGAACCGACCTTAATGTCAGTGCAATCTGCCTCGGCACCATGACCTGGGGCGAGCAAAACAGCGAGGCCGAGGCCTTTGCCCAGATCGAACGTGCAAAGTCAGCCGGTATCAATTTCCTCGACACGGCGGAGATGTATCCGGTCCCACCCAAGGCTGAAACCTACGCCAGTACCGAACGAATCATCGGCAACTGGTTCAAGCACAACAAGGATCGCGCCGACTGGATCCTGGCCAGCAAGATCGCCGGCCCCGGCAACGGCATCGACTACATTCGCGGCGGCACCCTCAAGCACAACCGCGAGCACATCGTCGCCGCCCTGGACGCCAGCCTCAAGCGCCTGCAGACCGATTATCTGGACCTCTACCAGTTGCACTGGCCCGAGCGCAGCACCAACTTCTTCGGCAAGCTGGGCTACACCCACAAGGACGAAGACTTCACCCCGATCGAGGAAATCCTCGAAGCGCTGGATGAGCAGGTCAGGGCCGGCAAGATCCGCCACGTCGGCCTGTCCAACGAAACACCGTGGGGCACCATGAAGTTCCTGCAACTGGCCGAAAGCCGCGGCTGGCCGCGTGTCGCTTCAATCCAGAACCCCTACAACCTGCTCAACCGCTCGTTCGAAGTCGGCCTGGCCGAAATCGCCATTCGCGAGCAATGCGGTCTGCTGGCGTATTCGCCGATGGCGTTCGGCATGCTCTCGGGCAAATACGAAGGTGGCGCCCGTCCACCCAAGGGCCGCCTGAGCCTCTACAGCCGCTTTACCCGCTATTTCAACCCGCAATCGGAAGCGGCCTGCAGCCGCTACGTCGCCCTGGCCCGTGAACTCGGCCTCGACCCGGCGCAAATGGCCCTGGCCTTCGTCACCCAACAGCCGTTCGTGACCAGCAACATCATCGGCGCCACCACCCTGGAGCAACTGGACAGCAACCTGGCCAGCGCTGAGCTGGTGCTGTCCGAAGACGTCCTGGCGGCGATCGAAGCGATCCACAAGGATCAGCCGAATCCGGCGCCGTAAGCTCAGACTCCGCACAACCTATACGTTGTGCGGTTTTCCAGAAGCGAATTCTGTGGGAGCGAATTCATTCGCGAAGAGGGCATAACAATTCATGCACATTTATCGCCAGAAATACCGCCTTCGCGAATGAATTCGCTCCCACAAATACCCCACAAATCGCGCCCACTGATTTCTCCATCATCCCCCGCCTACATCGACACTGGACACATCCGCCAAAAAATAAGACGATCCAGCCGCTAGTTGACCACTTTCCCATATAAGAACAAAAGATCATGTCAATCCAAACGACCACGCCCCTGCGGCGTGTCAGCATCCTGGCTATCGACGGGGTGTTTGCCTCGACTTTGATGCAGGCCAAGGACTTTTTCCATCTGGCCAGCCTGCGCTACAGCCGTCAGCTCGGCCAAGGTCGCGTTCCTGCGTTCGAGACTCGCCTGGTCAGCCCTGGCGGCCTTCCTGTGCGCAGTTTCAGCGACGTAGTGATGCCGGTCGAAGGCGACCTGGGCAACACCGACATCATCGTCATACCGGCCTTCTGGGACGATTTCGACGCCCTGAACAAACGCTACCCGCAGATTCTGCCCTGGCTGCGCGAACAACACGCCCGTGGCGCGGTGCTTTGCGGCGAAGCCAGCGGTGTGTTCTGGCTGGCCCAGACCGGCCTGCTCGACGGCAAGGAGGCGACCACCTACTGGCGCTTCTTCGACGAATTCGCCCAGCGCTTCCCGAAAGTACTGCTCAATCAGGAAAAACACCTGACCGACGCCGACAACCTTTACTGCGCAGGCGGCACCACGTCAGCCTGTGATCTGTATATCTACCTGATCGAACGCTTCTGCGGCGCCAACGTGGCCCAGGCGGTCGCCCGGGACATCCTCTATGAAGTGCAGCGCAACTACGCGCCGGGAAGGATGGGCTTTGGTGGGCAGAAGCTGCATCAGGACGTGATCATCCTGCAGATCCAGCACTGGCTGGAGGAGCACTTCGCCGACAAGTTTCGTTTCGAGGATGTGGCTCGGGAACACGGCATGAGCATCCGCAACTTCATGCGCCGCTTCCAGACCGCCACCGGCGACAAGCCATTGCACTACCTGCAGCGCCTGCGCATCGAAACTGCCAAGGGCCTGCTGTCCGGTACGCGCAAGAGCATCAAGACCATCAGTTATGAAGTGGGCTACGACGACGCCAGCTTCTTCGCCCGGCTGTTTCGCCAGCATACCGAGCTGTCACCGAACCAGTATCGACAGCAGTTTCAGCAGGCCGCCTGACGGATACAGGGCGACACCGCAGCCATTTGTGGGAGCGAATTCATTCGCGAAGAGGCCAGTACAGCCGACACACTTTTGTCGTCTTAAATAGCGCCTTCGCGAATGAATTCGCTCCCACAAACAACAGATGGCTTAGAGCTTAGAGCTTAGGGCCTATGCGGCCGCGCCAGAAACTCGTGGGACTGCATTTCCAGCAAACGGCTCAGGGTGCGCTGGAACTCGAAGTTCAGGCGACCGCCGCTGTACAGGTCCTTGAGTTCCACTTGCGCCGAAATAATCAGCTTGACGTTGCGGTCGTAGAATTCGTCGACCATGTTGATGAAGCGACGGGCGATGTCGTCGGTGCTGACGCTCATCTGCTCGACGCCGCTGAGCAGCACGGCGTGGAAGATCTTGCCCAGTTCGATGTAGTCGTTCTGACTGCGCGGCCCGTCGCACAAGGCGCGGAAGTCGAACCAGGCGACGTCGTCGCAAGTGCGTATGGCGCGAATCTCGCGATTCTCGATCATCAGCACATCGTTTTCGATGGCCTTGGTGCACTCCGGCGTCAGGGCGCGGAAGCTCTTGCGCATGCTCTCTTCGGCCGCTTCGTTGAGCGGGAAGTGGAACAGCTCGGCCTGCTCGAGGTGACGCAGGCGATAGTCGACGCCGCTGTCGACGTTGACGATATCGGTGTTCTGCTTGATCAGGGCGATGGCCGGCAGGAACCGCGCACGCTGCAGGCCGTCCTTGTACAGGCCGTCCGGCACGATGTTCGACGTCGCGACCAGGGTCACACCATTCTTGAATAGCTCTTCCATCAGGGTGCCGAGGATCATGGCATCGGTGATGTCGGAGACGAAGAATTCATCGAAACAGATGACCCGGGCTTCATCGGAGAAACGCTTGGCGATGATGGTCAGCGGGTTGCGCTCACCCTTCAGGGTCTTCATCTCTTCGTGCACGCGCTTCATGAAGCGGTGGAAGTGAGTACGCACTTTCTCTTCGAAAGGCAGCGCTTCGAAGAAGGTGTCGACCAGGTATGTCTTGCCCCGGCCCACGCCGCCCCAGAAGTACAGGCCCTTGACCGGCGTGACTTCTTTCTTGCCGAACAGCTTGCCGAACAAGCCCGGCTTGCTGTTGTGCGCAACGATCAGGTCGTCGTACAGGCGTTGCAAATGGCGCACCGCCGTTTCCTGAGCGGCATCGTGGAAGAAGTCGGGACGCTTCAGATCAGCTTGATATCGTTCTAGGGGGGTCATATTCGTTAGCAAGGCAACAAAAACGGGCCGTCACTGTAGCGACGGCCCAATGGAATGGCAATCCGACAAAGGGCCGAGCCGCGAATTATTCGCTTTTAGGCTGCAGCGCCAGACGAAGGGCTGTCAATGCGGCCTCGCGCTCACTTTGCGCGGCAAATGTCGGGGTGGAGGCAACGGCCAGGTCATCGCCTTTGATGAAGACATCGAAACCTTCGCCATTGGCGCGGATCTCGTAATCCTGTGCTTCAGCCTGCAAAGCCTTGGTGACGGCACCGGCGCTCTTGCCATCGGCAAAGCCACGGGACAGCAGCAGTTGCTCGCCTTCAGCCGACAACAGACGGAACAGGAACTGGCCGTCTTCGCGGAAGCTGACGAAACGCGCGCCCTTGGCGGCTTTTTTCTTGCCACTGTCGGCGCTCTGCACCGAACTGCGGAAAGACCGCAGGCCAACCGCTTCGCGCAACTCGCCGAGGAACGGCGTGGCGACCTTGCGGGCTTTTTCTGCGCCGGCCTGAAGAATGTCCTCCAGATCAGCCGGACGTTCGATCAGGCGCAAGTAATTGTCCCGCGCTTCGCTCAGGTCAGCATCGAGCAGGTTGAACAGGCGGCTCTTGGCTTCGCCCCAACCCAGGCCCTGCAACAGGTCGGCGCGGAATTCGGCGCTCTGCTCGGCGCTGGCGAAGGCCTGATAGAGGGTGAACAGGTGCGAATTGTCCGGATCCTTGGCTTCGCCCGGAGCGCGGGAGTCAGTAACGATGCGCGAGATCGCGTCCTTCATGTCCTTGGCACTGCTGAACAACGGGATGGTGTTGTCGTAGCTCTTGGACATCTTGCGCCCGTCCAGGCCCGGCAGGGTCGCCACGCTCTCCTCGATCAGCGCTTCAGGCATGACGAAGAACTCGCGCCCCTTACCGAACAGGTGGTTGAAGCGCTGGCCGATATCACGGGCCATTTCCACGTGCTGGATCTGGTCACGGCCGACCGGCACCTGATGGGCATTGAACATCAGGATGTCCGCCGCCATCAGCACTGGGTAGCTGTACAGGCCCATGGTGATGCCGGCATCCGGGTCTTCGCCAGTCTCGACGTTCTTGTCCACCGAGGCCTTGTAGGCATGGGCACGATTGAGCAGGCCCTTGGCGGCAACGCAGGTCAACAGCCAGGTCAGCTCGGGAATTTCCGGGATGTCGGACTGGCGATAGAAGGTCACGCGCTCTACATCCAGACCGGCAGCCAGCCAGGTCGCAGCGATTTCCAGACGCGAGCGCTGAATGCGCAGCGGGTCATCGCATTTGATCAGGGCGTGGTAGTCGGCCAGGAAGTAGAACGAGTCGGCGTCACTGCGACGGCTGGCGACGATGGCCGGGCGAATCGCGCCCGCGTAGTTGCCCAAGTGAGGCGTGCCAGTGGTGGTGATGCCGGTCAGGATACGAGTGGTCATGGCAGATCGCTTATTGTCAGGGCTGCATTCAATTCGAGAGACGCGGCAGGACCAGATCCTTGAGATCGGTCAGCTTGCCGTGAAAAAAGTGTCCGCATTCTGCCACTTTCAGCAGCTCATGTGGACGCGGCAGCGCCGCCGACCAGGCGTAAACCATCTCGGGGTCGATCACTTCGTCGTTTTCCGGCTGGATCAGGGTGATCGGGCAGTTTTGCGGCAGCACGCTCTGATCCTGCAGGCGCGAGGCTGCTGCAGCGATCAAGAACAAGTGCTCAAGCTGCTCACCGGCCGCCTCAAGGCGTCCGCCGAGGTTGGCTGCCACATAGCCACCAAAGGAAAAGCCCAGCAGCGTCAGCGGCAGCACAGGCTGTTGCGCGCGCAGCCATTTGGCCGCAGCCACGGCATCTTCGATCTCGCCGGGGCCGGCCACGGAGGTCCCGGCACTGGCGCCGACGCCACGGTAATTGAAGCGCAGGGTGATAAAACCGGCATCGCGGGCGGTACGCTGCAGCGTCGACACCACTTTATTGAGCATGGTGCCGCCCTGGATCGGGTTAGGATGGCAAATCAGGGCAATGCCTTTGGCATCAGTCGCATCCTGATACAAAGCTTCGATCTGGCCTTCCGGGCCATCAATGAATACTGGGGTTTCGCGCATGAGCAGAATGGAACTCCGTGACCTTGGATTGGATCGACTCGTCTAGGCAATGCCTGGAAAAGTCTGTAGCTGACATGCCGACGACGCATCGTGGCTATACAGCGCAGGTTCGAGCCGTTAACGTAAAGCAAAGCCGTTTATAGAGGAAGGACTCGTGGAACACTCGCTCTTAGTTTGGTTGTTGCCGACCATCGCCCTGGTCGCCGGTGTTGTCATCGGTTTCTTCGTGGCGCGTCTGCTGCCCAACGCCGCCCCCAGCAGCACCCAGCGTCAGCTGGATGATGTGCAGGAGCGCTTCGATACCTATCAGAACGAGGTGGTCACTCACTTCAACAGTACGGCCAATCTGGTCCAGAAGCTGTCCCAGAGCTATCAGGACGTTCAGGAACACCTCGCCGAGGGCGCCAACCGTCTGGCCCTGGACGAATTGACCCGCCAACGCCTGCTGGCTGCCCTGCACCCGGAAGCCAACGCCCTGCCCCGCGACCGCCTGACGCCGCCGCGCACCACCGAGCCGCCAAAGGACTACGCCCCCAAGACCCCCAACTCCCCCGGCATGCTCGATGAGCATTACGGCTTGAAGAAGTGATGCGCTAATGCGCAACACACAAAACCCGCCCTGATTGCTCAAGGGCGGGTTTTTTAATGCCTGCAAAAGGTCGCAGACATCTGTGGGAGCGAATTCATTCGCGAAAGCGGTATCACAGACGATAGAAATGCGTCGGATATACTGGCGTATTCGCGAATGAACTCGCTCCCACAGTATTCGATCTACAAGACAATAGACCCGTTGCCTGACCTGCCGCCTTCGCGGGCAAGCCTCGCTCCCACACTGCTCACAGCCAAACAAAAAACCCACCGATCAAGGTGGGTTTTTCGTTATTGCCTCAACGCTTAGATCGCACCACGGCTGCGCAACAAGTCCAGCACCTGCTTGACGCCTTCCTCGACGTTCAGCGACTGGGTATCGATCACCAGATCGGCATCCAGCGGCACGTCGTACGGGAAGGACTCGCCGGGGATGTTGTCCTTGTCGGCGGCGTACAGGCCCTGTGGATCGCGTTCACGGCAGACCTGCGGCGAGGCCTGGACGTAGACGGTGATCAGACGATCGCTGCCGATCAGGCCCTTGGCGTTTTCACGGCCTGCGGCATCAGGGGCGACGAAAGCGGCCAGGGTGAGCAGGCCGGCTTCGTTGAACTGACGGGCGACGTGAGCCGCGCGACGCCAGTTCTCGGTACGCCCGGCACGGTCCTGCGGCAGACCTTTGTTCAGGTCGTGACGCAGGTTCTGGCCGTCGAGCACGTAGACCGCACGGCCCATATCGAACAGCTTGCGCTCGACCGCGTAGGCCAGAGTGCTCTTGCCCGCGCCCGAGAGGCCGCTGAACAGCACGGTCGCCGGCTTCTGGCCGAAACGCTGGGCGCGCTCCTCGACCGAAACGTGGGCGAGTTCGCCGTGATGGCTGGCACCACCAGCGCTGACCGGCTTGGCGATGATCATGCCCGCTGCCACAGTGCCGTTGGTCAAGCGATCAATGACGATGAAGGCACCGGTCGTACGGTTGCTGTCATAGCCATCCAGCGCGATGGGCGCATCGAGGCTGATCTTGACGCGACCAATCTCGTTGAGCTGCAACGCACTGGCCGGACCTTCTTCCAGGGTGTTCACATCAACGCGGTGAGTAATGCTGGCAATGGAGCCCGGCACATAGCTGGTGGCACGCTTGATGTCGTATTTCTTGCCCGGCAGCATCGGCTCTTCAGCCATCCACACCAGCATCGCGTCGAACGCGTCGCTGACTTGCGGGACGTTGTCGGCATGCACCAGCAGGTCGCCACGGGAGATATCGATCTCGTCTTCCATGGTCAGGGTCACGGCCTGGCCTGGGCCGGCGTGTTCCAGCTCACCCTCGAAGGTGACGATGGACTTGACCCGGCTGCTCTTGCCCGACGGCAGCACGACGATTTCATCGCCCTTGTGCACGACGCCGCTGGCCAGGGTGCCGGCGAAGCCGCGGAAGTTCAGGTTCGGACGGTTGACGTACTGCACCGGGAAACGCAGATCGGTGTAGTTGCGGTCGTTGGCGATCTCGACGGTCTCGAGGATCTCCATCAGCGACTGGCCGTTGTACCACGGCGAGCGCTCGCTCTTGCTGACGACGTTGTCGCCCTTGAGCGCCGACATCGGCACGAAGGCCATGGTGCTTGGCTTGAAGGCGATACCGTCGGCGAACTTCAGGTAATCAGCCTTGATCGACTCAAATACCTGCTCGTCGAAACCGTTGAGGTCCATCTTGTTGATGGCGACGACGATATGCTTGATGCCCAGCAACGAAGCGATGTAGCTGTGACGACGGGTCTGGGTCTGCACGCCATAACGGGCGTCGACCAGGATGATCGCCAGGTCACAGGTGGACGCACCGGTGGCCATGTTGCGGGTGTACTGTTCGTGGCCCGGGGTGTCGGCGATGATGAACTTGCGCTTGGCCGTGGAGAAATAGCGGTAGGCGACATCAATGGTAATGCCCTGCTCACGCTCAGCCTGCAGACCGTCGACCAGCAACGCCAGGTCAACGTCATCGCCGGTGGTGCCGGACTTCTTCGAATCACGGGTAATGGCTTCCAGGTGATCTTCATAGATCATCTTGGAGTCGTGCAGCAGACGCCCGATCAGCGTGCTCTTGCCGTCATCGACGTTGCCACAGGTAAGAAAGCGCAGCATTTCCTTGCGTTCGTGCTGGCCCAGATAGGCGAGGATGTCCTCGCTGATCAAATCAGATGCGTGCGACATGACAACCCCTTAGAAATAACCCTGACGTTTCTTTTCTTCCATGGAGCCCGCGCCATCGTGATCGATGACCCGGCCCTGGCGTTCGGAAGTTCGCGTCAGGAGCATTTCCTGAATGATGTCGGTCAGGCTGATGGCTTCGGACTCGACGGCGCCCGTCAACGGGTAGTCGCCCAGTGTGCGGAAGCGCACCTTCTTCTTGACGATGCGTGCGCGGTCGGCCTCGCTGAGGTGGTTACGCAGGCGATCGTCGTCGATCATGATCCAGGTGCCGTTCATCTCGATGACTTCGCGCTCGGCGGCGAAGTACAGCGGCACGATCGGGATGCCTTCAAGGTAGATGTACTGCCAGATATCCAGCTCGGTCCAGTTCGACAGCGGGAATACGCGGATCGACTCGCCTTTGTTGACGTTGCCGTTGTACACGTTCCACAGCTCGGGACGCTGATTTTTCGGATCCCAGCGGTGCTTGCTGTCGCGGAAGGAATACACGCGCTCCTTGGCGCGGGATTTCTCTTCGTCGCGGCGCGCGCCACCGAAAGCGGCATCGAAACCATGCTTGTCCAGGGCCTGTTTGAGGCCTTCGGTCTTCATGATGTCGGTGTGCTTGGAGCTACCGTGAGTCAGCGGGTTGATGTCCTGGGCGACGCCGTCCGGGTTGATGTGGACGATCAGGTCCAGACCCATTTCCTCGACCATGCGATCACGGAATTGATACATCTCCTGGAATTTCCAGCGAGTATCGACGTGCATCACCGGGAACGGCAACTTGCCCGGGAAAAAGGCCTTGCGTGCCAGATGCAGCATCACGGCAGAGTCTTTACCGACGGAGTACAGCATCACCGGGTTATCAAACTCGGCGGCGACCTCGCGGATGATGTGGATGCTTTCCGCCTCCAGCTGTTTCAGATGCGTCAGTTTGTCGACCATGGCTACTCACGGATTGCATTCGTTATGGACCGCAAGCATCAGCTTGCGGGGCGGCCTGCGGGCCGTGTTCGAGCCGCGCACTTTATCACGCAGCCTGCTTCTATTCAGCGGGGCGGATAGATCGAAACGATCTATGGATATAGCCTCTCGTTTGGGCGCAGGGTCTGTACGAGAAGTCGGCGAGAGAAGGTCAGGCAAGGCAAAAACAGGCGAGGAAGCGGAGTTTAGGCCTCTAAATGAGCATTCCGAGCCTGTTTTTAACGCAACATGACCGAGCGCAGCCACTTATCGTACAGAGCCTATATTGGATTCGGGCAGTCAATGAACAGATGTTCAACGGCAAAACGCCGGGCCAAATAGTCTCCCAGGGCCTGAACGCCGTAGCGCTCGGTCGCATGATGACCAGCGGCAATGAAGCTGATGCCGTTTTCCTGGGCGCTATGAAAGGTCTGTTCCGACGCTTCACCGCTGATAAACAGGTCGACGCCCGCGAGAATCCCCTGATCGATATAGCCCTGGCCACCGCCGGTGCACCAGCCGACCCGACGAATCATCTCGTTGCCTTCTATCAGCAACGGCTCGCGGCCGAGCACATCCTGCACCTTGCGCGCGAAATCCCGGGGCATCATCGGTTCGGCCAGGGAGCCGACCAGGCCGACGATCCGGGCGTTGTCCGGGTCCAGCGGGCCTTCGACAGTGATATCCAGTTGCCGGGCCAATTGCACGTTGTTACCCACTTCCGGATGCAGATCCAGAGGCAGATGGTAGGCCAGCAGGCTGATGTCGTGCTTGAGCAAGGTCTTCAGGCGACGCTGTTTCATGCCGACGACACAAGGGTTCTCGCCCTTCCAGAAATAGCCGTGATGGACCAGGATCAGATCGGCCTGCGCCTCGACAGCGGCATCCAGCAAGGCCTGGCTGGCGGTAACGCCGCTGACGATGCGCATCACTTGCGGACGTCCCTCGACCTGCAGGCCATTGGGGCAGTAATCCTGGATGCGGGCGCTGTTCAGATAGCGATCCGCTTCCTCGACCAGGGTGCTCAGGGCAACAGCCATAAAAGACTCCTAAATAGGCATTTCAGCAATGCGTGGTGCTCGTATAATGCCCGCCATTATGGCGCAGCTGTGGCAAAAATTTACCGCGCCTCTACCCCCTCAGGACTCGCTCAATGCTCAAGGCACTGCGTTTTTTCGGTTGGCCCCTGCTGACCGGTGTGCTCATCGCCCTGCTGATTATCCAGCACTACCCGCAATTGGTTGGCCTGCCGAATCAGGACGTCAACCTGCAACAAGCCCCGCAAACCACCAAGGTCCAGCAAGGCCCGGTGTCCTACGCTGACGCCGTGAGCATTGCGGCCCCGGCCGTGGCGAATCTGTACACCACCAAGATGGTCAACAAGACCAGCAAGCCGCTGTTCGAAGACCCGCAGTTCCGCCGCTTCTTCGGCGACAACCTGCCCAAGCAGAAACGCATGGAATCGAGCCTCGGCTCGGGCGTGATCATGAGCCCTGAGGGCTACCTGCTGACCAACAACCACGTCACCACCGGCGCCGACCAGATCGTCGTTGCCCTCAAGGACGGCCGCGAAACCATCGCCCGGGTCATCGGCAGCGACCCCGAGACCGATCTGGCGGTACTCAAGATCGACCTGAAAAACCTGCCCGCCATCACCATCGGCAGCTCGGACAACATCCGCATCGGCGACGTCGCCCTGGCCATCGGCAACCCCTTCGGTGTCGGCCAGACCGTGACCATGGGCATCATCAGCGCCACCGGCCGTAACCAGCTGGGCCTGAACACCTATGAGGACTTCATCCAGACCGACGCGGCGATCAACCCCGGCAACTCCGGCGGCGCACTGGTCGATGCCAACGGCAACCTGACCGGTATCAACACTGCGATCTTTTCCAAGTCCGGCGGCTCACAAGGCATCGGCTTCGCCATTCCGACCAAACTGGCACTGGATGTGATGAAGTCGATCATCGAGCACGGTCAGGTTATCCGAGGCTGGCTGGGTATCGAAGTTCAACCCCTGACCCAAGAGCTGGCGGAGTCCTTCGGCCTCAAGGATCGCCCAGGCATCGTCGTCGCCGGGATCTTCCGCGATGGCCCGGCACAAAAGGCCGGCCTGCAGTTGGGTGATGTGATTCTGAATATCAACGGCGAACTGGCCGGAGATGGCCGTCGTTCGATGAATCAGGTGGCCCGGGCCAAGCCCGGCGAGAAGATTGCCATTGGTGTGATGCGCAACGGCAAGGAGTTGAAGCTGACGGCCGAAGTCGGCCTGCGCCCGCCACCGGCGCCGGTGGCCAATGAGGAGCAGCAGTAAGAACAACTGCTGCAAACCTGTGGGAGCGGATTCATCCGCGAAGAGGCCAGCATGTCAGACACATGGTCTTGGTCCGGAATACTGCATTCGCGGATGAATCCGCTCCCACTGACTTTACCCTCACTTACGACATCAAAGCCCGTTCAGGCCATCCAGCAACGCCTGATTCTGCTCCGGCGTACCGATGCTGATCCGCAGGAACTGGGCAATCCGCTCCTGCTTGAAGTGGCGCACGATCACCCCTTGCTCACGCAGCCTGGCAGCAATCCCCGCAGCGTCGTGCTGTGGGTGACGGGCGAAGATGAAGTTGGCCGCCGACGGCAGCACCTCGAAACCCTTGCCCTGCAACTGCTCGACCAAGGCCTCGCGACTGGCGATCACGGCATTGCGAGTGAAGTCGAAGTGCTCGCGATCCTCGAAGGCCGCCGTGGCGCCGACAATCGCCAGGCGATCCAGCGGGTAGGAGTTGAAGCTGTTCTTGACCCGTTCCAGGGCCTCGATCAAGTCCGGATGACCCACCGCGAAACCTACCCGCAAACCGGCCAGTGAACGCGACTTGGACAACGTCTGGGCCACCAGCAGATTCGGGTAGCGATCAACCAGAGAGATCGCCGTCTCGCCGCCGAAGTCGATATAGGCTTCGTCGATAACGACGACCGAATCAGGGCTACCCTTGACCAGTTGCTCAATGGCATCCAGATCCAGCAGGCAGCCGGTCGGCGCGTTCGGGTTAGGGATGATGATCCCGGCATTGGGCTTGGTGTAGTCGCCGACCTGGATACGGAACTGCTCATCCAGCGGTACGGCGTCGTAGCCGATGCCATACAGGCCGCAGTAGACCGGATAGAAGCTGTAGCTGATGTCCGGAAACAGCAGCGGTTTGTCGTGGCGGAACAACGCATTGAAGATATGCGCCAGGACCTCGTCGGAACCGTTACCGAGGAACACCTGATTGCGCTGCACACCGTAGTAGTCCGCCACCGCCTGCTTGAGCAGGTCGCCGTTGGGGTCCGGGTACAGACGCAGATCGTCGGTCAGTTGCTCGCGCATGGCGGCCAGGGCCTTGGGTGACGGGCCATAGGGGTTTTCATTGGTGTTGAGCTTGGTCAGCTTGGTCAGCTTCGGCTGTTCACCCGGCACATAAGGCACCAGATCGCTAACGAAAGAACTCCAGAACTTACTCATTATTGGCCATCCTTATTTATTGGCAGCGATCCAGACCGGATCCGTGATGCGATATTCAGCACTGCGGGCGTGGGCCGACAGCGACTCGCCACGCGCCAGTACCGAAGCGGTCTGGCCGAGCACGGACGCACCTTCCTGCGAGCAGTAGATGATCGACGAACGCTTCTGGAAGTCATACACCCCCAGTGGCGAGGAGAAACGCGCGGTGCCGGAGGTCGGCAGGACATGGTTGGGACCGGCGCAGTAGTCGCCCAGGGCTTCGCTGGTGTGACGGCCCATGAAGATGGCACCGGCATGGCGAATCTGTGGCAGCCAGGTTTCCGGATCGGCCACCGACAACTCCAGATGCTCCGGCGCGATTCGGTTGGCCACTTCGATGGCCTGTTGCATGTCGGCCACCTTGATCAGGGCGCCACGGCCATTGATCGAGGTATTGATGATCTCGGCACGGTCCATGGTCGGCAGCAGACGGGCAATGCTTGCCGCCACGCGATCAAGGAATTCGGCATCCGGGCTGACCAGAATAGCCTGGGCGTCTTCGTCGTGCTCGGCCTGGGAGAACAGGTCCATGGCGATCCAGTCCGGATCGGTCTGGCCGTCGCAGACCACGAGGATTTCCGAAGGACCGGCGATCATGTCGATACCGACCTGACCGAACACATGGCGCTTGGCGGTGGCGACATAGATATTGCCGGGGCCGACCACCTTATCCACCTTCGGCACGCTTTCGGTGCCATAGGCCAGGGCAGCAACGGCCTGGGCGCCACCGATGGTGAAGACGCGGTCGACACCCGCGATGCAGGCAGCGGCCAGCACCAGCTCATTGATTTCACCGCGTGGCGTCGGCACGACCATGACCACCTCGGTCACGCCCGCGACTTTTGCCGGAATGGCGTTCATCAGCACCGACGACGGATAGGAGGCCTTGCCGCCGGGCACGTACAGGCCGGCGCGATCCAGCGGCGTGACTTTCTGGCCGAGCACCGTGCCGTCGGCTTCGGTGTAGGTCCAGGAGTCCTGCTTCTGCTTCTCGTGGTAAGTGCGCACGCGCTCGGCGGCCTTTTCCAGGGCTTCGCGCTGGGGCTCGGTGATACGGGTCAGGGCCAGTTCCAGGCGTTCGCGCGGCAGGATCAGCTCGCTCATGGACTGCACTTGCAGGCCATCGAAACGCTGGGTGAACTCCACCAGCGCGGCATCGCCACGCTCGCGCACGGCCTTGATGATATCCAGCACCCGCTGATTGACCGAGTCGTCGGACACACTTTCCCAGCTCAGCAGATGATCCAGATGTCGGGCGAAATCCGGATCAGCAGCGTCGAGTCGGCGAATGGCAGTGGAAGTGGTCATAGCGAGGGCCTCATTGATTGGCGAATGCTCAGGTGCCGTTAAGCTACCAAGCCGTCCGCGCGGGCACCTGAGAAATTTGGCTATGACACGGATAGCTGGGCGCGACGTAGCGTCGCGCGGGTCAGTCAGCCGCGGTGTCGCGACTCTACGGCAGTGCGCAGGGTGTCGATCAGCGCCTGGATGCGGGCGTGCTGCATTTTCATCGAAGCCTTGTTCACCACCAGGCGCGAGCTGATGGTTGCGATCAGCTCCTGGGGCTCAAGACCATTGGCGCGCAGGGTGTTGCCGGTGTCGACGACGTCGATGATCTTGTCGGCCAGGCCGATCAGCGGTGCCAGTTCCATGGAGCCGTACAGCTTGATGATGTCGACCTGACGACCCTGCTCGGCGTAATAGCGCTTGGCAACGTTGACGAATTTGGTCGCCACGCGCAGGCGGCCCTTGGGCTCCACCGCGCCAATGGCGCCGGCGGTCATCAGCCTGCACTTGGCAATTTGCAGGTCCAGCGGCTCGTACAGGCCCTGGCCGCTGTATTCCATCAACACGTCCTTGCCCGCGACACCGAGGTCGGCCGCGCCATGCTCGACGTAAGTCGGCACGTCGGTGGCACGCACGATCAGCAGGCGCACATCGTCCTGAGTCGTGGGGATGATCAGCTTGCGGCTCTTGTCCGGATTCTCGGTCGGCACGATGCCCGCTTCAGCGAGAAGCGGCAGGGTGTCGTCGAGAATGCGGCCCTTGGACAGTGCGATGGTCAACATGGAAAACGTAAGTCCTTATCAGGAAACGTATGCCCGAACGCAATCGGCGTCGAACAATACCCGGACCCGTGACGCGGCCCGGGGCAAAACGAATTCGGTCATCCGGTGCTGGCACCGGATGACGCACAGCTACTAGCCCGGAACGCGACGAATCTTGGCGCCCAGCATTTGCAGCTTCTCTTCGATGCACTCGTAACCACGGTCGATGTGGTAGATGCGGTCGATCAGGGTATCGCCCTGGGCAACCAGCGCCGAGATCACCAGGCTGGCCGAGGCCCGCAGGTCGGTGGCCATGACTGGCGCGCCCTTGAGGTGGTCGACACCGGTCACGATCGCCGTGTTGCCTTCGACCTGGATCTGAGCGCCCATGCGGTGCATTTCATACACGTGCATGAAGCGGTTTTCGAAGATGGTCTCGATCACTGCACCAGTACCTTCACCAATGGCATTGAGCGAGATGAACTGCGCCTGCATGTCGGTCGGGAACGCCGGGTACGGCGCGGTACGCACGTTAACGGCCTTGGGACGCTTGCCGTGCATGTTCAGCTCGATCCAGTCCGGACCGGTCGTGATTTCGGCACCGGCTTCCTGCAGCTTTTGCAGGACCGCCTCAAGAATGGTCGGATCGGTGTCCTTGACCTTGACGCGACCACCGGTCACGGCGGCGGCAACCAGATAGGTACCGGTCTCGATACGGTCAGGCATGACCTTGTAGGTCGCAGGGCCCAGACGCTCGACGCCATCGATAGTGATGGTGTCGGTGCCAGCACCGCTGACCTTGGCACCCATGGCATTGAGGAAGTTGGCCAGATCGACCACTTCCGGCTCGCGCGCGGCGTTCTGCAACACACTGCGGCCTTTGGCCAGGCTGGCCGCCATCATGATGTTCTCGGTACCGGTCACACTGACGGTATCGAAGAAGAAGTGCGCGCCACGCAGGCCGCCTTCTGGAGCGCGGGCTTTAATATAGCCGCCTTCGACGTCGATGATCGCGCCCATGGCTTCCAGGCCACGGATGTGCAGGTCAACCGGACGCGAACCGATGGCGCAACCGCCCGGCAGGGCAACTTCAGCCTCGCCGAAACGGGCAACCATCGGCCCCAGCACCAGGATCGATGCGCGCATGGTCTTGACCAGTTCGTACGGGGCGATCAGGGTCTTGATGGTGCGTGGATCGATTTCAACACTGAGCTTTTCGTCGATCACAGGCTCAATGCCCATGCGCCCGAACAGCTCGATCATGGTGGTGATGTCGTGCAGGTGCGGCAGGTTCTGCACCACAACCGGGCCATCGGCCAACAGGGTTGCAGCCAGAATCGGCAGGGCAGAGTTCTTCGCCCCGGAAATGCGGATTTCGCCATCAAGACGAACGCCGCCAGTAATAATCAGTTTATCCATTGGAATCTCGACGCCTTTTGGCTCAGGTGCGCTCGGCCCATGCAGCGCGGCTGAAAAATTTCATGGTGACCGCGTGGATACTGCCATCGGTAATCCAGGGGTTCAGGTGCGCATAAATCTGCTGCTGACGTTTTACCGGGCTCAAGGCAGCCAGTTCGTCACTGATGACATTGAGCTGGAAATTGCAGCCTTCGCCCTCAACTTCCACCTGAGTCTCGGCCAGCTTTGCTTCAAGAAAGCTCTTAACTTCTACGGCCTGCATGCTTAACCTCAATCGGCGCCCTACGCGCGCGGGTCGGCCATCATACAAAAAAGCCCGTGCAATGCGAACCCCGCAAAGCAGGACCCGGACAGAGGGCTTTTCAGTAGACGGCGATTATGAATGTTGCAGAAGCGCTTCCAGCTCCGAGACCTTGGCAATTTCGCGCATATCCAGCGGCAGTGCGCGCACGCTGACAGCCTTGCCCAGAGCAGCGCCATCACGCATGAACGCCAGCAGCAGGGCCAGGCCGACGCTGCTGGATTTCTCCACCGCCGAGCAGTCCAGTACCACGGACGGCGCCTGGCTCGAATTGATCAGCGCCGCACCCTGCTTGCGCAGGGCCGGGCCGGTTCGGTAGTCGAGCACGCCGACCAGTTCGATCTCTCCGGCTGCACCAAGGCGAACGAGTGACTCACTCACCTTGTGGCGCCTTCTGTGCTGCGTCGACGGTGGTTTCCTTGGCCTTGGCAACTTCGCCGGCCCAGCCATCGATGGTCTTGTCGAGGTCGTTGCCGTTACGCTGCATCGAATCGGCAAACTGGTCACGGAACAGCTTGCCGATATTGATGCCGTTGATAATCACGTTGCGCACCTTCCACTGGCCGTCGATTTTTTCGAGGGTGTAGGAAACCGGATAGACCGCGCCGTTATTACCCTTGACCTGCATATCCACGCTGGTCCGGTCGGCGCCTTCTTCCTTGGCCGGCGATACGGTAATGCCCTGGTTGTTGTACTCGAGCAAGGCATTGCCATAGAACTGGATCAGGCTGCGCTTGAAGTTTTCCTGGAAGCGCTGCATCTGCGCAGGCGTGGCCTTGCGCGAGTACTTGACGGTCATGATGCTCTTGGAAATGCCGTCGGCATCGATGGCCGGGCCGACGATACCGTTCAGCGCATCATAAAAAGCACTCGGGTTGCTTTTATAGGTTTCTTTGTTCGCAGCCAGGTCACTCAACAGCTGCTTGGTCGTGCGATCCACCAGGTCATGGGCGGACTGGTCTGCCGCAGCATTGGCCAGCATTGGCACTACAGCCAGCAGGACCAGCAGACCGCGGCGCAAGGTCGAGATCATGTCAGACATCCTCATTTAGCGTCTTTGCTCACAGTGTTGAGCAGGAATTTGCCGATCAGGTCTTCCAGTACAAGGGACGACTGGGTGTCGTGAATCACGCCGCCATCGGCCAACAGCTTCGAATCGCCGCCGACGCTGAGGCCGATGTATTTCTCGCCCAGCAGCCCCGCCGTCAGGATCGAAGCAGTCGAATCGATTGGCAGGTTGTTCACGCCTTTCTGCACTTCCATCGTCACCTTCCCGGTAAAACTTTCACGATCCAGATCGATTGCAGTGACCTTGCCGATGGTGACACCGGCCATGCTCACCTTCGCTCTGACAGTCAAACCGGCGATATTGTCGAAATACGCATAAAGTTTATAAGTATCGTTGGCCGTCGTAGCTGTCAGACCACTGACCCGCAGGGCCAGCAAGAGCAAAGCCAGCAGGCCGGCCAGCAGGAACAGGCCGACACCTGTTTCGATGGTGCGGTTTTGCATCAGAAATCTCCAAACATCAAGGCGGTCAAAATGAAGTCCAGGCCCAATACGGCCAAGGAGGAATACACGACAGTCTTGGTCGTGGCACGGCTGATCCCTTCTGAAGTGGGCTCACAGTCGTAACCCTGGAACACGGCGATCCAGGTCACCACAAAAGCAAAGACTATGCTTTTAATAACGCCATTGGCTACGTCATCTGTAAAAGAGACGCTGTTTTGCATGTTGGCCCAGAAGGAACCCTCATACACACCCAGCCAATCGATAGCCACCCAGGATCCGCCCCAGATACCCACCACATTGAAAATCAACGCCAGCACCGGCAAGGAGATGAAGCCCGCCCACAAACGCGGCGCGACGATGTACTTGAGCGGGTCGACCCCAATCATTTCCAGACTCGACAGCTGCTCGGTGGACTTCATGTTGCCAATCTCGGCGGTCAACGCCGAACCTGCGCGCCCGGCAAACAGCAAAGCCGTCACCACCGGACCCAACTCACGCAGCAAGGTCAATGCCACCATCTGCCCGACGGCCTGCTCGGAACCGTATTTGGCCAGAATGCTGAAACCCTGCAGCGACAGCACCATGCCGATGAATATGCCTGATACGACGATGATCGCCAGCGACAAGACACCCACCGAGTACAACTGTTTGATCAGCAGCTGAAAGCCGCCGCCAATCCCGCCACGGCCCAGCAGGGCGTGGACCAGGAACAAACCTGAGCGCCCCAGTATCGTGACGGTTTCAATGGCCCCCTGCCCCAGATGGGCAACGCGGTCCAGTAATGACTTTCTGCGCATCAGCGCTTCCCCAAAAGATCTTCGCGAAAATCCGGCGCCGGATAGTGGAACGGCACGGGGCCGTCCGGATCGCCGGTCATGAATTGGCGCAGGCGCGGGTTGTCCGAGTTCATCAGGTCCTGCGGCGTACCCTGGCCCAGCACCTGACCGTCGCCGACCACATAGAGGTAGTCGGCAATGCTCGCGGTCTCGGCCAGGTCATGGGAAACCACGACACTGGTGATCCCCAACGCATCGTTGAGCAGGCGGATCAGGCGTACCAGTACGCCCATGGCGATCGGGTCCTGACCAACAAAGGGTTCGTCGTACATCAGCACCTGAGGATCCAGGGCGATGGCACGGGCCAGGGCCACGCGCCGCTTCATGCCGCCGGACAACTCATCGGGCATAAGCTCGATGGCACCGCGCAACCCCACCGCCTGCAACTTGAGCAGGACAATGTCACGAATCATTTCTTCGGGAAGTTCGGTATGCACACGCAGCGGAAAGGCCACGTTCTCGAAGACATCGAGATCGGTAAACAAGGCACCGCTTTGAAAAAGAACACCCATTTGCTTGCGGGCATCGAACAGATCACTGCGCGACAGTTTCGGCAGATTCTGCCCATTGACCCAGACTTCACCGTTTGACGGACGAAGCTGTGCCCCCATCAGACGCAGCAAGGTGGTCTTGCCGCTGCCCGAAGGCCCCATGATGCCGGTGACCTTGCCCCTGGGAATTTGAATGTCGACATTATTGAAGATGCTGCGCGTACCGCGCTTGAAGGACACGCCCTTCAGCTCGATCGCGTAGGCGTTATCGGCGCTCATCTAGACTCCTTGCGATACAACCTCACTCTCAGCTGCCGAGCCCTATGGCAGGGGGACAGGCTATCTAGGTGGGTCGAACAAGCGGCGAACTATACCACCGCATGAGAGGGACGCCAAAGAGAGAACCCTGCTTCATTCAGCACGAGGACAGATATTTGATACATCCCTGATACATGCAGGGATATGGCAAATGGCCCGCATTTACGGCCTGTCGCACGCAAGAAATGTGCGCAAATTCAAAGTGCGACGATCAAGCGTGAGGGAATCGTGCATTACCGTTATAATCGCCGCCTTTTTACAGGCTGACCGATTTCCGCTATGAGCCAATCCAGCGACCTGATTCAATCCGCACAACGCACCATCCGCCTCGAAATGGAAGCCGTAGAAGGCCTGCTGGGCTTTATCGATGCGGAGTTCGTGCGCGCGTGCGAAATGATTCTGGCCAGTCGCGGCCGCGTCGTGGTGGTCGGCATGGGCAAGTCCGGGCATATCGGCCGCAAGGTCGCCGCAACCCTGGCCAGCACCGGCACCCCGGCTTTTTTCGTGCATCCGGCCGAAGCCAGTCATGGCGACATGGGCATGATTACCCGGGATGACATCATTCTGGCGCTGTCCAACTCGGGCACCACCAACGAAATCGTCACCCTGCTGCCGCTGATCAAGCGCCTGGGCATCAAGATGATCAGCCTGACCGGCAACCCCACCTCGACCTTGGCCAAAGCCGCCGACATCAGCCTGAACGCCCATGTCGAGCATGAAGCCTGCTCGCTGAACCTGGCACCGACCTCCTCGACTACTGCTTCGCTGGTCATGGGCGATGCCCTGGCGGTTGCCCTGCTCGATGCCCGCGGCTTCACCGCCGAAGATTTCGCTTTCTCCCACCCTGGCGGTGCACTGGGCCGGCGCCTGTTGCTCAAGGTGGAGAACGTCATGCACAGCGGCGCTGACCTGCCCCAGGTGCAGCGCGGCACCCTGCTGCGCGACGCGCTAATGGAAATGACCCGCAAGGGCCTGGGCATGACCGCTATCCTGGAAACCGACGGCCGCCTGGCCGGGATCTTCACGGACGGCGACCTGCGCCGCACCCTGGACCGCCCGATCGATATCCGCCAGACCACCATCGACGAAGTGATGACCGTGCACGGCAAGACCGCCAAGGCCGACATGCTCGCCGCCCAGGCCCTGAAAATCATGGAAGACCACAAGATTGGCGCGCTGATCGTCGTCGACGAAGACGACCGTCCGGTGGGCGCCTTCAACCTGCAGGACCTTCTGCGCGCGGGTGTCATGTAATGGAGAACGCCGAAATGAACGCAGATCTGCTGCAACGCGGCAAACAGATCAAACTCGCCGTGTTCGACGTCGACGGCGTGCTGACCGACGGCCGCCTGTACTTTCTCGAAGACGGCAGCGAATTCAAGACCTTCAACACCCTCGACGGCCAGGGCATCAAGATGCTCATGGCGGCAGGCGTTACCACGGCTATCATCAGCGGACGCAAGACTCCGGTGGTCGAGCGCCGGGCGAAGAATCTGGGCATCCCGCACCTGTATCAGGGCCGCGAAGACAAGCTGGTTGTACTCGACGAATTGCTCGGTCAACTCAACTTGAGTTACGAACAAGTCGCCTATCTGGGTGATGATCTGCCAGACTTACCCGTTATCCGTCGTGTCGGCCTGGGCATGGCCGTCGCCAATGCCGCAAGTTTCGTGCGCCAACACGCCCATGGCGTGACCCGGGCACGCGGTGGCGAAGGCGCTGCGCGCGAGTTCTGCGAGCTGATTCTCAGCGCTCAGGGCAGCCTCGAAGCGGCCAACGCCGCCTACTTATAGAAGCCATTTATGCTAAGCAAAAGATTTCGTACGTTCCTGGTCTTCGGAGTGCTGGCCCTGCTGCTGGCGGCCGCAGGCTACTGGAACATCAACCCGGAAAGCTTTCTGGACAAGACCAAGGCGAGCGTCGACGACACCGCCATCGACTTCTATGCGACCAACGCCCACACCGTGCAGTACCTGCCCGATGGCGGCGTGCAATATGAACTGACGTCCGACAAGGTCGAGCACCTCAAGGCCACCGACGTGAGCTGGCTGACCAACCCGGACATGTTCATGTATCGCGGCACGGCCTTCCCGTGGCACGTGCAGAGCAAACAGGCAGAAGTGTCTTCGGGCGGCGACCAGGTTGAACTGATCGACAATGTGCGCGTTGCGCGCACCGATGAAAGAAACCGCACCACCATCATTACCAGTAGCCGTATGACTGTATTCCCGCAGAAGCAATATGCGCAGACCGAGCAAGCCGTTAGAATCGACGGCGCTGGCGGTGTGACTACGGCCAAGGGAATGAAAGCGTACTTGAATGACAGCAAGATCAACTTGCTATCCAACGTAAGAGGGCAGTATGAGGCTCGTTAATACCCTTCCTTTTTTGCTTGGCCTGGGTGCAGCACTGGGAAGCGCGAGCGCCTGGTCCCTGCCGACCGACCGCGATCAGCCAATCCACATCCAGTCTGACGATGCTCAGCTCGATGACAAGCAGGGCGTTGCCACCTACAAGGGCAACGTCATCATCACTCAGGGCACCATGAAGATCACCGGCAACACCGTGACCATCACGCGTAACGCCCAGGGTGACGTCGACGTGTTCACCTCAGTCGGCAACCTGGCCTACTACGAGCAGAAGCCCCAGGTGGATAAACCCATCGTCCAGGCCTATGGCGTAACGATCCAGTACTTTGCCGCGCAGAACCGCATCGTGCTGATCGACAAGGCCAAGGTCATCAACGACGGCAACACGTCCGAAGGCGAAAAAATCGTCTATGACACCGTCAAGCAAGTGGTCAACGCCGGCCGTGCCAACGGTGCCAAGGTCACCGCGCCACGTCCGCGCATCGACATGGTTATCCAGCCGAAGAACAAGACCACTCCACCGACCACTCCGCAGAAGGCCCAGTAAATGGCAACGC
Organism: Pseudomonas sp. JUb42; assembly: GCF_024807945.1. Classification (GTDB taxonomy): domain Bacteria; phylum Pseudomonadota; class Gammaproteobacteria; order Pseudomonadales; family Pseudomonadaceae; genus Aquipseudomonas. The sequence goes on along the minus strand of NZ_JANUFD010000001.1, from coordinate 75,068 downwards.
TGAAAGCCCAGCATTTGGCTAAAAGCTATAAGGCCCGCCAAGTGGTGCGCGATGTGAGCCTGTCCATCGACAGCGGTCAGATCGTCGGCTTGCTCGGCCCCAACGGTGCGGGCAAGACGACCTGCTTCTATATGATTGTCGGCCTGGTTCAGGCCGATCAGGGTCGCGTGCTGATCGACGACCTCGACGTCAGCCACACCCCGATGCATGGTCGTGCCCGTGCCGGTATCGGCTACCTGCCCCAGGAAGCCTCGATCTTCCGCAAGCTCTCGGTAGCCGACAACATCATGGCCATCCTCGAGACCCGTAGCGAGCTGGATGCTGCTGCCCGCCGCAAGGAGCTTGAAAGCCTGCTGCAGGAGTTCCACATCAGCCACATCCGCGACAACCTGGGCATGAGCCTGTCCGGCGGTGAACGTCGCCGGGTCGAGATCGCCCGCGCACTGGCAACTTCACCGAAATTCATCCTGCTCGACGAACCTTTCGCCGGCGTGGACCCGATTTCGGTCGGCGACATCAAGCAAATCATTTACCACCTCAAGGCCAAGGGCATCGGCGTCCTTATCACTGACCACAACGTCCGTGAAACCCTGGATATCTGCGAAACCGCCTACATCGTCAACGATGGGCAACTGATCGCCGAAGGCGACTCGGCCACTATCATGGCCAACCAGCTGGTGAAAGAAGTCTACCTCGGACACGAATTTCGCCTCTGATGGCTGCGATGTTTCACTGTCCTGCAATGGGCAATGCCTGAGGGCCGGGGATGATGCAATTTTAATTGCATCACACTCTAGGCAAACACTTCGGTTTCAGGCATATAATTTGCTTATGTTGGCGCCCCGGCGCCCTGTAGTGGATGGCGCGTGTGCGCCGGCGAATAAGGTGTTTAGCCCCAGCCATGAAACCATCGCTAGTCTTGAGAATGGGCCAGCAGCTGACGATGACGCCGCAGCTGCAACAGGCCATCCGCTTACTTCAGTTGTCGACTCTGGACCTTCAACAGGAAATCCAGGAAGCGCTGGAGTCCAATCCCATGCTGGAACGCCAGGAAGAAGGCGACGACTTCGACAACGCCGACCCACTGGCCGACAACGTCGAAGCAAAAACCAGCACCGAGATCCAGGAGCCGACCTACCAGCAGGAATCCGCGCCAACCGTGGACAACCTGGAAGACGGTGAATGGGGCGAACGCATCCCCAACGAATTGCCGGTGGATACCGCCTGGGAAGACGTCTACCAGACCAGCGCCAGCAGCCTGCCCAGCAATGATGACGACGAGTGGGACTTCACCACCCGTACCTCGGCCGGGGAAAGCCTGCAAAGCCACCTGCTTTGGCAACTGAACCTGGCGCCGATGTCCGACACCGATCGCCTGATCGCCGTTACGCTCATCGACTGCATCAACAACCAGGGCTACCTGGACGAGACGCTCGAAGAAATCCTCGACGCCTTCGATCCCGAGCTGGACATCGAACTGGATGAAATAGAAGCGGTGCTGCACCGTATCCAGCAATTCGAGCCGGCCGGCATCGGCGCGCGCAACCTCAGCGAATGCCTGTTGCTGCAACTGCGCCAGCTGCCCGCAAAGACCCGCTGGCTGGCCGAGGCGCAGCGCCTGGTCACCGACTACATCGACCTGCTGGGCAGCCGCGACTACACCCAACTGATGCGCCGCATGAAGCTCAAGGAAGAGGAACTGCGCCAGGTCATCGAGCTGGTACAGAGCCTCAATCCGCGCCCAGGCTCACAGATCGAGTCCACCGAAGCTGAATACGTGGTCCCCGACGTGATCGTGCGCAAGGACAACGAGCGCTGGCTGGTCGAACTCAATCAGGAATCGGTGCCGCGCCTGCGCGTCAATCCGCAGTACGCCGGTTTTGTCCGCCGCGCCGATACCAGTGCCGACAACACCTTCATGCGCAATCAGTTGCAGGAGGCCCGCTGGTTCATCAAGAGCCTGCAGAGCCGCAACGAAACCCTGATGAAGGTCGCCACCCAGATCGTCGAGCACCAGCGCGGCTTCCTCGAGTACGGCGACGAGGCGATGAAGCCTCTGGTCCTGCACGATATTGCCGAAGCGGTCGGCATGCATGAATCGACCATTTCCCGCGTCACCACGCAGAAATTCATGCATACCCCCCGCGGCATCTACGAGCTGAAGTATTTCTTCTCAAGCCACGTAAGCACCTCCGAAGGCGGAGAATGCTCGTCCACGGCCATCCGCGCGATCATCAAAAAACTGGTTGCTGCGGAAAATCAGAAAAAGCCGTTGAGTGACAGCAAGATCGCTGGTTTACTGGAGGCACAAGGCATTCAAGTAGCCCGTCGCACAGTAGCCAAATACCGCGAATCACTTGGGATAGCACCGTCCAGTGAGCGCAAGCGCCTGATGTGACGATGGCAAGCTGGCAGCGTTCCAGTGGCAGGCATCAGCCTGCCTCTCTATGCACTGGCAATAAGGAGAAAGCGGTATGCAAGTCAACATCAGTGGACATCAACTGGATGTGACCGACGCCCTACGCGACTACATCACCGAGAAACTCGGACGACTGGAGCGCCACTTCGACAAAATCACCAATGTGCAGGTGATCATGGAGGTCGAGAAGCTGAAACAGAAAATCGAAGCCACCCTGCACATCCCCGGCGGAGAGGTGGTCGCCAACGCGGAACATGCCGACATGTACGCAGCGATCGACCTCCTGACCGACAAGCTCGACAGACAATTGCTCAAGCATAAGGAAAAACAGCAACGCAGCCTGCAAGGTGCAGCGGCGCGCTGATACCCCACCTACATGATCCGACTTGAAAATATCCTGACCCCTGGCCGTTCATTCGTGGACGTGCCAGGCACCAGTAAAAAAAAGGTGCTCGAAGAAATCGCCAGGCTGATTGCCAAGGGGACAACCCCTGAGATTGATCAGCAAGACGTTTACGAGCATCTTATTGCCCGCGAAAAACTCGGCTCGACCGGTTTTGGCAATGGTATCGCCATTCCACACTGCCGGCTGAGGGGCTTAACCTCACCGATCAGCGCAGTGCTTCATCTGAAAGAAAAGATAGAATTCGACGCTATTGATGGCGCGCCTGTCGACCTGTTGTTTGTTTTGCTCGTCCCCGAAGCGGCAACCGATGCCCATCTGGAGTTGCTGCGCCAGATCGCAGGCATGCTGGATAACGCCGATAACCGCAAAAAACTACGCAGTGCCAAAAGCAGCGAGCTGCTTTATCAAGTGGTACTGGACGTGCAGAACGGCCACTGATCATGCGCATGATCATCGTCAGCGGTCGCTCCGGCTCAGGCAAGAGCACGGCCCTCGATGTTCTGGAGGACAGCGGCTTTTATTGCGTCGACAACCTCCCCGCCGGCCTGCTGCCGGAGCTGGCTGAACGCGCACTGATCAATACCGAGCTGGCCGAGCCGATGCTCGCCGTGTCCATCGATGCACGCAACCTGCCCAGCCACCTGACCCGCTTTCCGCAAATGCTCGAAGAGGTGCGCTCGCGCAATATCCGCTGCGACGTTATCTACCTTGATGCGGACGAAGCCACCCTGTTCAAGCGCTTCTCGGAAACCCGTCGTCGCCACCCCCTGAGCAATGCCAACCGCTCCCTGGCTGAAGCGATACGTGACGAGAGCAAACTGCTGAGCCCGATCATCGACCTGGCTGACCTGTCCATCGACACGACCCACCTGAATCTCTACCAGCTGCGCGACACGCTGAAACTGCGGCTGCTGGACAAACCTGAGCCAGGCACCGCGATCCTGATCGAATCCTTCGGCTTCAAGCGCGGCATGCCCGTGGAAGCCGATGTGGTATTCGACGTACGCTGCCTGCCCAACCCTTACTGGAAACCCGAGCTGCGCGAGCAGTCCGGGCTTGATCAACCCGTTGCCGACTACCTCGCGGCCCAACCTGATGTCGAAGAGATGTTTCAGGACATCTTTGCCTACCTCAACAAGTGGCTGCCGCGCTTTGCCGCCAGCAATCGATCCTACGTCACCATTGCGATTGGCTGTACCGGCGGGCATCACCGCTCGGTCTATCTGACGGAACGCCTGGGCCGAGTGCTGCAACAATCCCTCAAGAACGTTCAGGTCCGCCACCGCGACCTCAGCTGAAAGGACTTTCACTGCGATGCCCGCTCGTCAAATCACCATCATCAACAAGCTCGGCCTGCACGCTCGTGCAGCGGCTAAATTCGTCGGCGTGGCGGGCAAATTCCCCTGTCAGATCAGGGTCGGGCGCACCCCGGAAAGCATGGTCGACGGCAAGAGCATCATGGCCGTCATGATGCTGGCAGCAGGCAAAGGCACCGACATCCACCTGCATACCGAAGGTGATGACGAACAGGCGGCACTGGATGGGTTGGTCGAGTTGATCAATAACTACTTTGATGAAGGCGAGTAAACGGCATCCTCCGATAGGGGATACGGCTTTTATCAAACAACGTAAAACCTGCTGAATGACCGAAACTCTGTGGGAGCGAATTCATTCGCGAAAGCGGTATTTCAAACGACTCATATGCGTTGGATGTACCGGCCCCTTCGCGAATGAATTCGCTCCCACCAGATTTACCCGCGCCCCTGCGCGATACGGATTTGTGTCCCCCTTTAGATGGGAGACACCCACCTCAGAACAACAGCCAGCCCAGCGCCCGGCCAATCAACAGTAAGACACCGAGCAAAAACACAATCAATCCTGCCGCCCGGCGAAACCTTCGCCCCCTGCCGACCTTATGAATATCCAGACGCATAAACTGCCTTAATTCTTGTTATATGAGATTCAGGCCACGGCGGCCAGATAACGCCTGGATACTTCGCCCCAGTTGATCACGTTATAGAAAGCGTTGATGTATTCAGGACGACGGTTCTGATACCGAAGGTAGTAGGCGTGCTCCCAGACATCCAGGCCGAGGATCGGCGTATTGCCATTCATCAGCGGGCTGTCCTGGTTGCCACTGCTTTCCACGACCAGCTTCTTCTGCGGGGTCACGCTCAGCCAGGCCCAGCCACTGCCAAAACGGGTCAGCGCAGCTTTGGTGAAGGCGTCCTTGAACGCATCGAAGCCACCCAACTGCTCATCAATGGCCCTGGCCACCTGGCCCTGTGGCAAGCCGCCAGCGGCAGGCGCCATTACCGCCCAGAACAGCTAGTGGTTGGCATGCCCGCCGCCCTGATTGATCACGGCCGGGCGCAGTTTTTCTGGAAGCTGCTGCACCGCTGCCACCAGCTTCTCGATCGGCCATTCAGCCCATTCGGTGCCTTCGACGGCAGCGTTGAGGTTGTTGATATAGGTCTGGTGATGCTTGCTGTAGTGGATTTCCATAGTCTGCGCGTCGATGTGCGGCTCCAGCGCGTCGTAGGCGTAAGGCAAGGCAGGCAAGGTATAAGGCATATCAATGAACTCCGTAATTGTGGCCGGGGTAGGTGGAATCGGGGATGGCCGCAGCATTGCGCTGCAGTGACATGCGCGATTGCTCGCCGCCACTGCTGAGCAGCCGGTGAGTACGTGGGTACTCGCCGTATTCGCTGATGAAACCGAGCAGCTCGGTGTAGGTTTTGCTGCTGTGACGCAGCGCCGCATGGCGCAAGGCCGGGGACAGGCGCTGCTCCTGCATGACCTGGAGCAAATGCTGATGAACCGCGCAGAGGTACTCCGCGCTCTCCTCCGGCTGCCCCAGAGCCAGGTGCAGATCCGCCAGGTTGTGGTGCGAGATGACAAAGGCGGCAACCGCCTCATCCACGTTCGCCCAACGCTCGAACAACACCTGGGCCAGCGCCAGCGCCTGCAGGTACAGCTCACGGGCATCAACCAGATCGCCGCGATTGAAACAGCGATTGGCCTCTTCAATGGTGCGTTTCCAATGCTGCATGACATACCTCCAGAGACGCTGACGGGTGTCGGTCAAAGACCGGCGGCTATGAGTTCATTGGGTGTGATCGAAGGCTGCAGGACGCAGGCGGCCAATTCGTGGACGCAGGCTTGATAGCGTTCATGGCGGGCCGGGGTTTGCGCCAGAGCGTGCAGGTCACGCAGCGGGCGCCAGGCCTGATCCAGACACAGGCAGCGCCAATGCCAGGGCAATACCGTGTCGCGCGCGGTATCGAGCAAAAGACGCAAGGTGGTTTCGGCGATCAGTGACTGGGGCGTGGCGGTGAAGCGTGCCAGATAGCGCCCTTCGGCAAGGTAATGTTCGATTGAGCGGGGTTCGTCAGCATCGAGGGCGCAGCGCACCCGTACACCCAGGAAACGCCAGTGGTCCAGATGCGCAGATTCGTGCAGAACAAGGCCCATGACTCAATCTCATCTTTGAAATGATATTCATTATTAAATGAGATTTATAATCACGACAAGCAGAAAGATGGATTGCTGCTATCCAGGGGACATCCCGTTGGAGCCGGGCTTGCCCGCGAAATGAACGCTGCGGTGTATCAGGTACACCGCGTCACCGCCCTTCGCGGGCAAGCCCGGCTCCAACGGATATGGGGTGGTATCAGCTCCCCGCCACGGTCATCCGCTCGATCAGCACCGAGCCCGTACGGATATTGCTGCGCAGCTCCAGGTCACTGCCCACGGCGACAATCTGTTTGAACATGTCGCGCATATTCCCGGCAATGGTCACTTCCTGCACCGGGAACTGAATTTCACCGTTCTCGACCCAGAAACCTGCCGCGCCACGGGAGTAATCCCCGGTGACCATATTCAGGCCGCTGCCCATCAGTTCAGTGACGAACAGGCCGCGGCCCATGCGGCGGATCAGGGCCGCCTGGTCTTCCGTGCCATGGGTAACGAATAGATTGTGCACGCCGCCGGCGTTGGCGGTGCTCGGCAGGCCCAGCTTGCGCCCGGAGTAAGTGCTGAGGATGTAGGACACCAGATCACCATTTTCGACGAACGGCTTGGCATAGGTGGCCAGGCCGTCGCTGTCGAACGCCGAGCTGCCCATGGCACGCATCAGGTGCGGGCGCTCGTCGATGGTCAGCCACTCGGGGAACAGGCGCTGGCCAATGGTGCCTTCCAGGAACGATGACTTGCGGTACAGGTTGCCGCCGGAAATCGCCCCAAGGAAGCTGCCGAACAAACCACCCGCCAACTCGGCGGAGAACAGCACCGGCACTTCGCAGGTCGGCACCGGCCGCGCACCCAGGCGGCTGGCAGCGCGTTCAGCGGCCTTGCGGCCGATGCTCAGTGGATCGGCCAGCAGCTCACCCTGGCGGCTGACGTCATACCAGTAATCGCGCTGCATCTGGCCGTCACCCTCGGCGATCATCACACAGCTCAGGCTGTGGCGAGTCGAAGCATAACCACCGACAAAGCCATTGCTGTTGCCATATACACGGCAGCCCTGGTGGGTATTTAGCGTGGTGCCGTCGGCGTTCTTGATCCGGCTGTCGGCATCGAACGCCGCCGCTTCACAGATCAGCGCCTTCTCGATGGCCTGCTCGGGGCTGATGTCCCAGGCGTGGTAAAGATCGAAATCCGGCAGGTCCTTGGCCATCAACGCGGCATCGGCCAGGCCCGAGCTTTCGTCCTCGGAGGTGTGTTTGGCGATGGCCAAAGCAGCGGCAACCGTCTCGCGAATAGCGTCGGCGCCACTGGCCGAGGTGCTGGCCGAGCCTTTGCGCTGGCCCACATACAAGGTAATACCGAAACCCTGGTCACGATTGAACTCGACCGTCTCAACCTCGCGCTGACGCACCGAAGTCGACAACCCCTGCTCCAGCGACACCGCTACCTCACAGGCGCTGGCGCCCTGGCGACGGGCTTCGGCGATGATTTGCTCGACCTGCTCCTGCAGTTCGGGCAGGGCCTGCGGGCCGACGCTTTGGGATGCACTCATGACTTTCTCCATCAAATTCTGCTTTCGGCACAGACCGAATACCGAGCGGGCCGGACAAGCGGCCCTCGACTGGTTATCATGGCGGCGTTTATTTTCGGACGGCCCCCATGGTTGATTCTTACGACGACTCCCTCGACGGGGAGAAAAGCAAAACCCAGATCAAGCGTGAACTTCACGCTCTCGTTGACCTGGGCGAGCGCCTGACCACACTCAAGGCCGATGTACTGGCCAAGCTGCCGTTGACCGATGCGCTGCGCAAGGCCCTGGCCGACGCGCCCAAGCACACGGCGCATATCGCGCGCAAACGGCACATCCAGTTCATCGGCAAACTCATGCGCGACCAGGACCTGGACGCCATTCTGGTGTTGCTCGACCAACTCGATGCCTCCACTCGCCAATACAACGAACGCTTCCACAATCTGGAACGCTGGCGTGATCGCCTGATCACCGGCGCCGACGATGTGCTGGAGAAGTTCGTTGCCGAATACCCCGAAGCTGATCGCCAGCAACTGCGCTCCCTGATCCGTCAGGCCCAGCACGAACTGGCCCAGAACAAACCGCCAGCTTCGACCCGCAAAATCTTCAAATACATCCGTGAGCTGGACGAGACACAACGCGGATTGCGTTGAGTCCTGCCTCACTTCCCACCGACAGTGGGATTTTGACTCTGTGGGACCGGCTTTAGCCGGGAAGACGTTCGTACATCCGATACATAAGTGTCGTCTGTCATGCTGCCTTCCCGGCTAAAGCCGGTCCCACACAAAAGCCAGTGCTCACGGTTCACCCCATCAGCCGCCAGTACCACCGACCGTGATCGCATCGATCTTCAACGTCGGCTGCCCCACGCCCACCGGCACGGACTGCCCGTCCTTGCCACAAGTCCCCACGCCGCTGTCCAGCGACAGATCGTTACCGACCATCGACACCTTGCTCATCGCCTCCGGGCCGTTGCCGATCAGAGTCGCGCCCTTGACCGGTGCGGTAATCTTGCCGTCTTCGATCAGGTAGGCCTCGCTGGTGGAGAAGACAAACTTGCCGCTGGTGATATCCACCTGACCACCGCCCAGGTTGGCGCAGTAGATGCCGCGCTTGACCGACGCGATGATCTCGGCCGGATCGCTCTGGCCACCCAGCATGTAAGTGTTGGTCATGCGCGGCATCGGCAGGTGCGCATAGGACTCGCGACGACCGTTGCCGGTGCGGGCTACGCCCATCAGACGGGCATTGAGCTTGTCCTGCATGTAACCCTTGAGCACACCGTTCTCGATCAGCGTGGTGCATTCGGTCGGAGTGCCTTCGTCATCGACGCTCAGGGAGCCGCGGCGCCCGGCCAGAGTGCCGTCGTCGACGATGGTGCACAGTTTGGAAGCCACCATCTCGCCGATCCGGCCGCTGTAGGCGGAACTGCCCTTGCGGTTGAAGTCGCCTTCCAGACCGTGGCCGACGGCTTCGTGCAACAGCACGCCGGACCAGCCCGAGCCCAGCACCACAGGCAGCGTACCCGCTGGCGCCGGAATCGCTTCGAGATTGACCAGCGCCTGACGCAGCGCTTCGCGGGCATAGCCCATGGCGCGGTCGTCCGTGAGGAAATAGCGATAGTCGGTACGCCCGCCGCCACCGTGACCACCGCGCTCGCGGCGGCCGTTCTGCTCGACGATGACGCTGACGTTGAACCGCACCAGCGGACGTACGTCGGCCGCCAGGCTGCCGTCGGTGGAAGCCACCAGAATCCGCTCCCAGACCCCGGCCATGCTCACCGAAACCTGTTGAATGCGCGGGTCCAGAGCACGGGTGGCGACGTCGATGCGCTTGAGCAGCTCGACCTTTTCCGCGCGGGTCATGACTTCCAGAGGATTATCCGGGGCATACAACTGAGCCACATCCTGACTGGTAAAGGCCTGGACAGTGCCGTGCTGCCCGGCGCGGGAGATCGAACGAGCCGCCTTGGCCGCCGAACTCAAGGCTTCCAGGGTGATGGCGTTGCTATAGGCAAAACCGGTTTTCTCGCCGGATTGCGCGCGCACGCCGACACCCTGGTCGAGATTGAAGCTGCCTTCCTTGACGATGCCGTCTTCCAGGGACCAGGACTCGGAAATCTGCCCCTGAAAATACAAGTCGGCAGCGTCGATACCCGGGCCGGCCAGTTCGCCCAGCACCGATTGCAGGCTGTCCAGGTTCAAGCCACCGGGCGCCAGAAGGTGTTCACTGACTGAGGAGACGTCGCTCATATTCACTCCGAAGCAGGCCGCACTGCGTCCTGCACAAAAAATCGCCGGTGACTGGACACCGGCATCCGCGCCCGGATGGACGCCTGTTCTTCAATGTCGCGCTGGGCCAGCAAGACCGCCTCGCCCTGGGCCTGCTCGGCCAGTACCCGACCCCAGGGGTCGATAATGGCGGCATGACCCCAGGTCTCGCGCGGGCCTGGATGAACCCCGCCCTGCGCGGCCGCCAGCAGGTAACACTGGGTTTCAATGGCGCGCGCCCGGATGAGGATGTCCCAATGCGCCGCGCCGGTCACAGCCGTGAAGGCCGACGGCGCGGTAATCAATTCGGCACCTGCGGCTCGCAGGGCTGTGTATAACTCGGGGAAGCGCAGGTCGTAGCAGACACTCAAGCCCAGGCGTCCCACCGGCGTATCCACCACCACAACGTCATTGCCGTGAGCATAGTCATCGGACTCGCGATAACGCCCGCGGCTATCGGCCACATCCACGTCGAACAGGTGCAACTTGTCGTAACGCGCCACCTGCTCGCCGTGTTCATCGATCAACAGCGAACAGGCCGTGACCTTGCCATCGGGCCGATCACTCGGCGGCAGCGGCAAAGTACCGGCAACTATCCATAACTTGAGGTCGCGGGCGGTGCTTTTCAACCATGGCAGGATCGGCCCTTGCCCCAAGGCCTCGGCGCGGCCGATATCAGCGACGTCGCGACGGCCCATGGCGGCGAAGTTTTCCGGCAACACGGCAAGCCTGGCGCCGGACGCAGCCGCCTGCTCGAGCAGACGCCGGGCCTGGGCCAGGTTGCCCAGGACATCGCTCTGGCTGACCATCTGGATAACGGCAAAAGACATGGGGCACTCCTTGTCGGTGATGACAGGCACTTTACTCCTTGCGGTATTCCCGCATCGCATTCGATCGCCAGCAAGCCGGCCCCTACAGGGGGCGTCTTTGTTACTGCGGCTTTTCGAAAGGCTTGTCGAAGGTGATCTTCGGCTCTTTCCACGGCCCTTCGACCTTGTACTGCACGCTGGCAAAGCGCGCCACGCGGTCACCCAGCAACTTGTCTACGAGGAACAACGCGCCGCCAATGGCCGGGGCACCGACGATCAGCGCGGCAATCGGCAGGTTGTTGGTCACCGGCAACGTCACCAGCAGCTTGGCGTCGACGCGGTCCTTGACCATGTCCAGGGTGCCGTCCAGTTCCAGGTTGCTCGACGGCCCGGCCAGCGTGATGGGTTTGCGAGTGACGTAGACGCCATCACTGGCGACCAGCAGGCCCTTGACCTTGTCATAGCTCAGGCCCTTGCCGAGCAGGTCGGAGAAGTCCAGGCGCAGGCGGCGACCGATGGAGTTGAAGTTGAGCAGGCCGAACACTCGCAACGCCTGGGCACCGCCCTCCACTTCGACGAACTGCCCGCGCTCAAGGGTGGCGTCGAGGCTGCCCGAGTAACGCTTGAGCCCGACCCAGGCCGGTGAGCCTGGCCAGCGACCATCGACGTTCAGTTCGAAACTCTCGCTGGTCACGGTCGGGGCAAAGCCCCAGCCCTTGAGCACATCGGCCAGGTTCTTGCCGTTGATCTTGCCCTTGTACCAACTGCTGGTGGACCCCGGCGCGCCTTCCCAGCCGCCGTCGCCGAGCAGCAACATGCCCTTGAGGCCCATGTTCAGGTCAGCCAGCTGGATACCGTTGGTGGTCGGGCGCACCTTGAGCGACCAGGCGCCGACCAGTTGATCGCCCTGGAACAGTTGGCTGATATTGATATTCAGCGCCGGAATCTGCCGGGGATCGACATCGGCCAGCGGGTCCGGCGCATTCTCGACCACTGCCGCAGCCGGGTCCGGCGCAGGCAGGCGCACGTACTGCATATCGATGCCGATGGGCGCGGCCTTAGCATCGGGCAGGCTGGCATTGCCCTTGGCTACGGTGCTGTCCAGGGTCAGGTTCCAGGCTGCGGTGTCGCGTTTGAGCTGCACCCGCGCCTGATCGAGGGTGGTGCCCATGGCGATCAGCTTGCCGATCTGCAGATCGACGCCGCTCAACAATTTGGCGCTGCCGCCCGGATCATTGCCAGCATAACGACCGGCAGTGGCTTTCCAGGTGTTCACATCCAGTTCCGACAAGCTGCCGCGAATGCGCAGGCCCTTGCCGTCCGGGACCGCAGCCGTACCGTCACCGAGCAGCAGCTCGCCACGGCCGTCGGCAGGCGTGCTCGCTGGCGCACTGTAGGCCAGGCTGGCCAGATTGCCGTAGAGCGCGTTATAGCGGCGCTCAGGGCCTTGCAGGCTCATACGGAACTCACTGTCGCGGGTTTCGTCGGCGGTCTTGCCAAAAGGCGCTGGCAGGTCCACCACCAGGCCCTTGAGACTGGAGTTGATCTTCAGCTGGCTGTCGGCGCCGCCCAGGGTCACTTGCAGTTGATAAGGCAAATCGCCGGACACCGGCAGCGGCTGGGTGATACCGAGCCAGTCGTTCAGGCGCTTCTGTGCCACCAGGCCGCTGGCATTGATCCGGGTGATCGGTGCGCCGGGCTTGCCGTCGGCAATGATCTCGGCCGTGATCGCCCGGTCGAAGGCCAGGGCCTTGATGTTCTTGCCGCTCAGCCCCTTGGTACTGTCAAAACGGAAGTCGCCCTTGAGCTGACTGAATTCCAGCACCGGATCGGCAATCTTCAAGCGCGCGTTATCGGTACTGAAATCAACACCAATCTTGGCTTCCTGGCCTTTGACCAGCGGCACATCGAGTTTCAGCTTGCCTTGCAGCGGGCCGTCGCCAGTCCAGCCGGCAAAGGTACTGGCCGTGCCGATCGGTGCGGTCTGCAGGATCTTCACGCCATCGGCCAGGGTGCCATTGAAGTCGCCATCGACGAACAGGTGGCTACTCTGCCCGGCAGGTACATGGGGAATATTGACCAGTACATTGCTGACCTGGGTGTTGAGCATCTGCGCCTTGCTGGCCTTGATGCGCACGCCGCTGTTTTCCACGAAGACATTGCCATCCACGCCGGTGAGCTGCGGCCAGCCGGGCTGGAAGTCGAGGGTGGCGTTGTGCACCTTGAAGAACAGGCTGATCACCCGCGCGGCATCCATGGCCCCGTGATCGAGCGAGCCCTGGTATTGGAAGAAGCCCTGATCCACCGCGCCGCCCAGCACCGCCGTGCGTAGCCAGCTGTCCAGCGCCGGGCTCAAGGCCGCAGGCAGGTACTTGCTGGTGTAACGGCCATCGCCATCGACCATTCCGACCCGCAGGTCCATGTAATCTTCCTGATCGTGGGTGAAGTGCAGGCGGATCAGAAAGTCGGCGGCAATCTTGCCCTCATCCCCAAGCACCTTGATATACGGGGCAATCAGGGTGAAGCCTTCCTTGTCCAGGTGCCAGGTCAGGCGCGCGTTGGCCTTGGTGTAGGTCCAGGGGTTGGCGAAGATCGGCGCCAGGTGCAGCATGAAATTGTCCGTGGCCAAACGCAGTTCGCCCTGACCAAGGTCGCCGCTGATGGCGCCGCTGACATTCCCGGCCGCCGGAGCGCCGTGATAGGCGTTGAAACCGAGCTTGTCGAGGTTGGCGGCGAACATCAGCTTCTTGTCCCCCTCCACACCCGGACGGAAATCCAGCAGCACGTTGGTCAGGGCACCGGTGAACTTGAGGTTGTCCAAGGCCACCTTCGCGCCGTCAGGCACCGGCACCAGGGCGTCGAACAGCGGCATCAGCGGGGTCAGGTCCAGGCGGTCGGCTTGTACATGCCACAGCTCGTCAGTACCGGCAGTGGCTTCTTCCTGGGTCAGTTGAATGCGGCTTTCCCAACGGTTGCTGCCCAGGCTCATCGCCAGGGAACCCAGGGTCAGGTTGAAGCCCTTGTCAGTGCGTTGCAGCCAGGCATTGAGCGCCAGGTTACCGATCTTGGCCGGTTTGCGATCGGCATAGGCGGCCTTGATGGTGGGTGCATTCAGACGCAGCGCAGCGCTCTGCATAGTGCCTTTGGCCCAGCTCAGCCACAGCTCGCCGCCGGCCTGCAGGGTGTCGAAATTCCACTGTTTGGTCAGGCTTTTTGGCAGCCAGTGCGCCCAGTCACTTTGCGGCAGGCTCAAGTAGAGGTCGGCGTTGCCCTCGCGCCACTCGCTGGCGCGGATATGCGAGCGCACATTCAGGGCCAGGGGCTGACCATCGGGCAAGGTTACCCGGGCATCCAGGCGCTGATTGACGCTGCCGGTCTTGAGACTGAGGCTGATGTACTTGAACGTCTGCGGCTGTTGTTCGAAGGGTTGCAGGGTCAACTGGCTGTCGAACAGCGTCAACCGCGAGATAACCTGCATTTGGGTCAGCAACTGCTGCGGATCGAAGGGTTTATCATCGCTGACCGGCAGACCCTGCAGCGCCCAGTGGCCGTCCTTGTCTTCCTTGAGGCTCAGTTGCAGGCCATCGAGTTCCAGACGGGCGATGCGCACCTGACGGGCGCGAACGCTGGCCCAAAAATCCGGCACAGCGCGCACATGCTCCAGGCGCATGGAATTGCTGCCCTGCCCCACCACCACATCGCGGGCGACGAATATCGGCGCAAAGCCGTGCCAGGTGCCTTCCAGGCCACCGATACTCACCGGCATTTGCAGCGCCGTGGCGACCTTGCTCTCGATATCAGTGCGATATTCAGCCACCAGGGGCGCCAATTGCCGCCCCAGGCTGACATACAACGCCGCCAGCACCAGAATCAGCGCGCAAAGGCTCAAGCCCCAACGGGTCAGCGTTGCCGAAAGGCGGGTCAGACGTTGCATATCAGAGCGCTCCCACAGAGGGATGGGATAACCCGGCTCGTTTTTGCAGACATCAATAGGTTCCGGGATTGCTCAATTGCCACGCATCGATCTCGTTATAAGGGCGTCCTTGCCACAGGTCCGTCGGCTGCTCAGGGTTCATGCTCGCGAGAGCGCTGCGAACTCAGAGCAAAACAACGTCGTATTGTTCCTGGGAATACATGGTTTCTACCTGAAAGCGGATGGTTCGGCCAATAAAGCCCTCCAATTCCGCGACATTGCCCGACTCTTCATCGAGCAGACGGTCCACTACCCGCTGGTTGGCCAGTACACGATAGCCCACGGCCTGGTAGGCGCGGGCCTCGCGCAGGATCTCACGGAAGATTTCGTAACAGATGGTTTCCGGGGTCTTCAGCTTGCCGCGCCCCTGGCAACTGTTGCACGGCTCGCACAGCACCTGCTCAAGGCTCTCGCGAGTGCGCTTGCGGGTCATCTGCACCAGGCCCAGTTCAGTGATACCGATGATGTTGGTCTTGGCGTGGTCGCGCTCCAGCTGTTTTTCCAGGGTGCGCAGGACCTGCCGCTGATGCTCGCCATCTTCCATGTCGATGAAATCGATGATGATGATCCCGCCCAGATTGCGCAGGCGCATCTGCCGGGCGATGGCGGTGGCCGCTTCGAGGTTGGTCTTGAAGATGGTTTCTTCGAGGTTGCGATGACCAACAAAGGCGCCGGTATTGACGTCGATGGTGGTCATGGCTTCAGCCGGATCTATCACCAGGTAGCCGCCGGACTTGAGCGGCACCTTGCGATCCAGGGCTTTCTGGATTTCGTCCTCAACGCCATACAGGTCGAAGATCGGCCGCTCGCCGGGGTAGTGCTCCAGGCGGTCGGCGATTTCCGGCATCAGCTCGGCGACGAACTGCGTGGTCTTCTGGAAGGTTTCCCGCGAATCAATACGAATTTTCTCGATCTTCGGGCTGACCAGATCGCGCAGGGTGCGCAGGGCCAGGCCGAGGTCTTCGTAGATCACATTGGGCGGGCTGATGGTCTTGATCTGCTCGCCGATCTGGTCCCACAGGCGCCGCAGGTAGCGGATGTCCATGAGAATTTCATCGGCACCGGCGCCTTCGGCGGCCGTACGCAGGATAAAGCCACCGGCTTCCTTGATCCCCTCCAGGGCCACGCAGTCGCTGACGACTTTCTTCAGCCGCTCGCGCTCGCCTTCGTCTTCGATCTTCAGCGAGATACCGACATGGGCGGTGCGCGGCATGTACACCAGATAGCGCGACGGGATCGACAACTGAGTGGTCAGGCGTGCGCCCTTGCTGCCAATCGGATCTTTGGTGACCTGCACCACCAGGCTCTGGCCCTCGTGCACCAGGGAAGCAATGCTCTCCACGGCCGGGCCTTCGCGCATGGAAATTTCCGAGGCGTGAATGAACGCCGCCCGGTCCAGGCCAATATCGATAAACGCCGCCTGCATGCCAGGCAACACCCGCACTACCTTGCCCTTGTAGATATTGCCGACGATCCCGCGACGCTGGGTCCGCTCGACATGGACTTCCTGCAAAACACCGTTTTCCACCACAGCCACGCGTGATTCCATCGGCGTGATGTTGATCAGAATCTCTTCACTCATGGCTTTTCACCTTCCAGGCATTGCCAACAGGGTATGCCGAAACGGCTCAGCAGTTCTGCGGTTTCACACAAAGGCAGGCCGACCACCGCCGAATAACTGCCTTGCAGCGCCTCGACAAAGATCGCCGCCAGGCCCTGAATGGCATAACTGCCGGCCTTGTCGCGGGGTTCACCACTGGCCCAGTAGGCCTGAATTTCCTCGGCGCGGATCGGCCGAAAACGCACGCGACTGCTCACCACCCGCGCCTCGCTGCCCTGGCGATTGGCCACGGCCACGGCGGTCAGGACTTGGTGTTCGCGCCCGGAAAGCGCCGTGAGCATGGCGCGGGCGTCGGCCTCGTCCAGCGGCTTGCCGAGAATGCGCCCGTCCAGCACCACCGCCGTATCGGCACCGAGCACACAGGCTTGGGATGCAGCACTCAGCGACGCCAGCCCGGCCTGGGCCTTGCCGCGCGCCAGGCGCTCGACGTAAGCCAGGGGCTGTTCATCAGCAAAAGGGGTTTCATCGATTTCGGCGCTCAGAGCGGTGTAAGGCACACCGATCTGGGTCAGCAGCTCACGGCGACGTGGCGAGCCGGAGGCAAGATAAAGGGAGGGCATCTAGACATCTCCATGTCAGGGGTCATGGTGACGGCCAGCCTCATGCCAGCCGTAACCACGCAGCGCTCAATTGATTTTCAAACGCTTGCGCAGGCCACGCATACCGTAGCTCACCCAAGGCCACAGCAGGACACTGACCAGTGCTGGCAACAGCAACGCCAGCGTCGGCTGACGATTACCGGTCAAGGCGCTGAGCCAGAGTTGCGCCAATTGCGCCAGGCCGAAGATAACCAGCAGGATCAGGCATTGCTGCCACATGGGGTACATGCGCAAGCGTTGCTGCAAGGACATTACCAGGAAGGTGATCAGGCTCAGGATCAGGGCGTTCTGCCCCAGCAACGTGCCATACAGCACGTCTTCCATCAGGCCCAGCACCCAGGCCGTGGTCATGCCAACCTTGTGCGGCAGGGCCAGGGTCCAGAAGGTCAGTAAAAGCGCCAGCCACAGTGGCCGAAAGATTTCCATGAACTGCGGCAGCGGCGAAACGCTCAGCAACAGCCCCAGCAAAAACGTGAACCACACAACCCAACCATTGCGTGAAGGTGCCAGACTAACCATCGTTTCGCTCCCGGGTACCGGTCGCCGGCGCTGTGCCCGGCGCCGCAGGCGGCCGGCTCGCCGCAGGTCGGGCCGGCTTGCGCGCAGGCTTGACCGGAGCCGCAGCCGGAATCAGGGTCACCGTCGGGATCTCGGGGATGGTCAACGGCGCAGTACCCGGCACCACATGGTTGGCCGGGGAACTCGCCGGCGCCGGCGCCGTCACGGGCGTCGCCGCTGCCGCAGGGGCTGCCGACGTGCCCGGCTCCGCGCCGCGCTCGATATTTTCCTGGGCCTTGGCCGCATCGGCAGCGCGCTCTTCCGGCGAGCGGCCGTCGGAGAACACCAGCAGCAGGTAACGGCTGCGGTTCAGGGCCGCAGTCGGCACGGCGCGGACAATGGCGAAAGGCTGGCCGGAGTCATGAATCACTTCCTTGACCGTCGCCACCGGGTAACCGGCAGGGAAACGCTGGCCAAGGCCGGAACTCACCAGCAGGTCGCCTTCCTTGATGTCGGCGGTATCCGCCACATGGCGCAACTCCAGGCGCTCCGGGTTACCGGTGCCACTGGCGATGGCGCGCAGGCCGTTACGGTTGACCTGTACCGGAATGCTGTGGGTCGAATCGGTCAGTAGCAGAACCCGCGAGGTATACGGCATCAACTCGACCACCTGGCCCATCAGGCCACGGGCATCAAGCACCGGCTGCCCCAGCACGACGCCATCGCGCTCACCCTTGTTGATGATGATGCGATGGGTAAAGGGATTGGGGTCCATGCCGATCAGCTCGGCCACTTCGACCTTCTCGTTGACCAGTGCCGAGGAGTTGAGCAACTCGCGCAGACGCACGTTCTGCTCGGTCAGGGCCGCCAGCTTCTGCAGGCGCCCCTGCAACAGCAGAGTCTCGGTTTTGAGTTTTTCGTTTTCGGCGATCAGTTCAGTACGGCCGCCAAACTGGCTGGCAACGTTTTGATACAGACGCGAGGGCAGATCGACCACCCAGTAGGACTGCATCAGCACCAGTGACATCTGGCTGCGCAGCGGCTTGAGCAATTCAAACCGCGCATCGACCACCATCAGTGCTACCGAAAAGACGGCCACTGCCAACAGGCGCACGCCCAGGGACGGGCCTTTTGCGAAGAGCGGTTTAATAGGCTCCTCCCGGGCATGCATCCGATGGGTTGAGCTGTACGTGGCTGTGCTTATTCATGCGGCATTGGACCGGCCAGGACAGTAGAGAAGGTGAGCGCCAGATTTCGGCGCCAGCGCAAAGCATACAGGTAGCACAAAGCGCTACCTGTATTCAAAGGCTGCCATGAAGTGTTTTTCCGGCGATCACTCGCTGGAAAGCAGATCCATGGTGTGCTTGTCCATCATCTCCAGGGCACGACCACCACCACGAGCCACGCAGGTCAGCGGGTCTTCGGCGACGATCACCGGCAGGCCGGTTTCCTGAGCCAGCAGCTTGTCGAGGTCACGCAACAGGGCGCCACCACCGGTCAGCACCAGACCGCGCTCGGCGATGTCCGAAGCCAGTTCCGGAGGCGACTGCTCCAGCGCGCTTTTCACGGCCTGAACGATGGTTGCCAGGGATTCCTGCAACGCTTCCAGCACTTCGTTGGAGTTCAGGGTGAAGGCACGTGGTACGCCTTCGGCCAGGTTACGGCCGCGCACGTCCACTTCACGG
The DNA here is from genome assembly GCF_024807945.1 of Pseudomonas sp. JUb42. GTDB lineage: Bacteria > Pseudomonadota > Gammaproteobacteria > Pseudomonadales > Pseudomonadaceae > Aquipseudomonas. The sequence goes on along the minus strand of NZ_JANUFD010000001.1, from coordinate 55,792 downwards.
ACTTCGCCGCCCGGATAAGCGGTACCGATTTCCTGCTTGATGCGCTCGGCGGTGGATTCACCGATCAGGCTGCCGTAGTTGCGACGCACGTAAGTGATGATCGCTTCGTCGAAACGGTCGCCGCCCACACGTACGGATTCGGCATAGACCACACCATTGAGGGAGATCAGCGCGATTTCAGTGGTACCACCACCGATATCGACAACCATCGAACCGCGGGCTTCCTCGACCGGCAGGCCAGCGCCGATAGCAGCAGCCATTGGTTCTTCGATCAGGAATACTTCACGGGCGCCAGCACCCAGGGCCGACTCGCGAATGGCGCGGCGCTCAACCTGGGTGGATTTGCACGGTACGCAGATCAGCACCCGAGGGCTTGGCTGCAGGAAGCTGTTTTCGTGAACCTTGTTGATGAAGTATTGGAGCATCTTTTCACAGACGCTGAAGTCGGCGATGACGCCGTCTTTCATCGGGCGGATAGCAGCGATATTGCCCGGGGTACGGCCGAGCATGCGCTTGGCTTCCATCCCGACGGCGACGACACTCTTCTGGTTGCCATGGGTACGAATGGCTACAACCGAAGGTTCATTCAGAACAATACCGCGCTCACGCACGTAAATAAGGGTATTGGCAGTCCCCAGGTCGATAGACAAATCGCTGGAAAACATGCCACGCAGTTTCTTGAACATGGGAAATGGACCCTAGGGAGCGCGTGGGTAAAAAAGTGCGGCAAACTCTAACAACGACAGGGATTTTGGGCAAGGAGCCAATATGTTAAATTGGTGGTTTTCCGAGCACGACGCTAGACGTTCGCGGCCCTTTGACCGTAAAAACCCTGTCGTGTTCCGCAATCCGCCCCACGGACTGGATCCGTGCGCATTCCACAGGAGAACCCCATGGCGCTTGATCGCTCCGACGTGGAAAAAATCGCTCATCTGGCCCGACTTGGCCTGAATGACGCCGATATCCCGCGTACTACTGAAGCACTGAACAGCATTTTGGGCCTGATTGACCAGATGCAGGCCGTCGATACCAGCGGTATCGAACCCCTGGCCCACCCCCTGGAAGCCTCCCAGCGCCTGCGCGAGGACGCCGTAACCGAGCCCAATCGTCGCGATACGTATCAAGCCATCGCACCGGCGGTCGAAAGCGGCCTTTATCTGGTTCCGAAAGTCATCGAGTAAGGGATTGAGCCTTTTATGCATCAAATGACTCTGGCCGAGATCGCTCGCGGACTCGCCGAAAAAAAGTTTTCTTCTGAAGAACTGACCCGTGTTCTGCTGGCGCGCATTGCCCAGCTCGACCCTCAGCTCAACAGCTTTATCACCCGCACCGACGACCTGGCCATCGCCCAGGCCCAGGCTGCCGATGCCCGCCGCGCCAAGGGCGAGAACGGCGCCCTGCTGGGTGCCCCGCTGGCCCACAAAGACCTGTTCTGCACCCAGGGCGTACGCACCAGCTGCGGCTCGAAGATGCTCGACAACTTCACCTCGCCCTACGACGCCACCGTGGTCGCCAAACTGGCCGCTGCGGGCACCGTGACCCTGGGCAAGACCAACATGGACGAATTCGCCATGGGTTCGGCCAACGAATCCAGCCATTACGGCGCGGTTAAGAACCCGTGGAACCTGGAACACGTGCCAGGCGGCTCGTCCGGCGGCTCGGCGGCGGCTGTGGCTGCACGCCTGCTGCCTGCGGCCACCGGCACCGATACCGGCGGTTCGATTCGCCAGCCAGCGGCCCTGACCAACCTCACCGGCCTGAAACCGACCTACGGTCGTGTCTCGCGCTGGGGCATGATCGCCTACGCCTCCAGCCTCGATCAGGCCGGCCCCATGGCCCGCAGCGCTGAAGACTGCGCCTTGCTGCTGCAAGGCATGGCCGGTTTCGACCCACTGGACTCCACCAGCATCGACGAACCGGTACCGGATTACTCCGTCAACCTGAACGCCTCGCTGCAGGGCCTGCGCATCGGCATTCCAAAAGAGTACTTCAGTGCCGGTCTCGACCCGCGCATCGCTGACCTGGTCATGGCCAGTGTCGAAGAATTGAAGAAACTCGGTGCCGTAATCAAGGAAATCAGCCTGCCGAACCTGCAACACGCGATCCCGGCCTACTACGTCATCGCCCCGGCAGAAGCCTCGTCCAACCTGTCGCGCTTCGACGGCGTGCGTTTCGGCTATCGCTGCGAAGACCCGAAAGACCTGACCGACCTGTACAAGCGCTCGCGCGCCGAAGGCTTCGGCCCGGAAGTGCAGCGCCGCATTCTGGTGGGCGCCTACGCGCTGTCGGCCGGTTACTACGACGCCTACTACCTGCAGGCACAGAAGATCCGTCGCCTGATCAAGAACGACTTCATGAATGCCTTTACTGACGTCGACGTCATTCTCGGCCCGACCACGCCTAACCCGGCCTGGAAAATCGGCGCCAAGACCAACGACCCGATCGCCGAGTATCTGGAAGACTTCTACACCATCACCGCCAACCTCGCGGGTCTGCCGGGCTTGTCCATGCCAGCAGGCTTTGCCGGTGGACTGCCGGTCGGCGTGCAATTGCTCGCCCCGTATTTCCAGGAAGGCCGTCTGCTCAACGTCGCGCACCAGTATCAGCAAGTTACTGACTGGCACACCCGCGCACCTGAAGGCTTCTGAGGAGAAACACACATGCAATGGGAAGTCGTCATCGGGCTGGAGATTCACACCCAGCTCTCGACCCAATCGAAAATTTTCTCCGGCAGCGCCACCACGTTCGGCTCCGAGCCCAACACCCAGGCCAGCCTGGTTGACCTGGGCATGCCCGGTGTCCTGCCGGTGCTGAACAAGGAAGCCGTGCGCATGGCCGTCAAGTTCGGCCTGGCTATCGACGCCGAAATCGGCCAGCACAACGTCTTTGCGCGCAAGAACTACTTCTACCCGGACCTGCCCAAGGGCTACCAGATCAGTCAGATGGAGCTGCCGATCGTCGGCAAGGGCCACCTGGACATCACCCTGGAAGACGGCACCGTCAAGCGCGTCGGCATCACCCGTGCTCACCTGGAAGAAGATGCTGGCAAAAGCCTGCATGAAGACTTCAGCGGCATGACAGGTATCGACCTGAACCGCGCCGGCACACCACTGCTGGAAATCGTTTCCGAGCCGGACATGCGTTCGGCCAAGGAAGCCGTGGCCTATGTCAAAGCCATGCACGCGCTGGTCCGCTACCTGGACATCTGTGACGGCAACATGGCCGAAGGCTCGCTGCGTTGCGACTGCAACGTTTCGGTCAGGCCTAAAGGCCAGGTCGAGTTCGGCACCCGCTGCGAGATCAAGAACGTCAACTCGTTCCGCTTCATCGAGAAGGCGATCAACAGCGAGATCCAGCGCCAGATCGACCTGATCGAAGACGGCGGCAAGGTCATCCAGCAGACCCGCCTGTACGACCCGAACAAGGACGAAACCCGCGCCATGCGCAGCAAGGAGGAAGCCAACGACTACCGTTACTTCCCCGATCCGGACCTGTTGCCGGTGGTCATCGAGGATTCCTTCCTCGAAGAAACCCGCGCCACCTTGCCGGAACTGCCGCCGCAGAAACGCGAGCGCTTCCAGAGCCAGTTCGGTCTGTCGGCCTACGACGCCAGCGTGCTGGCCTCCAGTCGCGAGCAGGCGGACTACTTCGAACAGGTCGTGGCCATCAGCGGCGACGCCAAACTGGCCGCCAACTGGGTCATGGTCGAACTGGGCAGCCTGCTGAACAAACTAGGCGTAGATATCGAGCAGTCGCCGGTTAGCGCCGAGCAACTGGGCGGCATGCTCAAGCGCATCACCGACAACACCATCTCCGGCAAAATCGCCAAGATGGTCTTCGAGGCGATGGCCAATGGTGAAGGCAGTGCCGACGAAGTCATCGAGAAAAAGGGCCTGAAACAGGTCACCGACAGCGGTGCCATCGAAGCCATGCTCGACGAGATGCTCGCCGCCAACGCCGAACAGGTCGAACAATACCGCGCCGCAGACGAAGCCAAGCGCGGCAAGATGTTCGGCTTCTTCGTCGGCCAGGCGATGAAAGTCTCCAAAGGCAAGGCCAACCCGCAGCAGGTCAATGAACTGCTCAAGAGCAAGCTGGAAGGCTGATAGGGCAAGTAAAAGACTCAGGGTAGCAAAATGATTGTAGGAGCGAGGCTTGCCCGCGAAGAGGCCGGTACATCCGGTGGATTTACCAAATATGAACATCGCCTTCGCGGGCAATCCTCGCTCCAACGATCCCGGACTTTCCCGGGCTCAAGGAGCAACACACCATGCTACGGCTTCTCGGCGCCTCTTCCCTGCTTCTGCTGCTGGCCGGCTGTGCCAGTGATCGCGAGATCGATCCCCACGGTTACGATGAAACCGGCAGTGCCTCGTACTACGGTTCGCAACATCAAGGCAAACGCACCGCCAGCGGCGAGCGTTTCGACCAGAATTCCCTGACCGCCGCCCACCGCCAGTTGCCTTTCGGCACACGGGTGAAGGTCACCAACCTCGACAATGACCAAAGCGTCGTGGTGCGTATCAATGATCGCGGGCCCCATACCCGTGGCCGCCTGATCGACGTTTCAAGGTCGGCCGCCGAACAGTTGGGTATGCTGCGCAGCGGCACCGCCAAAGTGCGCGTGCAGGATCTGGAAGACTGACTCTTCTTACACACTTAGGGACCTCACCATTCTCCAATTATCGAACCTGCCCCTGCCCGTCGTCCTGCAATTCCTCAGCGGCCTGGTGCTGCTGGTCGCAGGCGCGGAGCTGTCGGTGCGTGGCGCGGTACGTCTGGCCGCCCTGCTGCGGGTGCGCCCGCTGATCATCGGCCTGACCGTGGTCGCCTTTGGCAGCAGCGCGCCGCAAATGGCCGTCAGCCTGCAATCGGCGTTTTCCGATAACACGGATATCGGCGTCGGCAGCGTCATCGGCGGCAACATTTTCAATGTGCTGGTGACCCTCGGCCTGTCCGCCCTGATCATCCCCCTGCGCGTTGCCCGGGAACTGGTGCGCATCGATATCCCGCTGATGATCGGCGCCAGCCTGCTGGTCTGCCTGCTGGCCTGGGATCATCAACTGGGGCCGTTTGAAGGGATGATTCTGCTGATCGGCCTGCTGGCCTACCTGCTGATCGTGCTGCGCCAGTCCGGCTACGGCGCCCGTCATGGCAAAGTGATCAATGATCCACGCCCCCGGCAGACCGCCCTGCTGCTGATGCGCCTGGCCGCCATGGCCGTTGGCCTGGCCTTGCTGATCAGCGGCAGTCATCTGCTGGTCAACAGCACCGTGGTCCTGGCCGCAGACCTGGGTCTGTCCGAGCGGATCATCGGCCTCACCGTGATTGCCGTCAGCACCTCCCTGCCCGCCCTCGTCACCTCGCTGATCGCCGCCATTCGCGGTGAGCGGCATATCGCCGTCGGCAACGTAGTCGGCAGTAACCTGTTCAACCTCTGCGGCGTACTCGGCCTGACCGCCCTGATCGCGCCACAGCCGCTGTCAGTGTCGCCCAATGCCCTGACCTTCGATCTGCCCATCATGCTCGGCGTCGCCGTGCTGTGCCTGCCGCTGATGCTCTCTGCCTACCGCATCACCCGCGCCGAAGGCCTGCTGCTGCTCGCCCTGTATGCAGCCTACGGCCTGCATCTGGTGGCCCTGAGTACCGGCATGGCCCTGGCCGAGCGCCTGGAGCAGGTGGTGATTTGGTATGTGTTGCCGGTGTTGGCGGTTTTCATCGTGTACACCGCACTTAAGGCTTGGCGACATTAATCAGACCAACCCCGTTGGAGCGAGGCTTGCCCGCGAATGATTCACTGTGGTGTACCTGAAACTGCGGGTCGCCTGGTTCGCGGGCAAGCCTCGCTCCAACGATCTGCACTCAGTTGTAGTTAATAGTGTTCTTCAGGAGCAAATAGCATGAGCGAAGCAAAATCGAACGGTGAACAACTGCGTCGTCAGGTCATGGGCGATGTCTTCGTCGACCGTGCCCTGGGCAATGCCACGGACTTCACCCAGCCGCTGCAGGACTTCGTCAACGAGCACGCCTGGGGCAGTGTCTGGGGCCGTGAGGGTCTGCCGTTGAAAACCCGCAGCCTGATCACCCTGGCCGCGCTGACCGCCTTGAAATGCCCGCAGGAACTCAAGGGCCACGTGCGTGGCGCGCTGAACAACGGCTGCACCGTCGACGAAATCCGCGAAGCGCTGCTGCACTGCGCGGTGTATGCCGGCGTGCCGGCGGCCATTGATGCGTTCCGCGCCGCCCAGGAAGTGATCGACAGCTACGAGAAGCCCGCTTAAATCCAGCCGCCCCATTGCAGGATGAAAATGCCGATATTGGTCGTCACCGCCGCTGCCAGGGTGGTGATGACAATGATCGCGGCCGCCAGCTCATGATTGCCATTGGCCGCACGCGCCATGACGAAGCTGACGGCGGCGGTCGGGCTGCCGAAGTACAGGAATAGAATCCCCAGCTCCGCATGGCGGAAGCCCACCAGCCAGGCGCCGAAGGTGCATATCACTGGCAGCCAGATCATCTTGACCATACTGGCACTGATCGCCAGCTTGCCGCTTTTGCGCAGCGAGGCCAGAGACAGGGTGCCGCCGATGCAGATCAACGCCAGGGGCAAGGTCATCTGCGCCAGATAGCTACCGGAGGTTTCCAGCCACTTGGGCAGGCCGATGCTGAAGTAGGCAAACGGCGCGGCAGCAAGCACGCTGATAATCAGCGGGTTGGCCAGGATGCTCTTGAAGATGCTCCACGGGTCAGACTTGATCACCGGGCTGTACACCGCCAGCACGATGGTCGACAGGGTGTTGTAAAACAGGATGATCAGCGCCGCGAGGATCGCCCCCAGGGAAATCCCGTAGTCGCCGTACATGCTCGCCGCCAGGGCCAGGCCGATCACGCCGTTATTGCCGCGAAACGCGCCCTGCACAAAAATCCCCCGATCGATCAGCGGCGCCCGCCAGATCGCATAGCCCCAGGCAAAGGCAAAACCGGCCAGGGTCGCCACGGTGAAATAGATCAGCAGTTTGGGCTGCAAGGCCGCGTGCAGGTCGGCGTGGATGATGCCGAGAAACAGCAGCGCCGGCATGGTCGCGTTGAACACCAGGGCCGAGGCGGTGATGATAAAACCGTCGTTGATCCAGCCAATGCGCTTGAGCAGCACGCCAAGAAACAGCATGGCGAATACCGGGGCCGTGATATTCACGGTTTCAAGAAAAATACCCAGCATGCCGCGATTCCCTGCCCAGTCGTTAGTTGCCTAATGATAAGTCACTAACGACCGGGTTGTTACAGAGAATTTCAGCGGTCAGGCCTTGGCAGGCTGCAATTTCTGCTCGAATACCGCCACACCATCCAGATCGCGCAGGGTCACGGTCAACTCCGCGCTCTGGCCGTCGATATTCACCTCACCGAAAAACTGAAAACCGGCAAAAGGCGACGTGTTCTGCGCCGGTGGCGCCTTCTGGAACACCAGTTCCGGGCCAAAGGTCTTGTCCAGGGGATTGGGCCCGAAGCTGCCCGCATTCAGCGGCCCGGCGACGAACTCCCAGAACGGGTCGAAGTCCTGGAAGGTCGCCAGCTCCGGCTGATAGTGGTGGGCGGCGCAGTAATGCACATCGGCGGTCAGCCACACACAATCGCGGATCTTCTGCGCGCGCAGGAAGGTCAGCAGCTCGGCGGTCTCCAGCTCGCGGCCCTTGGCCGGGCCGTTGTCACCGTTGGCAATCGCCTCCCAGCGCCCCACACCGGGGCTGACTTCGCCGTCAGGCACACCCAGGCCGATGGGCATATCGGCCGCAATCACCTTCCACTGCGCCGTCGAGCCTTGCAATTCGCGCTTGAGCCACTCCAATTGCTCGCGACCCAGGAACGCCGTTTGCGCGCTGGCCTGCTCGGACAGGTTGGCATCGTTGCCGCCGCGATAACTGCGCATGTCCAGTACAAACACATCCAGCAGCGGCCCGTAACCGAGCTTGCGGTAGATGCGCCCGCCCTTGTCCGCCTGTTGCAGGCGCATCGGCGCGTATTCGAGGTAGGCCTGGCGCGCGCGGGTCACCAGCAACTGGATATCGCGGGTCTTGTAACGCTCGTCCAGTTGCTTGCTCGGCGACCAGTTATTGATCACCTCATGGTCGTCCCACTGCCAGATCTGCGGCACCTCGGCATTGAAGCGACGCAGGTTGTCGTCCATCAGGTTGTAGCGGTAATTGCCGCGATACTCATCAAGGGTTTCGGCGACCTTGCTCTTGGCCTCGGTGGTGATATTGCGCCAGATCCGCCCACCCTCGGTGACCACCTCGGCCGGCACCGGGCCATCGGCGTAAATGGTGTCGCCGCTGTGGATAAAGAAATCCGGCAAGCGCAGGCGCATGGCTTCGTAGATGCGCATGCCGCCGATCTCCGGGTTGATGCCAAAGCCCTGGCCGACGGTGTCGCCGCTCCAGACAAAGCGGATATCGCGGCGCTGCTGCGGCGCACTGCGCAAGTGGCCGAACCAGGGTTCGCTGGGGGTGCCGGTCTGGGCATCTTCGAAATGCACGCGATAGAAAATCGCCTGATCGGTGGGCAGGCCGCTCAGCTCGACCCGCGCCGTGAAGTCGGTGCGTTGATCGGCCAGTAACGACACTGAGCGGCGCGGGTTAGTGAACATGCTGCGGGTGTCCCACTCCACCACCATGCGCGAGGGCCGGTCGCTGCGGCTCCAGACCATCGCCCGGTCACCGAGCAGGTCGCCGGACTGCACGCCATCGGTCATCTTCGGCCGGTCCTTGACCGACGCCAGCACCGCAGGCGCCAGGCCCGGCAGCAACAGGCCCGCGCCCACCGCCTGGATTACCCGACGACGCTTCAGATCGAATTCGCTCACGGCCATTCCCTCGCATAAAGGTCAAAGGCATACGCTAGCAGGGGTTTGTGGGGTGAATATGACAGCGGCGACCTTATCCAACCTGACAATCTGATTTCCTGTGGGAGCGAATTCATTCGCGAAGAGGCCAGTACATCCGACAAATTTCTATCGCCTTCAACCCCCTTTCGCGAATGAATTCGCTCCCACAGCTTTCAGCCAGTGGCGGCGTTACATTTGTGTGCTTGCCTCGGGAAAAACCGGGAACTAACCTCCCGGCCTGCTGAATTTTCAGCACTGGATTTGGCGATCCGGGTAGAGGTAGCGCAGATCATAACGGTGCTGGTGCATAATTATGTACCACCCGCTTTATGGCGGCTGTGCGTGGGAGACCTTCGGGTCTGCCGGATACCTCTACCGGTTCGCCAACCCGCGTACAGCTGCCACCCTTTTGTTTGGCGACGAATGAGTGGCAGATCTTCAAATTAGAGGACTTCACTCATGCCGATATATGAACAAACTTGCCACACCCCCACCCGCTTCACCCGCCATCACCTCCACCTTCACGCCCTGCTACTGGAAGGCCAGGTGTGGTTCTGCGCCCATAATCTGGGCCGGTTGATGGGTTATCGCCTGGAAGAGCGCAGCATCCGCAAGCTCGACCCGGATCAGCACCGCCTGCTCAACGTACGCGAACTGGGCGAGGTGCTGATGATCAGCGAGTCCGGCGCCTACGCCCTGCTGATCTACCATTCAGCGCCCCACACCCGGCAACTGCGCGAATGGCTGACCCTGCACGTCGCCCCGACCCTGCGCGACGCCAATGACCTGGGCCACAGCGAACGCCCGACCCAGGGCCTGCTGGACTGGGCCGGCGCCTCGCTGAACCTGCTGCACTGGCAAAACGAGCCGTGGATCCGCCTGCGGGATATGCCGAACGTGCTGCTCCACGAAACCCGTGAAAGCCTTGGCCAGACACAGCCATGGTGGAAGCGCGCGACGCAGTTTCTGGCGATGTAAACCCGATCGCTCCTTGCAGGCTCACTGATGGGGAGCGAATTCTATGGGAGCGAATTGTGGGAGCGAAGAGGCCGTTACATCCGATGCATCTTTACCGCCTGGAACAACGCTTTCGCGAATGAATTCGCTCCCACAGAAGCCCAGGCAACACGGAAAAAAGGCACAACCCAAAACCTGTGGGAGCGGATTCATCCGCGAAGGGGCCGGGACAGACAACACATGTTCAGCGCCTAAAACACTGCTTTCGCGAATGAATTCGCTCCCACAGAATTTACTCTCAAAACGATCAGGCGACCGCTGGCGCAATATCCATCTCCACCCCTTCCGGCCGTTTGAGCACGGCGTACAGCACGCCGGTGACGACGCTGCCGATCACGATCGCCAGCAGATACAGCAGCGCATGGTTGATGGCATTGGGGATAAGCAGCACAAACAGGCCGCCGTGGGGCGCCATGAGTTTGCAGCCGAACAGCATCGACAGGGCACCGGTGAGGGCGCCGCCGATGATGCTGGACGGGATCACCCGCAGCGGGTCTTTGGCGGCGAAGGGGATCGCGCCCTCGGAGATAAAGCACAGGCCCAGCACGAACGCAGCCTTGCCCGCTTCGCGCTCGCTCTGGGCGAACTTGCGTCGGGCGATAAGGGTGGCGATGCCCATGCCGATCGGTGGCACCATGCCCGCCGCCATCGCGGCGGCCATCGGCGCGTAGCTCTGGGACGCCAGCAGGCCCACGGAGAAGGCATAGGACGCCTTGTTGATCGGCCCGCCGAGGTCGACGCACATCATCGCGCCGAGGACGATACCCAGCAGAATGGCGTTGGTGGTGCCCATGCTGTCGAGGAACTGGGTCAGGCTTTCCAGCATGCTCGCCACCGGCTTGCCGACCACGTAGATCATCACCATCCCGGTGATCAGGCTGGCGAGCAGCGGGATGATCAGGATCGGCTTGAGCGCTTCGACGCTGGCTGGCAGACGCACATAGTGGTTGATCGCCTTGGCGCAGTAACCGGCGATGAACCCGGCGACGATACCGCCGATAAAACCGGCGCCCAGGGTACTGGCGAGCAAGCCGCCGATCATCCCCGGTGCCAGGCCCGGACGGTCAGCGATGGAGTAAGCGATATATCCCGCCAGCAATGGCACCATCAGCTTGAACGCCGCTTCGCCACCGATCTGCATCAAGGCCGCCGCCAGGGTGCCCGGCTCCTTGAACGCGGTAATGCCAAAGACAAAGGACAAGGCGATCAGCAAACCACCGGCCACCACCATCGGCAGCATGTACGACACCCCGGTCAGCAGGTGCTTGTAGACGCCGGTTTTCTCTTGCTTGGCCGGGCCGCTCGCGGCGGCATCGGTGCTTTCTACCTTAGCCTCGGCCAAGGCCTTTTTCAGGGTCGCTTCCGATTGTTTCAGGGCAATGCCGGTGCCGCAGCGGTAGATGCGCTTGCCGGCAAAACGCGCGGTATTGACCTCGATATCGGCGGCCAGCAGCACCACATCGGCCTGGGCAATGACTTCGGCGCTCAATGGATTGCGCGCGCCGACCGAGCCCTGGGTCTCGACCTGCAACTCGTAGTCCAGACGCTTGGCGGCCTGTTGAATGGCTTCGGCGGCCATAAAGGTATGAGCGACACCGGTCGGGCAGGCGGTAATGGCGACAATGCGCGGTTTGTGGCTCGGCGCGGCAACCGGGGCCACGGCTTCGGTGCTGGCTTCACGCAGCCGGGCCTGATCGGCGGCACGATGAAGGAAGCCGTCGACGTCTTGCAGGGCATGGGCCGGGGTGTCCTGAAACACGCGCTTGCCAACGAAACGCGACAGGTCCAGCACGCCGGTATTGACCACCAGCACCCAGTCCACTTCGGCGATGGTCTCAGCCGACAGTGCGCGCTCGGGGTGATGGGGGTCATGAATCTCGACAACGGTGCTCCAGCCCAGACGCTTGGCGGCAGCGTCCAGCAGGCGCGCGCTGAGTACGCTGCTGACCTGGCCGTTGGGGCAGGCGGTAATAATGGCTAGTTTCATCACAATCCCTCTGTTCTTATTCGGTAGGGGGCGAATTCTGTGGGAGTGAGTTGTCGCAGCGATTTTTGTGGGAGCGAATTCATTCGCGAATAGGCCGGTACATCCGACGCATCTTTACCGCCTGAAACAGCGCTTTCGCGAATGAATTCGCTCCCACAATTGCTCACACAACTATTCCCATAAACTTGATTCCCACAACCCCCAAAAGATTTGCCACCTCAACCTCGCGGCAAGCCGGGGCTACTTATTGTTCTGCCAGATTGCGCAGGCTGACGCCCTGTTCCAGCTTTTTGAGCTGCACGACGTCGCTGATGCCGAAGCCGATCTGGGTCACGGCCATGGCGGCGATGGCGGTGGCGGTGCGCAGGGTCTGTTGCGGTGTGTGACCACTGATCAGGCCGTGGACCATGCCCGCCAGCAGCGAATCCCCGGCGCCGACGGTACTGGCCACGGTGACGCTCGGCGGCAGGGACTGCCAGGCGAAGCCGTCCGCGAACCAGTGCACGCCTTCCGAGCCCTGAGAAATCACCACATGTTCGATACCCTGTTGCTGCAAGCGCGCGGCGGCGTCGGCCTGGGCCTCAATGGAAATGATCGGCGCGTCGAGGGCGTCGGCCAGTTCTTCGGTATTGGGTTTGATCAGCCACGGCCCGGCCTGCAGCCCGGCGCGCAGGGCTTCGCCACTGGTGTCCAGGGCGACTTTCAGGCCCAGCTCCTTGAGGCGCAGCAACAGGCTTTGCAGCCACTGAGCGCTGACGCCCTTGGGCAGGCTGCCGGCGACCACCACTACATCAAAACCGCTGGCGATCTGCTCGATACGGGTAAACAACGCCTGCTGCGCCTCAGCGCTGACCTGCGGCCCGCGACCGTTGATATCGGTGATGCGTCCGCTGCTTTCGGCCAACTTGATATTGCTGCGAGTCTCCCCCGGCACGCGGACGAACTCGTCGACAAAGCCGCGCTGGCCGAACAGGGTTTCAAACGGCAGTTGATTATCAACGCCCAGGAATCCGGCGACGGTCAGCTCATGGCCCAGATCGGCCAGCACTTGCGCAACGTTGAGGCCCTTGCCCGCCGCATGGCTGAGCATGGCGTCGCTGCGATTGACCTGGCCGACCTGCAACTGACCCAGTTGCACGGTCAGATCAAGGGCGGGGTTCATGGTCAGGGTCAGAATCCGGGACATTACACAGCCTCCACAAGGGCGCGGACATCCGGGGCGCTGCCCAGGGTCAACGCGGTCTGCGCCATGGCTTGCGCGGCACTCAGGTCCAGCTCGCGCACGCAGGCCTTGACCTCGCCAATGCTGCGCGGCGCGACGCTCAATTCATCCACGCCCAGGCCGACCAGAATCGGCACAGCCAAGGGGTCGGCGGCCAGTTCGCCGCACACGCCCACCCATTTGCCATGGGCATGGGCGGCGCGCACGGTGATATCGATCAGTTGCAGCACCGCCGGATGCAGGCCGTCTGCCTGGGCCGACAGGCTCGGGTGACCACGGTCGATGGCCAGGGTGTACTGGGTCAGGTCGTTGGTGCCGACGCTGAAGAAGTCCACCTCGCGGGCCAGTACCGGTGCCAGCAAAGCAGCTGACGGCACTTCGATCATGATGCCCAGTTGTAGATCAGCCACCGGAATCTCCACACGCAGGCGCTCGGTCATGTCCCGGGCCTGGCGCCACTCTTCAAGGGTGCCAACCATGGGGAACATGATCCGCAGCGGTCGCGAGCCCGCCGAGCGCAGCAAGGCGCGCAACTGGCTTTCCATCAGCTCGGGGCGTTGCAGGGTCAAACGAATGCCGCGCACGCCGAGGAAAGGGTTTTCTTCTTTGGCAATGGGCCAATACGGCAGCGGTTTGTCGCCGCCGACATCGAGGGTGCGTACGACCAACGGGCGACCGCCAAGATCATCAAGGACGCGACGGTATTCGGCTTCCTGGGTCGCTTCGTCCGGCGCCTGGGAGTGAGCCATGAACAGCAATTCAGTACGCAGCAGGCCGATGCCTTCGGCGCCCTGTTCGACGGCGGCTGGCGTGCCAGCGCTGTCGCCGATATTGGCGAAGACTTCCACGGCATGACCATCGCGGGTCACGGCGGGCTCCATGCGCAGGGCAGCAGCAGCGCGCAGACGTTGCTCGCGGTTGTCGCGATCTTCCAGGGCGCGCTGCAAAGTGGCGTCATCCGGTGCCACCACCAGACGACCGCGCTGGCCGTCGAGCAACAGGCGCGTGCCCGGCTTGATCAGCAGCACGCTTTCGCCTGCACCTACCAGTGCCGGAATACCCAGGGCCCGGGCGACAATGGCGCTGTGGGCCGTGGCGCCGCCGCGTGCGGTGAGAATCCCCGCCACTTGCATGGGGTCCAGGCGCGCCACATCAGACGGCCCGACTTCATCCATCACCAGAATGTAAGGCTCGTCCGGCGCGACCAGAGTTTCGATGCCGCAAATCTGCGCCAACACCCGGCGCCCGACATCGCGCAGATCGGCGGCGCGCTCGGCCAGCAGCGCGTCGTGCAGTTGCTCCTGCTGGCGTGCGGCGGCGTCGATCACGTTATTCCAGGCGGCAGCGGCGCTTTCGCCCAGTTGCAGACGCAGGGTGACTTCGCTGCTCAGCTCGGGGTCGTCGAGCATTTCCTGATGGGTGATGAAAATCTCGCGGATGGCCTTGGCCTTGCTGCGTTGCACCAGCCCTTCGATATCCTGGCGCACCTCGGCCAGGGCGCGGTTGAGGCGTTCGCGCTCGATCTCCACCGACTCACCCAAAAGCGGGTAGTCAAAGGCTTGCAGCACTTCAATATGCGCAGGGCCAATAGCAATGCCCGGCGACGCCGGCACGGCCTGAAGCTGGCTGCCGTCAACGGGCGCCGGGGTTTGCTTGACCACGACAACTTCGACCGGTGCGGGTGAGGTGGCGGTCGGCAGCGGCTCGACCTCTTCGCCCAACCCTTCCAGCACGGCGGCGAGCAGCGCGGGCAAGGCGTCGGCGGCGATGTTCGGTTCGGCGATAAATTCCAGCACTTGGCCGCGACGGGCACCGAGGCTCAGCAGTTTGCTCAGGCTTTTGGCCGACACCGCCGACTCGCCGGTATCCAACACGCGCACCCGCACTTCGCCTTCAAAACTTTTTGCCAGTTGCGCGAGGATTTTCGCCGGGCGCGCATGCAGGCCATGGGCATTAGCCAGCGCGATGCGTTGCGTCGGCCACTCATCCGGCACTTCACCGCCCAGAGCCTGCAAGACCGCGCGGCTGCTGGTGGCCTGGCCCAGTTCATGGCCGCGACCTTCAATCAACAGCGCACACAGGCGCTCAAGCAAAGCCTGATGGGCTTCACCGAGGCTGGCCAGGCAGAACAAGCCCTTGAGCGACTGGCCGAGATAGCGAATCGGTTTGTCCGGGGTAACAAACGCCAGGCCCGGGCGCTTGACCATCTGCTCGCTGTGCAGCCAATACAGGCCATCACCCAGGGGCAACGCTTCGACCTGTTGCAGCACGGCAGCAAAACCGTTGTTGACGCAATCGGCCTTGCGCAGCAGGCGGGCACCGCGCCAGACCAGTTCTTCGAAATCGTCCACCGACACGCCGAGACTGATCAGTTGCGCATCGAGGGCCAGTTCCTGGGGCGCGCCCTGCAACAGTTGCAGCAGCGCCTCGGGGCTTTCCGCCCGGCGCAGGGCTTCGCCCAAATCGGTCTCGCCCAGAGCGCGGGTCAACAGTTGCAGCAGGCGCAGGTGTTCGTCGGATTTGGCGGCAATGCCAATGGCCAGGTAGACCATTTGCCCGTCGCCCCAGTCCACCCCTTCAGGAAACTGCATCAGGCGCACGCCGGTGGTGAACACCAGTTCGCGGGTGTCGGGGGTGCCGTGGGGGATGGCGATGCCCTGGCCGAGAAAGGTCGAGCCTTGTTGCTCGCGGCATTGCAGGCCTAGCAGATAGCCCTCGGCAACCAAACCATCGGCGACCAGCAGATCGGCCAGCAGCACCAGCGCGGCGGACTTATCCACAGCCGTCTGTGCCATGGATATTTGCTCTACGGTGAGCTCGAGCATGCCTTTCTCCTCTAGAGCGCGATGTCGCGCCCAATTCTTGTTTTTAGATCGTAGGCCATCAAAGCAATATCTATGCGACAGCATCTGCATGTCGATTACAGCGACGAAAAGGCCAGCTGAATCGTTTAATCTAATTCAGCCCGGCACGTTACTCGATTATTTGATGCGGTTGAAGCCTGTCTTTGCCGATGGCATCCGGCACTGGTCGGATAGTTGGGAAAAATGCTGTGCACGTTGCTCGTCGCCAATGGTCTGCTGTGCATAAGGGCTACGATCGGTGAAAATCGCCCCACGACGATAAGGCGCCCGCGAAAATACGGGCATAACAAGAGGAATGTCGGCTTGAAACTCAGTGATATCGCGCGTCTGGCCGGTGTTTCCGTGACCACGGCCAGCTATGTAATCAACGGCAAGGCCGAGCAGCAGCGCATCAGCAATGCGACGGTCGAGCGGGTCCGCGCGGTGGTCGACGAGCATGGCTTTCGCCCCAACCCCCAGGCCGCCGGTTTGCGCAGCCGCCACACCCGCACCCTTGGCTTTATCCTGCCGGACCTGGAAAACCCCAGTTACGCGCGCATCGCCAAGCTGCTGGAACAAGGCGCCCGCGCCCGTGGCTATCAATTGCTGATCGCCAGTTCCGACGACGACCCCATCAGCGAGCTGCAACTCTTGCAGCTGTTTCGCGCCCGCCGCTGCGACGCGCTGTTCGTCGCCAGTTGCCTGCCCGCCAGCGACGACAGCTATCGGGATTTGCAGAGCAAGGGCCTGCCGATCATTGCCATCGACCGCGAGATGGATGCCAAACACTTTTGCTCGGTGGTCAGCGACGACCATGACGCCAGCCTGCAACTGACCCGCAGCCTGCTGAAAACCCGACCCGAACATATCGCCCTGATCGGCGCGCGGCCGGAGCTGAGCGTCAGCCGGGCGCGGGCCGGTGGCTTTACCGACGCCCTGGACGGTTTCAGTGGCGGCGTGACCCAGGTACATGGCGAGTCCTTCAGCCGCGCCGGTGGGCAGCGCTTGATGAATGAGATCCTGCAGAACCTCGGCCATTTACCTGATGCCTTGATTACTACGTCCTACGTATTGTTGCAGGGCGTTTTCGATGTGTTGCAGGAGCAGTCGCTGAACCCGGCGCAGCTGCACCTGGGCACTTTCGGCGACACCCAGCTGCTGGATTTCTTGCCGCTGCCGGTCAATGCCATGGCCCAGCAGCATCAGTTGATCGCCGAAAAAGCCCTGGCCCTGGCCCTCGCCGCCATTGAGCAGGACCAATACGAGCCGGGCGTGCAGGCCATCGTGCGGACCTTCAAGCAGCGTATTCACGAGGCCTGACATGCAACTGATCGACACCCATACCCACCTCGACTTCCCGGATTTCGAAGGGGACCGCGCGGCGATCATGGCCAACTGCAAACGCATGGGCGTGCAGCGCATGGTGGTATTGGGTGTCTATCAGCCGAATTGGCAGCGGCTGTGGGATTTGACTGAAGCAGACCAGACATTGCAGGCGGCCTTTGGCTTGCACCCGATCTACCTGGAGCAACACCGCCCCGAGCACCTGACCGAACTGGGCGATTGGCTGACCCGTCTCAAGGGCCATGCGCAGCTGTGTGCCGTGGGCGAGATTGGCCTGGATTACTTTGTCGAGCATCTGGATCGTGAACGCCAGCAGGAGATTTTCGAAGCGCAACTGCGCCTGGCCGCCGACTTCGACCTGCCCGCCCTGCTCCATGTACGACGCAGCCACGCGGCGGTGATCGCCACCCTCAAGCGTCACAAGCTCAAGCGCAGCGGGATCATTCATGCTTTCGCTGGCAGTCGCGAGGAAGCCCGGGAATATATCCGCCTGGGCTTCAAGCTCGGTCTGGGCGGCGCTCCGACCTGGCCTCAGGCGCTGCGCATGCACCGGGTTATCGCCGAACTGCCACTGGATAGCATCGTTCTGGAAACCGACTCGCCGGATATGGCCCCGGCCATGTACCCCAACATGCGCAACAGCCCCGAGCACCTGCCGGATATCTGCGCGGCGCTGGCGGGGTTGTTGGGGGTTGAGGCCGAGGAACTGGCGCGGGTCAGTACGCGCAATGCTTGTGAGGTGTTTGGCTGGGATCTAACGGGCGCCGCCTGATGGGTTTGTTGGAGCGAGGCTTGCCCGCGAAGGGGTCAACACGATATGCCTGAAACACCGCGTCGCATGGTTCGCGGGCAAGCCTCGCTCCAACGGTCCTCCCTAAGCACTTCAAACCCGGAACGCACTGATCAACTGCTGCAACTCCACCACCTGCGCCGATAGCTGGCGGCTGGCGTGTTCGGTCTGGCTGGCGCCGTCGGCGGTGCGCTCGCCGGCCAGGTTGATTTCGACGATGTTCTGATCAATGTCGTGGGCTACGGCGGTCTGTTGCTCTACGGCAGCGGCGATCTGTTGGTTCTGATCGACGATAAGGCCTACCGCGCCGAGGATATTTTCCAGCGCCTGTTGCACCTGCTCCGACTGGCCCACGGTGCCAGTGGCCATTTCATGGCTGACGCCCATGGCCTTGACCGCCGCACCGACGCCGGACTGCAGGCGCAGGATCATTGCGGCGATTTCCTCGGTGGACTGCTGCGTGCGCTGGGCCAGGGTGCGCACTTCATCGGCGACCACGGCAAAGCCCCTGCCCTGTTCACCGGCCCGAGCGGCTTCGATGGCGGCGTTGAGGGCCAACAGGTTGGTCTGCTCGGCCACGCTCTTGATCACGTCCAGCACCCGACTGATGGCGGCACTGTCCGTGGCCAGTTGGTTGATCACCTGCACCGACTGATCAATCTCACCGGCCAGACGGGCGATGCTGCCCTGCTGCGACTGCACCAGGCCGCGACCATTGACGGTCTCCTGATTGACACTCTGGGCGCTATGCACTGCTGCCGCAGCACTGCGTGCAACTTCGTGGGCGGTGGCGGACATCTGGTTCATGGCCGTGGCCACCTGCTCGATCTGGCTGCGTTGCCCGGCCACCGCCTGATTGCTCAAGGACGACACCGACTCCACCTGAGCGGACTGGCGCTCGACTTCGATCACGGTCTGGCCGACCTTCTCGATCAGGTCATGGATCTTCGCCACAGTACCGTTGAACACCCGGCCCAGCTCGCCCAGCTCATCACGGCTATGGGCGACAAACGTCGCAGTCATGTCCCCCGCAGCGACCTTGTCCATGATCAGCCCGAGGCGGCGCAAAGTGGTGCGGGTCGACACGTAGAAACCGCCATACAGATAGAAAATCAGCAGAAACACTGCCGCCAGGGCGCTGATCAGCAGGATCATTTGCTGACGGTTTTCACCCAGGCGCTGTTGCAGCTGCCGGTCCAGAAACGCCAGAGTCGCGTCGCTGAGTTGGTAGGTCTGGGCCATCAGGCCGGTGGTCTTGTCGTAAAAGCCCTGCCACGGCGCGTCGAGGGTTTCGGCGACCATGATCTGCTCTTCGAACAGCTCGCTGCCTTGCTTTAGGGTCGCCAGGCTGGCGCTGGCCAGGCCGTCGAGACTCTTGTGCACCTCGGGGCCGGCGGCCAGGGCGTCCTGCAACTTGAGGGCGTAGTCGGCCTGGAGTTTTTCCAGGCGCTGTAACAGGTCATCGAAATGGTTGCTGGTCGCAGAATTGAGCTGGCCCTGCCCCAAGGAATACGAGCCCATGGCCCGACCTTCACCGAGCGCCTGAGTCACCAATGGCGTAACACTGGTGAGCAGTTCGGTGAGCTGGCGGATATCACTGGTGGGGTCCTGACTCAGCCCGGCCTGACTGGCGATCACCTTGCTGAAGGTCAGGGTCTTGTTCAGCAGTTTCTCCAGCTGTGCGTTCTTGTTTTGTAAGCCCGACTCGGTCTGTTGCGTCTTGAAATCGGCAATCAGCTCATCGCGCTTGGCGTTGAACACACTGACCTGTTCTGGCACCAGAGTCACTGCGCTCAAGCCGTTGAGCTTGCCCAGCACAGTGCTTTCCAGGCTGCTGATACGGCTTTCCAGTTCCGCGACTTTGTTGGACTGACCGAGGACCAGATTGATCGCTGCCAGATGGCTGAGGGTCTCGACGTCACGGCGCAGGCTCAGGCTGTCACCGAACAACACCAGACTCTGCTGCTCGGTACGGGTCACCAGCAGCTCGCGATAGGCTTCGCGCACCAGATAGAAATTGGTGACCAGCATGGGCACGAAAAACAAGACGCTGATCAGGCTGAATTTCATGCCAAAGCTGAGGCGGTTCATCAGCGCGATAGCCGGAGACAAAAGGCTCTTCACAAGAACTCTCCCTTTTTCTTTTATTGTTTTGGGGTGCGGCAGTAGCTCAACGCAATTAGCGGGCGCCGAACCTGTATACCGGAAACCTGGGAGGGTTTTTGTAAGTAAAAGTAAATGCGGGAAGAAGAGATCAATGGGGACCAGATGTGGGACCGGCTTTAGCCGGGAAGGCCTATTCCCGGCTAAAGCCGGTCCCACAGAAGCTCAGACCAATAGAGTCCACAGGGCAAACCCGGCGTACCAGACAATCGCCGCACGAATCAGCAACTCCCACAGCACGTCGAGACTGGATACCCCTTCGGCACCCAACTCCGGCTCCGGAACTTCACTGGCCACGCAGCCGATATGGGCGATCAGTTGCGCCGAGCTGATATTCCAGTTGAGCAGTTCGTGCAGCATCACCCGGCTGACCGCCACGAAATTGCCGACCAGGGCGAAGCTGGCGGCAAGCAGACGGACCGGCACCCAGTCAAAGGCATGACGCAGTTGCCCGGCGCGCTCGATCAGGGCCGCGCTGCTGCCTTGCTCTGCCGCGAGCGCCAACAGGCGATAAGCCAATGCCGCCACCGGGCCGAGCAGGAAGTACCAGAAGATCACCACGAAGAAACTCTGGAATGCCTGCCACATCAGGTAGCGCTGCACGCCCGCAAGCAGTTGCTCGCCATTCTCGGCCTGCACGCCCATATCCCGCTCGGCGACCAAAGCTGCCGCTTCGACATCACCGCGCCGACAGGCATCGCGAAATGGCCCCAAGGCAGCAATCAGGTCGCCGCGCCCAAGGCTGTAGATCAGCACCAACAGGTGCAGCGGGAACACCAGCCAGCCATAGGCCACCGAGCCCAGCACAAACAGGATCAGGCCCAGAATCGACACCGGCAGCAACACAGTGAGCAGCAAAACCAGCCAGGGATGCGCGCCCAGACGCGGGCTCGCCTCCAGCCGCGCCAAGGTCCGCAGCCAGGGGCCGTCGCGCTGGACACGCTGGCGCAGTGCCGAGAATTTTTCGATCCAGACTGCCAGCAGCAACACCAGAAAGCTCATTACCTGTTCCTCAAATTCAGTCCTGCAACGCCGCCAAAAAGCGCGGCCACTCGAAAAACGGCCCGGGGTCGGTTTTGCGCCCCGGAGCAATATCACTGTGCCCACAAATGCGTTGCGTCGTGATGGCTGGAAACGCCGCCTGCAACTGCCGGGTCAAATCGATCAGCACGGCATACTGGATATCGGTGAACGGCTGATCATCGGTGCCTTCCAGTTCGATACCCACGGAAAAATCATTACAGGTTTCCCGCCCTTCGAAGCGCGACACACCGGCGTGCCATGCGCGCTCAAGACAAGAGACGAACTGCGTCACCTCGCCATCACGTTCAATCAGAAAATGTGCGGAAACCCGCAGGTCGGCAATGCTTGCGAAATAGGGGTGCTCGGCGGGGTCCAGGCGGTTCTGGAACAGCGCCTGAACCTTGCCGGTCTTGAACTGGGCGGGTGGCAGGCTGATGTTGTGAATCACCAGCAGAGAGATTTCGGCGTCCGGTCGTTCATTGAAATTGGCCGATGGGCAGTGCTGTATGCCTTGGCACCAGCCTGTTGCGCGGTCCAGCAGCATGAAGGCTCCTTGAGGGGCGGTCAGGGCTGTCAGTATGCCCGCGATTGCTTTGGCAGGGTAAACGCGATTGATTCGTTGGAGCCGGGCTTGCCCGCGAAACTCTCGACGCGGTGTGTCTGGCGGACCGTGTTGGCCAATTCGCGGGCAAGCCTCGCTCCCACAGTGGCCAGCAATGACAAAAGACATAGGTTGATCGCTCTGATGCCTTCCCGGCTAAAGCCGGTCCTACAGGGATCCTGAGTAGATCCTGGCAGGGCTAGGCCCCCTTACGCTTGCTCAGGCTGCCAATCACCGATTCCAGCGCCCGATCGAACAGCAGCGTGTCGTCGAGGACACGAATGGAGCCGCGACGGAATTCCACGGCCAGGCCCATTCGGGTCTTTTCCATGACTTTCATGCCAGTGCGGTTGACGAAGATGTAGCGCCCGCCCGGCTCGACGATGGCCGCCAGCTTGCAACGCAGCTTGTGATCTTCGTCTTCCTGCATCTCGACCCAACTGCCGAGCCGCAACTGGTCAACCTTGAGCAGCCCCTCATCATCGGCAGGCAGGCTCAGGGCCGGTTCGTTGAACAGTTGCTCGCCAGGCGCGATGAGGACAATTTCCTCGACCACGGCCATCATCGCCGGCGTCGGGTCCTGCTCGGCGGTCAGCGCGCCGCCGTCGACTTCCTGAATCCGCGCGAAATGCTGGAAAGCCTGGACGTGCAGCACTTCCAGCTGGCTGAAGAAGTCGCTGGTGGCGAAGGGGTCGAACGCCGCGCTGGTCAGACCGTCGCGCAAGGCCTTGAGCAGGCCCGGGACCAGCTCCAGCAGACGCTGACGCGCCTCGGGTTCCTCATGCAGCTCGACGCTCCAGACCAGATCGTCCATGGCGGCCAACCCGGCCTGCCACTCCGGCGACTCCTCGCCGTGCTTGAGGCAAGTCAGCAGCAGCACCTTGCTCCAGGCTTCCTGCAACAGGCGCACCACCACTTCCGGCAGGGTCTTGCCCAGCAAACGCTGGTTCAGTTCAAGCTGCACGCGCTGGCGGGCCAGTTCGGCGCGAGCGCGGCCTTCTTCGGCGTCGCGGGTGCGCTGTTCGAGCAGCTCGCTGCGGCGGCGTTCGTCGCTGGTGAAGGCGAGGAAATCCACCAACAGCTCGGAAAAGATCGCCGGGTCATCGACAAAATCATTGAGCAGGCGCTGCACAATCTGCTCGACCCGCACATATAAGGTATCGCGCTGATAGTCATCGCGACCGCCCCAACCCAAGGCCGCCGAGGCGATTTCATTGAGCAGGCGCCGTGCCGGATGGCTGCCGCGACTGAAGAAACTCTTGTCCAGCACTGCCACTTTGAGCATCGGAATCTGCAGGCGCCCAATCAGCGCGCGCAGCGAATGAGGGAGGTTGCGGTCGTCGAGAATGAATTCGAAGAGCATGGCGATCAAGTTGATCACGTCTTCGTCACCGGCGCCGACCACGCGGAACTTGCCACTCTTGACGCTGACCCGGGTCAGCAGTTGCTCCAGCTGGTTGCGCAGGTCGAAATCGTCGCGCATATCGGCGTGGGGCACGAACTGCTGCAAGTGCGACAGCAGGCGCAGCAGGTCATTACTGGAAATCGGTCGGGCTTCGGCGCCAGCGTCATGACGTGGCGCCAGATTGCCGCGCAGCTCGGAGACCAGCGCCTGCAGGGCGGAAAACACTTCCTGCACGCTCTTGTCGAGTTTGTCTGCGGCCTGAATCAATTCGGGATCGGCGATGCTGACAGTGCGCTTTTTTTCCGGCGCCCGGTCGCTGGCCCGGCGCGACGGCAAAGCCTTGAGTTCCGGGAGAATGCCGGTGGCGATGAGCAGGCGGTTGGCTTCGCTGTACAGGTGATCGACGTCGGCCAACACGTACTTTTCAAACAGCTTGAGGATGATCAGCTTGACCTTGATCTCCATGCCCAGGCTGCGCCCGGCCTGCAGGAAGAACTCACAGAGCTGGGCCGGGCCCATGGGGTTGGTCTGATCGGTGACCGGTTGCGGGATCAAGGCATTGAAACGCGTAGTCAGTTGGCTCAAAGCAATGCTGTCGCGGCTCATGACCCGGGCGACCATGGCATCCACGGCCACGGTGCGCTCCAGATCATCGTTGGCCACCAGAGCCAGTTTGTCGAACGGCACCGGCGCGGGGGTCAGCAACGGATCGCTGACCTGATAGTGCCCCAGACGCAAGACGGCTTCATAGAATTTGTCGAGAAAAGTGCGCTCGATGCTTTTGCGTTTCAGGCGCAAGTCGCGCATGGCTTCGAAGAACAGGTTCTGTTCACTGTTGCTCTTGGCGCGGTCGGCCATTTCGAAAAGGGTGTCGTCGGCGTTGTCGAATAGCGCCTGCAAAGCTTCCTTGAGCTGCTGGGCCGCCTTATCGCGCACCTGCAAGAGCACCACCGGCAGACGGGCGAGGGGAGACTGAGCCGCCATATCGGCAGTCGCCTTGTTCAACGGCACTACTTTTTCGTCGCCCTGCATCAAGCCCCCAGTCCGTAAAACACCCATGATCCCTATGCAAACCGGGCCTCTTGCCCTTGCCTGTGAAGTGAACCCCGCTGCCCGCAACCAACGTCAAAGTCATGACGTCAAATACAAGTCACCGCATTATCTGGCAAATCATTGCTATTGGCCAGTAGGGGGATCCCTGAAAGATTTCTGTAGCAGGCACAGTGCCTGCTCAGGGGTAGACCGTGAAAAAGCCGATCCATCGCAACTAACGGCGAAAACCCGACCAACAGCATCTATGTTGGGCAAACACAATGTCCGTTGGAGCGAGGCTTGCCCGCGACGGGTCCACCGAGGCGTATCAGCAACACCGCGCCGTCTGGTTCGCGGACAAGCCACGCTGCAATGATGGTCGGCGATGGCTAACGGCTGGGTTACGCCGATGCCGTGCCTTATACTCGGCCCACTTTGAAAGTGGAGCCCGCTATGCCGAATGTACGACTCGCCACCCTGACGGCCGAAATCGAAGCCAACGTGCGCCGCGCACTGCTGGAGGATGTCGGCAGCGGCGATATCACCGCCCAGCTCATCCCGGCCGAACGCCTGGCCAAGGCCACCATCATCAGCCGCGATGACGCGGTGATCGCTGGCGGCGCCTGGGTCGATGCGGTGTTTCGTCAGCTGGACCCGCGAGTCGCCGTGCACTGGCAGGTGGCCGATGGCGACCGGGTCACGCCTAATCAGGCGCTGTTCCACCTTGAGGGCCCGGCACGCTCACTGCTGACTGGCGAGCGCAGTGCGCTGAACTTCCTGCAGATGCTCTCGGGCGTGGCGACCCGGGCGCAATACTTCGCCGATATGGTGGCGGACACCCAGGTCAAACTGCTCGATACCCGCAAGACCCTGCCGGGCCTGCGTCAGGCGCAGAAATACGCAGTAACCTGCGGCGGCTGCCACAACCACCGCATCGGCCTGTTTGATGCTTTCCTGATCAAGGAAAACCATATCGCCGCCTGCGGTGGCATCGCCCAGGCGATCAGCGCCGCCCACAAGATCGCTCCCGGCAAGCCGGTTGAAGTGGAAGTGGAAAGCCTGGAAGAGTTGCAGGAAGCCCTCGACGCCGGCGCCGACATCATCATGCTCGACGAACTGAGCCTGGATGACATGCGCGAAGCCGTGCGCCGCACCGCTGGCCGCGCCAAGCTGGAAGCCAGCGGCGGTATTAATGAACAGACCCTGCGGGTGATTGCCGAGACGGGCGTGGATTACATCTCCATTGGCTCGATGACCAAGGATGTGAAAGCGGTGGATCTGTCGATGCGCTTGAGTCTCTGATCTGAGCGCCACGTCCGCCAACCCTTGATTTTCACCGACACGGCGGAACACATGGCGGTAGCGAATTCTGTGGGAGCGAATTCATTCGCGAAAAGGCCGGTACATGCGACGCATTTTCATCGCCTGGAACACCGCTTTCGCGAATAAATTCGCTCCCACACACGCTTTATATCCGCCTATGTCGATCGCGGTTACCGCGCTATTAGCAACATTCCCCGCCCCGCTGCACCATTGATGAATTCCCCTCATCAGCTCTTGCCAGCCAAGCCCTATAGTCTTCCCCCTGTCTGCTGGTTACCGTCGAGCCCTGTCAGCTCACGGGCGTTTGTTCGTGGGCGTCTTACTTTCCTGGCAACAGGAATCGGCCCGACCGAAAGCAGACGCAAGGAGTTTTCATGCATATCCATGCACTGAACACGATGGAAATTCGCCTCACCGACGCCCCCGATCCGGGGCTTGAGCAGCGCCTGCAGGGCGATCTGGCGCGCCTGCAAGCCATGACCGGCTGCCTGAGTTACGTGCTGACCCGCAGCCGCAATCAACCCGACTTGTGGATACTCAGCGGCTATTGGTCGGATGGAGAGGAGATGACCGCGCATTTCAACAGCCAGGCGATGGCGACACTGATCGACGCCTTGATCGAACTGGGCGCGCAGCTGAATTTCGCCACCTATGCGCCTATGTCGGCCGAGCGGAGGGCGGCGCAATGAAAAAACTGACAGCGGCAGCGGCACTTTCCCTGAGCATGCTCACCGGCGAAGCCGGAGCCCAGGAGGCCGAGCGGGTCACCGTCAACGCTAACGGCCTGGAGCCATCCACCCGCGGACCGGCTGACAACTTCACCGGGGCGGTGCGCGTCGACGGACGCTTCCAGGGCACCGGCCCGGCGCGGGTCAGCGGCGGCACGGTCACCTTCGAACCCGGCGCACGCACGGCATGGCACACCCACCCACTGGGGCAAACCCTGATTGTTACGGCGGGTGTCGGCCTGGTTCAACAATTGGGGCAGCCCATTCAGGTGATTCGCCCCGGCGATACCGTGTGGATTCCCGCCAACGTCAAACACTGGCATGGCGCCACGGCCAGCACCGGCATGACCCATATCGCCATTGCCGAGGTGCTGGATGGCAAGGTCGTCGACTGGATGGAGCAGGTCAGCGACGAGGACTATGCCAAGGTGCCCTGACTCGACAACTGCGCCCCGCTGCCGGTCAATCCGCCGCCACCGGCGGCGCAAGGGTTCGCGCAGGCAGCAGCCAGCGCGCACAAACCAGACTGCCGAGGCCAAAAGCGGCGATCACCATGGCCATGGGCCACGGTGTGCCATCGGCAAAGGCGCCAACCAGACCGGACCCGAGGATGCCGGTGCCATATTGCAGCGAGCCGACCAGTGCCGACATGGAACCGGCGACTTCGGGAAACTCGCCCATGGCCCCAACAATGGAATTGGCCACGATAAAGCCGGTAGCGCCAATAAATAGAAAAAGCGGGATCACCAACCCGGCCAGGCCACCCCAACCCGTCCAGGCATCCACCGCCAGAATCAGCGCCGACACTGCCGCCCCTAAAGTGCCCATGCGCAGCAGGCGGTCGCTGCCGTGGCGCATGACCCAACGCGAATTGAGCTGATTGGTCAGCATGATGCCAGCGATCCCCAGCGCAAACAGCGCGCCGTATTGCTGCGGGCTAACGTGGTAATAGCTGATGTAGGCAAAGGGCGTCCCGGCGATATAGGCGTACATGCCGCCATAGAAAAATCCGCCCGCGCCGATATAGCCCAGTACCCGTCCATGCTTTAGCAACTTGCCATAACGCCGAAACGCCCGGTTTAGCGGTTCGCCATTGCGCCGGTGCACGGGGAGGGTTTCCGGCAAGATAGACAGCAACCCCAAGGTGATCAGACCGACCAGCACCAGCGCCCAGAAGATCGCCCGCCAAGACGCCACCTTCAGGATCAGCCCACCGACACTGGGGCCGAGCAGCGGTGCAATGGCCATGACCGTCATCAGGGTTGAGAGCATCTGCGCGGCGCGATGCCCGGCGTACAAATCCCGGACCATGGCCCTTGCCAGCACCACACTGGCGCAGGCCCCCACCGCTTGCACGGCACGCCAGGCAATCATCACCACGGCGCTGTCCGACAACGCACAGCCGGCCGAGCCGAGGATAAACAGCACCAGGCCAATGGCGATCGGCAGTCGCCGACCATAGCGATCACCGATAGGCCCCCACACCAGTTGCCCGAGGCTGAAGCCGATCAGATAGCCGGAAATGGTCAACTCGACCTGTCCGGAACTGGCGTGGAGCGCATGTGCCATGACCGGCAGCGCAGGAAGGTAAACGTCCGTGGAGATCGAAGCAAAAGCCATCAGGGCACTGAGAATCGCCAGGGTCCACAGGCTCTGCCGATCGGAAGGCGATGCAGGATAAAAGTGCGACATGAGTAAGACCGTCTCGAAATAGCCAAGCCGCCGGACCTGCTTCAACAGGTGCCGACGGCTTTACGGGTTGCTTTCAGCGGCGCTTTAACGCGGTAGCGATCAGCGATCGACCCGTTGCTGCAAGTGCGCCGGATAGCGGTCGCCGACGACCTGAATGTTCGCCAGCGCCTGCTCGATCGCGGACAGGTCCAGCGCAGACAGCTCAACACTGGCCGCCCCGGTGTTTTCGTCCAGGCGACTGAGTTTGGTGGTGCCCGGAATCGGCACGATCCAGGGCTTGCGCGCCAGCAGCCAGGCAATGGCAATCTGTGCACGGCTGGCATCTTTGCTCGCGGCAATCTGGCCGAGCAACTCCACCAGCTGCGCATTGGCCTTGCGGTTTTCTTCGCTGAAGCGCGGCACAACGGTGCGGAAGTCATCGGCAGCAAACGTGGTCTGCTCGTTGATGGCCCCCGTCAAAAAGCCCTTGCCCAACGGGCTGAATGGCACGAAGCCGATGCCCAACTCTTCCAGCACCGGCAGGATGTCCTGCTCGGGCTCACGCCACCACAGCGAGTATTCGCTCTGCAACGCCGCCACCGGCTGCACCGCATGGGCACGACGGATCGACTGCACACCGGCCTCGGACAGGCCGAAATGCTTGACCTTACCTTCGGCAATCAGCTCCTTGACGGTACCTGCGACCTCTTCGATGGGCACATTGGGATCGACGCGATGCTGATAGAACAAGTCGATGCGATCGGTCTTCAGGCGCTTGAGAGAGGCTTCGGCCACGGCACGAATGTTCTCCGGGCGACTATCGAGGCCTTGAGCCACGTCGCCGTTCTTGAAGCCAAACTTGGTGGCGATCACGATCTGATCACGAAATGGCGCCAGGGCTTCGCCCAGCAGCGTTTCGTTGGTGAACGGGCCATAGGCTTCGGCCGTATCAAAAAAAGTCACGCCACGCTCGAAGGCGGCGTGAATCAAGTGGATAGCGGCGGATTTCTCCATCGCCGGGCCGTAGGCAAAGCAGATGCCCATGCAACCCAGACCGATGGCAGAAACCTCAAGACCGCTGTTGCCTAACTGACGCTTTTGCATTTTTCCGGCTCCTCTTGTAGGGTCCGGTCTACCTTATATATCTGTAATCCGCTCAACAATACGGCCACTTCCGCATGAGCTACTGAGGAGTTTTCATCAATGCTGCGCGCCGACCTGCCCGAACTGACCGCCTTTATCACCATTGCCGAACACCGCAGCTTTAGCGGCGCGGCCCGGGTGCTTGGCGTATCCGCGTCAGCCTTGAGCCACTCAATGCGCAACCTTGAAGCCCGTCTGGAAATGCGCCTGCTCAACCGCACCACCCGTTCGGTGGCCCTGACCGAAGCTGGCGAGCAACTGCTGCTGGGCGTGCGTCCGCTGCTCGCCGACCTGGCCAACGTGGTCAACGAAGTCACCTCGGCGCGCAATACCCCCTCCGGCTCGATCCGCATCAGCGCTTCGGAATCCTCGCTGCGCGAACTGATCCGCCATGTTGTACCCGACTTCGCCAACCGCTATCCGCAGATCCATATCGAATTCGTGGTCGACAGCAAACTGCAGGACATCGTCGGCGACGGCTTCGACGCCGGCGTCCGCCTCTACGACGACGTGCCCAAAGACATGATCGCCGTGCGCTTTGGCAGCGACCTGATCTTCGCCGCCGTCGCCTCGCCACAGTACCTGGCCGACCACCCCGCCCCGCAACAGCCCCAGGACCTCAAGCACCACCGCTGCATCCGCTTTCGCTTCACCAGCGGCGGCCTGTTTCGCTGGGACCTCACCCACGACCAGCACAACAGCAGCCTCGACGTCGACGGCCCGCTGACCCTGGACAACGTCAACCTGATGGTCGAAGCCGCCCTTGCCGGCATCGGCATCGCCTGGGTGCCCCTGGGGCAAGTCGCCGAACATCTGCAAAGCGGGCGACTGGTGCATCTGCTGCCGCAGAGCAGCCCCAATTATTCCGGGCTGTGCCTGTACTACCCGGCGAACCGGCATCCACCGATGGCGTTGCGGTTGTTTGCGCAGGCGGTGAGGGAGTGGGCGAGTGGGGAGTCCGACCTGACTACCCCTTAGCAGATTTTGGCATTACGGGGTGGTGCACCGTCACTACCTTTACCGGATTGATTCGCCTTATAAATGCGACTAAAGTTAGTCGCATCCGGGAAGATCACATGTCCAGGCAAGAAAAGCTGCTCACTCAGTTGCTGAGCCATCAGACGAGGTTCACATGGCCAGAGTTGGTCAGCTTGCTCAACGGTTTGGGATACCGCCTGATCAAGGGCGACGGCAGCAGGGTGAAATTTGATAATGGCGATCCGCGCGCCATGATCAACCTGCACAAGCCCCATCCAGGTAATGAAATAAAGACATACGCCAGAAAACAGGTGATCGAGCACCTGAAGGCAGGAGAATTGATCTGATGAGCACCTTACTCAATCATCGAGGCTATTACGGCTCGATTGAAGCCAGCCCTGAAGATAACTGCCTGTTCGGCAAACTCCAGTTCATTCGTGCGTTGGTTAACTACGAGGGAGAGACGGTTGCCGAGTTGGCTCAGGCATTCCGCGATGCGGTAGATGACTATCTCACCACCTGTACGTCACTGGCTCAGGAACCGGAAATACCCTGCAAAGGCTCATTTAACGTCAGAGTGGGACATGAACTGCACCTGGCCGCGAGCGTTGCCGCGACGCGGCAGAGTATTTCCTTGAATGACCTGACCCGGAAGGCGCTTAGCGCATATCTGAGGCATCAGGGCTAGGCGCTCGGTACTACTGCGCAATTCTGGCTGAACCTGCAAGCCACCTATGATTTGCGCAAGGCTGAAATTGAAAGCGGCGACAGGATCAGCCGCGAGGTGCATTTGCTTGCATGTTGCGCCTAGGTGCAGTCGACGGTTTTTGGCAGGAACCAGTCGCTCCTGCCCCGCCCGGGTTTCAGCGTGATTTCACTGCTTGCCCGGCCACTGCAGGTCTGGCGGTGTGAATCGGCAGGTTCTCTCAAATTTGACTGTGTCCGGCCAGGGCATGCCTGCATCATGCATAAGGGTCAGCGCCCCTTCCATGTAGGCTTGTTGGCTATAGGTATGACCGCACGGCATTACCAGAGTATAAACTCGGGAATCATGGCCATTGTCAAAGTGGGTCATAGACACTAAAACCTTATAACCCTCACCAAATTGCTGCTCCAGGACTTTATCCATTCCTTTGGTCTTCTCAAGTAGCACCTGATCAGCGCGAACCCGCTGGTAAACGTCATACATTCTAAAGGGCAAGCCCCAATCAACGCTTATCCATAATGCAAATACGCTGACAACAACCAATATCCCTACCAGTACCCGGGTTCTGCGCGGCATCATCGATTCCTTGATCAGCCATTATCTTTTCAACGTCAGTGTTACGCGCTCAGCGTCGCCATCTCTTGCCGCCGCTCTTCACGCAACCGCTCAAGCTCCGCAGGAGACCGGGCGATCAGCATCAGGGCGTAGTCCTGGGGCGTGGTGCGGCGTTCTTCGGCGGCGCGGACGAATGCGGCGTGGGCGTGGTCTTCCTTGCGCTGCTGAATGAACAGACCGCCCGGATGGATATGGAAATTGGCCAATTCCCAGCGCAGGTTTTCATTGCGGCTGATAAAGATTTCGAGGGCGGTGGTCATTAGCTGCGAACTGCGGAACATGTGCGTCTCTCCTTGAGTGTGGCGGCATCGATATCGGCCGTCTCGCACATTCCTGTATGCAGTTCGTCGCCATTCCCTCAGAGCGGCGTGCGTTGAGCGATGGACGGGATCACATCCGGCGCAGTCGCCAAACTCTCGGCCACCCGGCGCAACTCACTGATGGAAGACCCCAATCCCTGCACCTGTCCCAGCACCTCAACGGCATCGCGCTGATGGATCGTGTGCCGCAGATACTCGAAATGCCCCGCCATCGCAATCTTGACCCGCTCCAGATCCAGGGCGGTGAGCTGCAGGTCATCGCGGATGGTATTCAGCTCGTAGGGCAAAGGTTTTCTCCCTGGTTTTTTTTGTGGAGCTTTGGCTGTGGGCGTGAATCGGGTTATTGGGCCATCAAGGTTGATCACGGTCTTTGACGGTGGTCATGGGTGAGGCTTTTTTGACCCGCAAAGCAAAAGCCCCGGAGGCATTGGGTGCCTTCCGGGGCTTTTGGTGCTGCGTTGCTGGTGCCGAAAACAGGAATCGAACCTGCGACCTTCGCGTTACGAGTGCGCTGCTCTACCGGGCTGAGCTATTTCGGCGCACTTTTAACGTTAGCAGTACTTCACGACAAAAGCGTTTGAAACCCAACACAAAACTAATTAAAAAGCCCGAACTCGTTCGGGCTTTTTATAAAACGATCATGTTAAATTTTAACATAACCGTTGGTGACGCAAGCACCACTGTATGCCCAACTGATCTTGCTATCAACACCAGTAGGGGTCAATGTGCAAGTATCTGTATCTACGATACCTTTAAAGTTGTTCGGCTTCGCAACAATTGCCGCAGTACCTGAGGTGATAGTAATAGTGTTGACAGCGCCACTAGTAATGCCACTAGGCAGCGTAACACCTACTACAGTTGCGGTATCGCAACCTGTAATAGCGTTGCTGGTGTTTTGAGCTGCGCAAACCGAGATCGCAGTTTTAACCGAACCCATTGCCGCCAGCACTTCGCTGTAAGCAGCTTTTTTGATGTAGTTCTGATAAGCCGGCAATGCCACTGCTGCCAGGATACCTACGATTGCCACCACGATCATCAGTTCGATAAGCGTGAAGCCCTTTTGCAGGGATTTCGATGCGTTTTTCATTTACTTCTTCTCCAGGCGTCAAATGGGTGTTGCCCTGATCCGACAGAAGCACAGGCTGTGCCAATTCCTGTTTTTGTGACGAGGGTTACATTTTTCACGCATTTCGCTCGCTTAACCATTCCCTCAGCCAGCACAAACTGACAATTTATGTCACTTGCTGCGTCATGATTTGGCAGCAAGGTCCGACTGCGCTATAAACCTCACACTGTCTGTGTCTGGTGGTTTTATGACTGATGTCGTCCTCACGGGTTTGGCCAAACAATTGGTTGTGGCCGAGCTTCTCAACGAAAAAACTGCCCAGCAGGCTTATCAAGAAGCGCGGCGCAACAAGAGCTCCTTCGTCAGTTACCTGGTACAGAACAAGCTGGTCAAAAGCCTGACATTGGCCGAGATGGCCTCTGAACAGTTCGGCCTGCCGTTTCTCGACCTTAATACCATCGATAAAGAATCCCAGCCTCAGGGTTTGGTCAGCGAAAAGCTGATTCGCCAACATCATGCCCTGCCTTTATGGCGACGCGGCAACAAGCTGTTTGTTGGCGTCTCCGACCCGGCCAACCATCAGGCTATTACTGATATCCAGTTCAGTACCGGGCTGAATACAGAAGCCATTTTGGTAGAGGACGACAAACTCACCATCGCCATTGACCGCTTTTTTGACGGTGGCAGCGGCATGGGCGACCTTGGTGATCTCGACCTGGGTGTCGAATTCGAATCCAGCCAGGACGACATTAAAGAAACCTCAATCAGCGCCAAGGACGACTCGGAAGATGCGCCGGTGGTGCGCTTCGTCAATAAGATGCTAATGGACGCCATTCGTATGGGTTCGTCTGACTTGCACTTTGAACCCTATGAGAAGAGCTTTCGCGTACGCCTGCGCACGGACGGCATTCTTCATGAAGTAGCCAAGCCGCCCATCAATCTGGCGGGGCGTATCGCCGCGCGCCTAAAGGTCATGGCCGGGCTGGATATTTCCGAACGCCGTAAACCTCAGGATGGCCGGGTCAAACTGCGGATATCGAAGAACAGATCCATCGATTTCCGTATGAACACCCTACCGACGTTGTGGGGTGAAAAGGTCGTGATGCGGATCCTAGACCCTACCAGCGCGCAAATGGGCATTGACGCCTTGGGCTATGAGGCCGACCAGAAAGAGCTGTATCTCGAAGCGCTCAAGCAGCCCCAGGGGATGATTCTCGTTACCGGCCCTACAGGCTCGGGTAAAACCGTTTCTCTTTATACCGGGCTGAATATCCTTAATACCGTGGATATCAATATTTCCACCGCCGAAGACCCGGTAGAGATAAACCTGGAGGGGATCAACCAGGTTAACGTCAATCCGCGTCAAGGAATGGACTTTGCTCAGGCCCTGCGTGCTTTCTTGCGTCAAGACCCTGACGTAATCATGGTCGGTGAGATTCGTGATCTGGAAACCGCAGAAATCGCGATCAAGGCGTCCCAGACCGGGCATATGGTGATGTCGACCCTGCACACCAATAGCGCTGCTGAGACCCTGACTCGATTGCATCATATGGGCGTGGCGGCTTTTAACATCGCAACAGCCATCAACCTGATTATCGCCCAGCGTCTGGCGCGCAAGCTGTGTCAGTACTGCAAAAAAGAGGTGGATCTGCCACGGGAAACCCTGATTAAGGAAGGTTTCCCGGAAGCGGAAATAGGTAAGTTCAAGATCTATGCGCCCGTGGGCTGCGATCAATGCAATGGCGGCTATAAAGGCCGCGTCGGGATTTATGAAGTAGTCAAGAAAACTGCCGCGCTTGAACGGGTGATTATGGAAGAAGGCAATGCTCTGGAGATCGCCTCGCAAATGCGCAAGGACGGTTTCCCTGATCTGCGCACCTCGGCCCTGCGCAAAGCAATGCAAGGCGTTACCAGTCTCGAAGAAGTCAACCGCGTGACCAAGGATTAAGCAATGGCGAGCAAAGAAGTTAAAGTCAGTGTTTACACTTGGGAAGGCAAAGACCGTAAAGGCGCAACCGTCAACGGCGAACTCAGCGGGCATAATATTCCGCTGATCAAGGCACAGTTGCGTAAACAGGGAATCAACCCGCTGAAAGTGCGGAAAAAACCTGTATCCCTCTTTAGCAAGGGCAAAAAAATCAAGCCCTTGGATATCGCATTTTTCGCCCGGCAAATGGCGACCATGATGAAGGCCGGTGTCCCGCTGCTGCAGTCGTTCGATATTATTGGCGAGGGCGCGGAAAACCCGAATATGCGCAAGATGGTCGACGACATCAAGCAGCACGTTGCGGCCGGCAACAGCTTTGCTTCTGCGCTGAGAAGCAAACCGGAATATTTCGATGATCTGTTCTGCAACCTGGTGGACGCGGGTGAGCAATCCGGTGCTTTGGAGTCGCTGCTCGATCGAGTCGCAACCTATAAAGAGAAAACAGAGGCCCTGAAGGCCAAGATCAAGAAAGCCATGACCTACCCGATTGCGGTCATGGTAGTGGCATTTATCGTAACCGGGATTCTGTTGCTCAAGGTGGTTCCGCAATTCCAGAGTATTTTTGCTGGTTTTGGTGCTGAGCTACCTGCGTTTACGCTGATGGTTGTCGGTCTGTCCCAGATCGTTCAGGACTATTGGCTGATGATTCTTATCGGGATGGTCGGTGCGTTTTTTATGTTCAAACGTGCCTACAAACAATCCGAAGCGTTCCGTGACTGGTTGGACAGAAATCTGCTGAAGATGCCGGTAATCGGGCCGCTGATCTATAAATCATCGGTTGCGCGATATGCACGTACCTTGGCAACGACTTTTGCAGCAGGCGTTCCCTTGGTTGAGGCTCTGGACTCGGTGGCAGGGGCTACAGGCAATATCGTTTTCAAGAATGCCGTACACCGCGTCAAACAAGATGTTTCCACAGGCATGCAACTGAACTTCTCCATGCGCTCAGTCGGCGTCTTCCCCAGCCTCGCCATCCAGATGACGGCCATCGGCGAAGAGTCTGGCGCCCTGGACTCGATGCTGGACAAAGTCGCCACCTACTACGAAGGCGAAGTCGACAATATGGTCGATAGCCTGACCAGTCTGATGGAGCCCATGATTATGGCGGTCCTTGGTGTGATTGTCGGCGGCCTGGTTATCGCGATGTATCTGCCTATCTTTAAACTCGGAAACGTCGTCTGACCATGCCCTTCTCCGATTTCTTCACCAGCTTCCCCCTGGCCTTCACCCTCGCCATTCTGGTCCTGGGCCTGCTGATCGGCAGCTTCCTCAACGTCCTGATCTACCGCCTCCCCGTCATGATGGAACGCGACTGGCGCGCTCAGGCCCGGGACATGCTCGCCCTGCCCGCCGAGGATAAAACCGAGACCTTCAACCTGTTCCTGCCCCACTCCCGCTGCCCCCATTGCGCCCACAAAATCCGCGCCTGGGAAAACCTGCCGGTCATCAGCTACCTGTTCCTCGGCGGCAAATGCTCGGCGTGCAAGGCGCCGATCAGCAAGCGCTACCCGCTGATCGAGCTGGCCTGTGGGCTGTTGTCGGCATTCATTGCCTGGCATTTCGGTTTTGGCTGGCAGGCGGGGGCGGTGTTGTTGTTGAGTTGGGGGCTGCTGGCGATGAGTGTGATCGATATGGATCACCAGTTGCTGCCGGACTCGCTGGTGCTGCCGTTGCTATGGCTGGGGCTGATCGCCAATACCTTCGGGCTGTTTACCACTCTGCACGATGCCTTGTGGGGCGCGGTGCTGGGGTATATGAGCCTGTGGTCGGTGTTCTGGATCTTCAAGCTGCTCACCGGCAAGGAAGGCATGGGTCAGGGTGACTTCAAGCTGCTGGCGCTGTTTGGCGCCTGGGGTGGCTGGCAGATTGTGCCGTTGACCATTCTGGTGTCTTCGGCGGTAGGCGCGGTGTTGGGCCTGATTATTCTGCGCCTGCGCAATGCCGAGACGAGCACGCCGATCCCCTTCGGTCCTTATCTGGCCATTGCAGGCTGGATCGCGCTGCTCTGGGGTGGTCAAATAACCGACTCATATTTGCAGTTTGCCGGTTTCAAATGACCAACC
Source organism: Pseudomonas sp. JUb42 (assembly GCF_024807945.1). Lineage (GTDB taxonomy): Bacteria > Pseudomonadota > Gammaproteobacteria > Pseudomonadales > Pseudomonadaceae > Aquipseudomonas. Next base: position 18,887 of record NZ_JANUFD010000001.1, on the reverse strand, counting down.
CTGTTAACAAACCCTGGATTCTCGGCCTTACCGGCGGGATCGGCAGTGGCAAAAGCGCGGCCGCCCAGCACTTTATCGACCTCGGTGTGCACCTGGTGGACGCCGATAACGCCGCCCGCTGGGTGGTGGAACCGGGGCGTCCGGCGCTGGCGCGGATTGTCGAGCACTTTGGCGACAGCGTGCTGCAGGTCGATGGCAGCCTCAATCGCGGCGCTCTGCGTGGGCTGATTTTTCAGGATGCCGAGCAACGGCGCTGGCTGGAAGCCTTGCTGCATCCGTTGATTGGTGAGGAAATCGCCAGCTACCTGGCTCGCGCGCAATCGCCCTACGCCATTTTGGTATCGCCGCTACTGGTCGAGTCGGGCCAATCGCGCATGACTCAGCGCATTCTGGTGATCGACGTGCCGGAGGCTCTGCAGATCCAGCGCACCATGCAGCGTGACGGCTCCAGTGCCGAACAGGTGCAGGCGATTCTCAAGGCGCAAGCTGATCGCGAAGAGCGTTTGCGTCATGCCGACGATGTATTGGTCAACGACCGCGATCACGCCTGGCTGCAACAGGAAGTCGAGCGGCTGCATCACTTTTATCTGACTTTACGTGGAGGCCAATCATGAGCCCGACAACCGTGCAATGCCCGACCTGCGGCGCCCCTGTTGAGTGGAGCGCGGCAAGCACCGCGCGGCCGTTCTGCTCCGACCGCTGCAAGCTGATCGACCTGGGTGCCTGGGCGTCCGAAGAACATGCCATTGCGGGCAGCCCGGATGCTGAAGATGAATTGTTTTCCGGGGATTTGCCGCCTCGGGAGCATTGATTCAAACAACATCCACTCCAGTTACTGTGGAAGCGAATTGTGGAAGACGCCGCGCTGTCACGCCGCAAACACTAACCGAGGCAGGGCGCAAATCTTGTGGGAGCGAATTCATTCGCGAATAGGCCGGTACATTCGAAGCATCTTCATCACCTGGATACCGCTTTCGCGAATGAATTCGCTCCCACGGAGTCCTTGTGATTTAGTAAATTGCGCGTTGTTTGACGAGAGCGAATTTATTCGCGAATGAAGGCATTACAGACGATAAAAATGTAGCGAATGTACCGGCCTCTTCGCGGATAAGTCCGCTCCCACAGGTCTATAGGTGCTCTCGCTACGTATCAAGTACGCAGGCCATAAGGTGCCCGACGTTCACTCACCCTCCTTCCACGGCGCCGACAGGTAGCGCGTGCGGTTGAAGGTCTCCAGCCACTCGGGGGCGAAGACCACCAGGGCGCTGATGATCATTCCGTTGATAAAGGCTTCGGGGAAAATGATCAGCCACAGGTAGCCGATAAAATCCTCCAGCCATTCCGGCATCGCGAATAATCCCTCGAACCACAACAGTCCCAGCGCCAGCAGCAGGCAGAGCAAGGCCGACAGCGCTGCGGCGAAGAATCCTGAGCAGAAGATGTAGACGAAGGGGCTCTTGGGCTGCGCCCGCTCGACGCAGATCGCGCAGATTTCCGTGACCAGCACCGGCAGCGCCACGAACAGCAGGCCGTTGACGCCCAGGGCGGCCCAGTCCTGTCGCCCGATTAACGCCAAGCCCAGTTGCGCGACGCAGCCGCCGAGCAATGCCAGGGGCCAGTCCAGCAGCAGGGTCACGGCGGTCATGCCGAGGAAGTGGTAGGACACGCCAGTATCAAAATCCCGGCGCATCAGCCACAGCAAAAACAGGCCGAAGATGGTGGCGAACAGCAAATGCTGGCGGCGGCTGTCGGTAAACAGCTCAACCCAGGGCGAGCGCCAGAGCGCCCAGCATAAGAGCGGCGTGTAGAGCAGCCAGCCAACCAGCAGGGTCGGCGTGGTCAGCACCTCGCTGCCAATCATGGCCGTTCGAGGGCGGCGCGCAACTCATCGCTACTGCTGAATTGCTGTTGTTTGACCAATCGCCCGTTCTGCACCTGCAACCACAACACCTTGTCGATATCGCCGTCATAACGCGGTACCACCCGGGCGTCGCGGTCGAGCATGATCCGGTAGGAATAGGCGCGCATGCCCGGCACGGCGAACATCTTGCTGATCAGCGCGGGCATCTTGTGGATGTCGGCGACAAACACCGTCTTGCGCGCCTCCAGGAAGCCCTCGGGCTTGTCTTGCAGGGCGCCGTTGACCAGTTTGGCCGCGTCCATGCTGCGCGCCACCAGCAGGGTCTGGGTCTGTTCGTTGAAGGTATAGGGTTTGTCGAATTGATCGAGCAGGGTCCAGGGCGCCAGGCGCTCGCCGACTTCCAGGGCTTGGGCGGCGCACGGCACGAGAATCAGCAACAGTAAAGGCCAGAGTTTCAAGACGGGGTCCTCAATCGCTTCATCGGTGAAATTTCGCTCAATAGTCTACAGCGCAGGCTTTCGTACTTTCAGTTGTAGTGATTACAACGTTAAGCTTGGGCCATGGATGACTCAGACTTTCTGCGCCTGCTTACTATCCAGGCCGAACAAGCCAACTCGTTCCTGTCCAACGCGCGCAAGTGGGAGCGCGAACGATGGGTGTGCGAGCGGCTGCTCCAGGGTCTGAATATCCGCCATCGCGACGAAGACTTCACTGCCGCCGGTCAAGAACCGCCCGATGTGCTGTTTCGCAACGCCTGTTTCGAGGTGTTTTTTGTGCTCGATGAAGGCCGTCGCCTCAACGATGAATGGCGCGAAGAACTGGAACGGCGGCGCAGTGCCGATTCTCTCAGTGAACTGGTGCGCCGCCAGGCCAAGCCCAAGCGCATCCCTGCCGCCGATCTGCTGGAACGCCTCGGGCCGACCTTGCGCAAGAAGGCCGGCAACTACCGTGAACGCGACCTGGACCTGAGCAAGCTGGATCTTATCGCCTTCGTCAGCCTCAAGCGCGAAGTGCTCGACCTCAATAGCCACTTCCCGCCTCCGACCGAATACCTGCGCCAGGGCTGGCGCTCGCTGTCCCTGGTCGGGCCGACCTTTGCCAGGGTGCTGTTCGCTCATCCCGAGGCGCCGGATTTCCTGCGGACCAATCTGGGTCGCAGCGTGATTTTCGACGTGGGTATCAGCCTGTAGGCCGCGCATGTCGATGGCGTAATTACCCCGTCAATGTTACAAATGGCAATCATTCCTACGGATTTTACTGCGTCATGCAGTATTCCCAGAGGCCGACATGTCCAGCCGCCTGAACCCTGACGACCAGCAACGGGTCGAACAGTACCTGCAAGCGCCCCAGCATCGAGTCGAGCGCCGGCCTTTTCGGCCATGGCTGCTCCTTGTGCTGGTGGTCGCGGTCGTGGTCGGTCTGGGTCTGCTGAGCCGCCTGCTGGCCTGGATTGCGCTATGAGCTGCTTCGCGCTCGCGCCCCCGGCCCTGCCGCTGCCCCCGAATTCCTTAAACCTTATGAGATATCCCTATGACTCATCGCATCGTGATCGTTGGCGGAGGCGCAGGCGGTCTGGAGCTGGCTACACGCCTGGGCAAGACCCTGGGCAAACGCGGCACGGCCAGTGTCACACTGGTCGACGCCAACCTCACCCATATCTGGAAGCCGCTGCTGCATGAAGTGGCCGCTGGCTCGCTGAACTCCTACGAGGACGAGCTGAACTACGTGGCCCAGGCCAAGTGGAATCATTTCCAGTTCCAGCTCGGGCGCATGACCGGCCTGAACCGTGAGACCAAACAGATCCACCTGGCCGCCACCGCCGATGAGAATGGCGCCGAGCTGGTCCCGGCGCGCAGCCTGGATTACGACTCGCTGGTGATTGCCGTGGGCAGTACCACCAATGATTTCGGCACCCAGGGCGCAGCGGAGCATTGCCTGTTTCTGGATACGCGCAAGCAGGCCGAGCGCTTCCACCAGCAGTTGCTCAATCACTATTTGCGTGCCCACGCCGGGCAGGACGAGAGCCCGACGCAGATCAACGTGGCCATCGTCGGCGCCGGGGCGACCGGGGTCGAGCTGGCCGCCGAGCTGCATAACGCCGCCCATGAACTGGCCGCCTACGGCCTGGGCCGGATCAAGCCGGAGAACCTGCGCATCACGGTGATCGAGGCCGGGCCGCGGGTCCTGCCTGCCTTGCCGGAGCGTATTGGCGGGCCGGTACACAAGACGCTGGAAAAACTCGGCGTCACCGTGCTGACCAATTCGGCGGTCAGTGAAGTCACCGCCGAAGGCCTGCACACCGCGAACGGGCAGTTTATTTCGGCGACGCTCAAGGTCTGGGCCGCCGGCATCCGCGCACCGGGCTTCCTGCATGAACTGGACGGTCTGGAAAGCAATCGCATCAATCAACTGCAAGTGCGCCCTACCCTGCAAACCACCCGCGACGACAATATCTTCGCCTTCGGCGACTGCGCGGCCTGCCCGCAGAAAGGCACCGACCGCAACGTCCCCCCGCGCGCCCAGGCGGCGCATCAGCAAGCGTCGATGCTAGTAAAATCCCTGAAGGCACGTATCGAAGGCCAGGTATTGCCGGAATACAAATATCAGGATTACGGCTCGCTGATTTCCCTGTCGAGTTTCTCGGCGGTGGGCAATCTGATGGGGAACCTGATGGGCAGCGTGATGCTCGAGGGCTGGCTGGCGCGGATGTTCTATATCTCGCTGTACCGCATGCACCAGGTGGCGCTGTACGGGATGTTCCGCACCCTGATGCTGATGCTCGGCAGCCGGATTGGCCGAGGGACTGAGCCGCGGATGAAGTTGCATTGATGCGCGGTAGCTGACACCGCGCAGGCTTGCGCCTGAAAAACTCTGTAGAAGAGAATCCTGTGGGAGCGAATTCATTCGCGAAATCGGTACTTCAGACGATGAAGATCCGTCGGATGTACCGTCCTCTTCGCGAATGAATTCGCTCCCACATTATTAGCTTCCACACCTAGCCCATCTCCAGGGTATGGGTTACATACCGCCCGCGCCCCATTTTCTTGGCCTGGTACATCACCCGGTCAGCCGCCAGCAGCAGTTCGTCCGAGGTATTGGCGCCGTCACTGATGGCGATGCCGATGGATACGCCGAGCCGGCAGTGCTTGTTGAACAGGCAAAACGGCTGCTCCAGTGACGCAATGCAGCGTGCGGCGACGGTGCCAGCCACCAGTTCGGCGTTGCTTCCAAGGCCGCTGAGCAGCAGGATGAACTCGTCGCCGCCGATCCGCGCCAGGGTGTCCGCCTCGCGCACGGCATCGTTGAAACGGGCCGCCACTTCGCGCAGCACCTCATCACCGGCTTCGTGGCCCATGCTGTCGTTGATGTCCTTGAAACCATCCAGATCCATGAACAGCAGGCCGACCTGGCTGCCATTCTCGCGCGCCTGTGCCAGCAAGTACGGCAGGCGCTCGGAGAGGTGCACGCGGTTGGGCAGGCCGGTCAAGGTATCGGTGTGGGCCAGGCGTTTGAGTTCGTCCTGGTTCTCGTCCAGCTTGAGCAGCAAGCGATTGAATGCCGAGATCAGGTGACCAACTTCGTCTTCACGATGAACCGGCAACGGCTCCAGAGGTATCTCGCCCCGGCTCATGCGATCGGCGCACTCCGCAGCGCGGAACAGGTGGCCAAGGACAAAATACAAACCCGCACAGGCCAGCAACATGAAGAAAGAGGTCGCGATAGTGGCGTTCTTGATCAGGAAATGTTGCAGTCGGCCGATGGTGGCAAAGGCAATGCTGGTCGGCATGCGTGACACCACCAGCCAGCCTGCACTGGGCACCGAGACCATGGCCGAAACCTGCTCCACGCCCTGGTCATCCATGGCAATCCCCACACCCCGAAAACCCTTCATGGCCTGATCAAGCATCGGGTCGGCGCCCGGCGTGGTCAGGGGTGAGAGCATCGACTGAGTTTGCGAGGAGGCGACGAACAACTGGTCTCTCGGCGAAACCAGCATGAAGCCCGTCGCGACATTGTCGCCACGACTTTGCAGCAGGGAATCGAGAAAGCCATGCCCGGATAGAATCGTACTGCCCACCAGCACGGCCATGACATCGCCGTTGGCGTTTTTGATCGGCACGGCTATGGGCAGAATCGGCACTTTGGCGTAGATGCCGACCCGTGGCCGACCAATATAGCTGGAGCCGCTCAAGGCAATTTTGAAGTAGTCGCGCTGGGAAAAATCGGTACGCTCGCGCTCGGGATAGATCGGATAGTCCGCGAGGTTCTTGCCATCCATGCCGATGACATACAGCCCCGAAGAAAACAGAGTCTGATAAACAAAGCGCTCCTTGAGCCAGGCCCGCAGAGCTTCGGGTTGGCTCAGCAGATTCAGCGGCAGGGAAGCGGCAATACGATCCAGCAATACCTGGCGGCTGATGATTTTTCCGTCGATATCCCGCGCAACATAAGTCGCCAGTGCCAGTTGCTGTTGTTCGGCAACGGATCCCAGGTCCTGTCGCAAAAAATCACTCAAGACGTAATAACGCAAAAAGGAGCCGAGAATTACAATGCCCAGCGCAACGCACAATAGCCGTGTGATCACGCTATTAAAAATGCGCGGCAGAGGCTTCTGTGCGAGGTATTTATTCGGCATTCATCGAGTGTACCCGAAACAAATGCCGTCGATGATATCGTTACTGGCGTTTTGCCTTGAATTGCTGCACCAAGCCATACAGTCTGCCGGTCAGTTGCATGACTTCGCTGGCACTCCTGCGATTGTTTTCGCCCGTTAGCACATTGCGCTGCGCCGCGTCGCGAATCCTGCCGATCGAGCAGTTGATGTCCTCACTGACGACCCCCTGCTGCTCCACCGCTGCGGCAATCTGCGTATTCATTTGCGCGATATCGGTGACCCGCTGACCAATCCCGACCAACGCCGCTGCGGCCTGGCGGGAATGCTCGACCGATGACTGAGCCTGTTCACGACTCTCATCCATCACGCTGACCGCTGACAACGCGCCCTGCTGCAGCCCGGCGATCATGTGGTGGATATCCATGGTCGACTGCTGGGTGCGCGCGGCCAGGCTGCGCACTTCATCGGCCACCACCGCGAAGCCGCGGCCCTGCTCACCGGCACGCGCCGCTTCAATGGCTGCATTGAGCGCCAGCAGGTTGGTCTGCTCGGCAATACCGCCAATGACGTCCAGCACCTGGGAGATTTCACTGCTACGCCCCTCCAGCTCATGCACGACCTGAACGGCCTGCTGGATCTTGCGCTCGAGCTCGCTGATCGACTCGCTGGTCAGGGCCACCAAGTCCTGACCGGCCAGGGTCTCCTCACCGGCAAGCCGCGCGGCATCGGCGGCGTTCTGGGCGTTGCGCGCGACGTCCTGGATGCTGGAGACGACTTCATTGACCGACAGGGCGATCTGATCCGTGGCCACCTGCTGCTGCACGCTGAGCGTGTTGCTTGCATCGATCTCGCCCAACAGGTTCTGGGTATGGCGATCCAGACGGCTTGACGCATCGGCGATCCGGCCAATGACCGCGCCGGTCTCGGCCTGCACCATGCGCAAGGCAAAGTCGATTTGCCCGAGTTCGTCACTGCGCCCGGTGTACAGCACCTGACTCAGCGGGTTATCGGCAATCTGCCGAGCCCGTTCGACCAACTCACGCAACGGTGCCAGCAGCCACCACACAGCGGCGCCGCTCAGTACGGCACTGGCCCCGGCGAGCAGCATGTCATCCGTAACGGGCAGGCTTAGAAGACCGGCGCAGCCGCCTACACCGAAAGCCACGACTGCCGCGACCAACATCGCGGATTTGCTGCGCAAGCCAAGACTGCGCGGCGATTTACTTCCGTTTTTGATGCGCTCATAGAGTGCTTCGGCGGCTGCAAGTTGTTCAGGCTGGGGCCGGGTGCGCACTGACTGATATTCAACGATATCGCCGTTCTGTCTGATGGGTGTGACATACGCACTGACCCAATAATAATCACCGTTCTTGCAGCGGTTTTTAACCAGGCCCATCCACGAATGGCCAGCTTTCAATGTGGCCCACATATGGTCAAACGCCTTTGCCGGCATATCCGGGTGGCGAACAATATTATGCAACTGGCCTATTAACTCGCCCTCGGAATAACCGCTGATGGAAACGAAATCCGCATTGACATAGTTGATGCAACTTTGCGTATTGGTCGTCGACAATATATTGGCGTCAATCGGAAGTTCAATCTGGCGCCCACTGGATAACGTCTTGCGGTACATCGCACTATCCTCGAAATGGAATTTCAGACCCCAGTGCGGCCTGACAGCCTCGGGGATACCTGCCGTGGAATAGGCTCAGGCAAGTTTCGACTGTTCTACGCGCTCCGTAGTTAACAGCGTTTGATCGGGATCAAGGGTCGTATCTGTTCGTGGACGTTGTCGCCATCAAGGCAGAATGAGAATTGGGAACAGATATATGGGAGCAGGGCCTGTGGGCGCTAATGTTGTGGGAGCGAATTCATTCGCGAAAGCGGGGTTACAGGCAATATAACCGCGTCGGATTTACGGGCCCCTTCGCGAATGAATTCGCTCCCACATTAAAAATATGAGTGGCCAGAAAGTCGCTGCGCTGCCTATTCGATAGGGCACGTTTTTCAGGCAAAAAAAAACGTCCCGAAGGACGTTTTCTCGATTCATGCACTGAGCAGTGCATGGATCCTGTTTCTTACTCAGATACAGCTTGAGCAAAAATGGTCGGGGTAAGGGGATTCGAACTCCTGACATCCTGCTCCCAAAGCAGGCGCGCTACCGGACTGCGCTATACCCCGGTTGAAGCTTTACAAGGCAGCTCTGAGACAAGCTCTCTGCCTGCGATCTGGCGCACAAGGCATCAGATCTATAAGATTCGGCCCCAACATTGCTGTTGAGGCCAAAAATGGTGGGTCGTGTGGGATTCGAACCTACGACCAATTGGTTAAAAGATGATTGGCCGTTCAGCACCGACACATGCGGAAAAATGTTATCTGATTCAATCGTTTAACAACGGCTAAAGCAGCCTCTAATGTCCCCATTAGAGGCTTTGTTCCATGAAAATGAAAAGAACCGCGGTCATCTCGACCAAAGGCGGTGTCGGCAAAACGACAGTTGCCGTCAATCTGGGCGCGCTCTGCGCCGATGCGGGTCTGCGAACCCTCCTCATCGACCTCGATCCAGCTCAACCCTCTGCATCATCCTACTACCCCTTGGTACACGAGGCGGAAGGCGGCATCTACGATCTGATTGCGCTGAACATCACTGATCCGGCGCGCGTGATCTCTACCACCAGTGTTCCCAACCTCTCGCTGATTCTGTCAAACGACCCGAATAACCAGCTGATTAACCTGCTTTTACAAGCTCCCGACGGACGGCTTCGACTGGCTCAGTTACTTCAAGCCTTCGAGGGGCAATTTGACCTGGTGATCATCGATACGCAGGGGGCTCGTAGCGTTCTGCTTGAGATGGTGCTCCTGGCTTCTGACCTCGCGGTCTCCCCTCTACCACCCAATATGTTGTCAGCCAGGGAGTTCAGCCGGGGGCTGTTGCAAACGCTGGATGGCCTTCAGACCTACAAGCTCCTAGGTTTGAACATCCCGCTCGTAAAGGTGGTGATCAATAGTCTGGACCAGACCAATGATGCCCGAGCCATACACGAGTCGATTCGCTGCGCATTCCAAGACAGCGATCAAATCGAAGTGCTGCGCAGCACCATCCCCGTCTCGGTGAAGTTCCGGGAAGCTTCGACACACGGCATCCCAATCCATCACCGGGAATACCGTAAGCCGTCGAATAAGCAAGGCGAGAGCGCTTTATCCGTATTCCGCGAACTCGCCATCGAGCTCTTTCCCGAATGGCTGGATCGATTCGAAGCCCTAACCGAGGAGGCCGTGAAGCAATTGGTCAAGGCAGGATTTCGGCCATGAATGCAAACGCCTCTATCGACGAGCCCCTTCCACTGGAGCAGATGTTTGGAAGTGCCCATCAGCTTCGGGTATATAAAACAAAGCTTACGAGGACAGCAGTTGTCCTGGCTGACCTGGCGAACCCCCAAGGAGGTTTGGGTCAGCTCTTGAAAGCAGATGAACATGCAGTGCTGAACCAATCAATTGCCGTCATTCAGAGTTTCAGTCAGCGCATTGAGAAGGCCAAGGAATGCAAGCTACAGGATGAGAAAGCCCTGGAGCAGGCATTCAACGCACGTCAGGCTCAGAGCTGGAAGCTGACGAAAGCATATTTCCCCCTCATGCATGAAACACAGGAGCAGCAGGTCAACGGGCTGTGCATGGCCATGAGTCTGAACCAGCTCGGCCTGCTCAAACCGAATAAAACCGCCTCGCTCTTCAAGGCTGGTTTGCTGAAACAGGCAGAGGCTCTCGGTCGGAATTACGGAAGCGAATATTTCTTCCACGAGCTTTTCAGCGATTGCCAATCGGCGATTCAGGAACATATTGCTGCCCCCTCTACTGGGACAGCTCAACATTCGCTTGATGAACTGCACTCGCGAGTGACTGAAATCTCACAGGGTCTGCGTCAAAGTGAAAAGGCCCTCCTGCTGCTTCTAACCAAAACATATCCCTCTCAAATCGCTGAGAGGGCCTGCTGATGGATCGCCAACGAATCATCGAAAAAGTTGCCAAATGCTTTGCACTGGCCAACGCCAAAGGCGCGACCGCGAATGAAGCCGCAACGGCTTTGAGGCAAGGTCGTTGGTTGATGGAGCAATACAACCTACTGGAAGAGGAGCTTCAAGCGTACCAGGTCAACGACGCCAGCGTGCTGACAGGCACCCTGCGACCGCCGGCAAGTTGGCTCTATAGCCTAGCCCGCACCTGTGCAAAAGCATTTGATTGCGACTACTTGGCGTACCACCGTGCGGGGACCACGGGTTACTCCTTCAAATTCATCGGAACCGGCGTATCACCCGAGGGGGCAGCCTACGCCTATTCAGCCCTGCATCAGCAATTGTTAGCCGCTCGGCGCCAGCATGTGTCGGAGCAGAAGCGGTGCAAGCTGTCGACTAAGCGTCGGCGCGGCCAATTGTTCGCTGAAGCATGGATCAGTGCCGTTGAAAACACCGTAGAACGCTTTGCTGGTTCTCAATCGCCGCAGACGAAACAGGCGATCACAGCATACCTCGCGATCCACCACCCCAACTTGCAGGCAACAAAGCCCAAAGAAACACCCGTCCGGGGTCACGACTCACGCTCACTGGAGAAAGGATGGGTACAGGGCTCAGCAGCGTACCTGCACCAGGGCGTAAACCGATCTGCGCAAGCACAATTGCCCGGTGGGGGTGGAAAATGACTCTCACCGAATTTACTCCCCCACATTCGATCGAGGCTGAGCAGGCCATCCTCGGCGGCCTGATGCTAGACAACCAAAGCTGGGATCTAATTGCCGATGTGGTCAAAACGGAAGACTTTTTTCGCCGAGATCACAAGGTCATCTTCCAGAGCATCGAGCAGTTGGCTCAGCTGAACAGCCCGTTTGATGTTGTGACGGTCGCGAATGCAACCAAGAACATTGATGAGGCCGGAGGTCTGGCCTATCTCGCTGTACTGGCAAAAGACACGCCGTCAGTTGCCAACATTGTGTCATACGCGAAGATTGTCAGTGACCGTGCCCATTTACGCCGGCTGATCTCCCTCGGCCATCAGCTGACTCGTGATGCGTCGGAGGAGCGAGCCAGTGCAACTGCCGTACAAGAATCAATTGAGCAGCGGTTATTTGCGATGGGTGAGAACCATCAGAAAGCAGAGTTCGTCGACGTCCTCAATACGCTGGGAAAAATCGTCGACCAGATCGACGAGCGCTTCAACAGTGGAAACCCCATAAGAGGGCTGCCAACTGGACTTAATGACTTTGACAAGCTGACAGGGGGATTGCAGGACGCAGACCTAATCATTCTGGCTGCCAGGCCCTCAATGGGGAAAACCAGCCTGGCGCTCAACTTCGTCGACGCGGCGCTACAAAAATTTCCGGACAGTTCAGTACAGATCTACAGCTTAGAGATGCCGGCAGATGCCCTTCTCTATCGTCTGATTGCTGTCCTTGGGCGCCTGGACCTTTCAAAGCTGATGTCAGGACAGCTCGATGATGAGGACTGGCCAAAGCTCTCATATGCCTTGAACCGCATCCAGTCGTACGGAACCCGCTTGGTAATCGATGACACTTCAGGGCTGTCGCCTACAGACCTGCGAGCGCGCTCGAGAAGGGGAGCGAGGCAGTTTGGCAAACCTGTGTTGATCATGGTGGATTACCTGCAGCTGATGCGGTGTCCCGGAAGTGAGAATCGGGTCAATGAGATCTCAGAAATTTCTCGCTCGCTTAAAGCCCTGGCCAAAGAGATGGCCTGCCCCGTTGTCGCTCTCTCCCAGCTCAACCGCTCCCTGGAGCATCGCCCAAACAAACGTCCTGTGAACGCCGACTTACGAGAGTCAGGCGCCTTGGAACAGGACGCCGACCTGATTGTGTTCGTCTACCGGGATGAGGTCTACCACCCAGAGACCGAACACAAAGGCATCGCAGAATTGATCCTGGGGAAACATCGCAATGGTCCAATAGGGACAGTGCGAACTGCTTTCATCGCCAGCCAAACCCGCTTCGAAAATCTCTCGGCCACCTATTGGCAAGGAGCAGGCGCATGAGAGCTAACCCCCTCGGATCGCTGGCTTCAGTAGCCACTGATGCGTTTTTGCAGCGTCTTTTCAATCCTGGCGTTCAGAGAGCGTTGTATTCACGCCCGGTGATCGAGTTTGTCGTCGCTTATGGAAAAGTAACGGAGGCCGCCCTACCAATTTTTCAAGCGGCCTCGAAGCAATGCTACGACGACAAGATAAATCAAGGTGCCACCGTTGAAGAGGCAAAGCACGCTGCTTTTGGAGCTTATCTCAATGAGCTCGTGAAGATCCCGTTCCCGCCATTTCCCGGCTGTGTAGCGCCTCCATCAAGCATTTCAGAGGCTCCTTGTAACCCTCCATCACAAGAGGATTTTGACTCAGCTCTCCAAAACGCTCAGGAACAGCCGCAATGAGTACATCAAATGACTGTTTCAAGAGTGCGGCCGCTGGCTTATCTCCTGCCAGAACAATCCCGATGATTCTCAATGCATCGCAAATTCCTGCCTGCATTGCCGACGAGTACAACACTTCAGGTGGAAGCGGGTCTTCTTGCTTTTTCATGCTGGACCTCCAGAGGTCAAAAGTTTGTGTCCTAGAACCCCAAACTCTACCACTGGATGCGTCCGGCACCCTTTCAAGCCCAATGGATCTTCCATTGAGTCAAAAAATCCCATCGGCCAAAGCCTTTCGTTCGTCCAGCTACATGGTCAGGACTAGGAGCACGCGCATGAACTCGCCCGCAAGAAATCTGCAAATCACACATGAGTGCCTGGGTTGCCGTCAGCACCATCCAGCGCATCTTGTCGCTGCCGGTTCGTGCCCGCGCTGCGGTGGCGAACACATAGCAGAACTACAGTACGCAGCTGCATCTCGCGACCTACCCCGCTTCCATGCCAAACAAGAATTCCAGAACTCGGCGTTCACCTATGCCCATGAACACGGGATCGATGGCAACGAACTGGATGGCATCGCCCAGGCCGTACAGCGATTGGCCAAACACAGCAGCACCATCATTACAAAGCACCAGGCACGAGCCCTTGTCGGCATGAAAGACCTTGGCTACGTGACGTTATCCGACACTGCTCAAGGAACTGTTGAGATCGAGCTGCTGGCACCAGGTGCGCTGTTATCCAGCTACTTCTGGTCCGTTTGGGTACCACAATTCCTACAAGCTCGCGGCTACCAGACATTGGTCATGCCCTACCTGGCCCCAGACCAGGATGTCCAGCATTGCACCGTCGCCTTTCAAATCACAGGATCCCGCGAGGCTACTCGCTTGTTCCTGGCCGACATTGCTGAACGGTTCAATGACGTGCGTGAAGCAGAAATCACCCACATTCAAGCCGGCAATCTATTCGAGCAGATCGACAGCGCGAGGTGCTCGTGATGGAGCTTATCCATGCCGTTGAAAACGATCCTCCAACCCCAAGCGCGCGGCAAATCGAACAAGAGCGGATCGACCGAGCGGTGGCCGACTTCCTGGCCCGGGGTCGCCAGATCGAAGCGGTAGCCGAGCCCAAACTCGCGACTCACTCGATCATCGATGACGCGAATCTGGCCAAGCTGTTGGTAGGCCATGCGTCGAATGCAAAGACGCTCGCCGAGGCCGCCAAGCTTCTGAATGAGCCGGAGTCGCGCTGTCGGCGGTTAGCTGTCGAGTATCGAATCCCCTTCCGTAGCAAATCATTCCTCCAAAAGAGAGCAGCGAAATGAGCCTTAACCAATCCGCTCAGCCAACGGCTACAGCCATGAACTTCATTCACGCGAACAGTCACGCTCCCACCGTCACGCATGACCATCAGCAGTCGTTCATGAACCGCAGTGTGCTTCCCGCTCGCCAGAACGACGAAAAGTTTGTTGTCCGTTTTCCCGAAGGCATGCGCGATGAAATCGCTGGCAAGGCCAAAACATGCCTTCGCTCGATGAATGCTGAAATCGTTCACCGCATGCGCGTGACCACAGAACTGGAGGACGAAATCACTCGCCTCAAAGCGATCATCGATGTCCTGCTATCCGGCCGCATCCCTGTTGGCCAGATGGCTGCCGCCAAGGAGGCGTGAAATGTCCAACAAGCCCCTTTCACCCGAAGCGCTGACCGGAAAGCTCTTTCAGGGCTCCTTTGCGCGCTCCGGACCGACCGTTGATAAACTATCGGACCCCATCGCGCCGACAGCAATGGTGTTGTGCATCGAGGACATGATTCCTTACGAGAATAACCCTCGCAAAATCACCAACTCCAAATACCAGGAACTGAAAGCATCGATCCTGGCACGCGGTCTGGATCAACCACCGCCAGTCACTCGCCGCCCTGGGCATTCCAAGTACGTCATCAGAAACGGCGGGAATACCCGTCTGACGATATTGAAAGAGCTATACGCCGAGACCAAGGAGGAGCGCTTTTACAAGATTCCGGTTCTGTTTCGTCCCTGGGACGAAGCCCGCGGAGAAATCATTGCATTAACCGGCCACCTTGCAGAAAACGACCTGCAAGGTCAGTTGATGTTTATTGAACGCGCTATGGGCATCGAAGAAGCGCGCAAGATGTATGAGCTAGAAGTGGGCGAACCTGTTTCTCAGCGTGAACTAGCTCGACGATTGGCGGCGGACGGATACCCTGTTTCTCAGTCTCATATCAGCCGTATGCAGGATGCAGTTCGGTGCTTATTACCCGCCATCCCCAACACTCTCTACTCAGGCCTGGGAAAACACCAGGTTGAACGCTTGTTGTCACTGCGAAAATGCGCGGCCCTAACTTGGGAAAACTTACCAAAGAGCGAGGCTCGTTCTCCTGATTTTGAATTTCTGTTCCTCGAAGTGTTGTCTCAGTTCGACGTGGACGCGGCCGAGTTTGTCTACGAGCGTTTCCAGGATGAACTAATTGGCAACATGAAGGAAGGAACAGGGAAGACCTATGAACAGGTGCTCTTGGACATTAATGAGCATCAGGGTCGGGCCAGGCGAACGACCCCAATGGAAAACCTGCCGTATTACCCACCGGCATCCATCAATGCCCAATATTCTGGGCAGGACACGTTAAATCAGGCCTCGTCCAATGGTGATGAAAGTCTGAAGGGTGGAAGCCCGCAGCAGCCTCCTGCGCCGAATGCGTCCGGTCTCCCCTCTCCAGCGGGCCAATCCAAGCAGCCGCAGAAACCCACTGATCAGCCCAAACAACAGACAGACGCAACACCGCCGCCTCAGCCGCCGCTTACCGACGAGGAGCGCGAAGCGAGAATCGCTGGCCATATTGTTACACCGGTAGCTACGACACAGCGAGTGCGGGACATCAAGCAAAAGATCGCCGCCATGGATGGCGAAATTTTGCCGGACTTCAATGCCAATGCGCTGGTGTCGATCCCCGTGCAGGCCGGAGGTCTGTTTCCAATCTCCGACGTTTGGTACATCGAACGAGAATTGGACTTTCCAAAAGACTTGCGCCAGGTCGCTGCGCAACTCGCCCGTGAGATCGCCGAAATGTCAGGCCTGGGTGGCCGCTATGTGATCGACGTTCAAGCAGGCGCCGGTTTCATCTGTAATGAACCCGCAGAAGATGTGGAACTGACCGACAAGTCGGCACATACGTTGACACTGCTTCAAGCACTCAGTGGTGTCTTTGCCATCGCCCTTGAACAGCAAACCACCGAACAACCGCTTGAACTCGCCGAATTCAAATTCACAGCCGCGCTGGGTGAGTTGTTGTTTGGACAAATGTCCCTCCCAAGCCAACCACCGTCTACCAGTACGCGATTGGATGATGCGGCCATCGTGAAACTGTTTCGTTTGATCCGCCTCGGACGGCGCCTTGTTGAGCTTGAAATTCAACAATGTGGAGACGCACACCCATGACCGCCAAGAAGCCAAGACCTGGGGAGGCCCCTCATGGGCAAAAAACATAATCCCCTCAATGAAGCCATTATCCATCAGATCCTTCACCTGCTGCGTAATGGTGAAGTTCGTAGATGTCTTGATATGGGACTGGATCCTGAGATTTTAAGCGTCCTGCAGAGCCCAAGTGCGCTCAGCGTGCTTTTGAATTCATCGGCCCTCTGGTGCCAAATCCTAGTCGATCAAGACATGGTTAAACGCCTGCTATCGACCAAGGATCGAAGTGATGAAGAGACTCGGATGGTCCAACGAGCCCTGCGACTGGGGGCAACTACGCCGATGCTCCAACAGTTTTTTGGCATGTCGCCACAGGACGTTGCCCTTCAACGTGTCATCGTGGGGGTTCCCGGCAAGCCCGGCCGCAACAGGGATGTTCCAGATGACACCCCTTTGTGGCACAGATTCGTCCATCTCATGGACGAGTTCGGAGCTGACTACCAGGATCCGATGGCCCTGCTAGACATTGCGATGTTGATAACGGAAGAAGTCAATATTCCACTCGATCAGGAGGCCGGTGACGCCACTGGTAGAGTCACTCTCGGACTGATATGGCACAAAATCCAACAGTGGATTAGCGAAGGTCTGTATCCGGCCGGCACCGCTCGCAAGCCTGCCAGTCTCATTTTGCTAACCCCAAACCCTTCCCGGAAAAGAGACCGATCAAACGATACGGCATCAGGACAACTCGCACGCGATGAAAACCTCGGTCAGGTAGAAGGCGAACGCATGTGATAAGACTGTCGAAGCGGCTCTCACTGGGATCCGTTATTAATGCTGCTGCCGGGACTCTGCAGCAAGCAGCAGCGTTCCAGGTGAAAGTCTCGAATACCCGCACTACTGGCGCCACTGGTAGCGATCAAGAGGACGACACAGCGCACGATCAGTACGCCGGCATCGTATTCAGCGGCAATCCGCATGAAACAGTACCGCGTCGTCTTCTTCTGGATGATCGCTTGTCTCCTCTCGAACGCAATGCCTGGCAGGTCTTTCGTCTGTTGATCAATAGCGACGGTTTGACCGCATTCCCCACCTACGAGGAACTACGACCCTATCTCGGGTCGACACCTGGCAAACCGGCATCGAGGGAAACGATCGCTAAAACGCTCACTCACCTTCGCCTGACGCGTTGGCTCAGCCTGGGTCGTCGAGTGCGCGATGCAGTGAGCGGGCGCATGCAAGGCAATGTGTACATCCTGCATGACGAGCCCATCGGCTGCGCAGAAGCCATGGAGATCGATCGCGACTTCATGCTGTTGATTGGCCAATCACTTGATCATGCCAACAAGGCGATACGTCTGATGGCCGAACGCGCGTTCAATGACGTGACGGCCGATCTGCATGTAGCTGATAAATCGCTTCCAACTCGTCTCGACGTGATGGCAGAACGTTTGGGTGCTGGTGAACTGCACGATGAATTCACCTCGGCTGCACCTGTTCTGACTGAGTTCGGAATCCGAACTCCGGCAACGAGCCCCCCTGAAACACCGAGTTCGGATTCCGAAATCAGTGGAATAGAGCGTGATAGCCGTGTCCAACCACCGAGTTCGGAATCCGAACTCATGCAACAATTGGCTACTTTGGCCTCAGTTCGGAATCCGAACTCATATAGTACGTATACAAATACTAATACCTCTGTATCTAAAAGCTTTGTACTGCACGAGTCCCAGACCAGCGCAGACATCACAGAGTCACTGAAACGTCTGACCCCAGATCAGCGCCAGAAAGCGCTGGCCGCCATCAGCCTGGTCGACCCTGCTGTTCGACAGGCGCTTTTGAACCAATGGCACCACCGCATCCTCTCCGGCGGCGTAAAAAACCCGTTGGCTTACCTGCTCAGTTGCGTCCAAAAGGCGAACAAAGGTGAGTTCAATGCGCTCTGGCAAGCACCCTCAGAGCCCAACCGCACGCCAGTAACCCCGGTACAGCAACCGAAACCGCAGCCTGAGTTGGTATCGCATAGCCCTATCCAACAAACGGCATCCCCGCCAGCGCCACGTGACGAAATCGCCGTGGCTAGGGGCAGAGACCAGATGCGCGCTATTCGCCAAGAGCTGGGATTCTGAGCCGTGGACAGCGCGCTGACGAGCGTGGGCTTCGCCCCTAGCAACGTTTCGAACTTAGTGCCGACCTATGCCCCGGGCATAGATCAAGGCCAGGATCTGGATGTTGCCCCGGACAACACGCCGAATTCGGAATCGACCTATTCCCCGGGAATAGCTATCGACCCGGCACTGGTTGCTCAGGGCATCACTTCGGACACCGACCAGGGTGATGCCCCGGGCATCACCTCAACCACCGACCAGGGTGATTTCCCGCGAATCACTTCGGACACAGCTCCAGGTGATGCCACTGGCATCAGTTCGAACACCGATCAGGGTGATGCCCCGGGCATCACTTCGAGCGCCGACCAAGGTGATGCCCAGGGCATCACCTCAACCACCGACCAGGGTGATTTCCCGCGAATCACTTCGGACACAGCTCCAGGTGATGCCACTGGCATCAGTTCGAACACCGATC